>JAEEVF010000006.1 GCA_016290775.1 Acetatifactor sp. | reverse complement strand
TGGCCCAATGATAATAACTTTCGTTTGTGTATTGTTTTACCCAATCTTCTATTACACCTTGGCTTACCTCCAGAGTCGAATGCGCTGGCCACATCAGAAATCTAGTGACTTCTTCATCTGCTGCCCAATTATTATACATCGCTGCAGCATCTTCATTCACATATCTTCTTAAAACCAGTCTATCTGTCTCTAGCTTTTGCGTTCCACAATGTTTCATAAGTTTGTCCTTCCTTGTCGAATTCCGATTTGCTTATTTCATTATCCTGAAAGAGAACTAAGTCGCTGCGCGACGGCCCGCCGAGGCTGAGGCGCAGCGATTTTCTTTTTCAAAAAAGGCAGTAGATAGTGACTCTAAAATAGAGTATTGTTAAAGCTACCACAACTCGTAACAACTACACCACTACTGCCATGAAAAGAGTATCATTTATTCCGTATAATTACAATGATTTCCATACAATTCGTCCACCACCGAATAATAGTAGTGACCCTGTTCAATTACTACTATTTACGGAGGTTTTATAATGGACGAATCATTAAAAAGACAGATTCATGAAGAGTGCCGGATCAGAAACCGTTCTGAAGGCACCTGTAAACAATACACTTTTCATATCGGCAAGTTTCTCGATTGGATCGGTGATAAGCCACTCAATGAACTCGCACTTTATGATGCACGTGAATATATCATTAAAAAACGCAATGACGGAGTTAAACCCGAAAGCTGTAACGGAATCAACTCCGCTCTCGTTTTCTTTTACAGATACATACTTCATATCACGTGGGATCTCGATATAGTTCCCCGGATGAAGCGAGACTGGACTTTACCCCGGGTTGTTTCCCGTGATGATATCGAGAAGTTGATCGACACTGCTACCAACATACGAAACAAAGCTATCATTGCTCTTACGTATTCCGCCGGTCTCAGAGTCGGTGAAGTCTGTAAGCTTGCTCCCACCGATATCTACATGTCATCCATGCAGATCCATGTCAGGAATTCCAAGAATCATGGCGATCATTGGACTATTCTGTCCGAAAGAGCATTAGAGCTTCTCAAGCAGTATTGGTACTCCTGTCCAGAACCCAGAGACGTTCTTTTTGTTTCCATAAGAAAACCTCATCGTCCTCTTAAACCCGGTGCCATTCAATCGATGCTTAACAAAGTTGGTGCAGAGGCCGGTGTCAAGGTTCATCCGCATGTTCTTCGCCATTCCTTTGCTACACATCTTATAGAAGACGATACGAAGCGTGAGTATGTACAGGCTATGCTCGGTCACAGATCACCGAACTCAACTGCGGTATATATCAACGTGAGCAATAAATCTATCATGGGTGTTACAAGCCCTCTTGATAAGAAGACCAAGAAGCCTCGTAAAAAGGCATCCGGCAAGGGAAAATCTTCCGGTAAAAAGTCAGGAGGAAAGAAGGATGAGTGATGTAACGATACAGGATGTATTTGAACAGTTTCTTCCTTCGATAGCTGACAGATCGTTTTCCGATGAACAGTTCAATGCTATCCGTTGTATCAGGAACTGCCGTACTGCCGAGATGGGCGCTCATGTAAGTGAATGTGAATCATGTCATACTACTTTTATACACTACAACTCATGCAAAAACAGGCACTGTCCAATGTGCCAAGGCATGGATGTTGATGAATGGATCGACCTTCGAAGGGAAGATGTGTTGGATGCGCCATACTTCCATACAGTCTTCTCCATCCCCAGTCAGCTTTATCCTCTGGTGTACGCCAATCAGAAGCTTTTGTATGATGCTCTGTATCATGCGGCGAATAAAACGCTTGCAGAGTTATCTGGGGATCCCAAGCACTTTGGAGCAAAGATAGGTTATATCTGTATCCTTCACACCTGGGGCTCTCAGCTTAATTACCATCCTCATCTTCATACGATAGTACTTGGAGGAGGTCTCGACAGCAAAAATCATTGGAGGGACAAGGGCAAGAAGTTTTTCCTCCCTGTAAAAGTCATGTCAGCTGTTTTTAAGAAATACTATCTGGATGAACTTAAAGACCTTCGAGAAGATGATAAGCTTGTATATACTGGAAAAGCTAGCTTTCTACGAAATTCATACTCCTTTAAGGAGCTTCTGAATTCACTGTACGATACAGACTGGATCGTATATACAAAAGAGACTTTTGCAGGAGCTCATGAGGTTTTTAAGTATCTCGGAAAATATACTCACAGGATCGCTATCAGTAATCGCCGTATTATTGATATGGATGATGAAAATGTTTCTTTCTATGCAAAAGATTACCGCGATGCAGCCAAATATAAGCCTATGACACTCTCGGGCGAAGGTTTTCTGTCACGCTTTTTGCTCCATGTGCTCCCCAAAGGATTTGTCCGGATCAGGTATTATGGGATCCTCTCCTGTAGATGCAAGCGTGAAACGATCACCTTATGCAGGAATCTTCTCGGATGTGAAAAATACTTATCACAGTTGCGAGATAAAACGATTGCAGAGAAACTCATGATCCTTTATAAGCGTGACATCCACAAATGTTCTAAATGCAGTGGACATCTGATTACCCACCGCGTTTTTGGAAGATATATGCTGTGTTGAAAGCAATCAACTTAACAGCATTTAAAGTCCTTCTCTGGAAGGGCTTATTAGTCATGGGACAAACGTTACTTTTCTATCTTATTGGCTATCAAAACGATTAATTCCATGGTAATATTTGTGGGGATCATGAAAGATTGAAATTCCACATCAACCCGGACGCGACTTAGTTCAATTTGATAAAAAACGGCGTGAAGCCCGAACAAAAGGGCAGATTGATCATATATGTAATCTGCTTTTTTGTTCGGTCTTACACCGTTTGTTTACGAAAGAAGATAATCTTCCTACGATTATCAAAATAAAAAAGCACCCAAGTTATTCTCAATTAAGAATAGCTTAGATGCATTATCCCGCAGTGATATAAGTATTAGCGATTTCCCCAGGCTTTCTGCTCTCAGTACTAGTCCTTCATTCAGAACAACTTTTCCTCTCCAAAAACACGTACAACATAACATTAGTAATTATACCATTACCGGGGGCTCATTTAAAGAAAAATCTGCATAACTGCGCTGTTTTTACCGACCCAGCAGTCTGTCTCTTAAGAGTGAAAGCAATCCTGCGATCCATGCAGTTCCGTAGAACACCAGGAGGCAGCCCCCAAAGAGTCCGATCAGGATCGGCAGGGTATGCCATAATCCCTTAAACACGATAACCAGGAGCGAGAGTCCAAATAACAAAATGACAAACACTCCGATGAAGGACAGGGCTCTGCCCAGCAGATCAAAGGCCACCAATACGAGTGTCAGTATTCCGGCCAACAGGTGTGCAAATATCTTTCCGATAATCTTCATAATAAAGTCCCCTTTCCTTAAGGATCCTCCCGGGGTCCGCGGCGCCCCGGGAAGATCGGTATTAGTTCATTTCTGTTCTTCTTTCCACTTTGTGAGCAGTTCAATGATGATACGTTCACGCTCTTTTGCAGCCATCCTGGGCGGGAAGAAAGCGTTAAGCTTCCGTTCTGAGAGGTTAACTCCTCCGCCATACTTGTTAGGAACGGCTCCGTTCATGGTGGCTGTGAAGGTGTACTTGGTGATGTTGTCAATGTTTTGAAGTTCCTTCAGAGCCTTGATCTGGGCGGGTTTGATTCCTTTATTGGCACGATGGTATTCATAGAACCATTCCTGGACTTCCTGGTTGAAATAAGAAATATCCACAGCCATGCTGATGGGAAGTTCCTTGTTATCCACCATGCTGAGGAGAGGCGGGATGAGTTCCGTGAGGCGGATGTACTTACCAACCTGACGGCCAGTCATACCAGCTTCTGAGCCAATCTTGTCCCTTGTGAATTCGTTCGTTTTCAACTTCTGGAACTCAGTTCCAGAAGTTCCTCCTTCAAGATCCGAACGCGCCCCCTGACGGTTCATAGCATCCATCTTCATCTTGAAACTCCACGCCCTCTCACTGGGCAGTATCTCTTCCCTCTGCACATTGGAATCCACCATGGCGATCGTGGCTTCATCATCGCTCATTTCCTTGATGATGGCCGGGATATATTCCAGCCCTGCTTTCTTCGAAGCATGCAATCTGCGGTGCCCGGAGATCATTTCATACCCCTGCTCCGGGGTCCTGGGCCGTACCAGCACCGGAGACAGGACTCCGTTTGCCTTGATGCTCTCCACCAGCTCATCCATCTTCTCGTCATCCAGCACCTTGAATGGGTGATCCTTGAAGGGATAGATATCCTTGATCTTTACCATGGCACTTCCTTCCATGGATGTTGGAATGCCGAAGAATTCATCCATCGGGTCGATTTTAATCTCAGGTCTCTTAGCCATTTGCAAGCACCTCCTTCGTCAGAGCGGAGTATGCAAAAGCCGCTTTCCCCTTAGGGTCGTATTCGTAGATGCTCTGAGCTACCGCACTGGTTTCTGCAGCTCTTACCGAGAGAGGGATCTCGATCTCGAACACCGGAACCGTCTTCCCGTATACCTCATGAACCTGAGTCACGATATCCCTGGCATAATTCGTTCTGGCATCCACCATGGTCAGCAGGATCCCTTCGATCTCCAGCTCCAAATTCAGGGATCGCTTGATCATACCGATGGTTTTGATGAGCTGCTGCAGACCTTTCACCGGAAGGTACGCCGCCTGAACCGGAATCAGCACCTTATCCGCAGCCGTCAGGGCATTTACCGTAACGATACCCAGAGAAGGCATACAATCGATCACGATGAAATCATAAATCTCCTTCACATCATCCAGATAAGTTCGCAAGATAGACTCCCTGCAAAGGGTATTGGCAAATGAAATCTCTGCCATGGCCAGATTGATATTGCCGGGGATCAGATCCACATTCTCCTTTACATGCATGATCCCGTATCCCGGTGCGATGTCTTCATCTGCAGCTTCCATTCTGAAGATATCAAATAAGGTGTCCGTTAACTTGTCCGGCTCGCGGAAGCCCAGACTAATGGAAAGGGAACCCTGAGGATCTGCGTCGATCATGAGAACGCTCTTTCCCTCCTTTGCGAGACCAAGCCCCAAATTCATTGCGGTAGTAGTCTTTCCCACGCCGCCTTTCTGATTTGCGATTGCGATTACTTTACACATAGTGTTTCAGTCTCCTTTCGATCTTTGCATTTTCTTCAGTTTCTTCGATATCAATAAGATTCACCTTGTACTTGAACTGCTCCACGAATTTCATCAAACCTGCTTTGTCCACCAGCAGGAGATTCCGTACCTTGAAAAGAGCTCCGGCATCTGAGGCGATCTGCATGGCCTGATCCTCATTCAAGCCCAGATATGCAGCTGCATCTTTTACCTGGCAGTATTTTCCGCCGATGTCTCCCACCAGATTGCCTACCTTATTCACGAATTCCCGCATGGTTTCCAGATTGATCAGCTTCTTACCATTGACCCGATACAGGGCTCCGCACAGCATGGCATTCTGCAGCAGTTCCTTTTCACTCATACTCAATACCTCAAGCAGTTCCTTGGGTTTATAGAACTTCTTGGGCCAAAGGAACACAACCCTCTTTTTCCTTGGTGTCATTCTCATCACCTCCAGACTCTGAAGGTCTCGAGGTATTCCTCAAAGACCGCCGCATTGACCAGGATCTTGCGATTGATCTTGTAGATCGCACCGGCTTCTTCCGCCATTTTCCGGAAGTTCTCATGGCCCATACTGTAGAGCTCGACTCCTTCCCGGATGGTGAGGAACTTCTTGTTCATCACCTTCATGTCCTTGTATTTATCAATGCTCATGGTGGGCATATCAATTTTCTTCGGATTCATCTGCATTCCCTCCATTCTTTTCACGCATATAGGCTTCCAAAATATCTCTGCGGATCAGCACCAGCTTTCCGCATTTGTACACGGCCCCGGCTCTCCAGACCAGGTTTGCGAACCGCTTTTCTCCCATGCTGTAATACTGCTGGCCCATCTTGTAGGTGATAAACTCATGCTTTCCGAAATCCAGGTCCTCAGCATCCAGCAGATGCGAACACATCCAGATATTTCCCGTCATTCCTGCTCCTTTCCGTCCTGTCCGGCCTGCTTTCTCTTGGTGTAAGCGGAATAGGTGCAGGGCTTTTGATGAAACTGCTCCAAATACTCATCAAAAATGTCCCGGTTGATAAGAACTGTTCCGTCCACACGGTAGATCGCGCCTGCCTCGTCAGCCATTTCCAGAAGCTTTCTGTGGGTGAGGCTGTAGACGATCTCTGCGTCCTTGTACTTTAAGAACTGACGGCGCAAACTGCGGTTCCTCTGTCTTACTTCATTCACTTTTTCACTGTTCAAATATTGTTCTTCAATCATGTAGGTTTCCTCCTGTGGTTTTTTTCTGTGACGGAAGCGAATAAAAAAAGACCACTTTCTAATTTCTTAGAAAGTGGCCTTCAAATTTAATGCCATTTTTTGTTTTTTCACAGAATTATTCCCGATTGAAACCGACTGAAACGGGTTTTTGTGTGGTCAAAAAGTGGTCAAACGTTTGTTCAACCCCGCAAACCCGCATAAATACTGGCTTTCTTACTGGATACTTTTGAGCGTCGGGAAGAGTAGCACGTCTCTTATGGCTAAGCTGTTTGTGAGCAGCATGACCAAACGGTCGATGCCATAGCCAATGCCGCCGGTGGGAGGCATGCCGATCTCAAGGGCGTTAAGGAAGTCCTCGTCGGTGTGGTTGGCTTCTTCATCGCCTGCAGCAAAGGCTGCATCCTGCGCCGCAAAACGCTCGCGCTGGTCGATGGGATCGTTGAGCTCGGAATATGCGTTGCACATCTCCCAGGTGTTGATGAAGAGCTCGAAACGCTCCACCTTCTCGGGATCGGAGGGCTTCTTCTTGGTGAGGGGTGAGATCGCAAGGGGATGATCCATGACAAAGGTGGGCTGGATCAGATTCTTCTCGCAGTACTCCTCGAAGAAGAGGTTTACGATGTCGCCCTTGGTGTGGCGCTCTTCGTATTCCACGTGATGCTCCTTGGCGAGCTTCTTCGCTTCCTCGTCGGTCTTTACGGCGTCAAAATCAACGCCGGCATATTTCTTGATGCAATCGATCATGGTGATGCGCTCGAAGGGCTTTCCAAAATCGATGTCGATGCCGTTGTAGGTGATCACGGAGGTGCCGCAAACCTTCTCGGCAAGGTACTTGAACATGCTCTCGGTAAGCTCCATCATGCCTTCGTAATCGGTGTAGGCCTGATACAGCTCCATCAGGGTAAACTCGGGGTTGTGGCGGGTGTCCACGCCTTCGTTACGGAACACGCGGCCGATCTCATATACTCTCTCAAGGCCGCCAACGATGAGGCGCTTTAAGTAAAGCTCCAGGGAGATACGAAGCTTTACGTCCTCGTCCAAAGCGTTATAGTGGGTCTCAAAGGGTCTTGCAGCCGCGCCGCCTGCGTTGGGCACAAGCATGGGGGTTTCCACCTCAATGAAGTTGCGTCCGTCAAGGAAGTTGCGGATCTCCTTGATGATCTTTGAGCGCTTGAGGAAGGTCTCCTTGGAATCCTGATTCATGATGAGGTCAACGTATCTCTGGCGATACTTCATGTCGGTATCGGTCAGGCCGTGGAACTTCTCAGGAAGGATCTGCAGGCTCTTGGAAAGGAGCGTTACGCTGGAGGCGTGAACGGAAATCTCTCCGGTCTTCGTGGTGAACACCTCGCCCGTGATGCCCAGGATGTCGCCGATGTCATATTTCTTGAAATCTGCATAGGGCTCTTCGCCGATGCAGTCTCTCGCAACGTAGCACTGGATGCTGCCCTTCAGGTCCTGAAGATTGCAGAAGGACGCCTTGCCCATGACGCGTTTGAACATCATTCTGCCGGCGATGGTAACGGTCTTTCCCTCAAGCTCGGCATAGTTGTCCTTGATGTCGGTGCTGTGGTGCGTTACGTCAAATTTGGTGATCTGGAAGGGGTCCTTGCCTGCTTCCTGCAATGCTGCGAGCTTTTCGCGGCGCACCATGCGAAGCTGTCCCAAATCCTGTACGGGGGCGTTTTGATTGTTCTGATTCTGGTTGTTCTGAGTCTCTGCCACGGTTTTTCTCCTTACGAATGTTTTCTGAAATAATGTCTTTCTTAAACAAGAAGCGGCAAACTGCTTTGCCGCTCTTTAGATGATCTGATTCTGCGCTTAGTTGCTTCTGGTGATGCCAAGCACCTTGTAGGTGAAGGTGCCGGCCTGGGTCTCAACGTCCACGGTGTCGCCCACCTTGTGGCCGATGAGCGCCTTGCCTACGGGGCTCTCGTTGGAAATCTTGCCCTTTAAGCTGTTGGCCTCGGTGGAACCAACGATCTTATAGGTCAGCTCCTCGCTGTACTCAAGGTCAAGGATCTTCACGCTGCAACCGATGTTGATCTTCTTCAGGTCGACTTCATCCTCAACGACAACTTCTGCGTTTTTCAGAATTTTCTCGAGTTCTTCGATGCGGGTCTCGATGTCGCGCTGCTCATCCTTGGCTGCGTCATATTCCGCGTTCTCGGACAGGTCGCCCTGCTCTCTTGCCTCTTTGATCTTCTGAGCCACTTCCTGGCGTCTTACAACCTTTAACTCATGAAGCTCATCCTCATACTTTCTGAGCCCTTCATAGGTCAGAATGTTCTTTTTTTCCTGCATTTTGGGGACCTCCCGATCGTATTTGATTGTTCATCATTTCGTGCATATTTATGCTTTTTTGTTGCATGTCAGAGCATGCTCTCATGCCACAGAATTATATCACTTTTTTTCTATCTGTCAAGGGTTAGGTGGTGCTATTTTATGCGAATATTTTCTCGATGGTCGCGAGGAGTTCATCCATGGTCTCCATCTGGTTGATGGTGCCGCGGAGGCGGGCTGCGCCAGGCATGCCGAAGGTGTACCAGGAAAGGTGGCGGCGCATTTCGCGGACCGCGGTGTATTCGCCTTTATATTCCTGCTCCATGAGGGCGTGGCGGCGCACGAGCTCAAGTTTTTCGGCGTTCGTGGGCTTTGGAAGGAGCTCGCCGGTCTCAAGGTAGTGAATGGTCTCGCGGAAGATCCAGGGGTTTCCCTGGGCGGCGCGGCCGATCATGACGCCGTCGCACCCGGTCTGGTCGAGAAGTGCTTTGGCTTTCTCAGGGCTGTCCACGTCGCCGTTGCCGATGACGGGGATCTTCACGGCTTCCTTGACCTGCCGGATGATGTCCCAGTCGGCCTTGCCGGAATAATACTGCTCGCGGGTCCTGCCATGCACGGCGACCGCTTGTACGCCGCAGCTTTCCGCGATCCTTGCGATCTCAACGGCGTTCACGTGAGCGTCGTCAAAGCCCTTGCGGATCTTGACGGTGACAGGCTTTTCCACGGCTTTTACCATTGCGGTTAAAATCTGTTCCACAAGCTTTGGATTCTTCATGAGGGCGCTGCCTTCGCCATTGTTCACGACCTTTGGCACGGGACAGCCCATGTTGAGGTCGATGAAGCTGTAGGGGCGGTCCTGGATCCGTGCGGCCATGGCAGCTAAAATCTCGGGATCGGAGCCAAAGAGCTGGAGGGATGCGGGAAGTTCGCCCGGATGAACGGAAAGAAGCTCCTCGGTGTTTTTATTGTTGTAGTAGATCGCCTTGGCGCTGACCATCTCCATGCAGACAAGGGCCGTGCCCATTTCGCGGCACAGCAAACGAAATGGCAGGTCTGTTACGCCTGCCATGGGAGCCAATATAACGTTGTTCGCGAGCGTTACGCCGCCAATCGTGAGTGTGCTCATTCGTTGAGGTCCTTGTCGTACCATGTTTTTGTTGGTGCCTGCGGATGGATGTCGCGCCTGCGCCGTTTGTTCTTAGCTGCGCTTATTTTTATCATACAGGATGCGGAGGCCGTCGAGGGTAAGCGAGGGATCGTACACGTCGATACTCTTCGTCTCGTCGGCGATGAGTCTGCCAAGCCCGCCGGTCGCAACGACCTTCAGGTCCGAAAGACCGCTCTCTTCCTTGACCTTGGCGATGATATATTCCGTCTGGCCGATCTGGCCGTACACAAGGCCCGCCTGCATGCTGGAGATGGTCTCCTGCGCAAGGATGGTCTTGGGCTTTTTGATCTCCACGTTGGGAAGCTTTGCAGTCTGCTGCCAGAGGGCTTCCGCGCTGATCTTGATGCCAGGTGCCGTAATGCCGACGGAGAAGTTCCCGCCTGCGGTCACGAGGTCATATGTCGTCGCCGTGCCAAAATCAAGCACGAGCACGGGGGCACCATATTTTTCATAGGCTGCGACCACATCGACGATGCGGTCCGCGCCAATGCCCTTCGGGTCTTCGCCTGCCACCTTGATGCCGGTCTTGATGCCGGGGCCGACGATCAGGGGCTTCGTGCTGGTGTAGCGCTGGATCGCGCCGAGGAGCGCATGCATTACGTCGGGCACGACGGAAGCGACAATGGAACCCTCGAGCTTCATGGGATCGACGCCGCGGCTTTGCAGCATTTCGGTCAAGAGTACGCCATATTCATCCGAAGTGCGCGGTGTTTTCGTGGTCATGCGGAAGGTCGCCTTGAGGTCCTTTGCCTCATATACGCCCCAGGTCAGGTTGGTATTTCCAACGTCACAAACTAAGATCATGATGGTCACCTCTTTCGTGTTAAGTAGATGCCTGTTATTTGGTCACTTATTCTTGATCGGAAAAATCAAATTCTTTCCAGAGATAGTCCTTTTCGCCGTAGATCACTTCGCGGATCAGCTGGTCGAGGTCATAAAAACCGTCAAGAGGCTGGTTGATCGGGGTCTCCGTGTGCCAGATTGCCTGTTCGGCCTTATAGTCTGATGCGATGGTGCCGTCAGACTTTCTGGACAGGTCCGTGAGCATGGTGGAGAAATAGAGTACATAGGTCTTCGTATCGTCCTCGCCCTTTCTCCAGGTCACCTTATAAATGCTGATCAGTTTATTCCTGTCAAAGGTCATTTCCTTGTCGGTGTAGAGGAAATAACTCGTAACATACTCCGGCTCGCCGACCCACTGCCAGTCGTTCCAAACAAGACTATCACGCGTGTCAACGGCCGCGCGGAGTGCTGCCTTGGCATTTTCGGCGAAGAAGGCATCTGCCGTAAGTTCCGACACGTCGAGGCGATAGGATGCAATTTCTGCCTTCCTGGCCTCCTCTTCGGCCTTTGACCGCTCCGCTGCTGCCTCAATGCTCGCTTCCACGGACTGCGCATAACGCGCCTGCTGCTCTAACTCCCACGCGCCTTGCGCGTCATTTTCTCTTCTCATGGAAAGGGCAATGTCGTTGAACAGGCGGATTGCATTGGAGATAATAACAAATGCAATAACGGTGATCACGGCGACCACAATAAACAAAGCGTTCCTTTTCGCCTGCATATTCATGGCCCTGCGTTTCACGTCATCTGCAATGCCTTCGGTGGCCTGGATCTTTGCCTTTTTGACTTCTGCTTCCGCCTTGATGCGCTCTGCCTCCACGTCCTCCGGATCAAGGTCCGGGATGAATGAGGTGCCGCAGCTTTCGCAGACATATCTCTTATCACCGATCTGTCTTACGGAACCATTACAATTGGGGCAGCGTAAACTTTTCAGTTGCATGTTGGCCTCCTTTCGGGTCAGGCTTCGTCTTCGTGTGCAAGGAGCGAGGAGATATCCTCATGCTTGATGAACAAGCGGTAGTAAAGCTGCAGGGACTCAAAGAGCTCCTGGCGCTTTCTGCGGATCTCGCCGATGAGGAGTGCACTTCCGACTTCGTCGTAGGTGATGTCCTCCTCGTCCGCCGTGGTTTCGAGGGAGATGGAGCCATCCTCCTCAAACACGATGGTAAAGATCCCGCCAACCTCCTGCGTAAAGAGCACGCAGATCACGTGGAGCTCGTCCTGAATGGACTTCGGGATCTTGTCAAAATCCTTGTTGAAATAATATTTTTGCTCATAGGCGTTGGCGCCGCAGAGCACAATGCGATTTTCGTCCATGATCATTCTCCTGACGTGCCAGTGGGGACGGTTCTTTTTGACTCATTTTTTGTGTGCCAGTGGGGACGGTTCTTTTTGACTCATTTTTTGGGGCGCAGGGAGACTTCGCCTGCGTAGATGCGTTTGGTAGCGCCGCCTGGAAGCTCCACGATAAGTTCGCCTGTGGGTGCAACGTCCCTGGCGATTGCTTCATATTCTCCCTTAGGATCGAGGATGCGTACGCACTGGCCCAAATTGACGGACAGGGCGCGGTATTCCTCAAGGAAGGGGGTTAGGTCGCCTGCGGCGCAAAACTGCGCGTAGAGGGCATCAAACTGTCTTAAAATGGCTCCCAGGAGTACTTGCTTCGTCGGCGTGGTACCGAATTCGCCAAGTGCGGCCGCAGTGGCCTTTAATTCCTCCGGGAATTCCTGGCGCTCTACGTTGACGCCTACGCCGATGATGACGTTATCGATACTTGCATATGCATTCGCGCCGGCGTTTGTCGCGGTGTTGGCACTGCTTTGGGCCGTATGCGCCAGGGTCAGTTCCGTAAGGATCCCGCAGACTTTCCTGCCGTCGACCCAAATGTCATTGGGCCATTTGATGCCAAGCCGTGGTAAATTGATCCCCTTCGCAACGGCCAGGGCCATCACGATGGTCAGCATGGAAGCTTTGTCCGGTGCAAACTGCGGTCTTAGGAGCAAGGTGAAATAAAGGTTTGCGTCCGCGGGACTTTCCCACTTGCGTCCCCTTCTGCCGCGGCCCGCGGTCTGGGCCCTTGCGGTGACTACGGTCCCGTCCGAAGCGCCCTTTGCTGCAAGCCTTTTCGCCTCGAGATTCGTGGAATCGATGGTCTCGAAGGCATAAACTTTATGGCCTTCCATTACTTGGTTTTCGAAAGAATCTGTCATATTAATCCTGATAGCCCAAGGTGGCTGCCATGACTGCCTTGATGGTGTGCATGCGGTTCTCCGCCTCTTCAAACACGAGGGACTGCGCGGACTCAAAGACCTCGTCCGTCACTTCCATCTCGGTGATGCCAAAGCGCCTGCCGATGTCTGCGCCGATCTTGGTCTTTAGATCGTGGAATGCAGGCAGACAGTGAAGGAAGATCGCCTTTTCCCCTGCGTTCTCCATGATGGCGGAGTTTACCTGATAAGGCGAAAGGTCCGTGATGCGCTCGTGCCAAACCTCATCGGGCTCACCCATGGAAACCCACACGTCGGTATAGATCACGTCAGCGCCCTTGGTACCGGCCATGGCGTCACTGGTCAGGGTGATGCTGCCGCCGGTCTTCTTTGCGATCTTTTCGCAGGTTGCAACAAGCTCGGGCGCGGGGAAGTACTTCGGCGTGGTGCAGGCCGTAAAGTGCATGCCCATCTTTGCGCAGGCCACCATGAGGGAATTGCCCATGTTGTAACGCGCATCGCCCATATATGCCAGCTTAATGCCCTTTAAGTACCCAAAATGCTCACGGATGGTCAGGAAATCAGCAAGCATCTGCGTGGGATGAAATTCATTCGTCAGGCCATTCCAGACAGGCACCTTGGAATACTTTGCAAGCTCTTCCACGATCTCCTGGCCGTAGCCGCGATATTCAATGCCTTCATACATGCTCGAGAGCACGCGCGCGGTATCCGCAATGCTTTCCTTCTTGCCGATCTGCGAGCCTGCGGGATCAAGGTAGGTGCAGCCCATGCCAAGGTCGCGCGCGGCCACTTCAAAGGAACAGCGCGTTCTCGTGCTGGTCTTTTCAAAGATGAGGGCTACGTTCTTGCCGCGGAGCTTGTCCGTAAGAATCCCCTTTTTCTTCTTATCCTTTAAGTCTGCTGCCAGATCAAGCAAATAAGTGATCTCCTCCGGCGTATAATCAAGCAATTTCAAAAAGTCGCGTCCCTTTAAGTCTACCATGGCGTGGTCTCCTTTCACGTGATCAATACCACTACTATACTGTATTTACGGGATTTTTTCAAGCTTTTCCTTGATGCAGAAAGGCTACGCGGTTGCGCAGCCTCTCCTTCTCATGCATGTTAGTTATCTATGGTAACGCGCGATGCGCGGTGCCACCATTATCTGCCTGTCTTAGGCTCCTTTACGTTATTTGCCCATGGTCTGCTTCAGAGCAGCACCAACGCTTGCAATGCCATTTAACTCTGCGGGAAGCAGGATGGTCGTTGCCTGGCCGTCAGCCACCTTCTCAAATGCCTCAAGGCTCTTAATCTTCAGAACGGCTTCATCAGCGCCTGCCTCTTTCAGCATGCGGATTCCGTCTGCATGTGCCTGCTGCACCTTAAGGATTGCTTCTGCCTGACCTTCTGCCTCGCGGATCATCTTTTCCTTCTGTGCCTCTGCACGGAGGATCGCGGACTGCTTGTCAGCCTCTGCACGAAGGATTGCGGATGCCTTTTCACCTTCTGCGGAAAGGATGTTCGCCTTCTTTTCACCTTCTGCACGAGTCACGGCCTCACGTCTTTCACGCTCTGCCTTCATCTGCTTCTCCATCGCGTTCTGGATCTCTGCGGGAGGAATGATATTCTTCAGCTCAACGCGGTTTACCTTGATGCCCCAAGGGTCGGTCGCGATGTCGAGCTGTGCACGCATCTTGGTGTTGATGGTTTCACGGCTGGTCAGGGTCTGGTCGAGTTCGAGGTCACCGATGATGTTACGAAGGGTCGTAGCAGTCAGGTTCTCGATTGCCATCATGGGATTTTCAACGCCGTAAGTAAAGAGCTTCGGGTCAGTGATCTGATAGAACACAACGGTATCAATTCTCATGGTAACGTTATCCTTCGTGATCACGGGCTGCGGCGGGAAGTCCGCTACCTGCTCCTTTAAGTTCACGCGTCTTGCGATCTTATCGATCACGGGGAACTTCACATGGAAGCCTACGGACCAGGTTCCCTGATAAGCGCCAAGACGTTCTACGACGAAGGCCTGAGCCTGGGGAACGATCTTCACGCAGGAAACTGCGATAGCCAAAACAATGACGATCAAAACTACAATTACAACCGGCATACCCTACCTCTTTCTGTGCTGATCGTGCAGCACGCACATTATATTTTGCTAAAGTGTTTCATTACCTTCTCTTGGAACCACCCTTTGCCTTGCCAAGGATGCGCAGGATCTTAAGGAACAGGTTGATCACGTCAAGATAAATGTCCAGCGCACAGTCCACGGCGTTGTCGAGCGTCTTCGGGAAAAGCTGCGCTCTCTGGAAATCATAGCCAATGTAGATGCTGAAGATCGCTGCGCCGATCCATGCGGTGATCGTCTGATCCACACGAAGGATCAGGAGAACGATCTCAGCCACGATCAGACCGGACAGGCAGATCAGAAGCAGTCCGCCCAGCTTGCCAAACCATTCGGGCTTGATCACGCTGATGCCAACCATCACTGCCGTGTCAAGCAACGTGATAAGAAACGCCTGCGTTACGACCTCTGAACCGATTCCGCCGTAAGCATATACTGAAATCGAAACCACGAGACCTACCGGAACGACAACGAGATTATATCCCACAAAGGAGAGGATCGGGTTGTCCGACTTCGCGGAAAGCATGGTGCCCGCGATACAGCATACAATATATGCAACGATCAGAAGAATCGGATTTACGTAAAGCATGCGATCCTGGAAGATGTAGCAGATCGCCGCGTTGACGAGGAGCCCGTAGAGCACCACGCCACCGATCACGCCGTTAAACGCCGCGGTCGAGATCTCCTCATTATCGAGGACGTTCTTGTACATCCTTTCTTCTCTTCTTTCGCTCATCCAATCAGCCATTATTTTCCACCTTCTTTTTAGAACTTACTTAATTACTTACTCCTGGGGCTCTGTCTTTTCTTCTACTACGGGCGCCGCGCCAAGTACGGGGGTGCAGATCAGCTTCACTCCGCTGATGGCAACCACTTCCACGACGCTGCCTTCCGTCAGAACCTCATTTTCTTCCGCGCTTTGTGCGCTCCATTCCTGTCCGCCAACGGTTACCATGCCAGTACCCTTGAGGTTGTTCACCTCGTTCTTAACGATGCCCTGACGCCCCACGATGCTTTCCGCATTCGTCCGTACACGGTCCTTATTGAAATACTTCACTGCGATAGGTCTGGTGAAGATCAAAAGAAGCAAGGACACAACGACGAAGCAGGCAATCTGTAACCAAAGCGGGCCATGAAATGCTGCTACGATCAATGCCACCAATGCGCCGCCGGCAAACCAGATGCTGCTCAGGCCCAAGGTGATGATCTCGATGACAACCGCGGCGATCAAAACAACAATCCACGCTATCATAGCATAATCCATAGATGCCTTCTTTCCGTCGCACCTGCGACTGATTATTTGGAAACGGAAGATAAATCGTTTTCCCGTTTTCATGATTTTAGTCTACTACAAAATCTCTGATCAGGCAATCTATTTCTTCGCACTTTATGTCAGATTATCGTGCGAGCGAATGCGGAAACGCATGCATAAAGTGCTGATTTTGCTCGAAAAATAAGGGCTGCGACGACGCGCAGCCCTTAAAATGCTTGATTAATTTAGTTTTAGTAGAACACGTGATTTCCGATCACAAGGCCTTCACGACCGTTGTTACGACGGAAGTGCGTCAGATCACCTACGTTGGACACGCCCGAGAGCGCTTCCTCAGCCGCCTTGATGCAGCTTTCGTAGATCTTTCCGGATTCATATACTCGGTTCACCTTACCGCTCATGGCAGGAGTGAACTGTCCGGAAGCGTAGATCACGCCGTGAATGGTGTCGGGATATGCGGCACTCCTTACGCGGTTCATGACTACGGCACCAACTGCCACCTGACCTTCATAAGGTTCTCCGCCCGCCTCACAATGAATGAGTGCGGCAAGAAGCAAGGTCGTGTCAGCGTCCACGGTGTACTCGCCATACTTGACGTTGCGCTTGGACTCCTTCTCCCTCTTCTGACGAGCCTTTAATTCTTCCACGGTCTCGCCTGCGTCGATCTGGAACGTCACCGTCACAAAGCTTGCGGCAACATAGCCATCCTGACCATTGAAATCAATGCATACCCAACCGTCGCTGACATCCTTGTCGAGCACGTCCACGCGCTCTCCTTCCATCAGCAGGCCGGTAACGTCCGCGGTGCCCATGCACTCCTTACGAACTCGAAGGAGTTCTGCGTCCACGGTTGCGACCTTTTTCCCCGCATCATTTGCGAGGGTCTCTGCTTCTTCGCCAAAAAGCAGATACTCATCTTTCGCCCAGCCGATCACGTTGCCGGAACGAAGCTTTGTCCATCCGTCCTTCCGCTCAAGGATCTCTCCGCCACAGTCCTTGTAGAGATATCCCAAAACGTTTGCTTTCGAAGATGCTTCATCGCGGATCTTAAGCTCCTGCTTGACGTTAGCCATGACAAGCTTGGAGGCCTCATCGTCCTTATTCAGGGCGTCAAGGTCAAGGTTTAAGGTCTGCGCCATCTCGCTGATCACCTCCGTGGCGTCCATGCACTTAGGCTCAAGGAGAAGTCCTGCGCCGCCGTTTAAGGAAGTCACGTGATTTTCATTGTCTGCCGCCAGAGCATTCTGACCGAAGAAAGTCACGGTCAACAGTACTAAAAAGATTCCTAACGCTCCGGCAAACAGTGTTTTGTTTGCTTTCATTCTCTGTACCAATCCTTATATTTTTGTTACAAATTGTTACAATTTTATTACGAATCTTTCGTTGCAAGAATGGTAGCAGAAAAATGATTTTTTGTCAAGTCCCCCACTTTCGGGGTCCCGGATCAGACATTTTTGGACTTCTCGATGCAGGCCAAAGTGGCATCGATCACGGCTGCCCTAAAGCCCATTTCTTCAAGGACCTTCACTGCCTCAATGGTGGTTCCTCCGGGGGAGCATACCATGTCCTTGAGTTCTCCGGGATGCTTTCCGGTCTCAAGAAGGAGTTTTGCGCTGCCGAGGACTGCCTGCGCGGAGAATTCATATGCCTGCGCCCTGGGCATTCCCGCCAGAACGGCTGCATCCGCCATGGCCTCAATGAACATGAAAACATATGCGGGCGAACTTCCGCTGATGCCTACCACGACGTCCATGAGCTTCTCGGGAACGACGCTTGCCTTTCCGAATGCTCCGAGGATCTTCATCGCAACGTCCATGTCTTCCTTCGTAACGTTGGCGTTTGCACACACGCCGGTGGAACCCTCAAGAACCAGTGCCGGGGTGTTGGGCATGCATCTTACGATCTTGAGATCATTTCTTCCAAGACCTTCCTCAAGGAAAGCAATTGTTTTTCCTGCCGCGATGCTGATAACGATTGTTTCCTTATTAAGGAAAGAACCGATCTTGGGAAGCACGACGGGAAGGATGTTCGGCTTCACTGCCAGGAATAAAACGTCAGCCTGTTCTGCTACGCTTTTCTCGTCGGTAACAGCAGTTATTTTATAATTTGCCTTGGCTTTTTCCATGGCTGCATCCAGCTTGTCATAGCCGATGATCCCTTCCGGCTCCGCGATCTTCTTCGCAAGAAGCCCGCCCAAAATGGCCGTAGCCATGTTGCCAAGTCCGATAAATCCGATTTTCATTTTTGGTTTCCTCTCTTTCATTTTTGACGTGATTTTGGGTTTCCTTTATATATAGGAAGAAACAACTTACCAAATGCTCCTTTGGCGCTTTGCTTCGTAGAGAAGAAGCGCTCCTGCGACTCCTGCGTTCAAGGATTCGAGCTTCCCTTCCATCGGGATCTTGATCTTCTCGTCCGCAAGGAGCGTGATCTCTTTCGAAAGGCCGTTCCCTTCGTTTCCGATCAGAAATGCCGTCTTCCCCTGGAAGGAGGTTCCGGCGTAATAATTCTTTCCGTTGAGATGTGCGGCAAAAATACGTATGTTATTTTTCTTCATTTCCGGCAAAAAGGCTTCCAGGTCGTCCACGATCACGAATGGCACCCTGAAAATGGAGCCCATGGTGGCACGGATTGTCTTCGGATTAAAGATATCAACTGTTGTTTTATTCATGATAACAGCCGTTATCCCCGCTCCTTCGCCAGTTCGCATCATGGTTCCGAGGTTACCGGGATCCTGGATGTCCTCCAATACCAGGTACAGGCCATCAGGCTTCACCAAAAGCTCCTTAGCGGAATACTCCGGGCAACGCACCACTGTCAGGATCCCCTGCGGCGTTTGCGTGTCTGACATTTTTTCCATGACCTCGTCCGACACTTCTTCCCATGAGATTTGACTGAGCTTTTCCTTTAGGGCACTCTTTTCCTCAAGACGCTTTACGGCATCTGCCGTCAGGTACGCTTCGCGGATCCAGGAGATGGGCGCTTCCTCAAAAAGCTTGATCCCTTCAATTAAAAACACCCGTTCTTTTTTGCGTTCCTTCGCCTTGGTCTGCCAAAGGACAACCTGTTTTACTTTTGCGTTCGAAAGACTGGTGATCATGCTAGCCTCCCTATGAAAGAAAAGCGGTTACGCCCTAGGGCATAACCGCCGGATCTTACCGTTCCTTTTCGTCCATGACGGAGAGCAGTCTTGAGATCTCGAACTCTCTCTCGTCCACGGTCTTGGTCATCTGCAGTGCTTCCTCAATGTCGAAGTCTACAAACTTTCCGTTCTTATATCCCACAACGCGGTTCGTCTTTCCGGTCCGCAGAATGTCCACGGCGTTTGCTCCCATGATGGAAGCATAGTAGCGATCCTTCGCG
This sequence comes from Acetatifactor sp., assembly GCA_016290775.1. Lineage (GTDB taxonomy): Bacteria > Bacillota > Clostridia > Lachnospirales > Lachnospiraceae > Acetatifactor. Next base: position 169,329 of record JAEEVF010000006.1, on the reverse strand, counting down.
CTGGGCTCACCGCCACGCTGCATGTAACCGAGGATCGTTGCTCTGGTTTCGATGCCGGTCGCTGCCTCGATACGTCTTGCCATGGATACGGAGTGGCCAATGCCTTCCGCATTGATGATGATGTGGTGCGTTTTTCCAAGGCGACGGCTGCGGATGATGTTGTTGATCAGCTCCTGCTCGTTATAATCATATTTCTCCGGAAGAAGGATGTCCTCGGCACCGTTTGCAATACCACACCAAAGTGCGATGTATCCGGCGTCACGTCCCATAACCTCGATGATGCTGCAACGCTCATGAGAGGAGGAGGTATCCTTAACCTTGTCGATGGCCTGCATTGCAGTGTTTACTGCGGTGTCGAAGCCTATCGTATATTCCGTGCAGGCGATGTCCAGGTCGATGGTGCCGGGAAGACCGATCGTGTTGATGCCAAGTCTTGAAAGGGCCTGAGCGCCGCGGTAGGAACCGTCGCCGCCGATGACCACGATGCCGTCGATGCCGTGCTTGCGGCAGATGTCAGCACCCTTTTGCTGGCCTTCCTTGGTCTTGAACTCCAGACAGCGCGCCGTACCAAGAATGGTACCTCCTCTCTGGATGATGTCAGACACGTCCTTTGCCTCGAGGTCTACGATCTCCTCGTTCAAAAGGCCCTGATATCCTTTCTTGATTCCTTTTACCTTAATGCCTCTGGCAATTGAGGTACGAACAACGGCACGGATCGCCGCGTTCATTCCAGGTGCGTCTCCGCCACTGGTCAATACGCCAATTGTTCTGATTTCTTTTTCCATACGTAACCTCCGGTCCGCTTTCGCATATGCGGCAAGCGACAGACTTAATCCTAACTATTTTAATCTATTTTTTTCCCATTTTCAATAGGGCTAGAAACGAAATTTCACGTTTTCTTCGCCAAAAATGGCTGAAAGCTTGGCTTTCAGGGCGTCATCCGCGTTCACGCAACGGTTTGCGGGAAGCAGACGGATCTGCTTTGTGTCGCGAAGGAAGATCACGACGTTGTCATTTCCGTCGGAATCCGCAATGAGGTCGAAAAGTTCGCCTTCGCGCGCCTTGTAATCGTCCACGGAGTCAAACTGAACCCACACGCCCTTGGGAAGGGTCCGCGCCGTGGGACGGGGTTGAGGGTTTCCGCCTGAATAACCCGCCTGTGTAGCGCCGTAACTTTGCCCACCTGCCTGAGCACTTGTGCCGCTCTGCCAATTTCCGCTGCCTTGGCTGCCGGACTGCCAGTTGCCGCTGCCTTGGCTGTCGGACTGCCAATTGTTGCCACCCTGTCTGCCGCCCTGGCCGTTACCAGGCCGTCCCATCTGGAAGATCGGGCCCTGCTTCTCCTTGGCTTCCTCAAAGCTGATCATCTGCTCGCAGATCAGGTTGCACACGGGATTTCCGTCGCGGTCTTCCTTTACGGAGACGCGTCCGCGCACAAACACCTTGCAGTCCTCCTGCAAAAGTGCCGCATATTCCACGTAGCTCTTCGGAAAGACTATGATCTCGAGTACGCCCACAAGGTCCTCGATCGTGACAAAGGCCATGGCCTCATTGTTTTTCGTATATTTGACGTTGCGCCCCGTCACCATGCCGCCGACGGTGACAAAGGACTGGTCGCGCACCTTGGGCTCGCCTGTCTCCTCATCCACCACAAAATCCATGCTGGAATTGGTGACGTGCTTTTCCCAAAGCTCCTGCCAGGCTTCCATGGGATGCCCGCTGACATATACTCCAAGCACTTCTTTTTCAAACTGCAGGAGCATTTCTTTTTCATATTCCCCGATCTTCGGAAGCGTTACGTCGAATTCTTCCTTCTGATCGTCGGAAACGATGTCAAAAAGCGTCATCTGGCCTGCCATATTATTCTTTTTGTCATGGACCACATGCTCCATGAGCTGCGTGTACACTGCCATGAACTGCTTTCTCGTGCCGCCGAGGCCGTCCAGCGCGCCTGCCTTGATGCAGCTTTCAATGACGCGTTTGTTGATGTCATAGGCCGACATGCGCGTGATGAAGTCCTTGAGATTCGTAAAGGGTCCGCGCTCGCGTCGTTCCTCGGCGAGGGCTTCGATGATGGGCCTACCCACGCCCTTGATCGCAGTCAGCGCATAGCGGATCTTCCCGTTTTGCACGGCAAAACCGCTCTCGCCCTGGTTAACGTCAGGCGGAAGAACTTCAATGCCCATGCTGCGGCAGGTCATGATATATTCCGAAACCTTGGAGCTGTTATCGATCACGGAAGTCATGAGCGCCGCCATGAATTCAACGGGATAATAATATTTCAGGAAAGCGGTCTGATAGGCTACGACCGCATAGCATGCCGCATGGGATTTGTTGAAGGCATATTTTGCAAAGTCCATCATCTCGTCGTAGATGTGGCTTGCCACCTGCTCGCTGATGCCGTTCGCCTTACATCCCGGCACGTTCTCCTCGGGATTTCCGTAGACGAAGTTCGCGCGCTCCTTTTCCATGACGGACTGCTTCTTTTTACTCATGGCGCGGCGCACAAGGTCGCTTCGGCCGAGAGTATATCCGCCAAGGTCACGCACGATCTGCATCACCTGCTCCTGGTAGACGATACAGCCGTGGGTCGGCTTCAGGATCGGCTCAAGCTGCGGGCAGGAATAGGTCACGCTTGCAATGTCATTTTTACCTTTGAGGTACTTTGGAATAAAGTCCATGGGGCCGGGACGATACAGGGATATGCCTGCGATCACGTCCTCCAGGCTCGCCGGGCGAAGCTCCTTCATGAAGCTCTTCATTCCGCCGCTCTCGAGCTGGAACACGCCCTCCGTCTTGCCCGTACCAATGTAGGCAAGGACCTTCGGGTCATCATAATCCAGGTTCTCCATGTCGAGGCGGATGCCCTGACTTTTTTCCACAAAATTCACTGCATCATGGATCACGGTCAGCGTTCGAAGCCCCAGGAAATCCATCTTTAAGAGTCCCAGCTCTTCCAGCGTCGTCATCGTAAACTGCGTCGTGATCGCACCGTCACTGCCGCGCGACAGGGGCACGAATTCATCTGCCGCTTCAGGGCAGATCACCACGCCCGCCGCATGCATGGAAGTGTGGCGAGGCAAGCCCTCCAAGCGTTTGCACATGTCGATGAGCTTATGCACCTGCTCGTCTTGTTCATATAAAGTCCGAAGCTCCGGATTCTTTTCCAGTGCCAGCGAAAGCGTGATGTTCAACTCCTGCGGCACCATCTTTGCGATCTTGTCCACATAGGCATAGGGCAGGTCCATCACGCGCCCCACGTCGCGAATCACGCCGCGTGCCGCCAGCGTACCAAAGGTCACGATCTGCACGACCTTCTCCGCACCGTACTTGCGGCTCACGTAATCAATGACCTCCTGCCTTCTCTCAAAGCAAAAATCGATGTCGATATCAGGCATGGACACGCGCTCCGGATTCAGGAAGCGCTCAAACAGCAGCTGATAACGGATCGGATCGATGTTTGTAATCTTCAGGCAATAGGAAACAATGCTTCCCGCCGCGGAGCCACGCCCCGGGCCCACGGGAATGTCATGCTCTTTTGCATAATTTATAAAGTCCCAGACGATCAGGAAATAGTCCACATAGCCCATGCGCTTGATGATGCCGAGCTCATAGGAAAGGCGTTCGCCATAGGTTTCGCCCGTGTCGCCGGCAGGCCGCGCCATCACCGTACCCAGGACATTTTCATAATGCCCCCGCTCGCTCGGCAGCTCTCCGCCCCACTGCTCTAGCAGGTCGCTCCCGTAACGCCGGATCAGGCCGTCATTACAAAGCTTGTTCAGATAAGTCCAAGGATCATAGCCCTCCGGCACCTCATAGTGCGGCAGCTTTGTCTTTCCAAACTCAATTTCCACGTTGCAACGGTCGGCGATGCGTTGCGTGTTCTCCACGGCCTCCCAGGCATAGGGGAACAGCGCCTTCATCTCCTCCTCGCTCTTAACAAAATACTGGCCGCCTTCATAGCGCAGGCGATCCTCGTCCGCAAGGCGCTTGCCCGTCTGCAGGCAAAGCAGGATGTCATGCGGCTCCGCGTCGCGCGCATAGGTGTAATGCACGTCGTTGGTCGTAACCAGCGGAATGTCCAGCTCCTTGCTCATGCGAAGAAGCTCCGTGTTGACAATGCGTTGCTCGGGAATGCCGTGGTCCTGCAACTCCAGGAAGTAATTGCCCTTTCCAAAGCACTCTTCATATTTTTTCGCGCACTTTCGCGCTTCGTCGTACAGGCCCTTTTGTATATATCTGGGCACTTCACCGGCAAGGCATGCGGACAGCGCAATGATGCCCTCGTGATAGTGCCTTAGTACCTCGAAATCCACGCGGGGCTTGTAATAATATCCTTCCGTAAAGCCCTTACTTACGATCTTCGTCAGGTTTGCATAGCCTACGTTGTTTTCCGCAAGAAGGACCAAGTGGTTATAGCGCTCCTCACCGCCCGTAAGCTCCTTGTCGAAGCGGGAATTCGGCGCAACGTACACTTCGCAGCCAAGGATGGGCTTGATCCCCGCCTCCTTCGCCGCACGATAAAAGTCGATCACGCCATACATGACGCCGTGATCCGTGATGGCAGCGCTGTCCATGCCAAGCTCCTTGACGCGCTGCACGTATTCTTTGATCTTGTTTGCGCCGTCCAACAAGGAATATTCCGTGTGGACGTGTAAGTGTACAAAAGCCATAACCGATACCCCAATCATTTGCGGAGATTCACAATACCCGACCATTTCTATCCTAACACGTTTACGGTCGCTTCGCAATCGAACGTCACGTGAAATTCCGCGTACAAAACGAAGCCGCCTTGCGCCGGGCCGCGGTGACATACGTAAAAAACGGACGAGGTGTTTCTACCTCGCCCGCTTTGGCTTTTGCATCTTATATATATTTCTTCAAAACATCAACCTTGTCGGTCTTCTCCCAAGGCACGTCGATGTCCGTTCTTCCAAAGTGACCATATGCCGCAGTACCGCGATAGATGGGTCTTCTCAGGTCGAGCATCTTGATGATGCCTGCGGGACGAAGGTCGAAGTTCTCGCGGATCACGTTCACAAGCTTTTCATCGGAGATCTTACCGGTGCCAAAGGTGTCCACCATGATCGAAGTGGGATTTGCAACGCCGATCGCATAGGAAAGCTGGATCTCGCACTTATCTGCAAGGCCTGCCGCAACAATGTTCTTTGCAACGTAACGTGCCGCATATGCCGCGCTTCTGTCCACCTTCGTGCAGTCCTTACCGGAAAAGGCTCCGCCGCCATGACGAGCATAGCCGCCGTAGGTGTCAACGATGATCTTGCGTCCGGTCAGACCGCTGTCGCCGGCAGGTCCGCCTATCACGAAACGACCCGTGGGATTGATGAAAATCTTGGTGTTCTCGTCCACCATTCCCTTCGGGAGTACGGGATCGAAAATATATTTCTTCACGTCTCTGTGGATCTGCTCCTGGGTCACGTGCTCTTCATGCTGCGTGGAAAGCACCACTGCCTCAAGGCGGAAGGGCTTGCCGTTTTCATCATATTCCACCGAAACCTGGCTCTTTCCGTCAGGACGAAGGTAAGGCAGCGTTCCGTTCTTACGAACCTCGGTCAGCCTTCTGGTCAACTTGTGTGCCAAAGAAATGGGGAAAGGCATCAGCTCGGGCGTCTCATTGGTTGCGTAACCAAACATCATGCCCTGGTCGCCTGCGCCGATCGCATCAAGTTGCTCATCGTTCATGCCCTTTTCGCCAAGCTTCGCCTCGAGCGCCTTGTCAACGCCCATTGCGATGTCGGGGCTCTGCTTTTCCAGTGCCACGATGACGCCACAGGTGTTGCCGTCAAAGCCCTTCTCAGAGGAATCATATCCAATGTCGGTCACGGTCTTACGAACGATCCCGGTCACGTCAATGTTTGCTTTGGTCGTCACCTCGCCCATGACAAGCACAAAACCAGTCTTGGTGCAGGTTTCGCAAGCCACGCGGCTGTAGGGGTCTTGCTCCATTAAGGCATCCAGGATGGCATCGCTGACTGCGTCGCAGAGCTTGTCGGGATGGCCTTCAGTTACGGATTCGGAAGTAAATAGTCTTTTTTCCATGGTGTCTCCTTATAATAATTGAGAAAACTAAAGGTCCGCTTGGAACAAGCGGACCTGATGAACAAGTATCAAATCCTCTTATTGTTCGAAATGTTTCGCTCAGGTTGGCACCTTCCTTTTCAGGGGTTGCCGTGGTTTCACAGATCCTATGTATCTCCACCACTCTGAATAAGAGAAATCAAATATGAAATTGATTACCGTATCATACGATACAACGGCCAGGCAACTTTGTCAAGAAAAATATGCCTGTTGAGAATAATTCGTCTTTTTTTGATCAGCCGGTCTTCAACTTGAACTTCTGGAATTCCTTCTGATCCTCCACCAGCTCGATCTGTGCGCCAAGCGCCTTGAGCTTAATATGGAAGTCCTCATAGCCACGCTGAATGTAACGAACCTCGTCGACTAAGGAATATCCATCCGCCGCCAAGGCTGCGGTAACAAGCGCCGCGCCTGCGCGAAGGTCCGGTGCCGCAATGCCTGCACCTGTGTACTTCTCCACGCCGTTGATGATGGCAGTAGAGCCTTCCACGCGGATGTTTGCGCCCATGCGGGTCAACTCATCCACATACTTAAAGCGATTTTCAAAGATCGTATCCGTCACGATGCTGATGCCGTCCGCAAGGCCAAGTGCCACGGCGATCTGCGGCTGCATGTCCGTCGGGAAGCCGGGATACGGCAAAGTCTTTACGTGCGTGGGCTTTAGGCCCTTCGAGCATACCACTCTCACGCAATCATCAAATTCATCCACCTCACAGCCGATCTCGGTCAGCTTTGCGGTAATGGACTCCAAGTGCTTCGGGATCACGTTCTTTACCATCAGGTCGCCCTTGGTGACTGCTGCCGCAAACATAAACGTGCCTGCCTCGATCTGATCGGGGATGATCGTATATTCCGCGCCGTGAAGCTTCTTCACGCCTTTGATCCTGATCACGTCAGTACCTGCGCCCTTTACGTGCGCGCCGCAGCTGTTGAGGAAGTTCGCCACGTCAACGACATGAGGCTCCTTTGCCGCGTTTTCGATGATGGTCGTGCCCTCTGCAAGCGTCGCTGCCATCATGATGTTGATGGTTGCGCCAACGCTGACACAGTCCATGTAGATATGACTGCCGACAAGTTTTTCAGCCTTCGTCTTGATAAATCCGTTCTCGATCAAAACCTCTGCGCCAAGAGCCTTGAAGCCCTTGATGTGCTGGTCGATGGCGCGGCATCCGATGTCGCAGCCGCCGGGAAGCGGAACGATCGCTTCCTGATATTTTCCAAGGAGCGCTCCCACGGGATAATACGCCGCCCTGATCTTCTTGATGTTCTCGTCTTCGATGCACTTGGTGAAAATGTTGCCGCCATTGATCGTTACGCTGTGCCTGCCGGTGCGAACGACGCTGACGCCAATGGTCTTTAGCGCGTCCATGAGCACGTTCGTGTCAAACACGTCCGGCATGTTATCTATGTAGACAGTCTCGTCCGTCATGATGGCTGCGGCCAAAATAGGCAGCGTAGCATTCTTGCTGCCGCCGATCTCAACCTCTCCCACGAGGGGATTTCCGCCCTTGATCGCATATTGTTTCATACTGAATAACCCTCTTTTGTTAGAGTATTCCCAAATCCCAATATCCCACATTAAGCCATTTTAAGTATCATAGCACAAAATATTGTGTTTGTCAAAGGAGCTATTTCGAAACATAGTTCAGCGGGTTCACCGCAGTGCCGTTCACGCGGATCTCGAAGTGAAGGTGAGGGCCGCTGGATACGCCAGTCGAACCACTCAGTGCAATCTTTTCACCCTGTTTTACGGTCTGGCCTGCCTTTACCAAAACCTTGGAAAGGTGACCGTACCTGGTCTGCTTGCCGTCCGGATGGTCGATGAATACGCAGTAGCCGTAGCCGCTTGCCCAACCGGCCTTGCTTACGGTACCACCGCTCGATGCAACGACGGAGGTTCCGGTAGGCGTTGCCCAGTCGACGCCCTGGTGATTCGTGCTTGCGCCCTTGGTCGGTGCGCTACGCTTGCCAAATCCGGAGGAGATGCGTCCGCCGGAAAGAGGCTTGATATAGGTAGGCGGAACCTTCGTGCCGCGCTCCACGATGAGGGGAACGGCCTCTTTGATGAGTTCCTCCTTTAAGATCACGCGCTCCGTGACCGTATCGTTTACATAATGCTCTTCCACGGAGATCTTGCGGAAGCCCGCAGAGGGCTGCTGGAGCACCACCTGCTGACTGGTAAACCAGCTGTCGTTTTCAATGTAGATCGTATCCGCGTCGTAAATCTCCTCGCGAAGGATCCTCTCAGTCTTGAGCACGGAAAGCTCCGGCTCTGGAACGGTGATGATCAGCTTGTCGCCAACGTAGATCTTCGAATTCACGGAATCCAGATAATCACTGTTCATCTCCACGATCTTTTCCATGGGGATGTTAACCTTCATGGCAATCTCGGAAAGCGTGTCGCCGGAGACGATCGTATATTCCACGGGCACTTCCTGCTCGCGCACCAGATGATCGATGGCCTCGTCCACGGGGCTGACCTGGTTTGCGGGAAGATATGCTCCGATCACTTCAACGCCCTCCATCAGATCCATGGAGAGAACGCCGTATTCATAGTCTTCAAAGTCCAGTTCCTTGGGCTCGTCAAAGACCTTGCCCGTAATGCTGAGCATGGTTTGAACGCCGGCCTCCGAAACGTCCGTCGTTTCTTCCTCCTGCGGCTTTTCCTCATTCACGTCATCCACAACGACCGTATAGACACCGAATTCACGGCCCTGGTCGTGCACCATCTTTACCTTAAATCTGCCGGAATCATCATATTTGTCAATGGCAGCCTGGAAAAGCTCCTCCACCTCCTCGGGGGTGGAAAGGTTCACCAGATACTCCTTGACCTTCACCGTGTAGCTACGCTTCAAGGTCTCCGTAGCAGTGCTCTGCAAAACCCTCAGCATGTTCGTCCGCACAAAGGTTTCGTCGTCCACGTAGCCCCAGAGCACTTCCTCTCCGGTCACGTCGAGCTCCGCCTCCATAAAGGTAAAGTCCTTCCTTGCGGACTGCACTTGGTAGCGGGCTTCCCAAAGCATTTGCTGCGCCTTTGCGGGGTCGTCAACGCTCCCGACTTCCACGCCGTTCAGCTTTACGTGGAACAAATTCTCCCCTTCATGTTCAAAGGGCACGTACCCCCGAACAAACAAAAGGCAGATAAAAAGGGTCAACACGGTATATTTGATAAAGGTAAACTTGATATATTTATGTTCTTTTCTTCTACGAACTTTCTTTGCCATGGATCAACTAACCTAACCTACTTTTTTCTCACGCTATATCCAAAGGAACCGAGGCGCTCACCGCAGGTATAATATACCCCATGGGAATATGTGATCGGATCCGCCCATTCCAAATGGAATTTGTGATTTTCGTCCATATATTTCTCGTCGGCATGCACGGCCACGACCTTGGCCATGAACATGTCATGAGAGCCGAGCTCTTTGATCTCGGTCACCTGACACTCCAGGTTTACGGGGCTCTCAGCAATAAGCGGTGCCTTCACGATGGACGCGGGAAGGGCCGTCAGATTCATTTCCTTGAATTTGTCAACGTCGCGGCCACTCTTGACGCCGCAGTAGTCCGTCGCGAATGCGAGTTCTCTTGTCGTGAGATTGATCACGAACTCCCCGGTCTCCCGAAGGATCGGGTTGGAGAACCTTTCAGGGCGCACGGAAATAGAGACCATGGGCGGCTCACTGCAGATCGTGCCGGCCCAGGCCACCGTAATGATGTTGGGTTTCCCGTTCTTATCGGCCACGCTGACCATGACCACGGGCAGGGGATAAAGCATATTACCAGGCTTCCAAAGTTCTTTCGCCACTTTTGTTTCCTCGTTTCATGGATTTGGCGCGTGGTGCTTTTTTGATAGCGACCGCGCGCCATATGTTTTCGCCCTACGGCAAGATCTTAAGCATTGTCAACACTTGAATTGCAAGGGTTCCAAGGCTCATCACGAATGCCAGGATCGCGAAGGTGAGCGTCAGGCCCTGCTTTCCGCCGGACTTCTTGACTGCGTCCTTAAGAAGCTCCGTCTGCTTTCCGTTCTCCTCGATGAAGGCTGCCTGTACGTTGCGGTAAACCTTTACGCACTCCTTATGATAGCCTTCGCGCATGCCGTCCTGCACGCCGGAAAGCTTCTCTTCCAAAGCGTGATTTCCGTCTTCGATGGTTTTTAGCTGTGCTCCCAGCTTTTCCTGACGGTCGTCGGTTTTATATTCCTGACGAAGCTGATCGATCTGGCTGATGACCACGGACTTTAAGGATTCCATGCCATCTGCGCTTCTCTCAAGGTTGCGTTCGCTGGCTTCACTCATCTGACCCGTGGTCTTTGAGAATTCTGCCAGAATCTGATCGCGCACCTGAAGGAAGTTCTCACGCATGCCGCCAAAGCCGCCGCGCACGTTGCTGATCTCGGTACGTACGTTGCCGATCTCCTCGCGGATGCCATTGGTCTCTGCATTCACGCCGTTTATGGCTTCGCGGATGCCGTTGGTCTCCTCGCGAAGGCCGCCGATCGCCTCACCGATGTTCTCCTGCGCATCCTTCTGTGCAAGGCTTCCCTGCAATGCGGTAAAGCCTGTCTGCAATGCCGCAAGGGCTGCCTGCAAGGTCCCAAGCTCTTGGCTCATGCCTGCAATGCTTTCCTGAAGGCCACTGATGATCTGCGTATTTCCTGCGGAGCGTTCCTGCAATTCGCGAATGCCTTCCGCGCTCCCGTCCACTCTGTCCTGAAGAGCCGCAACGCCGTCCTGTACGGCCGATACGCCATTTTGCACGACTGCCACGTCATCCCGCATTGCGTCCATGGTGCCTGCAACTGCAACCATGCCGTCGCGCACCGCATCCATGTTGCCGGCGACTGCTTCCACGCCGGTGCGAACTGCCTCTACGTTGCCAGCGACTGCCTCAACTCCCGTGCGTACCGTACCTACACTGCCCGCAACGTTCTCGATGCTGCCTGCAAGGTTCGAAGCTTCTTCCGAGCCTTTTGCTGCAGCCGCCATGGATTCCACGGCTTCCTTCATGGCTGATACGTCATTTTGTACGGAGGACACGCCGTCCTGCACGGCCGACATGCCTTGATGCATGCTTGCGATGCCATCCTGCATGCCACGGAGCACTTCCGTGTTGCCACTGGCCTTTTCCTGCAGGGCAACAAGCATCTCAACGTTACCGATGGTATTCTCATGAATGGCGCGGAGCACCTCCGTGTTCCCGCCTGCCTTTTGCTGCAGTGCATCTACGCTTTCGCGCATGGAGGATACATCCGTCTGCGCCGCCGACACGCCGTCCATGACGGTCGTCATCTTTTGATGCAGGTTGATGACGCCATCCTGCAACTTCATGATCGAGCTTGTATTGCCGTCAAGAGAGTCTCCGAAGCGCGACATGCCTTCCTGCATGCCTGCAAAGCCGTTTTGAACGACTGCCATGCCATATTGCACGTCTGCAAGGCCATTTTGCATCTGCGCCGTCATTTCACTGACGTCCGCCTTTTGAACTTCCTGCGTCTCAGGCGCGGGCGCACTGACGCTGCCTATATTTTCGAGCTTTTCCTGAAGGCTTCTGATCCCGGCCTCATTCCCGGAAATGCTCTCCTTAAGGGAACGGATCCCGGCCTCATTTGCCGCAATGCCTTCCTGCAAAGCGCGAAGTCCATCCGCATTCCCTGCAAGGCTTTCCTGCATGGCGCGGAAACCGTCTGCGTTCCCTGCAAGACTCGCCTGCATGGCCGTAACGCGTTCCTTCACTTCGCCAATGCTCTTTCCGAGATCGGAAATCTCCTCCTCAACGATGAAGATCACGTCCTCATCGACCGCGGAACTTCCGCCCGTCCCGGCCTTTAACTGCTCTGCCACCGCCTGCAGGCGCTCGGATGCCTCCTGCACCTTGTCTGCGCTGACTTTCATTTGCTCAGCAAACCCCTTGTAGCTCTCTAACTCTGCCGTCGTGTTCGCCTGGATCATATCCTGGGCCGTCACCTTTTCCGACAATTGATCCATAAAAGTATCCATGCCATAACCTCCGCTTCCCCAAGTCAGGAATTTTGCCTAAACCCTTATATATTCTAACATTTTTGTGAGAAATTCGCAACACCCTATTTATTTCACGGCTTTTTGTCTGCGACTTTTACCAACCTTTTACTTCGCGTTCATATTTTGTTCATATTTGATTGCTATACTGAACATAGTCAAACATGTGATTGAACTTTTTTTCATAATCGCCCAGATGCTATCATCTGGGCACTCCTCATTTAAAATCCTTCTCCTTTTTCATTCTCCTAGTTTTTTGTGTTTCTCCTTTCTGGGCAATAAGTAAGCCGCATCTCCGTATGGGATGCGGCTTTTGCCTTTGTTTTCGGTTCTCTCTGCGGGTCAATCGCCATTTGTGATTGCCGGTATGCCCCTTACTTTTGCTGGCTCAGCTCCAAGATCTCCTCGTTCAGCGCCAGCATTCTTGCGTCAAGGTCAGACACCATGCGCGCACATTCCACGAGCTCGCTGCGGATGTGCTCCGGCGCCTCACCCTCGAACTTGTAATGGATCTTGTGCTCCAGGCTCGCCCAGAAATCCTGCGCGACCGTACGGATCTGGATCTCCACCTTCGTGTCGACGATGCGGTCGGAAAGATATACCGGGACAGTCACGATCATGTGATAGCTGCGATATCCGCTCGCCTTCGGATAGGTGATGTAATCCTTGGTGGTGATCACCTTGATGTCCTTTTGCTCCTCGATCATGGCCGCAATGCGGTAAATGTCCGAGGAGAACGAGCAGATGACGCGGATGCCCGCGATGTCATTCACGAACTCGATCATGTTCTGGATGGTCGATTCCTTGCCATAGCGCTTGAGCTTTTTTACAATGCTCTCCGCCGTCTTGATCCTTGCCTTGATGTGCTCGATCGGGTTATACTGATGCACGTGCTGAAACTCATCGTTCAGGATTTCCATCTTGGTCTGCACCTGCTTAAGTGCGGCGTTATAAACCAACATGACTTCGTTCCAGCTCTCTATACCTTCGCCCATGTTCTGGCCGTTTTGCATGAATTCCATGGTAACTCCTTTGCGCCCTGCCTTTTGCATGATCGCTCTCAAAACAGGCGGCGCGTCGTATGTGAGGTTGATCCTCATTTTCTGTCGACTATAGTATAACACGTCCCGAAAGAAAAATGTATAATTTTAACAGTTTTTTTACAAATTTTTAAGTTTTATTGTTCATTATCACAAGTTCTAGTGCTTGCAAGGGCTTTAGGCACGTGATATACTAACGCTATTCGAGGGAGAAATCAGCACCCCCGACGTCCCTCGTCATTGCACGCCCCCCGGCGGAACGAAAAAAGGAGCAGCGCATGTTCAAGCTTTGGGCAAAAACCTTCAAAAGTACACATCTGATCAAGGACGTCGTGATCGAGGACGACACGGATGACACCCGTACGCATAAGGTGTTTCACGCCCTGAATTCGGCCTGTGCGCAGTTCGACCTCAGCGCGCCCATTTGGCTCGATAAGACCATTTCAGACTTCAAGCGCTTCGCCAAAACCCGCTTTTATCAGGATAATTTCATGGAAACCATCGATTTTGATTATCTCGAGATCCAGGTGCTTGAGGAGGACTAAAATCGTACGCGCCGCCGCGTCCGTTTCCGCTCCTCAAAGCCCCGACCGCAAAGCATTTCCGGCCCCTTTGGCAAAATGTTTCAGATCTTATTTTAGTAAATGTCGCATAAAATTGCGGCATTTTTTTTGCGTATTATTCTTGACATATTTGGAAACCAGGGGTATTATAATTGTATCATGTAGTTTTGAATACTACATGTTGTTAAATTTGTTTTTGAGATGTGGCGAACCCCTGTGTCCGCACGCCAAATCTACAGTTTTTTACCCGCGGCAGATGCGCTGCTTGCGGTTGCGGCTTCATATAAGGAGGTGTGAGAATGGATTTTGCAACGAAACATTCCATGATGCATAGATTATCAAACATCAGTGTCAGCGAGCCCAAGACTCCCATGCAGCTCACGATCCGCGAGCCTGGGAGCTGCCTTACGCACTTCGCCGGCATGGTGCTTTCCATCTTCAGTTCCATCCCGCTGCTCATAAAAAGTGCCGTAAACGACGGCACCTACGGGCTCTTTGCCATGAGCATCTTCATGCTCAGCATGACCCTCCTGTACGGCGCGAGCGCCCTGTACCACGGTATCAACCGCACCGGCTCGGCCCTGATGCCCTTCAAGCGCGTGGACCACATGATGATCTTCGTGCTGATCGCCGGGTCGTACACGCCGCCTTGCATGATGGTCCTTGAGCCCAAGGTTGGCTATCGCATGCTCGCGGCCGTCTGGATCTGCGCCTTTGTCGGCATGATCTTCAAACTCTTTTGGGTCACCTGTCCGAAGTGGCTCTCCTCCGTGCTTTACATTTCCATGGGCTGGATCGCGATTTTTGCGGCGGCGCCGTTATATCATGCGCTCCCTCTCGCCGGCTTCCTTTGGCTGGTCGGTGGCGGCGTGGTATATACCATCGGCGGCATCCTCTACGCGCTGAAGCTCCGCATCTTCAACTCCCACCACAAGAACTTCGGCTCCCACGAGATCTTCCACCTCTTCGTCCTCGGCGGAAGCATATGCCACTATATCTACATCTTCCTGTACGTGGCCTAACACCCCAAATGTGTCAAAAAGAACCGTCCCCATTGGCACAAACGTGCCAATGGGGACGGTTCTTCTTGGCACATTTCGTTTCATGATTTCAGCTTCATCAGCAATGCTTCTTGAAGCGTCTGTGAAAAATTAATATGCTTTTCCTGCGCAGCAACATTCAGCCATGCAGGGATCGTGAGCGTCTTGCGAACTGCCTTCTCGAAATGATATTTTGCATATTCTTCCACGTCAACTGAAACAAGATTTACAAAGCCGTCTGGCTCAACTTCCAATTCCTTTGCCACTTTCTCCAGTGAAATATCGCGCAAGTTCGACGCTTCCGGAATCGTTTCTCCATCCCGTTTTAGCGAATACAGAAAGCCTGCCAGGCAATCTACCGCCATATTCATGGCGTCCTTTTCCGAATCTCCACATGTCGCCAGCCAATTCAAGTCCGGGAACACAACCGAATATCCCCTGTCCTCCTTGAAAAAACATGCCGGATATATTGATAACATAAGCTTTCATCTCCTCTCCGATCAATCAAGCCCTGCTTGTTTCCTAATTGATTTTTCTACTATTTTGGATAATTCCTTGCTATGAAAAGGGATTGTCACTTTTCCCGGCTTCTTGGGATGAACATAATGTCTGTGAGACCCTTCCTGGCTTTTGAATATCCATCCGTCAGCCATGATTTCCCTCTCCATTTCTTTGGGCCTTTTAGGCATAAATTTCTTTCCTCCTTTATCATATCTCATAATGCATATTATGTCAATGCGCATCTAATGTATGCGCATATAACAAAAAACAAATCACAAAACGCGATCAACACACCTATGAAAAAATCATTTCTTAGGGGAATTTTGAATGCAAGATTTCCTAACTTCAGACTGGCTTGCGCCAAAAGAAAAACTACCTTGGAGATACTTTATCACGTCTCCAAGGTAGTTACAAGTACAAATCTATGTTTATTCTCCAATCCCTTTCACACCGCTGATCGCCTGCAGGCGGATCAGTTTCACCTTATCAGTCCTGTCATAGGTTATGTGAACCCGCACCCAGTCCTTGTCCACGTCTTCGACGATGCAGGATCCCTTGCGCACTGGCACATTGATCAGGTCCAGATCACACTCATCGCCCCGAAATTCCAATTCCACCTTCTTGCCAATATATTCCCGCATCACTTTCATCAAGGACAGTTTTTCTTCATGCACGGGGCTGCCCTGCATGCTGCCCATCTGCTGTTCCAATTTTCTGATGCGGGCGGTGAGACCGCCAATGCTGCAAAACGCAACAAATCCAAGAATTGCCAATATCCACAACAAGTATTCCATTATGCTTCCTCCTTCATGATCTCGATTGAAAAGATGGAAGAAACCGGAATGATCTTCTCAATGGTTTCTTTCTTTGTCTGTACGGAAACCTTCATCCAATTTCCCTCAAAGCCAACGACGGTACAAACCTTGTCATACAGATCGATGTCCGTCTCGTCTTCGCAAAAATCAATCTTGACCTTCTTCCCCTGGGTGGCAAGAAGCATTGCGCTGACACTGCTTCCGGCCATTGTACCTTGCTCGACCTCCACGTCATCCCGAAGCAGATAATCGCAGGTCACGCCAAGGATCCTGGCAATGTCGCCGATCTTGTCGACATCAGGCATCACCGTCCCTGCCTCCCAGCGGGATACCGTCTGTCTGGTCACCGATAGTGCATCGGCAAATTCCACCTGCGTCATCCCCATGTCTTTTCTTTTTTGAGCTACTTTATTTCCAAATTCATTCATTTCGCTTTTCTCCTTTTCTTGATCATGTTGTGCTTGCCTTGTCAGCCGCTCTCACACCCATGATATATTTTCGCTTCGCGGGGTCCCATCGCTTGATCTCACCTTACCCAAAATCCCGACCAAGCGCAAGCGATTCTCACGTTCATAACGTAACGTCTCATGTTACGTTGCCCGCAAAATGGGACCTTTTCACGATGTAACATACCGTGTTACGTCCACGCAAGGAAGTGCTTTATACTCACGATTTCAGTTTCATCAGCAATGCTTCTTGAAGCGTCTGCGAGAAATTAATATGCTTTTCCTGCGCAGCAACATTCAGCCATGCAGGGATCGTGAGCGTCTTGCGAACTGCCTTCTCGAAATGATATTTTGCATATTCTTCCATGTCAACGGAAACAAGATTTACAAAGCCGTCTGGCTCAACTTCCAATTCCCTTGCCACTTTCTCCAGTGAAATATCGCGCAAGTTCGACGCTTCCGGAATCGTTTCTCCATCCCGTTTTAGCGAATACAGAAAGCCTGCCAGGCAATCTACCGCCATATTCATGGCGTCCTTTTCCGAATCTCCACATGTCGCCAGCCAATTCAAGTCCGGGAACACAACCGAATATCCCCTGTCCTCCTTGAAAAAACATGCCGGATATATTGATAACATAAGCTTTCATCTCCTCTCCGATCAATCAAGCCCTGCTTGTTTCCTAATTGATTTTTCTACTATTTTGGATAATTCCTTGCTATGAAAAGGGATTGTCACTTTTCCCGGCTTCTTGGGATGAACATAATGTCTGTGAGACCCTTCCTGGCTTTTGAATATCCATCCGTCAGCCATGATTTCCCTCTCCATTTCTTTGGGCCTTTTTGGCATAATTCTTATTTCCTCCTTTATCATATCTGATAATACGCATTATGTCAATGCGCATTATATGAATGCGCATATAGAAGCACAAAATAGCGAAAAACAATCCTCGCACCTATTGCAAATCATCTTATTGGGGAATTCACAATTTCGAGATTTCCTAACTTCAGACTGGCTTGCGCCAAAAGAAAAACTACCTTGGAGATACTTTATCACGTCTCCAAGGTAGTTACAAGTACAAATCTATGTCACTGTCTTAATCATCATACCCATTCGGGTTCGTCTTTTGCCATCTCCAGGCATCTTCGCACATTTCCTTAATGCCGTACTGGGCTTCCCAGCCAAGCTCCTTTTTGGCGAGGGAGGCGTCGGCATAGCAGGTCGCTATGTCGCCGGGGCGGCGAGGCTTGATGCTGTAAGGGATCTTTACGCCCGTTGCGGCCTCAAAATTCTTTACGATGTCGAGCACGCTGTAGCCGGTGCCGGTGCCAAGGTTGTAGATCCGAAGGCCCGCATTTTCCTCAATCTTCTTCAGGGCTTTCACATGGCCGATCGCAAGATCCACCACATGAATATAATCTCGCACGCCGGTGCCGTCATGGGTGTCATAATCATTGCCGAAAACCCCGAGCTCAGGGCGCTTTCCGACAGCCACCTGTGTCACGTAGGGCATCAGATTGTTGGGGATGCCGGTGGGATTCTCGCCGATGAGGCCGCTCTTGTGCGCGCCGATCGGGTTGAAGTAACGGAGCAGGATCACGTTCCACTCAGGATCAGCCTTCTGAATGTCAGAAAGGATCTGCTCCAGCATGGACTTGGTCCAGCCGTAAGGGTTCGTACACTGTCCCTTCGGGCACTCCTCGGTGATGGGGATGAACTTCGGGTCGCCGTAAACCGTTGCGCTGGACGAGAAGATGATGTTCTTCACGCCGTGCTTTCTCATGACGTCAACGAGGGTCAGCGTACCGCCAATGTTGTTCTCATAGTATTCCCAAGGCTTCGCCACGGATTCGCCCACGGCCTTCAGGCCTGCAAAGTGGATCACCGCGTCAATCTTTTCCTTCGAGAAGACCTCCTCGAGGGCCGCTCTGTCAAGGATGTCCGCCTTGTAAAAGGGAACCTTTTTGCCCGTGATCTGCTCCACTCTTTCGAGGGATTTTTCGCTGGAATTGCTCAGGTTGTCAAGCACGACGGCGTCATATCCTGCATTCAAGAGTTCTACTACTGTATGGCTGCCGATGAAGCCGGCGCCGCCTGTTACCAAAATCTTCATATGTTGTCTCCAATCTATGTTTTTTATTTATGCGAGGCTCCAGTTAAGGAATCGTTGGATCATTTCGTCCCAGACCTTCCATTCGTGGCCGCCGGGCATTTCCTCATAGTGAATTTCAATCCCCTTCTCTTTGCAATAATTCAAATAATCAACGGCGAATTTGTAGCTGAAGTCTTCGGTGCCGATGGCTGCGAAGAGTTTGGGAAGCTTGGTCCCTTCCGCGGCCGCCTTGTCGATCCAGTATTTGGAATCGTTCATGCTGCTGCGAAGTTCGTCTATGCTCCCGAAGTCCAGCGCAACAACGCCGCAAGGGTCATCCACGCTCTTTGCCGCAAAAGAGGACGGATCCGTGAACAGGTCCACGATCGAGGAAATTCCGGAGAGGTTTGCCGCAGCCGCGAAATCATCGGGGCAGTTGAAAGCCCATTTGAACGCGCCGTAGCCGCCCATGGAAAGGCCTGCCACCAGGCGCTTGTCCGCCGTCTTATTCACGGGAAGAAGGCTCTCCGAAACCGCGATCACTTCATCCTTCAGGAAGGTGAAGTAGTTGTAGCCATATTTCATGTCCGCATAGAAGCAGCTTCCGTCCACCTCGGGCATGACAACGGCCACCTCGAGGGCGTCCGCATAGCGCTCGATCGAGGTGTAGCGGATCCAGTCAAGGCCATTGCCGGCGCCGCCGTGCAAAAGATAGAGCGTAGCCTTGGGAGCCTTGCCTTCATGCGTGCAGGCCGGAAGAATATAATAAATGTTGGTGTGATAGCCAAGCACTGTTGACAGATAATCAAAATGCATCATTCCCATCGCCTACACCCCCTCTACCATCAGATCAAGCATCTTTGGAAGCATGGCGTCCCAATAAACCCACTCATGCTTGCCGGGGCTCTCGTACCATTTGATGGGCACGCCTGCTGCCGCCGCATCCTCAGCGAACTTCTTGGCGCCGGGATAGAATCCGTCCTCCGTGCCGCAGCACGCATATAATTTCGGAAACTCCGTGCCGTTTTTCAACATCTCGCGGTAGAGGTGCTTGAAATCGTTCATGCTGCCGCGATATTCCTCGATCGTGCCGAAGGAATTGCGCACGCGCACGGACATGGGGCTGTAGAAACCAAGTTCTTCAAGGTCGCCCGCGCCGGACATGCCGACAGCGGCTGCAAAGAATTCAGGACAGTTCAGCGCAAATTTGAACGAACCGTGGCTTCCCATGGAATTGCCAAGGATGAAGTGATCCTTGCGCTCGCGCGATACAGGGAACAGGTTCATCGCGAGTTCCGGAAGCTCTTTGGAGACGTAATCGAAGTACTTCTTGCCGTGTATCATGTTGCTGTAGAAGCTGTTGCGCACTTCAGGGAAGATCACGACCATGTTGCGCTCGTAGGCATATTCCTCGATGCGCGTGCGGCGCAGGTACAGCGTACTGTCGTCCGATCCGCCGTGCATTACGAATAAGAGGCGTTTCGTCCCGTAGTTCTTGTAATAGTCTTTGTAGTCCATCTTGTCGCGCCAAACCTCATAGGTCGGCACGATCGCGCAGATGTTCGTCTGCTCACCTAGTACCTTTGAGTAGAACGTATATCTTACTACGCCCATGTGTGTGTCCTTTCTGTATGTGCTATGAATGTTCTATATACTTGCTTTCTGCCTCGTGCCCAGCGGAGGGCGCCCCATCGGAACGGCTCGGACTGCACTAAGCTCATCGACCGTCCTCATGGAGTGGACGATTTGCTAAGTGCTGCCGGCTAATTGTTCCTCAAGGGCACCTCCGCCGGTCACTTACGTTACTGCAATCTCATGGCCAAGCCAATGTGGCATCAAGTATCTCGAGGGGTGAGGTGCTGTGCCCCTCTCAGGGCTTAGTTCCTAAGCGTCGGTACTTAGTTGGCGTATGCAGGTATGAGTGTGAACAATGTGAACACACATACCTGCGACAACTTAGTACCGATACGCTGAACTCAGAGCGCGAGCGTCCCTGAGAGGAGCATGCACCTTACCCCGAGTCAGCGAGTGTGTTCTTTTACAGCACTACCCCATTCTTCTTAAGGAGCTCCCTTGCACTCTCCACGGAATCAACCCCCGTCTTATTCTTGATGGGCGCGAACTCTTTCTCGCGAACGACCTCAAAAGGCAAGCAGCTCGAAAGCTGATGGATCATGTCCAGCACAAGGCTTTCGAATTTATATCCGTTCGGAGCCTCCGGCTTCACAAGATTTCCATTCTCGTCAAGGTACGGGATCTTCTTCTCCACCACGTGGAGCGGCAGCCCTGCCATCATCTTCTCAAGATCGGGCACGAAGAACAGATAGTTCAGGATCACGCCGAAATTATATGCGGGATCGCCCTTCTCGTTCTTTGCTTCCATGAGCTCTGGCGTCATGTCATAGTATTCCACGATGGAAGGCCTTCCGTCCTCAAGACACATGCAGCCAACCTTCTCATCGGGAGCGACCTTGCGCACCACCTTCGCGCCAACCACGCAGTTCTTCTGGATGGTCGCGCCGACAAAGCAAGGATCCGCAATGCGCTGAAGCACGTTGTCCACCGCGAACACGTTGATCCACTCGATGCCCTGCTCGTGCACCAAATCCAGCAGACCATTCTTCTGAAGGGAGATAAACCAGCCGCCGTTGCCGTTCGGAGAGGTCGAAAGCTTGCCCTTCTCTTCCAGGTAGATCTTTCCGTTATAGTCCGTCGCCGCCGCCATTTCCTGCTTGAAGAAGTGAACGTAAGCTTTGTCATATCCAAAGAAATCATGCTCGGAAAGGAAACCGACAGTCGCGTCATGATTCTTGTCACTTGTCATTACAAACAGGTGGATCCACGCGCCGGCCTGCTTTACGACGTCAAGCAGGTTATTGATCAGGCATTCGAAAATATATAGATCATGCGTCAGACCAACATTGTACATGCCCTTCGGGTTATCGCTTCCAAGTCTGGTTCCCATGCCGCCCGCAAGAAGCACCGCGCCGACCTTCCCGGCCTTGATGGCTTCCACGCCAGTCTTCGTGAAGCTTTCCTTGTTCGCTTCGATCTCCGGAAGCTCCATTGCGCCAAGAGGCGAGATCACGCCACGCTTTGCCATGTCTTCCTTATGTTTACAGCATTCGATCACGTCCATGTCCGTCGCCTCGATCTGCGCGAAAAGAACGGCCTTCTCCGCATCCGACAGCTCGTCGACATATTTCAGGACCTGCTCCTGCCCGTATTTTGCTACTTTTGCCTTTACCTGTTCGTAAGTCATCGCCATAATGGTTCATCCTCCTAACGTCTCGTATGACGGATCGCAATATTGGCTCGCGATCCCGCAAACCCTAAGATGCATTATAATATAAAAAGAGGCCCGTCGCAAGGCTTTCGGGCCCTGCGCGGGCAATTTTAAGACATTCTTCAGAGTTCTTAATTTTCTTGGTAGATTTCTTTTATGGTTCTCCCGGCAGACTGCTTCTGCAATTCTCTCGGCCTGTCCTTACGCAATTCTCTCGACCTATTTCTTATGCAGTTCTCGCTGATTCCTTCTACAACTCCAGCTCTGCGAAGAAATCATGATCCGCAAAGTGGTCGGCCTGTTTCAACTACAGCTCCAGATCCGCGAAGAAATCATGATCTGCAAAGTGGTCGGCCTGTTTCAACTACAGCTCCAGATCCGCGAAGAAATCATGATCTGCAAAGTGGTCGGCCTGATATTTTAGGAAGAAGGCCTTCATCTCAGGATGCTCCTCCTTCGTCTCCGCAATAATGGACGGCGCGTTCTCCTTGGTAAAGCACCCGATCGTCGCAAAGAGCTCATAGAATTCACGGCGGTCGCCATATTCGTCCCGCACCACTTGCCAAGTCTCCTCCGTCTGACAACCCTTGGTGTGGGCAAGAAGGTAGCTACGAAGCTCGTCCGCCTTTGCGGGGTCTAACCCCATTGGTGCCAGAAGTCTAAGGAGGAGGAGACGTACCTTCTTCTTTCGGCTATTCGTCAGATAAGTTTCAAGGTCGGCGCTTTCATAGTCTTCCTCACCGCAAAGGATCTGCTTCGAATAGCCTTCATCATCCGCGGCGCCAAGGATCGCAAACATTCGCGCGTCCCATTTGGCAAGCCACTCCGCGCTTCCGATCTCACTCGCGTCCAAAAGATAAGAGCTTTCCATCTGCGTCACGGCCGCAGCCGTCAAAGCGCCAATGCCGTCGCAGTACGTGGTATATCCAGCCGACGCCAGGCCAGTGCTCCCGCCGTTGGTCAGTCCTGACGAAGCCAGGCTTCCGCTCCCGCCGTTGGTCAGTCCCGTCGAAGCCAGGCTTCCGCTCCCGCCGCAGAGAAATCCTTGCGAGGAACCCGACTCGTTGTCAGGCATTCCCGGGAATCGCACGCAACGCAAGTTCGGGCACTCCAAGAACACGGACTTTCCAAAAGTAACGTTCCTACCTTCAAACGTGACCTCGCGCAGCGCGTCGCAATAGGCAAACGCCCAGTCTCCCACCTCCGCAACCCCTGCCGGGATTGTCACGGAGCGCAGATACTTTTTACTTAGGAAAGCTTTCTTGCCGATGCCGGCCACGGGCAAGGAATGCACCTCCACGGCTGTCGCGTTATCAGCCATGCTCTCCTGCACCTCCACGGCAACATTCGCCGGGATCTCCACGTGCCCCGCAAGCCCCTGATAGCGCGAAACCTCCAGCCTAGCTCCCTGCCTTATGAAATACAGACTTCCGTCCGCAATCTGAATCTCCAACTCTTTCATAATGAAATTCCTTTCCAATTATTTTTATTTTAGCACATTTCTTTAGTGAATTGTCAAAAAACCTCTTTTGTTGCCGCACATAATCCGTCTGACATTTATTTGCGGTAATTGAAAAACTCGCAGTGCTTTCAACATACCGCATTTTTGTGTTTTCTCACCTCTTTACGGTAGGGAAAACTGATCCAAAAGCTCATGATTACCGAAATCTCAGATTTTGAACGATGATGCGGTAAAAAACAAATCCTTGAATTCCAAAAACCTTACCGCACACAGGAAACACTGGGATCACATGCGGTAGCAAATGAAAACTTATGCATAAAGGCGTACCGCATGTAAGAAATTGACCTTATTCTTGCGGTAGGCAGGCGCCAAAAAGCTGTATCTTGTTTGCGCAAGGCGCCAAAAAGAACCGTCCCCAGTGGCACGCCTGGAGCGCATTGGCAAAGTTGCACAATTTTAAAACGATTTACATAGCAAACATCGACGAAACTGTTTGATATGTCAAAAAAGTGGTTGATTTTTTTGTGCACGCGGTATATATTGGACTTACGAAAACGATTAAGTAATCAAGTAATACGATTAAGTGAATTTAAGTTATCGTTTAAGCAACTCACATAACAAGAATTCCGATCAATCGTTTCAGCAACAAGTAGTTCAGGTAACAGCGGTGTCGCCAGACGTCTCGCGAAAAGGAGCAGGCTCATGGTTTCGATGAAGGACATCTCCAAAGCCTGCGGCGTATCGGTAGCGACCGTCAGCAAGGCATTAAATAACCATAGCGACATTGGCGAAGAAACCAAGCGGATCATCCGTCAGAAGGCAAAGGAAATGGGCTACTCTCCCAACCTTTCAGCCCGGGCGCTCAAGACAAACAAGACCTACGGCATCGGCGTCCTCTTCGTGGATGAGGCCAACAGCGGTTTGACCCATGACTACTTCGCAAGCGTTCTGGACAGTTTCAAACGCATGTCGGAAAAATATGGCTACGACATCACGTTCATTAACGGCAGCAAGAACCGGCGCGACCGGATGACCTATCTTGCGCATAGCCGCTACCGCGGGTTCGACGGCGTCGCCATCGCCTGCATCGACTTTGACGATCCGGAGGTCATCGATCTTCTTCGGAGCGACATCCCGGTCATCACCATCGACCATCCGTTTGAAGGCCGCATCGCCATCAACTCGGACAACGCAAGAGGCATGAGGGAGCTCGTTGAGTACGTGCATCATCAGGGCCACCGCAGGATCGCTTACATCCACGGCGCACCTTCCGACGTAACCACGAAGCGTCTCGAAACCTTTTACCAGACGTCCAAGGAGCTTGGCATCAAGGTTCCGAAGGAATATATCCGCGAAGCCCCGTACCGTAACACGGACATGAGCTATCAGATCACGCAAGAGCTCCTCGGGCTTATGACTCCGCCCACCTGCATCCTTTATCCGGATGATTTCGCCGCGATCGGCGGCATGAATGCCATCCGGGAGATGGGACTTCGGATCCCCGAAGACATTTCGGTGGCAGGGTTCGACGGTATCCCTCTTGCAAAGCACTTACAGCCGCAGCTCACGACGGTCCAGCAGGACACGGAGCAGATCGGCGTGATGGCAGCAAGAGAGCTGATCAGCCTGATCGAAAGACCCAAAGCGACGGCGATCGAATCGATCACGATCCCGGGAAGCCTTGTGGAAGGCAAATCCGTCGCACGCATATAATAGGCATTTGTGTTACCAAAGAGTAACTCAATATAAATGCAAGAAACATTTTAATTCATTAAGGGAGGATTTAAAAAATGAAGAAAAAGGTACTTAGCGCTTTACTTGTTACCGCTCTGATGGCTACCATGGTAGCTGGATGCGGCAGCAACTCTGGCTCCGGCAGCAAGGCAAAGGCTTCTCTGGCCGACGGCGGTAAGGTTCTGAACATCTACTGCTGGAATGAGGAGTTCAAGAGCCGTCTTGAGGATCACTATCCTGGATACACCAAGGTAGACGCTACCACCGGTAAGATTGGTGACGTAACCGTAAAGTTCACCATCGTTCCCAGTGATGACAACGCTTACCAGAACAACCTGGACAGCACCTTAAAGAAGCAGAAGGACGCAGCAGCTGACGACAAGATCGACCTATTCCTGGTTGAGGCTGACTACGCTCTGAAATATGTTGATACCGATTACACCGTAAACCTTGCTGATCTTGGCATCACCAGCTCTGATCTTGCTGATCAGTACAGCTACACCCAGGATATCGTTAAGGATTCCAACGGCAACCTTAAGGGCTCCTCTTGGCAGGCATGCTCCGCAGGTCTGATCTACAACCGTGAGGTTGCTAAGGCCGTTCTTGGCACCGACGATCCTGCAAAGGTTCAGGAAGCAGTTGGCAGCTGGGCAAAGTACAATGAGACCGCAGCTAAGGTTGCAGGCGCTGGTTACGTTATGTGTTCCGTAAATGATACCTACCGCGTATACTCCAACAACGTATCCGGTAAGTGGGTTCAGAACGACAAGATCGTTGTGGACGCTAACATGAAGAATTGGGTTGATGATTCCAAGAAGCTGGTTGACTCCAAGGCTGAGAACACCAACGATCTGTGGAGTGATGACTGGGCAAAGGCTAAGTATCCCGATGGCAAGACCTTCTGCTACTTTGGACCCGCTTGGTTCTTCAACTTCTGCCTTGATTCCGGTGAAGAAGGTTCCATCGCTAATAAGGGCGGTTGGGGCTATTGCGTAGGACCTCAGTCTTATTACTGGGGTGGCACCTGGATCTGCGCTGCAAACAACACCGATAACAAGACTCTTGTTACCGATATCATCAAGACCATGACCACCGACAAGGCAGTTCTGAAGGAGATCGCTCAGAAGGATGCTGACTGCGTAAACAGCAAGACCGTTCTTGCAGAGCTTTCCTCCGACAACTCCGGTAACCTTGCACTCCTTGGCGGCCAGAACCCTTACAAGCAGCTTGCTGACGGCGCTGAGAAGGTTGACCTTTCCAACCTGTCCAAGTATGACCAGGCTTGTAACGAAGAGTTCCAGAAGGCTATGGGCAACTACTTCAAGGGCAACTGCTCTTACGAAGAGGCACTTGAGAGCTTCTACAAGGCAGTTCAGGCAAAGCATCCCGCTCTGACCTACTAATTTGCCCCCTATAAATTTGGTTTCGTTTTCATAATCCCCATATAGAGCCTGCCCGCTATTTTATGGCCGGCAGGCTCTTTTTTCAGCATCGACAGGAGATCCTTGCGTGCGTCCGAAGCATTCATTGCTTTGCTGTCGGTGCTGCAACAGGAAGGAGTTTTTTCATGGCAAAGGAAAAAGAGAAAAATCAAGAGCAAAAAACTGAAACCGTTAAAGTGCAGAACAAGAATAAAAAGGTGGTAAGCTATAATAAATGGGGCATCATCTTCCTGCTCCCGTTCGTTATCGTTTATTTAGTCTTCCAGCTGATCCCCTTGGTCAGCACGATCGTTTACAGCTTCTTCGAATACTATGATGATGGTCTGGATATGGTCGGACCCAATTTCAAGGCGTTTGGCAACTACATTAAACTCTTTGCCAACAAGGATCTGTTTGTCTATGCAGGCAACACCTTGATCATGTGGATCATGGGCTTCATACCCCAGATCATCATCTCCCTTCTCCTCGCGGCTTGGTTCTCAGATCCGAGACTTCGCCTGAAGGCCGCAGGATTTTTCAAAACCGTGATCTATCTTCCGAACCTGATCATGGCATCCGCCTTCGCAATGTTGTTCTTTACGTTGTTCTCCAAGACGGGTCCCGTAAACTCGATCCTGATGGATCTGGGTCTTTTTTCGGAAGAATATGCTTTCCTCGATCATGAGTGGAGCACCAGAGGCCTTGTGGCCTTCATGAACTTCCTGATGTGGTTTGGCAACACGACCATCCTTCTGATGGCCGGCATGATGGGCATTGACCCGGCGCTGTTCGAAGCGGCCGAAGTGGACGGAGCAACCTCGACGCAGGTGTTCTTTAGGATCTCACTCCCGCTCCTTCGCCCCATTTTGGTGTACGTGCTGATCACCTCACTGATCGGTGGTTTGCAGATGTTCGACGTGCCTCAGATCTTGACAAAGGGCACCGGCAATCCTTTGATGGGCAGTAACTTGACGACGATGACGCTGATCATGAACCTGAACAGGCACCTGAGTGTCAGCAAGAACTACGGTATGGCCGGTACGCTTTCGGTTCTGTTGTTCATCATTACGGCAATCTTGAGCTTTATCGTGTTCAAGGTTTCTACCAGGAAAGATTGAGGTGACGGGCATGCGAGAGAATAAAACAAGTAAAGGCTTTGGCATCGGAGCAAGAAGAGTCATCGCATATATCGTTTTGATCTTCCTTACGTTCCTTTGTCTGTTTTGGTTCTACGTGCTGTTCATCAATGCTACGCGAAGCAATGCGAACCTGTCAAAGGGCTTTACCCCCCTGCCCGGCGTAAGCTTTATGGACAACTGGAACAGCATGATCCACGGAACGCTTCCCGTGTTCAACGGAATGTTCAACAGCTTTTTCGTGGCAGCCTGCTCTGCGATCCTGAGCACTTATTTTTCAACCATGACGGCATATGCGATCCACGCATATAATTTCAAATACAAGAATGCGATCTTCACCTTCATCCTCATGATCATGACGATCCCGACGCAGGTGACGGCACTTGGTTTCATCCGCCTTGTTGACAAAATGGGCCTGATGAACAACTTTATCCCGCTGATCGTTCCTTCGATCGCGGCGCCCGTCGTATTCTTCTACATGAAGCAGTACATGGAAAGTACCCTGCCGCTGGCCTTTGTTGAGGCCGCCAGGATTGACGGTTCGAGTGAGTTCCACACCTTCAACTTCATCGTTCTTCCGATGATGAAGCCCGCGATCGCCGTACAGGCCATCTTCACCTTCGTGGGAAGCTGGAACAATTACTTCACTCCGGCACTGATCCTTTCAACGGATGAAAAGAAAAAGACCCTGCCAATCCTCATCGCACAGCTGCGTTCCGCAGACTGGCTGAAGTTTGACATGGGTCAGGTTTACATGATGATCGCCTTCTCGATCTTCCCCGTGATCGTTGTGTACCTCATCCTTTCGAGATTTATCGTTTCGGGCGTTGCACTCGGCGGCGTAAAGGGTTAAAGCCCCAGCTCCGCGATCTGAGCCTTCAGGTCGCTCTGCCGTTCGCTGAGCATGAGCTGCTCGTTGTGAGCCCGGTAGTCTTCGCTTCCAAACGTTGCGATAAACGCTGAGGACGATTTTCCTACCGTAAGCTCCGTGACTAAGATTAACATCTCATTCCCATTAGCCCCCTCCGCGGAAGCAAAACCTTGCTCCGCAAAAAGGAACAGAGCGTGCAGCCTTGCGCTGGTGCGCTCTGTTTCTTGTTTTAAACGCACCGCTTCGGCATTATATTTTTTCTTCACGTGTTCAAACGGATCCTCGCCTTCAAATTCCCGAAGGAAGAGCTCTTTTCTGCGCTCCTCCAAAAAGCGCAGGGTCCTCTTAAACTTCCTCTTGTCCTCGTCAGAAAGCGAACCTGCCGTCTGAAGGCTCACAAGGGCCTTTTTACGGCTTTCCGTCTGCACGTCCAACTTGTTCAGCATCACATCCAAAGGATTGTCTTTTAGGGCCAATAACGGCGCCTTGAGGTCGGTCAGATAGGCTGCCTGCTCCATCACGTCCTTCATCTCCCCCTGTACGGCGTCAAGCAGCATGCCAAGGAGCGAAAGCCGCTCGTCAAAAGAGGCCTGCTTTGCGCGTGCGATCGCCATGGGCGAAGGCGCTCCGTCCAAAATGTCCTCAATGCGATAATCCTTTTTATACTTCTGATACAGGTCATAATATGCCGTAAATTCCTTTACGACCTTAGGATTGCGCAGGTACTGCTCCACCAGGCTCTCCTCAACCTTAAGCTCCTCTTCCTCATAGAGCTTTAAGATCTCCGAAAGATCCTCCCAGCCGCGGGCCGTCACATAGCTCCTGCCCTGGGTCGTCATTTCGGAAACATAGAAATAATCCTTCTTCAGGTCAAGAAAGCTCATCACGGCTCCGTGCACGCCGCGCTCGGTGGCATATTCCTTCCAGATGCGAAGGTCTGGCTCCACGGGAAGGACCTTCAGACGATCCAGCGTCACCACGTCAAATTCGCGGACGGATTTGTTATATTCCGGCGGATTTCCCGCGGTCACGATGACCCAGCCCTCCGGCACCACGTGACGCCCGAAGACCTTATATTGCAGGAACTGCAGCATGGACGGCGCAAGCGTCTCCGACACGCAGTTGATCTCGTCGAGAAACAAGATCCCCTCCTTCATCCCGCTCTCTTCCATTGTATCGTAAATGGACGCGATGATCTCGCTCATGGTATATTCCGAAACGGAATATTCCTTGCCGCCGTAGGTTTTCTTTTCGATGTAAGGGAGTCCCAGCGCGGACTGACGCGTGTGGTGCGTCATGGAATACGCCACCAGAGCGATCCCAAGCTCCTGCGCGATCTGCTCCATGATGGCCGTCTTGCCGATGCCCGGCGCCCCTAAAAGAAAGATCGGACGCTGCCGCACCACCGGCACGCGATACTCCCCAAACTCATCCTTCTTCAGGTACAGACTCACCGAATTCTTGATATATTCCTTCGCTTGCTTAATGTTCATGCTTCTTCCTCCAAAACCACTTTCAACGTGCCACTGGGCATGCCCTTCGGCATGTCCCTCCCTTCGGTCGGGATCATGGAATGCTTCGCATTCCAGGCCATGGACGTGTTCTTTTTTGACTCATTTTCAGCCACTGGCATATCCAGCACAACCTTCAGCGCCCATGGCGGCACGGGTGCGCGGTGCTCGTCCTCCTCCAAAAATGCAAAGATCACGTCATATCCAGGATTCTTTTCCGGGTAGATCCCATAGCCGTCCGTAAAGTAGATCAGCCCTTTCAGGTTCTCAAATTCGCCCTGGTCCTTCAGCTTCTCCACGTACGTGAACACGGGCCGAAAGTCCGTCGCTCCAAATCCCCGCAGCTTTTCGTATTTCATGAATGTCTCAAAATCGTCATCGCTGGTGATCTTCGCGTCGCTCTGCACCTCGGCGTCGCACTGCACGATGTGCACGTTCACCTTGTGAAAGAAATTCTCCGTGCTCTTTAGGATGGAATAGGTCTTGTTCAGAAAGGCCCGCACCACCTCGCCGCGACACGAAGCCGACGTGTCGATGGCGATCACAAACTCCTTCACCTTGTGGACTTCCTTGTATTCGAGCGGTTCCACCAAGGGCATGTTGCCGTAGGTCCGAAGCCCGTAAGTATAGTATATATAATCGAATTCGTCATCGTTCACGAGAATGTCTTCGCCGCTCACGGTGAATCTGCGCAGGATCTCGCCGTAATCATAGCGCTCGCGCGTGGCTTCCTCAAGGTTTTTCTCCAAGGTCTCGGCTCCCGTCCTGCCTTTTGTAAAGGACTTGAGGTCCGCCTTGACGCGCTCGCTGATCTTCTTCCATTGCTCCTGCGTGATGATCAGTTCCTCCGCCGCCTTCCACGCATCATGCGCGTCCCTTCGAAACAGCCGAATGAACTCCTCCCGCTCGCTTTGCGAAGGCGGGTTCAAAAGGAAATAGCGATACAGCTTTTCCGCTGTCAACGCGCCCGCGTCCTCACGCAGCACCCGGAGCTTTCGTTCGCGGTCCTGATCCTCCTCGAGAGCCATGCCCGCAAGCCGCATGTCCTGGATCACGTTCTCAACGGCAATGTCCGTCGCGAGGTCCCAGTTTTCCACGTCCAGCTTATCATACTGAAACTGATGAAAGAACACGCAGTGCAAAAGGGAATGAAGCATGCCTCTGGCCACAAGACGGGGTTCTTTTTGATAGGCACGGAGCACGCCCACGGGGTCATAGAAAAGGTGCGCGCCGTCGGTTTCAAGAAAGGGGGCAGCGCCAGCATGCGCGCCCTCGCGGCCGCCTGCCACAGCGCTGCCTTGCCCTGCTCTCTCCGTCAGCGCAAGCTCCGCCAGGGCCACGTCAAAAAAACGCAGATGAATCAGAAGTTCATCATGCGCAAGACGCATCACCTGCCCTGCCAGTTCCTCCACTTGCCCCTTCATTTTCGCTAAACCTTTCTC
This sequence comes from Acetatifactor sp., assembly GCA_016290775.1. Classification (GTDB taxonomy): domain Bacteria; phylum Bacillota; class Clostridia; order Lachnospirales; family Lachnospiraceae; genus Acetatifactor. The sequence continues at coordinate 137,855 of JAEEVF010000006.1, read as the reverse complement.
ACAAAAAGCATCGGCGCTCTTCACTTACGCCGTCTTAACCTCAAACATTTCGAAGTATTCCGCCGTCATCTTGGCCAGCTCGGCTTCATCATCCACGATCGCCTCCTAGCCCTCGAAATTCTCGAGAATAAATCTTCCCTTCTCGGGTGCCGTAACCACGCCCGGCCTCGTGAGGAAATAAGTTGCGAGCGCCTGGTAGGTCGACAGCGAAACCACCTTTTGACGCTCCGGCGAAACCACCAGATTAAAGTACTGGAAGCACCCGATGACGCAGTTCCTGGTCATGCCGACGTGGTACTCCTTCGCATCCTCAAACTCCTCGCCATTTAGCGTCAGGCTCGTCACCCTGCAGCCCTTCTGCCAGCAGTCCGTCCCGTCCGCAACCAGCCGAAAGCCCTTGCTGTATTGGAACGTGCCGTTCATGACGGACCCGTCCGGCTTCAGCGAGAAAAGATAATCAAACGCATCCTTGATCTCCTTCCCCGTCAGCGTCACGATCACGTAACGATCGTCGAAAGGATATAACTCCTTAAAATCCTTCTCGGTCACCTTGGGACCGCACTCCGCCTTGCGAAGGCTCCCCGACTGCAGGATCGCAAAATCCATCGGAAAGATCGATGCGAACGCATCCGCGATGATGTCGCCGAGTTCGGATTCATATAATCTGCTCTTTTGAGTATATGTGTCCGCAAACTCACAGATGAGTGCGTTTTCGCGGGATTTTTTCTTGTGGAACACAACGCGGTCCGCCAGGTCGTCCACGCCGCAGTCAAATTCAGAGGTCTCCTCCGTCAGCGGCACCCTTTGCCAGCTCCACTTGACGAGCTTTTTCTTCTCCGTGTCCACCGTCAGGTCGAACCGGCCAACGTGCGTCGTCCCGTAGGAAGATTGCGCGATGGGGATCCCGCCGACTACCTCCGCCTCATCCATGTTGATGTGGGTGTGGCCGCCGAGGATCAGGTCGACGTGAATGTCCTCAGGCAATTCCTGCGCCAGCGTCCGGTCGCCGTCGATCCCGTAATGACTCATCAGAACCACCAGGTCAATGTGCTCGCTTTCATGCGCCTTGATCTCGCCGCGGATCGCATCATAACTGTCCTTATATTCCAGCGTATTGCGGCAGAATTCATCGGACATGATGGCATTAAAGAAGGCCTTCGGGATGACACCGATGAAGAGGATCCTTACGCCGCCGACTTCGATCACCTTGCTCGGCTGGAATAAATATTGATCCAAGGCCGACACCACAATGTTTGCGCACAGCACTTGCGAACGCAGGCACTGCTTAAAGATCAAAAGGTGCGCGAGACCATAATCCAGTTCATGATTTCCAAGAGAGATGGCGTCAGGCTGAAGATAGTTGATCAGCTCCACAGTGTTCGTCCCCTTGTAATCCGAACCGCCTACGTCCTCCTGCAGCACGTCGCCGCAGATCCCGAAAAACGTAGGCCGCTCCTGCCTTGTCTTTTTGACGTAACCGGAGAGCAAAGAGATGCCTCCCTGGATCATAAATTCCTTGTTGACGCTGAAGTTCAGACGCCCGTGAATGTCATTCGCATGAAGTAACGTGATTTCTTTTTCCATGAACATTCAATCCCTTCGAAACTATAAAGATTTAAGCATCTCCAGCACCTGCTGCCGGTCTTTCAGCGCCGTGCTGGCACCGACGGCCGTCGTGCAGATGGCGCCGCAGGCATTTGCAAAAAGAAGCGCGTCCTTGGGAGCGGCGCCGCGAAGGAGCTCGCAAGTAAGGCCTGCCACAAAATTATCTCCAGCGCCCGTTGCGTCCACCGCCTTGATGGGCATGGGCGGAAGCGCAAAAGCTTCGCTTGCGTTCTTGAAATAACATCCTTTGCTGCCAAGCTTGATGACCACGTTCTTGATCCCGTAGGAAAGGAAGACATCTGCCATCTCAAAAGGCTCCGTCTTACCCGTAAAGTACTTGGCTTCATCCTCGTTGGGGGTGATATAGTCAACGTAAGGCAGGGCTTCCTTCAAGTCGTCAAGACTGAGCACGCGGAAGTTCGGAAGCTTTGTATCCGCAACCACCAAAAGCCCTGCTTCCTTTGCCGCCTTTAGCACCGCAAGAATGATCTGCGGGTCGTCAAAGGGCGCGCGGAATAAGGAGCCCAGGATAATGGCCCTTGCGCTTGTAAAGCGATCTAAATACCGCTCTGGATGAAAATTGTAGCGGTGCGACCCATTCGTAATGGACTTTCTGGTGCCGTCGTCCTTTACAAACATGGTGGTCACGGGCGTCGCATGGTCTTCGCCACGCAGTACAAGCGAGGTGTCTACGCCGCAGCGCGAAAGTGCGGAAAGCACCATATCGCCTGCCGCGTCCTCTCCCAAGGCGCACAGAATGCCTGTCTTCGTGCCAAGCTTTGCCGCCGCCATGGCTTCATTCACGGCCTCGCCGCCAACGCTCAGCGTACTCGATGCGGCCCGATATCCCGAAGCCGAGATCGGCTCCGGGTCAAAGCCCTTGATGATCGAATCCACAAGGGCCATGCCCATGCAGATCAAATCTGGTTGAATTCCCATGTTATCTCTTAGTCCTTCCTGCCAATCTTATCACTCTTCATGTCCTGCTAAAACTGCGCTCTAGCAGCCATGCTCAATTCAGTTCTTGCCAAACCAGCACTAAACCAAAAAGCAATAAATCACGCCAAAATCATTGTTTTTATTGCTTTTTCACCCGTGTTTCATGGTTTCTGCGGGTAATTCGGCAATAAATCTTTCCAAAACCACTGTTTTTATTGCTTTTTCACCCGTGTTTCTTGGTTTCTGCGGACAATTCGGCAATAAATCACGCCAAAATCATTGTTTTTATTGCTTATGCCTTGTTTCCTTCAGGCTTGCCTGCTTCTGCCGCATTCATTTCTTGGGCCTTTGCTTCTTCTACTTTTGCTTCTTCTGCCTTTGCTTCTTCTGCTTTGGCTTCCTCTGCCTTTGCTTCTTCGGCGGCTTTGGCCTCTTCTTCCTTGGCTTCCTTCACGCTTTCGGCAGGCTTTGCGGTGATGATGGCATCCTTGCCGGTTCTTCTGGCGTCGCGCTTCAGGGAATCAAGACGAAGGATCTCAAAGCCTTCTGCCTTACCTTTCAGCTTGATGGTTGCGCCAAGGCTGGTGCACTCTGCACGGTCGCCGAGCTGATCTGCCACGGCGCGAGAGATCAGGATCTGACCTCCGGGCGCATTTGCCTCCAGACGAGCCGAAGTGTTTACCGTATCGCCGATGGCGGTATAGTCCATACGAAGCGGTGCGCCAATGTTACCAACGACTGCAGGACCCCAGTTCACGCCGATACCGAAGGACACGCTTCTGCCAAAGCGCTGCTGCAGCTCTTCTCCAAGTGCGATGGAGCCTTCCACCATGTCCATGGCGGCGCAGCACGCAAGGTATACGGGGTCTTCCTGCGCAAACGGCGCATTCCAGAAGGCCATGGTACAGTCACCTACGAACTTATCCAGAACGCCGTGGTTCTTGATGATACACTCAGTGGTCAAGGTCAGGTAACGGTTAACGATTTCAACGACCGTAGGAGGATCCATATTCTCACTCATGGTAGTGAATCCACGAACGTCGACGAAAAGTACGGCGATGTCATATAATTTGCCGCCAAGTTCCAGTGCGGAGCTGCCTTGATCGAGCAGGGTCTTCATGATCGAAGGATCTACGTAATGTCCGAACGTGTTCTGAACGCGGCGCTTCTCACGACGCGCACGGATGAAGTTCAGTGCCACCGACATGATGAACATGACGGTGATACAAAGCGGGATCCACAGTACGTGCAGGATCACTCCGCAGCGATACGACACAAGGCAAATGATGATCCACAATGCGATCGATGCCACTGCCGCGATCAAGGCCTTGAGCGTATGCCTGTCGTAGAAGAAAAGGAGTGAGCCAAAGCTTACGATAAACAGTAAAATGATCTGCCAAACATCTGATGCATATTGAGGATAGAATCCCTCGCGGAATTGGTCCACAAGGTTTGCCATCCATTCCACGCCATACATGGGCTTTGCATGATCGATCGCAGTAAAGTATAAGTCCTGCAGGCCAACAGTATAGGGTCCGATAAACACAACCTTTCCCCTAAAATTGCTGTGGTCAGCATTCTTATCATCCTCGCCCTGACTGACCAGATCAGCCATGGAAATGCCTTCATAATACCCATCGGGAAGCGCCGTGAAATCTACGAAATAAAACTTATTTACCGTTTCCGGTAAGGGATTTGGCATGATCCCATGGTATTCACAATACATTTCGTAGGCCACGCGGGGCATGGAATAGACATAGCCTTTCCCTGGTACGTCATATCCCAAGATCGCCGACCTTAGAATCCCGTCTTCAGTGGCCATTGCATTGATGTGACCAATATGTGCGCCCTCCTTTAAGTCATCAAAGGGTTCCTTATATATTTTTACATATTGCTCGTCAGGATAGAAATTGTCTCCATCGATCACAATTTCCGTGCCAAAGGTGGCAAAAGATGCCAAAACCACATTTCCGCCCTCTCTGATCGCCTTGGCAAGTGCAGCGTCCTCCTCAGGGTCATCTGGCGAATCAAAAAGCATATCGACACAGATTGCTGCAGGGCGATTTGCGGGGTCTGCATTGAGGTACTCGATTGCCTGCGCCAGGTATCCGCGCCACGGCATAGGTCCAAACTCGTCCACAGCCTTTTGATCCATGCCGACCACTATGACATCACCATCCGTGGGCTTTTGGTGTTGAAACAGTGAATCCCTTGATAAATCATCCAGATAATCAAAAACATGCTCGCCTGCCAGCACGCAGAACAGTATCGAAACCAACACGGCCACGATCAGCCGGATGATCATTTTGCGCTTTTTACTCATGTTCCCGTTCCCCTTTTTCTTTTTTAACAAAACCTCTGCAGCTTCCTTTCGGGATGATACAGAGGTTTTGATCATTCTTTATTCTTTCGTCTCCAGGATGTAAACCCTTCTGGAGAACACGTCGCAGATATATAATGCCTTGTTCTTATAGCACATGCCGACCGGCATCGTGGGATAGGTCGAAAGCTCTTTGCCGGAATACTCCAGAATGGTGTCCACCATGCCGTCCTTGATCCTGCGCACGGTGCCGTTCACGGTATCGCTAACATACAGAACGCCGTTGTCGGAGGCGCACACGCCCTGAGGTGATGCAAAGCTTGCCATGGTTGCAAGCCCGTCCTCGTCGCCCTCTTCGCCCGTTCCGGCGAACACGATCATCGTGCCATCCTTGATCCGCAGGATGCGGTTTTCACCGGTCTCTGCCACGTACAGCGCGCCGTCCGCCCAGCAGATGCCCATGGGTCTGTTCAGGCCTTCCTCAAACACTTCCACGCGTCCCTGCTCGGTGATCACGTAGATCGTGCCGCGTCCGGTATCGGCAACGTAAAGTCTTCCGAGGTCATCTGCAGCAAGGCCTGTGGGCTGGTCAAAGATCACGCCCATGTCGCCCATCTCCAGCACGTCGGAGGAACCATTGATGGTCTCCACGCAATCGCCGCGCACCAGGCGCACTGCATTGTTCTCCGTGTCGGAAACGGCAAATCCGTCCAGGAACGGGATGATCGCCCAAGGCTCCTTGAACAGGCTCTCCTCAAGGCTACCGTCCTTATATCCTCCCAAAGGCTCTCCGGAAGGATCCTTTTCGGTGGTGGCGCCGGCATATACCGACGCTCCGTTTTTGTCTGCCTTCCAGATCTTCTTTCCAAACACGTCCGTCACCAGGAAGGACCCGTCCTCCATAGGTGCAATGCCGTTGGGCCCGCACATGACGTCGAGGCCGCTAAGATAGGTGATGTCCTTTAAGGGCTCAAATTTCTTGTTTTTCTTTACGATGTTCCAGATCAGGATAACGATTGCAACGATCAGGACCACTGCCGCGATCAAAAGCAATATCCAAAGCCATTTCTTTCTTCTCTTGGCCTTACCTTCCTTCGCCACCCAGTCTTCAATTCTTGTTTCTGCGTTATTTGATTCGCTCATTTTCTTCTCCTCCTGGGTTATGCGTTCTCGTCATCTGCTGCTACCGCTGCTGCTTCGTCTGCGGGTTCTTCCGCCGCGCTCGTCTCGTCCGTGCTTCCGGTCTCGTCCGCATCGCCTTGCGGCTCGCCATCCAGATCAGCCAGATCATCCGGCTTTAATGCATCCTCGGGCTTTAATGCGTCCTGCTTGGGCAGGTCTAAGTCCTCAGGCTTTTTGGCGTCCTCCGTGGGAAGATCGCCATCCTTGGAATCGCCGCTTTCCTCTGAATCCTCATTGCCTGCTGCATCAGCGTCATCGCCTGCAACCGCTCCGTCCGTTGCCTTATCAGCATCGCCAGCTTCTTCAAGGCTCTGTGCCTTGTCATCGCCAGCTTCTGTACCATCAGCCTTGTCAGCTTCGTCAGCATCCGTAGCGTCCTGCGCCTTGTCAGTACTTGCATCTTCAGCGCCCTGCTTGTCCGCGTCGTCTGCAGCTTCAGAGCTCTGCTCGTCGTCAGCATCCTTCTTCACTTTCGCATATTCCTCATCGGAAGGGCCAACCTTAACTTCGGTGAAGTGCGGCGGCTCTACCTGCGATGCCCCTTCTTCTCCCGCTTCTTGTCCTTCCAAAGTACCACTGCCAGTGCCAGGTTCTTCAGTTTCGGTACGATCTTCTTGAACATCATTTTCTTCCTCCACGTCTCCGATCACTTCCGGATTTCCAATGTAGGCTCCAAAACCTTCCGTCACTGCCTGCTCGCCGTCCGGCGTCTGGATCGTTCCGTCATTCTCCACCACTCCGCCGTAGGCATTTTCCAGCCCACCCTTGAGCAAGCCGTTTTCCTTGTTCTGTACTTGGCCAATGTTAGTGATCTCACCGGCGTTTTCAATGGTACCATTCACGTTCTCAAAAGTACCCTCGATCAGGATCTTACCACCCTCATAGTTCACGATACGACCAGGATTCTCTTCGTCACCGTTGACCAACATACCGTTCGAGGATACCACGATGGTACCAAAGTTGTGGATTGAATGGTCGCTGACGTTCACGATGGCTGCCTTCGTCTCATCCGACACACCGTCGCCAATGATAAGCGTCACGCCAGGCCATACGATCAAGGTCTTGCCAGACGGGATTGTCATCGTATCGTCTATGGTCACTGTGTTCAGACTCGGATCATCCTCATTAGGCTTCAAGGTCACGACGTCAATTTCATCGTGGTAGAGCAACGACCTGATATAATTCGCAACAGGAATGCCGTCAGGGGTGTCAACGCCAATAACAACATCTCCGTCATCACTGGATTTCGGCATGATGTCTTGCTTGCTGATCACTACATCAATCTTATCAACCGTATTATCCGTTGTCACGGTGCAGTAAAGATCATTAGAACGATCATCGTCAGTCAAAACGTAGGTCGATCCAGTGCCTCGATCCGTTGACCAATAATGCCATGTAATGGTAAGCGTCCCGGCATTCGTTATGACGTCCGTGCTTTCAAAATTAGCCGTCAGCGTCTGTCCTACCTGACGGATACCCGTTACAGTCAAGGTACCGGTAATCTTTGCGGTAAAGTAACCAGCGCCGTTTATGCCGTCAGCGCAAGCATATGTTGCATCCACGTTAGAAGCATCATAAGCCGTGTTCGGGCCAGACAAATTGGTACATCCTGCAAACATGTCGGTGGAATCCGTCACGTTGGTCGTCACAAAGCCAGTCGATGCATAGATCGTGTTCAGGCCCGTACTATTCTTAAACATGCCTGCCATTCTACGCACGTTCGCCGTGTTAAAGCCACTCAGGTCGAGTTCACTGAGTAAGGTAAAGCCGCTAAAGGCATTCGTCATGTCCATGACGTTCTCCGTATGGAGCTTGTCAAGCCCATAGAAATCGCCGTTTTGAGGATTCATGCCGTTGAATGCAAATACCATGTTCCTCGGGTAAATGTCCTCTTCTATGCTGATCCTCTGTATGTCAGTATTGGTTTTGCCGCTAGGGAACGCAAAGTTCTTGTAGTTGATCACGCCATTCTCAAGCTTCGTTCTGCCAGTGCCAGGCGTTGCATAAAGGAGCAGTACACACATGTCTTCCGTGGTTATGGAATAATAGATTGAAGACGTATCTCCATTCACTCCATCCGTAAAGAATCCAGGTGTAGGTGCAGTGCCCGTGCCGTCAATGATGGCGCTTCTCTTATCCAAAGGATATGCGCTCGCCGTGCCGTCAGGGTAGATCGTGCAAGTGCCTGCCTGACCAACAAGCTTGTTACAACCAGAGAACATGTCCGTTCCGCCGTCCGTAAGGTTCGCCACGGTAAAGGTATCGCTTACGTAGATTGTTTCGAGACTACTACATCCGTCAAACATGTTTGCCATCGCGGTCACTTTGCTTGTGTCAAACCCAGTCAGGTTAACCTTTTCCAGCTCAGTGTTACCAGCGAACATTTCTGACATGTCCGTTACCTTTGACGTGTCAAAGGAGGAGAGGTCAAGCTCATTTGTATTGCCCCTGGAAACAAAGCATTCCGCAAAGGCTCTCTTCATACTCGTTACGTTTTCCGTATGAATCTTGTCAATGTTCATAAACATCAAGGGTTCGCTGTTACCATCACGAACGCCGTCAAACGCACTTTCCATGTTCTTCGGATAAATGTCATCGTTGACGATAACTAAAACGATCGAATCCTTAGGTGCGGTGGAAATGCTAGTATCCTTCGTCGGCAGGTAATAATCACTGTTCAGTGCATCATTAAGAAGCGGCATTCTTCCACCGCCGGGATGTGCAAAGAGCTGCAGCGCGTAATCGCCACGATCATCATCAAGAAGCGTGTAGTAAACGCCCGTCGTGGCAAGCATCGTTGCGTCGCTGAAATATCCAGGCGTGCCCTCGCTGTCAATCCTTGCATATGTAGAACTTATGTTGGCATCGTTAAAATAGGTTCTGTTTTCGCCGCAAAGGAGTGGCGTGTTTCCAAACATGGTCATGGCATTAGGCAAGCCCGTCGTCACGAAGCTGGTAGATGCATAGATGGTGCCGAGCAAGCCGTTACTGGACATAGAGAACATGTTTTCCATGTTCGTTACGTTCGCCGTGTTAAAGCTACCCACGTTCAGCGTCGCCATGCTAGTGCAATCGTAGAACATTCCTTTCATGTTCAAGACCTTTGACGTATCGAAATTGGAAAGATCGATCTCCATGAGCGACGAACACTCCGCAAAGGCACCCGTCATGTCACGAACGTTCTCCGTATGGAGCTTGTCCATGCCCTCGAAGCTCTCGACATTTTCAAGACCCATGAAGGCACATGCCATGTTCGTAGGATAGATGTTATCTGCGATCACGACCTTCACGATCTGGTCTTGGGAAACAACACGATTTGCAAATGCATCGCTTCGAATGCTGCCCTTCGGAAGTTCTTCCGTCACGCCCTTGATTGGATCTGCATAGAGCGTGAGCACATACTCTCCCGTGCCAGCTTCAGTAAAGCCGTAGTAGATCGATGCCGCCACGTCGCCCTTCTTGGTGAAGAAGCCCTGAGCAGTGCTGCTGTCAATGCGAGCGTAGGTCTTATCGAGTGTATCGTATGCGGGATTTGATGCATCGTAGTAAGGTCTGGTGCCGTAGCCGCCAACAAGGCTCGTACAACCATCAAACATGTCGGCGTCTGCCGTAACGCTCGTCGTAACAAAGTCATCGGAGACATAGATCGTCTCGAGCTTCGAGCAACCTGCGAAGAGACTGGTCATGTCGGTGAACGCCGCAGTGTTAAAGCTTGTAAGGTCAAGCTCGGTAAGAGCAGAGCATCCATTAAACATGTATGCAAGACTCGCTTCGGTTAAGTTGTCGATATGCAACTTGTCAATATCCGTGATTTCTTTTAAGGACGTACAACCGTCAAATGCATGCTCAACACTAGCCGGACTGATGTTATCCATGATCATGACCTTGGTGATGTTAGCCTTGTCATAGGTTGCCACAGTGGCATTCAGCTGATACTGGTCGCTATTCAGTTCACCGTTAGGCAGCGGCGTACGTCCGCCGCCGCTCTCACTATAGAGACGAAGGATCACGTCATTGCTGTTGGCAACCATATTGTAGTACAGGCCAGCCGTAGGCGTATCCGAAGGATCCGTAAAGTAACCAGGCGCTCCGCCCGTGCCATCAATCTTTGCATAGGTCGAAGTGGATGCCGCATACGTACCATCGTTCGTCGTGCCCTGTCCGCCGACGAGACCAAGGCGATTGGTAAACATGCCGCTATCTTGGATACCAGTTTTCGCCACAAAGGAAGCAGATGCGAGGATCGTCGTCAACTTGTAATCGGCCTGATCCACGCCAAACATGAGGCTCATGTCGGTCACGTTTCCCGTATCAAAACTGCTAAGGTCAAGCTTGGTCAAACTTGTGCATCCCTTGAACATGGAGCGCATTTCAGTCACGTTCGAAGTGTTAAAGCTGGAAAGATCCACGGACGCAAGATTGGTTGCATCCATGAACATGCCACTGATGGTGTTGGCATTTGTAGTGTCAAAGCCTGAAAGATCAAGGCTGGTAAGTCCTTCGCAGTCAGCAAACATATAGCTTAGATCCGTAGCACTTGCGGTGTTAAAGAGACTCGTGTTCACGGAAGTAATTCCGGAGCCTCTGAACATATCCGTGAACGTGGTAACGCTTGCCGTGCTAAAGCTTGTTCCCGTCACGTCAAAGCTCGTCAGCTTCCTACATTCAAAGTACATTCTGCTCATGTCGGTCACGCTTGAAGTGTCAAGTCCAGCCAAGGAAGGCGAGGTCAGTGCGTAACAACTATCAAACAGATTGCTCATGTTCGTCACTTTTGACGTGTTGAAATTCGTAAAGGTCACCGTCTCAAGCTTCGCGCAGTATCTGAACATTTCAAACATGTTTGTCAGATTGTTCGAAGCGCCGCCTATCTTAATGCTCGTAAGCTTGCCGCTGTTATAGAACATGTGAGCCATGCTGGTCACGTTCGAGAGGTTAAGGCCGCTCAGATCCAGCTCTCCCGCCACGCCGATGGCATAGAATGCACTGTCCATGGACTTTACGTGATCCGTATGGAGGTTTTCAAGATTCTCAAAAGCCGTCAGGCCCGTCATTTCCTTGAAGGCACGGTTCATGTCCGTCGGATAAACGTCATCCTCAAATACGATCTTTTTAATAGAATATGGAGTAATCGAAGTTCCGTAGGAATTCACGTAAATGTTGGAATTCATCTTACCGCCTGCAACGCGCCGTCTGCCTTCTTCAGCCGTCTTGTAGAAGGTCAGCGTACCGGTCAGACTATTGTAATCGTAGTAGAGCTCGGATGTGTCCACAATGTCTCTGCTGGTGAAGTAACCAGGCTTGTCGTTCTTACCGTCAGGCCATGCGTAGGTCTTATCCAGAGGATTGTATTCGCTGCTGCCCAGGGAAACTCTCGTGCCAAGGCCGCCCACCAGCGATACGCATCCGGTGAACATGTTGCCTTCGCCAGTTGCGGCATTCATGTCATCAGTCACGCCCGTTACGTCAAAGGTGTCAGAAACATAGATCGTGGTCAGCTTTGCATCCCTTGCAAACATGTTTGCCATCTCTGTTACGTTCGAGGTGTCAAAGCTTGTCAGATCAAGAGTCGTGAGCACGGAACATCCTTCAAAAGCACTTGCCATGGAGGTCACGTTTTCCGTATGGATACGGTCTGCGTTCTCGATCGACTTGAGACTGGAGCAGCCACTGAAGGCATTCTCCATTGAGATCGGGTAAATGTCTTCCATGACAATGACCTTCGTGATTCTATCTGCGTACATGTTGAGACTAGTGTTCATATATTCGGAGCTGTCCAGAGCTTTACTCGTAATCTCCGTTCTGATCGTGCCATTTGCATGGCCATAGAGACGAAGTACCGCGTCTTCAGAGCCTTCCGCCTTCAACGTGTAGTAAAGGCCAGTTGCGCCCAAGGTCTGGTTCTTGTCCGTAAAGTAACCAGGCTCACCATTGGCTCCGTCAATGCGTGCATATTCGGTATCCACATGCTCCGTATCGTAAGTCGTGTCTTGGCCGCCGCAGATCGCGCGACGGTTATAGAACATGTAATCGCCATTCGTAACAGCACTTGTCACAAAGTCGGTCGATACGTAGATGGTCGTCAGCTTGTAATCTGCACTGTCGGACGCGAACATTCCATACATGTCAGTCACGTTTGCAGTCTTAAAGTTGCTCACGTCAATGGTCGTAAGGTTCGTACAATTATTGAACATGTCACGCATTTTTCTAACGTTTGTCGTATCAAAGCTCGACACGTCAATACTGGTAAAGCCGGAGCAGTCATCAAACATCTGCTTCATGTTGGTTACGTTCGCGGTATTAAGTTGGCTTAGGTCAATGCTCGTAAGACCGGAGCAGTTCCTAAACATTCTCTCCATCTCGATCGCAGCCGTGGTGTCAAAGCCAGTGACGTCAAGTGACGTAAGGCTGGTGCAACTCTCGAACATTCCAATGAAGTTTTTCACACTTGACGTATCAAATCCGGAAAGGTCGATGCTGGCCAGTTTTTCGCAATAGCCAAACATCCTCTCCATGTCTGTTACGTTTGCAGTGCTAAAATTCTGACCGAATGTGATGGATGTCAGTGAGCTACAGTCACTGAACATATGACTCATATCGGTTACGGACATCGTGTCAAAGTTCGAAAGATTTAGCGATCTCAGGCCGGAAGCGCTGCTGAACATAAAGCTCATGTCTTCCACATACTGCGTATTGAAGTTGCTCAGGTTAAGCGTCGTAAGGCCAGAGTCTCTGCAGAACATCTTGGACATGTCTGTCGCATACTGCGTATTGAAGTTGCTCAGGTTAAGCGTCGTAAGGCTTTCGCAACCCTGGAACATTCCGGAGAAGTTTGTGGCATTTGACGTATTAAACATGGAAACGTCAAGTCTGGTCAGGCCAGAGCAACCATAGAACATCTCCTCGAAGCTCTCCACCTTCGAGGTGTTAAAACTATCATCCATCTTAATGGAAGTCAGTTTTTGGGCATCTCTGAACATGTCATACATGGAAACGACATTGCTCGTATCGAAGTTGCTAAGATCAAGCGTTCCTTCAATGCCACATTCGAAAAACGCACTGTTCATGTCGGTTACGTTCTCCGTATGGAGATTACCAATGTTTTCGATGGATTCAAGCTCTCCCATGCTGTAGAACGCGTGGGCCATGTTGGTAGGATAGATTTCGTCCACGATCTCTATCTTGGTAATGTCTCTATAGTCTAATGATCCGTCGGAAGAAACATACTTTTCCGAATCAAGCGCAGCTTTGGAAATCACCATGCGGCCATCAGCATTCGTAGCAAAGAGACTCATGATGACGTCATTGCCAGATTGCTCAATCGTGTAATAAAGTGCCTTCGCCGTTGCATTCTTGTCCGTAAAGTAACCAGGCAGATTGTTCTTGCCGTCGATGCGTGCATAGGTCTTGTTCAGAACATTGGGTGCCTCGAAGGCATATGCCTTCGTTCCGTTGCCGCCCTCAAGTACGGAGCAACCGTCGAACATGTTGCCTTCACCCGTGGTTTCATCCACGTCATCCGATACGTTCGTTACGTCAAAGTCATCCGATGCATAGATTGTCGTAAGCTCTTTACAACCCTTGAACATGTTCGCCATCAGCGTCACGTTTGCGGTATTAAACTTCGTAAGGTCAAGCGTTTCAAGCCTTATGCAGCCTGCAAACATATCGTTCATGTTGGTCACGTTTGCAGTGTTAAAGCTCGTAAGGTCAAGCGACTTAAGATTGTCACAGCCTGCAAACATAGCACCCATGTCGGTAACTTTCTCCGTATGGATCAGGTTAAGACCTTCGATGGACTCGATCTCTACGGCGCCCATAAAGGCACTCGTCATTTCGTTCGGATAAATGGCCTCCGCGATGACCAGCTTGGTAACGTCGTTGATGCTGTGGTTCGTTACGGTATCAATATAATTCTCGCTGCTCATTACGCCGTCCACACACGCGGTGCGGCCGGTGCCGTCAAAGGCATAGAAGGTCAGGACAACGTCGTCGGTGCCTTCCTCCGTGTAGGAGTAGTAAACGCTGCCAGTGTCATAAATCCATTTTGCGTAGAATTTCTGATTGCCCGTCGTGGTCGTATCAACTGTCGTGATGGCGGTTGCGCCGTCATCAGGCGTAGCTGAAGTAAACCAACCTGCGAATGCGTAATGATCACGCTTCACGTTGGTCGCAGTCGGCAGGGTTGCGCCGGTGCCAAAGGTATATTCTTCCGCATACGTTCCGGTGATCGTTGCAGTCGTGTCAGTGCCTGCATTCAGATCAAAGGTGATCGTGTAGGTACGAGGAATTGCCCTATAACGAGCCTTGAGCGTAGTCTCCTTCGTGATCGTAGGCATTGCCTCATTGGTGTAATTCGTCTGGTCGCCGTCCACGTTCCAGCCGGTATGAATATACTCATACTGATCCGTCTGCGTCTTTTCAGGCGTCGATCCGGAATAGGTCGGCCTCGAGCCGTATTCAACCTTCTGCGCTGCCTGCAGAACCGTTATGCCGTCCTCGTCCACGAAGGTTACGTCATATTTCGCGGTTTCTCTATTGTAAACGGCAACATATGCTGCTGCTTCGTCCACTGCAGGAAGCGTTGTGTATTCCGTTGCAGTCGCGGCGCCCTTCTTCGTCCACTTTTCTGCGAAGGTATAAACATACTGTCCGTTCGCATCCGTCCTGGTGGGAGTAGGTCCATCATATACGGGCACGTCGCCATAAGCAACGTCCATCGTATGGAGCGGCATGTTCGAAGCATTTCCCGCGAAGAAGGAAATCGTATACTTCTTCTTGGTGCTTGTGAAGCTTGCGGCATAGGTCACGTCGCTGCCATTGATCGCAGGAAGCGTCGCATCCTTGTCATAGCTTTGCGTACCATTCTTCCAGCCGCTGAAGGTATATTCAAACTCAGGACTTGTTACAATGCCGGGCTCGCCATATTGCGCCTGGTTATAAGCAGGCGACGTTCCATAAGGTACCTGCTCGCCGTAAATCGTGTCGCCATTGCCGTCTACCCAGCTTACGTTATACTTTCTGGGAGATGCCTCATAAACCGCCTTAAAGGTCGTATCATCCTCGATATCAGGCAGCTGATCATCCTTCGCATAGAAATCCGTACCATCGTTCCAGCCCGTGAAGGTGAAATCCTGTGAAATGGAAGATGCCTTTGAAGGCTCGGTGGAGCCACCATATACAACAGTGTTGCCAAAGGCAACGTTTTCCTCCTGGTAAAGCTGTGCATTATTGGCATCATCATCGTCCACGAAGGTTACGGTGAAGCCCTTTACGGTTACGTGGACGGTATCCGTGAATTCGCCATCCCTTGTCTTAACGGTCACGTCTGCCTCACCCACGATGCCGGGCTTAATAGGCATGGAAAGACTCGAAGTCTGGAAGGTGGTGAGCATGGCAACATTTGCGTCGGTGCTGGTCCAGGTTACGTAGGTATCACTCGCCTTGCCCTCAGGAAGAACGGTTGCCGTCACTTCTTCAGACTGCTCGGAGCCAAGGATCAGGGTGATGTCATGCTTATCCAGGCTGACACCGGTCACTGCCGTCGTTACGTTCACTGTGCAGGTTGCGGAAGGTACGTTATTGTATTCGTAGTCCACTGCCTTTGCGGTGATGGTCGTGGTACCGTTTCCAACACCCGTAACGGTCACGGAGCCATCCTCATTCTCAGTAAGAGTAGCAATGCTTTCGTCTCCGCTCGTCCACTCCACCTCGCGCATTTGCGCTATTTCCGGATTCAGCATAGCCGTCAAAGTGTCCGTCGCGTTACCGCCGATCACAAGATTAATCGGGTCTTTGTCCAGAGTGATCTGACTTACGTGGGTAATCGGAGTTCCGGTGTATCTTGCAACGAAGACCATGGCCCCATTCACTTCCGGAAGATCATCGGTGCCATATTCCGTAGTGCCAAGGTTCCAGCCTTCAAACGTGTAATAGTAGGTCGTGTCGGTAGCCTTCTTCGGCGTATCCGTCGGCTGTACGATATCGCTTCCGGTCGTGCCATAAGAGTATGCGGTCGCCGCCTTCAGAACGGATCCGTCATCGTTCTGGAAGGTTACGTTATAGCTATTTGTGGTTGTGGTATATTCTGCCGTATAGGTTACGTTGTCCGTCAGGTTAGGCAGGTCTGCCTTAGCGATCGCAGTGCCGCCAGCCGTCTTCCAACCCGTGAAGGCATAGGAATACTGCGCATTTCCGCCCCTCGAGGGATCCGCCGGTGCGTAGGTTGAAGCAGGCGTATCGTAATCGTATGTCACAGAGGCGATCGTCTTACCATCATAATCCACAAAGGTTGCCGTGTACTTATTAACCTTAGACGTATAATATGCCGTGAAGGTCATGTCGCCAGTCACTTCAGGAAGTGCGGTGCCCTTCGCATACTCCGTTCCGTTATACTTCCAGCCTGCGAAGGCGTAAGTATACTGCTGCGTTGCCGCCATGGTAGGCTCTGCCGCGCCCTTGTAGGTCGGCGTTGCGCTCAGAGCAACGTTCGTCTGGCGGTCAAGCTGTGCGCCGCCTTCGTTCAGGAAGAGAACGGTGTAACCGGAAACGGTCACGTCGCAGGTTGCGGTCTTTCCGCCGTCTGCCGTCTCTACGGTAATGGTCGTGGTGCCTGCGCTCACCGGCGTCAGGATTGCGGTACCAGCCTCAGTGCCGGCTGCCACGGTCACGATATTGTCATTGCCGCTCTTCCAGGTCAGTCTCTGGTTGCTTGCGGTAGAAGGCGTTATGGTCGCCTTGAGGGTCTCAGTCGTTCCGAGGATCACGTTTGCGGTCGGCTTGTCAAGCGTCACGCCGGAAACAGCCGTCGTCACGGTTACGGTACAGCTTGCGGTCAAGCCGCCGTCTGCCGTCTTCACGGTAATGTGTGCGGTGCCGTTTGCCACTGCCGTTACGGTTGCGGTCTTGCCGTTGCCAACAACGGTTGCAGCGCTTTCATTGTCGCTCTCCCATGTCACTGCCTGATTCTCTGCGGTTGAAGGCGTAATAGTTGCCAGAAGGCTTGCGGTCGGAGCTGCGCTGCCGTCCACAAGGATCAGATCGATGGTTCCCTTGTCAAGGCTTACGTCGCCAGGGTGTATGATCTCCGTTGCGGAGAAGGTTGCCTTGTAGACCGTGGTGCCCTTTACGGTAGGAAGGTTTCCAGCGGAGTATGTTGTCGTGCCGTCATTCCAACCAACAAATACATAATGGTTGTTCTGGTCATCTACCTTCGTAGGAGCCGCGGGCGCGATGGAATTGCCATCGGTGCCATAAGGCACTTGGCCAGCATCCTTGATCAGAGTGCCGTCCTCGTTGTTGAATACCACGGAGTAATTATTGATCGTGTTCGTGTAGGTTGCGGTGTAAACAATGTCTGCCTCAATGGCAGGAAGCTGTGCTGCCGTCAGCTTGGTGTTGCCGCCGTCGGAGGTCCAACCGGAGAACGTGTAGGTGTACTGTGCATCGGGAGCCTTGGTTGCATCCGCAGGTGCATAGGTCGATGCAGTCGTGCCGTAATCATAAGCCATCTGAGCTTTCCAAACGCTTCCGTCATCGTTCAGGAACGTCACGTTGTACTTATTCTTGATCGGATTGAAGTATGCCGTCGCAGTCACGTCGCCGGTCACGCCGGGAAGTGCAGAGCCCGCCGCGTAATCCACTCCGCCAACGGTCCAGCCGCCGAAGCTGTAGGAGAATTCCTGCGTGGGTGCCTTGGTCGGGAAGGCGCCGTAGGAAGGCGCGGTGCCATATTCCACGGCATTGTCCACGCGGAGCACGTTTCCTTCGTCGTTGAGCCAAGTCACTTTGTAGGAATTGACGTTCGACGTGAACAGTGCAGTATAATCCGCATCGCCCGTCACGGGAACAACGTCAGGAGTCCAGCCAGAGAAGATATAGGAATACTGCGCATCGCCGGCCTTTTTGGGTGCCTCCGTGTAAGCAGGCGTGGTACCGTAGGGAACGTTCTCCAAGGTCTCATGCACGCTACCGTCCTCATTGAGGAATCGGATCGTGTAAGTATTTGTAATCTGAGTAAAGGTTGCAACATAGGTTGCATTACCAGTCACGGTAACGACTGCAGGGCTCCAAGAGGAGAACTTGTAGCTGTACTGCGCGTCGCCGTCCTTTTCGGGCTCTTCGCCTTCATATACGGGCATATCGCCGTAAGGCACGTTCTCGCTGGTTGCGAGCGTATCGCCATCCTCATTCTTCCAAGTGATCGTGTACCTGTTGAGCTGTCCCGTGAATACTGCCTGGTAGGTAACGTCCTTAGTCACTGCAGGCATGGACGCTAAGTCAACATAGGTGTTCTCACCGTCGCTCCAGCCGCTGAACACGTAAGTGTACTGTACGGTTGCATCTCTTGTAGGAGCCGCGCCGTCATACTTCGGGCGCGCACCGCTTGAGAGATTGTCATCCTTTTCAAGCACGGTACCTTCATAGTTTCTCCAGGTCACGGTATAGGTGGTCGGCGCCACGTATGTGCCTTCCTGGTCTTTCTTTGCATAAACTGCAACAAACTTCATGTCGCCCTTTGCTTCAGGCAGCTTGTCGCCTTCTGCATAGGTCTTGTTTCCGTTCTTCCAGCCTGCGAAGAGGTAAGTGTACTTCTCGTCTGCCTTCTTTTCGGGCTTTTCGCCTTTATATTTCGGAACCTCGCCATAACCGATGGTCTGCTGGTTCAGCACGGTCCTCTCATCGTCATCGTAGAATACAACATTCACGTCAACGGTACGGAAGGTTGCATTCACGGTCACGTTCTTTTCGGGCATGGTAAATTCATAGCCATTGCCACTTGCGGCAACGCCTACGGCTTTTCCGTCAGCATCCAGCACGGTCAGGCTCTCAAGCTCATGACCACCCTCAACAAGAACGGTGAGCTTCACGGTGGTGCCTGCTTCTGCTTCCGAAACGCTTGCGCTCACGCTGCCGCCATCCATGTTGGCGATGCTGATCTGATATTTTGTTGCTGTTGCCTGCGCGATCTCATCAAATCTTCCGCCGATGATCACGTCATTGGCAGGCATGATAAAGCTCTGATCTGCAGCAAGGGAGATGGCGCCGCCAACCCTCTTGCTCTGTACGTTATAAGAATTTACGGTGAGGGATCCAAGCTGATAGCCTGCATCCGGGATTGCCTTAAGGGTTACCTTTGCGCCAACCTCAACGCGGGTCGGTGCAACGATGGTACCATGCTCAATGCCTTCGCCAACGACAACGGGGTAACTCTCGACCTTGCTCAGCTCGATCAGGTGATACCTTTCATCCTTGCGGAATACGGAAGCGGCGTCATATTTCTCCATGTCAACGCCCTTACCGAGAAGCGTGTCGGAAATGCCGAGCACGTCCGTGCCAAGCTGCGTCACCTTGAAGTCGCCTTCGTCTGCCTTGATGGAGGCACCGTCAGCCTTCTCGTTTGCGATGGAGCCGCCTGCGAACTGGAAGTTCACCTTCGCGCCGCTTGCAACGCGGATGATGGTGTCAAAACGATCAGAACTGATCATACCGGCGACCATCTTCACGACACCGCCGTTTGCGAGGATCATCTCACTGCCTGCGGAATCCGTGGCATCCTCCACGATACCGGAGTTGATGAACGTTCCGTCGGTGGTCATGCCCTTGAGCAGCACAAGACGTCCGGTTGCGGTAACCTCCAGCGTGCCGTGGTTGATCAAAAGGTCATGCATGTTCAGGGTGTTCGCGCTGTTGACCGTCACGGTGCCGTTGTTGGTCAGCTTTGCGTAAAGGTTCGCGGTTCCGTCCACGGTAAAGCTATTGCCCTTCTCCACGTCCACCTGCACTCCGGGCTGCGTCTCAAGGATCTTTCCCTTGGGCGTGTCGAACGGAATGTCCACCTTCAGGGTGTTGTCCTCCTCCGTGCCCTCGCCGGGAAGAAGAACGACTTTTTTATATTTCTCAGTGTCTAAGTACTCCTGAACGGTCTTTGCCGTCTGAGGCATGATCATGTAAGCCACTGCGGAAGCGGTCTCACCATTTTCAGGCTTCCAAACGGGCTCTTTTTCCACGAAGTTGATCTCATCGGAGGCCTTCTCCTTGATCTCCTTGATCTCCTTCGCATGCCGTTCCTGATCCTGCTTCTTTCGCTGCGTTACATATTCCTGCGTAAGGTCACGAAGGTCGATGCCGGACTCCTTGTAGATCTTATTGATCAGCTCGGTGTCTCCAAGGATCTCCTCAAGGATGAATCCGGGGATGTCCTCCTTGGTGAAGGTCTTCTTCGTCACGCCGCAGGAAGCCTCTTCCCCGTCGATCTCAGACTTCGGGAAAACATAGAATTCAGCATATTCGCCCGGCTTTAACGTGATGGTCTCGGAGCCGCCGTCTAAGGGGTTGACCACCAGACACTCCAGTTCACCGGTAAGCAAATAAACGGTGCTCTTCCAGTCATCACTTACGCCCACCCAGCCACAGGTACCGCGGATACCGGTGACCATAGTAGAGGTTCGGATGTTATATGCTTCCTCCTTCGCAACCGGAACCGTTACGTTGAACCAGATCTGTCCGGTTACCGTGAACACCTCCAGCTTGCCCCATCTCTTCTTGAGATAGGTCTCGGTATTTTCATCCAGCTTGATGGCCTTGCTCTCATCCAGCGTGACCCAGGCATAGCTTTCCGCCTTCGTGACCTGGTGATCACCGTTGTGGAGCTGCATGCCCGTCAGGATCTCACGTTCCTCCTTTGCGCTGTCGACCACGGACACGGTTCCTTCCGTTTTCGCCAACACGAATTTTGTCGCTCTCTTTTTTGCGGCAAAAGCCACCGACGTAACAAGCGTCACTGCCAATACAAGCAGTAAAACGTTCATCACTCCTCTGAGCACGTGCCATCTTTTGAATGTATCTCTCATCATCATGACCTCCATAAAACTGATCATTAGAAATTAACAAATATCCTGTTATATCGTATCATAAAACCATTTACAAATCCACTAAAAACTGTGAATTCTAACCAAAAAATGGCTAAAATAAACAAAGGCGAGGGAAATGTCTATCATTTCTCCCGCCTTTGTGGCATATTTAACGTCTTAATAGGGCTTTTTTATCAATTCGTCAAGGGTCAGAGGCACGTGTTTTAGGATCACTTCGGTGGAATCGACTGCCAACGTGTCATCTCGGTTTAGCTTGTATGATTCATTGCGTTCGGGGAAATAAACATCCACCTCATCATAAAGGATCATAACTTGTTTCCAGGTTTTCGTTTCGACGCCAACACCGTCATTCCCGCTCGCCGTAAAGAGAAGGCGACCCCGCTCCGGATCATCAAAGCAGGTAAGGTGCGGCTCAATATAATCGCTGTCCGGCTCGCCCATCTCGCAAGAGAAAACCTCGTTCCCCGTAGTCACGTCATAGACAAACAATCTTCCGTCCAGGGTATAGACAGCGATCACGTCGTCTTCCATGCCAAAGGTCACGTCTTTGATCACCTGCCCCAGGGGAAGCTCAATCTCGTGCTTAAGAGACTGCGTCAGGATGTCATATACTCGAAGCATTCCATCCTCATCGTAAACCGCAAACACAGGCTTCTTTTTCCCGACGATCACTTTTCCCTCTTCTTGACCCTCGGGGCGCATGTCGGCGAGAGTATATCTGGCGCCATTTGCAGAGTTCACCGCCACAAACTCACTCCTGTACTCCTCCTCACCTTTGCAGGAGCTGACGATCAGGAAGCCATTTGCGCCGCACGCGAGAAGATCTCTTCCATAAACGCCCAAGATGCCGCCCCATATCTCGCCTTCTTCGCAAAGAAGATCCTTTGTCTCATCACCATCGATCCTCCAAAGAAGCCTTCCGCCGCCTTGCCCAAATTCTGCGTCCTTCGGATAGGCGACTGCTGCCTGGAGCACCCTGCCATCCGGGAGTGAAACAGCGTCGGCCTGGATCAAAATGCTACCCTCATTTTCAAAAACAATGTTGCCTGCCTTCGCATCCATGTCGTACTCATAAAGTCTGCCTGCAAATTCAAAGACGAAGTGCTTTTGATCAGGAAAGAAATACGCTTTCTCCATCTGGTAGAAGGAAGAATAACTGGCAAGCGAATCATAATAAGCATCCGCTTGATTAACAATCTTATCCTCGTTCACGTCCACAAAGTATATCCTTGCGAATTCGTCCATATGCTTCGCGACAACAAGCGTATGATCGTCAAGCTTTTTCATGATCATATTACTATTTAACGTTGCATCTAACCCACTTGCCCACTCTGGCGTCACCACGTCAGGATCCTTGGCGCACTTTTGCACATAGATGCGACGGTAATTGTCATCTGACACTATGACCTCCACGAGGTTGTCATCCATGTTGTAACCATATCCACCCTTGCTCGTTGCATAGTCCTTCGTGATGTCCAAAATGGCTATGTGCCTCTTTTCCGAAAAAGGCGTGATGCAATATCCGGAGAAACCAAACCATGAATAGTGATGTCCGTCCCCGGAAAGATCGGAGCGTGAATACTCTGCAGGACAGATCCAACTCCGCTCAAGGATGTTCTCCGCAGAAGACTGATCGGAAGCGACAATGAGTCCGTTATCCATACGGCATATCAGTGTCATGTTCTGGCAGGAGGCTAAAAATGCATTGTTTTCCTCAGTTCCCGGAACAAATGTCGTTGCGTACGGTATTTCTATCTTACCGCGATCCGGAAGCGAGATTGCAACAACCGAAGGCTCCTCCCTCTTCCCCGTGAAATATATCTTCTCAGAGCTGATGCTATTAAGATCCGGTCGATAATGCACAAGGACCACGGACTGGTCCTCTTCGTGACAGAGCATGCCGATCGTGAAAGGATTATCCGTCTCATCTGCGTAATCATATTCCGAGATGATCTTGAACTCATCCGTTTCCAGATTCACGAGGAAAAGATGTCCCGTGAATTTGTTCACACTGTATCTGCCCTTGTAGATCATGCCAACGAAATACTGTCCGTCCGCCGAAAACGTACCCACCATATCGCCATAACCGATCAGATCCCTATCCTGGAGTTCTTCAGGAAGCTCGATCTGTTTTGTTACCTCACCGGTTGCCGTGTCCAAAATGCAAAAAATGTTGTTCGGATTGAAATAATCTCCTTTTCGCATCAAGAGCACAAGCTTTTTTTGATCCTCGGAAAGACAAGCGAAATCCGGGGAGCCGCTATCAGACTTCAAAAATGTCCAGACAAGACTGCCATCTTCAAGAGACAGGGCCGTAATGCGGGATTCGCGGCATATCAGAAGCAAGCCTTGGTCCGTAAGAACCTTTAGTCTGTGCATGATTGTCATGTCGTAATAAAAATCCCGATCAAGCGAATCTCCAAACCAGATAAGCTCATCGGTTTCCGTGGAAAAACACCTCACGAAACCGCGATTTCCAAGCGTGTAAAGGCGAGAGCCGTCGTCCGAAAGGACCATGCATTCCACGTCTTCCTCCTGCTCGATCACGCCAACGGTGCGAATATAGTTTTCGCGTCGTCCGGAGCCCAGCGCGCGATACAAAAGGAATTCCGCCTCAGCTCCAACAACCTCGCGACCTTCCTTCGAAGCAACGGCAAGGCGAGCATTTTGGATTGCGTCCCTAACATTTCCGTTTTCGAAGAGGAGTTCTCCGCCAGTGACCAACGCCTGCGCCTCACTGCGCTTTAGGTCGGCATTCTTGTCCTGGATTTCATCATATTGTTCCTTGATCTCCTCGTTCTGGCTTTGGATCTGGACGTTCTGCTCTTCGATCTGCTCATTTCGCGCAATGATCTCAAGGTTTTTGCGGTAGATGGACGCACAGAAAGCAAGCGCGATGGTCATGACAAGGGCCATGAGCGCAACGAGCTTACGCATCTTCTGACGCTTCTCACGCTGCCACAATGAATCAAACGGGCATCCGAGGAGCGCTGCGTAAAGACGCACTGCCTCCTTGCGAAGCCTGCTCTCTTTGTATCTGTGGTTGACGTCCGTCAGGTTTGCGGCCAGCGGCTCCACCTCGCGAACATTCTCATTTCCTTCCTCATCCAGCTCCACGTGCTGCGTCAGAAGCTGCGGGAACGCCTCATCCGGCGTGCCATCCACAAGGATGCCCACCACGTGATCCCTGCCATGCTTTTCCATGAAATATGCGATCTCACGCTGGCACCAGATGGACTTCGGGAGGTTTGGCGTGCAGATCACGATCAAGAACTTACTGTGATCCAGCGCCGTCTCAATGCTCTGCGTGAGGTTGCTCGATACGGGAAGCTCCTCCTCGTCGCGGAACACCTTACCAAGCTTTTTATTGCCGTCCTTGCGCAGTTCCTTCGGGATGATATAATGCTCCACCATGTAGTGGATCTTCTTTGCAACCTTCTTGTCCAGCTCCGTGTGACGATAGCTGATGAAGGCGACGTATTCCCTCGGCGCATGCTTTCCATGCTCATGACGTGCAATTGGCTTTTCTTCCTTCGTTTTTTCAATCACTTCCGCCGGCACTGCTGCCTGCGTGATCTCTTCTTGATTCTTCTCGCTCATGTGCTGTTCCTCTGAATCCTCGTCTTGATCCCACAAATTGCTTCGTTGCTAGACCATTTTATAGCTTATTTCCATAATATCCTTGGCGATGATGTAAATGTCCTTGGGGTTTTCTTTCCTGGCGGCCAGGAAGTCGCCGGGCTTTCCAAGCATGTAGCTGTCGCTCCAGGGCACGAACACCTTGGTGCGCTTGGTCAGCTGTTTTGCGTGGATCCTCGAGCTCGACTTCGGGATGCAGGTCATTGCATAGTCCTGCAGGTTCTTCGGCCGAACGCCCAGCTCATCCCCGAAATCCATCGGATTCACGGCCAGATGCACCGTGGGCGCGTAGTCTCCGATGATCTGATAACGCTCCTGCACAAGGTCATTGTGGGCGAGGAAATATGCCTCATCGTTTTTATAAACCTCACCCTTGATGCCAATGATGAAATAGGTGTCGTCCTTAACCACAAAGGGAATGTCGCCCTCGAGCATGCGGACGTTCACGTAGGTCCCCGCGGGATACATGTCCGTCGCCTTGACATAGCCCTGGGGCAGGCGCTGCTTCTCGTAAACCGGCTCCTTCGTCAGGTCGGGCACGTCGTCCGTGCCGGCATAGAAGAAGTCCTGATCAGCAAAATACTCCTCGAGGCGATCGGTCAAAATGCGATGGGCGGCCTCCGCCCACTCATTCGCACAGGAGGTGCCAAAACGCTTCTGGTATTCCTTATCCAAGAGTTCCTTCGCGATAAAGCCGCCGGATTTGCGCACGTGGCCACCGCCCGAGCCAATGCCAGCCGTCACAAAAGCGGCGAGCTCATCTGCCCGAGTTTCCTTTTCGCAGCTGCGCACGGAGAGCTTCACGCCATCATCCAGAACGCAATAGGAGATGCAGGTGCCGACGCCCTCCACTTCGATGAGTGCATCGCTGATCACGCCCAGAATATTCGGGTCGCAGCGCTGCGCCATCGCAAGTGCGTAGTGGCCGGATTTATGATAATCAATGCCGGACATGGCCTTGCCGGCGATCTTCAGTTCTTCCTCGGAAAGATTGCTGTTCTGGAGCGTCACGAGGATGCTCACGTTCAGGCGAGTTTCCAGTGCGTCGCGCATGTCCTTGTCCTTGGGATGATGGAGCTCCTGGAGCTTGCCCGTGTCCATGAAAAGGCCGTAATAAAGCGCGGTCGCAAGATTGTCGTTCTCGGCGGCGTCATAGCCCTCCTCAAGGAGCATGTCCCAAATAATGGTCGCGCAGGCGCCATAGGTGCTGCGCACCTCTGCCAGCTCGGGAAGCTTGTCAGCAACGGCCACGTGATGGTCGATCACGGCAATGTTCTTTGCCGCGAACTTCTGCACATTACGCTCGCCATATTGGCAGTCCACCGTGAGCAACAGGTCGGGCTCCTCGTAAAGCGCCTCCGCATGCTCGATGGGAATCTGCAGTTTCTCCACCATCAGCACGAGATTGCTCTTTTGAATGGGTCTGCTGCCGCCATAGATCAGGCGAACCTTCTTGCCCTTCAGGCGGAAATACAGCCAAAGTCCGTACCCGCTCGCGATCGCATCCGCATCCGGATTGTCATGCGCCTGGATCACAACGTTCTTGTAATAAAGCAGATCACTTAATTTCATGTTTTCTCCCCCCATGGCCCTGGTTCTTTTTATGAATCCCTATATATCAAGATGCAAAACATACTCGTTTTGTTCTGCGCACATTATTAATTTATGATTTTTCTGTCGCAATCTCTAATGTTAAATACAGCAAAACCAACTATCCGTGTCTTGTTACGGTATTGCATCCGTGTTCCTGTTGACAACTTCTATCTTGTCACCTTCTTTGATGTTAAAGGCATACCATACCCTTCGGTCAATATCTCTGGGAACCTCAAAGACTTGAAGCAGTTTTTCCCCTTTGTACAGAGAAATCTTTGCTTGCGTGGAATAATGTAATCCGCAAAAAGTTCCCGCTCGACAACCTTCATCAGATACGCTTATTGCAAGATAAATCTTATCTCCGTTAAGTATTTCATCCGCATTCGCAATAAGTATGATCTCGCTTTCCGATCCATCCTTGACGTCCTTAAGCACCCTTATGTCAGGGTATATCAGCCAATTATCGTTTTTCTTTGGTTGTACGCGGGCAACATTTCTGCCATAGCTAATGACGGAGGCGGCTATGTCAAGATCCACACTGCTATATCTCCAATCCAAGACTATTTTGTACACCTCGTCATACTTATACATGACATCTATGTCCCGTTCGACCGTCTGTTTCCCCGTTTTGTCAGGTTCCATACGAACACTGTAATACTCCGGAGCGTATCCGTCCTTTGAAATTTCAAATGTATACTCTCCCTCAAGTATTTCAACATCATAATAACCGTTTGCATCCGAATAAGATTCAATCAAGACGCCATTTTCATCTTTCAGGTATTCACCGGTTTTGTTGCGCAGGCCCTGCCTGATCCGGATCGTAGCTCCGGGAATCCCCTGTCGCAAATGAGAAATCCATCCCTTTAGCTGCATCAGCTGCGGAATTCTCGTTAACTCCATCACACCTAAATCATTTGTTTCCTCGCTTTTTACTTCAATGTTCCAGATCGTATGAGAGGTATACCCATCCTTCTGTATTACCAGTTTGTAGATCCCCTCTGGCACGGAGCAGACAACCGTTCCGTCAGTAGTAGAGGAAAACTCATATGTGTCATTCTCCCTGGGTGTGCTCAAATTATTCTCTGTCAATAAAGCCTTTACTATTCCGCTCTCACTTCCGTCAGACAACCGGATTCTACCAATTACAATACCGTTTTTCTTAGGATTCGTCGTCTGTTCGCCGTTTTTCATCTCCAAAGCGGCCCGGACACACTTTTCGGCATCGGGCATATAGTATTCGACGCCCTTATACTCTACGATATAAGTATAATTATCACGATCACAAACGATTCTTTTAACTTCATCCGCACTCAAGTCTGGATTCGACTGATACATAAGGGCAACAATGCCAGTAACATACGGTGCCGCCATTGAGGTTCCGCTTAGTAACGCATACCCTTTAATTCTTGTACCAGAATATGATTCGGGTACTGTACTGAGAATCTCAAAACCAGGGGCCACGACGTCAACTCTGTCGCCGAGATTCGATGCCGTATCCATGGAAAACTCCGCTAAAGTGTCGTTTTCCTTGGCAGTGTGTAATACAGCTCCAACCACAATAATTTTCTGTTTTAGTCGCGGATCGGTTATGGCATTTAGTACTGAGTTGTATTCCGCCATGACATCGACTTCTATTTTTCCCTCTCGTTCGGTCCGATCAACACTTTTAAATCCTAACGGCTCGTTATCATCTCTAACAAATCTCTTACCATTTGTGTTTCCCGCACTTGTGACAATGTTGAAGTCATAACCCATGGTGTACAGTTTTAACAAAAACTCCTCCATGTAAGACTTAATACGTTCAATGTCATCCAAAGCTATCGCATTCATTCTTGCATCAGTATTCGTCGCTACATACGCCAAGGCAGCGTCCCATGCAATACTATAGTTTATTACGCGCACATGGTTTCCTACCAATGTAGCCAGTGCGATTTTTTGATTCATAAAGCAAAAATTCTCATCCCTATTCGTATTTGTTATTAATTCCGCATTCGTAGAAACCCCCGCTATGCCAACCTTATTATGCTTTGCGGCGATGATTCCCGCAACATGTGTTCCATGGGAACGGTCATCCGAAATGTCTAAATTGTTATACTGCTTTTCAAAGGAAAGATCTTCATGCTCTAATGCGAAGCCCCAATCATAAATCCCGATTCTCACAGGGTTTTCTTGATTTGCTATTTGCCACGCTGCTGGTATATTCAATGCCTTGAGTCCCCAGTTGTCACCCGTCTTGCATGAAAGCGATCCCTCGTTTCTAATCTCTGAATCTTTATTGTACTCTGTAAAACCGCCTTTGTTCCATGCTTTTATTTCATCAGTATACAATTCATCTTCCCATGGCATTTCAGAATCAGCTTCATTATCGATGACATAGTTGAGCGAACAGTTACTGACATAAGGTGATTCGCAAACCATATCAATAAGGGCGTAAATTTCTTCTATGGTTTTATCTTCAATAAACTCCAACTGATAATCATTCGTCAACTCAATGAAGCCAACAATTTTTGCGTTCAACTCTCCCGCCATTGCTTCGATGATTGATTTGTCGATTCCAAGATGTGCGCTGAGCAGCATTTGATTCTTAACAAACCTGATGCCCTTCTCATCATCAATAACTATGTCAGAGGGCTTAACTCTCTTTGAGTAAATCTCCCCCAAAACATCATCAACATGACCTTGTGTGTCATCCGTTAATGATTCGTCCGGATCTTTATCTCCCCCGCTCGTTTCACTACCAGATTCAACACATGTTTCCGTGTTTGTTTCTGTGTTTGTTTCTGTGTTTGTTTCTGTGTTTGTTTCTGTGTTTGTTTCTGTGTTTGTTTCTGTGTTTGTTTCTGGATGCGTTTCGTTGTCGGAAGTCTCTGCTACAGTGGATTTTTCAACATAATCCGTACCGCTAAGGTAAAAATCGGAAAATGCATTCCCACAATCCTCACAACTAAGCACAAAACCAATCGTCTTACATGCATATGGCTCAATGATATAATTGAATCCAGCGTTTTTGACAATATACTGATTGCCTGTATTAGATAAAATCCGCCCATCCCAAATCGTATCCAGATGGCCATTGCACTTAAATTCTAATTGCCAATCCTCGATTGGTTTATCAGAAAGGTTGCTTACTGTCAGGAAACCCTTACATCCGCCGTTCCAGGCATTTTCGACAGTAACCTCAACCTTGCCATTCACATGGACCAACTGCCCGCAAAGCACCTCATAGTCTTGTGGATAGTTTGTGAAAGGTTCCGCACACGCAAACCCAAATGTAATCTCTCCCCCGGCAGGTATGTCCTTGTTCCAACCAGCATTTTTCACAGTTATTCTATTATTCGTAAACGAAACCACTTCGGCATTCCAAATCTGAGTAATTTGGTGCGAATACTCAAACGAAAGAACCCAATTATTAACTGTTTCATTTCCTTTGTTGAAAATGGTTACCGTCATATTGTGTCCAGTTTCCCATGAACCTCCCAATGTCCAATTTACCTGATACTCAGAAGTCTCCAAAGCATAGTCGGTTGCGTTTTTCTCAACATATTCTCCCCGGCCCGCATCAACTTTTACAGTATCGCACATAAAAACCAAGAGCAAGACAACGGCAAATAAAGATGCCATTTTTTCTTTCATTTTTCGCATAGTCCCCCCTAATCATAGATCAATTCGTATGTTACTTCTTCAGTGTTTTCTTCGGTTTCATTCCAGCTTTGTTTTTCAGCATTATATGATTGTCTGCTTGTCATTACTATTCTGTTTGATGTTTCGCTTGACACCTTGTTTTCATATACTATAACTTCAGGCAGGTCGTTCTTTTTCACCTCATATTGAATACTCGTGTCTCGTTTTATGAGATAGAATCCATCTATCTCATGTTTCTCATCACATTTCAATAACACATACTGCCAACAGTCATCCTTTTCAAATAAGTACTCGTTGATTACAAATGATTCTCCTTTCGAATCGTTTCCGTAAACTCTGAAACCCTCTCCTTTCGAATACTCTACCAGATCCTTTCGCAAATCAAACACATAAATCACTTCCGAAGATCCATTAACAATAACCGCATTAAGCCCTAACAGATTGTCTCTGTCATAATAGTAAATCTTTGCATCCTCCGCCACATCAAAAGGCACAGTTTCTTCAACAGGCGTAACGGTTTCCTCAACGGATGATGCGGTTTGTACCGATGTCTGCACAATACCAGTTGATTCTTCACTTGATTTGGTTTCATGCCCTTCGCCAATACATGCATTCAGCAGAGTCAATACTATCATTAACAAAACTACTATTCTGTTGCGCATTCAATTTCCCCTCTCTAATTCGGTACATGCTTAGGCCCGACCTCGGAATTGACTGGCTCTCCCCAACGGTTATTCTCATACACCTGCTTTTCAATTACGATTACTTCCCCTTCAATCCCTTTTTGAGCAGTTAGTTGAGTTCTCGTTAATCCATACACAGAATAAGCAATCGAATGTCCACTCAAACCAAAGCCTGCTGCTTTTCCCTCATCGCCTTGTTTTATCTGGATCCAGAAGAAATGCTGGCTTTCCGCCATGACATGGTAAGAGATGTCGGTAGGATATCCTTTTTCATCAAGCCCGATTACATCTATTTGCGAGTGATTTGCTTCATAACCCCTCCAGATGTCAGTTCTCTGAAAGCAGAACACTAGCATTTGCTCGTTTACATAAATCGCCGACAACCCCAAAATGTTATCTTCGTCATATTCCTGACATGTCATGCTTTCCATGCCTTCAAACGGAAGTTCTTCTTTGCGTAGATCCGCCGAATTTTTGTCAACTTCTGGCGTACTCGATTCGGTAACCGTTTCCGTCGGGTTCTGCTCCGAAGGCTCTTTAGCGGAAAAATTGCAGCCGCAGAGTGCCATGGAAAGAATTATCGAAACTGCTATTTCTTTCAAAACTCTTTTCTTACCATTACCTCTTTTCATATACTCCCCTCTATTCAAATTTGGGATAAGCTGAGGTTGACATATATTCTGATGGTTTCCCAAATATCATAATACCACAAAGAAGATTTTCTGACAACAGTAACGAGGTTTCATCCATTTTGACGCTCGATGCGGTTTTGCTTGTATTTTGCGCGGGGGTGGCGTATAATGGCGGGAGGTAAGTTTGAAAAAGAAAGAAAGGGCCCCTGCTGGGGTGCTTTTGAAAAATGAGAAATGCGCCATTTTGGGCGCTTTCCAAGGAGGTTTCATGGAGTTTTTAAGATTACTTGAGGGGATCCGGACGCCCCTTCTGGACTGGGTTTTCCTTTTCTTTACGCTGGGCGGCGAAGAGATCATGCTGCTCGGCCTCATCTGCATCCTATACTGGTGCGTTGACAAAAAGCTGGCCTATCGGATGACCTTTGCATACCTGCCATCCGCCCTTGCGATCAACATCATCAAGCTGACCTGCCGCGTGGAGCGGCCTTGGGTGCGCGACCCGTCCTTTACGGCCGTGGAGCGGGCGAAAAAGTCAGCGGCGGGATATTCCTTCCCCAGCGGCCACACGCAGAATTCGACGGCGCTTTTCGGAACGCTTGCTTACACCAGAAAGAAGCTCCTTCCAAGAATCTTGTTCCTGCTGATCATTCCGCTGGTAATGCTCTCTCGCATGTACCTTGGCGTGCACACGCCGGCGGACGTTTTCACGAGCCTTGCCATCTCCTGCGTCATTGTGTTTGGCATCAACGTGCTGGCTGACCGTGTGGAATTCACGCACAAGATGCGACTGATCCTCGCCTGCGTGTTCGTGCTGTTGGCCATTGGAACGGCCATTTACACCTATGTGTTATACGCAAGCGGCACGATTGTCTACAAGGATGCAGCCGACAGTTTTAAGGGATGCGGCGGCGGACTTGCCTTTGCGATCTGTTGGGTGCTGGAAACGAGATTTGTGAATTTCGACGTGAAGTGCGACAAGCTTTGGAAGCAGGTGCTCAAGGTCGTGATCGGCATGGGCGTTCTGCTCCTTCTCAAGGAGGGCCTGAAGTTCACCTTCAACTCCTTGTTTGGCCAAAACTTCATCAATGAGATCGTTCGTTACTTCCTGCTCCTTTCCTGGGCCATGCTCGGCATGCCGATGATCATAAAGAAGTTCTTTGCAAAATAAAAAGAGCCCAAAAGGCTCTTTTTTTACCGTTCATTCAAGAACAACTGAACGCGGTTTTGAATTACTTTGCAGGTCTCGTCCAAGGATTTCTGGCCTGCAAAATATGCTTGCGTCTCCTCTTCCACAATTTCACGGATCATTTGATTCTCATAAGTATCCGGCAAAGCATCCTCCCACGCCTTGATAACCCTTTCCTCCTGCTCAGCAGTTATGGAAAAATGACCCTCTCTGAAAGTATCATTCCCCTCATAATAGTTTATAATATGATCGCCAAGTGCCCTCTCCATGTCCAGCCTGCGGATCTTATTTACTGCGAACAGGCTTCCTTGGGCATCATAGTAATTACTTTTTCCGTATTCATTACTGGAATTCTGTATTTCATACCATGGATCAATTAACATGTATTCAAGAAATTCAAAAGCCCCTTCCTTACAGGAAGCTCTTTTCAGCATACAAATGTTTCCCCAGCCGAACAACTGATCTACGGCTTCGCCGTCATCATTAGGAAATCCTTTCTTGACCAGCTTTTCTCCGTACAAATCCTCAGTCCGTGCCAACATTGAAACATCCTGCAGTGACATATACTGAAACAATGCCTGATCAGGTTCCTTTTTCTCTTCGTACGGAAGCTGCGAATTGGCTTCAATGTTACAATTCATTTTTTTCAGCCGTTCCAATAAATTCCGAAATGCGTCCCCTTCAAAACAAACCTTACCTTCCTCCGTGACATAATGATCCATGTTGCCCCGGAGACAATATTCCAACAAGGTCTCGCATGTTACAGGCGCATTGGCGTCCAGATCAGGATGTCTTTCTATCCAGTCGAGGAACTCTTCAACAGTCCATCCCTCTTTGCTCCCAACCTCCGACTCCAGACCATAGAGCGATGAGAACGTGCTGTAACGGCATACCGAATAAAGCCCTTTGTCAAAACCGTATGCCTTGTAAAACTGAGAGGCAATTTCACTGGCTGGCACAATGTCCGATTTTTCAAAATAGGGCTGAAGGTTCTCTAAATACCCATTTTCATAGTATTTTTCCATGTCCGAATCTATCAATAGCAAAACCAGATCAGGGCTGTCCGAATCGGCCAGTCGGGCATTTACGTTCGGTTGCGAAGCATCAATGTGAATGACATAGTTTTCACTCTCTTCGTTGAATCCATCTATGATCGTAGAGCCGATCATGTATTGAGCCATGCCATATGGATCATACAAGGTTATGATCTGCCTGCCCGAAGCATCAATCTTCGCCTCCTGACTTTCTCCCCCCAATTGGGCTACAGAGGCATTCTGCTCCTTTGTCGAAATTGCAACGCATTCCAGATACTTCCATGGATTGGCAGGATCCCAACTCAGGAGTTCGATCCTTCCATTCTCTTCTCGCATGGAACTGATCCGTCTGCTGACAATACCCCTAATGCTTTCGAATTTCAAGATTGGATCGCTTTTCTTACGCTCTGTGTCGATGCGATACATCGAATCGGCATCCATTGTAAAAAGACCGCCATCCATGCTTTCACATATCACTTGACCAACACCTGGAATCTCAAATAATTCCTTCAATTTCCCACTTTGATAATCCAATTCCGCCAGTTGGCACTTCTGTTCCCGATCAATATATGTGATATAAAATGCTCCGCCTGAGGTTAAAATGCCTCCCTGATAATCTCCTTCAGGGCAGTCAATCTGCCATCCGCTTTCGCCTTCACCATTGAAAGCCAGCATTTTCTGCCGTCCTATAGCTACATATTCTCCATTCGGCAACCTCCAATGAGTGAATGCATATAACCGATATGCATCAGGATCCTTCAGAAGGATGTCTTTCATGAGTTTTCCTTCCAGATCATATTCATACATATGCGTTTCATCATCCACAAAGGCAAATAAACTCAATATTTTATTGCCTGACGCGGCATCCGAAACATTGCATGAAAAAAAAGTCCCACCTGCAAAATCAAGAAGCTTTTGAGGTTTGGCTTCAGAATCAATCTTCATTAGGTAAACGGAGTATTCCTCCTCCGTTTGTGAAATGATGCAGCACTGGTCCTCACCCAGCACAAACAGGATGTCTTTCGGGTAATAACTGGCAGCATTCACTAGCGAAACTCTTTCTGCATGATAAGTCGTCGTGGCACCACTTTGTTGTTCCGTCTTCCCATTCTTGATGCAACCACACAGTAGGAGTACAAGTATGATATTTAGAATGAATAATCGTCTTCTCTTAATATTTTTCACGGTTATATGCATATACCTTCCATGATCTGGCCTGCGCAGGCACCTATCTTGCGGCCTAAGGTCATTGTATGCAAATTTGTCTGTTGACATCAACAATCAATTGATGAACTACGCTTTTTTTTGATGAATTACGCTCTTTTTATGTCAGGGCGATTTATACTATTTCAGCTCATAACTCTCAATATTCCATGTCAAATATAACGGTATGCTATAAGTAGTTGTATCCAAACACTTATAATCTCCTATATTCTTGCCTGACAACTTGAATCCCACTTTTGATTGATACTTCTGACAAAAAATCTTGTAGCTCTTAGCCTGTGTATTGTCAGCAGATTTCACCTCAACGGGAACGATGTTTCCGTTGTTTTCAAACATAAAGTCAACTTCCGCAGTATTTCCCGATCTCCAAAAATACGGCTCAATCCCAAGCGCTATAAGCTCGTTCATCACATAATTTTCGGCAAATGCTCCCTTGAATTTCACAAACATATCCGAGTCATTCATTATTGTGCTCGCATCAATCTTTGATTTTGCTCTAAGTAATCCTATATCTGACATATATACTTTGAAATAAGTCTTATCAGCGCATCCGGACAACGGCATTTCAGGTTTTTCGACCATATACAATTGCGAGATAAGCCCTGCATCCGTTAACCACTGCAATGCATTTTCAAGTTCAGCGGAACGCTTTCCCTCTTTCACGTGAGAGAATACGAATTTGTTGTTTTCTTTAGCAAGCTGAACTGGCACGGAATCCCAGATCCATCGGATTTTGGGCACTTCTTCTACTGGAGCATGCTTAGAGAAATCATCTGCATAGTCCTTCAATATTCCGCTTTGAACTTCTTCAATCTCATCGAGGTCATGGGTTTCAATCCAAGTATTAACTACTTCTGGCATTCCTCCGACAATATAGTATTCCTTAAGCAATTGCTTCATTGGCACTGAATAAAGATCCGGGATTTCTCTGTCTGTCGGCCAATTTTCAAAAGTTTCTATTAAGTCCTCTCGTCCATTCGCTATAACAAATTCCTTAAAGCTCATGGGATACAGTTGCATCCTGTTGATCTTTCCAACGGGAAAAGAGATGTTTTTTTGCTTTAGTGCAACTCCCAAAAGAGATCCTGCGCAGACAATATGAAGGTCTCTCTTTTTTTCACAGAAATACTTCAACGACGTTATGGCACGCGGGCACTCTTGAATTTCATCAAAAAAAACAAGTGTTTTACCCGCAATAATCTCTGCTTTTGAATTACGTTCTATTTCAGTTATTATGCGATCAACGTCGAAATCATAATCGAAAACAGAAGCCAGCTTCTCGGATTCCTCAAAGTTAATATAAACATAGTTTTCGAAATTTGCTTTGGCGAATTCTTCGATGATATATGTTTTTCCACATTGTCTGACGCCCGTGATCAATAAGGGCTTTCGGCTAGCTTTATCTTTCCACGCGATCAGTTTTTTCGTAATGTCTCTATACATATCGTCCTCCAATGTCCTATGCTTTTTGTGGCCGTCTCTTCAAAAGTCCTATGACTTTTGCAATAATTATACCAAAAGTCCTATGACTTTTGCAA
This sequence comes from Acetatifactor sp., assembly GCA_016290775.1. Classification (GTDB taxonomy): domain Bacteria; phylum Bacillota; class Clostridia; order Lachnospirales; family Lachnospiraceae; genus Acetatifactor. Next base: position 101,765 of record JAEEVF010000006.1, on the reverse strand, counting down.
GCGTTTTGTAAAAAGAAAAGCTCTTTGGCCGGCGGACCAAAGAGCTTTATTTCTTTTACTTATCTTTCAGAGATCTTCTTCAGGAGTTTCTCAGCGAATGCATCCGCATCCACCTTGTAGTTGCCTGCCTGGATCCTTTCCTTGAGGGGGGTCGTGAGCTCCTCTCTTACGTCAGAGCATGCAGCCACAGCTTTCATTGCGGTCTGATAGTCCTTCATCTGGTAACCCTTCTGAACGATTTCAGAAGCAATGGTGCTACCGAGAGTCTTGGGACGGCTGATCGCTGTCGACTTGAAAATCTCCGAATAAGCGTCAATGTTCACTTTGACCTCCTCCTTTCCGATTGCGCATTTGGGGCGTGAAAATATACCCTACGCATCTATTATCGGACGACATAAATACTTTGTTTATAGCAAAACAAAAAATTTTTTAAAAAGATTTAAATCAACCCGACCACTTTTTATTCTACCTACTTTAGGGTCACTTTGTCAAGATGCCAAATTTCGTCAACATACTCCTGGATGGTGCGGTCGGAGGTGAACTTGCCGGAGCAAGCCACGTTGAGGATGGCGCTCTTAGCCCAGCCGGCTTCGTCCATGTAACGCTGCTCGATCTTCTTGTGAGCGGTCGCATATGACTTGAAGTCCTTGAGGATGAAGTAGGTGTCGGCCTTGGCAGTGCTCTGGGTGTTCAGGAGGGAGTTGTACAAAGGACGGAACAACTCGGGATCCTGAGGAGCATAGGTGCCGTTGATCAGCTGCATGAGGACTTTGCGGATGTCAGCATCGTTGTTGAAGATCTCCATGGGGTTGTAGCCGCCAAATTGCTCGTAGCGGATGACTTCGTCGGAGGTCAGTCCGAAGATGACTGCGTTCTCCGCGCCCACTTCTTCCACGATCTCGACGTTCGCGCCATCCATGGTACCTATGGTGATGGCGCCGTTGAGCATAAACTTCATGTTACCGGTACCGGAAGCCTCCTTACTTGCGGTGGAGATCTGCTCGGACACGTCAGCCGCCGCAAAGATCAGCTCTGCGTTGGACACGTTGTAGTTCTCAATGAACACGACCTTCAGCTTGCCTTCGATGGAGGGATCGTTGTTGATCACGTCTGCCACGGAGTTGATCAGCTTGATGGTAAGCTTGGCGTTGCGATATCCTGCCGCCGCCTTTGCGCCGAAGATGAAGGTTCTGGGATAGAACTTCACGTCCAGATGCTCCTTGAGTTCATTGTAAAGGTACATTACGTGCAGGATGTTGAGGAGCTGTCTCTTGTACTCGTGGAGACGCTTTACCTGTACGTCGAAGATGGATCTCGGATCCACTTCAATGTTGTTGTGCTCGAGAATATACTGTGCAAGGCGAACCTTGTTGTGGTACTTGATGTTCATGAATTCCTGCTGTGCCTTGTCGTCGTCTGCATATACTGCGAGGCGCTTGATCTGGGGCAGGTCGGTGATCCATTCGCTTCCCACGTGGTCGGTCACCCACTGCGCCAAAAGGGGATTGCCGTGAAGGAGGAATCTTCTCTGGGTGATGCCGTTGGTCTTATTGTTGAAGCGCTCCGGGAACATCTCGTAGAAGTCCTTGAGCTCCTGATTCTTAAGGATCTCGGTGTGCAGTCTTGCCACGCCGTTGACGGAATAACCCGCAACGATCGCCATGTGAGCCATCTTCACCTGTCCGTCGTAGATGATCGCCATCTTGCGGATCTTTTCCTGCACGTTGACGCCGGGAACGTTGCTGTACTTGTTCTCGATGTCAATGATGAAACGACGGTTGATCTCTTCGACGATCTGATATACACGGGGAAGAAGTCTTGAGAAGAGCTCGATGGGCCATTTCTCAAGTGCCTCGGCCATGATGGTATGGTTGGTGTACGCACAGGTCTTGGTGGTCACTTCCCACGCCTCGTCCCAGGTGAGATAATATTCATCCATGAGAATTCTCATCAGCTCTGCGATGGCAACGGTCGGGTGCGTATCATTGAGCTGGAAGGTCACCTTCTCATAGAATTTCTTGATGTCGTCATGCTTTCTCATGTACTTCTCAATGGCTTCCTGCACGGAGGCGGAAATGAAGAAGTACTGCTGCTTTAAGCGCAGCTCCTTGCCGGCATAGTGGTTGTCGTTGGGGTAGAGCACCTCGACAATGTTTCTTGCAAGGTTTGCCTGCTCCACGGCCTTCTGGTAATCGCCCTTGTCAAAGGAATCCAGGGAGAAGCACTCCACGGGCTCTGCGTCCCAGATGCGCAGGGTGTTCACGATGCCATTGCCATAACCAACGATGGGCAGGTCGTAAGGGATCGCGCGAACGGACTGATAGCCCTCCTGATAGAAGACGTTTCTTCCGTTCTCATCCATGCGAACATTCACGTAGCCGCCAAATTTAACTTCCTTGGCGTACTCGGGACGACGAAGCTCGAAGGGGTTGCCATCCTTCAGCCAATCGTCAGGGACCTCGATCTGATAGCCATCGCGGATCTTCTGCTTGAACATGCCGTAGCGATAACGGATGCCGCAGCCATAGGCAGCATATCCCAGCGTTGCCAGGGAATCCAAAAAGCACGCTGCAAGTCTTCCAAGACCGCCGTTACCGAGCGCTGCGTCAGGCTCCTGATCCTCGATCACGTTGAGGTCCAGGCCAAGCTCCTCAAGCGCCTCCTTCACATCCTCGTAGCCCTTCAGGTTGATCATGTTATTGCCCAAGGCGCGTCCCATCAGGAACTCCATGGACATGTAATATACCATCTTGGGATCTTCCTTCTCGTAAGCCTTCTGGGTCTCCATCCAGCGCTCCACGATCTGATCCTTCACGGCATATGACACCGCCTGGAAGATCTGCTGAGGCGTTGCCTCCTCCAGATCCTTACGGTACAGCGTCTTTACGTTGTAAAGCACGCTCCGCTTGAACAACTCCTTATCGAAACTAAACTTCGGCTTCTTTGTGGATGTCTTTGTAGATGTTGATGAACTTGAACTCTTCATTCAAATCTCCTTTCTTACCCCCATAAACCCACTTACGTATTATACCATATTTTTCTATTTATCAAGAGAATTTTTAAGCTTTCTCCATGGAAATGGTGACCTTTTCTCCGTTCACGTCCCATTCCTTGCTGATCGCGAAGGTCTTCTCATAGGACAGTTCGGTTGCAAGCACCTTACCGCAGATGGACTCGCGGTTCTTCTCAGCCACGTCAGCAAGCACCTGATTTCCAAGGATGGAAAGGCGGATGCGGTCCATCACCTCGAAGTCCGAATCCTTACGCATGTTCTGGATCTTGGAGATGAGCTCGTTTGCGAAGCCCTCCTCGATCAGCTCCTGCGTGAGGTTTGCATCCAGCACGACGGTCATGCCATTGTCTTCCTGAGAAACATAACCTTCCTTCTGGGACATGGTGATGAGCAGGTCATCCTCGGTCAGCTCCACGGAAACATCGCCAACCATAAAGGTCAGCTTTCCGTTTGCCTTCAGCTCATCCATTGCCGCATTGCCGTCCAAGGAAGCAAGCTCCTTCTGGATGCCGCCAAGCTGCTTGCCGTACTTCGGTCCAACGGTACGAAGCTGGGGCTTGAAGGTGTAAGAGGTGAACTCACGAACGTCGTCGGTATATTCCACCTCCTTGACGTTGAGCTCTTCCTTCACGATATCGGTAAAGAAGGCATCCAGCTTCACGCCGGCCTTCACGTACATCTTGCTGATGGGCTGACGATTCTTGATGGACGCGCTCTCTCTGCAGGCACGGCCCATTACGACGATCTTCAAAACTTCATCCATGGACTCCTCAAGCTTCTTGTCGATCATCTTCTCATCCACGGTCGGGAAGTCGCAAAGATGAATGCTTTCAGGCGCGTTAGGATCGATGGAGCAAACCATGTTGCGGTAAATGTCCTCGGTCATGAACGGGATCATGGGTGCTGCCGCCTTGGAGATGGTCACCAGTGCGGTGTACAGAGTCATGTACGCGCTGATCTTATCCTGCTCCATGCCCTTTGCCCAGAAACGCTCACGGCAACGACGCACGTACCAGTTAGAGAGGTCATCCACAAAGCCCTCGAGTGCTCTTGCAGCCTCGGGGATGCGGTAATTTGCAAGGTCGTCGTCCACCTCGCCCACCACGGAGTTCAGCTTGGACAGGATCCACTTGTCCATGACGGTGAGCTTATCATATTCCAATGCATATTTCGTCGCATCGAAGTTGTCAATGTTTGCATAAAGGATGAAGAAAGCATAGGTGTTCCAAAGGGTGCCCATGAACTTTCTCTGGCCTTCCTGAACGGCCTTGCCATGGAAGCGGTTCGGCAGCCAGGGTGCGGAATTGATGTAGAAATACCAACGGATCGCGTCTGCGCCATAGGTCTTGAGCGCATCGAAAGGATCTACCGCGTTGCCCTTGGACTTACTCATCTTCTGGCCATTCTCATCCTGAACGTGACCAAGCACGATCACGTTCTCGTAAGGCGCCTTGTTAAACAGGAGCGTGGACTCAGCAAGCAAAGAATGGAACCAACCACGGGTCTGGTCCACTGCCTCAGAGATGAACTGTGCAGGGAACTGCTGCTCGAACAGGTCCTTATTCTCGAAAGGATAATGATGCTGTGCGAAAGGCATTGCACCGGAGTCAAACCAGCAGTCCAAAACCTCGGGCACACGCTTCATGACGCCGCCGCAGTCCGGACACTTTAAGGTGATCTCATCGATGTAAGGTCTGTGGAATTCCACGGTCTTTGCAGCTTCATTGCCGCTCAACTCGAAGAGTTCCTGTCTGCTGCCTACGCAAACACGCTTGCCGCAAGAGCACTCCCAGATGTTGAGAGGCGTGCCCCAATAACGGTTACGGGAGATCGCCCAGTCCTGAATGTTCTCAAGCCAGTTGCCAAAACGGCCCTTGCCGATGGATTCAGGGATCCAGTTGATCGTGTTATTATTGCGGATCAGGTCGTCCCTGACTGCAGTCTCTTTGATATACCAGGATTCACGCGCATAGTAGATGAGCGGTGTGTCACATCTCCAGCAGAAAGGATAGTCATGCTCGAACTTCGGCGCGTCGAAAAGCTTGCCCTCAGCGTCCAGATCCTTTAAGATCTCGGGGTCTGCCTTCTTCACGAACAGACCTGCGTAAGGAGTCTCCTCAGTCATTTCACCCTTGCCGTTTACGAACTGAACGAAGGGCAGGTCATAGGTGCGGCCAACGCGGGCATCGTCCTCACCAAAGGCGGGCGCGATGTGTACGATGCCGGTACCGTCGCCCATGGTAACGTAATTGTCACAGGTCACGAAATGTGCCTTCTTGTTCTGCTGCTTTGCGGACTCTCCCGCGCAGGCAAACAAAGGCTCATATTCCTTATATTCCAGCTCCTTGCCGACATAAGACTCAAGGATCTCATAGGCAGGCGCATCCTCGGTCGCAAGCTTTCCAAGCACGGTGTCGAGAAGGGCCTTTGCCATGTAGTAGGTTCTGCCGTCTGCAGCCTTGACCTTGCAGTAGGTCTCGTCGGGATTTACGCAGAGTGCAAGGTTTGAGGGCAACGTCCAGGGCGTGGTGGTCCAAGCGAGGAAATATGCATCCTCACCAGTGACTTTAAAGCGCACGATCGCAGAACGCTCCTTCACGTTTTTATATCCCTGCGCCACTTCCTGTGCGGAAAGAGGGGTTCCACAACGAGGGCAGTAAGGCACGATCTTGAAGCCCTTGTAGAGAAGGCCCTTATCCCAGATCGTACGGAGCGCCCACCACTCGGACTCGATGAAATCATCATGATAGGTCACGTAAGGATTGTCCATGTCCGCCCAGAAGCCGACGGTGCCGGAGAAATCCTCCCACATGCCCTTATATTTCCAAACGCTTTCCTTGCACTTCTTGATGAAGGGCTCAAGGCCATAAGCCTCGATCTGATCCTTGCCGTCCAGGCCGAGGAGCTTTTCCACCTCGATCTCAACGGGCAGGCCGTGAGTGTCCCAGCCGGCCTTTCTGGGCACCATATAGCCCTTCATGGTGCGGTATCTGGGGATCATGTCCTTGATGACACGGGTCAGCACGTGGCCGATGTGAGGCTTGCCGTTTGCGGTAGGCGGGCCATCATAAAAGGTGTAGGTCTCGCCCTGCTTGCGCTGTTCCATGCTCTTCTTGAAGATGTCTTCGTCCTTCCAGAACTGCTCCACCGCCTTCTCGCGGTCCACAAAGTTCAGGTTCTTGTCTACTGACTTGTACAACATGTTCATCTCTCCTTTTCGTGGTTTTTAAACAGATGAAGCCCCGTCCATAATAGGACGAGGCCTTTCTCGCTCGTTAACCACCTATTACGACGCACGCTCCTTAAGATAAATGCGCTTCTCCGTAACGTGGAGACGTACGTCCAAGATTACTTGCAAAAATGCTTTCACCCGGCAGCTCGAAAGTGATCTTCCTCCCTCTTTTACTCGCGCCGGATTCGCACCAACACCGGCTCTCTGAGGCTTTCCAAAAAGGAGTACTGTCTTTGTCATCGCCTTTCACTTGTTCAGATATTATAAGTCATTCCCCATTCCTTGTCAAGTTACTGTTGACAATTTCCTTGTATAAGGTATAATGAAACACTGTAACACCGAGAGTTCGAAACCTTCCTCTCGTAAAACAAAACTACAGGAGAAAACAAATGAAACAAAACAAGAAAGTTCTATTCATCACTCAGGCAGCAGCCATTGCTGCTCTTTATGTCGTTCTCACCCTTTTGGCAAATGCCTTGGGGCTGGCGAATTACGCCATTCAGGTCCGCTTCTCGGAAGCACTCACCATCCTTCCCTTTTTCACGCCGGCAGCGATCCCCGGACTCTTTATCGGATGCATCCTGGCGAATTATTTGAGCAACTGCATGTTCTTGGACATTGTGTTTGGCAGCATCGCAACGCTCCTTGGCGCGATCGGAACTTATTTGATCAGCAAGCGTTGCAAGCCCAAGGATCCGAAAAAGACCGTGCCCCACGAGATCTGTTGCACGCTTCCTCCCATCATTGCCAACGTTCTCATCATCCCCTTCGTTCTTGCTTATGTATATAAATTCGAAGGCGGCGTACCGTTCTTCATGTTGACGGTCGGCATCGGCGAAGTGATCTCCTGCGGGATCTTTGGATTCCTTCTTCTGCAAGTGCTGAAGAAATATCGCAGACACCTTTTCCCGGAGAACTAATGAAATAAAAATGTTGAAGGCGGAGACCAAACGGTCTCCGCCTTCTTCATGCATGATTTATTAACTATGGCAGAACTTGTAAAACCAATTCTAGAACAGGTTCTTGATGGTGCCGGCAATGCCGCCAAGCTTATCGATGGAAACCTTTGCCTTTACGCCATCTACAACCTTCTTTACCACGTCATCGGGAAGATCCACGCCCAGTACGGATTCCACGGCCTTCACCGGATCCTTCTTGAACTGGTCCATCAGCTTCTCATCCTTGGTGACCTTATCAACAACCTTAGTGATCTGATCCTTAATGTCAGCAGCCATGACGTTTCTCCTTATTTTGCCTTCTTAGCTTCTTCCTTAACGGTAGGAGCTTCAGCTACGTTCTTCTTAACGGACTCGATGCCGTTTACGCAGCTCTTCTTTGCCTTGTAGCCTTCGCCAACGCCGATGATCGTGCCATTGGTAGCTTTCAGGCGGAAACGATACTCGCCAGCCTTATCAGTATAAATCTCGAACTTGGGGTTCTTAACGGTTGCATAGCCTTCTTCCGTCTGATCCTCAATCCCTGCAACAGGTGCGTTCTTGGTAACACTGGCAATACCCTTCTTACATGCAGCCTCGGTGGTGTAAACCTCAGAAGTTAAAATGGTCTCGCCGTTTCCAGCCTTGAGGTCGAACTTAATGCCCGTCTTGGTTTCCTTGATGACAAACTTGCCCATAACTCATAACCTCCTGTTATTTGATTGATTGTTTTGACATGCATGTGATCATGCATCCTTCCTTTTTAGAATAGAACGTTTCAGCCTAAAAATCAAGGAGAAAACGTGAGAAAACAGTTGTCGTTCTCCTCAAACCACTTGGCCGCATCGCTCATGCCGCGCTTTCCGAGTTTCCCCGTAGAAGGCTGGAAGATCACCACCAGCGACTCGTTATAGCCCGTGATGAGAACGCCCTCTCCCGAGCGCAGGATCGCAAGCACCGGAAGGTCTTTGGAGACATAATATAACATCGCATCCAGGCTCACGCCAACAAGGGAAAGCGCACTTCCCTCCGAAAGGCTGTCCTGAACGATCATCTGCGGCGTCTTTCCTTCTTCCAAAAGCGGTGCTGAGTCAAGCGATACGCCCTTCGTGCGAAGCATCACGTCAAGGCAGACGGCCATGCTTTCCTCGGCCGGAACCTTATCCGGCTCGCTGATCGCCATGATCTGATTACGCGTGCTCCGATCGGACTTTCTCCAGATCAGATTTCCTTCGTGGCCGATGACATAGCCTGAGATCTCATCCGCCTTCTGCACTGCATTGGATGCGCTCACGTAGCTTCCCTCAAGACCAAACGGACTATATACCAGGTAGCGATCCGTGGGCGCCTCGGCCTCCACGACAAAGCTCTCCGCGCCTTCGACGATCACTTCCTTTGGCGTCAGGAGCTGCACCTTGTTTGCATCGATCTTGCCATTCACCTTGATCTGTACGTAGGTCTCGTACACGTCGATGTCCACGGGTGCGACAACGTTCTTTCCGGCGGCCTCCTGCTTTGTCTTGGTCACATGATCCGGCGTTGCATCCACAAAGCTTCCGTCATCCTTTCTCGTCGCGCGCTCTAAGATGATCTGATTCTCCTCCACCGTGCAGCCCGTGACGTAAAGGCCTTCTTGAGAATATTCCTTCTGGAGCGTACCGTCCGCTCGTCCAATACGGAGCTTGTACATGGGGAAGATCTCACGACCCCCGATGGTCTTCGCAATCTCTTCTCTTTTTGCGACGCCAAAGATCACGTCCTGTCCCATGAAACCAAGGAGGCGAAGGACTTCATCCTGCCCGCCCGTAAACTTGCTGCTTGTGTTCGTCGCAAGATTTTGGATCAGAATCTCTCTGGCGGTTCCGTCCGCAAAAGGCTCCTGCCACGTCAGGATCTGGTGATCGGCAGATGCCATCATGCAACCGTCCCCGCGGATCTCCAGGAGTTTTTCATAGGTCTTTTTTTTCAGATCGCACCGATAAACCGCCTGCTCAAGACAAAGGTAGAGGAACTGGTCCTGCCCGTAATAAAGCAGCTGATCCATCTGTGCCTTCAGGACGGAATAGGGCTGATCCCAAGGAATAAAAGCAGTTTCCGAGACCGCGTTGATCTTTGCGTCATAGCGGCAGATCCGGATGCCGTTCTCGCCTTCTCTCTCGCCGCGGCTCTGATATCCGTAAACGGCGAAGGTACAGCTTCCGTCCTTGTCCACGCTCAGGATTTTCACGTCCGCGTCGTCATGCTCCTCGCGGGCATCCTCGCGGCCAACGTCATAAAAGCTAAAGATCTTCACGAGCCTTTGCGTTCCGATCTGGAAGGAAAACAGGCGGTCTGCCTGCTGGAACACGACAACGTTGCCGTCCTCGCTCTCCATCATGTCCACGTTCTCGTCGCCGATGCCAAGAAGGAGCTTATCGCCGCCGTAGAGCGCATTCTCATCCGGGATCTGCGTCATGGCGCGCTCATATGCCAGAAGGTACGTGCGGTCTGCGGAATAACGGATCTTAAAGAATTCCTGCGCCCGATAGTAGGTCGTTTTCTCGTTTCCCTTTGTGGAAACGCCAAAATCCACAAGGATCGAAGCGTCGCGCCCGTGGATCTCCTTTACGGTATATACGGGCTTACGGCTCTCCGTCACTTTCAGGTCGCCCCAGGTGATCTGCTTGAAGCTTGAGTGAATGTTCACATAATGGAAGGAGTCGTTGTCCTGAAGTTTCGGGTTGGACTCTAGGTATTTCACGAGGTTTTTGGCCTCCTCGCGATGGAACAGCGTCTCATGGAAGTTGCTGACAAAGGCAAGTTCTTCACCCACAAGGCTTTCCGGATCCCAGATTGCCCTGGTGTGATACCACGCCTCCTGCCAATCGTCCAAGGTCAGACAGATGGAGATGACATATTCCTCGCCCTTTTCGATGAGGTCTTTGAGCGCGAGCTCAGCCCGGATCTCATCGCCTTTTTTCTGAAATTGCGTGATCTCGATCGTCTCGATCAGGCGCTCGCCGTCGCCGCTTCGCACCTGTGCGTCGATCTTCGTTATGTCCCGGCCGTAGGAACGGATCAAGAATTCGGTGTTTCTGTTTTCCCCAAGAATGGTGATCTGATCCCTCTGAAATGCGGGATCCATGGGCGTGACATACCCATAGAGGGGGTTATATTCCGTCTCACCCCAGAGCATAGTAACCACAGGGAGCGTGGCGTGCGCCATCTCCTGCGTCAGGTTATCGCGGTCTTTATTTAACAGTCGACTTGCCACCACAAGCGTGATCACAAAGGCAAGCACAAAAACCGTGCTTCGGAGCAAGAATTTTTTCATGGTTACGTTCCTTTGGTTCTTTTAAGAGTTCTTTAAGAGCTTTTCCAGCGTCGGACTGATCCCAAGAAAGCTCTCCATCTCGGCAAGGGCCTTCGCATTTCCCGAAGGGCGCATGCCGCCGCGCTTTACGGCACGGATCAGGAGATTTTTGGGGGTATGTTCCATGTCGATAAATTCAAGGATCTGCGTGTCATACCCTTGCTGCGTAAGGAGCTGTGCGCGCACCGCATCGGTCAGGAGCGCCGCCATGCGTTCCTTGATGATGCCATATTGCAGCGCCGGCCGCAGTACGTCATTTTTTATCTGGCGGTTTAGTTCATGCTGGCAACAGGGCACTGCCAATATGACCTTCGCGCCCCATTTTACGGCCTTTTCGAGGGCATAGTCCGTCGCTAAGTCACAGGCGTGGAGCGAGATCACCACGTCGGCCCGAGAGCCTTCATATGCACTAATGTCGCCCTGCAGGAAGTGCAGGCCGTCGTAGTGCAGGTCCCTTGCGATCTCGTTACAATGCCGGATCACGTCCTCCTTCAGGTCAAGCCCCGTCACTTCAAGGTCACGGCCCTGCTTTACGTGCAGGAAGTAATAGGTTGCAAAGGTGAGGTACGACTTGCCACAGCCAAAATCCACAATGTGGATGGTTCCTTCCTTGGGAAGGTCTTCGAGCACGTCCTCAATGAATTCCAAAAAGCGGTTGATCTGGCGGAACTTGTCATAGCGGTTCTTGGTGATGCGCCCGTCCGGCGTCTGCACGCCAAGCCGCATCAGAAAATCCACGGGCTCGCCCTCAGGAAGGACGTAGGTCTTGGAGCGGTTGTGGGCAAGGCGGGACGTATCCAAGGTGGCTGTCTGTGCGTCGGCTGGCGTTGTTGCGGTGTTCGTGCCTGCTTCCGCGCCGTTTGCTCCTTTGTTTGTGCCGCTTGGCGCGGACATTCCTCGCCGCACCTTCACCGTCATCTTGCCCTTTTTGCTCACGAGCACGGTTGCGGTAAGGCCTGCTGTCTTGATCTCTCCCTGGCGGAAGAGCTCCGAAAGCTCCTGCGAGATCCTTTGCGCCATCTCCTGCTTGGAGAAATTCTCATGGAAGACCTTGGTCCCCTGATAGCGCGTCTCCTGGAACTTGAGTTCCTCTCCGATCAGAACGGGGCGGATCTTCGACTTTGAAGCGACCGTATCATCCCTGGTGTTGCTCAGGATGATCTGGCTTAGATTTTCACTTAATGCCTCATCTAAAAGCTTCGCTAATTCTTCCATGCAGTCCCTGCCTTCGGTTCTTTGCGCGCCAACCCGCGCGCTTCCAAACGGTTCTTTCAAAAAAAGTCCATACGCAGTGCATCATTTGTTGTCGTAAGCCAAACAAATGACCACTGCGTATTTTTCGTAAACGTTATTTCAATACTTCGATACGTGCGATCGCACGCTGCAGCGCGGTCTCCGCCATGGCGAGATCGGTCTGCGAGTCGCGGTTTTCGAGTCGCTCCCTTGCCTTTTGGAGGGCGTACTCCGCGCGATCCTTATCAATCTCATCCGGCCATTCAATGATCTCCGCCAGGATCGTGATCTGATCCGGCAGGATCTCCGCAAATCCGGCATGCAGGGCCGCTTCCTTGGTCCCTTCCGCCTCCGTGATGGTCAGAATCCCGGGCGAGACGATGACCGTCATGGGTATATGCCCCGGAAGAACGCCGATCTGCCCCTCCGTCGTATTGAATTCCACCATTTCCACAGGCCCCTCGTAGAACACTCTCTCGGGGGTCACGATGCGGAGCCGGTACTCCTTCTTTTCTTCACTCATGTTGCCACCTTACTTTGCTTTTACCTTTGCAAGGACGTCATCAATGGTGCCCACGTTCAGGAAATAGCTCTCAGGAATGTCGTCATGCTTGCCCTCGAGGATCTCGCGGAAGCCGCGGATCGTCTCATGGATGGGCACGTACTTTCCGTCGAGGCCGGTAAACTGCGTTGCCACGAAGAACGGCTGGGAAAGGAATCTCTGCACCTTACGGGCACGGGATACCACGAGTCTGTCGGACTCGGAAAGCTCGTCCATGCCGAGGATGGCGATGATGTCCTGAAGCTCTTTGTAACGCTGCAGGATCTCCTGCACGCCGCGGGCCGTCTTGTAATGCTCCTCGCCAAGGATTCTGGGATCCAGGATGCGGGAGGTGGATTCGAGAGGATCCACTGCAGGGTAAATACCGAGCTCCACGATGGAACGGGAAAGCACGGTCGTTGCGTCCAAGTGTGCGAACGTGGTTGCGGGAGCAGGGTCCGTCAAGTCATCCGCAGGCACGTAAACGGCCTGTACGGAGGTGATGGAACCATTCTTTGTCGAGGTAATGCGCTCCTGCAGCGCACCCATCTCCGTCTGCAGCGTCGGCTGATAACCAACGGCGGAAGGCATACGGCCAAGAAGTGCGGACACCTCAGAACCTGCCTGCGTGAAACGGAAGATGTTATCGATGAAAAGCAATACGTCCTTACCGCCCTTGTCGCGGAAATATTCCGCCATGGTAAGGCCCGTAAGGCCAACTCTCATTCTTGCTCCGGGGGGCTCGTTCATCTGACCAAAGACCATGGTAGTCTTCTCGATAACGCCCGACTCGCTCATCTCATGATAGAGGTCATTTCCCTCACGGGTACGCTCGCCTACGCCAGTGAATACGGAATAGCCGCCGTGCTCCGTTGCGATGTTACGGATCAGCTCCTGGATAAGCACCGTCTTACCAACGCCGGCACCGCCAAACAGACCGATCTTACCACCCTTCTGATAAGGGCAAAGAAGGTCAACGACCTTGATACCGGTCTCAAGAAGCTCCGTCTCCGTGGACTGCTCCTCGAAGCTCGGTGCCGCCCTGTGGATGGGCTCATAGGTCACTCCGGTGGGTGCGGGCTTGTTGTCGATGGGCTGTCCCAGCACGTTAAAGATTCTTCCAAGCGTGTTCTCTCCAACGGGTACGGAGATCGGTTTACCGGTGTTGATCGCTTCCATGCCACGTGTTAGTCCATCCGTGGGGCCCATGGCGATACAACGCACCGTGTCATCTCCAAGATGCTGTGAAACCTCAACCGTCAGCTCTCCGCCATCCTTTAAGGGGATAACGACCGCATCATTGATCTCAGGCAGCTCCACGTCATCATAGCGAATGTCAAGCACGGCTCCGATGACCTGTGTGATCTTGCCCTTACTAACTCCTTCCATTTTTACCTCTTTCCGATCAGACCTCACGCCTGATCGCTAATATTGTTCTTACTGAATTGCATTTGCACCTGCGATGATCTCCGTCAGCTCCTGCGTGATGGAACCCTGACGCGCACGGTTGTACAGAAGCTCCAGATCGTCGATCAGCTCCTCCGCATTGTTCGTCGCATTGTCCATGGCCTGCATTCTTGCGCCATTTTCGGAAGCAAGTGCCTCCACAAGCGCGCCGTAGATCAGGCTTGCCACGTACTTCGGAATGATCAGGTCCAGCGCTTCCTCGTCCTCAGGCTCGAAATTCATCGGTGCCTCAGCCGCCTTCGCCGCCTTCTCTTCCTCAGTCAGTTCATGCTCCACCGCCTTCTCCACGGGAAGAAGCTTCATCAACGTCGGGATATGACTTACCGTGTTCTTAAACGCCGTGTAAGCCAGGTAGATCTCGCAGATCTCGCCTTCCTCGAAGGACTTTAGAAGCCGCTCCGTCAGGAACATGGCGTCTGCATATGCCGGCGCCTCCATGACCTCAGGAAGGGATTCCTTGATCTCATAGCCCGCACGGGAACAGATCTCGCGACCCTTGTTGCCGATGGCATAGACAAGCACCTCATCGGGTGTCCACGACTCATTTCGCGTGATCAGCTTGGACACGTTGTTATTATATCCGCCCGCCAAGCCACGATTGGAACTGATCAGGATCACGGCCTTTTTGCCCGTTTCACCGGCTTTTAGGTACTTGTGATCCACGGCTCCCACCCTGGCAAGGATGCTGTTCATGGTGTCATACATGCAATGAAAATATGATTTTGATCGTTCCGCACCGGCTCTAGCTCGCTGCAGCTTTACCGTGGACACCAGCTTCATCGCTTTCGTGATCTGCTGCGTGCTCTGGATACTGCTGCGCCGGCGCTTAATGTCGCGCATGGAAGCCATACCGCGTCTCCTTACGTAATCTTTCTACTGCCCAGGCTCGGACCCGAGTTTGCTTACTCTTCTGCTTGTTCCTTAGGCTGCTCCTGCTCTTCAGGCGTCTTCTCTTGTTCCTCAGGAACCTGCTCCTTGGGAGCCTGCTCATCGGACTTAGCGAGGAATACGGTTTTGAACTCCTCGATCGCCTTCTTGAGCTTCGTCTCGGTTGCCTCGGAGATCACCTTCTCCTCCGCAATGTTGTCGGGAACCTCATGATACTTCGTATCCAGGAATTCAAAGAACTCCCGCTCAAATCTTGTGATCTCGCTTACGGGAACGTCCAGCAGGTACTTGTTGGTCACCGCATAAATGATGATGACCTGATATTCCACCGGCATGGGCTGGAACTGAGGCTGCTTCAACACTTCCTTGATGCGTTCGCCCTGTGCCAGCTTTTCCTTGGTGTCGTCATCGAGTTCCGAACCAAACTGCGCAAAGGATGCGAGCTCACGATATTGTGCCAGCTCCACACGGATGGGAGCCGCGATCTTTTTCATAGCCTTGATCTGCGCCGCGCCACCTACACGCGACACGGAAAGTCCTGCGTTTACTGCAGGGCGGAAGCCGGAATTGAACATTTCCGTCTCAAGGTAAATCTGTCCGTCGGTGATGGAGATCACGTTGGTGGGGATGTAAGCAGAAACGTCGCCCGCCTGGGTCTCAATAATGGGAAGCGCGGTCAGGGAACCTCCGCCATATTCCTCACTCATTCTTGCCGCGCGCTCAAGCAGTCTTGAGTGCAGGTAGAATACGTCACCGGGATATGCCTCACGTCCGGGTGGACGATGGAGGAGCAAGGAGAGTGTACGATATGCAGCCGCATGCTTACTTAAGTCATCATAGACTACAAGCACGTCCTCACCATTCTCCATCCACTCCTCGCCGATGGCACAACCGGCGTAGGGCGCGATATATTGCAGGGGAGCAAGGTCACTCGCGGTGGAAACGACAACGGTCGTATATGCCAGCGCGCCAAACTCCTCCAGAGTTTTCACGATGTTTGCCACGGTCGAAGCCTTCTGACCGATGGCCACGTAAATGCACTTAACGTTCTGTCCCTTTTGATTGATGATGGTATCGATCGCAATGGCCGTCTTACCGGTCTGGCGGTCGCCAATGATCAACTCACGCTGGCCCCTTCCGATGGGGATCATGGAGTCGATGGCCTTGATGCCGGTCTGCAGCGGGGTGTCCACGCTCTTACGGGTGATAACGCCGCTTGCCACGCGCTCGATCTTACGATATTTCGTCGTATGAATGGGTCCCTTGCCGTCAATGGGCTGGCCGAGGGAATTCACGACGCGGCCCATCATCGCATCGCCTACGGGAACCTCCACAACGCGTCCGGTCGTCTTTACCACGTCGCCTTCGCCAAGATCCTTGGTGCTGCCAAGAAGAACGACGCCGACATTGTCCTCCTCGAGGTTGAGCACCATGCCGTAAACGCCGCCGGGGAACTCAAGAAGCTCGCCCTGCATGGCATTCTCCAGGCCGTGAACTCGCGCGATGCCGTCCGCCACTTGGATGACCGTGCCCACGTCAGAGACTTCCATCTGGGAGGAATACTTTTTGATCTGCTCCTTGATGATGGAGCTTATTTCTTCCGGTCTCAAATTCATGTATTTCACGCCTTTCCATCAGCCGCGCCTTCGCTCAGCTGAATCTGTAATAATTGCCTCGTCAGATCATTTAATTTCCGCTTGATGGTGCTGTCCACCACGCGGTCGCCAATGCGGATCATCATGCCGCCGATGAGTTCCTCGTCAACGTCATAATGCATCTCCAGGCGCTCATATTGCGTCGTCTCTAAGATCCTTTGTTCGATCTGCCGCTCCTGCTCCTTGTTCAAAGGAACCGCCGTCGTCACGTACACAACGCCGATCTTCAGCCATTCCTTTTTCATCGTGATGAGGTACTCCATGATCTCAGGAAGATCACGATAACGCCCCTTATCCACGAGCAGGTGAAGGAACTCATAAAACTCCGGCGAAATACGTCCCTCGAACACCGCTTTCACAACTTCAAGCTTGTCCGTTTTGGAAATCCCGGGATGTGCGATCAGCTCGCCGAATTTCTTTTCCTTCTCAAGAATGTCCGTCAGCGCGTCAAGCTCGGCAATGAATTCCTCTGCCGCGCCCGGCGTAGCTGCTTCCTTTTCCATGGCGATCTCCCAAAGCGCTTCTCCATAGGTTTTGGAAACTACCTTAGCCATGTGCTCTCACCCATTTCCTTTAAGGTCTCGTCGATCAGCTCGTCCTGCACCTTCGTGTCGATGTTGGCCGCAACCACTTTTCCGGCCATGACGGAAGCCACGTTGATGATCTCCTTCTTCACGTCGTCCGACATCTTTTGCTTTTCGAGCATTGCTTCCACGCGGGCTCTGTCTAAGATCCTGGCAGCCTCTTCCTTCGCTTCGGCAATGATCGACGCCTGATTTGCAAGGCCCTTGCTGCGCGCCTCGGAAAGGATCACTTCCGCTTCCTTGTCGATGACCTTGAGCTTGCCCTCATATTCGTCCTTGAGGGTCTTTGCCTGATCCATGTTGGACTTGGCATCTTCAAGCTCGCCGCGGATCTTTTCCTTACGGTCACTAAGCATCTTGCGCGCCGGGTTGAACAGGAAGTAACTCATGATGGCGAAGAGGGCGAAGACGGCGATCAAGGTCAGAGTGGAATCTGCCAAGAGCTGCCAGTCGAGGCCGAACATTCTTTCATAGCTCTCTCCTGCAGTTAATAACATCATTGTCTAGGCTCCTTTCTAGTTTACTCCCCAAAGCAGAGGCTTTAAGAAGAGCAAAAGGAATGCGATCAAAAGGCCATAAAGACCGGTGGTCTCGGCAACGGCCTGACCAAGAAGCATGGTGGACGTGATGGAAGACTTCGCACCGGGGTTGCGTCCTACGGCTGCTGCCGCATGACCTGCTGCGATACCCTGGCCGACACCAGGTCCGATACCTGCGATCACCGCAAGGCCTGCACCGATGGCTGAGCATCCCAAGATAAACTCTCTGTTAAATTCCATTTTGTTTCCCTCCTAAAATATATGATTGATTCAAGGTTTCCATGTTGTTTAGATTTATTCCTCACCGCCAATGGCGTTGGTGACGTAGGTCATGGTGAGCATACAGAACACGTAGGTCTGGATGGCACCGGAGAACAGATCGAAGTACACGTGGAGCGCCGCAGGCCAAACCGCCGCAAACCACTTCAGAAGTCCGTACACCAGAGCCATCATGATGGTTCCGGAAAGCACGTTTGCGAAAAGACGGAGCGACAGCGAGATCGGCACGGCCAGTTCACTGATCACGTTGATCGGGAACCAGATCGGCAGCCAGGGCGGCAGGGGCGAACACATGTCGGCCCAGATCTCCTTTGGCTTGTGATACTTGAACTGGTTGAACCTGATCAAGGTGAAGGTCACAATGCCCAGCGGAAGCGTCACGCCGTAATCCGCAGTCGGGGGACGAAGCCCCAAAAGTCCCGAAATGTTGCTGAATAATATGAAAATGAAGATCGTACTGATGTAATTGCGATATTTCACCGCGTTCCGACCCATGGTGCCTTCCACCATGCCGTCGAGCTTTTCCACGATGAGCTCCACAATGTTCTGGAAGGTTCCCGGCACCTCGGCGCCCTTACGGATCACGATGCCGCCGATGATCGAAAATGCGATCAGGATCAGCATCACGAAAAAGATGCTGACGTGCGTCGTGGTGATCCACGCCTCATGCCCGAAGAAAGAATACTTAAAGATACCATGCGCCATGACGTCGACTGCACTGTCTGACGCTAATACCATAAACTGCATTTACTCTGTCACCTCCTCTTCCGGAAGCGGATCGGGATCCGTTTCGTGAAAGATTCTATTGCACAACTTGTGCGTCAATGGCTGAAGATATGCCGTAAACTTCAAAGTCATATACCCAAGAAAGATGAGTAAGGGGTTAAGCCACCCCGTCAGGGCCGAGAGCACCAGCACCAATGCGAAAAAAACATATCGCAGGACATAGCCCTTGTAGATCGCCTTTTGCGCGTCGCCCGCATCAAGGTCCAGCGCGCGGTCGAGGGTGTGGTACATGTGCAGCACGGCCACTCCCGCAAGAACGCTTCCAAGGAGCAAGCTCACCGCTCTTTCAAGCCTGCTGCCCGGAAAGAAAACTGATCCCAGCTGAAAGAGGATCCCCAGCGCAATGATGCCGAGCTCCATCTCCAGAACCGTCCTATTCTTCTTTCTTAGCTTCTCCAGGAGCGTGTTTTGATCGTTCATTGTCTCCCAAACCCTTCTTGGCCATGCGCCAAACGTTCTGACCGCCCGCGATGGCACCCACAAAAAACAAAACGATGGTGATCCAGCCTGTTTCAAACTTTTGATCCAGGAAAATCCCGAGCGCCGTCATCAACGCGATCGGTACCAACATGTTGATCCCGAACTGCGTGATCAGCGTCAGCGATCTGAAAACGCTTTTGTCATAAGGCTTTTCATGCTTCACGTTCGGCCTCCCGTCACCTTCGGTTCTCACCATCTGAAGGGTCCCTTCAGACGCGAAAGACAAAAAACACCACATAGCATTATACTTGAATTCTTGTGAAATGTCTAGGAAAAGTATTAGAAATTGAAGAAAAATTTTTAAATAGCCGAAGTCGATTGACGGAGCACAAAAGAGGGGGTAAACTGTAACACATAAAAGACGCGGCGGCTTTGGGGTAACGCCACGCGAATGGGAGGTTGACAGACATGGAATCCTTAAAGCTCTATCGGAAACGCATCATCCCGCAGGAATGCAAGTTCTTAAAGGATGACAAGATTGTTCGCAGGGACGATGAAATGATCGTCACCACCTGGGATACGCTCAATCCCAAGATGGAGTTTTCTCACGGCTGTTCGATCTACTACCTGAAGCAGGGCATCAAGGTAAGTAAGTTCTATCGCCACGACAACTCCTTACTTTACTGGTATTGCGACATCGTAGACTATGATTTCGACGAGGCAAATGAAACCCTTACGGTCACGGACCTTCTCGCCGACGTGATCATCTTCCCCGACGGCCACATGAAGGTCGTGGACCTCGATGAAATGGCAGATGCTCTGGACGAAGGCCTCATCACGCCCGCAATGCTTTCCGAAGCCTTAAGGCGCCTGAATGAACTTCTCACCGTCATCTACCGCGACAAATTTGAAAAATTGCAAAGCCCCCTGGAACAGCTGGGGCTGTAGCATCGTAAGCGCAAATAATAAGCGGCATCCCACGGGATGCCGCTTTTTTGTCTGGAATTAATAGAAAATATGATGTCCGATGCTGATGCCGGTCAGGCCCTTGATGGGGGTGCGGAAGAAAACGCAAACGCCCACGTTGGTCACGCCCTGCATGGCTTCGTCCGCCGCCTGGTAGCAGGCCGCCGTTGCCTTGTCCTTTTCCAGGGCGAGTGCATATCGTCCGCTGGCCACGGGCGAGAACTGGTTCTTTTGGTAGATCACGCCGTACACGGTGTCCGGGAATCGGTTGCTGAGCACGCGGTTGATGACCACGGCACCCACGGCAACCTTGCCTTCATAGGGCTCGCCGCCGGCCTCACAGTAGATGATGTTGGCGAGAAGCTTTCTGTCGCCCTCATCGAATACCACTTCGTCAATGGTTCTCCACTTGCCTTCCGCCGCTTCCCTGGAAATACGAAGTTCTTCTTCGAGTTTCTTTTGCAGCACCTTCAGGTCCGCTTCGCTTTGCTTGAGCTGCGCCTCATAGAGCAGTGCCTGCTTTTCCGCGCTGCTGATCTCGGCGGAATATTCATCGATCTTTGATGAAATCTCCGCGATAAGTGCGGACATTCTGTCCTTCTCTTCCTCCGCCTGTTCGAAGAGGCCGTCCAGCTCCGCCTTTTGTGCCTCAAGCTCCTCTTCGATGCGCACGATGTTTGCGTGTGCGTCTTGATAATCCTGAAGGCGCTCCTTGTCATAGGTCTCCACGCGTTCAAACCAGGTCGCAAGGTTTAATAGCTCACCAAAGCTTCCCGCCTGCAAAAGGCTTGTCACATAGTCCGCGGAGTTGCGCTCGTACATCTTGCGGGCACGGATCTCCATGTCCTCCTGTTGTTGTTGCTCCCTCACGATGGCATCCGCAAGTGCCGCCTGGTTGTCCTCGATCTCCTGCGTCTTATCCTCGATCTGGCCTTGCAGGTCCACGTAGCGCGCGCAGGCTTCCAGCATGCTGTCGTTCAGGTCAGCCATCTCGTCCTGCAGGGAAGTCTTCTCGTTCTTGAGGCCCTTCACCTCGCCCTTTTGCTCATCGAGCTGGTTTTTCAGAAGGTCCTTTTCCTTTTGCTTGTCCCGGATCTGTTCGCGAAGGGACTTTGCCTGGATCTTCTGTACGCCAAGCGGCGAGGGTACAACCCCCGCTAATAGCAGAACGATGCAGATGACTAAAAATATGTTTCGTTTTTTCATAATCCCTTTGTTTCCGTCAAAGGCAATCCTATGAGCTGATTGCCGGTTCGTGGCATTCCAATGCCATGTCATTAAACCTCTATATGTACCTGTCTACCCGTGCGGCTGTAGGGCACGTAGGCCACGCCTGCTGCCGCGAACATGCGCTTTGCGGCCTTGTTCGAAGGGGTTCCTTCGTACTTGTCGCTGTCATATACCACCGTCTTAATACCCGACTGAATGATGGCTTTCGCGCATTCATTGCAGGGGAAGAGGCTCACGTAAAGCTTCGTTCCTTCGAGCGAGCCGCCGCGGTAATTCAAAATGGCGTTGAGCTCCGCATGGGTCACGTAGGGGTACTTGGTGTCAAGCTGTTCGCCTTCGCGGGCCCAGGGGAAGTCCTCGTCCGCGCAGCCACAGGGGAATCCGTTGTAGCCCATGGACAAGATTTTATTGGCGCTGCTGACGATGCAGGCGCCGACCTGGGTGTTGGGGTCTTTGGAGCGCATGCCGGAAAGGTGCGCCACGCCCATAAAATACTCGTCCCAGCTGATATAATCTTCTCGTTTGTTTGACATATTCTACCTCTGCAAGTAATTTTGTTTCATTTGCTAAGGGGCGTGCCTGCGGGAGTAACCCCTCTTGGAACGGCTCGGACTGCACTAAGCTCCCCTGCGGCCCTCATTCAAAGCCTTGTCTGCAATTTCAAATTGCATCCTGCGGCTTTTCGGTCCTGGGCTCGCTAAGTGCTGCCGGCTAATTGTTCCCGGAGGGGTTCTCCGGCAGTCACTTACATTGTTTACGAAACAAGCCAATCATCAAGCGATTCATCTTATTCAGCTTTATTTAGTACCGAAGATCCTATCGCCTGCGTCACCGAGGCCGGGTACTATGTAGCCGTGATCGTTGAGCTTCTCGTCGAGGGCGCCAACGTACAGGTCTACGTCGGGATGGGCCTCCTGCATCTTTTTAATGCCTTCAGGTGCTGCGATGATGCACATAAAATGGATGCTCTTGCAACCCTTGTCCTTCAGCATCTGGATGGCTGCCACGGAAGATCCGCCGGTTGCCAGCATCGGGTCAACCACGAACACCTCTCTCTCTGCACAGTCTGCAGGGAGCTTGCAATAATATTCTACAGGAGCCAGAGTTGCGGGGTCACGATAAAGTCCAATGTGACCAACCTTTGCGGCAGGGATCAGGCTGAGCATGCCGTCCACCATGCCAAGTCCTGCGCGGAGGATGGGAATGATGGCCATCTTCTTGCCCTTTAACTCCTTTACGGTCGTCTTGCAGATGGGCGTTTCGATCTCCACCTCATCAAGCTTTAAGTCTCTGGTGGCTTCATAGCAGATCAGCATTGCAATCTCGCCGATGGTCTGTCTGAAATCCTTGGTACCGGTCTCCATTCTCCTGATAAATCCAATCTTATGCTGGATCAGCGGATGATCCATGATCACAACCTTTGACATGACTGCTTCCTCCTTATATCCTTGCGTTATTTAGTTTTCTTCTTCGACTTGCGCGATCTTGCGGATTCTTCTTGCGTGCTTTTCCTCACCCGAGAAAGGTGTTTCAAGGAACGTGTCCACAATGTCGATTGCCAGGTTCGGACCAAGCATGCCGCCGCCGAGCGCGAGCATGTTCGCATCATTGTGAAGTCTTGTCATCTTTGCGGAAAGGGTGTCCGAGCAGAGTGCGCAGCGGATTCCCTTCACCTTGTTTGCCACCATGCTGATTCCGATGCCCGTGGTGCAGACCACGATGCCGCGTTCACACTCCCCTGACGAAACGGCCCTCGCAGCCGCCGCGCCGAAATCCGGATAATCCACGCTGGACTTGTCAAAACATCCAAAGTCCTTCACTTCATACCCCTTTTCCTGAAGGTGCTTCTGGATCAGTTCCTTCAGGTCAAAACCGCCGTGATCACTTCCGATCGCTATCATAGTTTTATGCCTCCCATTTTGCTCCATATTTTTTCGCTTCGCCAAAAGCGTCGCGCATTTTGCATTATTCCGATGCATCCTAAACTTCAATGACCTGATGGCCCGCGGCCTTAAGAAGCCTGTTCATGATGGCCTGTCCGAGGCCGCCTTTTTCATCGCTCTCTTCTCCAAAGCTTTCCGAGAAGATCTTCCCGACGTTCTCATCGTCAAATTCCCGCAGGATCCCGTAAAGCCTTTTTGCGATCACTTCCTCGTCCCTGCGCTTTCCGATGGTCTTTACCACGTCTGCATCATAAAGCTTCGACGTCTCCTGCGCCGCGATGACGCCAGTCTTTTCTCCCGCGCGCCTCGCTTCACGGAGCTTTTCATTTACAAAAGCCGCAACGCGCTCGCTCTCGCCTCGCACGATCACAAGATCACCCTTGGGCGCATAGTGACGATATTTCATTCCCGGGGCCCTGGGCGCCGTCTTTCCCGACACGGAAAAGAGCGTTGCGTCGTTTTCCACGCGGCCGAGTACCTCGGTGAGCATTTCTTTTGTAATATATCCGGGCCGGAGCACCTGCGGCGGATCCACCGTCAAATCAACGATCGTGGATTCAAGGCCGATGCCCACTTCTCCGTCGTCCAAGATCATGTCGACACGCCCCTGCATGTCTTCGATCACATATTTTGCCAAGGTAGGACTGGGCTTTCCGGAAAGGTTTGCGCTGGGCGCAGCGACAAAGCCGCCCGCATATTCGATCATCTTTCGCGCACCGACGTGCGATGGCAGGCGGACTGCCACCGTGTCAAGCCCTCCCGTGGTTTCCTTTGGCACAAGGTCGCTCTTTGGAAGGATCATGGTAAGAGGCCCCGGCCAGAAAGCCTCCGCCAGCTTCAGTGCCTCCTCCGGCACTTCCTTCGCCACGCGGTAAAGATCCTCCGTCCGATAAAGGTGCACAATCAAAGGATTGTCCGAGGGCCTTCCCTTTGCGGCATAGATCTTTTTGGAGGAGTCGGGGTTTAGGGCATCGCCGCCGAGCCCATAGACCGTCTCCGTCGGAAATGCCACGAGACCGCCGCTTTTTAGGATTTCTCCGGCCTCGCGAAGTGCCGTTTCATCATTATTCCCTTCACTTAATCTGACGATTTTTGTATCCATCTGGTTCCGATCTGCCTTCAAAAATTGCCTATTTTTCCGCATATTCCAAGATATTATAACACAACTGTTAGAATTATGCTACGTCTTTTCCAATGCGAAACTTTCTTAAGTTTTCTGAAAGATGATTGCTTTTCTTAGAAATTTAGCTTATAATTTATCTGAATGTTGTAAATTTATAGGATTACGTTGTGATTTTCATTGTAAAATGCTTACGAGAAGGAGGAAAACAAAAAATGAAACTGTTCAAACGTATTCTTGCAACCACGCTCGCCATTGCCCTGGTGGCTCTTCTGCCTCAGGCAACCATGAAGGTAAAGGCAGCTGGCACGACCTATTCGCTGAAATATGTCCCCTCAATGAGTGAGTGGAGAGCACAGCCCCTTTCCAGTTGGGATCTTTCCAAGGGAACCGGTGATCTGGCTTATCTTTATCAGAACATCAAAGATGGCGACACGCTCGTGATCTTGGGCGAGACCGGAGCTCCGAACCTGACCGATCTGAAGATCAGCGCAAAGCTGGAGAACCTCACGATCTACAACGTAACTACCGGCGTAACGTTTTCTACCACCGCTGAAGTTAAGGACGTATATGTTCTCAAGGGCAGCATTGCATCCCTGAACGGTACCTGCAAAAACGTTTATATCTACGACGACAGCATATGTAACGTAATGAATGACGCTGAGCTCATTTCCATGAACAAGGAATCAAGCATGAAGATGAACGTTGCTGCAGTCGGCAAAGTGGCTCACGTACAGTTCGTTGACAACGGCAGAGTCCTGAGCGACACCTACAACTATGCAGCAAACTCGCTCCGCGTTGAAAACGGCGAGAACAAGACCCCGACGACAAGCTATTCCGCTACGCCTACCGGATCCACTGGAACCGCTACCGGCACCGCAACTTCATCTAGTTCTTCCACCACGACGAGCAGCGGTACTCCCGCATCTCCTAAGACCGGTGAGAACGCTACCATGATCATTCTCTTCGCAGGCGCAGTGCTCTGCTTTGCAGGCTCCGCTTACAGCAAGAAGAAGATCGCAAGATAATACGTAAGGTAAAACAAAGCAGCCCCGCAAGCAATGCTTGCAGGGCTGTCTTTATGTCGGCTAACAAACTCTTCTTGTATGGACGCGGCAGAAGCTGCGTCATCGTTACATCTGCTTGAACGCACTAAGTAGCGTCCACACGTCCTGCGTGCCATAGCCAAGTCTCCAGGCGGCCACGCCTGCCAGGTCATTCGCGCTCATCACGTTCAGCTTCATGCTGATGGAATCCAGATCCTCGAGCCAACACTTGTATGTCTTGGAGCCTTGCGTCCACTCCATGTAATTCTGACCGGCTTCCTCGTCCCAAACCGTCTCAACACCCATTCTGCGAACGAATCCGGGCTCGTTGTTCAAGGTCAGGTACTCATCCGTAACGGTAGATCCTTCAATCTTCCAAAGGATGGTGTAGAACGGAACTGCATTGACAAGTTTCTCGGCAGGAACGCTTTCCAGCGTCTTCGCGATGCCGTCCGTGATAAAGCCAATGCTTGCAACGCTTCCGGGCTTCCCGCTGCCATGCCAGTGCTCATCATAGCCCATCAGGATCACGTAGTCCACGACCTGTCCCTGTACGTCAAGGCGATACTGCTTGTTGCCTTCGTTCGGCATGTAATTGTCCACGGAAAGCTTGATCTTGTTCTTTCGGCATTCCACCGAGAGTTCCTTCAGGAACTGTCCGAAGTATTCCCAGGCATCCGCAGGCAGTTTCTCGAAGTCCAGATTGATGCCGTCGATACCATATCCCACGGTGGTGTCCACCATATTTTTCACGATTCTTCTGCGGGCCGTCGTGGTCGCAAAGACTGCCGTCTCATCCACCTTTTCTCCGGTCTCGGCGCGATAGTTGAAATCATCCCAAGTGCCCCAGACCTCAAGCCCGTATTTATGCGCCCGCTTCACGTAATCACTTTCCGCAAAGCTTCTAAAGTTCCCTTCGCTGTCCTTTAAGCTAAACCAGGTCGGCGCGATCACGTTCATGCCGATGGCGCTTCCCACCACTTCCTCCAGAGTTGCGTTACCGCCAACGCCTCCAATGGCGTGCCAGCCAAGACAAACCTTTTCACTCAAGTGTTCCATGGTATATTCCGGCGCCACGTATCCGGCGCTTCCCGTCTTCTTTTCCGGCGTCACCGTCGTGGTCGCGCCCAGGAATTTGTTCTCCATGTATCCGATCACGCCGTCTTTGTTGCGAACGCGGCACCACTTCTCGAGGTTTTCGAGAACCTCCACCGTTTCGCCCTGGGATACGTCGCACAGGACCTCGCTCTTGATACCTCCGCGGTAACGGATCTTAGTGTCCTTGGTCACCTGCGCGGCTTCATATGGCTCCCACGAGGTGACAAGCTGTAAACGATAATCACTGACTTGATATTCCAAGTCGGAAAGCATCGCCGCGTAAGGCAATGCCACGTAGATCAGGTCATTTAAGACAATGCAGGGCGGATATTCCGAAACGTTCTTTACGTCGTAGAAGGAATACTCCTTCTCGCCCGGGGTCGCCTCAAAGGTGCCCGCGGCGTCCGTATAAAGCAATTTCTTTTCGCTTCTGTCATAGTAGAAGCCGTCATTGATGCGGCTCTTTACGAAGTTCAGGTTGAGGTAACACACCCCGTCCTGGACCGGCGCCTTTTCCGCGATCCGCTCGTTCCCAACGAAAATGACGAGCTTGCCTTCCTCCACTTCAAAATAGGTCCGAAGGTCCATCTCATCTGTCCCGTAGGAATATTTATCCTTCAACCACACGCCGACCGCGCCGCCTCCGATCAGGATCATCAAAAGCAGGGCGATCAGTATCGGGAATATTTTTCTTCTCATGATACAGCCTTTCCATGTGCAGTTTCTTTTATGTTTTCTCATTCGAAGTGCGCAAGAAAGGCTTTGGCCAAACGGACTTTGCCTCCCTTGCGCCGCTTATTTACTAACAGTTTACCACGGAAACGCTTTCGCGTCACTAGGTAATTCAAAACATTTGATGATTTTTACGTAAAAAAGGCATGGACGCTCTCCTTTTTGTGATTTCGGCAAGATCAACGCCCATCCGATCATTCTTTGGCCCGATGCGCAGGCCTCTTATCCAGCCGCCGCGCGGACCACTTCTCGTATCTCCCTCCCTTCCCACGTACAGACCATATTTAAAGCAATCCAAGGCCAAAAGGACTCCGTGATATACCAATTCCCTAAAAAATTGCCTTTTGATCTGTCCTAAAGACTCGCAAACGCTCCTAGCGGTGCTTTCGTTTCGATTTTGAATTATACGCGTGAAAACAAAAGAAGGATTCATGAAACTTGATCACAGACTTGTAAGACTGAAAATACAATTACCCCATAAAATAACCATACCTAGTCCAAATAAATCAAAAAAGTGAAAATTTTGGGCGAAATGCCCGAGAATCTTAATAGGTCTCGTGAATGCCTTTGTCGCTTGCCTCCCTTCCGCACCAAGAGTGCCGGAGGCGCTTGCTAAGAAAGATTATAACCTACGGGCACCCGGAAAGCAAGATGCGCTTTTCTTAAATTTTACTAAACTTAAGGGGGCCAATATTGACGAACTTGGGGCGAAAGTATATGATAAAGGAAAGGAAGGCGATGCATATGAAAATTGAAAAGATCAATGATAATCAGATTCGCTGCACCTTGACAAAAGAAGATCTGGCCAGCCGCCAGCTCAAGCTGAGCGAGCTTGCATATGGCACCGAAAAGGCCAAACGCCTCTTTCGGGAGATGATGCAGCAGGCCAATTTTGAATTTGGTTTCGAGGCGGAAGACATTCCCCTGATGATAGAAGCCATTCCCATGAACGCGGAGTGCGTAGTGCTCCTGATCACGAAGGTGGAGGATCCCGAGGAGCTGGACACGCGGTTTGCGCGGTTCTCGCCAAGCAACGACTCCTACGAGGAAGGGGATGACTTTGAAGGCTATGACGAAGAATTGCAGGATCGCCTGCGTCCCTTCGCCGAGCAATTAAAGGAGGAGCCCGTGCCAGACGATCCGGCGCGCCCCACCCGCATCTTTGTCTTTTCTTCGATTTCCGAAGTTATGGACGCGGCATCCCAGATCGGGAGTGCCTGCCCATGCCCTACCGCACTTTACAAGGACACAAAAAAGGACCAGTATTTGCTCACCATCAGTAAGGGCGAGGCCACGCCGGAGGATTACGGCAGGCTTTGCAACGTGCTCTCCGAGTACGGCAAGGTGGTGCGCGGCGGCATCAGCGAGATCTTCCTCAAGGAGCATTGTGAAACCATCATGGCTTCCAACTGCATACAGAATCTGGCAAACTAAAAAACTCAATAACAAAAGAAAAGCCCTGAATGCTCCGGCATCCAGGGCTTGTTTCTTTTTACTTGTTTTGCGCAGGTCGCCGGAGCAGATCAAAGCTGCTCGATGGCTGCCATCAGCTCGTCAATGTCAATGCCATGCACCAGCGCAGCCTCCTCAATGGATTCGCCCTGTGCGGAAGGACATCCAAGGCAATGCATGCCTGCCTCTAACAAAACGGGAGCCACTTCAGGGCTCTTGCGAAGGATCTCGCCGATCGTCATCTCTTTCGTGATACCTGTCATGATTCTTTACTCCTTTCAAACACGGCCAATGGCCGGAATCTTGCTTTTTTAAGTCGTGAAATATCGTATCATGATTTTTACGTGATTGCAAGTGGGAACGTTCGTGAACATTGTATTTTGTATTTAAAAAAGGACACCCAACCACCTTGACTGTAACCCTTGTTTTCAATATAATGACAGTAGAATTAGAAGCGCAAAATTGTCGATAAAATCTGACAATTTTAACCATTCATTCATTCCAAAAATATTATAAGAGGAGGCATTTCGCAATGAAACCAATTGAAACAGATTTTGTACGTGGCAAGTGG
Source organism: Acetatifactor sp. (assembly GCA_016290775.1). GTDB lineage: Bacteria > Bacillota > Clostridia > Lachnospirales > Lachnospiraceae > Acetatifactor. Next base: position 72,683 of record JAEEVF010000006.1, on the reverse strand, counting down.
GACAAGGAAGTTAACGTTCGTGACTTCATCCAGAGAAATTATCATCCCTATGACGGTGATGAGTCCTTCCTGGCCGGCCCCACCCAGAACACCAAGGACCTTTGGAACATGGTTCTTGATCTTCAGAAGAAGGAAAGAGAAGCCGGCGGCGTTCTTGACATGGACACCAAGGTTATCTCCACCATCACCTCTCACGGCCCTGGATATCTTGACAAGAGCAAGGAGACCATCGTAGGCTTCCAGACTGACAAGCCCTTCAAGCGTTCCCTTCAGCCTTACGGCGGTATCCGTATGGCAGAGAAGGCTTGCTCTGACAACGGCTATGAAGTAGATCCTGAGATCTCCGAGTTCTTCTCCGTTCACAGAAAGACTCACAACGCAGGTTGCTTCGATGCTTACAACGCAGAGATGAGAGCTTGCCGTTCTTCCCACATCATCACCGGTCTTCCTGATGCATATGGCCGTGGCCGTATCATTGGCGACTACAGAAGAGTTGCTCTTTACGGTATCGACAGACTGATCGAGGACAAGCAGGCGCAGAAGGATTCCACCGGCCGCGTAATGACCGATGACGTGATCCGTCTTCGCGAGGAGATCTCCGAGCAGATCGTTGCTTTGAAGATGATGAAGGAAATGGCTGCATCCTATGGCTGCGACATCTCCAATCCTGCAACCAACGTTCAGGAAGCAATTCAGGCTACTTACTTCGGATATCTGTGCGCAGTTAAGGAGCAGAACGGTGCTGCAATGTCCCTTGGCCGTACCTCTACCTTCCTTGACATCTACGCTGAGCGTGACCTGGCTAACGGCACCTTCACCGAGGAGCAGATCCAGGAGTTCGTTGACCACTTCATCATGAAGCTTCGTTGCATCAAGTTTGCTCGTACTCCTGAGTACAACCAGATCTTCGCAGGCGATCCCGTTTGGGTAACCGAGTCCCTCGGCGGCGTTGGCGTTGACGGCAGACACATGGTAACCAAGATGAGCTTCCGTTACCTGAACACCCTGACCAACCTGGGCGCTTCACCCGAGCCCAACCTGACCGTTCTTTGGTCCACCAGACTTCCTGAAGCTTGGAAGAGATACTGCGCGAAGCTGTCCATCCAGACCTCTTCCATCCAGTACGAGAACGACGACCTGATGAGAGTAACCCATGGTGATGACTACGGCATCGCTTGCTGCGTATCCTCCATGAGAATCGGTAAGGAAATGCAGTTCTTCGGCGCTCGTGCTAACCTGGCTAAGTGCTTACTGTACGCTCTGAACGGTGGTATCGATGAAGTAACCAAGAAGCAGGTAGGTCCTAAGTATCGTCCTGTAACCGGTGACGTTCTTGAGTATCAGGATGTTTACGACAAGTTCATGGATATGATCGAGTGGCAGGCAGACGTTTACGTTAACACCCTGAACATCATCCACTACATGCATGACAAGTACTGCTATGAGAGAGCAGAGATGGCTCTTCATGACAGAGACGTTCGCAGATATTTCGCAACCGGTATCGCTGGTCTTTCCATCGTTGCAGACTCCCTGTCCGCAATCAAGTATGCTAAGGTTGAAGTGATCCGTGACGAGGATGGCATCATCGTTGACTTCAAGACCACTGGTGACTTCCCTAAGTATGGTAATGATGATGACCGTGTTGATGAGATCGCTCAGGACATCGTTCACAAGTTCATGACCGCTATCAGAAGACATCACACCTACAGAGATGGCTTCCCTACCACTTCCATTCTGACCATTACCTCTAACGTTACCTATGGTAAGGCTACCGGTAATACGCCTGACGGACGTCGTAAGGGCCAGCCTTTCGCTCCTGGTGCTAACCCCATGCACGGCCGTGACAGCCACGGTGCAGTTGCATCCCTGTCTTCCGTATCCAAGCTGCCCTTCAATGATGCACAGGATGGTATCTCCAATACCTTCACCATCATCCCTGGCGCTCTTGGTAAAGAGGATAAGGTATTCGCCGGCGACATCGAAGTAGATCTCAACAAATAATAAAACTATATATTGGTCAGGAGGTGAAACCAATGGACGATCAAAAGAAGATTGACGATCTTGTAAAAATGTTGGATGAAGGCTTTGCAAACGGCGTAGGCCACGTGAACGTCGACACTGACGAGGCACAGGCGGATCAATCCAAGACCGTTCAGACCATGGGATGCACGGATTGTTCCAGAACTCCCCTGGCATGCAGTGTTCCGACTCTTCACCAAGGCTTAGACGATTACAAATAATAGAAAATTAGGAGGAAAAAACAATGGCAGCATCTAAAGCACAGGTTGACAACCTGGTTAACTTACTGGATGGCTACGCAACCAAGGGTGGCCACCACCTGAACGTAAACGTTCTTAACAGAGAGACCCTTCTGGACGCTCAGAAGAACCCTGAGAAGTATCCTCAGCTGACGATCCGCGTTTCCGGATACGCTGTAAACTTCATCAAGCTCACTCCCGAGCAGCAGGCAGACGTTATCTCCCGTACCTTCCATGAGTCCATCTAATACTCAAGGAATACCGGCATAACAAACAAGACGGCATGGTCTCTAGGGGCCATGCCGTTTTTGAAAAGTGCGTAAAGAACGCACGGAAATGAGGACAACATGCTTGGAAGAATCCACTCTTTGGAAAGCTTTGGAACCGTAGACGGCCCCGGCACACGCTTTGTCGTGTTCTTTCAGGGCTGCCCCATGCGCTGCGCCTACTGCCACAATCCCGACACCTGGGAAATGAATGCAGGCACGCCCATGGAGGCATCCTATATCATCGAGCAATATGAGCGCAACGCGCCTTTTTATCAAAACGGCGGCGGCATCACGACCACCGGCGGCGAGCCTCTGATGCAGATTGATTTTCTGATCGAGTTATATTCCCTCGCAAAGGCAAAAGGCATCCACACCTGCCTGGATACGTCCGGCATTGCCTTTAACCCGAACAACGCGCCGCTCATGGAAAAGTTTGACAAGCTCATGACCTTGACGGACCTGGTAATGCTCGACATCAAGCATATCGATCCGGAAAAGCACAAAGAGCTTTGCTTACAGCCCAATGAGAACATCCTGAAATTCGCGGCCTATCTCGACGAGAAGGGCGTGGACATGTGGATCCGTCACGTGGTGGTTCCCGGCCTTACCGACGATGAGTTTTACCTGGAAAAGCTGGGGTATTTTATCGGCCAGTTCCACAACTTAAAGGCCCTTGACGTACTGCCCTACCACACCATGGGTGAGAGCAAATATGAAAAGCTCGGCATGGAATACCGCTTAAAGGGCGTTCCCCCCATGGATAAGGACAAGCTTCTCGACAAGAAGGCGGCAATCCTTCGCGGTATCAAAAAGCGTCGTGAAGAGCTTGGGATCACCCACCAGTGATAAAATTTTATCAAATTTTTATTGAAATTGATAACAACTTATAATATTATAATTTATGAACGAGCATTTGCTTGTCGCATGAGTAGAAGGAGGATATGTATTATGGCATTCAAAATTGGTGATAATTGCGTAGCTTGTGGTGCTTGCGAGGCTCAGTGCCCCGTTGGTGCGATCAGCATGGGCGATGGTAAGTTTGAGATCGATCCTGATAAGTGCATCAGCTGCGGCGCATGCGCAGGTCAGTGCCCCGTTGGTACGATCGAAGAGGAATAATTCCGTAACGCGCGCAACACAAAAGGCATTTCGGTTCCGACCGAAATGCCTTCTTTTTTTGCATGTCTTAATCTCTGTTTTCCTTCTGTTGTTGTCTCCTGTCGAGATTTGCGAACTTCGTATATTCCGGAAGCCAAGCCAGATCCACCGTTCCAATGGGGCCGTTTCTTTGCTTGGCAATGATGATCTCCGAGATTCCCTTTCGCTCCGTGTCGGGATGATAATAATCATCACGATAGATGAACATTACCACATCGGCATCCTGCTCGATGGCACCTGAATCACGCAGGTCCGAAAGCATGGGTCTGTGGTCCGGACGACCTTCCACGCCTCGGGAAAGCTGTGACAGTGCAAGCACCGGCACGTTCAGCTCTCTGGCCACGGCCTTAAGGCTCTTCGAGATCTCTGCGATCTCGAGCTGATGCGATTCACTCTTTCCGCTTCCGCTCATCAGCTGCAGGTAGTCGATGATGATCATGGACAGGCCATATTCTGCTTTATATTTCCGACATTTGGAACGAAGCTCCGAAACCGAAATGCTGGGGGTATCGTCGATGATCAGATTGGATTTTCCGATTTCCGCCGCACTGTCGATCAGCCTCTCCCACTCATTGTCCTGTAATTGCCCCGTACGGAGCTTTTGCGCATCCACCTTGGACTCCAGCGAGAACATACGATTTACGAGCTGTTCCTTGCTCATTTCCAGACTGAAAATGGCAACGCACATCTTTTGCCTGAATGCGACGTGCTGTGCGATATTCAGTGCAAATGCGGTCTTTCCCATGGAAGGACGCGCTGCGATCAGCACCAGGTCTGAGGGCTGCATGCCGGCGGTCCGATAATCCAGATCAACGAATCCGGTAGCGATTCCCGTCACGTAACCGCTCATTTTGGACGCCTTGTCGATCTTGTCCATGGCAGAGTTCACGATCTGCCGGATCGGCACAAATTCGCCCGTATTACGCTGCTGCGCGAGCGTGAAGACATTCTTCTCCGCTTCCTCGAAGATGGTGTCCACGCCGTCCTTTTCCGTATAGCAGGAATTTGCGATCTCCTCGCTGATGCGGATCATCTTGCGGAGCACGGACTTGTCATGAACGATCTTCGCATACTGCTTGATATGAACTGGCGTGATGGCATCATCGCGCATGTCGATGAGGAATCCAAGGTTCGAAACCTCCGGAGGAAGGTTCTTTTCCGTCAGCTTCGCCTGGAGTGTCACGGGGTCCACGGGTGCGCCCGCATTGCGGAGTTCCAGCATGGCCTCGAACAAAACGCCATATTGCTTATTATAAAAATCCTCTCCCGTCAGGATGTCCGCTGCCGCCGTAATGGCATTGGCATCCAGGAGCATCGCACCGATCACGCTCTGTTCAGCCGCAAGGTTATTCGGCATTGTTCTTTTGATCACGTTCTCATCTGCCATGACAGAGCTTCCTCCCCAAACCTACATGTTCCAAAATCTGCCCGCCCAAAGTCCCCACGCCGTTCCTCGGCCAACCCTTCCAGACAAGCAATCCGTTATTCGCCTACTCTTCCGTCACCTTCACGGAAAGCTTTGCCGCTACCTGAGGATGGAGCTTGAGTAACACCTCATAAGTGCCAAAGTTCTTTAAGTTCTCAGCAAGCTGGATTTTCTTCTTGTCGATCTCAATCCCGTGCTGCTCTTTCACTGCTGCCGCGATTTCCTTCGTGGAAACGGACCCAAAGACCTTTCCGCCCTCGCCAGCCTTGATCTTTACGACCACCGGCTTGTCCTCTAAATCCTTTGCAAGCGCCTGTGCCTGCTCCAAAAGCTCCTTGGCCTTCTTTTCCTCGTTTGCCTTGTGAAGCTTTAAGTCATTCAGATTCTTGGGCGTCGCTTCCACGCCGATCTTCTTCGGGATGATGTAGTTCTTCGCATAGCCTTCGCTGGCCTCGATGATGTCACCCTTCTTCCCAAGCTTCTTTTCGTCTACTAGTAAAATGATCTTCACGTTTGTTCTTCCTTTCTTGTACTCTCGCCTTAAATCTCGCCGTTGTCAAGCATCTCATCCAGCGTGCCCTTTAAGAACCCGATCGCCTCCACGAGGCCCGTTCCCTCAAGCTGGCAGGCCGCAACGTTCATGTGACCGCCGCCGCCCATGCGCTCCATGATGATCTGCACGTTCACTTCATCAATGGATCTCGCGCTGACATAGATCTTGCCCTGATAATCCGTGAGCACAAAGCTTGCCTTGATGCCCTTGATGTTCAGGAGTTCATTGGCTGCCTGCGCTCCGATCACGGTGGGACTTGGCACGTCCTCAGCCGTACATACGGAAATGGCAAATGCCTGACGGTAGATCTCCGCCTGGCTGACGGCGTCTGCCCTCGCCTTATATTCTTCCGCATCCTCACGAAAGAGCTTGCGCACGCGCGTTACGTCCGCGCCGCTGCGCCTTAGATATGCCGCCGCCTCGAAGGTACGGACGCCGGTCTTGGTCACGAAGTTGTTGGTATCCACCATGATACCGGAATACATGCTGTCTGCTTCCTCGGGACGGATCTTGATGCCGTCGGAGATGTACTGCAGCACTTCCGATACCATCTCACAGGCAGAGGATGCGTAAGGCTCCACGTAAGAGAGCGTTGCATTCTCGATCGTCTCCGTGCCTGCGCGGTGATGGTCAAGCACCACGACGGACTTGCAATACCGAAGAAGCTCAGGGCACTCGGTGATGGACGGCTTGTTCACGTCCACGACCACAAGCACCGTATTGGATTCCGCAAGTTCAAGCGCCTGCGAACCGGTGATGATCATGTCGTCATCATAGTCCGGATTGTTTCTGAACAGATCCACCAAAGGCTGGATCGCACTCGTGGACTCCGTCAGGACAATGTTGGCCTTACGGTCCAGTGCACGCGCGATGCGGTAGATGCCGACCGCCGAACCAAAGCTGTCCACGTCGGGCATGCGGTGTCCCATGACAAGCACGCGGTCCTTTGCGGTAATGATCTCGCGAAGGGCGTGTGCCTTCACTCTTGCCTTCACGCGGGTGTTCTTTTCCACCTGCTGGCTCTTGCCGCCGTAATAAGTGATGCTGTCCGGCGTCTTGATCACGGCCTGGTCGCCGCCGCGGCCCAACGCAAGGTCAATGGCATTGCGGCTGAACTCGTAATTCTGCGCGTAGGAGAGACCATTCAAGCCGATACCAATACTGATCGTAACGGCCATCTCGTTACCGATGTTCACGGTCTTGACTTCCTCAAGGAGGTCAAAGCGCGATTCCTGCAGCTGCGTGATCGCCTTCTTTCGAAGGATGACCAGATACTTATCTTTCTCCAGCTTCTTGCTGATGCCGTCCAGCGAAGCGATATACTTGTTGATCTTTCGGTCGATGAGTGCGGTGAGGAGGGACCTTCTTACCTCTTCTACGCTCTCTAAGGCCTCTTCGTAGTTATCCAGGTAGATCATTCCGGCCGCGAGGCTCTGGTCGTCCAACTCCTGCAACGCGATCCGAAGCGCCGTCTCGTCGAAAAGATATACCGCGATCAGATAACTGTTGTAGCCATCAACGTCAATGATGTCGCTGTGCTCCGCGGTCTCCATCAGAGAGATCTTACGGAACTTTGCGAGGTACTCGCCTTCCTCGTAGGAGAGCTCGTACTGCGCTTCATCCAGGCCGGAATCGTCCGGCAGCTTGTCGCGGGTGATCGTGGGGAACAACGCCGTGATGGACTTATTAAAGCCCTTGGGCTGATGCACGACGCTTTCAAACGCCGCGTTGGTCCAGATCACGCGCCCGTCATCATCAAGCAGTGCGTAAGGAATGTCCAGCTCTCGAAGGAGCTTTCGCTGGATCTGGCCATATTCCGTCGCAAAGCTCACCAGCTCATTCATGATCACTGGCTTGTTGTAGAAATACAAGGCAATGGTCACGCCAAAATAGAAAATGGTAAAGCCAAGGAGAAGCAAGCCTGCGCGCACGTCCATCATAAAGATGGCAAGATCCACTGCGGCAAGGAGCGCCCCCAGATAAAAGCTAAAGCTTGTGAAAAACTTGATGCGACCCTTTAATTTAATGCGTTTCTTCATAGGATTCCTCCCATCGGATCCACTCTCGTCCCCTATCTTTGAGGAGTTCTAGGTTTCACCCACCAGGTGCGGTTCACGCCAATGATCCCTTGGCCCTTGAGCTGCGTAAGAAGCGTGTACCTTGCCTCGTCGCGACCTTCCGGCGTGCACATATAATTCACGTAATTGTCGACTACGGAGAATATGTTGCCTGTTCTTCCCTCGATCTTGAAATTACAAAAGCCCATGGGAACGTACTTCTCCCAAACGTCCTCGGCCGGAATGTAATTGATGTTGTTACGAATGCTGTAGGGCGTGTTGTACTCGCCATATTCGCAGAACCACTCGGGCAGCGGAATGAACTTCCTGCCTGCGGGATCCACGGAGAATTTCCCTTCCTTCGCATCCTTGGGGAGCCTGTCCTTAACGTAATCCGGAAGGCTGTCAAGCACCTGCTTGGGATCCTTGCCGTTCATGACAATGTCGCGGTTTGCAAGCACCACGCGCTGCTGCGCGGAGATATAACGATAATGCTCTGCGCGGCGCGCGCAGTTCGGGCCGCAGCAGGAATTCACCAAAAGTTCAATGCGCTCCTTGTCCTCGATCTGCGCGATGAAATCCATGTCACGGTTCAAGTTCTGATCGAGCACCACAAGATAATAATCCTTCTTCAGCTCCTCGTTGAGCTTATTGATGTCCTTGATCTCCTTGCAGGTCGAGCTGTTGTGCTTATAGCTCGGATACTTCTCGCGGATGTACTTCTCGAGAATGGGCGAAAGGATCATCACCTCATTCATGCCGTTGTCACCCACCTGCATGCAGAAATTACAGTAAGGATCCGCCAGATCCTCCTCGAATATGATCGGGTTGGTGAAGGTGTAGCGTACGGGAATGCCAAGGTCATTAATGCTCTTTACGGCATAACGCACCATGTCCTGCGGGCATTGCACGCCATAGGAAAAACGCCCTCCGTTCCACAGAGAGGTCGGGAACTCGCCAAAGAAGGAACCGATCTCCACGCCCTCGCGGAAAAACTCCGGCTTCTGCTTCAAAAGGTCCACCAACAGCATGTTCAACGGGAAGTTAAAGCTCAGTCCCGGCAAATGAAATTTGATCTTTTTTTCGGCCATGACAATGCTCCTTTGCAAAAAATCTACCACCCTTTACTTTATCACGAAGACCCCTTTTAGTCAAACGCTTCATTCTTTCTCAAACTGCCATTCGGGTTTCTTGAAAAAGTCCACGCGCGGCTCAAGGAATTTCACCTTATGCGACGCAAGGTCCGGAACGTAAGCCGACAGCGGCGCCAGGATCAGATCCCAGTTCCAAAGGCTCTCGTCCAGGTTTAGGTACTCGCGGAACATCTCACATCCGTCCGGTGCGATCGGATGGAACAAAACGGCCATGACTTTGCAGGAATACCAAGTGTCGATGAGGAGCTGACGCTTCATCTCCAAATCTCCCGTCTTGTCTGCTTCACGGCTCACCGCGGCCCAGTTCTTGTTCACCTCGCGGATATAGTCATCGAGAGTATAGGAAATCCTGTGGAAATCATGATTGTACATGTGTCTTTCATAATCCAGCACGTTCTTTTCGGCAAGGGCCTTCATACGCTCCGAAACTTCGCCCACCGGAAGCACGCCGTCAAAGGAAGCCTGGGTGGAATAAAAGCAGGAGCGGATCAGGCGATTGTAAACGTTGGTCAGAAGGTTGCCCTCCTTCACCACGGGGTCCGTGCCCTCACGCTGGTCTTCGGGGAGATATACCTGCGGCTTAAAGCCCGTGCTCTTGTTGGAAAGCCCAAGGCTGATAAAGTGCATGCGCAGCTGGTCCACGGAATAATGCGAAAGGAGCTCTGCCGCCATCGGAGGCTTGATCTCCGAGCTCGAGCTTGCCTTCGTGTCCATGAAGAGAATGTGACGGTTCGGAATGATATGCGGGGGCCTTACGTTGCCGAGGGCATTGAAGATCCCCATCTCAGCGATGGAATAAAAGTAAATGTTGTCCTCGCCGATGAATTGATATACAAACGAATCCTCGTCGTTCCACCACTTCTGCCACTCGTCCTCATCCGCACCTTGTGCGGCAAGATATGCCTTCGTAAAGGAGATCGGCGCCCAGAGAGACTCCGGCCATACCCAGAAGGTCAGGTCCTTTTCGCCCTCTTTTTCAGGCACGGGAACGCCCCATTCCACGTTGCCGGACAGGCGGAAGGGCACAAGCGTCTTGCCCGCGGTGTAATGCACCCCGGCCTCCTCAAGCACCTTTCTCGCAAGGTCTCTGTCGTCCAAAGACTTGAAGATGCAAAGCAGGGACTTGCGCTTTTCCTCGTCCACAAGCTCATGCTCCGGGAACTTTGCAAGAAGCGCGTCCGCGTCCATGCACTCAAGATATTTCTTCGGAACGTGCACGGCGGGCTTGTTCAAAAACTCGTCGATGATCAGCATTTCAAACTTCCTGCGGTTGGTGTTCGCACGAAGGTCGTTAATGCAGCCCTTTAAGTAATCAATGTCATCCTCAAGCTTGTAATACCAGTTCGTCACGTTGACAAAGGTCGGTTTTTTCCCGGAAAGCACGCTGACGGGGTCGATCAGTTCGCTGGGCATGTACTGATGCCCAAGGGAACACTCGTCCGCATATGCCTTCTCACTGGTACAGCCCTCGATGGGACAACGGCCGACCACCTGTCTGCCGTTTAGGAACACGCCAAGCTCCTCATCAAAGAATTGCGGCGTGGAAAGCTTCTCCAACGCGCCCGCCTCATACAGCCTGTTAAAGATCTCCGCGGAGGTCTTGGAATGGATCTTGCCTGCCTCGCCAAGTGCGGAAGCACCAAAGTAATTCAGGCTGATCTTATATGCATTCAGCGTCTCCTTTTGCTTTTCATGGTTGGAGCGCACGTAATTCTCGATCGTGTCCTGATAACCTGCTTCCTTGAGCTTGCGGTAGCTCTCCAACGCCGGAGAACCATAGCAGTCCGTTCCGGACACAAAGATCACATTCTCCTTGCCGATGCGATCGCGCATGAACCTTGCGAACACGTCCGCATGCACAAACATACCGCCCACGTGACCAAAATGCAGCTCCTTATTGCCGTAAGGCATGCCGCCCGTGATCACGCAGCGCTTTGGAAACACAGGCCTTTCGTCAGGTCTTAATCTTTTATCGTACATCTCTTTTCTTCCTTTCAGGTCGACGAAATATAAAACCGTCATTGTAAAAAATTATACATGACGCACATGGCAAATGCAAGGAAAAGAAAACACCTTCTGAAGTTCGTTGCTTCAGAAGGTGCCTTATTCTTGACGTTGTACCTTCGCCGGAAATTAATCCTGAACGTAAGGCATGATTGCCAGGTGACGAGCTCTCTTGATCGCTACGGTCAGAGCTCTCTGGTGCTTAGCGCAGTTGCCGGTGATGCGACGAGGAAGGATCTTACCTCTCTCGGATACGTATCTCTTAAGCTTATTTGCGTCCTTGTAATCAATCACGTTGTCCTTACCACAAAATACACAAACCTTTTTTCTTCTGCGGATCCCGCCCTTTCTTCTCATAGGGGAATCGGACTTCTCTGCGGTCTTAGTAAAAGCCATCGTTAATGCCTCCTTTAAGAAATGATCATCATCAAATGTTAGTTGAACGGCAATTCCTCATCGATCCCGTCGGGGATGTTCATGAAGCCGTCGCCTGCTCCGCTGGGAGCGGCCTGGGTCTTGTTGCCGCCGTAGTTGTTAGAGTTACCATAGTTGCCGCCGTTTGCATAACCATTTTCCCCGGCAGCGGCAGCGTTCTTGCTCTCAGCAAATTCAATCTCATCCACCATGATGCGGGTGCCGTAAACCTGCTGACCTTCTTTGTTGGTGTAATTGTCGTTCTGAACTCTTCCGCTCAAAACAACCTTGGTTCCCTTGTGAAGGTACTTCTCAACGAATTCCCCCTGCTTTCCAAAAGCAGTGCAGTTAAAGAAGTCCGCGTCCGGCTCACCCTCGCGCTTGAACCTTCTGTCCACGGCGATGGAAAACCGTGCTACTGCAGTGGAGGTTGCTCCCTGGGAATATCTCACCTCAGGATCCCTTGTAAGTCTACCCATAAGAATTACTTTATTCATATTCTTCTCGCTTTCTAATTATGCCTCATCGATTCTAACAACTAAGTATCTGATGACGCCATCCATGATGCGAACGCGGCTCTCAAGCTCAGCAGGAGCAGTAGCGGGTGCATCGAATCTGATGAAGTAATAGAAGCCTTCCTTCATCTTCTGGATCTCGTAAGCAAGCTTCTTCTTGCCCCAATCATCCACTTCGGTGATGGTACCGCCAAAACGCTCAACGTAAGCCTTGCACTTGTCAACAACGGCAGTTCTTGCGTCATCTTCGAGCATAGCGTTAACCACAACGCACAATTCGTACTTGTTCATAGTTAGTTACCTCCTTTTGGTCTCTGGCCCACCTCTGGGGTGAGCAAGGAAATTAATATATCACGGAATGACATGATATCATAAAATGAAAAGCAATGCAAGTGTTTCCACACGTTTTTTTCGTACTTTTGGAAGATTTGTCCGCACTGCGCCATTTAGGCGATCCGTTTCGCCTTCCAGCGCTCCACCATGGCAAAGATCTTTTTCGTGGTAAGTCCCTGCACCACGATGGTGAAATACATGGTCACTGCCGTCATGATCAGGACCACATTATAACTCTCCGCCGGCAAAAACTCCTTCGTGCTGATGGCAAGTGCAAGCGAAAGGCCGCCCTTTAAGGCACTCCAGGTCATCAGCGTCGTAAATTCCTTCGTGCTGTAACGGTTCGGGATCTTTTTCTTACCGATGATCAGCGACGAGATCCCCACGCCAAGGAACCTTGCGACCGCGTTGATCACGATGGCCGCAATGACAAGAAGGATGAAGAATCTGTGGTGCGGGAGATTCAGCACCGCAAAGCCGATCAAAACGAAAAGGATGCTGTTAAACAGTGTGTCCGCGATGTGCCAGAAGTCCTCATACCATTCCTTCGGGTCCACAACCTTATGCCAGGCTTCGTGCTTTGCCATCTCGCGGCTGAAGTATATACCGCAGACCACGGAGGCGATGACGCCGGAGCATCCAAGCGTCTCGCAGATCACATAGGCCGCAACGACATCCAAAAGGCTGATCAGAATATGCAGCATGGGGTTGTTCGTCGCGCGCAGAAGCTTGAACATCAGGAAGGAAAGGCCAAGCGCAATGCAGATGGCGCCAAGGAGCTCCTTCGCCATCAAAACGGGGAAGCTTAGGTCTGACACGTCGTTTACGATGTTCTTAATGCAGACAAACACGGCGACGCCGGTGCCATCGTTAAAGAGCGATTCTCCCTCAATGACCGTGGAGACGTTCTTCGAAAGACCTGCTTTCTTCAGGATGCTCGTCGCAGCGATCGGGTCCGTCGGCGAAACAATACACCCAAGAAGGATGCAAAGCCAAATGTCAAAGCCAAGACCGAGCGCGAGATTGACAAGGTAAAAGATGCCGCCGTAGATAAACGAAGACAGCACCGTCGTAAACAGCGCCAAAAGGCCGATCGATTTGATATTCTTGACAAAACGGTTAAAGTTTACGCCGCTCGCGCCGGAAAACAGCATGAAGCACAAAATGCCGTCCATCAAGAATTCCTGGAAGTTCATGGTCTCGATGTTGCCGATCACCGTGCCCTCATAGTTCACAAGGCCCGTCATTTCCATGATTTTCAGCACGCCTGCGAACAGGAAGGTGAAAAGAACCAGCGCGACGTCATTGGAAATCTTGATGGAACGCTCGTTCAGGATGCTGACAAACACCACCACAAACAGAATGAATAACAAGCTCGCCAATACATGTTCCATATGTTAACTCTCCTTCACCCCTTTTGCAAAGATGTCGGAAAGCCTTGCGATACGATGCTCTGCGGATACGACGATCACGCGGTCGCCAGCCTTTACGCAGGAATTCCCGTCAGGCACGATCACTTCCTCGCCGCGCATGATCACGGCAATCAGGACGCCGGACTTGAGCTGGAAGCTCTTCTCTTTAAAAGGAACCTCGAGAAGCGCGAAATCAGCGCCAATCTCAAACTCTGCGGCCTCGATCCTGCCATCGTTTAATGTATATAGCCATTTCATGACATTGTTGTCATTTAAGTTATTTGTCTCGGAAGCTAAAAGTCTGCAGTCCTTGATCACGTCCATCAGCGCCACGTCCTGCGTGGAGAATACGTGATTGATGCCGCTTCGCTTCAGCATGCTTTCGTAATTATAATTGTCGATCACAGCCGCGATCCGATCAAGTCCAAAGGATTTCGCGAACATCGAGATGATCAGATTCTCCTCGTCCTTGCCCGTGCAGGCCACGCAGGCATCGGCATCCTTAAGCTCCTTCTCCATCAAAGCGGAATCCGTTCCGTCGCCCTGGATCACGTTCGCCCTGGGATAGCTTGTCAAAATGTCGCGACAACGGTTCGCATCCATGTCGATCAGCGTCACCGAAACGCCCTGATGCAGCAAAACGCCCACCAGGTAAAAACCAAGCTTACCACCGCCGACCACCACGGCCTTCTTTAGGATCTTCTCCATAATGTTCAAAGCCACCAGGGCCTTGTCCATCTCCTCGCCCACTGCCGCAAAGGTGATCTTGTCGCCCGCCTGAATATCGTGCTGGCCCTTCGGCGTAAAGATTTTGCCGCGGCGGTCGATCGCACAGATCAAAACCTGCGCGCCCAGTCTTTGATGCACCTGCGTCATGCTCACGCCTGCCAGAATGCTCCTTTCGGTGATCTCCACCGTAGCCACGTGCACATTACCGTCACCAAACTTTTCGCGCTCCACGGTCTCCGCATAGCGGATCATCTTGTTGCCCTCATTGGCTGCCGCGCGGTAGGGATTGATGAGCATGTCCACGCCCATCTTGCCGAAAAAGAACTCCTTGTCGGATGCATATTCTGGGCCGCGTACTGCCGCGATCGTTCGCTTTACGCCAAGCTGCTTTGCCACGCTGCAGCAAAGAATGTTCGTCTCGTCATCCTTCGTCACCGCAACAAGAAGCGTTGCGGACGAGATCCCTGCCTTTTTCAGGAGCTCAGGGCTGCTGCCGTTCCCCACAAAGCCGTTGCAGTCAAAGGCATCCGTAATGGCGTCAATGCACTCCGCGTCGCGGTCGATCACCACCAGGTCATACCCTTCCTCACATATATGCTGCGCCAGCGCGTAACCAACCTTGCTGGCACCTACAATGATCACTTTCATGGTTGTTCCTCCAAACATGTCTAGGCGACTAAGGCACCTTCGTCGCGCCCTCATCGTTTCCCATTATAACCCGATGCCCCCGAGTCCGTCAAGGAAGGACTGCGCACGATACTGCACGCATCGTGCAGCGTGTAAAGTGACCATTTCAGAAATATAATGAATCCAAAGAAAACACGGTTTCGGATTGAGGTATCAGCCTTTCTGTGATACGATGAATAAAAGACATTTTGAATTTAGGAGGGGCTATGAGATATCCTGAGTTTATTCACGAAAAGAGCAGACTGGGTTTTATCGCGCCGAGCTTTGGCTGCGGGTCGCTAGAGCCTTATCACACAAGATTTCAGGAAGCGCTTCGCTTCTTTGAGGGTGCAGGGTTTGCTGCTGAAGTCGGTCCTTGCGTTTATCTTGAAGAAGGCATTGGCAAGAGCTCGACACCTGAGCGTTGCGGCGCTGAGATCAATGACTTCCTTGCGGGAGATCGGTGTGATGCCGTGCTCTCCGTCGGTGGCGGCGAGACCATGTGCGAAGATCTGGAATTTGTCGATTTTGAGCGCATCAAGGCTTCTAAGCCCAAATGGTTTATGGGTTATTCAGACAACACCTGCCTGACCTATACGCTGCCCACGATCTGCGACATTGCCGCCATATACGGCCCAAATGCAGGCTCCTTTGGAACAAAGCCTTTGCATCCCTATCTTGAGGATGCCTTGGCCCTCCTTCGCGGCGAAAAACTTAGGTTCACAAATTATGACTCCTGGGAGAAGGAAAGCCTTGCAACGCCTGAAAACCCGACCGCAACGTTAAACTGCACGGAGCCCTTTGCCATGTCTGTATATGTGAACGGCAAGCTTTATACGGGCGATGGACCTGCGCCTTCCGAGGCTGACGGCCAAGCACTTTCTGCTGCTTACGGCCAGGCACTTTCCGTTGGCGATGCCCCTGCGCTTTCCGTCACGGGTCGCATGCTGGGTGGCTGTCTTGATGTGCTCTGCTGCCTTTGCGGGACGAAGTTTGACAAGACCGTGGAATTTACGAAAAAATATGATGCCGACGGAACCATCTTCTTTTTGGAATCCTGCGATCTCAATCCCTTGAGCATTTTGCGTGGCCTTTGGCAACTCAAGAATGCGGGATGGTTCCGAAACACGAAAGCTTTCCTTTTTGGCCGTCCCCTTTTCGGAAAAGAACCTTTCATGGGACTCACCTGCCAGCAGGCCGCACTCCACATGCTTGGTGACATGAACGTTCCAATTCTCTTCGACCTTGACATCGGACATTTGCCGCCGCAGATCTCCATCATATCCGGTGCGATGGCGACCGCAACGGTGCAAGGAAATGCCTTCGAAATCTCCTATGCCTTAAAGTAAGGCTTCATTCACTTATTAAACTCCATATCACCAGATGCGTGCCAATGCAAAAACAGGGCCGACCAGACTTTCATCTGGCCAGCCCCGTTTTTGTTTATGGCTTGTTGTGGTTTATGGCTGTTTGTAATAGTAGAACAAATTCTCGGGGATCGCAGGCTTGGCCGTCGTTCCGGGATTTGTGCTCGTAAACGTGCCAATCGTTCTGTCACTGGTATTCCACGAACCGTCATCGTTTTTAGTCGGATACCAGTTGTCCGGGTGGTTCTGCGGAAGCGTGCAACCGTCTATTGTTTTTGCACTGATCGCAGAAAAGAACGTAACACCTGCCGCCTTCATATCCTTGATCAGGAGCTCGTTTTGAGCTTTGTAGGTTGACGGATCGCCAAATTCATATACGTTTAAAGTAGATTTCACTAAACGCCAGCCAAGTTCAAGACGGTTAATGCGTTTTTGGACGTCAGCGGATTCTCCCGCTGCAATCTTTTTGATTTCATTCCAAAGACCTTCGCAATACCCAATTTCTACATCCGGCATCCGTCCGTCTATCACTTTCTTTCCGCTCCACGAGTGCACGCCTGCATAGACGTCATACAAGGTTCTGTCATACATGTAGACGTCATCCCTGTGACTTACGACCGTATGATGACTCTTCGCCTGCTTTTCCATGCGCTTCATGTACTCACGCACGTAAACCCCAGCCTTGCCATAGAGAGCATCCGTGATGAACGCAAGTTCCTGCTCGTAGTCCCTAGTAGGATCCTGAAGAAGCCTGCCTTCAATGTAGTTACGGATATCGCCAAACTCCGAATTGGACTCCAGATGTCTCGAATTGCTCTGCAGGTAAACGCCTTCCACGC
Source organism: Acetatifactor sp. (assembly GCA_016290775.1). Classification (GTDB taxonomy): domain Bacteria; phylum Bacillota; class Clostridia; order Lachnospirales; family Lachnospiraceae; genus Acetatifactor. The sequence goes on along the minus strand of JAEEVF010000006.1, from coordinate 55,529 downwards.
CGAGCTCCTTGTAAAGCTTTAAGTCATGCTGCATTACGTCTATGTTCGCATAGGGTCCCGCCGTCGTCATGAAGTTACTGTTATAATCCCAGATCCACACATGCTTGCAGCATTTCGTCCACTTCACAAGTTCGTTGTAATACTTCGTGTTTGTAATGTGGTCCTTTTCATTAAGATAATGACCATAGCACCTTCTGATCGGCGCCCAGCGTACGATCACGTGGTCGTCACAAACGATGTCTCCGGGTGCCTCAACGGTCCACTCATATGCAAGCATGTCAAGATAAAGGTTCGGGTACTTGCCGCCAGCATGAATATCCTCTGACAGCTTGTTGAGCAGCTGAACATATTCAATGGATTCATACATTCCGCCGCTGTCCCCATGCGCAATCCTGTCCTTCATGCAATAAGAACACATGCAAAGCTTGTCGCCGTCGTTTTTAGAGACGGAAATGATCTGGATCGGCGCATTGGGATCATAGCCGTTCGCGATCTCGTCATAGCAGTGCTGCAATATGATCTTATAGGCATTCTCATCATGCAAAAGCATGTACGGGCAAAGCTGCTCCTTGGTTCTCTTTCTTTCCGAATCTGGCTTTTTCAGCTCTTCTTTATCATTCCATACATATGCGGCAAACCATTCCGGGTGCTTGTCATAATAATCCTGTGCAAGCATGAACTCTGCCGTCAATGTGTGAGCCTGACCAGCTGCGAGGCCCTCGATGGGAGTCTCGGAACCGTACGACCCGCTCTTATTTCCGGTCAGATACCAAGTCTCACGACCTGCTTCCGACTTGGGAAGGCAGTAGGTATCCGCATAGAAACCGTTCAGGCCAAAGGCAAGGGAGAAAAGACGCCCCGTTCTGGGCGGCTCATAGCCGCTGGGCTTGCCCTTACCATAATAGGGATCCGTAAGGTCGCCGTTGGGATTGATGCTTGAGAAGCAGATGTCCATGTCAGTGAACAGGAACGGCCTCTCATAATCAATGCTGATCCCGGAGGTCTCATACTTAAAGTGCTTTTGATTGGTCAGGTAAAGATCATTCCAGGACAGATAATAATATCCGCCAAAGGCCTCGAGGAAGCGCATTGCGCCATGCATCAGGCCTAGCTTGCCAATGCCGGTGATCGAAATGCCGCCATCGTAAGACTTAATGGAATAACTGTCATTTGAGGTATATTTCGCCGTACCGTGAGGTCTCTTCGTGTTTCCGACCGAAATCTCAAAGCCCTGAGAGCCCTTCGTCACGGAATCATCAATGATCTGTGGCTTGTAGCCGTCCTCTGCCTCAATGTACTTCTGAAGCAAGTTTGCGGAATAATTCTCCTCTTCAGTAGGAGTGGCTGGCTTGACGATCACGACCTTCGGCATGTCCAGCGTATATTTGCTGTTCATGTAATCCAAGGTTTCCGTCGTGGTCTGTCCGCCTTGGCCACCGCCCCCAAGCTCCTCAAGACACTCCTCAAAGCCTTCCTTATACCAGTAGATGCTGGTTGCAAGCTGTGCAAGGCTGTCGTTACTGCCATTCTTAAGAGCCAGATATGCATAGGACAGCACGCTGTACTTCAAAGTAAATACCTTGCCCTTTGCCCTTCCAACGAACTCATAGGCATGGTCAATGTCCCACGCGCGGATGTCAGAAATCTCCACGTAAATGAGTCCAAGGGTGTCCGTCTCATGGAAGGTGGCCGGCTGGCCGTCCACGTACATCTCCCCGTCCGTTACGACCTCCGTAAACTGGAAGTAATGGCGGATCGCAAAGGTGTCCGTGAGAACGAGTTCACTGCCCACGCACGTGATACAGCTTGGCAGTTCCCCTCCCTTTTGGGGCGCGTATGCGGAAAGGTCCGCGTTTTCAAGGCTCACGGGGAGCGAGGTGCCGTTGGCGTAATTGCCCGCGCACGTCGCGTAATTGATGAGCGGCCTTGCGATCTTGCCGTTTATGTCATCCATGTCCTTGATCAGTTCAAGGTAATCGCCCACGGAACAGGATATGCTGCCGTTTACTGCCTTCCCGTTTGTAAGGTTCACCTTCGTCGATCCCTTGTAAAGGCTGACGGACAGCTGCTTGAAAACATCCTTTACCATCACGCGGTGGGAAATGCCGTAAGTCCCGTCCGCCTGCTTTGCCCCAAGCTTGTGGGACGTGCCGTCCACCTTCACCGTCATGCTAACTGCGTCCGAATCACTGATCCCGGAAAAATACAGGTTCAGTCCGATGGCGCCTTCCGTGATCAACAGGTTCCACTGCGCGATCTTCGGTCCCGTTGCAGCCTGTGCGCGGATCGGCCCAAATTCCATGGCCATGCCAAGAACCATCACGACGGACAGCACGAACGCGATCACTCGGCTCCAATTTCTTTTCATTTGCTTTTTCATGTTTATCCTTTCCTTAAGATCCATCAAGTGCGCTTTCCACTGTTTCCTAGTTCCCTGTCGCTGCCTTAACTTCTGTCTTGGAAGGATCATAATCAAATATTGTTTTGTCGAAGAAATATTCCTGATGGTCCTTTGTTGTTGCCGCCTTGTAAACGTCAGGCGCCTTCAGAGACGTCCCATCCGTCGGAACAAACACAGGATTCATGATCAACTTAAGCCCACTAAGGCTGATCTTTTTAGGCGCCAAAAGCGGGTAATTGTACACCGTCCTGTAAGGAGTTGAAGTTAGGAATTTATCATCAATGGTATAAGAGCCGGGATTCCCAAAGATGTTTGAGAAAATTCCGATCCCTTCCGTGTAAATCGTATCATTTGTCACATCGCTTGCATCGATCGTAAGTCCACTGATCGTAACGTTTGTCGGCAACTGGCTGTAGTACAGGAACGGCTTTCCGTCAGAATACTTCGTCCCGCTGTCAATGGTGTCATAACCATACTGGTTGTTATACATATAATGCGCAAAGATCAGCCTCGGCCTATAGTTTGTTCCTACGTCCCAAGTACAGTTTTTGATCTCTATGTCGCCATACCACGCGCTGCCGTAATCTCTGCGAAGCGTGATAAAATTGCTTGCATACGATTTTACGTTCTCAACGTGCATCGTGCCATATCCTACCGCCAAAATGCCAAGCCAACCCATGGTTGAATCCTTGACCGTCAGATTGTAGGTTCCCTTATGGGCATCAATCCTGTTGAGCGCACAGCCGTTCTGAACGGTAATGCTCTTGCAGTAGTTCGTTCCGGAAACACCCCAACGAAGGTCATCCAAAATACCCTCTTCGTCATAGGTAGGCGCCACCTTGGGTCCATTCCCCAGTAGTCCATTCACATAATCAATCGAGTAAATGATGGACTTTGCGGACTTGCAATTGTCTAGCGTCAGTCCCACGCAATACTCCGCATAAAAATCATAAGGTGCGGTGGAGGATTCATTGCTCCATTTACCTGTGTCCGGATCTTTTGAGCTAAACACACGATGGTGCGCTGAGAAAACGCAATCCTGAAGCGTAACATATGCACAATGGTTCAGCTGGAAGAATCCCTGATAAGGTGCACCATATCTTGCAAATGCATCATCTCTGGCATAAATTCCGCTGTGTCCGATACTGGAGCTGTCATACTGAGCGTCCTCGCCGTCCAGATAATGACGGATGCCTTTCAAAAGAACGTTGGAACGACAAACCTTAATCCCTCGGTTCATATAAGCATCATCCAAAACCGTGTTCACCTTGGTCGTAAAGATGCCACCCTGCACCGTAAGAGGCGTATCGTCAATATAGGTTTTCTGAACGGATACGATTTCTTTCCAGTCCCACTGAAGCTTCGACAACGGATCGATCGTGCCGTTTGCATCAACAACGATGACTTCTTCCTGCGCTCTCATGCTGGAAGTTGCGGCATTGTTTCCAAAGGCAAGTCTTCCGTATCTTTTGTATGCGTTGGTCTTCAGGGTGTACATGGCCTTACGGTCAAAGGCATCGGCAAGCTTTGTCGTGTCCTTTGTAAAGGTCTTGTTCTGCATGTCATATGCCGTTTGAGGAGCACTGACTTGAGAATCAAAAGATCCGGCCGAGGAATCTACTCCAAGGTAAATCTTCTGATCCCCGTCCTGCTTTGCAGCATCATAAACCCATGTCCACTTTCCGTTTTCTTTTCTCCACCAAACATTGGTGTTGACCCATGACTCCTGATACCGAACACTCGGTTCGATCGTAAAGAGATAGCATTTTCCGTCCCAATCATCTGGATAGGTAACGGACTTTTTCCCTTTACTGTCAAAGATCACGCTTTTCAGTTTCATCTTCGAATCATCGATGATGAACTGTGCATTGCCCCAATAGGTATTCGTCTTGATGATGGCGCCCTTAGGATTGCTCGGATCCATCTTGTCGACGTAATATACTGCGCCTTCATCAGCTTTTACGGCTTTATTGTTTGCATTGGCATATTCATGCGTTGCCACAATCGCAGCATAATCATTGGTCTTGCCGTCACCCTTTGCGCCAAACATTTTGTAGGTGACGAAATCCGTAATGATCTCGCTGGGGTTCTCGCCGGGGTTCTCGCCGGGATTCTCGCCGGGGTCCTCGCCGGGGTTCTCGCCGGGATTCTCGCCAGGGTTCTCGCCGGGGTTCTCGCCAGGGTTCTCGCCAGGGTTCTCGCCAGGGTTCTCGCCAGGGTTCTCGCCAGGGTTCTCGCCAGGGTTCTCGCCAGGGTTCTCGCCAGGGTTCTCGCCTTGGCCGCCGCCCCCAAGCGCCTCAAGACACTGCTGGAAGCCTTCCTTGTACCAGTATATGCTGGTCACGAGCTGGGAAAGCTTGTCGTCTCCGCTGTCATTCTTGAGAGCCAGATATGCATACGACAGTACGCTGTAGGTCAAGGTAAACTCTTTGCCCCTTGCCTTTCCAACGAACACGAAGGCATGGTCAATGTCCCATGCGCGGATGTCCGAAATCACAACGCAGATTTGTCCCGGCTTGTCCGTCAGATGGTAGGTTGCCTCCTTGCCGTCCACGTACATCTCGCCATCGGTAACGACTTCCGAAAACTGGAAATAATGACGGATTGCAAAGGTGTCAGTGAGAACGAGTTCGCTGCCTTCAAAGGTGATGCAGTCTGGAAGATTTCCTCCCGTTTTTGGCGCGTAAGCGGTAAGGTCCGCTATCTCAAGGCTCACGGGCGTCGTGGTGCCGTTCGCGTAATTGTTCGCGCAGGTCGCGTAGTTTAAGAGCGACCTTCCGAGAATGCCGTTTTCATCTTCAAAGTCCTTGATCTGGTCAAGGTATCCGCCCACGGAGCAGGATACGCTGCCGCTTACCGCCGACGTGTTTGCAAGGTCAACTTTTGTCGATCCTTTGTACAGGGTGACGGACAGCTTCTTGAATACATCCTTTATCTGCACGCGGTGGGAAATACCGTAGCTTCCGTCCTCAAGCTTTGCCCCAAACTGGTGGGACGTGCCGTCCACCTTCACCATCATTTTGCCGGCATCCTCGTCACTGATCCCGGAAAAATACAGGTTCAGTCCGATCGCGCCTTCCGAAACCGTAAGGTTCCACTGTGTGATTTTCGGTCCGTCCGATGCGGCTTTTACGGGCATGGTGTCAAACTGCGACACCATGCCCAAGATCATCACGGTGCTGAGCACGAACGCCAGCACCTGGCTCCATATTCTTTTGGTTTGCTTTTTCATGATCTTCCCTTTCCCATGGCAATGCTATTTCTACTTATTTACCACTTTGAAGGTGGAGAAGTCACAATTCAGCTTCGTATTGTGGAACAGATAATCGTTATAAGTTGAATCATTGGGCTTCTGCACGAAAACCTGATCAAAGACCGTTTTGTTCAGAGACGGGTTCTTAAGGATGGTCAAGTTCTTAATGTTAACCTCCTCCGTAGGCTTTAACGGATAAGGGTATTTCGTGCGATCCTTCAGGTATTCGTCATCTACTATGTCGCCTTTGTTCACTTTCAAAACGGATCCGTAGATCGTAAGACCTCTGAATACGATGCCGGCATTTGTATCCGTCATTTCAGTCGTATCGATGGTCAGCCCGTCAATGTCGATCTTTGCAGGGAGCATACTGGAGTAATCTACACCGTTTTCAGTAATGATGTCATAGCCATAAAGGTAAGTCGGATCATACTCTGCAAAGATCAGTCTTGCAGAGTAATTACCCGTTCCAAGACTCCAATAGCAGTTCTTGATGGAAACATTGCCATACCATGCGCTGCCGTAGTCTCTGCGCAGGTTGATGAAGTAATCACCGTAGCTGGTCACGTTCTCGATCACAAGATCGCCAAAGCCGACAACTGCGATGCCACGGAAGCCCATTGTGGAATCCTTCACCGTCATGTTGTAGGTTCCCATGTGTGCATCGATACGATTCAGGCTGCATCCGTTCTGAACAACAATGCTCTTGCAGAAGTTTGTACCCGTGGTTCCCCATCTGGATCTGTCCATGATACCGGTGGGATCTCCAAGGCCAGTCAGGTCATCTGCATCTGCAGCACATACACAGTGATCCAAGGTGATCGCAGCACAATACTCTGCATAATAATCATAAGGTGCAGTGGAATTGGTTTCATCCCCATACATGAATACACGCAAATGATTGAAGAGCACACAATCCTTAAGTGTTACATATGCGCAGTGATTCAGTCTAAAGAAGCCCTGATAAGGAGCGCCCAGTCTGGGATAATACTTACCATTAACCAAACTCTTGTCAGTAAAACATGCATCTTCACCGGCCAGATAATGCTCAACGCCCTGAAGCAGCACGTTGGAACGAGTGATCGCAATACCTCTATTCACATAGGCCTTAGAATTCAGCACATTTACGATCGTCGTAAACTTACCACCCTTTACGACCAGCTGCTTCTCATCCATGGGATACTTCTCGATCCAATGAATATCCTTCCAATCCCACTGAAGCGGTGCAACGTCATCAATGGTGCCGTCCTTGTTCACGATCACGACCTCTGTCTGGGATCTAAGACCGCTTGATGCGGTAGCGGAACCGTTTCTGCCCCATCTCTTCATGGAGTCAGTCTTCAGAACGTAAAGTGCCTTTTCATTAAACTGTCCGGAGAACTTCGTGGTATCCTTAGAAAAGGCCTTGTTGATCATATTCTTCGTCTTGTCAGGAGCGCTGGACGCAGAAGATCCGTCATATTCCGGATATGCGGAAAGATTAGGATCAAGTCCAAGGAAAGCGCCCGAACTTGCGTTTACGTACTTTCTCTCACCGGCCTTCGTGGGCGCGATCGTAAAGAGATAGCAAAGTCCGTCGGGAACACTTCCGTCCACCACGGTCATCTTAGAGTCATCAATGATGAATTCTGCGCCAGTCCAGTCCGTAGGTGTCTTAATCAGAGCGCCCGCAGGATTAGAAGCATCCATGTGGCCCACGTAATAAACTGCGCCCTTGTCTGCCTTAACGGCCTTATTATTCTCATTTGCATATTTGTGTGTTGCGACGATCGCATCATAGTCATCCGTCTTGCCATCGCCCTTCGCGCCAAATGCACGATAGGTCACATACTCAGTCGTGATCTCGCCGGGATCCTCTGTTGTAGTACCAGGATCAGAGCTCTGCATCGCTGCCTTACACTCCTCAAAACCTTCCTTGTACCAGTATATGCTGGTTGCGAGCTGTGCAAGGCTGTCGTTACTGCCATTCTTAAGAGCCAGATATGCATAGGACAGCACGCTGTACTTCAAAGTAAATACCTTGCCCTTTGCCTTTCCAACAAACTCAAAGGCATGGTCAATGTCCCACGCGCTGATATTGGGAATTTCAACGTAAATGAGTCCAAGGGTGTCCGTCTCGTGGAAGGTGGCCGGCTGGCCGTCCACGTACATCTCCCCGTCCGTTACGACCTCCGTAAACTGGAAGTAATGGCGAACCGCGAAGGTGTCCGTGAGAACGAGTTCACTGCCCACGCACGTGATGCAGCTTGGCAGTTCCCCTCCCTTTTGGGGCGCGTATGCGGAAAGGTCCGCGTTTTCAAGGCTCACGGGGAGCGAGGTGCCGTTGGCGTAATTGCCCGCGCACGTCGCGTAATTGATGAGCGGCCTTGCGATCTTGCCGTTTATGTCATCCATGTCCTTGATCAGTTCAAGGTAATCGCCCACGGAACAGGATATGCTGCCGTTTACTGCCTTCCCGTTTGTAAGGTTCACCTTCGTCGATCCCTTGTAAAGGCTGACGGACAGCTGCTTGAAAACATCCTTTACCATCACGCGGTGGGAAATGCCGTAAGTCCCGTCCGCCTGCTTTGCCCCAAGCTTGTGGGACGTGCCGTCCACCTTGACCGTCATGTTGCCGGCATCCTCGTCACTGATCCCGGTAAAATACAGGTTCAGTCCGATCGCGCCTTCCGTAACCGTCAGGTTCCACTGAGCAATTTTCGGTTCCGATGCCGCCTTCGCCCGCACCATGTCAAACTGCAATACCATTCCAAGGATCATTGCAGCGCACAGAACAAATGAAAGCACTTGTTTCCATGTTCTCTTGAGTCCCTTTTTCATAATCTTTTCCCCTCTCCTACAACAAACCATTTTTGTGTCACAATGACTAGTCTTTAAAAGTTACCTAATACCATGATAGCACCCCAAAAATTGTATTGACAATGCATCTTACCCCCCGAAAAATGCATCTTACCGAAGAATTGGTGAACAATTTCATAAATTGTTTGCTTTTGTGCGACAATATGTCGAATTTACGCCCATCTATTTCGTTCACCTCACACAACCCCTTTTATGTAAACGAGGGTTGTTTTTAGTAACTCATTTTTTCCCTAAAACACGCACTTTTTTGAGTGTGCCAGCGGGGATGGTTTCCTTCGACTCATGTGCCAGTGGGGACGGTTCTTTTTGGCACGTTTTTTCTCCCATGAGAAAACGTGCCAAAAAGAACCGTCCCCACTGGCACATAAAAGAACCGTCCCCACTGGCACACTTGAAATCACCCCGCGTAACGTGATACTCTCATAGTGAAGGAAATATACAAAGAAAAGCTCCGAACTCCAGCGCGTGATCGCACATCCGAAAGGAGGACCTATCATGATAAAGAAAACCAAATTGCATCATGGCAACCATCATAAAACCATCGGCCGTTATATTTGCCTGCTTGTCTGTCTCTGCCTCGCGCTTACCAGCACAGGCTGCGCATCTGCTGCAAAATCCCTTCCCGCGCAGAGTGAAGTCACGGACAAGGCCTTAAAGGACGTGTTTGCAGAGCATGGCGTAAAGGTCGGCACCTGCATCTCCTCGCAGGTGATCAACAATCCCCGCATGGCAGGCCTGGTCATGGGACAATACAACAGCTGCACCATGGAAAACGCCATGAAGCCGGACTACATCCTAAACCAGGAACAGAGCATCGCCCAAGGGACCCTGGTCGTGGAATTCGGCTACGAGGCCAAGCTCATCCTCGAATGGGCGAAGAACCACAACTTTGCCATGCGCGGTCACACCCTGATCTGGTACAGCCAGACGCCTGATTGGATCTTCCACCAGGATTTTGACGTGACGAAGGGCTTTGTGGACCGTGAGGAAATGCTCTCCCGCATGGAATCCCTGATCAAGGGCACCTTCGATGAGCTTGAGCGCCTCGGTTACCAAAATCTTTTTTATGCATATGACGTCGTCAACGAGGCATGGAACGAGAACGGCACCATGCGCGACAGCTATTGGCACGAGATCATCGGCGACGACTACCTGTGGCATGCGTTCTACTTTGCGGACAAATATGCTCCCGAATCCATCGATCTTTATTACAATGACTACAACGAGCAATATAAAGCCGACACGATCGCGGCCTTCGTGACCACCCTCGTGGATGAAAAGGGACACTCCTTGATCGACGGCATCGGCCTCCAGGGCCACCTTTTCACCAGCGATGATCTCACGGCATATTTCGAAGCCATCGACATTCTTGCAAAAACTGGCCTCAAGCTGGAGCTGACGGAGATCGACGTGGGTCTTGGCGCCTACCAAAAGCCCTTCTCTCCCACCGACGACAAGCTTCGCCTCCAGGGCCGATACTACTATGAACTCATCGGCGGCTTGTTCGACCGCATCGACGCCGGCACCTTGAAGATGGACGCCATCACCTTCTGGGGCTTTAGCGACGGTATCTCCTGGCGCAAGGAATATGCTCCCCAGCTTTACGATTCCAGCCCAAATCCCAAGTACGCCCTCTACGGCGCAATGCAGATCAAGGACTACGCCGGCTATTAACGTGCCAGTGGGGACGGTTCTTTTTGGCACGTTTTCAACATTTGTGCCACTGGGGACGGTTCTTTTTGGCACATTTCAACCTTTGGTTGAGCGCGCAACAACAAATTGATAATTGATTCCCATGCCTCCTTACGTTATGCTAAAACCACACCGGTGATGCAAACAAAAGGAGGCATTTCTTATGCAAGTGAAAATTGGAGAAAAGATCAAAGAATTGCGAAAACGAGACGGAAGGAAACAAGAAGACCTGGCAGGTGCCCTCGGCGTCACGGCACAGGCGGTTTCCAGATGGGAGTCCGGCGCCTGCTACCCGGACATAAGCCTGATCCCCGCCATTGCGAACTACTTTCACGTAGCCATCGACACGCTCTTTGGCTATAACAACGACCGGGAAGGAAAGATCAACGCTTACGCCCAGGAGGCTCTGCGTCGCCAGCTTAACGGAGAAAACGCTGCGGATTCGATCCAATTCCTTCGAAAATGTCTGGAGGAATTCCCCGGGGAGCCCAAGCTTCTAAAGCACCTGGCAAATTCGCTGCAAGCCAAAGGCTATCAAGAACCCGATCCAAAAAATCCTTATCTTGAAGAGGCTGCCGCCATTTATGAGGAGCTTTCGAAACAGGATCCGGAGGTCATTGATTCCCTGCTGCATGTCTACTCACGGATGGGAGAACTCGAGAAGGCTGAAAACAAAGCAAGCACCCAGCCCCGCGTAGAGCTTTGTAGGGAAGCCCTTCTCGCATCCTTACCGGATCTGGCAAAAGCGAAGCAATACCGGGGAGAAGCAATCCTCTCCCTGCTCCACCCCCTAGAAAGGATTCTGGAGAATGCGGTTTTGCGGACGGATGATCTGAAGGATTCCCGTGAGGGCATCGAGATCATGGAGGCCCTGTACAGTCTGTACGAGAAGGTTTTTGACGGAAAGAGCTACGGAATATTCCACAGTGATCTTTGCATGCTGAGCCTATTTGGCGCAAAGACTTCCGCCGGGATGAAGGAATACGAACAGTCTCTGGCCTTTTTCGAACGCGCCTACGTACATTACGCAGAGTATTGGAAAATCATGAAGCTTTCCATGCAAGGCATCCCTCAGGAACCTCACTTCGAGTCTCCCTTGCTGGCGGAGGCGAAAGGCATTCTCGCCAGCTTCGTGGTCTGCAAGCCCGAATACCTAAAAGACGTCCTGACTGCCTACCCCGCAAAGCTCAAAAAGCAGGTTATGAAGGATCCCAAATACGCGGATCTCTTCGCAGAGTAAAAAGAAAGCCCGCCACCTCTGGATCCATCCCAGAAATGGCGGGCTTTTCTATTCTTTATCGATTTCCATACATCTTTTCATAATAATTCTGGTACTCGCCGGAGATGATGGTCTCCCACCACTCGCGGTTTTCCAGATACCACTTGATGGTCTTCTTGATGCCATCGGCGAACTTGGTCTCAGGAAGCCATCCGAGCTCGTTGTGGATCTTCGTCGGGTCGATCGCATAGCGCATGTCGTGGCCCTTGCGGTCCGTCACGTGCGTGATCAGGCTCTCGGACTTGCCAAGCTCCTTGCAGATCAGCTTCACGATGTCGATGTTCCGCATCTCATTGTGGCCGCCGATGTTATATACTTCGCCGACGCGACCCTTGTGAATGATCAGGTCGATGGCCTTGCAGTGATCCTCAACATACAGCCAGTCACGCACGTTCAGGCCCTCGCCGTAAACGGGAAGAGGCTTGTCATTCAATGCATTTGCGATCATCAGAGGGATCAACTTCTCAGGGAAGTGATAAGGACCATAGTTGTTGGAGCAACGGCTAATGGTCACAGGCAGGCCGTAGGTTCTGTGATATGCCAAAACCAAAAGATCCGCGCCCGCCTTGGACGAGCTGTAGGGGCTGCTGGTGTGGATCGGGGTCTCCTCCGTAAAGAACAGGTCAGGGCGATCCAAAGGAAGGTCACCGTAAACCTCATCCGTGGAAACCTGATGATATCTCGTGATCCCATACTTTCTGCAGGCATCCATCAGCACTGCCGTACCCTTGATGTTCGTGTCCAGGAACACTTCCGGATTCTCGATGGAGCGATCTACGTGGCTCTCTGCCGCGAAGTTGACAACAATGTCAGGATGCTCCTCCTCAAACAGCTTGTAAACTGCCTCACGGTCCGTGATGCTCTCCTTCACAAAGCGGAAGTTCGGATTGTCCATGACAGGTGCCAGTGTGGAAAGATTCCCCGCATAGGTCAGGCAATCCAGACAGATAATGCGATAATCAGGATACTTCTTCAACATGTGGAAAATGAAATTGCTGCCGATAAATCCGGCGCCGCCGGTTACAATAATATTCATATTTTACCTCCTTCGCATGAGCCAAAAAGAACCGTCCCCATTGACTCATTTTGCTTCCATGTCCATAGCATAAAAGGTGCCCTTAGGGCACCTTCAAGCTTTTTTTGAAATATTCATAAAATCTTAAAACTTTCCCACAATAGTTATCGGAAGTAAGTTCCGTTCAAAAGCTGGATCGGGCTAAGCCACCAAAGGCTCGGCGCCAGTTCTCCAAACAAAACCAAAAGGATCATCAAAAAACAGGAAACACCCATGGCCGTGATCACGTCGCCCGACTTTCGGCTGATCAATAAAATGATCAAGCCCACAACACAAGCCGCCGCAACCCTCACCAAAAACCAAAACAATAAAAACACCCAGATAGGCATATAGATGGGGAAATCCCGTAGGAACAAAATCCCTTGCACGGGTGTCTTCAGGTCCGGCAACCCCGTGTCCACCCTCGCAACGCGCCAAAGCTGCACCAGATGCAGCGCGGCACATGAAACCGCAGAAAACAACAAAACCAAAAATGTCTTGATCCCGCTTGTCTCCCTCCGCCCGCGATACGAGGAATGCATAATCTCATTCATATGATTTTGCCTATCGAAGGCAAACACTCCCGCAAGCGACGCCAGCAGCGCCGTGAGGATCAAAAATGACGCTCTCGTCTTTGTCTTTTCGTCGCGATTTAGGAGCAGATCATAATAAAAAGGCGCCACAAGCGAGATCTCATGTCCCGTCTTCTCTTCATATGCCAGCGCCGACCGAAGATCTTCCAGAATCGGCGTCAGTCCCATTTGCTTCCAGCGGGTTGTCTCCAGGCTTTGCTGGATCCCGGCGATCAGGTCCCACTGCGGATTCTCCGCGGCCTCCATCTCAGCAAGCCTTTTCTCAAGCCCCGCCTCCGACATCTTCAGAATCTCCATCGACGTCTCCGCCCGCTCCACGCGCTCCGGCGTAACCTCGCCCGCATACTCGATGTAATACATCCTCTGATAAATGTCGACGGGATAATAATATTCATATTTCGCCGACAAGCCAAGGTGCACGAGAAAGACTGCTGCCAAAACCAAGAGTCCCTTTTGCTTCCACAAAAGCTTGTAGGCTTCCCAGCCAATAAGCGTGTGCTGCATGGCAAATCTCTCGCGAAATCTTGCGACGAGATCAAAAAGTCTTTCCCCAAGATGGCTGGTCATCACATATTTCCTGCCAAGGATGACATAACCAAAAACAAGCGTCAGAGCGAAAAGAATCCCAAACAAAACCAGCGTTGTTGGCAATGCTTCCCTGGCCTTGCCGAATACATTGATGAAAACAGCGTCCTTATAATAATCCTCACAGCGGATCAGCGTAAAAAAGTTGACGTAACGCAACCAGTTCCACGAGGAGACGGTCTGAATAAAAAGCCCCGCCAGAACCTCACCAACGATCAACAAACCGGAGATAACATATGCCAAAATGGAATTCAGGCACCCCACCAATGCATAGAACAAAAGCGCCGCGGTAAAGCACCCTGCCATTTTAAGGAAAAGCGCCCGCACAAGATATCCGCCAATGGTGATCTGATAAGGACATTTCATGAATTCCGGGAGGGATTGAAGGCTTCTTCCAAGGTCATCCACCCCAAATCCACACAAAACGCCACCTAGGTTCGCGCCATAAAAAACCAGCGCGCCGACCACCGTCGCAAAAGCCAAAATGCCAATACGGCACGCAAAAAGGAGCGACCTTCCCCGCGCCGTGCTGCGCACCAGATAGACCAGTCCCTTTTTCCGCTCCGCCTGAAATTCCATGACGATCAGAAACAAAAAGACCAGCAAAAAAAGGTCCGTCAACTGATAATCGACAAGGAGCACAATGCCACGATTATCGCCCGCCTTCACGGTCGTGCCTTCCAGCCCGCGGTAAAGCTCCGTCGTCTTTTTCAGGCTTTCGGAAGCATAGCCCTTTTTATACATGGAGAGCATCCCCATCTTCCGCCCGTTGTCTACGGTGTTTTTCAAAAAGACCGGGTACTGTTGCAGATAGAGGTCAAGCTCTTCGCCGCTCCTTGTGATCGACTTTTCCGGGTCAATGCTAAGCAGGAACAAGATCAGGTTCATCACGCAGAGTACGGCGAGGATCCATATCATTTTTCGATGAAACACTCGTCCCAGTTCCCTCATGCGTTCTCACCTTCCTCAGCATGCACGTTCTCACCTTCCTCAGCATGCTCCGCCTCAACATGCGCTGCCTCGATATCCTCCTTCGCTTCGGCAAGGCCCTTAGTCTCCTCCCTTCCCTCCGCATAAAACAGATAGACGTCCTCCAGCGTCACGTCATCCACCGGCACAAACCCCTCAGGCAACTCTTCCTCGGCCGCACGGAACACAAAACCGGCGCGCCTTCGCATGATCTGCCCCTTTCCGTAAACCTCCTTCCAGTGGCTGACCTCCTCAAACGTGCCCGTAAATTCGCAAACCTTTCCCTGGATCTCCTCCATCAATTCCACGGGCGAACCAAAACGAAGAAGCTCCCCCTTTTTCATCAAAAGAACCTTCTCGGCAATGCATTCGATGTCACTTACCACATGCGTCGCAAGAAGCACCGTGCGGTCCTTCGCCAACTCCGCAATATGATTCCGAAGCCTGATCCGCTCTTCCGGATCGAGCCCCGCCGTCGGTTCATCCAAGATCAAAATCTCGGGATCATCCAAAAGCGCTGCGGCCAAAAGCACTCTTTGCCGCATGCCGCCCGAAAACGAGCCAAGCTTTTTGTGCGCCACGTCCGAAAGCCCCACCAGCGACAGCAATTCCTTCGACTGCTCCTTGCAGCGCCCGTGCTTCATGCCCTTCAGCGAACCAATATACCGCAAAAACTGTCCCGCGCTGAAATCCTCATACATGCCCTGAAGCTGCGGCGTGTAGCCGACCTTCTTTCGAAATGACGCCCCCAGCGTCAGGATTTCCTTGCCGTTATAAAGGATCTCGCCCTCCGTGCGCGGAATGTTGTCCGTAATAAGGTTAAGGAAGGTGGACTTCCCCGCGCCGTTTGCGCCAAGAATCCCAAACACGCCCCTATCCAGCGTCAGATTGATGTCCCGAAGCGCGGTAAAATCACCATATTTCTTCGTCAGATGCCTTATTTCCAGCATGTTGCGCCCCTTTCCGTCATATAACAGCCCTAACGTCAAAGCCTTACTGTATTCCCTGTTCTTCCCGGAGCTTATTTAACTCCTCGATCTCCTCATTTGTGTATCTTCCCTGGACCTCATATGCAAACGTCCACGCACCCTTTCCCTGAAGAATGTCGTCCAGAGGACAGAAAAACACCTTGTAAACCGTGGGTCTCTCCTTCGTAAAGATCAGATAAAGCTTGCCGTCGGAGATCTTATATTCCATGATCATGTCGTGATCATCTTCCGTGATCTCTAATTCCTCTTTCGGGATCATGATCTTGCCCAAGCTCTTACCAGCCTTGTCGTAAAGATAAGCGTACTCTTCATCCGCGATCAAAAACATGCCGTCATAATAGGTTACCGTATATAGCTCCACTCTCGCCTGCCGATATCCCGTCTTTCCCTTGAATGGAATCTCCGTTTCAAAAGCTTCTTCAGGTATTGGCATACAATCCTTCACGTCACTGGCCATGATCGCGATCATCTTCTGCCCGTTCTCATCATCAACGTCATATGAACAGCAAATATTATAAATCCGATCTTCCGTAAACACTGGGGGCGGTGCCGAAAAATGTAAGCCAGCGGCGTTAAGCGAGAGCACCTGCTTTCCGTTCCCCAGATCGCCCATTATCACATAGGCTCCTTCAACCTGCTCCGTCGTCCCCTCCGTTATATGATACCGATACCAACCCGTTTTTTGCCCGCTTCCGTCAGAGCGGAAATAATAAACATAATCACCCGCGCCCACAAGGCCTGCAGGCAGACCCTTTTGCATGTTGTCCTTCTCGTAAAGTTGCTCCGTTTTCCCAGTGGCAAGATCCATTTTCATGAGTCCGCCGCCGCGGATCCCCGCCATGCCGTCGCCAAGCTGCACCAAAAAAGGAATGTAGGCAACACCCTTGTGAATGATAAAACTGTAATCGGACTGATAACTGTATTGCATGCCGAAACCAGTTGTCCGTTTCACTTTTTGGTTCTTCGGGTTTTCCACCTCGATCACGGTTCCGACGCGGTCGATCGAGCTCCCGTCCAACGCCACCTTATAAAGACTTAGGTTCACGGTGCTGCTCTGCCCATTGTCAATCTCGGAATAAACAGGGAGTCCGTCATAACCAAGCACATAGATCGCACCCTCATACATGACGGAATTCACAATGCTAAGCCCCTTGTAGGTCGCCACGCATTGATCGTCAAACTGATGCTGGCACTCCGGTTTGTTGCACACAAGGATCGTGTCTCCCGACTCCTTGTCATAATAACGAAGGGATAAGGAACCCTGACCACTTCCGTGGGTGTACCACCCATATTCCGTCTCCATGATGGCAAAAGTGCCGTGATTCCAAGGCGTGTCAGATGCATGCTCCTGCTTTTTCGTAAACAGGCTCTTTATGCCGCCCTTGTCATTGCTACCTTGTCCCGCATCTTCGCCATCTTTGCTACAGCCCGCAAGCATCGCCAGTAAGGTCACAAACATACATATAAAGATCCATCTACCGCGTATTTTCCCAATATCTCTCATCTGCTGATCCCTCCTGTCTCCATTGTAAGTCAAATTCCCTCCCGTTGCCATTAAGACCGGATTAAGAATCTTTAAGAACGGATTAAGATTGCTTTAGCGTGCCAGTGGGGACGGTTCTTTTTGGCACGTATTAAACCTTCTCCACCTTCACCAGAAGCTGCTTGTCGTAATATACCGGCTGGTCCGAGCCAACGCCAATGAACCCCTTTCCAAACAGATCAAACGCAGTCGTCTTGATCTTAAACTCAGGCAGCCTTCCAAGCACCTTCTCGCCGTCAAAGAGCAGAGAATTCATGATTGACATGGTGAACTCACCCTTCTCATCAAATCCGCTGGAGGTGTAATCTACGGGGATCACGCAGACTCTTCCATCCAAAAGCTCCTTCACCGTCTTCTCACTCCGCTTGATCTGCAGGCTAAGGCCCCCAGGCCCTGGAATGTCAGCGAAGCTGTGATATGCAGGGCCCGTGTGCTCCACGTTATATCTCTTCGCCGTCTTCTTGTCCGCAAATCCCGTCTTAAGCACGCCGTTTTCGACCAACACCAGCTCATCATTTGGCAGTACGTATCCGTCGCCGTCCCAGAAGGGATTGAACCAGCAATCCTGATCTCTCGTCACGTGCGCCAGCGTAAAGTCATCCGCGAAAAGCTTCTCACCGATCTTTCCGGTAAACAAAGAGGTGCCTCGTGCCAGCTCCTCGCCGTTTAAGTGCGCGGAAAAGAAACCTACCATGCCATAGTAAGTAACGTCCAAAATAATTTCCTCGGGAATCTCCAGGACCGTTTCGTAATTTGCAAAATAGTCATCCGCCACCTGACGAAAAACTTTCTCGTCAAAGTTTCGCATGTTAAATGAAAAATACCCGTCATTCACGTTCTTACTGTCCGCGTGCTTAAAACTCGCACTCACGCCGATCGCATAATCCTGGGAACGATAGTCCATCCCGAGGTCATTTTCGGCCCTTCTGTCATATTCCGTTCCCGTAAACTTTAACTTAACACGAAACTTCGGATAGGTCTCGTTTAGATACTTCATGCAGTTTAATGCAGTCTCCTGGAGCTCCTGATCCGACATCACCTTCTCGCGCTTATCGCGGGCCCGCTTTCCCGTCTCCAGCTCAAAAGGGTACGGACGCTCACGCACAAGATTTGCCTCGGCGCGTGCATATCCTTCCGCATCCTCCACTTTGCCCACGTGGTAATGAATCCCAACAATCCCGTCTTTATATACTCTGTGAGAAGATTCAAAATTGCTCTCCTTGCTAAACGAAGCGAGCTTCCCCTCCTCAAAAACAAACGTGCTCTTATTCTGTGACCATGTTTCCTTTGCTTTATGCATGTGTTCTTCCCCCATCCTTAACTGATCGAAAGCTTCTTTACCCGGATGCTCGGCCCGCCGGCGCTCACGCGCACGCCCTGTCCGCTCTTGCCGCATTGATATTGATCAAACAATTCAAAATCGTCGGCCACGGCATCCACGTCATACAAAGTCTGGAATACGCTTCCCGTCAGCATATGCACGCGAATAGGCTCGCAAACCTTTCCGTCTCGGATGCGGTAGCAAAGCGTCGGATTCATGACAAAGGTGGAATTTCCTGTTCCGTTGGAAACGTCCACCACGTAAACCCCATCCTTTATGCCTGCGATCATGTCCTCCAATTTGTCCGTCCCTGCTTCCATGTAGGTGTTGGTCATGCGCACGATGGGCTGGAAATGATAGTCCTGCGCCCTGGAATTTCCCGTTTTCTTCTCTCCCATAATGCTAGCCGACTTTGCGTCGTGAAGCCTTCCCGTCAGGACACCCTCCTTGATCAGGTAGGTCTTACCCGCCTTGGTCCCCTCATCGTCGTAGGGAACGTATCCATGATGCAACAAGCGGCCATCGTCGCAGATCGTGACCTTCTCCGAGCCGACCTTCTTGCCCAGCACCCATTCCTCAGCCAGCGTCTTGTCGGTCAGCATATAGTCCGCCTCGCTCTTGTGCCCAAAGCTTTCGTGCGTGAACATCGCCGTTACGATGGGCGCAAGGATGCATTCATATTCTCCCGCTTCAACATCCTTCGCATTCTTTGCGTAGTCCAGGTACATTGCCTTCTTCTTCAAGATTTCTTTCTCATGTCCAAGGAGCTCCGGCACCGTCATCGTGATCGTGTTAAACCCGCCATAGGAGGTGATACCATCCACGGTAAAGCCAAAATAAACACTTAGGCCACAGCATTGCGCGTCCCACGCCACGTCAGTCCCCTTACTTGTGATCAGTCGTTTTCTCTCATGCTGTCCATTGATGCTCCCGATCCAGAACGTAACCTCGGGATCCTCCGGATCCACACACTTGTCTATATACCCGTCCACGATCTCTTTCCACTGATTCCTCGTCACCTTGCGCAGATCCGATTCCTTGTCATAGGTGAAGATCTCATCGCGGTTCACCTCAAATTCCTTTACGACCTTGTGCTCGTAAATGTCCGGATTCGGCACTGCAACTTTGGCCAGCGCGTCCAGCTGCTGTTGGATCTCCTCAAACGAATTCGTCGTGGCCGTATACCACATGTTTCCGTCAAAGACCCGCACCATTGCCCCCACTTCGGCCGACTCTCCGTCGTTATCCAACTCGCCATTTCGGATCGCCAACCAGATCTCATATCTCTCCTCCATGCGCACCTCCGCATAAAGGTCTTTTGGAAACTCAAAATGATAATCCATGCTATCTACCCCTTCCTTGCTTGAAATACAGGCTTCTTCATAAGTATATAATAAACTCCGCCCCTATAAAAGCGGTTTATTCTGCACGATATAGGTTATATCGTGGTGTGCCAGTGGGGACGGTTCTTTTTGGCACGTTTATGCCAGTGGGGACGGTTCTTTTTGGCACGTTTATGCCAGTGGAGCGTGACCTTCGTCACGTCCCTCCCTTCGGTCGGGATCATGGAATGCTTCGCATTCCAAGCCCTGGACGTGTTCTTTTGGGCATGTTTTGCGCAAATGAGGACGCCTTGCCGAACATCCGAGATTTTGTTATAATAAATTGGGAACTAATTCACTAGCTTTGAACACTTACAAAAAACAGGAGGGGGCTCATGGGAAACACAAACTCAAATGCGGAACTGTCCTCATGGTTTCGCGCGTATGAAAAAGAAGTAAACGGGGTAAAAAATGCAAACGGTAACAAGAAGATCATCCTGCTCATCGTACCAATCTTGCTCATCGGCGGCATGATCGGAATGATGATCAAGAACGGCGCACTGCAGGAGGGACAGCCTAGGGGCGGCATTTACGTGCTCCTTGCGATCGGCGCTTTCATTATCGTCATGATGCTGATCGGCATCAAAAGAGCAAAGACCAGTGACGCGGCAGCGTTCACCAGAAAGGATCTGGACGCGCTTTTGGATTCGCCGGAGACCGCGGAAGAATTTGACCGCCAGATGAAGGCAGCGCCTCTCTTCCAGGTAATGAATCAGAAAAATGACTATGTTTTCGCCACGAAAGACTATCTTGGCATGCAATTTCCGTATCTCGGAGATGCCACCTATCGGTTTATCCGGCTGAGTGACGTAGCCTCCATTCATTCCTACCAGAGCTCTCCGTCCCGTCCGGGCTTTCCCCCGCACTTCGACATGGAATTCTGCGGTCCCAACCGCAAGCCCCTCATGACCTGGGTGGCCGACGGCCAAGAGAAAGTGGACGAAATTTGGGAAAAGCTCACCAATATCAAATCCGACATAAATTCCATCGCGGATTGATTCAAACGGATTTTTGTGCCAAAGAGAACCGTCCCCACTGGCACGTGCCAACGGGGACGGTTCTCTTTGGCATATTTTGTTAGTTCATCCATTTCCATCACAACACGTAATCCGTGATGCAGTCATACCACTGAACATAGGTCACGCCGTCCACGATCAGGCGGTCGTTCTCCGGCAGTTGCTCGCTCCAGGGCTTGCCGCCATAGTGCTCAATATGCCAGTCGTCCCTGTTAAAGCGTCTCCAAAGGATCGTCCGCCCGTTCTGGTCCAAAAACTGTTCCGACACCACACCGTTGTTGTAGGTAGAGATGTCAAGCACGCACACGGTATCATAGGTCTTCCCCGCGATCGTCACGTCGTATCGTCCCACCACGTCCAGCACGAAATCCTTGCCCGGCGTGGTCACAATGTTACCCTCGCGGCGGATGATCCCCTTCGGTGCAAGGTCCGTCTCATTTCCGACATTGTCCTCGCCATATCCCCAGCACTCCATGAATTCTTCCCCGTCCAGGAATGTGATGAAATTTCTGACGCCATTGTCATTTCTGATCGTCGCCAGGTATCTGCAATGCGTGTCCGTCAGCTGCGCCACAAAGGTTCTGTTGATCACTTCCTTCTTATTTGAGTACGAAGCCTCCCTCGCGGTCAGCTCCACGCCCTCGATGCCGTGCACCTTTGCGCGCCCGATCACCTCCATGTCATAAACGTGATCACATTTCCCCGAAGGCTGATCATACATCCCCCATGATATCCTTTCGCCGATCTTCGGTACCAAAAACCATCCCATCAGCTCTTCCCACTTTACTGCAAACGGCTCCTTGTCCGTCTTTTCGATCTTATATTCCGGCATATATTCCGGTAATCTTTTCATATTCATCCATCCTTTCTCTGATTCAGTACGACGGTCCGTACCATTCCCTGCAATGCCTCTGTTTCCCGCCTTCCTGCTCGCCTCATATTGCTCACGGAATCTCTCCTTCGCAGTATAAAGTCTGCTCTTGACGGTGCCCAGCGGGATCCCAAGGCGTGATGCGATCTCTGCCTGCGGAAGCTCCTTCCAAAAATAGAGGATCAAGATCTCCTTATCCTTGTCCTGCAAGGCCTCCACATTCTCGCGCACAAAGGCGAAATCGCACTTTCCCTGCCGCCCCTCTTCCTCGCGAAGCTCCGTCAGATCCTCCATCGAGATCTCCAGGCATGCCGCCTTCGCGCGGAAATAGTCATTGCACTTGTTCCTTGCAATGCTTAGGATCCAGGCCTTAAAGCTGTCCGGGTTCTTTAATTGTGCAAACTTCTGATAGGCTGCCAAATATACTTCCTGCAGCACGTCCTCCGCATCCGCCCTGTCCGCGATCTTATATCGCACAAAGCGTTCCACGGAAATCCGAACCTGCCCCAAAAGCTTCTCAAATTCCGACACCCAAACCTCCTTTCCGCAAGCACTGCGCATCATGCCTGCTGCTCCTTTGCATTGCTTGGCAACCAACGCCTTTCAACCGGTCTCACTTATAAAGACGGTCGCCAAAAGAGAAAGGTTCATTTTTCAGTTTATTTCCTCGCCACAAAGATTCCTGCGTCCTTTGTGACATAAAAACCCTTGCGGAGTTTGCTTTCCACGAACTGGCGGAAAGCCTTGTAATCATTGACGATATAACGGTTTTGATTACCGTGGCAGGAGATAATATAGTCGACGAGGTCCTCCGCGTCGGTCACGAGCAGGTGATCCTCATATTGTCGCCACTCCACCTTTTCAAAATAGGGGCGTAATATCTCTCCGCCGTTTTCCTTCCCGAAGATCTCATAGAGATCTTGCGCCGCAAGGACGATGCGATCGTCGAACTGTGCCGCCAGCGCACTGATCTCTTTCATATGCGCCGTACCGTAAGTACTGCACACAAGCCGTCCGCCAGGCTTCAGAACACGCCTGATCTCGCCCAAAACCTTTGAAAAATCCTTCGCGTAAAACAGCACATGATTGGCTATCACAAGGTCAAAACTCGCATCTTCCACGGGAATCTCATGAAAGTCGATCACCTTGAAGTCAAATTGGGAATTCTTTCCGCGCAAAGCCTTCTTTGCCTCACGCAGCATCCCCTCGGATTGGTCGGACAGCGTAACCTTCACGCCAGCCGGGATCCTCTCCCAATTCTCCAGCCAAAAACTCCCGTTGCCACAGCCGAGTTCCAGCACCCTAAAGACGCCTTGCGATCCCTTCGCGGCCCCTCGCGACGCTCCATTGGCGGCTTTCTCAGACGCATCTGCCTCCTCATCAAACCCGCACTGCTCAAAGATCCACGGGAACCATCCCTGCTTGTTCACCGCATATTTCGCATGAAGGCTGATCCTCGCGCCAATGTTTGCACTGCTCAGATACTGCTGCTTTAAGCTCTGCTCTAGGCCACTCACGCTGGTCGCCTCCATGAGCTTCCCCCAGTCCACGGCCTTTCCTTTTTGCAAAAGCTCCGTCGTCTGCTGAAGGCTTTCCCAGACCAGCTTCATCTGCTCCATGCGCTCCTCCAAAAGCTCCGTCTGAAGCTTCAGCGCCGGGATCAGCGACTCGTCCCTGGCCTCCTTCATGGTCATCTCCTTGATATCCTCCAAGGAAAAACCCAGGTATTTAAGCATCTGGATCTGTTGCATCTTCTGAAAGTCCTGCTCGGTGTAAAACCTCGCGCCGTTCTCATTTACAAAGGATGGCTTCAGGAACCCATGCTCATCATAATATCTTAGCGTCTTCTTTGTCACGTGTGCCTTCGCGGCAAAGCTCCCGCTCGAGTAATATCCTTCTTTTTTCATTGTCGTCGCCTCGACCCATTGAGAATCCCATGTTCAAACCAGATTGCGCTTCTTATTCCATCTCGCTCCACGCAATCTTCCCGTCGCAGATCGTCGCCTTCACCCTGCCCTTCAGCTTCCACCCCGTAAACGGCGTGTTGCTCGCCTTGGACGCATAATTTCCGGGGATCACCTCAGCGTCCTTGTCGATCAGAACAAGATCCGCCGGACCGCCTTCGGCGATATATCCCGCATCCAAATGATATATCCTCGCCGGCCCGGTGCTCATCCTTTCAAGGAGCTCACACATAGTCAGATAGCCCTTATCCACCAGCTCCGTGATGCCCAGCGAAAGCGCCGTCTCAAGGCCTATGATCCCGCTCGGCGCCGCCGTGATCGCGCGCGCCTTCTCCTCTGCGGAATGCGGCGCATGGTCCGTCGCGATCATCTCGATCGTCCCATCCTTCAAGCCTTCTATGATCGCCAGCCGGTCCGCCTCCTCGCGAAGTGGCGGATTCATCTTCGCATTTGTGCCGTATTTGATCGCCGCCTCTTCCGTCAGCGTAAAGTGGTGGGGCGTCGCCTCCGCATGCACGTTGAGAAACCCAGCCTGTCTTGCTTTTCGCACCAGCTCCACGGCCTCCTTCGTGCTGATATGTTGAACGTCAATGTCCGCGCCAGTCTCCTTTGCGAGCTCAATGTCCCTTGCGGAAAGCGTGTACTCCGCTTCTCTCGGAGACCCTCCGATCCCATAATATGCACTCGCCTTCCCGCGGTTGATCCCGTTATTTTCAATGTATTTCGGGTCTTCCTCGTGGAAGCTGATGGGCTTATCCAGTTTGTGTGCAAGTTCCATGGCCTCGCGCACGAGCGCCTCATTTAGGATGGGCACGCCATCGTCCGTAAAGCCCGCCGCGCCTTTTGCCGAAAGCTCCGCGAGCGGTGCCAGTTCCTGCCCTTTCATTCCCTTGGTCACGTTCACGCAGGAAAGCACGCGGATGCCCGTCTGCCTGCCCTTTTCCAGAACCTCTTCCAAGGTCTCCTCGTTGTCGATGCTAGGCTTCGTGTTTGCCATCATGACCACGGTCGTAAAACCGCCCTTTGCGGCAGCCCTTGCGCCCGTCTGAATGTCCTCCTTATAGGTAAAACCAGGCTCTCTAAAATGCACGTGCACGTCAATCAGCCCCGGCGCCACGATGAGACCCGCAGCATCAATGACCTGCGCATCAGCACCACAGCCGTCCATGCCAGCGCCACCCTGCGCACTTTCGCCGCAGCCATCCTGGCTAGCGCCACCCTGCGCGCCGCCTTCGCCCGACGTGCCACCCGCTGCGTCCACACTCTCCTCCATCCTTACGATCTTCCCGTCCTCGATCCACAGATCCCTTTTCCCTTCAAAACCCGACTTCGGATCGATCACATAACCATTCTTGATCAATAACATTTTCCAAATCCAACCTTTCCCAGCCTTTGCTTGCCATGCCCTTGCGCAAACATACTGTGCCCTAAGGGCACCTTTCGAATTCATATTATCACACATTTCCTCTTGCCGCAACACACTCATATTCGCATTTTTCTCTCAAATACCCTTCCATTTTTACTTTTACTATACATTTTCGAAGGCATGTGTTATACTTGCAAGGAAAGCAATAAGAGGGGTGCTTACAAATGTTACGATTTATCATCATCATATTCTACGTCGTGACGTTCCTGATCATTTTCATTCCCATACTTCTCGTGGAATGGATCATCGGACTGATCAACAAAGACGCCAAGGGACGCCTGAGCCTGTTCCTGGTAAGGAACGGCTTTCGCCTTTGCCTTTGGACAGCCGGCGCAAAGGTGATCGTTGTCGGCGAGGCGAATGTTCCAAAGGACCGTTCGGTAGTATATATTGCCAATCACCGAAGCTACTTCGACATCCTTTTGACCTATGTGCGCGTTCCAGGGCCCACGGGCTATATCGCCAAAAAGGAAATGCTCAAATGGCTCCTGCTCCGCCGTTGGATGGCCAACATGCACTGCCTGTTCCTGGACCGCGAAAACGTAAAGGAAGGCATCAAGACGATCCTCACGGCCATCGACAAGGCAAAACGCGGCATCTCGATCTTCATCTTCCCGGAAGGCACAAGGAACAAAGTCAATGACACCTTCCTTCCCTTCCACGACGGCAGCTTTAAGATCGCGGAAAAGAGCGGCGCTCCCGTGATCCCCGTCACCATCGTAAACTCCGCGGCCCTGTTTGAAGACCATCTTCCCAAAGTTCGCCCCGCAACGGTCATCCTGGATTATGGCGAACCGATCTACTTAAAAGACCTGGACAAAGAAACCAAGAAAAACATCGGCGCCTACTTCCAGAACTTGATCTCCGAACGCTACTTCGCACTTAAAGAAGACTTTGCGGCAAAGCTCGCGCCTAAGAAATAAAAATGTGCCAGTGGGGACGGTTCTTTCTGACTCATGTGCCAGTGGGGACGGTTCTTTTTGGCACGTTTTGTCCTTGAAGACAAAACGTGCCAAAAAGAACCGTCCCCAGTGGCACATAAAAGAACCGTCTCCACTGGCACATTCATACTTCACATATACTACTTCTGATCTTTCTTCAACCCTCTTGCGATGAGGCGGAGCATGATGTTTGCCACCATGTCGCGGTCCACCACGAGGTTGCATCCGTACGGATCGATCACAAAGCCCTGCGCGGGGCCTCTCTCGCCGCTTGGCATCTCCTGCATCATCAGGTCCACGTACTCCAAAAACGTCATGCCAAACCCATAAACGAAATCGCGGATCGCACGCTGGCTCATCCACTTATCCATCTCCTCCTGGGACGTGAACGCCATCAGGAGCGGTTTGCCAGTCTTGTCCTTGATCATCTTCTGCTGCACTTCGCAGTCATCCTTCAAGTACGGCTGTCCGTCTTCGCCTTCCAGCGGAGGCTCTGAAACCGTTGCCGGACAAAGGAAGGTTGCCTTCAAAATCTCCTCCAGCACCGCTTCCTTCTTTTCCGGATTCTCATCCGCTCTCATCACTTCGATCGCCCCGATCAGCATGGGGTTTTCAATCTTTGCATTAAACAGCATATGCTTATCCTTTCCCAAAACGCCGCATCAAGCTAAATAAAGAAACCAACACGGCGCCCGCTTAAGACTTATACGCGATTATAATTGATCAGGCATCCCTTAAGGATGATCTGGCGCTCCTCGTCGGTCAGCTCGCCAAGACGCAGGTCAAATGCCTCGCCAAGCGCACAGCCTGCCGCGTCGACCTTATATGCCTTGATCACTTCTGCCTTCTCCTCCACGGCCCTCTTGATGCCGGGGATGAAGAGGTAATCCAGATTCTTGAAGGGAAGCTCGCCCTCTTTGATCAGGAAAGGCAGCATGCCCCAGTTGATCAGGTTGGAACGATATCTCTTCGTAGCATATTCATTCGCAATGTTTGCCCAGCCGCCAAGCACCTTCTGGCAGGAAGCAGCCTGCTCTCTTGCTGAACCGTCGCCAGGCTTTACGGCGAAGATCGTGGAACCAAATCCGGTGTTGTCCTTATTTGCATCCGCAAACTGTGTCTTTACGGCATCCATCACGGGCTTCACGTCCGGATGTGCCTGACAAGGATGCTCGCCGGCCATTCTAGCCTTCTCTGCCTTCTGGATGTCCTTTGCAAGACCAACGTAAGCGGGATCCTTACGGCTCAAGGTGAACTCAGCCAGTCCCAAAGGATTGGAACGATAGGAAGAGGTCTCACCGGAAGGGATCAGCTCGTCGGTGGTCGTCACGGGATCATGGATCTCGCTGACTACGCGAAGCACAAGGTTCTCAGGCAGTGCGCCCATTGCAGGCCAGTCCTTGATGTTCGGACCAAAGTGGATCTCCGCGTTCGGATCAGCCACGCCCTTGGAGTCAAACACGCGGTTTGCGTAAATCTTGGAATCGAAATGATACTTATACTTTCCAAACTCACCGTCAAAATCGGTCGCAGGCGTCAGCACGCCCTTGTTCGCAGCCGTTGCCGCGATGGACCTTGCATCCATGAGGGCCACGGAAGAAATCTGACCGTTCTGGAGCTTGCTTCCCTCTCTGTTCGGGAAGTTTCTGGTGGAGTGACGGATGGAGAATGCATTGTTTGCAGGCGTGTCGCCGGCGCCAAAGCAAGGTCCGCAGAACGCCGTCTTCATCACGGCACCCGTCTCAAGGATCGTTGCCGCGCAGCCATTCCTTATCAGCTCCATGTAAACAGGCATGGAAGCGGGATATACGCTCAAAGTGAACTCATCTGCGCCAATGTACTGGCCCTTCAAGATGTCTGCTGCCGCGCAGATATTCTCGAATCCGCCGCCCGCACAGCCTGCGATGATACCCTGATCCACGATAAACTTGCCGTTCTTCACCTTGTCCTTCAGGTGATAATCCACGGCGCCGTCCAGGCTCACCAGAGCCCTCTTTTCGGTCTCGTCCAGGATGTCCATGAGGTTTGCGTTCAGCTCCTCAATGGTGTAAGTATTGCTGGGATGGAACGGCATTGCAATCATGGGACGGATCGTGGAAAGATCAATGCAGATCATGCCGTCGTAATATGCCACCTCTCCAGGATTCAGTTCCTTGTAATCCTCGCTGCGGCCGTGAATGTCATAAAATTCCTTGATCTGATCATCCGTCTTCCAGATGGAGGACAGGCAGGTCGTCTCGGTCGTCATGACGTCGATGCCGATACGGAAATCTGCGGAAAGGCTTGCAACGCCAGGTCCCACAAATTCCATCACCTTATTCTTCACGTAACCGTTCTTGAACACCGCGCCGATGATCGCGAGTGCCACGTCCTGAGGACCAACGCCCTTTACGGGTGCGCCGGTAAGATACACGCCGACAACGCCGGGCATGTTAATGTCATAGGTCTGATTTAAAAGCTGCTTTACCAACTCGGGACCGCCCTCGCCCATGGCCATGGTGCCAAGTGCGCCGTAACGGGTGTGGGAATCACTTCCCAGGATCATCCTTCCGCCGCCGGCAAGCATTTCTCTTGCAAACTGATGAATGACTGCCTGATGAGGGGGCACGTAAACTCCGCCATATTTCTTCGCGCAGGAAAGACCAAACATGTGGTCATCCTCATTGATGGTACCGCCCACCGCGCAAAGGGAATTGTGGCAGTTGGTCAGCACGTAAGGCATGGGGAACTTCTGAAGTCCTGAAGCCCTCGCCGTCTGGATGATGCCGACAAACGTAATGTCATGGCTGGTCAGCTTGTCAAAACGGATCTTAAGCTTCTCCATGTTGCCGGAAGTATTGTGGTCCCTAAGGATCCCGTAAGCGATGGTCTCCTTTGCAGCCTCAGCCTTGGTCACTTCCTTGCCGGTCTTCGCCTTGATGGCTGCAACGGCTTCCGCGTCGTCCTTAACGATCTCGGTGCCGTTTACAAGATATGCACCGCCTTGCAGTAATTCGATCATGATCGTCCTCCTAGTTATTCATTCAATCTGTGGAATCCTACCGTCCACAAGTCCAATTTTTGATTATAAAGGATTCACCTTGGATATGCAAGGGAAAAATCTGCCGTAATCTTCCCCTTAGCGAACACTATCTTTTGATCCTTCTGTTTTGCTTATCCGCATAGAGCTTCTCATCCGCACGCATCATACATTCCTGCATGGTATCTTTTTCATCCCGGAGTTCATCATAGCCGATACTGGCTTCCAGCGCATAAGGCAATTGATTCTCCTCCTTCTTTTTCGCCAAGTTATCGCGGATCACGTCCATAAGCTGCTCAGGATGATTTTTCTCCTCCGGATTTTGAAGGATGATCGTAAATTCATCTCCACCATATCTTCCAAGAAAAATCGGCGTTCTGAATCTTTCACAGGTGCGTTTCAACGCTTCTGCCGCCAGGACCAGTGCCCGGTCTCCTTCCGCATGTCCATAGGTATCGTTGATCTGCTTAAAGTGATCGAGGTCCATCAGCATGACATAAACCTTCACGTTGTCCTGGAACCTTAACTGGTCCACGTACCGGTTGATCTGCCCGCGATTATTAAGGCGTGTCAACGCATCCACGGAAATCCTGGTCTGCATGCTCTGAATATAGAAAAATAACAGCATCACCGTAACGCCAAAGCAGAAAGCCGGGGCGTTCAGGGCCACGATCTGAAGTACGCCAAAAAGGAGAACGGCAATGGGATAGATCCCGATCAGCCGGAATATCTTCTTATCCTCTCTGGTCTCCGCCTTGCTTGCATTCCTCATGGACAGTCCCAATGCGACAAAAAGATAAATTGCCGGAGCCGCAACTTGCATTGGACTATACAGAGCATTTACCTCCCCTGCCTCATTGATCCAAAAATAGGGTTTGATAAGATAAGCAATGACAATCGCAAGAGTGGATATGGTCATGGGCAGAAGGCAGAGGATTTTGTTCCTTTTGTTTTTCCAGAACGTCATCCCTTCCGCCACGGCCATGTACATAAACCACGCATACGCCATATAGCTCATAAGCACATAGTTTGCGAGATTCAAAAATATGATCAAAAAGCGGATCTTCGGGATCTGACCTCCAAGTATTCCAGACCAGAAAATATCCGTCGTAAAATACAAAATATGCGCGATAATGGTCCGGTTGAACCAGATCTGCTTCTCTTGCTTGGTATTATTCACCCAGTCATTGGCAAGAATGATCAGCAAGATCATGATACAAACGAAGTTTCCTTCCGCATAGTAAAAAAAATAATCTTTTCCCATATACGTTATCGCCCCCTTAGGCACGCTCTCGCTGTGGATTGGATACAATAAAATTTTAGCCCATTATACGTTGAAACACAAGTTTTTTTTATGTAAAAAGGCGTGGCCAAAGCCACGCCTAAAAAATCAATATTGAAACACTTCGAGATCAGATCCTTACGATCTTCTCACTGCTGCGGATCGTGGCGAACATATAGCCCCCGTAAAGAACCACCATCACGATACAAGTCACCAGGATGCCATAGCCTGCCTCAATCGAAAGCAAGGAACTCAGGGAATATTTCGCATAGCTTACGCCAAACACGGAATGGATCCCCGCGATCAGCATGGGAAGCAGGAAAAAGACACCGATCTGCGCATACAGCGCATGCCGCAGCATTTTTCCGCCACACCCCAGCTTTTTCAGGATGTCATATCGCCCTTGTGAATCGATGGATTCCGACAGTGCCTTCAGGGACAGGATCGCCGCGCTGGCAAGCAGGAACACGACGCCAACGTAGGTCACAAGGAAGGTCACCATCATTGCCAGACCATTGTTAGATTCACGGATGGAGATCTTCGTGCCTGCGATCATGTGCTGATCCCCAGGATTCATGGCATAGTTCATCTTATCGCCGCCGACGGTGATC
This sequence comes from Acetatifactor sp., assembly GCA_016290775.1. Lineage (GTDB taxonomy): Bacteria > Bacillota > Clostridia > Lachnospirales > Lachnospiraceae > Acetatifactor. The sequence goes on along the minus strand of JAEEVF010000006.1, from coordinate 24,479 downwards.
TGATTGATCAGATCATCCGCTTCCCTTTTCTCACTCCTCGAAGTCGCCTTGAAATCACCTGCCGCGATATAGTTTTGAGCGACCAGGATCCCTTCCTCCACGGCCTTTGCCGCAACTTCGTCCGGAATGATGATGGTACCCGTGTCCAGGCTAATGCCTGACATCATAAGGTATTCATCCCAACACGACGTGTACTCGGGCTTCAGCACGGCATCGCCCACCGGGATCTCCAGACCACTCTGCAGCGCCTGATCGCGTGATGCACGGAATATGTCGAAGGTACAGGCCACGGCATATCTGTCCTCCAAAAGCGTGATCTCACGCTGTCCGTAAACCCGCATCAAACTGTTGAAATCCGAAAGCGCCATGACCTCTGCGGGATATCCCCAAAAGATCGCACGCGGGAACTGCTCCTTTAAGCCCGCGATAAAACCGCCCACCGTCTGCTCGAAAGCAAGGCCCTGATGTGCATAGACCGGTACCTCCACATACCCATTCTTGGCCCATTCATCAAAGGAATGACCCACCTGAGCAAAATAATCCGTCACCTTCACACCGTCGTTGCGCTGGATTGAAAAATCCACCGGCGTCTTCTCCCTTGCGCTTCCCTGGAATTGATTTGCCATGGAGAATCCGATCACAAACGAAAGGATCGTGGCAAAAAGCATCAGACAAATGATCCCCATCGTAATGGAGGAGGTCCGAAGCCCTGCGCAAAACTGACGGAGCACAAAGGCATTCAGTTTCCTGTGATAGAATCCCTTTAAGCTTCTTACGGCCTCCATCAAAAACCCTGCCAGCGACCGGAACAGCACCATGTTTGCCACAATACCGATCAAGATCAGGCGGATCATCTCTTTCATGTAGATCTCATTTCCGCGAAATCCAACGCGATAATAGGCATATCCAAGCGCTACCGCAGAAAGAACGAACAGGATCAGATTGACCCAGGAACCACTCACGATGTTAGTCTCCGGCTTTTTCCTGGCCGAAAGAAGGTCAACGAGCTGATATTTCGTGATCGTTGCGGCGTGAAACAAAAGAACCACAAGGTTCATGACCACAAAGGAGATCACGGTCTTTATCGTTGCCATCAGCGAAAAACGAAATTGATATTGGCTTAAGTCCGCGTCAAAAAAGTTCCCAACCAGGAAGGACAAAAACTGCGAACCGAGAATCCCGACGGCCAGACCGACGCCCAGCGAGATCAGACCTGCGATCAACGTCTCGCAAAACAGGATCCTCGACACCTGCTTTTTCCCCATGCCAAGGAGCAGATAGATTCCAAACTCCTTCTTTCTTCTGCGGATCAGGAAATTGTTCGCGTAAATGATGAGAAACCCAAGCACTAAGGCAACGCCGATGGATGCGCCCGTAAGGAGCGAGATCATTGTCTGGACGATCTCATATCCCGATTCCGACAGGTCATTTATCAGCGCCTGATCACCGATCGCATTGAAAATGTAAAAGATCGCTACGCCAAAGATCAAAGTGATGAAATATACCACGTAATCGCTGACGCTTTTTTTCATGTTCGTAAAAGCTAATTTCCAGGTATTCATTCCGCAAGCTCCTCCGCGTCTCCGCCAAGCAGGGACTGAACCTGAACGATGCGGCCGTAAAACGCCTTGCGCTCCTCTCCCTCCTCACGGCGAAGCTCCGTGAAAAGCTTGCCGTCCTTGATGAAAAGGATACGAGAAGCATAGCTTGCACTCAGCGCGTCATGAGTCACCATCATGATCGTGGAGCCAAGCCCAGTGTTCAGAGTCATCAGGCTCTCAAGAAGCATGCGGGAACTCTTGGAATCCAGTGCTCCTGTCGGCTCATCCGCAAGGATCAGCTTCGGATCCGTCACCACAGCTCTTGCACAGGCAACGCGCTGCTTCTGACCGCCGGACATCTGATAAGGGTACTTGTCAAGCACCTCCGTGATCCCCAGCTTTGCAGCCACCTGCTCCACCTTCTCCTTGATCGTCGGCGCCGGGACCTTTTGAATGGACAGCGCCAAGGCGATATTTTCGAAGGCCGTCATAGTGTCAAGCAGGTTGAACTCCTGGAAGATAAAGCCCAGCTCATCCCTACGGAAATCATTCAAGGCTTCGCCGCGAAGATTCGTGATGTTCTTCCCGTCCAGCAAGATTTTCCCCGTGCTCACCACGTCGATCGTTGAAACGCAGTTAAGGAGCGTCGTCTTTCCGCTTCCACTGGCGCCCATGATCCCGACAAATTCACCGCTTTCCACGGAAAAACTCACGTCGTCCAGCGCCTTCGTAAGATTCCCCTTAGAACCATAATATTTCTGCAGATTAAATACTTCCAATACCTTTGTCATGTTCAGACTTCCTCTCTGATGAATTAAGTTTATGACTTGATTCTACCGCCGCTGCGAGGAATCTGCCATTTTTCTTCCTTACTGCAACCTTACGTTTTCGTAAGGTTATGAACGCATCACGCCCGTTTATTTTATGTCCTCCATCATGCTCGATTTCGGGAAGACAAAGGTCACCTCCGTGCCCTCTCCTTCTTTAGAAGTCAAAGTGATCCCGTGCTCAAGCTTGTCACAAAGCTTCTTGCACAAATACAGCCCAATGCCCGTGGACTTTGCGCCGCTTCGGCCGTTCTGCCCCGTAAAGCCCTTGTCAAACACGCGGTCCACTTCGCTTGCCTTGATCCCGATGCCATTGTCCTTCACGTGAAGCAAAGTTGCGTTTGACGCTTCGGTTGCATATACTTCCAAAACAAGCCCACATCCGTCCTCATCCTTGCCCTTCGCATACTTGATGCTGTTGTCCAAAACCTGCCCAAGCATGAACTGCAGCCACTTGCCGTCGCTGTAAACATCCTTCTCAAGGTCATGGAGATTCAGCCTTGCGTTGATCTCACGCAGCTGCCTTTTGCGCGCCAGCACCGTCTGCTCCACCGTCTTTTGCAGACTGACCTCACTCACCAGGTAATCCTTCGAAACGGCGGAACTCCTTGCGTAGAAAAGCGCCTGCTCCACATATTTCTCCATGCGATCCACTTCGCTCGAGATCCCGTTATCGGCCTCCTTATGATTCGCGAGGATCATCCTGATCACCGCGATGGGAACCTTGATCTCATGCACCCAGGTCTCGACGAAATCGCGGTAATCCTCCGAATTCTTTTTTAGGCTCTCAAGCTCGGAAAGCGTCCCCGTCTCCACTTCATAAAAGAGCCCCTTGACCGCCTTTTCTTCCTGCGTGTCCTGCCGCTCGATCATCTCATAAAACAGGTATTTTTCCTTCAGCAGGGCCATGGTCGCCTCGATCTCTGCAAAATATCCCTTCGTTCGGCGATACTCCACATAAGTCCCCGCAAAAAAGCAGCCCGTCAAAGCCACGAAAACATAACCCATGAGGAAACTGCTCCCTGCCAAGGTCACAAGAAACAGCTCAATGGTGACGAGTGCGAAAAAAAATACCCCCGTCCAAATCCCATGTTCTTTTAGCCAAGTGAAATAAGTCATTTTTGTCACCCTCGCCGCGCAGCGTGCCATATCACACGTTGCGAACTCCTTCCCTACAGAAGTTGGTACCCCATGCCGCGTTTGGTCACGATTGCGCCCGTGATCCCGATGTCCTCAAGCTTGCCCTTAAGGCGCGTCATGTTCACGGTCAGCGTGTTATCATCCACAAACATGCAATTGTCCCAAAGCTCATTCATAATGTCATCGCGCGACACTATGTTCCCCTGATTCTTTGCCAGGATCTTCAGGATCTGCAACTCATTCTTCGAAAGCTCGACCACACCGCCGGGCGCCGCACCATGACCTGCTTCCCCCTTCGATGCGCCGCCTGCAACAACACGCCCCTTCGAAAGCTCCAGCACAAACTCCTGCCTGCGAAGCGAGCCCTCAACTTCAATCTCCTGCACGACGTGCAACTCATCCGAATTGCCGGCGGCTTTATATACCCGCTTTAACACCGATTCCATGTGTGCGATCAAAATCTGCGGATTGAAAGGCTTCGCGACGAAATCATCAGCGCCGTTGTTGATCGCCATCAGCTCCGTCAGATCATCATTCTTACTCGTGATCATGATCACGGGACAATCCGACGCATTGCGAAATTCCTTGCAGACATGCAAGCCATTCACGCCCGGAAGCCCAATGTCCAAAAGGAGCAAGTGTAGGTTCTCACCCAAAAGAAGCTTTACCAGCTCCTCCGGCTTTTTTCCGGCATATTCCGCAGGCTCGATCCAGCGTGCCTCGTACCCATTCGACTCCAAGTAATACTGGAGCTCCTTTCCCATCGCTTCATCATCTTCCAAAATCCCAATCTTCTTCATGATCTAACCCCTCTCTATCAAACTTCATTACCTTGTAAGCTCCGCTTTACGGATTCTCTGGTGCTTTTTCCTGAATCCGTTCCTGTGCCTTCTTCTTACGCGACAACAGGAACAGGAATCCGAAACACAAAAGGATCTGCGCCACCGTGGAACAAGGCGTTGCAAGCCCGATGTGGAACAGCGTCACCGGCTCCCACTTGCTCATCAAAAAGCATACCGGGATCCTCACCGCAAAGGCACCAATGATCCCTTGCACCATGACAAAACTCGTGTTGCCACAGCCATTGTAAAACCCGATAAAACAAAATAAGAAACACGTGAACAGGCAATCGATCGCATATGATTTCAAATATTCCGCACCCGCAAGGATGACCGACTGATCCTTTGCAAACAGCCCCGTAAGAAGCGACCCCTTAAAGAATCCCACTGCAAACATCGAAATGCCGAACACAAAGGACACCATGATCGCCCCGCGAAGCGCCTTGTATGCACGATCCATTTTCCCCGCGCCCACGTTCTGCGCCACAAAAGCCGAGATCGACTGCATGAAGGCCGTCGGCACCAGCATGATAAAGCCGCAGACCTTTTCGGCAACGCCGACGCCTGCCGAAGCCGTAACGCCAAGCGTGTTCACGATCGCCTGGATCACCAGGAACGAAATGCCCACAAGGAAATCCTGCAGCGCGATCGGAATGCCAAGCCGCAGCACGTGCCCAATGATCTCTTTGTTGAATCGGATCATGCTGCGACGAAACTCAAACCCAAGCTTTCGTCTCGAAACGATCAAAACAGAGCACAGTACGCTGATCACCTGCGCGCCCACCGTCGCGATCGCCGCACCGGATGCTCCAAGCCCGAACCCTGCGATCAAAACCAAGTCCCCGACAATGTTCGCGACACATGCGATCCCGACTGCCATCAAGGGCGTCTTGGAATCTCCCATGCCACGGAAGATCGCACCGATCAGGTTATATGCTACGATGGCGATCATGCCACCGCCGCAGATCCTGCAATAGGCAACCGTCTTGTCAAATGCGTCCGCCGGCGCCTGCATTATGCTTGCGATCCCCGTCGAAAAGATTGGGATCAGGATGGACATCACAAGGCCCAACGTTGCAAATAATGCGATGCTCGCGCCGATGATCTCGCCGCCCTTTTTCGTCTTTCCCATGCCGATCTGCTGGCCGAAATAGATCGTTGTTCCCATGGCCATGCTTGTCATGATGTTCGCGAGCGTCATCATGATCATGGATCCCGTCGAAACCGCCGACACGTCTTCCGGCGTCGCAAACTTTCCGACCACAAACAGGTCCACGGCGCCATACATCGCCTGTAAAAACATCGCAAACATCACGGGGAGTGCAAACCGCATCAGCGTCAGCAAAATCCTCCCTTGTGTAAAATTCGTTTTATCATTCATGATATCCTGTAAATCTTCTTTCCGTTCTCTTCGACTCAGCCGTCAGCGCGCTCGCTTCGGCCGCAGTCCTTTCCCGTCAATTCGCGCTCGCTTCGGCCGCAGTCCTTTCCCGTCAATTCACGCTCGCTTCGGCTGCAATCAATTCCAGATCAATCCTTCCCTCTCCAAATAATCCAAAAACGCCGTGCAGCCTTCCACCACGTCGCGGTAGGTCTCATCAAACCGATCCGTATACCACGGATCCGCGATCGACCTCCCTGGCCGATCCGTGAAATCCAAAAGGAGCTTGATCTTGTCCTGATGATCCGCCCCAGTGATCCAAGTCGTATTGCGAATGTTTGCCGAATCCGCGCAGAGCAGATAATCATAATGCTCATAATCCGCGCGCGTCACCTGCCGCGCCCTCTTATTGCTAAAGTTCGTGTAAGCCGTCTTTCCGATCCCGTGCTCCCTCAGCACCGCCTGTGCGGGCGGATATACCGGATTTCCTCTTCCGCCCCAGATCTCCTCCGTGCTCGTCGCCGCGGACGCAATCTCAAACTGATCCAGAATGCCCCGCTTCTCCACCATATCCTTTAGGACGAACTCCGAGATCGGCGACCTGCATATATTGCCATGGCAAATAAATAGCACTTTTATCATTCTTCTTCGTAATGTCGCAAAGGCTCGCATATGTTGATTTTACAGGGTTTTCCGCAATTCTGCATTTCTTCTTCCACAACTGTTTACATCGCAAATGAACGCATATTTTAGCATATTCCTGACGGCAATGGGGGTACAAATGGGGGTATAATACCCCTTCCAGACCCCGTTGATTTTACTGGCTTACATGGCATTTAAGCGCCTGATTTCGTCCACCGCATCATCAAATTTTACATGCGTATAAGTGTTCAAAGTGACACTAATGTCAGAATGTCCCATCAGATACTGCAGCGTCTTAGGATTCATTCCTGACTTTGCCATGTTGGAACAATAGGTATGCCTGCAAACATGCGGCGTAACCAAAGGCATCTGAACCCTGTAAATGCCGTTATACTTCTGCCGAATATGCTTGAAGTAGTGCTCCCAGTGCAGGGAATACATAATGCTTCCATCCTTGTCAAAATACAAAAATCCCGTCTTTCCGTCCACCATCGGCTCTCTCTTGGGAGCCTTTCTGTTCTTGATGATGATCCGAAAACACTCTTCCACATCCGGAGTCATGGGGATTACCCTCTTTCCCGCTTCAGTCTTGGTTTCGGTTACATAGTAGCCATGGCTGCCACGTTTCTGTAACTGATGATCAATGTTGATCGTATGCTTCACAAAATCGATGTCAGAAATCGTCAGTCCGCAAAATTCTGAAATCCTCATACCAGTCTTGAAAAGAATATAAATCCCTTCATAGTATCTGCGAAAATGCTCGTCTTCCTGCACAAACTTCAGAAACTTTCTCTCCTCATCCCTGGTAAGCGCTTCGCGTCTTACACTGTCATTCACGATCACTTCCATCGTCTGAAAGCTGAACGGATTCTTCCTGATCAGGTCATCATCCACCGCCAGCTGAAATGCCGGCCGCAAAACGCCCCTGATGGAATGAATTGAACTATAACTCTTACCATCAATCTTCTGTAGCTTGATCAGCCAGCACTTAGCGTCTGAGATCCGCACGGTATCAATCCGCATGTTTCCAAAAGGATCTTTCCTCAGCAAGTTAAGCACGGTTCCATATCCAGCATAGGTATTCGGACGAACCCCCGTCTTGGTCGAGATATATTTCTCCGCCAACTCCAATACGGTAAGATTGCCACCTCTGGGTACGATGTGATCGAACATGTCAGCCTGTACCTGTTTTTCGAGTTCTCGTAATGAAAGAGTGTAACTCTTTCCCTCCGGTGCCCTGTCGTTTTTGTCCAGCCTCCAGCTATACAGATATCTGTCTTTTCCCAAACAGTCATAATACTTAAAGCGATATCTTCCATTTGCCTGCTGTGTTTCTCCGGTGTGTAATAGTCTGCCTTTGCTATCTCTCCTTCTCTCTTCCATTCTTTCTCCTTTCTGAATAACAGAAAGGACTTTCCGATGCGACAATTGTAGCACAGAAAAGTCCTTTCGTCACGACAAACTTCAATTTCCCTATTGCAGATTTACACGCAACTTGCCTGATCAAGAAACCGTCCAAACAACTCTCTCTTAATCTTTACGTGAGATCCGACCTCCAAAATAAAATTAGCTCCCTGGTGTTGTTCAATTACCTGATACAATCTTTTTTCACCAATACCAAAATACTTTGCAGCTTCCGGTATGCTGAGCGCATACTTTTTCCATACGGGGATTCCGTCCGAAAACGTCTCACCCTTTGTTTCGTCTTTCATTCCAATCATTCTTTGTCCTCCCAATTTAACCTTTAACTGTATGTTGTTCCATCAATAAACTGTTTAGGCCGGCAACCAGACATGGCAACCAGCCTCGAAAAAAATTTTTTATTTTATCTCACTTCCGTTCTCGATCGGCATACCTCCCTTATTCCTTGGGCTTCTCCGGAGGAATGTCCTTCGGATCGATTTCTACAAAATCATTTTCAAACCCTTGGTTGTCGGAGTTGGTTGCCACCCTCTCCCATCCCTTCTGCCTCCGGTAATTCTTGAAGCGGCGAGGATTTTGAAACCTGCTCCATCCCGGAATCCTGCTCATGATCTCCATGATCTGCGAGGTTTCAATTTTGTTTGGCATGCCGTACATGTCCAACGCTTCCCGATAGAGCATCTGGCAGCAAACTGCATCTCCCTCAAAATCTTCCAGAAAGCTTTTGATCAGATCTGCCCATGTATCCTCCTGCATGAACGGTGCCTGATGCCTGGCAAGACTTACCTCCAATTCCTTCGGAAGACGCAATGTGAAATCCCCGGACTTGTAAATGACCATTGCTTCCGCCCAGAGCTGCTTCAAGTATTCCCGAGACATTGCCTCATCCTCCAAAACGTGAATCTTTGCTTTCGCGGCGTCACACATGATCGGCAGAAACCTTCGATTTCCACTCCTGTCATTCGGAAGAAAATGCACGATGTTGGAAGTTCCGGCAAAAACACACTGTCTCGGTTTGTCCTCTGCCCGAATTCCGTAAGGCGTTCTGTAATTGTCATACTGTCTCGAAAGGAACGCCTTGGTAGCCTCGTTACATTTTACGTTGTTTAAGGCAAGCATTTCCGCAATCTCCATGATCCAGTGACCAGTTAGACGTTCGTAAACTTTCTCATCATCCATCCTCTTTATGTCATCGCCAAACCACTCATCGCTCCCAGCCAGCAATCTTATGAACGAAGATTTTCCTGCCCCCTGTCCGCCTACGAGACAAAGCATGTATTCAAACTTGCATCCTGGTCGAAACACCCTGCTGATCGCTCCAAGCAAAAACAGCTTCATGCATTCGTAGGTGTAATCGTCAATGGCTGCTCCAAGGAAATGACGAAGCACATACCTGATGCGCTCCCTTCCGTCCCAGACGAGTGAATTCAGGAATTCCCTGACTGGGTGATACGCATTCTCGGACGCAACGATCCACATTCCCTCCCTGACCTTTTTGTCATTTGACATCTGATAATTCTTTTCCATGTAATGTCGCAAACGCACGTCATCCATGTCCGTCACTTCCCTGGAATTTCTGACCCATGGCAGTTCTCCCAAAATCTCAATCCGGTCACGGAAGGAGTTTTGCCGAAGCTTCCCGGCAAACAGCGGATCCTCCCTGAACACGATCGCCGCATTCTCGATCGTGGCATACGGCCTGCCGCTCTTTCCGCAGTCAAGAAGCCCTTTCACTTCTTCCACGGATTTCGTCAAATTCCCTGACACTCTCACTCAGCCTCCTTTCGATTTCTCCAATGTTTTCCTTAAGATCTGCCTCCGGTGCATCAAGCAGATAATCATAATAGTCCTCCACCTGATCAAGCCGCCCAATGACCCATGAGTATGCCTCATTTTTCTCCATCGCCTTCATTGCTTCCGACTCAGTCTGATACTTTACTTTCCTCAAATCAGAAAGATGCGCCAAAAGATTTTTGCACAATTCCCTCTTGCGGATTCCGTGTGTCAGCCTCTCCCTTTGCAATCTTTGGGCTTCCGTTTCTTCTGATTCAAACGAATTCTCTCTTGGAACGGAAAGGCCAAAGTCGTCAGCTATTCTCTTCGCGGCATCATAGTTACTGCTCCCAAACAACCTGGCCACAAGCGTAATCACGTCACCCCCTTCCTGACAACCAAAGCAATGAAATCCTCCGCCATTTTTTGCATCTAGCTTCATGCTCGGATGGCGGTCATTGTGAAAAGGGCAGCATGCCATCCCGTTCCTGTTTACCCTTAGGCCATAAAAATGTGCCGCCTGAAGAGGCGACACATTCTCCTTTACCATCTGAAATAAATCTGTTTTCATTAGTTTTTTTCCTTTCTTCGTTTTTCCCTTCTGGGAGCCTTTCACAAATTCGCAAGCAGTGTCTCGGTATATACCGATACGAAAATGGCACGCCATTTGCTTGTTGGGAATGCCTCCCAAACCCTCTGAACAGTCTCCTCTTTGAAGACTGAGCTACGCGTCATAGAGCGACGCTGAATACTTGAAAATTTCGTCGGATATCCTGTTAACTCTCTCCAAGTCAGCATTCAATTTCGCCAAAATCTTCAAAATCTTTTTTTGTCCATCCTTTATTTCTTGGATGTCTTCAGGATAGATTCTTCCCGTCGCGTTAGCCCGCTTTGTGAATTCATTTACGTGATCCGCAAGAACTTTTAATATGTCAATAACTGCACAAAGCTCGGACAAATCCAGCAGAATGATCGGACCGTTTAACATCATTTTTCGAATGTACGCCGACATGTTCGACACTCCCAATTCCCGCATTCTGTCTCGGATCATTTCTTTATGTTTTGGCCTTATCCGGAAAATAAGTGTCTCCGTATACTCTCGCATTTTCGCACCTCCTTTCGCATTTGATTTTTCAATCCCCTCTCAAATTCCCAGGAACGCAAAAAGGCACCCGGCCGTGAAGGGAGCGACCAAGTGCCTTTCGGATTTCTGGAAAATTAGCAAATAAAAAAGGAACAACAACTTTGGAATTCTCCGCATTCATTGTTCCTTAATCATTTCATAGTATTCTCTTTTTCCATTCTAATAATATCACGTTTTGTTTTGTTAGAAAAGTGAAACGATAGGTAATTCGTAGGTAATTTGTAGGTAATTCATAGGTAATTTGTGAGCCTTTGTACACACTTTGTGAGCCTCTGTACTCCCTCCACTATAATCATAACAATGTCTTTTCCTTACATTCGCTTTGCACATTTTAAGAATATCACATTCAAAAAAACAACTCAATACACGCATGGTATCTTTATGGTAAGCGCATGGTAACTTTATGATCAAGAAAAGGAACAACCACTCGGAATTCTCCGCATGCGTTGTTCCCTCACCAGTTACTAAAAAGTAAAAATGTTATTTCCTATTCTTAATCATATCACAGCGCTACAAAAAAGAAAATAGACAGTCCGTGACATTTCGTGACATTTCGTGACATTTCGTGACAATCCGTGACTTTTTGTGACAAGTTGTGACCTTACAAAACTTCTTCATCAGCTTCTATCGAACCGATTCCAAAGAACCTCTCAAAGTACGCCAGCAATCGGTCAATGAGTTTTTTCTTCTTTTCTGCGCGATTGCCAGCACCGAAGCGAGATATTGGCGGCATCAGAATGTCTATGTCCGTTCCGGTGGTCTTCATGCCTCCAACTCTGAAGGAATAGTCCACAAACTGCCGTGTCTCTTTCTCTTTAAGGTGCTCTTCTTCTATGATCTTCCGCAATTCCTCTTCCTTCTGCTTAGCGACATACTCATGCCATGCATCCATGATGTCATCAACATCATTTATACCAGCTATGAATGTTTCAATAAGTGCCTTTTTGCTTCTCAGCTCAGGTGAGGCATCAATGGCCTTCTTGATTGTCACTAGTACTTCCTTGTCCTGGCAGTGCGTATCGTGATATTTCTTCACCAAAAGAAGAATGTAGTCAATGTTAATCTCAATCTGCTTAATCAGTTCGATTTCGAATACAACATCATCCGTGATGTCAACCTTATCTCCTGAAGGCTTTCTGTTCTGCCATTCATCACGAAGGTCTTGGTATCTGCCGAGATAATCCTGCAGATCGCGCTCAGAAAATAATTCCAATTCTTCAAATTCGTCAAAGGAACATAAGATATTTCTGAGCCGGAGGATTGCTCCAAAAAGTGATATAAAATCCTTTTGGTTTTGCTCTCCCGTGATCCGCGGTTCTCCAAGCGGGAACCGGACCTTAAGGTCATTTACGAGGTCTACATAACCCGGTTTGGACTTTCCTTCCATGTCGACATATCCATAGTAATAATCCCTAAAACTCTGCATCAGAACGATGCCAGACGCATCCTTATCGCCAAACAGCGATATTGCGCTATCGACGCGTTTCTGCAGATTTCTGAAGCAAACGATATTGCCAAATGTCTTTATGGAATTCAATATGCGGTTTGTTCTTGAAAATGCCTGGATCAGACCGTGCATCTTTAGGTTCTTGTCGACCCACAGAGTATTCAGCGTCGTCGCGTCGAAACCGGTAAGGAACATGTTTACGACGATCAGAAGATCCAGTTCCTTGTTCTTCATGCGAAGCGAAACGTCCTTGTAATAGTTCTGGAATCTATCACTGGATGTATCGTAATTTGTATGGAAGGTCTCATTATAGTCCTTAATCACCTTTTCAAGAAAATCTCGTGAATTTGTATCAAGAGCGGATGTATCCTCAGAATTCTCCTCGTCAAGGATCCCGTCTGCCTCTTCTTCATTGGCACCATAACTGTATATCGTAGCAATTCTTAACGCCTTCGACGGATCCGCCTGCATCTGCTTCCTGAACTCGTCATAATAAAGCTTTGCCATATCCACGGATGCCACCGCAAAAATGGAATTGAAACCGGAAATCCGCTGCTTACGCTTGATTTCTTCCACCTTGCCGCGTTCAGCCTTTGCCACCTCAGAAATGTTTGTCAGCGCATTGAACGTATAGGTTCTGTTACCCCTATATGTCTTCTGATCAAAATGATCCAAAATATACTTTGTTACGAGAGAGATTCTCTCCTGAGCCATATAGGTTCTTTCACGATCAATGTCCCAAACCTGTTCATCCGTGATGTCCTCTTCCATGTCCATGGTCTTAATGTAATCAACGCGGAATGGAAGCACATTTTTATCATTAATAGCATCAACAATAGTATATGTGTGAAGCTGATCACCGAAGGATTGCGCCGTGGTGAAAAACTGTGGATTCTTTCTTGCGCCTGCATTGACTGCAAAAATAGGGGTACCCGTAAACCCAAAAAGATGGTATTTCTTGAAGTTTTTTACGATCGCTGCATGCATGTCACCAAATTGACTTCTGTGGCATTCGTCAAATATAATCACAACATGTTTCGTAAATGCCTCATGCCCAGGATTCTTACTGACAAACGTCGATAATTTCTGAATAGTCGTGATAATGATCTTGCAATTGTCATTCTCCAGCTGTTTCTTCAGGATTGCAGTAGAAGTATTGCTATTGGCCGCTCCTTTTTCAAAACGGTCATATTCCTTCATGGTCTGGTAGTCCAGGTCTTTTCTGTCTACCACAAAAAGTACCTTGTCTATGTAAGGCAATGAGGATGCCAGCCTTGCGGTTTTGAATGAAGTAAGGGTCTTCCCGGATCCCGTCGTATGCCAAATATATCCGCCACCTGCAACGGATCCATATTTCTTATAGTTATTTGCTATTTCAATACGGTTGAGGATACGCTCGGTCGCAGCGATCTGATAGGGGCGCATGACCATAAGCATGTTCTCCGAAGTGAACACGCAATACTTGGTCAGTATGTTTAGAATTGTATGTTTCGAGAAGAATGTCCTGGTAAAATCAATGATGTCAGGGATGACACGATTATTACCGTCTGCCCAAAATGACGTGAATTCGAAAGAGTTGCTGGTCTTCTCCTTCTTGGCGGACTGAGCGGCCTTCGCATCCTTAATATGGTTAAATCTCGTGCTGTTAGAGTAATACTTGGTGTTCGTTCCATTGGAAATCACAAATATCTGCACATATTCATACAGGCCAGATCCAGCCCAAAAACTGTCACGCTGATAGCGATTGATCTGGTTAAAAGCCTCCCTGATAGCCACTCCGCGGCGTTTCAGCTCAACATGAACTAACGGAAGACCGTTTACAAGGATTGTCACGTCATAACGGTTATCATGCTTTGCGCCCGCTTCCATGCCAATAATATATTGGTTGATCACCTGAACGGAGTTGTTGTGAACGTTACCCTTATCAATCAGCTTGATGTTCTTGCTCTCGCCGTTATCACGCTTTAATACCTGTACATAATCCTCCTGGATCTTTCTGGTCTTTTCGGCAATGCCTTCGTTGGCATTTGCTATAGAATCCGAGAAAAAGCGTTTCCACTCATCATCAGTAAAGGAATAGCCGTTCAGCTTTTCAAGCTGCTTCCTAAGGTTTAAGACAAGGTCAGCCTCTGCATGGATATTCAAATACTCATATCCCTGCTCCCCAAGCATTCTGATGAATTCCTTTTCAAGTGCCGCTTCGCTCTGGTAACTCTCGGAACGAACCGGTACCGGCGTGTATTCCGTAACAACAGTATTTTCATTCGTCTCAGCAACTATATTGAAATAGGGCATGGCACGAACCTCCCTTCATCATTCAGAATCTTTACTGTTTTTTTGCTTATGTTTTCTTATAAACAAAACAATAACTACTCCTATTGCAGATAGAATAACACATCCAAAAACAATTGCCGCATAGAACGGGTTTTTATACAACCAAATAAACACACGAATTATCACCCATAACGCAATAAATATTATGAATCGGAAAGTCCAATGTAATACTTTTCTTTCGCGTGAATCCATCCCAAATCTACCAGCCAAGCGATATGCCAGCAAAAAAGCAATTCCTCCAACAATCGCTAGAAGGATATACTCTTGTACGGGGTTTATCGGCAGTCCAAAAGGGGATACTAGCAAGTCAAAAATAAATTTCATGTTTTCCTCTTTTCTTTGAAAGATAACAGTTTATCGCGATAATACTCATATTGTTTCTGGCGGGCTTCTATCTCTGCAGGAATACCCTCCGACATACTCTCATTCAGAGAGTCAAATTTGTCCAGTACTGCAACTATCTCGTTCTGTTTAACTTTACTTGGTAAAGAAATCTCGATATCAAGCAATTTGTCCGGTGTAACCTCTATAACCTTTGTTCCATGAGCAAGTTTCTTCTTTTGAGCAAAGAAATGGTCTGTATGAAAATAATAGCTTAGATACTTTGCATTCTGATCATGGTGAATAATAGCAGTATGACCGCTTACGGCAATATCGTCTTCACCCAACCATGCCGTGCAAGCGCACACATCTTCGACATTCTCGCTTGTCACAGCCATAACGATATCATTCTTTACAGCATGTTTCGATTTCTTATATTCATCCTCACCTATATATTTGATAACCTCGTCGGCATAAATACCGAAATGCGTATACATCTGACCATAGTGAATACAAGGGAATCCTTCTTCTACGAAGTCTTTCTTTTGAAAATTTCCACCGCGTGTTACCGTGGCAATATCGCGCAGCTGAACATTCGCATAACCAAAAACATACTGAATGAGCCTAATTATGCTCTGTCTGTCTGTCTAGGGATTATCTTTCCAGACTCTGCAAATGTCAAGAGGGCATCGCGATAATATTCATATTGTTTTTGACGAGCCTCCATCTCTGCTGGTAGACCGATATTAAGGTCGTTGCATATAGCGTCAAAATTCTCAAGGACTTGAACCACTCTTTTTTGAACATCGATCGAAGGCATCGGTAATTCAACTTTTCCTAGCAATTCACCACTAACATGGGGAACTCCTGCTCCGCGCTTCATACCATTTAGCTCTGTTTCTTTATTCTTCAATGCGTAATATAAGTATTTGGGAATGGCATGTTCTTTTTTTGCCTCGTATCCAAAACCATCTGTTACAAATATCGGTTGATTCCAATATGACACAAAACCTGCCGACGCACCGCTTCGAGCTATTACAATGATTTCGCCTTCGTGATTCGCCTTGTCAATATAATAAGCTGGCTCCTGTCCTCCCAAGATAACCGGGATATCGCCAGTTTTAGTCCCTTTCTGGGTAATGTATTCCCCTCTAAATACATTTGCAACATCGGAGAGGCACATTTTCTTAATATCCGTCTTAAATGTCAATAATTCATTTCTATAGTATTCATACTGCTTCTTGCGAGCTTGAAGCTCCGCTGAAAGCTCCGCTGAAAGGAACGTGAAATTGTCCAGCACGCGGACGATTTCGCGTTGTACCTCCAGCGGAGGTACAGGGACTTTCACTCCGTTCAATTTATCTGGCGTCACCTCAATTACTTTCGTCCCATGAGCCAGCTTGACTTTCTGTGAAAAAAAATGCGAAGAGTGAAAATAATATGTGAGGTACTTTGCATCCTGATTATGATGAACTATGGCAGTATGACCGCTTACCGCTACATTAGAAGTTCCTAGCCAAGCAACGCATTTACATACATCTTCAACATTTTCACTCGTAACTGCCATAATAATATCGCCCGGTACAGCTTTTTTCTGTTTTTCGGCAACTTCCGTATCAATAAATGAAATTGCTTGATCTGTAAAAAGGCCAAACTTCGTATATATCTGCCCATAGTGAATGCAAGGAAAGCCCTCCTCACGAAAGTCTTTTTTCTGAAGATTCCCACCTCTCGATATTGTTGCAATATCTCCAAGCGTTTTGTATTCCACCCCATCTGGGCATAATTCCGCAATTAAATCATCTATCTTACTCATGCGTTCTGACCTCCCATATCATTGGAGTCGCTATCAGACGCATCTGACAGTTCCGCCTCAATTTCTTCAATCGTGGGAAGAGAGGACTTATAATCTTCCGGAAGGAAAGTATTGATGTCATACGCTGAAATACCCATGGGCTGACTGCTTGCTTCCAGGGCATACTGAGCCTTTACGTTATCCTTCGACTTGCAGATGATTAGTCCCAGTGTCGGTCCATCTCCTTCACCCTTCAAATGATGGTTTACTGTCACCATATAGGTTCCAAGCTGTCCCATATCACGAGCATTGAATTCCTCAACCTTCACTTCTACAACCACATAGCAGTGCAGCTTGATATTGTAAAAAAGCATGTCGATGAATTCTTCAGTCTCACCGATCTGCAATCTAACCTCTCTTCCGACGAACGCAAATCCATTTCCAAGTTCCAAAAGAAACTTGCCTATATTGTCCATCAGGGCATCTTTTAGTTCTTTCTCATCATACTTTTCGCGGATTGCGAGAAAATCAAAGTTATACGGATCCTTTGTGATTGCCTGGGCAAGGTCACTTCTTGTATCCGGAAGCGTAAGAGCAAAATTAGAAACAGCCTTCCCCTGTCTTTCATATAAATCCGTTCCAATGAAATTCAAAAGGACGGCACGTGACCAATAATTATCCAAGGTTTTCTTCACATAGAACAAAGCCTTGTCCCTGTCATCTTTACATTTATCAAGAATTACCTTTATGTGGCCCCACGGAATACAAAAAACAATCCCTTCACCCATTTGCGCATCAACCTGGTGCGCAATTTCATTTTTTTCATTTTGCGCATCAGTCTGGTGCGTAAAATCGGATGTTTCTAAATGCGAAACAGCTTGTTTCGCATTTGAAGCGTTAGGAAATAACCTAAAAAACTGGTTCATGTATTGAAGATTTCTCGGTGAGAATGATTTCACTTCCGGGAGTGCATCAATCAAGTCCTTACTAACTCTGGAGTAAAATTTGCTTCCCCACGCATAAGCGCCCTTTTTCTCTTCCATATCTTTTCCGAGTGTCCAAAAGAATCTGAGCATCTCTTCATTAACTTTTATAGCCGCCTTAACCTGACATTGGCAGAATCTTTTTGATACTTCTGAAATCCATTTAGAATACTCTTTATCGATTTTTACAATATCACTCACTAATTCTGCCCTCCCTCGATGTCCGCGATGATCTTGTCAATCTCATCACGAAGGAACTGCTCACGAGCTACTATTTCTTTGATTTCTGCGTTGAGTTTCACGATGTCAACTTGCTCCCTGGTATCTTCTGCTTCAACATATGTCGAAACAGACAAATTATAGTCATTCCCGGATACCTCGTCATAAGAAGCCAAATGCGCGTAATGCGCCTTCTCCTCACGGGACGTAAACTGGCCTACAATGTTTTCAATGTTTGTTCCCGTCAGCTTATTGTTATTTGTCACCTTAATGCATTCTTTGGTGGCATCTATAAACAAAATATTGTTATCCGTCTTAGCCTTCTTCAGCACCATAATGCAGGTAGCAATGGACGTGCCAAAGAACAGATTACCCGGAAGCTGAATAACGCAGTCTACATAGTTGTTATCTATGAGGTATTTCCTGATCTTCTGCTCCGCGCCACCTCTGTACATAATCCCGGGGAAACATACGATGGCTGCCGTTCCGTTGGTTGCAAGCCAAGACAGAGAATGCATGATAAATGCAAGGTCAGCCTTTGACTTCGGCGCAAGAACGCCCGCCGGAGCAAATCGGGGGTCATTTATGAGCAAGGGATTCTCATCCCCTTCCCATTTGATGGAATACGGTGGATTTGAAACGATAACCTCGAACGGCTCATCATCCCAGTGCTGAGGAGAAACAAGCGTGTCCTCACATGCAATGCTAAACTTATCAAAACCGATATCATGCAGGAACATGTTAATACGGCAAAGGTTATACGTCGTAATATTTACTTCCTGCCCAAAGAAGCCCTGGCGCACGTTTTCCTTCCCAAGGATCTTTGCTGCTTTCAGGAGCAGCGATCCAGATCCGCATGCTGGATCATATATTTTGTTAATCTCCTTCTTGCCTACAATTGCAAGCTTTGTCAAAAGCTCCGATACCTCCTGCGGAGTATAATACTCACCGCCGCTCTTTCCGGCATTCGAAGCATACATACCCATTAGGAACTCATACGCATCACCAAACGCATCAATGGTATTATCCTGATAATTGCCCAGTTTCATGTCTCCAATGCCGTTCAGGAGCTTCACAAGCTTCTCGTTACGCTTTGCAACGGTCGCGCCCAGCTTATTGCTGTTAACGTCAATGTCGTCGAACAAACCAGCGAAGTCCGACTCACTGTCGGATCCCTTCGCGGAATCCTCGATATGATTAAAAATTCTTTCCAGGGTTTCGTTCAGGTTTTCGTCCTTATCAGCCCTTTTGCGAACATTGCAAAACAGCTCGGAAGGCAGAATGAAGAATCCCTTTTCCTCAACGAGTCCTTCTCTGGCCCCTTCAGCCTCATCGTCGCTCATGGTTGTATAATCAAATGCTGCATTTCCGGCCGCATGTTCGCCTTCGTCTATGTAATTGGTCAGATTCTCCGATACATAACGGTAAAACATGATTCCAAGAACATATTGTTTGAAATCCCATCCATCTACCGCACCGCGCAGGTCATCAGCAATACTCCATATAGCCTTATGGAGCTCATCGCGCTCCTGCTCTTTCTTTATGTCTGCCATGGCCACCTCCAGTATTTTTCTCTAAATCCTTAATGTCATAGCTTTTGAATCATTCTCCGTCATCACTAAGCATCCAAATTCGTTTGAGAGGGATTTCGGCGCGGATTTCGGAACTTAATTTCTCATAATTATCAAATATCTCTCTGATAACATCCCCTGAATCCCATAAGCGAATTCTAAAGAACTGATTTCCTCTTTCCTGCTCAACGCTGCTCTTGAAACCACTCCATGAAACGAGGAGTCCGTATTCCGCATTTACCTTGGCCATCACGCCCGCGAGCTGATCCAGCGTAGGTCTGTCCACTGGCGCATCATGAGACTTCACCTGAACACAGATTTTGGGCGAACCAAAGCCCATCTCCCCACCGGACGCCAACAAATCTTTTCCTCCGTCAGATCCCTGTTTGCTGTGATAAACGGTAAATCCCTTCGCTTTTAATATTTCCGCGATAAGCTGCTCCATTTTGTATCCTTTGAATTTACGTAAAATAAACCTAGAAATGGAATCTTTTGCCGCTTCTTCGATATCCGTTAGTGACTGCGTTTCAACATCGTCAGCGTCAGCAAACGCCTTCGTCTGAATCTGCTTTGCCTGCCATCCGTTTTCCGCCATCTGCTTAATGCGTTTTTCAGCATCATTCCTGGTAATCTTACATACCGTCATAAATGCGCCAAAAGAATATAACAAATCCTGATCAAAGTTATTCCGCGGAATGTCCGTTGCAAACCACTCCACAGTTCTGTAATGATAATATGGATTCTCCGCCGCCTTATCAAAAACATAATCCCCTACTACTTTTCCGAAATGAATCGTGTTAGACAGTTTGCTTGGCAAAACAATCCAGTCGCCCTTTTCAATACGATGTGCAATGGGATATATCTGCGAGGCCCAATTCTTTATCGTATTGGCCTTTTCCCCGTTATACATGTCCTGAAGTTTCTGAAGGATCTTGTTGCGATCCTTATACTCAGACAAGTCAACATTAAGATTGTCCCATGTCAAATAGATTCGCTTATCCTTTAGGAACTTGTTCTCGAATTCGCCATTCTTTCCAGCTCGAAATAACCAAATGCTCATAAGTCTCTCCTTTCGATTTGTATTTACCGAACAGCCTCAGCATCAACAATATAACTCATAAAGAGCCATTAAAGCCGAATAGTATAAATCTTCCATATACTTTGCATCAGAAATCTGCGGAATCGAAAAATCATTCCGTATCCTTTTTTCCTTTTTAATTTCCCTTGGAATTATCATACACGCACTATATATAAAAACACACATCCAATATGTCAAATCCTCCTCTGGGCAGCTCAATAATCCAAGATTATCAATCATCCAATCAAAAGGCGGTTGGCCCACTGTTTTCATAGCTTCCTCGTTTCCCTGATAATACAAGTATTCGTCAATATAATTCAATAAATCTCCATAAGGACTAGTGAAAAGCGCCGCCATGCATTTTGTATGCACCACCGGAAATATCCTCGTGTTGTACTCATCAATTTCAATTTCCGCATATCTTTTGGCTCGATGAAAATACTTCCCTCCATCATATAGCAAATCTTTTTCCGTCACTAATTCTAATCTCTTGATATCATCCCTAAACATATCAAGATACTTGTATTCCCATCCCTCTTCAAATTGAAGCATCGGTATATTACACAACGACATGATTTCCCTTTGCACTTCTTCGCTTTGCCGTAAATATTCCGTATACATTGGTCGAACGTGCTTATGAAGAGGATCAATATACTTTGCCATTTGACATAGAATAATTAAATCTCTCTGCTCTTCAAAATCAATGCAAAAATTCCGTGCCAATTTTAATGTTTCAGAATCTACACTGTCTTCAACAATTTGTTTTGTTGGGACATCTGATTCTTCCTTAATCACTTTAGCTATTTGCTTTTCTGTTTTTCTATCCAGTATATCATCCATGTATTCCCTGAACATGCTGCACATTTTCTGGGTAAGCATTGAAAAATCCACTTCTATTTTATGTCTTTTTAATTCATCGATAAGATTCTGTTGAATGTAATCCGGCCGGCTCTCTATCAAAGACATAAAAGCCTCTTCATCAAAATGACTCTTTACATAAATGGCGTCCTTTTTTGACAGTTCCCTCTCGCCATAAAACACTTTTTTTGCTTTACTTTTATCCGAAATCTTCTGAAAAGGACATGTTTCATTTAGAGCATCCCCTTCGTCACAAGCCGTGATCTCCGCAAAGAAAGCACTCATAAAATCATGTACTGACATATCATCCATCAGATACGCCTTACATATTTTCAAAAACTCAAAAAATCTCATAGTTTCCTCGCTTATCCCCAAAAGCTTTTTGTCCACATTCGTCCCCTTTTGTGTACGGGGCAAAAATCATCTTCTGATACGATTTTACCATAGAAAGCCCAATCTCACAATTAGTTTAAGGAGGAAACATAACATGAAAAAAACCATTATTACCAATCCCCGTATCAGTTGTAAAGACCTTTGGAATGCTTTCATGCTGGAGAGAGCTCAATACAGCCCTAACGACATTCCATATTGTAAAACCACTGCGCTTTATGCGCCCAGACACCTGATTTCCTACAAAAATGCAAAGACACTTTATCTAAAAGAACTGCGAAACGGAAACAAAAGCTTTCACTGCAATTCCGTCATCCATTTTTACATAGATGATCAGTTCTTTGACGGCGCCCGCAACAGCATATGGACGAATCCGGAAGAATTACTCAAAATCTCCGCTCATTTTGACGGAATAATTACGCCGGATTTTTCTACATATTTAGATTTCCCTGAGCCGCTAAAGATTTGGAACACTTTTCGCATGCGTACCCTAGGAGTCTGGCTAGGCGACAACGGCCAATCCGTCATTAATAATGTGCGTTGGGGTCCGCCCGATACATGGTCATATTGTTTTGACGGTCTTCCCAAGGAAAGCATTTATGCGATAGGAACCGTAGCAAGTAATCTAAGGAATCCCTTTTACAGAGACATCTTCGTAGCCGGTCTACAGCACATGATGGACCTGTTAAATCCTCGTTCGCTGATAATCTATGGGTCGCGTAACCTAAGCATCTTCGATGATTTAGAATCTAACGGAATTCAGATCATCCATTTTCCAAGCGATACTAATTCTTATTTTGAGGAGGTGAAGTCAAATGAGCAAAGCATCCAGCGGACTATATTGGGGAACTAAAGGGTCAAAATCGTTGCGTTTAGTTCCCGGTGCAGCCGGAATTGTCACCGGCGGGAGCTCTCAAAAACTGGGAAAAAACATGCTACAAGCGATGGGATTGAGCAGAAAGACAAAATGGACAGGCTATCAGGCACAACATATAATCCCCGTAGCATTAAGGGCTCATCCAGTCCTTAAGAAAATGGGCTTTGATCTAGATGATGTTTCAAATGGAATATTTCTGCGTGAGCCAAATTCAGCCGTCAGCGCTATTTCCAGGCACAAAGGCTTTCACTCTACATACAACAGTTTTGTAAAGAAAAAACTGGACGAAATCAATTCAAATTCAAGTATCAATTCTTTGCAAAATGATGTAAAATATTTACAAACAAATTTAAGAAAAATGTTGCAAAGCGGTATAGTAATCTATCCGGATCAGGGAGCTTCAATTGATTTACTGGAAAGAACCTATAATCGAATAACCCAAAAGAGAGGATACTGATATGAACAAAGAGACTATCGCACAACACCTATACAATGACAATGTTTCCCAAGCAATCAACTATGTACAAAATATAAGTGATGAAGAAACCCTTTTTGTATATGCGTACAATTACAACTGGGATGACGGATTTGAAATCCCAAAAGCGATAATGGCAAATAAGTATTGTACTCTAAGCGTGGCACTACTTCTGTTCCGTGTTGCTGATGGTTTGACCTTCCTTCAAGACCAATCGTCTGCGGACTCTCTGCCAGAATGGAAGAACTTTATCACCATGTTATATGAGCAAATCATCAATGGGAAGTTTGGTCCCGGCAAAGCCAGTTACGACCCTGAACTATCAAAGGTTCAGGAATACAAGCTTAAGAAGGTATTGTCTTCGAACGAAATCATATTCATCACAAAGATCGATGGCGAGGATTATGACATTTCTATCTAGTGTTTAATTGTCCATTCGAATTCTAGGAGGTAAGCAAATGCATTACACAGACGAAGATACTATCGCTTTAATCGTCAAGAACCCTGGTAACATGGCCAAATGTATATCCATTCTCAGGAAATATAACAACGCTTCAATCGCGGAAATAAAAACCGCCATCAACTCTGGTCATTATGTTTTCGGCTGTGAATATACAAGCACTCCCGGCATCCGCAAAGTAAGACGCTGCTATGATGAACTTGTCAAAAGTGGCGCGACCGTAGAAATTTATGAAGATGGCGAACTGACATCTCGAAACTATATATCTAATCTAACTGAAAGCTATCAAGAAATTGAACAGGAAACACAAGATATGATAGACGCTGAAGTCGAAGCCGATAGTGAGGAAAACTAAGTTTTGATAGAATGATGCCTATAGAGAGAAACCAAAAATGTCACTCTTCAATATTTTGGGGATGAAATTGCGCGGTTTCTTCAATGTTTTCCCAAACAACACGAATCCCACCGCAATGAAGAAGAGCCTTCGCAGCCGCGAACGCTCTTCTTTTTCTTCTCGGAAAGTCCTTTCAAATTCGACAAACAAACATAGGGGTATCATGGGGGCACAACGGGGGTACGCGACCTCTCCGAAGCACCTAAATCCCTTTATTTTACTGCATTCTTAATCTTGTGTTCGTATCTTGCCGTGGCAGATGAAAAGTACCTTTATCATTTTTCGTATCCTTTACACTTCAGAATTTTTTTCAATCGTAGTTTTGCTCATATATTTCATATCTCATCAATATTCGTAGGATTGATTTACTTTCCTAAGTGCAGCCACATAATCGCAACCTTTTTCTTTCACGTCTTCCGGATTTATCGGATAATGGACATTGTAAAGAACCCCTTTATCTCCAAACATATCCTCCATATAATCCTTCTCTATATGCCCGCCTACGACTTCAAGGCAGATCATAACATGATCATCACCCGGTACAATTTCTTTCTCCCACAAATACCTA
>JAEEVF010000005.1 GCA_016290775.1 Acetatifactor sp. | reverse complement strand
TACGACCTCTACCGGCTTTTGATCACCTGAAATACGGATGGTCCCCTGCTTTGTCGTCATGACATCCGTCATGATGGAAACGATCTCGAGTATCGTGTCCCGCTCATAAGGATTATCTGCCACAAGAAGGTCATACTCGATGTTGTTCCTGATCAGTGCTTCGTATTCTTTATACTCATCCATCGCATCGTATCCGCTCTCCCTGATAGATACGATAGACTCAGTATCACTAATCTCAGTATTATTAATATCAGTATTATTTGTGTGTACTTTGTTCACTTCAAGAGATGAACATTCTTCATCTCCTGAGGTGTATTTTTTACACGTCTGGAGATGACTGTTATACACCACGGAGAGAAAGTTCATCACGTAGATCCGATCGGGCTTTGTAAGACCGCCTTTAACACGCTCAATCAGGTGTACTGTTTCCAGTTCCTTAAGAAGCTTCGTTACAGTCTTATTGCAGCAGGACAAGGCTTGCATGATCTGTTTTACGGTGTAATAGATATAAACCCTTCCGTTTTCATCCAGCCAGCCGTTCTTGGCGGAGAGCTGCATTCTGTCGAGCATAAGTCCATAAAGGAGCTTTGCATCAGTCGAAATGTCTCTTACTCTCTCCGCCTCAAACAGCACCTTGGGGATCCTGTAAAAAGCAAACTGCTCTGATTCCGGACCATAATAATAGTCGTACACTACTTCGCCGACTGCTTTTTCCTTCTGCCGATGACACTTGCATAGGCATCTTTCCAGCAGATCCCTACGCAGTAAGTCTTAAACCCGTACGGGCATCCTCGGCACTTCTCAGCCGAGTGATACCCGTCAACGGGATATTTGTGAGGTTTTGCCTGGTCCGGTTTCTTTACCGTCTCTTCGCTCAAAGGGATACTGCGTCCTTCTTTACGGCCCTGTCGGACTTGATTTTGGGAGCATCAGCAACTTCCTTCTTTTCTGCGGAAAGATCCTTCAGCACAGAGTCCTTTTCCGCCTTTCTTTCAGCAGTTTTTTCTCTCTTCCTGGCATCAAACTTCTCTGCCAGTTCGAACACCTTCTCTTTGGAATCGTAGTGATATACGTGGTCGGAAAGCTGATCCTTCACGTCTACCTGAGTGGCATTTACTTCCCTTACCATCTTCTCAAGCTCCGAATACTGCATATCAGGCTTGTCAGGGATAAGAATGACCTCATGCACGCTCGAAGGCAAAAGGAAGAAGTCACCGCCAAGCTTTTCGGATGCCATTTCCATGAATCCGGGATAAGCGATGATTCCTGCACCGTTGGTCTTATCCTGAGTGGTCGCTACATACATAGGAATCTCAGGCTGTCCAAAGCCACCGCCGAACTGGTTCTCAAGCTCGCTTACATCAACGCCCATCATTTCTGCCAGGATATCTGCCATTCCTCTGATCTCAGAGGGGCGAAGATCCGGAGCATACTTCATGGCGTCTTCAAAGAGCTGTTCCTCAGTCACGTTCATACTCTGAAGGATCTGGTTCGTAACAAGAATACTGCCGATGCCTTCCCCGTCAGACGATACGATAAAGCGGCAAACAACCGACATGTCCTCGATCTCCTTGTGAGGGATTGTTTCGAGCATCTCAGCGTTACGCTCAGTCTGTACGACCTGCATGGAAAGGTGTTCCTTCATGACCTCGTAGTTACCGAGGTCCGATACATTGAAAGCAGGCGCTTCCTCAAAACCGTGGATCGCGATCTCAGTGATCTTATCAAGAACGCTGTCATAATCAGCAGCTCCCGACTCAAGACCCTTGTAGAAATCTGCGACATCCAGATTGATGCCGACCGCCTCGCCTTCCTTTCTTACAGTAATGCCTTCATAACCGGCATTCTGCAGTTTGGTTACGCTACTGGAAGTGATCTCGAAGTCATCGCCGGTTCTTGCGAAGAGGCGTTCACCGAGGTCTTCCTTAAGCTTCTCTCTGAATTCTTCAAAATCCATTGTTTTTCCTCCATATTCTGTTGTAAGCCCTAAAAATGGGCATGAAAAAAGCCCCGGATCTTACGTCGTACGCCGTAAGACGGGGCCTGGCATATAGCAAAGCTTTCGCTTTAACTACCAATATGAAAACAAGTACGGATCCCGTAACAGGAGTGGGCTTTTACAGGAGTGCCCTTGGGTTCGTACAAATAACAAAAGCAGCAGGGCTTTGTCTGTTGCCCTACTGCTTTGCTATTGTAATAATATCACAGGATTTTTAGAGGGTAAACCCTTATTTTGCCTCTAAATGCCTCGTTTTGCCTCTAAATGCCTCTGGGTAATTTTGCGGCAGATTTGCCAAAGAAAAATGGGAGAACTTGATTGTCTCCCATAAGATAATACTCTCATTATTTCGTACTGATTACATCGGTCTTCCTAAATAATAGCCTTGGAAAAGATCTATATGCATATCCACAAGGCATTCAAATTCTTCTTTCTCTTCTACTCCTTCTGCAAGGACTAATATACCCTGTGAATGAAACTCTTCTATTAGTTTTTTTACATTTTCCTGTTTGTCCGGTAAGTGATCGATACCACTTATCAAATGTCTGTCCAGCTTAACTATCTTCGTATCGTACATCTTGACGACATCCATATTATTAATGCCGTTGCCAAAGTCATCTATAGATATCCATAAATCCTGTCTGCTTGTCGCTATCCTTTTTGCCTCAACCGCCTCTTCGGAGATATAGGGATACTCGAGGATTTCAATAATTCCTCTTCCATTCATATCACCAAAATACTCAGCAAAGGCCTTCTGTTCAGAAAGCGTAAATAATTCCGACGGAAATGAATTCATGCATATCTTGCACTCATATCCACGAAGGTGATACGCCTGCATTGCTCCGAAAAAAGTTGCGACCTCAAGAACATGTAACTTCCCAAGCTTATTATATTTCTCAATAAGCTCCATCACGTTCATATCTGCAGGACGCATAAGCGCTTCCCGCGCAAATAAAGTTTTCCCATCCGCCTTGAAGATTGGTTGAAAAACATAGTCAATTTTCAGTTCACCCAGCGCATCAAGTATATCCTTATCAAGCGGTAAATGGTCATAATAGATCATTGCAAGACCCCTTATCGTTATAGATTCTACATACCCTTTATACCATTATAACAAACGTTTTTAAAGAAAAATTAGCATAAATGACTATAAAAAATATAATCTAACGACTCTGTCTCGTTTTGACATAGTATGACATGATAGATATAAATCTGTCTTTGTCAACTTTTTCGTTTCCCCCAAATAAACGCACTTTTTTCTCATCATTTTATGCTTTTTTATATCAAACTATGTCAGCGATTTTTGGCAAAAAAATACCCCGAAAGGGATGTCCTTTCGGGGTAAAAATGCCATATTTTCGGGCTTTCTCGGTTCTCTGATTAACGCTTGGAGAACTGAGGAGCGCGACGAGCTGCCTTTAAGCCGTACTTCTTTCTTTCCTTCATACGAGGGTCTCTGGTGAGGAAGCCTGCCTTCTTGAGGGTAGGTCTGAACTCATCATCTACCTGAAGGAGTGCTCTTGCGATACCATGTCTGATGGCACCAGCCTGGCCGGTATATCCGCCACCCTTTACGTTAACCATTACGTCGTACTTGTCTGCGGTCTCGGTCGCAACCAGGGGCTGACGAACGATCACCTTTAGGGTCTCAAGACCAAAGTACTCATCCATGTTTCTCTTATTGATCACTACATCGCCCTTACCAGGTACCAGGTAAACTCTTGCGATGGACTTCTTTCTTCTGCCGGTTCCGTAGTACTTTTCAGATTTAGCCATTGTTATTATCTCCTCCTATCCCTTAGAAAGTCAGTACTTCAGGCTTCTGAGCTTGATGCTTGTGCTCAGGTCCTGCATATACAAACAGCTTGGTGTACATCTGTCTTCCAAGGGGTCCCTTGGGAAGCATGCCCTTAACTGCCATCTCAACAACGGATTCAGGCTTCTTTGCGAGCTGCTCTCTCAGGGTCGTCTCCTTCATGCCGCCAACGTAATCACTGTGTCTGTAGTAGATCTTCTGGTCAAGCTTCTTCCCAGTAACTTTGATCTTCTCAGCGTTCACCACGATCACGTAATCGCCAGTGTCAATGAAAGGTGTAAAAATGGGCTTGTTCTTACCTCTAAGAACCTTAGCAACCTCTGAAGCCAGACGGCCCAGAGTCATATTGGTAGCATCTACCACGTACCATTTTCTGTCAATGGTAGCAGGACTTGCCATAAAAGTCTTCATTGCGATTTCCTCCATTATTTTGCTCAGAACTGTTTGCTCCCTCGCATTTGCATCCCGC
Organism: Acetatifactor sp.; assembly: GCA_016290775.1. Classification (GTDB taxonomy): domain Bacteria; phylum Bacillota; class Clostridia; order Lachnospirales; family Lachnospiraceae; genus Acetatifactor. The sequence goes on along the minus strand of JAEEVF010000005.1, from coordinate 185,121 downwards.
AGATGTCCGGCCACGGAAAGTAAAGCTCGAAAAGCGGTCGATTTCTATCGTAAAATGCTTCGCCGGGGCTTTGGCTAGGCATTCTGATACATCGTCACATTGGGATATTATAGGATAAGATGTGCCTTCTGTCAAGACTAAACTTACGTCATTTTGCAAGTTTTTCCGCGCTTTCTTCTCATTTTTTCACGTTTCTATTGGCGAAACGCGGATTTTGGTATAAAATAGAAATGACGCTGTTTGGTATGATACCATAAGAACGCTGAAAATGAAAGGGGAAATTATGGCACAAAAGATCACTTGTCCCGTGTGTTTCACGAAGATGAATGAAGTCGGACACGACCTTGTCTGCCCGGAGTGCGGATATAAGTATTGCGAAGGCCGCAAGCCCTATACATACGACGACCACAACCATAATGACTACCAGTCATATAATCAAAAGACGACCTATTCCACCGGCAAGACCACGACGACCGGCACCTACACACAAAAGACCACTTACTCTCAGCCGCAGGCGAGCACCTACACGCAGAAGACCACCTACTCACAGCCGCAGTCAAGCACCTACACACAAAAGACCACTTACTCTCAGCCGCAGCGCCCTGCTTCCGGAAATCCCAGGAAATTCTCCGTCGGCAAGTTTGTTTTTATTATCGTCCTGTGTTATTTCCTGATCATCGTCGTTGCCGGACTGATCGCCCTGTTCTCGGAAGGGTTCTTCAGCAATGGTAAAACTGGCTTTTTTGAAAAATTCGATGAGTACTTCTCAGGCACGAACAGCAAAGAGCCGGCAGCCGTGCCCGTGAAGGAAGTCATCTACGAATCGCCCAGCGCCGAGGAGATTCTTTCAGGCTTTCAAAGAAAAGAGACCCCCGATTCGATCCTCCAGGAGTTGCTCGTGCACGTGACCTCCCATAAGATTGATGAGATCACTCAAGAGGATTGCGATCAGTTTCTTAACATTGAATTCTATGAGGGCGACAATGGCATCGACGTTTACTATGAACTCGACAATGGCGATGCAGATGGTTTTTCGACGGAATATACTTCCGTCGACACTTCAGAGTTCAAGATCTTTCGCTATCTGCAGGGATTGCATGCGGATGAAACCATAGACTTGCATTTCCAGCCAGGCGACCTCGGCGGCATGAAAGACCTTTATTATCTAACCTGTTCCAATACGCTCGAGGAGCTAGAGCTGATTGTCGATCCCATGCAGATCAGCGCACTTTCGATTTTCGCAGACGGGGGCTATAGCCTACATGGGATTGATGAATTTAGCGAGCTTTATTATCTTAAGGTTCACGCCAATACGATCATGAACGCTGAAGAACTCGTTTCCTTAAAAAGACTTCAATTCCTTGACATTATGACCAACGGCCTGATGGGATTTAGCTTCTTGAAATCCATGACGTCTCTTGAATACCTTTTCCTCACCAGCCCGTTCATTACGGACATTTCCTTTTTGGAGGGGTTGCCGCACTTAGATTCATTGCAGATCTGGAGCGACTCTTCTTTGCTTACTGACATCTCGCCGATCAAGAATTGCACAGAGCTTACGGCCCTTGACCTAAGCTATAACACACACATTAATGACTATTCTCCGATCGGGAGTCTTTCTGAGCTCGAAACGCTCTATTTGGACGGAACCAACGTAAGGGATCTTTCCTTTGCGAAAAGCTTAAAGAATCTTTCCGCGATCGCCGTCACGGAAAGCAATGTTACGGACCTTACTCCCTTAGAGGACTTGCCTTTATTGGAATACGTCTACTATTCGGCGGGCTCCATCAAGAATTTTGGAAATCTGGATTCAAATATCCTGATCCAAGAATAAATATACTACCTACAATACTTTCAAAGGACTAAAAAGAAATGTTTACCTTAACAAAAAAACACATCCCCCATGTGTGCACGCTCCTTGTTTTGCTTGCCATTTTGCTACCTGGCTGTACGATTTCGGGAGGCGACGCCACGCAAACCCCGTCCCCCGAGGCTACGTCACAGGCAGTGCAAAGCAATCCGATCGTCACGGCTGAGCCCATAAAAACGCCTGAGCCGACGCCGGAACCCACGCCGGAACCTACGCCTGACCCCGTGGTCACCTTGATGGCAGTGGGCGACAACCTCATGCACATGGGCATTGTCAACACTGGAAAACAATCGGACGGCACGCTCAATTATGACTTTCTTTTTGAAGACATCAAGGATTTTCTTGACCTTGCAGACATCAGCGTGATCAACCAGGAGACGATCTTTGGCGGAAATGATCTTGGCTTTTCGGGATATCCCCACTTCAACTCTCCGACGGAGGTTGGCGACGCCATCATCAAAGCAGGCTTTGACGTGGTGCTACAGGCTTCAAACCACACGCTGGATCAAAAGCAGGCAGGCGTTGAGCATTGCCTGAACTATTGGAAACAACACCCCGAAATCCTTATGATCGGCCTGCATGAACGCTATGAAGACGAAGAAGGAAATCAACTCCCTGCTTCAGAGCGCATCCCCCTGATCGAACGAAACGGCATAACTTTTGCCGTGCTGAATTATACCTACGGTCCGAACTTTGAGACCATTCCCGGCTATGCAAGGGGCAGGTTCGACGTGCTCTGCAACTGGAATGAAAAGAATGGGGCGCTGGACTTTACGACCATTCATCCGCAGGTGCTCGAAGAAATCGCAGCCGCAAAAGAGATAGCCGACGTGGTCGTTGTCTTCCCCCACTGGGGCGCAGAGTATATAACGACGCCGTCGAAATATCAAAGAAAATTTGCACAGCAAATGACGGAGGCCGGTGCCGACCTGATCATCGGCGCGCACCCGCACGTAACGCAGCCCGTGGAATGGATCACGGCCGACAACGGCAATGAATGCCTTTGTTACTTCTCTCTCGGCAATTACGTATCCACGCAGCAAGACCCCATCTCCATGTTGGAAAACATGGCCTGGGTCACCTTTAGAAAGACCGCGGACGGCGTGATCATAGACCGCGAAAAAACCGGCAGCATCCCCATCGTCTGCCAGTATGCCTCAGGACCGCTTCGCTTTAAGAACATTTACCTTTTGGAAGAATATACGCAAGACATTGCAGACAAACATGGTATCCGCAGCTGGGGCCACAAGAACCTCTACGTGGATGAACTGTGGCAATGGACCGGCGAGATCCTTGGCGACAGCGTAAAGAGCGCCTACGACCTCACCGGCCTGCGCGAACCCGAAGAATTAGAACCCGCAGGGTGAGAATGACTTATATGCAAATGTGCCAGTGGGGACGGTTCTTTTTGGCACGTTTTGTCCCAGGACAAAACGTGCCAAAAAGAACCGTCCCCACTGGCACATTACTTTCACAGCCGTATTACTGCTGCTTGATCTTCATGGTAAGTCCAATTCTCTTCTTGGGTACATCCACGGTGAGGACCTGTACGTCCACGATGTCGCCAACGCTCACGGCCTCAAGGGGATGCTTGATGAAACGGTCGGTCATCTGTGATACGTGAACCAGGCCGTCCTGGTGCACGCCGATGTCCACGAATGCGCCAAAGTCAATGACGTTGCGGACCGTGCCCTTTAGGATCATGCCAGGCTTCAGGTCCTTCAGGTCGAGCACGTCGCTGCGAAGGATGGGCTTGGGCATGTCCTCTCTGGGGTCACGCGCAGGCTTCTCCAACTCCTTAAGAATGTCCGTCAGCGTGATCTCACCGATGCCAAGCTCCTTTGCAAGCGCCGCCTTATCCTTCACGCGCTTTTCCAGTCCCGATACGGCCTGTGCGTTTGCCACAGGCGCCGCAGCTGCCTTCGCGGGAGCCTTCTCTTCGGGCGCTTCGATCACGAGGTTCCCCATGGCTGCTGCCAGTGCCTTACCCATGGAAGTATTGGTATTCTTTACGACAAGCTGCTTGCCCTGCTTATTCTTGCCATTTGCATTTCCCTGTGCGTTCTTGCCGGCAGGTGTGCCCTCAGCCTTTGCGCTGCGTCCTGCCTTCTTATCCTCTGCGGCCTTCTTTTGCATGGCGCGAACGTCGTCCATGGTAAGTCCCAGCTTATCCAGAAGCTTCTCAGCGGCTTCATATGATTCCGGATGCACGCTGGTTCCATCCAAAGGATTTTCCCCGTCCAGGATCCTCATGAAGCCTGCGCACTGCTCAAAAGCCTTCGGCCCGAGCTTCGGCACCTTAAGGAGCTGACGACGGTTTGTGAACTTTCCGTTCTGCTCGCGATAATCCACGATGTTCTTTGCAATGGTCTTGTTAATGCCGGAAATATACTCCAGAAGCGGTGCGGAAGCCGTGTTCACGTCCACGCCGACCTTGTTCACGCTGCTCTCCACGACGCCGCCAAGCGCCTCATCGAGCTTTTTCTGGTTCATGTCGTGCTGATACTGCCCAACGCCGATGGACTTCGGATCGATCTTTACAAGCTCTGCCAAGGGATCCTGCAGTCTTCTTGCGATGGAAGCCGCGCTCCTTTGTCCCACGTCAAACTGCGGGAACTCTTCCGTTGCCAATTTGCTCGCGGAGTATACGCTCGCTCCGGCCTCGTTTACGATCACGTACTGCACGGGGCGATCCAGCTCCTTAAGGAGCTCCACGATCACCTGCTCTGACTCACGGGATGCCGTTCCGTTACCCACGGAGATCAGATCCACGTTATATTTCTTGATGAGCTTTTTCAGCTCGAATTTCGCCTCATCTACCTTGTTTTGCGGCGCGGTAGGATAAATCACCTTGGTGTCCAAAACCTTGCCCGTAGCGTCCACTACGGCAAGCTTACAGCCCGTACGGAACGCAGGGTCCCAGCCAAGCACGACCTTTCCTGCAATGGGAGGCTGCATGAGGAGCTGTTCCAGGTTCTTTCCAAACACGTCGATGGCGCCGTCCTCTGCCTTTTCCGTCAGGTCATTACGGATCTCACGCTCGATCGCGGGCGCGATCAGACGCTCATAGCTGTCCTGGCAAACCTCCTTCAGTACCGGCGTCGTAAACTCATTCTCAGTGGTGATCACCTTCTTTTCAAGGTAACGAAGGATCCGCTCCTCGGGAGCCTCCACCTTGACCACCAACATCTTCTCCGCCTCGCCGCGGTTCAACGCAAGCACACGATGTCCTGCGAGCTTCTTCACGGGCTCGCTGAAGTTATAATACATCTCGTAAACGCTCTCTTGCTTTTCATCCTTCGCAACGCTCGTAACGATGCCCTCTTCATAGGTTGCATTACGAACGTATAGACGATGCTCCGCGTCATCGGAAATGGACTCCGCAATGATATCCTTAGCGCCCTGCAGTGCCTCGGCCACTGACTTCACGCGCTTCTCCTCAGGCACGTCATCGCCCGTAACATACTTTGCGGCTTCTGCTGAAAGATCCTCCGTTGCGTTCTGCGCGAGCAAGAACTCTGCGAGACCATCCAGGCCCTTTTCCTTTGCCACGCTTGCGCGGGTCTTTCTCTTCGGGCGGTAAGGGCGATAAAGATCCTCCACGACCACCATGGTCTGTGCAGCCTTGATCTTCTCCTCCAGTTCGGGGGTAAGCTTGCCCTGCTCGGCGATACTGCTGAGCACCTGCTCCTTTTTCTCCTCGAGGTTTCGAAGGTAAACGAGCCTCTCGTGTAAGTTACGCAGCTGCTCATCATTGAGCGATCCCGTCACCTCTTTACGGTATCTGGAAATAAAGGGAATCGTGTTCCCCTCATCGATCAGTTTGACTGCGGCTTCTACCTGCCATTTTTGCACTTTTAGTTCTTCTGTGATCTTAGCAATGACGTCCATGTTTCTTTCCTTTCAACGACCTCTTGTTTCCTGTGCGGTTTCCTCTCGAAAACCATTCCCTATTATATCAAATCGCGCGCAAGAAATCAATTTATTATGATTTCATTTTCTTTTCGTTTGATTTCACGGCAAAATCATGTTAGAGTATAGAAAGAAACAGGAGGTTCACCATGCCAACGACTGATCTGAACAGCAAAAGCATACAATCCTTCGCGACGGCGTCCCTGATCTTCGGCATCCTTTCCCCGCTCACTTGTTTTACGGGGTTTTTGCCGCTGGTCAACGGAGGTCTTAGCATTCTGTTTGCCGTGCTCTCGCGCAGGGAAGACCGACCTTTCCCGACGATGAGCTGGTGGGGGATCTTTTTCTCCGTCATCGGCATATTCATGGGCGCCCTGATCCTGACCTTTGTCGTGCTCTATTACGTCATCCCCATGATGACGGATCCTGCATTTTATCAGGAGATGAACACCTACTACATCAACCATTACGGCGTCAGCCTTGATGATCTCTGGCAAGTGCAATAGAAAGGGACGGATCTGTCATGAAAGCATCTGCAAAAACCACCATTCTGAAGAACAAAGCAAAAACGGTCCTCGCGGGGAAATATTACGCCGTGATCATGGCCGTGTTCTTTGCTGCCATGTTTTCGCTCCTGATCAATCGTTTGGCCCTCGCGTTGCTTGCGAGCGCCAACTCCCTTGGGTTTGCAAGGAGTGGGGCCGTGATCCTGGTGCTTTCTTACCTGATCCCTTACCTTTTCTCCATCGTTTTGAACGTTATTTCCGTCGGCATTTGCTTCTTTTACTTGAACCTTTGCACGGGAAATCCCATTTTTACCTTCCAGCTTCTTTATGGCTTTTCCCGGGATTTTGAAAAATCGATCAAGCTCTCCGCGGTCGTGACCACGGTCTCTTTTGTGTGCACGCTTCCCGTAAACATTCTGTTGGACATGACTTCGGCTTATTACGGCACATATAAGCTTGCCGTTTTCGCACTTCCGGTGTCTCTCGTCCTCATCGTGCTTCAGATCATCTTCCTGATCGCATATTTTTATGTTTCCTTAAGTTTGTCCCAGGTGTTTTACCTCATGCTGGATTATCCCGACCTGTCCGCCTCGGACATCGTAAAAACCAGCATGAAAATAATGAAGGGCAAAAAGCTTCAACTGTTTTACCTTCAGCTAAGCTTTTTACCCTTATATCTCGTCGCAATTCTTTCGTTTGGCGTTGGCCTGCTCTGGGTGCTGCCCTACAGGAACACCGCCTATACTCTCTTTTATCTCGACGTCATGAAACCGACGGATCCGACCTACCAGCCGTAACCTCAAAACCCATATAGTTTATTCGTCCTGGGACTGCGACTTTGGCTGTCCCATGCTGAGCCATTTTAAATACCCGTTCATGAAGGGGTCGAGCGCACCGTCTAACACTGCGTCCACGTTTCCCGTCTCCACGTCCGTCCGCAGGTCCTTTACAAGCTTGTAAGGCTGTAACACGTAGGACCTGATCTGATTTCCAAAACCGATCTCCTTGACTTCCCCTCGAATGTCCGAAAGCTTTTCCACGTTGGCTTCCTGCTTTAAGAGGAACAGCTTTGCCTTCAGCATCTGCATGGCCTTGTCCTTGTTCTGGAACTGGCTACGCTCATTCTGACACGTCACCACCGTACCCGTCGGAATGTGCGTGATACGGATGGCGGAGCTTGTCTTATTAATGTGCTGACCGCCGGCGCCACTGCTTCGATAGGTGTCGATGCGAAGGTCCTTCTCGTCGATGTCAACGTCCAGGTCCTCTTCGATCTCCGGCATGACGTCAAGGGAAACAAACGAGGTCTGGCGTTTTCCCTGTGCATTGAAGGGTGAGATGCGCACCAGTCTGTGCACACCCTTTTCGGACTTCAGATATCCATAGGCATTGATGCCGTTCACCTGGAACGTTACGGACTTGATGCCCGCCTCGTCGCCGTCCAGGAAATCAAGCACTTCCACGGAAAAGCCCTTGCGCTCTGCCCAACGCGTGTACATGCGATAAAGCATTCCACACCAGTCGCAACTCTCCGTTCCGCCTGCGCCTGCATTGAGCTTCAGGATCGCGTTGTTCTTGTCATATTCTCCCGAAAGCAACGTACTGATCCGCAGCTCCTCATACTCAGAAATAAACTCATCCAGCTCCGCGCGGATCTCCGGGATCATGGAGGCATCATTTTCCTCATAGCCCATCTCGATCAGCGTCAGGATGTCGTCATACTGCGTGGTGAGCTTTTGGCATTCCTCCACCACGTCCTTTAAGTTTTTCAATTCCTTCATCTTCAGGTTGGAACGGTCCGGATCATCCCAAAAGCCGGGCGCCTCCATGTCCATCTGAAGCTCTTCGATCCTCTTCTCCTTACTGTCCAAGTCCAGCGAGGCCTTTACCTCAACCAGGGGCTCTTCGTAGGTGAGGATCTCGGATTTCATTTGATCTAGTTCAACCACAAATCTTACCTGCCTTTACTTGCCGCCTTGGCCTGTCTTAGGCCTTGCGTCCGCAGCACTGCTTATACTTCTTTCCGGAACCGCAAGGGCACGGATCGTTGGGATATACCTTCGCCGCCTGGCGCATCTTGGGCGCCTTCGCAACGCTTTCATCCTTGTTGGTACCAGTCACCTTAGCCACCTGCTCACGCTCCACCTTCTGCTCCACCTTAGCGTGGAAGAGGATGCGAACGGTCTCCTCACGGATGTTCTGCGTCATCTCGTCAAACATCTCATAGCCGGCCATCTTGTACTCCACAAGAGGATCCTTTTGGCCAAGCGCCTGCAGGCCAATGCCCTGACGCATGAGTTCCATGTCATCGATGTGATCCATCCACTTACGGTCGATCGCCTTGAGCAGGATCACGCGCTCGAGTTCACGGATCGCTTCGGGCTCAGGGAACTCTGCTTCCTTGCTCTCATAGAGCTTTACGGCTTCTTCCTTCAGCTGCTGCTTTAAGTCATTCTTTCTGCGCTTTTTGAGACGCTCGATACTTACGGGCTCCAGCGGGATCGTAGGCAACAGGAGCGAATTCAGCTCAGTGTAATTCCAGTCCTCTGCGCCCATGTCATCGTTGATGCAGATGTCCACGGAATTCTCAACGATGTCCGTGATCATCTTGTAGATCACGTCGCGCATGCTCTCGCCGTCCAGCACTCTGCGGCGCTCTTCGTAAATGATCTGCCTCTGTTCGCTCATGACGCGGTCATATTCCAAGAGGTTCTTTCTGACGCTAAAGTTATTATTCTCAATTCTCTTCTGAGCGGATTCGATCGCACTCGTCAGGGACTTATGCGCGATCTCCTGTCCCTCGGGCACGCCAAGTGCGTTGAACACCTTGATCAAGTGCTCGGAACCGAAGAGTCTCATCAGATCATCTTCCAGGGAAATGTAGAACTTGGATTCACCTGGGTCTCCCTGACGACCGGAACGACCACGCAGCTGATTGTCGATACGACGGGACTCATGACGCTCCGTACCAACGATCTTTAAGCCTCCTGCCGCCTTGGCTTCCTCATCCAGCTTAATATCGGTACCACGGCCGGCCATGTTGGTCGCGATGGTCACGGAACCGTGCAGACCTGCGTCTGCAACGATCTCAGCTTCCATCTCATGGAACTTCGCATTCAGCACCTTATGAGGGATGCCGCGCTTGGAAAGGCGTCTCGAAAGCTCTTCACTGGCATCAATGTTGATGGTACCTACCAGTACGGGCTGGCCCTTTGCATGTGCCTCTTCCACTGCATCACAAATGGCATGCAGCTTTTCCGCACGGGTCTTATATACTGCATCCTGCAGATCCTTACGGATCACGGGACGATTGGTCGGAACTTCAATAACGTCCATGCCGTAGATCTCACGGAATTCGTTCTCCTCCGTCAGAGCCGTACCGGTCATGCCGCACTTTTTCTCGAACAGGTTGAAGAAGTTCTGGAACGTAATGGTTGCAAGCGTCTTGGATTCACGCTTCACCTTCACCTTTTCCTTTGCCTCGATCGCTTGATGCAGGCCGTCGGAATACCGTCTGCCCGGCATGATACGACCAGTGAACTCATCGACGATCAGCACCTGATTGTCCTTCACCACGTAATCCTGGTCGCGGAACATCAGATTGTGTGCGCGCAGTGCCAGGATGATGTTGTGCTGGATCTCAAGGTTCTCGGGATCTGCAAAGTTTTCGATGTGGAAGAAACGCTCCACCTTCTTTACGCCTTCTGCGGTCAGGTTGATGACCTTATCCTTTTCGTTTACGATAAAGTCGCCCGACTCCTCCTGCTCAATGCCCATGATGGCATCCAGCTTGGAAAGGTCCTTCATGTCAGCGCCACGCTTCATCTGGCGCGCAAGGATGTCGCACATCTCATAAAGGGACGTGGACTTTCCGCTCTCACCTGAAATGATCAGAGGGGTTCTTGCTTCATCGATAAGCACCGAGTCCACCTCATCGATGATGGCATAATGTAATCCGCGGAGCACCAGCTGCTCCTTGTAGATCACCATGTTATCTCTCAGATAGTCAAAACCAAGCTCGTTGTTGGTCACGTAAGTGATGTCGCAGTTATATGCCTGCTGGCGTTCCTCCTGCGTCATGGAATTCAACACCACGCCAACCTTCAGGCCCAGGAACTCATGGATCTGACCCATCCACTCCGCGTCACGCTTTGCCAGATAGTCATTGACCGTAACGATGTGAACGCCCTTCCCCTCCAGTGCGTTTAAGTACGCGGGAGCGGTGGACACCAAGGTCTTACCTTCACCGGTCTTCATCTCGGAAATACGTCCCTGATGCAGGATCACGCCACCGATGAGCTGTACGCGGAAGTGCTCAATGCCAAGCACACGTCTGGAAGCCTCACGTACCACTGCAAAGGCCTCTACCAACAGGTCGTCCAGGGTTTCCCCGTCTGCCAGACGCTTTTTGAACTCCGCCGTCTTTGCGCGGAGCTGCTCGTCTGAGAGCGCCATCATGTCATCGCGAAGTGCTTCGATCTTGTCCGCAATGGGATAGATCCTCTTTAATTCTCTTTCACTGTGCGTTCCAAAAATCTTTTCAACGATCTTCATTTCTTTTCCTTACCGTTCGCCGCGGCCCCGAAGGACCGCAGCGTTTATTTTTTTCACAACATAAAGGCTATTTTAACAGATTTTCATGACCGTTTCAATAAAAATCATGTTAAATAAATATGAACAATTATTTCTTGAACAGCGTGTTGAGAAGCCCGCGCTTTAAGATCTGCCCGCCGGTGGAGATCAGCTGGGTCTCGATCTTCGCCTTTCTGCGCTCTGCAGCTGCGTCCTTTTTCCTCTTCTTAGCCTCTTCCTCACGCTCCTTTTTCTTCCTGGCAGCCTCTTCCTCACGCTCTTTCTTCTTACGTGCAGCTTCCTCTTCCTTTTCCTTCTGCTTGCGAGCGGCCTCTTCTTCCTTGGCCTTTTGCTTTTCCCACTCTTCGCGTTCCTTCTGCAGCTGAGCGCGCTCTGCCTCGAGCTTCGCTTCCTCTTCTTCCTTTTCCTTCGCCTTCGCCAGCATCTCATATGCGGAATCATTGTCCACCATCTGATCGTACTTGCTCATGCCGTCAGCGCGCATCATGGTGCGTCTTACGCTGTCGTCACAAGGCGCCATCAAACTCTGAGGGCAAATGATCTTGGTATATTCCACCATCGTGGGAATACCCTTCTCATCGAGGAACGAAGTCAAAGCTTCGCCCACGCCAAGCTCCATGATCACCTGCTCCGTCTTGAAAGCAGGATTTGCACGGAAGGAGGTTGCGGCCGCGCGAACGGCCTTCTGCTCTGCGGGCGTGTACGCGCGAAGTGCATGCTGTACTCTGTTGGAGAGCTGCGCCAGTACGGAATCCGGAATGTCGCTGGGGCTCTGGGTCACGAAGTAGATGCCAACGCCCTTCGAACGGATCAGCTTCACCAGCTGTTCGATCTTCTGCACAAGCACCTTAGGGGTATCCGTAAAGAGCAAGTGTGCCTCGTCAAAGAAGAACACAAGCTTCGGCTTTGCGCCGTCACCTGCCTCGGGAAGTCTCTCGAAAAGCTCCGCCATCATCCAAAGCAGGAAGCTTGCATAAAGCTTCGGGCTGTGCACCAGCTTTACGCAGTCAAGCAGGTTGATCATGCCCTTGCCGTACATGTCCGTACGGATCCAGTCGAAAATGTCAAGATCCGGCTCGCCAAAGAACTGATCACCGCCCTGACTCTCCAGCGGCAGGATCGCACGGATGATCGCGCCGATGGACTGTGCCGTGATGTTGCCGTAAGTGGTCAGATATTCTTCGCGATGATCAGAAAGGTGTTGCAGGAGCGCTTTGAGGTCCTTTAAGTCGATCAAAAGAAGGCCTTTGTCGTCCGCTACCTTAAATGCGATATTCAGAACGCCCTCCTGAGCTTCAGAAAGGCCCAAAATGCGGCTCAAAAGGTCGGGACCCATGTCGGATACCGTAACGCGCACGGGATGGCCGTTTTCGCCATATACGTCCCAGAAACAGGTGGAATAGGGCTTGTACTGGAATTCTCCGCGAATGCCAAACTTATCGATCCTCTTTTCCATGCCCTCGTTCTGCTCGCCCGCAACCGCAAGCCCGGACACGTCGCCCTTGATGTCGCACAAAAACACGGGAACGCCCGCATCTGCAAAGGACTCTGCCATCACCTTCATCGTGATCGTCTTGCCGGTACCGCTGGCGCCGGCGATCAGACCATGCCTGTTACACATGCTAAGAGGCAAGTACACTCTCTCGCCGTTTGCAAGTCCCATATAGATCTTACCCTCAGAATACATATTGCTGACCCTCCTATCTTTCGCTTTATGGAAAACGAAAAAATCCACTATCTTTTATCATATCAGAAATCTTCATTTCTGTCACCTTTTTTGTTTCTTTCGGGCGCAAAAATGCCCCGCCAAAAGCGGGGCATTCAAAATCTTTTTAGTACTGCTTTGCTTCCTCTTCGCCGCGGAGCACTCGAAGTCCGCCCTGCGCAAGTGCAAGGAGCTCATCTTCGCCGGGATATACCGTGAAGGGAGCGATGAAGCCGCATCTCTTTTCGATGGACTCGCAAACGTCCTTGCCGTAAGCGATGCCACCGGTCAGGATGATCTGATCCACCTTGCCTTCCAAAACGCAGGCCATGGAGCCAATGTTCTTGGAAACCTGATAAAGGAATGCTTCCTTAGCCGCCTTGGCAGCCTCGTCGCCTTCGTTTGCGCGCCTCGTTACCTCGCGCATGTCGTTCGTGCCAAGGTATGCGTTAAAGCCACCCTTGCCGACGATCTTGGAATATACTTCCTTCTCAGTATATTTTCCCGAAAAGCACATTCTGATCAGTGCGCCGCTGGGAACCGCGCCGGCTCTCTCGGGCGAGAACGCGCCGTCTCCGTCGAGTGCGTTGAACACGTCAACGACCTTTCCGTAAAGGTGTGCGCCTACGGACACGCCGCCGCCCATGTGTACCACGATGAGACGCAGGCTGTCGTAAGGCTTGCCGTTTTCTTTTGCAAATCTCTTCGCCACTGCCTTCTGGTTCAGTGCGTGGAACACGCTGGTTCTGGGAAGCTCAGGAACGCCGGAGAATCTTGCAACGGGTGCAAGCTCATCTACTACCACGGGGTCAACGATGAAGGACGGGATCCCAAGGGAATCACCGATCTCTCTCGCAAGGATGCCGCCGAGATTGGATGCATGCTGTCCCTGCTTTCCGATCACAAGGTCATGCAGAAGGTCATCCGTTACTGCGTAGGTACCGCCGGGGATGGGCTTTAACATACCGCCGCGGCCAACCACCATGTTAAGGCTCTTCATGTCAAAATTCTTGCTTGCCAGAAGATCCGTAATGATCTTCTTTCTAAAGTCCTTCTGATCTACGATCGTAGCGAACTGTGAGATCTCTTCCGTCGTGTGACGAAGGGTCTCTTCAAACAACAGGGTCTCATCCTCGAACACGCCGATCTTCGTGGAAGTCGAACCCGGGTTGATAATTAAGCTCTTAATACCCATTTATTTGTCCTCCTGATTTCAATCTTATTGCCTGCCGTCTGGAATTTATTTGTTCATCTCGTGTGCCACGACTGCTGCCAGTGCGATGGAGTTCACCTTGGTCTCGAAGGTGTCGGAACGGCTGGTCAGGATCACGGGAACCTTGGTTCCGGTCAGGATGCATCCGTTCTTAACGCCAGGTACGGTGTGAACCAGTGCCTTGTAAACAAGGTTGCCTGCATGAATGTCAGGGAAGAGCAGGATGTCTGCATCGCCCTGAATCTTACGGCCGGTTGCTCCCTTATGCTTTGCCGCCTCAGCGTCGATCGCCAGGTCGAGGGACAAAGGTCCGTCCACGATGCATCCGGTGATCTCGCCGTTTTCGCACATCTCGGTGAGCTGCTGTGCCTCAACGGTCGCGGGCATCTTGGGATTTACCACTTCTACTGCAGCAAGAGGAGCTACCTTAGGATTGTCAATGCCACATGCATTACATACGGGCACGGTATTCTTGATGATGCTAACCTTATCCTCCAGCGTGGGATAGGTCATGAATGCCACGTCAGTGAGGAAAAGCAGATGATCGATCATGGGAACGTCAAACACTGCAACGTGGGAAAGAGGACCACCGGTACGAAGACCAACCTCTTTGTCGAGCACGCTCTTTAAGAAGTTCTTCGTGTCGATCAGGCCCTTCATGTACATGTCAACCTTGCCGTCATGCGCAAGCTTTACTGCGATCAGGGAGGCCTGGATCATGTCCGGCTCGTTGATGATCTCGAAATCATCGATCTTCACGCCGATCTGCGCTGCGATCTCCTTGATCTTTGTCTCGTCGCCTACCAGCACTGCTTCAGCGATGCCGCGATCCTTTGCCGCGCGTACTGCTTCAAGAACGGCGCTGTCCTGTGCCACGGAAATGGCAACCTTCTTCATGCCGCACTCTTTTACCTTTGCCACAAGTTCGTCAAAACCCTTTTTCATCTCTCTCGTTCCTTTCCTGCAAGTGGCTCATTTTCACGTCTTTTCCCGGCCACGTTGCCTTACTATTCTTCTGCCGCGCCTTTCTGCGGCACGCTATTTGAAATCATATCATTCCGCGGGGGAAAAGTCAACGTTCACAAGCAAAACCACGCTTCCCTTGTGTTTTTAATCTAAACACCTTGTCAGGTCGTCCAGTCTGTCAACGTTAGTATATAGCATGCCTTGCAGTTCCTCCGTGGGCTGCGTCTGATCCGGCACCATCACAACCCTAAGGCCTGCTCGATAAGCCGCGAGGATCCCGTTAGGCGCATCCTCCACTGCCATGCATTCTTCCGGCGCAAGGCCAAGCTGCTCGCAGGCGTAAAGATAAATGTCAGGAGAGGGCTTCCCCTCCTTCACCTGCGTTGCACTGATGATCTTGCTAAAATAGGGACGGATCCCGGTCAGCCCTAGATATTTCTCCGTGCGCTCCGGCGGCGTAGCCGTGGCAACGGCGGCAAGGATCCCTCGCCGCCGCAATTCTTCCAGTATTTCCACCGCTCCGGGCTTTAACTGAATGCCGTCCACGTCCAGCTGCGCTTCCATCATTTCCGTTCTGCGCGCCCGAACGGCGTAATAATCCAGTTCTTCGCCAAACCATTCCTTGAGCCTTGCCGGCGCAAAGGGCCTGCCTAGGCTTCGCATGGAGAGCACCTGCTCGTCCGTCATGTGATATCCAAATTCCGCCATGGCCTTTGGCCAAAAGACACGGTAATACTTTTCCGTGTCGATTAGCGTCCCGTCCATGTCAAACAAAACTGCCCGTATCATTGTATCTCCCATCTTCATAATGCCGAAGGCTTAATCCTTTTTCGTGTACTCAAAGCAAAGCATCGTCAGATCGTCAATGTCCTATATTACCCTCTTTTTTCAACAACTACCTCAGCCACGTTTCCTTTGATGGAAACACGTACGTCATCTGCAAGGTTTGCAAGGATGGACTTTTCCAGTTCATCCCAGGCTTCCTGCGCTGCGCCGTCCTTCTCCTTGGCGTTTTCAATGCCTTCGCGGTAAACGTCCATGGACCAGGTCACCGGCTCCATCATGATCGGTGCGCCGGGCGACATCGGCCCGTCGATCAGTCCTAACATAAAGCAGCCTGTTGTATCATAAGCTCCGTCCGCATAGGCAAGATCAAAGCTTTTGTCAAGAAATTCCCTGATTTTTCCGGTAAGGCCCTTATATGCCTCATTCTTCTTGCTTTTCGCTGCGTCGATCAGTTCCCTTTTCTTCTCGCCGTCCATGTTGGTCCTGACCACAAGATGGATCAGGCAAGTGCCATCTTTCTTTCCTTCCATCCAAAAATCAGCCCAAAACTTTTCCGTGATCGCGCTGATCATACCGATCGTCTCCTCTACGAGAAGGCGCGTGCGAAGCGCGGTTTTGGGGTCATGGCCCATATAAGCGGAATATTTCTCCGACTCCTCAAGAGCCTGCGCTCTTCCAACTTCCAAATTCCTGATCTCAATCGTGTTTGTCTGCATCTCGTCCTCCTTTGATGCTTCTTGGCATCTTATGCTTCCTCTCGCTTCCATGCCTGGCTTTCGAAAAATGCCTCAACAAGGTCGCCGTCTAATTTTCCTTCCCTGCTCATGGAACGCAGGATCTCAAATGCTTTCTCCGGCGAAGCTGCTGGCTTGTAGGGTCTGTCATCCGCCGTCAGCGAATCATAAATGTCTAAAATGGTAAGAAGCCTGCTCTCCCAGGGAATCTCTTCCCCTTGAAGTCCGCGGGGATATCCGGAACCATTCAGATATTCATGATGATTGCCTGCCCAATTGCTTACGTCGCCATAGATATTCGTAAAGCCCATCTGCTCGAGCATTTCTCGGGTGCGTACCACGTGGGATTCAATGATCTTGCGCTCTCCTGCGGTCAACGTACCGCGACGAACGCACAGCGATTCCAATTCGTAATCCTGAAGGAGTGGAATCTCTTCCCCCTCCGCCGAAAGACAAGTCATCTTGCCCAGTGCTTCCACTTTCGAAAACAGTTCATCATTTAGGAATCCAATCGTATTCGCCGTTCGGATCACTTCCCTTGCGTCTTCCAGCACCTTGATCTTTGCGCCCGCCTCCTCGCTCACGGAAGGGTCCTTTGCCATGCGAAGCTTTTCGCTAAGGATCGCCGTCTCAATGCGGTGAAACACGTCCTTTTCCCTGCTTCCAAGACGTGTTGCCTTGTCCATGACGCTTCTTGGAACCACAAGCTTTCCAACGTCATGAAGCCATACGCTTGCCAAAAAAGGCTTTCGAACGGCCTCCGCACGCTCCACGCCGCGCCCCTTTTCCCAATCAAGAAAGTTCGACCCATAACGGACCATACTCTTGGTATGATTGGCATTATAAGGCGTTCTTGCTTCGATCGCACCGATCATGACCTGCGTAAAGCGATCGATGAATTCCGTCAATTCCTTGTTCAGCGCTTCATTCCGCTCACTCAGCCGTACCATGGTCGTCAGATCACTGAACGTTACGATGAGGCCGACTCTTTCGTTCCCATTCATCAGCATGGAACTGACAACGCGAAGTCGCTTTTCCTCTCCGCCGATCACGTAGGGAACCATCTGGCTTATGAGTCCTTTGGAATATACCGCATCCAACAGACATTGAAAGAAATCATCATTTCCGTCATCCGCCATCATGAATTCCACGAGCTTGTGGCCCACAAGCCCATCCGCTTCGATCCCAAGGATCTTTACTGCGGAAGGGTTTGCGATCTGGATCGTACCACTCTGATCGATCGCCAAAAGTCCGTCTGAAATATTCTCAACGATGTTTTCGTAGACGATTTCCCGTTTGTTATCCATAAAACGCTTTCCTATTCGATCGAAAGAATGTCAGTAAATCCCGTGACCTCAAAAATCTCATTCACTTCGTCAGACACGTTCCTGACTGCCATGGTACCCTGCTTATTCATGATCTTCTGTGCCGCGAGGAGAACGCGAAGACCTGCACTCGAAATGTACTCCAGTTCAGAAAAATCAAAGGACAGGTCGGTCACTCCCTCAATGGATTCCTTGATCGCACCCTCCAGCTGCGGCGCCGTCACCGTGTCGAGTCTGCCTGTCAGCTTCACCTCCAGATTTGTTCCCTCTGCTTTCTTTTCGATGTTTAACATGTCAGTTCTCCTTTCTATCTAATGCTTTTTCTTAACGTTAAGATATTACTGCCGTTTGCATATTCATATTGCACGTCATCCATGCTCTTCTTCGTGAGCAGAATCCCAAGTCCGCCAATCTTCCGCTCCTCTGCGGAGAGCGTAATGTCAGGATCTTCCTTCGCCAGCGGATTATAGGGAACGCCCTGATCGATCAGCTCGATCACGAAAACGGACCCATCGTCCGTAAGCCCCACGCGGATCGTTGCCGGACCTGTCCCTGGAGCATAGGCGTAACTTGCTATGTTGACGAAAATCTCCTCCACGGCAAGATCGATCTGCATCTGTGCCTTCATGGAGCATTCCGCTTCCTCCAGGAATGTGTCCACGAATGTCATCACTTCGTCCAGATTCTTTGTCTCGGCCGTGATCACAAGTTCCTTCATGCCGTTCCTTCCTTTCCCTTCCTCGTCGCCTCCAAGCTGCCGTAGCGGTCACTCAATGGTCAGAAAGCCCTCGAAACCAGTCACTTCAAAGATCTCCATGATGGTCTGATTAACGTGCGTCACCTTCATAGTGCCCTGCTTTTTCATGATCTTTTGCATCGTGAGAAGAACGCGCAGTCCGGCCGATGAAATGTACTCAAGCTTTTCAAAATTCAACGTAAGCTCCGTGAGGCCGTCAATGATCTCCATCAAAGCGGCTTCCATTTCCGGTGCCGTGCTTGTGTCAAGCCTTCCTTCGGCGAAAACCTCTGCCTTTCCGTTTTCCACATTCTTCGTTACGTTCAGCATTTTGTTATCTCCTTTGTACTTTGGTGCCTCTCTATTTTCCGTTCTCAAAATCTGAATCATATGATAAGATCAAAAACCCTTTGGAACAGTTCGCCCGCCAGGCATGATGCAAAATTTGCGAGATAAGTGACGACGAGGATCCGCTTTTTGGAAGCCTTCGATATCTTCCCATATACAAAAGCCTCGCTCAGAGGGATCAATAAAAGCTCTGCGAAAACATACCATCCGAGTGTCACGCCCTCTCTGCTTATGAAACTGTCGCGATAAAGAAAGCTCATGTGATAAAGCAACAGGTATATGACGTTGAACGTCAGATTCGTCACGACATTGATCGCGATGATGATCCCGTTATGCTTCGTAACCTTCCCTATGCGGATGATTGGCAATTCCACCGCAACGGTAAGCACCACCGCAAATGCAAGAAGGGCAATTTCCTTCAAAGAATCCATGGCTTCTTCACTCCTTTAGCGTTTTTCTCAGCAGAAAACAGCAAAGAAGCGAGAACACTACGATCAGGATCGCATTTGTCAAAAGTCCGAACCCAAAGAAAAACGGCGGCGTCAAGCCGAAGAACAATGCGGCGGTCGTCACGCCAAAGGCAAGTCCCGGATTCCCCGGAAGCACGCTAAGGCACATCTCAAACGTGATGCTCATCGTCATGGAAAACAGACATACGCCGATCACGGACACCACCATGAGTTCATCTCCAAAGACCAAAAACGGAATGGACGCAAGCGTTGCAAAGACCGCCGTTTTGCGGGCGCCCAAACGATCTGCGAAATACCCTCCGATCGCCTTTCCAAAGCCCATGATAAAGAAGAGCAAAAAGGACTGCCAAACCTCCTTGTTCCATGAGATCGGAATGGCATAGCCCAGATAGCTTCTTACCGTCGTGACCAAAAAGGCAACCAGTAAGATCACCGCAGGCGTGTACTTGTCATTTGTACAGTGAAACCTCGGATAACTCTTTTCTCGCACGGACTTTCTTGAATAGAGTGTGCACGCTACCGACAACGCAAACGGGATCACAAGGATCCACTGCGTTACGCCAAGCGTGCCCAGCGTCCCGCCGATCACCAGGCCAAAAGAACCACCGGAGACAAACAGCGCGGCTGGAAAAATCTTCCCTTCGCTGTCCGCCACGGTCGCGATCGCCCCGCACTCATGCAGGATCGCATTTCCGATCGCCATGGAAAGGAAGCCGCCATAGTGGATCACTGTTGCATCAAAAGGAACCATGAAGACACTGAGAAGGAGCAGCACGTGTCCGATCGTCTCAAACGGGATCTTCTTGTGCTTAATGATAAAATTGCCGATCAGGCCCTGGGGCACAAAGGCAAAGAAATCATAAAAGAACGCAACGGTGCCTATAACGAACAAAGGATAATGCCTGCGAAGCACGTAAAAGCAGATCATTTCAACGCATGCATGGACGATGAAATACGATATGCCCGTCAAGTTACCCTTTTTCATGACTGCGTCCCTTCATCCTTCGGTTGCTTCGGCGCATCCCCTTTGCGGCCTCCACACCTACACTGTATGACCTTATCGGACAGCACGTTTCCGCACAGCGGGCATGTCCATCCGCCATTCGCAAGGATCTGGGCATTCGCATCAGGGCTCTCCTCGCCACCTCCCGTCGTATCATAATGGTATCCGCTACGCTTAACCTCGGAAATTTCTTTCACGATAAAGCCTATCGTAAAGATCACAATGACAATTGCAATGACCGGGATCAAAAGCAGAACGCCAAAGTTTACGTTACGCAGTCCCGGAAATGCATCTAAAACCATAAAATAATCCATATTTTCTCTCCCCCTTTATCTACGCTATACAACGAACGATAATGACAACAAGCACTCCCATGATCGCTTCCGAAATAAGCGACACCAGCCAGATCTTTCGTTTCGGTGCCATCGAGATCTTGTCGTAAAAACAGGTTTTGATCATTGGCCGAAGGATCAGTCTGTTGACGGCAAAGATCACGTAAACGATCAGACTCTCATCGACCAACATGAAGTTAACCGGTGCCAAAACGCTCATAAAAAGATTCACACAAAAAACATAATTTGTGCGATCTGTTACGTTAGTGTTCGACATGATGAGAGCATCGATCCCAAACGATACCGCTGCCACGAACAAAACTGCCACAGCGTATAAGACCACAAGTACTATCATAATACCCCCCCTTTCTGTCACTTCCCCAAGTGACGTTACCCCATACTTAAAATGATTATACCAAAAAAGGTGAAAAACTGCAATCAAAAGAACGGCACTGGCCGAGGGGGCCAATGCCGTTCCATTTGAAATAAACAAAATAAAGAGTAAGAGTTGTTCCCGATTTTACTTGAGCATGTCGGAGCTACCAAAGAACTCTTCCCACTTCTCGGTACGCTCATCAATGATGGCCTGGCCGCCAGCGCTCAGATAGTTCTTGATTTCCTCGTCCCAAACCTTGTCGAAGTCAGCGGTAGAAGCAACTACTGCCTTATCGTAAGCGATATCTCTCTTCTGGCTCAGGGTGTCACCGATACCCTCTTCTGCCTCGATCGCGCCAACGTTTACGTTCTTACCAACTCTCAGGTCGGTATTAGCGATCTTGTGGGAATTTACAACGTCTTCAGCAGGGATTCCAGGGTAGTTCAGTGCTCTGGACTTGTTGGTCAGCTCGTCGCTGGTCAGCTTCAGTCCGTTTACGGTAATGGTGTAGTCAATGTTCATACCGGAGTTCATGATTGCGTTGCCGGTAGCAGCCTTAACCTGGATTGCACCATCAGCGGTTACGTCATGGGTCACGCCCTCATCACCGATCTGCAGATACTGGATGTGCTCAGGAGCGCTGATCCAGTCAAGATACAGCAGGGATGCAAGAGGCTCGTCGTTCGTTGCAGGGAAGAATACCTTACGGTCGATAGGACCGGAAACGAACTTGGTATGAGTTCCATTCTTATCCTCGAAAGGATCGATTGCTACGAACTTAGCGTTAGGACCAACGTTTCTCTGAAGGTTTGCGTTGATGCTGTCATCACCGTTTCTGTAAGGGTAATCCCAGTTGTGGGTGAATGCGCCTACGAAACCAGCCTTCATCATGTCATCCTCAGTGGTGTCGCCGCTGCCGTACTGAGCGAAGTCATTCCACATAAGGCCCATGTTGTACCACTTGTTCAGAAGACGAACGCCTTCCTTGGTACCGTTCTGGGTAAGCTTTCTGTCATCAAAACCGTTTACGTAGTATTCCTTATCGGACATTGCAGGATCAAGGAATGACTCGATCAGGGTTGCTGCTCTCCAACCTACGTCGTAGCTTACGGAGTAAGGAACGATCTTGGAAGCGTCAGAGCCAAGCAGAGTGCTTGCGTTGTCCTTGAAAGCAACGAGCATGCTCTCGAACTCAGCCTTGGTGGTAGGAGCCTTCAGGCCAAGCTTGTCCAGCCAGTCCTGACGAACGAAGGTGATTACGCGGTTAGAAACTGCGAGCTTCGCCTCAACGCACCAAAGGGTACCGGTCTTAGGATCGCGATCCCAGTATATGTTGGTCTCGCCAAGCCAATTCCAAAGGTTGGGGATTTCGCTCTTGTACTGCTCAATGTAAGGAGCCAGATCGATCACGCCGCCCATGTTAGCATAGGTCTGAATGGTGGGATAGCTGTAGGTTACGCATACGTCAGGTGCGGTACCTGCTGCAAGCAGGTTGTTGATCTCATCAACCTCGGTCCAACGGGGAACCTTCTTGAAGGTTACCTCTACGTTGTGATCCTCGAGCATACCCTTCTTGATGTAATCAGTGTACAGGTTGTTCTCAGGATCGGAACCGCCATCGTTACCACGATCATAGATCTCGACTACGATCTTCTTGGTCTCCTTGAACTTGCCGTTCTCGAAGTCAGCGCCAGCCTTTTCTGCTTCCTCCATCTTGCTTGCATCGATGGACGGAGCCCCAGAACTGCTGCTGCTTTCCTCACTTGCTTTGCCGCCATTGTCGCATGCTGCAAGGGATGCAACCATCGTCAGCGCAAGAAGGACTGAAAGAATCTTCTTCTTCATGTTACTTGTTTCCTCCCTTTTTTTGTAAAAATGTGTTTTGGTTCTATAATTAGCGGGTTGCCCCGTAATTACCAGTTAAATCATTCCTTTACGGCACCAAGCGTCACGCCGGAGATAAAGAAGCGCTGCAGCCAAGGATAGATGCAAAGGATCGGCACGGTCGAGAACATTACGACTGCTGCCTTCATGGATGCGGCAAGACCAGGGGATGAGAAACCTTCCTGCGTTGCAACTTCCATTTTGTTGGTGTTGTTCATGATGTTGTACAGATACAGCTGCAAAGGATAAAATCTTTCCTCCTTCATATACATCAGCGCATCGCCGTAACCATTCCAACGACCTACTGCATAGAACAGTGCCAAGGTTGCCATCACGGGCTTTGACAGGGGCACGTAGATTCTCCAAAGGATCTGGAAGAAGCTTGCGCCGTCGATCTCTGCCGATTCGCGAAGGCTGTCCGGAATGCCATAAAAGAAACTTCTCATGATGATCATGTTGTATATGCTCAGACAGCTGGGAATGATCAACACCCAGGGCCTGTCCAAAAAGCCGATCGACTTCATCAGCAGGTAATTCGGGATGGCACCCGCGTTGAAGAACATGGTCACGGTGATATATACGTTGATCACGGAACGGCCTTTGAGTCTTTCGAAGATCAGCGGATACGCGCACAGCGTCGTCATCGTCAAGGAGATGAGCGTGCAGATCACTGTCAGGAACACGGTCCAGAAGAACGCCTTAACATATTTTGCGTTGCGGAACACCTGCAGGTAGGCATCAAAGTTCAGGCCCTTCGGAAGCAGGTAAACTTCGTTTCTGACCAACGCGTCAGAACCGGAAAGCGACTTCGCGAGGAGGTTGATCATCGGAAGAACGCACAGCAGGCTGACGATCACGCAGACTGCGACAAATCCCCAGTCGCCCAATTTTGCTTTTGCTGACTTAACTTTCATTTACCCAAACCTCCTTACCAAATGCCGCGCTCGCCGAGCTTCCTGGAGACAAAGTTCGCCGTCAGGATCAAGATCACGCCAACTACGGACTGGAACAGGCCAACTGCAGTCGTCAGGGAGAACTGCAAGCCCTTTATGCCGACTCTGTAAACATAAGTTGCAATGACGTCTGCCTTGTCCATAACGAGGTTGTTGTAAAGTGCCATGGGACGCTCCATGCCGCCGCCCATGATGTATCCAAGGTTCATGATCAGCAACACGACGATGGTGGGCTTTAAGCTGGGAAGCGTAATGTGCCACATCTTCTGGAATCTGCCCGCACCGTCCATGGACGCCGCTTCATAAAGATCCGGACTGATGCCTGCGATGGCGGCCAGATACACGATCGAGTTCCAACCAAAGCTCTGCCAAATGCCCCATCCAATATAGGTCCTTACCCAATGTGCACTCTCTGCGATGAAAGGAATGGACGAACCGCCAAGGCTCTTGATGAGCATGTTCACCATACCGGTGTCCTTTGCGAACAGCTGAAGCGAAAGGTTTCCGATGATGACCCAGGAAAGGAAGTGCGGCATGTAAGCAATGGTCTGCACAACCTTCTTAAAGCCCTTGAAAGGAAGCTCGTTCAAAACCAGCGCAAAGATGATCGGTGCAGGGAAACCAAAGACCAGATCCTTTAAGTTAAGGAGCAAGGTGTTACGTAACGCGAACAAAAAGTCTCTGTCCTTGAAAGCTTTGATATAATACTCAAAACCATTCTTCTTTGCGAGAGGCATTGCCCAAATGCTCTTGTTCAGCTGATACTTCTTAAATGCGATCTGCACGTAAGCCATGGGAATGTACTTAAAAACGAGCAGATAGATCAGCGGCAGCGCGAGTAAGACATATAGCTGCCAGTAACGCTTCATGTAGACTTTGAAGCTAACCTTCTTTTTTACAACAGGGACACTTGACCTCGATCGTATTCCCTTCTTCATTCCATCGGACACTGAACATACCTCCTTCAGTTTCGAAATGCTATTATTTATTGCCATGTAAGCCCTTCCATCCAATCATATCACGTAAGCAGTTACAAATCTTTGTAAAAAGTTTTTTAAACATTGCAAAAATCACACAAATCGTATAGAATAGCCTCGAGGTGAGCTTATGGAAATCTCAGTTTTGGAATATCATAAAAAAGACAAAAAGGTTTATTCCCAGCTGGATGGTCATTTCCACTCCGTCTACGAAATCTATTATTTCATTTCAGGCGACGCAGATATCATGGTGGAAGGAAAGATCTATCCCTTAAAACCACATACGCTTTTTCTCATCTCCCCCGGCGTCCTTCACGGCATCCGGGTCAATTCGCGTGCGGATTACGTGCGCAACGTGCTGTTCCTGTCTCCGGACAATCTGATGCCAGAGCGCAGGCAGCTCCTTACTGACCTCATGCCAAATGGCAAAAAAAAACGCTCCCCGGAGGTCCTTTACGAACACACGGAAGCATATCATCTCGATGACTTTTTTTATCAATTACATCGGTTGGACGACCAGCCGGCAGAGGTGCGCGAAATGCTTTCTCCGATCTTTTTGGAAGCACTGCTCGCGCAGATCCACCTCCTTGCGCGCGAGTTAAAACCTGCAACCCTTGTCAATGCCCTCCCTGACAAAATGCTGGAGATCATTCATTACGTCAACGGTCACCTCACGGAGAACCAGACCTTGGACGACATTGCATCCCACTTCTTTATCAGTAAGAATTATCTAAATGCCAGTTTCAAGAAATACCTTGGCACAACCACCATGGATTACGTGCGCAACAAGCGCATCATCCTGGCAAAGCAGGCCATGCTGAACGGGGCCTCCGCCATGGACGCGGCCCTGCAGAGCGGCTTTACGGATTACAGTTCCTTCTACCGCGCTTACGTAAAATATGCAGGCACTTCTCCCCGTTCGGACATGAATTGAACCATGCAGGGCTGAGTGTAAAAACAACACTGCCTGTGTTTATAGCGGTCTTACGACGCGGATGCGATCTGCAAGGGCCTTTGCCTGGTTGCCCGCGTCCTCACCAGATCCATCATCTGCTGCTCCGCCACACGTTCCTTTGTTTATTTCTTTGCAAAGAAGCTTTTGTTCCTTGGAGAGCCAGCGAAGAAACGTCACCTTGCATTCGCCCTTCTCATAACCATAACCGTCTCCCTCATCTTCATAAAGAAGGAAACTCCCATCCTTGCCGTCATAGACCTGGAAATAGATTTCCCCCGTCTGTTCCTCCGTGGAAAGCGCAAATGCCGTTTTCGGGAGAATGCTTCCCGCCCTGACAAACACGGGGATATGCTCGAGCGGAGCATCCGCAAGGATCCACTGTCCTCCCTCGTAATAGCGCTCCGTCCAGAAATCATACCAGCCGCAGCCCACGGGCAGATAGACCTTTCGCACACACTTTGCGCCTCTCTTTTCCGCCTCGTCCTTACCAAAATAGTGACTTTCCGTCACCGGGCAGACCATCAATTCCTTTCCTACAAGGTACTGATCCGTGATCTCCCAGGTTTCGGGATCCTCCGAGAAGCCAAAGGAAAGGGGCTTCATAAAGCTTGCATCCTCTAGAGTCACCTGACCTGCGAGGGAATATAAATAGGGCATTAGTTCATATCTTGTGCGATTTGCCAAGAGCAGTGCCTGATAAAACGGCGCTTCAGGCCGGTCAAACTCCCAAAGCTCCCGTCTGCAGTCGGTCCCGTGCCCGCGAAAAACGGGAAGAAATGCGCCCCACTGATACCATCTCGTAAACAGTTCACAATAGGCCGGATTCTTGGTCGTCTCGTCATATTGCCCGTCCCAGAACCATTGCAGGCCATTCTTCACAAAGAACGCGCCGATGTCCACGGTCCAATACGGAAGGCCGCTGGCGCAGAAATTTGTGCCTGCCGCGATCTGACGGCGAAGCGTCTCCCAAGACGCGGAAATGTCCCCTGACCAAAGCACGGCTGCAAAACGCTGCTGCCCAACGTACCCGCTCCTGGTCAGATTGACCACGCGCTTTTCCCGAACATTCTCCCCCTGCTCGCGCAGCTTTTCGTAATATCCCCTCTGGCCCTCATAAAGCGCCTGCGCATGATAAAAACCATAGGCATTGATCCGATCCTGCGGAAGGTGGAGCGATGCCGTTTTGCAATACTCTTCGTAGCTTTTCGCGCTCTCTGGACGGATCAGCGTATTCCATTCCGGCGTGAAGGGCTCGCTGTTATCGCACCACCATGCATCCACGCCGTGGCAAAAGATCCCTTTTTCCGCCTGCTGCCAATAGGTTTTTCTCCCCTCCGCCTCCAGCGGGTTATAATTGTTGATCCCAGGAAGCAAAAGGCCCTTTTTTTGAAACTCTTCGTAATTCTCCGTCCCTTCCGTGAGGTTTGGCCAAACGGAAATCATAAAGTGCACGTGCTCTGCATGGAGCGTTTTCGTCATAAGGTCCGGATCAGGAAATCTTTCCGGATCAAGGGTTTTCTGACCCCACTGTCCGTCAGGCCAGGAGCACCAGTCCAGCACGATGCAATCCAGCCCGATCCCTCTGTCACGATATTCTTTCGCAACGCCAAGGATTTCCTCCTGGGTTTCATATCTTTCCTGCGACTGCCAGTAACCAAAAGCCCACCTGGGCAACATCGCAGCCTTTCCCGTAAGGAAGCGATACCCGCGGACCACGCCGTCCATGGCGGACGTTCCGCACTCCCAGGCACCTTCTTTCTCTCCTGCAAATGCCGCTTCTTTCTTCCCTGCTAACGCCACTTCTTTCTCCCTGGCAAACGCCGCGCCTGCAATGAAAAAGAAATCCATCTCCGGATCCGTCTCCGTATAAAGATAAGTCCCCTCCTCCGTATCATTAAAGATGGCGGGCGCATAAGTGTTCAAAAGGAGCCCGTAGCCCTTCGTGGAAACAAGGAGCGGTACCGCGATCTTTCTGTTCGCCTGATGCAGGTAGATGCGCTTCCCGCGAAGCGACCCATAGCCTTCCTCATGCTGGCCAAGACCAAATAGCGCTTCCTCTCCAAAGATCAGATGAAGCCTTGTATGATATGCCGTCCCCACCTGCACCCTTGCGGCATCACGAACGACCTCTTTCCTGCCGTCCGGCGTGTCTACAAACACCTTCTCCATGGCTTGATCCGCCAGGCGATAGGTCGGGATCTCTTCCAGTTCCTTGCTTCGCCCCTCACTCTCTGCGAGCAGAAGTTCTCCCTTGGCGTCATAATAGCAAAAGCGGTTGCTCTTCTTGTGGATCACCAGCGAGATCGCCTTTGTGCGCACAGTCAACTTCTCCGCCGTCTCCTCATGGGTCCAGTCAGAAAATGCAGGAAGCTTTACAATCCCAGGCTTTTCCGCGTCTGAAAAGCTTTCCTTCCCCGTAAATTGCACGCGGATAATCCCGTCGCTAAGCGGCGTCAGCTTTTGCAAGCCGCTTTGTAACGTCACAAAAAGGGCATCGCCCTTTCTTTCCACGCTCTTCATGCTTCGATCCTTTGCAGGCACACAGTATAGCATCTTCCATCCTCCGTCATCTTGCCTAATCAAAAAGCCACCAAGGCAATCTGCCTTGATGGCTTTATTATAATCCTTCTATGCTTCACTGACCAGCGGAAATTCCAGCGTCGCCTTAAAAAGGTCCGCATCCACGTCCAGCGTGATCTGTCCGCCCTGCAGCTCCATCAGGCTCCTTGCAATGGAAAGCCCAAGGCCGTGCCCTTCCGTATGCCTGGAAAGGTCACCGCGCACAAACCGCTCCATCAGTTCCTCCGGCGACATGTCGAGCGCATATTTTGAAACATTCTTAAATGTGATCACTGCAGCTCCCTGACGCCGCTCGGCGGAAAGATATACCCTCGTATTCTCTTGAGAATACTTGCACACGTTCGACATCAGATTGTCGAAAACACGCCACAACATCCGCGTGTCCGCCATGATCCGAAGAGGCTCTTTACTTTGCTTTAAGATCAGCTCCAGGCCCTTTTCGCGAAGGCGCGTCTCATACTCTCCAAGGCATTGTCCCAAAAGAACGCTTGCATCGCACGGCTCAAGATGCGCCTCCATGTTTCCCGTGGAGGCCTTGGATGCCTCGATCAAGTCCTCGATCAGTTTCTTTAGCTTGGAAGACTGCGCATGCAAATGGTCGGCATATTCCTTCACCTTCTCATTTTCCGTTTCCTCCTTCGCGATCAGATCCGAGAAATTGATGATCGACGTAAGCGGCGTCTTGATGTCATGGGAAACGTTGGTGATCAGCTCAGTCTTGAGCCTCTCGCTCTTCATCCGCTCCTCCACGGCATCGGAAACGCTACCCGCCATGGAATTGATGTCCTTTCCAAAGCTCTGCAAGGCACCCGGCAGTTTTTCCACGTCCACGTGTGCTTCCAGATTCCCGCCCGCGATCTCGCGTAGGCCCTTTTCGACCTTGCCGAGTGCGATGCAATACCAAAGCAGGAACGGGATCAAGATCACCTTAAAGATCCCAAAGGCCACAAGAAGCCGGACCAAGTTAAGTCCCAGCGGAAGCGCCGCAAAAATGATCGCGCACTCTGCGGCAGTGATCACAAGTTCTAACAGGAGTGCCTTCCAGACCAGCGCAAGGTTTTGGAAGATGTTCACCCAGCCAAGCACCAGCTTTTTCAGCGCCATAAAGATCCAATAACAAAAAGTTCCACGATACCAGCCAGAGTGCTTCAGTCTCCAGACCAGGAAGTAAATAATCCCGAGCGGAAGCGCCACCAAAAGGATCCAGACGCAAGTTGCCTTCAGCAACCCGAGATCATATTCATGCCAGGTCAAAAACTTGAGCACGGAAGTCTGAAATGACCTCCACAAAAGGTATTCCAAGGCCAGAAAGATCAAAACAAACAATCCGATCGGAAGCTTGTCCAAGACGCGCCCTACTTCCGGATCCTTTCTGCGGACCATGTTGCAGGTCGCAACAAGCAGGCATAAGGAAAGAAGGATCGAAATGATAAAACCGACCAGAATGGCTTCACGATGCAAGACCCAAAAGCTCTGCACCTCGTATGGCTCCGTCAAAATGGACTGAAAGTTTTGCATGTTAAAACTTAAGGTTACGCTGTACCTGATCATCTCCCCTGTTTCTTCTTCCGTATATGCCACGGAATACTTCGCCGACTCCGCCAGATCACTCATGCCAAGCGTTCCGCCTAGTGGCCTTCCATAAGGGTGTACGATGGAATACTTTATCCCATACTTTTCAGCAAACTCATTGGCCGCCGCAAAGCTCTCATCGATGGCAAGATGCAAAATTTTGTCCGCCAGGAACGAACCCAGTAAACTCTTCATGCCTTCGCTGTCGACGACTTCTCCCTCCGCCTGCAAAATGGAAACATAATTTGCGAGTTTTGACTCCAGCGCCCCTTCCGTCATCATTTTGGCAAGCAGATTCTCGACGCTCTCCTGATTCATCCAAGGCACGCCTTCGCCTACGAGGAACGTCATGCCAACGCCTGTAAAAGCGGCCGTCGTGATGCTTACGAGCAAGAGGATCAAAAACACACAAAACAAGAGCTTCCTGGCCAATTTATGCTCCTTTGGCTTCGGATTCTCCTCCGTCTGTTCCTTCGGCTCCAATACCATCAATTCTTCTGCCATCACTTAGCTTTCCTCCATGCGATACCCCTGTCCCCAGATCACCTTAAGGTACCTTGGCTGCGCGGGATCGATCTCGATTTTTTCCCGCAGGTGCCGGATGTGCACGGCCACGGTTCCCTCGCTTCCAAATTCTGCATCTTCCTTCCAAACGTTCTCGTAAATCTCCGCGGGCGAGAACACCTTCCCCGGATGACTCATGAGAAGCTTTAAGATCTGATATTCCGTCGGCGTGAGATTCACTACGTCGCCGTCGAGAATGACCTCCCGCCTGTCATCATTCAACTCGATCCCGCCAATGCGGAGCGTGTGATTTGGCATGATGCTGCCGCCAAGAAGCGTGTACCTGCGAAGGTGCGACTTCACTCTGGCCACCACCTCCATGGGATTGAAAGGCTTCGTGACGTAATCATCCGCGCCCTCTCCAAGACCAACGATCTTGTCCATGTCCTCGCTCTTCGCCGTCAGGAAAAGCACCGGCACGTTACTGATCTTTCGGATCTCCTCCAGCGCCGTAAGCCCATCCATCACAGGCATCATAATGTCCAAAAGAACAAGATCTATGGTCTCGCTCCGCACCAGATCCACGGCTTCCTTTCCGGTATGCGCTTCAAAGAATTGATATTCGGGATTTTTCAGATAAATTTTTAATGCGTAAAGAATGTCCTCTTCGTCGTCACACAGCAAAATATGATACATACGATACCCCTCCCATGCTCTATTCTAATACTCTCCATGCATCGTCGCAAGCACCTTAAACAAATCTTAAACAATGATAATCAATTCTTAAAGCGCCCGTTCGCTTCTCCTTGCTTTTTCCGTCATTTTCCATTAAAATAAAGCGTGGAGGTCACTTAATGCAAAGCCTCCCAAGGAGGGATCCGAATGAAGGAACAATTGTACACCATTCCCCTAAACGATGCCGTGGACGCAAAGGACGAATGCCCCTTTTGCTTCATTGAACGCGAAGTGGAGCAGGACCTGATCGATTTCGTGCTGGGAAGCAGCGCCTCCTACATGGAAGCGGACGTACGTGACATGACGGACAAGGCAGGCTTTTGCCGCACGCATTTCCAGAAAATGTTTGATTACGGCAACACCCTGGGCAATGCCTGGATCTTAAAGACGCACTACCGCAGGATCATCCAGGAATTCAAAGAGCAGGCCCGTGGTTTTGCGCCGGGAAAGCTCTCCTTCAAGGACAAGCTGATGCGTCCGAAGGGCGACGCTCCCGTCTCCTCCTTTGGTGCCTGGGTGCAGCGCAAGGAGCAATCCTGCTATGTCTGCAAACACTTCGCTGACACCTACGAGCGCTATATGGACACCTTCTTTTACCTTTACAAGCAGGATGACGTGTTCCGCGACAAGATCAAAAACAGCAAGGGCTTTTGCCTCTCCCATTTTGGCGACCTTTGCGATGCCGCGGAGCTTAAGCTCGGCGATAAGGAAAAGAGCGAATTCTTTGCCATGGTGATCCCCCTGATGGAAAACAACCTGGAGCGAGTTTCTGAGGACGTGGCGTGGATGGTGGAAATGTTTGATTATCAGAACGCCGGCGCGGACTGGAAAAATTCCAGAGACGCCATCCAGCGCGGCATGCAAAAGCTCAAAGGCGGTTATCCCGCTGACGGACCCTATAAAGCAAAAAAGTAAAGGAAGTACCGACCGATGAAAACTTTTCGACAAGACCTTTGGAAACCTGAGGAATATACCTACGAAGCCGCCTACGGCTTCATGCCCAACCTGCATGCATATCTTCACGACGAGGACGACACGCCCCGCAAATGCATGATCGTGGTGCCCGGCGGCGGCTACTGCATGCTCGCGCCGCATGAGGGCGAACTGGTTGCCCTGACATATTATCGCATGGGCCTGAACGCTTTCGTTCTGACCTACACCAATGACATCACCATGTGCGTGCCGCTGAAAAAGCAGCCCATGTCGGACCTTTCGCGCGCCGTGCGCCTGATCCGAAAAAATGCGGCGGAATGTCATATCGATCCCGCAAAGCTCCTAATCTGCGGCTTCTCCGCGGGCGGTCACGTTTGCGCAAGCCTCTGCGTACATTTCGGAGACGTCTCCGATCCAGATGCGGAGCTGAATGCCATCTCCAATCGTCCGGACGGCGCCATCCTTGGCTATCCCGTGATCACCGCCGGCAAGTACACGCACGTTTACTCCATTCAGGCACTCCTTGGCAAGGAGCCCTCAGCGGAAGAACTGGAGTATTTCTCCTGCGAAACCCAGGTTACGGAAAACACGCCGCCGTGCTTCCTATGGCAGACCGCGGAGGACAATCTTGTCCCCGTGGAGAATTCCTACCTGTTTGCAATGGCACTGCGTGAAAAGGGCGTACCCTTTGCCCATTACGTGTTCCCCTTCGGCTGGCACGGCCTCTCCACCGCAGGGATGGACCTGTTCTCCGGCGGACATGGCGGAGAATATGCCACCGAGCAGCTTGGCTTTGCATTAGAGCGCATCAAGAACAATACGGCCGTGAACATGACGCCCGAGCGTCATAAAGAGCTGGTTCTCCAGTTCCATCTCGATCCCGCGCTCGAGCCCGAGCCTCAGCAGGCGCCGCCCGAGATGCCACACTTTAACGGCAATCCCTTCGCGGACGTCAGCATGTGGCCCGAACTCTCCCGCATCTGGTTCGAGAGATTCCTGTAGCATATATCGCAAAATCAAAGAGCAGAGACGCGCGCCTCTGCTCTTTTTGTATTCTGAAGGGGGTTATTTCCCCATCACTAGCTTTTGCATGAAATTGATGTATTGGAGGATCTCTTCGAGGACCATGTCGGCCTGGAAGGAGTTCTCCTGCAGGCGCTCTAAGATCAGGCCGTCCGCAGCGTGCTCCATCATCTGGAACAAGAGCCTTCCGTCCGTTCCCTGGGGCAACGCGTTGAAATTGATCCTGCGGTAGATGTCCGCGTAGGCATCCATCAGGATGTCCCTTCGCTGTGCGATGACCACAAGGGCTTCGTTCACGTCCTCACTCTGCGTCCTTGTCAGGAACTGCTGCATGTACTGATAGGTCTTCATGGCATCGAGCCTTGCGGATTGGATCTGACGCTCGATCTCAAACAGGTTCTTTTCCCGCGCGCCCACGTGCGTGTTCAGCTCAAGCGTCATGTATCGCACGGCGTAATCATATACAAACTGATACACTCCAAGCTTATTCTCAAAATAGTGAAAGAGCAAACCCTTACTGATGTTTGCCTCCTTCACGATGTCGTCCGTGCTGGCATGACGGTAACCGTTAATGGCAAACACCTTCAGTGCGGCGCTTATCATTCTATCCTGTTTATCCTTTTTCAGATCGAAAAACTTACCGTTCATCCCAAGCTCCCATTCATTACTGTGCCTAAAGTGTAACACACCCTTATGGCTCTTGCAAGTTTAAATCCCAAAGCAGTTTCCCAAATTGGAAACAATTTTTTAACAAAAAAATAATAGTTTTTCTCTTTTCATTTCCGCAAAACTGTATTAGAAT
This sequence comes from Acetatifactor sp., assembly GCA_016290775.1. Taxonomy (GTDB): domain Bacteria; phylum Bacillota; class Clostridia; order Lachnospirales; family Lachnospiraceae; genus Acetatifactor. The sequence continues at coordinate 151,328 of JAEEVF010000005.1, read as the reverse complement.
AATTTTATCATTTGATTTACAGAAAGGAGTCTCCATTATGGCAAAGAAATTAGGAAAGTTCATTTTGACCGCAGCAGCACTGACCACCGCAGCTGCAGCAGGATATTATTTCTCACAGAAAAAGAAAGAGGAATGCAAGTGTGCCTGTGATGACGATTTTGATGATCTTAGCGATGCAGATGACGCTGAGCATGGCTACGTAGAGCTGGACATGGACGGCAAGGACGCAAAGAAGAAGGTTGACATCGAAGAGATGGCATCCAAGGCTTCCGCTACCATCACCAACATGGCAAACAAGGTTGCTGAAAAAGGCAAGCGCGTGATCGAGAAGGTGGAAGGCTTCTTTGAGGAAGAAGGCGGCGCCGAGGATTTCGCAGAGGAGGTTGCTGATGCAGCCGAGGATCTTGGCGAAAAGGTTGCTGACGCGGTTGATGCCGCAGAGGATACCATTGCTGAAACCGCTGAGGCCGTTGCCGACAAGCTTGACGAGGCTGGCGAGGCCGTAGCAGAAAAGGTGGAGGCCGCTGAGGAGGCTGCCGTTGAAGCTGCCGAGGAAGCTGAAGCTGCTGCCGAGGAACCTGCGGAAGAAGTTACCGAAAAGAAATCCAAAAAGAAATAAGTAAAACAAGACAAAGCAAGCCCCTTGGAGTACTCCAAGGGGCTTTTTCATGTCTTAAATCTTTAATCTTTACTTAGGAAGCACAAAGGAACTCTTCAGCGATACGATGCGGTTGAACACCAGCGCGCCTTCCTTGGAATCCTTGGGATCCACGCTGAAGAACCCCTGTCGAACAAACTGGAATCTGTCATATGCCTTGACGCCGGCAAAAGCAGGCTCTAAGAAGGCTTCCTTCTCCGTCAGCGAATTCGGATTCAGGAACACGTTCCCTTCCTCGTCATATACGCTCCCTGCCGCCTCCGCCTTCTCCTCATCGATCAGGTTTTCGTAAAGGCGAACCTTTGCGGGAATGGCATGGGTCGCTTCCACGAAGTGGATGGTGCCCTTGACTTTTCTGCCGTCCGGGCTGTTGCCGCCCTTCGACGCAGGATCGTAGGTGCAGTGGATCTCCGTCACGTTGCCGTTCTCGTCCTTCACGCAACCCGTGCAGGTGACGAAATATGCATTCATCAGACGCACTTCATTTCCGGGGAACATTCTGAAGTATTTCTTCGGCGGCTCCTCCATGAAGTCCTCGCGCTCAATGTAGAGAACCTTCCCGAAGGGGATCTTTCTGGTGCCAAGGGCCTCATTCTCCGGGTTGTTCACGGCGTCAAGCCACTCCGTCTGCCCTTCCGGATAGTTGTCGATCACAAGCTTTACGGGATCGAGCACCGCCATGTATCTGGGCGCCTTGGGCTTTAAGTCCTCGCGGATGCAGTATTCCAATGCCGCATAATCCGCAACGGACTGTGCCTTGGACACGCCGCACATTTCCACAAACATCTTGATGGACTGTGGCGTAAAGCCTCTTCTGCGAAGTGCCGCAATTGATACGAGCCTCGGATCGTCCCAGCCGTCCACCTTGCCTTCCAGCACAAGCTTTTTGATGTATCTCTTACCGGTCACCACGTTCTTTAAGTACATCTTCGCCTGCTCGATCTGACGAGGCGGATGGGGGTATTCCAGCTCCCTTACCACCCAATCATACAAGGGCCTGTGGTCCTCAAATTCCAGCGTACAGATGGAATGGGTGATGCCCTCGATCGCATCCTCAATGGGATGTGCGAAATCATACATGGGATAGATGCACCAGGCATCTCCCGTATTATGGTGCGTCATGTGGGCCACGCGGTAAATGACGGGGTCACGCATGTTGATGTTGGGGCTTGCCATGTCGATCTTTGCGCGCAGCACCAATTCTCCGTCCGCATATTTTCCTTCCTTCATCTCCTCGAAAAGACGCAGGTTCTCTTCCATAGGCCGCTCGCGGTTTGGATCATTGGTCCCAGGCTCCGTAAAGGAACCTCTGGTCGCCCTGATCTCTTCTGCGGAAAGCTCGGAAACATATGCCTTGCCCTTCTTAATCAGCTTCACGGCCGCCTCATACATCTGGCCGAAATAATTGGATGCAAAAAAGAGCCTGTCCTCATAATCCGCGCCAAGCCACTGCACGTCCTCCTTGATGGACTCCACGAATTCAACGTCCTCCTTCGTGGGGTTGGTGTCGTCAAAGCGCATGTTGAATTTTCCGCCATATTCTTTCGCCAGCCCATAGTTTACCAGTATGGACTTCGCGTGTCCGATGTGCAGATATCCATTGGGCTCCGGAGGAAACCTGGTGTGGACCGTGTCATATACGCCCTCGGCAAGGTCCTTGTCGATGGCCTGCTCAATAAAGTTGCGGCTGACAACCTCTTTTTCTTCCGTTTCCTCTGCCATATTATTTTCAAACTCTGCCATGTTGATCCTTCTTTCCGCCGAAGCGTTTAATTCTTGTTTGACAAAAGCTCTCTCTCTAAGATTTCTTCCGGGAAATCCGAAAGGTAAAAGTACTCCGTGTGAGGCTCTGACTCCCCGCTTTCCCAAACATGGTACTGCCTCTCCTCCCACAGGATCGCATCCGGATTTAAGAACGCCTCGTAGGAACGCTCCGCCTCGGCGAGGTCATATCCATCGACCCAATAGGCCAGGTCCTGATCCAGGTAGTGTGCGAGATAATACACCTGAACGACCCGCCAGGACTTGTTCTTCACCACCAGGAACACCTCGTCCTTAGGCGCGAACTCCGTCGGGATCATGTCATAGGTCGGCTGAAAGCCAAGGCCCTCGTTCACGTAAAGGGAAGATGCGAAGAAGGCATTCGCAAAAAGCGTGATCACAAAGCCCGTCGCCGCAAGGACTGTGCGGATTGCTTTCGTGATGGGATGTGCCTTCTGCAGGGACTCCCGCGCGATCACCAAAACGCCGCCCGCAAAGCCGATCCAGAAAAGGATCCTGCAATAATCCCCATAGGGCTTGGGCGCCACAAGGACCTTACGCTGCGCGTCGTAGAACAAGTAATCCTTATAGCCCTTTTGCAGACAGTAGATCGCAAGCGCAAGCACGGCGACAACGGAGCCGATCATCAGGACAATGCCCAAGACTGAAACCCACTGATAGGACTTCTGCTCCTTATCGTCCTGCTCCTCTTGTTCTTCCAATTCTGTTTCATATGCTTCCGAATGCTCTTCCATGTAACTTCCTCACAAGGATGCCACCTGCCGCGGCAGATGGCACCGTTTCATTGCTTCTTTTGTAAGCCTTAGTGGTGGAACAGTCTGATTCCGGTAAATGCCATCACCATGTTGTACTTGTCTGCGCACTCGATTACGAGATCGTCACGCACGGAACCGCCGGGCTGTGCGATGTACGCAACGCCGCTCTTGTGTGCTCTCTCGATATTGTCGGAGAACGGGAAGAATGCGTCGCTGCCGCAGGTTACGCCCTGCATCTTGTCAAGCCATGCTCTCTTTTCTTCTCTGGTGAACACGGCGGGCTTTACCTTAAAGTTCTTCTCCCAAACGCCGTCTGCAAGCACGTCTTCATATTCATCGCCCATGTAAACGTCGATCGCATTGTCGCGGTCTGCGCGGCCAAGGCCGTCCACAAACTGAAGGCCCATCACCTGGGGAGACTGACGAAGGAACCAGTTGTCAGCCTTCTGACCTGCAAGTCTGGTGCAATGAATTCTGGACTGCTGCCCTGCGCCGATACCGATGGCCTGGCCGTCCTTCACGTAGCATACGGAGTTGGACTGCGTGTACTTTAGGGTGATCAGTGAGATCTTCATGTCGATCAAAGCGCTCTCAGGGATCTCCTTGTTTGCGGTCACGATGTTGGAAAGAAGGTCGCCGTTGACGTCCAGCTCATTTCTGCCCTGCTCGAAGGTGATGCCGTAAACCTGCTTCTTCTCGATGGGTGCGGGCACGTACGAAGGATCGATCTGGATCACGTTGTAGTTGCCCTTCTTCTTTGCCTTAAGCATCTCAAGTGCTTCCTCGGTATATCCGGGCGCGATCACGCCGTCGGAAACCTCTCTCTTGATCAGTCTTGCGGTGTCAGCGTCGCAAACGTCAGAGAGCGCGATGAAATCGCCGAAGGAGGACATTCTGTCAGCGCCTCTTGCCCTTGCATATGCACACGCCAGGGGAGAAAGCTCACCGAGATCATCTACCCAGTAGATCTTCGCAAGCGTATCGGAAAGAGGAAGACCTACTGCAGCGCCTGCGGGGCTTACGTGCTTGAAGGAAGTTGCTGCGGGAAGGCCGGTTGCCTCCTTGAGCTCCTTTACAAGCTGCCAGCCGTTGAAGGCATCCAAAAAGTTAATATAGCCAGGCTTACCGTTCAGCACGGTAACAGGCAACTCACTGCCGTCCTCCATAAAGATCCTTGAGGGCTTCTGATTGGGGTTACAACCATATTTCAACTGAATTTCGTTCATGACGTTCTCCTTCTTCTTATTGATTCTTATTTACGATCCTAGTCTCATATTCTCCAGTCTCAATGTCAATGAATCTTACGAACAGGCTTACCTTGTTCTCCTCATTGAGCGCATTCCAGACCATCTCGGTGAAGGCATCAATGTCGCCTGCGATATCTACCTTGGTGGGCTCGCCCATAAAGCTCGGCAGGGGGTTGCCGTCGCCGACGTAGGTGTGGATGAATCTTCCCTCACCAGCCTTCGGATTGTCATAGGTAAAGGTGTAACGGTTGCAGCAATCCGGATCTCCGTCATTGCTCTTTAAGATGGACATTGCGAAATCATATTTCCCGCCCTCAACGTGCATCAAGCCGGAAATCCTGGGGGTGTAGTTCGGGCCGTCGGGCTCAAACTCACGGCACCTTAAGGACTGTTCAAAGGTTTCTCCGCTTGCCATGCCGTCATAAATAGTGTCGGTCTGATCACCGTTTGTGACGATCGTGTCATATCCAAGGACACGTACCGGAGCGTAAATGATCAGGCTCGGATCCTCAAGCTTGGAAGGATCAAATGCCTGGGTGCGGATCCCTTCCCCTTCCTTGATGAACACACGGTTACGGCTGTTGGAACTTCTGCCCATGATGAAATATGCCGTTACGGCTTTCTTTCCGTCTGCAGACCTTCCGATGACGATCCCTCTTCCGGGATAGGTGTTGCTTTCCAGTTCCTGTTTCAGTGAAAACATGTTTTTTCCTCCTTCGCTGTCGCTTTTGTTGAAACCAAATGCCAGCTTCGCTGTCGCTTGGTTTCTTTCCTCTTCACTCATAAAATTCGGCTGCCTTCGGCATCCGGCGCTGCTTCGCAGCTTTTCATTTTATTTCGTGCATAGCTTGGAAATCGAAGATTTCCATGCGCTTGGCTCGGTTGAAACCAAATGCCAGCTTCGCTGTCGCTTGGTTTCTTTCCTCGCTACAAAAACCGCCTGAGCCACGTTTCCCATAAAGGTTCAAGCGTTGCCCAGGCGGTCGGCTTATCATTTTTCTGCACTCCCTCGTGGTTCTCCACTGTTCCGCCAGTCGTGCAGCTCATGAAATTATCTTACGTGATTTCTCGGTATTTTTCAAGCCCTAAATTCACGTCGTTTCATCGTTTTTTTCGTCTTTTTTCTCTTCATTTTGGGAAGGCTCTTCGTCCTCTTTTTTCTTCCGCTCCTTACCGCAAAAGAACATTCCGACGCCTCCGGCCACTAGCAAAAGGCAGATGCCGATGATCGCGGTCCAAGGGGTCTTCTTCGGATTGTCTGGAACCTCCTTCTCATCGTCCAAAGCGGTCTCTGTTCCGTCGCCGGGCTCAGCCTGCGCATCGCTCTCTCCGCTCTGCGAAGCCCCGTCAGCCGAGAACGCCTTGGCCTGGCTGATCGCCTGGTCCGGATTGGTGCCGTCTTCCTCCAGCGCGTCGCCTTCTGCTGCAAGCTTGAGGGTTCCGAAGCACGAAGGCATCGTTCCTGCGTCACCTGTCGCGTCGCACCAGCTTAGTGTCCCGATCCTTGTTCCGTCCGAGTTCGCGTCGTTGATCCGAAGATCGAACCCTACCAGCGCGTGCACCTTCGGCTTTAAGTCCGTCCACTCGAATGCGGCTTCGATGCAATATCCCTTCTCCGTCTTTTTGACCTTGGACTCCACCTTCTTTTCCGAAGCCTTCTTTCCAAGGCAGGTCACTTCATTCTCCGCATTGATGCGGTATCTCTTATCATCCTTGGCATAGGCGATGCCGCCTGCGTTGTCTTCGTCGATATAGACCTCAAGGGAATCCTTCTCGTAGGCCTCCGCGCCCTTTACGGAGACGTCCGCATCCTCCACCCATGCATAAACGTAAAGCTTTTTCGCATCCCAGAGCACCTTGGCCTTAGCGCTGCACTTTGCCGCGCCCGTATTCACGTTGAGCCACATTGTCTGCGTCGTGTTCCAGACCTCATCCAACTCACCGTCGATCGTGGGTGTTCCCTGGGCGACGCGCTGCAAAGCAGGCTTCAGCGTCAACAATGCATAATTCTGACTGCTTTTTTCCTGCGTCATCTGCAAGTCATTGTAGGCCATGGTCACGGAGCTTGCGTCCACCACCTTGACGTCAAAGAGAATCTGCTTTCCAAAGCATATTTCACTGACGGGCAGTTTTACGGTGGTCTTGTAGCCGCCTCCCATGGAACCGCATTCCGTGCGCTTTAGGGAGATGATGCTGGGCGTGATGCCCTCGCGCCCCTCTAAGTCCTCGGTCCAATAAACGGTGACACTGTCCGCCTCTTTATCCAAGGTCTTGTCCGTCACCTCGAGGAACAGCGAAATGCCTTCCATATCCCAAACGGGAGTGATCTTTACGGATATCGCACCGGATTCCGCCACATAGGAAAGGGCATCGGTTGATTTCCCGTCATAGCTTCTTCTGGCCTCTACCTTCTTCTGTACGATCTTGATCTTCGAGGGATCCACGAAGGCCCAGAACGCGGGCTTTGCTTCATAATTCCCGTCAAAGAGCAGCGGACACTGGCTCCTAAGGCCGTCCGCGCCGCCGCCAAGATCGCTCTTGTTCTGCAGCCAGCTGGTCGGGTCCGTCACACCCCAGAAGGTGATGCCGCCGACTTCATATCCTTCCTCGGCATCCAATTTTTTAAGCACCTCGTAGATGCTCTGGTAAACCAGCGCCTGGTCTTGATATTCCTGATCCTTGGTCGCTTCCGTGCCGTCGTAGTTCGAGCTTGCGCCCATGTCGAGCTCCGTCAGCTGGATCTTGCCGACGATGTCGAGGTACTGTCTCGCCGCAGACTCAAATGCGGTAACGTCAAAGCTGTCCAGCCCGTAATGCGCCTGCATGCCAAAGGCATCGATCCTGGTGCCGACGCCCGGGGCGCCCTCCTGTTCCTTGACTGCCTTAAGGAGTGCGCAGATGTTCGGAACCTTGACGGACCAGCTGTCATTGTAATCGTTGTAATAAAGCTCCACGTCGGCGGGAGCATATTTATTGGCATATCTGAACGCATTGATGATATATTCATTGCTCTGATAGATATGCCACCAGCTGGACTTGCTCGAGTGCGTCGAGTCGGTCAGCTTGTCATTTCCGCCCTGATCGTCACGGTAGATCTGGGAGGTGCTGTCGGAGCAAGCCTCGTTCACCACGTCCCAGCCATAGAACAGATCCTTATATTTGCTGTCCTTGCCCATGTAATGCGTGAACAGACTCTTGACGTACCATTCCAGACGCTGGTCCATCACTTCCTTGGACACGTAATCCTTGGCGGGATCATAGTCCTCGTGGAAGAACCATTCCGGCGTCTGCGCATGCCATACAAGCACGTGACCGCGCACCTTGATGGGATGGTCCGGATTGGCCTCGTTGTACTTCAGAACGGCATTCAGCACCTGCTCGCCGCGGGAATAATCAATTTTCGGCACAAGGAGCTTCTTGCCGTTTAAGGTCACGGTCTCGGTCCCGGGGCACCTGCCGTTGGAATAACCAAAATGTGCGTCCGGCTTGAATTCATTGCCCGCGGTCATCGCATTGGCATGCTTCGTAAGGAGCGCCCATTCCTTTTTGTTGTTCACGGGGTGCGTCACCATGCCGACGATGGTGTCCTCGCCGAGCTCCGCCGTGATCGCGTCGCGCAGGATCGGAAGGTCCTGCGTCTGCTCCTGCGTCTCTGCAGGCTTTGCCGACTCCTTCAGCGTCATGGAAACACCCGTAATGGCATAGGAAAACTTCTTAACGCTGCTCTCCTCCTGGAAACGCACCACCACCTGGCTGGCTTCTTCCGACACCGTGTAGGTGCCTTCAAACTTCACCCACTGCCCCGCAGGGATTTCCTTGACGAGTCCGCCGCGGATCTCAGGACTGTAAGACTGGCTCATGTACTTTGTGGTACCGTTTTCCACGACATAGGGTCCAAAGAAGACCTGTCTTTGATTGGAAGGAAGCTCAGCATATTCTTCCGAAAGCCTTGCATAGAATGAGATCTCATACTCTTCGCCAGGGATCACGCGATCGGTGACGTCCTGGGAAAAGCCTTGATAGCTCTGGGTTCTGTCAGAGATCACGGCATAGGTTTTTACGTCGTCAAAGATCGCGTCATTTTGCGTCTGCCTTGTGATGACTGCGCCCGTGTCCATCCAGTCCGAAAGGTCTTCGCTCTCAAAGTTCGGGTTCTTGATCAGGTTCTCCTCTGCCGCCTTTGCGCTCACAGGGCTTGTAATGGTGACCACGGAAAGCACTAAGAGCAGTGCAAGCACACCACTAAGAGTACGCCTTCCTGCGGCCTTTATGTTTCTCTTGTTACGTTTCAAAACTCCAAAATTCAATTCTACTTTCCTCCAGACAGTTCTTTCTTCTCTACGATCTCCTCATAGAGATCCAAGCCGAAACTTGTCATTTCCGGTGCGTGCTGGATCATCTTGAACGTCCGAACGCCGCCCGGTTTTCTTTCGGCGGACAAAAACTCCACCGTCGTCTCAGGATTCTCCTGACTTTCCTTGTACATCCTTTGTGCGAAGGACAAAAGATGCGTTACCGTAAGGATCTTCACGCCGTGCTCCACAAGGGCCCTGATGATGTCATAGGCAATGACGGAGCCTTCCTTTTCGGTCGTCGTCGCAAAGGACTCATTTAAGAGAACGAGTGGCTTTTCGCCCAGGTGCTCTATGATCTGATTCATGCGGCTTAGCTCTTCGTCAAGTCGACCGCTGTTCATCTCGCTGTCCTCACGTCTGGTAAAATGTGTGAACAGATCCGGGAAAAGGTCACTTTCAAAATGCTCTGCCGTCACCATCATGCCGCTTTGCATCATCACCTGCGCAATGCCAATGCTGCGAAGGAACGTGGACTTTCCGCCCTGGTTCGCGCCCGTCACGATGAGTAGCATCTTGTGCTCCATCTTACAGGTATTGCCCACGGCGTCCACACGCTGCTCAAGGCACATCACGAATTCCTTGAGTTCCGTGAACGCAAGCTTGTCCTTCTCACACACCTTCGGGAAGGACCATGCCAGATTAAAACGCTTCATCTGGTGCGTCAGATTGACGGCGCCGAAATAAAACGCTGCCTGCTGATGCAAACTGTCAAAGAAGGATCCAAAGTCATTCACAAAGCTTGCCATGCTGCCGGCGAGATAATATACGATCTGATACTCCAGCTGGGCCGTCTGATCGCGGATCGCCGTCTCCTTGACCGTTGAAAAGGAATCCGGGATCTTGGAATTCTTGAAGTCCTGAAGCTTACTCATTGCGCCGCCGGGCTTATAAAACCTTTGGTCCACGGTGGCAACGTCCTCAAGCTTTAAGGAACTGAATTTCAGCCCCTCCTCCAGTCCACACTCCAGAACGATGCGCGGCTTTTGGATGACGGAGACATACTCATCTCCTTCTTTGTCGCCCGTGTAAAACAGCACGTCCGCCAAAAGCTTCTGGACGAATTCCTCCCTTTCATCCGAGAATTCTTCACGAAGGCGCTTTGCAAAGCTCCGAAGCCCCTTTGACTTGATCTTCTCGTCATGCTCCGCAAGAAGCACCTTGATCTGATGGAGATTCTCTGCGAAAAGCGAAATGATGCGGATGTCCGAGATCACCTTCGCCACGGGGTTCGCGTTACTCATCCGTTCCATGACGCCACGCCCGAGCTTGTTCCACTGGTTCAGCACCTTGCTGCTGATCACGTAAAAATCACGGATGAGATCCTGATTCTCGCCAAAATCCCTAAGGACTTCCTGCCGATACAAAACCTCCGCCTTTGTCTTCAACGGGATCATCATCACCTTACGCATGCAGTCGGAGATATATGCGTCCTCCATCCCGATCTTTTTAACGCTGTAGCCGTCCTTTTCGTAGATCACCGCCTTGGCGGCCGCAACAAAAAGTGCCTTCAGCCCCAGGTCCTGAATGATGCTCTTTGCGTCGAAATACTGCTGCCCCGTCAGTTTGTCGGAATTCTCATAAAGCAAGTAGCTGTTCATAGCCTCTCCTTTAGTTGCTCATACGTCAGTCGATACTTGTTTACCTGGTTCGCCGCGCAGGCAGATTCCTCCGCCTCGCTCCTTTCGATCAGAAAGCTCTGGAGCTTTTGCTCGTTCAGCATGGCCCGCAGGCTTACCACCTTGGGATGTGCCTCGGCAAGCTCCTTTAGGTGCGTCACGTAAATGCCCTTACATTTCTGATCGATGAAGTGCCCTAGCACCTTCTTGCCCATGATCTTTGCGTCATATGTCGCCGCCGTGGTAAAGAGCTCGTTGATGATCACAAACGCATTCTCCTCCGTGTCCTCCATCATCGGAGCAAGACGGATGAGTTCCTCCTTCAGTTTGCCGCGCCCGGTCTCAATGCTTTCCTCCACGGAAAAATGTGTCAATATGTTTTGGAAATACCAAACGTTCGCCACCCTCGCAGGCACGTCCAGCCCCATCTTCGTAAAGAAGATCAGCTGTCCAAGGCTTCTTGCAAACGTCGTTTTGCCGCCCTGATTCGGTCCCGTCAGTACGAAAAAGCTCTCGTCCTCATGGAAGGCAAACTTGTTGCTGATCAGCTTCCTGCCTTCCTTATGACACACATAGGCAAGTGCTAAATCATAAAGCCCATCCGCCGACATTTCGGCATTCCTGTCCACCGTCGGTGCGCAGAACGTAAAGCCCTTCTCCTCCATCTCCAGCTCGTATGCGCGGAACGCAAGATAATAAGGGATCTCGCGGATAAACCGGAAACAGAATTCCTCGCCGTAGGTAGCATATTTCTCCGCCACCTCACCGATCGCCCGAAAGAGCTTCGGTCTTTTTGACGCAAGCACGAAGATGCATTCGTTCTCAAGATCGCACAGGTTCGGGCTCAGAAGGAAGGGACTCTTAAGCTTCACCCTGTCACGGTCGCCGCCCTTGTCGAGGAAGGTTTCATAAGTCCCTTCCACGGTGCCCTCCGTAACGATGATCCTGTCCTTTTCATAGGTGATCACGAAGCGGAATTCCATGAGCTCCTTCAGGACCCCGCTCACTTCTTCCTTCATCTTGGTATATTCCGCCGAACCGAGATGTTCGCCAAGCTTTTGCATGAGTGCCTTCATGCCCTCCGAAGCAAGCTCGAGCTTTCCAAGCCTTTCATACAGCTCGTCAAAGGCCTCGCAATAGGTCTTGATCGCCCAAAGATGCCACACGTTCTTTTGCATCTTACCAAGAACCGCTTCCTTTTGCTTCTCGTGCTCCTGCATCTTGTAGGCGTGCTCCAAGAAGTCATTCAGCGCTTTATAACAGTCCGGCTTTTTTACGTCGCCATATACGGCCCTGCGATAGGCCTCACACATTTCATTTCTGGGGAAATAAAGGTAAAGCCGCTTTACGTGCGGGCTCCACTGCTGGCACACCTTATCGATGATCTGATTGAGATTCAGATCCAGATAAAAGGCAGGCCTTGGAGCGTCCGTATGAGGGCTTTCCTGCAGGTCAAGGATGCTAAAGTCTTCCGCCATGTTGTCTTCCTTTCCTTTTGTTGCGTGATCCTCCAAAATGGTTTCTGATGACGACAGAGGGGCATCCTGCCTTTTTAAATTCAAAAGTTTTGGATGCCCCCCACCCCCATGGAGAATCATGTTACTTGCTTATCTTTTCTTCGTACCTTTTGTGCTTGTTGTTTTCGATGCAGGCTTTGCCTGGCTTGCCGACTTCCCTGTACTTACAGGCTTCTTATCGTCTGGCTTCTCTGCCGGCTTCTTTTCGTCGGCCTTCTTCCCCTCAGTCTTCTTCTCTTCCGGCTTCTTTGCGTCAACCTTCTTTTCGTCAGCCTTTGCGATCAACGACTTCTTGTCATCAAAGCCCCAGTCATCGTCATCCCAATCGTCATTCTCGAAATCGTCAAGCTTCTTCTCATCCTTCTTCGAAGCTTCCGGCTTCTTCTCCTCTGGCTTTTTCACTTCGGCCTTCTTATCGTCAGACTTCTTATCTTCGGTCTTCGTAACCTCCGGCTTCTTTTCTTCAGCCTTTTTGTCCTTTGCGGCCTCTGCCTTCTTCTCTTCCGGCTTCTTCTCGGTCACCTTCTTCGCGTCGGCCACACAATACTTTTCCTCAAAGTCCTTGACAGTCATGGGCTTGTCGAAGTAAAAGCCTTGGATATACTTCACCTTCATCGACTTTAAGACGTCAAACTGCTTTAGCTTCTCAACGCCCTCCACGCAGATGCTCGCGCCGATCGTCTCCGCCAGTTCGCTCACGAGCCTAATAAAGCTCTGGAAGTAGGAATCCTCCGTCAGATCCTTTACAAAGCTCTGATCCACCTTGATCACGTCAAAGGCGATCTCATGCACGTGATTCAGCGAAGAGTATCCCGTTCCGAAATCATCCAATGCAATCTTGACGCCGAGCTTACGGATCTGATCAAGGATCCGCTTCATGCGCTCCATGTCATTGATCGCAAGGCTCTCCGTCACCTCCAGCACCAGATGCGAAGGATCAAGCTTGGTCTGCTTGAGTGCGCTTTCCACGATGTCCACGATATCATTCTGGAGCAGCTGGATCACGGAAAGGTTCACGTTCACGCTAAAGTCATAGCCCTTTTTGTTCCATTCCTTACACTGCTTGCAGGCCTCGATCAACACGTGGTTGCCGATGGGATTGATGAGTCCTAAGTACTCCGCCAGCGGAATGAATTCCGTGGAGGAAAGGAAGCCAAGGCTCGTGCTGTTCCAGCGGATCAGTGCCTCAGCGCCTGAACACTTCGCGGAGCCGCCGTCCACCCTCATGATGGGCTGGTAATACACTTCAAACTCACCAAAGTTCTTTGCAGTGGCCTCACGCATGTTCTTGACCATGTCAAGCCTTCTGCGGTCAGTGGATTTGGTGCCGTTATTATAAAACTGCACGCGGTTCTTTCCGGCTTTCTTTGCCGCATACATTGCAATGTCAGCCTTCTTTACGAGATCCGTCACGCTGTCGCCGTTATCCGGGAATGTTACCGCGCCCATGCTCATGGTGCAGTAGTAATCCGAATCCTTTAAGAACCAAGGCTTGCTGAAGATCTGCTGAATGTCCTGCAGAATGATCTCCAATCGGTCATATGATTCCGGAGACACCACGATCACAAATTCATCGCCGCCCATGCGATAGCAGGAATTCTCAATGCCAGGGATTCTCTGGAACGCATGCGCGATGGCCTTGAGAAGCGCATCGCCATACTGATGGCCAAGGCCGTCATTGATATGCTTGAAATCATCCAGATCAAGATAAAGAAGCGCACCAGTCTTCTTTTGGCTGACGGCATGCTCGATCTGATCCGCAAGATCTCTCTCGCAGCAAAGGCGATTGTAAAGGCCCGTCAGGAAATCCGTATAGGCCTGTTGCTGGATCCTGCCCTGATACTGCTTCTTCTCAGTGATATCATAAAGGGAGTACATCCGCACGACATTGCCGTCCACCCAGTGAAGATTGGTCTCAGTCAGGTCGTACCAACGCTCCTTCTTTTCGTAATATACCTCGCGGCGCTCATACACTTCAAAGATCTCATCGATGCCGCGCGCCTTTTCCTGTGCCTTTTTAGGAGCCTTCTTGGCCTTGCCTGCCTTCTCCTTCGGCTTTTCGGTCAGCCAGTCAAAGTCCTCTTCCTTCATCTCAACGGGGAAGGTGCTCTCAAACATATGATTGACGTAGATCATCTTCCTGCGGGCTTCGTCGCGCACCATGATACAGGTGTTGATGCCGTCGAGCACGGACTCCATGGAAACGTAAGCGCTAGTCAGGGAATTGCGCTGGATCCTGCGGACAAGCACGTTGTTCAGGATCTTCACTGCGTCTGCCGCAAACTTTTCCTCTTCCTCGTCGAAGACATGCACCCTGCGGTGATTCAGCGCCACCACAAGATGAGAATCTCTCGGCCCTACGGGATAAAGCATCATGGCCTTTACGCCAATGGAAAAGACTTCATGGAACTCAGGATCCGTCACCGTGTCCGCGTTGATGACTACGGGGTCCTCGCGACGCAGGAAGGAATAGGTCGCAACGCGTGAGGTACGGTCAAAGAAAGAGGAAAGCCCCTGCTTTCTCCACTCACAGATCACGTCCATGAACTTCTCATGCTCCTGAAGCTTAAAGATCTGCGCCGTGTCAAGCTCCATAAAGCTTGCAACGGTGCCAAGCCACTCATTCATCAGGGACTCGATGGAATCCTGACTGTCAAGCAGCTGGATGATCCTTGCGATCGCCTGGATCATCTTTGCGTTGCGGCTTCCGCGCTTACTCTCCGCCTCATCGCGGATCGCGTCTGCCTGTGCACCGAACGTAAGTAATTTCCCCTGTAAAAAAGAAATGCTGGCATCACGAAGTAATTCTACGGCTTGATTGTAGATGCTCTCGTCCATCTCCTCGGGCTTGAACAGGATCCAATAAAGTTCCTTTTCGCCTCTTGCCTTGATCGCAAGGGCGGTCACGAGCTTTCTTCCGTCAAGCGGTTCCGTCGCCAAGTCCTCCAAGGATTCGTCGCCGATCACGCGCTCTAACGCGAGGCGCTCCGGAAGACTGTGCAGATACCTGTCATCCCCTGAGATCCGAGTGAGCTTTGCTCCTTCATGATCCAGACAATATGCTGAGACTCCGGACACGTTACAAAACTCGTCCTGCAGTCTTTGTAGTTCATTCCTGTCCAGCAATTTTTGTAACGCCATCCATATTCCCCGCTTTCCACCATAAGACTTGTGAGGCCCCAACCCCACAAGCCTTATTATATCACGCTTTTCAAGGCTTGTACACTAAAAAATGCTAGAAAACAAAGAAAAAACGGGCAAAGTTCTCACTTTGCCCGTTGTAAATCCTTTTACTCGTCCACACTGTAGTTCGGTGCTTCTTTGGTGATGTGAATGTCGTGAGGATGACTCTCCTTCAGGGATGCAGCGGAGATCTTAACGAACCGTCCGTTGTCCTTCAGCTCCTGAATGTTGTGTGCTCCGCAATAGCCCATGCCGGAACGAAGACCGCCCATCAACTGGAATACGGTATCTTCCACGCTTCCCTTGTATGCCACGCGTCCTTCCACGCCTTCGGGAACAAGCTTCTTTGCGTTCTCCTGGAAGTAACGATCCTTGCTTCCGCTCTCCATGGCTGCAATGGAACCCATGCCACGGTAAACCTTATACTTTCTTCCCTGGAAGAGCTCGTAATCTCCAGGGCTCTCCTCGCATCCTGCGAACATGCTGCCCATCATGCAAACGTTTCCGCCTGCCGCAAGCGCCTTGGTGATGTCTCCGGAATACTTGATGCCGCCGTCAGCGATGATGGGGATGTCATATTCCTTCGCAACTTCATAACAATCCATGACTGCGGTGATCTGAGGAACGCCGATACCTGCAACCACGCGGGTCGTACAAATGGAACCAGGTCCGATGCCGACCTTAACTGCGTCTGCGCCAGCCTCGATCAGTGCTCTCGTTGCCTCGCCGGTCGCTACGTTACCTGCGATCACGGGAAGCTCAGGATATGCTTCCTTGATCATCTTCACGCAGTTGATAACGTTCTGAGAATGGCCATGCGCGGAATCGAGCACGACCACGTCCACCTTTGCCTTTACAAGTGCTGCCACTCTGTCAAGCACGTTTGCGGTGATGCCGACTGCGGCGCCGCAAAGAAGTCTGCCCATGGAATCCTTTGCTGCCAAAGGATACTTCACGGTCTTCTCAATGTCCTTGATGGTGATCAGACCCTTTAAGTTATAGTCCTTGTCAACGATGGGAAGCTTTTCCTTACGAGCCTTTGCAAGGATCTGCTTTGCCTCCTCCAGGGTGGTTCCTTCAGGAGCGGTGATAAGACCTTCGCTGGTCATGGACTCTTTGATCTTCTTGGTGAAATCAGTTTCGAATTTGAGATCGCGGTTGGTAATGATACCTACGAGCTTTTTACCTTCCGTTACGGGTACGCCGGAGATGCGGAACTTCGCCATGAGGGCGTCTGCGTCTGCCAGGGTATGTTCAGGTGATAAAGAAAATGGATCCGTGATGACTCCGTTCTCAGAACGCTTTACTTTGTCCACCTCATCTGCCTGTGCCTCGATGGACATGTTTTTGTGGATGATGCCGATACCGCCCTGTCTCGCCATGGCGATCGCCATGCGGTGCTCCGTTACGGTATCCATGCCTGCGCTCATCATCGGAATGTTCAACTTGATGGTCTTCGTCAGATAGGTCGTAAGGTCTACCTGGTTGGGAATGACTTGCGAATAAGCAGGTACCAGCAGCACGTCGTCGAAGGTAATGCCTTCACCAATAATCTTACCCATTTTCTTTCCTCCTTCATACTTATTTTTTAAATGATTTCAGAAGATAATAGCAAAGAATTGCTCCCGTGTCAACACCCATTTTCAATAAATTTTAATCACTAAAAACCTTCCTGGGATTGGCATTTTTCATGACCCTCACCATCTCCTCCGAGGGGCTGAAGATCACCTTCTCCTGACCTTCGTTGAAGAACACGTATCTACGATCCGGCTGATCTTCATAACCGATGCTGTAATCCACGTTCTTCGTCTGACGATTCTTGTAGTTCTCAAGACGATAAGAACGGATGGGCGCCATGATCTCCACCTTATCCATGGAATAGGTCGCAACCCTCTTTCTGGAATTCTGCGCAAGGATGCGGTCCACCGTCAGCTCCTTGTCCATGTAAAGATATTCGTATTCCACCTCGCCAAGCATGCCGATGAAATATCCGCCAAAGCCAAAGGCGAGAGCGATGATCATGCCAAAAACGCCAAGGCCCAAAAAGACGATGCTCACCAAGCCAAATACGCCAAGAAAATAAAAAAGGATCCTAAGCGCCTTGAACAAGAAATTTCCCTTTGCCTTTACAAGGCATTCCACATATGATTCACTCATGTTTTTTCCTCCGTGCACATTCATTTTGCCTTATCAACTATCATATCCCAACGCATGCAAAGTTTCAAGGTTTTCATTGTTTTTTTAGAATCTGGTCACAAAGCTTTCATTGACTTTCGATCCAAAATTCATTATGATATCTATGATCAAGGTCGCGGACTGTTTGCGACCTACGAAATGGGTGGTGTGATTATGCCTTTAATGGATGAATTTAAAGAAGAGCGCGAGTTGGTCAAAACTCGCACCTTCAAAGAGAAAATGTCATATTTCTGGGACTACTACAAATGGCACGTGATCGGCGGCGCCGTCATCATCTTTATCGCAGTCTCCCTGATCCACACGTTCCTTACCAGAAAAGAGATGGCGTATTACTGTATCTTCATCAACACGGTGGAAACCTACAACTCCAAGGATTACAAAAACGCCTTCATCGAAAAGACCGGCATCGATCAAAAAAAGCAATCCGTCTACTGGGACGTTGACTGCTACTTTGATCTTTCCACCATGGATGAGCAGACGGTCACGACGACGCAAAAGATCATGGTATATCTTTCCGCCGGCGATCTCGATACCATGCTGGGCGACCGCGCGGCCATGAACCGCTATGCCTACAATGACGTGCTCCTCGACCTTCGGACCTTCCTCACCAAGGAAGAGCTGGAAAAATATGAGCCGTACTTCTTCTACGTGGATCAGGCATTGATCAAGCAAGCGGAAGAAGAAAACCGTGTAGAGATCAACACCTTCCCGGAGGATCCTACCGATCCGAGCACGATGACGGAACCCATTCCCGTCGGCATCCGCCTCGAGAACTGTCCAAAGTTCCGTGAAGCATATCTGTTCGGCGATGAGCAGTACTTCTGCATTTTCCAGAACAGCAAACGCCCCGAGCTCAACCACCTTTTCCTAAACTACATCATGGAATGATCTAAGCTTACTTTTTTAGTAGCTCTTTTAGCAAAGCCGTGACGGTCGCAGGATCTGCCTGCCCCCTCATGGCTTTCATTGTTTGTCCGACCAAAAATCCCAACGCCTTTTCCTTTCCGCCAAGATAATCCGAGGCGGACTTCTCGTTTTCTTTTATGACGCTTTCCACGGTCTGCCTTAGAACGCCTTCTTCCCGAACAGTCAAAAGCCCATTCCTTTCAACATATTCTGCCGGATCCACGTCACTTACGAACACCTCTTCAAACACTTCCTTTGCCACGGTGTTCGTGATCTTGTTTTCCTCGAGCAGTTTCAGAAGTGCCGCAAAATGCTCAGGCGTTGCCTGCACGTCCGCAGGATCAAGCTCCTTTTCCCGAAGGATCCGAAGGCCTTCTCCCATAAGGAAATTGCTCACCTTCTTGGGCGCGATCCCAAGCTTTGCCGTCTCTTCAAAAAGGTTTGCCAGCCGGACGGACTGCGTGAGGATTTCGGAATCATATTCCGGGATGCCAAACTGCGAGACAAAGCGTTTCCTCTTGGCCTCCCGCATTTCAGGCTGTGCCTTTTTCAAAGCCTCCACCTGGTCTTCAGTGACAAAGACGGGCGGCAGGTCGGGATCCGGGAAATACCTGTAATCCATTGCCTCTTCCTTAGAGCGCATGGGGAAAGAAGCGCCCTTTGCGTCATCCCATCTTCGCGTCTCCAGCGTGATCTCTCCGCCTGCTTCCAAAATGCCGATCTGGCGCTCACGCTCTGCATTAATGGCACGCGTGATCGCGCGGAAGGAATTTAGGTTCTTCATCTCCGTACGCGTTCCAAGGCCGCTATTTCCCGCCTTCCTTACGGAAAGATTGACGTCCACCCGCATGGAGCCTTCCTGGAGCTTACAGTCGCTGGCCTGAAGGTACAAAACCTTGGTGCGAAGCTGCTCCAAAAAGGCCAACACCTCTTCGGCGCTTTGCATGTCAGGCGCAGACACGATCTCGATCAGAGGAACACCGGCGCGGTTTGCATCCACAAGCGTCTGATCCGTTTTCTCGTCATGAAAGAGCTTGCCTGCATCCTCCTCTAAGTGAATGTTCCAAATGCCAATGCGCTTTGTCGCATCCTCTCCGATCTCGACATAGCCTACCTTGCAGAGCGGGTAGAACCACTGCGATACCTGGTAATTCTGCGGATTGTCCGGATAAAAGTAATTCTTTCTGTCAAAACGCGACCACGCCGGAATGTCGCAGTGAAGCGCGATGCCGACCGAAAGAGCAAGCTCCAAAGCCTTTTCGTTCAGTACCGGCAGCGTGCCAGGCATGCCAAGACAATACGGGCAGACATGGGTGTTCGGCTTTGCGCCAAAGGACGCTTCGCACCCGCAAAAAAGCTTGGTCTTGGTGGCCAGCTCAATATGCACCTCCACCCCGATGGCGGTTTCATATGCTGTTTTCGCTTGTGCTTTTATGCTTGCTTCACCCATTCTGGCAAGTCTCCTTCTCAAGTACCCTTGCGGCTTTGAATAACAGCGCTTCTTCAAACCTTCTTCCCATGAATTGCACGCCAATGGGAAGGCCGCCCTCTCCCACCCCGCAAGGCAGGCTGATGGCAGGAAGTCCCGTCAGGTTCGCGGGCACGGTATATACGTCCGCCAAATAAGACTTCACAAGGTCCTGATCGGCCTCTCCAAGGCGCGGCGCGGTGGTAGGCGCCGTAGGGCCTAGGATCAGGTCGAATTCCTTCAGTGCATCGTCAAAAGCGTTTGCGACGAGCCTGCGGACCTTCAGGGCCTTCAGATAATATGCGTCATAATACCCTTCGCTGAGGGCAAAGGTGCCAAGCAGGATGCGACGCCGCACCTCTTCACCAAAGCCCTGTGTGCGCGTTTTCCGATAAGTGTCATGCAAGTCACTTCCTGGCACGCGAAGGCCATATTTCATGCCGTCATAGCGCTCTAAGTTCGAGCTTGCCTCAGCGCAGGCGATCAGATAATAATCCGGGACAAAATACTGAAACAGCGGAAGGGAAAACTCCTTTAGGATTGCGCCATGCCTTTCCAGCGTTTCGGCGGCGCGCATGACTGACGCAGCAACCTGCGGATCCAGTCCCGCACTGAAATACTCCTTCGGCAGGCCGATCTTCATGCCGGGGACGCCGTCCTCAAGGGATGACAGGATGTCCAGGCGCCCTCGCTTTCCGTAAGTCGGGACGTCCAGGCGTCCTTGCTTTACGGCAGTCAGGCTGTCCAAACTTCCGCGCTTTATGCTAGTGGAATCCTTGGGATCCCAGGTGCAGAGCGCCTCCATGAGGGCCGCGCAATCCGTTACGTTCCCTGCGATGGGACCCACCTGGTCCATCGAGGAACAGTAGGCGATCAGGCCATGGCGTGAGATGCTTCCGTAGGTGGGCTTTACGCCAACCACGCCGCAGTGCGATGCGGGCTGACGGACCGAACCACCCGTATCCGTACCAAGCGCTACCAGGCACTCGCCTGCCGCCACGGCAGCGGCGCTTCCGCCTGAGGAACCGCCCGGCACATGGGCTTCGCTTCTGGGATTCTTCGTGCATCCAAAATACGATGTCTCCGTCGTGTTCCCCATGGCAAATTCATCCATATTGGTCTTGCCGACGATGATCATACCTGCGTCCTTCAAGCTTTGCACTGCCGTCGCATCATAAGGCGGCACAAAATTCTCCAGCATTTTGCTGCCGCAGGTGGTACGGATCCCCTTGGTGCAAAGATTGTCCTTGACTGCAACAGGCACGCCAAATAAAGGCCCAAACATCTCTCTGGCGTCCACCTTTTCCTGCAATCTGTCTGCCTCTTTATATGCTCCCTCCCGGTCAATCGTAAGGAATGCGTGGAGACTCTTCTCTTTTTGATCGATGATCTCAAACGTGGCATCAAGGCCTTCCCGAACGCTGATCTCCTTCTTTCGGATCCGCTCGCTGAGGGCCAGTGCCGTTCTGATTTTTGAACTGTCCATTTTGTCCCTCCGCTTTTCAGGAAAAGGTCTTCGGCACGACAAAGAGGCCATCTTGCAACTCAGGCGCATTCCGTAGAAGCGCCTCCCGCTTTGCCATGACGTCAGCCCCTGCGCTCGCCGCCAGACCAGCGCCCGCCTCCGCAGCCAAGCCTTCTGCCTTCGCAGCCGTTTCTGCCACTACATCTTCTCTCAGCACGTTCCCGCCATCTTCCAAAACGCCCGAAAGCGGCGCAACGCCCTCCGTGTCCAGCTCGCTGATCGTCTCAAAAAGGGTGACCATGTTTTCCAGATCCTTTAGCATGTTCTCCTTTTCGCTCTCAGAAAGTTCCAGTTCTGCAAGTCGGCAAGTCCTGTCAAGTAATATGTGATCCATAACTTATCCTTTCCGAACCCGTCAAAGGTCCGTACTATGTCCAGTGATGAAAAAAGGGGGAAATCTCATGCCCTTTTTAGCACTGATCTCCCCCGATCTTACGGTTAGAGCGGATCCATACGCCCTTTGATTACAGGGCCTTGATCCTGCGGATCGCTTCCACGGTGTTCTCGTAGCTGCCAAATGCGTTAACGCGGAAATAATGCTCGCCGCTCGGGCCAAAGCCTGAACCAGGCGTACCAACCACGTTCGCCTTCTCCAGCAGATAATCAAAGAACTCCCAGCTGGTCATATTGCCAGGCGTGCGCAGCCATACGTAAGGTGCGTTCACGCCGCCGGACACGCTGTATCCGGCTTCCTTTAAGCCATTGTAGATGTAAGCGGCATTCTTCATGTAGTATGCCACCTGCTCGCGAAGCTGAGCCTGTCCTGCATCCGAATACACTGCTTCGCCGGCGCGCTGGATGATGTAAGGTGCGCCGTTATACTTCGTGCCATGTCTTCTTGCCCAGAGACCATGAAGGGCGACGCCGTCCACCATAAGGTCCTTGGGAACTACCGTGAAGCCAAGACGAACGCCAGTGAACCCTGCATTCTTGGAGAAGGAGCGAAGCTCGATCGCACAGGTTCTTGCGCCCTCACACTCATAAATGGAATGAGGCACGTCCGCTTCGGAAATATATGCTTCATAAGCGGCATCGTAAATGATCACTGCGCCAACCTTGTTCGCGTAATCCACCCACTCCTGCAACTGAGCCTTCTTAATGGTCGCGCCGGTGGGGTTGTTCGGGAAGCACAGGTAGATCAGGTCGGGCACTTCCTTCGGGATCTCGGGAACAAAATTGTTCTCTGCGAGGCACGGCATGTAGATCACGTCGCTCCAGGTCTCCTTCACCTTGTCATAGGTGCCGGTGCGGCCTGCCATTACGTTGGAATCCACATATACGGGATATACGGGATCGCCAACCGCGATCTTATTGTCGAGACTAAAGATCTCCTGGATGTTTGCCGAATCGGACTTTGCGCCGTCGGAAATGAAGATCTCATCCGCGCTGACATTGCAGCCCTTGGGCTTGTAATCCTTCTCTGCGATGGTCTTTCTCAGGAACTCGTAACCAAGGTCGGGTGCATAGCCGCGGAAGGTCTCCGCCTTGCCCATCTCATCCACTGCCTTGTGCAGGCTCTCGATGATCGCAGGTGCCAGCGGCTGCGTTACGTCGCCGATGGAAAGCTTGATCACCTGCTTGTCAGGGTTTGCTTCCTGAAACTCGCGCACCTTTCTTGCCACCGTTGAGAACAGATAGCTTCCGGGGAGCTTTAGATAATTGTCATTTACTTTTGCCATGATGATGATTCCTCTCTGTCTTGCTTTTATGTCTATATTATTGCCGAAGCATGACCAAAACCATTTGTGCCGTCTCAACAAGGCCGGTGCCACTTTGCATGCTGCTCTTTTGCAGATAGCGGTGGGCCTCCTCTTCCGACATGTTGTTTCGCTCCATCAGCACTTCCTTTGCTTCCTTGACCAGCGCATCTTCCTGTGAGGACCTCTTAACGGGAGCATGGTCCTTCTTCTTTCTGCGCCGCTCTATGTCGTCCGTCAACATGCTGACGGTGTTCACAAAGTCGTTGAGCCGAAGAGGCATCGGAAGACACATCACGCCTTCTCCGTAAACCTCAGCCAAGACTCTTTGCGATCCCATAAGGAGCACTTCAAAGCCTGGCGGAAGGAACGCGATCAGCTCATCGTAGAGCATGTCTTCGAGCTTATATCCACAGATCACCAGGCCGTCATGAAGGCCGTCCGCCTGGCTGATCGCCTGCGCGCCCGTGACACAGATGCCGTTGACCTGAAAACCGCTTCGCACCAATATGTTTTTGATCATCTTCGCTTCTTCCAGCTTAGGAAGCGCAACGATGACGTTTACCACTGAATTTACCTCCGTTTCCCGTTAGCCGGGCGTCCTTTTGATCAATACTTGTAGAGGTATTCATTCAGCTCCCACTGGGAGATGCTCTTTGCATAGCGTGCACACTCATCGCGCTTCTCTGCGATGTAACGCTTTGCGATGTGATCGCCAAGGGCATTCATCAGAACCTGATCCTTCTCAAGCTCGTCCAGCGCCTCATCCAAAGTCTTGGGCAGACGATCCATTCCCATTGCGGTAAGTGCCTCAATGGGCAACTCGTAAAGGTTCTGCTCGATCGGAGCGGGCGGCTCGATCTGATTCCTCATGCCGTCCATGCCAGCCTCTAAGCACAGTGCGATGAGCAGATAAGGGTTCGCTGCGGAATCCGGGCTACAAAGCTCGATCCTGGTTCCCTCGCCTCTGCGGATGGTAGGGATCCTAAAGAGCGTCGTGCGATTGGCCTTGCTCCAGGAAATATACTCCGGCGCATCCTGATCACTTGCAAGGCGTCTGTAGGAATTCACCAGCGGATTTGCGATCGCGGAGATGCCCTTGATGTGCTTCATCAGGCCGCCGAGGAAATAATATGCTTCCTTCGTCATGCCGTTGGGATCCTGCGCGTCTCTGAAGAAGTTTCTTCCGTCCTTGGTCAGGTTGATGCTAAGGCGCATGCCGGAACCAACCACGTCCTCCTTGGGCTTGGGCATGAACGTCGCATGCAGACCATGTCTGCGGGCGATGGTGCGTACCGCAAGCTTAAAGGTCATGATGTTGTCAGCAGTGTTCAGCGGATCGTCATAACGGAAGCTGATCTCGTGCTGCGCGGGAGCCTTCTCGTGATGAGAACTCTCTGCCACAAAGCCCATGTCCTCCAGTGCAAGAACGATGTCACGTCTTGCATTCTCGCCGGTGTCCAAAGGTCCTACGTCAAAGAAGCCTGCCTTCTCACTGGTCTTCGTGGTAGGCATCGTGTCGTCATCCGTGTTGAACAGGAAGAATTCGCACTCAGGGCCAACTTCAACGCCATAGCCCATGTCCCTCATGTTATCCGTTGCACGGCGAAGAACATTTCTGGGATCGCCTTCAAAAGGCTCACCGTCCTGACGATACACGTCACAGATCATTCTTGCCACCTTGCCCTGCTGAGGTCTCCAAGGGAATGTCTCAAAGGTTCCCACGATGGGATGTAAATACAGATCCGGCTCCGTTGCACTGACATAACCGGTAATGGCCGAACCGTCAAATTTGCACTCATTTTTCAGGACCTTGCTAAGCTGGCTGGCAGTCACTGCCATGTTCTTAAGGTCTCCCAGCATATCCGTAAACTGCAGACGGATAAACTCGACGTCCTCCTCCTGTACCATTGTCACAAGATCTTCCTGCGATAGATTTCTCATGTCTAACCCTCCACTTCCGTTTTTTCTAGTTTTACAAAACTAGCCCCGATACTGAAATTATAGCCTTTTTACAACCTTTTTGTCAATGTAAACATGAAGTCTTAATCCCTTGTCGCCTTAGCATACAGGGTTTTTAATTCCTCCACTGAAAACCTGTACTGCTTTCCACAGAACTGACAGGATGTTTCGATTTCCTTGCCGTCGTCGATCATGTCCTGAAGCTCCGTCCTTCCAATGCTGATCAAGGCCCTTTCCACGCGCTGCCTGCTACAGTCACAACGGAAGGAACACGCCCCAGTGTCAAGCACGCAGACATCCATACCGTCTAACACGATCTGAAGAAGCTCTTCCGGCGTTTTGCCTTCGTCGAGCATCGTCGTCACGGGCTTTAGGTTCTTCAGATTCTCTTCGAGCTTCGAGATCACTTCCTCGCTGGCAAAGGGCATAAGCTGCACGATAAAGCCCCCCGCCTGCTTCACGGTATTGTTCTTCTCCATCAGAACGCCAAGCCCCACGCAGGAAGGCACCTGCTCGGAAGCGGCGAAATAATATGTCAGGTCCTCCGCGATCTCACCTGTCTGCAGCTGCACCTGACCAGAGTAAGGCTCCTTTAAGCCCATGTCCTTAATGACCGTCAGCGTGCCGCAGCCGATGGCGCCGGAAACATCCAGCTTACCGCTTGGCTTTGCGGGAATGATCACGCCGGGAACGATGGGATAGCCCTTCACGTGGCCCATGGAATCCGCCGTCACGGTCAGTCCGTGCGCAGGTCCGTCGCCCTTGATCTGCAAGGTCAGAAGGTCCTTGCCACCCTTTAACATGGAGCCCATCATGACGCCCGCGGAAAGAAGTCTTCCCAGGGCAGCCGTCATCACGGGGCTGGAATTATGCGCCGCCCGTGCGGCCTCCACCGTATCTCTCGTCGTGCAGGCAAAGGCGCGGATCTGTGCGTCGCCCGCCGTTGCCCTGACAAAATAATCAGCCATTTTACTATTTCTCCTCTTACAAGCCTTGGGGCTCCTTTTGGCACTCCCTTGCCACGGCATATACGCGCTCCGTGGTTTCCGTGACCTCTCCGTCCGTGTCCGCATCCCGAAGGAGCACCACCTCTAAACCTGCCTTCTTCAAAAGTTCCTCAATCCGTGCAGCTTCATAGCCCCTTTGAAAATGGGTCTCCGACACGCGCTCGAAAAGCTCGCCCTCTCGCTTAAGAAACATGGTCAGATCATACTCATTGATCCCTTCTTCGGGATCATAGAAATTCTCCCAGATAAAACTGCAGTCCTCGCGATTTTCCGCGATCACGGCATCGCCGATGACCTCGCGATATTTATAGTCCGTGTTGAAATCAAAGATAAATAAGCCCCGCGGATAAAGGTAATTGTTCAC
This sequence comes from Acetatifactor sp., assembly GCA_016290775.1. Classification (GTDB taxonomy): domain Bacteria; phylum Bacillota; class Clostridia; order Lachnospirales; family Lachnospiraceae; genus Acetatifactor. The sequence continues at coordinate 125,090 of JAEEVF010000005.1, read as the reverse complement.
CAGCGAAAAGACCTGCAAAAGCTCCTCTTCCTCGAGCAGGTAATTCAGCGAATCGCAGACGCTGACCACCGTTCCGACGGTGCTGTACAGCGAAAGTTCCCGCATGTCCTGCAGAAGGTACAAGATCTCGCTCCCGCTCTCTTCCTTCTTCTCCATGGCCTTAGCCAGCATCGCCTCGGAATTGTCCACGCCAATGCAGTCAAACCCATCCTTGGCAAGAAGCTCCGTCAGCGTGCCCGTGCCGCACCCAAGGTCCACGATGAGGTCACGCTCCGACGCAAGTGCGTCCTCAAGGCTTTCCAGCGTTTTTTCTTCCCCTGAGACCCTTTGGGAGACGCCATATTCCTGAATGAGCCAAGCGATGCGATCCTTCCACGCCTCGTAGGGCACGTCATCCATAAGTTCATCGTAGACATCCGCAAAATCAGTATATGCTTCCGCCATGCACATCCTCCCGAGCCGAAATTAAATGATCTGTTTGATCAGCTCCACAATGCTTGTCACGCCTGCGCCCATGATGAGTCCGGCCAGGACCACGCCAAGCATCACGGCCACGACGCTTTTTTTGAAGTCCATGTCAAGCAGGCTCGCCGCAAGCGTTCCCGTCCATGCACCCGTTCCAGGGATCGGAATGCCCACGAACAAGAACAGTGCCACGTACAGGCCCCTGCCCGTCTTTTCCTGAAGCTTTGCACCACCCTTGTGACCCTTCTCGAGACAGAAGGTAAAGAACTTTCCGATCACCTTCTTGTCCTTCCCCCACTCAAGCACCTTTCTCGCGAAGAAAAAGATCACGGGCACGGGAAGCATGTTGCCGATGATGCAGACAACGTAAGACGTCAGCACCGGAAGGTGATACAGATTGATTGCCATGGGCACGGCCACGCGAAGCTCGATGAGCGGCACCATGGAGATGAAAAACACGATGACATAATGCAATAACGTTTCAGACATAAAAGTAACTCCAATCTAGTTTATTTGTTCGCCAGATATTCTTTCAGGAAGGCGATGAGCACGTCCATTTCCTCGTCGGTGCCAATGGTGATGCGAAGGGAATTGTCGATCCTCGGCTTGTTCCAGTGACGCACGTAAATGTCCTTTTCGCGAAGGGCTTCAAAAATCTCCTTTGCAGGAACGGTCTTGTGCGAAGCAAAAAGGAAATTCGTCTTGGAATCCGGGAAGGTGAATCCCAGCTTTGCAAGCTCTTTCTTTACTCGCTCACGGGTTGCGATGATCTTGCCCGTCACCATCTTGAAATATGCATCATCCTTCACCGCTTCCACGCCGAGCGCCAGTGCGGGGCGGTTCATGGTGTAGGAATTGATGGAGAACTTTACGTCGTTCAAGTACTTGATCAGCTTCTCGCTGCCGATGCAAAAACCGATGCGAAGGCCGGCCATGGAACGGGACTTGGAGAAGGTCTGCACCACCAGGAGGTTGTCATATTTCTCCACCAGGGGAAGTGCACTCTCGCCGCCAAAATCAACGTATGCCTCATCCACGATCACAACCACGTCGCGGTTTGCCTTGATGATTTCCTCCACCTTCGTAAGGGGCTCAAACACGCCCGTCGGTGCATTGGGATTCGGGAAGATCACGCCGCCGTTTGGCTGCTTGTAATCCTCGGGGTTGATGCGCCAGTCGTCATCCAAAGGGCAGGTCTTGAACGGAATGCGATAAAGGTTCGCCCAAACGTCGTAAAACGAATAGGTCACGTCCGGGAAAAGAATGGGCTTGTCGCTGTTAAAGAAGGTCAAAAACGAAGTCGCCAGAACGTCATCCGAACCCACGCCCACAAAGACCTGCTTGGGGCTTACGTGATAATATTCCGCCAAAGCATTCACCAGCGAGGTCACGTTCTGATCCGGGTAAAGGCGAAGGTTCCCGAGGTTCATCTCTGCCTCAGCCTTCTTTACGCCCGGCGCCGGAGGGTACGGACATTCGTTTGTGTTCAGCTTGATCATTCTTTGTTTTTCAGGCTGCTCTCCTGCCACGTAGGGCACGCATTTCCTGACGTTTTGTTCCCATGTTTGTTCACTCACTTCGATCACCCTGCTCTCTTTTTTCCAAGTTTTGTCACATTTTCCATTCAGGATTGCCTCATTGCTTCGCAATCCTAAAAAATAAGTATATCAAAAAAAAGCGTCTCCCACAAGACTTGGCATGCAAAAAAGATGAGAATCATGCATCAAATCCGTAGTAGGAGACGTATCTGTGTCCCATTTCAAAGAGTTTTGTTGCTGCGATCTCGGCGCGATAGCCTGCGTCGCAAGTAAGAAGGATGGGTACATCGCCTTTGTCCAAAAGGGATTGCGCCACATCGCACTTATCTAGTAAAGTTTGCGGCGCCTCAAGGAGTTTTAAGAGCGGTATGTTCACGGCACCGTCCGGGTGGCCTGCGTCAAACTCTCCGCGCGTACGTACGTCTACAAGCAAGGTATCTGGGTGCTCCGCAAGGAACTCCGCAGCCTCCTGTTCAGTAAGCCTGCGGGGGAGCGCCTCTGCATTTTGCGTCGCGTTCTCGGCACTTCCGGCGGACACATTTTCTGCTTGCAATTCTCGGTCGTCAAGGTTTGAAGAATCCTGCTGGCCAGCTTGGGGGGGCCCAGGAACATGCCGCAATTCCTTATGAAATACGCGCTCTGCGACCTCTCTTGCCTCTTCATAAGTCACGGGCTCACGCATGCCAAAGGCCTGTCCCTTGGACATGCCAACGACCTGTCCCTCTCGTATTCCAAAGGCTTGTCCCTTAGCAGTCATGATGCCTTTGCAAAAAGCCTGCGCCACATGGTGGACGCAGGCATGACAATCATAAAGATCTGCGAGGCTTTTGGCGGCGTTCCAGTTTTCCTCGTCTGCCTCTCCAAGCTCGCATTTTAGGAACTCGTGGATGAGCCTTGCCGCATCATTTCTGCGGAGCACCTCGCCTGCAAGCATTACGTCCTGCGGCTCCGCCCAACCGTGAAGTCGAGCCATCTCAAGCAGCTCCAAATCCCCTGCTGCCCTTGTCGGTGCATCCAATCCCGGCGCCGGCTTGTCCGTTGCTGTCTCGCCACCCACCTGGCCTTGCTTGGCCCAAAGCATTGCCGATCGAGGATGGCCCTGCGTAAGCCCTTCCCACAAAAGTCCGACAAATTCACCTATCGTGATGGCCTCATGCATAGGGGGTCACCTTGACGGTCACATTGTCGCATGCCGCAAGCGCCTTCACTTCAAACTTACCACTCTCGTTCCGAGCGCTCTCTCCGGTCCAAAGATCGGTCACTTCGTAGGAACTTGCCTTCTCAAAGGCATCCCTGCGAACCATCTTGTCGCCGATATATTCCAGGATCGTCGCCTTGTCGACTCCATATCCTTCCGCCTTTTCTTCCTGGCTTAAGTTGATGAAGGAAAGCGCAACGCTCCCGTCCGCAAGAGGCTTAGCAAGAATGTCCACGCGGTCATTGTCACGAATGTAGGTCTTGTCAGGCCGTGTGCCCTCCTTGCCGTATGCATCCGTCATCTTCGACGCGTAAACACGCTTCGCCTGCACGCCAAGAGCGTCCTGATTCAGAGCGATCACGGCCTTGTTCGAAACGATGTTATAAAGCGCGTCGCCCTTTTCCATGTTGCGAAGGTCCATGCCCAGCATCAGCGGCGAATTCATCATGGACCACATGGTAAAGTGCGTCTTGTTCATCACTTCCGTCAGACCATTCATGCCGATCATCATCATGTCGGGATCGTTCCAGCCCTTGTCAAGCCCCGCGAACTCATCCATGATCACGGCCTTGTCGTACTGCGCCGTCACGCCCGTCGTATAATCCGAAACCCAAGAAGCCCGACCGGCATCGCCGTCCGAACCCACCTGGAACGTAATGTCATTCAAAATCCTCCAGGAATCGCCGACCTTATAGCCCCAGTTCTGCGGATGCGTCTTGCCCCACTCGCAGATGGAAAGGATCACGTCACGCTCCGGCGCCGCAAGGTTTAACCCCTCCAGCATTGCCGCATAGGAATGAAGCGTGTTTTCCTGGCGTCTGTGATTCATAATGCGGATCAGGTTTTCACCAGCCTTCAGACTTACCCTGATCGGTGCCGAAAAAGCAAAGCTCTCAGGGCTTTCCGTCTCGGGCACAAATCCGTCAAAGGAAAGCTCCGCACTTCCGATCTCGCCCACGGCCACCTGAAGCCATGCGCCAACGCCCTCTTCCTTTCCGGTAGCATATTCCACCGAAAGGTCATATTCTCCAGCCTCAGGCACATTTACCGCAAAGCGAAGCTCGCCGCTGCGCGCGCCCACCGGTGACGCAAAAGGTCCCGTGCCGTCAAAGGTGCCAAGGCAGGTCACGTAAGTGTCCTTCTTCTCTGCGCGCTCGCCCCAAAGAATGCCATCCTTCACCGCAGAAAGCTCCACGCTAAAAGCACCCTTGGAGAGCCTTATGCCCTTTACGTTCGGCGCATAAACATACCTTGCGTTTGCCGCATCGGAAAAGGTTGCGTTGTCCCAAAGATAATAGCAATTGTCCACCTTGAGGAAGTCCACGCCCCACTCGGCATAGCACTGCGCATCCACCTTCTCATGGCCGCAGGTACCCACGGCCGCGCCGGCACAAAGGTTCGTTCCGATGTCATTGTACATGCCAAACTTTAGGCCTTTATCATGCAAGTAATCCGCAAGCGCACGGAATCCTGAAGGAAATTTCACTTCCTCATTCTGGATCCTTCCGTCCTTACGGAACGGCTGATAGCAACCGTCATCCAATACCACGTAAACATAGCCGAGCTTGTCCAGTCCCAGCTCCACCAGCTTGTCCGCCATGGCCTTCGTCAACTTCTCCGTGTTGCCGCTGCCAAAGGCATTCCAGCTGTTCCACCCCATGGCGGGCAAATGGTTCTTGCGCTTTCCATGAAGCACCTTACCGTTTTCAAACGCGTCAAACCGCCATGCAGGGTCCGCAAGCTCCCCGGGCCCTTTCTCGATCAATGCGCGCACTTCATCTTCAAAACCCATGTCATCCTCCTAAGCGTCTTTTCTCATCGAATGGGAATAAAGGTCATAGAGCATGTCCGCCACGTCCTCGGCGCTGTCCTTCTTCCCCTCCTGTTCCCACTTAAGGAACGTGTTCAGAAGACCGCCGGCGTAGGAATATAATTCATAGACAGAGATCTTCTTCGTGGTCTTAACGTTCTCTTCCATGAACTGGTTCACACCCTCAAGCATGATCCCGTGAAGGCCGTGCTCCGCCAAGGTCAAAAAGAGCTCGCGATACTGATCAAAGAACTCCAGCGAATACAGAATATGATCTCGCTCCATGTAGGTATCCCTTTTCTGCGTTCCCTGATTGTCCTCCACATACTCGGAAATGATGATCTGCAGATAGTCCGTAAGCGCCGCATAAGGAGAATCATAATACTTGTAAAAACTCGCCCTCGCAACGCCTGCCTTCTTTACGATATCTGAGACCTTCAGCTTCGTGAAATCCGTATCCTGCAAAAGAGCAAGGATTGCCTCGCCGATGCAGGTCCTTGTGAATTTTGTCTTGGTATTCATGCTTGTGCTAATGATCATGATTTTACCTCTTTTCTCTCTGAAATTGTGTAATTTTTCAGATTTTTGACTTCAAAATAGACAAAAACGGCCTTTTTGTCTATTGTAGCACTCTTGAACTTATATTACAATATAACTTGAAAAACAATGTCACGTGGTATACAATACTATGTAATAACAAAATCGAGGAGTAACCATGTATAAGATTGTAGCTGATTCTTCCTGTGACCTGAAGGATTTCCCTTCCGCTCCCTTTGAAACCGTTCCGCTGAGCCTCTCCACGGATGAGGCCACTTTTGTTGACGACACCAATCTGGACGTAACGGGTGCCCTTCATTACCTTTCAACCTATCACGGCCGCTCCTATACGGCATGCCCCTCCACCGTGGCCTGGACGGATGCTTTTGACGGCGCAGACGAGATTTACGTCGTGACCATCACCAGCGGTCTTTCCGGCACCTATGCAAGCGCCTGCCTCGCAGTGGATCAATTCCTTGCGGAGCATCCCGAAAAGAAAATCTGCGTGGTAGACTCTCTTTCCACCGGCCCCGGGCTTGTTCTTCTCATCGAAAAGATCGCAGAGTGGAAAGAAGCTGGCAAGTCCTTTGAAGAAGTGGCAACGCAGATCGTGGAATATCAAAAGAGCCTACGCCTTTTCTTTGCATTACAGTCCCTGCACAACCTTGCAGTGAACGGCAGAGTGAACAAACTGATCGCCTCCGCCATCGGCATTATGGGCATCCGCATTCTCGGTACGGCAAGTGCTGCCGGCACCATCGATCCCATCGCAAAGTGCCGCGGTGACAAGAGCGTGCTTGAGCGCCTCATCAAAGAGATCAAGGAATGTGGCTATCATGGCGGAAAGATCCGCATCTGCCACGTGGAAAACCTTCCCCTCGCCAAAACGATCGCAGAAAAGATCCGCGAGATCTACGGCGAGATCGATCTTCAGATCGTGCCGGCCAGAGCCCTCTGTGGCTATTACGCCGAGCAGGGCGGCATCATCCTCGGATGCGAGTGCTGATTGCAAGCAAACGGAAACACCAGCCAGAAACAAACAACCGCAAATAATTAAACAAGCCATGCAGACATCTCCCCGTTGAGAACACTGCATGGCTTTTTATTTGCCTTACGTCAATTATTCACTTTCACTGCGGTGCTTTCTTGCGTGGCAGTCGCCTGTGCCTCCCTCGCCGCCTTCTTTTTCTTGGCATTATGCATCCACGTGCGAACAAATTTCACGATGGAAAGAATGCACGTGACGATCAGGCCAATGGTGGCAAGCACGAAGATGGCAAGGCCAAGATACGGGATCCTTTTTTCTCCCTCCGCCGCCGCGCCGCCAAAGAGCAATGCGTCCACGATCAGGCCAAGCTCCACGACGATCGCATATAGAAAGATCCACACGGGAATCTGCAGCAAATAATACCACGAGTACTTCTTTAACACTTTTGTAAATCCTTTCGTAACCTATCTTACGTCTTACGCGATCGAATCGAACATATCCTTGCCGCTTACGGTCTCAAAGCGCTCCGCAATGGCGCGCACCTGATCCTGCGACTCCAAAAACGCCTTCACCACGTCGGGATCGAAATGCGTTCCGGCATCCTTCTGTATGATCTCCATGGCCTTCTCGAAGGAGAACGGCTCCTTGTAGCAACGCCTCGACACCAGCGCGTCGAACACGTCCGCCACGGCCATGACTCTTGCAGACAGCGGGATGTTCTCTCCCGCAAGTCCGTAAGGATATCCCTTCCCATTCCACTTCTCGTGATGATACGTGGTCAGGTTCATGGCCTCCTGCAGATAATCTGCTTCCGGCATGGTGGAGATCGTCTGCTCGATGATGGTCTTACCGGCAACCGTATGCTTCTTCATGATCTCGAATTCTTCATCCGTCAGCTTCCCGGGCTTGTTCAAAATGGCATCGGGAATCTGGATCTTGCCGATGTCATGGAGCGGCGCGGACTTCACGACGTGAGAAATGTAAGTGTCCGTCAGCAAATCTTTGTGATAGCCCATCTCGCGCATCTTCTCCAGGATGACCTTGGTATATGCCGCCGTCTTTCGGATGTGATCGCCCGTGGACTGATCGCGGTTCTCCACGATGTCCGCAAGCATCATGATCAGGCCGCTCTGCAGCATGGAAAGCATTTGCGTCTTTTGCTGCATCTGCGAAAAGTAATGTTCACTGTCCTCCGTCGTCTTAACGAAGGCATTGTACAAATTCTCAAGCTCATCGCCCGTGTGGATGTTCAGCTCGCGGATCTGCTCTACGTTCTGTGAACGCGCCTCTTCGCTGTTATATGCAAACGCGCTGGCCGCATGAGAGATCGTGTTGAGCGGGTAAACCAAATGATAATGCGAAAGCCAAAGGCCGATCGCAAGAAGCAATGCAAAGAAGCCAAGGAACAGAGATGCAAGCTTCACAAAAAAATCATATTCATAAACACGGATGTCGTTCATGGAAACGTCGGCGGCTACATAGCATACGCACTTTCCCGTGGAATCGTAGACGGGTTCATATTCCGTAAGGAGCCAGCCGTACTTGTCGTCCGAGACGATGGTGTCGATCCTGCCACCGGCAAGGAGCGTGTCCAAGTAAGGAATGAAGGCCTCATCAAACTCGACTACGGTGCCTGGTGCTTCACCCGGGACCTCCTCCGTGTCAAGGTCGAAGACCACGTGACAGCCGTCCGGCATGATCTTGTAAACATAAACATATTCCACGTCCGGATAAGTGTCGCGGATCTCGGTCAGGAGCTCTTTGGTCTCAGCATATCCTTCCGCCGCCTCACCTTTGGTCAGGAACTCTTCCACCCTGTCGCCGTCAATCTCCTTGGCAGCCATCTGCACAACGCCCTTGGTGAGCATGGCATGCTGCTTCTTCGAGAAATTGCGGAAGAGCACAAGACTGATGCTGGTAACCACAACTGCTATGGTGACAAAGCCCACCATCAAAATCGTGATGATCTTTGTTCCAAGCGATAGCGTACGGACCTTCATGCTGCGGACGGTAGCATATTCTTCCGGCGTCAACGCCTTCTGGCGCCAGCTGGTAAAGCGAAGCTTCCTTCTCGCTTCATCCGGCATGTAATGCAGGATCAAAACACAGATCAAAACGGAAAGGGCCTTGTCCACAAAGTCAAGGAGCCAGGACGCAGTGAACTGTGACGCAAACTTCGACCAGCCAACGTTTTCGTAGAAGAAACGAATGAGGAATCCGTCGGAGCCGTCCATGGAAAAACCATAGAACGCCCAAGTCTGGATGGCACCAATGCAACCGCCGATCAAAGAAAGGATCAATGCGAACAAGGCAAGGTATCCCGCCTTTTTCCGGCGCTTTCTGTTTTGCGTCCAAAAGGCCGTGACCACTGCGATCAGCACGTTGAGCACGCCATAGTAAATGGCATCCTGCTTACCAAAGCCTCGGATCACGTTCGTAAAGAGGGCCACAAAGCAACCTGGGAGCGCTCCGCCAAGACTTGAGACGGCGATCGTTCCAACCGTGTCCATGTAAAGCGGAAGCCCCAAAAAGGTTACAACCTTGTTGCATATCAGGTTAAGCGCAAATCCGTAAAGGATCAGAAGTATGATCCATGTCATCTCATTGTTTTCTGACCTGGTGTTGGCTTTTGCCCTTTCTTCCTGTCTGTCCATAATATGCCCTCCTTTGACGCGAAGACGATTCGTTCCATTTTGTGACTATTCGTAACCCCTGATCAGATCCCCCTAGTTTATTCTCCAAGATTTTCGCCAAGATTTTTTGCTTTATTACTTCTTCCTGTTCAACAGGAATCCAACTGCGGCACCCACGAGACCGCCAATGATATGGCCCATCTGCGAGATGTTGTCTCTGACGGTGAGACCCTGGATCATCTGACCGCCGATATAAAGAATGGCTACCAGAATGAACGTCAGCGGGATCTCGCCCTCCTTAAAGCCCGTAAAGGATGCAAGGATGATGAACGCGAACACGACGCCGGATGCGCCGCAAAGTGCAACGGTCGGGAAGAAGATATACGAGAGAATGCCCGTGATCACGGCAGTGATCGCGATGATCTCCGCAAGCGTTGCCGAGCCGTGCTTTTCCTCAAGCATAGGGCCTAAGATCAACAAATACATTGCATTGTTGATAAAGTGCTCCCATCCGGAATGACCAAACACGTGCGTGAAGAAACGTAAGTAAGTCAAGGGATTTAAGAGCGACGAATGATAGGTCATAAAGAGCAGCTCCGTCGACTTTCCCTTCGTGAGCACGCCGATCAGCGTCACGATAAAGCAGATGAATACGAACACCAAAACCACCGGTGCGTTCAGCGTGATGATAAACTTATGCTTGTTTTTCATGTTCCTACCTCCTTAAGGCGTGTAAGGCTCATATGCATAGGTGATGACATTGTTCTCGTCTAAGTAAAGCTCCATCAGGTAGCCGTAGGTCCTGCCCGAAAGCTTTTGGCGGAAGCCCGCCTTGGTCTGAAACTCACGGAACGGCCCCTCCTCCGGGAACTGCACGTAGATCGGGCAACGCTCGCTCATCTGATAAACCTTATAATTTCCGTCGTCCTCAACGATGGCATAATCATCCGTCATGTCCTCGTCCGTGAGGCCGTACTTTTCCATCATTTCCTTGTCGCCCCACGTCACCCATTTCACCTCGTCCACAAGAAGCGAGGTGGGATCTGCGCCGTTGGCAATGACAATGCCCGTGATCTTGTGCGCCAACTTTTCAGTGTTTGCGCAAGAGATCTTGCCGGGATCAGCGGTGCGGGTCAGCGAGGAAAGGAAAAACGATCCTGCTTCGCCGTGCATCAGTGCGTCGTCATGGCTGGCAGAGTAAGCATATACATACGCAAAATCTCCGTCCAGCATCATTCTTCCGACATAGTAACGCGAGTTCTCGTCAGTGCCGTCCCTCCAGCCCGCCATAAAGGTGGTCTCGCCGTTTAAGTAGATCATGTCCGGCGTGGAATCGCGGTAGCTATAGTCCAGATAGTACACGTCGTCGAAGGTCGCACCCTCCATCAGATTGTAGATGCAGTGGTTCACGAATTCTTCCGTATCGCTGTATGCATTCAGGTTCTTCTGAGGCTTGAAGCACATGTTGATCACGGAATATGCTCCCGCCTCATCCTTGTCGACGCAGTAATAAGTGCCATCATCATTTAGGTCCAGACGCGTGTTCCGAAGTCCCGGGAATGCGGCCTTGTTGGTCAGGTAAACCCGATTGATCCCGGAATTATTGTAAGAGTAAAACCCATCCTCGCCGTCTATGTTATAGAGCCCGCAGAAGGGAAGTTCCTCAGGTATGTCCCTGTAAAACTCCGAACCTACGTAGGCGTAGAAATGCAACATTCTGATCCACTCCATGTAGCCTTCCGGAAGCTCGTCCGTCTGCGCGCCAGGCAGGTAAAACTGCACCTTTTCGGTGTCGGCGATGCCGTAAGCGGCGGAGTAGACATACAACATTTCGTCTATGATCTCCTTCTCATCCGGCGTATTCTCATAGGTCAGGTCGGTGACCGTCGCCTCATATACATATTTCGACACCTTTTCCACGTCAGTAAACTTTCCGGTGAACTTGCTGTAGTAGAAGGTGCCGTTTGGATAGCCCTCTCCGCTGTCGCCCATGTCACTGTCGTGGAAAACTCCTTCGAAGCTCCCGTCCTTATTCACCCGCAAGGTGGTGTCCCATGCGCCGGCGCCGCTGCAAAAGCAGAATTCCCAGCCGTTTACGTAATCGAAAAGAAACTCCGCGTCCTCGTCAACGCTTGTTTCTTCCAGCGAGGTGCTCTCCAGCGAGGTGCTCTCCTGCGATGCGGTTTGTTCGGCCGCCCTGGAAGCCTCGATGCTTCTTTGGATCTCCGCTTCACCCTCTATAAATCCGGAGGTGGGATCCGTTGTGTTATCCGAACAGCCGCCAAGCATAAGGCACGTCGCCAGCACTGCCAGCGCGGCTTTTAAGAATTTCTTACACATCTTACTTTCTAAGCTCCAATCCGAAATTTTACTTCTCTCCGCTCATGACGTCGTTCAAGTCAAAGTCCTGTGAAAGCAGCGCGGAAAGCTCTGCGTCGGGCTCTGCCACAAGGCGTCTGGACTGATTCAGGATCGCATCCTCGATCTTGTTTCTTGCAAGACGGCCATTGCCCGCGTCTGCAGCGCGCACGCCCTGTACGGCGTTGAAATATGCAAGGAGTGCAGGCTCCGCGCCCTCATCGATGGTATATCCCTTCGATTTCGCAATGGACTTCGCTATGAGAAGAAGCTCTTCGCCCGTGTAATCCGGGAAATGGATCACGTTCGGGAAACGGCTCTTCAGACCTGAGTTGGAAGTCAGGAACTGCTCCATCTCCTTAGAGTAGCCTGCCAGGATCACGATCAGGTTGTCACGATTGTCCTCAATGCCCTTTACCAGCGTGTCAATGGCCTCAAGACCGAAGTTGTCGTCACGGCCGCGGTACAGGCTGTAAGCCTCGTCGATGAACAGAACGCCGCCGATGGCAGAAGCGATCACCTTATTGGTCAGAGGCGCCGTGTGACCCACGTAACGGCCTACAAGGTCAGCTCTTGAAACCTCAACCAGCTGACCGCCGGTGAGTACGCCGATGGACTTTAAGTACTTACTGATGATACGTGCGATCGTGGTCTTACCGGTACCGGGATTGCCCGTGAAGATCATGTGCTTGGACAGCTCGCTGACCTTCAGGCCCTCTTCCGACCTTCTCTTTTGCACTTTATAATATTCTTCCAGACCGAAGATATATTCCTTCACCTTTGCAAGGCCGACGATGGCATCCATCTCCTTGCGGATCTCATCGATCTCGCCGCGATATCCTTCCGGAAGCAGTGCGGACAGGTCGATCAGCTCCTCGCCGTACTTTGCCATCACCTTGCCATCCTCGAGGCAGAGGTTCATCTGCGCATCCTTGGGATAGTCACCCTCCAGCTTTGCCTGCGCAAGGGCCTGCAGCACGCAGTCATAGAAATCGCGAACGCCCTTAAGGCCTGCCTGCTTTTCAGACTTCGAAACGCTGTAATCCAGGAAGTCCTCGGAAACCTCAACGTTGAAGAAGCAACGCTCCTTCGCCTTTTCCTTCAGCTCTGCAAGCTCACCCTCAGCAATCTTGCGGATGGCATCATCCTCGAGCTTTGCAGTCACGCAAACGTCGCCCAGCGCATTGATAAACGGCGCACCCATGATGCCTGCCACCTTGTCGATGGACTTCTCCGTCACGAAGATCAGGTACTTTCCGGAAGCCGTAAAGGTGCTCACCACCTCGGAAGCAAGGGAATTCTGAACGTTCACCAGCTGACCCTTCTGCATTACGTAACGCTCGGACAGACGAAGCTGACCGTCGATCACGAGAGATGCCACATGGGTCAGGAACGAAGGATGACATACGTCAAAGTTTTCGAAAAGCAGCACCTTGGAATTGCTCGACAGGGCCGCATACATATCCTGCAGGAAAAGCTTCTCCATCGATGCGTCGGTGTAAATGCCAAGATCCATCACGCGCACGTCGGAATTCTTGAATACGCCGCGGTTTGCCAGCTCCTTTGCCGCCGCAAACAGAGCGTAATGCTTACCGGTATCGTCCTTACCGGAAAGGAACACGCAGTTGAGCGCCCTGGGCTCCTTGGGAGGCATTACGAAGGGACGCTTGAATGCGATCACAAGCTTTTTCACAAATTCTTCCTGACCAAAGACGGTCTTCTGGATCTCATCTCCCAGGCCGTTGAACTTTTCAAGGATCTCCTCCCTGCTGGCTTCCGCCTGCTCAGGCGCTGCGGCAGTCTCCATGCGGTCCAGTGCACTCGTGCTCTGAGCAGCCGCACCGATCCCGAAATCATCCTTCAGGTTCTTGGAAAGGCTTGCGATCTCTTGATTCAACGCTTCCTGATTCTTGATGAGCTGATCATTGAGCGAAGTCACGTCATCTATTTTCTTTGCGGAGTTCTGGGAACGCTCCCTTGCAGACTTCAGCATTGCCTCGAGCTGCGCCGTTGCAGCGTTTGCGGCATTGGTCAGGCTGTCAAAATCCATGGTCTTCGGACCAGTCTTGCCCGAAACCTTCGTCAGGTTCTCCATCAGGGTTCCGCCGTTTTTCTTTTTCAGCTTCTGCGCCGCCTCGATCTCCTCCAAGGTGTAATTTCCAACATTGCCGAACGCTGACAGATCAGTAAAGCCAAAGTCACTCATTTTCCTTTTCCTCCGGGTTATTTTGATTCCACGGATTGCTCCGTTGCTTTGCAACTCTCGCAATCCTCCCAACCATTCGGCATCCGCTGAAATGCTTGTACGCATTTCGCTACTGCCTCATGTTTGGGCGGGTCCCAAGGTCAAAATCTCGTTCGTGCAAGCACGACTCGCTTTTGACTTTGGTACCCTAGTTATCATATTATATCATTTTTACCCATTACTGTGCAACGTATATCCTCGTTTGAGACGGTTGAGGGCGGCGACTCCGATCAGGCCGTCACGCTGCAGTCTGCCCACCAAAACGCCGGGTGCGATACCCAGCATGTTTGCAAAATCGCAGACACTTTTTTCCGTGAAGATCGCGCTTTCCTTGAAGGCATCATAATCTGATCTGGAAAGGAGCACGTTCCTCGCCCAAACGTTGGCGTCGCGCTCATCCTGATCATTGGTGCCATCCTTGAGACAGACATGCTCCAAAATGATATGACCCATCTCATGCAAAAGACGCGTCCAGAATTCATTGTCATCCATGCGCTTTTCGGTCATGGCGATGGCCATGCGATTGCCCACGGGAAAAGCGAGGGAAGGGATGCCAAGACCGCGAAGCCTTGGAAGCACCAGAAAAAGGACTCCATGGGCACGAAGGAGTTCATCGAGCTTGGGGAGGAACACCTCCGGACGCTCCTTGGTCCATTCGCGGATGACATAGATCCATTCCTCATAGCCCTTGACGTTCAGGGCTTCCGAAGGGATCTGCCATGCCATGCGTCTTGCTTCCTGCATCCACGCGATCACCGTCGCATCTTCCTCACGATCCAGCGACAGGCCGTGACAGGCGGCGCTGCAAAGCTGGCCCTGCTCAATGAGTTCCAGGTCCACCACGCCAAAAAAGTCCCGTAAAGCAAGAACCTTTTCATTAAGGCTCTTTGCCTCAGGGACCCAGCCAAGCTTTGCCATCTCAGCATAGGGAAAAACCTGTGCCAATTCTGCTTCTCTCTTGCTTTCCTTGGAGGTATTTTCGCGCACAAGGCTCTCGCGATACCTTGCCTCCATGGCATTCCATTCACTTGCAGGGATGCCCAGCACGGTTTCAAGGCGCACGGAAACATCCGCCGTGAGCATTACCTCACCGTTGATCAATTTGCTGACGTGCTTCTCCGTCAGACCCATACGCAGTGCAAATTCTTTTTGCAGCATTCCCCTTGCGGAAAGCTCCTCGCGGATCCTTGTTCCAGTCGCCACGATTTCCATGGTATCCTCTGCCATATGGTTTACCTCCATGGTAAATTATCCTCTACCATGGTAGCACGTTTTCCTGCAAATTTCAAGCGAAGAGCCCCGGGCAATCCCAGGGCTCTTTCAAGGCACTTCCTGCACTGCCACAGGGCACTTTCAAAGCACTTTTGCAAATCACTTCATGGCACTTTCAAGGCGAACCGTACGTTATCAGCTGCGTGCCTTGCAATCCTCACGGATCTCCGCGAGGCAATCCTCTTCCTCAAACACACTTGCCATCATGGCAGGCGCTTCGCAGGCTCTCATCTTGCCTACTGCCTTGTTGAGAACGGAGAAGTTCAGCGCCGTGCCGACTGCGTCACACTTGTAATTCACGGCTCTGCTCGCCGCGATGCCCATTCTGCCGGCTTCCTTCGCCGCATCAATGTTGGCGCCAAGGAAGATGAACTCCCAATTCTTTGCCTTACGCTTTTCGATCAGGCTCTTTACCTTGTCGTAGGTGTACTTTTTGCTGGCGTTCTCCATGCCGTCCGTGGTGATGATAAAGATGGTCTTTTCGGGGCGCTCCTCCTTGGGCACCTCCTTGCGAACGTCCTTAATGTGCTCAATGGCACCGCCCACCGCATCGAGAAGAGCCGTGCAGCCGCGTACATAGTATTCCTTGTCGGTCATGGGCTTCACTGCCTTAATGTCAACGCGGTCGTAAAGCACTTCCGTGCGATCGTCAAAGAGCACTGCGGACACCAGCATGTCACCGTCCTCTTTCTTTTGCTTTTCGATCATTCCGTTAAAGCCACCGATGGTGTCCTTCTCAAGACCACTCATGGATCCGCTTCTGTCCAAGATAAAAACTAATTCGGTAAGATTCTTCATAACTTTGTTCTCCTTTCGTGTTCCCCGCCAGGGGTTGCTTTCGTTGGCCCCTGCCTTTCGCGGGGCGGTGTTTTTGGAAGTTTGCTGTTTCCTTCCTTCGTAAGACCATCCTACCACATGGCACGAAAAAAAAGGTCGCCTTGCGGGCGACCTTTCAAAAACTCTAATTTTTTTATTTCTTCTTGCGAAGGCTCATCTCCATGATCTTTTCGCAAAGATCCACGAAGTCAATGCCGGCTGCATTTGCCTCCAGAACAAGGTGTGCGTCCTGATAGAGCTGAGGCAGGGAATCGCACTCAAGAACCACAAAGGATTCATCCTCCTTGAGGATAATGTCCACCTTGCCGCAAGCCTTGACGCCAAGGATCGAAACAACTTCCTCCGCGGTCTTTTGGAACTCGTCGGAAAGATATTCCGGGATTTCCGCAGGGCACTTTTGAACGCGTTCTCCGCGAAGCGACATGCCCTCATTCTTGTCGCGGGTCTCAAGCGGAAGCACCTCGATCACGGGAAGCGCCTTGCCGTCAAGACAGCCAACTGCAAACTCATGACCCTTGACATATTCCTCCACGATGACCTCGTTCTCCCAGCGGAAGGCCTCCGTGAGAGCCTTTACGTAGGACTTCTTGTCATTGGCAACGGATATGCCAAGGCCGATGCCGCCGTTGTTCGGCTTTACGATCACGGGATAGGACAGGCCGTAATCCTTGGGATCGCCGATCTTTTCGTTCTTGAAGGCACAGAAGCCCTTCGGCACGGGAATGCCGGACTCCTCCAGCAGTTGCTTCGCCACCGACTTATTCGAAGAAATGGCGGAGGAGAAATAATCACAACCAGTGTACTGGATGCCAAGCATGTCAAAGGTTGCCTGCACCTTGCCGTTCTCACCGCTTGCGCCATGCAACGCAATGAACACCAGGTCCGCCTGACGGCAGATCTGCAGCACGTTCGGTCCAAAATATGCGCCCGACTGATCCTTCCTTCTCTTGCGCACGGCCCACAGATCCGGAATGTCATCCGGAATGTCCGTCATTTCGAGGGAATATTTCGCCGGATCCTCGAAGGCATTGGGAATGATCTCCTCTTCCTCGTTATAGCCCATGTAGGCATCGAGGAGGATCACGTTGTGGCCCTTGTCCGCAAGCACGCTGGACACCACGTAGCCGCTCTTGAGCGAAAGGTTTCTCTCGTTGGAGAGACCGCCCGCCAGCACCACGATGTTGAGATTTTCAGGAAGCTCGAACTCCTCGGGAGCGGCATCCTCCTCCGTCAGGACGATGTCGGAGCCATCCATGTCAAGCTCGAGGGTCTTAAGCATTTCCTTCGTCATGCAGACAATCTGCAAAACGCCGCGTACCTGATCCGCAGTCAGCTCAATACTGTACTTCTTCTTGCAGATCAGCTGGATCTGCTTTACCAACACGCCGTTTACGTGGGTGATCAGGAAGTTCGACAAGTCTATGATCGCGCCGAGCTTTCTTGAGTTCACAAGGTCATCAAACATGTCGACGATCTTCACCATGTCGTCCATCTTGAAGTTGAGAAGGATGTCCTTCAGCGCCTTCAAAAAGTCCTTGTTCTGACGTGAATACTTGATGCAGAAGGCGAGCAGATACGCCGTATTGTCGGAGTAGGTCGGATCGCCCACGAGGTCGCAGAACAGGTTGATATACTCGACCACCGTGTTTTCCTTGCCAATGGCAAAAGCCTTTTCCACAAGAATACCGATCAGACGGTTGGTCTCCGCCTGCTCCTTCGGTGAAACGCCGGAACGGATCATGCTGTTGATGAACTGATCCATGATCTGCATCTCCGGACGCTGACCGTTGGGGTTCACGCGCATTTTGTACGCACCGTTTTCACCAAAATCGAAGAAGGTGTTTGGCGCATGGCTCTCGGCAAAACCAAATCTGCCGTAATCATAGCCGATGTAATAAGTCTTCTTACCGATGTCGTTCATCAAGATGTTCACGTAATCAAAGTCGATGTTGTGATTCTCGATGAGCTCCTGACGACGCAGGATCTTATGCTTGTAATGCTCAATGAATTCATCCGAAAAACCCTGTCCGTCAAAGGACACGCAGCGCGCAGGCGTATCATTCAGAATGGTGATGTACTTCGCCTTATTACCGCCCTTGGAATGCCCGATCACGGTCACGGTGTAGTTTTCCAGCTCAAGCTTTTCGTACACGGACTTGTACCATTCCAGTGCATTGATCTGCTGCAGGGAATCCACCGTGTTTGCGCTGACGAAATCGTCCACCCACTCATTCGAGGCCGTGCCGCGGAAGGCAACCACCGCCTCCTTCGTCTTCTCATTCAGGAACACGCAGGAAATGCCGCCGCCACCGCCGTAAGCCGTGTCAAGATGCGGCAAGGCGATATATGCATCCAAGATCTTTTTATTCTTTTCAAGGGCCATGACGATGTTCTTCCAGTCATAGCCTACCATGCAGGAATTATATACGGCATCGTCATCGATACGAGATACGTCAATGCCGTTCACGTACTCCCTGACGGTCTTGTCATCCGCATTCAGCACGGAAACAAAGGGGGACTCGTCCGGAAGGTAGGTCAAAAGCTCCAAAAGGAGCAATTCATCCATCTTGTAAAGCGTCGATTTCTTTTCCAATTTCTCAGATCTCCTCAAAGAATTTTGCTTTAGGCAAAGCAAGGATTTGCTTCACGTGGAAGCGGCAAAGCTTACTTCACGTGGAAGCAGCGGAACGCCGCGCTCACAATGTTGCGAAGGTTCTTTCTGTTCCTTGCGTAGGCATCGAGCTCGATCACGCTCTTGCACTCGGGAACCGCATCCTTCAGCAGGAAGAACACCATGCCGCTGCCGTAAACGCTGTTTTCGTTAAAGATGTCCTGCACCTTTTCTGCCACGGCCTCCGCCTGCTCATCATCCGGAAGCTCGTCCACGATGATATAAAGCTGGGAAGTCCTGCCGAGGAAAGGCCTGTGGTCCATCAGTTCCTGCCCGGACTTGATGTCAGCGCTGATGAGGAACGGGAACGTGGTGTAAACCCGCGCGTCAATGCCGCCCTCCTTTAAGAGCTTCTCAACGATGGCGTCATATTCCCTCTCAAACGGAACGTCGTAGAAGTTGTCAACGTAATTGCCGTTGTCGTATTTGAGAAGATATTCCGTCGAGTCAATGCCAGGCTGAATGAACTGCGCCTCGGCGCCGCTCTTTTGTGAAGCTGGACGGAACGAGATGATCTCCAGATCCTCATTGGGATATTTTTTCTTCAGGTAAAAGGTCATTGCGCGAAGCTCCGAGAGCGCCTTCTCCTGATAATCAAAAAGCTTGCCTTCCGAAATCCGTTCCCCGTCCGTATAGGCGAGGTCTAAAAGTGCCTTTTCCTTGTCGGTCATTTCCACGTGTGCCATGCCGTCATCTCCTTTTGCTGATTGGTTCTGTGTTATGTCATTCTTTGCCGATCAATCCTGTGTTATGTCATGCTTGCGAATGCTGGAACGTCACCCCATCTCGATCTCTTCGATGAGTGCCTGATAAACCATCCGCAGATTGTTGTTCTCCGTTCGAATGTTCCGCACCAGGTTGATGCTGATAAGGCGAAGGAGCTCTACGCCGCTTTGCGGTCTTTCATCGCAAAAGCGCTCAAAGCTTGCGTGATCGATGGAAAGCGTTTTGCAGTTCGTCTTTGCGCGCACCGTCGCGGAACGCTTGTCATTGTCGATCATGGCCATCTCGCCGAAAACGCAGTGGTCATCCGCGTTCAAAGTGGCCACAACAAATTTATCGCCAAAAACAGTCGTTTTTATTATATCTACGCTGCCCTCGATGAGAATATACATTTCCGCGCCCACGTCGCCCTCGGTGATCACGTTCTCGCCGGCCGCGATTTTATGCTCTTTTAGAAGGCCTGCCAGGGCCTTTAGGTCCTCATCCCCGATCTTCGAAAGAAGCGGGAACGCCCTTAAGTATTTTACGTATTCCATGTGGTGTTCTCCTGATGTTGCGGCCATGCCGCCGGTTGCCAGGGTGTGCTTGTTTTGCGGCGTGGCTTTGCTAGCTGCGCCTGTTTTCAGTTACACCTCGTCGCCAAGGATGATCGCGCCCATGTTCTTGTCGAGCACGTAATCATCGCCGGGGTTCAGGTGCGGACAGTTGGTCTCCATGGATTTCACGGACTTTATCCTCTGGATGATCTCTCCGTAATTGGTGGATTTCTGCGCCTCCGAAAGGATCTGGTGCTTCAGCTCACGCTCCACGCCCATGTTCTCGAGGACGCCCAAAAGGAGGATATTCTGCTCCTTCTTGTACCACTCAAAGAGCTCGCCATACTTCTTTCCGATCCACTTGTCGCTGATCGGCGCGATCTGCACCGACACGCCGTCGCCGTTGTCGAGGAAGGAACTCATGACCTTGCTCATGCCGCCGTAATTCGTGGAAGTGCTTAAGATATAACGCGTGTACTCGTCCACGTAGATGACCTCCGCGCAGTTTTGGCTCTCCAGATAGTTTTTATATCTTTCCGTCTTGATCTCCGCGCAGATGTGGCACTTCGGGTTCAATTTGCGCACCAAAAGCGTACCGACGAAAACACGCGAGTCCACAAGCTCCTCATCCAGGTTCTCCAGGTTCTCGCCGATGATGAGCACCTTGGAAGCCTCCTTCGCGTTCGCCTTAAGGAGCGTCTGCTCCTCCGTGTAATCGCCCTTCAGGATGTTGAGGCCTGCCAGCTCTTTGTCATCGCGAAGGGGCTCCGTCTTGGAATCGTCCACGCTACTCACCAGAATGATGTCCGAAACCTTCAGCTCCTTGTTCTTGCGAAGGATCCCTTGGATCAGGATCTTGATATCGTTTTTCCATCCGCAGATGATAATGTGATTCTTCATGCCCTGCATCTTCTTCACCCCTCTCTCCAGGTTCAACCTTCTTGCGACAAATGCCGACGAAACATAACCGGTGATGGTGGACAGCCCCACCATGCCGAGCGCCAGGATGAAGATCCCGGCAAGCCTCGTCCAAACATTGTCCACGTACATGTAATCGTTGCCGATCACCGCGAGGAGGTTGAACACGACAATGTCGAAGAACGGCGTGTTCTCACCGTTCACCTTCAGCACGATGAAGCAGACGAAACACATGGTAAAGTACAACGCGAGGATCAGAAGGATCGTGCGCATGTGGATCAGCTTCATGAAATTCATAAATCGTTTCATATATTTTTTCATAACAAGAAAATTGTTTCCATAACTTGCTTTCGTTTTTTTCGACCGCTCAGCGCAAATTTGCTTCGCAAATTCACGTGCAGGAAACTTCGTTTCCAGCATATTTTACCACAAAAACAAAAAAGCCGCAACGTCTCCGTTGTGGCTCTCTTGTCGTGATAAATAGCCCTTATGCTTTTTTCTTCTTGGCGCGATACCCAAGCACGACGCTCTGCAGGAGAATGAAAAAGCACAGCATTCCGCCCGTGGTGATGCTCTGCCACCAGGGCTCCCTCAGACCGCTTGACACCACGATCTTCTTGATGGTGGTAAGGGTCAGCGTGCCAAAGAAGGTTCCTGCCACGTTACCCACGCCGCCGGTCAGAAGCGTACCGCCGATGATGGAGGAAGCAATTGCATTCATCTCCATGCCGGCTGCGTTAGTCGCATTGCCGGCGCCCGTGTGCATCATGAACACATAACCGGAAATGCCACTCAAAACGCCGCTGATCACATAGCTCAAAAAGCGTGTTTTCTTGACGTTGATGCCCAGCATCAGAGCGCTCTGCTGATTTCCGCCCATGGCATAGAAGTTGCGACCGAGGCGGATGAAACCAAGCAGGATAAAGATCACGATCAGACATGCAAAGGCCACCACGACGCCAAGCTCCATGCGGGCCGGCACCAGATTGCCGTTCTTTGCGTAATATCCCAGCCAAGGGATCTCGATCTTCACTTCACGGAGCTTCGCAAAGCCTTCGTGCGCCGCCTTCTGCGGGTTCACGGAAAGGATCGTCGTCATGCCTCTTGCGAAGAACATTCCTGCCAGCGTGACGATGAAGGGCTGGATCTCCAGATAGCTGATCAGGAACCCCTGCACCAGACCAAACGCAAGACCAATGCCGAGTGCAAGAAGGATCGACACAAAAATGTTCCCGCCATTATTGAGGTACATGACGCAGCTCATGACCACAAGAGAGGTCACGGCGCCAACGCTGATGTCAATGCCGCCGCCGATCATGACGATGGTCAGGCCGCAGGAAACAATGATCAGGCTTGCATTGTCATTGAGCATGTCAAACACCTGCTGTGGATGCAGGAAACCGCCCTTTAGGAACACCATGGCCAAAACATACATTGCCATGAAAATACAGATCGTGATCGTCATAAGGAGCTGCGTGTCCGTCAGGGGCTCCCTACGATAGGTCTTTTGTGATTTTAATTTTTCTATCATCTTCTCGTCCATGATCAGTCCGCTCCTTTCGCAGGTTGTTTTGGCTGACCGAACTTGCTCTTCGCCGTCAGCTTTGCAAACTTTGCCTTGATCACGGGAGATCCGATCACGACAAGCAGAATGATCACGATTGCCTTGTAGGCCTTTACGTCCGTGGACGAAACCTTCATGGCATAGAGCGTGATGGTCAGCATCTGGATGACGTAAGCCCCTATGATACTGCCACTGATCTTGAACTTACCGCCGCCAAGGTTGTTTCCACCAATGGCAACCGCAAGGATCGTATCCATTTCCACGTCGAGGAGGAGGGTTTCATGGTTGATCAGTCCAAGGCGGCTTACGCCGATGCTGCCTGCCACGGCAACGCAAACGCCCAGCAGGATAAACGAAAGGAGTTTCATAAACGTTGCGTTGATGCCGTTAAGGCGCGCAGCGCTTCCGTTAATGCCAACGGATTGTGTAAAGAGTTCCAACGAAGTAAAGTGGAACAAGAGCTTAAATGCGATCGCAACGGCAACGACGATAAGTACGGGCGTCGGAATGGGAATGCCAGGGATAAAGCTTCCGATCGCAGTAATGATCGGGCTGTCCACGGTCGGCGTTGCGCCGCCATTGATCCAATAAGCGATGGAACGGCCACAGGTGTAAAGGATCAACGTCGCGATCATCGGCTGGATCTTAAACACGGCTACCAATGTTCCGTTAAAGGATCCGAAGATCATGGCAACGATGCAGGCACTCACGAAAGCGACAAGCACGGTAAAACCGTTAATGCTCGGAACACTTTTCAGGATCTTTACAAAAACGCTGCCCGCAATGGCTGCTGCCGCGCCCACGCTGATGTCCTGTCCGCCACAGGCCGCCGTTACAAGCGTCATGCCGATCGCAAGGACCGCCAACTCACTCGCTCCGTTGATGATGCTGACAAGGTTTCCCGAAAGCACTATGTTTCCGTCGTTGTTATGCGCAATGCCAATATAGAAAAAGCTCGGATCGCGAAAAAGGTTAAAGAGCACAAGCAACAGGATCGCAATGATCGGAATGGTCAGCTGGCCAAGATTCAGACTAAATTTTTTATCATTTTTCTTGCTCATCTGCAGCCTCCCCTCCGGCAATGGTCTTCATGACCTGCTCCTGATTTAGGTCTTTGCCCGTAAGTTCACCCACCACGTGACGATCACGCATGACAATGAGCCTTGAGCAGGTGCGAAGCATCTCCTCCACCTCAGAAGAAATGAACGTCACGCTCACGCCCTCCTCCGCAAGCTTCAGAACAAGCTTTTGGATCTCGAGCTTGGTGCCGACGTCAATGCCTCTGGTGGGCTCATCCAGGATCAGGTAATCCGGATGCGTAAGAAGCCACCTCGCAAGGATGACCTTCTGCTGATTTCCGCCGCTGAGGGACCCTACGGGAGTCTCGCGACTGGCTGTCTTGATGTTCAATACTTTGATATATTCGTCCGCAAACGCTTCCGATTCGCTGCGGCTGATAGGCTTAAAGAATCCGTTCATGACCTGCAGCGCAAGAATGATGTTTTCCCGCACGGAAAGCTCCGCGATGATGCCGTCACGCTTTCTGTCCTCGGCAAGATACCCTATGCCAGCCTTCATGGCCTCGATCGGCTTGGTGATCTTCACCTGCTGTCCATTGATCTTGACGGTACCGCCGTTCACCTTGTCAGCGCCAAAGATCGCACGCACGGATTCGCTTCTTCCGGAGCCCAAAAGCCCCGTAAAGCCATTGACCTCACCCTTTCGGATGTTGAAATCAAAGGGCATGGCTTCACTCGAGGAAAGATCCTTTGCCTCGTAGAAGATTTCCTTCTTTTCTTCCTTGGTCTCATCCACCTCGTGCAGGGAACTCAGCTCGTCCAGTTCCTTACCGATCATCTTTGCGACCAGCTCCACCTGCGGAAGCTCAGCGGTCAGATATTCCCCTACAAGCTCACCGTTTCGAAGCACCGTGATGCGGTCGCTGACTTCATATACCTGCTCCAAAAAGTGCGTCACGAAAATGATCCCAACGCCTTCACTTCGAAGACTGCGCATGAGATCAAAGAGCATCTGCACTTCCTTGTCATCCAGGGAAGACGTGGGCTCATCCAGGATCAGCACCTTACATTCCATGTCTACGGCGCGAGCGATCGCAACCATCTGCTGAACGGCCAGGGAGCAGTTCCCCAACTGTTGTCCGCTTCTCGCAGGGATCCCCAGCTTTTGCAGGATCTCATCCGCACGCTTTTCATATTCTTTCTGTTGTACCCACGAACCGCTCTCACGGCCGATGAACATGTTCTCGGCCACGGTCAGGTTCGGGCAGAGCGTGATCTCCTGATACACCGTGCTGATGCCGTTATTTTGTGCATCCTGCGGCGATCCGATGGAAATCTTATTGCCCGCCAGATAAATCTCCCCGCCGTCCATCTGATAGACGCCGGTCAAAACCTTGATCAGCGTGGACTTTCCGGCACCATTTTCTCCCATGAGGGCATGGATCTCGCCCTTACGCAAGGTGAAATCAACGCCATTCAAAGCCAACACGCCGGGGAATCTTTTCACAATACCCTTCATCTGCAGTATATTCTGCATCGTGTTTTCCTCCTAAAAAGGCGCAGCGTGAGCTGCTCGTAGCAAACAGCTCAGCTGCGCCATTGGTCAGCTTTTTGCCTTATTCACCTAAGCCATAGGTATTGATGTCGTCATCGGTAAGTTCCTTAGCGTCAAAGCCCTTCTCCTCGTTGATGATGATCTTGGAAGAAGCAGTCTTCACGCCCTTGATGAGGTCGCTGATGATCTGAGCCTGGAAAGGAGAGCACTGTCCGTCATAGTTCCATGCGCCTGCCTTCAGCTCTCTGAGTGCCCACTTGTTGCAGTCAAAGCCCATAACGATAACCTTGCCGTTAACGCCGTGGGTGATGCCGTGCTCGTCAAGTGCTGCAACGGCGCCCTTTGCCATGCCATCGTTCTCTGCGTAAATTACGTTGAAATCTTCGCCGCTGTTGATCACGGACTCAACGATCTTCTTCGCCTCTGCCTCGTCCCAAGTAGCGGTCTGCTGAACAACCTTCGTCATCTTGCCGGATTCGAACTGTGCGTCAAGCGCGCCAGTACGGCCGATCTGAGCGTCGGAGCCCATGGCACCCTGGATGTGGATGACCTTGTACTCAGGAAGATTCTGAGCGAGCAGCCAATTTACTGCGGTCTCGCCTTCCTTGCTCATGTCAGAAACAACTGCTGCCTCATAAAGGCTCTCGTCAACGTTGATCATACGGTCGAAGAGATAAACCTTAATGCCGGCTTCCTTTGCCTTCTTAAGAACTTCGTCCCAACCAGTGGTCTCTGCTGCAGAGATCAGAAGGTAGTCAACGCCTTCAGTGATGAAGCCCTGAGCTGCCTGAAGCTGCTCATCGTTCTTGATGTTGTAGAAGGTCTTTAATTCATATCCATTCGCTGCGGAGAACACTGCCTCCATGTCTTTTACGTTTGCTTCACGATAACCGGACTCGGAAGGGGGGTTGTTAACCACGCCAACCTTGATCGGGCCGTCAGAAGACTTCGCAGGTGCCTTATCTCCACCCTGGGAACCAGAGCCTGAACCGGAACCGGAATTTGCAGCACTGCCGCAAGCACCAAGCACCATGGTCAGAGTCAGCACAACAACCAATAACAATGCCTTAAACTTTCTCATATACCTTTTTCCTCCTTTTTTTAGACGTCGTCGACCGTCTGGAAAAATCATAACAAAGTCGGAAACAAAGGTAAATCAAGCCAGATTTCGTCTTGGTTGAAAATGATTTCGGATTGCAGGTGCTATTTTTCGAAGAAGTTCGTTTTCATTTTATTCCGGTTGATTTTGATACTGTGCGCGATAATCCGAGGGTGTTAAGCCCGTGTTTTTCTTGAAAATATAGCTGAAATAATGGGCATCATTATATCCCGCCTCACGCGCCACCTGCGAACTCTTCAAGTCGGTGCCGCGAAGGAGCTCCTTTGCCTTGTTCAGGCGAAGGAAGATCAGATACTCCGTGAAGGTCTGACCGTTTTGCTGCGAGAACACGGTGGAAAAACGGCTCTTACTCATGTTCACGGCCTTTGCCACGTCCTGCAGCATAAGGTTTGGATTCGAGAAATGCTGCGCCATGTAAAGCTTTGCCTCGCTGATGATGGAGGGCACCTTCTTGTCATCGGCCATCTCACCCATCTCACGAACGCCCAGGATGATCGTCTGTTCATCGGAGCGTTCGGAAAGCAAGTGCCTGATATGCCTGGCCGACTTAAAGCTGCAAAGGATCTTTTCCGGCTCCGTGACGATCTCACCGATGCCCACGCGGACCTCAGTGCAATCGCACCGCTCAAGTTCACGAACGAGCGAAGCGGCGAAAGCATATGCATGCTCCTCCGCATCCTCACTGGTATCGCCAAGAACAAGCATTCTCGTTCCAGCCCTGCTTGAGGAAACGTGCGCTATGCCGCTGCTCCCTTCCGCAAGAACCCTTGCCGCCTCCTGGCCCGTTCCCGTCGGCGTAAACTGCGCGTCGATCACGGCGTAACAAGGCGCGGGCACGGGACAACCCATGGTGCCAAGCTGCTTTAGGACATTGACTGCATCCTCCTCTGCGGCCTCATCCGCAAAAAGAGAACCGATCAGCTTCTCCTTCAAAAATTTCCCGCCACTCTCCATGCGTGCGCGAAGGCTGGCCGCATGCTCTAAGGATTTTCTCTCCTCCTGCAGTTGCCTGCTCACCTTGTCCAAAACTTCCCGCAGTTCCTCAGCGTTGATGGGCTTGAGGAGGTACTCCCGGACACCCAGCTGGATGCACCTGCGCGCATATTCAAATTCATCATATCCGCTCAGGACGATGATGCCGATCCATGGCATCTGACCGCGCAGGATCCTGCACAGCTCAAGCCCGTCCATGAACGGCATCTTGATGTCCGTGATCACGATGTCAGGGTTGGTGTCGCGTATCATGGGCAACGCCATCTCACCGTCTGGCGCCTCGCCGACCAGAGCATAAGGAGTATCGTCCCAGGGGAAGGACTCTCGGATCCCCTCTCTGACAACGATCTCATCATCCACCAGAAACACTTTCATTCTCGTAAATCTCCTCTCTTGTCCTGCAGGGCACGATAAAGCTTACCTCCGTGCCATCTGCATTGCTCTTGATCGTAAGACCATCCGTCTGATTGTAGTACAGGCGAAGTCGCAAATTCACGTTGACGAGGCCAAAACCGCCACCGCCCTCGCTGACAGTGGGCTGACCCTTGGCCATGCGCTCGTTCAAGTCACGAAGCTGCTCCTCGGTCATGCCAAGCCCCGTGTCCTTAACGCTAAAAGTCAAAAGACCATTTTCCATCTTGCCGGAAACCTTGATCGTTCCGCCGCCGCGCTTGATCTTGATGCCGTGATACAAAGCATTTTCCACCAAGGGCTGAAGCAAAAGCTTTAGGATATAATAATCGCCGATCTCATCCGGAATGTCGATCTCATATTGCATGATGT
This sequence comes from Acetatifactor sp., assembly GCA_016290775.1. Taxonomy (GTDB): domain Bacteria; phylum Bacillota; class Clostridia; order Lachnospirales; family Lachnospiraceae; genus Acetatifactor. The sequence goes on along the minus strand of JAEEVF010000005.1, from coordinate 97,327 downwards.
CACGATATCTGGTCTGCTGGATCTTCAGATAACCTTCAATGTGCTTCTTCTCCTGCTCGATCGGGATCCAGTCCGCACCGGAGGAAAGGCTGATGCGGAAGAAATCGCTCAGCGCGCTGGTCAGATGAATGACCTCATCCTTTTCCCCTGCCTCTGCCTTCCAGACAATGGCATCGAGCGTATTATAAAGAAAGTGCGGATTGATCTGCGCCTGCAGCGTTCGAAGTTCCGCCTTGCGCACCTTTCTTGCGTCCTGCACGCTCTTTTTCATCATGTCTTCGAGGTGATCCGCCATGGTGTTTACCTGCTGCGTCAAATTGCGAAGCTCCGTCACCTCCGTGTCAGTGATCCTTGCGTCGAGCGTTCCCTGTGCAAGCATGCCCGTTACTTCCTCAAGCCGCTCAATGGGCTGACGTACAAAGGACGCGGTGGATTTCACCGTCTTGTTTCTAAAGAGCAATGCCATCACCACGATCAGCACTTCCAAAAAGGCCGTGGCAAGGATGACCATCATCAGGCTAAAACTCATGCGCGCGGTGCTTGCGATCTCCTGCGCAATGTAATCATTGAGCATGCTGTCCACGAGGGCCGCCACGTCCCTGACCTCCACCAGCACGGCTTCATTTTCCACGACGGGCACTTGAACCCTGATGTTTTCGCTGATGCGGTCCACGTAATTCTCAAGCGTCTCCATGGTCCGGCTAGCCACCATCAATGAGAGCTGGTTTTCCTGCCCGGTCTTTTCCATGGTAGTTTCAATGACGTTCTTCACTTCGCGGATCATGACGTAAACATTGCTTTCGGCAAAGGTCTGACGCCCGTTGACTATGTTCCAGGTGCTTCCCGGAACGTCCTCCGCGACCACCGTCTTTAGGTCCGCGATCGTTTTCATTCGTTCGATGGAGCTATGATATTTCCACGCATAAAAGAGCATAAGAAGCAGGCTGATGATGATGGGGAATACCAACATCATTACCAGCCTGTAACTTAGATCATTGATCTGCCCAAGGATGCTTTTTTCTTTCTTCACCTGTTCCATCCGCAAGCTCCTTTAATAGCCTCTCGGTGCGATCTGCGAAGGATCCTGCTCGTCGCTGAACACCTGCTCCTCCGGATGGATCAGGGTGTCAACCTTCTCACCTTCCTTGAGCTTCAGCGCCGTCTCCATCAGCTTCTTTCCAAGCTTCGGCGTGCACTCCACGACACAGTTGATCCGACCTTCCTTCAAAACGTCGATGGCCTCCTGCCCGCCGTCGATCGAGATGATGATCATGTCCTTGCCAGGTGCAAACCCTGCCTTTTCGATCTCAGGAAGGGCTCCGAGCGTCATCTCGTCATTGTGACTGTACACCACGTCGATCTGATCTCCATAGGTTGCCAAGAGTGCGCGCATGCACTCGGCGCCGCGACTCTTGATAAAATCGCCGTCTATGCTCTCGAGCACCGTCATGCGCTCATCGCCTGCGATGGCATCCATAAAGCCTGCCTGGCGCTGACGCATGGGCGTGGAATTCTCCGTGCCCGTGATCTCAACAATGTTGACGTGCTCGAGGCTTAAGCTGTCCGCCTTGCGGATCAGGTACTCTCCCGCCATGACACCTTCTTTGTAAAAGTCCGCGCCGATCAGACACGTGGTGAGCCCCTCGATCTGCGTGCTAATGTCACGGTCCACCAGGATCACGGGAATGCCCGCACTCTTTGCCTCAAGAAGCACATTGTCCCAGCCCTCTTCCACGATGGGAGAAAAGGCAATGACGTCGACCTTATATGCGATGAAACGGCGGATTGCCGCAATCTGGTTTTCCTGCTTTTGGTTCGCATTTTCGAGCATCAGGCTCACGCCAAAGTCTGCAGCCTGCTCCTCGATGTCACGCGTGTTGCCGATGCGCCATGCACTCTCGGAACCAATCTGACTAAAGCCCAAAAGAAGGCTCGTCTCAGAAGGTGCCTCCGCGCCCTTCGCACAGCCCGAAAGCACCACGCCAAGAAACAACGTGATCGCCAGGATCAGGGCGCGGGCACTCATGCGGACGCTAATGCGAGCGCGGGCATTAATGCGGGCGCGGCCATTAATGCGGGCGCGAATGCAGGCGCAGCAGATGCGGGCACTAATGCGGGCCCTCGCGCCGCGGCTTTGGCCGTGCCGAGCGGCACCAAATGATCTGGGTGATTCTGAGTTTTCACACATTTTCACTTACGGATCCTCCGTTTAGTTAAGCTTCGCCGGATAGAACACGTCCAGGTCCACTGCCTACTTGAGCTTCGCTGGATAGAACACGTCCAGGTCCACTGCCTACTTGAGCTTCGCCGGATAGAACACGTCCAGGTCCACTGCCTACTTGAGCTTCGCGGGATAGAACACGTCCAGGTCCACGTCGCCGTTAATGCCGTCGATCTTGCCGGTGCAGGAATGCTGCCACATGAAATAATTCCCGGTGTACGAGGTGGCGGAGGTATAGTGCGCCAGCCAGATCGGGGAATTCTTTTCGATCGTCCAGACGTTTTCCTGGAAATTCTTACTGCCGTAAAGGCAAACGGAATATCCCTTCGCCTCGAGCTCGCGCTCGAAGTATTTCAGAAGCATGTTCAGATCCTGCAGGTTCATGCCATAGTTTTCGAAATTCTTATAATCTTCCCAGTCATATGCGATGGGGAAATCCAACGCTTCGCCGCCAAGGACATCGACGAGATATGCCACGCTGGCCTTGATCTCCTCCTCCGTGCTTTCCTCTGCATGCCAATAAATGCCAATCTTCATGCCTGCTGCCTTCGCGCCTGCGATATTGGCCTTGAAATATTTGTCCGTATAGAGTTCGCCGTTGTCATATCCGCCAAGACGCATGTACGCAAATTCACAGCCTGCAGCCTTACACTTGGCCCAGTCAATGGATTCCTGCCATCTGGACACGTCAATGCCCAGCATGGTCTCGTCGGTCTTATAATTCTTGATGAAATCCGAAAAAGCTTCCTTCTTGCCGCTGCTGCCGCCGGAGCCGCCCGAGGACGAGGATTCGACCACCTTCACCTCAAGGGTCTTCGAAGTGGAATGACCAGCGTCATCCTTGATCGTGACCTTCACCTTGTAGGTGCCGACCTTGGAAGTGTCCACCGTGCCCGATACCTCGAGCTCCAGGTCGCGGTCCACGTCGTCCGCATAACCAATGTAATTGTGCACGTTAAAGGTCGATCCCACCTTGACCGAAGGCGTTGAATTCAGGGACAGGAACACCGGCGCCGACTTGTCCACCATGCCTTCCGGCGATCCGGTGCCTGCGCCGCCGCTCTTGGAGCTTACCGCTTCGCTCGAAGCCTTTGCTGCTGCTTCGCTGGAGGCCTTCGCCGCCTCACTGGAGGCTTTTGCCGCCGCTTCGCTGGAGGCCTTCGCTGCCGCCTCACTCGATGCCTTTGCCGCCTCTTCACTTGCCGCGATGGACGCCTCGATGGACGCCTCGATGGAGGCTTCTATGGATGCCTTCTCCGCCGCCGCAATGGAAGCTGCCTCAGACGCCCTGCTGGCCTCCTGCCGCTCTGCCTCGAGGGAGGCTTCCCTGGAAGCTTCCTCCGCCGCCTCGCTGGATGCGATGGCCGCCGGATCCTCCTCGGGATCTATCTCAGCATTCTCTTTCCCGCCCGTCTGCGAGTCGCTTAAGGCCTTGCCCACAATGGCTTCCGAGCCCGTTTCGTCCTGCTTCCCCAAGCCAAGCATGTCAGGGAACAGAAAGCACAGCCCGACAAACACGAGCGCAAGCGAAATTATGATCCCTACCGTGGCGAGTACCGCCTTCTTTGAACCGTTCATAGATGCTATATCTCCTTATTCTTTGGGCCTTCAGCGACTCGGCACCACCTCTCCTTATTCTTTGGGCCTTCAGCGACTCGGCACCACCTCTGCAGCCCGATGCCAGGAAGAATTGATGTCTCGCCTACCTCGGATACTCGTACTCGAAAGTGGCCTGATCGGTCACGACGCCAAAGAGCTTGTCGTTCCCAACCCACAATTCATATGCCGCCTTGCAGGTTGCGCTCTCGCGGATCGTCCGCACCATGCTGCCGTGCGACGGCGCGCGCAGGGCCTTCCCCGCCGATTTGATCAGGCGCACCTTCAGCGTGAACGGACCTTGCTTGATCACCGCCGCATTGTTCCCGATCCAGATCGGCCGTGCGCCGAGATATGTGGCGATGCGATATTCCGTGTCATGCCATATGATCTCGCAGATCACGCCCGTAAAACGGAAGGCACCAAAAGGAATGTCCGCAACGCTCAGCATGAGCGACCCTTCCTCCGGAAGGAAGGTATGCGTCCAAAGATATTCCTTCGGGAAGGACCTTCCCGTGTCGCCCTCCCAATAACCGCGGGCGTTTTCGAATGTATATTCCACGCCATTCACCATGAGCGTTCCGTTCACGGTATGTTCCATGCTGCCGACCATGTGACGGCACTCCATGAACGGGATCAGGGAAAACGGTCCCATGATGTCATACCGAGGGAGCGTTATGGGCCCGAACACCAGCTCGCCGCTGATCTGCAGATCTTCCGTGTTTACGTTCACGCGGATCCCGTTCCTGCTGAAGCGGTTTTTCCCGATCTTGATCAGGCTCCCCTTTTGAAAATAATCTTCCTTCGGGAACTCCGCCACCCAGGCACCGTCATCCGTGATCACCTGCAAAGAGCAGGTCCTGTCCTCGCCCACGCCGTGCGTCGCCGCGATCAAAGCGATCGTCTGCGTTTCCGACTGGCACTTATAATAATAACCGTAAAAAAACTCGCGCATGTTACGTCCTCCTTTGAAAAATTGGGCAGGTCGACAAACAATACTACAGCCTATTATAACCCAAAACCCAATTTTGTGCAATGCGGGACGCAGTTTTGCAAACGCTTCAGGCGGGGCGCCATTGCGGATTTTTGCGGATTCCGCATTTTTTTGCAATAGGGACGGGCGCGCACCTTACTTCTCCTCTACGAACCAAAGGTTGTTGTCCTCGTAGTACAGGTGGCTTTCGCGGCCTGCGATCACGCAGGTGTAGCGAAGGCCTGCGCCGCCGGCGCGCAGGCTGGCCGCGCGTCGAACGTCCTTGATGGCCTGGATCTCATATTCCGTGCCATCCTTCCAGATGATGCTGGTGGGGCGAAGCTGCCCGTCCTTTGTAAAGACGGCACGCACGTCCACGTAAACCTTCGCGCTCCGCGCCTTGCTGCCGTATTCATGATCATAAAATCCAATTTCTCTATCCATATCTTTCTATCCTATACCCTTTGTCGGGACATGACGAAGGTCACACAGGTCAAAACGTGCCAAAAAGAACCGTCCCCAGTGGCACACTATCCGAAGTACCCATGCGGGTGGACTGTGTGCTCCTCGCGGGCGTCGAGGTGGGAAAGGCGCTCGTCGCAGTGCATGAGGCCGCGTTGCACCGCAAAGAAGCCAAAGCGCTTGCGCACTTCGTCCACCGCTGCGTCCACTTTCATCTGCTTCTCCCTGCGTTCCACGCTCGAAAAAAGATCAAGTTGCTCCCAGTAATTGTCCGTCACAAGATCCGACCCGCGCACGCCAACGCTGCGGATTGGTTTCCCCCAGTCATAATTTTCCACAAAAAGCGTAAAGGCTTCTCCCGCGATCTCTCCCGTCACGTTCGTCGCGTAATCAAGCTTTCGCTGGCGCGTAAAGCAAAACAGGTCATTGTCGCGCACGCTGACCTCCACCACGCGGCAGCGGAACCCGTTCTCCCGAAGCCGCCTTGCGACACTCTCGGCGAGAAGATATAACACGATCTTCACGTCCTCATTATTGACAAGGTCCCGGGGCGAGGTCGTGGAATTGCCGATGGACTTGATGGGCGCGTGAAACCCTTCCGCCTTGACGGGCGAATCATCATATCCATTCGCAAAGGCCCAGAGGATGCTGCCCATCTTGCCGAGATGGGCGTGCAAAACCTCTTCCGGCGCCGTGGCAAGGTCGCCGATCGTCAGGATGCCAAGCTTGTAGAGCTTTGCGCGGGTGCTGCGTCCCACGTACAATAGGTCGGAGGCAGGCAGGGGCCAGGCCTTCTCGCGAAATTCCCACTCGCGCATGCCCGTGATGGCGTCCGGCTTCTTGTAATCCGAGCCAAGTTTCGCAAAGATTTTGTTGAAGGAGACGCCGACGCTGACCGTGATGCCAAGCTCACGCTTCATGCGCTCGCGAAGCTCCTCCGCAATGGCCATGCCGTCGCCCTTGAGCGATGCGCTGGCCGTCACGTCCAGCCACGACTCGTCAATGCCAAAGGGCTCCTGTAAGTCCGTATATTCCGCATAGATTTCCCTCGCCATGTGCGAAAAGCGCAGGTACAGGTCCATTCTGGGCGGCAGGAAAACGACCTCCGGGCAGGCCTGTCTTGCCTGCCAGAGCGCCATGCCCGTCTTTACGCCGCAGCGTTTTGCCACGTAATCTGCCGTGAGCACGATCCCGTGCCTCGCCTCCGGATCCCCGCCCACGGCAACCGGCTTCCCGCGCAGTTCCGGATGATGCAAAAGCTCCACGGAAGCATAGAAACAGTTCGCATCCGAATGCAATATGGTTCTTCCAGCCACCGTCCTCACCTGCCTTACTCTTCCGTTCTTCCACGCCTTACTCTTCGGAAAAATCGAACATATGTTTGCCTTTGAACATACTATATAACGTCCGCAGGGAAAATGCAATGGGGAAAATAAAAAAGGCGCAGCCTTTTTGGACTGCGCCTTGGTGTTGGTGCGATGTTGGTGCGGCTTTAGCCTGCGGCGTGCGTTGTCAGCGGTGGCCGTAGGCGTGTTCTTTGATGGCGAGGAGTTTGGCGAGGAGGTCCTCGTCGCCGACGATCACGAAGCAGAGGCGCTCGCGGGCGCGGGTCACGTTCTGATAGAGGAGCTTGCGTCGTTCGTAGTCGGCCGCGGAGGGGTCCTCCTCCAGCTCGGGCGTGCTCTCAAGCGGGAAGGTTCCGTCCAATTTTACGACGACCCTGTCATATTCCTGGCCGATTGCGGTCATGGAATCCTCGAGGAACACATAGCCCGCGGCCTCAAAGCATTGCACGATGCGCGCCGCGCTCTCCTCGTTCGCCGCGCTGACCACGTCGATGCAACCAAAATCATCCGTGCTGTACTTCCGACTCCGCTTGCCCATCATGCACTCCACAAAACGCATGATCGACTCATTCGAGCGGATATTCTTCGTGAGGCGAAGCTCCTTCTGGCAGCCCGGCAGCTGCGCGATGCGCTCCGGAATGTTCCGCGCACGCTCCTCAAGCGAAAGCACCTGCTCGAAATCATAGGAAAAAATGCAAGCCTTTAGACTCTTCTTTCGGGCCGCGCGGGATATGATTCCGAATTCCCTCTCGCCCATTCTTTGTGCCTCGTCGACGCAGATCGCATCCACGCCCTGAAGCATATCTTCTCGAAGTTCCTCCACGCTAATGATGCTGAATTTCATGCGCTCGTCAAGGAATCTGTGGCCCTCGGAAAGCTGCGCCGCGTGGATCACAAGGACATTCAGTTCGTTAGAAAGATTGCGGGCGAGGTCATATAATAAAAGGGATTTGCCCGTGCCAGGACCGCCCGCGATGGACCAAATGCGCTTCCCTTCGCGGATGCCCTTAAGGACCTTACGCTGAAAGCCGCCCTGCTGATCCGTCAGGAAATAGCGACCGGAGACATAGCGCGCGCAGTCGTTGAAGGGCGAAACCAGGTAATTGCGCGGCGAAAAAAGGCGCTCGATGCCCTCCTCCATGCAGTTTTTCATCTGGCCAAGCTGCTGTGCGAGCTTTGCGATCTTGGCCCTGCGCAGGCCGTTTTTCGTGTACTGATAAAGCGTCACGGTGTCGCCCGTTTTCACAAGCGTGTAGCTATAGATCCTGCTGCCGACGGGGCCAAGATACCGGCGGTTCTTTTCGAGCTGCGCATAGATCTCCTCGTCGCTGATCTTCTGGCTTTTGAGCTCGAGGTTCACGATGAAATTGCTGCCGATCCGAAGCAGGTCAAACTCCTTCGAGATCCGCGGGATCGTGTAGGAATAAAACCAGTGATTGAGCTCGGAAACGCAGCTTTTCGGGAGCTGCTTGACGAACAGGTCGATCGTCTCGATCTCCTCCGCCCGGATGCGCTGCTCCTTGTCCCGCGCAGAAAGAGAACGCTCATAAAGCGGCATCCACTCCGTGTCTACTTTTTCTGTTAAGGCTAGTAAATTAATTGCTTGCATCGTTCTATCTCCTTTGGGGTGTGCCACTGGGGACGGTTCTTTTTGGCGTGCCACTGGGGACGGTTCTTTTTGGCACGTTTTGCCTTGGGGCAAAACGTGCCAAAAAGAACCGTCCCCAATGGCACACCGAACCGTCCCCAGTGGCACGCCCAGACTTACTTTCTAACCACCCCTGCGCTGCCGTCCACGGTGACTTCGTCGCCGGTGTGCAGCACCGTCGTCGCATTGCCGCAGCCCACCACGGCGGGAATGCCGCACTCTCTTGCAATGATCGCGGCGTGCGAAAGCGGCGCGCCGATGTCCGTCACGATCGCGGCGACCTTAGAAAACACGGGCGTCCAGCCCACATTCGTCGCGGCCGTCACAAGAATGTCCCCTTCCTGCACCTCGCCGATCTGCTCCACGTCCTTGATCACGCGGACGATCCCGCGCACCACGCCGGCCGCGCCGGGAAAGCCCTTCACCTGCGCGTCGCCCGCGTCCTCAAGCTCCATGCCCTGCACGAACGCGTCGCTCCGACGGTTCGGATCCGCCATCCACGCCTTCGGGTCAAACCGGCCCAAAATGATATTCGGGAAAGGCTCGTAGGTCAGATACTCTTCATAGGTCTTGCGGCGCGCAGCCACATGTGCGGCGGCGGACGCATCGCCCTTCAAGTACGCAAACAACTCATCAAAAGTCATCATGAAAGCGTCCTCGCCAAGGCCGCCCAGCTCGCCCGCGCGCTTGATAAACTCGCGGAACACGCAAAAGATCCAAACGCCCTTGCCGCGCAGGTCCTCGCGGAAGGAATTCGCCTGCACGAATCGCGCGATCTTCTTGTCGATCCAACGCTTCTTCGAGGGATACTTCGACTTAAATTCTGCGAGGGCGGTTTCATATGCCGCGTGCTGCGCCTCCTGCAATGCATAGAAGTCTATGCGATCGCCGCGATGCTCCTCGATGAGCCTGTCGACATACGCCTCGTCCTCGTAGGGATGCACCGCCATAAGCTCCATCTCATTCGGACAACGCTGCCCGCAGGCGGTGACATACTCTTCCTTCGTGATCTTTCCGCGGATCACGTCGCCGATGAGAAACAGCGGTTTCATGCTTTCCATGACGCCAAGACAGCCGCCGCAAAGTCGCTCGGCCATCTCCTCGCCCGCGATCTTCGCAATCTGCGACCGCGTGTTGAACAGCGGAAGCATGCTCGTACCGGACTGGCCGATGACCGACGCCATGCCGTCGCGAAGCCTTGGTAGCATTGACTTTTCCCAATATTCGTTCAGCGCCTGAAGGCTTCCAAGCTCGTGGATCTCGCCTATCATTTCGCGTGCGATGTCCGCAAGGCGCGCGACCATTTCTTTCTTTTGCTGCTTTGTCAGTTTTGATTTTTGTTTGGGGAAAAACAGCGTCCAGATGCGCTTCAGGAAGGCCTTTTTGTCAAAGGGCGAGATGGGCACTTCGACACCCTCCGGCGCTTTTCCCACAAGGCCTTTCATGCTTTCATATGCCTTCGCCCGGTCTTTGCCGAAGGCCACCGCGATGGAGCACATCACGGAAATATTCATGTAGGGCTGGCCCGCCACGTTGTCGAGCCACTGCGGCATTCCAAGGATTTCGTTGATCTTCTCAAGGGCGCTGAACGTCATGGGCGACACGGGTTTCATGAAGATCTCGCCGACGTTCGTCCTCGTGAGAAGCTTGCACGACGAGCGCGTGCCGTTCACGTCGTAAGTGTCCAGGTTTGCCCGCTGCAGCGTCGTGATGGGCCGCGCCTGAAGAATGTACACCTTCCCGCCGGCCACGGCCCACTCGATGTCCATGGGCATGCCATAAAGGTTTCGGATGGTCTTGCCGTAAGCCGTGAGACGTTTTGCGTAGGGCGCGAATTCGGCCGGCCCGTCGTAGGAATATTCTATCGCCCCGAGGGTAAAGACTTGCGCATTCTCCGTGCCGGAGACGAGTTTTTCACCGGCGCCGTGGACGTAATTGCCGACCATGACTTCGTCCTTGCCGGTGATGGCGTCCGCCGTGAAAAGGACACCCGCGAACTCTGCGCGGATGAAGCGCTGGATGATGATGGAGATGCCGGCCCTCGCGCCGACATGCTCTGAGAGCGCTGCTGGCTGAGCTTCGCCTGATGGCATGATGCTTGCCAGCTGCTGGCCAGTGCTTGGCTCGGGTTGCGTGGCGCCAGCAGTCGTTTGAGCGGTGTCAGGCTTGGGATGCATGGCGCCAGCAGTCGTTTGAGCGGTGCCATGCTCAGGTTGCGTGGCGCCAGCAGTCATTTGAGTTGCGGCTTGGTGCGCCACATACGCCTGCACGTTTGCGTTCCCGGCGGATGCGATGACTTGGCGCACGTCCTCCGGAATGTCCTCGCGCTTTACGTCCGTGACGGTTTCATATTGCCCCGCAAAAGAAGCCACCTCGCCGTCCTCATTCAGCGCAGAAGAACGAACCGCGTAAGTCACCTTGTCGTCCAAGGACGCAAGAAGCGCGCCAAGCTCCGCCTGCGCCTCTGCGCACAGAACAAGACCTGCCTGCTCGCCGCCTGCCAATGCCTGGCCTGCCTGCCCAGAACTCGCCTCCAGCGCGCTCGCAAGGATCACGTACCCACTTGGGATACGCAACTTCGTATTCTGCATCATATGCGCGAGCGACCTAGCCTTGCCGCCCGCGAGCCCCTGCAACTCCTTCGGTAATTCATCCAACGGATATAGATACGTCATAGTGCCATCCTTATTTTTTTGTGCCGCTCACGGCCTAACTCTTTTATTTCGCATGCGTTTGGTACCATGCGCCAAAATTGGTAAACACGTCGTCGCCAAAGATTTCCTTGATCTTGTCCGCAAGCATTTGACGATCCTCTTGGGTCATATTGCCATAATTTAAGTTCTTGCTGACGCGCTCAGTGGCCAGAATATAATCCCTCATGAAGCCTTCGCCATAGGTTTCGCCAAGAAACTCACAGAACATTCTTCCGAAGGTATATACATCCGTGCGGTCTACCATCTCGTAATCAGAAAAATCATCAACGAAGATCGCCTCCGCATTTTCAGGTGTCACCTTCTTAGCAATCTTGGTTGGCACATACATGTACTCGTAGGATTTCTTAAAATCTTCCGATGTGTCCTGCAGACGCTCCATAATGACCTCGGCGACATAATCTGCCATACCCTCTGTCATCGCCCACGTCATGTTGGCATATCGATCCGTCAAAACATGTGTCAACTCATGCGCCACAACTTCATAATCGAAGAAACCACGGCGGCGCCAAGCGTTGTCCCTGTAGGATGGAACGGAATTCCAAAATTCGTCCGAATACAGATCATACTCGAACACATTCACGATCTCACCATTCGCGCTGCTGACATATGCCACGTCCTCGCGGTCCACAAGAACAAATATGGCGATCCGCTTGTACAGCGCTATTCCCTGCCAGGGATTATAGCCCCAATAATCATAATAAATCTTCTCGGGCACATAATAAGCATAGTTGAAGGGAAGACCCACGGTTTTCTCAACTTCGTCTACGACTAGGTCCACTTTCTCCTTGAAGTCGCCTGGAATGGAAAGGTCCTTTTCGAAAAACATGACATATTTGTCAGATCTCAAATAACAATATTCCGTCGTGAGGAACCTGTCGTCGCGGTTGCCGCTCAGCTCAATCTTGTTATAACCATGCGCCACTGGATCATCGGGGATCGGCGTGGGGTCTGGTCCTGGATCCCGGAAGGGCTGTCCTGGCAAAGCCCATGGATCAGGCGTGGGCGTGGCCGGTTCTGGCGTGGCCGGCTCTGGCGTAGCGGGCTCGGGGGTTGCCGGCTCCGGCGTGACGGAAATAGTTTCGGATGAACCCGTGCCTGCTTCGCCTGCCCCCGAGACGTCAGTACCTGTTTCGGTCTGGTTTGCTTCGCCCGATGCGCTCTCAGAAACCTGCGCCGCGCTCTCAGAAGCCTGCAATCCGCTCAGGCCATCGCAAGCCGCCAAAGCAACCGCAGAAACAATTGCAACTAGTAAAATAAACTTCCTTCTCATATCCCCCTCCTTATGTTGTCGGTGTGCCACTGGGGACGGTTCTTTTTGGCACGTTTGTGCCAAAAAGAACCGTCCCCAGTGGCACACCGAATGGTAACTTAGACAAACTTCTCCATCCAGATCATGTTGTACCAGCGGTCAAACTTACGGCCACACTTGTGGAAATCGCCCACCTTCACGTAGCCCATGTGCTGGTGAAAGTGCTCGCTGTCCTTTGTCAGATACTCATCTTCCTCTATGGGATCGCCAATGCAGGCGTACAGATTGCGGATGCCGCGCGCCCGGAGCTCCTCCTCAAGCCTTGCATACAAAGCCTTGCCGTAGCCCCGGCCCTTCGCGTCCTTGTCCATATAGATCGTGACCTCAACGCAATGATCATACGCCGCGCGATTCTTGAAAGGGTTGGCGTAGGAATATCCCATAATCTTGCCGTCCTCTTCCACCACGAGGTACGGATACTTCTCCAGCGTGTGCTCGATCCGCCCCTCGAACTCCGAAAGCGAAGGAACCACCAACTCAAACGAAATCGCCGTATGCTCGACGTAATATGCATAAATTTCCAGAAGCCTTGCGGCATCTGCCTTTGTTGCACTTCTAACTATCATTTTAACTTTCCTGCCTTTTGTGCCTTTTGTGTCTTTTGTGTCTTTTGTGTCTTTTTTGCCTTCTTGCCTTTTGTGTCTTTTTTGCCTTTTTATCTTTCTTGTCTTCCGCACTAGCCTGTTTTCTTACTTGCGCCAGTCTGCATGCCCGTTTTTCGTTGCTTTCCCGTCTTCTTTACCGCAATTTCTTCTTTTTGCGTTTCTTTACGGTACCTGTTTTCGCCCACATTTTCAATCTCTACCGCATTCTCAATGTTTCAAGCTTTTTGCGGTATGCAAAATCTCCCCGTTTTTCATTCACTACCGCACCGCTTCCCATCGTCTCTACCATGCGGTAACTCATTTTGAATTCATCCTCGCATCACTACCGTATTTTCAAATCATGTTCAATGCATGCGGTACTACAAACTTTCAGGCTCGCTTCACTCTACCGCAAGTAAGCAAGAAATTCTTAGTTTGCGGTACCTCCTCAACTCAAGCTTTTCAACAATTACCGCACAAATCATACACACAGATCTTCTTCGGTAGAGAATGGAATTTTTCATTCTTTCTTGCTGCTGGCGTTGATGATCAGGCCAATGATAAAGCCGATCACGAGGCCCGCCGCATTTTGCATGATCACCATGCCAACAATTGCGAGGATAATTGGCAAGGCCAAGCTTCCGCCCTTCTTGCCGGCGTTCTGCTGCTGTTCATATTCCTTGCGCGCCTGCTGTGCCTTTTTGAGGTTAGCATCTGTGTCATTAAGTGACCTGTTCAACTGATTCATGCTTGACTGAAAACTGTCACGCCCCTGCTGCATGCTTGCTTTCATGGCACGCCGAGCCTTAGTAAATGTACTCCCTCATTGTCTCTTTTGCGTTTTTCTTGTACCACTCGGCGAAGCCCACGAAGACATCGTCTCCGAAGAGCTGCTTGAATTTCTGCGTATACTTTTCCTTCTGCGGGCGGCTCATGTTACAGTAGTCAAAACGATCCCCGAGGTTCGACACGGCGTCCATGTAATCCCGCAGGAACGACTCGCCGTAGCTTTCGGAAAGGTAACTTCCGATCATTCTTCCCAAAGTATATTTGTCCGTGCGGTTGACATATTCGAGTTCGGAAAGGTCATCCGTAAAGATTTCCTCTATGGTGTCCTTGGTCACGTCCTTCGCGATCCTGTACTCAAAATTGAAATACATATGATCGAGTGATTTCTGGAAGTCCGACGACGTATCCTTCAGACGCTCCATGACCTCCATGGCGACGTAATCGGCCATACCCTCTGTCATAATCTCCGACATGGTTGCGTAACGGGTTGTCAAAGCGTGTGTCAGCTCGTGGGCGAAGATGTAATAATCAATATAATCTGAGCGGCGCCAAGCGTTGTCCCTGTAGGACGGAACAGAATTCCAGAACTTATCCGTGTACAACTCGTACATGAAGATGGTAACATTTTCCGCATCGGCACTGCAGATGTAACCGACGTCCTCGTGGTCCACGTAAACATGGATGGCCACACGCTTATTCAGTTCAATGCCCTCCCATGGATCATGGTCAAAGTGCGTATAATTTCCAGGGATGGGCTTAAATTTCTCCGCATTGAACGGAACTCCAACCACATCCTCGATGGTGTCCATGATCAGATCAACGTTTTTCTTCAGATCGCCCGGAAGATCAAGATTATCTTCAAAGAACATGACATATTTGTCAGATCTCAGATAACAGTACTTGTCCGTGATCACGTGATCGTTGCGATTGCCGCTAAGCTCAATCCTGTTATATCCATGCAAAACGGGATCGTTCGGGATCGGCGTCGGATCCGGTGCGGGCTCAGGGAATGGATCGCCAGGAATACTTTTCTCAGAAGGCCACCTCGGCTTTGCTGGTTCGCTCGCTTCGGAAGAGGCCGCTGACGCCTCACTCTCCGAGGATGCCACCTCTATGCTTTCCTGTGAATTCGTGGCGCTCTCCTGCACACTTTCAGCTCCGCTCTCTTGCACGGCCGCTGACTCCGCAGCGCTTTCCTGTACGCTTGCGGATGCCACGTCATTTCCCTGCTGCGCCGCAGACTCCACACTACTTTCCTGCGCTGACTCTACGCCGCTCTCACTTGCCTTCCCGCCAAATCCGCTGCAGGAAGCAATCACCAACATAGCAGACACAACTGCAACTAGTAAAAATCCTTTTCGTTTCATGATATCCTCCTTATGAGCCATTGGGCGTGCCACTGGGCGTGACCTTCGTCACGTCCCTCGCTTCGCTTCGGGATCATGGAATGCTGCGCATTCCAAGCCTTGGACGGTTCTTTTTGGCACGTTTTAAAACACGAACTGCACGACGAGGCCGGCCAGCGCACAGACCACCAGCGCCAAACCTTCGCCGATAAAAAATCCCTTAATGTGGAACCAATAATTGTGATACTCCTCCACCATGTCCTCGGTGCCCTTGAAAACAAAGTGCGGATCATGGCAAAACCATATGATATCGAGTACGATGGCGTCATACAGGCTCACGATCGTCCAAAGCAGAAAGCCCAGGCCAAACGCCTCGAGGAATGTCGTGTACCCATTGATATACCGCAGGATCATGCTCAGCAAAAACGCGAAAACCAGCATCGCCACGCCCTTCGCGGCCAGCTTGTTCTTCCGCGTCGGAATCTGGTCCTTGTATTCCTCCAGCGATTTCACCCGCTCCTGGATCTTCGGCGGGTAATTGTACAAAGTTTTGATGGGATTTCGCGACATGGCATATACCGTCGCCGTAAACGCCGCACAAAGCACAATACCTTCGATCACAATGATCATGTTTACATCTCCATTTCATACTGCATCATCTCATACTTGAGCTTGCTACCTTCTGTAATCTCCGGCGGGAGCAGCGCCCGCGCCACAAGCTTCAAGTCGTCGGACTCGATGTCCGTCCTGCGCAAATTCGCATAATCTCCGTCAATGCTCACCACTTCATAATACCACGTTTCCATATGCTCCTCCTAGAAAAATTTGCGTGCCACTGGGGACGGTTCTTTTTGGCACGTTTTGCCCCCAGGCAAAAACGTGCCAAAAAGAACCGTCCCCAGTGGCACGCCAGCTCACCCCAAAGCTGCAATAATATGCTCGATCAACTCCAGGTCGGCGGGGAGCCAGGCGACGCCTTGCAGCTCCGAACCGGCGAGCCATCGCGCGGCCTCCGCCTCCTTTAGCTTCAGATCATCTGAAATCAATTTGCACCAAAAGCAGTCCATGGAAAGATGAAATGCAGGATAATCATATTCCACCGTCTCGATCAGCTCGCCGACCTCGATCTCCGCCTCAAGTTCCTCGCGGATCTCGCGCTTCAAAGCTTCCTCGGGGGACTCGCCAGGCTCCACCTTGCCGCCCGGAAACTCCCAGCCATCCTTGAACTCTCCATATCCGCGCTGCGTCGCAAAGATCATGTCCCTGCCGCTCGCATCCACCTTTCTTATCACCGCCGCAACCACCTTGATGGTTTTCATCGCATAACCTCCTGGCCTACTCCAAAGGCAACATGGCAGGCCTCAATGCCCGCTCTTTGTTGCTTTTTGCTTCCTCCACTTGCTTCAAAGGCAACAAGGGAGTGCTCGACGCCTGCTCCGTGTTGCTTTGTGCCACCAGGAACCGTCCCCAGTGGCACAAACGTGCCAAAAAGAACCGTCCCCACTGGCACGTCACGCCTTGAGTTTCCCTTGCTCTCGCTTCACTCTTTCCTTCGCGGCGACTTCGTCGATGACCTTCTGCATGAAGCGCATGAGCTCGCCGCCGGCGCGGTAGTCCGCGGGCGCGAAGAAGGTCAGGCGTCCGTCCGCGAAGAGGCGCTTCACCTTGTCGGTCTGGTTCTTCTGCGGATCGTAGACGCCGATGGAGAACCCGCCGCGGCTCTTCACCAGGCGCATGCACGGAATGTCCGTGGCGCTGTCGCCGATATATACGATGTTCTCGTACGGAATGTACAGATCCTCCTCCGCCATGCTGTCGTTCACGCGCTCGTCGCACACCTCAAAAATGCCCTTTGCGATGCGGAAGATGTACTGTGTCTTGTTGGTGTAATTCACGGCCTGCGCGGGCCACTCGGCGATGCCGTCGACCGTGTAAAGATATGACGACGCATATATCCTCGAAAACTCTCCTGCGATCTCGCTGCCTTCAATGATTTCCTTCAGGCCGGAGGATATGATGTAGTGCTCCACCTCCACGCCGCAGCGCTTGCCGTACTCGTTCACCAGGCCAAACCACTCGCGGACGCCGTCAAACAAAGGCACGTGCTTGCCGACTTCGCGGAAATATTCCTTGCGGATCGGCTGCCGCTCCACCTTCGAGCGCGCCAGCAGCTCGTACATCCACGCCAGATTGCCGTCCATGGAATTCTCGTGCGCGAGCTTGTCCGACAGCGCCCAGAACGCTTCCTTCTCCATTCCGAGGGACGGAATGATCGTGAACGTTTGCATGTCGTCCGGCGACAAAGTTTTGTCGAAATCATAGCATATCGCCATCCGGATCGGCCTATCTTCCAATTCTTCTTTCAATTGCTCATTGCTACCATTACCCATAATATTCCTCGCTTTTTACATCTACTAACGCCAAACTTGTTTATATCATATTACATAAACAAGTTTTAAATCCTTCATCACACCGCTTGCTTCAAAGGCAACATGGTACATCTCAACGCCTGCTCTTTGTTGCTTTCAATTACTTGAGCTTCTGCAAAAGCAACATGGCTGGCCTCAACACATGATCTTTGTTGCTTTTAGCTTCCTTCATTTGCCCCAAAGGCAACATCGCAAGCCTCAACGCTTGCTCTTTGTTGCTTTTAGCTTCCTTCATTTGCCCCAACGGCAACATAGCCGGCCTCAACGCTTGCTCTTTGTTGCTTTTGGAGCAAGCAAAGGACTACCCACAAATCTTCTTAACCTCCGTAGGTAGTCTTCTCAGGCGACATGGCTTCCAAAGGACTACCCACAAGCCTTGTTGCCCTCTGCAGGTAGTCATCTCAGGCAATGTAGCTTCTAAATGACTACCCTCAAACCTTGTTGCCTTCCATAGGTAGTCTTCTCATGTGTGCCATTGGGGACGGTTCTTTTTGGCACAAACGTGCCAAAAAGAACCGTCCCCATTGGCACGTCCAGCACCACACTACCCCAGCAGCTGCGCTGCCTTTTTCATCCTCTCGGCGATCGCCACCCCAAAGGGGCATCTGCTCTCGCACGACCTGCAGCCGATGCACTCGGCGGCAGTGTGTTTCAACGCCTTGTAATGTTGTTGCACGCTTTCTGGCACGCGCGGCTTCGCCTTGTAACATTGCGTCTCCGAACCCTTCGCCCCATCGCACTGCGCTGTCGCAAGATCATAAAACTTATTGACCATGGCGATGTCGATGTCCACGGGGCAGGGCTTGCAATGGCCGCAATACGTGCACTGGCCGCGGTACGAATGCAGCGGCGCATTCGCGATCACGGAAGCATAATCCTTCTCGTCATCCGATGCGGATTCATATGCTACCGCCACGTCAATCTGCTCCTTGGTGTCATATCCGCACAGGATCGACGACACGCCGGGGCGGGTCAGCGCATAATGAATGAGCTGCGCGGGAGTGAACGCAACGCCGAAGGGCGAGCGCTCCTTGTCCAGCAGCGCGCCGCCGAAATACCCCTTCATCACCGTAATGCCAACGCCCTTTTCCTCGCACATCCGGTAAAGCCGCGCCCGCTCCGGATCAATCCCCGAAAACGCAGCCTTGTCATATCCCACAAACAAATCATCAATGTCCTCCGTGGCCGGCCGCATGTCAAACGCCGGATTGATGCTGAACATGATCATCTCGATGAAACCGCTCTCCACCGCCATCTGCCCGATCACGGGATTGTGCGTGGACAGCCCGATATGCCTGATCGCGCCCTTCTCGCGCAGCTCGCGCACATAGGCGATGAACTCGCCGTCCATGATCTTGTTCCAGTCTTCCACCGTATCGACATAATGGATCATTCCGAGATCAATATAGTCCGTGCGCAGCCTTATGAGCAGGTCCTCAAATGCGGGCCGTACGAACTTCATGTCCCTCGTCCTCACATACTGCCCGTTCTGATACGTCGAACCTATATGCCCCTGCACGTACCACGAATCGCGGCACCCTTCCATCGCCTTCCCGATGATATCCCGCGACTTCGGATCCGCCATCCAGCAATCAACCACGTTAATGCCCTTTTCGTGCGCATATACTAACAGCTCCACCGAATGCGCCTCATCATGCCGCTCCAGCCATTCCCCGCCAAAGCCGATCTCACTGACCATAAGTCCCGTCTTCCCCAATGCTCTATAGTTCATATGACCTCCTTGATGATATATATTTCTGATTTTTGCTTTTAGGCTTCTCTGGGATCGTTCGAACTAATTCACCACTCTCCAAAAGCGGAAGCAGTATTTTCTGTCTGGTATAACTCTCTGACTTTATTCCTAAATATGCCTGAATTTCGGCCTTTGACCTAGGGACATCACAAAAGGCAAGAAATTTTTCTTTAACAATATCTTCCTCATCATAGGCACTTCTGCCTATGTTGGTGCCTATGTTAGTGCCTATGTTAGTGCCTATGTTGTTTTTCAAAAGCTCCATGTAATGCTCTGATCCCCTGACAACCATGGTCACGCTACCCTGGGTTGCCTTTATTTCCGGCAATGGTGCTCCTGCCAGCTCACAGGCATCCTTTATCTTCTCAAAACCCTGTCCCCATGTTTCAATCTCACCAGCCTTGAAGAAGCCCAATGCAATGAGCGGATTGCTTCTGTAGGACGAATGCTCCCCTTCATATGCATCCTCAACCTGAAGCTTTAAGCTTCTTAACTTCCTCGAAAAACCCCGGCTCATTCAGGATCGCCGGATTCCCGAACTTCTTCCACTTCGCGCTGGCGTTCTTCTCCTTGGACAGGAACACCTCCCGAAGCGTCCCGCCATACAAGCATTTGCTCAAAAAGAGCCTGTCCATGATCGTCCCGATCTCCTGGTAGATCACCCCGACGAAATACCCGATCACAATGAAAAACAAATACTTTTCATTTCCCACATCCGCGAAATAATATGCCATCGGCTCCGAGAGTGAAATCCACGCCAGCGTCGTTATGATCACCCCCGGGATCAGCATCGTAAACACGTCAAACAGATTAAACCTCTCCAGCAACTTATCCATGTTCCCCCCTATATATTTCCGCCTATTACCCCCGCCGCTTTGCGGCTCTTACTCCAGTTCCTTAGGGTGCTCCGCAAAATAACTGATCGTTTGCCCGTCAATGCCTGGCGAATACTGCCTCCAGTACACCGCCAGCGTCTGCCGCGCGATCTTCGCCTCCGCATATTGATTCTTGCAGATTTCCACGATCCGCTCCACATCCGACTTTTCTTGCCCCATCGCCTTCAACCCAAGATACTTATCGACGTCCAAAAAGCAAAACCTAAGCTTCTCATATGACCTTCCTATCATGGAATACAACAATTCCCGATATGTGAAATCTTCAGTCGCCGTTGGGCATACCCGCTCGTAAAACACACTGTTTGTGCGCTCCAGCGCGTCATAATTCACCTTCAGCTTTCGGAATACCAGCTCGATCGCCGATTCCACTTCCTGCAGCGCCCCTTTTTTACTCTGCGCCACCTGCAGACACTCCCACCTTGCCCCTTTTCTCTTTGATCCAAACAAAAGCCACACCCGACTCCCCTTCGAATCCACCTGCTCAAACCGCTCCTTCACCGCGTCCAGCGTTTCATTCGTCGCGAATTCAAACTCCGCCACAAAGAAATGCGCGAGTGAGGTATAAGGGACTGGAGTGATATTTAATTCTTTATACGCGTCACATAGGGTCATGGTGGGTACTTCCTGTGTCAAAACTTATTTGATATTCTCTACATACCTGCACTTCGGAAATGCGGAGCAACCCCAGAACTGATTACCCGCATTCTCGCCCTTCTTAGCAGTGCGAAGAACTAATTCACTACCACATCTGGGACAAATCTTTTTCTCCACAGGGCTTTCAGCAGCATCAGGCTTTTCGGTTTCTTGAGGAGTCCTTTTCACCGTAACTTCTTCAGCGGTTTTTTCCGCTTTATTAGCCGCTTCTGTCTCCTTCGCCTTTTCTGTTGCCGCATCTGGAGATTTGTACTTTTCTTCAATGTTCTTTATATGGGCCGCTTTCACCGCAGCATCCACATTCGTAAGCTCCTTGAGCTTTTCATAAAGCTCGTTTATCTTATCGTCCGATACCGCATCTGGATTCTTATCCCAAATGCTACGCACAGTCGCATATGTCCGATCCCGCTTGATAACCTTTACATTCTCTGAAACAACGGTAACTTTTTTCAGTTCACACCGTTCAGAAAACACAATGATTGAAAACAGCGGAACATCTTCCCCTACAAACTTCCTCATCCACTTAAGGTGCGTGCGATTCTGCATGATCGGGTTATAAAACTGATTCTTCTGCCCATTCGGAAGCGATGCAGTCCACGACTTGCCCTTTTCATCACCAAATATCCAGCCTGAGTAGTTTTTGCTTTCAAACACAAAAATACCCTTCTGTGTAATGTATATGACATCAACCTCAGAAGTCTCGCTATTTTCTTTGGGAAGATAAACATTCTTTAGAATCCTACCCTTGCGGCCAAACAAAGAAACCAAGTTCAGCTCTCGCTCAGTCAGCTTCTCTCCGCGTTTCCCAACCCAAGCCTCATCAAATATCGAATCCAAAATCCAGTCTACCAGGCTCATGAATCAAAACTCCCTCCTCTGATGCGTCAAAAATTCTTTTGTTTACCCTGTTCACATCCTCGTCGTCCATGACTCCAGTATGAATTCGCATCGTACCATCTTCTAGCTTTCTAGGATGTTGAAAGAAAGATTTCTTTTTCAGACCAAGCATCTCTAGTTTAGCAAATGTCACGCCATCATAACACAGCATAATCGCCCTTTGGGGTGAAATAGGGAATATGGCATACATTGGGATAAATCCATCATCCACTACAGTCGGATAAGCGTCGCCTAAAATGAATTCTCTCGACTCACCACTTTGGATTATTGTGAAATAAGTTCCTGCAATCCCTATAGAATCTCTGTGTATAAATAACCTGAATGGTTCATCAATTTTAGGATTCTTTATTACCTCTGCGGGTGACTTACATTTTACAATCTCACTAATGTTTCTTCGCCACATATCAACAAAGCTTTCGTCCTTACGATAATGCGCGTAAAAAGCCTTATTCTCTTGTTTCATATTCTCAGAAAACATGTCTTTTACACGCTCTGCCCGAAGACTCATCAGTGCGAAAAAAACCTTTAAGATCTCAGCTTCTTCGACAGTTATCATGACTTCGTCCGACTCACGAAACTGCCGAATAATCCGTGCCGCCTTGTCTTCAAGTTTCGAAAAATCATCTTCAATCTTTGTTGGATCATCCGGAAAATGCGTCTCGTCACGATAAAGATTTTTACCCATAAAGAGTCCACTTATATCTCGCATTTTAACGGCATTCGATGCTTTGTCAAAATAGAAAACACGGTCCGTATCATAAGAGAAGGGACGCATCAAAAAGCGCGATATATAGTGATGTCTAACTGATTCCTTAGCTGCCATGTGAACCTCAAAATCTTTATGAATTCAAATAACAAATTTATTTGTTCTTGAAGTAATCATTTGTTCGTGTTAATCCGGGCAAATTACACCACCGGTACTTTTTCTCCAAGCCATCAACCACTATTCCAGATACAAATGCGTACCCATTGAGGATTTCAGCCAACACAGGTATTTCACTTCCTATCATGAACAATCCTCTTGTCAGTATGTTTCCGTCAATTTTCTTAAATTTCGTGATTTTGTCAATTTCTTTTTTAGCCTTAATTACATCCTTCCACATTTTGTATGTTGCTACGACATCACCTTCTCGCAAATATGATACCCATTGCGCGTACTCTTGCCTAAACGAAATCATTCTAGGGTCTTTGCGCAACTCGATAACATCTTCAAGCGTTTCGGCTTTCGGAATCATCATATCCTCCCCGCCAAACTCAAGTAAAGCCATGCAAACATTGATTTTGTCACAGGATTTTTTTATATCTTCCACACTCAAGCTATGACCTTCGTTTGGAATGTCAAATCTATCAGATAATGAATATCCCTCTTTTAACGATAAGGAATTATATATATGCATAAACGCCTTATCAAGATATAGTTCATACCTATATAACGATCCATTCCAGTAATCCCTTTCTTGCATCCAGTCATCGAATGATGGTAGTGGATCAAGTTTTTTCAGAAAGGTTTTAACGGGTTTCTTATCATAATTTTTTAACGCATCCAAGTACATCTTGCGATAGATATAGTCATCAAATGCTGTACATTCATCTGTTACATAATGCCCAATGAAACTATCATCATGCAATGCCGCATCGACAATTCTACTTTTGTATAGTTTCAAAAGATCTATCGTTTCCTTAACGATCTCGTCGGAAATAGTCCTCTTGTTTTTCCCATATGTAAGTCCCAATTCCTCAAATTTTTCATCCTCGATTTTCACCCCTGGATAACCCATAAATACATCATCGTTGCACGGGGAAATTCGAATGCTGTCAAAAAGAGTCATGGATGTCAGTATCTGGTCAATTCCATGCCATTTTCTTATCCCATCAGAATACACTTTCAAAGCATCTTTTACGGGGATTTTTTCATTCCTTACCTCAAAAAATTCAAGAATACTATGCTCATCAATTGTATTATCCAATTGCAATTGCCCTAGCGCTGAAAAGTAGTATTGAAAAGCCTTGCTTTTTTCATAATCCAAAACGAGTTGTGTCTTCATGCAAAACCCTTCCTCCGTGCAAAACAGAATTCTAAATCAGTGCTGAAATATCACATCATTGTGATATTCCAAAAAATCAGGACTTGGAACGAACTTGTCCGGCAATGCAATTTTAGAATTAGCATATGAGAAGAACCAATTCTTAGTGTTCTCATCCATTATGGCTTTTTTCAAACTACTTGATACGATAAGGCGATAATTCTTGTCTATTGTGATAAGTCCCTGGTCGAATGCTTTGTCATGCAATGCATTAAGGCACAATCCGTTCTCCGGATTTGTTCTCTCCGTTTTTTCATCACTATCTTTCCAAGGTTTAATGTGGCTTGCAATCAGTAATTCTGGCGTTTTGATGCCCGTAACGCAACATGAATTCCCATATGCACACAAAACTGTGCTTCTGAAAAAATTCTGTCCAACTCTTGTTTTTATCAATCGTTCTTTATCTTTGCCTTCCGGTAATGGAACAGATTCTATTTCAGGAATAACCTTTTCAATCGGGACATTTTTATACTTTGCCAGAATCTCTTTTGCTTGATAAGACAGTCCTGGCCAGTCACTGTAAAACTCTTCAACAATTTCCTTATCCAATTTGCTTGCATTTGACATACCTTTGATGTTTCTTTCACGCATCGCCGGATCATAATGTGCAAGGTTTGAAAGCTTTAGGCCAACTGAACTTGGAGTCCTGTCCAAAATCTCAGCCAACGCTATAATCTCCTTGTTTGACTTAGAGATCTTTGAGAAGGGTATGTGACAATACAGATCATATGCCAAAATAGTTTCTTCTCTTGACCACTTAACATTGTATCGATCAGACACGAATACTCTCCTCCTTCTCGAAGTTTAATTTGAACTTTCTAATGCTAATTTTGACGTACTCAAATAAACATGTCAACCTTAAATGGAGCCATAAATCTCTTCTATAAAGACTATATTATCCATTTTCAAGAACTAGATTCATTAATAATTCCTCATTTCGGAGTGGATAAGTTTTACATGGGGTGTTATAATATAATAGAGGTAGTGTGTACCCCCAAATTGCCAAGTTTTATCTGACAGAAAATCATTAGTTTTTATCTGCCACTACACCAATCACAAACAGATAAATTATAAACAAAATCTTTATTAATTATACTAATTCTTGAAGGCGGAACTGAAATGACAAATTATATCACGACCAAGGAACTGGCAGAAAAATGGGATGTAAAGCCCACATGGATTACAATAATGTGTACAAACGGTCGCATACCAGGCGCGGTGAAAGCAAACGGACGCTGGTTGATACCAGCGGATGCGGAGCACCCTGTTGATCGCCGCAGAAAAGACATCAACGCAGAAAGCAATGCGAGTTTTCGCTTTATAGATCTCTTCTCCGGAATTGGTGGATTTCATCAAGCTATGCGATACTTAGGCGGCGAATGTCTTATGGCCGCCGAAATAAATCCCGCATGCGTAGAAACCTATAATTTGAATTTCAAGACTCTCGAAGGAAAAGTGAGAGGCGATGTGAAAAAAATTGATCCCAAGTCCATCAGCTGGTTTGATGTACTGTGTGCGGGCTTCCCTTGTCAACCCTTTAGCAAAGCCGGGAATCAAGAGGGATTCAATGACAAAACAAGAGGGAACCTGTTCTATTCAATCATGAACATTCTTGATGCTCATGACGAATGCAAATTCGTGTTTCTTGAAAATGTAAGGAATCTTGCGGACAAAACCGAGAATTGGAACATAATTCGCGAAGAATTGTTAAAACGCGATTTCATCATAACTAAAGATCCACTAATACTCTCTCCCTCTGATTTCGGAATCCCACAAATAAGAGAGCGTGTTTACATCTTGGGTATAAAAAAAGAGGTCTGCATACCAAGAATTCGGGAAAAGGGATTCATTGAAATTGAAGACTTGAATCTTGATAAATACAAGAAAAAATGTAAAAACGGAGATGCTTTGACAATACTGGAAAACAATGTGACAGATGATTATAAGATTTCCGATGAACAGGCATTAATGATTGCCGCGTGGGATGAATTCAGAATTAACACTGGAATAAGAACCATCGGTTTTCCTATATGGATGAGTTGTTTTGGTGTAGGAATCAGTGACACAGAAGTTCTAAAAGAATCCTTGGGATACGACAATATGCCTGTATGGAAGAAAAACTTTGTAAACAAAAACAGAGCCTTCTACCTTGAACATAAGGAATTTATAGATTCTTGGATTGAAAAATACCAGATGAATGCGCGAATCAAGCTTTATCAAAAGTTCGAATGGAACTGCGGTGAAGATGTTCAAAATATCCATGATGGAATAATCCAAGTCCGCCAATCGGGGATAAGGGTAAAAAGAACCACCTTTTTCCCATCTTTAGTTGCCATTGTCAACACTCCCATCATTTGGGATGAAACCATGAACGCGTATCGACACATAACGCCACGTGAAGCCGCCAATCTCCAGAACTTTAATCAGAGATACAAGTTTTCTGGAACCGATAAAGAGATTTACCGTCAGTTAGGAAACTCTGTAAATGTAAGAATCCTGAAAATTCTTGGCAAAAATCTTCTTAACTTGAGAACAAAGTCCATTTAGAGACACAAGGAATTTCAAGTGCTAAAAGCATGGAGGTAAAAGGATGAGCAGAGGGCTTTCAAATGAAAATGAAATGAGATCCATATATGAAGCTTCCAAAAAGATTTATGAAGGAAAATATAATGTTGCCAATGCACTTCGCTCTCTGAATGGTAAAGTTAGCGGAACAAACGCTTCCATGTGCATGTACTTCGAAATTTACGCATGTATGCGAAATGCCAAGTGCTACAAAATGGGGACAAGCGAAGCATTTACAAAGTATCTGCTGAACAGTATATTTCAAGATTCAGGGCTTGACGCTTACATCAATGCTCTCTCTGCTGTAAAAGGTAATTATGAGTATCGAATGAGCGTAAATAATACACAGCCCTCCCTGGTACGTGCATGCGAAGACTCCCTGCACGCATGCGGCATTGAAATAAGTTTTGAAGAAATCCCTGCCGCTAACAGCGTCCCCGGGGCAAATGGTGATAACGCGCAAATTGAATCCCTAAAAAAAAGATTGATAGCCCCGTCGTTTGATCGTGAGTCCCCGCTTCCTTCACATACACAAAATCAAACTTCGTCGCCTCGAATGATGTTGGAGATGTCACCTAACAATCTGCCAATTACAGCTGATGTAATGGAGATAAACATCCAGCCTCCTGCAAGTATTCTTAATGTTTTTTCTCGCCTGAGCTACAAGCCTTGGTATGCCATTGCAGAATTTGTTGATAACTCAACACAATCATATATGTCGCATCGCGCTGAATTAGAGTCTGCCCCTGGCTTTGAAAAACTCATTGTAGATGTTCGATACGATGCGCAAAAAAACACCCTAACAGTAAAAGACAACGCTTTCGGCATGGAAATTGATCGTTTTAAAGACGCAATTCTTCTTGACTCAAGAAACGAAACTCAAACCGGAAGAAACGAATTCGGAATGGGTTTAAAAACAGCCGCGTCGTGGTTTGGCAAAATATGGACTGTCACAAGTACACAATATGGTTCCGAAAACCAATATACCGCAACAATTGACATCCCGTTGCTCGATGAGCAACATCTACAGGGAACAACAATCTTCCGTGACCATGTTGCATCAGATAGCCATGGTACTGAGATATTCATTGAACAAGTAACCAAAAAGATCACTGCATCACGTACTATTGGGAAAATTCGTGATCTTCTCTCTAGTATGTATCGTCGTGATATAAATAGCCAGAATATCGAAATCTGGTTTAACGGAGAACCCATTGTCTTTGAAGAGTACCCTGTTCTCACGAATTTTCGCGGAAAATCGTGGAAGAAAGACTTGGATTTTTCGGTAGAATTCGAAAACCACACTTATCATGTAACTGGTTTTGTCGCGATAATGAATCCAGGCAGTTTTCCCAAAGCAGGCTTCGCGTTGTTTAGGCAAGACCGAGTCGTTATCGGCGGCACAGATAACAACTATAAACCCTTTCAAATTTTTGGGCAAGCGCAAAGCCAAAAATCGCTAAAGCTGTTCGGGGAGTTAAACATGAATGACTTCCCTGTTAATCAGGCTAAAGATGGATTTATATGGGACGACGGACTGGAAGACGCCTTTATAAATGTTCTAAAAGATAATATCCAAGAATACATAAATATCGCCGAATTATCAATCAAGGAGCGCGCAAGCGAACTACTATTCTCTGATCAAACTTCAGCTGAACTGCAACAAAATGTATCTGAGACCATTTCTTCTGCGTTTGGCAACGAGGCAAACCCCGATCAATCATCAGCGAACAGCACTTCTGCTTCTTCTGACAAGAATGAGATCGATTCATCAGCGAATGCTGCAGAAAACACTTCTGACATTAGTGAGTATATTGACACCATACTAAACGCAGAAGACCTTACAGAATGCATTAGCACAAATCGTGAATACATGGTACCTGTCACAAACATCAATAAAGTCCACTTTTCCGTTCAATGGGCGCGCGGAAGCAGGCGGTTTTGGATTGATTATGAGGAACTTGGTGACGATGATTACGAAGTAAAAATTAATATTGATCATCCTTTCTTTATGCCCTTTTCAAAAGAAGATGGTTTCCAGAAAGTATTAGAAAAATTCGCCATTGCCTTTGTTTTGGCAGAAAGGCAGGCAAAGCTCGCATCCGATAAAGACGGCTATATTAAAGCGACATCAATAAACAACCATATGAATCGGTATCTCGAAAAACTTGCGGAGGATGAAAAATGGAACAATACGTAATCGGAAAATCTCCCTCTGAAACTACTGGCATAACAGTAATACAGGGGAAATACTACGAAAAAATCCATATGAAACATATCAATTCTTATGGTGAGTATGGTGCAACCAATATACGTGATAATATAACAAGTACATTTAGAGAAGCAATGCTACAGTTCAACACTGCCCAAAAAAACAACAATATGCTTCTCGTCGGAAAAGTACAGTCAGGTAAAACTTCAAATCTAGAGTTATTTACTGCTATTGCATTCGATAACGGCTATAATTTGGTGGTCATATACGGCGGTTATGACAACACCTTGCTTAATCAAACCACCAGTCGTTTTCGCAAAACATTTGACATTCCTAACGAAATGACCTATGCAGATGAAAGCCCTGTGATATTTTCATCTGACGATAGTGCTCAATTACTGACTGTTGATGACGAGATAATTGAAGATTTACTCGAAGCAAATAAGCCAATATTTATTATTTCCATGAAGCGCCCTGCAGCAATGAAAAAAGTCAACGACTTACTAAGTCGAATCGATAAAACAAATCTTAAGGCCTTTATTATTGACGACGAAGGAGATCAAGCCAGCCTTAATACGAAAAAAAACAAAGCTGTAGATGCATCGGCGACATATGCTTCTATCGTAGCCATGAAGAAATACCTCAATGACCCACTTTATCTTTCCGTAACAGCCACCCCGCAAGCTTTGATCTTTCAGGACGAATACAGTAAACTTCGTCCTGATTCTATCCGCCTTATCGAGCCCGGCAGTGGATACTGTGGAGCAGATTACTATCATCTATATGACTCCGGTAAAATTGAATTAATCGATAGCGAAGATCAACAGGATCTCACCGATGGAATCTTTGCGGAATCGTTAAAAAGAGCTCTACGTCATTACCTAATAGCCAGTGCCATCATGTACTTGCGCGGTCTAAAATCTAGCGAAATGATTATTCACACGCACCGAAATGTAAGTGATCATGATACCATCTATCGAATGGTAGACTCGTTCATTCAAGACATCAAAAATCAAGTGGAATTTGAGGACACTGAAGGCCTATCATTCTCGAAATTGGAATTCTCCATGATTTATGACACATTGTTTGACATCAATGTTCGAGAAGAATTCGACTTTGAAAAAATCTGGTCGGTTATCAGCAATAAAAAATTCATTTCAAGAGTATACTTAATCCTCAAAAACTCTGCCGGTCAAGTAACGCAAGCAAACGAAGCGCTGCGCAAATATAAAATCTACATCGGGGGCGATTTATTACAACGAGGTGTAACATTTAACAATCTAGTTACCACCTATTTTTCCAGATGGGCCAAAGACAGCGGAAATATGGATACAAATTTACAACGAGCTCGTTGGTTTGGCTACAGAGTAAAGTGGATTGATCTTTGTAAAATATTCACCTCAGACACAATAGCACGCGAATTTACAAATCTCTCTGAGATTGAAACAGATTTATGGGAACAATTCAATTCCATTCAATCTGGTGAAATGCAAATTGATGAGATTCTCATCCGTGCTGATAACACAAAGCAAAAACCGACTAGAAGAAATGTTGCAAATTATACCACCGTTTCATTCAGAAATAAATGGATTAAACAGAGAGTTGGGATATTTGACAAGATACAAGTCAAAGCCAACAACGCACTTGTTGATAATCTTTTATCGTCGTATACGCTTATAGATACAACCGCGGGTCGAACAGACGGAGCTGCCAGTGCAAAATATGCAATGATTGATCGGGAATCACTGTCTGAACTAATTGATCACATGCAGGCGGTTTTTGATTTAGAGCCATTTGAACGTAAACCTCTTATTGATCTACTCGAAAGCTCTGGTCAAATACCTGTAATTCTTATGAAAGATCGCGAAGGATCTGGTAGAAAGCGTAGTTTTTACAATGACAATAAAATTTACGCTCTTCAACAGGGTGCTGATAATAAAGACATTTCAAAAGCTACATTCCTTGGCGATAGTCAAGTAATAATTGATAAAGATCAAATCAACATTCAAATCCACAAGATATTGCCAATGAAAAAAGGCTCCACCGGAACAGCAAATGAATTGACTGACTTCACTCAATACATGTTCGCAATTTATGTACCAAAAGAGAAAAAATACTTCGTTAAGGGGGATCCCGATTGAATATCGAAACAATAAAGGAACAATTATCACATATAACGGATTTGGCTAGTATCTTTCTGTTAGTTCCTCTCTCCGAAAATGCAGGTTTTTTCGCAAATGGCGGAAACTTGTTATATGTTGCAAAAGACACATTTAATTATCCCTGTGAGGGGATTGAAACTGATTATTTGAAACTGCAAACACATGTGAGGATTAGTGCTGTAAAAAATAATCAGACATTCCGGGATGATTACTACAACCTAATAGTTTTCAAAGGCAAAATCGATGATTCGAATCTAGTTTCCTTTGTAAAACTATGTGAGATTCATTCTAACAATTCCTCCGACTTAAACTTTAAAGAGTTCTTTTATTCGCTTATAACTCTTTTTCAACTACCTGCAGAACAAAGCTATTTGAATATAGTCGGATTATATGGGGAACTAAAATTCATGGAATTCGCATTACAACATGCGAATGTTGACATTTCAAATTCATGGCACAAGAACGGAAGTTATTCCCATTATGATTTTACCAATGGTGAACAAAATATTGAGGTCAAAACCATCCTCTCCGGAGATTATGATGTAACAATTAAACATCAGCAAGTATTTGGCGAACCCTCCTGTACATTAGCAGTAGTTGTGTGCAATCAAACCGATGATGGTGAAACTATTAAAGAGTTAATAGCATCCTTCTACAATAATCCGAGTGCCTTCAACAGTATCGGTTTTAGCATAAATCTTGAAAAAGAACTTAAACGTGTATCAGCAAATGATGCGGATAATCTTCGATTTAAGGTAGATGAAATCCTTTTCTTTAATGCCAATGATATAAATCCATTTCCGGTATTACCAAGCGATATAAGCAATCTAAGTTACAAAATGGATGTTTCTGATTTGACTCCAATGTCTGATGAATCCGCCATTTCATTAATTAGCCAGTTCAATAAGTAGGATATTCAAGGTTTTAGGGTTAACTCTGGAATGTGGGTATTTTGAACACTGAGGTATCAGGAAGATGTCGCGGTCTGGTTTTGGGTTCTTCTTCTAGATGCCGAGATATAGGTTGAATCATTAATAAAACATTTCGGGGCTCGGCATTTTGCCGGGCTCTTTGCATTACCCTTCATTATCTTCATCATCAAAATACAATACCTTGCTTAAGTCAGCAGAAAGATACTATCAATAGCGAATTATTCTTTAATTGTTCATGAAAAATTCTGGCTTTTTCCATTCCATTTTTGCCCCATGCGGGTTTATAATAAAAATGGTCATTTGCAATACTATAAGAACGAAAAAGTCATTGGGGAAATAAAAGGTGAAAACTGTTTGCAACAGAGTCGACTTTGCAAAAAGTATTATAAAACACAATATATTGCGATCATGTGCGTGCATCATGCAATATGTAGTTGAATAATCTGGCATAGCTTGATATAATATGCAAGGTGTTAACAGCAATTGCTGCCAACATAAAAGAGAGATATATGGGTGCAACCATATATCTCCCTGAAACTAGCGAAGGGTCTGACGAACCATCCACTAAAAGTATAACAAATCTAGTATATCAGATCCTTCCGCGAGTTTCAACACAAATCAGCTTGGCATAAAAGAATTAATTACTCTGCCAGTGCTGAAATCTCGTAGAAAGGAGGAACCTAGCATGGCTAAAAATCAATTTGTAGTACGCCATGGTTCGGAATGGGCTGTAATAGGTGCCAATAATACCAGGGCTACTCGAGTCGTTTCGACTCAAAGAGAGGCGATCGACATTGCCATAACTATCGCTCAGAACCAACATTCAGAAGTTCGTGTGCAAGATAGAAATGGCCATTTCCGCGTTTGCAATAGCTACGGGAATGATTCATGTCCACCAAAAGATAAGAATCTTTAAGCACTAAAAGAGTGGATGCGTTCCGACGGGACAGTCATAATGACTGCCCCGTCTTTCTTTCACCATAATAAAGAAGATAAATCCATTACAATGCCCCAAAACACTAATCTTCTCTTCGATTATTTTTTTATACCATCCATGGTCAGTATTACCCCAACTCCCCCTTAAACGCCTCGTAATTCTCTCCCTTCCCAGGGCTGCAATATATCGCGAAGTTAATCTTCTCAAACACCTTGGGGAAGTCATCTAAAGCCTTTTTGAAGGCCTTGGCGACAACGCGGGGCGGGTTTTCGAAAGCGCCGCAGCCGAAGGCGCCGAGGACGAGGATGTCCGCGTGGTGGGCGGCGGCGCAGGCGAGCATGTGGGTGATGCGGCGGACATGAAGGGTGTAGAGCTCGTCGGCGGTGAGATAGGGCTCGGGGCTGACGAGGGCATATGCGGGAAGGGATTTTTCGCGAAGATCCGGCGCGGCGATGGTGATGACGTCGACGGTCACCCAATCGGCGGCGGGCATGCGGCGCGGCAGGTCCTCATCCGTCTTGCAAATGACCACGCCTTCGGTATATACCAGCGAATCCGTCGCGATGGGGCTGCTGAGTTCGCGGTGGTGCTTGTAGTAGGAGCCAAGAAGCATTTCGTTGTCGAGCAGGGGGTAGAGCGTGGAGGTGCGGCAAAGGCACTCTTCCTGCGCGCTGGCGCCCCATGCGACGCCGCCGCCCGGATGGAATGCGTTCGCAAAATTCATGACCGCGATCTTTGCGTCGGGGTTTTCCTTGTGCAGGCGCATTGCCGCCGCAAAGCTGCGATCGGGAGTGACCGTGATGCGTGTTTCGCGTGGCGCGGCGGAGGCAATCGCCGGATAATCATTCTCGTAAAAGACCGTGGTGCGCTGCTTTGCGGCCTGGATGGACGCGGCAAGCTCCGGGTCGTGTTGGATCCAGTCCTGGGTGTCGTTAAATACTACTACTCGCTCATCTCTTGTAGACATGCGTCCGTTCCTTTCGTACATACATTTTTCAAGTTTTATTGGGGAAATTTCGAGTAATTCATTTGGTATTTTTCGAGTGATTTATTTGGTGAATTTCGACAAGTGCATCACTATTTGTTATCATGATGGTTCCACCCAAAGAATCCCTGGTCTGAGTATCCCTTCTTGTTTCCCTTCTCGTCGTAGTGGTTGACGCCAAAGAAACCGACATCGCTGTGGCCGGTATTGTTGCCGCGGGCGTCATGGTGATTGATGCTACCGAAGATGCCAACGTCACTGTAGCCAACCTTTTTCCCGCTGGCGTCGTAATGGTTCATCTCACCGAAAAGACCCGGGCGGCTCTCGCCAATCTTTCTGCCGCGTTCGTCATAATGATTGATCTCACCAAAAAGACCAGGTGAACTATATCCTTTCTTTGCCATGTCATGCCCTCCTTTGCACTTGGTCAGTGTGTTGCCACTTTAGAAGTCGTCCTCGAAATCATCGGGATCGAGGCCTGCGTCTTCAAGGGCTTCGCGGCGCTCGTCCTCGTCCATGTCGGCGAGTTCATAGTAATTCAGGCCTGCCGCGGAGAGTTCATCCTCCGCCTCCTCGAGCTCGTCAGGACCAGTGTAGAATGTGGCGTCGCCCGTGAGGTCAATGGCCTCCTGGCGGCTGCTCGCCATCATCTGCATGCCGAGCATCGTCTCATCGAAATCTTCCTTGCCATCACCGTTAAAATCAAATAAAGGATCGAAAAAACCCATGCGTCCCTTCCTTTCTCCGCAGTGCGCGGAAGCATATCATTGATCAGTTGCTCGTGTTAGTGCTTTTACACGCTTTTTAGTACATACCCGTTTTCCTCTGTGGCAATCACGCTGGTCAGGTGATAGCCACCGCAGATTTCGCACCAGTAGTAGTCCAGCTTTTTGCCACGGTTGCGTTCGCAAGTTTTCTTACTGCGGTACATTTCGCCGATATTTCTGTATCGTTTCTTACTCTTGCATTGTCTCCAAATGCTTGTACTCATAGACTTTCCTCCTTTTCGCCAAATGGATCTGCCGACAGGTTTCAAGCCCCCCTCATGTACCTCCATTATAAATTATTTTAGTGTCCGATTGTACGGACAGTTGTGGAAAGCCTTATATTTCAATGGTTTTGAACGGTCCCCTCATCAAACCAGCAAGCGGCAGCCTGACTTTCGTCAAGCTGCCGCGTAGTGTTAAAAGATGTCATCTATCAAACAACAGAAGAATATAAGGAGCAGTAGTCCCGGGCAAAACAAAACGATTGCAGCCCCGATGAGAAACACAAGGCCGTCAAGCATTCCGCCGCCACCTCTTTGCATGTTGTTTGTGGTACTGCCATGAATCATAAAATCGTTCATAAATGCACCTCCCCGCTATCGTGGAACTGCGAATCATGGTCTGCGAGTTGTCTGCCTGAATTTTCTTGTTATGATTATTTTAGCATTATGTGTGGTTGGGATAAAGACTGCAAAGGTACACTTTACGAGGAGACATCGTGCATGTAAATCGTTGCATATCTATTTTTCAAGTCCGTAGAAATATCCAAGATCTTCATGTCCCGGCTTTCCGACAACTGCTGCCCTGTCAAGCACCTTGTTCGCCAACTCACACGAAATCTCAGGCACATAAATGCATGCATGACAAGCCGAGTAATTTACTGAGTTGTCAATCTGTTCCTCGGTTTCGATGCAAATGGGATCATTAGAGCACCATATCGCTTTCTTTAGCATGGAACTGAAAACTTTTTTGAGACGATCCTTTTGTCCTAACCTTACAAGACCACCCAAGCTCCCGTCAGAGCAACTAGTAGTAGTGTATATAAGCACTCCGGCCATCCACATATTACTTTCGTCCCCAGAAACATAAAGTCGTTCACTGATCGCAGCCGCATCGTATCCGCAGGCATATGCCAATTCTCTCATGACCAAATGCGAGATTGAATGAACCAACACCTTTCTGTTGGAAAAGTTCCCGAATCTCGGTCCCAGATGACACTCATTATATTTCGCCATCATCCTTAAATAACGCGTCCCTATGCGGCGTTCCCAGTTTTCGATGCATTCTCTTGAAAACTCAATAAAAATCCCCTCTCCCAACATCTCCGTGGCTGGCAACCATTTTTCGGGTTTGTCAGACAATGGCGCAGCAACAGGCGAAAACGCGTCAATCCGCTTGAAAGAAGTCAATACATTTACTTTCCGAATGCGTTTCACAAGTTTCACCGTTTTAATATATGGTGCCAACTCTTCATCTATCTCCGCCGTGACGGTCTTAAACATCTCATCATTCACATCTGGACCGACAAATGCCTTGTATTCGTCCTTTTGAAACTCGGAAGTGTCGTTAACATGTGCTTTTACTCCACTAAATCGAAAGACTACTTGCTTATAAAACTCATCTTCCGAACACTTCAAGACTTTTCCGATGTCATACTTTGCATAGAAGCTATCTATGATCACCTTTCTGGATTCATCTGGAATTCCGGGCAGAAAGGCAACTCTTAGTTCATCCAGGTTCTCTCCAATGACCTTTTGAACAGTATTACTCCACGGCGGAATGGTCAACGCAGATACAATCTCCGGAAAATACATATTCGTTGCGCCTCTTAGAAGAACTCTGATTTCCTTATCGCATTTGCATGACACAGTTTTTCCTAACCAGAGACTTTTCCCACTACAGCGCAGGCTTCGCGTCGCCTCTTTGTTGAGCACATTTTTCATAGTGTTTGATCGTTTGCATGTAGCACAAGTAACAACAATGCTCTCCAATCCACCTGAATATCCTTTATACTCCAACATCAACCTAGGGTTATCACATTTTTCTCCCCTGTGCACCCACCAATGATACGGGAACTCCTCTATATGTCCGTCTTCACATGCCATAACAAATCTGGACGGAATCAATTGGACATTACTACACCGGCTACACAATAACGGTTCTACCACATCCTTATTCGAAGAATAGTTCTTCGATAATCGCCTTGCATAATCTAGTTCGTGGCATGACGGGCAGAAATAGTACTCTGGGAATCGGAGTACCGGAATCTTGTACGCTTCTTCATAAACCTTTTTGTCTTGGGTCTCAGATGATACCTGAAGGAAATAATCCTTTTGCAAATAGTCTTCAAGCGTTTTCTCATGAATGTGAAACTTCTTTGTTCCACGCATGTCCCAAAGGTTCTGACCTCCCATGATCCCAGAGAACCCTGGAAACTCCACAAGTGCTCCACAACCCGAGGAATTCGTGAGTTTAGACTTCCTGATCTCCCCGACATATTTTATTTTTTGATGTTGTTGTCCAAAAGAAAAACTAGCCATAAATCATCCCCACTATTCTTCTACAAATACATTAACCGACGGTTCCACACTACGCATGGAGTTCATCATTCTGAATCGGTCTCCTTCACGATAATCCTTCTTGAATAGCGCTGTATCTTTTTCAACATATGACCAATAAATCAGTTCTGTGGAATGCGATGCCCTTTCTTCCCATACCGTCTCTATTTCAGCAATTTCCAGCGCAACATTTTCCACTTCATCTGGATCCACAATGGAGACATAGTCCAAAATGTACCTGCGTATTGCTTCCAGTTTCGGATTATTCTTTCGGTAATTCTTTGCGTCTTTATTTCCTCGTAATTCAGGTACAAAGTATCTGCATAACACAACATACAATGCTTGCAGCCCCCTGTCCCTCGCCCTGTCTGAGAAAGGCGTAATGCTTGTCGCCTCCACAAACTTGTACAAAGAAGAATGGAACTGGATGAACTGTTCGTAGAACGAGCGGTCTCTAACCATGCTAGGGTGATACTCAACTATGACAAGTCCAGGAGTGCTTCTTCCAACTCGACTTGACGATTGAATGTATTCCGAGGTCTTGATGGGTTGTCCTACAACTAGCATGGAGTTTAATCTTGAAACATCGACGCCTACGGAAATCATGTTGGAGGCCACCAAAAAATCGTACGGTCTAGTCAAGGCATCAGCCTTGTAAGAGATCAACAGGTTATTCTGAATGGCTTCGCCAAGGTTATTACTGTTCTGTCTGCTCGTAAGTTCAAAGTACCGATCATATCTTTCACTTCCGCTCTTGAATGGATATCTGTCTTTGAATTTTGTATTCTTCAAATACTGATATCTATCCTGAACACTATCAACAATTCGCGTAAGCGCTGATCCCAATTCACGAAGCGTATTAAAATACCCTGTTTCCGTCCAAAAAGAATCAATTACTTCTTCAGAATATCCAGCATCAATCAAATACCTGCTGGCAAACAGCATCGCGCCCATAATTCGATTAAATGTAAGTGCCCTTGACGTACCAGCGGCCAAAATTCCCATATATCGTCTGGATGCTTTTTCTTTTTCAGACGACAAACAGGCAAAGAAGGAATCGTTAATGGAAATCCCCTGTGGTGGAAATTGTGAGTAATCCATTCCGTATAGAGCCTTAAT
The DNA here is from genome assembly GCA_016290775.1 of Acetatifactor sp. Lineage (GTDB taxonomy): Bacteria > Bacillota > Clostridia > Lachnospirales > Lachnospiraceae > Acetatifactor. The sequence continues at coordinate 59,389 of JAEEVF010000005.1, read as the reverse complement.
CTGCTCTTTTGCATTTTTGATTGTGGCAGTTGAAGCGATGATTTTAGGTTGTACTGATCCCCTGGTGCACAGTTTCGTGATGGCAGCTTCATACAGACCGGTAATCGTACCAAGAGGACCTGAGATCAGGTGAAGTTCATCCTGAATAATAAGTTCCGGAGGATTTGGCGGATCAACTCCCAACAAACAACCTGCCTCTTCTTTGAATGCCACCTGAGCGAATTTATCAATCGTTCCAATGACAAACGAGGGCTTGGTTTCATAAATGTCTTCATCCACCAGATGAACCGGTAACCCCTGATGAAAATAGCACTTCTCATTATGACAGCGAATGTACATCCTCTTGTTCCTTACATCCACTTCATAATCCGATTCAAAAACCTGCGTATGACACCAAGGGCACTTCTTGAGTTGCGAAGGTGATGCAACATCTCTCGTTTTTCCCCTTAGGTAATCCGCAGCATCGGAGATTGCATTAGGAGTCAGACTTCCACCTGCCCATAATCCAATACTAAACTCATCGCCACCAATGCCATGCTCTTTTCTCACTTTTTCCGCCGCACAGATCATTGCAGCAGCACGTTCAAACTGCTGGAATGACAGAAGCCTGAGGGTATATCGCATAAACACTGCGACACCAATATCATTTCTTTGCAGTCTCATTCTTCGGTAGAAAATCGTGAATGCAGCTATCCCTAGATACGCCTCTGTTTTTCCACCACCTGTAGGGAACCAAAGCAAGTCAACCACTTTTCTGTCGGCGCAGTGTGGATTCACAATAGATTCCAATTCAAGCAGGAAAAAGGCAAGCTGAAATGGATACCATGTTATAGTGGTATCGTCAATCACTTTGTCATGACCTATAGAGCAGATTCTCTGTTCTAGCATGGTCTGATTCGCATAACGGAATGCTTCAAGTACTTTCCCATCGCTCATCAGATCTTTTGTTTTTTCAAGCCTACGAAGAGTCTCCCTACATTTAGTGACATTCTCTTTTGCAGTTACCTTAAGTTCTTCGCTTAGCCCATCTATCCTCTCTTCCTGTTTCTGGATCCAATTGCCATAATCGCTTACAAGTGATGAAATGCCTTGCATCATTTCATCAGATTCAATCTGAGAAAGATACTTCATAGATAAATATCGCTTATCCATGCAGTTTGACGGCATCATCTGAAGCAGATCATAATGCGGTATAACCTCTGAAAAAACTTTTGACACTTCTCCAGATGAATCCTTTTCCCAATTCACGGAAATACCATGTCCTACGGCAAAGCTTTCGACTTCATGGTATAAAAGTTCCAACTCTTTTGTTTCTTCATCGTCAACGGTAACATTTGCATTGTAGAGAGGGCAGAATTTGCCATCCATCACGTCTGAAACAATAATTTGGGGCTGAAAATACGCATGCTTGGAGATTTCGCGATAATTCGCTTCCGTTGTCTCGGCCACATTCATCAATGTTACGGTAATTTTAAGGTCATTTGCCGTAGAGTGATTGTAAGCGCTAATTTGCAGAATCAACTCGTCATCTAGGATGTCTTGAATCTTTCTAGCTTTGAGCAATTCCAAAACATCAACGGTGAGGATTTTTTGAATTGGCATTCTTTGCCATTTTTTCTCTTCGTCAAATGCCTCATACTTCGCGATTTCAATGCCTAGTTTAAACCCTTTCGTCTCGGTCGTTACGGCAAAAGTCACGCCCATTGCTGACGGGTATTCGCCACTTCCAATAGACAGCAGTTCGGCATCAACAAACGAAGACTCTTCCTCCTCGTTATTGCGAAAAATCGAGACTCTGCGGGGATAAAGCTTGCCTACCAGATAATAGCTGACCGGTGCTTCTTCCAACACTTCGTCTTCTTCAATCGGACCTAAGATATCCTCTTGCATGATCTGTGTTATTTGATTTCTTGCCAAATAATACTCGTCGTATCCCATAACCTTATCCTTTAATCATCGTAAACTGCATATGCCAAACCGGAGAAAGAAATGTAATTCCAGATTTTGTAGACTCCTATTTCTGGCGAATAAACCTCTGCCTTCTTTTCAAACCCTATATACCCATATGGTTGTCCTATATAAGTGTAAGTGCCATCTATCCGTAGCCCTTCAAATCGTTTTGGCAGTTCATCATTTCGGTTGACAAGTCTAGTAAATGATTCTCTCATCATGCCAATGACATTATCACGGGCGACTATGAGATAGCGCTGTTTCTCTTCAGAAAAAACCAGTTCAATTTCTTCATCCGTAGACAATTGATTAATCAACTTCTGTTTCTCTGCCATCTCTGGAATCACAAAGGATTCGGGATCAACATCCATATTCCCTATCTCTTGCATGATCTCCATGGCAAAAAGTCTTTTTATCCCTCTTCTAACGGATCGCTCAATGAAGTGACGACCACTTTTGAACCTACCACAGCTGGGTAAATCTGAATTAATCAACTTTATGGTCTCTTTTTTTGCTCTAGTAATTGCCACATAAAGAACTCGTGCTTCTTCATATTGTTCTTCTATAATGTTCCCGGACGCCGAGTCCTCAATTACTTTTTGGTCAAGCAAAATATAATCATATTCTAGGCCTTTTGATCTATGTATGTTCGATACCATAAAGTTGTTTTGAGGTGCCTCAATGAAAACCTCATCCAGCAAATGCGCTAATAATTTGTATATCAGCACCTTCATCGGTATGATTTCGCTATTTACACCATCCAGTTTCCCTATTGCATCCCAGCATGTCATTGCATCTTCCACGGTTTTGCCAGCTTGCAAAAACAACGTGATCATAACTTCAATCGATACGCTTTCTCCAGTATACCCTCCAAAAACCGATCCAATCCACTGGGGATAAGCATCTCTTAATCCTGAGATCATACATCGATTTGGAATCCCCTTGTCCTTTAAACTTGACGAAACAAACCGAGTATTGATATTAGATCTCTCAAGGAGACAAACTCGATCATTCGGATGGTCATTAATAAACCGTTCAATATCGTCGAAATCCAGTGAGTTAAGTTTTTCTTCGTATTGTCCTATTTCATAACTCAGATTATCTTCATCATCGCCAAGTATGGCTCTTCTTATTGGCAACGCCTGCGCTTTTACAGCCTCTGATGAGCGATAATTCTTTAGCAAATCAAAGCTATAAAATCCAGTATCATCTATCGCTCCCTGAATGATTTTTTCATAGAACTCAGAGGAATTCATATATCTGTCCACGGAATAACTGTCAAGATAATCATATATAGCTTGACACGAATCGCCTAAAAGCATGTAAGGCACATTGTTTATTCTGCATGCCTCAAGCAATTTTAACACAAAACGGGCCTTGGCATGATTTATGTCCTGAATCTCATCAATAACAACATATTGCCAACTGCTTATAATTTCTGGATGTTTGCTTAAAAGATCTTCACCATATATCATGCAATCATCGTAATATATCCTCGAAATGGTTAAGTCCTTTTTCTCTGATTTTGGAATTTCATTAGATTTATTGGCCCCCTGCAAGGCCTCATACGCCTTTTTATGAAATGTGCTTATGTCAACATTCGCATAAGCGGCATTTTCCTCTTTGAATTCCATCTTAAGTCTAGTCTTCAACTCTTTTACCACGGCTCTGGTGTAAGAAAAAACGGCTATCTTGTCAGGTTCAATTCCTTCTTCTCTGATCAAGTACGCAATTCTTTTGATCAATGTATATGTTTTTCCAGTTCCTGGTCCCGCATTAATAATCAAATTTGTTCGATAAGGAGCCGTAATAACCACTTCCTGCTTTACGACTGAAAAAAGCTTTCCAAAAGCAATATCAAATTTTTTCCTTTCGCCATGGCTCGCATCCTGCACATCATGTTGGATATCATTCTCAGTAATGGGATAAAGATCAAATCGATCCGCTAAAGTCCCGCCTTCAAGCCTATCTCGCCAATAGAGAGCACGTTCTGGATTCCTTTTAATTCTGCTATCAAAAGAGAATAGCCTAACCAATGTTCTACACGCTTCTAAATAGCCCTTCAATGCAGCTAACTCCATAAAGTTAAGCGCCTGCACTAAGTCTTTTTCAATGTAATCACCATAAAACAAATGAAGTGCCAAATCATACTGCGCTGCTGGGATTCCAAAATGTGCTGCACTCTTAAGATCATCGAGCGATAACTCGGTATGGTTTCTTCTAGCATCATCATAATTCAATGCATAAGAAATATACTGCGCATCAGCGTTATTCTCCGCGGCACAATAATCCAATGCTTCCCGGATGTCAAGACTGCTAACGCTCTTATCACCCAAGGCAAGGTATTTGATTACAAATTCCAATGCTTCCTTTTGCGAGTTCCATCTTTCCATAATTATGCCCTAATCATCCTAATTCCGTATTTTGCCAATTTGGATTTAAAATCTGGCCACCACTTATCCGTGCCACCTGAATGCGCCATTCTTTCGAGCACACCCGTGAAGAAATGATTATTTACGATAGCCTTAAAATCATTTCGTGAATTCACAGGTATTCGACTCTTATAGAATTCAAAACTGCTTTTTGCAAAAAGATACGCTTTGCCTTCCGCCTTCCCCAAGAATTCGGTTACAACATAATCACCGAAATCCATAATAAATATCTCTTTAGGACTCTGTCTTTTATGATCGCTGAACCTCCTAACTTCCATATCTTGAGTCGCCCCAGAATATTGAAGCCAGAAAGCTCTTCTATATGGATCATTGTAAAATGATACAATGATCATCATCCTTCTTACCCAACTATAGTATTTATCCTGTAAACCAGCTTTCTTTAATCGGTCCATTAGAACTGTTTCAGCTAATGCATTTTTCTCTATTTCTGTTTTAAATTGCTTATAAACGGTCACATATTTTGTGAGTTCATCAACTGAGAATACTCTTATAAAGTTTACAATCATATCTAGTCTGTCTAAATAATCCAGTTTGGTGAATGCGCTGCAAACGCCTGTTTCATTCGCATCCCGATAAGCCTTTGCAGAACAATTCAGATAAAACTTGGCTTGGCAGGTAGTCATCAGCAATGTATCATCAATCAAACCCATTCTCATCAAAGCTTCTTTATACTCTTCATAACTATCAAGGGCTTTGCAATTGTTGCAAATGGCCTGAACCTTATTATTCTCATCTATCCATGAAAGGTTTTCTCTTGGAATGTCATTGGCCGTCAAATATGATATAAAATTAGAATTTCGCTCTGCTCCACTTTTCAAAAATGTTGCCGCTTCTTGATTATCCGAATAATCTTGCCAATCACCAAACAACAATTTCCAATCATCAGCCGAAGCAAATTCATCTAAAAGGGCATAGATATTTGCACATTGAACGCTTAGAGTGTTAGTACAAACATATCCAGCAAGTGATGATACCTCTGCTTCCGTTCTTTCCTTGCCAAACCGACTAACCTGTGAAGATCTTAATCCTACTAAGGTAAGAATCAAGTGCTTTAGAGTTTCGCTCATTTCGCCGGGCCTTACAATGCGCGCCTTTGTTGGAAACATGGCAGCTATTTTTACATTCTCGTTTTGCAACAGTGTAGGAATATAAAACTTCTCCATGGCACACCTCAATTTTTATTTGCTCAGAATGCTTTTCATCTCTTGGATCATTTCATCTTCGCGAAGCCTAAACTTTATTTCTACTCGTCGCGAAGCCTGACGATCAACTTCTCCATTCTCTTTGCGAATGACATCAACAAAAGATCGGCCATTCGCGGTAACCAAAGAACGAATCATTTCCAAGTGATCTTTATCAAACATCGATCCATTTTCAGCCAGACAATACTTTACCACAGCGGATGCTCTTCTCTGTGAAAGGTCGAGATTGTATAAATATGTTCCCACATCATCCGTGTGCCCTTCAATAATTACTTCAGAAACATAGTCTTTGATGCTGTCACTTAACAATGTTTCAAAGTACATGGGAAAAAACTCGTTCAAGAAATCTCGACCTTCTCGTTTGAGCACCGAACTGTCAACATCAAACAGAATGCTTGAATCAAATGAAATCGCGCCCGTTTCAGAATCAACAACAATATTCATGTCTGTATCTTCAAATTCGTCCTTTAGGTTTTTTATGATTGTCGTTCTGATTCCAACTATGGCGTCCAATCTTTCCTGTTGCTGTTCAAATGCTACCTTTTGCTCATCTATCTTGGCTTGCTGTTCTTCTAACTTCTGCGCCTGTTGCTGAAGCTCCTCTTTGAATCTGCTTATTTCCTCATTCTGGGCTTCCAACTCTGCTTGTTTTTCCTCATATGTCGATTTAGTTAAGCTAATGGCAAAAGCAATGATCAAGACGAATACCAGTAGCAACGCAGCCATCATGTCAGAATATGACTGCCAGAATGTCAATTCCTCTGGCTCTTTAGCATCATTTCTGTATTTACGCATTTATCACTTTTCCTCCAATGAAATCTGTCGATAATAATCCCATTTTGTCGAAAGGTCATGATGCATTTTATCCGTTATCTCCAGATACTCTTGCAGCTTCTCCTGTAATGACTTAAATATATCTTGAATTTCCAAAGAAATCCCTTCATATGAAGTCTTTGTTCTGTTTGAAACTCTCTCCATCTGAGAAAGAACTCCTGCCAGATGCGAGCATATATTTGCAAGCTCTCGATCAAATCCTACAAATGTTTCTGTTATCTTTTCCTGCAGGTTCTCATTAATCTGTGCGGCAGCGCTTCCCAATCTGTCCGCAGCTTCCGAAATGTCTTCCAGAACTTGACCATCAAACTCATCAACTTCATCGATCTTTTGATTGATTCTACCAATTACTTCATCAGACAGTTCACCGATATTGGAAATTGTTTCAGAAATCTTCTCGGAGCACTCCTCAACCTGTTTCATGGCTTCAATTACGCTATTTTGCATTGTGGCTTGTTTTTCATTGATTTCAGCCAGTTTTTCCGTCTGACTCTGCACTATTTCATTATTCAGATCCACCTGAACATTCAGGCTCTCGAGATTTCTATTAGCCGCCTCCTGCATTTTTTCAACTTCGTCCGTATACTTTGAAATATTCTCAATAGCCTTTTCAACCATGTCATCGATGGTTACCAAATCAACAGTTGTATCATTGACCTTTTCAAGGATATTTTGCATTTCCTCAAGCGATCTCTTTTGCCATTCATTGGTTTCCTTAATGATGGATCCAAGCTGTTCAAAGCTACTTCCAAGTGAATTATTCATATCTTGGATGAATGCATCCACCAATCTGGATAATTCTTCTACCTGATCCTTTTGAGTGCTCTTTGCGAATTCTTCTACTATCTGACCCATCTTGCGGATTTCTGGAACCACCACATCATTCATCATATTTGTGAATCGCCCAGAAATCTCTTCGCTCATATTTCCAACTAGCGTTTGTGTTTGCGATAGCGTATCATTAATGCTCTCGAGGTTTCTATTTAAGGTCTTGTTCATTTCTGCATCAGCATCATTCTTAGACCTTCTGTCATCAATTTGCGTTTTTAGCAACTCTTCCATCTTCTGAAGGTACTTGATCAAAGTACTCTCTGTACCATTATCAGAAATCGGAACTACATACTGGTGAAAAGCTAAAAGGAAAAGGCTTACCTCATCATGATATTTTGACAATACCTGCCTATAAAAGAAGTTGAAACCTATTGAATAAATAATACCGTAAATAGAAGTGTGAAATGCAACTTTAATGCCCTCCATCAGGGGCTGTATCTTATTGGTTATATCTGCAGAAGTGCCACTGAGGCTAAAGCTATTTAATCCAACCGACAATCCAATGAATGTTCCAAGGATACCCAAGCCAGTCATTGTACCTGCAATTTGATTTAGAAAATGAATCTGAATTCTCTTGTCAACGATCGCGTTGTTAATGTATGAATCTATCTCCAGATATGTGTTTTCTGAAGCCTTCAACATATCTTCCACATCGATCTTATAACGATCAAGTGCCTCATCCAATGAAGTCTCATTGAATCTGATGTCTCCGCTCCGGATTTTGTCAATCAATTCTTTAGAATTGCTACCAGACATTTTAATTGTCAATATTTGTTTTCTCATCGCTTTTATTTTCATAACAAGGCCATCGCCTTTACTCAAGAGAATCGTGGCGATGAGAAATATAACAAATACAAATGTAAAAAAAGCCAGATTAATATAAGTGTTCGCATCCCATCGCAAGGCAAACGAACCATCATGATCATACTTAAAAACCAATGCAATTACTACGCTGAGAATAAATACACCCCAGATACCCCATCTCCAGAATCTCGCCTCATTTTTCATCATCGTCAGTCTCCTCTTCAACAATGTAGTAAGGAATTCCAATACTTTCCAGTTTTTCTATGTCTTCTGTCATTTCAGAATAAAACCTTTTGCATTTCGGACACGCCAGTAAGAATACTCCCTTAATGCGTCCATCAATCCGAACGGTGACGGATTTTCTTACAAGCCCGTGACCTTCACTGCATTTCATGGCATGTAGTATATGCCGTAAAAACACGCATTCAACATTGATTCTCTCTTGGTTGAAATCCAGCGAATCGTATGCTGTTTCCCTAGGTTTATTCAAATATGCATTTAGGTAAATGTTCTTTTCAAGAACTCGTGCCTTAGCTTTTTCATGAAGATTGTTAAAGACTTTCAAATAGCTTTCATCTATGTCTTTTGTTTCATAAAGCTCTGGCAAGGTATAGTATCTGTCCATAGCTACGCCTTTCCTTACTTGCCTGTCTCTTCTTCTAAAATGATCAGTCCTTCGGTTTTCTCCAATTCTTATAGGCTCCCGTTGTAATCCTTCCATCCGCCGGCCTTGGCGCATCTTTTGGTATCGCCCAATCTCGGCCAAACTTTACTGCCCCTTCTATCTTTCCATCCGAACACATTTTTTGAACACGCCTGGGTGTAAGTTCCCATTTCTCAGCGGTTTCCTTAATGGTCAAATAATCATTCATCATAAACCTTTACCTCACATAAAAAAGCACCCAAAGTTCCCTTCCGGGATCTTTAGATGCCTACTCTCATACCTTGCAGCTGACTACCATTTTACAGGCTCTGGAGCTTTGCGTCGCATAGTTTCCCGTGCTTTGCTGATTCGTATTTCTTGTGTTTCATTTATGATAATATTGTATTCCTTTAGGCGAATTCTGTCAAGTAAAAATGGGGCGTGAATGCGAAAGCGGTAGCCTGATTTTCATCATGCTACCGCTCAGTGCTAAAGGCTTCAAATAACACAAAGCATTAGCTTCATCATTACTTACACATCTATTCCTTCGGCTTCAGCAGGTTGAGTTCCAAAACCCTCGCGAGATAATCGCTCCGGCGCTCGGGCCTAAGTATGTTGTATTGATAGGCGAAAAGATGATCCAGGATCTCCGCGACACTGGTGGTGCCGCAATTGCGGATATTCTTTAGATCAGTACTGGAATGAAATGTTTCACAGAGCATTCCGATGGTCATGATCCCAGCGCGTCTTAGGCAGTTCACGGATCGCACGCTGAGCTCCAGTGCCTCGATGTCAGTCTTTGCAAGTGATTCCGTCATGTAGATCGGGAAGCGAAACTTTGCGCCGCGGCGCTCACTTAGTTCCAGCGCTTCGATCTCCGACAAGATTTCGGTAATTGATTGATACTTCCTTTCCGTTTTCATAATCTCCTCCCTGCGGAGGCGTTTCGTTCTTTATGGCCTTTCTTTTTCTTCCAACCTTACGTAGTCGACGCCTCCGCAAACATCTTTGATGGCATATAGCGTGTCCATGATGACCGCACTTTTGATGCCGTTTGAGTTGTTTCTGAGGTAGCGCGCGAAGTTTTCATACTGCATCTTTTTGGTGCAATATCCTTCCGCAATGATGCGGCAGTCGCCGGTGACGGCATATGCGCGCCTTATCACCTCTTGGCTTGCGATGCGGTCTACGACTTGGTCAAACTGGTCTGGCTGCGCGATCACTTCCAGGAAGAATCTGCGGCCTTCCGGGGCACTTTCCGCATTGATCTTGGTGTGATAGCCTTCGATGACGCCCTTCTTCTCCATCGCTTCCATTCTTGCCTTTACGGCAACGCGCGAGAGGCCCACCTGCGCGCCGATGTCTGAGAAGCTCTGCCTTGCATTGTCTTTGATCACGCTAAGGATCTTGTTGTCCAGTTCGTCCAATCCGTCGATATGCATTGCAATCTCCTTTCCTTACGGGTTGCCTTGCGGCACTTACAGCGTCGACTCTGTAATTCCATATTATCATTTGGGAAGGAGGTTTTCAAGGGCGCGGCTTGCGTTGTGAAAGTGGTTACTTGCGATTTGTAGGGTTTTGGGTGATGATCTGTTCGAAATGATATAAAAAGCTTAAGATATTTGTAGGTTTTTATTCTGATCCTCTTGACGAATTGAGATATATCTCATACCATAGTGACAAACGGTTTCGTCAAGAAAAAGCAGCCACTTAAAAGAGGTGAAAAATGATGACGCTTAAAGAGTATAAAGATAAGAGAATGAAAGATCCCGCCTTCGAGCAGGCATATGTTGAGATTCAACCTGAATTGAATGTGATCCGCGCCATGATTGATGCGCGGATGTCACAAAACTTGACTCAAAAGGAATTATCCGAAAGAACTGGCATCGCCCAAACTGAAATCAGCAAGCTTGAGAATGGCACGCGCAACCCGTCCATCAAGCTTCTTCAAAGGCTGGCTGATGGTATGGATATGGTTCTAAACATAACATTCACTCCAAAGAACACATCTCTCAACGCAAAGAAAATGTAGTAGAGTAAACAATAAAGGGTCTGTTGTAAAACAGGCCCTTTTCTCATGCGAAAGCGACGGTCTGTTGCCAGACCGCCGCAGGGAATTGTCTATACATTCGATTGGTCATCGGTTTGAGATTCATGTATGGACCTGTGCATATAATGCGGTGATTCACTTGCTATGGTTGGTGGTAGTGAACCTGGTGTATCCTTGGTGGGTGAATAAAACACGGCAGAGCCAGCACCTCCTGCCACCTCACTGACTTCGTCGTCGGTCAGGAGCATGCCTGCCTGCGCGATAACATCCTTGGCTTCCTCAAGGTTTTGAGTCTGGTCTACTTTATCTTTCAATTCTCCGGTGAGTTTCATTGGTTACCTCCTCAGAAATGCCTGCGCGGCATCAGTCATGTTGTCTTTGTCAAATATGCACGGAGTATTTAGTCAACGGACTATAAAACGTCAAGTTTATCTCGTTTTCTGCCCCCATTGATTGTGCTCGGAACTGGCTTACCCCCTTTCCCTTCAAATATTAGGTTACCAGCTTGGCTTCCTCCAGCCACCTCGCTGACCTCATCGTCGGTAAGGAGCATGCCTGCCTTGGCGATGACATCCTTGGCTTCTTCAAGGTTTGTGGTCTGATCTACTTTATCTTTTAATTCTCCGGTGAGTTTCATTGATTTCCTCCTGTTTGTTGATCAGTGATCCATCAGGCCCTTTTCTCATGCAAAAGCAGCGGTTTGTTGCCAGATTGCCGCAGGGAAAGCTTAGTCGTATAGGGTGAGGTTCGGTTCTACCTGAGGAGCGGCTTTCTTTGCAAAGCCAGCAACTTTTTGCCAATACTTTGCACCTCCAGCGACCTCGCCGACTTCGTCGTCAGTAAGCTTCTTTTCGTCCCGGACTTCGTCCATGTTTGTGGTCTGATCAAGATTGTTTTTCAGTTCGTTGCTATTTCCCATTTTCCCTCCTTCTGGTTCTGTGCTTGGTGAGAATAATGTCGCCATGGGACGGCGGGGATATATTATTTTGCAGGGGCATCTTTAGGTTTTATAGGGGCATCGGTAGGATTCACATTTGGCGCGATACGATTGGGTTCTACATCTCTTTGCCCTAAAATACATGCGGCAAAGTGATAATTCTCTTCATCCATGTTTCTACAAAGTGCCCCGCAGACCGGGCATTTAGTGATGCCAACCCCTCCAGCCACCTCACTGACTTCGTCGTCGGTCAGGAGCATGCCTGCCTGGGCGATGACATCCTTGGCTTCTTCAAGGTTTGCGGTCTGGTCTACTTTATCTTTTAATTCTCCGGTGAGTTTCATTGGTTACCTCCTGTTTGACAATGCGGCGATATATACTTTAGCTGCCAAGTGGCCCATGCAGCGTATGGGGGTCCTCCTCATCATACAAATCGGGCAGTCCTTCTAATGTATGCTCTGAACACCCCTTACTCTCCGATTCTTTGTAAAGCAATTCCCTACCCTGCAGGTTTGTTTGACCACTGTATAATGTGTTCACAAAATTAACCTTTGGAGTTGATTGATACAATAAGTTCGAAGGTCGTCTGGCACCCCCGGTTGCCTCGCTGACTTCGTCGTCGGTGATTCTCATTTCGTCATTCAGTTCCATTTTGTTACCTCCTTGGGCTATGGTCGAGGACCTCTTACTCGAGGAACTTCGAAGCCTGTCCCCGCAACCACATCAGTACTTTGTGATATGGCAGATAATTTGTTTCCCAAATCACCGAGTAAAGCGATGGCATTACCCCCAGCCACCTCGCTGACTTCGTCGTCAGTAAGCTTCTTTTCGTCCCGGACTTCGTCCATGTTTGTGGTCTGATCAAGATTGTTTTTCAGTTCGTTGCTATTTCCCATTTTTCCTTCTTCTGGTTCTGTGCTTGGTGAGAATAGAGTCACAGTCCTCTCTCTTAGCCGATTGGCCCATGTATTACCGGGGTTTTGTCTTCATGCTCATCATAGTCAGGCCATTCATTCCTAAGCGATGACGTTTGTTTTTGGATCAAGTCCGAAATCATATGCCCGGGTTTACTAAACGGGTTTGAAAAATCGATCGGTGACGCCTGATCGTTTTCCTGATTTTGGGGCAGCGTCACGCCCCCGGTTGCCTCGCCGACTTCGTCGTCGGTCAGGAGCATTCCTGCCTTCGCGATGACATCCTTGGCTTCCTCAAGGTTTGCGGTCTGGTCTACTTTGTCTTTCAATTCTCCAGTGAGTTTCATTGGTTTCCTCCTGTGTTTGTGAGTATAGAATATGCGGCTACCAGTCCTTTGCAGGACGAATTTGTCCCCTGATAGGTTTCCATTTTGATTTTGCAGTTGTCTCTGAAGAGTCAAACTCCAGTTCATTACCCCCACCTCCAGCCACCTCGCTGACCTCGTCATCGGTCAAGAGCATGGCAGCTTGGACGTCCTTGATTTCCTCAAGCTTTCGAGACTGTTCATTCTTGTTTTTCAATTCATCGTCGTGTTTCATAACGCAGTCTCCTTCAACTGGATCAGTCTAATAATGATATGGCTCCTATTTGAGTGCGGGATCTGTGGGCATTAAGGCAAAAGGTTTTGGCGGCATATGCTCAGATCTTTCTCCGAATCCGCCTGCCACCTCGCTGACCTCGTCGTCGGTCAGGAGCATGCCTGCCTGCGCGATGACGTCCCTGGCTTCTTCAAGGTTTGTGGTCTGGTCTACTTTGTTTTTCATTTCGTTGTTCGGTTTCATTTTGTCTCCTCCTGTCCTTACAGTTCCTATGTTTGGTGAAACTTGAATCGCCATGAAGCGCAAGGATATATCATCTCACAGATATATCAACAAAATCTGGGGCCGCCGCCACCATTTAGGAGAATGCCGCCCGAATCATCTTTGGATCCAGCCGCCCTCCCCTCAAAGTCTACTGCAGAGTCGCCGACGCCCCCGGCCACCTCGCCGACTTCGTCGTCGGTCAGGAGCATGCCTGCCTGCGCGATGACATCCTTAGCTTCTTCAAGGTTCGAGGTCTGTTCTACTTTGTCTTTCGATTCTCCGGTGAGTTTCATTTGATTGCCCCCTTGCATTATATGTTAGTTACTGCGTGTCACCAAATTCTTGGTCCCTAGCATGCTTTATCTCAAATTGGCCCGCTCTATGAGGTTCCTCCAATTGCAAAATAGTTGACCCTACGGTATCATAAACCCTTTGTTCCCACAAAGTTCTCCCCGAATCCTCTAGGTGCGCCGTAGTCGTGCCAGCCTGTACCACATTATTATACAACTCTGTAGATGCTTTTGAAGCCGGATCACCAAAACCGCCTGTCGCCTTGCTGGCTTCATCGTCGGTTAGTTTCATTGGGTTACCTCCTGTAGTGAGTGGTTGGTGAAAGCTGCTTATTGTCTCCACTTCTTTGGATATTTAAAGGCTAAATCCGGAACTGTCTTGCCTGACGTTTTATCATCATTTAAGAACCATTTTTTGCGATTTAGGTGGTGTCGATACGGGGCCTCCGCTATTTAAGTTTTTCGAAACACTTAAACCATGTCCGTCGTCTCTGTAACCCCCAGCCACCTCGCCGACTTCGTCGTCGGTTAGCTTCTTTTCGGCCTGGATTTCCTCCGTGTTTGCAGCCTGATCAAGATTATTTTTCTGTTCTTTGCTATCTTCCATTTTGATTCCTCCAAGAGGTTCTGTACTAGGTGCCTAGGCATGTCATCTCATTAGCGCGCTCTGATATTCTTCCACAGACATCGGGGCTTTAATTACTTCATGTCCCTTGGAAGAGTGCAACTTATTGCAGGATTCAACATGGTCATTAAAAGCTTTTTCAGATCCTATAAAATGCATGTCGCAATATGGGCATACCTTCATTGTTCTCATGTTCATGCCCATCCCTCCATTTGCCTTGCTAACTTCATCATCGGTAAGTTTCATCTCGCTACCTCCTTGTATTTAAAACAAATCTATCGTTCCAGGGATTGCCAAATCCGGACTCTCATTGTTTTCTTCCTGTTTATTCTTTTCACGGGCTTTGCATGCTACGACATGAGTTATATACTGATCATATGGAAAAAGCCTAGTGCAATACGGACATGTAATTGGTTCAGTCTTCCTAGGGGGCATTCCTCTAAGGTTCGATCCTCCTACCGCTTTGCTGACCTCGTCGTCGGTAAGTTTGCTTTCCGCCTTATTTTTCAATTCGTCGTTCTGGTTCATTTTGATTCCTCCTAGAAGTATCATTTTTACGTTAGGCTTGCGTTTTTCGACCGAATAATGCAGTTGGGTCTGCGTTTTTCGACCGAATAATGCAAATGGTCTGGCGTCGGAATGCTTCTCCCATATATTTTATATACGGACGCACCGACAGAATTCCACGGTGCGACATCACTTTAAAAACCTGTTCCCGATAATATGATATTACCACAAAATTGATTTCTGAAGAAGTATTTTCTCATGCAATCTTTAGTCGCTAGACGGATTATTTTTGCATGCGAAAAGCTCCCCGCGCGTTAAAGCGCGGAGAGCTTTTGGGGTTTGATGATATTCACATTCCTTTTTTGAAACCTCCTCATAGCATTATGCATTATGTGTTTTCATGTGTTCATTATACTCGCTTGCGTGGATAAACCATTTTTTGCACAAACTACAATAAAAGCCTCTCATGACGCCGCCGGCCACTTCGTTGATCTCATCGTCGTCAAGGCGCTTTCCTGCCTCAGCGAGGACATCCTTTTCCTCTTGCTCTGCATTGTTCTTCAGGTCTTTGTTGAGTTCCATCTGTGTTCCTCCTTTTCAGTCCAAATTATTATAATTTAGATTATTATAATTTAGATTATTATAATTCAGATTATATAATTTTGTCACCTATGCGGGCGAACTTTAACGGTGAAGATTTGAAATTTCTTGTTGTAGGCGAGGCTCATCCTCCAGCCGTGCTCGGCGATGATGCCGTTCGCGATGGAAAGGCCGAGGCCCGTGCCCATGCCGCTGGTGCGGCTCTCATCCGCCATCTCAAGCGGCTCGAGAAGGCTGTTGATGTTCTTCTTGTAGTGAATGACCGCCTTGTTGCTGATCTGGAATCTTCCATGCGCCGCGTATACGTTGATGGCAGTGCCCTGCGGAGCATATTTGATCGCGTTGCTGATCAAGTTGTCTATCACGACGCGCAGGAGCTTGGGATCACCGTGAAGGAAGCACTCGCCCCTGAGATTTAGCGTCAGCTTCTTGTCATCAAGCTTTTCCTGATAGCGTTCCTTCGCCTCAGCCACAAGGTCCATCAGGTACATGGGCTGTATGTCAAGGACTTCGCTCTCGCGCTTCTTCGCGATATCAAGGTTCTTGTTGACGAGCCCGTTGAGATAGGCCACGTTTTCCAGGATCTGTTCGGCATAATATTCTCGCTTCTCCGTGTGAACGTTTTCTTTCAGATTCTCGCCAAAACCCTGCATCACCATCAGCGGCGTCTTGAGGTCATGCGCCATCGAGTTGATGAGCGATTTGTGGAAGCCCGTCCGCGCCCGCAGCGAGTACAACTGATTGTACCGAAGCCACGCCAGGAAAGCCATGATCAGGGCGAGTAAGAAGTAATACCTGATCATATAGGCAAGGAATTCGGGGACATACTTCTTGAAGCCACCCGGAGCATATGCAACGAATCTGATATACCTGCTCTCTCCCGTCGAGTCAATCACGTCTTCATTATATTCGAACGCCAGATTGCCAGAAAGGAAAGAAAACGGCACTCTGTAAACCCTATTACCAAAAACAAACTGTTTCTCTACAAGCATTGCGGAAGAACCGAATCTGTCGTCGTAAAATATCGTACTTACCGAGTAGACCGGCGCTATCCACCTTTTTCCGGCGGTGGGATTTTCCATGTACATCAATTCAGTTTTAGGAACACATTCCCAAGTGTCTGTATCCTCCGGAAACAGAATCTCGTTCTTGCCCAAGTCTGTTACATATATATACGCAGAATCCTTGTAAATTCCACTGTTACAATCCACAATAAATTCTTTGACATCGCCGTCCTCCATGTATTTCACAAGAACCTTTCCAGGGCGAAAATCCATGGTTTCTTTTCTTATATACCCGTCGATCATTGAAATGTTCCAACCGGGATGGCTGATTTCCCGAGCCGGGACCATTCCAGTCAAAAAGCGAGTGTAGATGCTTCCCCATGCGGAGGTCGGATTCTTTTTAACGTCAAGCGTCGCTTCCTTGACCTTGGCAAGCTTGTCAATCGGGCAATAGTAATATTCGTTTGAAATTCCCTGCTTTTCATCACCCACGATCCGCAAATATGCATAATTCTCCAGATCATCCGTATCGGGATATGTGTCCGAAGCAGTTTTCGTTTTTGTATGGAATTCGCCGGCGAACTCAGCGCCCATGGACAGCTGTGCATAACGCAGCAGGGCGTCATTTTCTTTCCCAAAAACGCCGTCATGCGCCTTTTCTCTCAGGTCCTTAAGGCACTCCTGAACATACACCGTGTGGACCATGCGGAAGTATTCCACCTCGCGCAGAAAATACGCCTCTCCCATCTCATTCGTAAGCACAAGGCAAAGGAGCAACCATCCAATGACATACCGTATGATCAAAAACAGTATGGGTTTTTGAGATTGCTTTTTCAGATATGCGTACCATAATTCTTTGATTGTGTAAATCATAAGGGTCTCCTTTGGTTCAATAGGGCCGTTACTCTGTGATTTTATATCCCTTCGCAAACACGGTTTTGATCTGGGCGCCGGCGTCGCCGAGGCTTGCGCGCAGTTTCTTTACGTGATTGTCGACAACTCTGTCATTTCCAAAGTAGTCGCGGCCCCAGGCGCGGTCAAGAAGCGTGTCGCGCGAGAAGGTCCAGCCGGGCCGTTCCATGAGGATCGAAAGGATGGCGAGTTCCTTGGGCGGAAGGTCCACTTCCTTGCCGCAAGCCTTGACGGTCAAGGCTCTTCTGTGAAGTTCGATCTCTCCGCAGGTCAGAACGTCGTCCAGCACCATGCCCTTCGAGCGCTTGATCAGCGCGTTCACCTTGGCAAGAAGTTCCGCCATGGAGAAAGGCTTGCAGACATAATCGTCGCAGCCGAGTTTATATCCGTAAAGGCGATCGTCCTCGCTGGTGCGGGCCGTCATGAAGATCACGGGCACGTCCATGGTGCGACGGATCTGAACAAGCATGTCAAAGCCGCTCATCTGCGGGAGCATCACGTCGAGAAGCACGACGTCATATGCCTTCTCCTCCACTTTCTCAAGTCCTTCCGCGCCGTCGCGCGCCACGTCCACCTCGCAGTCCGGTGCCTTTTCGGAAAAATAGTCTTCGATGGCCTCCCGGATCTTCGCATCATCCTCCACCATCAAAATATGATATTGCATTGCTTTGTCCCCCTCTGTATGTGTGTGGCACGCGCTTGGCCGGTTTTCTGCGGTGCGGCGCGCCCATCAAAAAAAGATACGTTCTCGATAATACGATATTACCACAAAAACGTATCTTTTTTATGTCCTTTTATAAAGTTTTTCTCCTAAAAGTACTCCCCGAGAACTGCCGTTTTTTCTTTGATCTCTTCTAAGCAGTTTACGCAGAAGTCCTTGGGCAATCCTGCATCGGTGCCTGTTTTTATGAGGTCGTGGTCTGAAATGTTGCTTCCTTTACCGTTTACCGAAGTCGTCTGTTCTCCCCAATAGGTATCACTATATGTCAAGTCATATGCGGGCGCCAGCCTCCAGCCCTTGTCGTTTGTGTACAGGAAGGAGAAGTTTTTCGTGTGGTCGTCTCGGTTGTGCGTAAGGCAGTTAAAGCACATGACGCGATACATCTGCTCCTTGTCCTGCGCATTGTCTTTTGTGAGCATGCGGACAAGCTTTAGGTAAGTCTCATAGTCACACGACGGAGCGCGAAAATCTGCTTCAAGAAGACCTGCAAACGTAATACAGAATATCTTTTCGCTATCCTTGCGGTCAAACCTTTCGGTCTTAAAATATCCTTCACAGGTGTTTGAAGCTACCAATGCGGTCTCGGTCATGAAAATCCCACATTCCTTGGCGCACAAGGAATAATCATATTCCCTCTTGCCGCTGATCGCGGGATCCCTGTTTGCGGGAAACTTGATGATCCAGTCCTTGCCATTTTCGCGCAGGAGTATCTTGGGCCTCGTGCCGCCGCTGGATCCACCCAATTGATAGAGTATGTCCAGTTGGTCGGAAGTCTTTGAGGATAAGACTTTTTCGCATTCTTTCGCAATTAGGTCATAGTCCAGCCCAGCTGCATCCATGCGGAAATCCGTTTCGTTTGCGGGATGATATTCCAGCGCTCCCCAGCCATTTCTGCCAACGAACGCCAGTCTGTCAAGTGTCGATACGGTGCCCCTGTCAAGCCCCATGGAAGCAAGATGACGATCCAGCAAAAGCTGCCCCCAGCTGTCCGGAAGGCTGTCCGCGAATACGCCAAAGAGGCCGCCGAACCGATCGCGACATTTTTCGGGAGGAACAAAAACGCCGCCATCAAGCGGGAGGGATAATGGACTGATTGAAAAACCATTCTCGATCCATGTGTCCGCATACTGAAATGCAATCATGTGATCAGGCGTTTCCGCAAGAAAACCGACCAATTCGCCGTGGCAATGCACTTCTAGTCTTCTAGCGCGAGTCATTTACTACCTCCTCTATGCTTGCGTAAACGGGGCGGGTGAACAGATCCCTTACTTCGCTTATCACTCCAAGCTCCATGGTCATTTTTATGAATGCTTCAAGGGATATAAGTCCGGTTTGTTCAAATCTGCAGAGGGACGCATAGCTTACGTTGCAACGCGCCGCGAGCTGTTTTTGAGTGATCTTTTTCCGTTTTCGTATCCTTTTCAAGCGCTGCGCCAACTCTTTTGCGACATCGGATGGTGCATATAAAAACTGATCATAATTTTCCATGCCATCGCCCCCTGTTACTACTAATATTTTAGCAATTTTAGGCCAATATGTCAATATTTTACCAATATATTAGTAATTTCGTCAACGGGCGATGCGGTATTCTTCGAGGCGTTTGGTGTAGTCTTTCGCGCGCTTGCGCATGATGAAGAAATCGATGAGTGCGGAGGCCAGGTAGAGGGCCGCGATGATTACAAAAAAAATCGTCCAGATGGCCGCGTTGCCGACCTCTTCGAAGATGCCGGTCACATAGAAGAATATAACTTCGACGGGGATGAACAGGACGTAAAAGCAGGTCAGCGAAAACAGGAAGCCGCGGCGCTGCATGCGCTTGGTCAGGAAGCAGAACGTGAAGGTGACTGCGCCCCAGATGCAGAAGGCAAGGAGCTTCCAGAGGAAGCTAAATTCCAACGTGGTTTTGCCGCTGATAAGGCTCGTGAGCATTACGCAGATCACAAGCCAGGCGAAGAGATAACACAGGGCGTCGCGAGTATATTTCAGGAAATCTTTCATGGGCGTACCTCGATTCTTTATATCACTTAATTCCGATTAAACTCTTTAGTTCCGTGGCGTAGCGGCGCGAGACGACGATCGTTTCGCCGTTCGTCAGCGTCGCCATGATATTCCGGGTGAGTTCGGGCTTGAGTTTCACCACCTTGTTCAAGTTGAGGATCGTGCTCTTCGAGCAGCGGAAGAAATCGCGCTTGTCCAGCATTTCTTCAAGCTCGTAGAGGCGCTTGTCCGTCAAGAGCACCTTGCCCTCCGTGTAGAGGAAGGTTTTTTTGTCGACGGATTCGGCATATAGGATCGCGTCGAGGGCGACGTTATAGGTCGTGTCACCTTCCGTCGCGGTGAGGGCGGCCTGATAGCGCTTTACATGGCGCTCGAGGCGCGTCACCTCGTCCGTGACGTCCTTGCAGTGGATCTCAACATATGTGGGTTCTGTGGTGTCTTGCCTGATCTCAACTCTCAATTTTGGATTCTGCCTTTCTGATCCTCACGGCAGGGCTTGCGGTTCCGCTTGCACGGGCCTGGCGGGCGGATTACTCTGACTTCTTGATCCCGCGCCACAGCGAGATGCAGAGAATGATCTGCAGCGCAAGCATAAACGGGATGAGGATCTTATTTCCTAGGAATGACCCGATGAAGATCGAGCCGATCGCTTCCACGATGGAGCATACCATGTAGGACTTGCAATTGTAGGTCCAGGCGAATGGCAGCAGGTGCGCGCCAAAGATGCACGCGAACAGCATGACCATTGCCTTCGGGCTTCCCGAGAAAGCCCACATGACAATCAGGATGTACAGCATCTGGTTCATGGTGCAAAGAAATGCCAGTTTGCTGACAGGATTGTCAGTTTTCTTGAAGATGTCTGCGCCCAGCGGCTTGGATACAAGGCAGGCGACGGGCATCAGGATCGGGGTGCTGAAAAAGGTCAGCCAGTTTTGGATCACTACGTTCTTGATCACAAACTGCCAAAGCAGGATCAAGAGCCAGATGACCAGGGACGCAAGCATATACGGCAGACCGTTCATTTGAAGAACGCCGGCCTCCTTCTTCAGCTCATTCAGGGCCGCGATGCGCGGGGTGTTGCTCGTCACTTTTGTCGTGTCGTTCGTTACCTGCGCAGCGGTTGCGGTTTGCATAGCTGTTGTGTTTTTGATTTCGTTTTTCTTGTTCATGACGTAACCTCCTCTCGGTTTATGGTCACATCATAACCTGCCGTTTTGGCCCTTGCAATAGGTGCGAAACCAAGCGGTACACACCCACGCACCAAGCGGTACGAAACCCCTAATTACTACGATATTACCAAAGGGAAAATGTGTCAATAGCGTGCCACTGGGGACGGTTCTTTTTGGCACAAACATGCCAAAAAGAACCGTCCCCAGTGGCAGAAGGTCACGCACTAAAAAAGACCTCCGGCGTTAGTCGGAGGCCTTGAAGTTGTAGATGGGTTTCATGACGTCGATGACGTCGACGGAGTCGCGGATGACGTCGATGATGTCCGCGAGGGACTTGTAGGCCATGGGGGCCTCATCGAGGGTGTGCTCGTTCACCGAGGTGGTGTAGATGCCCTTCATGGTTTCTTGGTACTCTTCCATGGAGAGGGTATTCTTTGCCTTGGTGCGGCTCATCACGCGGCCTGCGCCGTGAGGCGCGGAAAAGTTCCACTCGAGATTGCCCTTGCCAATCGCAAGCACGCTCCCGTCACGCATATTGATGGGGATGAGAACCTTCTCGCCCTTGTGCGCCGCGATGGCGCCCTTACGCAAGATCATCTCGTTCGTGTCTATATAATTGTGAATGGTGTGGAATGCCTCGCCACCCACTGCCCCGGAGCGCTCCATGAGCACCTCTGCCATCTTCTCGCGGCTTCTGCGCGCAAACTGCTGGCAAATCTCCACGTCGTGCAGATAGTCCTCAAGGTATGCACCCGAAAGGTAGCAAAGATCCTCGGGAATGGGCGTTTCGGACTGATATACTTTCCAATGAAGGTCCTTGAGAGCTTGCTGGATCTCGCTCTTGCGGCCTTGCTCCTTGTAGGTGCGGATGATCTCGTCGCGCTGCGCGAGGTAGTCGCCGTAGCCGCGGCTCAGGTTGATTGCAAGAGTCTGGTAGTGCTCAGCCACCTGCTTGCCGAGGTTGCGGCTTCCGGAGTGGATCACGAGATAGTTCGTGCCGTCCTCCGCGCGGTCGATCTCGATGAAGTGGTTGCCGCCGCCGAGGGTACCGAGGGAGCGCTCGAGGCGCTTGGTGTCCTTGAGCTCGCGATAGCAACGAAGGCCGGTCAGGTCGAACTTCTCCTGACGCCCCTCCCACACGTTCATCCCCGAAGGTATATAATGGGCGGCCGCGTCGAACTTCTCGAGGTCTATGCTTGCTTTGCCGAGGTTTACGGTGTACATTCCGCAGCCGATGTCAACGCCTACGACGTTGGGAACGGCCTTGCCGCACACGGTCATGGTGGTGCCGATGGTGCTGCCTTTTCCGGCGTGCACGTCGGGCATGATGCGGATCTTTGAGCCTTCCGTGAAGTCGTAGTCGCACATTCTGCGGATCTGCTCGATCGCCTCATCTTCCACCACCGTCGCGTAGCACAGCGCAGTATTTATTTTTCCTTTGATCTCAAACATTGTATTCACTTCCTTTTTTGCAGAGCGCCCGGCCGCTATGCTGCGATGCAGGCGTAGCGGTCGGAAGAAAGGATTGACAGCATGTAGCTGTAAGGGTCAAGCTGGTTCTGCGAAAGCATGGAAAAGATCTGCGGGCTGCAGCCGGAAACCAGCGCCACGCCTTGCTCGTTCTTGGTCACGGGCTGCTGCCTGTGGCGGCTTGCCACGTTCCAGAAAACGATCTGCGGAAGCTGATAACCGAAGCGCGCATATTCCGCCTTCGCATGCTCAAAGTTGGTGATCTCTGCGCCTTGCGCGCAAGTGTCAAACTCCATGTCGGAGATGACGTAAAGCTTCGAAGGCATATCCTGCTGACGCAGGTTGTTGCGGACTGCCACCTTCAGCAGCAGCTCGAACGTCTTTGCAAGATCGGTGTTCGCGCACTCGTTGAAGCTCATGCAGTAGCGCACCTTCTCCACGATGTCGCGGCCCTTCACCTCAACGAGCTGAGGGTTCCTTGAAAACGTGATAAAGTGGCCACGGAATGCGCCGCGGTTGTGCTCTGCGAAGTAAATGCCCAAGGACTGCGCAACGGCGGCGGGCATATAGCCCTGGCCGCCCCAGTACATGGAACCGGAACCGTCAACGACGGCAAGGGCATTTTCCGCGCCCGCAAAGTCCTCGAGGGACTTCCAGGTCACGTTCATGGAATGGCGCTCCGCCTCGGAAAAGGCCTCGCGATTCTCGATGCGCGTGATTACGGGGGCGATGACGTCGTAAGGCGTCAGGGTGCCGGCGTGCAGCACGGTCGGGTCGCTCTCCGCCTTTGCAAGAAAGGCCTGGTAGCGCTCGGCGTCACTGCGAAGGAACGCCTGGCGGTACTTGTAAAGCGCCTTCGAGGGCTGCTTTGTGTAGTCGAAGGTAAAGTCCTTCTCGCGAAGGTGATTCTCTATGATCTTTATATGCGCTCGCAGTGCAGACAATGTCTTGCGGTACTGTGCATCGGTCATGCCCAGGGCGCGCGCGATCTTCCGCGCGTTTGCTGAGGCTTCACGGTTGCTTGCGTTGACCGAAGGCAGCCACTTAGCAAGTAAGGAAACGGATGCGGGCTGGGTTGCTGCAAGGGCCTCCACGTCGCGGGCAAGCTGGGCCTTCACAAGCGCAAGCATATCCGCCTCGCAAGGCGTGCCAAGCAGCGCAAGCAAGTCATCGTAACGACCGTATTCGGCGATATATGCCAGGTTACGGCGAACGGACTCCGGCTCGCTTGCTGCAAGATATGCAAGGATCGTGCGGAAAACTCTCCTCTCGCCAAGGCCGCCACGCACGTCCCTTGCGAAGAAAAGGGTCTTCATCGCAAGGTCGGCGTCTTCCGCATAGGCCTTGATGAACCTCTGCACGACGTCTGCGGCGTCTGCCGTGCGCAACGCGCCGATGGTTGCGAACAGGTCCAGACAGTCAGACTGCGTGGTGCGGAAGGTTGCGGCACCGTTTTCGGTCGTTGTCATATTCACTTCATTCTTCAAAAAATCCAGAAACATTTTTCTTCACTCCTAAATAATACATAATTTTTGAGTTGCGGGCAACCGTCATGATTGTCTGGCCGCCCGCGAGGTTTGGGTTTACACAAGACACTTTTTCCATGGATACGGGATTCGAACCCGCGACTCCCTGCCCCGAAGGCAGGTGCTTTACCCCTTAGCTAATCCGCCCTTGGTTTTGCTGTATGTGTCTTACCCACAAAGCACTTTCAGTGCCGGTTTCCCGGTTACCCCTGCCTTGGCAGGACACTTTCTTGTTCATCTTAACAGGATGTGAGATTGAATTTGCTGTGTGTGCTTTTGTGATTCTCATCATACGCCAGGAATTCGGGGTTGTAAAGAAGCAGTGTTGCGCTTTCTCGCAACCCCAATTTTGCTTGAATTTTGCTTGTTTTTATGATATATTCATGTTAAGTGGTAACCCCATTCTGGGGTAATAGTTGGCGGCGTGCCACTGGGGACGGTTCTTTTTGGCACGTTTGTGCCAAAAAGAACCGTCCCCAGTGGCACGCCCCAGATAGCAAGTGAAGGAGGTAGCGATGACGGAGAAATATAAGGTCTACGTGGCGGAGGA
The DNA here is from genome assembly GCA_016290775.1 of Acetatifactor sp. GTDB lineage: Bacteria > Bacillota > Clostridia > Lachnospirales > Lachnospiraceae > Acetatifactor. Next base: position 34,535 of record JAEEVF010000005.1, on the reverse strand, counting down.
TCTGCGCTCGCGCCTTGCGAACGACGCGGAGCTGTTTGAATTCTTTAAGAAAGACGGGAGCGTGAATTTGAACGCGTTCCTGAAAGAGCTTTTGGTGAATTATTTCGACGAGTACCTTGCGAAGAAGGAAGCGCTGCAGCGCACGATCCTTGCGGATCTTGGCGAATTCCCGAAGATCTCCAAGCGGGACGCGGAGGCCATCGCCGACAAGATCATAAACATCTACATGAAAAGAGATGACGACGTCAAGAGTCCGACCTGCGCGGTCACGCTCACGGTAAGTGGCCGGTCGCTGGACGTCATGCGAACGATCGAGAACAATCTGCTTGCGGACAAGTCTCTCTCGCAATTTGTGGGGGATCTTTTCGCATCCTATCTTTCCGTCGCGCGTTCCGGCCGCGAGCGCATCATCTTCCGCGACACCTTTGACACACTGAACGAGGCCATTCGAGATCATAGCATTGTCACGTTCAAGTCTGCTTCGGCCCGCAATCTCCTCTTCGAGATCGAGCCATATATCATCGCCGCATCAAAAGAGGAGCAGTGTAATTATCTTCTTTGCACGGACACGCACCGTGGGCTTCTTCGGACCTTCCGTATTTCGAGGATCCAGACGCTTTACAAGACTTCGAAGACCTTCCCCGAGAACGAGAAGATCCGCGGCGAGCTGCAGGAGATCGCGCTTCGCAATCCGCAGTCCGCGTCGAAGAACGTAGCCGCGCGCGTGCGCCTTACGGACCGCGGCATCGAGAAGTTTCAGGTCATCGTGAAGAACCGTCCGGAAGTGGAGCGCAAGGAGGGAAACCTTTATTACTTCAACTGGCCGGCCCAGCAGCTTGAGGATTATTTCCAGCGCTTCGGCCAGGACGCGGTCATTGAAGCCCCCGCCCGCAGCCACGCCGCCGTCCGCTCCTTCTACGAAAAAGCCCTCGCGGCATACACCGCAAGGGCTTAGTCCCAATTCCGATGACATGAGAATTAAATGCCGGATGGCTATTCACCATTAGAATTACTTTGTTTAGGTTTTTTCCTGTGTGAAACGGCATAATCACTGTCAAATTGTACAAGGCACATTCCAGAATCAATATACTTTTGAAAGAATCTTTCGGGAGCCGCGCCATAAATAACTACTGCTTGGGGTTCAAGTTTACTCACTACAGAATCGAATCCTTCAAGAAAGACTTCACGATCCGCAACACACCTAAGATTACCATGAGATCCCACAGCAATAACACAGTGTTTACTAATTCCGTCACTGCAAATACCATAAGTGCGACAATCCCCATATCTGATGTTAGGAATAACACTTACCCCATTTCTTTGAAGCCAATAGCCTAAAGCTCTGCTGCGATATATATTCCAGATCTGCATAGCCAAAGGCATATCTCTATACAAACTAAAATCCGGCGTTATAACGCCATTAAATTTTTTCAGAACAGGCAAATACTTCTCTGGGTTTTTCCATAATCTTTCAAACAAATAATCATCCTCGTAGAAGTGTATCCATTGATCATAATCACTACATGATAGCGCCTTAGAGAACGGAATCAGCCTGTTTGGCATCAAATATGTGGGGTTAATTCGCGGAAACTCAAACATGCCATCATATTCTGCATCTACAACTAGCGAAGCATTAAAAACATCTCTGCATCCTCTGCGGGTAACATTTTCTTTTGACATATGCCACCTCCACTAGACGCTCTCGAAATCCCGATTTGATCTTTGACTCAAAAGCATATTAACCCAATCATCGATTGCCTCACATTCCTTGTCCAAATCATCAGGGCGACCATGAAGCTCGTCAGGTCTAATAGTATTCATATTCTTCCACCAATCGGGTACTAAGAATCGAGAATGCGAAAACTCTTGACATTCACTACACCACGCCCACGCACTACCAAACCTTTTGTCATGATGCTTATAAAAGAATACATGTCCAGTTTGTTTCCCACAGCATGGACACATACGCGGAAAGTGTTCGTCAGTGTCCTCAAATAGTTTCATTATTTCATCTTTTTCATCAGACCACATATGAATCATCTCCTTCCTCTGATATAGTCTTCCAACGCATCACCAGAATTATAAGCCGGATCTTCCGGTGCACGGCCACCGCGAATATAATCGCGAGCATGATTTAACTCATGGGCAATCGTATTAGCCAATTCTATTTCGCTGTAAAATGCACTTGGACCAACTTCGATTCTGTATGGGTTGTTTTCCCTTGTTTTTCCTGCAACCCCGGGAGGTAATTTGGGATTAAACACAATTTGAATGGTTCGACCAGACCCTTTTAGATTGATTCCATATTTTTTTGCGATTACAGTTGCATAATAATGTGGATTCAACGCCATCTCATAGTTTCTTTCAGTTGGTGGAACAGGATTCCCGATACGGTTTCTCTCTTTACTTCCCAAAGTATCGCCAAACCCGCCATGGTAACCTGAGCCCATAGTTTAAGCCACCTCCTTTAGAAAAAAATCTTTTTAATACTAGAGTTTTCATAATCTTTCTCCTTTTAAATTATTGATTTTTTTCTTCGGATGTGGCATAATGATTTTGCTAAACATAGGGTGCTCGCATCCGAAGATTAACACTCAAATAGTTGTTAGCCGCAATTATTTGAGTGTTTTTCATTGTTCAATTGTTCTACAATCATAGACATCACCTCCCTCTTTTTTCTCATCCAGGTAAATCAACCTGTCTCCTTTTTCCACGCATATACTGTTATCTTTTATATAATCCGTTATTGCTTTCTGTAGGTGTTTGCCTTTTAATTTTGTGTTAATTACCTGCAGCACGGTACGACTAGTATCTATTTCCAGTATTCCAGCTATATCTCTCTTCGTTTTACTAGTGTCTTCAGAAACAACTATAATGATGTTCTTTCTTGTTCTGTCTCGAGTATTTCTTTCCTTTTTCTTGCATAAATCATTCAAATGATATCACCACCTTGAATTTCTGGAACAGCGCCATAACGTCCAAGAAGATATCCTTTTTCGATGTTTTCACCTTTTCTCACAGGATACTCATCCATTGAGTATAATCTAGACACAGCCGTCTCCCGGTTTTTCTCCACAAAATATATTTGGTCTCTTCTAAACATACTCAGTGAAAGCAATGAAGTATCGTGTGTGGTTATAATAAGTTGTGCCCCTGCTTTGTTTATTTCCCTATTTCTAAAAAGATTTACCACGTACTTAACAATAGCCGGATGAAGGCTCTTATCAATCTCGTCAATCACGATTGTTCTACCCTCTTCCAACGCCTTCTTCAGAACCGGGGCAAAAGAAAACAATATCTGTGTTCCGATCGACTCCTCTCCTAATTGAAGGGAGTATTCGTTCCTATTGCTTCCATCCTCATCAGACACCTCATGAAATGTTTTTATTTCAAGTTGAGTCTGTTCTTGTGGTTGAATAAGTTGACCATTAATTATCAAACCAGGAATGAGTGGCATGATATTGGGATTGATTGGGGTCTTCTTAACCTTAACATCTATCCTCGATATGTTAATATCCGTCTCACTCATAATCTTTTCGGTGAACTTTATATATTCATCAGCCTTTTCACCCTGATAACGCATCATAGCATCCTGCGTCAAGGCTCCCAATTCTGTATAAGTATCAATGCCACTTGTTAGCCATTCAAGTGGTATTTTGGTACTTTGAGCATTCCACATAGTAGCAGTCGCTATAAAAAACTTGTTTGGCGTATTCCATTGAGTAAGTGGTAAAAGGGCATTCTTTTCCCTTGCCGTGAATTCATATGTGCCATCAATTTTCCGTTCAAATATCTTTGTAGGTCTTCGCGAGCCAAATCTAAATAAGTATTCTTCATAAACACTTTGACTATCAGCGATAAACCCATAAATATACTTTTTACCATCCCCTGCAATGAACTGGAATTCAAATTTGCTCGGCATAAACGCGCACTCAGCCGAAAACTTGAATGGAGTAATGGGAAGCTTCTCATTTACCTGTCGAATATTCGAAGTCCGAATCATTAAAAGAGCAACTGTAATTGCCTTAAAAAAATTCGTTTTGCCAGACGCATTCGCCCCATAGGTTGCTAAAATGTTCAATCCCTTGAGTTCGCCTTTTTGACATATATTCTCGGGGTGTTCCTTATCCCTAGAGGGTTCCAAGCTAAGAATAGCTTTTTCCTTAAATGACATAAAATTCTCCACAGAAAACTGTAATAGCATAGGATTTCTTTGCCCCCCTTATCTTGCTTTCTGAGTTAAATATACCATCAAAGCATCTCGACGTCAACATATAAAATTCATTTTTGCATTTTTTGTGCATTTAACGGCTTTTTATGTATCATTTCTAGATATATAATGAGTTGACCTTGCGCGTTGGTTCGTCTTACGGACGCAGTCATCGAGTCGCCCGCCAGATGCCACGCCACCGTCCGCGCCTTCTACGAGAAGGCCCTCGCGGCGTATACCTGACGGGCGTGCCAGTGGGCACGCCAAGGCCTATTTATGCATCTTACCTGCGAAAAATGCATCTTACCGAGGGAAGTATTGCGCTTTCCCTAGGTTCTTTTTATACTTGCCGTAACAGGTTGGCCGAAGGCCTAGTGTGAACGGCGATGCGCATGATCGCAGGAAGGAAAATGACATGATGGGATGGACATTCTTTTTGATCTTGGCAGGTTTGGAGATTGGGCTTGGCGTGTGGACGCTGGCAAAGCAGAAGGAACGAATTTTGTGGAAGAGGAACCGCCTGGTTGTTAGCGGGATTCAATGGGGGCTCATCGCACTGATACTGCTGCTGCCCGTTGGAAATAAAGGGCTGCGGTTTGCGGGATGCTTTGTGATCCTGAGCATTCGGCTGATCATCGCCGGGGTGCGGTTTCTTTTGAGGAATCGCAGCAAGAAGCAGGGCGCGTCTCGCACTGGCCGCACCATAGCGGCAACGCTTCTGGCATGCATCCTGCTTTGGATCTCCCTGATCCCGGCATATGTTTTCACCGGATACGAAGGGCTTCCGACGACCGGAAAACATAAGGTAGGAATGGTGTCCGCGATCCTCACGGATGAGAGCAGGCTGGAAGAATTTGAGCAAGACGGAAGCTATCGCGAAGTGCCGCTCTATGTATATTATCCCGAAGCGCCCACGGAAAAAGCTCCGATCGTATTCTTCTCTCACGGGGCCTTTGGATACTATCAGAGCAACTCTTCTACCTTCATGGAGTTGGCGAGCCACGGCTATGTCGTGATCAGCATGGACCACCCCTATCATTCTTTCTTCACGAAGGATACGGAAGGAAAGACCATCCTCGTGAATCCTGAATTCATTCAGTCGGCGCTTCGCATCGGAAATGCGGAGGACGGAGACATTCCTGAGGAGGAGATCTTTCAGACGACGCGAGAATGGATGAAGCTTCGCATGGATGACATGAGCTTTGTGATCGACGAAGTGAGAAGGCAGGGGGCGGAATTCGCGGAGCAAGGCGTCGCCGAAGCGGACGGCAAAGAAACGACGGGCAGCGACGAAGGCACGGCTGACAACGCAAACGACTTTGGCCCCGCTTGGTACGTCAAAAGCGATGCCGACGCGCAAACCTTAAAGAAAGTACTCTCCTGCGTCGACGTCGATAAAATTGGCTTGATGGGGCATTCCTTGGGCGGCGCCACAAGCGTGACGGTCGGTCGGCAAAAAAGCAACGTCGTCGACCTTGTGATCGACTTAGACGGCACCATGCTCGGCGAGCAGCTCTCTTATGAAAAGGGGGAATATCAATATCCGGCGGAAGCATATCCCGTGCCATTGCTCGCGGTCAACAACGAACATCATCAAATGGAACTTGAAAAATACGGCGCATTATATGTCAACGGCGCGGTGCTTGCAAACGCAAAGGACGCGGGGTATACTTACTTTGAGGGCAGCGACCACATGAATTTCACGGACCTGCCGCTGTTTTCGCCCTTCCTTGCGTCGAAGCTCGGAACGGGCAGCATTGACGCCAAACAATGCGTCGAGGACATGAACGATATCATATTGCATTTCTGCGATTGCCACCTCAAGGAAGCGGGCGCGGCGCAGGCCCAGAAGTGACTTAATGCGCATGGGCGGGCTGCAGATTTAGGATTGTTATTAATGCGCATTGGCGGGCTGCAGATTTAAGCTTGTCATTAACACGCACGGGCGGGCTGCGGATTTAAGATTGAATTAACACGCACGGAGAAAACATGGAGATTAAGATTTTCAAGGTTGGAAAAGAAAAGCCAGAAAAAGTGGAGATCCACTGTCATGAAATGACGGACGAGGTGCGGGAGATCGTGGCCTTCGTCAAGACGCGGCAAGGGCAGCTCACCGGCATTCAGGAGGGCAATCAGTTCGAGATCGCAGTGACGGACGTCGTTTACGTGGAAGCGGTAGACAACAAGGTCTTTCTCTATACGCAAAAGCAGGTTTATGAGACGCGTCAGAAGTTATATGAACTCGAAGAGCTTTTGCGCGAGAAGCATTTTCTGCGCGTCTCGAAATCCTTGCTTTTGAATCTGATGAAGGTGCAGTCCATAAAGCCCGCCATGAACGGGCGGATGCTGGCGGTGCTAAAGAGCGGCGATGAGATCATCATCACGAGAAAGTACGTAGCGGAGCTGAAAAAAGCGCTGCGAGGAGGGTCATGACCATGCAGGGAAAAGAATTTTGGATTGATTTTGTCAGAACGTTTTTTATGGTGACAACTCTGATCACAATGGTCTTCCTTGTGGTCGGACCGATCTTGGCGCCGGAGCAGACCTTTGGATATCAAGTCTTCTCCGCTCCGTTAGTATATGCTCTCGTCGGCACGGTGCCCAATCTGGTAACGTACTCCAAGCGGGAGCTCAAGGTGAAGGAACTCTTGCTCCGAAAGGTTTTGCAGCTTCTTTTGATCGAGGCAGGCGTTACGTTCGTGGCGCTTTACGGCGCCGGCGAATACTGGCACCAGCCCCACATGATCGCAACGCTTTTGGGGAGCATATTCTTTGTTTTCGTGGCTGCGACACTCATCTCCTGGGTCGGAAACCTGCTATCCGCAAAGGCTTTGGACCGCGAGCTGGCCGAGTTCCAGAAGATGAACGAATAGCTGCTGCAGGTGTGCCACTGGGGACGGTTCTTTTTGGCACGTTTTTCCCATGGGGAAAACGTGCCAAAAAGAACCGTCCCCAGTGGCACACTATGCGTTATCGGCGGGGCGACGGGCGTCAAGCCAGCCGGCGATAAGTTTCTTTACGTTGCCGAGGCGGTCGTGTTTGAGGCCGGGGAAGGCGCTCACAAAACGGCCGAGGCCAAGAATCCTGTGCTCGGTGAAGCTCTTGGAAAGCTTGGCGGCCATGAGTTCCAGGTCTCTTTTCTTTTTGGCGAGGTCGGCCATCCGCTCCTTTTCGCTGGCGGAGATGGCGTCGCGAAGTTCTGCCTTTGCGAGGGCTGCCTGCAGTCTTCCTTCGTCGAGGCGTTGCATTTCTCCGAGGGTTCCTTCGCCGATCATCACACTCAGCTTGTCGCTGACCGCGCGCATCTTCTTTTGCACTTCATCAAGCTCTCCCAAGCGATGCTCCATCCTTCGTATCATCAGGACGGTGACCACAAGATCTGCCGCCAGCGCAATGTAGCAAAGGATCAGCACGATGTTCGTCAGCATGTTGGGCACAAGCTCAAAGAATCCATGCCCAGGGCTCGGGTAGAGAACCTTGATCGCAAACACCATCGCGAGACCCCAGATGATCGAGAACTCCAGGCAGATATATCCGTTGAGGTTAAAGGGCTTTTCGCGATAATCCCACCATCTCATGTGGAAGATGGTATCGAGCAGCGCTCCCGTCACAAGCTCGATCATCGTACAAAGAAGCATTCCGCCAAGGAATATGATGAAGCCGTTCAGCTCACTTGGTTCGCAAGCGAAGGCATATTCCGCGCCTTGCTTTGCGATCAGGAAGGCGCCCACCACGCCACAGCCGTAGATCGGGCAGACCGGGCCGTTGAGCATGCCGCGGTTGACCACTTTTCCTTGCGTGACCGCGTGATAGATCACCTCGATCACCCAGCCGACGAAGGAATATAATATAAAATCAAATGCCATCTGAAATAAAGTCATGTTGTCTCCCAAAACGTGCCAAAAAGAACCGTCCCCATTGGCACGTTACTTCCAGAAATCAAGTTCTTCTTCTGCCAAGCCGATGTTTTTGCCTAAGAAGGCGGGGTTTGCGCCGGCTTTCTTTTGTTTTTCATAGTCTTTTAGAGCGTCAATGGCGACTTTTCCGAGGATCATGCAGGCCGGCAGGTTGATGAGGGTCATGCCGCCCATGGTAATGTCAGCAAGCGCCCATGCGGCGCCCATCGGGATCACGGCGCCGACAAATACGACGATGGCACAGCAGACGTGGAAAATCCGCATGAAGGTCTTCGACGGCACCTTCTTGTGATTTAAGAAGATCAACGCGTTGTCGACGTAATATAAATTCCCCAGAAGGGTCGTGAACGCAAACAGGGTCATGGCAACCGTAATGAACAGGGGGCCAACCTTTCCAAACACCGTAGAGATCGCATTCTGGACATAGGGCGCGCCGGATACGGCTTCGCTGCGCTCCACGCCGCTAGCCAGGCACATCAGCGCGGTAGCGGTGCACAGAAGGAGCGTGTCGATGTACACGGAAAGGGTCTGAACAAGGCCTTGCTTTGCAGGGTGCGACACCTTTGCGGACGCAGATGCGTTCGGCGCGGAGCCCACGCCTGCTTCGTTCGAATACAGGCCTCTTTTGATACCGTAAACCATACAGGACCCTGCGACGCCGCCGAAAATGGCCTTGAAATTAAAGGCATCCGCGAAGATCTGGCCAAACATGGCTGGTACCAGGCGAACGTGAAACAGGATCACGACCAGCGAAATGATAACATAGGAAACGCCCATAAAGGGCACGATCAGCCCCGTGAGCTTGACGATCCTCTTGCCGCCGCCAAGCAGGCAATAGCCCGTGCAGACAGCCAGGATCACGCCGACGATAAGCGGCGTGACGCGAGGATCATAGAAGGAATAAGTTTCAAAAGTGGATTGCAGATTGTAGGAACACAAGAGATTAAAGCCGACCGCATACGTTGCGATCAAGAATACGCAGAAGATTGCGGCCAAAAGCGGCGCGTGCAAAGCCCTTTCGATGTAATATGCAGGGCCACCATAGCACTCACCGTCAGCATTTTTCCTTTTGTAGATCTGTGCGAGCGTACTTTCCACAAACGCGGAGGACGCACCGATGATGCACATGATCCACATCCAAAAACATGCGCCCGGGCCGCCAAGGCAGATTGCGGTCGAAACGCCGACAATGTTTCCCGTGCCCACGCGCGACGCCGTGGACACAAGCATCGCCTGCAGCGAGGAAACGTTCTTTTTGTCCTCGGGCGGCTCCGCCAAAAGGCGAAGTGACTCCGGGAACAGCCGGATCTGCACGCCTTTCGTGAGTATCGTGAAGTAGATACCCGCGAGAGACATGACAATGATGAGAATGGGGTAATACATTACCCCGTCGATCTTGTCCAAAAATTGTGTGATCATTCACGCACCCCCAAAATGAATTTGATAACCTTCCCAATTCATTCTATCATGGAGTGCGCGAATGATGCAAGCAAGTCTTGGCGTGCCAGTGGGGACGGTTCTTTTTGGCACGTTTTTCCCTTGGGGAAAACGTGCCAAAAAGAACCGTCCCCACTGGCACGCCTTATTACTGGCGGGGCCAGATTTCGATGGGAGTTGCGTCGTAAACCAGGATCATCGCATCGAACATGTCGGAGGGTGCCTGGCGAAGCTGAGTCATGGACTTCACGACTTTGTAGAGGGGCGAATAGGCCTCGCTAAGGGAGCCGGTCGGGATGGCGGAGTGGATCTTTTTGCCAAGGGCGCTGTTTTCATCCACCTTGGAGAAGTCGAGGAAGTACTTGTTCTCCGGAAGGGCGCCAACCTGATATGCCAAGGGGTCGTCGGAGCAAAGCTTTGCAGTGATGCGCGCGGTGTAGCTGGCGTTCGGTACGTTGTCTTCGGTGTTGTAATAGTCCGTGCCGATCGCAAAGTAAGCATCGCCGTATTCCTCATAGAGGAACTTGCCGAGGAAGGTATATGCCGTCGACTGGTTCTTGGTCATGTGGCCGTTATGGCAGGACACCATGACAGCGCCGTTACGCTCCGCTTCTTCTGCCGCAAGGATCCAGTCTACGTTCTTCTTCATGTAGGTGTCTCTGGCCTTCTTCGTCTCCCCTTCCTTCACGCAGTAGCTGATGAAGTATTTCAGGTTCTCCGCAAGGTGTCCGGCGTACTGCGTCTGGGCAGCGCTGGTCTTCTGCGCATATGCGGCCTTGTTTTCCTCAATGTCTTTCTCGATTTCGTCCATCAAAGCAACGATCTCATCATATTTATTCGAATCATAACCCTTGTAGGTTTCGCCGAGATATTCCGTGAATTTGGCAGCGTAGGTCGCTTCTTTGTTCTCATCAACCTTTGCGTAGAACGCATTCAGCGCGGCTATCGTGTCCTCGTCATATTGCATGTCCATGCCGTAGAGGCGAACCTTGTCAGCGTCTGCGGCCGTCTGGTTGTAGTCATGCATCCACTGCACGAGCGCGCACATCTGGTTCGTGCGGTAGATCCCGTAGCCGAGGTGGCGCGTCACTTCTTCCGCCGTGCCCTCTCCGCCTTGGATATATCTGTTCGCCAGCTCGCATCCGCCGACGTCACCCTCGAGGATCAGCGCGCGAACGTTGGTCTTTGCCACGAGCTGCTGGAAAACTTCGAGCTTCAGCTCCTGGAATTCCTTGTTTCCGTGGGTCGCCTCACCCAGAGCCACGATGCGAACGCCCGTAGGGATCTCGATGCCTTCGATGGTGGTCACTGCCGCTTCAAAGCCCTCGATCTTGGCGGGCTTAATGAGCTTCGAGATCATCTGAGAACCCAAGAGGATCAATACGATGACCGCAATGATAATCCACGTTACGCGACGGCTCTTCTTTGCCTTAGCTTCCTTTTCTTGATTGTTTGGGATGTTATCTTGATTTGTCTTTTTCATGACGCACCTCCGTCTGTTTGATCTGATCATACGATACCATCAAACTGGCGGAGATGCCATTGGATTAGCTTTCGAGAACCTTACAGAATTGTAAGGTGTGCCAGTGGGGACGGTTCTGGTGTGCCAGTGGGGACGGTTCTGGTGTGCCAGTGGGGACGGTTCTTTTTGGCACGTTTTTCCCATGGGGAAAACGTGCCAAAAAGAACCGTCCCCACTGGCACGCCAAAAAGAACCGTCCCCACTGGCACACCGACTTATTGAAGGGTAGCGCCGCGCAGGGTGACATACTGGTATTGGCCTTCGTAGTAGATGTCGAAGGTGCCGGTCACGCAGACCTCGTCATTCACCTCGGGGTAGTCCTCGGGGAAGCGATAATCTTCGGTCAATTCGAACTCGATTCCCTGCGCGCAGCACGCGGTGGCGTCCTGGATGATGCAGGCGTGATAATACTTGCCCGTGCCCTCGTCGTAGTAGAGGGAGTAGAGTCCGCGCATTTTCACGACCTTGCCGACATAGTCCGGCGCGTTGTACATCATGTTGTATACCTCGGAATATACCATCGTCGACGAAAGTTTGGTGAGGTCAACGTCGATGGCGGCTGCAGGCTGGGGGCTTGCGTCGGTTCCTTGCAAACCAGCGCCAGAGCCCTCGGTGCCTGCGCCTTGGGAGTCTGCCTCGCCAGTGCCCGTGCCTTGTGAGCCAGCACCGTCGGAGCCAGAGCTTTCAGCGCCTGTACCTTGGGAATCTCCTGAGCCAGCACCTTGCAAGCTCGAAGTCTCACCGCCTAGTGCCTCAGAACTCTCCGTCCCAGTGCCTTCCTTGGAATCCTTCGTTCCTCCTGCCTCTTCGCCGTTCCCTTTGTCCTCCGCCGCCTTGTCCGCCTTCGCCATCTCCTGCTCAAGAACGCTCTGCACGTTCCCGGTGCCTTGCGTGCGGCGCGCCGCATCGTTGCCGTCACTAGCGCCATTGCCGCAGCATGCCAGCAACATGATCATCATGACACCTGCCAAAACTCTGCCAAGCTTTTTCATTCTCATCATCTGATACCTCCTTTGACTGCGCCGAGCGCATAGCATACTGCAAAGATCACCACGTCCACTGCCACGATCGTTGAACCTACGGGTGTTCCCGCCAGGATCGAGATCACGATCCCGCTGAGCGCGCCGAGCACTGACAATACCGCGGAACAGATCGTCACGCCTTTGAAACTCTGGAAAAGTCGCATGGCCGACAACGCCGGAAAAATGATCAGCGCGGAGATCAGAAGCGATCCCACAAGGTTCATCGCAAGCACGATAATGACTGCGATCACGATGGCGATCATCAGATTATATGCTCCCGCCTTCGTCCCGGTCGCCCTTGCAAAATCCTCATCGAAGGTCACCGCAAAGATTTTGTTGTAAAAGAGAAGGAATATCATTACGACGACAACGGAAAGCAGGATGCAGATCCACACCTCCGCCTGCGTCAGCGTCAGGATCGACGTGGAGCCAAACAACGTGGAACAAACGTCGCCGGTTATGTTTGACGAAGTCGAAAATATATTCATGATAAGATACCCGAAGCCCAGCGCGCCCACCGAGATCATGGCGATCGCGGCGTCCCCTTTGATCTTCGCATTCTTCCCGGTGCGAAGGAGCAACACCGCGCTGACGACAGTAAGGGGAAGCACAAGCACCATCTCATTCGAGAATTGCAGCACCGCCGCGATGGACATGGCGCCGAAGGCCACGTGCGACAGACCGTCGCCGATAAACGAGAAGCGTTTGAGCACAAGCGTCACGCCAAGCAGCGAAGAACACAGCGCGATCAAAACACCGACGATCAGCGCATACCTGACGAAAGGATATTGCAGATACAAGATCAGTTTGTCCATCAATGCTCACCGCCTTTCTGCCTGGCAAGAAACGACTTGCCCGACTCGCTTTCCAAATACTCCGCCTTGGTCCCGAAAAACACGCTGTCGCCCAAATGCAAGATCTTGTTGGCATATCTTAGCGCCGCGCCAATGTCGTGGGAGATCATCAGAATTGTGATCCCTTCATTGTTGAGCTTTTCGATCAAGTCATACATCTGCTCCGTGACGATTGGGTCGAGGCCCGCCACGGGCTCATCGAGGAGCAGCACCTCTTTTGCCGCGCACAGGGCCCTCGCGAGGAGCACGCGCTGCTGCTGTCCGCCCGAAAGCTCCCTGTAGCAGCGGTTTTCCAGCTCCATAATTCCCATGCGCTCCATGTTTTCCATTGCGAGGTCTTTCTCCTCTTTTTTGTAAAACGGCCGCAGGCCGCAGCGGCTCTGGCATCCGGAAAGAACGATCTCCTTCACGGATGCCGGGAAGTCCTTTTGGACGACCGTTTGCTGCGGCAGATAGCCAATGTCAGTGGCTTTTAGGCCATCACCGAAGCAGATCTTTCCGCCCAGCGGGTCTTTTAGGCCTAATAAGGTTTTCATAAGGGTTGATTTTCCGGAGCCATTTTCCCCGACGATGCACAGGTAATCGCCCTTTCCCACGGCGAAATTCAAGTCGTGGGCAACAACCTGTGCATCATATCCAAGCGTCAGATCCTTTGCGGTGATGAAAGCCATTTTTACTCCTTTCAGGCGCGATGCGCCAGTACTTCATTGCACGCGCCAATGCTCTCACGTGCGTCTTAAGTTGTTACTTCAGGGCCTGGGGTTCCTTACTACTTAAGGGCCTGCGTCAGTGCCGTCAGGTTCTGCTCCATGATGGACAGATACGTAACTCCGGCCTTAACGTCCTTTGCCGTGGTGGCCTGCATGGAATCCATGGTCAGGATCACCTGATCCTTGCTTTTTGTGGTCCGAACGATCGTCTCCGCGATCCTTTGATCCTTTCCTTCGATCTTCAGGACGGCATGAAGATTCAGCTCATCCACTTTTCCTGCAAGGAACGTGATCGTCTCAAAGCTTGCCTCCGTCTCGGCTGAACACCCCACAAAGGCGGCGTAATAAGACAGACCATAATCATCCACAAGATAGCGGAACGGGAAGCGGTCTCCAAACAAAACCGTCTTTACCGGCGCCTTGGCTACGGCGTCCGCATACTGCTGATCAAGTGCCTTCAGCTTTGCCGCATATTCTTCCGCATTCTTCTTGTAGTTCTCAGCGTTTGCGGAGTCGATGCGAGAAAGCTCTTCGGCGATATATTCCGTCAAAGTCGCAGCGTTGCGAAGGGACAGCCAAACATGCTCGTCATATTCGATCTCGCCGTCCTCATGGTGATGCTCGTGATCATGACCTGCGTCCTCATGGTCATGATCCTCGTCCTCATGGTCGTGATTTGCGTCTTCGTGGTCGTGGTCTGCGTCTTCGTGGTCATGATCCGCATCTTCATGGTCGTGGTCCGCGTCTTCGTGGTCGTGGTCATGGTCGTGCTCGTCTTCCTGCATGCCCTCGACCATCTCCTCTTCCTTCACGGAATCGCCAAGAACTTCAAGAAGATTGATCACGGACATATTCTTATTTGTCGCTTCCTTGAGCGCATCCTCCACCCAGGCGTCGGACTCGCCGCCCACGTAGATGAACATGTCGCAGGTAGAGATTTTCAGGACGTCGGCCGCCGTCGGCTGATAATTGTGCAGGTCCACGCCGGTGTCGAGCAGCATGGTCACTTCAGCGTTCCCGGGATTCTCCCCAAGGACGTTCATGACCCAGTCATATTCAGGAAAAATGGTCGTGACGATCTGCAGCTTTCCATTGCGGGCACCATCTGATGCGCCTGCCTTGCTGCACGCCGAAAGACAGCCTGCCATTAGAATGGCAGACAAAAGAACTATGATTATTTTTTTCATTACGAAACAAACCTCCGTTACTTTTCGATGTCATATAAGATCAGAAAGTGACGGGGCGTTTCAATTGTTCATGCGAACCTTTTGAGATACAGGGGTGATCCTTGCGCAGAAACGCGCAAAAAGGAAAATGGACGCCAGAACGCAAAGGGGCGGGCAGATCAGCGCGACGAAGCCCAATAAGGTGCTTCCAAAGCCACGCAGCATGCTCTCGCACTGATGGATGCAGGCACAAATCGGGCAGTCTTCGCCGGAGCAATCATGATCGGCATGAGAAGCGATAAAGCACTCGGAAAACAGCATAATGAAAAGCACCATGACTATCATGATGCAGGCCGTGATCCTTCTTGCTTTTTGATCATTCCTAACGCGCATGTGCTTTGCCTTCACTTTATCCAGTAACCTACGGGCGTCGTGCATATTATAGCCATTGCGCGCAGGAATGTCAAGGTGTGCCAGTGAGTGTGCCACTGGCACACCAAAAAGAACCGTCCCCACTGGCACACCGGCTTATTTCTTAGATTTCTTGGTCGTGTCCTTCTTGGTCGTGTCCTTCTTGGACGACTTTGCCTGCTTCGACTTCTTGGCCTCCTTAGGCGCGGCCTTCTTGGTCTCCTTTGCCTCCTTCGGGAGTTGCTTTAGCAGCTCTTCTTTGTAGGTTGCGAAGGTTGCCAGACGCTCTTTCGTCACCTCAGGGAAGCGAGGATCCATCTCCTTGAGGGTCGCGAGAATGATCTCGGAAACCACGTAGCGCATGTACCACTTGTGGTCTGCGGGTACGACATACCAAGGGCAATGCTTGGTCGACGTCGCATTGATCGCACTCTCGAAGGCTTCCTGATATGCATCCCAATATGCTCTCTCATCGTAGTCACTGCCGCTGAATTTCCAGTTCTTCTCCGGCTCCTCGATGCGGGAAAGGAAGCGCTTTGCCTGTTCTTCCTTCGACACGTGCAGGAAGATCTTTACGGTGCGCACGTTGTTGCGGTAGAGATATTCTTCAAAATTCCGAATGTCCTCATAACGATTCACGATGACTCTGTCGAGGTCGATGCGTCTCGCGTTGGCCTGGGATTCGTAGAGCTTTTTCACCTTGCCGATCAGGACGTCCTCATAATGGGAACGGTTGAAGATTGCGATCTCGCCCTTCGCAGGCGTCTTTGACGCTACGCGCCACAGATAGTCATGAGCCAACTCATCCGAACTCGGCGCTTTGAACGCAACCTCATGAACGCCATGAGGAGAAAGCGAGGAGAGCACGGCGCGGATGGTGCCGTCTTTTCCAGCGGCATCCATCGCCTGGAACAGGAAGATGACGCCTTCCTTCTTCTCGGCATAGAGCTTTTCCTGCAGCTTGTCGATTTCTTCCGCGTTCTTTAGCATTTTCGCTTCCGCATCCTTGCGGTCCTTGCACAGACTCGTCTCGTCCGTTGAAGACTTCGCGATCATAAACTTCTTGGTTCCATCGTAAACATACTTCTTGAATGCCATGCTGATACCTCCTCCAATAATGAATTCTTGCCATAACCCAAGTGCTAAGTTATATTATATCACGTCTGCGAGAACACTTGTAGATTTTTTTACTCATAATACCCCTTGGGTAGGCTATCCTCCATGAGGCTGAACGGATTAGGCCAACTATACAGCAAGTTTTCTAAGGCCTTGACCAGCATAATAAAAAACCATACAGCAATCGTAACTTCGATCACAAATATAAGTATGCAGAGGGCGCAGCCCACGCCAAGGAATGCTTTTTCTTTTTTCGTGCCGTTCTTCTTTTTTTTCAAAACGATCATTCCAATGATCGACAAAACAAATCCAACGAACGCCGAGACCACTCCGAGCAAATACGCCGCAAACATGATCATCCCTGGCGTTATGATCTCCCGTAGGAATTCAAATCTGTCTTCAAACCGAATCACGACTAATGACAGCAGAACCAAAACGATGGATGCAATCCCCAAATATAAGGGCAATTTCACCGGAAACTTACGTTTTTTCTTTTCCATGACAAGGTCTCCTTTCTCTGGATCCATTATATCATTGAACATTCCGCTGGGCAATGAAAAAACCCGTTGAAAAAGGACCGCCGAAGCGGTCCTAATGCCAAATCTTTATGAGTTCCATCCTGATGGGGCTATTGTATAAATTCCAGCGGGCCACATGCGATGCACTCGTAAAATTTGTGGATATCTATTATATTACCATCCGCATCACGTGTCGTTGAGGTAACATAATATCTCGTTTTCCCACACGAGCAAATTCCGTTCGGCTCATAATCATAATCCGTATGGAGTCCATCACCTGCTCCGCCGGCAACGCCGCTCAGCTCTTTTTCATCTATTTTCTGCATTCCATTTTCACTCATACTAGTTTCCTCCTTTGCCGGCATCGATCCTTGATCGGCCGCGGCATGTTTTCTTCTCTGAACTAAATCCTATCGTAGTGCAAACGAAAAATCAACTTCAAAAATTAATGCCATAAATGCAACATAAGCAAATGGAATTAGTATCATTATTTATAATCCTCAGGATTCATCGATACTCCGGGATACCTTTTTTGGAATTCTTTTTCATCGATGATCTCCGTGCTTTGGCCCAAAAAGAATGCCGTACTTGTCATAGTGTCCTTATTTCTGGAGCCATACGCCTTTAAATCACCATCGCTGTCTCTGTGCACCTGCAAGCTCCCATCATTTCTTTGCAAGATCACGCCGCCGTTAACCTGGTCGAGTGCCTTTTCATCAATCTTGTTATTTTCCATACTCATGTTCTTTCCCTCCATCTCTGTTATGGTTTGGCAGAATCTCGATGCTTTTTCAAGCAATCATCTCATCTATTAGTATATACGAACGAAATTCAAAAATCCACGAAAAAATTCTTTATTCTTCATTCGGAAGGATATACCAGCCTACAACCTGGTCCACGTACCACCAGGAGTCGTACTTGGGGCTCTTCTTCCAAGTACGCCTTTGGGCATGATCCAATGTGCAATCCTGCGTGATACCGTTCTTGATGGCAAGGCCTTCTTTTGTTTCCTGCGTGAACAGGTCATATTTGTCTGTTCCGGGCAGGATCTTGATCTGTCCGTCCTCAAGCGTTGCGCTGATCTGCTCGCCTTCCTTCTTGACGCCCCTTATCAGGTAACTGTCTCCAACCGTAAGATATTCATAGACTGAAATTTTCTTTTCTGTAGAAATCTGGCCACTTGAGTCCCCCACAAAAACACATGTCTCCACTAAATCCGTAGGCTTCGGCGAGGCATCAGCGGAGCAGGCATAGTGATCGATCGTGAATTTCCGAAGGGTTCCGTATGAGAATTTCTCAACGCGTTCGCCAAAGAGCTTTGTACTGTCAAGCGATTCCAGATCCATTTCTCCAAAGCATTCTGCCTTGACCTCCATCTTGATCTCACTTTGCTTCTGACATAGTTTCAGATATTCATCATATCCTTCCGGCTTTACGGACGCAGGAAGCAACTTCCATTCCTTGACCATCGTGTCAAAGTAATCTACTGCGGCCGGCCAGTAAACCACAGAAGCAATCTCGAAATCAACGGATTGCAGCTCGGATCCCTCACTGATCTTTTCTTTGACATAGTTCTTGAGCTGTTCTTCAAAGCCCTCCGAATTGTAATTTACATAGGTCTCATAACCTTCACAGTTTACGACGGCGTTGTAGGTTTCCTCGCCCACGCGAATCTGATATGTCTGGATTGGATGCGGATAGCCTAAGTAAGTTAACTCGCCAGACAGGATCTCATAGTCCCCTTCTTTCAACCCGCAATTCTCCTCTAGCGCCTGCGTCAAACTTTCATCCGCCCTTTTCTTGATCGCGTCCTGCTCCTCTTGCGTAACCCGTCTCGGGCACCCCGTCAGCAGTAAAACTCCCAGCATCCACAGCGAAAGAACCGTCCTTTTACACCATTTTCCCTTTTTCATGTTTTCCCCATGTTTACCTTTCATCCTCTTTTCAGCTTTGTGAAGCCTCATCGCTTCTTTTCGTTGCCATGAGGATCTCTCTCGCCCTTTTCAGGATAGGCACCTCGCGATTCGCAACAAGTCTTCCGATCTTTGTCTCGCGTCTTTTTTCATATTCCGCCAGCGCTTCTTCGTAGGTCAGTTTCAGCGTGGACAGATGGAAGTCCTCGATCTCATCCTGCGTCAAATGCTTGTCGCCAAAGGAAATGACCTTGCAAAGAAAATAGTTGTTCAGATTGTGCCTGTGGATCAGATTGTAATAATCACTGACGACACCTATCCTGCTGATCACTTCCACCTCCGCGCCCAATTCCTCTTTTAGTTCGCGCTTGATCGCACAGTCCAGGTCCTCGCCCGCTTCTGCTCCGCCGCCAGCGGTCTCAATCAAAGTCGCTCTTCCGAAATCATCGTCCCTTTCGGCGCGGACGAAATAATAAAATCCGAAGTCATCCGTTACGATCGCTCTGGCGATCCTTCTGTCATGGTCCGTGAATTCAAACGGCCACTCATTATCCTGAAGCTCGATCTGCAATTGCTCGTTGCTCACGCTCATCCTTGCATACCCCAATTAACTCTTATTTGTAAGACCACGCAATTCTTATCATCTAAGTATAGCAAAAACGGAAACTCTGGTCAATTCCTGCCCGTTTTGGGGGTACGTCATGCAACTCATTCCGTGCTATGGTGCAACTTGTTTCCAAAGCATTTACATTTTCAACACATCTGTTATGATGATATCGTAAGGAAAAAGGAGGTGCCTAAATGAAGATCCGAATCTCCGTTTCGGAGGAAAAATTTAACCTCGTAAAAGAATACCTGGCCGGGCACGGGGTTGAGATCAGTGAGGACGGCGAATATGTGATCACGGAGTCCTCAATGTATCCGTCTTTCTTGAATGTTCGCGACGACAAGAAAGAGCGTGCGCGCCTGTCGGTAAACGAGGTGATCTACGTGGAGGCCTTTGGCAAAGACGTGGAGATCCATACGGACCATGGCATCTATTACGCGCAAGACCGTATGTACCAGTTGGAAGAACTGCTGGATCCGCAGGAATTCCTTCGCGTCAGCAAATCGGTCATCATATCCAAAAAGCACGTAAAAAAGATCCGAGCCTCGCTGTCCATGAAGTACGTACTGACGCTTACGGGCGGCACATTGGTGGACGTCACCCGAAGCTACTACAATGATTTTAGAAGATTTTTCAACATTTAATAACAAAGACACAATCATTGGTCCATAAGGAGGAAACATATGTCCAGAATCGCAGTCTATATCATATTATTGATCGTAGTTGCAATCATTATTACTGTCATCAGTATCATCGCCTACAACAAAAGGTTAGACCGGATCACGAAGGGTGAAGTTCGGGACGCCCACAGCAACGTGCCTGAGCCGCAGGCGACGGCCGGCTTCACCTACAAGGCCGTTCTGATCGTGCTGTCGATCATCGCGCTTCTCACCATCAGCAGGGTGAACGGCATGATCGATGGCCTGAATCACACGATCAATAGCCTGCAATCTCAATTGCACTTGATGAGCATGGACATGCTCGAGCTGAAGGAATCGGTGGAACAAAGTGACAATCTCGTTTCCAATCTGTCCTATGAGATTGCAGGCGAAGACATGGAAAAGAAAACCGTTGACCTTAATTTCTCCCTCAATCTGAAGCAGTACTCGGAGAATACAAAGGTTACGATCAGCCTGGGCAACCATGAAGCGCAGCTTAAAAAGACCACCCCTGGATCCTTTAGCGGCAAGATCACCGTGGATCTTTTCGGATTTTACGATCAGCTCAAGGTCAGCATCGCAGAAGACAACATTACCAAAGTAGAGTCCTCGGATTTTCAGCAGTATCTCTTCTGGAACATCCTTCCGATGCCGCGACTGGAGTGCAACCTGGAATCCAAGGAATCCCGCGGCAAGATCAAGTGCAATGGATGGTACAGCCTTGCTTTTGACAATCCTGAGAAAATAGAGTTTGCCACCATTGCTTATGTCGTCGATGGCAAGGAGCTGGAGGCCTTCGACGCCACGACCGAGGTAAAGAATGGCACGAAGATCAGTCTCGACAAGGACACTACGGTAACAAGCTCTCTGGCCTTAAAGGTCGATATTCTCACCAAGGACGGATATAGGATCAGCACTCAGCATGTTTTAGCCTATACGGCATCGCCTGAATATGTAGATGACGATTACGAGCGGATCTTCGACTCCGACCGCAACCTTGTGTGGGATAACGAAAAATACGAAACCTACCACTAAACAAAACAAAAAAATGGGACGCACCCGTGTTAGGGCTGCGTCCCTTTCCATTACAAACATCAATGTGATCCGGGCTTCTGGTGGCTGAGCTCGGTGAGTTCACCGAGGCGGATGCCCATGGTTTTTTCGAGTTTGTCGTGCATGCCAGGCACGGAGGCGACGAGCTCTAAGAACCGGGCACGCTTCAGTGAGATCAGAAGGGTCGGCTCCACCGTGCGCACCGTGGCAGTACGAGGAACGTTTGACAAAAGGGCGATCTCGCCGAAGAAGTCGCCGTCCTCAAGGATCTTAACACGCTTATCCTTATCATCAATCCGCTTAAGGATCTCAACGCGTCCGCGGACGATGATATAGAACAGGTCGCCCTCATCTCCCTCGGATATGATCGTGCTTCCAGGCTGATAATTGGCCGAGCTAAAGCTCTGACAGAGCTCGGCAAGGGAATCTACCGGGAATTCACGGAAAAGGTCGATCTTGGAAAGTCTTTCAGGCGTAATGGTTGCGCTGGACATGTCGTCCGTGACCGTAAAGCCGCTTTGCTTTTCAAATAGCTGCGCATAGACTCCCTTTTGCGCCATGAGGGAGGCGTGTGTTCCGCTTTCAACGATGCCGCCATCTGAGAGAACGTAAATGTTGTCATAGCCGGAGATGGCCGAAAGTCTGTGCGTTACGTTGACGATCGCGGTCCCGAGGCGTGGAAGTCGCATAATGGCTTCATTTACGGCCCGCTCGGCAGCAGGATCCAAGGAGGCGGTTACTTCGTCGAGGATGAGGAATCGCGGGTTCCTTAAAAGGCTTCTGGCAAGGGACAGGCGCTGTCTTTGTCCGCCGGATAACGATTTCCCGCCATTCTCCACCTTACAGGAGAATCCTCCGGGCAGGCTCATGATAAAGTCTGCAGAGGCAGCCTTTACAGCTTCCACCATTTCACCATATGTGGCATTCGGCTTGGCCGCCAAAAGGTTATTGGTTATAGTGTCGTTAAAGAAAACGGTCTCCTGTGGAACAATGCCGACGGCCTTGTGGAGCGATTTCAGATCCAGATGCTTGTAATCCTTATCATCCGCCATGACCATGCCCTCATCGGGGTCATAATAACGCATGAGAAGGTTTGCGATCGTACTTTTACCGCTGCCGCTCGGGCCAACGATGGCCGTGGATCTTCCGGCAGGGATCTTTAGCTGAACGTCCTTCAAAACCGGGTTCCCCAGGCGATAGCCAAAGGTGAGGTGATCCATGGAAAGCTCCATCAAAGGATCAGGGACCGCCACTGCATTCGGGTCTGTGGTAATGCCCGGTTCTTTTGCGAAGAACAAATTGAGATTATAAATACATACTCTGCATTCCACAAGCGATGGAATGATCGCAATGAGTGCGATGACCGCTGAGCTAAGTGCGGAGAAAAGGCTGTTAAAAGAAACGAGCGTGCCGACCGTCATGGAGCCGGAGAAGATCCAAAAGGCGCCAAGGCAAAGGATCAGAATGCTGAAGATCTCGATCAATCCACCGGAGGCAACGGTCAGGCAACCGTTGATGAACATGGAACGAAGGGAAAGCTTTTCATTCTTTTTGTTTTCGAGTTCGTAGTCGGACTGTGTTTTTTCCTGCAGGTCAAATGCTTTTATGGAAGGCTGATTATTGACGTCCTCCATGAGCTTGTTGATGAGGATGCCGGCCTGATCCTTGAGCGCCGTTACCGCTTCACGGGATTTCCTGCTCAGGATAAGGAGCACGGCGGCGCTGATCAACAATGCGCCAAAGCTGATCATGGCGAGGCGGAAATCCAGTGAGAAGATGAGAACGAAGTTGATGATGATCTTCGCGATCCCAGTCACCAAAGAGGGAATCGTCACGCTGGTCAGCGTCTGAACGGCTCCCATGTCCGTGGCGAATCTCCCGACGAAATATGCCACCTGCAGGTCAGAAAAATCCCGAAGGGAAAGCTCCTGAAGGTGCGTAAAGCACTGGCGACGTGATTCCGTCACCGTTCTCGAGGAGAAAACTGCGGTCAGATAGCGGCGGAAAATGTCGCTGCATTTTGCCAAGAGGATCCCGAAAAGCATGCACAGGATCACCATCAGCAGGAGTTTCTCATCCTCGGATCCGATGGCGTCGTCGAGGAGATACTTCATGCCCAGCGCCATAATGCTGGTGAAGGCGATGTCGATCAGGCCGAAGACATAAGAGGCGACGGCATAGCGTTTGTTATGCAGATGAAAGTGTTTGATCGCGGATATTAATTCTTTCATGTGAGACTTTCCCTTTTTCGTTTGATCATCAGCCTACCAACCAAACCTCTTGCACAGGTCAAGAAGCACAATATGTTTTCATAAAATCGATGATTTTTCGGACTGCGCCTAAATTATATCACATAACTGGATTACAGTCCATGAAAAAAGGCGCATAAAAAGCCCCTTCCCGCGGATTGCGGAAAAAGAAAAAGAATCTCTTCTTATAGTTCTTTTAATCCTTCTTTATCGAAATAATAGATCATCCATACAAAGATATTACGCTCTTTTCATTACCATTCTGACTATTGTAACCGGTGTGCCGAGAGTCCATTCCTTTTTGCAGCCGTCAAACTCAAAACCGTATTTGTGATAAAAGTTTATGGCCCTCTCATTCTTTTCGAATACCCACACAAAAAATGTATTGTATTCGCTAAGCCTTGAAATTGCTTCATTCATTAATCTATATCCTACTTTCCGGTCGTAATACTCCGAAAGGACATAGATTGCATCAACTTCTCCAGCGTCCGGCAAATCTTCATCTCTCGACGGACTATATACTGCAAATCCTATAACTTTATCTTTATCCTTAGCTACAATAGTATTTTCCGGGAAATTCCGCGCACGTGCTGTTGTAGCCTCTACGGTCATAGTATCAAGATAGTGGTCACATACAATGCCTCTGTAAGATTCCTTCCATGCAGTACAGTGAACATATCCTCTCCCGCACAATTCCTCATCGGTTTCAGCTGATTTTATGATTATTGAATCATTTATTTTTTCCATGAAATTATTATCCCCCATTCAAAAAACACGATCTGTCATCGTCTATAAAACTGGAAGTTATCCTTTTCATTTATATTCCGAGATAATTGGCCATCGAAAAAACTATAAGGCTTATTGAGGAATTCCGAAAAGAGCGAAATATATAATCATCGAAACAAGATCGATCAGCAACAGTACTCCCAGCACCATGCCTGCTATCTTAAGCCCTTTCTTTGCTTTTTTCTTATTATCTTCCGTTAATACATGCTCTTTTATATCACTGTACAACTCGGATTTTACTACCTGTTCCGAAGCCTCCTCTTTTTTCACAGCTTTATCAAGCACAAGTTCATCCAGTGAGATGTCAAAAAGTTCACTGATTGCAACAAGCTTTTCCATGTCCGGTGAAGATTCTCCAACCTCCCATTTGGAAACTGTTTGGCGGGAAACGTTCAAACGATTTGCGAGTTCTTCCTGTGAAAGACCCTTTTGTTTACGAAGTTCATACAGTTTATTATTGAATTCCATTATTATCACTCCTGACTTTCCATATATAAAGAATAACGCAAATCGTTATTATTGTTATAACCGTCGTTGCTATTCCTGCCTCAAATCCATATTCTGACCCATTGATAATGTTAAGCTTGTTTATCCCGATCAGAAACAATCCGTCCATCTTTGCATCATTTCCTGATACCGTAAGTCCCAGGATTATGTTCAAAACATAATTCCACGCTGCATGGAGTCCGCAGGAAACCCATATATTCCCACGCCATAAAACAATTATGGAGAATAAAACAGAGATAAGGTATAAATTCGCAATACCGATCAGTGCATATACCAATCCCGAATCCAGGATCGGGGTCATGATCAGGTGAGGAATAACAAATGCCGTCGAACTTATGAATACGGCAGCCGGAAGAGGTATCTTCTTTTTAAGTGTATTCATCAAAAAGCCCCTGCAAAGAATCTCTTCCTCAGAACCCTGAATGATGAAGGCCAGCCCCCATAACAGCAACCCGCTAATGCTCACGTCTCCGTTAATTCTCAAAAAAGAAACGGAGCCTGTTACCAAGCAGAGGAACAAGACAAGTACAAGCATTGCTACGGCAACTCCGATCCCAAGCAGATAATCCGTCCCCCGCTTCGTAAATCCGATATCCCGCATGCTGCGCTTCTCTATTAATTTGCAATACAGTATCGCTATTACAGAAAACAGGATATATCCATAATAAGGAATCAGACCGGCAATCTGCCCTTCAGGCATTACTCCATGAAGTGGATCATAACCCATTCCTGTATACAATCCGATTACAACAGCCTCTCCTAAAACTCCGGCCACAAAAAAAATCAGGATAAAGGCGAGAACTTTTTTAATGACATACTCCGTTCTCGACATTTCTGTTCTGTTATTAAAAGGCAGCAGATTAATAACATGTGTTTTCATTGATGGTTCCTCCTTAGAATTGTTTTTACATATCAATCGTAAAGGAGGCCCATAAAAAGCTCTACCAACCATGCTTGGCAATCTGTCAACGCCCGCTGACAATTATGTTAAATACCGTTGCAATGCCCGTTTTACAAGGATTTGTTATTTAACTTTCATTACTGACCCCTGCAATTTAAGCTCTTTTCCCGAGTCCGTTACAATTTCTTCTACGCCAAGCGTATTGATTTCGTATAGATTCGAAAACTTATTCAGTAATTTAGTACTGCCGACATTTCGAACATCAGCCTCGTAAAAGAAATTCTTTTTACCATATTTATCCTGCGCGAAATGCAATATATAAGAAAGGGCTTCATATGCGTACCCCTTTCCCTGCTCAGGCTCACAAATCCATACTCCCACTTCCGGACAATCCTCTGAAAGTCCATGCATCTCAACACTTCCAACAAATCTTTCTTCTGAATCAACAACCGCAAATAAAAGTGTTTCATCCTTTTTCATTTCATCCAAGAATTCTTGTAATAACTCTTTTGCATCATCAACTGTACGAAAAGGATCAGGCCATTGGTATTTTGTAATCTCAGTATTAAAGCCATCATAATACTCATTCAAATACTTCATTTCAAAAGGAACAATGTTAGTCTTTCTATTCGTCATGCTTTCCTCCACAAACCCCGATTGGGAATGAACCATTCCCATGGGCTTTATAACTCATTACTACTTTTTATTTCATCATCCGCAAGCCCTTGTAAATACAAAATTTGCAGATGTTTTACTTTCCCTTATGATTTCCCTTGTGTTATATTGTCCCATAGTGCTTTACGAGCGCTGATAAGGGAATAAACAAGGGAAAGATTTCACAGTAACACAATATAACACCGTATGGGCAATCGGACTGATGAAATGCTTTTTACCCAATTTTGCCGTCACACGACAGGCAATAAATAATTATTGCTTGCTGTACTTTTAACAAATTCTTTTTGAATTCATACCCTACAAAGTACTCTGAATCAATAACTCCTTGTGAAACCTCTTCACCTCGGCAGGATTCCATAAGCTACAACACCAACAAGTGCAGATACACTGATAAGCATTATTGGTGATATTCCCTTTTTAACTATTTTTCTGGATCCAAAATATACTGCTGCAAGAACACAGGTAAGACCAATGGTTAATACATCCGGTTTTGCTTTTAAAGAAATATTGCAATTTCTAATTATCATCATAATACCTGTCGACAGGATTAAACCGATAACACACGGCTTTAAGCCCCCAAGTGCTGCTTTTACATACTTATTTTGCAAAGCCTTTTTAAATAAGACCATGATCAACAGAATTACAAGAAACGCAGGAAGGACTGTTGCTGTCGTGGCTATCAAAGCCCCCGGGATTCCTCCCTTTACACTTCCAACATAAGTTGCCATATTCACCATGATCGGTCCTGGTGTACTTTCGCTTATCGCGATCATATAGGTAACCATTTCTTCATCCATCCAGCCGTGAGCCAGTACAACTTCCCTGATCAGTGGGATAGCTGCATAAGCACCGCCAAAGGAGAAGAACCCGACTTCAAGGAATCCAATCAACAAATCAAAATATATCATTCCTTTTTCTCCTTCTTAGTATGTGATCCTATAATGAATACAATTACGCCCGTGAAGGCCGCAGCGAGCATAAGCACCATGGATGAAACGTTAATAGAGAATGCACTGATTAGTATCATAGCTACCCCCGAACAAACTACCATGATTATAGGCATCGGTTTTTTCTTCATCTTGATCAGCATTTTTAAGGCTGCATCCACTATCAGTATTCCAACCGCTATCTTGACCCCATGAAATGCATTTGCAATCCATGTTATTTCAAGGAACATGTCAAAAAACTTTGATATCAACAGTATTACTATGAAGGAAGGAAGAACCATCCCGAGCGTAGCTATTATTGCTCCTGGCAGCCTCCCTTTTTTATATCCAACATAGGTGGCACAATTGATGGCGATAGGACCCGGAGTTGATTCTGCAACAACAGTCACATCCATCATTTCATCGTGAGTTATCCATTTTTTCTTTTCCACGCAATCATTCTCTATAAGAGAAAGCATCGCATACCCCCCGCCGAATGTGAATAATCCGATCTTAGCGAAGGTCAGAAATAAATCTATAAATATTGGCAAATCTCCATACCTCTTTAATACGTTATTCTGAAAGATAATATGCCCTTATTCTAACACAATTCTTACCGAAAGCAAAGGGATTATGTATAGTCAAAACGAGCCGAACAATAGTTAATCCACTACCATTCAGCTCCTCTTACGAAACTTCAACCACTTAAAAACGGCCGGACCTAAGTCCAGCCGTCATTCACTTAAATTCAGCATTGTTTTTCTTCAAAAAGTCTATATTTCTGCCATATTCCATGGCAGTCTCCATGTCATTATTCATAAAGCATTCAAACAATTCCGTCGGAATCCTTCCAGGATGCGTCCTCTCATAAATCGTGAGGTTTTTGGAATGCTTACATTTCTTGCAACGGTAGATCAGCCAAATGTCTACGCTTTTACCATTAGCATTTACTCTGAATTTGTACGAATTAACAAACTCCTGCTTTTTCCCGCAACCTCCACAGCGAAAATATATTCTGGTCTCTTTCTTCTCAGATACTCTCAATGCCTTCGCTTACGGCATGTCTCTGGTTCCTGAGAATCCTTTGAATACTCTTCTCCGATAAGGAAAAACTGCGTGCAAGATCACACAATCTCATTCCGCTTTTATAAGTCTCGTAGATCCTTTCGTTACGCTCACGAAAGAATGCCTTGGCGGAAGTGGTCGTGCCCCACTCTTGTTTCTCCTTGCATGGAATATATATCATTTTTCCGTCTACATATTGCTGAATCGTTTCTATTAATTCCTGTGGCAGTACAGTTTCTGCCTTTATATAGCTCATCATGCTCCTCCTAACAACATTTCTCTTAGGATTCATCTGAGCTTACGATTCAATCAATTATTTAAGCTCAGACTACTGAGCCTTAACAACCCTAATTCTCATAAAAAATTACGCTCCTTTCCAATAAAATAAATATCATATTTGATTATACATAGATGTGATCTAAGTTTCAACCTCAAACTTGATTATAATCAAACTTGCGCCCGTAATCACTACGCCTCGTTCACAAGTTTCCCTGTCATATGCTCTATATCCAATTCCAGACAGCATACGCGGGGAAAAGCATTTTTCATTTCCTTTTCAAGATATGTCTCATCATCAGTGAACTTCTGACACAGGCAAGTGCAGATTTCTTTCTTCTTTTCATCATCCGTAACCTCATGGATCCGTCCAAATGCTATTACACTATGAATGTTGAGTGCCCACTCGCCTTCTTTTCGATATCCTTTATCCATCACGCAATAGCTAACCTTATCACATCCCGAGATTGCATCGATCTTATGACCTTCTTTCGCGCAGTGAAAGTAAAGCTTTCCATCACTTTCCGAATACCAATGATCCAGCGGAACACCATACGGGTATCCCTCATCTCCAAGAACAGACAGAACACCTCTTGGCTCGTTCTTCAGTATTTCTATGCATTCCTCATCGGTAATCTTCTGCTTAAAGCGTCTCATTTCTCTGAACATGATCTCTACATCCTCTCTTTATTCCCGTTATTACATTTGCCATCATACGCTTCCGGCATTTTCAAGCCTGCCACGTGCATCAGGATTGTTCCCAATAATTGCTCCTACCATTTCACATGACCTCATTTCCTGGCAACCGCCGCAGGTTTCCATTTGTTTTTCTCTCGCACACTGCCTGATCGGACATAAAGAATCACAGTACACCGTCTTTACTCCCGGAATCCGGCAGCCGGAGCAGTTGATCATTTCCGGGGTGATCTCCACTCCATTAAGTTCAGTCCATTCCTTCGATACCTTTATCCGCAGCTCATTATCGTTATTAATTGTTGCCAGACGAGCTTCGCAAGCCTCACAGTCCAGCCCGCAATATGGGATCATCATATTTGTTGGTTGTATTGATTGCCCGTATGGGTTGCCCATTAGTAACGGAAGACTTGGCCAGCCCAGATGCGATTGGGATTCTTAATTCCATTTAGCTGCACAAGGTGTCCGATGGACACGCCCAGCTTTGCGGCAATCCTGCTCAGGCTGTCGCCTCGCTGTACGACATAGGTTCCGTTTGCGGGAGGCATTGTGCCCTGGAGAACATTTCCGTCACCGTAAAAGAGTTTTTGCCCGGGATAGATCAGGTGAGGGTTCTTTATACCGTTGAGCTCCACTAGGCGCTTTACCGAAGCATGAAGCTTAGCGGCGATCTTGCTCAGGGTGTCACCCTTCTGTACCACATATGTCTTAAGTTCTGCCTCATTGTTTCCATAATGCGCATACAGGTACAAAGGCCCATACCAGGTAATGTCAGGAAATGCCTTAACAATGCTGCCAGGCATGGTCACCTTATAATCCTTTCCCTCATAACTATATTCAAATACGAGAGTGATCTGAACATGATCCTCCAAGACTTTCATAATGTCGTAGGAAAGCGCATTCCCCTCTTTCCAATAAACAGTCTGCTCTCCGCCACGGGCAATTGCCGCCCAAAGCATTTGACTCAGGTTGTCGAGGGAATTCTTTGAATCCATAATCTCAAATGTCGCGGTTGCAGTGCCGCTAAGGTAATTTGCCGTTTCAGCGATCGTCACCCGGACAGCATATTCTCCCGCATCCATCGGCACCTTTTCGGAATATGCCGAGGCATCAGCCGTGGAAGCCTTATACTCACAGGTCACCTTTCCGTTTTCGGGATTGCCCGTGATCACAGGGTTGCTCGGCACTTGTCCCTTAGTCCAACCACTTATCGTGACGGAAGGGGTTATGGCCGCCTTAGTGATCTTCCAAAAGCAACCTGCGGCAGTGTTTTCAAGCATATAATTCCCAGCCTTCTCTCCCGTGAGGGCCGTGACTACTGCATGATAGTTTCCGGCTTTCTTTTCCGCTCCTGACACAGAAACGCCAACCCCTCTCTTGTCTGCAGCCTCAACGCCCGTAAGCGTCACCTCAGGGAAATGCTCCTGTCCATCATATACAAACGCCGCAGTACCCCAGCTAAGGCGTACCTCTTTCGCCGCGATCTTAATGCCTGTGATCTTCTGCGGGGCAATGTCTTCATAATCAGCGCCTCCGTCAATTTCATACCATACGGTGTAGCTTCCCGCATCCATAGCCTTCACGAGGGCCGTACCGAAGCTTGTGTCCGAGGGCACTGTGGAATCGTCGCTTCCGAGCGCATATTTCATGATCGCGCCCTCGCAGCCTGTTATGTTACCAGCGTTGATAAGCATCTGATCTTTTGCATTGTAAGTCAGAGACTTCTTCGCCGAAGGCGCGTTGTATGAAACAGTGCCCTTGTTTACCGTAAGCACACCGTCCGCATATTGTACGGCATAGTTCCCCGTTATGTCGCCACCGGCATTTTTGATCCGGACATCACTTGGCGTGATGCTACCGCTCGTTGTCGCGTGTGCGGTCGAGCTTGACGTCAGCTTAACAGCGCTGAGTTCGTCACCGGAAAGCAGCCCTTCAGCGGACGCCGTCGAATCACTCAGACTAGAATCAATGCTTCCGTTCAGAGGAACCGTCTGGCTACCCGCCGTGACAATCACTGACTTCGGCGTAATGTTCGCCGTCGCTGTCTTTTGATTGCCCGAAGTGGTGATCTCATAGTTTCCTACGGCCGTTCCCATTAGCGTGAGACCACTTATTACTACGATTTTGCCAGTTCCCGCGTTCGCGTCATCGAATTCACCAACGGCACTTACCGTAACCTTTCCGGCATCATCAGCCACAACGCCTTCCAGGTTTGCGTGAACGGCTGAAGCTGCCTCATCATCCATGATAAGTTCCGCATTGGTCGTACCATCATAAACCTTGTTCTTTGCAGTAATGCCCGATACGGTCACAGGCTTTTTAGAAACCGTCACTTCAACGTTGCCGGCTTTGCTGTCGATAAAGCCCGTCTTTGCAAAGGCCTTATACCATACCTTATACGTACCTGCATTCTTTCCCTTGATCTGGCTTGCATCTGCGAAGATATATTCATTGTCTGCAGGGACGGAGTCATCCATCTTTAATGCATATTTGATCGTACCGTCCGATGCCTTTCCTTCAGTCTTTATGAGTCCATGCTCAGCGCCGTCATAGGTCCATCCCTCCGCCGCAACAGGCTGCTCGGTAACCTTTGCATCTCTCTCGAGCACCGTGATAGTAAACGTCGTTTCGCTGAATAAATCTGGATAGATCTGGTTGTTGTCACTGTCCTTGTTGGCATCGCGAACCATAATAACGATTTGATACTCGGCGCGCTTGTCGTTATCCAGTGTCACACCTTCCCTAACGCTGATAACTCCTTGCTTTGACACTTGAAAGACATCGACGTCGCCACCTGTCGCCAGCACTTCGTTATTTACGAAGGTTGAATTTGTCGCATGCCTATCAGAATCCGCAAACTTCACCTTTTTGTTAGCGACGCGAGAGTTCTCTGCTATTTCGATTTTTTTTGGTTCTTCGGGCGAATAATCAAAATACGGGGCTTCGTTTACGTCCATGATCTTGATCTCGAATGAATGCCTGGTACATAACAATTCGTTGTAAGAGGTCGCTTTATCATCCGCAATCTCAACTTCAATTATATATTGCCGTCCGCTCTCCACCCATTCTTCGTAATCGAATGCGTCAACGGCGCTCTTCATTGTCACTACGCCCGTTGTCGAGTTTATCTCGAAAAGATCCTGGGCATTGCCGCCGACGATCTTATAAGTATATGCATCTCCCTCATCATCCTTCCCTCTAATTGTTCCGGCCTTGGCTTTAGTAGCATTTTCGGTGACGGCAAGCTGGAGCTTATCCGCATCGATAAAGTGCGGCGGTTTATTCATTGATAGAGAGAAAGACATTGAGTCTTCTGAGAAGTCGACTTCTGACAGATCGAGCTTTAATGCGGGACGGACGTTTAACGTTTGCAGCACGGTACCATTTTCGCTATTCACTTGGCCATCCTTCACGTACGCCGCAATTGATTGGGAGCTGCCTGGCGATCGGAGCCACCAGCCGTCGCCTGCGGTTGTTGTCCTTGAGAGTTTTCTAACACTCTCCGGAAGCCCATTTACCTCCTCAACGCTCAGCAAGTAAAGCTTAACATTCGTAGCCTCATCATCTGTTTCGGTGCTATTATATTTGTTGGTCGTTAGGGAAGGGATCTTCACGATCGCATCCGCCACGTTTGCGAAGAAGCCCCCTGGTTTCGTCAGGTCATCCAGATACCCCTTTACCGCAGATCCACTATAATGATTGCCATCCTCAGCACTATTAAATTTTGACGTACTGATCGGATCCTTCGCAAGAAGCGTGATCGTCCCGGCATTCAATGACGTAGAATTATCCTCGATGACATACCAGTCCATGTTGTTGAACTTCACCGTCGTGGTGGTATTCACCAGGCTTGCATAGGGATTCACCACACCCGTATCAGCTGCATGCGTCGTCAGACTCATCTCCGGCATCAAGCCCAATACCATCACCAGGCTTAGCAGAATCCCCAATAACTGCTTCATTTTCCGTTTCATCCTTCGTCTTCCCCCCATAAAACTTCTTCAGATCTTACAGCGTTATTATACATTTCTTTTTCATTCCGCACATCACCCGAAAGTGTTATCTTTTCTCGTCACCCTGCTTCGTTTCGGTTTGTTTTGCATGCAAACAATGCCTTCTTAGAAGAAACCTGAACATCCTTATTATTTGATATCGCGCAGCAAATATGCTCCTCTTCGAGGTTATCTTTTGTTACGTGAACATATTCCATGACCGCTCCTTTCAATAATATGCCAAGGAACACTTAAGCTCCTTGGCATAGATAGTATTTACTCAATAGGGAAACAAGCTTCCGTTACATACTCATCAGGATTCTGTGTCTGTGCAGGACTCACATGATAGATATTAAACATAGGTCCATTCATTTTATATCCATTAGATTTGATCCATGACGCCACAGTTGCATATGCCTCACCCATCTGATCGTGGCTGCCTTTAATAATACAACTTGCAACTTTTACTTCAGGAAGAGTTTTAAACTTCACATGTTCCGTATCGTTATAAGAACCTCTCACGGTCATCCACGCAATGATCTCAACATTTTCTTCCTTGTACTCGGGATCAAGAAACTCAGCCGCCGCAAGACACGGGTCGGCCGGCACAAGATCCTTGCATTCGCTCATCATTGTATTCCAGAGCATTCCTTCATCTTCATAGTGAGGAACCACCATCTGAACCGTGGCAGCATATCTCTCAGGAATTGTTTTTACAGTTACGTCAAAACTCATATTCTGCTCCTTCCTCAGCCTCTTTCTGGCTGTTTCCAGAAGCATCAGTTTGTACTCCGTTTCTTGGGAAAGCTTTGAAAGCTCCTTCTGCCTCTCTGACAGAAAGGCATCCATCTTTTCTTTATCATCATAGCTGTCAAGGATCTTGATAATATCTGCAAGGGCAAAGCCCATATCCTTGAGTGACGTGATCCTTCCGATGGCAAAAAGCTGTTCCTCGCGATAATAGCGGTACCCGGTAAAATCATCTGTTTCTGCAGGTTTCAAAAGTCCGATATCATCATAGTGGCGTAACATCCTGATGCTTACTCTGGATAGTTTTGAAAATTCGCCTATTTTAAGCATTTGTTTCTACCTCCATGGATGTTTTTCTCTTGAGCTCACTACAACGATAATCCCTCACATAATGTGAGAGTCAATATACTTTTTTAAATTTTCATAAAATGTAAAACTGGAATACAATCTGCTCAACAAACAATACATTCTATTCCGGTTTAACTGTTCTTCTGGATTTCTGCAATTTTATGGAGTATCTCAGAAAATTCTTCCGAACGTGATTCAAGCAGACCGTGTGTCGCTTCTTCCATCACGAACATTTCTTTTCGGGGAGCGCTC
>JAEEVF010000014.1 GCA_016290775.1 Acetatifactor sp. | reverse complement strand
TCCGCCGTTGGGCTCTCCGCCATTGGGCTTCCCTCCGTTGGGCTCTCCGCCGCCGTTGCCCTGGCCGTTTCCATCGCCTTGCCCATTTCCGTTGCCCTGGCCGCCGTTGGGCTCTCCGCCATTGGGCTCTCCGCCGCCGTTGCCCTGGCCGTTTCCATCGCCTTGCCCATTTCCGTTGCCCTGGCCGCCGTTGGGTTCTCCGCCGCCGTTGCCGCCTCCGTTGTTGCTGTTACTGTTACTGCTGTCACTGCTGCTGTTATTATTACTGCTGCGGACATCTTTTACAAAGTCATTTGTGTCATCTGCCAAACCCCAAATATCAGCCACTAATCCGGCAAGGGTCAGTAAATGTTGCCAATCTTCGTAATTGCCCAAATCTAGAGAGCCTTTATTCCAGAAGTATTTGGCCGCTTCAACCACCTCAGGGGTTGAGTTAAATAAACCCATCGTTCCATAGACAAGGCCCCCGAACTTTATCACCCTCATTACTTTGGCAGCCTTAGAACCTGCACGAACCAAACCGCAAGCATCTCCTATGTACGGAATAGCAAAGAACACCGACACAACCGCGTCTGCAACTTTGCCTCTTGCTAAAGATATTACTGCGTTTGCCAGATCACACCATGGGCAGGCAATGCCTGCAAAGTCCAATACCACCTGGACAATGTCCAGACCAAGTTCTATTAAATCAGGGAATTCTTCAACGACTACGGCATGCTCTTTTGTGTTATCATAACCGAGCCAGCCAATGCTGTTGGCGCCAATATAAATATCGCAATCAATCACAATGACACTGTCGCCAGCTTTCAACATGACGCTGTTAAGTCCATAGATTGTGATCACCAAGTCCTCATATGGCTCTGGAGCATCTTGCTGAGCAGGTACCTCGTTTGCCGCTACTACCGCGCCGCAAAAATCAAAAAACGGCTTAAGCTTAAGCTGATCCCTCATGTCAGTAAAGGATTTCACAACCCTGGCCCAGTCCTGTTGAAAGGCACCGTTCCAAAACTGTTCGTCTTCAGAAAGGCCGCCATCCTCTATATATTTATCGCGACCTTTGCGGGCTCTAGTCTTATACTTGTTTTTGCCTGTTTTTGCGTCTGCCATCATCTTGGAAATGGCTTCCTCTTCCGTAGCAGTTGCAAGCACAATATCTTTATCACCTGTTGCTTCAATCTTCACTTCATTCCCGGAAGTAATTGTGATACCTTCTTCGTCATCCATCAGAATGGTGATCTCTGTGGTATCTCCTTCATCGTGTTTCTTTCGGGTGTTCGTGATTGTGACAGCCTTGTCAGTAAAGCGCAACATTTGATCCTTATTGTTGAGCACCTTCTCATTAGGAGTATTAAAATCGGGGCCATCCGTGCTTGATCTCTTGCTGCCTAAGCAGACAATGTTTCCGCTATTTTGGTAATACAAAAAGACCTGATCTCCCACGTCAGGCATGCAATAGAAGGAATTGCTGAGCGCAGACTCATAAGGCACGTCCACACACGCACCTCCAAGTCCCTCTGCACCATTATCTAATTTAACCTTTACGGTGTTGCCTTCAACGCTTTGCACCGTACCAGTTAAAACCGTACTTACATAGACATTCTTCAGCTCGTAGTCGCACCTAGGTCTTACATCGGACTGTCTCTGAACATAAACATGGTTCTTAACGAGACCGCCGTCATTAAACACTTGATTTCTGTAGATCAAGTAATCTCCAACGAAATCTCCAGCAACGGAAGCTAATTCCGAACAATCATATTTCTCGACCAAGTATTGGTAGCTTGCTGTGTCTTCTGAAATATTTGTCTTAACATTAAGCAATTCATCTATGCTCTTACCAAAGCCGATGAGTCTGGTCAAAATCTCTTCAGAATGATGTTTGCCGCTCGGCCCAATGGAAAAATACATTCCCTGAGTTTTAATATTCGTATAAAGGGATAAGCCTTGTTGGTTGGTCAGTCTACGCACAAAATCCCAGTCCGTTTCCTTTTGCTGGGATACAATAAACGGGATGACGTGGGCATACGACGAAGTAATGCATGCGCCATACTTCTGAAATACGATGTGTGCAATCTGCTCCAAAGACTTTCCGGGATCCTGATAGGTCACTTCATAAGGGGTAATATCCGCTCTTTTTATGTAAGAGGACACAAGGACCTCTATGCTGCGATAATCCCCCTCTTTATTGACTGCCACTTTATCACAATAACCGCAGAACAGCTGTGTTCCGTCACTTAAAGAAAGAACAAAATCGCTGTCAGGCAAACTTGCTATTTCTGCGTTAGAGCACTCTTCGGGCAACTCAAGCTTGAGTCGAAGATAGCTGATTTCATCAACGCAGTTCTCGATAAACATGTCGAGAATCTTTGAATCCTTAATCGGACAAGATAGAATTAAAGAAGCAAGCGTATTATCGTACATAGGCTCTCTCTCCACGGCGTTTTGGTGATTGGCAGTTTACAGTGTCACTATTTCCTTTAGCGTCATGATCTTCCTCAAGTTGTCACAATCCCTAGGGCACGGTTTGCCCGAGGACTTTCTCCATTTCTGAACCTTTCGCTCCTTGCTCAGAATGATGTCGGTTACATATCCATATTTTTCGTCGTAATGGCATTCCCATTCGGATAACCCTCCGATCGGCGGAACGATTGTAAGCGTGAATGCCTCATGGTCTTCAACAAAACCATGGTATGCCTCTTCGACCTTTTCAAAATCTTGTATGCTTTCTTCCCTTCCCTGCAATGCCAATGTAAATTGATACACAAGATTCGAGTCAATCCTTGACAGGCAGAGTTTTTCAGGTTGATCCCACTTGGAAATCTTTGCACCCACAAAGGCTAAAAGAATCCCGACGGGTATGCCGATGGCAAAAACATCCATACCTTTGAAAACAAAAATCAAGAACAGAATCGTCAAAATCACAAGCGCAATGCCCCAAAAGAAAACGAAGTCTCCAATCCGAGACCAGCTCCTTTTGGTATCTTTTCTCCAATCATATTGGTAAGGCATGCCCTTTGACATATTGTCTCTGGCGATCTCCGCTCTCTCCCTGGCAGTCGGCTTGTAGCCGTCTTCTTTAATCTCTTCCAGTTTGAACCAGGAGCGTTCGAAGTTCGGCTGATTCTCTTCCGCACCCGCCTCAGCAATCGGATTTGCCTCCTGCGTCGATGCGTACTTCTTACGAAGCAGAACAAGCAACAGATATCCCAAAAGG
This sequence comes from Acetatifactor sp., assembly GCA_016290775.1. Classification (GTDB taxonomy): domain Bacteria; phylum Bacillota; class Clostridia; order Lachnospirales; family Lachnospiraceae; genus Acetatifactor. The sequence continues at coordinate 76,368 of JAEEVF010000014.1, read as the reverse complement.
AAGCCACCCACTAAGCAAACCATTGAAAGAATCGCTCTTACCTGTTCGCTTTTCTTGCCCTCATGGCTTCTCCAGTTTCTTGCCGCATCGACATAATATTTCAAAGATTCCTGCGGTACTCCCAGTTTTTCCGAAAGATATTTCTTCGAAGTCTCCCCCAGCTTTTCGACCTTTCCCCGAGGCAGCCTCACTTTCCCAGTCTTCGGAAGCTTTAGCACAATATCATCCAACAGAATGACCACTTGATCACCGTTTTCCAGTTCCACAAGATAAAACTGACCATAGGTTTGGTCCGTATTAAAACGACTAACGAAATGGAAAATACCATGATCCGTAACCTTAGTAAATGCTCCAAGGCCGTGATAAACTCCTAACGACTTGAGGTTTTGGGCATCGACTTCAACCGTGAAGACATGCACTTCCTTTTCCATGCCTTCAGCAGAGCGAAGGACTTCCACAATGTCTCCGGCGGGATATCCCAGATAACCGCTCGTGCCATTGACAGGCTCTGTTTTTGCATAGAAAAACGCTTCATAATTCGGAATGACTGCAACCAACATGGTGAGTGCAAACGCTATGAGAAAGCAGAATCTCGCACTATCGGACAGCCTACTCCACCTGAATGGTCTCATCGTATACTCTCCCATGAAAAATCGGGATCTCCTGGTCTTCCAGGCATATGATGCCTGTTTCCGTCGTGTTCTACGCCACGCACACTCATACCATTACCCCAAGGAAGCGTAAAATCTATTTCGAAGCCCCCAGTTAGCTCTTGTCCGCTTGTCGAGATGCAATCATTGCAACTATTTTCAATTTTGCTATACAAACCTTGCGCTTCGTTAGCGAGCTCCTCGTCTGCTCTGGAGGTCGGATTGCTCATCTCCGAATCACAGAAAGAATCGATTTTTTCCTGAACCTCACTCGGCAGTAAGTCTCTGCGGTCAATGTCCGCCGGCGCTGCTGCTCCGCCGCCTTCTCCTCCTTCACCGCCTTCAGCGCTGCTTGCGCTATCACTGCTACTTGCTTCACTTTCCGCAGTTGCCTGGGCAGAATCAGCATCTTCAAGCTTTGCGACAATTTTAATGCTCCCACCCCATAAACATGGCAATTCGCTCTCGATCGTCAATGCAGGTGCACCGTCAATGAAGTAATCATCATCCACATATACCCATGGTACCAGGGTAACTGGATCACAGACGCATCCAATCGCTTGCCTTATAAAAGGACCCATTAGCGGAGAAATCAAAAGCATTGTAGCGATATATCCCCTTGGATTATCATTAGACATACACCTTCCAAATGTGCTGATGTTTTCGTCCTTTAGATGATCATTTGCATTCAGCAGCGGTGATTCGAAATCATGAAGATAAACGCCATGATCGTGCACAGCGTTCAGATTCTGTTCAAAAGCCCTTTTATTCTTCGCAAACAATGCACTTCCCAAAAAGCCATCGCCGACCATTCCACCGCAGGAACAAGTCACCTTCATCAATCGATAAACATATGATTTCTTTTGTGAGATCATGCTCTTTCCCCCTTTATCTCACCTGAACCGGTTGAACTCCAACCCCATACCCGTTTCTGCGCATAATGCTTTCCGCCACGGGCAATGATACGATCATGCGGTTTTCCAATAATCCCTTGGGCCGAAAGATCGGATAGGGTCGGATCTTCTTACGATCCAAAATGATCTCCTCCGCCTCACCATTCGGGTAGAAAACCGTATCCTTGCTTAGACAATCCACGTGAATGCAATCATAGATCCAATAAAGCTTTGCCAGTCTCTTGACCCGATCCATATCCTTTGAATCAATGGGAAATGCCTGCACTGCCCGAAAGGTGAGATTTTTGTCATACAATGCAAGAACCTTCCTGAGCGGATCCGAGATCATGTAGGTTGGATATTTCAAAACATCTGGCATCTCATTCTCTGGTGTATAATAAAAATACGAAATGGTTACCTTCTTAAGCTTTGCGAAATCTTTATGCTCCATCTGCGGAGTAAACATCTCTGGAGTCATTACCAAAAGCTCAATCGGATTAACGACAGATTTACTTTGCGTCAAAAGGAAATACTCCATCTATGCCTCGCCCCTTATCTTGCTTTCTTCGTCAATGGTGCAATCGATCGTCATAATCGGCCTGTAAATGTCATCCATGTCCTTCGGTGGTAAGGAAGTACCATCGATGGAGGTGGTGCAATTCTGAAACGTCGTTTTCTTCATGGTCGTCTGTTCCAGCGTAAGACCTAATAGCTTCACGTTCTCGAAGGTGCAGTAATAAATCCGGCACTTTCTAAACCATGCATCATTGAGGATTACGTTCTCGAACTTACAGTAAACAAACTCGCATTCCGTAAACACGGTACTGCTCAGGTCCAGATACTGAAATACCTTGTGACTGTAAACGACCTTGTGGAACCTGTAAAAACTGAAATCCTTCTTGTGAACGTCAAAAAAAATGTCAGCCTCATTTCTCCGGACATATACTACTTTTCCCCAGTCCATATACGCTCCGATGCGCATACAGAAATTGGGGTTCAAAATCATGTTTCCAAATTCCGGAAACTGCTCTATGTCCCGAAAGATGTATTTTGAAGTCACGTAAAGACATGTCTGCAGGAAAGGAAAGCTCTCCCAAGCCAGTTGTCTCACTGCTTCAGAACGAATGCAGTTTTCGGCGTGGAGCTCTGCCACCTTGTTTTCGATGGACGCCTTGTAATCATCCCACGCCTCAAAGAGCCAGCCTGCATCCCGCTTTACCGTCAACAATTCCTGTCCAAAGTAACCATCTCGATTGTACGCGGTGTAAGCGATCTGCGGCCTCCCCAAATACAAGGACGTATTAAGTAGCGCTACCTGGATCATTCCGATTTCCACCGGAAGCTCTTGCTGAAGCCTGACAACCAGATTTACAAACATGTCCATTTGTCCGCGCAGACTCTTCTTGATCTGATCCATGTTTTTTACGATGAAATCGGTCGTATCCTGATGGAATTTACTTTGCAGAGCAGGAAAATACTGTTCTTTGAACTCGTCGATTGAGATTTCCATATTTCACCCTAACTATTTGATCACAACGTTTTCAGCAGCCATTTCAATTCCGCCGGGATTAATGTCAATGTAGGCTTCACCGGAACTGATCAATATATCATTCTGAGCGCCAATGTAAATGCTGTCATTGGAGATCAGGGAAAGGTTCTTCTTCGCGCAGATATTGATGTCCTTATCACTGCTGATGGAAATGCCATGTTCATCCGTAAGATTGATGAAAATCTTGTTCGTTCCGGCATTTGTGGTAATGTAAATGCCTTCGTCGCACAAAAGGATCTGCTTTCCCTTCGGTCCGGTCCACTGCTTGTCCGTTACGTTTGCGCCAGGGCTTGCACACACACTGCTGGCTGCAAAGGCTTCGCCCTCGTTGCCGCCGGGGAAAAAGACTCTAACCTTGTCTCCTTCAGCGGGCATGCAGTAAAAACCACTGCCATCCGAAGAAGAATATGCAGTAGAATAAGGCAACCACACGTTGCCGCCATCATCATAACTACCATCGATGTCGAGGAGATGTACCTGAACCTTGTCCTTCGAAACAGCCATCACCTCGCCAAGATACATCTTACCTGAAATCTGAACGTTCATGATGGGCTTTTGGCGGAAACCGGATGCATCGGACAAGCTCAGCGTCGTCTCCAAAACGCCCGTTGCCATGGATGCCCTCACCGCCTTAACGCGCTGGGTTCCATTCACGTCGATTGCGTCGCCCAGATAGGCATATTGCATCGTCTTTACGCCAATGCATGCCGAAGCGCCCGGCACCGCATTGGGATCGTCCATGCCTGAAGAAGAACTGAGAGTATAGTCTGAAAGGGAATATGCATGCTCTTCGTGAGGAATTCCGACCGTGATCAGCTTCTTGAACGCAGAGGCCACCACCGGGGCTCCGAGATCTGCTGCCATTCGCATTGCGAATTCCCACGCAGTCTCATTGCATTGCACGATAATATGTCCAATGGCTCTGTCAGAGACCTGCATGTCAAGATAAATGCTACCGCCGAGAGTCTTATTGATCACACTTTCATGCGACTCGCCCGTATTCTGAAAGCTCTTATTGTTCCTCTGGTGATCCACCCATGCACTGAAGGATTTTACCGTTATGGTGATGTTTGCGTAATCACCCGTCAGATCCACGTTGACATTTGACAAAACGCCATGGAACAAAACATTCGGCTGTCCCTCCGCAGTTGTCCTGATCTCAACTTCCTGCGTTTCATCCGCACGTTTTACCAGGTCGAGCGCATAGTCCGGCTCTGCTTCACCAGTCACAATGGCAACGGCATGCTCATTGATATGATGCGTGATTTCCAACCCGGTGATCTTACGAAGATCGATTCCAACGACTTCGGTATTAAGATAGGTTATCGCCTTCATTTTCTTCCTCCCTCTCAATACTCATGACAACTTCTTCGACCAGTTTCATAAAGCGTTTCTTATACTTGCTAGGGAACATTATGTTTCCCATGATCAAGGTATCATCGATGGAAAAATAGAAATGATAATTGAATGCCGTAGTGTCCAATGCCCTTGAAACAAAAGAAAGAATACCGATTTTGAGATCCTCCTTTTCAGCATTCTTTCTGTCTACAATCGTCACTCTCGGTCCAACTGTCGTGATCATCTTTTCCGACAGCTTTAAAAATTCCGGGATCTGTTCATTTTTCACTTTATGGTTGGTATGATTCATCATGATCTGAAACTGAATGTCACCACACCCGTAATAATGTGTCGGTGGATTTCCCGCAGGGAAGATCATCCTTGTCAGTTCAGGGGAGATCCGGTCAAAATCAGTCGGCATCATGATGCTTATTCCAATCTCATCGATCTTCCTTCTTTCGAACCGAACCGGTTTCCCCATGATCATTACTTTCTCATCATATATGGAGCCCTCGGATTCCAACTCCATATTCTTTTGAGATTCCATTTTTTCTCGTGCTTCTGCAATTTTTCTGGCTTCTTTCAGAATCTCTTCATCCATGAAAGACATGCTCATTCCCCCCATATTATTGTTGCTGACTTGCCAAGCCCTTCACATTGTTGATGTAACCCTGTATCATCTGTGCACTAGCCTTGTCACCGCGCATGTTATATAAGTCCTTCGCACGGTTGAGCGCGTCAATGGCAGAGCTATAATCCTCTCTGGAAAGGCAGTCAATTGCGCTTAAAAGCTCCTGCGACGGATCAGAATCCAGATTGCCGATCTTTTCGTTCACGTTCGCCTTCAACTGTGCCACGTTTGTAGTAGCCTGATCCCTTACGTTTGCATAGAGCTCAATTGCCTTATTGTATGCGGCGAGAGCGGCTTCTTTATCGCCTTCGCGGGCTGCCTTGTCTCCGTCGGCAATGTATGTCTCCGCCTTTTTGAGCCACTGCTCATCCGTCATGCTTTCAATCTTGCTTTCAATGTTTCGGATCTTGATGAGAACTTCTTCGGAATATGTTGCCGCAGTACTGCTCTTGTCAAGCGCAGCCGCTCTGTCGTAGTAATCCTTGGCAGTTACGTAATCAGCCTTTGCGATGTCATAATCCCTTGCGTTTGCGTCGCCCTGCCTTTCGTACTCTTTACCAGTGTTCACGTACTTCTGGGCCATGCATGCATTCACCATGACCTGAGCGGCATCGCGGTACTTTATGCCATCAACTTCTTCCATGACGTCTCTTGCCTGTTCAAAGGCCTTCTGTGCTTCGTCAAGGTCGTTTTCGTCAGCTTCTTTCACGCCCTTTTGCATATTCTCTGCAAAGGTCTGATATGCCAAAACGCCCTTCTCAAAAGCAGAAACGTCCTCACCCAAGTCCTTCATTTCATTCAGTTTTGACACGGCATGTCCAAACTGCGTGTTTGCCTTTTTGAAATTCGTTTCTCCTAAAGCGATTTCACCCGTGTTCATGTACTCCAGCATGGAGTTGTACAGAACGACGATCTCAACCTGCTTTCCGGTCTTTGATTTCTTGGTGGCCGTGATGTTTTGTGAGGTCGCATATGCTTCCGAAACATGCTTTGTGGCATTTTCCAGGTTTAGGTTCATCAACTGTTCAATGCCTTGTTTTTTATAATTGAGCATCTTATTCAAGTTGCTCTTGTTTTTCGAATACTTCGTGATCGTCAAGGAAAGCGTCAGCATTCCCAATGCCATGCAGACTGCAAACACAATCCTCAGGATCTTCTTATTCCTTCCCGCCTTGGGATTCTGGTAGATCTTGTTGATAAACACGGACGCGATCGTGTAGTTCTCGATGATGTCCAGTCTCTGGCTCAGGATCACATCTTCCAGACCGGTGCACACGTCTTCGGCTTTGGAGACGCCGTCAACGGCGTCGATGATCTCGGCGTTGCCCACGTTCTCCCAGACGCCGCGGGTCATGAGGATGAAAATGTCGCCGTCCTCAAGTTTGTGTTTCGCAGAAATAACCGGGGTGAAATGTCCCGGTTGTCCCAAGTAGGTATAAAGGTTGTTGCGCTCTTCGTGCGCGGAGATCTGATCGAGGGCAACCTCTTCCTGGTCCGCCATTCTTTGGGTCAGGGAGGTGTCCTTGGTGGACAGCTTGATCTCACCGTTCTTGATCCAGCAAAGCCTTGAGTTGCCGGCGTGGCCCCACATGGCCTTCTTGTAATCGGTCAGGAGGATTAATATGCTTGCTTCGAGGCGGATCTCGTCGGATTCGCGAAGGAGTGCTTCGTGCGCCGCCTTCAGGTAGTGACGAAGCTTGCCCGCCGACATTCCCGGGGCATCAGAAAACTCCGTGATCACCGTGGTCACGGCAAGCTTTGCGCTCTCCTTCTTTTCATCGGGATCAATGCCGTCAGCGATGACATAGCACGCATAATCCTTCAGTTCTACGAATGCGAAGTAGTCCGCGTTTACGAGATAGCTTCCTGCCTCCGATATAAACTTTGTATTAAAATCAGAGTTTTCCTTACGCATGTTGGTCCCACGCTTACTTGATCGAGAAAATGACGATCGTCGCGTTATCCTTCTTGTTCTTCTTCTTTAGGTTCACGGCATTGATGATCTCGTCCGCAGTCTTTTGAGCACTCATCTTCTTCGAGAGGATGGTTTCGAGTTCGATCTGTCCGAGAACCTCCACTCCGTCGGAGTAAAGGAGGATCTTGTCCTTCTTTTTCAGGAAGATCGGGCGATCGGACTCGTCCGCCTTCTTGAAGCCGTCATATCCCAGATAATTGACAAGTCTGGTGTCAGCTTTGCTGCTGAGCACGTCCTCCCTGCGGACGGACCCTGCGTAATACTGATCCTCCAGCCAGTTCTTGACGTTTTCCTTGCGGTTGACTGCGATGATGCGTCCCTCACGGAATACGGAAATGTTGCTGTCGCCAACGCTGGTCCAGAACATCTTGTCGGCCTTCAGGACCACTGCCACTGCAGTGGTGCCACCCTTTGCCTCGCCAAATTCGTCGCGGATGCGCTCGTTGGAGAGCATGGCTGATTTCTGGAAATAATAATTCAAGTTTTCAGTTACGTCGCGCTTTTCAAACTCGTCCAAGAAGGTGTCAACTGTAATGCGGCTTGCGAGGTTACCGTTTAAGTACCCTCCGATGCCGTCCGCCACGATGCCGAGGATGCCATATTCCGTAATGCTTGTGGCAAAAGAGTCATCCTGCTTTTCGCGGGTTCCGATGGTCTGCGCGTTGCCCACGTCCACCGTGAACTTGCCGCCGAAGCCATATCCCTTATGATTTCTTGAGAGTCTGATCAGAATGCACGCGATCAGCACCACGAAAATGATGCCGAGCGCGATTGCAAGCGCTATTAACACTCTGCTGTCTGTAAAGATGTCCTGCATGCTTATTCTCCCATTTCTCCGCCATTGTTCCACTCAAAATGTTCGCCGCACAGGGGGATGAAGATGAATTTGCTCTGTCCGATCTCAACAACGGAAAAAGCCTTCATCTCAACGGGCGTATAAACTGCTTCGCCATTATGATATGCCAGTCCTGAGGAATCTCCGGGAAGAAGATAGGTGGACCTGTTCTTGGAATCGTAAATGATTGCTGCATGGTTGATCCTGGAGATCGCATTGTCGCCGAGGATCTGGATGTGCATGTTGTCTGCACGTCCGATAAAGTTCTTTCCTGCGTGGATCTTGTAATCCTTGCCGTACTGAGGTCCCTCAATGCATACGAGCCATCCGGTAACGGGATCCACGTTCTCTTCCGCGCCGGACACGGGCATGGTCTTGTCTGGATCGTCGATCATCATTCTGCGATTATTGGAATACATGTTTACCTTTTCGAGCTCCGTATTGCAGTAGGGGCAGGTATCTCCGTACTTTCTTGCGCTGAACATATGTCCGTTTTTACACCGATTCAATCCCATGATTTTTTATCTCCTTATTGTATCTGTAGCATTGTACTTGCGATATATATGATATCCCCTCGCTCCACTTCGATCGCTCCTACGAGCTTCACGTCCATGATCGCGTTCTGGGATGCTTTTTTCACTCTCGTACCATTCTTCGAGTCGATGTCGTCGATGAACCACCCCTTGTCGGTGTAATTCAGAACGGCGTGCTGCTTCGAGATCATCTGCGCCACTGCGGAACCTGAAAGATCAATGTCCACGGGCTCTTTGTCAGTGCTCTTTCCGATGATCAACGAGGTCTGACTCTGAAGGCTCCACTCCATCAGGGGCGTTCCTTCTTCATTCAGCAGGACCACCTTAGAGGCGGGCTGCCTGGTCTTTTCATATTGTTCTCTTTTTTCAACGCTTCTGGGTTTGCGATCCAGGGGGTTCATCTGCTGCTCCTGCATCATGGAGCGTGAAACGTTCTCCTGCATCACCTGTGCGTTTCGGCTGATCCTTGCGCCCTGATCGCTCATGACGGGCCGCTCGTTCACGCTGGTCCCGCTGCTGCTTCTGATCGGCTGCTTCGCAGTGGCCGTCGACTGCTTCGGTTTTCCAAATACCATAAAGCCGAAGAACACCGTGCCCAAAACACAAACCAGCGCGAAGAAGAAAACCAGCTTCAGCGCAAAGTCAAGCGATGAAAATATGACGGCCCCAAATAAAAATCCTATAAATGTGTACACCGCGCTTTTTAAAATTTCCATGTCCTAAACTATGCCTTCCCTTTATAAGATAAGCAGCCATAAGGTTCATGGCTGCTTATCCGAAAATTTCAAATAGATCAATCAGCGTAGCCGCCGGTAATAGCAGTCTTCTGAACCTTATCCTTCTTCTGCTTGATGATCAGCTCGAAGGTACCAACGCCTTCGGTGTCGCCATAGGTCTCGGTATAGTCAACAACGAATGCGGTGGGAAGAATGTACTGTCTAACAACCTGGCCAGCAGCAACGGACTTAACAGTCACGCTTCTGTAGCAGTCAGCCTGCTCAACGGGAACCATAGCCCAAATAGCAAGGTCAACGGTGTTCTCGCTACCCTCGTCCAGAACGGTAAGGATCTTACCGGTGATCTTCATGGTAACACCAAGATCAGTCGTCCTTGCGTTGGAATCCTGAGGAGTTTCTGCGATAAATTCAACGGTCTTTACTGTTTCAGCGCCTAACGTAATATTATTGCCAACAGTTACAACAAAACTCATTTTTTAACCCTCCTTCTTTCCTAGAAATCAAATCCGCCAAGGTACTGAACCTTGTTGTTCATGTCCTTCTTCTGTCTTACCTGAAGAGTGAACGTGCCAACGCCGGTCTCGTCCGAGAAGGATTCCTTGTAGGATACCACGTAAGCGGTGTCCATGATGATCTGACGTACTTCTTTGCCAGCGGAGATAACGTCAACCGTTACCTTGCCGTAGCACTGTGACTGAGAAGCGGGGATAAGCGCCCAGATAGGCAGCTTAACAGTCTCATCAGCCACTCCAGCAACGTTTGCTCTGATCTTACCGGAAATCACAAGTTCCAGACCCAGATCGGTGGAACGTGCGTTGCTGTCATTGGGAGTATCCGTTACGAACTTTACGGTCGTTACGGTTTCAGAACCCAATGTGATTGTTTCGTTTGCTTCGATTTTTACCTTGAATCCCATTTCAAACCTCCTATAAAATAGTTTTTTGTATTAAAAGAAAGAGAATCCCTTTCGATTAACCTTGTTTTACTGTACTCTTGGTTACGCTTACCTTCAGGTTCTTTACGTCGCCGTTGAAGCCAAGCTTGATGTTGCACTCGTTCGTGGTGTCATCGATCTCGCAACCGAGCTCGTCGCCATCCTGAATGATCGCATTGACGTAAGCCTTGTCTGCTTCCCAAAGTGACTTCTGGCTTCTCGGGTTGTTGCTGAAGAACTTCGTAACGTTCTCCTGCTTGAAGTCGTTGCTGAGGAAGCGAAGCATTCTCTCAACGTAGGTGCTGACCATCGTCTTGTAAAGAGAATCATAAACGTCATCTACCATTGCCATGGTTCTTGCCTTGTAAACGGTGATGTTCTTGATCTCCTTACCCTGTACCTGGCTGCTCTCGGATGCGAACACGAAGCCAAATCCCTTGCTGTTGATCACGTTCTTGATGGTGTTGGTGAAACCGGTGATCTCCTTGCCCATGGTGGTCACGGTGTGGAGTGCATTCTCGCCTGCCTCGATGTCGTAACGAACGCCGGGATATTTGTTCGAAACGTTGCTGAAGCGCTCTCTTAAGTAGTCAGGGCACTGGCAAGCTGCCACGATGCCGGCTGCTGCATATGCTGCGCCAACGTAAACGCCTTCGATCCAGAGCTTCATTACGTCCTCGCGAGCCTTGGAAAGCTCTACGCCGCCCTGCTCGTTCAGGAGCATACGATTGTCGAGAACAACCTCGGATTTCTCCTTGGGAACGATGGTGAAGTTCGGGAGACAGCAGGAAACGTACTCGGAAAAGTCCTTCTTCACAAGGGGTCTTGACTTCTCAACAAACTTCTCAACGCCAGAGGTTGCAACTGCATTGAAGGTCGTCTGCTCGCCAGTCTCAAAGCTGAAGAACATCTGGATCTTGTAATCCTTAGCCACTTCCATCAAAGTGGTAAGGGACTCCATGCTGTTGCCGTCAGTCTTCTCAACAACCACGTTACCGCGGAATCTCTGTCTTGCAACCTTCTTCGTCTTGCTCTGCTCAAGCTCAACGTTGGGAACGATGCCAAGCCATACGGTGTTCGCGTAATCGTTCTTGTTGTTCACGGTGTTGAAGTAAGTCTTGATGCGATCGATGTTTGCGCTGTTCACAAGCATGTCAAGGCTGGTGTTGCATACAAGAAGGGTCGGCATCATGCCTCTCTCCTTCGTGTTGTACTGCTCAAAGAACACCTTTACGCCAAGGAGCTTTTCAACCAGAGGCTTAACGGTCTTGATAAAGTCGTCCTTTGCATTCTTGTAGAACTCGAGGTAGGTATTGTAGTTGGTCACTTCCTGCTCAACGTCCACGTCACTGTCAACCACTGCGGTCATGGGGCAGAAGGTTCTGACTACCAGGCTCTTTACATACTCGGAAGGATCCTCGTTGACTGCTTCATAGTCTTCCTTGAAGGCAACTGCAAGACCGGTGTTGGTGTCAGTTGCGGAGATGGCAAGCAGCTCATTCTTTTCCTTCTGAGGGATCTCGAGCACCTTCAGTTCACCGTTCTCACCCATGGAGAGCATACCGAGCTGAAGCTGGCCTTCCGTCTTCTTGGAAGAATTCTGCGTGAGCAAAAGTCTGGTCTTAATGTCCTCGATTGCCAGAGGAAGCATTGCCATGACGTTGTTGTAGTTCTGGCTTGCTTCTTCGAATTTGTAGTTCAGCTTGTCGCCGATGTCGAGCTTCTTAGGATCCTCGTCATCGAGCTTTTCATATTCGCCATAGAGGTAATGGATCTCCTTGCGGACCTGCTTGATGTCGCGCATGATCTTCTTCGGGGAGATCATGTCAAGGATCTTCTCAAACTTGAAATCCACGTTGATGATGCCCTGTGCACGCTTGGAATCCATCAGCGTAAACAGCATGTTCAGGAAGTCATTCTGCTTGTTCAGAGGGATCTCGGAAATGTACTCCTCGGGGATGTTTTCGGGCTTCTCGAGCGTGTAAGAAACGTTCTGGGTTGCCGCATTGAAGAAGGAATATACCACTGGCTCAAACTTCTCAAGAAACTCATCAAAGTTTCTTACAAGCAAGTTTTCGTGAATCTCCTTGATCTTTGCGTCGTCAAGGCTCTCGAGGTCCTTCGTGTCGCCGATCAAGGTCAGGATATTCAACTTTTCAGGGTTGATTTCCTCGAAGAGCATTGTTCTGTTTGTTTGAGTGATTACGTCCATGTTCTCATCCTTTCTTGTTTTGATTATTTATTTTAATTCAAGAATGACCTAATGCTTACTGGTTCAGCACTTTTCGCATGATGGAAAGGCTTCCCAGTCGTTTGTCCCGATCCCTCTGAAGCGATTTCATGATCACGTCCTCGAGGGGCTTTGGAATCTCGATCAGCTCCGCAATGGAGGGGATCTCCTCCGACTCATCATAGTCGTCCGGTGCCGGGATCTGGCAGTCCGTCAGCATGTAGTAAAGGATCGCTCCGATGCTGTAGATGTCCGTTTTCTCATCGATCTTGCCGCCGTGATAAAGCTCCGGTGCGGAATATCCTCTGCTCGCGAACATCATCTCATCGCCCTTTTTCTTCTTGTAGCACGCGGACCCAAAGTCGATGAGGACGATCTTGCCGTCGTCCTGGATGATGACGTTGGAGGGCTTGATGTCGCAATGGATGATGCCCTTTTTGTGAACCTGGTCCACAATGTCAACCAGCATGTTCATGGTGTCTCTGACGGAAAAATCGATACCGTTCTCCAGGTAGTCCTGAAGGCTTCGGCCCTTGATCTTCTCCGTGACGAAGTACACCGTCTGGTTTTCCTCGAACACGTCGCGGTACTTGAGTACGCAGGCTTCGTAGGGCTTTTTCAGTTTTCTAAGTTTGTAAACATATGCGCATTCCTGATCGAAGGCTTCCCGGGCCTTAACGAATTGCTTCTGACATCCTCTGCTCTTGCAGATCACGTCTTTCCCGTTCATGTCCCTGTTCGCTATCTTGTATGGCATGAATTCCTTGATCACGACTTCTGCCCTGTCATCAAGATCGACCCCAAAATACACAATTCCGGTTTGGCCCAGATAATGTACTTCTTCAACACGATATTTGTTATGCAATATCGTATTCTCAGGAAGCGCTATGTCGCTTACCTCAACGCTCATCTGCAGACCCTTCCCAGTTTTTTATTCGTCTAAATACATAAGTTCTATCTCAGATGCATTCTCTGCGATCGATACGTAGATCTTGCTGCCGCTCCGAACGATCGTCGGAACATTGCTCTTTACGTGGTGATCTCCCACGAAAACGCCTCCCTCAATGTTGTGGAGAAGCGCGATCGCGTGATCCTCGTCGCAGGGATAAAAGCAAACCTTGTCAATGTCCTTAAGTTCCTCGCGAATGCCCTTTGCGTGGAAGAGTTCTTCCAGGCTCACGCCGTCCCGGGGATAATCCTTTAACTTCCAGCGAACCTGATCAATGTCGTTCTTGCTCTTGATGTCCACGAAGTTCGCGATCAGCTCACCTGTCAAGGGTTTTGTTTTTTTTTCATTGTGGAACAAAAGTCTTCGGATGATCACGAAGCATATCACTGCGGTGACGAGCACGATGAAAAAGATGATGCCCAGTACAAGCCACTTTTGATATTGCCTCCAGGCCGCCGTCACCTTCACCACGATGGTGGAAGTTGCCGTGTTGCCTGCCGCATCCTTTGCCACGACTGCCGTCGTGATCTCGCCTTCCTTGGAAACGTCAAAGGTGAGGACCCCTTCTTCAAGCACCACCCGCTCATCCGTTCCAAGAAGCTCGTAGGATACGATGTCGTCATCCGTAAACAGAATGCTTACGCCGTAGCGGAACGGAGCCTTTTCGGAATACATTTCCAAAGTGATGTCGCTCGCCATCGGAACCGCGCTCTCGGGCTTTACCTCAACCTCGATCTCTTTGACGATCACTTCCGGCTCGGTCTTTTCAGGCTTTGCGGCCTTCACCGTTCCGAGCATGACCGTCCCCTTCTTTTCAAGGCCGTACAAAACCTCAACGGAGGCCGGCGTCCCATCCTTCGATTCGAGAAGGAAATACCTTCCGGGCGCCTCGGGCGTGATCACGAAATCCTTATTCAAAACTTCAAGGTCCGCGATGGGCTCCCATGCATACAGGAAAAAGAGCTCCGTCTCATTTTCACTCGCTACGCTGTCGAACTTCGCGCGTGCGATCTTTTCCTCTGAGTTCTGCGTGTCATAAAAGGTTTTGCCGTTGTTGTATCCCGCAAAGAAGGAGTTCAGCATGACCTTTACGAACTTTTGTGGATCGTCAACCATCGTCACGCCGCCGCCCGTTGCAGAGGCAGCCATCGACATCAGGCTGGTGTCCGTCGTGAAATTGTCAGTGTACTCGATCACATAGATCGGTATATCTTCTTGCTTAGCGATCTCCGTGCTCTTTTCGATGTCCCGTTTGGAGTCGTCCGCGTTTCTTCCGGTTGTGCTCCCCACGAGGTCCGTATTACCGTCGGAGATCAGGATCACCAGCGCCTTGTCGCGCTCGCCGACATCCTCCACAATCTTGTTTAATGCACGCATCAGGCCAAGACCGTTATCCGTGTTGCCATCATATTTCAGATTGTCAAGATCCTGCTTCAGGGCTTCCTTCGCTTTCGCATCCCCAAGGTTGATCAGGCCGCTTTCATATGCGATCTGATCATTGTATGCAACGACACTGAAAAGATCATTGTCATCGCATGCGTCCATGATCATCTTAATGGTCTCGGGAATGTCCCTGCGCGAATCCGTCCTTCTCATGGAACCGCTCACGTCCACTGCCACTGAGATCACGCAGCGGTCGTTTGGGGTATCATCCTCCCCGGCAAATGCAACGACGGGGCAAAGGAGGATACACAGAAGACATGCCGCGATGAATGCGGTTATTCGTTTCATTCCTACCCCTCTACCTCGGCTTGAAGCCGAAAAAGCTGGCGAACTGACTGCTTACGTCAGCGGGATTTCCCTCCGCCTTAGCCTTTTTTTCTTTCTCTTTGTTCAATTCGCCAAACATCATGTCGTCGAAATTCATCTTGAAGTTCGATGCGTTAAAGCCCGTAAACGTACCTCTCGGAGCCTTCGAGCCCGTGCCAGACTTTCCTTGCTGCTGCGCACCGCCAAAACCTTGGCCAGCTTTCTTGCCCGCGCGCTCGTCATCATATGCTTTGCGCTTGTCCGCCTCGCCTAAGACGGAATACGCTTCGTTGATCTCCTGGAACCTTGCGACAGCCTTGGGATCACCGCCGTTCGTGTCGGGGTGAAACTTCTTCGCAAGCTTACGGAATGATTTTTTGATCGCGTCATCCGTTGCATCCGGACTGACTTCGAGGATCTTGTAATAATCTTTCATGTCATTACCTCAGCGGGTTTTTACATGCAGGGCATTCTTCTGATTCGTTCGGGATCGGGCTGTAGCACCTTGGGCAAATGCGAATGCCCGGGATTCTCGGCGTTGCTTCGGTGCGGCGCCTTAGCCTGCCGGATTCGCTCTTTTTCTCCTTCGGTACGGTGGCCGCTTCCCTTGCCACTTCCACGGATTTCACCACCTGCGGTTTCCGGTGAAGGATCTTCAGCGAGATGCCAATCAGAATGGCCAGCTGCACGACGATCACGAGGCCTAATATAACGATGATCAACAATAAAGTTTCAGTTTCCATGCCAACCTCAATGCGAGTTATAGTTGAAAAATATATTCCTCATTCGCGAACTTTACGTGCATTCCGTTGTAAAGCTCAACCGAGGCATTGGGAGGAAGCTCCTTCCCCTCCAGATAAGTCTTGTTTGTCGAACCATTGTCCGTGATGAAATAATGATTCTGGCGCACAAGGATCTGCGCATGCTTTCTGCTCACGGTGTCCTTGTCGATCTTCAGGTCTACGTCCCCCTTGCCGATCCAGAAGTTCTCTTTATTGATCACGGTCACGTTGCCGGTCTTTGCATGAACAAGTCTGCCCGAATTGCGTCTCTGCACGCCTTGCGCACCCTGCGATGCGCCGCCCTGGATCTGCTGCCAGAAATTGGGATCGAGCACGCCCGTCTCACCACCGGCACCGCCCATCGCCTCGTAACCCGAATAACCGCCCTGATTTCCGTAGGAATTTGCATAACCATTCCCGTAGGAATTTTCAGGTTGCTGATACTGCTGTTGGTACTGGGTCTGCTGATATTGCGGTTGCTGATACTGCGGTTGCTGTTGATACTGAGTCTGCGGCTGAGCCTGTGTCTGCTGTCCGAACTTCTGCCAGAAGTCATCACTGAGTACGCCCGTCTCTCCGTCATTGCTACCCTGGTAAGGTGCGGGCGCGGGAGCAGGTGCCGGTGCCGTCCGTCCCGAAACCAGTC
Organism: Acetatifactor sp.; assembly: GCA_016290775.1. Classification (GTDB taxonomy): domain Bacteria; phylum Bacillota; class Clostridia; order Lachnospirales; family Lachnospiraceae; genus Acetatifactor. The sequence goes on along the minus strand of JAEEVF010000014.1, from coordinate 59,937 downwards.
TTCCGGAAGGACTCCTCATCGGTGTCACAAGTCCGAGCTGCTCCTTGCAGAACTGGATCATCACGTTGAAGAAGTTGATCTCCGACACGGAGTCGATCGTCTGCAAAAACTTTGTTACTGCCGCGCAGTTCTCATCGGGATGAAAAACACAGTCAAACGTCATGTTCCTCATGAACTCCTTGATGTCTGCCATCTCGCGAACCTGCGCATCCGGATCCACTTCACGCTGAAGCTTTCCGTCCCTCACGCGCATCCGCGACGTTGCCAGAACAATCTGCACGCCTTCGTTCCTTGTTTCCTCAAGATCTTCAAGCAATTGGAGCATGAGATCGAAGTAATCCTGCACCGTTATTTGATTTCCGATGATCTGCTCTATGGGAATGTTATACATGTTTCATCCATCCCGTTCCTAGTTTCTTCCCAAAAAAAGGCCGCACAAATTACAAGTGTCGTAATTTGTGCAGCCGAACCTTCATAAAAGCTTATGAATTCATGCTTTGCGCCCACCCATCACTGAATGTTTGCCCTTTTACAAAGTTTATTATAATACAAAATTCTACAAAGTGCAAGGATTTTCGCGTTTCCAAACTAGTTTTCGATCATCTTGCATTTCTTATCTTCTGTACCCTCTTTTTTTCTTCCAGAACAGCAACAAAGCCACCAGCGCAACAGCCGCCGCGATACCGCCCATGGCGCCAAATCTTGCGGGTTTATTAGCCCAGAAGATCAGGAATCCGCTCGGCGTTACCGAAACATTCGTAATAGTCTGTGCAAAGGTGTTTGGCTCTTCCTCGTCACTTCCTGCCTGGTCCTTCGCCACGATCTTGACGTTCTGATACAGACCTTCGGGTACCGTGAAGGTCAGCGCGCCCCCGTTCTCCTCCAGGGCCTGCTCCAACTTGTCGTCTTCCAGGGCCAGCAGCTCGCCGACAACCTCGCCATTCTTCTCAACAAGGCTTACCACAAGTGACTTCAGCGCGCCTCCGTCATCCGTGGGCACGATGGTCACGACTTGGTTCTCCGTCTGGTATCTTCCTTTTTCGGAAAGTCCCGTAACCGCAACAACCGGCGGCGTCCTGTCAATGACGAACCGGGCGTTCACGCCCTTTACGTCATTGAACGCGTCATTGTCTGCCTTATCCTTGGAGGAACATACGACCACATATTCCCCTTCCGGCTCAAACAGCTCCTTCCGGATGACGTACTCATATCTGTACCACTTACCCTTTCCGCCGCTCTCCTTAACGGTATAGTCAGTCCCCTCAGTCAGTTCGCGTCCGTTGACGGTAACGCTCCTGTTCTTCAAAGGATCCGCGTTGATCTCGATCAGCGTAAGGTCATGCTCGAGGTTTCTCAGATAGTACTTTTCAACAATGGCCCTCGTCGCGTCATCAAGCTCGTAGGTCGAACCAAGCCTGTTCACGGAGAAGGAAACCAATTTGTCCCCGGCACTCCGACGTGCTACATAATCCTTGCCGTTCTTGTCGACCAAAATAACCTGCTCATAGGCGTTCCCCGCCTTGTCGACAAGCGTACACTCCACATGATAAATTCCGTCGTCTTCTAAGTTGCTCACGGTGAAGACCTTTCCGTTCTTTATGTCCTCCGTCGTTCCGATCTGAAGCACCTTCGTCGTGAATCCGTCGCCTTCCCTTACGGTAGCCGTAAGCTTGGGAACAAAGCTCTCAAGGTTCACGTCCGTGGCCGTCATCACAAAGCCGACGTCTCCGTCTCCTCCGTTTGCAGACTCGTCCAGTATGTTATCAATCCTCAACACCGGCGCGGTCAGGTCAACGTAAAATACCTGAGCCTCCATGTTTTCCGACTCATTGCCTGCCTTGTCCGCATAATCAACGTCAAGCGAATAACGTGCGTCATCGGCGAACGCAATAAGCGCAACGTGTCTTTCACCATAATTCGTCCACGCGCTCACTACGGGCACCGGAATGGGTGTGCCGTCATCCGACGCCGTCATCGTCACCCTGATCCTCGAAGTCTCAAAATTACGCTCGGTAATGGTAACGGTTGCCGTACGAGTTTCCTTGTAGTAATTTCCGTTTTTCGCGTCATTATTATCATATTGGATCGCGATCTTCGGAATCGTGCGGTCTACCGTAAACTTCTGCGGTGCAAGGGATCCGCCGTAATCAACGCCCTGATTGCCGTTCCCCGCCTGATCGATCACTCCGACGTCAAAGCCATAATCTCCGTCAGCGCTGTAAACGATGGTCGCCGTGTGGGTCGTTCCATCGCCGTTCCCCACCGTTGTCCATCCGCTGATGGCGGGCGCTGCTCCGTCTGAATTCTGGATCGTAAAGTTCACCCTGTTCGGATCGAAGTTACGTTCCGTGATCACTACGGTCGCCGTTCTGGGCGCCTTAAAGTAAGCGTCCGTCGTCGGGTTTGCAAACGTCACGTCGCCTTCATTATTGTCATAAGATACTTTGATCGTCGGCTTGGTAATGTCGATCTTCAGCCTAATGTCCTTCTCGAACGTGTTTCCTGCCTTGTCCTCTACCAGCACTACGACCCTAACGTCGTTACTGTTGTTCTTTGCTGCCTCCACGGTAAGGCTTCCGCTGAAGGATTTCGTCTTTTCCAGCTCCTCATAAGTAAAGAATCTGGGATTTCCATTCTCATCCTTACCAACCTCAGCCTCATTGTCAATTCCGTTGTTCGTCACTTCCGGTGCAGCATACAGAATGCCGTTTTGAGTCTGCGTGCCCATATTGGTTACGATGTAGCTCACCTTTTTGAGTCCTGAGAACGCCTCGTCGGTTTTAGGGTCCGAAACAGTCACGCTGACGGGCACGTCGCCGGAATAGATGTCCGCAGATGCCGTCGCGGCAACACCAATGGACGGTTGCAGTGTGTCAGCTCCGGGCGCAACGTTATCAAGGATCATCGCGTTCGTGCTGATATAAGTACGATTTCCCGCATAGTCGGTAACACGCAGATAAACAGTCCTCTGCGCATTCGGTTCAAGCTCAAACTTCGCAAACGGAACCCATTCCGTAACCTTATCCAGCTCGGAGCTCGTAAGCGCCTTGTTGTCGGGAGCCTGATAATACATTGCCTGTTCCGTCTTACTGGTCTCGTCATTCCAGTCCGCCGCAACGGAAACGTTCACCTTCGTCCAAATGCCAAAGGTGAGAACCTTGATCAGATCCTTCCAGGTGTGGATCTCACGAACCACCTGTGCGGCCGCCGCAGAATCGTCATGGAGCACTTCCTTTGCCGTGATCTCTCCAAACGGATTCTTCCTGTCGACCGTGAACTCATTCGGAGCCACACTCTTTCCGTAGTCCACTTCCTGATTCGGGTTCGTCGCCTTGTCGGCGTACTTAATACTGAATTCGTAGTTGGCGTCTGCATCGTAATGGATGATCAGTGTATGGGTATCCCCGTCAGGAACCGGCACTTTCTTATCGCCGCTTTCGTCATACTTCTTCACCGTCTTCCAGATGTCGCCAAGCGTCGTAAGATTCACGGTGCCAGGCTCAGACGCGTTTCCAACAGGCACGATTTCAATCTTGCCCTTGTCCTTGCCTATCACCTTCGCGATCACAGGGACGCCTTCACCCTTTGCGTTAACTGCCGTGATCGTAATGCCGCCGTCAGCAATCAGCTGCTCAAAGTGATCCGTTCTCTCCGTGATAACGATCGTCGCCGTCCTGTCGGCAGGGAAATATCCCCGATCCTTGTCCATCTTCTTTGCATTGTCGTTGTCGTAAGACACTTCAATGGTCGGCGCCGTCACGTCGATGTCCATCTTCATCGTGTTCTCAGTATAGTTACCAGCGTTGTCCCATACTCCCACGTGAAGAGTAACGTTACTGCAATTATGTTCATTGGCAATGATTTTGATCGTAGTGGTGAAATTTTTCCTCAGTCTCTCTTGTTCAGGATAGCTTCCAACCAGCGTTTCTTCCTTAGTCTCGCCATTTCCTTCATCGTCAGAAATCCTTTCACGAATGATCAGGGTTCCTGCATTGATGTTATCGGTAGTTTCATTCCCGTTTTCGTCTTCCGTCACCGTATCCCTTGTGAACTCATAGGAATACAGCAATTCTTTTTTCGCATCCAGTTCTTTTTCCGTCAGCTGTGGATAATCAGAATCTCCTTCATTTTCCACGATCCAGTATTCCACCTTCTTGATTCCGGAATAATCCTCGTCCCCATCTTCCTGCTGTTCGCTTATTTCGATCTTAGCGGTCAGGTCATCATTGTAGATGGGCAGGGAAATCATTTTCCCATTCATGTCATACTGCGGGTCGACGGTAGGATCACTCAAAGTGATTTTGATCTTGTTCTCCAAAGTGGCAAGCGGATCGACAATGTATCCGCCGGAACACAGGTATTTGTAATTTCCGGCCTTGTCAGTGATTCTGAGATAAATAACGAATCTCTGATACTCTCCGACGTCAATGCCGTTATACAGTTTCCAATCTACCACCTTGTCAAGATCATCTGCGGTCAAAATAGTCTTCCCATCCGACATATAGTACTCGATGGTCACGGGACTGGTAGCATCCTCCGCCTTCACCGTCACAACAGCTTTTTTAGGATCCTTTTCCCAAAGACCAAAAGTCAAGGACTTTAAGAGAGTCGTCCAAGTATACTTATCAATCGTGATGGAACCCGTAGGAGAAGTGGCATCAACCGTAAAATACCGATCCGTGGCTTTATGATTTTCCCCATTGAATGTCACTTCATCGTAATCACAGACATGCCCGGCCTTATCCACATAGGACAACGTGAAATCATAATTGGCATCTGCCTTGAATTCGATCTTGATCACGTGTTCATCTTCATCAGAAGGATATTCTGAGGTCGGAGGAACATAAGTAAATACAACGTCATCATCGCTAAGGGTAAGCTTTTCCCCATCCACGTTACTTCCGGAGATTTTTATCAGCTTTTTGAACTCGTCATAATCAAAAAGCGTAGATCTGCTCTTTACGGTGATCGTAGCGGTTTGATCTTTAAAATATGCTCTCGCGTTTTTGATATCTTCTTTAGTCGCCGCGTTCTTAAATACCACGTTAACCTTCGGCTCGGTCATGGCAAACTTCAAGGGAAGATATGACTTCCCATCATTCAGGGTGAAGATTGTCACGTTGCCGGCGCGGTCATACGCCCGAAGAAAGACCTTTACGTTATCGCTGTTGTTCGTCAAACCGGAGACATGGATGTCTTCGCTATGTTTGAATTCAAACTCATCGCTCTTAGCAAAGCTGTCAAAAACAGCTCTGCCCCGTGATTCCTTCAGCAGCTCTTCAACCTCAGACTTCCAAGCCGCATCTTTCATGTATCCGACGATCTGCTCAGCTTCCTCTTCGCTCGCGTCAACTACGATCGCATATTCCACTCTGTCAAATCCGGAATAAGGCAAAGTAAGATCCTGCTTTTCAAGTTCCTTGTCCGTAACGCTTACCGCCAGTTCGTAATCCTTGCAGTGATATCCATTCTCCCCATCCGGCATGTCACTTGCCTTGATCACGACAGGAGTTTTATCCACAACAATGCCGCAGGTGCTGACATAAGAGACATTCCCGGAATAATCCGTGATCTTCGCATACAAAACAAACTTCTTTTCTTCCGTTACCTCATAAGTTTCCGAACTCTTCCAGGTCTTTTCGTCGCGCGTTCCTTGAAGCGGCGTCCATTCCTTCTTTGCCAGGTTATCCTTCTTCAGATATTCAAGTGCTTCTTCCCCAGTAGACACATAGTACTCCACGGAACGAATGGCACTATACGAATCATGCGCGTCAAAACTGATCTCAAGTTCTTTGTTTGTTACCAATTCAAATTCCGTTTCATTTTCCTTGGTTTCCTCGTTTTCCTTGAGTTCATTCGACAATAAGAGCTGATTATTCTTTCCCTTTTCATTCACGTAGATGGTACCGCCAGGCACTTCCGTATCCACCACAAACAATTCTCCGCTGTCAAATGGATCAGCGGTTCTGTTATAAGTATCCGTATAAAACATATAAACATAATACTGCGAATTTCCCTGGAAGGTGATGTCAAACTTGTGCGGTTTTCGGCCATTCTCATATGGATCGTCATCATCAATCTCCGAAATGGTAAAAGGTAATTTTTTATCAGTATAAAACCAGTAATGCGGATACACAACAGAGGTATCCTTATCATCCTGGACACGAGCCATGATCTGATCAGCGGTCTCGGCAGAAATATCAGAGATCTTATTCTTACTCACAATGATGTGTACATTCTTATAGTTAAAGGAACTGGGCTTCCCGGCAACGTTAACGTGCAATGTCCTTTCTTCATTGAAATAATGCACATTGTTTTCATCCGTAGCCACCTCTTTGATTTCACTATCAAAGTCTGCTTCGATTACAGGCAAAAGAGAATCAAACAGGTAATCTTCATAAAAAGTATTTGTATTACCGCAGCCGTCCTCGGTCGTCACCGTCAACGTCAACTTACCGTTATAATCTCCTGCCGGTATCTCAATCTTTTTTGGGTATTCATATACCAGATCCTCCGCTACGGAGAATACGATGGGCTTCTCAGTAGTAACGGACTCATTCGAATCATCAGTATAAGTGACCACGACCGCAACCGGATCCTCGTACTCATTATTGTCCTTCTCTGCCCGATAAACCACCTGGCATGTGATCTTCTTCACGCCGGAAAGCTTATCTTTCGCGGTAATGGTCAGCGGCAGATTCGAAACATATGCGCTATCTTCTTCTGAATCCTTCGCTTTTATGGGGCTCACCCCTTTTACTACCGAAGGATTTTCTGGCTCCGTACGGTCAAAAACAATAATGTTGGTATGCGCATAAGCAATGTTCCCCGCCTGATCCATCGCGCGCACATATGCAACAAATTGGTGATTTTCTTCAGCGGAAAAGCTGCTCCCCGTAATCCATTCATCATCTGCAATCTGCTCGATCTGTGCTTCCGTCTTAATGGCATCGGGATCGTAATCAATATAATACTGAACTACAGGAAATCCCTTATTCACTATCGCATCCTGCGCCGTAACACGTATTTCCGCTTTATCATACAAAGCCTTGTCAATGAAAGTCTCGGCGCTTTCCCATGTAGTAACGGAACCATTCAATACAACAGAAGTAATCGTGGGTGCAGTTATATCCTTTTGAATTGAAAAGGTACAATAATAAACGATGCCTGTTTCCTCTTTTACAAGGAACTTCACCGCGTGCTCTCCATCTTCGTTTATTGGGTAAGAGGGAATCTCATTTTTCGTCGTTCCATCATACATAGTATTCCCTGATTTCGGCGAGATGACCAACGATTCACAGCGATACCAGCCATCCTTTTCGACGCAATTGAATTCATACGGTTTATCATCTCCGGGAATATGATATTTCACCGTTACTTTATATTCAGCTTCCGCAGCCTGATATCGCGTATCTGCCGCTTTTTGGGCATGAATAACAAACGTGCCGATCACCCCGTCATCGTCCGCGTCAGCTAATTTCAAAATACTGATTTTTCCCGTGGATTTATCAACACTAATTACTTCGTTCGCATCAACACTATAAGTGATCTCTCCCGTGCCTATCCCGTCCGTCAATTTAACCGTCTTATTATTGGGATCGCCAACATAGTAGTCTATTTCTGATTCGCTAAACTCTATCTCCTGCGTTGCCAGACCAACGTTGATCGTAAACGGGTCGGAATCAGCAGGCTCATAGTGCTTGTTACCGGAATAGTGTGCGATCACTGAAAAAGTACATGCGCATTGAATGGTTGCCAAACCATCCGGCGAAAGGGTAACGTTCTCGGATTCTTCCGCCAGCGAAAAGCTGACTTTGTTATTGTCCTTGTCTGAATCCTTTTTACTCGCGGTACTCTCGGCAGTGATCTGGAATTCCATGCAATCCTTGTCATCAGCCTTTTCGAAATCCATGTTTAAAGGACTGGTAACACTTACGGTTTGTTTTGCTCTGACTATGGAAAGAGCGACTTCTTTATTTTCAGCGGCCTGATACTGTTCATTACCGTCAGCCTTCAACTTTACGTGTACGGTAACCGGGTCTGTGTCTGAGTCTAACACATGAACAGTATTCTTATCTTTCATCTCGATATACTTACCATCTTCATCCGACACCTCGTATTTGATGGAAGTATTCGCCTGCCATGGGATTTCATAGTCTTCCAGATATGCCAGGCTCTCCTTTTCGGTAGCTCCTTCCGGAAGATAAAATTCATTGCTTGCATGACCTACGTTAAGCGTAAGCTCGCCTACTGTTTCAAAGTATTTCTCATCTGCTTCGACATAGCCCTCTATCGTCATTTTTCCTGAGGTCTGCGGCTCAAATTGGTTCCCGGTTATATTAGCCTTTTGCTCGTTATTCCCGTCCTGCTTCATGCGAAACAGAACCTCTGCACCAGGGAATTTTTCATCTTCATCCGTGATCTCGGCGCTTAACTCTCCTTTGCCAAAACAAGCGATGTCAGGATCATCGATCTTAACATTTATGACAATGTTTCTTTTTGCCTTTTTAACGGTAAATGAAGTTTCTATCGTCTCTGATTCGTTGTAATAATCGTTTCCTTCACTATAAGCAGTAACCTTAACGTCACCAAGTTCCGTAAACGTAACCTTGCCTGTCTTTTGGTCAATTGTAGCATCCGACCCTTCTACTTTGTAATTGATCACACACCCTTCGCCCACGCCATTGACTGCGCAATCAATCCCTGCTTCTCCATCCTCCCAAGTGATCACTTCAGGCAAACTATTTGCCCACTGAATCTCTTGGTCTTTCTTTTTCACGACCAGCTTATAGCTTACGCTTAAGTATCCCTCTTTCTGGGCAGTAATAGTCGTTTCTCCGGCCTTTAGCAGCGTAAGCGTTCCATCCGATTCATTTACAGCTGCGACATCAGTGTCACTGCTTGAGTATTTATCCGCCTTAACGTCCCCTTTTTCCGCTTCGGGTGAGCTAAAGTCATCATCATCCTTTTCAATCAGGAAATACTCATACTCGCCCTTTTCAAACTCGAGCTGCTTATCCGAAGTTAATGCGAAATTGCGTTCGACTACCTCTTTATCGCTAGGTATGGCAAACGTGGTATCCGAATCCTCGTTAATATTATAATCATTATGTGTAACCGTAACCACATAGTCATAGGTATCATACAAGTCGTTAATGGCATACTCGCCATCCTCATTTGTCTGACTAGTGTATCCCTTCCACTCCGAAAACCGTGATTGCTTATTAGTAATGGTTACTAATGCGCCCACAATAGGTTCCCCTGTTACTTTGTTTGTAACTACGCCCTTTAGCATGTGAGACATACTTGTCAAATCTGCCCTTACAACGGAATATGCATCTGGATACATGGTGAACACGATCACGAATGCCAAAAAACTTGCGATAACCCTTTCCAATAACCTTCTTCTACTTACTCTTCTCATCATCTTTTCCTCACTGCAACCCCTGATATCTTTACTTCTCTTGAAGCATACTAATTTGCAGGTTTCTTTTGCCCGCATTTATTACACCGCCCGGTTTCTTCGTTCCATTCATGTTCATTTGTCTTATCTATCATAGTCGTTTCCGTGTAACCACAATTAGGACGGTTACATATTGTTGTCACATAACCAACCGTTCCACAAGTGGGCGGGTAATTCAATTCCGAATTCGTGTCTATCACCATTTCATGTCCCAGTTTTTTTATATCCACGCTCTCAACAATCCATGTTGCACACCTCATGCACCATTGCCCTGCCGTCCACCCGTCACGAGTACATGTTGCCTCTAAGGCATCAATATTTTGTATCAAATGACCTAACGCAGGTACAACGCTTCCGGAAAGCATGGCTCCACAGGTTGAACACTTTGTCACGCCGGTGTATCCGTCATGCGTGCAGTCTACCGCTTGATCGGCAACCGCCACGGGGGTGTGTCCCGTCTTCGGGATCGTCTCCTGCTTTACGAGCACCTCGCCGCAGTTCGCGCAGTGGCTTCCCTCCGTCCTTCCTTCGCTCTGGCAGTTCGCCGCGACTGCAGCGTCCTTTACTTCCTGGTGACCCGTGGCAGGTATGACCTGCTGCGCTTCCAGGATTTCTCCGCAGACGCTGCAGTGGCTTCCCTTCGAAAGGCCGTCCTGCGTGCAGGTTGCGGCTACCGCCGCGTCCGTGACCACTGCGTGCTTGTGCTCCGGCTTTACCACGAGTCCCTCGTTCGAGAACTCGCCGCCCTCTTCTTCCTTCAGCGCGGTTCCAAGGAACATCCCTCCGTTGTTGACAAGCGTTCCTCCATATGTGATCGCGCCCTTCGCGCCGACGGAAATCCTTCCGTTCACGTTCAGCGTCTTTCCCTTAGGGATCGTCAGGGTCGCCTCCACCTTTTCCTTGCCGTACCTGCCCTTGACGTCGACCTTGATCTCCTTCTCCGTCTGCCCGGCCGCAAGTGCTTCCTTCAGTTTTTCCATGCCCTCTTCGCCTTCGCCAAAGAGCACTTCCCCGTTTAAGTTCACCGTCACGTACTGCTCGTCGTCCAGCGCCGCCTGAAGCTCCTCCAGCGTGACGTCCTCCAGGTCGACAAAGTCGATCACTGGCTCAGGCGTCGGTTCCGCCGTCGGCTCGGGCGTCGGCTCGGGCGTCGGTTCCGGCGTTGCCACGCTCTCCTGCGTTACAGTGCTCTCCTGCGTTGCCACGGCCACCGACTGTTCCTGCGTCGGTTCCGCCTTCTTCCCGCACCCGTCACAGCTTCCAAGACAAAGTGGCAGGACAAGCAGCGCGGCAAGCAAAAAATACCGTTTTCCCCCTCTCATTTCCATTCCCCCTCAAATGATTTGATTGCTTTTCACAAATTTGCGGCAATCCAGTTTTCGATATTTCTCTTGTTTTTATTATGTTTTTTCCGTGTGGCGTCTCATTTCCGTTTCTGTTCTCGAAAAAATACGCCTTTGGATTTTAGTATAGCCTTTTTTTATGGATCTGTAAACAAATATTTAGCATTCTAACAAATATATTAGAGTTCTAAATTTTCTCCCCCGAGATTAAGATGTATAATTATGCACTTTATTCAGTGTATATGCATGTATTCTATATTTTTGTTGAATATTTATCCATTAAATCCAAGTTTTTTGTTAATATTATTCTTGCTTTTCTTGAAAACCTGTTGTATAGTGGTTTCAGATTTGAATTTTTATCACTTTTCGGAGGTTGAAACTATGAAAGAAAAAGTCATTCTTGCGTATTCCGGCGGACTTGACACCACCGCCATCATTCCTTGGCTCAAGGAGAATTTTGATTATGAAGTGATCTGCGTCTGCGTTGACTGCGGACAGGCAGAGGAGCTTGACGGACTTGAGGAGAGAGCTAAGTTCTGCGGCGCTTCCAAGCTGTACATTGAGAACGTTGTGGATGAGTTCTGTGATGATTTCATCGTTCCCTGCGTACAGGCAAATGCCATCTACGAGAACAAGTACCTGCTTGGTACCTCCATGGCTCGTCCCCTGATCGCAAAAAAGCTCGTTGAGATTGCTCGCAAGGAAGGCGCTTCCGCAATCTGCCACGGTGCAACCGGTAAGGGCAATGACCAGATTCGTTTCGAGCTTGGCATCAAGGCTCTTGCTCCCGACATTAAGATCATCGCTGCATGGCGTAACGACAAGTGGACCATGGATTCCCGTGAGTCCGAGATCGAGTACTGCAAGGCACATGGCATCAACCTGCCGTTCTCTGCAGATTCCTCTTACAGCCGCGACCGTAACATCTGGCACATCAGCCATGAAGGCCTTGAGCTGGAGGATCCTGCGAACGAGCCCAACTACGATCACCTTCTGGTGCTTGGCACCACGCCTGAGAAGGCTCCCGATGAAGGCGAGTACGTTACCATGACCTTTGAAAAGGGTGTTCCCACTTCCGTAAACGGCCAGAAGATGAAGGTTTCCGACATCATCCACAAGCTCAACGAGCTGGGCGGCAAGCACGGCATCGGCATCATCGACATCGTTGAGAACCGCGTGGTTGGCATGAAGAGCCGTGGCGTTTATGAAACCCCTGGCGGAACAATCCTGATGGAGGCACATCAGCAGCTTGAGGAGCTCATCCTTGACCGCGACACCTACGCAATGAAGAAGGAAATGGGCAGCCGCTTTGCAAGCCTTGTTTACGAAGGCAAGTGGTTCACTCCTCTTCGTCAGGCAGAGCAGGCATTCATCGAGGAGACCCAGAAGTATGTCACCGGCGAAGTGAAGTTCAAGCTCTACAAGGGCAACATCATCAAGGCCGGCACCACTTCTCCTTACACGCTTTACAATGAGAAGATCGCTTCCTTCACCACCGGCGACCTTTATGATCACCATGATGCAGAAGGCTTCATCAATCTGTTTGGCCTCTCCTGCAAGGTTCGAGCAATGAAGCTCAAGGAGCAGGGCGTAGACCTGTTGGATCTGTAATCAACAACCCATAAAACAATCATCGCCACGGAGCATTTTCCGTGGCGATTTTTTTGTTCTCTCCCTTGCCTTTTTACGGAAGTTGCCGCATAATGAAGTTAGTACGAAAAAGGAGGTCACCCCATGCCCCAAACACTGTTCATCCTTGCAATCGCAGTATATCTTCTCGCCATGAATCTACTCGCATTCGTTCTCATGGCATCGGATAAGAAAAAGGCAAAATCAGGCGCCTGGCGCGTTCCTGAAAAGGTGCTCTTTCTCTCCGCCATCCTTGGCGGTAGCATCGGCGCCATCGTCGGCATGCAGGTTTTCCGCCACAAGACCAAGCATTGGTATTTCAAGTACGGCATGCCCGCGATCTTGATCCTGCAGATGATTATAGCAATTTGTGTGTGGTATTACATTTATAACCGCTAATTTACAAAAAATGTGTTGATTTTTCAATCCGAATTTCTTATAATATGCTTAGAAGATAGCAGCAATGACTAGCTATCGTGTGTGATGAAGCAAGTGACTGGGTCGGATGGCAGCCATTTGTGGAGCACGACCGTGGGTTATGCGTAACCTCAAACCGACTAGATTCCGGTCCGCCGGCATTGAAAGAAAACGCTTAAGAGCCTTGCTAAACAAGCAAGGCTCTATTTCTATCTAGGATGGATATTGCATGAAAGAAACTCTACTTTTCAAGGCTGCATCTGCGTGGGTTTCCTTGTCACGATACAGATACAGTTTCACTTACGGCTTCAGGATGAAGCTGTATGACTTACACCTCTCTTTTTATCCCAATGATTTTCCACATCTCGCTGGATTCCAGTATCTGAAAGACTTAAACCTCCCTCGTTATACCCCTTCCAAAATCATTCAAAAAATACTAGAAGGTACTATCACTCAAGAACAAATAGAAAAGGGGCAACAGTACGAGAAATTGGTCAAGCCCAGATTACTTGCCATAACCGAGCTTGAAAACATGCTGGATAACAATTTTACCCTTTATTCATATATGCCGCGCTTCTACTCTTTCAGCACTTCAATCAAAGCTGATTATCTTATTGCGAGCCAAATTGACACAATTCGTTATGTTTTTCTTATTCGTGAAAACAAGGAAAAACCGATTTCGAGCTATATAGCCTGTTCCATATTCACAAAAGACGATCGAGATTATGAGCAAAATCAGCGTTCTTACGTATTGTTGCAAAAGACAAAAACGCGTTTGTCTGATGGCGAAACACAGATTCTTTTCACGAAGCCTGGTTTTGATGAACACAAATCTTCCATTTCTAAACCCTTGCTATTTTGATAGAATTGCCGCATAATGAACTTAAGAAAACTCGGGGGAAAACAATATGCACGTAGCGATCTGTGATGACAATGGTGCTGACAGAAAACAGATGGAACGGCTCCTGAAAAGGGAGTCTGACAAGCGTGCGCAAACTTCCGGAACGCTTTACGTGGATTCCTTCGGAAACATCGAAGCATTGCTTGCAAATGCCCTCATGTACGATGTCTTTTACGTGGACATGTGTCAGACGCCTGGCGTGACCGCGCAGGGAATCGTAGAGGCGCTTGCGAAAAAAGGGAGCACCGCTCCCGTCGTCCTTTGTTGTTCCAAGATCAATTATCGGGAGCAAAGCTTCCCTAAAAACGTCTTCTTTCTCGATAAGGCCATCAAAGTGGCCGATCTGTCCGAAAGCATTGACCGCGCGCTAGAGCTCAAATCCTCCGCGCCAAGCCTCATCGAACTTCGGAGTGAGGAGGACACCATTTACGTGACGGAGGACGAGATCCTTTATGCAACGGCCAAGGGGCGCGCCGTTCAAGTCGCGCTGACGCAAGGCCGCACAAAGCTCCTTCGCACGGACCTTTTCAATCTCTATTCCGTGTGGGCCGCAGGCCACGATTGCTTCCTTCCGCCCACAGGGCATTTTCTCTTGAATTGCCTGCATATCACTAAGCTTGGCGCCTTCGGTGCGGAAATGTCCGACGGCAAGAAGTTCCTGCTGCCGCACACTTCACACGATTTCGCCCGTCTCATCCTCGCAAACCTAAGTTCCAATAAGGAGAATGCTTCGAAATGATAGCCCTGCAGATCACGTCCATGAAACAGTTTATGAGTTCGCTCCTCGCGGGCGACGCCTTTGACATCTTCCTTCTCGAGGAGGCCACCATCCAAACAGCCACCACTGTGACGATCGACGGGCACGTCAACGTGGAATTCTATCCCATCAGCGATCGGACGCCCCAGGTCATTCCCTATGAATATCAGCCCTGGAGCGAGTTGAAGGGCCTTTGCTTCGACCTCATCAAGGGCAAATACACGCCCCTTTATTTCAAGTTTGTGCTCCAGCTAAAGCCCGAGAAAATGACGGCGATGCTGGAAAAGGAGCGCCTCTCCGCAAAGGACGTGCCCCTCAAATCCCTGGTCCTCACCATCAAATATGACAGCGGCAAGGCCATCCTCACCACCGGTTCTTCCTACCAGACCTTCGTGATGGACAAAACCGCCGACGTCGTCTGGGACCGCCAGATCTCCAAGTATTTAGCTATGAAGGGGATCCAGTTCGAGATTTTATAGATCCAAGACAGACTTGAGAATGCCTCAAGAGAAAGCTTGAAAAGCCCCATACAAGACTCGCGGAAGACCCGAGGGGAGGTTTGGGGAAGCCTTTCGAGGTCGAAAGGTTAGTCGAAAGGCTTCCCCTAACCAGCCCGAGTTCGCGTAAGATTAAAAGCGGATGAACCATTTGGCTCATCCGCCTTTTTAATCTACTGGCTCACCCTCGCCGCCTCAATGTCCGTATAGTAATTCTCCTGCAGCACGTACGCGCTGAACTGGTAGATGTCCTTGACCTCCTGCTGCTTTTGCTTCAGGTAGTCCTCCTGCTGGGCCGCGGGCACAACATATTCTCCCGTCATGTCCTTTTGCCAAAGGGTCTCTTTGGTCTTTCGGTTGTAGATCACGCCGTCCGTTACAAAGCTCCTGTCGTTGAAGATCACCATACCTTCCTCATCGCAGAAGATGTCCTTGCCTGCGTACATTCTGGAATCATAGTCCATGCCAAGGAGGTTTAGGAGCGTCGGCAGAATGTCCACGGAGCAGCACGGCTTATTTACGATCACGGGCTCATCTTCAAAGGCCACGTTCCAAAGGATCAGGTTGTTGCGGAACACGTCCTTGCCATAGGAAAGGCTCTTTCCCGCAAGCTCTTCATATTCCTCCGTCGTCATCGCATACGGATAATGATCCGCGCTCATGACGATCACTGTGTTTTCCAGCTTCCCCGCTTCCTCCAGCTGCTGCAGAATGTACTCCAGCGCCTTATCGAGCTCAATGTGGCAGGCGATGTAAGCCCGACCGTTCTCGGAAAGCGGCAGGTCCTTCACGGCTTCCCTGTTCTTCGACGACATGGAATTGCCCTTGAAGTTGTAGTTCATGTGACCGGAAACCGTCATGTAATATGCAAAGAAACGGTCATCGTTGATATATTCCGGCATTGTGGCTACCATCATGTTGTAATCCGACGAAGGCCAGCGGTTTGCTTCTTCCATCTCGAAGACATATTGACCGTACTCAGCCTCGCTAAGGTCGCCAAGCTTGCAGGCCTTGAAAAGATAGCCCAGATTGGGGTGCGTCCTGTGTCTGTCGTAATAGGAAAGCGAGTTATTGTGGAATGCTCTGCTCTGTACGCCTGACCGGTTAAAGAAGCCCGCCAGCGTGTACGGCATCAGATCGTCCGCGCTCTTACGCATGCTAAACTGCCCGTCCGGGATCAGCGCCACGTTGTTCACGTACTCGCCATCGCTGGTGCTGGTCTGCCACAGCGGCACGTAATAATTGTTGAACACAAAGCCCGTATGGATCAGGTGATAAAGCGTCGGCGTCAGGTCCTCCCGCACTGCATAGGGCGAAAAGCCTTCCGCGGTCAGAAAGATCACGTTGTAGCCTTCAAAAATGCCAGTATATTCATTCGTCATCGTCGGCATTTCGTTCAGGATGTACTCCGCAAGCCATTGCTGCTTCTTGTTGTCCGCCATGGAAAGCAGGGCCTCTCCGTCCATCGTAAAGACGTGAGGCTTGGGAACAAAAATCTCCGGCTCAGGCGTTGCATTCGGGTCATCGGTGGGATCAATGGTCACGTCGGGATCCGTCGTGTTTTCCGGCGTCGCCGACGACGCAACGTTCCAAGGCGCAGGCGTTGCCTGAGATTGCCCCGGCTGTCCTTTTTGATTTTTCTTTGCGCTGTAGGATGCATTCTCAAAGAGATTTCGAATGCCAAGCACCGTGTCACGCTGCAGCGTGGGGTGTACGCCAAGCTCCTCCGCCACCGCAAGAGGATCGAAGAAGTCCGTGTAGTTCTCGTAATAATTTGCATCCGTGGCCTTGCCGATCTCCATGTCGATCACGCATGCAAACACGCAGGCAACCACTGCCACAAGACAACGCATGAAGCGAAGCGAAGTCATTTTCGGCAAATGAATGCGCTTTTTCTTGATCATGACGCCGCAATAGATCGCAGGCAAAATGCATAAGATCACATAAGGGGAAACCTGGAAAAAGCCAGTGAGGGCCTCACGCCAGTAGTTCGTCAGCGCGTCCTGACCGCCGGTAAAGATTGCCTCCCAGAGCATGGGCTGCTTAAAGATATGCAGATAGGTGATCTGCGCCACGGTCCAAAGGGTGGACCACCAGATGAAAACAAAAAACACGATCTTCTTGACTTTTCCGCGCAAAGGAAGAAGGATCAGTGTTTCCACTGCTCCCCAGGTAAGTGCCACAAAAATGGTAAAGAGCGGATTGGAAAAATGAAAGCCAAACCCGCTCACGTGATATATAAGCTCCAGCCAAAGGAGCATTCCAGACAGGCCAAGCCAAGTCCAAAGCATTTCCAGTTTCCTCGCAAACGTTATTCTACTTCCGCAATAACCTCAACCTCGCAAAGCACGTTCTTCGGAAGTGCCTTGACTGCCACGCAGCTGCGCGCGGGCTTTTCGGTAAAGTACTTTGCATAGACTTCATTAAACGCTGCGAAATCATTCATGTCTGCCAAAAAGCAGGTCGTCTTGACTACCTTCTGATAGGTCGTGCCTGCTGCCGAAAGCAGTTCGCCAATGTTCTTCATCACCTGCTCTGCCTGTGCCTCGATGGTGGTGCCTTCGATCTGGCCGTTTGCAGGATCAATGGGGATCTGGCCGGACGCAAAGAAAAGGTTGCCGGTAATGATTCCCTGGGAATAAGGGCCAATGGCCGCGGGTGCTTTTTCAGTCGAAATCTTTTTCATGTTTATACTCTCCTAGAGACGTTCTTTTTCACGGGTCACAAAGCTCCGTCTTTTTTCGTTCTGCGCTTCTTAGGGCTCGTCAAAAGCCACTGTCACGTAAAATCCTCTTGGTCTCTCCTCAACGCTCTCCACAACGCCTTCCTTGGACTTAAGACGCTCCCTGAAAGGGATGTTGGGGGACATGGCAAGAGACGGATCGATCGTATAGTAATAATTGCTCGGAAGCACTCCTTCCGTCACGGTGACCTTTTGGCCCTCCGTAACAAGACCGGGACGCTCCATCTTGAATTCCATCTTTCGCATATTATTCCGACACTTCCTTGATAAAGTTGGTCACGACGTAAAGCACCAGTCCGTCATACTCCACGCGGGACCAGCCTGCATCGATGCTGTAACCTGTTCTCTTTGCCGTTATGCCGCCCTTCAACTGTGCTTTTACGGTATTGCCGCCCCCCGCCGTGCTAGGCTCGGTACGAAGGTTGACGGATTGCTGCGTTGACACGGTCACGAGATCGTCGCAGTCGCGAAACAGCACAATGTAACCATCCGAAGTGACAATGCGGTTGTCAGGATTCTCAGGTGCCTTGGTCTTGTATTCCTTGTCGGTGGTCAGAAGGTAAGTGATCGCAAAGCATTCCTTACCGTCAAAGATCACGCGGGACCAACCGGTCTCCTTGTTGATACCGGTACGCTTTAAGTATTGGCCGTTGCGAAGCTGTCCGGCGACGGTCACGATACCTTCCGTGTTGGGCTGGATACGGATGATGGCTACGTCCTTTGCCGTCACGTCCTCTTCCACCTGTTCAAAATACATGGTGGAATCGCCGTTGACAGGCTCGATCTCAACTTCAGTGACGCCCTCTTCCTCACCGTTTCCAAGCTCGTCGCTCGCGACCAGCGTCTCCACGATGGTGGGATTAACGTTCACCTGCATGTTGCCAAGCTCCGCCTTGGGCTCCTTGTGCGTCACCTTCCAGACAACGGTGCAGATCAGCACGGTCAAAAGCACCATGACTGCAAACGTGATCAGCATGGACCAAATGCTTCCCTGCTCTTCATCAATTTCCGTTCTGTGGTCTGTTCTTTTTCTTACTTTATCAGGCATTTCTGCCTCCTTCTCCATTTAGGCGTTATATTTTTCGCTCTGTCTGCGGATCATTTCCATGTCTTCAAAATAGTTGATCCTCATGGCACTCTTTACGTCCGAAAGCGTCTGAGCCGCTGCCTGCCTTGCAACCTCGCTGCCCTTCTTTAAGATCTCGTAGATCGCGGGGATATCCTTCTCAAGCTCCTTACGACGCGCGCGGATGGGATCCAGCGTCTCCTGCATGATCTTGTCGAGGAAGCGCTTCACCTTGACGTCGCCAAGTCCGCCCCTTTGATAATGCTCCTTGAGTTCGTCCAGGTTCGCATGATCCGGCATGTAGCGTTCAAAGTGCTCCGGCTTGCAGAAAGCATCCAGATAGGTGAACACCGTGTTGCCCTCAAGGTGTCCGGGATCGCTCACCTGAAGGTGCAAAGGATCGGTGTACATGCTCATGATCTTCTTGCTCACCTCGTCCGCGGGATCGGAAAGGTAAATGCAGTTGCCAAGGGATTTACTCATCTTCGCCTTGCCGTCGGTGCCGGGAAGTCTCATGCAGGCTTCATTCTGGGGAAGCAGTGCTTCCGGCTCTACCAAAACGGGCTTGTCTGGAGCATATTGCGAATTGAATCTGTGCACGATCTCACGGCACTGCTCGATCATGGGAAGCTGATCGCCGCCCACGGGAACGGTGGTCGCCTTGAAAGCGGTAATGTCCGCTGCCTGGCTGATCGGATACGTAAAGAAGCCCACGGGAATGCTGGCTTCAAAGTTTCTCATCTGGATCTCACTCTTCACGGTGGGATTGCGCTGCAATCTCGAAACCGTCACAAGGTCCATGTAATAAAAGGTCAGTTCGCAAAGTTCGGAGATCTGCGACTGGATAAACAGCGTGGATTTTTCGGGATCAAGTCCGCAGGACATGTAGTCCAGCGCCACCTCGATGATGTTCTCGCGCACCTTCTCGGGATTGTCCATGTTGTCCGTGAGCGCCTGTGCGTCCGCGATCATGATGTAGGTCTTGTCATATTCTCCCGAATTCTGCAGCTCCACGCGTCTGCGAAGGGAACCCGCGTAATGTCCGATGTGCAATCTTCCTGTGGGTCTGTCCCCCGTCAAGATAATCTTACTCATATGTCGTAACTTCCTCTTTCCTGCCGCTTTCTTTTTGCTTGCGGCTCCTTTTGTGGCAAGTCTTTCCCACTCTTCCACATAACTCATTATATCATACCATTATTTTGCGGATCAGGCAAGCAAAAAAAACAAGGCCTGACGCTTTTTCGTCAAGCCTTGTCTGCTTTTTATATGCTTTATTTTGTGAGGAGCAGCATGATGTCATTGCTGCGGGCAATGAATTTGGTCATCTGCTCAGCGCTAAGAGGCGCCTGTTGAAGCTTTGCGAGGTCATACAGCTGCTCGCAGATCATGTCCGCATGCTCGCCGTCCTGATGCTCGGTCACGTACTGTACAAGAGGATGATTTGCATTGAGGATCAGCGTCTCGCCCTCATCGCCCATGCCAGGCATAGACATCCCGGGCATGGAGTACATCTTCATCATGTCTGCCATTCTGCGACTTTCCTCAGAAAGGGTGATCACGGAAGAAACCTTCTTGTTCTTAAGCTTCTCCACCTTCACGGCAAACTTGTCCTTTTTCAGAACCTTCCGGAAGAGCTTTGCAAGGCTCTCGGACTGCTCCTCAAGCTCCTTCTCCGCCTTCTTCGAAGTCTTTGCCTTCATGGCATCCGTCACGTCCGCATCGATACGCAGGAACTTCACGCCCTCATTCTTGCTCTCGAGCTGTGAAATGAAGGGCTGATCGATCGTGTGATTCAGGATCACCGCATCCATCTTGGCAGCCTTGAACATGCTGATATACTGGCTCTGCTGCTGTTCGTCAGTCACGTAGTAGACGATCTTTTCCTTCTTCTCGTCTGCCTCCTCGCCTTCTTCGTCCTTCTCGGGCTCTACGATCTCGGCCTCCACCTTCTCGCCGTTTTCGTCCGTCGCAGTGCCTTCCTTCTTTTCGCCCTCTTCCTCTTCGGTGTCGATGGGCTTGGTCTCAAGGCATTCCGGCAGGGTCAGGTACTTGCCGTCAAGGTTCTTAAAGAGGATGTAATCATTCATCTTCTCGCAGAACTTGTCGTCCTTAAGGCAACCGTACTTGATGAAGGGAGCAATGTCGTCCCAGTACTTGTCATATTCTTCCTTCTCGGTCTTGCACATGCCGGCCAGCTTGTCCGCAACCTTCTTGGTGATATACTCCGCGATTTTCTTTACAAACCCGTCATTTTGCAGTGCGGAACGGGAAACGTTCAGCGGCAGGTCAGGGCAGTCGATCACGCCCTTAAGGAGCAACAAGAACTCCGGAATGACCTCCTTGATGTTGTCCGCGATGAACACCTGATTGTTGTAAAGCTTGATGGTGCCCTCGATGGATTCATATTCCATGTTGATCTTCGGGAAATACAGAATGCCCTTTAGGTTAAAGGGATAATCCATGTTCAGGTGGATCCAGAAGAGGGGCTCCTTGTAGTCGTGGAAGACCTTGCGGTAAAACTCAAGATAATCGTCCTTGGTGCAGTCGTTTGCATGCTTCGTCCAAAGGGGCTGCGTCTCATTGATCAGCTCCGGACGCTTCTTGATCTTGAATTTCTTCTCTTCTTCCTTAGCGTCCTCGCCTTCCTTCTTCTCAGGCGCGATCTCTTCGATCACCTGATCGCTCGCGAGGAGTTCGCTCTCCCTGACGGTCTGCGTCTCCTTGGTATCCGCCTTGGAAAGATAGATCTCCGTAGGCATGAAGGAACAATATTTCTTCAAAACCTCGCGGGCCTTATATTCATTGCAAAACTCCAGGCACTCCTCGTTCAGGAACAACGTGATGGTGGTGCCGACCTCACTACGGTCGCCCTCCTCCATGCTAAACTGCGTGCCGCCATCGCACTCCCAGTGCACGGGCTTTGCGCCCTCCTTGTAGGACAAGGTGTCGATGTACACCTCGTCAGCCACCATGAATGCGGAATAAAAGCCCAGTCCGAAGTGTCCGATGATCTGGTCGGAGCTGCTCTTGTCCTTGTACTTCTCGATGAAATCCGTCGCGCCGGAGAAGGCGATCTGGTTGATGTATTCGTCCACTTCCTCCGCCGTCATGCCAAGTCCGTTATCCTTGAAGGTGAGCGTCTTCTTGTCCGGATCCACGATGACGTCGATCCTGGCCTTGTAATCCTCAGGAAGTGCGTATTCACCCATCATGTCAAGCTTCTTCAGCTTTGTCACTGCGTCGCATCCGTTGGAGACGAGCTCTCGGTAGAAAATGTCATGATCGGAATACAGCCATTTTTTGATGATCGGGAAAATGTTTTCACTGTTGATCGAAAGACTGCCTTGCTTCATTGCCATGTCACATTACCTCTTTTCTGTTTTTACGGCCCAAAACGCCGTATATTTCTTCGCTAGACATTAGTTTAGTCCTCTCGATTTTAAAAGTCAATAAAAAATTAGCACTCAGACGCGCCGAGTGCTAATAATCCGTCGCCATGCCTTATTTCATAAGGCTTCCGGCATTTCTAAAATTTTCATTAAAACTTAATTCTTCGAGAAAAACTTGTCGTAGACGTCGAAGAAATCCGCCGTGGGAAGCGTTCCGTCACGGATCAGTCCGATTTCACTCCATGCCGATTCATTCAGCTTCCTGGCAAGGGAATTCACGAATGTGTCATATTCCTGCCCAAAGACTTCATTGCGACGCTCTTCGAGGATCTTTTTCTTGTTGGACTGCGTTTCCTGCGCGTCAAAGGTACTGATGCACTTGAGCACGTGATAGCCATCTTTACTCTCAACGACGCCGCTGATCTCACCCGTCTCCATGTTGAAGGCCACGGCCTCGATCGCGGGATCAGCTTCACCTTTGCCGAAGGAATAGGTCAGCGTGGGATCTTCACTGTAGCGGGAAGCCAGCTCCTCAAAGCTCTTCTTCCCCTCCACGGCCTCATCACGGATCCGAAGCGCCTGTTCATAGGCTTCGTCCTTCCTCGCCGTCATGTACTCCACGCGATTTCCGTCTGCATCCTTTGTGCTTGTGCGGATGAGGATCTGTTGCACCGTAACGATCCGCGCCTCATCGTCGCTGATCTCGGGATTCACGTCTCCGGTGATCGCAAGATATACCTTGTTGGCCATGGCATATTCCTGGAACATTGCCGTGGCGATCTCTTCCGTAAGGCCCAGCGCCTCTCTTTGGCTGACGCTCATTTGCCCCACGTAGTCCTTCGCGGCTGCCTTGACAAAATCCTTTTCCTGATCCGTCAGGGTGATGTTCTTGCTCTTTGCAAGAAGGTACATGGTCTTGATCTGCGCAGCCTTCTCGAGCACCTTGTCCTTGACATATTCCTCGAGGGTCACGCCGTCAAGTGAAGTGTTCCAGATCTGCACGCCGTAGACGCGTTCATATTCACTCTGAGTCGTTGCAAGGAACGCGCGCATCTCCGGCGCCGTGCAGACTTCATCGCCGATCCGGAAAACCTCATCCTTCGTGAGAGCCTTGGTGAAGACCATCTTTGATCCTTCTTTGCTTTTCCCGCAGCCCTTGATGATCAGACCGAGGATCAGGATCAAAACCAGTGCCGCCAAGATCAGCGGCAGCAGGCGGATCAACCGCCTTAGTAATCTTCGTCTTCTTCTCATGTACGTTTCTTAATTTACTTGATCACGTGGATCCAGCCCTTAGGAGCCTCGATGCGGCCCATCTGGATGCCGGTCAGGGTGTCATACAGCTTCTTGGTGACAGGACCCATCTCCTGCATGCCGCTGGGCAGGCAGATCTCCTTGCCATGGTCCACGATCTTGCCAACGGGCGAAATCACGGCTGCGGTACCGCAAAGGCCGCACTCTGCCATGTCTGCGACCTCGGCAAGCGTAACCTCTCTCTCTTCTGCTTCGAGTCCAAGATATTCCTTCGCAACGTAAACCAAAGATCTTCTGGTGATGGAAGGAAGGATGCTGTTGGACTTAGGCGTAACCACCTTGCCGTCCTTCGTTACGAACAGGAAGTTTGCGCCGCCGGTCTCCTCAACCTTGGTGCGGGTTGCGGGATCAAGATACATGTTCTCGTCATAGCCTTCCTTGTGTGCGGTAACAATGGCATGCAGGCTCATTGCATAGTTCAGGCCAGCCTTGATGTGGCCGGTGCCGTGAGGTGCCGCACGGTCAAAGTCACTTACCTTGATGGTGATGGGCTTTGCGCCGCCCTTGAAGTAAGGGCCTACGGGCGTGGTCAAAATTCTGAACTGATACTCGTCAGCGGGCTTAACGCCGATGACGGGGTTGCTGCCGAACATATAAGGACGGATGTACAGGGTAGCGCCGCTGCCGTAAGGAGGTACAAATGCCTCGTTGGCTGCAACTACCTGATTTACTGCGTCAATAAAGCGATCCTTGGGGAATACGGGCATCTCGAGTCTCTGTGCAGACTGCTCTAATCTGTCTGCGTTTAGGTCGGGACGGAAGGTGACGATGTGGCCGTCCTCTGTCGTATATGCCTTCAGGCCTTCAAACACGGTCTGAGCATACTGAAGGACGCCTGCGCACTCGTTCAGGACGATGTTTGCGTCCGTCGTGATCTGGCCGTCATCCCACGCGCCATTCTTGAAATAGGATACGTAACGGTAATCCGTCTGAATGTACCCAAAGCCAATGTTGCCCCAGTCAATGTTTTTCTTTTCCATAGTCAAACCCTCTTTTCTGTAAAAGATTTGGTTAAATTATCATCCTTTTTGTTCGAAAAGTCAATATTAAAAATACGCGCAGTGCACGACCTTTTCAAGCAGCTCGTCATAGACGATGATGGCCAGTCTGCGGCCGTTATGGGAATAGCTTTGCCTGCCGATCATAATGTTCTCAGGGAAAACGTAATCCCCCTGGTATTGAATGCGCATGGTCTCCGTGTCATTAAGCCTTACGTAGCAAGGCTCCGCGTCCAATCGGTTGTCCATGATCTTCGTGAGCTTCCCATCCTCAAAAAGCCACTTGCCGCCGGCATCGCCAGGAATCCCAAACTCCGCGAGCACAGAGACATAATCCACCTCGGCAACGCTTGCATAGTCCGTGCCCTCCAGGCTGATGATGACCTTAAAATCCTTTTCCTTCGCAAGGATCCTGGCATAATCCACGGGATCGGTCGCATGATCAAGTTCATCCTTCGCAAGCACGTGATAATACCACTCCAGGTCCAGATCCCACTGTGCATAGCGCTCGTCACCGCGACGATCGGGAAGAGAGACGTTCTCGGAAAGCCATTCCTCAAAGTAATTGGCCATCTTCCTTGCACCGTTTGCATTCAGATGCTCCGGATCCTGCAGGTCATAATGAAAATCAAATCCGAGCTCCTCTCGCATCCTGTTAAAGTCCAGCATGGGAATGCCGGCTTCTTCCGCATATACTGCAACGGCATCCATTTGATCCTGCGCCTCGCGGGAAATGTAAAACGGAGCGCTGTAGAAAACAAGCGTAAAGCCTTTTTTCTCCGAAAGCTTCACTAGGTCATCCAGCCATTTTTCCTGCTCAGGAGAAAGCGTTGCGGGCTCAAAGACGTCAAGGTCAACGAGCTCTCCCGTCCCGTATTCGTTGCAACGGAAGTTCACCACCTCTCCCCTGCCGAACTGATTGGGCGCATAGGAAACGAAATCTGTCTTTTTGAGCTCTTTGTATCGCCCGTGGATGATGGGGAAGCGGAACCAGTAATCCAGCCATTTGTCCTTCGTCGCAGCCTCCGTTACCAGCGCCGCGGAGTTAGGATTAAGACGCATGGAAAGCATGTTGCGATATTCATTCGCAATGACCAATTGTTCCGAATAGGTGATGCCATAGACGTCAAAGAAGACAATCGTTGGCGACTGCGTTTTCAGGAGTTCTCGAAGGTGTCTAAGCGCAGAATTTCGATCCTGTCCCGAGACGGAAAGATCAAAGGCCGCGATCCCCGCGTCTTCCCAAAAATAGGGCGGATAAATGCCGCAATAACAATGGCTTGAGCCCACAAACACAACATCCATCAGATCCCTATCCGTGTTGTAAAGCTGCGTCAGCGACGAAAGGCTTGAACCGGAAGTATCCTTCCAGCTGAGCACGCGGTACGTCCAAAGCAGGCAGACCACAAGGGCGACGGCCATGACGATGATGATGATCAGTTTTTTTATCTTCTGCATGATCACGCCCCCCACTTAGAAATCAAAATAAATGAACTTGTTTGAATCAAAATCGACGCCATATTCCCCAAAGACAAGGATCATCAATGCAAGGAACAAAAGGACTGCGAACCGAAACAGCATGTTCTGCGTAAGGAGATACTGCCCAAGATCCATGCCTTTTTTGCTTCGGGCAATGGAGACCGCAAGCAAAACCAGCAAGCCAAGAGCGAGAATGCTGACCTCGAAATGATTCAGCCCCCAGCCATAAAGACTGTCGTCAAACAACACCCACGGGTTCCATTTCGTGAACATTCCGACGATGTAATCCAGGGCAAGGCGAGACGAGTCCGCACGGAAAAAAATCAACGCGAACGCAACAAGGGCGAAGGTTCCAGCCATTTTTGCAAGCTTGTGTCCGAAAGTATTTTCATTCACTTCAAGGAAGGAGTTGACCTTTTTTCGGATCGGCGTCGTCAGTTCGCCGACAATCTGATAGACACCGTGCAGACCGCCCCAAAGGATGAATTTCCAGGCAGCGCCGTGCCAAAAACCACTGAGCAAAAAGGTGATCATCAGATTGACATACTTACGAAGCCTGCCCTTGCGATTGCCTCCCAAGGGAATGTAAACGTAATCGCGAAACCAGGTGCTCAGGGAGATGTGCCATCTTCTCCAAAACTCGGCGATAGACATCGCAAAACAAGGCGTGTTAAAGTTTTCCATCAGGTGAATGCCAAGCATTCTGGCAGCACCGATCGCAACGGCGGAATAGCCCGCGAAATCTGCATAGATCTGAAAGGAAAAACCGATGGCAGCCGCAATTCTTTCGACGGTGCCGGCAGCATATGCATTCGCATACACTTCATCCACAAAAATGGCCACTCTGTCAGCGATCACCATCTTCATGAAAAGGCCCCAAAGCATCATGCCAAGGCCTGAGATCAGGCCATCCTTATCCCATAGCCTCTTTTCCCGAAGCTCCTTTATCTGGCCGAGCAGATTCTTGCTTCTCTCGATCGGGCCTGCCACCAGCTGCGGGAAGAAACTGACGAAAAGGGCATACTGAAGGAAATTCTTTTCGGCGGGAATGTCGCCGCGATAAACATCGATCGCATATCCCACCGCCTGAAAGGTAAAGAAGGAAATCCCGACTGGAAGCAGGAAATCAAAGGGATTTGCCACCGGATTTACGTGGACGAGCTGCAAAAGTCGACTTAGATTGACAAACAAAAAATCCAGATATTTGAAAAAGACCAGCACCAGAAAATTTGACACGATCCCGACGCCGAGGATCCACTTTTTGCCTCGCGAAGACTTCGCCTTTCCCAAAAGAAGCCCCACGACATAAGTGACAGCCGTCGTGAACAGAATGAGCGCCAGATACTTATAATTCCAGCACCCATAAAAAAAATAGCTTGCGAGCAAAAGCCAGGGGATCCTGGCTTTCTTTGGCATCGCAAGATATGCTAAAAGCACTATGGGAAAAAAGAACAGAAATTCCGTCGAATTGAACAGCATTGCTTATTTCCTCTCGTATTTCAAAAACTGATAGGGCAGGTCGAAATAAGTCTGCTCATCGCTGTCAGCGGTGATCTCCCAGGCAGGATCCGCATCCAGATCCGGGAAGTACGTGTCCGCCTCAAATTCATGGTCGATCTTCGTTACGTGCGCAACGTTGCAATATGGCAAGAGCTGCTTGTAAACGCTGTCTCCGCCGACCACGTAAATGTCTTCATCGTCATATTTCTTAAGTTCTTCCAGAAGTTCTTCCAGGGAATGTACCGTGATGGCACCCTTGACCTCATGCTTTTCATTCCTCGAGAGCACAATGTTGGTGCGGTTCTTCAGGGGCTGCCCCTGCGGGAATGTCTCGAGTGTCTTGCGCCCAAGCACCACAACCTTTCCCGTGGTCTCCTCCCGGAAATGCTTCATGTCATTTGGGATCGACACAAGAAGCTTGTTCTTGTTGCCAATGGCCCAGTTGTTATCTACGGCTACGATCAGGTTCATCTTCTTCCTCCGGATCAAACTCTTGATTCGTAATAATTCGCATATCCGATCATGCTTCCCGACGACTTCCAAAGGAGCACGAAGCGCCAGATTTCAAAGCCAAACATGGCAATGGTCACTATAAGCAAAAGGATGGCCGCGATGACATTGATCCCGGGAATGAATAAAAGCATCGTGCAGACAATGAATGCACCAAACAAGATCCAAAAAGCCTTCCAATAAACTTCCCACTTGTCTTGCAGGTCAATGTCAATGCCGGTCAGCATGGAAGTCATGCCGTTAATAAAATAATACATTTGCATGATGGCCAGAACTGCGGCCACCAAGGAAAGAATCGTGGAAATACCCCCTGTAGTGAATTCTTCAACGATGTCCAACGCATTGGCTATGGCATATAATACGCCCGCTTTCAGGAAGGAATCATAATACTTCCCCATCAAGATCATGAAAATACAAGTAAAAACATAGCATATGGCCACGACTGCAGCGAGTGCGATCGGGATTGGAGCCGTCTGCCAAAGCGGGGCTCCCTTCATACCATAAATTGAGACATTGTCCATGATGGCTTTAAGGATTGCATATGCGATCCCCGCGATCAGTTCGCACCAAAAGATGCCCTTGATCTTTTCGCCAAGGAAAAAGCAACGCTCTTGAACCTCATTGAGCGCTTCGGCTTCTTCCTGCGCTTTGTCGTTCTTGTGTAAGATGTTCTCGTAATTGTCCTCGTACATGATTTGTGTCCCCCCCTATATATGTCGCCTTCGGCGCCGCTTGGTTTCTTTGGTTTCCAATTGAGCCAAACCTGAAACTCGCCGCTTCGCGGCTTCTCCGGCTGCTTCGCAGCCTTGTTTCAGGTTGAAGCGCCAGGAAAACCAAATGTCGCCTTCGGCGCCGCTTGGTTTTCCCTTGAGCGCTTCATATGGCTATCGGAATATCCTTGATCTGCTCGCCGGTGACGTAGTTTTCCACCTTGACGTCGTCGCGCGTGAACTTGTAAAAGTCCTTTACTTCCGGGTTAATCCAGAATTTCGGCGCCGGATAAGGCTCGCGCGCGATCAGTTCCTTGATGATCGGCACGTGGCGGTCGTAAATGTGCGCGTCCGCAATGACGTGTACAAGCTCTCCCGCCTCCATGTTACTCACCTGCGCGATCATATGCAATAACACTGCATATTGTACCACGTTCCAGTTGTTTGCCGCAAGCACGTCCTGCGAGCGCTGATTCAGAATCGCATTCAGCGTCAGCCTGTCCGCGCCGGGCTTTTGCGTCACGTTGAAGGTCATGCTGTAGGCGCAAGGATACAAATTCATCTCATGCAGGTCCTGGTGCACGTAGATGTTCGTCATGATGCGGCGACTGAAGGGATTGTTTTTCAGGTCAAAAAGCACGCGGTCCACCTGATCCATCATCCCTTCCTTGTACTGATGCTTCACGCCGAGCTGATAGCCATAGGCCTTGCCGATGGAGCCGTCCGCATCCGCCCATTCGTCCCAGATGTGACTGTGCAGATCATGAATGTTGTTGGACTTCTGCTGCCAGATCCAAAGGATTTCGTCCGTCGCGGACTTCAGCGCGGTCCTGCGAAGCGTCATGATGGGAAACTCCTTGGTCAGGTCATAGCGATTCACCACGCCGAATTTCTTGATCGTATATGCGCTCGCGCCGTCGGGCCAGTGCGGGCGGACCTTCTCCCCTTCCGTACTCGTCCCATTCTCCAAAATGTCCTTACACATGTTGATAAAGATTGTGTCTGCGTAACTCATGTTCCTCTCCCCGTTCTCTTGATTTATCAAAACAATTCTTGTAGTTGATGCTCTCTTGACCGCTAATACTGCCTGGAGCTTTATTGTTGCTCTCAGGCAGTACTATCTTGCCTAGTCACTACGGCTTGCTGGCCGGTTTTGCCCGCCAGGCGGTAGTATTGGTGTCTGTCGCGGCTTATACGATCCCTTGCCCGATGGCGCGGGTGATGTCGTCGCCGCTGACCACCGTCAGGATCTTCGCGCCATATTTCTCCGCCAGAAGCTTGGCCCCACTGTCATGAACGCTCTCCATGCCCTTCTCATATCGGTCGACGATCGCCACCACCGCGGCCACCTTCACGTCTGCAAGCTCGCGAAGCCTCTCAATCCTTTCGGTCACTGTCTTGCCGCTGTTGATCAGATCATCCACGACGACGATGCGCTCGCCGTCCTCCAAGGTGTGTCCGCAAAGAATCCGCCCCCTGCTGTCCGGCACCTTCCTGTCATGACAGTAGTTCACCGTCACGCCGTACTTGCTCGCCAGCGCCATCGCAGTCGCTGCCGCAAAGCTGATCCCATGGTAGGCCATGCCGACGATGCAGTCGAATTCCAGATGCTCTTCCATGATCAAGTCCGCAAAGAATTCACCCAGCTTCGCGAGATGAATGTTCGTGGTAAAGTGCTCCGAGTCGACGTAGTAATCTGCGTCAAACCCGTGCAGGTCAAAGTGCCCGCGCTTTAACACGCCCGCATCCGCCATCAGCCGGATGAATTTTTCCTTGTTCGTATATGCATTTAACTTGAATCCCATCAATTCGTCGATGGTCACGCCGAAGGTGTTGGCCAGGATGGGAAGCATCTCCAGATCCGGAGAGCCACCGTTTTCCCACTTGCTCACTGCCTGATAGGAAACGTTTACTGCCTCTGCCAATTCCTCCTGCGTCATTCCCTTCGCCTTGCGAAGCTTTTTAATGTTCTCACCGATCATGTTCATCTGATTTCTCCTCCGTATTTTTCATGTTATTAAATTGCTTCTTCACCGCAACACCGGTTTTGCGGCGCCCTCGCAATTTTCGTGTACTTCTATTTCCTTGCAAGGAGACTTCTTACATGATCAGCATATCTCATTCTTCGCATGCGCACAATCGGCGCGAATTTTAGTTTTTCTCAACCGGTGGTTGAGAATCAAAATGCCCAGGATCCGAAAAATGCGTTGCATTTATCGGACCTATTCCCACTTATCACATAGTGAGTTGATCTGGTCTGCGAACTTCGCCATATCCTTGTTCGCCATGCCATCGCTCTTTTGTACCAAAGCGAGCAAGCGCTGCGCAGATGCCAAAAGCCTTGCAAAGACGCCACTTGCAACCTTCTGCTTCTTCTTCGCGGGCATAGGCTCGGCTTCATATTCGAACTGATTTGAAAGCAGATTGAACACCGTGCCGCTGTAGGGCGCATATGCCCTCTGGCCATGCTCGATCTTCAGGCACTCCACAAAATTCATACAGGTCTGATCCTCGCCGTGCACGACGAAAACCTTCTTTGGCTTTTCCTCAAAGGCGGAAAGCCACTCGATCAGGCCATTCTTGTCGGCGTGACCGCTCATGCCGGCCAGCGAAACGATCTTCGCATTCACCTGGATCGGCTCGCCAAAAAGCTTCACCTCTTTTGCGCCCTCGATGATGCTGCGGCCAAGGGTGCCGATCGCCTGATAACCTACGAACAAAATGGTGCATTCCTTGCGCCACAGATTATGCTTTAGATGATGCCTGATACGGCCTGCCTCGCACATGCCGGAGGCCGAAATGATCACCTTCGGCTTTTCGTCAAAGTTGATCGCCTTGGATTCCTCACTCGTGATCGAGAGCTTCAGGCCCGCGAATGCAATGGGATTGATCCCTTCCTTCACAAGCTCCATGGCCTCGCCGTCAAAGCATTCCATGCGGTTTTCCTGGAAGATTTCCGTGGCCTCCACCGCCAGCGGCGAATCCACGAACACCTGGAAGTCCTCATGCCCTTCCACAAGGCGCTCCACCTTGATCTTGCGCAGGAAGAAAAGGAGCTCTTGCGTGCGCCCCACGGCAAAGGAAGGAATGACAACGTTACCGCCGCGGTCAAAGGTATCCTTCAATATCTTTGTCAGCTCGCCCTTGTAGTCCACCTGATTCACGGGATGCGTGCGATCGCCGTAAGTGGACTCCATCACCACAAAATCCGCCGACTTCGTATAGATCGGATTGCGGATGAGCGGCTGATTCTTGTTACCAATATCTCCGGAAAAGACGATCTTCTTCGTCTTTCCCTCCTCCGTCAGCCAAACTTCGATGCTGGCGGAACCAAGCAGATGCCCGATGTCAGTGAAGCGGATCTTCACCTCGTCGCAGACCTGGATCTCCGTGTCATAATGACAAGGCACGATACGCTTGATCAGCCCCTGCGCGTCTTCCATGGTATATATGGGCTCCACGGCCTCCACGGAGTCGCTTCGCTTTGCCTTGCGGTTCTTCCACTCGGCCTCCATCATTTGAATGTGCGCACAGTCACGAAGCATGATGCTACACAGATCTGCCGTAGCATCGGTCATATATACGTGCCCGCGAAAGCCTTTCGCATAAAGAAGCGGCAGCATTCCCGAGTGATCCACGTGCGCGTGCGTCAAAAATACGTAATCGATCCTTGCTTCTTCCACGGGGAGACTTACGTTATCAAATACGTTCGCCCCCTGCTCCATGCCATAATCCACTAAAATGTTTTTTCCGGCAACCTCCAGATAATGACAGCTACCCGTCACCTCGTGATCTGCACCGATAAACTCAAGCCTCATGCACAAACCTCCTTGTTTGTATATGCAAAATACCAATTTTATTATACCAATTTCGCCCTCTCCCGTCTAGTGGGAATTGTGTATACAATTTTGTAAAAAGAAGTAAAACTAAAGTGTTGACATTTGCGAGAAAGTATAGTATATTACTCTTTGTCAGTTACGACATGCGCGAGTGGCTCAGCGGTGGAGCACCTCCTTGCCAAGGAGGGGGTCGCGGGTTCGATTCCCGTCTCGCGCTCTTCTCATGTAAAAAGGGCATCCTTTATGGATGCCCTTTTTGCATGAGAAAACGCGAGACGATTTAGAGAAGAGCGACTCGCGGGTTCGATTTGCGCGTTTCTACGAGCGGTGCGCAGACAGGACGAAATTGTCCGCTGGGAGCTTGCTCACAAGCGGACACATTTCGGACTGGATGCATAGCGCGACAGCGCGACAACCGACGAATGCGAAGCATTTGGCGGTTGGGCACCGCGTAGCGGATGCAAGCTTGCCTCGAAGAGGCATGCGAATGGCACCGCGCAGCGGTTGTTACCCCACTCCCTTCTATATACCATCTGTATATTTTATATATTTTTAATTTGTCATTCCCACATTGTCATGATATACTACTCTTAACGTAATCACAAACGGGAAAGCGGTTCGCCTTTCGTTACATACTAACCATTTCTTTTCATTTGCAAAGGAGGTGGGAAATCTAATGAAAGGGTACGAATGTACATATGACTGTTCTTACGGTCATCTCGATCGTCGTAACGGTTACCTCCATTGTGGTAACCCTGGTTTCGATGCATCGGGATAACGACAATAAGTAGCAATCAAAAAAGCAGCCGCCCCAACCAAGGTATGCTGCTTCTTTGATTTAACATAATCACTTTGGCGAACCGTTTTCTTGATTACGCCGGGCGCCTGTTACCAGCAGGCGCTCTTTCTATGTTCAATATATCACACCCTTGCCAACGCGTCAATACAGAATATACTAACGAAGAACTCTGTTCATCTCATGCCACTTTTCCCCTCCCCACTGTGACATGGAATCTCCTAGATCTTGAAACCCAAATTTCTCGTACATCGCCACCTTATCAGAAAGGCACGTCAGAACCAGTTTTTCCCTGCTCCTCTCCAATTCCCTCGTGCAATATCGAGATACCAGTTCTCTCGCCAGCCCTCGTCCCCTGTACTGTGGCAACATGTCGACTCCCAGGATCATGATGTTCTTCCCATTGGGATCATGCAGCCCAGCGTCCACAAAAAACTCATCTCTCAGTTTTGTCTCATCCGTGGCGATCCCATTTACAAAGCCGGCCATCTTTCCGCTTTCCCTGTCGATTGCCACCAAAAACAGATCCGCCGCCACGCCAATACGCGCCTTCATGCGTTGCGGAGTGCATGCTTCCTGCGGCGGAAAGCAGTTGCGTTCTATTTCAGCAGCCTCATCCGCCTCCTCTTGTTTTATGGTTCGAAAATCGAATTGCTCCAACAATTGGCTTGCGGAAACACCGTCACAGTCATTGAACTTTGCGAAACGATTGAGCGTCTGGTCCAAGGCTTTTTGAAGCTTTTTTGTCTGCCTCACTCCTGCTTCCCACCAAAGGCCTTTAACTACTAGAATTCTATTTTTGCGATCTGGCACAACCTCAATTCTTCCGACAAAACGGTCCCCATAGAGAATTGGAAGCGTATAATAACCATATTTACGCTTAACGGCAGGCGTGTATATCTCCCAGGAATATTGATAATCCCACAGTGCACTGATCAGCGATTTATCCCACATTAGTGGATCCAATGGTGCAATGAACGACATCCGCGGCTTTAGATCTGCCTCTCCTTCAAGGACTGCCTTCATCAGTGGCTCATCTTCAGAGCGATAGTAGAATGTCTGCCTGATCCCCTGAACCGTCACGGGCCGTATCTTTCCTTGTGATGACAGCGAATCCAATATCTTTTTTCGTTCTTCTGCATTGATGTCTATCCCTAGAAATGCCGTACTGTTTTTATCCCAAAGAAGACCAACTGCGCCTATCCTGCGAAG
Organism: Acetatifactor sp.; assembly: GCA_016290775.1. Lineage (GTDB taxonomy): Bacteria > Bacillota > Clostridia > Lachnospirales > Lachnospiraceae > Acetatifactor. Next base: position 25,374 of record JAEEVF010000014.1, on the reverse strand, counting down.
CACACGCCATGTCTTAAACTCATTTTCTCCTTTGCATGGATTCTTCGCCATTAAAACCGACTCTGGCAAGTGTCTTTCCGCAAGATCGTAATACTTCCTGCTTCCCTTTTTATGATGGATGATCAATTTCCCGTCCGTATAAAGTTGTTCCAACACGGAACGAGCCGCCTGGGATTTCTTTTGCCAGTTACCACTCCAATGCATAGAGGAATGCCAAAAGATCTCACCTTCGACTGGAAGCATATCACTTGACACAGGGCCATTCTCCCCGATGTAAGAAAGTGCCTTTTTCTCCATCTCCTTTAAGCCTTGAAATGTTTTGCCCAGTTCTAAACTTCGTTCCCTGTAGGAAGAGAAATAAGGCCAGTCTTCCGACGGCCATATGGAGAGTTCCTTATCGGCATAATCGACCAACTTCCGGTCTTCGTATAAGAGTTCCTGAAGCATAGATTTTGAGAACCCCTTGACTCTTGACTGAAGCGTAAGTTCCGCATTTTTCCCACATACGTCAACGGGATCATATTGGATACATCCTGCCTGACGAACGAAATCATATGCACCTGATTTACCGCAAAACCGATAGGCGCCTATTAACCCTTGTTTTGCCAAAATGAAACGTCTAGCCTGCTGTTTTGTGATCGTCTGCATTTTATAGCATCTACCTTCCTAAAAGTGACAATAAAACACAATCTAAACTATTTATAATTCTTCGTTTATGACATCCTCGGTTGCTGCCATGGCCCGAAGCGTCATCTCAAGGAGTTTGTCCAGCTCCCAACCGAGCTGCTCCGCACCGCGCTCGATCACCTCTCTGGAACATCCAGCCGCAAAGCCCTTGCTCTTATATTTCTTCTTCAAGGATTTCAGTTCCATGTCCTTTGTGCTCTTTGACGGCCGCATCAGCGCTGCTGCCCAAATGAGTCCCGTCAGTTCATCTGCCGCAAAAAGTACCTTTTCCATTTCATGCACTGGTTCCACGTCGATCGTCACGCCGCAGGGAACCGTAATGCCATATCCATGGGAGCACACGGAATGGATGATGTCTTCGCTCACGCCGCCTTTGCGCAAAAGCTCCGGCGCCTTTATGCAATGCTCCTCCGGATAAAGTTCAAAATCAATGTCATGAAGGAGTCCAACAATGCCCCAATGCTCCGCTTCCTCCTCGTAGCCCAGCTCATTTGCATACCATTTCATGACAGCCTCCACAGTCAGTGCATGCTGCAGATGAAACGGGTCTTTGTTGTATTCTTTTAATAACGTAAACGCCTCGTCTCTAGTGATCATTTGCCCATCCTCTTTCATCTTATGATTCTTCAGATCATCTTATCATCCTTTAGCCTACCAAGTCAATAGGCGTTAAGCTTTCGCCCAACGCCCAACGCCTATCTCGCAACGGTGGTTGGATTCGAACCAACAACTTCAGTTTTGCAAACCTATGCCTTTCCTGCGGCCACACCGTCCAATACTATTTAATTAACTGTCCTGCTTCCATGCGGTAAACTTTGTCACCGTAACTGAGAGCATCCATTTCATGCGTCACCATCAAAACGGAAGTACCCTGATCCGCAATGTCTCGAAATAACGCCAGAATATTCTTTGTATTGCTTTCATCAAGATCACCCGTAGGTTCGTCCGCCAAAAGAAGCGCCGGTTCATTCATCAAAGCTCTCGCGATCGCCACGCGCTTTAATTCTCCTCCTGAAAGCTTTGTCGGATAGGTATCTGCATATTCCAGTAGCCCCACCTGTTTCAGCAATTGCTCCGCCCGTTTTCTTGGCTCTCCCTTTCTGGGGAAGAGCCAAAATGGCAGGCACAGGTTTTCCAAAACGGTCAAATGATCGAGTGCGCCATACCCTTGCATAACGTAACCGATCTTTGTATTCCGTAACTGCGAGGCATCCTTGTCATTCAGATTCAAGATGGCATTCCCCTGAAAATAAATCTCGCCTATGGTTGGCTTTAGCAAACCTGCGATGAGATTCAGTAAAGTGCTTTTTCCGCTTCCGGACCGTCCGATAATACTGATAAATTCACCTGCTTCCACGGTCAGTTGAACATTCTTAAGCGCCCATCTTTCATTTTCATCCCGTCCGTATCTCTTTCCCAGATTTTCAATTTCCAGCATGCTAATTTCCTTCCCTCATGATCAGGTATGTCTCCGCGTGGCTGATCTTTATTGCCGCCGTTACCGCCGCAAGCGGTCCGATCATCACTGCCACCAACAGCGTCACAACGCCCGTGCCAAGGATTTGCGCCAAAGGCGGCAACACGTATGGCATTCCCAGCTTGTCTCCCAGATAAACATGAAACGGAAATACGATCATGGCAGCGATCACGATGCCGATGATTCCTCCGATCAAGGAGATCAGTCCCGCTTCCCAAAGAATGATCCCAGCTAGTTTTTTCCTGGTGGCTCCCAATGTTCTAAGGATGGCAAATTCCCTTTTTCTCTCGTTCGCCGAAAGAACAAATGCCAGCCCAAGCGCTATGATCGCTGTCATGAGAAACAGCCCTGAGAACAGATACAAAAACAGTGCAACCTGCTTCATGTTTTCCGCCGTCCCAGTGATCATGCTTTGAGACTCAACGACCTGCACGCCACCCAATTCCTTTCGAATACTTTTCACAAGTTCCTTTACGTCAAACCCTTCCTCTACTCGTATCAAAATGCTCGAAACATAAAAATCTGGATCTGCTTCCTCCAAAAAACGCTGTCCCTTTGCATACGCCGCTTCATACATCTTCTTTATGGTGTCCGTCGTGGCATAAACTGCTTGGTCAAGTCCCGTCCCCGTCTTATCGAGTTTGGCGGCGACGTCGTATTCCATGTCAAATAACTTTAATTTCTTACCCTGTTCTAAGTGGATGTCGCTTCCGATGATCACGGCCCCGTCTGAAAGTCTTTCTTTGTATGTCTTTTGGATCCAAGGTTGTACGGAAAAGTCCGTATCAGGATCAAAACCGATCAGCTGCACCCTCGCGTCACAACATTCCGCGTCAAGTGACGTCAGGAAGAATTGCGAAGTACACTTTTCCACGCCTTTTAGGTTTTTGACTTTTTCTTCCAGCGATTTCTTGAAATAAAAGCAGCTTGGCTCCCCTTTCAGCAAAATGGCCTCTAGTTCTGACTGATTCTCTACCGGAACGACCATAATGTCAGCGCCAAGCCGCTCCTTCATGTTTTTCAGGCCGTTTTGAAGACAAAACGTAAGTATGCTTCCGCCAAAGACTACCGCCGACAACAACGTGGCAAGAATGACCAATCCCGTCGTACGCGTTATTCCGCGTCTTAAGTTCCTGATTGCAAGTTGAAAGGGAGACAGCCTATGCTCCTTCATTTAGACCTGCTCCTTTCTCCTCAAAAGCCAGATCAGATTTACGATCCCAAAAGCGATCCCCGCAACCGCAATTACATTCAACGCCGGCTTTGTCAACGAATGGCACTTCATGTGTTCTCCGCCGCATACGCCGATGAGCCAATTCGTGATCAAAAGTCCCTGCACAAAGATTGTCAGTATGGCGATCTGAATGCCGATCCGAATCTTCTCAGAGGAAAGGAACAGCAATACTATGCCCAAAAGAGCAATGCCTCCTCCAATACCGCTCTGTGCCTGCGCAGTCCAGTGGCACTTCATGAATCCTTTCTCCATAGGCGCGCACACTGCAAAGATCGTGTGCGGGCCTATGGCAGTTAACAAACCCAAAACAAGAAATATGATGCCTGACAATATGCCGTTTTTACTTAATTTCATTTCTCTGCCTCCTCTAAAACTGTTCTTTTTTATTCCTTCGCATTCAGGAACTGCTGTGGATCCTTGGGCGGCGTGATCTCGGTAATATCCAGTCCGTTCGCAACGCCAGGCAAAAACAGATAGCTGCTCTCCGCCAAAACATCCTTATCCGTATCCTCTTTCAACAGTCCAATTTGCTTAGCATCATCGAAATTGCGATATACGGCCTCTTTTAACAGCGTTAAGGACGTAGGGAACTGATAAGTTTTCAAAAGCTCCGTATTCACGGCTACGTCACCCACGGTATAGCCTTGTGCCGCCTGAATCTGTGCAGCCAATTCCGGATTGTCTTCAATCCAAACGGATGCTTTCTGAATCGCCGTGACCATCTTTGCCAGAGTTGCCGGTTTTCTGCCAATCGCAGAATTGCTTGCATAGAGAACGCAACAGTTCTCGTCCTTTAACCGCTCATCCTTTGTAGTGTCAAAGATGATCTTTGCACCTTCCTCCCTCACCATGATGGCCGCCTTGTAATCGCCTAGTCCAATGGCATCCACGGCGCCATTTAACAGTGCCTGCTGGATCGAATCTGCATCATATACGACAAACTCTACGTCATCTCCCGAAAATCCCTCATATCCCAAAGCGCGAAGCGTTGCAATATGTTCGGAACCCGACAGGGCTCTTACGCCAATGGTTTTTCCCTTTAAATCCTTAACGCTTTGAATGTCGCTGTCTCCCCGCGTTACCAGCGTGATACAACCCGTATGAAGACCGGAGATTGCTTTCGCCTCCAAGCCGTTGTCTAGCGGCTGCAGCATACCTGAGATCAGTCCGATCGCCACGTCAGCCTTGCCCGTAGAGAGCAGTACCGCACCCGTTTCACCGCCTGCATCAACGTATTCGTAATCGATTCCTTCCTTCAGGCCCTCCGCTTCATAGAATCCCAGAAGATAAGCGATTTGGCTCTGCACCTGACAGGTTCCTTCAAAGGTGGAAACAACGCGTATGGGTTCTCCATTTCCAGTCTCCTTCGCGAACTCTGCATCCAGATCATAATTCTCGTAAGTTACGGCACCAGAAAGGACCGTGTTTTGATTTTCCTTCGTTCCCGTCTGTCCTTCCTTTTTCTCTCCATCATTGCCGCATCCCGCCATCACGGTCACTGCCGCTGCCATCACCAGGCCAGCCAATCTCCATAGTTTTTTGTTTTTCATTGTCTTTTCTCCTCTCGCCAATTTTTGCTAAATCGTATATTCAATCTCTGCAGCCTTACCCGTGTAATCCAAAATTCTAAGGATCTTGGATCGCAGATTCAGGAAGTCACCGCTGTCTCTCTTTCGACCATAGGTTTCATTCCGTCCGATTTCCACGTTAACAATGGCCTCTATCTTTGCGGGTCTTGGCGTCATGACAAAAATCCTGTCACTTAGATAAACTGCCTCATCCACGTCATGCGTCACCATGATCATGGTCGTTCCGCGCTCTTTCCATATCCGAAGTAATTCATCCTGCATGTTCATGCGCGTAAATGCGTCCAATGCGCCAAAGGGTTCATCCAAAAGCAATACCTTCGGATGATTCACCAACGCCCTTGCCAGTCCTGCCCTTTGCGCCATTCCGCCAGAGAGATGATGCGGCAGCGACTTTTCAAAGCCTTCCAGCTTCACTAGCTTGATGAATTCTTCCACATCCTTCTTTTTGTCCTTGAAAACGTGTCTGGTCTTCAGACCAAAGGCAACGTTTTCATAAATATTGAGCCATGGGAACAACGTTGGATCCTGAAAAACCAATCCGCGTTCGTAACTGGGTTTTTTGATCTCCGTACCATCCAAATAAAGATTGCCTTCCGTTGGCTCCGTCAGTCCCGCGATGAGCCGCAGCAACGTTGATTTTCCGCATCCCGACGGCCCGATCAGGCAGATGAACTCTCCTGGTTTGATGTCCACGTCCACTCTTTCTAAGGCGACTACCGTATCCCCATTGGGATCCGTAAATTCTTTTCTTACGTTCTTCGCCGAAATGGCTCCCGTCTTTACGTTCTCTACCACTTTACAACACCCTCCTGCCATGATAGTAAGCGATCTCTTACCTTAAACTGCAACGTCACCAAGAGGTAACAGAATACAGCGACAACGATTAGTCCTGCATACACGTTTGGATACGACAGCATTGTCTTTTGCCAATTGACGTACCATCCAAGGCCCGATTTGCAACCGATCATTTCAGCTGCCATAAGCGCAACAAACGATGAACATGTCGCATTAAAGAATCCCAAGAAGATGGAAGGCGAAGCGGCCGGCACGGCGATCTTAAACAGGTTCTGAAGATCATTTGCGCCAAGTGTCGAAGCCACCTCGAAATATGCCTTCTTAACGCTCTGAATTCCGGAAGCGGTAAGGATCGTGATCTGGAACCATACGCCAAAAGCGATCAGGAATATGGCTGCTCCCTTTGCGGTAGGAAATACCACAAGTGCCAGTGGCGTCCAAGTAGAGGAAGGAATCGGTCCCAGGATCCGGATCAGCGGATAAATCCAGTAATTCGCCTTCTTGCTCCAGCCAACCGCGATCCCGCAGGACAGGCCAATGATAAAACCGATCAGGATTCCCTTGACCAGCAAAAGCAATGAGCTTTCGATGCAAGTTAGGATCAATTTACTGTCTTCAAAAAAGACGTTGAAAATCCTTGCAATGCTTGGGAAGTATAGTTGCGGTAACAATAACCACTTTGCCGTGATCAAGTTCAAGAGCGTAAGGAATAAAAAAGTACCGCCTATGAATGCGCCCCGGTAACTATACTTCTCTCTCAGCTTTTCCGATAACAAGGCGACGAGCGCCAACAGCAAGGTTACGCCGAGCGCTCCGTACAAAAAATATCTGTAGTGCGGCAGATTCGCATATTTTAGGTTCGCATGTGCCGGGATCAGTGCATCCGTTGCAAGTGCGATCGATACGCCAAAGATTGGCAGGATTGTCCGCACCTGAAAATCGACTTTGCGATGCGTCCCTACTTCCTTCTCCCGTATGGTCAACGCCGATGCTTTACTCATGGTTTGCTCTCCTTTTTTCCATTGTTTTTGACTGCGTGTTTCTTTGATTGAAACCTTTATACGGTATTTTCTGAAGGCCGTCAACAAATAAGGGCCATCATCAAAATTTCCTAACGGCGTAGGGAAAAATTCTCATAAACGCTAATTTTTTTCTTGGAAAAGACAAAATAATTTTCAAAATCTTTCCCACGAAAAAATGCCATATCCTAAAGACATGGCATTCGTCAGACTGCTGATGCTTAGATGCGATAATCATCCTTTAAGTCATCCATCAGACCGTATTCCACAAGGATCTCCTCCAGCCGCTCCTGGGTCATGGGCGTAGGGATCGTAAACAGGGTATTCTGCTCAATGGCCTGGGCCAAACCCCTATACTCGTTTGCCTGCTTGGCATCCGGTCTGTATTCGATCACGGTCTTTCTGCGAATCTCCGCATGCTGAACGATGTTGTCTCTGGGAACGAAGTAAATCAGCTGCGTGTTCAATTCCTTTGCGAAAGCGCGAAGAAGCTCTTCTTCTCGGTCGACAAGTCGGCTGTTACAGATGATTCCGCCCAGTCGCACGCCACCGGTCTTTGCATATTTCTGAATGCCTTTTGAGATATTGTTTGCTGCATAAAGAGACATCATCTCACCGCTGGCCACAATGTAAATCTCCTTTGCCTTACCTTCACGAATGGGCATGGCAAAACCGCCACATACAACATCGCCCAATACGTCATAAAATACGTAGTCCAAATCCTCCGTAAATGCGCCCAATTGCTCCAACAGGCCCACTGCCGTGATAATGCCGCGCCCAGCGCATCCAACGCCAGGTTCCGGTCCGCCGGACTCAACGCACTTGGTTCCCTTGAAACCGATTTTCATGATGTCGTCAAGCTCCACGTTCTCACCCTTTTCACGCAGGGTGTCCAGCGTGGTCTTTTGATGCAGGCCTCCAAGAAGCAGTCTCGTAGAATCTGCCTTGGGATCACATCCAACGACGAATACTTTTTTCCCCATCTCAGCCAAGCTGGCCGTCAGGTTTTGCGTCGTCGTTGACTTTCCAATGCCTCCCTTTCCATAAATTGCAATTTGTCTTGTTTCTTTCTCTGCCATTTCTTTTTCTCTCCGTTTCCTTATTTTGTGCATGGTTTAACCATGTGAAAAAGTTTCTTTTGAATTCAGTCGTTTTAGGTAAATCTGGTCACCGTAGTCTTTTTGTCCCGGTATGCCGACGGCGTCCGCACGGCATCTTTGACAATGCCGAAACACGTCAATAAACTCTTCCGCTTCCCTTCTGGCACCGTCTATGTCAGGACAAGTTGGCTCCTGAAAATCCTTGAATTTATGCTGCGGGATCAGCGGAATGATATTATACATGGTGGCTCCCGCCTCACTGACGGCCTTGGCGATGTCCCTGACGTGGTTTCTGTTGATCTCCATGATCAGTACCGTGTTCACCTTCACGGTCACTCCAGCCTCGGACATCGCGCGGATCCCAGCCAGCTGATTCTCTATCAGGATTTTCGCTGCTTCCTCGCCTTCGTATCTCTTTCCGTGATAGTAAATTCCGGAGATGATCTTTGCCTGAATGACCGGGTCTACGGCATTCACGGTCACGGTCAAAGTATCGATTCCCAAGTCGATCAGTTCCTGCGCCCTTTCCTTCAAAAGCAACCCATTGGTACTCATGCACTTAAGGATGCCCGGATAATGCTCCTTGACCAGCCGAAAGGTATTTACGGCTCCGTCCGTCGCAAGGGTATCCCCGGGTCCGGCGATCCCGGCAACGGTTATGTCCGGGCAAATCTCCAAAGCCCTGGCAAGTGCATCCAATGCTTCTTGCGGTGAAAGAAGTTCTCCGGTCACGCCTGGCCTGTCCTCATATGTATTTATTTTTCTGTCGCAAAAATTACATTCAATGTTACATGCCGGACAGACGGGCAAATGAATGCGCCCCTTGTTTCTGGCATGACCAAAGCATGGATGATTTGCTCTGACGTGTTCTTGAATGATTCCATTTGGCATGGCTCGTCCTTCTTTCTTCCGCGTTATACAATACATTCTTTCGGATGGAGTCGTAAGTCATCGCATCCTTCAAGAACCTCTTCAATAAAGCCCCTGCTTACGACGGCCTTGATCCCTTGCTTTGCAAGAGCCTCCTCCGCTCCCCATCCGATATCCAGTACAAAAACCAATGCGCAGTCTCCAAGCAGCGTGACGGCATCCAAAAGCTCTCCGTCATCATGCGTTCCTCCGTGGCAAAAAGGTACTCCCCTGCGCTTTTCAAGGAACCTAACGCCATTTAGGATCTCATATACGTAAAAAGAATCCGCGCGTCCGAAATGCTGATTTACCATGATCCCGTCGCTGCTGGCCACTGCTACCTTCATTGTGTTACCTCTGTCAGTTGTCAAAATGATGTCTCTTAAAATATTTCTTGATCCGTTCCATGGCTTTCGCCAATTCGCCCTCAGCCACAAGCACCTGAATGCCGTTTTTCGTGACTAGGCGCTCCGATCCCGGCCCAATCTGTGCAACCAAAATGGCCGTCACGCGAAAGTCAAGCAAGGCCTGGATTTTCTCTTCGAGCATTGCCTGATCATGTCCGTGACTGCAGTCTTCGGAATGCACCACTTCTATGTCTGCAATATTCTTTTCCTCATCCGTGTCCTGGTCGATCTCAATGATCCGGAACCCCTTGGATCGGCCAAAATGCTCCGTAATGTTTTGACCGTCCAAGGTTCCCACGGCAATGCGATAAGATGCCATAACTGCATGCCTCCCTACTGTTTGATGCTATACCAATACTTGCTCTTTTCTACCGGGATGTCCGTCCACAAAGGCGTGGAAAGATAGCGTTCTCCAGTGTCCGGAAGAATGGCGACCACCGTCTTGCCCTTGTTTTCAGTGCGTCTTGCAACCTGTGCGGCTGCATAGGCAGCTGCTCCCGAAGAGATTCCGACAAAGAGTCCTTCTTCTCTTGCCAGCGTTCTGGAAGTGTCAAACGCCTGCTCATCCTTTACCTTGTAGATTTCATCAACTACGCTAAAGTCGAATACCTTAGGCACAAATCCGGCTCCAATACCCTGGATTTTATGCGGTCCAGGCACGCCGCCGGAAAGTACGGGGGATCCGTAAGGTTCTACTGCGACGATCTTGATCTTTGGATTCTTTTCCTTCAGGTATCTTGCAACGCCAGTGATGGTACCGCCAGTACCTACGCCAGCCACGACTACGTCAACCTTGCCTTCCGTTGCCTGCCAGATTTCCTCAGCGGTCTTTGTCTGATGGATGGCGGGGTTCGCAGGATTGTTAAACTGCTGCAGGATAATGCCGCCGGGAATCTGTACCTGTAATTCCTCCGCCTTTCTTACCGCTCCCTTCATGCCCTGTGCGCCAGGCGTAAGTACCAACTCCGCACCAAGCGCGGTCAGGAGGGTGCGTCTTTCAATGCTCATGGAATCAGGCATCGTGATCAAAATCCGATAGCCCTTTGCCGCTGCGACAAATGCCAGTCCTACGCCCGTATTTCCGCTGGTGGGCTCTATGATCACGGATTTCTCGTTTAGGATACCCCTTTTTTCCGCATCCTCCACCATTGCAAGCGCAATGCGATCCTTAATGCTGCTTAAGGGGTTAAAGTATTCCAGCTTCAGAAGTAGTCGCGTATCCTCCTTTAATCCAGCCAGTGCTTCGATCTTATGTGGCCGAAGGAGGGGCGTTTCGCCGACTAGTTCCGTTAAATTGTCAACTATTCTAAGTGCCATTTCATTTTCCTTTCTCAGACGCCGTTTAGAATCTGGCTCCCTGAATGATGTTGTCATTGGGATCAAGCTTCATCCATTCTTCCGTCAGGGGATAACCCACGTGTCTGCTGATGTTCTTTGAGAAATTCGTATTCTTCAGAGCCCTCGCCGCGCGTCTTGCGAGCTCAAATGCGCCTGAATATCCCATGTAGTTTATAGGAGCGCCAAATAACGGAATGTTCGGTATGCCAAGCTTGGTAACCCAGCCGTTTGCTCCCGCATGACCAATATAGATGTCGGGCTTTAAGCGATTAAGCGTGTTAAGTTCCTCTGCAGGTTGTCCTGCCGCCACTTCGATCGTTAAGTTGGGATCCTGAATGTCATTAAGCAGGTTTTCCACAAATCGATCTAAGTTGTGCGCCTTCACGCCTACCAGCTCCATGCCAATGCTCTTATAGAATTCCGCCGTTGTCAGGATTCTGGTTTCTCCTCCGCCGACAAAGATCTTCTTTCCCTTGAGTTGCTCCACGAAGGGTGCAATTGCCTCCAGGAGCTCTTCATTTTCCTGCTTGATCAATCTTTCCGCCTCATTTTCAAGATGGAAATGGGCTGCGATTTTTCTGATCCAGGTATTCGTGCAATTGATGCCTATGGGCAGAACGTCCAGCAGATATTCCGTGCCATATCGCTCCTTCAGGTGTCCTAAGAGATAATCGTCATGCGTTGCACAAATGCTGACGTTCAATGCCGCCTCACCAAGATGATCCAGATCATCCACCGTGGAGTTCAGCGGAACCACTCGGGGAATCAATCCCAACGCGCTGACCAATCTGGAAAGTTCCACTTCATCACCGTTACTGTTGGAACCCACGTTGAATATATTAACCGTTCTGCTGGTTCGATATTTCTTTTGGAAATCATATTTGATCTGCTTTTCTTCCGTAAGCTGAGGATATTCCTGCGGATCCCTGATCAGATATCTCAAAATTCCGTGATTCGCCGCATCATAACCGGAAGATACGAAACGACTCTTAAAGCCTTCACAATGGATGGGCACAAGTCTCGCCGAGATCTGTGGTTCCAGTTCCCTTACCACGGCGTCAATGTCAGCACCGATGATGCCGGGAACACAACCATTGACAATGGAGATCACCTCTGGATGATATTCCTCCTCCGCATAAAAAATGGCTCTCTTTAGTTTCTCCACACCGCCGCTTACAACGTCTAATTCATCCATGTTCGTATGAATGAATACCTGTTCCTCAGCGGGAAGTCCTCTCGAAATTCTGCTTGTATTACGAACGCCCGCCATGCCCGCCATACCTGAACAACAGCCAAGGGGCGAATGAATGATCGTCACTGCTCTCGTCAAGGAATTGATGATGCCTACTGCCAAACCCAGCTGACAGCCTCCGCTTTGGGAGAACACTCTGTTCTGCGCCTGCGCGCATCCGCTCTTAAAATCTCCCTGCAGGCAGGAACAGGTGCCACAGTATGCAATACAGCCGCCGACGCGCTCATCACGTACGGGTGGTTCATCAGCAGCCAAATAATTGTATTTTAAATTTTCGTTCAACTTTACTGGCATGTCTTTACCCACCTTTCTATCTTGCACTTACCAAATTGGACAAAAGATCTTCCGTCAGTGACAATGCTCCTCTAAAACCTGCATATCCCTTATTCAGCACCGCCCTGTTACTTACGGGGAATGCCACGGAAAGGAAACCTGCTCCATAATCATTGGCGAGATCTCTCTCCACCACGCTGCCGATCAGATAGAGAGGACTGAGGGCATTGTAATACTTCTGGTTATTATTATATGGCCAGCTTGCCCTAAGCTTTTTCTTTGCCAAACCTTCTTTGTCCTCATAGATGACCTGCGGCTTTGTCTTGGAAGTCAGCGTTTCAAATTTCTTACTGTACTCTTCCTGCTTTTTCTTGTCATGCAGATCGTTGATGGAGACAAAATGCGGGATCCATCCCAGCTCTTCTGATACAAAATCGATCAGCGGAAATGCGTAGTAGCTATCGGTAAAGGCAACAACGTATCTTTGGAAATCCAGGTCTGCCGCGACGTCAACGATACGCTCCAGGTAGGAATAAAAATACTTTGTTTCAGCTGCCACAACGTCGTCCACGACATCCTTTTCAATGCCTAGCTTCTCTGCGATCAAACGAAGGAATCTTTCCGATGCTTTCGGACCAATGGGCAGATCCGTTGTCACGTAGGGTATGCCATGCGTTGTTTCAAACTGCTTCGCCGTGATCTGTCCTGCCGCCTCTGAAAGAACAACACTTAAGCTTGCATTTCCGTATCCCTTGATCTTTTCAACGCTTTCCGCATCCCCAAAAAAGCTGTTCACCTTAACGCCAATCTTTCCAAGCAACTCCGTTAATGCGGCAATGTTTCCACGATAAAACACGTCATGTCCGGGTACGATGCCTAACAGATTGATCGTTCTTACATCCTTTTCCTCTTTCTTCTCAATGAAATTCTTAACTAGCGCACTGAGGATTGCATCGTAACCGCGAAGCGTATTACCTAAAAATCCCGGCGCGCTGACGCCGATCACGTTACGGTCCTGATATCTGGCAGCAATGCTCACGGCATCATCGCCGATCATCTCCGTCTGACATCCCGTAACCACAATGTAAATGTCACCCTTGATATACTTCAGCGTTGATTCGATCTGGCCAACCAATTTCTCTTCGCCGCCAAATACAATGTGGCTTTGAGAGATGTTTGACGTCGGAATCATGTTTCCGCCGCAGTAACCCACGCCGCGATATCCTGCCGAAAGGTTATACGTACCAGACAGGGCCGCTGCACATCCACCAGACGCATGTACGATCGGAACTGCTTTGGGGATGGCTGCGATCGTTGACAACGCACCACCTAACGCACAAGAGAACTTGGAGCGTTCAATAAAATCACCCATTCTTTATATCCTCCACAATCATTTACGTTTACTTGTTTCAACTAAAAAGTGATGATCTGTATCTTATCCTGAACCAGCTCCGCTGCGGAATTGAAGATTTTGATCTGCTCCGGCTCAACGACAAAGATGCTCTTGTCCTCCGTAAGCTCAAATTTCGGAAGCTTCTCCTTGATCAGTGCCTTTGCCTTATCGATCCCCTTGTCGCAGGTAACCTGCTTTGCCTTTCCGTAAACCGTCACGTTAACGTAATTAGGGAATTCCTGACCAGGTGCCTCAAAATAAATCGCTACGTTGGGATTCTTCTCAATCTGCCCAACCTTTCTCGCATTACTTGCAGTGGAGAAGTACGTCTTTACTCCATCCGTTGCAAATGCGCCAAGAATGCGAATGTCCGACTTGTTCTCTTCCGTCACGGTGGACAGAAGGATTCTCTTGGTTTCCTTTAAGTAGGTTTCAAGCTGTTCATTTGTAAGTGCCATGATTTTTTCTCCTTTTCTTTTACTGGCTCTTCCAAGCCGTTTTTATTTTAGGTGCATTATCATCGCTCGCCGCGCAAAAATCAATCTTTTCGGACGATCAGCAAAATATTCCCACTAAAATTGCAAACTTATTATGATTTTCCCCTTTAAAATCTAAAAAAACAAAATTTCTCATTTGATAAAAAAATTTTTTCTCTTGATTATTTCCCACCTTGATTTAAAATAAGAGAAATATGTATTTCAAAAGCCAAAAAAACAAGGAGGTGAGGATAGGTGTACAAAGTTTTGATTGTTGAACCACAGGAATTTTCCGTGAATGCTTTACTTAGTTTACCTGTATGGAAGGTGAAGACTGCCTGTTGTGACGGGTTCGAATGCATCGCAGTTGCAAAAAACGGCCAGGAAGCGATCGATCTGGCAGAAAAAAACGACTTTGACCTTATCCTGACCGAGATCAATCTTCCCTTAAGGGATGGTCTACAGGTTTTGAAACAGGTACGTAAAAGCAACCACCCTCCTCTTGTCGTTTTCATCAGCGATATCGTAACATTCGCCTATGCAAGAGAAGGTTTCATCTACGGCGTTTTTGATTACTTGCCAAAACCTGTTTCCTCGACAGACATGGAAAAACTATTCGAACGCGCTGATGAAGAGTTAAAGAGATTGCAAAAACAAAGCTTTACCGTATCTCATCCCGTGAATTATCATTTTTCTCCGGATCAGATCAAAAGAATGCTTTACGATTTTGATCAACGCGATGAAAACGTGATCAATAAATTCAAAAACATGACGCGTTCCATTTATGGAATGTCTGACGCGAGAATCCATAATCCAGACATGTTGATCAGCAAGCTATACCTAGCATTGATCGAAGGAATCTATGAAAGAAATCCTTGGATACAGTACTACGTACCGCAGAGCTTTCACGAGCAGATCGATTATCTGGAGCTGGAGAAATCAGAAGATTTTGTTGCTTTTTACCTGCGTAAGTTTAAGTTCCTATTTGAGAAGTATCGCGTGCTGAATCCGGCATTCGACGATAAGACGTTAGCCCAGATCCAGCTATACGTACTCTCTCATCCGGAAGAAGATCTGCGACTTGCCACGATCTCTTCGAAGTTTTATTTGAACCACACTTACCTCAGCAATCTCTACGGCAGAAAATCCACCCTACATTATTCCCAGCTGATCACACTTGTGAAAATGCACAGGGCAGAATGCCTTATCAATTATACCGAAGAACCCATTGAGGACATCTCCTTGCGTTTGGGATATAAAGACTTGCGCTATTTCTTGAAACTGTTTCAGGACGTGATTGGGAAATCCGTTTCAGAATATATCAGAAACGAAGGACAATACGTAAACTACTCCATCTGATCATTCGTTCAAAAAATAAAGCCGTGAAAGAGTCATCTGACTCCTTCACGGCTTTTCTATTTTACGTTCTAATCTGCAACAAACAAAGGTGTTGACAGGTATCTGTCACCGGAATCCGGTAACAGTACGACGATGTTCTTTCCCGTATTCTCAGGCCTTTGGGCAAGAATCGTTGCAGCCTTAAGGGCTGCGCCCGATGAGATTCCCACCAAAATGCCTTCATTCACGGCAAATCTCTTTCCCTCATTAAATGCATCATCGTTTTCTATGGTCAAAACTTCGTCATAGATTTTTGTGTTCAGTACGTCTGGAACGAATCCGGCACCGATTCCCTGAATCTTATGAGGACCAGGAATTCCCTTGGACAGCACGGGGCTGGCCGCTGGTTCGACGGCAACAATTTTCACGTCAGGGTTTTGTTCCTTTAAGTATTCGCCTACTCCGGTAATGGTTCCTCCGGTTCCTACGCCTGCTACAAAGATGTCTACTTTTCCTTCCGTCTGCTCCCAGATCTCCGGCCCCGTAGTTGCCTTATGGATCGCAGGATTTGCAGGGTTTACAAACTGGCCAAGTATCACGGAATCTTCGATTTCCCGATTCAGTTCATTTGCCTTGGCGATGGCCCCGTTCATACCCTTCGCTCCATCAGTGAGCACAAGTTCAGCACCATAAGCCTTCAGTAGATTTCTTCTCTCTACGCTCATGGTATCTGGCAAGGTAAACAGTGCCCGGTATCCCTTTACTGCTGCCACGGCAGCCAGTCCAATGCCAGTGTTTCCAGAGGTCGGTTCGATAATGGTCGCGCCAGGCTTAAGCAAGCCTTTCTTTTCTGCATCCTCGATCATGGCCAGCGCAATGCGGTCCTTGACGCTGCCTGCAGGGTTTAAGTATTCCAGTTTTCCCCAAAGATTTACGTTCTTAATTCCGGCAACCTTCGCATATCTTCCCAGTTCAATGATGGGCGTCTTTCCGATCAAATCCAAAGCGCTTCTCTTTACCTGACTCATGTTGTCCTCCTTTATGCCCTTTGCTTATGGCACGCCATAGGATTACCTTACTTTTCGAACAACCGATTGTCAACGCTTCCCCATCATGAACAAAATAATTTCTCGCGTTTGCAAAATATTTTGTTCCGTCAGGCCATAACTTCCAGCTTCTTTTTACGAAGAAGCATAACGCTGTCTCTGATCAGGTCTGCTGCCTTATCGATTTCTTCCATGGTATTTTCATCACTGAGCGTGAGTCTTATCGTGCTTCTCGCATCCGAATCCGCTAGCCCCATCGCCGTGAGCACGTGAGACGGCTTTGCAGACCCTGACGTGCACGCCGATCCCGCTGACGCGCAAACGCCAAGGCTGTCCAATCTAAGCAATAGAGATACTGCCTCCACGTCTAAAAAGGTGATGTTTAAGTTCCCTGGAAGGCGCTTATCTGGATGTCCATTCAGTTTGCAATCCGGTATCTCCGAAGTCAGTTTGTTAAGGAAATGATCACGCAGCGCGATTTCCTTTTTCACTTTTTCGGACAAATGATTTTTTGCGCGATCCGCAGCAGCTCCAAAACCTACAATTCCCGGAACGTTCTCCGTTCCCGCACGGTGACTTCTCTCCTGCGCACCGCCATGCAGGTAAGCTCCTAACGATACGCCTTCCCTGACATACAGGCACCCTACCCCCTTAGGTCCATTTAATTTATGAGCGCTGGCACTGAGCAGATCCACCCCTAATTCTCGCATGTCTAGCGGAATTTGCCCAAAAGCCTGCACGGCATCCGTATGAAACAAAATGCCATTCTCACGCGCGATTGCACCAATCTCCCGAATAGGCTGAATGGTTCCCACCTCATTATTCGCCGTCATGACGCTTACAAGGATGGTATCCGGCCTTATGGAGCGAGTGAGCTCTTCAAGTGAAATCATGCCATGTTCGTCGACGTTTAGATACGTAACTTCACATCCCCTGCCTTCCAAATACGCGCAGGTATTTAAAATGGCATGATGTTCAATTTTCGTCGTAATCACATGTTTTCCTTTTACGCCATAAGCCTCCGCAACCGCGCAAAGCGCCCAGTTATCTGCTTCCGTTCCACCGGACGTAAAATAGATTTCGTCTCGTTTGGCCCCGATCAGGGATGCCACGCTTTCCCTCGCCTTCGCTACCGCTTTTTTTGCTTCCGTTCCATGGGAGTAGACTGCACCCGGATTACCGAAATGCTCCATAAAATATGGCGTCATCGCTTGAAATACTTCCGGTGCCATCTTTGTTGTCGCCGCATTATCTAAGTAAATCAATTATTTCTTCTCCTCATCATACTCATCCAGAAAACTGGTTCGCACGCCATTCTTTTTATAGGCGATGACCGTATCCAGATTCACGTTCTCCACACTCTTAAAAATGTTTGCCTCGACAAAGGGATTCTCCTTCTTTAGTTGCGCGATCAGCTTTTTTGTCTCCAGGCGTTTGGATGATGTCGTGCCATCCTCATGGCAGGTCGTGCAAGTGTCCGTAAAGTGGCATGCACACTGCAGGAAGTGAAGACCATTATAATCACGCCATGCACAAATATCGCTCTCGCGAATGAGATACATCGGCCTGATCAGCTCCATCCCTTCGAAGTTTGTGCTGTGGAGCTTTGGCATCATGGTCTGCACCTGACCGCCGTGAAGCATTCCCATCAAAATGGTTTCAATCACGTCATCGTAATGATGACCGAGCGCGATCTTATTGCATCCTAATTCCTTCGCCTTGGAATAAAGGTACCCTCGGCGCATCCTCGCGCAGAGATAACAAGGGTTCTTTTCGATGGTATCTACGGCGTCAAAAATATCACTTTCAAAGATCGTGATCGGAATCCCCAGTGCTTTTGCATTGCTTTCGATGAGTGCCCTGTTTTCCAGATTGTACCCTGGATCCATCACTAAGAATATAAGTTCAAACGATACCTGCCTGTGGGTCTTGATCTCCTGAAAAAGCTTTGCCATGAGCATGGAATCTTTTCCGCCGGAGATGCACACCGCGATCCGGTCTCCCTCCTTGATCAGCTGATAGGTCTTACATGCCTTTGCGAAGGGAGAAAACAATTGTTTGTGGAATTTCTTGCGGATGCTCTCTTCGGCCTTATGCTGCAGTTCCTTTTCTTTCTCGGCAAGACAAAGCCTTACATATCCCACATAACCGTCCTTCAGACTGTAGCAGTCCCATTCTTGCAGAAAAGCTATTTCATCCTGAAGTTCCCTGGACCTTCGTCCAATCTCGCAATAAAAGATCAGTTTTTTATCGTTTGCAATGCCCTTTAACTCTTGCTCCGCATCGCTTCCTAATTTCTCCTGGTCAACAAAAATGGCTCCCGGCATCATTCCATACGCCCGAAGCCCCTCGTCCCTAATGTCGATCAGCACATAGGAATCCTCTGACCATATTCTGATTTCTTCGTATGTTACTTCTTTCATATGACCCTATTTCACGTTCCTGTTTTGATGATATCGCTCCATGTACTGCTCGTTGATCTCCCTGATCTCGCGCTTTCCATCGATGTAATCCTGATAAATGTCCCAGGGAGATCCTCCACCAAGCCAACAAGAGGAACAATTTTCACAACCTCCGCCGCAGTCCATGGAACTCTTTATAATGGCTTCCCGCTCTTCTTTTGTGGTATCCTTGATCAAAATTGATTTCCGTTCCATCCGTTTGCCTCTCTGCTTAAAGCCTTGCTTCTTTCCACGCTCCATGGTTCAATTCTGCCAGTTCTTCGGATTATCTTATCATTTATTCGCCTATCAAGTCAATGGGTTTATGCAATCTTAGTTTCAATGCATCGGGATAACGACAGCAAGTAGCAATCAAAAAAGCAGCCACCCCAACCAAGGTATGCTGCTTCTTTGATTTACTCGTCAACACGGAATTTCGTGCTTATTACTGCACCGTCTCAAGCGCTTCCAGGTCAAAGCACTTGATCCTCTCCGAAAACTGAGAACCGCTATTGTAGATCAGGCCTGCTGCCCCAGCGCCTCCATCCGACGTAACAAAAGGAGTGACGTTCGTAGGGATCGCGTCAATGGATTTATCAAGATCTGCCATATACTCCTGCATATAAGTCACGCTGTTCCAGTAAGCCCTGTAAGCATCTGCGACCTTCCCGTTGAACTCGTCCACGGTCATTCCGAAGGCCCCCATCACCTCTTCATTGCTTGCCGCCTCAAGGGTGTCCACGTTGTAATTGAAGATATCATAGCAAAATCCGTCGGTGAAGGTTTCATCCGCCTGAATGACGATGGATACTATGTTTCCCTTAACGCCCCATTCATAGCTGGTCTCTTCCCCGTCAACAGACCATTTCTCGGTGTCCCCATCCATGTAGCTTGTCTTTTCCAAGGGGTGATTTTGCTCAACGAATTCCTTGAGTGCCGCATTGATGGCGGTTGCTTCCTTCCCATCCACGATGAGCTTAGGAATGATCATGCGAAACTCATTTCCGTTATCGTCCGTCAGCATCATCTCCAGCTGAGTCGTCACTTCCACGTGAGCAGGGTCTGCCTGCTCGCTTGTAGAAGCGGTTTCGCTGGAAGAACCCGTCTCACTGGAAGAAGTTTCTTCGCTTGAGGACGCCACCTCACTGGATTGAGAAGCCTGCTCTGACACCGTCGCCTTCGATTCTTCACCGGAAGTCGATGACTTCGTACTTGCCCCACCGTTGCCGTCGCACCCTGCAAGCGCAAGGAGCATGATGCCCACAAAACCTGCTGCAACCAAATTCCTAAAACGTTTCATTTTCTTTCCTTTCCGGGATGCATATGGCCCGAAGCTCCGTGACCTCCTTGATCTGATAGGTCGCGTAGCCTTCCGCATCCTCTTCCCCTCTTCTGTTGATCCAGGCCACCTTCAGCCCGGCCCGATGCGCCCCCGCGACATCGGTAGCATAGGTGTCGCCCGTAAACAGAATGTCGCTTCGGCTACAGTCAGGGTTATCTTTCAGCACGCTGCTTACCGCCATCTCAAAGAAGTTGGCACTTGGTTTGACTTCGCCGAAATCTGCGCTGGACCACACCTCTTTAAAATAGCCTTCCAGCCCTGCCTTGTCAAGGAGAATCTGAAGCGCGCCGGCCCGAAACCCACTGTTGGAAAGCACGTACATCGGTATATTCTCTCTCCGAAAAAGCTCCAGCATTTCAGCGAGCCCGTCATAAGCCCGCACGATGTTGCACTTCATGAGGAATTCCGCTTCCTCCTCAATGCTCACGTCGATCACTTCACCGCCGAACCTTTCAGCATACAGCGGAACCTCCTCCGTGACAAAGGGAAATTCCAGCCCTTTCGCATGGAGCTCACGCATATGCAGGAACTGTTCCTCGCCAAAATCCTTGATCTCCTCAAACGTGCACTTGTCCTTATAATGCTCTTCCCAAAACGCCTTCAGTCCAACGTTAAAATCCAGGACCAAGTCTTCTACCAATGTCTCGAACAGATCAAAGATCAGTATCATATTCCTTCTACCCCTTTGCAAACTGGAATTCTCACGCCTTCAGCCCGGTATAAAGTTCATTGCGCGGCCTGGTCGTCTGGTAAGGCGTCAGCCCCATTCCTTCCGTGTTCAGCGCGCATTTGATCATCATCTTCGTAAGATCCGGAACGGTATCATCCACAAGGGCCTCCTGCACATCCTTCCAGACCACTTCGCTGTTCTCATCGCCATCCGACCTTGCCTCGCCTTCCACATAGCTCACGGCAAACACGACATACCAATCCTTCTCATTAAAGCGAATGCCGAGAAGGTTTTCCGGCTTCACCGTAATCCCGGTTTCTTCCTGATATTCCCGAACCACCACTTCCTCCGGCAGCTCGCCAAATTTCGCATATCCTCCCGGAATGATCAGCTTCCCGGTGCCATTTCCATAAGTATGCCTTGCCAGCAACACCTTGCCGTCCTTGATGCACACGCCAGCCACCGACTGACTCCAGTTTGTGTTATTGATTTCTTCCTGTGTTAACATGACGTCCTTCCTCCTAGTCTTGTAAACTCATTTCTTGCCATATGAGATCATGGTTCCCTTGGCGAAAGTATATCCTGCCTCCGGATGTTTGTCAAAAAACTCTTTGATGACATTGTTTCGATCGCAGAACCATTCTGCTTCCTGGCGCGTCATGCCGTGAGACTCAAAGAAGGCAATGGTGCGCTCCCGCTCCTCGGCACTTAAGTTACTAAACCAGTCGTTATACTGCAGGAAGTCCTGCTTGATCTGTTCATATTCCGGATTCTGCGGCGTGACAAAGCTGACCTTGTCGTTCATGCGCACGTCCACCTCGCGAAGCCCCAGCTCACGCATCATGTGCGCGGTCCGCATGGCGATGGCATAATCGCGGCCCTGCTGCTCCAATTCAGTGCGCCAATGCTTGTCCATGCCGTCGTGACGACAAAGCGTGAAATAGTCCATGCCGTCCACGTAAAGGCCGTCGCACTCAAATTCACGATTGGAGTCGATGCAGATCACATACCCATCCTTTTTCGCAAATTCCATGATCTTTTTCAGAAAGGCTTTCGGGTCATTTAGGTGCCTAAGGACTGCCTTGCAAAATACGATATCGAATTTCTTCGCACCGTGATATTCCATCGCGTCCTTGGCAAAAAACCTGGTATCATATTCCGAATTTTCAAAAATCCGTTTTGCTTCCTCGATCAGCTTCTCCGTCTTGTCTATTCCGGTATAGGTGCTTCCCTTGGGCAAGTATGGCAGGAATAACGAGCCAAGAAAACCAAGGCCACAGCCACAATCCAACACGTTGACGGGCCGATCGATCTTCCAAACGTTCTTTACCAAAAACTCTGCATAATCATCGTTAAAGGAATTCTTTCTGGAGCGCACAAGGTATTCCAATTTCTGCTCCCAAAACTTTTCAGATTCTGTGGTGGCGGGATGATACTCCTCGTTGGGAAGGGGCACCAGCCCCATAAGCTGATCCACGGAAACCTCAAAAAAGTCCGCAAGCACTGGCAGGTACGTAATGTCCGGCATGGCGCTGCCGTTTTCCCATTTACTGATCGTTTGAAAAGAAACGCCCACAATCTCGGCCAGCTGGCCCTGCGTCAGTCGCTTCGCACGGCGAAGCTCCGCTATTCTCAATCTCATTTCGTTCATACGCAATTCACCTCCTAGTTGTATCTCGTATGAATGGATCATGCGCGCATCCCTTTCATCTGATGTAGTTACTATATCACACCCAAGGACACTTGCGCCATCCTTCTTCCGAGAATTTTTTCAACCAGGAGGCGAATTCGGTTTAAAACAATGTTATTTCTTCACCCAGATCACGGGACGGATGCCGCAGCTTGAGTTCACATAAGACGTCATCCAATAGGTTTCCGTGCAGACCTTGCGCGCGGCGCCGGCAGGATTGTGTAGATCAATGTCACGCACCCACCACTCGCAATATCCAAACATGTCACTAATGTCCACGCCCGTATCCACCATCATGTTTTCAATGTGGCCATCTCCGATCGTCCAAAGCACTGCATTCATGTGAACGCCATCCCAAAGCTTGGCCTGCGTTGCCTTGCCAAACCTTCTTGGGTCTGCCACATCCAAAAAGGCTTTCAGGATCTCGCCTTTCTCTTTTTTGGTCAGCCCAACCTGGTAGATCCCCTCGTCGAAATGATATGGATCCGCACCCTTCTCATCCAGGCTGATCCCAAAATATTCCATACATTCCTTGGTGGAAAGAAGCGTTACGCGGTCTGCGCAGTCGCCTCCGTAGTTATTTGCGACCTTCTTAAGCAAGATTTCCCCACGCTCCTTTTCCGTAAAGGCTTCCTCGATAAACACATCGTTCAGCCACGCTCTTAAGTCACTGTCCTTCCAGCCCACAAGCTTTTGCTCTTCACTATACTTATGACCGTCCAAAACCATGACGGATAACAGCATTCTGGCGTCCTCCGTCTCGTCGAGCACATACCATTCTATGGGTTCGCCGCCGTTTGCCAAATCTCCGTCCTGTTCATAGCTGCCGTAGGTAACAATATCTCCAATGCCTGCATTCTCCAGTTCTTTTTTCGTACCTTGCTTCGTCGCAAAAGCCTTCTCTTCCAAGATCAATTCTTCCGGCTCCTGCAAAACCACCTCTTCCTTCGGGAAATCACTACGCTTCCCAAGGCGCACCTCCTCCGTGATGCGCTCCATGCAGTACTTCCCCTTCGTCTCGAAGTCTATGATCTCGAGGAAATCCTCTTCCGTGAGTTCACCGACTGGCAGATAGAACAGGCTCTCCCACCTGCAATACGCAACGCTCATGCCGTCATATTCATTCGGATCGTCCATGATCTGCAGCTCTCCCGCAGGAATGCGATTGCTTTCGCGATATGCCTTCGCCATGTCCTGATAGCGTCGCTCTTCCGTCTGGCTGAGCACCTTGTCCCCCTTTCGCGTGCTCCTGCCGTCCCTGCAAAAACCGCCCGCAAGCTCAGAAAAGCTGGCGCCGCAATATGCCAGGTAATACCGATCCACTTCCTCGTCAGTAAGTACGGAAAGCCGCTCTTCCCAAAGCTTCTCGCCAAACTTCTCCTTTTGTCCCTTTTCCTTCCATACGTACTCCACTTTCTGTCGATACTCAATGATCTCGAGGAGTTCCTCATCCGTGAGCTCACGGTCGGGGAAATACATATAGTTCTCTTCCCCCTGCTCCGTGATCATAATGCACACGCCAACGCCGGCATATTCCTCTCCCGCTTCGAGCCTTCGAATGCTCCTTTCCGGAAAGCGTTCATCGGCCTGATATGCATTCTCCAGATCTTGATATCGCGAGAGTTCTTTCTCCGTGAATTCCCTGTTAAATAAAAAGTCCACGACACCGCTCTTTTGTATGTCCTCGTATACTGTCGTTTTCTCTTCTTCGCTCATGGCTTTCATGCGCTGATAGCGGTTCAGGATGGCTCCCACGGCCATGGCTGAGGCGCCGAGCGCCACCATGCAGATTGCGAGAAACCCTGCCACCTTCAGCGTGCCCGCAAAGCGCTTCGGAAATGCCTTCGTCCTGCCCGCATTCGCCTGCGTTGCTTGTCCCGCACTCCTACTTGTTTCCGTTACCGTTTCCTTCCTTGCCTGTGCGTAAATGGCCTCATATGCTTCCTGCATTTTCATTTCAACGCACTCTGGCAAAAAATCTTTTGTCAAAAAAGCCTTCTTTGCTTTTGCTTCATGTTCCTTCGTCATCTTCCAGCCTCCTGATAAAACTTCCGCAGCTTTTCCCTCGCCCGGGCCAGCCGCGTTCGCACTGCGGAATCCGTGATCCTAAGGATCCTTGCAATCTCTCTTGTCCGAAATCCCTGGACGTAATAGAGTGTCACCGTCAGCCTTTCGTCTTCCTCCAAAACTGACAAAATCTCTTTCCACTCCGCATCTGATCCTGCTTCCTTCGCGGGCACTTCAGGATATTCTTCCAAATACACCACTTTCTTTTGGGAATTCATCAGGTCATAACACTTATTGATCAAAATCCTGGTGATCCAACTTCGGAAAAAAGAATTTTCCTTAAGCATTTCCAGCTTTTCCCAACAGGTAAGGATCGTGTCCTGAATGGCGTCCGCCGCGTCCTCGTCATTTCTGAGGATCGATCTGGCGACTTTATATAATGCGTGTTTTTGCGATTCCATCAGTTCCGTAAAGGCGTTCGGATCTCTCTCCTTAGCCCTTTGAACCAATTGTTCCAATGCTTTGTCCATTCCGTCTACCTCATTTTTCTGCGCGCATGTCGGGGTTTTACCCCTTCAACCATTAGACGCCGAAAACAATAAAAACGTCCCAGGAGGATGTATATTTTTTCGAAAACAGATCAAGCAGCCTCCGAGGCCACGGAAGCTGCTTGATCTACATGGTTCTTTGCCTTTGTTTTTCGAGGCACAAGCTACGCCCACTAAAAGTCTTCACGAAGGAGCCTTCGCCATGCCTGATATCTCTAAAATGAACCCCAGGAAGTGGACACGGCATTTGACCAATTAGGCGGTATTTTGCACCGTTCCTTGTGCAAAATCCGAACCGTGGACACGTTTTCCGCGGCATTTTGTGCCCCGGTCTTAAAAAACC
>JAEEVF010000004.1 GCA_016290775.1 Acetatifactor sp. | reverse complement strand
CACTTTCGTGGCATAACATCATTATGAGGAATAACGTGGTTTTAAATCAAAGCAAAAGTATGGCCGCTCGCTGCGCATCACGGCCGATTAGCTCCGCAAATGCGGCCGAAGTAGGACGCCATTTGCAGGATCGCAGCGCGCCGCCATAATATGGATGTAAATTAAGTATTTGGCACAAAAACACGCCTAACTATTTTGCTAATCTGCTAATGGAGTTGTTGGGAGAGATTTGGTAGGATTAAAGTGATGAGTGGAGGCAATATATGTAATAAATTATTCTGAAGAGCGGGGACATAGTAATGAATTTATCGGAGGCATTCAAAAAAGAATTGGAATCATCAGGTACCGAGATTGCCGTGCAATATGCAGAATATGGCTTGGATTTGTTGATAGAGGATGATGTGATAAAAGACATTCCATTTATTTCAACGGTCGTATCACTTTATAAGATTGGGAAAACCATATCTGATCGCCATCATATAAAACAATTATGTATTTTCCTAAACGAGATTGGATACGGGATTTCGGGTGATAAAAGGGAAAAATATATCAATGACTTTGTAAATAAGAAGGATAAGGACAAAGAGAAGGAACTAGAATATGTTGTAATTATTCTCGCACAGTATTTAGGAGAAGATAAACCCAGATGGCTGGCAAAACTTTATCTCGCTTTTTTGACAAATGAGATTGAATGGAGAGAGTTTGCGGCTTACTCTGAAATTATAAATCGTTTTCTCCCGGGAGACATTGAGGCATTGAAACAAGAAGAATGGTCGCAGGTTAAGGATGAGGAGGTACCAGATGCACTAATAAGAATGTCCTCCTATGGTGTATATACCGCAATATCTAGGCCTGTGACGACCGAAAACTATCCTGGTACGATCATGATTCCAGCTTCCGACAAAAAGGATTACAGAATAACACTGTTCGGGAGAAAACTAATGTACATTTTGCTCTCAAGTTGACATGTATCCAGAATTTTTGACGCATATTTGAAGCAGGCAGAACACATGAATGCATTCCGTGGTGTGATGCAACCCAAACATATGACGGAAATTCATCGAGGCTCAGCAATTGATGAGACGATATCCCTTACAGCCGGTCCGTCCGCGGCATTGCCGAAAAACAACAACTAAGGAAAGGAAAAGCTGATGCATTGGCTTTTTCTTTTGAGCCCAGATTGGCTGTTTCTGCTGGTCTCTGAATGGCTAATTCTGCCGGGCTCTAACAACGACACGCAAAATAGATGGAGAGGTTACAGTATGAAACCAATTTCCCTTTCTGAACAAATGATGTTTAGTACGATAAGATTAGAGAGCCCCGATGGCTCGACGGGTACTGGGTTTTTTAATCATTTTGTTTATGGTGATACGATCGTCCCTGTGATCATTACGAATAAGCATGTGGTAAATGGAAATCCGAATGCTATAATGAGGTTTAATCTTCATTTGTGTGAAGATAAAAATGGTGAAGTTGCACTGGACGAATCTTTTGCTGTTTCATTTTGTACAAATTGGGTTTTTCATTCTAGCCAGGATTTGTGCTTTACATTTGTGAACCCGCTCTTTGAGGAGGTTCATAGACGAACTGGTAAATATGTTTTTTATAGAGCGCTAGATGATAGTTTAATCTATGAGCAAGAAAAACTTGAAGAGTTGAGCGCACTTGAGCAGGTCGTTATGGTAGGATACCCTAATGGCTTATGGGATCAAATACATAATTATCCATTATTCAGAAGAGGATATACGGCTTCACATCCAGCATTCGATTTTAACAGAAAGAGCATAGGAGTGGTCGACATGGCTTGTTTTCCTGGTTCGTCAGGTTCTCCAATATTGATCTTGGATGAAATGGGCTATTTAGATAAGAAAAGCAAAAACATAAACATGCAAACCAGGGCCATTTTCTTAGGAGTGCTTTTCGAGGGACCGCAAATGCTAGATGTTGGTGAAATAGTTAATGTCGATGTGAAAATGCAACAAAAAACAGTTTCAATTGGAAAAACCATGATTAATTTAGGTTATTATATAAAAAGTGCAGAATTATTAGAATTCAAAAACTATATAGCAAATGCGATTTCGTGAAATTATCATAAAGCATTCTTATAACTTGTTATACAACATAAAATGTCTGCAAGTAGAACAAATGTTCGACTTATCTGTTGACTTTCTGTGTGTTGTTATGTTATAATTAGTTTAAGGGAAATGCTTATGGGAAATGGTGTTGTGTTAGGTTGAACGGAATTGGGAGCTTGTTTGTGGAGGTAAAGCGATGGCAAATGTATATGATACGGCAAAGTACATACTGGAAAAGTCGGGTCCTATGTCAACGATGAAGCTGCAGAAGCTTTGCTACTATTCGCAGGCATGGTCGCTTGTGTGGGACGAAGCACCGTTATTCCCGGAGGATTTTCATGCGTGGGCGAATGGCCCTGTGTGCGCGGAATTGTTTCGTGAAACGCAGGGAAAGTATTCTGTAGGCGCTAGTGATGAACCTGATGGAGAAGGCAATCTGACTGATGAGCAAAAGGATACGATTGACAAGGTGCTTGCGCATTATGGAAAGCGCGACGCACAGTGGTTGAGTCAATTGACGCACATGGAAGATCCGTGGGTTCAGGCGAGGGCTGGAGTACCTGCGGGCGTCGGTTCTAATAACATTATCTCAAAAGAAAGTATGGCGATGTATTATGGCGGGCTCTAAAAAGAAGAAAGAGGTAATTCAAAAGGAGAATCCGATTGGAAAATATATTGCTCAGGGCGGAGACCCTGAGCAATATTATTCAGAGAATCCCTCATGGACTTTTAACAATGCTGACAAGGAGATGTGGGCATTTTCTAAGGATCATGTCGGCGACGCTTTTTGGAACGAAATATTCCCGAAGTTAAAAGCGTGGGAAACACAAACATGGAAAGAGATTTTGCTGGTGGCAAAAAAGAACAATCATTCCATTAACACGAATGCATTGTCTAAAAAAGCACAAGATAGATTGTTATCAAAGTTCATCGAAGCGGAATCGTTGATCTCACTACGACTTGATGGGACACACAGACTGTATGGATATATGACGGGTAAGGTATTTAATATACTTTGGTATGATGATGATCATGGAGATAATGATAATTGTGTATGCCGATCATATTTGAAGTATACTTGACAACAGGAGATGTTCCTAGGTCATAATTGATGTAATCATTTCGAGGCTCGGCATTCGCCGAGCCTCTTTTCATGCCACGGTTTGGCCCCTACTGCTCAAGAACACTGAATCTGGGATGATAGAAGAGGTATACGAGAAAGGCCAATTTCGGGTTGTAAAGGAAACGGTTTCGATGGAATGTATAGCGGATGAAGGGGCGAATTGGACTTTTGGCAAAAAATGCGATTATTGCCAAAAAAACAAATGAAAGCATTATTTCTTCAGAAATGGGAACCAAATCGAAATTTGCGCATTAAATTAAATAAGCTGAATCTTACAATTCCAATTGACACTCCCCGCATTTGTGATAATCTAAAATTATGGACGTTCGTCCTTCCATCGAATCACATTACCATCCCGGTACACGATTGATACTGTCAATAGTACGATTCGATCATCACAGAGAAAGGAGCATCTACCATGCGTACAGCTAAGCATCGTCGTATTCCAATCTTCTTACTTTCCCTTGTTCTTATGACATTCCTTCTTCCCCTGACTGCCCTTGCTTCTGAAGGCGGCGCGGCGGAACCTACTTCCTACTTCTACATGACCTTCTGGTCCTTGCTTCCGCCGATCATTGCGATTGCGCTGGCCCTGATCACCAAGGAAGTTTACACCTCGCTTTTCGTGGGTATTTTGGTGGGCGGCCTTCTGTACTCGGGCTTCAATTTCGAGGGGACGCTGGTGCACGTCTTTAACGACGGCATTGTGGCGTCGGTGGCGAGTCCGTCGAATGTCGGGATTTTGGTGTTCCTGGTGATCCTAGGCACCATGGTTGTGATGATGAACAAGGCGGGCGGTTCAGCGGCGTTTGGACGCTGGGCATCCGCGCACATCAAGACGCGGGCGGGGGCGCAGCTTGCGACGATCGCGCTTGGCGTGCTGATCTTCATTGATGATTATTTTAACTGTCTGACGGTGGGCTCGGTGATGCGTCCCGTGAGCGATAAGAGCAAGATTTCTCGCGCGAAGCTGGCATATCTCATCGATGCGACTGCTGCGCCGATCTGTATCATTGCGCCGGTTTCGTCCTGGGCGGCAGCGGTTTCGTCCTATGTGGAGGACGGCAACGGTCTGTACCTGTTCATCAAGGCCATTCCTTTCAATTTCTATGCGCTCTTAACGCTGATCATGATGGTGTTCCTGGCGCTGACGAATCTGGACTTCGGCCCGATGGCGAAGCATGAAAAGAACGCAAGGGAAAACGGCGACGTGTTCTCCGGCATGAAGAATGCGGCGGAGACTGCAAACGAAGCGGCAAATCCGAACGGTAAGGTGCTGGATCTGGTGCTGCCGATCGTTGTTCTTATTGTGTCCTGCGTGATCGGCATGATATACTCCGGAGGCTTCTTTGCAGGCGAAGGGTTTATCGATGCATTCTCGAATGCGGATGCGTCCGTGGGCCTGATGCTGGGCTCTGCAGTCACGCTGGTGGTGACATTTGCATATTATCTGATCCGCCGTGTTTTGACCTTCAAGCAGATCACGGCTTGCCTTCCTGAGGGCTTTAAGTCGATGGTGCCCGCGATCCTGATCCTGACCTTCGCGTGGACGCTGAAGGCCATGACCGACAGCCTTGGGGCGAAAGAATATGTTGAGATGGTGGTGGAAGGTTCCGCCGGAAGCTTTAAGCTGTTCCTGCCTGCGATCGTGTTCCTGATCGCGTGCGGCCTGTCGTTCTCGACCGGTACGAGCTGGGGCACCTTTGGAATCCTGATCCCGATCACGCTGGGCGTGTTCCCGCTGACCGATCCTCTTGGCGTGGTTTGCGTGTCCGCCTGCATGGCAGGCGCGGTTTGCGGCGATCATTGCTCGCCCATCTCCGACACGACGATCATGGCGAGCGCCGGCGCGCAGTGCGACCACGTGACCCATGTCGCGACGCAGCTGCCTTATTCCCTGACCGTGGCCGCCGTCAGCTTCGTAGCATATATCATTGCAGGCTTCATTCCCAACGCCTTCATCGCATTGCCCATCGCAATTGCTTTGATGATCGCGGCACTGTTTGTGATGAGACATTTTCTGGGCAGCGGGAAAGCGGTGGAAGAAGCCTGAACGTGCCAGTGGGCGTGACCTTCGTCACGTGCCACTGGGGACGGTTCTTTTTGGCACGTTTGTGCCAGTGGGCGTGACCTTCGTCATGTCCCTCCCTTCGGTCGGGATCATGGAATGCTACGCATTCCAAGCCTTGGACGTGTTCTTGTTTACTCATTCACAGGAGATCATCTTCGGATGATCTCCTTTTTTCATGCCCCGCATTGTACTACAAGTACAATTACAAGTGGGCAAGAGGGCGGTAGATGTCATAAAAAACTGGTTGCGAAACAGAAATACACTCGAGTTACTTGGAACATGGGAGCAGATTTACAATCCAAGTTTTAAAGTGGTCGAATTCGACCACTTTAAACAGATGCAGAATTTTCCGTGAACCCACTCTTGGATGGAAAGGGTATTAATGTGAATTCAACGGAAAGGAGCTTGGGATAAGCTCCTTTTTGCTTTCACGGAAAGGGTTTTTCGTAGTTGTGCGGGCCGTTTCGAATTTGTGTCATGAAAAAAGGAGGCGTTGAGAAAACTCAAATGCCTGAAAAGTAGCAGTAAATCAAGAATACTGCGGAAATAATGAAAAAAACATCATATTGTGCTAAAGTGCTTTTAGGGGAATGAAGAGTGCCCGAAAGGGACGGATTTGTTGGAAGATTCGATTGCTCGTATTCTCGGCATTTTTGTTCTAGCAGAAGAAAATCATTACAGCGTTTGGCTAATGGGGTACTGTTGCCGTAGCGGATCTTATGATTATATAAGAGACGTGCGTTTTTTTGGACTTTCTCCTCGATCATCTTGATGAAGCGGTATTCCGCCATTAGTAAATTGCGATATTTTGGATCCCTTTCTTTGGAGAAATCAATCGGGATACAATCGCTTAAAGGAACTGGTAGCATATTATTGAGATTGATGACGGAGTATTGCTTGACCTTGATAAAATCAAGACCTTCTTGCATATGTCGGTGTTTGGGCTTTGCTGAAGAAAGGGGCGCAAAATAGAACAGGTCGTTGATCTGTAAAACAATACCGATGTATTTCCTGGCATGATGTTGGTCTGGCTTTTTGTTGGCGAATAAATGAGGCGCGAACAGAGATAGATAATCAATGTAATGGGGATTGATTTCGAAGAAGCGAAGATTGTTTTTGGCCATAAGATGTGTCCTTTTCAGATGAAAAATCAAGGGCAAGCATGATACTTGCCCTTGGCAGGTTCGCATTTATGAGTAGCGAAACACTCACTTATGAAATCTCTTGTTAAGAGTCAAGAGAAACTCTCATGTAAATCTCTCATTTAAGGGCTGAGATACACCCTCTGTTGCTAACTCCATCATAGTGGATTGCATTATGCTTGTCAAGAGAAAAAGCATTGTTCTCACAAAACGGATTGACATCCCGCGCGCTCGCATATATAATAAAAAAGTCGTTACGCGGGCATGGCGGAATTGGCAGACGCGCCAGATTTAGGTTCTGGTGGTAACCCCGTGCAGGTTCAAGTCCTGTTGCCCGCACGCTTCTTCGATGGCCCGGAGCAGCATGAAAAGTTGCATGCACGGAAGGGTTCCAGCAATCTCGGATCGGAAACCGACCTTTATATGTCGGGTTTCGGTCCGCTTTTTTGTGGCCGCGCGGCGCCCCTCAATCGAACAAAAAAATACATGGCATTCCTTTGCGCAACGTGATACAATATATCTTGGCAACATGTCGATTTTTTTTGTTGAATGTGCGGAAGGAGGTATTCACTTGTACGGGGCGATTTTTGGGGATATTATTGGCAGTCCATTTGAATATGACAATGGCGAAAAGACAAAACAGTTTGAACTTTTTTCGGAAAAGAGTTATTTCACGGATGACACGGTCATGACGATTGCCGTTGGGGAGGCACTCATGGACGCAGGCAGGGATGCATCCGAGGAAGAGATTGAAAAGAAGGTTACCGCATCCATGCAGCATTGGGGGCACAAGTACCCTGACGCGGGCTATGGCGGAAGGTTTTATCAGTGGCTTCGCATGGGCGATGCCGCAAAGCCTTACGGGAGCTATGGAAATGGCTCAGCAATGCGCGTGAGCGCGGCAGGATGGCTTTATGACACGGTGGACAGGACGCGTAAGGTTGCGGCCGCTACGGCGCGCGTGACGCACAGCCACGCGGAAGGCATCAAGGGCGCGGAGGCCACGGCAAGCGTGATCTTTTTGGCGCGCAATCAGATGACGAAGGAAGACATCAAGAAGTATGTCGTGACGGAGTTCCAGTACAATCTGGACCGTACGCTGGATGAGATCCGTCCTTCCTATCATCACGTTGAGGATTGCATGCACACGGTTCCCGAGGCGATCATTGCGTTCCTCGAGGGCAAGTCCTATGAGGACGTGGTGCGCAACGCGGTTTCCCTGGGCGGCGACACGGATACTTTGGCTGCGATCGCGGGTGCGATGGCGGAGGCTTTCTACGGCATTCCCATTGGCATCGTGATGCGTGCGGAAGGATATTTACATCCTGAGATCACGCGTGTTCTTGAGCGGTTTGACAAGTTCATCGGGCGTGAGCCTTTGGTGGAGACAAATACGCAGGATGACAATCGCAGGGTGAAGAAGGCGCTGGATGCTTTTTATCAGCAGGGCAACGAGGAGAACTTTGCGCTCCTTCGTGATACGTTGATCGAGCGTATGCGCGAGGACGGTCAGATGCTCACACCCATGAGGGATGAGAATGCTGATGAGGACGGCACGGTAAAGCCCGCGAAGCACACGGCAAAGGAAGGCTTTACTTATAACCGCGAAATGCATCTTGTGATCGACGTGGTGCGTGAGCAGAGTGGTCGTGAGTGGATCCCGATGTTCACGGATCGTGATGAACTTGGACGCGGCAAGCGTGGCGTTTGCACGAACCGTCCCATCCAGGAGGTTATGACCTATGCCCTCAGCGATGCCAAGATTTCGGGCGTCGTGATCAATCCGTTTGGCCAGTCCGTTGTCCTGAACAAGGAATTGATAGAAAATCTGCTGTGCACGCTCCGTCAGGAGAAGCACGAGTAGCTTGATCTAAGCAGTAAATAAGCAGTGAATGAGCAGTACACTGTAAGAAATATGAGAGAGAGATAAATGACATGGAGATTTTACTTCAACTGTTGCTTTTGGTGGTCGGCTTTGTGCTCCTTATGAAGGGTGCCGACTGGTTTGTGGACGGCGCGGCCGACATTGCGGACAGGCTTGGCATTCCGCAGCTTGTGATCGGTCTTACGATCGTGGCGATGGGTACCTCTCTGCCGGAAGCAGCAGTGAGCATTTCCGCAGCGCTCAAAGGGAGCGCGGACATCACGATCGGTAACGTGGTGGGCAGTAACATCATGAACGTGCTGGTGATCCTAGGTCTTACCAGCGTGATCTGCACGATCCCCGTGCAAAAGTCCACGGTGCGATATGAGATCCCGTTCACGATCCTGATCACCATCGCATTTGCGGCGATGGGGCTTATGGACAACAAGATGAGTCGTCTTGAGGGAGGCATCCTTTGGGGGCTCATGATCGTTTATCTCATCTATCTGCTTGTCATGGCGAAGAAAGGAACCGATAAAAAAGAGGAAGAGGAAAAGTCAGGGAAGAAAAAGCCCGCTTGGCTCTTACCCATTATGGTGATCGTTGGTGCAGTCATGATCGTAAAGGGTTCTGACGTTACGGTAGACGCCGCGACCGTCATTGCAAGGACGTTTGGCATGGAAGAGCGTTTCATCGGTCTGACGATCATTGCGTTTGGTACTTCGCTTCCTGAGCTTGTGACGAGCGTTACCGCAGGCATTAAGGGTAAGCCCGACATCGCGGTCGGAAACATTGTCGGCAGTAACATCTTTAACATTTTGTTTGTTGTCGGAACGACGGCGCTGATCACGCCCGTGCCTTATGCGGCTTCCTTCCTGGTGGATTCTTTCGTGGCAGTGGCAGCAGTTGCTTTCCTGTTCGTTTGTGTCGTAAAGAATAAAAAGCTTGGCAGGCTTGGCGGCTTCCTCATGCTGCTTGGCTATGCGGCATTTTTCGTATATATCCTGTAACTGCTGCTGACTAATGGCTGAGGTTTTTGAATGAAGAAGTTGATCCTTCGGGCATATGGCGTCGCCGCCCTATTGCTCCTGTTTTTATTCTTATATGGGCTGTTGAACCTCCGCCTTTCCGTGTTCCGAAAGGCGCCGCTGACGGGCTATGGCGAGATCACGGAGTACGAGACGATGACCGTGATGGACGCGAATGCACCGCTTGGCGAAAAGACGGTCATTTCGTTTCAGCTAAAGAACGTGCGCTCGGATTTTAACACGCTTCTTTTCCTGACGGCGCATCAAGGCGTTGCAGTGTTCCTCGACGGCGAAGAGGTTTATCGCCTCACCGCGCGCGACATGCCGCTCCTTCCAAAGAGTCCCGGCGTCGTTTACAACGAAGTGGTCTTTAAGGACGAGGACAACGGCAAGCTTGTGACGATTGAGCTTTCGCCCGTATATAAGGGCTTGGATGCATTGCCGGACTTGATGCTTGGCAATGGATATCAGATCATCAAAGTCATTCTGTTTTCAAATTTACCCATTCTTTTGCTATGTGCCTGCGTGGTGGTGATCGGCGTTTTGCAGATCCTTCTTGCGCTTCTTGGCGCGGCGGCGAGGCATGAGGAGCATCTTGGGATCGCGCTTTCGCATTCCGTATTTACCGTGGTGATCGGTCTTTGGAAGATGCTGGACAGTGATTTTCTGGCATTGTTTGGCAAGGCGCTTCCGGTATTGTCGGTGATCCCGTCGGTGATCTTGATGTTCTTACCGCTGATGCTGGTGAAGTTCGTTCGTGACGTTTCGCACATGGAGAAGACTTATGTTTGGCGTGTCCCCGAAGTGGCGACGCTTGTCTGCACTTCGCTCTGCGTGTTCCTTCAGTTCTTTCGCATTGCGGATTTCCGCGAGACCATGTGGATCACGCTGGTATCCCTTGGGATCACGTTCGCAAGCATATACTTAGCCCTTGGGCTATATGTTCGCGAAAACCGTCTTGACAAGAATGCTCAGGTGGGGCTGATCGGCGTGACGCTGGCCATGGTCTGGACGGGCATTGACCTTTATACGTACTTTGGGACCGCGGGTCTTACCACCTTCCCGTTCAGCATGGTGCTGTTCCTGATGTTCCTTCTGTTCATGATCGGCAACAGGCTTCGGATCTCGAGGAAGGGCATGGAAGTCGGCATGCAGGCGCGTCAGTACAAGAAACTGGCATATCACGACGCCCTGACGGGTTTCTTTAACCGTGCGGCGTATATGGATTTCCTCGGCAGTGCGGAATTTCGTCCGGAGAGTAGTGTGATCGTGGCCTTTGACCTGAACAACCTGAAGAAGTGCAATGACCTTTTGGGGCATGACAAGGGCGACATTTACATCAAGGAGGCCGCGAAGATCATGATGGATTGCTTTGGCGAGCGCGGGCGGTGTTACCGCCTTGGCGGCGATGAGTTTGGGGCGATCCTGATCGATGAGACGGAGGCCGGCTGCGCAAGGCGCGTGCGGCGTATGAATGACCGTGTGAACCGCTTTAATTTCGCAAGCGGTGACATCAAGATGGGCATTGCGTGCGGATATGCAATGTTCGATCCTGCGGAGGACGAAGACATTCACGCAACGATCCGCCGCGCTGACAAGATGATGTATGAAGAGAAGTTCCAGATGAAGCAGCGCCAGGCCCTCGAGGAGGAGCTCGCGGCGAAGGAGCAGGCGGAGCAGGAGCATGCGGAGCAAGAGCAGGCGGAGAACCCGTCAGAGAACCAAGCTGAGACTGAGTCGGAACAAGATGATTGATTTATCCAGGAGACAGAGCAATGGAAAAGCTACTTCCAAAAGCGTATGCAGTGGTCGGCATCGTCCTT
Source organism: Acetatifactor sp. (assembly GCA_016290775.1). Lineage (GTDB taxonomy): Bacteria > Bacillota > Clostridia > Lachnospirales > Lachnospiraceae > Acetatifactor. The sequence continues at coordinate 194,665 of JAEEVF010000004.1, read as the reverse complement.
GTAGCGCTTCTGGCCTATTATTTCGTGCGATACCGTGTGGACGTGACCACGGAAATGCCCAAGTTGGGTTGTGAGCAGGTCCAGGTATTGGAAAACAGCATAGTGCTTGGTGAACGCGGCGCGCGGGATGGTTGGAGCGGAGAGCTTCCGATCAGCGGCGTGACGGGGAAGTATTGCCATTTGGCCTTTTATTCCAACCACCAGATCGTCAACATCTATCATGGCGACGACCTGGTTTATTCCATGGAGCCGTCTCCGAAGAATGCGTTCGCAAAGACCCCTGGGTGTGTCTGGAATGACGTGCTTTTGACGGAGGACATGAATGGATCGAACCTTCGGATCGTGCTGACGCCGGTATATCATTCCTTCTCTTATGCGACGCCTGACTTTTATCTGGGCGAGAAGGGAAGCATTGTGCTTCATTACTTAAGCCACGAACTGGGGACGGCGCTGATCAGCATTGCGCTGATGCTTGTCGGACTTGGGATGATCGGCTACGTGCTTTACAACCGTAAGAATTCCGAAGTGGACAAGGACCTTGGGCTTCTTGGCATCGTGGCCATTTTCGTGGGTATGTGGAGAGCGACGGACATTTCGCTGGCAAAGCTTTTATTTGCAGGACTTCCGGTGTTCTCGCTCTTGCCTTTCATGGCGCTCATGCTGATCGCGATCCCGTTTGTGCTTTTCATGATGAATCTGTACAACGCACAGGGGCAAAAGAGTTGGTACCTGCCTTGTTACGTCAGCCTTTTCGTGATCGCACTCAGTTTGTTCTTGCAGTATTTCAACCTGGCGGATTTCCGTCAGATGTTCACTTGGATCCTTGCACAGCTTACGTTTGCCATCGTCATGACGGTATTGATGGCGGTGCGCGAGATCATAAGAAACGGCTGGAATGTCAAGATCCGGAATAACCTGCTGGGCATGGCGATGGTGGTGGTCGGCTTTAGCATTGACGTGGGAACCTATTATATTACCAAGGGCAAGCAATCCGTTACCTCGTATGTCATTTTGGGCTTTTTGTTATATGCGGTCGCGCTGGGCGTTTCGATCTTCCGTGAGAATGGTCTTTTGATCTCCGCAGGCAAGGGCGCAAAGAGCATGGAGGCGCTGGCATATCATGACAAGATGACGGGATTGTTCAACCGCGCGGCATTCATTGTGGACACGGATCCTTACGTGGTGGATGCGGAGAACTTCGTGGTGGCGGTGCTGGATCTGAATAACCTGAAAGCTTGCAATGACACGCTTGGTCATGAGGCGGGAGATAAGTACATCCGCGACGCTTCGAAGATCATTCAGAGCACATTTGGCACCATCGGCAACTGTTACCGCATGGGCGGCGATGAGTTTTATTGCCTGATCCCGAAGGGCGGCAAGGCTTCATGCCGCGAGCAACAGACGCGCATGGAGAACATGATCGACGAGTACAATAAGGCAAGCTCTGACGTGAAGATCGCGATCGCATGCGGCTTTGCGCGGTATGACAATCGAATTGACTATGACCTGAATTCCACGGCAAAACGTGCGGATCAGTTGATGTATCAGAACAAAGAAGAAATGAAAAAGCAAGAGCACGAGCTGGAGCTGGAACGCGAAGAGCTTGAACGCATTGCGCAGGAGGATATGTGGGAATGAGAAAGCAGGGCATTTTGATGCCGATCTCGTCTCTGCCGTCGGAATACGGCATTGGGACCTTTGGCAAGGAAAGCTATGCATTTGTGGACTTTTTGAAGAAGGCGGGACAAAAGCTCTGGCAGATCCTGCCGCTTGGCCCGACGGGATATGGCGCATCGCCTTATCAGTCATTTTCGACCTTTGCGGGAAATCCTTATTTTATCGACCTGGAGACCTTGATCGAGGACGGGCTTCTGACCAAGAAGGAATGCGACGAGGTGGACTTCGGCGACAACGCGCAGTACATCGATTACGGCAAGCTTTATGACGGGCGTTTCCCCTTACTGAAAAAGGCTTGGCAGCGTGCCGTGAAAAAGGGCCTGGAGACGCAGAAGGACTATGTGGAGTTCATCAAGAAGAACTCTTTCTGGCTGGATGATTATGCAATGTTCATGTCCTTGAAGGACGCGTTCCCTGGCATGAGCTTTATGGACTGGGAGGAGGGCCTGCGCCTTCGTCAGCCTTTGACCATGGCGGGCTATCAGAGGAAGCTTGCGGATGAGATCCGCTGCTACAAGTTCCAGCAATATGAATTCTCCAAGCAGTGGAAGGCGTTAAAGCTTTACGCAAACCGCAAGGGCATTGAGATCATCGGCGACATTCCGATCTATGTATCGCCCGACAGCGCGGACGTTTGGTCGCATCCGGAGCTCTTCCAGATCGACGAGAGCGGTAAGCCCATTGGCGTAGCGGGCTGCCCGCCTGATGCCTTTTCCGCAACGGGCCAGCTGTGGGGAAATCCTTTGTATCGCTGGGAGTTCCACAAGGTGACCAATTATGCCTGGTGGTATCAGCGCCTGAATCATTGCTATGAATTATATGACATCGTCCGCCTGGATCATTTCCGTGGCTTTGACGAGTATTGGTTCGTGCCTTATGGCGCGGAGACGGCGCAGGGCGGCCATTGGGAGAAGGGTCCCGGCGCGGAGCTGTTTGAGGTCATGACCAGAAAGATGGCGGACCGCAGCAACAAGGGCACCGGCAGAAGAGGAAAGCTTGCAGACCGCAAGGTCATTGCAGAGGATCTGGGACTTCTGACCGAGAGTGTGTTCCGTCTGCTCGAGGAGACGGGATATCCTGGCATGAAGGTGTTGCAGTTTGCATTTGACGAAGGGCCGGACGGCGAGGGCCTGTATTTGCCGTACAATTACGAGCGCAACTGTGTTGTATATACTGGCACCCACGACAATGAGACGACCCTTGGCTGGATCCGCGGACGCTCCAAGGAGCAGAATGCGTTCCTCATGGATTACATGAATTGCACGGACGAGAAGGAGCTTCTGTGGGCCATGATCCGCGCGGCGCTCTCAAGCGTTGCGGACACCGCGATCATCCCCATCCAGGATTACTTGGAACTCGGCAACGAAGCCCGCATCAACATGCCGTCCACCCTGGGGAATAACTGGAAGTGGAGAGTGCAGAAGGGCGCCTGCACCGAGGAGCTTGCGAAGAAGATCTTTGGATTGACGCGCACCTACGGAAGGCTCAAGGAGCAGTAATTAATCTCTATATAAAAATCGGTTCCGGCGAAGCCGGAACCGATTTTTTAATCCTAAAATTCTTACTCCTTCGGCATCATTGCCATGTAGGAGTTGTGGTATTCTTCGCAGTAGGTGACGTCCTCCCAGAACCAGTCGGGGGGAACGAAAGCTTCTGCCGCGTCCTTGCTGCCAAACTCTACCTCGGCGATGATCAGGGAATTGAAGAACCCTTCAAACACGTCGATCTCGACAGTCAGAGTATAATCTGCAGGGGGCTTGGGATAGCCATCCTTAAAGCCAGGATTCTTTAAGGGAACAAGATAACGCTTCTTGGAGATCACCTGTCCGTCTGCCTTCTTGAGAAGGTGCTCATAGGCCTCCTTGGTGAGGTCCATGTTGTACTCCTCGCGGGCCATCATGCCGGAACCCTTATAGGTCAGATAATAATGGTCATTCTCCCTGCGCACGCGCACGATGGGGCTGACGCAAAGATATGCCTGCTCTATGTGAAGACAAGGATAGGACTCTAAATTGTCAGGAAGGCTTCTTAACAAAAATTTCCGTTCGATTTCCATGGATCAAATCCCTTTCTGCGGAAACTCCGCATCTTATGAATTGAGTATATCATAAAATTTTCCCCTTGAACAGAGCAAAATTTGCATCGTGCGCCGCTTTCCCCATTAAGAGCATATAAAGTGCATTCTAAGGGCTTTTCATATGAAAAAGAGTGCGCTATAATGGGAACATGGCGAAAACGATTAAGATTTCGCAAGGAAACGCAAAGAAAGGAAGATCATCATGCTAGACGTATCACACGTAACAAAAAAGTATGGAAAGGTTTTGGCTTGTAACGACGTAAGCTTTCATCTCGATCCCGGGAGCGTGACCGTGCTGCTTGGGCCGAACGGCGCAGGTAAGAGCACGATCATGAAATCCATCATCGGATTTCTGAAATATGACGGCGCCATCACCGTGGCAGGTTACACGAACAAGTCCACCGATGCGAGGAAGGTTCTGGGGTATATTCCCGAGATGCCTGCACTCTATCCGAACCTGACGGTTTCGGAGCACCTGGATTTCCTGGCGAGGGCATATCGCATGTCGGATTATAAGGACAAGGCGAATGCACTGCTCGATCGGTTCGAGCTTTCGGATAAAAAGAAGAAGTTTGGCGATGAGCTTTCCAAGGGCATGCAGCAGAAGCTCAACCTTTGCCTGGGGCTTCTTCCTGATCCCAAGGTGCTGCTTCTTGACGAGCCCATGATCGGTCTTGATCCTCATGCGATCAAGCAGCTCAAGGACCTCATCGAGCAGATGCGTGCGGACGGCAAGACGCTTCTTGTCAGCACGCACATCATTGACAGCGTGGACATGCTTTGGGACCGTGCACTCATCATGCAGAGCGGTCAGATCAAGGCGAACATCACCCGCGCTGAACTCGAGGCAACCGGAAAGACCCTTGAGGAACTGTTCTTTGAGGTGACCGAGGGCGTAAATCAAGAGGATATGCAGCATCATGAGACGGAGTCCGGGAAGGAGTAAAGGCCATGAGAATGTTTTTATATTATGCCCTGCATTCCTTTATCAATCAGATCAGAAAACTCTTTAAGACGTGGGTCTTCGTATTCATATTAGTTTGCTTCGTGTTCGGTGCGGGCATCGGACTGTTCGCAGTCGGTATCTCGAACCTGGCTGAGAAGAACAAGGAGCAGACGCAGGTGGAGCAGTCCGTGGATACGCCAGAGGGTCAGGACGTTGACACGGAGGAGGTCGTCGAAGAAGCCAAGAAGGGTGCTTTCACCCTGATCCGCGAAAAGATCGGCATAGGTAACTTTATTGAGTTGATCACGGCGGCCGTTATGCTTTTTATGTTTGGACTTTCTGCGATGACCGCGGATAAAAACGCCGGGAAGGTCTTTCTGCCGGCCGACGTAACGCTCCTGTTCTCGTCGCCGCTAAAACCGCAGTCGGTTCTTTTGTTCCGTATTGGCATGCAGATCGGCACGACGCTCTTCCTGGGCGTGTACCTGCTGTTACAGCTTCCGAACCTGGCCTATAACTTGCATTTAGGCATCAGTGGCGGACTTGCCATTATCGTGGCATTCTGTTTGACGACGTTCCTTTCCACCTTGCTTCAGCTGATGCTTTATCTGCTCACCACGATATCGGCGACGTTCAAGAAGTATATGCGTCCGGGCCTCGTTGTGCTTGTTGCGGCTGTGGCAGGTTTGTACTTTAGCTACCAGAAATCCTCCGGTCTGGAGCATGCGGTTGCTGCTTCGAATTTCTTTAACGCAGAGTGGTCAAAGTGGATCCCGTTCTGGGGTTGGATCAAGGGCTTTGTTCGCAGCTCCGTGGACGGCGAGTGGATCATGGCAGCAGTCTTTTTCGGACTGATCGTCGTGGGATGCGCAGTCGTGATCTGGATCATGTGGCGTCTTAAGGTTGACTTTTATGAGGATGCCATGGCAAAGTGCGAGGAGGTTGCGGCACTCATCGAGGCCTCCAAGGCAAAGAATGCCGGCCTTGTCGTAAAGCGCAAGAACGACCGCAGCGAGAAGCTTCGCCGCGATGGCATCGGCCACGGCAGCGGCGCGAATATATTCTTCTTCAAGAATATGTACAACCGCTTCCGTTTTGCACATTTGAATTTCTTCACGAAGACGATGGAGTTTTATCTTTGCATCGCAGTGGCAGCAGCGCTTGTTTGCCGCTTCAGCATTGGGATCAGTAACTCCCTCATCATGGCAGCGATCTTTGCGGTTGTGATCTTTATCCGTTCGCTGGGCAACGTGCTTGAGGCGGACACGAAGATGGATTATTTCGTGATGATTCCTGAGAGCGCATTCTCCAAGATGTTCTACTCCATGCTGGCAGAGCTTTGCGGCTGTGCAATGGACATTGCGATCCCGATGGTGATCGGAACGCTGATCATGGGCGGTAATCTGCTGGTTACGATCGTTATGGTCTTTGTGCTTTTGTCCATCAGCATTTATTCTTGCTCCGTTGGCTGCTTTATCGGCGTGACGGTGCCTATGAGTGCGGGAGTCATGATCAAGCAGTTTGTGCAGATCCTCTTCGTATACTTTGGACTTCTGCCCGACATCGTGGTTTTGGCGATCTGCATCGTGCTTGGACATACGGTTCTTGGCATTGTGCTTGCCCTTGCGGTGAACGTGCTGCTTGGCCTTTTGTTCTTTGCCCTTGCCGCACATGCCCTTGAGCCCCGCGGCGGCAGCGTGGTGCAGGAGTTGATCTAGGAGGAATAAACTATGAATAACAAAATCGCAATTTTCTTTGCAGAGGGTTTTGAGGAGATTGAGGCGCTGACGGTGGTTGACATTTGCCGTCGCATGGATCTTTCGATCGACATGGTCTCTGCATACAATGAAGCTTCCGTCCTTGGCAGTCACGACATCCTGGTCAAGATGGATCAGACCTTTGACGAGACGGACTTTTCGCAATATGACATGCTTGTTCTTCCAGGCGGAGGAAAGGGCACGAAGGGCCTTGAAGCTTGTGAGCCCCTGATGGCAAAGGTAGATGAGTTCTACAAGTCCGGGAAATGGGTTGCAGCCATCTGCGCGGCACCCAGTATCTTCGGACATCGCGGATTCCTTGCGGGCCGCAAGGCTTGCAGCTATCCTGCATTTGAGAGCCAGCTTGAGGGCGCGACGGTGACCGCAGGTCCCGTGGAAGTGGACGGCAACGTCATCACCTCCAGAGGCATGGGAACCTCACTTGATTTTGCACTCGCCATCGGAGCAGTCTTCTGCGGCGAGGAAGCAGCTAAAGCCATGGCGGCAAAGGTTGTGTACAACAAGTAACCGCAGACGACATGAGCCGGTAAGACGTTGTCACGGCCCCGCATGCCAACAGATTCAAAAAGCAATGATCAACAAAAGCATCGGGACGTGTAAACCGCATCTATCCCGATGCTTTTTTCATGCGCCAGTGCACCCAAATCATTCGGAGAGCATCGGGGTAGGCGAAAAGCACAAACCCGATGCTCAGTCTGTCCGGCTGGGGCTGCTGGGGCTGCTGGGGCTGCTGGGGCTACTGGGGCTTGCGAGGAAAGCTTGATGAGTGGAAATAGTCAAAAATTGCGTTTTTCTCCTTATTTTGTGCGATTTTACCAAACAAAGGAAACCAAATTTGGACACATAGTTTCTTGCATTTTGGAAACTGAATTGATATAATGAGATGGTAGAGACTTATGTATTATAAACCGTTTCCGTCAAATTGTTCGAAAAACATATATAATTCAAGCATTTTGATGGAAACAGAACATATGGGGGATGCAGAAACGGCGGAAACGCCAAGACTTGAAGGAGGGTATGGCATATGCAATTGACAAAGCAAGAACTCAGACAGAAGATTTTTGAAGGAACCATTGTAGTATTCAATCAAAAGGGCTTGAAATTCACCATGGATGACGTGGCGAAGGAGCTCGGCATCAGCAAGAAGACGATCTACAAGGTGTTTCCGGATAAGGAGAAGATGTTCCTTCTCATGGTGGATTATCTGTTCGACGGCATCAAGAATGCAGAGGACGAGGTAATGCATGACAAGAACCTCACCACGATTGAGAAGATCCGCAAGATCCTGGGCGTAATGCCGGAGAGCTATCGTAACATCGATCTGCGCAAGCTCTATCAGCTGAAGGAACGCTTCCCGAACACTTACAGGCGCGTGGAAGAGCGTCTGGAGACCGGTTGGGAGAACACGATCGCGCTGATCGAAAAGGGCATCAAGGAAGGCGTGATCCGTCCGTTACCCATCTGTCTTGTAAAGATGATGCTTGAGGCAAGCCTTGAGCAGTTCTTCCAGAGAGACATCCTGATCGTGAACAACTTAAGCTATGGGGAGGCGTTGGATCACGTAGTTGACATCCTTGTGAACGGCATCGCAGTACGTTAATCCTTTCTTTTGGAGAGTTTGATGGGTAAACGAATTTACATTGACGATGATTGGGGCTTTTCGGAGCAGTTTTCGATGGCCCTGACGGAAGCAAATTATGCAGGCGAGCCTCTTATGCAGGTTCGCCTGCCTCATACTTGCAAAGAAACGCCTTTGCATTATTTTGACGAGAGCATTTACCAGATGGTGAGCGGTTACCGCAGGATCATCAAGGCGCCGAAGAACTGGAAGGGAAAGCGCGTGCGCCTTACCTTTGACGGCGTGGCACATGCCTGCAAGGTGTATCTGAACGGCGAAGAGATCGGAAGCCATGCGTGCGGATATACTGCATTTTCCGTGGAGCTGACGGAGCACTTAAAGCTCGGCGCAGAGAACGTGCTGGCGGTGGAAGTGGACAGCCGTGAGAGCCTGAACGTACCGCCCTTTGGCTATGTGATCGACTACATGACCTACGGCGGGATTTACCGCGATGCGTATCTGGACGTTTTTGAGGAAGCATATCTTGAAGACGTGTTTGTCTCTACGGTGCAGATGACGGGAAAGCGCGTGCGAAGTCGCGTCAAGATCAATGCTGCAAAGCCTTTGCCGGAAGGCGAGTCCTTTGTGATCCGCCAGTCCATGAAGGAGCGGGCGGCGACGGAATTCGTTCCGATCTGCGAAAAGGCAATCACGGCCATACCGGATGAGGAAAAGAAGGAAAGGAGAGCCGCACGCTTTGGTGACGACGAAGGTGACGGAATCCTTTACTGCGCGACGGACGCGGACGTTTCCGCAAATGAGGCGCTGGGCGAGATCAAGCTTTGGGAGCTGGAAAGTCCCGTGCTTTACGTGCTAAAGACGGAGCTTCTCCTTGGCGATAAGGTGCTGGATGAGCGCGAGGACACCTTTGGCTTCCGCGCGGCGAAATTTTTCCGCGACGGGTTTTACCTAAACGGCAAGAAGGTGAAGCTCCGCGGGCTGAACCGTCATCAGAGCTACCCTTACGTGGGTTATGCGGCGCCGAAGTCCTTGCAGGTGAATGACGCGGACATCCTGAAGCACGAGCTTGGCGTGAATGCCGTTCGCACCTCGCATTATCCGCAGAGCCACTATTTCCTGGATCGCTGCGATGAGCTAGGTCTCCTTGTTTTCACGGAGTTCCCGGGCTGGCAGCACATCGGCGACGAGGCGTGGAAGGAGCAGGCACTTACAAATCTGAAGGACATGATCCTGCAATATCGCAACCACCCCTCCATTATCCTTTGGGGCGTTCGCATCAATGAATCCGTGGACGATGACGAGTTCTACAAAAAGACGAATGAGATGGCGCATCAGCTGGATCCCTCGCGTCAGACGGGCGGCGTGCGCTGCATCAAGAAGAGCCGCCTGTTGGAGGACGTATATACCTACAACGACTTTGTGCATGAGGGGAACAACAAGGGGTGCGAGCCCAAGAAGAACGTGACACCCGACATGTCAAAGGCGTATCTGATCTCGGAATTCAATGGGCATATGTTCCCGACGAAGGCATATGACTGCGAAGACAAGCGTGTGGAGCACGCACTGCGTCACGCGAACGTGCTTGAGGCCGTGGCGGAGCAGGAGGACATCGCGGGCTGCTTTGGCTGGTGCATGTTTGATTACAACACGCACAAGGACTTTGGCAGCGGTGATCGTATTTGCTACCATGGCGTGATGGACATGTTCCGAAATCCCAAGCTTGCGGCGGCGGTTTACGCAAGCCAGCAGGACGACGTGCCCGTGCTGGTGCCGAGTTCTTCCATGGACATCGGCGAGCATCCCGGGTGCAACCGCGGACTGATATACTTATTTACGAACGCGGACAGCGTGAAGATGTACAAGAATGACGAGTTCATTCATGAGTATCATAAAGAGGACACGCCCTATCCAAGTTTGCCGCACGGGCCGATTGTGGTAGATGATTTCGTCGGCGATGTGCTTGAGACGAAGGAGGGCATGAAGCCCTCGCAGGCAAGGGACGTAAAGAAGGTTCTGAACTTGGTCGCAAGGTATGGCCTGAACAACCTTCCCATGGAGGCGAAGCTGACGGCGGCAAAGGTCCTTGCATTTGGCAAGATGGACATGGACCGTGCGACGGAGCTTTACAACAAGTATGTGGGCGACTGGGGCGGCACGAGCACTGCGTATCGCTTCGAGGCGGTGAAGGGCGGCGAAGTGGTGGCAAGCGTGGAAAGACGCGCCATGCGCAGCTTAAAGCTTTCCTGTAAGGCCGATCATGTGGAGCTTCGGGAGGATCAGACCTATGACATGGCGGCCATCCGACTGGAGATGCAGGATGAATTTGGGAACACACTGAGCTTTTGCAATGATCCCGTGGCGCTGATCGCAGAAGGGGAGATCGAGCTTGTGGGGCCTCCCATGACGGCCTTCCAGGGCGGCATGACGGGTACCTACGTGCGTACGAAGGGCAAGAGCGGGAAAGGAAAACTGAAAGTGTTGGCATATGGCGCCGAGCCATGTGAGATCGAGTTTACGGTCAAGGCGTGAAAGGAGGAATCGGTATGAATCTGACTTTGAAGGAAAAGCTTTCCTATGGACTTGGCGCCGTGGGAAAGGACATGGTGTACATGCTTTCCGCAAGCTACGTGCTTTATTATTTCCAGGACGTGCTTGGCGTGAGCGCCGTTGCCATGGGCGTGATCCTGATGGCAGCGCGTGTTTTCGATGCGTTCAATGACCCGATCATGGGCGTGATCGTGGCAAAGACCAATACCAAGTGGGGAAAGTTCCGTCCCTGGCTGATGATCGGCACGCTCACGAATGCCGTGATCCTGTTTCTCATGTTTGCGGCGCCGCCAAAGCTTGACGGACCTGGCCTTGTGGCATATGCAGCCGTGACCTACATCCTTTGGGGCGTGACCTATACCATGATGGACATTCCTTATTGGTCCATGATCCCCGCGTTCACCAAGAGCGGTAAGGAAAGAGAAGGCCTGACGACGCTGGCGCGTTCCTGCGCAAGCGTAGGTTCTGCGATCGTGATCGTGTTCACGATGATGATCGTGCACGCCATTGGCGGAAACAATGAGCTTGTGGGCTTTAAGTATTTCGCATTGATCGTAGCGATCTTGTTCGTGGTGTTCATCACCATCACCTGCATTGCCATCAAGGAAAAATCCACGGTGGATATGCAGTCGCCTTCCGTTGGGCAGATGTTCAAGGCGCTTCTTTCCAACGATCAGGCCATGACCATCGTGATCGCGATCGTTTTGATCAACACTTCGATCTACGTTACCTCGAATCTTGTGATCTACTTTTTCAAATATGACTTCGGCGGCACTGCCTGGTACAACAGCTACACCATGTTCAACATGTTTGGCGGTGCGGTGCAGGTTCTTGCCATGATGGTGGCATATCCCTTGCTGCGCAAGAAGTTTACGAACATTAGGATCTTTTACATCACCCTGGGCAGCGCGATCATAGGCTATGCAACACTGCTGGCCATCGCGTTCATCAACATGTCGAATGTTTACGTCCTGTTCATTCCGGGTTTCTTTATCTTTGCGGCCAACGGTGTATTGCAGGTGCTGACGACGGTGTTCCTGGCGAATACGGTGGATTACGGCGAGCTGAAGAACGGCAGGCGTGATGAGTCGGTGATCTTCTCCATGCAGACCTTCGTGGTGAAGCTTGCGTCCGGCATTGCGGCGTTTGTGGCAGCCATGTGTCTGTCGATCAACCATCTCTCCAAGGGAGAGGAAGTGTCGGAGGCGGAGCAGGTGATCGATTTTGCGAAGGACGTGGCGGCATCTTCAAAGCTGGGTCTTCGCATGACCATGACAATCGTTCCGATCTTTGGACTTATCATCGCAATCTATGTTTTCGCCAAGAAGTTCATCCTCACCGAGGAGAAGGTGCAGGAGATCGCAGATCAGCTGAAGAAGTAAAGAGAGTGCCTTCCCCTGCGGGAAGGCGCTTTTCGCCTTGAGGTTTTGGAGTATTGGAGGAGGCTTGCTTTGATCAGAGAATTTGAGAAGTGTTTTGAATTATCGACGAAGGATACGACCTATGCTTTTCGCATTCGTGAGAACGGTCTTGCGGAGCATTTATATTATGGCGCCAAGATGAACTTGCTAGGCAATCCGGAGCTTGCGGCGGCGCAGGTTGTGGCGCTTGCCGAAAAGCAGGTGTTTGCGCCCGGGAATTCGATCCTGCGCGATCAGGAGGACAAAGGGTTTTCGCCGGAATATTGCGCGCTTGAGCTTTCCGCGCCCGGAAAGGGCGACGTGCGTGAGCCCATGGTGGAAGTGGTGGGTAGAGGCGGCGTCCGCACGCTGGACTTTGTCTATGACAGCCATGAGATCAGCCAGGGGAAAAAGGCTTTTGAAACATTGCCTGGGTCCTATGACGAGGCGGGAAAGGTCTGGCAGCTGAAGGTGGTCCTTAAAGACGAGTGGCAAAAGCTCACGCTGGAGCTTTACTACTGGGTTTATGAGGACTGCAACGTGATCACGCGGAGTGCGGTGCTTGTGAATGACGGCGAAGAGAGCGTGGAGGTTTTGCGGCTTTTGTCCATGCTGACGGACCTCGAGGGTGATGCTTATAAAGCTTGTTATTTCACTGGCGCTTGGGCGCGGGAGATGCAGGAAAACTGTGTCGCTTTGACGGGCGGAAAGCTGGTGCTTTCCTCTGCGACGGGGACTTCGTCGAACCGCGTCAATCCGTTCTTTTTCTTAGAGAAGAACGGGACGGGAGAGGACTTTGGCGAGTGCATGGGCTTTAATCTGATCTACAGCGGAAATCATTATGAGGCGATCGAGGTCAGCCCGTATGGGAAGACGCGCATCGTAAGCGGCATCTCGCCTCAGGGCTTTGTTTGGAAGCTTGGGCCGGGAGAGCGTTTTGAGGCGCCTGAGGCGGTGATGACTTATTCCGCGAATGGTCGAAATGGCATGAGCCGGAACATGCATGCGTTTGTGCGAGAGCATATTGTGAGGGGCACTTGGAAAAAGAAGGAGCGTCCGATCCTGCTCAACAGCTGGGAAGCGTTTTATTTTGACTTTAATGAGTCCAAGCTTTTGCACTTGGCGCAGGCGGCGAAGAATGTCGGGATCGAACTTTTTGTGTTGGATGATGGCTGGTTTGGAAAGCGCGATGATGACACGAGCTCCCTTGGCGACTGGACGGAGAACAAGAAGAAGCTCCCCGGAGGCCTTGCAGGGCTTGCGAAGAAGGTAAATGCACTCGGGCTTGACTTTGGCGTTTGGGTGGAGCCGGAGATGGTGAACGTGGACAGCGAGCTGTACCGCGCGCATCCCGAGTGGGTGCTGGAGATTCCGGGGAAGGCTCACAGTGAGGGCAGAAATCAGCGGATCCTGGATCTGTCGAACCCTGCGGTGCAGGAGTGGCTGATCGCGGAGATGGGCAGGGTGTTCTCGTCCGCAAACATCGCCTATGTCAAGTGGGACATGAACCGGATTTATACGGATGCCTATTCCCAGGCGCTCCCGGCCGAGCAGCAGGGAGAGGTCACGCACCGTTGCCAGATGGGGCTTTACCATTGCATGAAGGAGCTGACGGAGGCATTCCCTGACATTTTGTTTGAGGGCTGTGCGTCAGGCGGAAATCGCTTCGATCTTGGGATTCTGTGTTACTTCCCGCAGATCTGGGCCAGCGATAACACCGATGCGATGTGCCGCGCGCAGATTCAAAATGGCTATAGCTACGGTTATCCGCAGTCCGTGATCGGGGCGCATGTTTCCTCTTGCCCGAATCATCAGACGCTGCGCGTTACGCCCCTTGAGACCAGGTTTGCGGTGGCAAGCTTTGGCGTTCTTGGATATGAGTGCAACCTGGCGGACATGAAGAAGGAAGACCTCGAGGCCATTAAGGTCCAGATCGAGATCTATAAGAATTGGCGCAGCGTGCTGCAGTTTGGAACATGGATCCGCGGGGCGAGCTTTGGTGGCGGTGGTGGTGTTGCGGGCAGCGGTGTTGGTGGCTTTGCGGGTGGCGGCTTCGGTGGTGGCGGCTTTGCGGGCGGCAGCTTCGGTGGCGGCGGCTTTAGTGGAGGCGTGAGCAACCTGCGCGACGGCGCTGGAAACCTTCAAGAGTGGTTCTGCGTGTCGGAAGATAAAACGCGCGAGATCTGCGTTCTGTTGCAGCGCTTTGCGATCCCCAACAATCATTCCGTGACCATCAGACCACGTGGGCTGGACGGCGAGAGAATATACCGATTTACGAACCGAGACTTAAAGCACGACCTGAGGAACTTTGGCGACCTTGTCAACATGGTTGCGCCCATTCACGTAAAGCAGGATTCGCTGCTGCATAATGCGATCGCGAAGTTTGTAAAGCTTGACGGCGAGACCGAGGATTACGTGGTGTCCGGCGACATGCTCATGCGCGGCGGCATCGCCCTCAAGCAGCCCTACGGCGGCACGGGCTTTAACGAGCAGGTGCGCTACTTCCCTGACTTCGGCGCGAGAATGTATTTTGTCGAAGAATGCGCATTGCAAAATAGCGAAACTTAGTGTACAATCTTCTTTGATGGCGAAAAGGGAAGGCAGTCTTCCGTAAGAAACCATAAGGAGAAGGAATATGAATTGTAAGAATTGTAACGCGGTCATGAAGGCGGACGTGGAGCGCAAGCTCTTTGTGTGCCCTTATTGCGAGAGCACGGAGCCCTTTGACGGCGTGTCGAAAGATGAACTTCAGGGAATGCTTCATGACGCGATCCGCGACGTTCGCAAGGAGAGCATCAAGGAAGCGAAAAAGCAGTTTGAGCAGCAAAAGGCAGCAAGCCGCAACCCTGCGCAGAAGGCGCTGGACACGCTGATCTTGGTGTTGCAGGTGATCGTTTGCGTGATCCTTTCCATTTTCAGCGTCGCGATCTTTACGGAATATGTCGGCCTCGGCGTGATCTCCCTGCTTCAGCTGATCCTCATGATCGTTGGCATGGTCATGAAGTCCAAGTACAACAAGACCCATGAGGAGAAGTACAAGAAGATCAAGACAGGGTGTTTTATCGGCGCAGCCGTGCTCGTGATCGTATGGTTTATCTGCCTCATGAACGACGGCGAGTCCGTACGCGTGGGCGGCGAGAAGAAGACCTGGCCGACGCAAGGCCTCGGCGCAACCCTGCCTGAGCCGAACGCGAAACTCAAATATTCGCCGAACTCTTCAAGCACGAGTTTTAGTGCAAGCCTTTCTGGTCTTTCCAAAGAGGATTTTGATGCCTATGTGGAAGAGTGCAAGGAGGCGGGATATAACGTCGACGTGGAAGTGGGAGAAGAATCGTTCACGGCTTATCACGAAGAGACGGATGATTGCTTAACGATCCGATACTACAAATCCTCCAATGACGCATATATCGACATCGACAAGGCCATTGTGCTGGATGAGGAATGGCCGTCGAAGAATGCGATCGCAAAGCAGATCCCGACGCCTGAGGTGACGACTTGCTATGTGAAGACCATCTCTGATACGCGCATTGAGGTTTATGTTGGCGACGTGACAAACGCGCAGCTCAAGGATTACATTGCAACCTGTCAGGAAGCAGGTTTCAAGGGTTCCTACTACAGCGAGAACAAGCGTTTCTACGGCTCCAAGGATGATCTCACCATCAATGTTACGTTCATTCGTGGCCGCATCATGGTCATTGAAGTGTATCAGTATCCGAATTAAATTTATGGCACATTCAACAACGCCTGTCGGGTTAACCGACAGGCGTTGTTTGTGTCTCAAAGGGATAATTCATGTGGAAGCTACCGCAAACAATCCGTGTGAATTATAATTGCGGTACGGCTCAAGGAAGCAAATTGATAACTTTACCGCATACAATTTGTTTGGATATAGATTGCGGTACGACGCTGGGATGTAATTTGAATATTGTTACCGCATGGAGGCTTGTGATTGAAGGGTTGCGGTAGTGAGGGGAACGACAATGCAAGAATCATTACCGCAAGGAATCCCAAAACAGGGAAATGCGGTAGTGAATGAAAGCAAAAGTAAAATGGCTTGCCGCAAATGCCTTAAAACATGAAAAATGCGGTACGAAATGAAAATAAAAGCAAAAAACCATGCCGAAATACTCGAAAAACTGATGGGATGCGGTAAGAAATAAATGGGTAAGAAAAAACCTACCGCAAAAGCTCCAAAAGTAGAGCGTGTGCGGTAGGCGCAAATGTGCCAAAAAGAACACGTCCAAGGCTTGGAATGCGAAGCATTCCATGATCCCGAAGCGGAGCGAGGGACGTGACGAAGGTCACGCCCATTGGCACGTTAGATTTTGCTAAGGCGCTCTGCTTGGGCTTCCTCAAGCGTAATGTCTGGTGGAATGATTCCCATGAGTGATTCGACTGTATCTGTGGCAGGAGTTTTTCGCACTGTTATGCCGTTGACTTCGACGGTGCCGTCGAGGGCGATGACGAGGCACTGGCGGCCGTCGATGACGCGGGTCTGAACGAGGTCGGTGCGGTCGGGCTTGACCTTGACCACCACGTCGGGGGTCTTGACCTCGAAGCTGCGGGCGTTCATGACATTGCTCACGAAGAGCTCTGCGTCGGCGCCGGCTTCCTCCTCAAAGTGTTCTTCGAAGTGCGCAAGCTTTTCGTTCGATACGCCGCTGTCTGCAAGAATGGTCTTGACTTCTTCCTTGTCGAGCACGAGGGGAGCGGGATCTTCGCTGAGTTTGTGCTCCTCCACCATTTCCGTCAGCTTCTCGTGAATGTTCTTTACGATCTCGATGTCGCAGGCTTCCTCAAGGGTTTCCTCAATGATCGCGTGGAAACTTTCCTTCTGGCTTCCTGCGGAAAGCGGGAGAGGGCAGCCGAGGATCGCGTCCACAAGTCCGTCCTTAAGGTCTTCGCCGTCTTTGGTATAGTATAAAACGCCGTGGATGTCCGCACCGCGGTCATGGAATGCAGGGAAGAGCATTCCCATCTGCGGCATGCTCACCACCCAATCGCGAATGCGGTTCTGGAAAGCATTCTCTTCGGGGTTATAGGACAAGCCGGGCTTGCTCAGCTCCACCGGACAAACGCAGGCGAGGACATATTCATAAACTTCTTCGGAGGCGTCCTCATTCTCCACCCCGTCTGAGGTGCGCTTAGGCACGTCATAATTGTCATGGATCACTAAAATGAGATAATTGCCGACATATTCATAGGTGGAGATGATCTGGTCGTAGAACTGGTTCAGCAGATCGTCGTCCTTCAGGCCGCACTGGCGAAGGCGGTAGAGGAATTCCTGGGTGCCGCCGGCCTCCTCGGAAGAGAGGGGAAATTCGAGGGTCAGAAGGTTCTTGCCAACGCTCCCGGACAGGGCCTTTTTCAGAAGGTCGGAATACTTGAGCATTTCCTCCTCGGGGAGGGCAAGGAAGCTTTGGGCGAACTGCGTTCTTTTATTTTTTTCGCCGTCCACGTAGCAGCCGCAGATGCGGTCGATGGAGCAGCGCTTGGGGTTTAGGAGTTTTTTGATCTCAGCGATCTCTTGCTTGGTCATGATTTTGATCCTCTCAAGGCTAAAGTTTTGTCCGGCGCGTGGCTGCCTGCGTTTGCGGGGCTTGGTTTTTGACCGCCCGCGCGCGTTTTTTCCTGCCGCTGCCGCATAGACTAGTATACTTGATTTTGCCCCTTCAAACAAGCCACAATTTTCACGATTTCTCTTTATTATTTTGCCGTTTTGTAGTATACTTATTTTCGTAGGATAGTTTTTCATTGGAGGGTTTCTCATGAAAAAAATATTGTTTGCAGCATCAGAGGGCGTGCCTTTCGTAAAGACGGGAGGATTGGCGGACGTAGTGGGTTCGTTGCCCAAGTGCATTGATAAGAATTACTTTGACGTAAGGGTCATTCTTCCGAAGTACACCTGCATCAAGCAGGAGATGAAGGAAAAGATCAGTTTCATCACGAACTTCTACATGGACTACAACTGGCAGAGCGTTTACGTTGGCATCGAGGAGGCCATTGTAGACGGCGTGCATTATTATTTCATCGACAACGAGCATTATTTTGGCGGACCGAAGCCCTATTGTGACGATCCCTGCTATGAGATCGAAAAGTTCGCATTCTTCTCCAAGGCCGTGCTTTCGGCGCTGCCGCTGATCGGCTTCCAGCCTGACATTATTCATTGCCACGACTGGCAGACGGGTCTGATCCCCGTGTATCTCAAGGAACGCTTCCGCGGCGACCTGTTCTTTACGAGCATGAAATCGATCATGACGATCCACAACCTGAAATTCCAGGGCAAGTGGGACGTAAAGACCGTGCAGTCGATCACGGGTCTTCCGGATTATTATTTCACTGCTGACAAGCTGGAAGCATATAAAGACGCCAACCTCTTAAAGGGCGGTATCGTGTTCGCGGATGCGGTGACCACCGTGAGCGAAACCTATGCGGAAGAGATCAAGACGCAGTTCTACGGTGAGGGACTTGACGGGCTTCTTCGCGCAAGGAGCAATGACCTTCGCGGCATCGTGAACGGCATTGATTATACGGACTTTAACCCGACCACGGACAAGTTCCTCGTAAAGCAGTATGACGCAGTGAACTTCCGTAAGGAGAAGAGCAAGAACAAGCTTGCGCTCCAGGAACAGCTGGGTCTGACCAAGGGCGAGAACAAGATGATGATCGGATTGATCTCCCGCCTGACGGACCAGAAGGGCCTTGATCTGATCTCCTATGTGATGGATGAGTTGTGTCAGGATGACATTCAGTTCGTCGTGCTCGGCACCGGTGAGGACCGTTACGAGAACATGTTCCGTCACTTCGACTGGAAGTACCAGGACAAGGTTTCGGCGAATATATATTATTCCGAGGAGCTGTCCCACAAAATCTATGCGGCCAGCGACGCGTTCCTGATGCCTTCGCTCTTTGAGCCCTGCGGACTTTCGCAGCTCATGAGCCTGCGCTACGGGACCATTCCCATCGTTCGCGAGACGGGCGGCCTGAAGGACACGGTGGAGCCTTACAACGAGTTTGAGAGCACCGGAACGGGCTTTAGCTTTACGAATTACAACGCGCATGAGATGCTTCACACGATCCGTTATGCGGAGCATATCTATTACGACAAGAAGCGCGAGTGGAACAAGATGGTGGACCGCGCAATGGCGGCAGATTTCTCCTGGGAGGTTTCGGCGAAGAAATATCAGGAAATGTACGACTGGCTGATCGGGTAGGAGCAGCTAAAAAAAGCGCAGTCGGCTGACCAAGTAGGGAAGCCAAAGCAAATGGAACGGATTGACAAGATGGCGAAACAGGCAAAAGCACAAGAGAATATTTTGGTGCAGGCAGGATTTTTGATGGCCGCAGGAATGATCAGCAGGGTGATCGGGCTTCTTTACAGGAGTCCGCTCACCCAAGTCATTGGCGAAGCGGGCATAGGCTATTATTCGGAGGCCTATACCTTCTACCGCAACATTCTGATGATCTCTTCCTACAGCATTCCTGCAGCAGTTTCCAAAGTGATCGCACAAAAGCTGGCGGCGCGGGAATATCGTAACGCACACCGGCTTTTTTATTGTGCCATGGGATATGTTCTCGTCGTTGGATTTTTGGCGTCAATGCTTTTGTTCTTTGGCGCCGGGCTTTTCGTGAAGGAAGAGGCCGTTCCCGTGCTTCGGACCTTCGCACCGACGATCTTTATTTTCGGTATTTTGGGCGTGCTTCGCGGGTATTTCCAGGCGCATAAGAGCATGGTGCAGACCTCCATTTCACAGATCCTCGAGCAGATCGCGAACGCCATCGTGAGCGTTGGCGGCGCGGCGCTGATCATTTATGTGAATCTCGGCGGGCTTGCGGTTCCGACGGAGGAAGCGGGGAGAGTGGAGCATGCGGTGCTGGGCGCAATGGGAAGCGCCATCGGTACCGGAAGCGGCGTGTTGATCGCGTTGATTTTCATGGCGGGGATGTACTTCCTGAATCGTAAGATGATCCTTCGGCGTGTTGCGCGTGATGCGCATGAGAACGTGGATACTTACGGGCAGATGATCCGGACGATCACGATGATCGTGACGCCCTTTATCTTGAGCACGGCAGTATATAATTCCAACGAAACGGTCAACACGTTCCTTTACAACAAGGTGTTGCCGAGCGTGCGTGGGCTGAACAGCCTGCTTCAGCATCAAAAGCTTGGCACGTATTCACTGGCCTTCACGGTGTTGAACATTCCAATGGCCTTTGCTTCCGCGATGGCAACTGCGATGATCCCGACGGTGGCGCAGGCTTCCTCAGAGGGGAAGTTTGACGAGGCGAGGGAGAGCATTTCCACGGCCGTAAAGAGCACGATGATCCTTGCGATCCCTTCGGCAGCAGGCCTTCTTGTGTTGGCAAAGCCCATCGTGTACATTCTTTTCCCGAGGTCGGACGAGGTCGTGACGCTGGCGGGAAGACTGTTGATGGTGATGTCTGTTTCCGTGATCTTTTATTCCCTGAGCACGCTTTCCAACTCGCTGTTGCAGGGGCTTGGAAGAGTGAAGGTGCCGATCGTGAATGCAGGGCTTGCGCTCCTGATCCAGACGGTGCTTTCGGCGGTTTTGCTGCTTTGCACGAAGATCGATCTTTATGGTCTTGCCGTGACGAATACGGTATATGCGGGCGCAATGTGTATCTTGAATCAGATGTCGCTCCGCAAGGCGATCAGCTATCGCCAGGAGTGGAACAGGACATTCCTGCGGCCCCTTCTTGCGGCTTCTGTCATGGGTGCTTCGGCGCGCGGGTTGTACCAGCTTCTCCTTATGCTCTTTAAGTCGCCGCGTTGGGCACTCATCCCCGCCGTTTTGTTCGCAGTCATTGTGTACTTTGTGCTCCTCTTGGCCTTTAGGACCATGACCGAAGAGGAGATGTTGACATTGCCTAAGGGAGGCGCGATATTGAGACTGGCTAGGAAACTGAGGTTGATGTAGAAGAGTATTATAAAAGCCTATGGCGGTGGCCATAGGCTTTTTTGATTGCGTTATACTTGCTGAATTCCGGAGATGTCGCTGGGCACGGCCATGGAGAAGTTTGTGTAGTAGACCACGAATCCGGGCTTGGCGCCGCCGGGCTTTTTTACGTGCTTCTTTTGGATATAGTCGATTTCCACCTTATCCTGATCACGGCCTTTGGAATAATATGCCGCAAGGCGCGCTGCCTCCTCGAAGGTCCGGTCGGGCAGTTCCTTGCCCTCCGTCTTCACGATCACGTGGGATCCCGGGATCTTCTTTGCGTGGAACCACCAATCATTTCCCGTCGCTATCTGGAACGTCAACTGATCATTCTGAATGTTGTTTTTCCCCACATAAATGTCAAAGCCATCGCTGCTCACGTAATGGAAGGGCTTGCTGGTGATCTTTTCCTTCTTTGCGGGGCCTTTGCGATGCACGTAGCCGCTGGCGATCAGCTCCTCCTTGATCTGCACGAGGTCTTCCTCTTTTTGCGCGATCTCCAGCGAAGTCGCAATGGATTCTAAGTGATCGATCTCGGCCTTAACCTCCTTTGTAAGCTCCGTAAGGGCCTCGTAGGTACGCTTCATCTTGCCGTAGCGGTCAAAGTAGTGCTGTGCGTTTTCCTTTGCCGTAAGCGTCGGATCCAGCGGGATCTCGACCATCTCGTTCGTGTAATAGTTCAAAGCCTTGAGGGACTTGGCCCCGGGCTCGGCGCCATAGCCATAGGTGTTGAGGAGCTCGCCGTAGATGCGATAGGTTTCGCGCTTTTCCGTGTCCTTTATCTGCGAAAGCTGCAGGTCATATTTTTTCACGTTGCGCTCGAGCACCGTGGAGACGATGCGGCGCAGGTCCGCGGAACGCTGATGGATGCGCGCCTGCGCATTCTTCGCGGCGTAATATTCTTCCAAGAGGGTGGACATCGAAGGGTAATTTTTGGTTTCTCCGTAGATCGTCAGCGGGATCGCGGCATATTCCTTCGGCTGCTTGCCGTCATAAGCAACGCAGGGTGCGAAAGCGCCCTCTGCAATGGTTTCCTTCAGCCAAGTCATGGTATCCCAAAGGCGATTAAGATCCGCGGGAGCAAGGGCTGCCGTCGGCAGATCGCCGTCGATCTTCGCACGGTAGCAAAGCTCCTGCGCAAGGATGGGAGAGATGCCGGTCACGGTGCCGTAGAGCGCCTTAAAGGCGGGCTGCGGCTTGGAAGAAAACGCAGCTTCAAACTCCTCACAAGTCATCGTAAAGAGATCGAGCTTTTCCTGGGTGACCGCAACGAAATAAGGCTTCCCCGGAAGCACCTCACGCACGCTGCTGACTGCCGCGGACACGTGCTTGATGCTGTCGAGGATGGTGCCGTCTCCATTCACGAATATGATGTTGCTGTGCTTGCCCATGATCTCAATGACCAGAGTCTTCTTGCAAAGATCCCCCATCTCGTCGAGGTGTTCCACGTCAACGTGGAGAATGCGCTCGAGACCAGGCTGTGAGATCGACGTGACACGGCCGTTTTGCAGGTGCTTGCGAAGAAGCATGCAAAAGCCGGGCGCTGTCATGGGACTTTGCTTGTTGTCACCCGTCAGGTAGATCAGGGGGAGCGAAGCGTCCGCCGAAAGCAGAAGGCGCTTTTGTCCGTCCGCCGTCTTGAACGTGAGGAGCAACTCGTCGGGTTCGGGCTGCGCAATCTTGTAGATGCGACTGCCGGTGAGTTCATGATCTAATTCATATGCCAGATTGGCAATGGTAAGGCCGTCAAATGCCATAAAAACCTCCAAAAAAGTGATGCTAAATTGCATTGTACTCCCGAAACCAAACTTACGCAACCGTGACTGCTCATAAATTGTCAAAAATCGCAAAAATACCCACTATTTGATTTTTTCTTCAGGTAAGATGCATTTTTTGGGGGGTAAGATGCATTGATGAAAAAAATTGGCCGATGTAAAATGTAATATGTTCGTAATATTTTATCCAAAAAGGAGAGATTTTTTTATGAGGGAGAAACAAGTGAACAAAAGTTTTAGCAGTTTCATGAAGTACGCCATTAGCACGGTGCTCTTCATGATGATGATCGTCATGCTGTATGGTCAGCTGGCGCTGGCGGCTCCGAGAGGAGAGTATTTCTACGTGAACGAAAAGCGGTACGACGCCACGCAGTCTGTGAAGGTATCTTATCAGGGCTGGGAATACGTTGCACCCACGAAGACGTTCAAATTACTGGGCGGCAAGTATCAGCGGTTATCATTTAGTTTTCATGTCTCTAATCTGACTGTCGCAGTGACGGCAAATACGACATATGAGGGCGCATGCTTTACGTTCTACGGGAACACGACCATTACGGATCAGGGTAAACTGACTCTCCGTACATACATGAACAATAATCCGAAAAGTTCCGTTGCGTACTGGGGAATCTATGCATGTGGAGGGAATCTGACGATCGACACCGCCAACCTTGACATAACGGCAGTCTATAATGATTATAACCCGAGAACGAATGCTGCATATGCGATCACGGGTAATCCTGAATCCGCAGGCACCAAGGAAAAGCTGACGATCATCAATTCCAAAATACATGCCTATGGAACCGCGGGCGCAATCTGTGATTTCCATGGTGGCATTTATGGAAATTCAAAGTACCTTGCTGCCGGAATTTATGTTGAATCTCCCTCTACCGTGGAATGTCGCTACGATGGATTCTATGACAAAAAGGGACCCCAGATTTATGACGTTTTGACAAGGCGCTACAGACAGATCGCACAGGAAGTGACCATCGCAAGAGAGTTCTGGATCACCCAACAGCCCAAAACCGTGAGCGCAGTGGCTGGTTCCACCGCGACTTTCACCGTCAAAGCGAATTGCCAGAGCGCAACCTATCAGTGGCAGTATTACAACAAAAACCAGCGCAAGTGGGTCAACGTAAGCGGCGCTACGAGCAACACCTTGAGCGTAACCGTAAGTGAGAACGATGCAGAGTATCAATGCCTTGCAACCTGCGGTGGCTTAACGGTTGTATCCCTAACTGCAAGGACCAAGATCATGCCGAAGATCACGCAGCAGCCCATCAACACCTACGTGCCGACGGGATGGACGACGCGCCTTAAGATCCAGGCAGAGGGCGCTACGAAGTATCAGTGGCAGTATATGGATCCGAGTACCGAACGGTGGCGTAACGTCCAGGACAATGAGTACTACAGCGGCGCGACGACGGCTACGCTGACCATCAATACCTTGGAAAGCATGAATCAATATCAGTTCCGTTGCAGAGTGACCAATGCGTATGGAAATGGCGTAACCTCTGATTATTGTATTTTAGGCGTAAGAACCTATCGCTAATATATCAAGCGGCAAAGCTCCTCCGATTCTTCGGGGGAGCTTTTTTGCGCGGGGCAATACGTTTCCATACTCGGCACGTCAAAAATCAGTTTCCAACGCGGCAAAAACATGATATAATATCCTATACACTCTTTTTTGGAGGAATGACGCATGAACGCAGAACTTGAAGCTGTTGTGACACAGGTAAAACAAGTGGTGAAGGGCAAGGACGACGTGATCCGCAAGGTGCTTGCGGCGGTTTTAGCCGGCGGCCACGTGCTTTTGGAGGACATCCCGGGCGTCGGCAAGACGACGCTGGCCATGGCACTTGGAAAGGCCATGGAGCTGGAATATAAAAGAATGCAGTTTACGCCGGACGTACTGCCGAGTGACATCGTGGGCTTTACGATGTACAACGGCGCGCAGGGCACCTTTGAATATAAGCCCGGCGCGATCTTTAGCAATCTGTTTTTGGCGGATGAATTGAACCGTACCTCGTCAAAGACGCAGTCGGCGCTGCTTGAGGTCATGGAAGAGGGTAAGGTGACCGTGGACGGCATCACGCACCCCCTGCCGGAACCCTTTACCGTCATCGCGACGGAGAACCCTTACGGTTCCTCGGGAACGCAGCTTCTGCCGGAATCGCAGCTCGACAGATTCCTGATCTGCCTGACGGTGGGATATCCCGATCATAAGGCAGCCGTGGAGATCCTAAAGGAGAGCGCGGGAAAGGGCCTGGAGATGGTGCAGCCCGTGCTGACGGGGCAAAGGCTTCTTGAGCTTCGCGAACAGGCAAAGTCATTGCATGTTTCAGACAGCATGCATGAATATATTGTCAACCTTACGGAGGAGACCAGGCGCGATCCCAGGATCGCCCTTGGCGTCAGCCCCAGAGGCGGCATTGCGCTGCTTAAGATGGCGCGTTCGATGGCGCTGCTTCGCGGCGGGGAGTACGTGATCCCCGAGGACGTGCTTGCGGTGATCCCTGAGGTTTGGTCCCACAGGATCCATCTGAATGCCATGGCGCGTGCGGAAGGGACCAGCATTCCCGGACTGATCCGGGAGATCACGGAAAGGATTCGGGCGGTTGGATGAAGAAGAAATTAAGATTGCACGCATGGGGGATCCTGCGCTACGTGATCTTTTTTCTCATCGTATTCTTCCTTTGGTGGTACTTTCGGACCTATGAGTTGTTCCTTGCGCTGGTGATCTCGCTTCTTGTCCCGGTCGTAAGCATTGCGTCGTTGCTCTACTGTCAGGATTCCTTTGGGGCGCGGGTTTCGCTCCCGGGAACGGGGATCGGCAAGGGCAAGGCCGTGCCGGTGGGGATCTGGATCACAAACAAGCGAAAGCTCTTTGCATTTCCGGCGAACGTGACCTATGCGCTGCGCAACGTGTTTACGGAATATGAAGTGCAAAAGAAGCTGCGGATCTTTGCGGTGCCAGGGAAAACGAAGGTGCTGGAGCAGGAGATCACAAGTCATCACTACGGCCGCGTGGAAGCAGCCGTGACGGAGCTTGACCTGTTTGACTGGCTTGGGATCATAAGCTTGGACACGGAGGTGGCGAAGTGCTCCTGGGTGATCGCACAGCCTCAGGGAAGCAATGCGGAGAATGAAGAGCTGACGCTCTCCATCGAGGATTTCCCCAATGAGAATGAGACAAAAAAGCGTGGTACGGACATCAATCCGGACTATGAGATCCGAGAATATATCCCCGGCGACGAGTTAAAGAGCATTCACTGGAAGCTGACGGCGAAGACGGGCCGTACCATGGTGCGCGAGCGCCTGGCGACGGGGCGCGATCGGATCAACGTGTTGCTTGCTCTGACAAAGAATGCTGACGAAAATGACGCACTGATGGTATCGCTTCATTCCTTGTCGCTCCTTCTTTTGGACAAGAGTTATCCCGTGCGGCTTTGCTGGCTTGGCCCCACAGGGTTGATCCAGGGCAGGTACGTGGCAGAGGAAGGCGAGCTGGAGAACGTGTGCGACGAGATCCTGAGCATCAGCGGGATGCGGGATCCGGAGCAGGCAAGGCAAGCCATGGAGGCGGAATATCCCGGAGAGACTTACGTTTTGGTGAAACATGGAAACTACAAGGGCAAATATGTCCGCCAAGGTGAGTAGATGGAGCAGGAAGAAAGCACCTGCGCAGATCGAACTGACCGGCGGAGCGAAGAGAGATAAATATGACGCATGGGCGGCGCTTGCGGAAGCGCTGCTTGTTTTCATGGTCTCTTTTGGCGCCGTTGGCGGGTTCCTCAACGCCTATCGCCTGGAATACAATCAGCTCCTGTGCCTGTTTGGCACGTTGGGGCTTTCTTTATTGCTCTCGTTCATCTACGAGACGAGAAGAAAATGGTTTACCAACCTTTGCATGATCTTGATCTTTGTGGGTTACGCATATGTTGCCGTCAGCCGTTTCTGGATCCTGAACAGCGGCGCTTACGCCCTGATCAATGAGATGTACGAGGATGCGCAGGCTTATCTGGGCATTGTCGGCGGCGGTCTGTACAATCTGACGGTGGAGGATTCGTATCTGACGATCTCGGCCATCGGTCTGTTTGTGTGTGTTGTTCTGGTCATTTTGATGGTGATCCGGCTCCAGTATAAGGCAAGCCTGATCCGTACCGTTCTGATCACGTTCACGCTATATCTGGTGCCGATCTATTTTGAGCGGACGCCGGATCCGATCTATCTGTTCCTGCTGCTTTCCGGCTATATCACCTTGGGCATTCTGCAGACCAGCAAGGTAAAGGAGCATATCGCCGCACAGATTCGGCATGCGCTTCCGGTTGGCATGGCCATCGCGGCGGCCGTGGTGCTTGTCTTTGCAATCCTGCTTCCGAGAGTGAAATATCGGACGATCGTGCCGAAGAACGCATCCAAGGCGGCGACGGAGCAGTCTGCGGTTGCATATGCCCAGTACGGCGTCATGGCGATCATGATGAACAATTCCTCAGGCGCAGGAACAAGGGAAGGACGCCTTGCGCACAATGCGATGTTCATGCCGGATGATGAGACGGACCTGATCGTGCGCTATACGCCTTACAGTTATGATCCCGTGTACTTAAAGTCCTACACGGGCCTGGATTATGACGGCGGCCAGTGGAGCAGGGCGACGGACAGCCTTGGCCCATCCGAGGGCGTGCTGGAGGCAGAGACCGAAGGCAGGGCGAAGCTATATGCCGAGGACAAGAATGTGCAGTCCAAAGGCCAAATGGAAGTATATTGCGTCGAACCCAATGAACTTCACGTCTTTAGGCCTTATTATGCAGGCGAAGAGGAGCGCACGATGCTTCTCATGGACGAGTTGCCGGAGGGGGCGCTGCGGGGCGACCGCTTTACTTATTATCCCGACGTCAATGACGTTGCCGTGCCTGGCGCGGACGAGCAGACCGTGAGCGAGCGGTACCTGACGGTGCCGAAGATCTGTGAAGACGCCGTGGCGACTGCCTGCAGGGAGGCGAATCTTTCGGGCACGCCGGAGGAGATCGCAGAGCAGATCACGGATTATTTCCAGCGGGAATACCGTTACACGCTGCGTCCGGGCTATTATTTCGGCGGCATGGATTATATTTCCTACTTCCTTTCGAAGAACAAAAAGGGTTTCTGTACGCACTTTGCATCCGCAGGCACCATGATGTTCCGTTATATGGGCATTCCCGCCAGGTATGTGGAAGGGTATGTGTTCACTTACACGGACGTGGTGACGGACGGTAAGCTGCAAGAGGGCGTGGACTACACGGAGTATTACGACGGCTATTCTCCTTTGGGAGATACGGCGTTGGTTGAGGTAGAGGTGCCCGACGCAAACGGTCACGCCTGGATCGAGATCTGGGTGGAGGGCCGCGGCTGGGTGGTTGTTGAGGTGACGCCCGCGGCGATCTACGAGGAAGAAGAGGAGACTGGAGGCTTCTGGGAATCCATCCTGAATTCCGGCAGTGAGCAGAACAAGCAGGCAAACAAGGCGCAGCAGCAGGCGGCCAAGGCCTTTGAAAACGCCATGGCGAGCGGCGTGTCCGTGCTGATGATCGTGATCGCATGCGTTGCGCTGTTCTTTGTGGGTCGCTACGGATACAGAAGATATCAAGAGACAAGGCTTTCTGGGAAGGCGCGATTGGAGCTTGATTACGGCAGGCTGACAAAGAAGCTAAAGGAGCAGGATGAAGGCTTTGCAAAGCTGACGACCCCCGAGGAAGAGCTGGACTATATGGCGAAATATTATGGCGCAGAGATCCCGGAGGGCTTCAAGGAGGAGCTGTATCAGACCTTCTTCGCGCCGGACCGTGAGCGCGATTATGAAAAGCTCCGCGGGCAGGTGAAGGCGATCCGAAAGAGCCTGAAAAAGCCGAGGGCTTGACTAGACGGGGAGTTTGTCATATAATAAGACGGAGTGTGCGACAAAGTCCATGAGGGGAAATGGTCGCAAAAAAGGGGATAGCAATCATGATCAAGAGCATGACTGGTTTTGGCCGCTGTGAAGTGACTGAGAACAACAGGAAGTTCACGGTGGAAATGAAGGCCGTAAATCACAGGTATTTAGACGTAAACGTCAAGATGCCCAAGAAGCTCAATTTCTTCGAATCTTCGATCCGAAATGAGCTGAAGAATTACATTTCGAGAGGTAAGGTGGATCTGTTCATCACCTATGAAGACCTTTCGGAGAACACGACCAACGTTCATTACAACAAGGAGCTTGCGGCGGAGTACCTTCAGTACCTGCGTCAGATCCAGCAGGATTTTGGCCTGGAGGATGACATCCGCGTGTCCACGCTTTCCAAGTACCCTGACGTGTTCACCATGGAGGAGAACGAGGGCGACGAGGAGGAGATCTGGAAGGAACTCAAGAAGGCCTTAGACGGCGCTGCGGAGATGTTCGTACAGAGCAGGATCACCGAGGGCGAGAACCTGAAGAACGACCTCATCGCAAAGCTGGACGGCATGCTGAGGCTCGTTGATTTCATCGCGGAAAGAAGCCCGCAGATCATCGCGGAGTACCGTCAAAAGCTGCAGGATAAGGTCAAGGAGATGCTTGGTGACAACACCGTGGACGAGGCACGCCTTGTGACCGAGGTGACGATCTTTGCGGATAAGGTTTGCGTAGATGAGGAAATGGTTCGTCTTCGCAGCCACGTGGAGACCACGAAGGCAGCGCTTCTTGCAGGCGGCAGCATCGGAAGAAAGCTGGATTTCATCGCGCAGGAAATGAACCGTGAAGCCAACACGATCCTTTCAAAGTCCAACGACCTCGAAATCTCCAACGTAGGCATCGAATTAAAAACGGAGATAGAGAAAGTTAGGGAACAGATACAGAATATTGAATAGTGTTGGCGGATTGGCATGCAGAGAATTGAAGCATTATGAACAAACTCATTCATATAGGTTTTGGAAATATCGTGAATACGGAAAAGATCATTGCGATCGTCAGTCCTGAGGCGGCGCCGATCAAGCGCCTTGTACAAAAGGCGAAGGAGCAGGGCATGGCCATTGATGCCACGCAGGGCCGCAAGACAAAGTCCGTGCTTGTGATGGAAAACAGTCAGGTAGTGCTTTCCGCACTGCTGCCTGAGACTATCGCAGGGCGTGCGCAGGACGGTGCTTTGCCGGAAGACGTCGAGGCTTAGGCAGAAAGGAAAACGATATGGAAGCAAAGAAGGGCATTTTGATGGTGATCTCCGGATTCTCCGGAGCCGGAAAGGGCACCCTGATCAAAAAGCTTTTAGAGAATTATGATAATTATGCTTTGTCCGTTTCCATGACGACAAGGCAGCCTAGGGAAGGCGAGCAGGATGGCAGGGAGTATTTCTTTGTCACCCGCGAAAAGTTTGAGAAGACCATTGCGGAAAGCGGACTTATCGAATATGCCACCTATTGTGACAACTATTACGGAACGCCCAAGGCTTGGGTGGAGGAGCAGCTTGCGGCAGGCAAGGACGTGATCCTAGAGATTGAGATCCAGGGCGCGCTGCAGATCAAGGAAAAGTTCCCGGAATCGCTCCTGTTGTTCGTAACGCCGCCTGATGCGGCAGAGTTAAAGAGGCGTCTTGAGGGGCGCGGTACCGAGACGGCGGAGGTCATTGCAAAACGTCTGTCGAGGGCATATGAAGAATCAGAAGGCATGGATGCCTATGATTATATCGTGATCAATGATGATCTGATGCAGTGTGTTCGCGAGCTGCACGCCATGATCGAAGCGGCGCGCAACGAGCCCGTTCGCAGAAAGGACTTCATTGCTCGCATCAAAGAAGAAATGAAAACGTTCCGCACGGAGCAGTAAACCATAGAAAGGGTAAGGTGAATTACATGTTACATCCGTCTTATACAGACTTGATGAAGGTCGTAAACAGTGAAGTGGAGCCTGGCGAAACTCCCGTAGTCAACAGTCGTTATTCCATCGTTATGGCAACGGCAAAGAGAGCACGCCAGATCATTTCCGGCGATGAGCCTCTGGTTGAGGGGAAGGGCAAAAAGCCCCTTTCCATCGCAGTGGATGAACTCTACACCGGAAAGATCAAGGTTCTTGGAGACGACGAGAACGAATAAGACCAAAGAAGGCCGGAGCTTATGCTTCGGCTTTTCGCACGATGAGGGATCAAAGGTTTGAGCTTGAAAGTATTAATGACGTCGCTGGGATGTGACAAGAACTTAGTGGATACCGAGATGATGCTTGGGCTGCTCGCTTCGGAGGGATATGAATTCACCGACGACGAGGAAGAGGCCGAGGCCGTGATCGTCAACACCTGCTGTTTTATCGGCGATGCCAAGGAAGAGAGCATTAACACGCTTCTTTCCTATGGCGAGCGCAGAAGAACGGGGAAGATCAAGGCACTCGTGGCATGCGGATGTCTGGCGCAAAGATATCATGAGGAGATCCAAAAGGAAATCCCTGAGGTGGATGCCGTTGTCGGAACGAATGCGATCACGGAAGTGGTTGCCGCACTTAAGAGCGCGCTGGAGGGCCGCACGGGGCAGTTCCTTCGCGGCATTGACGAGACGCCGGTTTCGGGGCTTCGTCAGCTCGTGACCACGGGCGGGCATTATGCGTACCTCAAGATTGCGGAAGGGTGCGACAAGCATTGCACTTATTGTATCATTCCGAAGGTGCGCGGCGGCTATCGCAGCATCCCCATGGAAACGCTCTTAAAATCCGCCAGTGACCTTGCGGAGCAAGGCGTGAAGGAACTCATCCTTGTGGCGCAGGAGACGACGCTTTACGGCGTGGACCTGTACGGCAAAAAGAGCCTTCCGGAGCTCCTTAAAAACCTTGCGAAGATCCCCGGACTGTATTGGATCCGCATTTTGTATTGCTATCCCGAGGAGATCACGGACGAGCTCATCGAAGTGATCGCATCGGAGCCTAAGGTGTGCCATTATCTTGACATTCCCATCCAGCACGCGTCGGATGCGGTGCTAAAACGCATGGGGCGCAAGACGGATCAGGCATCGCTTCGCGCCATCATCGGGAAGCTTCGGGAGAGTATACCGGACATTTGTCTTAGGACCACGTTGATCTCCGGTTTTCCCGGTGAGACGCGGGAGGATTTTGAGGAATTATATAACTTCGTCGACGAGCTCGAGTTTGACCGTCTTGGCGTTTTCCCTTACTCACAGGAGGAGGACACGGCAGCTGCCATCATGGAAGATCAGGTGCCGGAAGAAGTCAAGAACGCAAGGCGCGACGAGCTGATGGAGCTGCAGCAGGAGATTGCTTTTGAAAAGGCTGAGGAAATGATCGGCCAAAAGCTTGTGGTGATGATCGAGGGGAAGGTTGCGGAGGAAGACACTTACGTAGCCAGAACCTATCGCGACGCGCCAAACGTGGATGGATACCTGTTCTTAAATACGACGGCAAACCTGATGACGGGCGACCTTGTTCCGGTGCTTGTCACGGATGCCAATGAATATGATCTGATCGGAGAACTTTGTGATGAGTAAAATGAATCTGCCCAATAAATTGACCATCTTTCGCGTGATCCTGATCCTTCCCTTTGTGATCTTTTTGCTGGGAAGCCATCAGAGCTGGGGATGGTTTCGGGCTTTGTTTGGAAGTGAAAACACGGTGCCGGAGTTTGTGGCACTTGCCATCTTTATCATTGCATGTCTGACGGACATGCTTGACGGAAAGATCGCGAGGAAATACAACCTGATCACCAATTTTGGAAAGTTCATGGATCCCTTGGCGGATAAGCTCCTTGTGTGCGCGGCCATGATCGTTTTGGTGGAGATGGGACGCATTCCGTCCTGGATGGTGGTGCTGATCATCAGCCGTGAATTCATCATCAGCGGCTTTCGTCTGATCGCGTCCGACAAAGGCGTCGTGATCGCGGCAAGCTATTGGGGAAAGTTTAAGACCACCTTCCAGATGATCATGATCTGCCTGATGATCGTGCAGGACGTGCCTTTTCTTGCGGGCGTGAAAGCCTATGCGATCCTGACGACGTTGATCACTTGGGTGGCACTTCTTCTGACGCTGATCTCGCTGGTGGATTACATTTGGAAGAACAAAGACGTCATGAAGGATACGAAGTAATATAATGGAGTGATTTGCTTCCCGCAGCTTCGGGAAGAGGAGGATTTATGATAGCTGAGATTATTTGCGTAGGAACGGAAATTTTGCTTGGAAACATCGTGAACACCAATGCGGCATATCTTTCCGAGCAGCTTGCACTGCTTGGGATCACCTGCTATTTCCAGACGGTGGTCGGTGACAACAGGGAGCGCCTTTTGGAGACCCTTGAGATCGCTGCAAAGCGCAGTGATCTTATCCTGCTCTCCGGCGGCCTTGGACCCACCCAGGACGACCTGACCAAGGAGACCGTTGCGGAGTTTTGTTCGAAAAAGCTTGTGGAGGATAAGGCTTCCAGAAAGCACATTGAGGCATATTTCGCCGAGCGCGGCATGAAGCCTTCCGAGAACAATTGGAAGCAGGCGTTGGTGCCTGAGGGGGCGCGCGTCATGGAAAATCACAATGGCACGGCACCCGGGATCATTGTGGAAAAGGGAGACAATCAGTTTTTCCTGTTGCCTGGCCCGCCGGAAGAGTTAAAGCTCATGTTTGAGGAGAGCGTGGCACCTTATCTGCGTTCGATCTCGCCCTTTGTGATCCTCTCGCAGACGGTTCGCACCTGCGGCCTTTCCGAGAGCTTTGTGGAGCAGCAGCTTGTGGACCTGATCGACAAGCAGACCAATCCGACCATCGCAACCTATGCAAAGCTTGGCGAGGTGCACGTGCGCGTGACCGCAAGGGCTGAGTCGCAAAAGGAAGCAACCAAGCTGATCAAGCCCATGGTGAAAGAGCTGAAGGCCCGTTTTGGCAACAGCATCTACACGGCTGACGAAGGCGTAAGCCTGGAGAAGTCGCTGGCAGATCTGCTTCGCAGCGCAAACATGACCCTGAGCTGCGCGGAGTCCTGCACGGGCGGTCTGATCGCGGCAACGCTGGTAGGCGTGCCCGGGATCTCGGATCTGTTCAAGGCAGGCTTCGTGACCTATTCCAACAAGGCAAAGAGAAAGCTCCTTGGCGTAAAGAAGGGAACGCTTCAGAAATATGGTGCGGTCAGCAGTCAGACTGCGGAGGAAATGGTCCGCGGACTGCTTGCGGAGACCAAGACCGACGTCGGCATCGCGGCAACGGGCATTGCAGGACCGGACGGCGGCACCAAGGAAAAGCCCGTGGGACTTGTGTACGTGAGCTGTAACGTGAAAGGTAAGATCACGGTGAAGGAGTGCCACTTAAAGGGCACGAGAGAGAAGATCCGCCGCGCGGCCGTGACGGAAGCTTTGATGCTTGCGAGAAGCTGCGTGCTTGAACAGCTCAGCAAGGAAATCCTTAAATAATTATAAATTGTATCACGCCCCTTGCGTAATCGCAGGGAACGTGATACTTTTTTTATATCTGATAACGCTTCTTGCGTTGGGAGCAGGCATTCTGCCACGCCCCTCGATCCGGCAATTCGCCATGTGTTTCAGAAAAAGAAAAATTTGAATAAGGGAGGCGATGCCGATGAAAAGATTTTGATCGAAAGTGATTGACAAAATCGAACAAATGTTTTATCATGACAATAGCGAACATTTGTTCCTGTCGTAACCAGACTTAAGAATGACTTGACTTAAGAAAGTAAGACCGAACAAAATGAAAGGGGTATGGAAAAAAGGAACATGGAAGAAAGAAGAATGGAAAAAGAAGAAAAAATGAAAGCGCTGGATGCGGCGCTCAGTCAGATTGAAAAGCAATATGGCAAGGGAACGGTCATGCGTTTGGGAGATCCTTCGGCGAAGATGAACGTGGAGACGATCCCCACAGGGTCCCTGAGCCTTGACATCGCCCTTGGACTTGGGGGCATTCCCAAGGGCAGGATCATAGAGATCTATGGACCTGAATCCAGTGGTAAGACAACCGTTACCCTGCACATGATCGCAGAAGTGCAAAAGAGGGGCGGCATTGCTGGCTTCATCGATGCGGAGCATGCGCTGGATCCCGTATATGCAAAGAACATCGGCGTGAACATTGACGATCTTTACATCTCCCAGCCTGACAACGGAGAGCAGGCCATGGAGATCACCGAGACGATGGTTCGTTCCGGCGCCATGGACATTGTGGTAGTGGACTCCGTTGCGGCCCTGGTGCCGAAGGCGGAGATCGACGGCGACATGGGCGACAGCCACGTGGGCCTGCAGGCAAGACTGATGAGCCAGGCACTTCGTAAGCTCACTGCAGTGATCAGCAAGTCCAATTGTACCGTAGTCTTCATCAACCAGCTTCGTGAGAAGATCGGCGTGATGTTCGGCAATCCTGAGACCACCACCGGCGGCCGCGCACTGAAGTTCTACGCTTCCGTTCGTCTGGACGTCCGCAGGATCGAGTCCTTAAAGCAGGGCGGCGAAGTGATCGGTAACCGCACCCGCGTAAAGGTCGTAAAGAACAAGGTGGCACCTCCCTTCAAGGAGGCAGAATTCGACATCATGTTCGGTGAAGGCATTTCCACGGCAGGTGACATTCTGGATCTTGCCGCTTCCATCAACGTGGTGAACAAGTCCGGCGCCTGGTATGCATATCAGGGCGAAAAGATCGGACAGGGCAGGGAGAATGCAAAGCAGTATCTTAAGGACAACCCTGCAGTATGTGATGAGATCGAAAAGAAGATCCGCGAGCATTTTAACCTGAATGGCGAAGGCAGCGCATCTGACGGCCTTCCAGAATAAGGCATTTATCCGCAAGGTGTTTTCGCGGAAAGAGTAAGGAGGAAACATGATCGTTACCGGCATTACGGCGATCACGAAATCCCGAAGCAAAGTGTTTCTTGATGGGGAGTTCGCCTTTGTGTTATACAAAGGCGAACTTCGTCGTTTTCACCTGCAGGAGGGAAGCGAGATCAGCCAAAGAGCATATGAAGAGATCATGAAGGAGGTTTTGCCGAAGCGTGCCAAGCTCCGTGCCATGAACCTTCTGACCAAAACGGATTACACGACGGCAAAGCTCCGCGAGAAGCTTATGGAGGGAGGTTATCCGGAGATGATCCTCCAGGAAGCGCTGGATTACGTGGCTTCGTTTCATTACGTGGACGACCTCCGCTATGCCATGGATTATATCGAGTGTCACAGGGAGAACAAGACAAGAAGGCGCATCGAGCAGGATCTTTCTGCCAGGGGGATCGACAGGGGCGTCATCGCGCAGGCATTTTCCGAATGGGAGCAGGCAGGAAATGCCCAGGATGAGGCACAAATGATCCGGGAACTTTTCCGAAAAAGAGGCTTTGATCCCGATAACGCAAGCCTCTCCGAACGCCGAAAAGAGTACGCTTTTTTGCTCCGAAAGGGCTTTTCTGCGGAGCGAGTGGGCGCTGCCGTTTTTGGCGGACTTGCCGAAGAATTTTCTTGACAACCCTACTAATAGAGTTTATCATAGTAGTGTTGTGAATTGCTTGAACAATGAAAATTTCATAAGGAGGTGCTCCAGAGATGCCTGATTTTGTATGGCTGATGGTCATCCTGGTTGCTGTAGCAGTATCCGCAGTTATTTTCTGGATCCTTGGCTCTTCCAGTCAAAAAAAGAAGACAGAAGAAACCATTGGAAAGGCAGAAGACAAAGCAAGAAGCATTATTGATGAAGCTTTGAAGACGGCGGAAGCAAAAAAGCGCGAAGCGCTCCTCGAGGTCAAGGAAGAATCCATTCGTACCAAGAATGAACTTGACAAGGAAATCAAGGAACGCAGGGCAGAAGCGCAAAGAGTTGAGAGAAGACTGCAGCAAAAGGAAGAGAACATCGATAAAAAAGCAGATGCACTCGAAAAACGTGAGCAAAGCCTGACGGCAAAGGAGGATAACCTGAACAAAATGAAGGTTGAGATCTCCAAGCTGAATGAGCAGCGCTTGCAGGAACTGGAGCGAATTTCCGGCTTAACCTCTGAACAAGCAAAAGAATACCTATTGAAAATTGTTGAAGATGAAGTGAAGCATGAAACGGCCGTGATGATCAAGGACATGGAGAGTCGGGCCAAAGAGGAAGCAGACAAGAAGGCGAAGGAATATGTTGTCAACGCAATCCAGAGATGTGCGGCAGATTACGTCTCGGAGACAACCATTTCCGTCGTACAGTTGCCTAGCGATGAGATGAAGGGTAGGATCATCGGCCGTGAGGGTCGTAACATCCGCACTCTTGAGACGATGACCGGCGTGGACCTGATCATAGACGATACGCCTGAAGCAGTCGTTCTTTCGGGCTTTGATCCCGTTCGTCGCGAGGTGGCAAGAATTGCGCTGGAGAAGCTGATCGTCGACGGACGTATTCACCCCGCTCGCATCGAAGAGACGGTGGAGAAGGCACAGAAGGAAGTCGAGGTCATGATCAAGGAAGAGGGCGAATCCGCATTGCTTGAGGTTGGCGTGCATGGCATCCATCCTGAGCTTGTAAGACTCCTCGGTAAGATGAAGTTCAGATCCAGCTATGGCCAGAACGTCCTCAAGCACTCCATTGAAGTGGCACACCTTTCCGGTTTGCTCGCTGCTGAGATGGGCCTTGACGTAAGACTGGCGAAGAGAGCAGGATTGCTCCACGACATCGGAAAAGCCATCGATCGCGAGATGGAAGGCTCCCACGTACAGTTGGGTGCCGAGCTTTGTAGGAAGTATAAGGAGAACGCCGTTGTCATCAATGCGGTGGAATCCCACCACGGCGACGTGGAACCTACAAGCCTCATTGCATGTATTGTACAAGCTGCTGATACAATATCCGCTGCAAGACCCGGGGCAAGAAGAGAAACGCTGGAGACTTATACCAGCAGATTAAAGCAATTAGAAGACATCACAAACAATTTCAAGGGTGTAGAAAAATCTTTTGCAATTCAGGCAGGTCGTGAAGTTCGTGTAATGGTAGTGCCTGAGCAGGTATCAGACGCCGACATGGTGCTGATGGCGCGTGACATTTCTAAGAAGATCGAAACCGAGATGGAATATCCCGGACAGATCAAGGTCAACGTCATTCGCGAGAGTCGCGTCACCGATTATGCGAAGTAATGCCAAACCAGTAAGATCCAAAATGAATTCAATGAAATCGCCGTATCCGAAAGGATGCGGCGGTTTTTATTTTGTTTAAATTTCCTCTTGCGAAGATGCCAATCCTATAGTATGATATTCCGAGATGTATGATTGTATACGATTATCCCAGGAGTGATAAATATGAAAGCATATCAGGAACTGAGTAAGGAAGAGCTTCTGAACTTAAAGGATGAATTGGAGAGAGCCTTTGACATCGTAAAGGAAAAAGGCTTAAAGCTTGACATGTCCAGAGGTAAGCCCTCCGTGGCACAGCTGGAGATGGGCATGGGACTTCTGGATGCCCTGGATTCCAAGAGCTGCATGAAGACTGAAGCTGGCATGGATACCAGAAACTATGGCCTGCTGGATGGTATTCCTGAGGCCAAAAAGCTCATGGCTGAGGTTATGCAGGTTCATCCGGAGAACGTGATCGTTTGTGGCAACGCAAGCCTTCCCATCATGTATGATACGATCTCTCGTTCCATGACCCACGGCGTGCTTGGTTCCACGCCTTGGTGTAAGCTTGATAAGGTGAAGTTCCTCTGTCCCGTTCCTGGGTATGACAGGCACTTCGCGATCACCGAGCACTTTGGCATTGAGATGATCAATGTGCCCATGACGCCCCAGGGTCCTGACATGGACATGGTGGAGAAGCTCGTTGCAGAAGACGAGGCCATCAAGGGCATTTGGTGCGTGCCGAAGTATTCCAATCCCCAGGGCATTACCTACAGCGATGAGACGGTGAAACGTTTTGCTGCTTTAAAGCCCGCGGCAAAGGACTTTAGGATCTTCTGGGACAATGCATATGCAGTGCATGATCTTTATGAGGATCGTTGCGATCAGTTGCTGGAGATCCTTGGCGAGTGCGAGAAGGCCGGCAATCCTGACATGGTATATGAATTCGCCTCCACTTCGAAGATCAGTTTTGCAGGCGCAGGCATTGCGGCAGTGGCATCCTCGAAGGCAAACCTGGATTACATCCGCAAGTCCATGACGATCCAGACGATCGGATATGATAAGATCAATCAGTTGCTTCACGTAAATTACTTTAAGGACATTCAGGGCATCAGGGCGCAGATGATCAAGCATGCGCAGATCCTTCGCCCGAAGTTTGAGGCAGTCTTAAAGATCCTTGACGAGGAGCTGAGCGGTCTTGGCATTGGCGAATGGACGAAGCCTAATGGCGGCTACTTCATTTCCTTTGACGCGATGGATGGATGCGCAAAGGAGATCGTTGCAAGATGTAAGGAGGCAGGCGTTGTTCTTACGGGCGCCGGCGCAACCTATCCCTACGGAAAGGATCCCAGAGATCGCAACATCCGTATTGCACCTTCCTTCCCGACGCCTGAAGAGATGGCACAGGCAACGGATCTGTTCGTTCTGTGCGTGAAGCTTGTCAGCGTAAGAAAGCTCCTGGAGCTTCAGGGAGAGTAAACGAAGGATCGCAAACGACGGAAGCCACGCGAAAAAGCAAATTGGCAAATAAAGAACCGGCTGGCGCCATGTGGCGTAGCCGGTTTTCTTGTTTGTTTGATCCGAATTTTGCGGTTAAATGATTGGGGCTTATTCGAACTCTGCGATCTCGTGGATGAGTCTTTCCGAATCCTTCCAGCCAAGGCAAGGGTCCGTAATGGACTTTCCGTAGATGCCGCCGCCCACCTTCTGTGAGCCTTCCTCGATGTAGCTCTCGATCATCAGACCCTTGACAAGGGAGTGGATCTCGGGGTTCACCTTGCGGCTGTGCATGACTTCTTTTGCGATACGGATCTGCTCAGCAAACTGCTTGTTGGAGTTGGAGTGGTTCGTGTCAATGATGCAGGCAGGGTTCTTCAGGTCCATCTTCTGATACATCTGAAGGAGGAGCATGATGTCTTCATAATGATAGTTGGGGATGTTCTGTCCGTGCTTGTTCGTTGCACCGCGCAGAATGGTGTGCGCGAGCTCATTTCCGCTGGTGTTGACCTCCCAGCCGCGGTAGATAAAGGAGTGGCCGTGCTGCGCCGCATAGACGGAATTGAGCATTACGGCAAAGTCACCGCTGGTCGGGTTCTTCATTCCTGCGGGCACGTCAAAGCCGCTCACCGTGAGGCGGTGCTGCTGGTCCTCAACGGATCTGGCGCCGACGGCGACATAGGAAAGAATGTCGGAAAGATAGCGGAAGTTCTCGGGATAGAGCATCTCGTCCGCGGAGGTCAGACCTGTTTCCTTCATCGCACGGATATGCATTTTTCGGATGGCGATGATGCCGGCCAATAGATCAGGCTTCTTTTCTGGATCGGGCTGATGCACCATGCCCTTGTAGCCTTCGCCGGTGGTGCGGGGCTTATTCGTGTAGATGCGGGGGATGAGGAGCACCTTGTCCTTTACTTCTTCCTGTACCTTTGCAAGGCGGGAAACATAGTCGCAGACGGAATCCTCATTGTCCGCGGAGCAGGGCCCGATGATCAGAAGGAACTTATTGCTCTTTCCGGTGATCACGTCGCGGATCTCGGCATCCTTTTTCGCCTTCAGTTCAGCCAGTCCCGCAGGGAGGGGATATTCCTCCTTGATCTCGGCGGGAGTGGGTAATTTTCTTATAAATTCGAAGCTCATAGTGGTTTGTCCTTTCTAAATCTTTGACTATTATATAAGATAACGATTCAATTTGCAAGGAATTTCTCGGTTTAAAGTAATAAAGTACAGAATTGGGGAATTCAGAGCAAAATATGGGCTTTACAAGAAAAGAGAAGTATGTTATACTACAAAAGCGTGAGCAAACCGGCGCCCAGATCCGGGACATCCTCTGACCCGTTCTTAGTGCCAGGTGATAAATTATTATAAGCTTTTAGGAGGAAGAAAGCAATGATTTCAAAGGAAAAGAAAACAGCAATCATGAACGAGTAT
The DNA here is from genome assembly GCA_016290775.1 of Acetatifactor sp. GTDB lineage: Bacteria > Bacillota > Clostridia > Lachnospirales > Lachnospiraceae > Acetatifactor. Next base: position 153,977 of record JAEEVF010000004.1, on the reverse strand, counting down.
GCCAGAACCCCTGGCGACACTGGTTCACCTGAGGTACAGATCGCAGTTCTGTCCGCAAGAATCCAGGAGCTCACCGAGCACCTGAAGGTTAACCCCAAGGATCATCATTCCCGTCGCGGAATGCTGAAGATGGTTGGTCAGAGACGTGGCCTCCTTTCCTATCTGAAGAAGAAGGATCTGGAGAGATATCGTGCACTGATCGAAAAGCTTGGCCTGAGAAAATAAAACGAAAAACAAAGAGCGGAGATGGCCCACTTGTGGGCGCTCCGCTTATGTTTCGTTAAGGTAATTCATTTGGGAAGCCCCAAAATGGGGCAAAAACACGGTAAGCGCAAAGCGAAGGGATCTCCCGAGACCACTGAAAAGCATGGGAAAGTTCCCGTTTTTTTCAGTAGTTTCGGAGCCTTCTGCTTTGTGAAAACAATACAAATCTAAGGCGGGTAAGAAAACAGAGGAACCCGTCGCAAAGAAGAAGGAGGTACTAATGTACAAGAGCTATGAAATGGAACTTGGCGGCCGTAAGCTCGTCGTTGACGTTAATCGCGTCGGCAAGCAGGCCAATGGTTGTGCGTTCATGCACTACGGTGACACCACCGTTCTGTGTACCGCAACCGCATCTGAAAAGCCCAGGGAGGGCATTGATTTCTTCCCCCTGAGCGTAGAATACGAGGAGAAGATGTATGCCGTAGGAAAGATCCCCGGCGGCTTCAACAAGCGTGAGGGTAAGGCAAGCGAGAATGCGATCCTGACCAGCCGCGTGATCGACAGACCCATGCGTCCCCTGTTCCCCAAGGATTATCGCAACGACGTAACCCTGAATAACATGGTTATGAGCGTTGATCCTGAGTGCAGACCTGAGCTGGTTGCCATGATCGGTGCAGCCATCGCTACCTGCATTTCTGACATTCCTTTCGACGGCCCCTGCGCCATGACCCAGATGGGTATGGTTGACGGCGAGCTGATCGTAAACCCTTCCCAGAAGCAGTGGAAGGAGGGAGACCTGAACCTGACCGTTGCATCCACCCGCGAGAAGGTGATCATGATCGAGGCAGGCGCTAACGAGGTTCCCGAAGCAAAGATGATCGAGGCCATTTACAAGGCACACGAGATCAACCAGACCATCATCGCATTCATCGACAAGATCGTTGCTGAGGTAGGCAAGACGAAGCACGAGTATACCAGCTGCGCAATTCCTGCTGAGATGTTCGAGGAGATGAAGAAGATCGTTACCCCCGAGGAGATGGAGGTTGCAGTCTTCACCGATGAGAAGCAGACCCGTGAGGAGAACATCCGTAACATCACCGCTAAGCTTGAGGAGGCATTTGCCGAGAACGAAGAGTGGCTTGCAATCCTTGGCGAAGCAGTATATCAGTACGAGAAGAAGACCGTTCGTAAGATGATCTTAAAGGATCACAAGCGTCCCGATGGTCGTGAGATCACTCAGATCCGTCCTCTGGCAGCAGAGGTGGACATCATCCCGAGAGTGCATGGCTCCGCCATGTTCACTCGTGGACAGACCCAGATCTGCGACGTATGTACGCTGGCTCCTCTTTCCGAGGCACAGAAGATCGACGGCCTTGATGAGAACGAAGTAACCAAGCGTTATATGCATCATTATAACTTCCCTTCCTACTCCGTTGGCGAGACGAAGCCTTCCCGCGGACCCGGAAGAAGAGAGATCGGTCACGGCGCACTTGCTGAGCGTGCACTGATCCCCGTACTGCCTAGCGAGGAGGAGTTCCCTTACAGCATCCGCTGCGTATCCGAGACCTTCGAGTCCAACGGATCCACCTCCATGGCAAGTACTTGTGCATCCTGCATGTCCCTGATGGCAGCAGGCGTGCCCATCAAGAAGATGGTAGCTGGTATCTCCTGCGGTCTGGTAACCGGCGAGACCGATGACGATTTCGTTCTGCTTACCGACATCCAGGGTCTTGAGGACTTCTTCGGAGACATGGACTTCAAGGTAACCGGTACCACCGAAGGCATTACCGCGATCCAGATGGATATTAAGATCCATGGTCTGACCAGACCCATCGTTGAGGGCGCCATCGCTCGTTGCCGCGAGGCAAGACTCTTCATCATGGAGAACTGCATGAAGCCCGCGATCGCTGCTCCCAGACCTGAGGTTGGCAAGTACGCACCCAAGATCATCTCCATGCAGATCGATCCTGATAAGATTGGTGACGTGGTTGGCCAGAGAGGCAAGACCATCAACGAGATCATCGCCCGCACCGGCGTGAAGATCGACATCACCGACGACGGCATGGTGAGCATCTGCGGCACCGACAAGGAAATGATGCAGAAGGCTCAGGACATGGTTTCCATGATCGTGACTGACTTCGAAGAAGGCCAGATCTTCAAGGGCAAGGTTGTCAGCATCAAGGAGTTCGGCGCATTCATCGAGTTCGCACCTGGCAAGGAAGGCATGGTTCACATCTCCAAGATCGCGAAGGAGAGAGTGGAGCGCGTAGAGGATTATCTGACCCTCGGCGACATTGTGACCGTTGTTTGCCTTGGCAAGGACAAGATGGGCAGGATCAGCTTCTCCATGAAGGACGTTGCACAGAAATAAGCGTTCACCTAAAGTTGGCTGAAATTCACAGGGGACGGAGAGCGAACGCTTTCCATCCCCTGTTTTTATTTGTTTCATCAAAAAAGAGGAGGTTACCGGCGTGAAAGCTTTGGAATATCCTTTCGACGCATCCTACGTGCGGATGAAAAAGCGCAGCATAAAAAGGGAACTGCTCGCGGAGAATACGCAGCGCATTCCCAAGAAGATCGCGGTTCTTGGCGGTTCCACCACGGCGGAGATCATTGACGTGCTTGAGCTGTTTCTTTTGAATGCCGGGATCGAGCCTTCTTTTTATGAATCCGAATACGGCCAGTTTTATGAAGACGCCGTATTCCCAAATGAGAAGCTTTCAGCATTCGCGCCGGACCTGATCTACGTGCACACCTCCTGTCGGAACGTAAAAAACCTTCCGACGGCAGGAGATGACGAGGCCACGGTCGAAGAGAAGCTCTCCGATGAAATGCAACGGTTTCAGACCGTTTGGGACAGCCTTCGCGAGAAGTATCATTGTCCCGTGATCCAAAACAATTTTGAATTGCCTTCGCTCCGTCTTTTTGGAAATCAAGACGGCGTATTCCTACAGGGCGAAACGGCCTTTGTGCGAGAACTCAACCGCCGCTTTGCCGAGCATATAAGAAAGACTGAAGGCCTTTACCTTCATGATCTGGAGTATCTTTCCGCCCGCTATGGTCTAGATGCCTTTTCGGACCCGTTTTATTGGCACATGTATAAATATTGCATGTCCTTACAGGCAATCCCTGAGTTTGCATATTCCCTTTCCTGTATCATCAAGTCGATCTTTGGAAAGAACAAAAAAGGACTTGTGCTGGACCTGGATAATACGCTGTGGGGCGGCGTCATTGGCGATGACGGCGTCGGCGGGATCGAGCTGGGACAGGAGACCTCCATGGGGCAGGTCTATGCGGAGTTTCAAAGCTACTTAAAGCGTCAAAAGCAGATCGGTGTGTTCCTCACCGTGGACTCCAAAAACGAGGAGGAAAACGCGCTGGCGGGCTTAAACGCGCCCTATTCGATCCTAAAGCCTGAGGACTTCCTGATGATCAAGGCAAACTGGGAGCCCAAGGACAGAAATCTTCAGGAGATCGCGAATGCGATCGGCGTCCTTCCGGAAAGCCTTGTCTTTGTGGATGACAACCCTGCCGAGAGGGCGATCGTGACGGACCAGCTTCCCGGCGTTCTTGCGCCTGAGCTTGAGAAGGTGGAGCATTTCGCAAGAACCATTGATCATGCGGGCTATTTCGAAGTCACGACCCTTTCGGAGGATGACAAAAAGCGAAATGAAATGTACCGCGAAAACCTCCAGAGAGCCGCAAGCATCAGCAAGTTCGCAACCTATGAGGAGTATCTGACTTCATTAGAGATGACGGCGCAGATCAGGCCCTTTTCGGAGGAATATCTTGCAAGGATCGCGCAGTTGACAAACAAGAGCAATCAGTTTAACATGACAACAAGAAGGTACACGCAGGAAGCGCTTGCCGCGCTGGCTTTGGACCCTTCGGTGCTTACGCTGTACGGGGCCCTAAAAGACCGCTTTGGCGATAACGGAATCGTTTCCGTGCTCATGGGGCATGCGGAGGAGAATACGCTCCATTTGGACCTTTGGCTGATGAGCTGCCGCGTCCTGAAGCGTGACATGGAATGTGCCATGATGGATGCGTTGGTGGAAGAGTGCAAGAAGTGCGGACTTTCAGGCATTCACGGATATTATTACAAGACGGAAAAGAACGGCATGGTGAAGGATTTCTTTGCCGAAAGAGGGTTTGCACTTTTGAAGAGAGAAGAAAACGGGGATTCGGAGTGGTTTTTCGAAATCCCGAAGGAATATAATAAGCAAAACCGCGTGATCGAGGTGCTAAGTTAAACGGCGCCGGCACAGACCGCGCGAAGGAGAGAGCAGGGAGGAAAACATGAGCAGGGAAGAAGCTTTTTTGAAGATCAATGAAGTTTTTCGGGATACGTTTGACGACGAGAGCATCACGGTCAGTGACGCTACGGTCGCATCGGACATTGACGGCTGGAACAGCCTTGCCCACGTCGGCCTTTTGGTGAACGTCGAAGAGTGCTTTGGCATCCGCTTTAGCATGGGCGAAGCCTCGACCATGAAGAACGTCGGGGAAATGGTGGACGTGATCTTAAAAAAGCTTGGAAACTAAGGAAGAGTCGCAATGCTGTTTAATTCACAGATTTTTATCTTCTTATTTTTGCCCCTGACCTTAGGCGGCTGGTACCTGCTGGGCCACTTGAAGCTTTACCGCGTCTCGCAGGCTTTCCTTGTCGGCATGTCCCTTTGGTTTTACGGGTATTTTCATCCGTCCTACCTACTGATCATTTTGGGGTCAATGGCGGGAAACTATCTGATCAGCCTTCTTTTGGAAAAGTGGAAGGGGAAGCACGCGCCAAAGGTGTGTCTCGCCTTGGGGCTTGCCTTCAACATAGGCATTCTTGGTTATTACAAATACTATGATTTCTTCGTGGAGAACGTCAATGCGCTCTTCAAGGCGGACTTCACGCTAAAGCATATCATTTTGCCGCTTGGCATCAGCTTTTTCACGCTGCAACAGCTCTCCTACGTCATCGACAGATGCTGGGGGACTGCACCGCATTACAAACTCCTGGATTATCTTTGTTTTGTCACCTATTTCCCGCAGTTGATCGCGGGCCCCATTGTGCTCCACAGTGAGATGATCCCGCAATTTCAGGATCTGGAGAAGCGCAAGTTCTCTGCGACAGACTTCGCTGACGGCACGATCCTTTTTTGCCTGGGTCTGATCAAGAAGGTGCTTCTTGCGGACACGCTGGCGCTCTTTGTAAACGAAGGCTTTACGAAGGTTTGGTGGCTGGACATGCCCACGGCCTGGATCGTGGCGCTGGCATATGCCTTCGAGCTTTATTTTGATTTCAGCGGTTATTGTGACATGGCGCTGGGCATCGGCAAGATGTTCCGCTTTGACCTGCCCGTGAACTTTAAGTCGCCGTACAAGTCTCATTCCGTGACGGAATATTGGCAAAGATGGCATTACACGCTGACCAGATTCCTTACGACCTATCTTTACATGCCGCTGACCATGAAGGGCATGCGCAAGAAAAACAAGAAGGTCAAAAAGCTTTATACCGTGATCACGCCGCTTGTCGTGTTCCTTGTCAGCGGCATTTGGCACGGCGCCAGCTGGACCTTTGTGCTCTGGGGGCTTTTCTGGGGCATCGCGGCCGTATGGGCGCAAAGGAAGTTCTGGAAGCTGAAGAAAAACTTTGCTTCATGGATTTGCACCTTTGTCTTTACGGTCTTTGCGGCAGCAGTCTTTCGAAGCGAGACCTGGCTTGTGATGTGCCGTTTTCTCAAGGCCATGTTTGTGCCGTCGCTTTCGAAGATTCTGATCGAGATTTCGTTTGCTTTTGAAGGCCTTTCGGAGAATTACGTCTGGAGCAGGCTTCTTGAGCAGCTGCGCCCTGGCCTTTTGAACGTTGCTTATCCGGCCTTTTTGGCATTCATGCTTTTGATCTCTGCGTTAATCCTGCGCGGCAAGAACGCACAGGAAATCTTGGCAGAGCAAAAGGCGAAGGGATATACCGGGAAATTCACGGTCCTTTTGGTGCTGTTTACGGCATGGGCCATCATATCCCTAAACCAGGTTTCCACGTTTTTGTACTTTAATTTCTAGAAAGCCTTTGGCGATGACGCGGCTTTCTTAGGAGAAGGTTCATGGAACAGAAATTTTTGAAGCGATTTTACATCGGATTGTTTGCGATCCTCGCGGCCTTGGCGGCGATCGTGATCCTTTTTGATCCCTTTTATCACTATCATGACACGGTCTTTGGCCTAAAGCACGTGCTTGAGGACCGGGATTATCAGGTGGCAGGGACGATCGATCACTTTACTTATGATGCCATTTTGCTGGGCACCAGCACCGCGGAAAATAATGATCTGGCGCAGTTTCGCGCAAACTTCGGGTGTGAGCCCTTAAAGGCGATCCGCGCTGGCGGCTCCAATGCGGACTTCCTGACGTATCTTGACCGTGCCTACAAGAAGCAGGAGATCAAGAAGGTCTTTTATTTCATCGACTACGTCGCGCTCGAGGGGGACCTGAAGCCCACCTTCGACCGCATGGATACGGACTTTATCACCAATGCGAATCCCTTTGATGACGTGAAGTATTTGCTGAATAAGGACATTCTTCTAAAGAATATACCGCTGCAGTTTGTATATACTTACGGCTTGTCGTACGATGAGGACAATCCCTACAGCTGGTATCAGACCAAGACCTTCAGCACGGCTGCGGTCACGGGAAGGTATTTCCCCAGGGAGGAGTTCTGTGCGGAAACCTTTGATCAGACCACGTACGATAATTTCACCGCAAACATCGGGCTCATCTCGGAGCGCATCACCGCGCATCCGGAGACCGAGTTCTACGTGATCTTTTCACCCATTAGTATTCTTTGGTGGGATGAGGCCTATCGCTCCGGACAGATCGACCAGAAGATCCGCGAGACGCAGGAGTTCGTAAAGGCCATGGATGCCTTTTCCAACGTGAAGGTCTATTACTTCCAAAACGACAGGGAGCTGGCCGCAAACCTCGACAATTACATGGACAGCGTCCATTTCTCCTATGAAGTGAATCGCGAGATCTGCGACCGCATCGCGCGGGATGAAAACCGTGTCACCGCCGCAAACTGCGAGGCCCTAACGGAGGACCTCTACCAAATGACGGAGCAGTTCTCCCGCGGCGATATCCTACAATACTATCCTGAAGCAACGATAGAATAAATAAGATGTCTTTTGCGCTTTATAGATATTTAAGAAAATATACCTTGACAGGCGAGGTATATTGTGCTAAGTTATAGACATCGAGGAAAGCTAATTCGATGAGTTCCAAAACTATACCTAAGAAAGACAAAAAGGAGAAAGGATGGTGGCAAGATGTCAATTGCATCGGATCTTTTAAGAGGAAATACGGACACCATAATCCTGGCGAGTCTGACTGGTCACGACAGCTATGGATATTTGATCAACAAGGAGATCATGGCGAAGACGGACTCCCAGATGGAGTTAAAGGACGCTACGCTCTATTCCGCATTTCGCAGACTGGAAAAGGACGGACTTGTGAACACCTATTGGGGTGATGAGGAAGTTGGCGCCCGCAGGCGTTATTATTCCATCACGGACAAGGGTCGCGAGGTCTACGAGCAGAACAAGGCGGAATGGCAGAAAGCCAAGCAGATGATCGACAGCCTGTTGGTTTAAGTTTCAAAGCATCGTGAAAAGGAAGATGGTCGCGGGAGCGACGGAAAGAGAGGCTTAGAATGAAGGACAAGATTAAATCAGTGATCACGGAGCTTTTTGAAAATGCGCCGGACACTCAGGAAGTAAATGATCTGAAGGAGGAGATGATCTCCAACGCAGAGGAAAAATATGAAGACCTGATCCAGAGAGGTTTCACCGAGGAGCAGGCATATACGATGGTAATGGGTTCCATCGGTGATATCCAGGAGCTGCTTGCAGAGCTTGGCATCGAGGCTGGAGAAGCGAAAGACGAGAAGGAAGATGACACGAGCGATTACTGGGAGAAGCAGGGTGAGTACTGGGAGAAGCAGTGCGAATACTGGAAGTGGCAGGGTGAGAACTTCGAGAAATATGCGAAGGACCTTGGCGAGCACGCAAAGAACTTCGGTCAGCAGTTTGAGAAATCCGCTACCGATTTTGGCGAGCAGACCAAGCAGGCACTTACTGCATTTATTGCAAGTGACGTGTTCGATACCATCGCAACGAGCATTAAGCAGATCATCAGCGACATCGGTATTAATTGCCAGACCGATGACGGAAAATATACGGACATGCAGGTTTATAACGAGAGAAAGTTCGCTGCAGATGGCATCACCGAGATCGTGATGGAGCTTGCAGGTTCTCCCGTGGACGTGGACGTTCAGCTGACCACGGATCCTGAGATCTTGATTCAGGAGTTTTATAACAAGGATCCTCAGGAGAAGCAGCTCCTTGAGTATGCTTTGAACGGAAAGCAGCTGAAGATCCAGTACAGTTCCAACGTGATCGGCTTCCCGAGAAGAGGTACCGTGAGAGTGTTCTTGCCTGAGAACCTGGCAGGCACGCTGGAAGAGATGAAGATCATTACCGCTTCCGCTGATGTATCACTTGAGGACATTGGCGCTTCCAAACTGGTGGTAAAAACCGTGAGCGGCGACGTGGCAGGTGCTTGCGCGATCGGCGACGTGAGCATTACGACCGTAAGCGGTGACGTTGCATTCGAGTCCATCGAGGGTGACGCAGTCATCCGCACGGCGAGCGGCGACATCAAGGTCGACAAGATCACCGGCAAGGCAAACGTAAACTCTGCAAGCGGAGACCTGAAGGTAAAGGATCTGAAGGGAAATGGCGTTTTCCGCAGTGCAAGCGGCGACGTTCTCTGCAACCTGACCCAGGCTGGCGAGAAGCTTGAAGTTTCGACTGCAAGCGGCGACGTGGAGCTGTCCCTTCCCGCTGACGTTAGCGTTCAGATGACCCTGAAGACGGCAAGCGGTGACATCAAGACCTTCTGCGATTGCATCGCAACTGACGAGAACGTGAACTATGTTAAGAGTGGCAAGCGTGCCGTTGGTACGATCGGCGCAGAGCCTTACCTGCAGCTGAAGGTATCCACCGCAAGCGGTGACATTGAAGTAAACAGATAATATAATGGATCAATCCTTGGGAGCCCTCACAAACCTTTCGTGTTTGTGGGGGCTCCCTTTTTGTGCGAAAAAACACTTGCCTCGAATGTCAATATGCGGTAAGTTAGAAGTGCAGGAAGATTCTTTCGAGAAAGGAGAAGCAAGATGGAGCTGTTTTCGGAAAAGCAGGCGGCAGCAGTCGTAACGTCGGACCGTGTCCTTTATACGCCTTCCGGATTTGCAAGGGACAGCCTTTTGCATCTCCAGGAGATTGGGCGTCTTACGGCCAAAAGGCCGCACGTAAGCTCGAGAGAAGCGTTGGCGTCCTATCTGTTTTTCTATGTGCGCGAGGGGGAAGGGACGCTGACATACGAGGGGAAGGAATATGCCCTGGGGAAAGGTTCCTGCGTGTTTGTGGATTGTCATAAACAATATTCTCACGCAACGAGTCCAAAGAAGCTTTGGACGCTGGAGTGGTGTCATTTTAACGGTCCGACGCTGGGCTTTGTCTATGACAAGTACGTTGAGCGCGGCGGAAGGCCAGCGTTTGTACCCGCCGACGGCGAGGCGTTCCAAAGGGTTTGGGAGAAGCTTTTCGCTTTGGCAAAGGGTTCGGACTATGTGAAGGACATGAAGATCAATGAGGGCCTTGGGGAGCTTTTGACGCTCCTTATGGTGGAATCCTGGCATCCGGAGGATGCAGCCGACATGCCTGCCAAGAAGAAGTCAGTGTTGCCGGTGAAGGCTTATCTGGACGCGCATTATGCGGAGAAGATCTCGTTGGATGATCTGAGTGCGCGGTTTTATGTGAATAAGTTTTATCTGACGAGGGTGTTCAAGGAGCAATATGGTCAGACGATCAATGCATATCTGCTCGGCCTTCGGATCACAAAGGCGAAGCAGCTTCTTCGCTTCACGGAGAAGTCGGTGGAGGAGATTGGGCTGGAGTGTGGTCTCGGGGCGTTGCATTATTTCTCGCGGGTGTTTAAGGAAATTGAGGGGATGGCGCCGTCGCGCTACCGCGAACAGTGGTAAAGGCTGCATCGCACATACCGATCATATAAAGTCAATATAATGTAAATGAAAGCCAATTTTCTGAATTCAGAAGTTGGCTTTTGTTTGTTATAATCAACAAGGTTGGCAATTGTAAACTATCTTAGGATAACATATACGGAGGCATAGTATGAAAAAAGCATTGATCACTGGCGTTACGGGGCAGGATGGTTCGTATCTGTCCGAGTTTCTTTTGGAGAAGGGCTATGACGTGCATGGGATCATCCGTCGTTCGTCCGTGGACTTCCGCGAGCGTATTGCACATCTCGAGGGGAATCCCAGATTCCACCTGCATTACGGAGATCTGGCGGATTCCATGAGTCTTCTTAAGGTTATTTCCGCAGTACGGCCGGATGAAATCTATAATCTGGCAGCACAGAGCCACGTGCAGGTCAGCTTCGACGTGCCGGAGTTTACGGCAGACGTAGATGCAACTGGCGTGCTGCGCGTGCTGGAAGCAGTCAGGATCTGCGGCCTCGCTGATACCTGCCGCATCTACCAGGCGTCCACCTCGGAGCTTTACGGCAAGGTGGAAGAGGTGCCTCAGAACGAGAACACCCCGTTCCATCCATACAGCCCTTATGCCGTGGCGAAGCAATATGGCTTCTGGATCACGAAGGAATATCGTGAGGCATACAACATGTTCTGCTGCTCCGGAATCTTGTTCAACCACGAGTCTGAGCGCAGAGGCGAGACCTTTGTGACTAGGAAGATCACGCTGGCAGCAGCCCGCATCGCGCAGGGAAAGCAGGAAAAGCTTTATTTGGGCAATCTTTCGAGCCTTCGCGACTGGGGCTATGCAAAGGATTACGTTGAATGCATGTGGCTGATCCTGCAGAACAGTAAGCCCGAAGATTTCGTGATCGCGACGGGCGTGCAGCATTCCGTGCGTGAGTTCGCAACGCTGGCCTTCCATCATGCCGGCATTGAGCTGGAATGGCAGGGCGAGGGCATGGACGAGAAGGGCATTGACAAGGCGACCGGGAAGGTCGTCGTTGAAGTAAGCCCCGACTTCTACAGACCCACGGACGTTGTAAACCTTTGGGGCGATCCCTCCAAGGCAAAGCGTGAGCTGGGCTGGAATCCCACCAAGACAAGCTTTGAGGAGCTGGTCCGCATCATGGTGGAGCATGACATGAAGAAGGTCGCAGTGGAGCGTGCCGAGGAGCACATCAAGACGAACCTTGCAGAGTATCTTGAGAAGGGCGTGGTGAAATAATATGATGGAGAAGAATGCAAAGATTTACGTGGCTGGTCACCGGGGCATGGTGGGCAGCGCGATCGTACGGGAGCTGGAGCGTCAGGGCTATCACAACCTTGTCCTTCGGACCCATAAGGAGCTGGACTTGACCCGCCAGGACCAGGTGGAGAAATTCTTTGCCGAGGAAAAGCCGGAATATGTTTTTCTTGCGGCTGCCAAGGTGGGCGGCATCATGGGAAATGCAACTGCCAAGGCGGATTTCATGTATGACAACATGATCCTGGAGATGAACGTGATCCATGCGGCATGGCAGAATGGCTGTAAGAAGCTGGAGTTTCTTGGGAGCTCTTGCATCTACCCGAGAATGGCGCCGCAGCCCATGCCTGAGAGCTGCCTTCTGACCTCTTCCTTGGAGCAGACCAATGAGGCATATGCTCTCGCAAAGATCAGCGGTCTGAAGTATTGTGAGTACTTAAACGGCCAGTATGGCACGGACTATATTTCCGTCATGCCGACGAACCTTTACGGTCCCAATGACAATTATCATCCTGAGCACAGCCACGTGCTGCCTGCGTTGATCCGCCGCTTCCATGAAGCAAAGCAAAACGGCGCGAAATCCGTGACCTGCTGGGGGGACGGAAGCCCGCTGCGCGAGTTCCTTTACGTGGATGACCTCGCGAACCTTTGCGTGTTCCTGATGAACAATTACAGCGGCAATGAGACCGTGAACGCAGGTACCGGCAAGGAGTTGACCATCAAGGAACTGACGGAGCTTGTGGCAAAGGTGGTGGGATATGAAGGCGAAATCCTTTGGGATCCCTCAAAACCTAACGGAACGCCCAGAAAGCTCCTCGACGTAAGCAAGGCGACGAAGCTCGGCTGGACCTACAAGACGGAGCTTGAGGATGGCATCCGCCTTGCCTATGAAGATTTCTTAAACAACCCGATGCGCGCGGAAAGATAGGCTGCGCGAAGGGATATCGTAAACCAAAAGGGGAATGACCATGAACATTGTGTTACTTTCCGGAGGCTCAGGCAAGCGACTTTGGCCTCTTTCCAATGACGTACGAAGCAAGCAGTTTATCAAGATCTTCCAAAAGCCGGAGGGCAACGACATTTCCGAGGAAGCCTATGAATCCATGGTACAGCGCGTTTACCGCCAGATCAGGAAGGTGGATGCGGACGCCAAGATTACCATTGCCACCTCGAAATCGCAGGTGAGTGCGTTGCACAATCAGCTCGGAGAGCAGGTGGGGATCTCTGTGGAGCCCTGCAGAAGGGACACCTTTCCCGCGATCGCGCTTGCGACGGCATATCTTCACGACATGCTTGGCGTTCCTGCAGATGAGGCTGTCGTGGTCTGCCCCGTGGACCCTTACGTGAATGATGATTATTTCCAGACGATCAAAAGGCTTTGGGAGCTTGCGCAGGCAGGCACGGCCAACCTGACGCTTATGGGCATCGACCCGACCTATCCTTCGGAAAAATATGGTTATATCTTACCGAAGAGCAAGGATGAGGTGGCGAAGGTTGACACCTTTAAGGAAAAACCGGATGCGGCCACGGCGCAAAAGTACATTGACGCGGGCGGACTTTGGAACGGCGGCGTGTTTGCTTATAAACTGCGCTATGTTTTGGACCGCGCGCATGAACTGATCGATTTTACGGATTATCAGGACTTGTTTGACAAATATGAGACTCTCACCAAGATCAGTTTTGACTATGCGGTCGTTGAGCATGAAAAAGACATCGCGGTGCTTCGTTTCGCGGGAGAGTGGAAGGACCTCGGCACCTGGAACACGCTGACGGAGGCCATGGAGGGAAATGCCATTGGCGACGTGCGCATGAACGAAAAGTGCGAGAACGTGCACGTGGTCAACGAGCTTGGCATTCCCGTTCTTGCAATGGGTCTTAAGAACGTCGTGATCGCGGCCAGCGCAGACGGCATCCTTGTCAGCGACAAGGAGCAAAGCTCCTATATCAAGCCTTTCGTGGATGCGATCGATCAGCAGATCATGTTTGCGGAAAAGAGCTGGGGAAGCTTTCGCGTGCTTGACGTAAAGCCGGAGAGCATGACGATCCAGGTGACCCTAAATCCCGGACACGGCATGAATTATCACAGCCACGAGCACAGGGAAGAGGTCTGGACGGTCATTTCCGGAAGAGGGAAGGCCATTTTGGACGGATCGCCTCGCATGATCAGCGCAGGCGACGTCATAAGAATGCCCATTGGTTGCAAGCATACCGTTTTTGCGGAGACGGAGCTGCAGATGATCGAAGTGCAGCTTGGCAAGGACATTACCGTAAGCGACAAGATCAAGCATGAATTGCCTTGGCATAAGTAAGAGCTTGGCAACTCGTAGGGGGGGATGAACATGAAGATTCTCTTAATACTGATGGTCCTGGGATTTTTGATCCTGTGGTTTTTGAGGTTTGACAAAGAACTCTGTGGCAAAAAGGACGCACCGCCGGATGCGGAAACAAAGAAGGCCGTGACTTTTCGGACGATGGCGATCGTCTTTGGGCTTGCGCTTCTTTTCCGCGTTTTGATCTTCCTGTGTGGGGGCATCATTTACTACATGCATCTCGCGGATAAAGTCGTAACCTTAAATGGCTATCTTTCTTGCTGGAACCGCTGGGACGCACTGCATTATCTTGAGATCGCGCAGTATGGCTACGAGCACTTTGTGGACAAGGGAAGGCACCTCTTTTTGGTCTTTTTCCCTTTGTATCCCTGGGCCGTGCGCGTCATGCACTTTGTCTGCCATAACTGGCAGCTTGCGGGGATCCTTACGTCCGCGATCGCATATGCAGTCGGCGCGGCCTTCTTTTATGCGACTTTGGCGGAAGAATATGATGCGGAAACGGCTGAAAAAAGTCTTGTACTTCTTAGCGTTTCGCCCTTTGCCTTTTACTTTGGCGCAAGCATGACGGAGGGCCTGTTTTTCTGCGTCCTCGCGATCAGCTTTTACCTGATCAAAAAACACATGTGGCTTCTCGCGGGCGTGGTTGGCATTTTGTGCGCTCTTTGTCGCATGCAGGGCGTGATCATCCTTGGCGTGGGCATGGTGGAATTCCTTGTGACGTACCCACCGTTCCAGTATTTCCGCGAAAAGAAGGCCCTGCCGTTCTTTAAGGCCTTCTTTACCAAGGCCATCTTTTTGTTCCTGACGCCCCTGGGAATGCTCTGTTACCTCTTCATCAACTATTCGATCGAGGGCGATGCCTTCGCTTTCGCGAAATATCAGCGCGAACACTGGTACCATTCACCGACCTTCTTTACGAATTGTCTGGCAGAGATCACGGGATATCTTCGGAATCCCAACCCTCAGCCGACGCTTAAAGTCTGTATGTTCCTGCCGGAGGTAATCTTTTTCTTCCTGGCGTTCTTGGCTTTATATTACGGCGTAAAGAGGCATCCGTTGAAATATACCGCATTCCTGTTTGTTTATGTGATGATCAATTACTCCGTGACCTGGCTGATCAGCGGCAGCCGGTACATGGTCTGCGCGCTTCCGCTGTACGTGATCGCGGGAGAATTCATAAAGCGCCATCCGAAGGCATATCCTTGGGTGATCTCGATTTTGGCTTTTCTCATGTCTGTTTATGCGACGGGATATTTTTTCGGAAAACAGGTGATGTAAGGATTGTACCCCGAAAAATACTTGCTTTTCCCGCTTTCTATGTTACAATGAGGGTGACAATTACATAGTGAGAGATTTATTTTCTTGAAGAAAGGGAGAGCATTATGAAGAAAATCAGCATTACCCTCATGGCACTTCTCTTGGTCGCTGCACTGGGCGGTTGCGCAGGTGGCAAGTCTTCGGGGGATAAGTCCTCTACCGCTTCAAACCCCACGCAAAGCAATGTTTCCGGACAGCAGGGAACCGGTACTTCCGATGCGAAGACCGAACCTACCTACGGCGGAAAAGTGGTGGTTGGAGTACAACAGGATATTGACAGTCTTGACCCACACAAAGCTACTGCGGCAGGAACTAAGGAGATTCTGTTCAACATTTTTGAAGGATTATTAAAAGTCAACGAAAATGGCTCTTTGATCTGTGCAGTCGCTAGTGATTACTCCGTATCGGAGGATGGGCTCACCTACACGTTCACGCTGCGTGACAATGTAAAGTTCCACAACGGCAAGAACGTTACGGCTGAGGACGTCAAGTACTCCTTGGAGAGGGCTTCCGGCTTGCTTGACGGCACACCACTGATCTCGAGCCTGACAAAACTTACGAGCGTTGACATTGTTGATGCAAAAACGGTTCAGGTAACGACGGACAGTGCAAACCTGGAGCTGATCTACAGCTTCACGGCAGCCATCATTCCCGCAGGCAGCGGAGAGACGGAAGGCTCAAACCCCATCGGTACCGGACCGTTTTCTTTTGTATCCTACAAGCCCCAGGAGGGCCTTGTGGTAAAGAAGAACCCGGACTACTGGCAGCAGGGCCTGCCCTACCTGGATGAAGTTAATTTCAAGATCGTAAGTGGCGCAGACACCGCACTTTTGGAGCTGAAGGGCCACAGCATCGATCTGTATTCTTATCTGACCGATTCCCAGGCTTTGGAGCTGGCAAATGATTACCAGATCCTCTCGGCACCCTCTGACGCATTGCAGGCAATGTTCCTGAACAATGCAGTGGCACCCTTTGACAACGTAAAGGTTCGTCAGGCGGTATGCTATGCTATGGACAGAGACCTTGCAAATGAGTTCGTGGTTGGCGGCAACGGCACCATCATCAGCGCAGGCATGTTGCCTACCCTGAAGGATTATTACGTTGACCTGAACGATGTTTACGGCACTGGCGCAAACATCGAGAAGGCAAAGCAGCTCCTTGCGGAGGCCGGATATCCCAACGGCATTGAGTTTTCCGTGATCGTACCTTCCAACTACGAGGCACACGTTCAGACGGCGGAGGTGCTGGCTGACCAGATGAAGGAAGCAGGCATCACCTGCAAGATCGAGCTCGTTGAGTGGAACACCTGGCTGGAGGACGTTTACAAGGGAAGCAAGTTCCAGGCATCGATCTGCGCCATCACCAGCGACATGACGCCGAGCTACCTGATGGTACGTTTCCAGAAGGGTCACAAAAAGAACTTCATCAACTTCGCAAGCGATGAATATGACGCCGCCTACAAGAAGGCAGAAGCAGCCATGACCATCGAAGAGAAGGCAAAGTACTACAAAGAGGCGCAGGAGATCTTCGTGAAGGAAGCCGGCACGGCATTCATCCAGGATCCTCCCATCACCATCGCACTGAGCAAGGACCTTGCGGGATATAAATTCTATCCCATCTACGTGCAGGACATGAGCACGGTATATTTTGTCAAGTAAATAGAAAACATGTTGATCGCCCCTTATGGGCGCCTTTCATGGAAAGAAAGGAGGGCTGGCATGAAATACCTGGTAAAGAAGATCGTTACTCTCATTATGACGTTGTTCCTGGTATCCGTGCTGGCCTTTCTTGCGTTCCAGATCATCCCGGGCGACGTCGTGACCTCCATCCTTGGCACGGAAGCGACGCCCGAGAGAGAAGAGGCCCTGCGCAAAGAGCTCGGCCTCGACAAGCCTCCCGTGGTGCGCTATGTGCGCTGGGCAGGCAATGTCCTTCGCGGAGATTTCGGTGAGAGCTACCGTTATTCCAAAAACATGAATCAGATGATGCCCGTGGCGGAGCTGATCGGTGACAAGCTTCCCGTAACGCTCCTCCTTGCGGCACTTTCCATGATCCTGATCGCCGTGATCGCTATACCCCTTGGCGTTTTCTGGGCCAGGAGCAAGAACAAAGCATTTGACGTCCTTATGAACATGGGAACGCAGACGGCCATGGCCGTTCCGTCGTTCTTTCTTGGCGTCCTTGTGACATATCTTTTTGGCATAGTCCTCAAATGGTTTGCGCCCGGCGGCTACGTGAGCTACCGCGACAACTTTTGGGGGTGCGTGCGCTATATGATCTTCCCGGCCATTTCCGTGGCCATCCCCAAGATTGCCATGACGGCAAGGTTTCTGCGCAATTCCATGCTTATGGAAAGTGGCAGCGATTACGTGCGAACGGCCTACAGCAAAGGTGCGTCCGAGCGTCGCGTTGCTTATTTCCACGTGCTTCGAAATGCCATGATGCCCGTGGTGACCTTCCTTGGCATGATCGTGGCGGAGATCGTGGCCGGCAGCATTGTGGTGGAGCAGGTGTTCAGCCTTCCCGGCATTGGCAAGCTCCTGATCAGTTCGATCTCAACAAGAGACTTCCCCGTGGTGGAAATCTTGATCTTATATATCACCTTTGTCGTGATCGTAGTATATTTCCTCGTCGACGTGCTTTATCGCATCATCGACCCGAGGATCAGCAACAAGTAAGCGAAGGAGACGCGCGTGAAGAAAGTAGCAGGCTGGTTTAAGAAACAGAATAAGTACTTTCTTGTGGGACTGGCGATGACCGGTCTTGCCGTCGTGCTCGGGATATTAAGCTTTTTCTGGACGCCCTATGGCCCGACCACCATGTCTGCTGCTGAGCGTTTCAACGCGCCGAGTTTTCGGCACGTTTTCGGCACTGACAACTTCGGCCGGGATATCTTTTCGCGTGTAATGCAGGGCATTGGAACCACTGTGATCGTATCAAGCCTGATCGTCGTGATCTCTGCGGGCGCGGGGATCCTGATCGGCGCCATCACGGGGTATTTCGGCGGCATTCTGGATGAGGCGATCATGCGCGTGACCGACGCCGTCAACGCATTCCCGAGCATCCTTCTTGCGCTTGTCGTGATCAGCATTTTGGGAAGCGGAAAGCAGAACGTGATCTTTTCGCTGGGCATTGTGTTCACGCCCTCCTACGTACGTATCGTGCGAAGCGAATTTATCCGCCTTCGTGATGCAGACTTCGTGTGCCGCGCAAGGCTGATGGGCGTAAAGAAGCTCCGCATCTTGTTTGTTCACATCCTCCCCAACATCTTTTCCGTGTTCTGGGTGAGCGTGACCATTGGTTTTAACAATGCGATCCTGGCAGAGTCAGGCATGAGTTATCTTGGCATTGGCGTGCAGCCTCCGGATGCAAGTCTTGGCAAGATGCTTTCCGACGCACAAGGCTATCTTGGCCGTGCGCCCTGGTATGCCCTCGCGCCTGGCCTTACCATTGTCTGGATCGTGCTTGGTTTCTCCCTTCTGAGCGAAGGAATCCGCAGAAAGGAGGCCAGCAAGAAATGATCAAGATCGATAATCTGTCCGTCGCATTTGACGGACCTGAAGTGGTCAAAAACGTCTCCTTTACCATCGGCGACGGCGAGATCCTTGGCGTCGTTGGCGAGTCCGGAAGCGGCAAGTCCGTGACGGCGCTGACGCTCATGGGCCTCGTTGCGGAAAGCGCCCACGTGACCTCAGGCGAGATCTATTATGACGACCAGCTTCTCCTAAAAGCGGGGCAGCCGCGAAATAATGCCCTTTACAGACAGTATCAGGGCCTTAAGATGTCCATGGTCTTCCAGGAGCCCATGACCTCCTTAAACCCGACCATGAAGGTCGGCGCACAGGTGGAAGAGGTGCTTCTTTTGCATGACAAACAGGACCCCAAAGCGCCCACGCAAAGTAAATCTAAGGCGCCCGCAGGAAACCTTGCGAAATCCGCCAAGTCGGAAAGTGCCGAAGCAAAAGCTAAGGCAGAGGCTAAGGCAGACGCCGAGAAAAAGCAGAGACCGGCCAAGGAAGCGAGTAAGAACGCACTTCTCGCGTGGCATGAGCGCCGCGTACAGGAAAAGGAAGACCGGAAGAGGCGCGTACTGGAAGCCCTTCTGAACGTTGGCCTGAAGGATGCGCAGAGGGTATATGATTCCTATCCCCATCAGCTCTCAGGCGGCATGCGCCAGCGCGTGATGATCGCCATGGCGGTCATATTGCATCCCGGCCTGATCGTTGCGGATGAGCCCACGACGGCGCTCGACGTGACGGTGCAAAACCAGATCATCGACCTGCTTCGCAAGATCAATCATGAGCAAAAGAACTCCCTGCTCTTTATCACCCATGACCTGAATCTTGCAAGAAGATTGTGTGACCGCATCCTTGTGATGCAGGACGGCTGTATTGTGGAAGAGGGAGCGACTGAGGACATCTTCTGCGATCCTCGCGGCGATTACACCAAAAAGCTCATTAGCGCCGTGCCTGGCAGAACGGGAAAGAAGAAGACCTCTAACAGTTCCACCACGCCTTTGGTGGAAGTGCATGATCTCAACGTATATTATCGCGAAAACGCGAATTCCCTGTTTGGGAAGACGGTCAAGAAATGCATCGTCAAGGATGCGAATTTTGAGGTATATGAAGGCGAGATCCTTGGATTGGTGGGAGAGAGCGGCTGTGGTAAGACGACGCTTTCCAAAGCCATGCTGGGCCTCAACAAGATGATCGACGGAAGGATCGTCCATCATTCCAACAGCCCGCAGATGGTCTTCCAGGATCCATACAGCAGCCTGAATCCCACAAAGACGGTGGGCTGGCTCCTGCAAGAGCCATTGCGCGCACAGGGAATCCTGGATCCCTCCAAGGCCATGACGGAAAAGGACCGCGTCGCTGCGGCATATGACATGCTCCACAAGGTGGGTCTGAAGGATAAATATTATGCAAGACGGCCTTCCCAGCTTTCCGGCGGCCAGCGTCAGCGCATCAGCATCGGACAAGCGCTGATCACAAGGCCTGGCCTGGTCATTGCGGATGAACCCGTGTCCGCGTTGGACGTGACCATTCAGGCGCAGATCCTCGACCTGATCCGAAGCCTCCAGGAAGAGCTAAAGACCGCGTTCCTGTTCATCTCGCACGACATCAACGTGATCTACCAGGTGAGCGACCGCATCATGGTCATGAAGGACGGCAAGATCCTCGAGATCGGCGAGACCGAAGAAGTCTTCCGCAACCCTCAGGATGCCTACACAAAGGAGCTTTTGCGGTGATTTCTTTGGGATTGCGTCCAAACCCTGCGGCATATTGACAGGATCAAAAGAACCAAACTTTAAGGGACTGACACTTCGTCAGTCCTTTTAATAACAGAAAGTAATTATCGTAATACAATAAATAAATATTGACAAACGGAGATGGCGATGCTAAGATGGTCTCAAGACAACATGACGGAGGCCAAACAATATGCTAGAGGACTTCATTTGCTTTGTTATGAAACTGGTTCTGATCTGCATTGGACTCTATGTAATAATCTTTATTGTTACGGCGTGTCTCTTATTGCCATCAATGTTTTGGGATTTTTCAAAAGATTTAACCGCAGAAGATAAAGCAAAATACGCTCAAATGGCGTCCCTGCCTGAAATCGCGGATTATATCGAACGTTATGGAACGAAGGGCTTTTTTGAAAAATCATGTAGGATAGAGACTTTTTCCTTTAGTAGCTTGGATGAATTATGCGCTATAATGTCTGCAGACATGCAGAAAATTATTCGTAGCACGGTGGAGAGGGAAACTAATGTGGATGGCAAAATACCTCCCACATGCCGCATATCGGAGGATGATTTTCCTGTTGAGATAAAGGAAGCGAATGACGATTATGAGCGAAGTTATTTGATTCACACAAAAGAAAGCGGGGAATGTTATCTTGAGATCTTCTTTCCCTGAGACTGGAAAACCGTGAAAAACAGAAAGACATAGAACGGAAAGGAGCGCATGCATATGACGGAGTCTTTGGAAAAGTATTTAGTGGCTAGAAGGATTGCGCGAAACATTGCCTTTGCAGTATCACTCGTCTTATCTGCCTGTTTGCTCATTTGGCTGATCAAGGACTGCAAAACAATTGATGCACCCCCAATCATTTATCTGGATGGTTTTGCAATCATCCTTTGCCTGATTTTCAACATAGTGCTCTATCGAAAGGCTACCAAAAAGGAAGAGGAAGTCCTGTATTTAAGGCGAGAAGGTGATACGTCTTTGATCTTTGGCGGAATCGTTCTTTTGGCTGCTGCGCTTATCATCGTATATGCAATCAGCTTCTTTTGCCGCTATGTCTCACATGATATTATGCTTTACTTGGCATCTAGCCAAGAGGCGGCGGACAGATCGACCCTAAATCGTTACCTTGCGGCAGGCGATGGCGCCATGCACAATCTCGGCACGCAAATACAGGACATCTTTACCGTGACGATCGATAAGGAAAGCATTACCGTCACGAGCTCCATAAAAAAAGACGAAAAAAACTGCGAACAGATCAAGACGGTGTTTGTGGCATTGACAGATTTGGAGCATGGGATCAGAGAGGACGCTTTTCGCACAAAGAAATATCAAGAATTGGATCGTATCGTGATCACATTGAACGGAGTGACGGGGCAGACGGAATTACATGCTTACGTAAATCGCGAGGAAATCTGCGAACCCATCATCGGGGAATTGACAAGGGAAGATAACTATGAATACGAATTTGATCTGGAATAAAGGCTAAATGAAAGCGCCTGGTGATGTGTCACCAGGCGCTTCTTGTTTTATTAGTTCAGATATTTCTTTAACGTTTGTTCCACGGCTCCGATGCCGGAGGAGAGCTGCGCGAAGTAGGATTTCACGAGGTCTGCCATGCCGAGCTTTGTCAGGTCGACGCCAAAGATCTTCTCGTTGGAGAGGAGGGCATCGAGCTTGGAAAGATCCTTGGGCGCGGCGCTAAGCTTATAGTCTGCCACGTAAGGCATTGCCATGTCGAGCAGTGGGTCGGAGCTGGGTGTGAATGCATTGCCTTGATCATCCACGGCCATGAGGTAACGAAGCCAGCCGGCAAACACAAGGGGAATGAATTTCAGGTCGCTGACTTGAAGGTCGGAGCGCTTTTCATAGGCCTTGATGGTCTCACCAAAACGAATGGCAAGCTTTTGCGAGGTGTCGGTTGCAATTCTCTGCGGCGTATCCGGCATGAACGGATTGGGAATGCGGACGTTCACCACAGCGTCAATGAAATCCTTGGGACGAATGATGCCGGGATCCACCACGACGGGGAGACCTTCCACGTAACCAACGGTTTCCACAAACTTCTTGAGCAGAGGATTCTTCATCTCATCCGCAATCAGCGTATATCCGAGAAGGCATCCGTAGATGGCGAGGGTCGTGTGCAGAGGATTTAAGCAGGTGCAGACCTTCATCTTTTCCACCTTGTCCACGGTCTCGCGGTCCGTGAAGATGATGCCACCCTTGTCGATGGGGGGCTTGCCGTTGGGGAAGGCATCCTCGATCACCAAGTATTCGCACTCCTCGGCATTCACAAAAGGAGCAATGTAAGTATTCTTCGAAGTGATGACGGGCTCGAGATTCTCCATGCCGTCCGCAAGGAGCATCTGCTCCACCTTTGCGTCAGGTCTTGGCGTGATCTTGTCGATCATGCTCCAAGGGAAGCTTACCTTTGCGGGATCATTGACGTAAGCCAGGAACTCCTTGTCGGCCAAGCCGTTCTCCGTCCACTTCTCAGCGAAGGCGTTTACGGCTGCATATAACTTGTCGCCGTTGTGAGAGCAGTTGTCCATGCTCACCATTGCGATGGGGAGCTTGCCTGCCTCGAAACGGGTGTAGAGGAGCGAAACCACCTTGCCAAGATAGCTTCCGGGCTTCTTAGGCCCCTTTTCATAATCCTCCGCAACGGAAGGAAGAAGCTCGCCCTTGCCGTTTACCAGGCTATAGCCCTTTTCCGTGATCGTAAAGCTTGCCATCTGCAGGCTCGGATTCCGGAAGATCTCTTTCAGTCTGCCGTATTCCGCCGCGTTCTCCGAATCCAGGATCAGAGACTCCATGATCGAGCCGACCACTGTCTTTTCCACGGTCCCTGCTGCCTTCAGCGTTGCGAGTAAACTCAAATTATCATGCGGCCTGTTGCTCTTTTCAATGATCTCGTAATCATATCCTTCCGCCGCGACCAATCCAACATCCATGATCCCCTGATTCAACAGGTTCTGCACTACGTTCGCCTGAAAAGCGCGGAAAATATTCCCCGCTCCAAAATGAATCCACACAGGCCTCTCATACGTATTCTTCTTTACAACCTCATAATCAAACTCCGGGAGCCGATAGCCCTTCGCCTCATACTCAGCCTTCGCTACCCTAATCCCCTCTAAAGTCAACTTCATCTTCGTAACTCCTTCCGCCATTGTTATGGCTGATAATCTTTTCCATTCACATGCCATCTTTAAGTGCGATGGCGTAGTAACCATACTGGTTGATCTGATTACTTCCCCTGCAGGTTTGGCGAGCATGCATACCAAATCGCTGACATTGGATTACGACAAACCCGAGGGGGTGGCTTGGATGGACCTTTCGGGGCCATGTCCCAAGCGTCGGTACTTAGGTGACGTCTGCGGTCGTAGGAAGCACAACGTGATGACTACGACTGCGGCACCTTAGTACCGCTACGCTGGATTTGTCACGGGCTTTGCCCGTGATCCTGAGCGAAGCGAAGGACGTGCCGCAGGGCTCGCCTCGCTGGAGCGCGAGCGTCCCCGAAACGGTCCACCAAGACAGGCCCCCGAGTTTGCCAGTTGCTATTTCACGCCTCTCTCATGCGACTTGCAGATCGCTTCCCATAATCCATTCAGGTACGTCGCACCCAGCGCGCGATCATACAATCCATACCCAGGCATTGCCACCTCGTCCCAGATCATTCTGCCGTGATCTGGTCTGATCGGCCCCTCAAATCCGATGTCATACAGCGCCAGCATGATCTCATACATATCAAACGTTCCATCGCTGGAAAGGTGTGCGGACTCCTCGAAATCGGTGGGAGAGTTGAACTTGAGGTTCCTTACGTGAGCGAAATGAATGCGTCCCTTTAAGGAGCGGATCATGTCTGGCAGATCGTTCTCCAGATTCGTGCCGTAAGAACCGGAGCAGAACGTTACGCCATTGTGCGGGTTGTCCACCATCTTCATCATACGAAGAATGTTCGCCTTGTTGATGATGATGCGAGGAAGTCCGAACACGCTCCATGCGGGATCATCCGGATGGATCGCCATGTTGATGTCATACTTGTCGCACACCGGCATGATGCGCTCGAGGAAATATTTCAGATTTGCAAAGAGCTTCTCATCATCCACGTCCTTATACATTTCAAAGAGCTCCTTGATGTGCGCCATGCGCTCGGGCTCCCAGCCGGGAAGGATCGCGCCGTTCGAATCACCGCTGATGGAAGCGAACATGTCCTCAGGGTTCAGTGCGTCCACGGCTTCCTGCGTGTAAGCAAGAACCGTCGAACCGTCGGGACGAACCCTTGCGAGCTCCGTTCTCGTCCAGTCAAAAACGGGCATGAAGTTGTAGCATACCATGTGGATCCCAGCCTGTCCAAGGCGCTCGAGCGTCGTGATATAATTGTCAATATACTTGTCGCGGTCGGGCGTTCCCACCTTGATGGCATCGTGAACGTTCACGCTCTCAATGCCCACGAGCTTCAGTCCTGCGTCCTCGATCTCTTTCTTCAGAGCGAGGATGTCCTCCATCTCCCAAACCTCTCCTGGCGCCGTGCCGTAAAGCGTGGAGATCACGCCCGTCACGCCGGGGATCTGACGGATCTGCTTAAGTGTTACGGTGTCGTACTTGCTGCCATACCAGCGAAGTGTCATCTGCATTTGTTTTTCCTCCTGGAAGTATTGTTTTGACGGGCGCAATTCCCTCTTGCATCCCATCCTGATTCTTAGTATAATCAAACCATAAATGCATGAAAAGCATAAAACTTGCGCAAAAACATGTAAAAATTGCTACTTCATATGAGGCGACGCATGGAAGAGAAAAAAGTAAAAGCAGGGAAGATCCGCTTACTGCCTGCTACGGAAGAGCGGCAGTACATGATCGACAGAGAATATGAGGTCTACGAAAAAGAAGGCGTGCCTACAGGGGCCATGGCCTTTCATTATCATGATTTCTATGAGATCCTCTACGTGCTGGAGGGGGAATATTCCTCCATGGTCGAGAACCAAAGCTACCACCTGCACAAGGGAGATTTCCTTCTGATCAACCAGAATGTCATGCACAAATATCAGCCCATGGAGGGCAGGGCGGAAGATTCCAAGCGGATCATTCTCTGGGCGACGGGCGCGTTCCTAAAAGGCCTTTCCGACGGGGACGTGGATCTGACGGAGTGCTTTCGCACGGAGAATTCCAGGGCATGGCACTTTCCGGTGTATTACGAGGAGATGCTCCGCGGATTCCTCTTAAAGCTCGCCTTGGATGGTGCATCCACGGGGCTCCGCAGGACCATGGACCGCGGGTATCTGACGCTGTTCTTTTCCAACCTGAACCTTCTTTGTAATCGAAAGGAATCCCTGCTTTCGGGGGAATATGTCGCCGAACACCCTTTGGTGGCACGGGTGAGCGCGTACGTGGACGAGCATATCGATGAAGCCATCTCTTTGGAGGACCTCTCAAAGCAGGCGCATTTAAGTAAATATCACTTCCTCCGGAAGTTCAAGGAGCTGACGGGCGTGACGGCCCACGCGTTCGTGATGAACAAGCGCCTGATCCGCGCCTGCGAGCTTTTGCAAAAAGGGGAGAGTGTCGCCGACGTGTGCCAAAATACGGGCTTTTCGGACTATTCCGTCTTCCTTCGGAACTTCAAGGCAGCCTTTGGCGTTTCGCCTGGTCAGTACCGCCAAAAGGATTGACAAAACTGCAGATTGGATTAGTATATAATTATGGGCCAAAAGAGCCTAAAGGAGGTTAACATGAGCAATCTGATCGAGATCACGGATCTGTCAAAAAGCTATGGTTATAACATCTTTGCCGTGGATCATATCAACATCACTCTGCCGCGCGGAAAGATCATTGGTCTGCTTGGGCCGAACGGGAGCGGAAAGACCACGCTCATCAAGATGATCAACGGGTTACTAAAGCCCACGACGGGAAATATCCTGATTTCCGGAGAGGAGATCGGGCCGGAGACCAAGGCGCGGGTTGCGTACCTTCCGGACCGCACCTATCTTGCGCCAGGCGAGAACATCAATACGATCTTGGATTATTTTGAAGATTTTTACGAGGACTTTTCCAAAGAGCGTGCCATGGCAATGCTTGCAGACCTGAACATTGACCCCACTGCCAAGATGAAAACCTTGTCAAAGGGTACCAAGGAAAAGGTGCAGCTGATCCTTGTGATGTCCAGGCAGGCGGAGCTTTACGTGCTGGACGAGCCCATTGCGGGCGTGGATCCTGCCGCCAGGGACTACATTCTGCGCACCATCCTCAACAATTACAACAGAGAAGCCTCCGTGCTGATCTCCACGCACCTTATCAGCGACATTGAGTCCGTTCTGGACGAGGTGCTGTTCATGCGCCAGGGCAAGCTTGTGCTGTATTCCTCCGCAGAGGAGATAAGACAGAAGCAGGGCAAGAGCGTGGATGCATATTTCAGGGAGGTGTTCGCATGCTAAAGAAACTTTTTAAACATGAATTCAAGACCATCAGCAAAATGGGCGGCCTTCTTGTGGCGGTTTCGGGGTGCCTGACTCTTCTTGCGGCGGCATATCTTGTCTCTCCGTTGTTTTCCGTTTTTTTGAACCAGAGTAATGAAATGAGTGTCGGCATGACCGTCGTAGGCGTGCTTCTTGGCGTTCTGGGCATCCTGTCCTACGTGGCGATGCTGGTGGGCGTGAGCTTTGGATTTACCATCTTCCTGGGTGTTCGGTTTTTCCGGAGCATGTACTCTGACGAAGGCTATCTGACCAACACGCTGCCCGTGAAACCTATGGATCTTTTGATCGTCAAGGTCGTCACCGCGGCGGTCTGGATGCTGATCATGAACCTTATTTTGTATGGCTTCATGATCCTTCTGATCCTGATCGGGACAAGCAGGTCGCTTGACATGAATTTCTTCGACATGTTAAAGTCCATTCGTCAGTTGTTTGGTACCCTGGTGGACTATTTCTTCGCCGACTTCCGCGGTGACCTGAAGGTGTCGGCCCTATTGATCCTCCTCATGGTCTTTGTGGGACCCTTTGCAGAGATCGCCATTATGTTTGGCTCTCTTACGATAGGCCAACTCTCCTGGAAGAATAAGGGCCTTACGGGCATCTTGGTGTACCTTGGCATGAGAATGGCCATGGGTATGGTGGGCGGCGTTGCAAGCATCGCATTCAACATTATCGCCGCTCGTCGCATCATGGAAGGAACCGCGAGCCTCTTCCTCGCCAACGGAAGGTACATGGTATCCTTACTCATCTCCATTGCTTTTGGCGTGGTGCTGTTTTTCATCTCGAGTCACATCGTGAAAAATCGCCTGAACTTGGAGTAGGAAATCGATTGCCCAATGGCCTGTTTTTTGGTATAATGTTTTCGTAAAAATATCGGAGGGGTGCGGGAATGAGAGAGATCATTGACGAGATTTTGAATGGTAACTACGCCAGAGAGACGGGGTCTCTTGATTTTTCTGAAGCATCCATAGAACTTACGGCCCTGCAGGGGGAACTCACGCAGGGAAGCTTTTGGATCCGCGGAGACGGCGCGCAGGTGGTAAAGGGCGCGGTGATTTCCACGGATTATCGCATGGAATGCCTTACGCCTGAGTTTTTGGGCGAAGAGGCACAGATTCAGTTTGCATTTCACGGGGAGGGAGCGCAGCCCGGGGAAGCGATCAGCGGCGCATTTCGCGTGATCAGCAACCTTGGGGAGTACTCCCTCCCCTTCGTGGTGAACCTGGCAAGCGCCCTTCCGGAAAGCTCCATTGGCACCATCACCGATCTTAACGGTTTTGTGGAACTTGCCAGAGAGAATTGGCAGGAAGCCTTGTCGGTATATTATTCCGCCGATTTCCTTGCCGTTCTTTCCAAGGAGGATCCGCGTCTTACGGCCGCATATCGCGCGCTTTCCGCTTTTCCGGGACATGAGCAGAACATGGAAGAGTTCCTGATCTGCGCGGGCAAAAAGCAGGCAGTGACTTACTACACCGAAACACCGCTTCTTCGTCTGGAGATGCAGCCCTCGGAAGGAGAGTACCAGCCCTTTGAGCAGGAGTTCCTGGTATCCAAGAACGGCTGGGGCTATGTCGTTCTCAACGTGGAATGTGAAGGAGACTTCCTTTCCATGGACCGCGAACTCATCTGCGAGGAAGACTTTCTTGGGAACACCGTTCACGTTCCGTACTATGTTGACAAAGCCTTTTTGCATCCCGGGGAGAATCACGGAAAGATCCTCCTATACAACTCCTTTACCTGTCTGGAAGTTCCCGTCACCGTAAAGCTTGGGAATGCGCCTGCGATCAACCCCGCAAGACGTCAGTGGAAGCAGACCATCGTGTCCGTCATGAAGGAATATGAGAAGTTCCGCACGCGCAAGATCGGGCTGGATGGCTGGATGGAGCAGACGGGGACGCTGGTGGAGCGGCTGATCGCGTTGGATGAGAATGCGGCCATGCCAAGGCTCTTCAAGGCACAGCTTTTGATCACGCAGGAGCGCGTAAAGGAAGCACAGTGGCTCCTTGAGCATGCGGCAGACCTCATGGAAAGCAGCGGCAATGCAGATGATGAGCTTTGGGCATATTATCTCTATCTTTCGACCTTGATCACCAGGGACGATGAGCAGATCGACGCCGTGGCGCGCGAAGTGGAAGCACTGTATCACAAGCAGCCGGAATCCTGGCGGATCGCTTGGCTCTTGCTCTATCTTTCCCAAGAACTGTCGAGCGTTCCTTCAGAGCGACTTCGCTTCTTGGCACAGCAATTTGAATATGGCTGCAGAAGCTTTGTGATCTATCTCGAAGCACTGCAGATTTACTTAAACAACCCTGCGATGATCCGCACGCTGGGCGCTTTTGAACAGCACGTCCTGCTTTATGGACTTCGCAAGGACTTTTTCAATCAGGACATGGCGGAGCGGTTCCTTGAACTGATGGACAAGAACAAGGAGTATTCGCCCTTGCTGTGCCGCATTTTGGAGCGCCTTTATCGGAAAAAGAAGGATCTTCGCATCGTAAGTCACATGTGCACGCTCCTTGTCAAGGGAGGCGTTCTTGGAAAGCGTGCCCTGCCTTGGTATGAAAGAGGCGTGGAAGAGCAGCTTCGCATCACGAATCTTTATGAATCCTTCATGTCCTCCATCGACCTAAGAGATCGCAAGGGCCTGCCAAAGCCTGCCGTGCTTTATTTCTCGTTGCAAAATAAGCTCGACTACGAGCACTGCGCATTCCTCTATGACCATGTTTTGGACAACAAGGTGGTCTATCAGGAAGTATATGAAAAGTATCTCCTAAAGAGCAAGGATTTTGTGGAGCAGCAGATCCAAAGAGGCAGGGTGAACAAGCATCTCGCAAGGCTTTACGAGCGGCTCTTTACGCCTGAGATGGTCACGGAGCAGAACGTGGACGTGCTGATCCGCATTGTGTTTGCGGCCAGGATCCGCGTAAAGGATGACAGGATGAAGAAGGTCATCATTTTCGCAAAGGGGAGCGTTTTGGGACGGGAATGCCCTCTTGCCTCGGGTGAGGTGGTTGCGCCCGTGTTTGGTGACGATAGCACGCTTGTCTTTGAGGACGCCTTTGGCAACCGCTTTGTGAACATTGAAGCCAAGGTAGAACATTTCATGAAGCCCGACGTTTTTGTGCCGGAGCTGAAAAAATTCAACGTGCAGGCACCGGAATTTGACCTGTGGCTCCTTGACCAGGCCGGAGAGGAACCCTTAGATGAATTGCTTTCAGAGAAGGCGTTGAATCTCCTTAGCTGGAGCGGCCTTTCGCCTGAGGAAAGAAGAAGGCTGTCCTTACGTCTCCTCCGGGAATTCTTCGAGAGCGAGCAGGCGGAGCGGCTTGAAGAAGTGCTCGAGCTCCTTGGAGATGCCGAACTTTCGCTGACGGAGCGGATGGAGGTTTCCCGCTATGCACTCCTGCAGGGCAATTATGCAAAGCCTTATGAATGGCTGCAAGCCTATGGACCGTATTTCCTGGATGCCAACACCCTGGCCCGCCTCACTGCAAAGGCTCTTGCCGGGGAAGAGAGCGAGGTTCCCTGTCTGGTGGCGGCGTCGAATTATCTTTTCCTGCGCGGCAAGGCGAACGTGGCAATGCTGGATTACCTAAGCCGCTATTTCCAAGGGACGTTGAAGGATCTTCGCGACCTGTGGAATGCGCTCCGGGAGAATTCCCTTGACGTCACGGGGCTTGAGGAGAGGATCCTTCTGCAGATGATCTTTACCGGCGGTTACGTGGCAGAGCGTGCGCAGATCTTCGAAGACTATGACCGCGCCTGCAGGGATTATAAGGTGGCAAGGGCGTACGTGATCCAAGGCTGCTTTGATTATTTTGTCCGTGAGAACACGGCGGACGAGATCCTGTTCCATTACGTATTGGACGATCATATCGCAGGCATGGCCTTGCCGAAGGTGTGCAAGCTTGCCTTCTTGAAGTATTATGCGGAGAATCCAAAACATGGCTCGCGTGAGGTGGACAACGCGCTTGACACCTTCCTTCGTGAGATGATGGCGGAGAAGCTCCACTTTGAGTTTTACCGAAAGCTGAAGACGCAAAAGTACCTTCTCGGTGAACTGTCTGACAAGGTGATCGTTGAGTATCGCACCAAGCCCGGCGGAAAGGCGCGTATCCATTACGTGATCACGCAAGAGGGCGGCGCATCGCAGGATTACCTGTCGGAAACTATGCGCGACGTCTTCTGGGGAATCTGCTGTAAGGAATTCATTCTCTTCTTTGGCGAGACGCTCGAGTACTACGTGACGGAGGAAATCGGCGGCAAGGAGACCATGACGATCCGCGGAAAGCTACAGGGTCCGGAGCCTGACAAGGAAAACGCCGGGACAAAGTTTGGCATGATCAATGACATGGTGGTCAGCCAGGGCATGGGCGACGAAGAAGCTTTGGATGAAGCACTTGAGAACTATTATTTCAAAGAATACTGTGGGGAAAACCTGTTTACGATGCGTTAAACCTGCAAGGGAGGACGGAAGATGCAAAGGATTGGCGGCAATCAAAAACTGATCGTTGGATATGATCTGGGCTGGGATTATGCGCAGATCAGTTATTGCACCGCAACCTCCGGTCAGGTGGAGACGGTTTCGAGCGTCGCAGGCTCTGAAAACTTCAGCATTCCCACGGCGCTTTGCAAAAAGGTAGGTGCAAATCAGTGGTCCTACGGCAGGGAAGCACTCGCGCAGGCGAGGGACGGTCAGGGAATCCTGACGGAGGGCCTTTTGGGGCTTGCCCTGGCAGGAGAGCCGGTTTACATTGAGGAGACGGAATATGATCCAATCGCGCTCCTTACGCTGTTCTTTAAAAGGACGCTGGGGATGCTGGCCAGCGTGGCCGGAACGGACAAGCTCGAGGCCATGATGGTCACCTGTGATCAGATGAATGATGAAACGGCGGCCGTCCTGGATAAGGTGACGGCGAACCTTCGCCTCAAGATCGACAAGGTTTCGTATCAGTCTCATCAAGAGAGTTATTATGATTATCTTTCGCATCAGCCGGGAGACCTTTGGAAGGAGCCTTCGGAGCTGTTCCATTATCAGGGCTCTTCCATGATCTGCTATCGCATGGAATGCAACAAAAAGACGAAGCCGGTGGTGACCTTTATCCATCGCGAGGTGGAGGAATTCCCTGCAAGGGATTCCGTATCCGCAAAGGCGGAGGAGGGAAATCGGATCCTTGACCGAACCTTCCTTCAGCTGGCGCAGGAAAAGATCGGGAACGGCAGGACGGCTTCGGTCTATCTGATCGGCGACGATTTTTCAGAGGATTGGCTCAAGTCCTCCCTGACCTTCCTTTGCGACCGCCGCAGGATCTTCCTTGGGAACAACCTGTTCAGCAAGGGCGCCTGCCATGGCATGCTTGAGCGCACGCATCCAAGCGGTCTTACCAAGGAATATGTCTTCCTTGGGGATGACAAGTTAAAATGCAACATTGGCATGACGGCATACAGACAGGGCGAGGAGACCTACGTTGCCCTTTTGGATGCGGGAGAGGATTGGAGAAGCGCAAGCTCTGGCATGGAGTTTTATCTGCGTCAGGATCACACTGTGGAGCTTACCGTGACAAGCCTTGTGGGCGGCGGAAAGCAGATCGTGGAATTGCCGTTGGAAGGCCTTTCCGGCGACATTTCGCGCATTCGCATGACCCTTGGCATGAAAGCAGAGAACGTGTTGCACGCAGAGTTTTTTGATCTTGGATTTGGTGAATTCCGCGCGGCGGAAAACAGAAGCTTTGAAATGGACGTAAATCTCACCTAGGAGGCGGACATGAAGGCATATCTTTGCGTTGGAGAATATTCTTCCGTACCATATTTGATCCAGGGCCTCGAGACCAGGGTTTATTGCATGGAGGAGCTGTGCTACTGCCTGAAGGAGAACGCATTTCTTTTGGACAGGACCCTGATGAATGACGAGCTGCTTGGCTGGATCCGCACGCGGTGCGGCCTGCCGGATCTGGCGGATTTTTTGGATCCCATGGTGCATCGCCAGGGTTCCCTTAGCACTTACGTCTCCGCCATTTTGCAGTACGTGGGGCTTTATGAGGCCGACGTTATCCGCCAGGTGGAGCAGATCCTGAGGCGCGGCGCATCTCTTTCGAGCCTCGAGAAGCGGAAGGAACAGATCGATTATCTTGTGAAAAAGAAAAAGTACTTGGCCGCCATCCGCGGATATGACGGATTGCTCCTTCGCTGGGAGGAGTTTGGCGAAAAGGGCCTTTCCGTTTCGGGAGAAGAGCTCAAGGCGGGCATATATCATAACAAGGGCGTTGCCTACGCAAGGCTGATGCTCTATGAACAGGCCGGAGACAGCTTCCTTTCGGCATACCGCATTACCGGGAACGAAGAGGAGTACCTGTGCTTCCTTGCGACCAAGCGTCTTTCGCTTCCGGAGAGGCAGTACGTGTCCTTCGCCTCGGGCGAGATGGAGCACTATGAGCTCACGCTGGAGCTGGAGAAGAAAATGGAGGAGCTGCAAAAGGAATTTTTGCTGCAACCGGAAATGCTCATGATCCGCCAAAGACAGGCATATCGCGACGCAGGGGACGAGAGGAGCTATCACGAAGAGGGCGAAAACATGACCCGCATGCTCAAAAACAGTTACCGTCAGAGCGTCGGAGAATGATTTGTGCTTTTTGGCATAGTTTTTTCTGATTTTCTTCGAATTTTCCATGATTTTTCTATTGAAAAATGACGGGAAACGTGGATAATGGTATTGTGTCAAAAAGTTTGAAAGCGAGGTAGTAAAAATGCAGGAGCTGAAACCCATCAAAGAGGGAAAGGTTCGCGAGATCTATGACAACGGCGACAGCCTGATCATGGTGGCAACGGACCGCATCAGTTGTTTTGACGTGATCCTTCACAACATTGTGACCAAGAAGGGAACCGTTCTTACGCAGATGTCAAAGTTCTGGTTTGACATGACGAAGGACATCATCCCCAACCACATGATCTCAGTGGACATAAAGGACATGCCTGAATTCTTCCGGCAGCCCAAGTTCGACGGCAACAGCATGATGTGCAAAAAGCTGGAGATGCTTCCCGTGGAGTGCATCGTAAGAGGCTACATCACCGGCAGCGGCTGGGCAAGCTACGTTAAGGACGGCACCGTTTGCGGCATCAAGCTTCCCGAGGGCCTGAAGGAATCCGATAAGCTCCCTGAGCCCATCTATACTCCTTCCACCAAGGCAGAGATCGGAGACCACGACGAGAACATCTCCTACGAAGCAAGCGTAGAATACCTTGAGAAGC
The DNA here is from genome assembly GCA_016290775.1 of Acetatifactor sp. Classification (GTDB taxonomy): domain Bacteria; phylum Bacillota; class Clostridia; order Lachnospirales; family Lachnospiraceae; genus Acetatifactor. Next base: position 119,817 of record JAEEVF010000004.1, on the reverse strand, counting down.
GCTTCCCCGGCAAGGGCGAGGAATATGCAAGCAAGCTTCGTGATTACACCATCGCTTTATATAAAAAGTGCGCAGACTACGCACTGACAAAGGGTATCATCATTGCAGACACCAAGTTTGAGTTCGGTCTGGACGAGAACGGCAACATTGTTCTTGGTGATGAGATGCTCACACCCGACAGTTCCCGCTTCTGGCCCGCAGAAGGATATGAGCCCGGACACGCTCAGCCTTCCTTCGACAAACAGTTCGCGAGAGACTGGCTGAAGTCTCACGATCACGACTGGACCCTTCCTGAGGAGATCGTGCAGAAGACGATTGACAAGTACCTGCAGGGCTACGAGCTTCTGACAGGCAAAAAATTAGTATAAACAACAATAGCCCAAGAATAACTCACGAGGCCGTGAGTTACTTGGGCTATCTAAACTTCTAGTGAGGAGATTTTTTTATGAGTACTGACAGATATCAAAGCCCTTTATCGGAGCGTTATGCCAGCAAAGAGATGCAGTTTATCTTTTCGCCTGACATGAAGTTCCGCACATGGAGAAAACTCTGGATCGCGCTTGCTGAGACGGAGATGGAGCTTGGCCTTTCCCAGAACGGAAAGCCCGTCATCACCCAGGAGCAGATCGATGAGCTGAAGGCACATGCCGAGGACATCAACTACGATGTTGCACAGGCACGCGAAAAGGTGGTACGCCACGACGTGATGAGCCACGTATATGCCTACGGGCAGCAGTGTCCTAAGGCAGCAGGCATCATTCACCTTGGCGCCACAAGCTGCTACGTTGGCGACAATACCGACATCATCGTGATGACCGAAGCTTTGAAATTGGTTCGCAAGAAGCTGATCAACGTGATGAAGGAGCTGGCTGACTTTGCGGACAAATATAAGGCACAGCCGACGCTGGCCTTCACGCACTTCCAGCCCGCACAGCCTACCACCGTAGGTAAGAGGGCAACCCTTTGGCTGCAGGAGTTCTCGCTTGACTTAGAGGACCTTGACCACGTGCTTTCCACCATGAAGCTTCTTGGCTCCAAGGGAACCACCGGTACCCAGGCATCCTTCCTCGAGCTCTTCAACGGAGACCAGGAGACCATCGACAAGATCGATCCCATGATCGCAGCAAAGATGGGCTTTGCGGAGTGCTATCCCGTGTCAGGCCAGACTTATTCCCGCAAGGTGGACACCAGAGTCGCAAACGTGCTTGCAGGTATCGCGGCCAGCGCACACAAGATGAGCAATGACATCCGCCTTTTGCAGCACCTGAAGGAGGTGGAAGAGCCCTTCGAGAAGACCCAGATCGGTTCTTCAGCGATGGCATATAAGAGAAACCCCATGAGGAGCGAGCGCATCGCATCCCTTTCCAGATACGTAATGGTGGACGCGCTGAACCCCGCAATCACCTCCGCAACCCAGTGGTTTGAGAGAACCCTCGATGACTCCGCAAACAAGCGACTTTCCATTCCTGAAGGTTTCCTTGCAGTGGACGGCATCCTGGACCTCTGCCTCAACGTGGTAGACGGCCTTGTGGTATATCCCAAGGTCATCGAGAAGCGCCTCCGCAGCGAGCTGCCCTTCATGGCAACGGAGAACATCATGATGGATGCCGTAAAGAACGGCGGCAACCGCCAGGAACTCCACGAACGCATCCGCGAGCTCTCCATGGAAGCCGGCCGCAACGTCAAAGTCGAGGGCAAGGACAACAACCTCCTCGAACTCATTGCAGCAGACCCTGCCTTCGGCCTCTCCCTGGAAGACCTCCAGAAATGCATGGACCCTGCCCGCTACGTCGGCCGCAGCCCTCTCCAAGTCGACGCCTTCCTCAACAACGTCATTCGTCCAATTCTAGACGCCAACAAAGATCTCCTTGGAGTAAAAGCGGAGATAAACGTTTAAGAGAATGGCAAATTTTGAAGTTCTTGATTTTGTTACATTCAAGGCGACAGAGAGTAAATTACTTTAGTCAATGAGCAACCCGAGGGGAAGTTTGTGATAGCCCTTCGCAGGGCCGTAGGTGCACGTCGGTGCTTAGGCAGCGTATCGTGCGTTGACGAGCCCTGCGAGACAACACACGAGATGCCTTAGCATCCGCTACGTACACCTACGGAGTGCGAACGTCCCTGAGAGGGGCTGCACAAACTCACCCCGAGTTCACAAGCATACAAAATCACAAATTTACATACAAGGAGATCACACATGGGCGGTTTCTTCGGCGTAGCCTCAAAAGACGATTGCACCTTCGACCTTTTCTTCGGCACTGACTACCATTCCCACCTCGGCACCCGCCGCGCAGGCATGGTTGTCTACGGCAAGAAAGGCTTCGACCGCGCGATCCACAACATTGAAAATGCACCCTTTCGTACCAAATTTGATCACGACGTAAACTCCATGGAAGGCAACCTCGGCATCGGATGCATCTCCGATTACGAGCCCCAGCCCCTCCTCATGAGATCCCACCATGGCACCTATGCCATCACCACCGTCGGCAAGATCAATAACACGGAAGAGCTCACCAAAAAAATCTTCGACAACGGCCTTTCCCACTTTATGGAAATGAGCAGCGGCGAGATCAACGCAACCGAGCTTGTTGCGGCACTGATCAACCAAAAGGACAACATTGTCGAAGGCATAAAATATGCTCAGGAAGTCATCGACGGTTCCATGAGCATCATGCTCCTGACCCCGATCGGCCTATATGCGGCAAGAGATCGTCTCGGCAGGACCCCCGTCGTTATCGGAAAAAAGAAGGACGCACACTGCGTATCCTTTGAAAGCTTCGCATACCTGAACCTCGGCTATGAGGATTGCAAGGAACTTGGCCCCGGCGAGATCGTCGTTGTGACGCCTGAAGGAGTAAGAACCCTTGTAAATCCCGGCAAGGACATGAAGATATGTACCTTCCTGTGGATCTACTATGGCTATCCTTCCTCCTCCTACGAGGGCATCAGCGTAGAGCAGATGCGTTACAACTGCGGCGCGGCACTTGCAAAGCGCGATGCAGGCAGAGACCACGTAAAGCCTGACATCGTAGCGGGCGTTCCTGACAGCGGAACCGCCCATGCGATCGGATATGCCAACGAGTCCGGAATCCCGTTCTCAAGACCTTTCATCAAGTACACGCCGACCTGGCCGAGATCCTTCATGCCGACCATGCAGACGCAGAGAAACCTCATCGCAAAGATGAAGCTGATCCCCGTGCATGACCTGATCCAGGACAAGAGCCTGCTTCTCATCGATGACTCGATCGTGCGTGGCACGCAGCTTCGCGAGACGACGGAGTTCCTGTACCAGAGCGGTGCAAAGGAAGTGCACATCCGTCCTGCATGCCCGCCGCTTCTGTTTGGCTGTAAGTACTTGAACTTCTCCAGATCCACTTCGGAAATGGACCTGATCGCAAGAAGAGTTCTGCGCGACATGGAGCAGGAAGGCTTAAAGATCGACCTCAAGAAATACGTAGACCCGAACACCACGGAATACAATGACATGGTGGCCCGCATCGGAAAACAGCTGAACTTCACGACGCTCCATTACCACAGACTTGACGACATGGTCAAGTCCGTCGGCATCGATGAGAGCAAGCTGTGTACCTACTGCTGGGACGGCAGAGAATAAGTTCGAAAAATAAGAATCCAAGCATAAAAAGAAAGGAAGTACCCACATGGTAAAAGCAGTCGTAGGAGCTAACTGGGGCGACGAAGGAAAAGGCAAGATCACGGACATGATGGCTGAGAAGGCGGACATTATCGTGCGCTTTCAAGGCGGAGCAAACGCAGGACACACGATTGTGAACTGCTACGGCAAATTTGCCCTCCACACCCTGCCCTCCGGTGTGTTTTACGGTCACACCACCAGCGTGATCGGCAATGGCGTGGCGCTGAACATTCCCCTTCTTTTCAAGGAGATCCAGTCCATCGTTGAACGCAACGTGCCGATGCCTAAGATTCTGGTTTCAGACAGGGCACAGATCGTAATGCCTTATCACATCCTGTTTGATCAGTATGAAGAGGAGCGCCTTGGCGGAAAGTCCTTTGGCTCCACCAAGTCCGGCATTGCTCCGTTCTATTCGGACAAATATGCTAAGATCGGTTTTCAGGTCAATGAACTCTTTGATGAAGAGGGATTGGCTGAGAAGGTCCGCAGCGTGTGCGCCGTAAAGAACGTGCTTCTTAAGCACCTTTACAACAAGCCCGAGATCGATCCCGATGAGCTTCTTGCAACGCTTCATGAGTATAAGGAGATGATCGCGCCTTACGTTTGCGACGTTTCCGCATTTTTGAACCAGGCCTTAAAGGAGGGCAAGACGGTGCTCCTTGAGGGCCAGCTTGGCACCTTAAAGGATCCGGATCACGGCATCTATCCCATGGTAACGAGTTCCTCCACGCTGGCAGCCTTTGGCGCCATCGGCGCAGGACTTCCGCCTTATGAGATCAAGGAAGTCGTAACGGTATGTAAGGCATATTCCTCCGCAGTCGGTGCAGGTGCCTTTGTTTCCGAGATCTTTGGCGACGAAGCAGACGAGCTTAGAAGACGCGGCGGTGACGGCGGCGAATTTGGCGCAACCACCGGACGCCCTCGCAGAATGGGTTGGTTTGACTGCGTGGCATCGAAGTATGGCTGTCGCCTGCAGGGTACCACCGACGTGGCCTTCACCGTGCTTGACGTTTTGGGATATCTCGACGAGATCCCTGTTTGCGTAGGCTATGAGATCGACGGAAAGGTGACGACGGACTTCCCCGTAACGCACCTTCTTGAGAAGGCAAAGCCCGTGTTGACGACGCTTCCTGGCTGGAAGTGTGACATCCGCGGGATCACGCGTTATGAGGATCTTCCCGAGAACTGCCGCAACTACATTGAGTTCATCGAGAAGCAGATCGGTTATCCCATCACCATGATCAGCAATGGCCCCAGAAGACAGGACATCATCTACAGGGAGAGCCCGCTGAAGAAAGCATAAAACATGATCAAGAACGTGATATTTGACATTGGGAACGTGCTTACGGACTTTCGATGGGCAGGGTTCCTTGCGGACAAAGGCTTTTCCGAAGAGGAGATCCGTCGCATCGCGAAGGCGTCCGTGTTAAGCTCGGTTTGGCCGGAGCTTGACCGCGGCGTATGGAGCTTTGAAGAAGTGATGGCAGGGTTCGTGAAAAACGATCCAGAAATGGAAGAGGAGTTCCACAGGGCATATGACGACATGACCGACATCGTAACGATCAGGGATTATGCCATCGAGTGGGTAAAAAGCCTAAAAAAACAAGGCTTCTCCGTTTATTTCCTTTCGAACTTCTCTCAGAAGATCGAAAAGGAATGCGAAAAAGCCTTGGTGTTTCGAAAAGAGATGGACGGCGGGATCCTGTCCTGGAAGGACAAGCTGATCAAGCCTGATCCGGAAATCTACAAGCTTTGCCTTACAAGGTTTGGGTTAAAGCCCGAAGAAAGCGTTTTTGTGGACGACACTGCGGTCAACGTAGAGGCCGCTAATGAACTTGGCATCCACGGCATTGTGTTCCAGAGCCGCGAACAGGTGGACCAAAAGCTTGCAGAATTAACTAAAACAGTATGAACAGGGCGGAAGGAGTCAGGCGTCAGCGTCTTCTTCCGCTTCTTCTTGTCCATCTTCCGCGCCGGCTTCAGCAGTCTCCTTAGCCTCTTTGACCATCGCCTCCTCGAGACTTACTTGTGCCGCAATGTCTTCAGGCTTTCTTACGTCGAAGGATGCGATGGTGTGCTTGTTGGTCATAACGCCATACATCCAGATGTAGATCCAGAGAAGGAGAGGTACGGCCACCGTGGCGATCAGGCAGGCCATGAAGAGCTTCCCTGAAGAGCCGCGATCAACGATCGCAACGATCAACGTGACGATATACAATCCAAACAATAAAACGATTCCAAGGATGGCGGCGATGCGTTTCGCCGTCATTTTGTTTTTGGGATTTTGACCTTCTTGATTCTGATTTGCCATGTCTATTCTCCTTATCATTTGGTTTCTCCAAAGAGCAGTGAAAGAAGCTCTTCGGGTGAAAGCCCCTGAACGGTTTCGGCGTCAGGGAAGGTTGCCTTGTTCCAGCGCAGCTGCGAGGAAGAAGTTAGGTAAGTGTCTGAGGAAATGAATTCCGGGAAGCGCTCATACCATTCGGGATAATATTCCGACATATATTTTCGCGCCAGGCCGGCCGCCTCGGAAACCGCGGAAGATATGTCAGGCTGCGTGCCGCAGAGGCGAACGCCCGGAGGACTGGCATGGAGGAGCAAAACGCTTCCGTCCGAGCAGGTGCCGAGGCTGATCCAGACATGACCTTCCATGCTGGCGACGTCGCCGGGCTTCCAGTCCTTCACTTCCTTTGCGGGAAGGAAATCACCCCAGCCATAAGAAGCAAAGGTTTTTGCCACGTCCGTGGATTTGAAGACATAGCCTTCCTTGCCGTTTTCGGTTTCGAATACATTGTAGGCGACCCAACCCACGAAGCCGGAACAATCCAGTCCGTCGTGGATCTGATAACGCACCTTTTTGTGATCGTAATCCTTGGTCTGCTGGTCCGCAAAGGCCTTCCAGTTCGGGCTGACGCCGATGGTACAGGCTTCCACGCCTGCCCCGGTATCCTCCTCATTCCAGCCCCCGCCCCAGACGTACATGGTGTTTCCAAGAGGGAGCGTCGCGGTCTTTAGAAAGCATGCAAGGCTTTGCTGCGTTTCTTCGCCAAAGGCCGGCGTTTTGGTTTCCGCGGGAGCGGAGCTTTGTGTTTCATCCCCCGTTTCCCCGGGAGCGGAAGGGGATTTTTCCGATGCACCGGGCGATACGGTCGCGGTGATGGGTTGTCCCGTCAAAATCTCTTGTGAAGAGGACGGAGTTTTGGGCGCAGTTTCCAGGCATCCCGAAAGGCACAGGCCCAGAGATACCGCCATAAACACGATCTTTAGTTTTTTCATCCGCGTTTTCATACGCATATTATATTCTAAAAGGCGGGGGAACTGCAAGCGAATATGCAAGTTTTTGTTGCTTTGAGCCCGTTTTTGTTATATACTAGTAAAAGTTAGTGGAATAATGCAGGCATGTCCTGTAAACAGTAAGGATGGTAAGAATTATGGCACTTTTAGAGAAATGGCGCGGCGTCGCTTATAACGAAAAGCTTGGAAAGGATGAACTTCAAAGACTTTGGGGCGTTTACTTCAAGCGCGAGCAGGCAATCTATGCAGAGCTCTTAAAGAACCCCGATGAGGAAGTTAAGGGTACCGTAAAGGAACTCGCAGAACGCTTTGGCGTTGACGTGATGACCATGACGGGCTTTTTGGATGGCATCAATGACAGCCTGATCGAGAAGAACCCCATCGAAGAGATGGAGGAGGATACGCAGGTGAACCTTGTATATGACAAGGCACTCTTGTACAAAAACATGGTTTCTGCCGAAGCAGACTGGCTCTACAACCTGGAAGAGTGGAAAGCCATCTTCGACGACGAGACAAGAAAGAGACTCTACAAGGAGCAGAAATCCTCAACGACGGTGATCAAGGGTGCAAAGGTTTACCCCAATGATCCTTGTCCTTGCGGATCCGGGAAAAAGTACAAGAAATGCTGTGGTAAGAAATAAGATCGTACGAAGGATTGAGCTTTTCCCTTAGGGGGGAGGCTCGTTCTTATTACAAGCGGGAGGAAAATCATGAAGAAATTGGAAGAGTACGTAAGGTCGATCCCTGATTTCCCTGAGAAGGGCATCATTTTTCGCGACGTGACAAGCGTTCTGCAGGATGCGGACGGATTGCAGCTCGCGATCAACTCCATGCAGGATCTCGTGAAGGATCTGGAGTTTGACGTAGTGGTTGGTCCTGAATCACGCGGGTTTATCTTCGGAACCCCCATTGCTTACAATCTGCACAAGCCTTTTGTGCTGATCCGTAAGAAGGGCAAGCTCCCCTGTGAGACGGTCAGCATTGAATATGATCTCGAATATGGCAGCGCCGTGATCGAGATGCATAAGGACAGCATCAAGCCCGGTCAGAAGGTTTTGATCGTGGACGATCTGATCGCAACCGGCGGTACCACGGAGGCAATGATCAAGCTGATCGAAAGCCTTGGCGGTGAAGTGGTCGGCGTGGTTGTCCTGATGGAGCTTGCAGGCCTGAAGGGCCGTGAGCGCATCAAGGATTATCGCCTTGACGCTGCGATCGTATATCCCGGAAAGTAAGACCAAATGGCGCGGCATATGCCGCGCTGACGGAATTCATTTTTGTAACACGTAGGAGTGGTAGCGCATGACGGAAGCGGAATTGAAAAATGACGTACATTACAGTGACCGCACGTTGGTAAGGCCACAGGAATTTGAAACTCCCGAGCAGTTGTATCAGGAGCTTATTTCGCGTGTCAAAACCTACCATCCCAGCGATGACGTGACTGCCATCGCGAAAGCATATGATACCGCAAAGAAGGCACATGCCGGCCAGGTTCGCAAGTCCGGTGAGCCTTACATCATCCATCCCTTGAACGTTGCCATCATCCTGGCAGAACTCGAAATGGACAAGGAGACCATCATCGCCGGCCTTTTGCACGACGTGGTGGAGGACACGGAGCTTACGCAGGAGGACCTCGAGCGCGAATTTGGCGCTGACGTGGCACTTCTTGTGGACGGCGTGACCAAACTCGAAAAAATCCCCTTAAGCCAGGGCGCGGATCAGTCCGACGCGAAGCTTGAAATGCAGGCGGAAAACCTGCGCAAGATGTTCCTTGCCATGGCAAAGGACATTCGAGTGATCCTGATCAAGCTTGCCGACAGACTGCATAACATGCGCACGCTCCAGCATCAAAAGCCGGAGAGCCAGCAGAGGATCGCAAGGGAAACCCTTGAGATTTATAGTCCCATCGCCCAGAGACTGGGCATCAGCAAGATCAAGATCGAGCTGGACGACCTGTCCCTGAAGTATCTTGAACCGGAAGCTTACCGCGACCTGGTGAATCAGATCGCCATGAAGCGGAGCGTTCGCGAACAGTACATCCAGGGCATCGTGGACGAGGTGCGCGGGATCATCGATGCCGCAGGCATCAAGTGCAAGGTCGAAGGGCGCGTTAAGCACTTCTTTAGCATCTACAAGAAGATGAAAAACCAGAACAAGACTCTGGATCAGATCTACGACCTATTCGCAGTCAGGATCATCGTGGATTCCGTCAAGGACTGTTATGCTGCCCTTGGTGAGATTCATGCCCATTACAAGCCCGTTCCGGGCCGCTTTAAGGATTATATCGCGATCCCGAAGGCGAACATGTACCAATCCCTACATACGACCCTGATCGGTACCAGTGGCCAGCCCTTTGAGGTGCAGATCCGCACCTTTGAGATGCATAAGGCGGCAGAATATGGTATCGCCGCGCACTGGAAGTACAAAGAGGCTTCCGACGGCAAGAAGGTGGAAACCCAGGAAGAGGAAAAGCTTGTTTGGCTGCGTCAGATCCTGGAATGGCAGCAGGACATGTCTGACAACCGCGAATTCCTCAACCTTTTGAAAAATGACCTGGATCTGTTCTCGGATCAGGTATATTGCTTTACGCCTACGGGCGAGGTCAAGAACTTGCCTGCAGGTTCAACGCCCATAGACTTTGCGTACTGCATTCACTCCGCAGTCGGCAACAAGATGGTCGGCGCAAGGGTGAACGGAAAGCTTGTCACCATCGATTATCAGATCAAGAACGGTGACCGCATTGAGATCATCACGTCCGGCAACTCCAAGGGCCCGAGCCGTGACTGGCTCGCGGTCGTAAAGAGCACGCAGGCAAAGAATAAGATCAATCAATGGTTCAAGAGCCAGGGCAAGGAAGAAAACGTTGCCCGCGGCAAGGACCTTTTGAACAACTATTGCAAGACCAAAGGCATCAATATCGCAAGCCTTCTTTCCACGGAATATATGGACGCCATCATGCGTAAGTATGGCTTCCGTGATTGGGACAGCGTGCTTGCGGCCGTTGGACATGGCGCCCTGAAGGAAGGCCAGATCATTGGCCGTTTGCAGGAGTATTACGACCGCGACCACAAGAAGGAGCTGACCAACGAGGAAGTGCTTGCTTCGATCGCTGAGAGCAGCCAAGGCTCCGCGCATCCCGTTCGCATGCGTTCCAAGGGCGGCATTCTTGTCAAGGGAACGGCGGATCTGTCGGTTCGTTTTTCCAAGTGTTGCTCACCCGTGCCGGGAGACGAGATCATTGGTTTCGTGACCAGGGGAAGGGGCATCAGCATTCACCGCACGGACTGCGTTAACATGTTGAATCTCCCCGAAGACGAGCGCATCAGGATTGTGGAGGCGGATTGGGCATTGTCCGATGACAGCAAGGACGGTGAGGGCAATTATGTCTGCGAGATCAATCTCTTTGCGCATGACAGAAACGGCTTGCTTTCCGACATTTCGAAGGTATATACGGAGAAGAACATCAGCATTCTCTCGCTGAACACCAGGACCAATAAGCAGGGCCTTGTGACCATGCAGATCGGGTTCGAGGTGAGCGGTCGAGACGCGCTGAATAACATCATGGAGAGGCTCCACGCGATCGAAGGCGTGATCGACATTGAGCGAAGCATTGGATAAATACTAAAGGAGAAACCCCATGGGAGAACTCAAGATCGGAAGAATGGTGCTTGGAAGCTGCGCCACGAATACATATTTCCTTTATCGGGAAGGCGAAAACAAGGCCGTTGTGGTGGATCCTGCCGACCAGGGGACGAAAGTTTATGCCAGCCTTTTTAAGAACGACTTAAAGGTCGAGGGCATCCTTCTGACCCACGGACATTTTGATCATATCTGGGGGCTGGAAGCCTTAAAGGGCGCGGTGAATCGCGAACGCAAGGAAAAGGGCTTAGAACCTATTAAGGTATATGCACTCGACGCCGAAAGGGAGCTTCTTGGCAATGCCGACATGAACGTTTCCGAGATGGCAGGGCGCGCCTGCACCGTTTCCGCGGATGAGTACCTAAAAGACGGGCAGGAGATCACCATCGCGGGCATGACCTTCAAAGTGATCGCAACCCCCGGGCATACGAGCGGAAGCTGCTGTTATTATCTCGAGGAGAAGGGCTTCCTTTTGTCGGGCGACACGCTCTTTCAGGAAAGTGTTGGGCGGACCGATTTTCCGACGGGTAGCATGAGTCAGATCGTTCGGTCCATTCGGGAAAAGCTTTTTGTTCTTCCGGAGGACACCAAGGTTTATCCGGGACATGGCGGCTCGACCACCATCGGATACGAAAAGGAGAACAATCCATTCTGTGTGTAGAATTGAACGATATTTGTTTGTAAACTTAAGCCAGCCGAGCTATGAGTACGACGTGAACTCCATTGTCAAGGCCTTTTACCCCGACAGGCAGGTCAAGGTTTTGACGACGGAGAGCAAGGTCCTTTGGGAGGAATACCGCGAGGTCAAGGCCGATCCTGAAAAGGCGAAGGCCTGCGAGGAGATTCAGGTCGAGTTTTCACCGGAGGGCGCAACGGTTCGCATGAACGTGGAAGGAAAGGCGCCTGAGTGCTTTGGCGCTGAGTACCGGTGGGAATGCGAAGACAAGGCGGAAGAATATAAAGCTGGTTTCAAAGCCTTTCTCTACAAGACGCTTGAGAGCCACGTGGGCAGGAGTCTTCCTTGGGGAAACCTTACGGGGATCCGCCCCACCAAGATCGCCTATGGCCTTTTGGAAGAGGGCAGGGAGGCACCTGAGATCAAGGCTTACATGATGGACAAGTACTTTGTCAGCGAAGAGAAGGCACTTCTTAGCATTGACATTGCAGGGCGCGAGCGGGAGCTTTTGTCAAAGATCCATTATCAGGACGGTTACAGCCTGTATATCGGCATTCCGTTTTGCCCGACGACCTGCCTTTACTGTTCCTTTACTTCGTTTCCGATCGCGGCTTATCGCAAGAAGGTGGACGCCTATCTGGACTGCCTGATCCGCGAGATGGAATATGTTTCGAAGAAATATCATGACAAGACGCTGGATACGGTTTACGTGGGCGGCGGAACGCCAACCACCCTGGAGCCGGAGCAATTGGAGAAGCTTCTTTCAGCGCTTGAAAAGTACTTTGACCTATCAAAGCTTTTGGAGTTTACCGTGGAGGCCGGCAGGGCGGACAGCATCACGCCGGAAAAGCTCCGCGTGCTAAAGAAACATGGCGTTAGTCGCATCTCCGTCAATCCGCAGACGATGAAGCAGGAGACGCTGGATGTGATCGGCCGTAAGGCCTCCGTTGCGCAAGTGCTTGAGGCATATCGCATCGCCCGCAAGGAAGGCTTTGATAACGTCAACATGGATCTGATCCTGGGGCTTCCGGGGGAGACCGAGGAAGACGTGCAGCATACGATTGATGAAGTCGTAAGGCTTGCACCGGACAGCCTGACAGTCCATTCCCTTGCAATCAAGCGGGCATCCAAGCTCAGCGAGTGGATCCGCGAGCATGGCATCACGGCCTTAAGCAACACGGATGAGACCATGCGGATCGCGGCCGAAGGCGCAAAGCGTCTTGGAATGCAACCCTATTATCTTTACAGACAAAAGAACATGTCCGGGAATTTTGAAAATGTTGGATATGCAGTCCCGGGCAAGTATGGAATTTATAACATTTTGATCATGGAGGAGGTTCAGACGATCCTTGCGCTGGGCGCCGGCTGCATCAGCAAGCGGGTCTATCCGGACGGCAGGATCGAGCGGAGCGATTCGATCAAGGACGTATCGCTCTATATCGAAAAGATCGACGAAATGATCGAGCGTAAGGAGCGACTGCTAAGCGAAGAAGCATAAAGCCGTGGCAGGAAGCTTTGGGGAGGTTAACAACATGAAAAAAGGAGTTATCACGGATTACGGCTGGAGAAAACGAAGGATCATTCTTTGGATCTTCATCATTCTTTTTATTTTGATGATCCCGACGTTTCTTACCATGATCTATGTGTTCCGTCACATCAAGTATAAGGGCGTGGAGGATGAAAACCATCCTTATCAGGCGGTCTATAAATCCGAAGATTTCAAGCTTTCGAGCACGCAGCGCAACATCAAGACGGAGGACGGAGAGGTCCTTTGGTGCTCCGAGGTGGAAACAAATGATCCCAAGGCCGTGGTCATTTTCCTGACTGCAATGAGACAGCCGTCCGTCACATATTTTTACGGGCATGCCAGCCTGATGAAGGATCTGGGCTATGCGTCCTTCCTTTTGGAGACGCGTGCGCACGGGGAGAGCACGGGCAGAAAGCTTGGCCTTGGTTATCTGGAAGTGGATGACGTCCGCGCCTTGGTCAATTACATTGGGACCGTGGAAAAGTACAAGAATCTGCCGATCGTGGTCTGGGGCGTGTCCCTTGGCGGTTCTGCCGCCATCAACTGTACTGCGGAGATCCCCGAGGTCAGCGGCTGCATCGCCATGTCACCTTTTTCTTCCGTGGACGATCAGCTGGATCAGATTCTGAAATCTTACCACATTCCCGGGTTCCTTCGCGCGGCGCAAAGACCTTTTACCCATCAGTCCCTGCGCTGGATCTACGGGAAGGACAAGGCAGACAATCTGACTCCCGTCTCCTCCATTCAAAGGACGGGAAGCAAACCAGTCCTTATCATCGCGTCTCTGCATGACGAGGAAACCTCGATCGAGAATTCGTATATTCTGCAGAAGACGCCAAACAATGCAGAGTTTTGGTTCCGCGATTCCTATGACCACTATGTGATCAAGAACAATGATTTCAAGGGAGTGGCAGCGGACAAGGAATATTGTAACTATATAGAAGGCTTCATCAAGAAGATCATCGACAGCAAAAAGGCAAAATAAGGAGGTTCGCGTGAAGAGAAATGAAGAATACCTATCCGAGTATTCCAGGATTTGTTTTGAAGAGGATGATATTGACATTTCCCTGTTTGACGAATATGGCGTAAAGCGCGGACTTCGTGATAAGAATGGAAATGGCGTACTTTCGGGACTTACGAATATCTCCCGGATCGAAGCATTTCAGATGGTGGATGGCGTGAAAACGCCCTGCGATGGCAAGCTTTGGTATCGCGGTTATGATTGCATTGAATTGGTCAACGGCTTTAAGGGCAAGCGCTACGGCTTCGAGGAAGTGGCGTATCTCTTGCTCCTTGGTCGCCTTCCGAATGAGGAGCAACTCGCGGAATTCCGCGACGTGCTTGCCGGCGGAAGAACGCTTCCTCGGAACTTTACCAGAGACGTTATCATGAAGGCACCCTCCGGTGACATCATGAACTCCCTGACCAGGAGCGTTTTGACCCTTGCTTCCTACGATAAGAACTGCAGCGACAACAGCGTGGAGAACGTGCTCCGTCAGAGCCTTGCCCTGATCAGTATTTTCCCCATGCTCGCAGTGTATGGCTATCATGCCTATAATCATTATTCCAACGACGACAGCATGTATATTCACCGCCCGATGAAGAAGCTTTCAACGGCGGAGAATCTTTTGATGATGCTGCGTCCCGACAAAAAGTACACGAAGCTTGAGGCGCAGGTGCTTGACATCGCGCTGGTGCTTCACATGGAGCACGGCGGCGGTAACAATTCCACCTTTACGACCCGCGTGGTCACCTCCTCAGGTTCGGATACATATTCCGTGGTGGCAGCAGCACTGTCCTCCTTAAAGGGACCGAAGCACGGCGGCGCAAACATCAAGGTCGTGGAGATGATGCGCGATATCGAAAAGCACGTGTCCGACTGGACCGACGAAGAAGAGGTACGCGCATACCTGCAAAAGATCCTGAACAAGGAAGCCTTTGACAAGAAGGGCCTGATCTATGGCATGGGACATGCGGTATATTCCCTCTCCGATCCCAGAGCCAAAGTGTTCAAGGCCTTTGTGGAGCAGCTCGCAGAGGAAAAAGGCAGGGAAAAGGATTTTGCATTATATTCCATGATCGAGCGGCTCGCCCCTGAAGTGATCAGCCAGAAGGCGCGGATATACAAGGGCGTCAGCGCGAACGTGGACTTTTACAGCGGTTTCGTATATTCCATGCTGGAAATCCCGCTGGAGATGTACACGCCCATCTTTGCGATCGCGAGGATCGTTGGCTGGAGTGCACACAGGATCGAGGAACTCATCAACATGGACAAGATCATTCGTCCCGCGTACCTTAGCGTGATGAAGGAGCGCAGCTACGTGTCCATGGAAGAGCGCCCGCATACCCCTGCGGCGCAGGAAGAGGAATGAAATGACGGATCAGAAAAAACATAAGCGCTTCCGTTTCCGCCCGACGTTGGCGGGAACGGCGCTTTTTTTGGCCTTCTTTGGCCCCTTTGCCTTGATGATGGCAATCTTCATCGGCAACAGCATTTTTCCCTTTGGAAATCGAAGCTTCATGTTTTCGGACATGTACCATCAATATGTCCCGTTCTTCCGTGAATTCATGGAAAAAATGAAGGCGGGAGAGGGTCTTGCCTATACCTGGAACGTCGGGATGGGCTCTAATTTTCTTGCGCTTTTCGTCTATTATCTCGCCAGCCCCTTAAACTGGCTTGCCTTTTTATTCCCCGAGAAATATTGGATCGAATTCATGAGCTACATGGTAGTCATCAAGATCGGCCTGGCAGGGCTTTGCTCCTTTGTGTACCTGCGCTCTCGCGAAGAGGAGAAGACCCCTGAAAAGCTCTTTGCGGCCCTTGCATGCTCGCTGTTTTACGCCATGAGCGGGTTCGTTGCCGCATACAACTGGAATGTCATGTGGATGGATTGCGTGGTGCTTCTGCCCTTGATCCTCATGGGCTTGGAACGCCTGGTAAAGAAGGGCAAGGTTGGCCTGTACGTACTTGCACTTTCCCTTTCCATTCTGACCAATTTCTATATTTCCATCATGATCTGCATGTTCCTGGTACTGTATTTCATCTATCTCTTCTTCGCAGAAAAGAAGAGCTTTTCCATGATCTGGAAATTCGCCGCGGCATCCCTTCTTGCAGGCGGTCTGGCGGCAATCTACTTGGTGCCGGAGGTCATGGCACTGCTTGCCACGGACTTTGGCAAGGTGGAGTTCCCGAAGGAATGGAAATTCTACTTCTCAGTGATCGATGAGCTGGCACGTCATTGCATGGCCATCAACACGGAGCGCGCACTGGAGCACTGGCCCAATATCTACTGCGGCTGCATGGTCTTTTTCCTTGTGCCCCTGTTTGCCCTGAACGACAGGATCACGGCACGCAAGCGCTTTGGTCTTTTGGCCATCGCTGGCATCTTCCTCATGGGCTTTTCCGTGAACGCCCTGGATTTCATCTGGCACGGCTTTAACTATCCGGATTCCCTTCCGGCAAGGCAGTCCTTCCTTTACGTAATGATCGTTCTGATCATGTGTCACGAATGCCTGTGTCACTTGGACGGGATCAAGGCTTCATCGGTTTTGAAGGCATATCTCGGTGCCGCGGGCTGTTTTTTGATCATTCAAAAGTTCGTCGAAGTGGATGATTTCGAAAGCTGGACCTGGATCGCAAACCTTGGCTTTGTGACGCTTTATTCCATCTGCCTGTACCTTTGGAAGACGAAAAAAGGCATGGGGACGCGAGCTGCCATTGGCGCAGTCCTTCTGGTGGCCATCCTTGCGGAATCCGCGATCAACATGGCCTATACCAGCGTTGGCACCACGAATAGGGATACGTACCTGAAGCACGTGAACGACTACAAAGTGCTTTATGAACGCCATGCGAACGAAAAGGACGGCTTTGCGCGCTTTGAGAAGTTCACCAGAAAGACGAAAAATGACGCGACGCTTTCAGGTTTCCCTTCTGCCTCCGTGTTCTCATCGACCCTCAATTCTTACGTGATGAGTTTTTACACCAAATTTGGCATGCATCACAGCAAAGTATATTACGGCTATGAAGGCGCAACGCCTTTTTCTGCCGCACTCATCAACGTGGGATATATGTTCGCTGAGACCAATGAGTGGGAGAATGAGCTTTACCGCCTGGTGGATGAAGAAAACGGCATCTACCTTTACGAGGCCTTATATACCTTGCCTTTCGGTTATGTGGCGCCTTATGGATTTGACCTTCCCGAGGAGATGAAGGACAAGGGCATCACCATTCAGAACGAGCTCCTAAACCAGCTTGGGATTGAAGGCATCATGCTCAAGAAGATCCGAAGCGAAGCGGATGGCGACGACGTGACCTTTACGGCCAAGGAAGACGGCATCTACTATGGCTGCGTTACCAATTACGGCACAAGTAAGATCAAGATGACGGGCGCAACGCCGGATGAGCAGAACCTGAAAGACCTGAAGAAAGAAAACATTATGTATATAGGAGCCCTGAAGGAAGGGCAGACCGTTCGTTTCACCAACGGAGACGACAGTGACGACACACCGAAGGTTTCCGTTAACGTATACAAGCTGAACATGGAGATGATGCAGGAGGCACTGGAGATCCTGGGGCGACAGCATATGACGGACGTGAAGGTTGAAAACCGCGAGGTGACGGGAAACCTGAAACTCGACGAGGCCGGACGACTGATCCTTTCCATCCCTTATGAAAAGGGCTGGAAGGTTTTTGTCAACGGGCAGGAGACGGAGCCGCAGACCTTTGGAGAAGCCTTTATTGCATTGGATCTGGAGCCCGGAGATTACGCCATCCGACTGTATTACACGCCCAGCGGTAAAGGCCTTGGCATCGTGATCACGATCGTCAGCCTTTTGATCGCATGCTTCGTGTTTGCGTTACTCCCTTGGCTGAAAAAAAGAAAGCAGAATCTGAAGGATAAGACTTGTAATTCCGCTGAAGTGTGATATAATGCAAATGTAAGCCCTTACATTTTGATTTTTCAAAGCAAGGCGGAAAGGAAATCACATGGAAGCTATATTGGAACAGATCAGTAAAATCGGCATTGTACCCGTGGTTAAGATCGATCGCGCGGAGGATGCATATCCCTTGGCAAAGGCATTGTGCGCAGGCGGACTTCCTTGCGCGGAAGTGACCTTCCGCACGGATGCGGCAGCTGAGGCGATCAGCATCATGACGGAAAAGTTTCCGAACATGTGCGTTGGCGCAGGAACGGTCTTAAATGCAGCCCAGGTAGACGCGGCAGTGGCGGCAGGCGCTAAGTTTATCGTAAGCCCCGGCCTGAATCCCAGGACCGTAAAGTATTGTCAGGAAAAGGGCGTTCCCATCACTCCCGGCACGTCCAGTCCCAGTGACATTGAGCAGGCCATTGAGCTTGGCCTCGAGGTGGTAAAGTTCTTCCCCGCAGAGCAGAGCGGCGGCCTTGCAAAGATCAAGGCGATGGCAGCACCTTACGTGAACATGAAGTTCATGCCCACCGGCGGCATCAATGCGAAGAACCTGACCTCTTACCTGGATTTCTCCAAGATCATCGCATGCGGCGGATCCTGGATGGTTCCCGGCGATCTGATCAACGCAGGTGAGTGGGACAAGATCGAGCAGCTGACCCGCGAAGCCGTTCAGACCATGCTGGGCTTTGAGCTGGCACACGTTGGCATCAATGCGGCAAACGAGGAAGAGGCCCTGAAGGCTGCAAATCGCTTCGCGTTCCTCTTTGGAATGCCTGTAAAGGTTGGCAATAGTTCCATCTTTGCCGGAACGGCCGTAGAGGTTATGAAGTCGCCGTTCAAGGGCGCCAACGGCCACATCGCGATCCGCACGAATTACATTGAGCGCGCCGTCAACTATATGCAGACCGTCCTCGGCGTGGAATTCGAAGAGCCCAAGCGCGACGAGAAGGGGAAGTTTAAGGCGATTTACCTCAAGGAGAGCATCGCAGGCTTTGCGGTACACCTGGTACAGAAATAAGCTAGAAATCGCTTTACAAAACGGAGAATAGAGTCCAGCAGAACTCGGGGCATGGCCCCTGCATTCCTTCTCAGGGACGTTCGCACTCCGTAGGTGTACGTAGCGGATGCTAAGGCATCTCACATAATGTCTCAAAAAAGACTTCGACATTATGTGATACGCTGCCTAAGCACCGACGTGCACCTACGGCCCTGAAAAGGAACAGCAGGTGCCTCCCCTCGAGTTTACAGGATAATTAGGTTTACAAGACCTCATGTTGTAAGAAACATCGCCATGTGAATTGAGAGAGGACGATATCAAACAACATATGTCACAACACATATAGCAACACATATTGCGACGAGAACAAAAGCATTCCGGTGTCTCGAGGGGAGGCCTCTGTTGTTCCCCCTCAGGGCCGTAGGTGCACGTCGGTGCTTAGGCAGCGTATCAAGGGATGTTGCGCGAAGCGAAACAGCACTTGAGATGCCTTAGCATCCGCTACGTACACCTACGGAGTGCGAACGTCCCGGAGGGGGAATACAGAGGCCATGCCCCGAGTTTGCAAGTTAAACTATTAGCTTAGAACAGGAGAGAACAACTATGGCAAAGGTAATTACGATGGGTGAGATCATGCTTCGTCTGTCCACCCCGAATTTTGAGAAGTTTATTCAGGCGGATGAGTTTGACGTAAACTATGGCGGAGGCGAGGCAAACGTTGCAGTTTCCCTTGCAAACTATGGCCATGACGCAGAATTCGTGACCGCAGTTCCGAACAATGAGATCGGTGAGTGTGCCGTTGCGGCCCTCAGAAAGTACAACGTTTCCACGAAGCATATTGCAAGATGCGGTGAGAGACTTGGCATCTACTATCTTGAGAGCGGCAGCTCCATGAGACCTTCCAAGGTCATCTACGACAGAGCGCATTCCTCCATTTCCACGGCAACCGAGGCGGATTTCGACTTTGCTGACATTTTCAAGGATGCAGACTGGTTCCACTTTACCGGCATTACTCCTGCCATTTCTGACGCGGCAGCGGAGTTGACCGAGAAGGCTCTGATCGCAGCCAAGAAGGCAGGCGTGAAGGTTTCCGTGGACCTGAACTTCAGAAAGAAGCTCTGGACCTCCGAGAAGGCTCAGAGAGTCATGAAGAATCTGATGAAGTATGTGGACGTTTGCATCGGCAACGAAGAAGATGCGGAGCTTGTGCTTGGCTATAAGCCCGGCAATACCGACGTGACCAGCGGCGATCTTGAGCTTGCAGGCTACAAGTCCATTTTTGAGCAGATGGTTGCAGACTATAACTTCGAATACTGCATCTCCTCCCTGCGCGTCAGTCATTCGGCTTCCGACAATGGCTGGTCCGCATGCATCTACTCCAGAGACACGAAGGAGTTTTACCACTCTAAGGAATATAGCATTCATCCCATCGTTGACCGCGTTGGCGGCGGCGATTCCTTCGCAGGCGGCGTGATCTGCGGCATGCTTGACGGAAAGGACTTTAAGTCGGCGTTGGAGTTTGGCGTTGCGGCATCCGCTTTGAAGCACACGATCCCTGGCGACTTCAACCTGGTTTCCCGCAAAGAAGTGGAGACCCTGGCAGGCGGAGATGCCTCCGGAAGAGTACAAAGATAATAAATCAGTATTTACAAGGCGGCGCGACGAATTGTCGCGTCGTTTTTTTGCGCGATAAGCCTATCGAGCGCGTGCCTGTATGGACATGTATCTCGTTGAGTGCGTGCCATGTTTGCAGGAGCACTCATTTGACAAGCAGGGCGTTTTGGGTTAGAATAAATTCGTGGCTTTGTACGCACCTTTAGTCGGTCACGATCAACGTGGGGAGTACGAAAACAGCATGAGGAAAATGATGCAGGTCTTGGCGCTTTGCCTGGTCCTTGCATTTTTCGCCGGTTGCGGAAAGGACGGTCTTGACGCAATTGCCGCGGAAGATGCATTGGAACAGACCGTGGCAGAAGACGAGACGAATGTTGAAAACAGCATAATGCGTCACGTGGAATCGGCGGAAGTATATCATGCGATCACGCCTACATCGCACCAGGTTGTCGTCGCGGGAGCGGCCGTTAAGACGAATGCCCCGGAGCAAGCGGAAGATGAGATGTCTGCAGTCGGTGAGGCGCAGGATGCCTTGGAGGAAGAGGCTTTGGAAGTTCCCGAAGTGGTCGAACTGACGGAGCAGGAGCTTCGAAGGCTCCAGTGGTCCATTCGCGGCAGTGACAATGGGTTCTTTGTGTGCCATTATGACCGCCCTGAGGAGATTGACTGGCAAACGGTTTTGCAATATGGTGCCGGCATGAACGTGACCTTGAGTGACGATCAGATCGCACAGATCCGGGAGACGCTTCGCACGGAGCGTTTGGAAGAGGAGCGCCGCAAGGCGGAAATGCGCGGTGAGGAGCCGCCAGAGGAAGACGGCGAACCCAAGGAAGAGCCCTTCACCGAGGAAGAGCTTGCGTTGAATGCAAGCAAAGTGACTTGCCTGACCTTACGATCCATCCAGAATTTTGCAAAATCCAGAACGGGACTGGACTATTCAGAGGCCAGAAAACCGATCGAATGGAAAGAAATCGCAAGAAATCTGTTTTACTATATCCACGACGAGCAAAACCCGATGCGCGTGGAATTCATGAGCGGAACGGTTTGCGGGACCACTTATGAGATATACTGGCGTCGCAATGTCTGGGCGCGTGAGAAAAAGCCGGAATATGTGATCAAATTCACCTACGAGAAGGGCAAATGGAACTTTATTTCCAACCTTCCCGTGGATCAGACGGCGCCTAAAACATTGGCTAACATTGAATTCTTTACCTCCAGGGAGCTTGCAAGATTAAGCGGTGCGTCTCAGTTTGTGGATCCGCCCGTGATTGAGGAAGAGGAAGACTATGAAGAAGCCTCGTCCAACTCCAAGAAAAAGCAGGCCAAAAAGGATCCCGTACATTACTGGGCCGTGATCACTGCAGCCGAGGACAATACGCGCCTTAGCATTGATCGCGTCTACCACAAGGACGAGATCAGCAAGGATCTGATGAAAGAGCGGATTTATATACCTGGGGAAAGGATCGCTTACTTCGAGCTTCAGGCCGGGGAAAAGATCGCCGTGCACGTGACTCTCGATGATGTTCCAAAGCTGTGCGTTCGGGCGGAGCAGGGCTCGTTTTACGGGGATTATGTCTTCGGCAGCGAGAACAGGCTGAAGCGCAATACCAAAGAGGGCATGCCGCTTTCGACTTATGTGCTCGGACGGGATCAGGACGGTGAGCACAGGGGCGTGAATTTCCGGAACGAAAAGGAATTGATCAGGTTCCTTGAGGGCACTTGGCTCTTTTATGACAGCGAGCTTGGGGAATATACCGCCACCGTTCGATTTGACCAAGACGGTACCATGCGGGTCGAAACCTATGGAGAGACCTATGTGCTGGTGATCTCCGGCTATGACAGAATGTATGCGGACGTTCGTTCCGCGCCGCCGGACCTCATCAAGCTCAAATCCGTGGACGAGGAAACGCTGGAATTGTTCAAGAAATATTACTCCTTCCTGGTTCGTAAGGTTGGAGATTATCGCGTTCGGGCCGTGCAGATGGAGGGCGAGCAACGCCTTACCTTGTCCTTGGAAAACAGTGGCAAGGACGGGCTTTCTTATCTGCTCCCCGGAGCCAACCCGTTGGTGGACGAAATTGTGCTATATCGCTTTATCGGAACGACGGATCCCGCGGCCGAGGAAGAAAGTGATAAGGGCTGATGCCCAAAGAATATACATTTTGATCAGGCATAAACAGGCCGGAAAGAGGGAAATGACATGAAGATCAGTGAAATCCTGGCGGAAAAGAAATACTCCGTATCCTTCGAGGTGTTTCCGCCAAAGACAAAGGACAATATGGAGAGTGTTGTCACCGCGGCAAGAAAGATCGCAGACCTAAAGCCTTCTTTCATGAGCGTGACCTATGGCGCAGGCGGAGGAACGAGTGAATATACCGTGGAGATTGCAAGGCAGCTCCAGGAGGAGCAGGGCGTGCCCATGATGGCGCACCTGACCTGCATCACCTCCGACAAGGAAACGGTGGACAGACAGCTTGAACTCTTGAAACAAAAGGGAATTCAGAACATCCTGGCACTGCGCGGTGACCGCCCCGAAGGGTTTGAACCCACCGAGAAAAACTTCCGTCACGCCATTGAACTTGTGCGTGAGATCAAGGAATTTGACCCGAACTTTTGCATTGCCGGAGCATGTTATCCGGAAACGCATCCTGAGGCAAGTACCCAGCAGCAGGACATAAAGTTCCTGAAGGAAAAAGTGGATGCAGGCATGGATTTTCTGATCACGCAGATGTTTTTTGACAATGCCGCTTTTTACAGCTACATGTATCAGCTCCGCGAAGCCGGCGTTTTTGTACCGGTACATCCGGGCATCATGCCCATTGTGAATGCAACGCAGGTAAAACGCACCTTAAAGCTCTCCGGATCCCAACTGCCGCAGAGGTTCCGCAGGATCCTTGACACCTTCGGAGACACACCGGATTGCATGCGTCAGGCAGGCATCGCCTATGCGACGGATCAGATCATCGACCTGTTTGCGAATGGCTTCCACACGGTGCACGTATATTCCATGAATAATCCGACTGTGGCAGCTGCGATCATGGAAAACCTGTCGAAGATCATTGCTTTATGAGAAGCTTAAGTAAAAAAGTGAGAAAAGCCCATGGGGAAACGCTCCCAGGGGCTTTTTTATTCACAAAAACCTTGAAAATAAAAGGGAAAGAGAGTATAATAAAGTGTTGTAGTGTATCCTGAGATAACTATGGAGGAAAGCAATGGTGGATTTTGGAAATATGATGAAATTTGTGGGTGCCTGGAATTCTTTCAAGGAGAATCATCCGAAGTTTCCGGCGTTCTGTAAAGCCGTAGCGCAAAAGGGGCTGAAGGAGGACACCGTCATCGAGATTGTCGTGACGACGCCCGAGAATGAAAGAATCGAGACGAGCCTTAAGGTGAAGGCGAGCGACCTGGAATTATTAAAGAGCCTTGGCGCGATCGGAAATTAACGGAAAGAAAGGACTATAGAACTTATGGCAAAAGAGTTGTTGAAGAGAGAAGACGTGGCAATTGAGAACACCTGGAAGGTGGAGGACATGTATGCCACGGTGCAGGATTGGGAAAAGGATCTGGAAGAGATCGCGGCATTGGTGGATCAGGTTGCCGCTCTGGAGGGAAAGCTTTCCGAGAGCGCCGCAAACCTCCTTAAATGTCTGGAATTGGATGCGGCATGCGGCCAAAAGCTGGAGCTGGCATATAATTACGCACAGAGACTTTTTGATCAGGATCAAAAGAACACAAAGCATCAGGCCATGACGGCGAAGGTGATGAACATTTACGCTGAGGCTTCCGGCAAGACGGCTTTCGTACAGCCCGAGGTCATTGACCTGTCCGATGAGACGATGGAAGCATTTTATAAGGCAGAGCCCGGCCTTGAGCTTTACCGCATTGAGATCGATGAGATCCGCCGCAGAAAGGCACACTGCCTGTCCGCCGAAATGGAAAAGCTGATCGCACAGACCATGGAAATGAGCCAGGTACCTGAGGATGCTTTCTCCATCATGAACGATGCAGATTTTGTCTTCCCTGAGATGCAGGATGAAAAGGGCGAAACCGTTCGCATCACCCACGGCAGGTACGGGAACCTCATGGAAAGCCCCGACAGGCGCGTCCGCAAGGAAGCATTCGAGAAGATGTACTCCGTGTACAAGCAGTTTAACAACACGCTGGCAGCACTTTACAACGGTCAGGTAAAGACCCTGATCTTCCATGCGAAGGCGAAGAAATATGCCAGCACCTTGGAAGCATCCGTGGACCGCAACAACGTGTCTCCTCAGGTTTACAAGAATCTGGTGGAAACGATCAATGCCAACTTAGAGCTCCTGCATCGTTACGTTCGCCTTCGCAAGAAGTGCCTTGGCGTGGACGAGCTGCACATGTATGACATCTACGTTCCCATGATCGAGGGCGTTGCAAAGGTGGTTCCCTATGAAGAGGCAAAGGCTACCGTTCTCAAGGCGTTGGAGCCCCTTGGAGAGGATTATCTCGCAAAACTGCGCGAGGGATTTGCAAACCGTTGGATCGACGTGTATGAGAACGAAGGAAAGAGAAGCGGAGCTTATTCCGCAGGTGCTTACGGCACGCATCCTTACGTGCTCTTAAACCACAATGACACGCTGGATTCCATGTTTACGCTGGCGCACGAGATGGGTCATGCGCTTCACAGCTGCTACTCCAATGAGAACCAGCCGTACATCTACGCAGACTATAAGATCTTCGTTGCGGAAGTGGCATCCACGACGAACGAGATCCTGCTTTTGGAGTATCTCCTGAAGAACACGACGGACAAGAAGGAGCGTGCATACCTGCTCAACCATTATCTGGACAGCTTCAAGGGCACGGTGTTCCGTCAGACGCAGTTCGCTGAGTTTGAGATGAAGAGCAATGAGCTCTGCGAGAGCGGTGAGAGCCTGAATGCGGAGAACCTGAATGCAATGTATTACGAGCTCAATCAGAGATACTATGGACCTGACATGATCTCCGATGAGCAGATCGCATATGAATGGGCTCGCATCCCGCACTTTTATTACGATTTCTATGTTTACCAATATGCCACCAGCTTTTCCGCATCCGTTGCGATCGCAAGGGCAATCTTAAGCGAGGGCGCACCCGCCGTGGAGCGTTACAAGAAGTTCCTTTCCGGCGGTTGCAGCAAGCCTCCCGTGGAGCTCCTTAAGATCGCGGGCGTGAACATGGAGACGGCGGCACCCATCGAATCAGCCATGAAGGCATTTGAGGAGATTTTGGGCGAGCTGGAGAACCTGGTAGGTTAAGAGGGAAAGAACATGGCAGATCAGAAGAAAAAAGTCAATCTGGCAAATAAACCGGTTCCAAAGAAGAACGATCTTTCGGGAAAGCCCGTTCCAAAGAAGACGGGCGACGCCGGGAAGTCGTATGCTTCTTCAAAGAAGACGAACGATGCAGCGAAGGCGGGCGCTTCAAAGAAGGCATATACTGCAGAAAAGCCGGCGTCAGCACCGAAGAAGACGGAGGATGTAGGCAAGAGCGCTCCCGCAAAGTCTGAGAACAAGGGCAAGTACACTCCCAAGAAAGCGGAATACAAGCCTTGGGATAAGATGTATGCAGGAAAGGGCGGAGCGAAGGCAGCAGTTGCAAAGAAGCCTGCGCAGGGCGCAAAGACGGCCGTGGACAAAAAGTCCGCGAACCCTCCGAAAAAGCCTGTGAAGGAGATGCGTGATTTCCTGTATCTCCTGCCCAAGAAAACGACTGCAAAAAGCCTTGCAGGCGTGCTGAGCTTCATCAACAAGAAGGACATTGAAGTCTGGGAGGAAGAATGCGTTCTCGAGATCACGACCAAAGAAGGCGTGATCACCTTTGAGGACATCCGCGAGACGCTGGAGAAGGAAGACAAGGAAGTCTTAAACGACCTTCGCATGAAGCAGGTGCTTTCCTGTGACTATGAATCCACGGACGCAGAGACGGTCCGCAAGGTCATGGATGCATTCATGAAAGCCTTTGGTGGAAAGATCGCATCTGATTCGGAGGACTTTACGCCCTTCCTTACGCTGGAGGACATCTAGGGCCAATGATCGAATCAACGCTTTGTTATCTAGAGCAGGACGGAAAGTATCTGATGCTCTATCGGAACAAGAAAAAGCAGGATCCCAATGCCGGAAAGTGGATTGGCGTCGGCGGAAAGCTTGAGGCAGGCGAGACGCCTGAGGAATGCGTGGTCCGTGAGGTCCGTGAAGAAACGGGCTACGAACTCACGGAGTTTACGTATCGCGGGAAGATCGTCTTTTGGCTGGATCCCTGGGAGGATGAGATCACTTATCTCTTTACTGCCACGGGATTTCGAAGGAGCGAAAATGCCTCGTCAGAAGGCGAAGACAAAGAGCTTTCCTGTGAGGAGGGCGAACTTCGCTGGGTTCCCTTTGAAGAGATCCCGGGCCTCTCACTCTGGGAAGGAGATCGTTACTTCCTTGGCCCATTGATGGAAGGAAAGCAAAACATTGATCTGGAGCTGAAGTATCAAAACGACAAACTGCTCTACGTGACGGAAAAGCCATCCCTGACACTGGAAGGCGTCACGGAGCTAATGAATAAAAGGTTCCTGAACTTTTACGATCTGAGCTATGCTCCCGGACGGCATTATTTCGTGGCATCACGCCATGAGCTTTCGGACCTTGTGCCGCTAAAGAGTGACCGAGAATTTGAGCAGATGCAGCCCGATGCCGTCGGATGCGTCGTCATCCTGGAGTGTGAAGGGGAAGAACCAAGGCTGCTCCTCCTTCGGGAAATGCGTTATCCGACGGGACAATTCCTTCTTGGAGTTCCGGCAGGGCTTCTCGATGCGGAGGATGCGGAAAACGAGGAGGGTGAGCTTCCCATTTACCGTGCGGCCAAGAGAGAGCTTTTAGAGGAGACGGGCATTGCCTTCAGACCAGAGGATTCCATCTGCACGGTGAATCCATTCTTGTTCAGTTCTCCGGGAATGACGGACGAGAGCAATGCAATGGTGCAGATCACGATCCGCCGAAGCAAAATGCCTGAGTTTTCCAGGGAAGGAAACGTCGGCGGCGAATGCATCGGAGGCTTTTGTCTTTACACAAAACAAGAAGCGAAGGAGCTTCTGAGTAAGGGAACGGATGAGACCGGAATCTATTATTCCGTCTACACCTGGCTTGCATTTATGACTTTTGTATCAGGCTTGTGGAGTTGAGCACATCGATGTCGGCGCGGCCGCGCCGGCAATGGATGAAAGGGGATCCCAAATGAATTTATCGCTGATTTCAAAAGAAGGCAGTCCAAAAAGCTTGCTGACCTGTCATGAAGACGCATCCGTGCTTCACGTGGGCGCTTTGCCGACGCGTGCATGGTTTGTTCCTTTTGACGACAAAGTGGCCGACGCAAAGCTCTTTGGAGGCAAGGAAGCATCCAGCCGCGTTGAACTGTTAAACGGCACTTGGAGCTTTCAGTATTATGACAGCGTGATCGACCTAGAAGATGATTTTACAAAGCTGAAATTCACGGAGAAAATCCCCGTTCCCTCCAATTGGCAGCTTTTTGGATATGACATACCGCAGTACACGAACTTAAGCTACCCGATCCCCTTCGATCCGCCCTACGTACCGGACGATGATCCCGTGGGGATATACCAGAGGAGCTACACTTACAATCCGGACGGTATGGACCGGATCTTGACCTTTGAAGGCGTTGACAGTTGTCTTTACTTGTTCATTAACGGAAAATTTGCAGGATATACGCAGGTTTCCCATTCCTTTACGGAATTTAACGTTACGCCCTTCCTCAAGAAGGGGAGAAACAGCATTGTGTGTGCCGTGCTCAAATGGTGTGACGGCACTTACCTAGAGGATCAGGATAAGTTCCGCCTCTCCGGCATTTTCCGCGACGTTTACGTGACGTCGCGCCCTGCAAAGCGCATTACCGACTATCGCATTCACACAAACGCGCAGGGAAAGCTTTCCGTTAGCGTGACGGGAGCGGATGCCCAGCTGACCTTGCTTTCTCCTGAGGGAAAGCCACTCCTTCGGGCCAAGGTAAAAGCAAATGAGACCTATGAGGCAAAGGTGGATAAGGTAATCCCTTGGACGCCTGAAAAGCCCGTGCTGTACAAACTGATCCTTAGAAGCAACGGTGAGGCGATCGGCGAGAAGGTCGGCTTCCGCCACGTTGAGGTTTCCGGCGGTGTCATCAAGATGAACGGGAAGCCCATCAAATTCCGTGGCGTGAACCGTCACGACAGCTATCCTGACACGGGTTATTACGCTTCCGAGAAGCAGATGCGCAAAGACCTGGAGATGATGAAGCAGCATAATATCAATGCGATCCGCAGCTCTCATTATCCCAATGCGCCGCAGTTCTATCAGCTCTGTGACGAGTATGGTTTTTACGTGGTTGCCGAGGCGGATTTTGAAAGCCACGGCTGTGCGGAAGTCTTCCAGAACATTCGTTGGACACGTAAGGAAGGCAACGGTGGCATGGCACTCATCGCCATTGATCCGCAGTTTAAGGACGCCATTGCAGACCGCGCGGAGCGCTTGGTAACGCAGCATTATAACCGCCCTTGCATCGTGATGTGGTCGCTTGGAAATGAGAGTGGCTGGGGTGAAAACCTCCTGAACGCAGGAAAACTCGTGAAGAAGCTTGATAAATCAAGACTCTTGCACTATGAGAGCACCCATTGCCTCGATGATACGCCCACGGCAATTTTAGACGTGGTTTCGAAGATGTTCCCTTCACCGCAGGAAGTAAAGCGTTTCCTAATGGAGAGGAACGAGACAAGGCCCCTTGTGCTTTGCGAGTATTGCCATGCCATGGGAAATGGCCCTGGAGACTTGGAGAGCTATCGCAAGGTCTTTTATTCAAGCGAACGCTATGCCGGCGGCTTTATCTGGGAGTGGTGTGACCATGCGATGATCCTTGGCAAGACCGAGGACGGCATGGTGAAATATGGTTACGGTGGGGATTTCGGAGCGAAGCATAACGACGGGAATTCCTGCATGGATGGTCTGGTTTCGCCTGACCGCATCCCGCATCCCGGCCTGAAGGAAGCAAAACAGGTATATCGTCCCGTGCGCGTCTCCCTTGGAGAACAGGCCGGCGAAGTCATCTTCCGTAACTTCCTGGCATTTGAGGATCCGGGCAAGCTGTTTGACTGTAGTTATGAGATCACCGACCACGGCAGAAAGATCGCGGAAGGCACCGTGGATTACTCCATGTCAGCCATGGGGCAGCAGCGTCTGATCATCCCTGAGATGAAGCTTCTTTGCGGAAAAGAACTGGCGATCCGCTTCGTGTTTAAGGCGAAGGAAGATACGCTTTGGTGCAAGAAGGGTCATGAGGTCTGCTTTGATCAGCTCATCCTTTCCGAGCTCGAGCCCCATGAGAACCGCAAGGCCATCACGCAGCGCGTGACGCTCAAGGAGACGCCGCTTTACTTCATGATCACGGCCGGTGAAATCGAATATATTCTCGATCGTCGTATCGGCGAGATCACTTCGATCAAAAAGGGCGATGAGGAAATCCTGGATGCACCGATAAAGCACAATTTCTTCCGTGCGCCGACAGACAATGACACGCTCAAGGACGAATGGTATAAAGCACACATCCATGAGTACGTGCCGAAGGTATATTCCACCGTGGCAGAGGAAAAATACGGTGAGGTGGCCGTGAACATTAAGCATTCCTTTGGATGGAGCATGTATCAGCCCTTCGCGAGAATGGAGACGGAGATGCTGTTTGGCAAGGACGGTTCGGTCCGCATCATTTCAGACGGTGAGGTGAGCAACAAGATCATGTTCCTGCCGAGGTTTGGACTGAGGCTCTTTGTCAACAAGGACTTTGACCGTGTAAGGTATTACGGCTTTGGACCCGAAGAGAGCTACATTGACAAGCGCAGGGCTTCCTGGCTTGGGCTCTTTAACGCAAGGGTTTCGGAGATGCACGTGGATTACGTAAAGCCGCAGGAGAACGGTTCCCATTTCGGATGTAAGTATCTTGAGGTTCGCGGGCGCGAGTCGAGGATCCGTTTTGAAGGCGCGAAGCCTTTCTCGTTCAACGTGTCCGAATATACGCAGGAAGAGCTTGCAAGCAAGCGACACAACTTCGAGCTCGAAAAGAGCGGAAGCACCGTCATCTGCGTTGATTCCGCGATGTCAGGCATCGGTTCCGCAAGCTGCGGTCCCGCATTGTCCGACAAGTATCGGATCCCGCTGCCGGGCATTCATCTGGACGTGACGATCATTGTAAGATAGACCAAGATAAGGAAAAACAGACATGCAAAACAAAAGAAGAAAAATACTCAGCAATAAGGTTTACCTGTATCTTACGGAGTTTTTTGCAGGCATGTCCGTGATGGCAGTAGAATTAGGGGCGAGCAGATTGCTTGCCCCCTATTTTAGTTCCTCACAGATTGTCTGGACCATCATCATCGGGACGATCATGATCGCCATGGCCCTCGGAAACATTTACGGCGGCAGGACGGCGGACAAGAATCCTGATCCCGACAGATTATACGGACGCATCATCATTGCTGCCATTTGGATCGCGCTGATCCCCGTGCTCGGGAAATATATCATCGTCGGGATCTCTGCCGTGATGATCTTTTCCGTGAATCATATGTTCCTGATCTGGGCGGCATTTGCAGCCTGCATGGTGATCTTCGTGTTCCCGCTGTTCCTCCTTGGCACCGTAACGCCGTCACTTGTGAAATTCACCATTGACGACCTTGGCGACAGCGGAAAGACCGTGGGCATGCTCAATGCCTTCAACACGGTCGGCAGCATTATCGGTACCTTTGTTCCGACCTTTGTCACGATCCCGGCGGTTGGAACGTCCATCACCTTTTTGATCTTTGCAGGGATCTTGCTTTTGCTGGCGATCCTTTACTTCGTAAGTCCCAGGAAGGACGGAGAGAAGTCTCCCGGAAATCGCAAGAATGCGGTGAAGGTCACCGCAGGGATCCTGATCTTTCTGGTATCCTGTTTTTTTGGTAAGTCCGACAGCTTCGCCTTCTGGGAGTCGGACCTTACCTATGAAGGCGAATCCGTTTATAACTATCTTCAGGTGACCGAAGACGATAAGAGAGTTTATCTGTCGACGAACGTCCTCTTTGGCGTCCAGTCCGTATATGAAAAAGACGGACAGCTCACGGGCATGTATTATGACTATGCGCTGGCGGCGCCTTACATGGCGGGCGTCAAGGAAAAGCACGGAATTGACATGCTGATCCTTGGCATGGGAACAGGCACTTACGCAACTCAGTGCAGGCGCTTTTTAAGCGACGACAATGATCCTGACTTTCGCGGGATCAATGCCATCGGCGTGGAGATCGACGAGGATATCACGGGGTTGGCGAGAGAATATTTTCATCTCTCAGATGACATTTCGGTGGTCACCTACGACGGACGCGCATACCTAAATGCGATCGATCAGACCTACGACGTGATCATGGTGGATGCCTATCAGGACATCACGATCCCATTCCAGATGAGCAGCGTGGAGTTTTTTACGCTGGTAAAAGATCACTTGAAGCCAGGCGGCGTCATGGTCGTCAACATGAACATGCGTGGCCAAAATGACGGCGAAGGGATCACCTTTGCACTGTCACAGACCATCAGTAAAGTCTTCCCGAATTGTTACTATGTCAATTGCGCAAGCAGCAGTAACCGCGAGCTTTTTGCTTCCATGGAATCAGGCATTCTCGAAACGATGGAGAGAAATCTTGAGTCGGAAGAGAATCCGGAGATCCGCGCCATGATGAAACGCGTGACCGATCATCTGATACCTTACGTTCACGCGGCTTCGGAGGACAAGGATGGCGAGTCGTACATGGTCATGACGGACGACAAGGCTCCCGTGGAGCTTCTTGGCATGAAGGTCATCGATGAGATGATCGCAGAAGAAGTAAGCTATTACAAAGAAATCTATGATAAGGACGGCCTGCAGGGACTATTAGATGCATTCAGTAATTAGGTTTAGGAAAGGAGGGCCAGGCGCATGAAACGGCGTAAATTGAATATTGCTTTGACCCTTCTTGTGATCTTTGTCCTCATGATCCTCGTGATCGTATACACGACGAGACTCTTTCTTCGTGTTTCCGTATCGAACATCATGGAGGTTGGAGAAGACAAGGCTTCAAGCCTTGCCGTGTCGCTTGAAAACTATCTGGATACCGCCAAGAGCGTGCTCTGGGTGACCGCTGACACCGTGGACGTCATGGTGAAAAACGGGGATGATTCGGCCAGGATCCTGCGATATCTGATCGGGGAATCCAAGAATCAGGAGCAGCAGTTTGACGAAAACTACACCGGCCTCTATGGTTACGTTCAGGGGAAGTATTTGGACGGCGTAGGCTGGGTTCCGCCCCAGGATTACGATCCGACGCAAAGGGATTGGTATCTGTCAGCCAAGAAAGCGGAAGGTGAGAGCACGATCGTGAGTCCCTACGTGGACGCACAGACGGGTGCCGTGATCATATCCTTTAGCCGCATGCTTTCCGACGGTGAAAGCGTGATGTCCCTCGACGTCACGATGAATGAGATCCAGACCATTGTACAAGACGTGACGATCAAGGGAAAGGGCTATAGCATGATCGTCAATGAAGACGGCATGATCATTGCACATCGTGACGCCTCCATGAACGGAAAATACATCGATGATCTGGAAGATTACGGCGAAGTGATCCCCAACCTGCGAAACGGCGGCGTAACAAGCTTTCAGGCGAAGATCCGTGACGAGAAGTGCACGGTCTTTATGGCAGAAGTGCTGGATCAGTGGGATGCCCTGATCATCGTGGAAAACAGTGAACTGTATAAGGACGTGGCAAGTCAGCTCATTGTCAACGTGCTTGTGTACCTCATCAGCTTCGGGATCATATCCATTGTATGCTTTATCGCATATCGGAGCGTGATCAAGAACAGTAAGAGGATCGAGGAGCTGAAGATCAGCGAGCAGAAACAGGAATATGAGGCGAAGGTACTCCGCCTTGAGAAGTCCGCCGCGGATGCCGCAAATAAGGCAAAGGGCGATTTCCTCGCGGAGATGTCGCACGAGATCCGAACGCCCATCAATGCCGTGCTCGGCATGAATGAGATGATCCTGCGCGAAACCAGGGAGGAGAACGTCAGACAATATGCTGATAACATTAAGGCTTCAGGAAAGACCCTTCTTTCCATCGTCAATGACATCCTGGACTTTTCCAAGATCGAGGATGGCAAGATGGAGCTCGTTCCCGTATCCTATGACCTCGCGAGTCTGATCCAAAATCTGGTCAATTCGATCCAGGGCCGCGCAAAGGCCAAGAATCTGGAATTTGAAGTGGACGTAGACGAAAACCTCCCTTGCGTTTTGCAAGGCGATGACGTACGCATCACGCAGGTCATCATGAACCTGCTGACGAATGCGGTGAAATATACCGAAGAAGGAAAGGTTTTGTTTTCCGTACGCCAGGGCGGGCGTATTCAAGAGGAAGAGCAGAGTTACGTGCTCCTCGACGTGAGCGTCAAGGACACTGGCATTGGCATCAAGGAAGAAGACCGCAAAAAGCTGTTTGAATCCTTTGAACGGCTTGAGGAGAAGCGAAATCGCAACATCGAAGGCACGGGCCTTGGCATGGCGATCGTGGTAAAGCTTCTGTCCATGATGGGCAGTGAGATCCACCTTGACAGCGTATACGGCAAGGGTTCCGTGTTCTCCTTCCGTCTGCAGCAGCGCATCATTTCGGACCAGCCCATCGGAGATTATGCGGAGCATGTCATCAGAAGCGAACAAAGCTTAAAGGAAAAGGCATATCTTTACGCGCCGAATGCACGCGTGCTCCTTGTTGATGACAATGGGATGAACCTTGAAGTGGCAAAGAATCTCCTGAAAAGAAACGGCATCACGCCGGATCTTTCCTCATCGGGAAGCGATGCCATCGAAAAGATCCGCTCGAAGCGCTATGACATCGTGTTCCTGGATCATATGATGCCGAAGATGGACGGCATTGAAACGCTGGCAAAGCTTCGTGAGGAAGGCCTGTTCAAGAAGGGCGGCGGCACGGTTGTGGTGGCACTGACGGCAAATGCCGTTGTCGGAGCAAGGGAGACTTATCTGGCAGCAGGCTTTGACGATTACCTTTCGAAGCCGATCGACGCGAAAAAGCTGGAGGAACAGCTTTGTAAATACCTACCGAAGGACCTGCAGAGCTTTTGTAAGGAGGCAAAGCAGGAAGAGCCTGATGAGAGCGATGACGCGTTCAGCCTGGAGTTCTTGCCTGGTGAGGGTGAAGTAAATGCATCAGATGCGTCGAAAAAGCCCGCAGATCAGGTTTTGGAGGAGGTCAAGGGCCTTGGTCTTGCCGTGGAAAAAGGCTTGATCTACTGCGCCGATGACAAAGATTTTTACGTGTCAATGCTTGATGAGTATGCCGCTGCCTTTGATGAAAAGAGTCGCGACCTCAGGAACTTGTACGCAAAGGAAGACTGGAAGGATTACCGCGTGCTCATCCACAGCATCAAGTCCAACAGCAAGACCATCGGAGCGGAGGAACTCTCTGAACGCGCAAGGCTTTTGGAAGAGGCGGCCAGCCAGGAAAACATGCATTTCCTGACCCTGGAACACGAGAATTTCATGAACGAGTACGAAGTTTTGGTAAGAAATCTGAGGCGCGTACTGTAACGCGCCCCAGAAATATGAAAAATCATAAATAAAGTGTTGACATTCGCGCCCGATAATGCTATTATACTTTTTGCGCGGTGCGCTAAGCGGAAGTGTCGGAACTGGCAGACGAGCAAGACTAAGGATCTTGTGGTGGTTACACCGTGTGGGTTCAAGTCCCATCTTCCGCAGGAAAACAAAAGGGTTAAGCCAAAAGGCTTAACCCTTTTGTTTTGCGCCGAGGAGTCCCTTGAACCCAGGGTTCAAGGTCTCCTCGGCGCAAGCGCCTTCGTCGGTCGGTTCGGCGGGAAAAAGGTCCCCCGGACCTTTTTCTTAATCCGCCTCACCCCATCTTCCGCATTATCATGAGCAGAGCAAAAAGCTCTGCTTTTTTCTTTCCACGAAAAATAAAAGGCGCTCTCGTGCTTGCACGAAAGAGTGCCTTTTGACATTCAATTTTCCTTTGATTTACAAGCCTTTCTTGGTACTTGAAGCCTTCTTGACAAAACAAAAACCGTGATTTTGCCATGTTGACTTTGTGCAACATGCCATGTTACATTCGACGCTAAGGAAAGTCATAGGGCAAGGCGGCTACCCTCCATTGCCGGAGGGGATCACCCTCCGGACGAAAGAAAGGAGGGCGATGCCAATGGAAGTTACATTTGCGGATCTATTCCAATTCTGTATTTTCGTTGTAGCCCTTATTGGCCTTTGTTTCAAGGTCTTTAAGGACAAAGAAAAATAGCCGCCACTACTACCAATAGTGACGGCTAAACGCTAAGTTTAACCACAAACTTATTTGGGGTAGCCGCCTCTATGGCTTTCCCCTTAAACAGAATATAACATACTGTGAGATCATATGCAAGAGAATGTTGGCGATTGCCGGAGCAAAATTGTTTATAAGTATTCTCGAGGTTGACATTCGGCCGTAGTACCGATACAATACACATAGTTTGTTTATTACAAGAAAGGAGAGATTCTGTATGACCAGAAAATTTGTTATTGCTCAGTAGTCTGAGCTTAAATAAGTTGAATCGTAAGCTCAGATGAATCCTAGGGAAACGTCAAATAGGAGGAGCATTATGAGCTATATCAAGGCAGAGAAGATTCTGCCCAAAGAATTATTGGAGACGATTCAGCAATACGTAGACGGTCAATTAATCTATATACCATGTAAAGAAACGGAGAAGAGCATTCAAAGGATCCTTCGCGATCAAAGACTTGCCACGGCGTTAAGCATTGGATCCCGCTGAATCTGCAAGCATTAGGGTCTATCATCGTTGCGGAGGCTGCGGGAAAAAGCAGGAGTTCATTAACTCCGGCAAGTTCAGGATGAACGCAAACGGCAAATCCGTAGACGTGTGGCTCATATATCGATGCATAAAATGCAAGCATTCCTGGAATCTGACAATCTATGAAAGGACGAAACCCGGCAAGATTCCTGAGGATCTCTTTGAAGCATTTGAAACGAACGACATGGATACAGCGCTGAAATATGGCAGTGATATTGATTTTTTGAAAAAGAATAATGCTGAATTAAAGTAAACTAGGGCCAGCAATGATTGCTGGCCCTTTGACATGTAATTTTTTCTTGATTTACAAGTCTTTCGAGGCACTTGAAGCCTTCTTGACAAAACAAAAACCGTGATTTTGCCATGTTGACTTTGTGCAACATGCCATGTTACATTCGACGGTAAGGAAAGTCATAGAGCAAGGCGGCTACCCTCCATTGCCGGAGGGGATCACCCTCCGGACGAAAGAAAGGAGGGCGATGCCAATGTATGTTACATATGCTGAGTTAATTCAGATTGGAATATTCATTGTAGCCCTGATTGGATTGTGTTACGCAATCCTTAAAGGGAAAGAAAAATAGCCGCCAACTATCGCGAGTAGTTGACGGCTAAGTTGTAAAACTTAGTCCCACTATAAAGGGTAGGCGCCTTCGTGGCTTTCCCCTTAAACAAAATATATCATACTGTGAGCTCTTATGCAAGAGAATAATGCAGATTGACTGAATCAGGCAGACGCATTTGTGGAAATGACCATGCAGTACGTCTTAGATCACCAGTCGCTGTCCCAGTCCCAGTCGTTGTCAAAATCATAATCCCAGTCGTTGTCATCGAACCAGTCATCGTTGTCCCAGCGATCATCGTCATCATATGCGTATGTGTAATAGCAGGGGTCTACATCGACGGACGAAATGTCAATGCTGTAGGCATCGTAGTCGGCGATGATGTCCTCAACCAGAGCTACGCTAACGTCGTTCCAGTAGCCATAGTCATAAGAGAACCATTCCGATCCGTTGGTGTAATAATATGAATCTTGATAGCGGTAGTAGCCGCGCTCATACTTATCGCGATGATTTGGATTGAGAAACGTTATGAAAAGCCCGGCGATCAGACAGAGGGCGCCGATGATAATGCCAGGCATTTTTCTCCAGTTGGCGGCACGGTTGTTGGTGCGGCTTGAAAACCAAAGGAATGTTATGCTCTGAGGCGAAAGCCTTTAATTCTTCCAAAGTCTGCGGAATCTTTGCCGCTGCTTGTTCTTCACTCATTGGTTCTTAATCCTTCCTGATCCAAATCCGATAACATTCTATCATATCTTACCGCCGGTCGCAATATCATCAGGATTTTGACGCCACGGCGCGCGGACGAAACTCTCATTTTTGGCTGGCCTTTTTCGCATGTGAAATTGACGTAAATGGCCTTGTTTTGATATACTGAAAAATGGAAACTTTGGTTGATATGACCGCATGAAGGTTTTATTATGGGGGGACAAAATGGGCGAAGAGTATTATCTGACAGAAGAACAAAAAATCCAGCTGGAAATCGAAAAAGAGGAGAAGAAAAAGAAGAGAAAGAATAACAAACTTTGGAAGATCCTGACAGTTATTTTCATCGTGGCCGTTGTGTTGTTTTTGGGATATTATTACTACTACAGGATTTTTGGCGTTGAAGTAAGGAAACCCGTACTTTATCTCTATCCGGAGGAAACGACGGAGGTTGTGGCAAGGCTTGATTTTAACGGCAAGTTGACAACGACCTATCCTAAGTACGTAGATGGGTGGAAGGTTGTTGCGGAGCCTGACGGAACGCTGACGGATGAAAGCGGGAAGACCTACAATTATCTGTATTGGGAAGGGGAATCCACGACGAAATATGACATGTCCGAGGGCTTTTGCGTAAAGGGCGAGGACACGGCAGAGTTTCTGGAGAAAGCACTGGCAGAGCTTGGTCTTACAAGGCGCGAGGCAAATGAATTCATCGTGTATTGGCTTCCGCTCATGGAGAATAACAACTATAACGTGATCAGCTTCCAGAGGGATGCTTACGAAGA
Source organism: Acetatifactor sp. (assembly GCA_016290775.1). Lineage (GTDB taxonomy): Bacteria > Bacillota > Clostridia > Lachnospirales > Lachnospiraceae > Acetatifactor. The sequence continues at coordinate 81,533 of JAEEVF010000004.1, read as the reverse complement.
AAATGCGAAGTTGTTCATCAATCCAAATCCAGATACGGTGATCCGCGTTTTCATGACTTGGTATGGCAGCAAAAAGCCAGTGGAGCTTGTAGAACAGGAGCTGACGGCGCCGGAAAGAAATGGTTTTGTCGTTGTTGAGTGGGGCGGCAGCGAGGTACGTCCCTAGTAACAAGTGTCACATCTAGAAGGGGGAAAACAATGTTTGAAGGGATTGACTTTAGTGATTTCTGGAAGGATGGAGAATGGGCGGACAGTTATCTCTCGGATCCTGTCACGGATGAAATGATCCAGAGCGTGGAAGAGGAGCTGGGATATAAACTCCCCGAGTCTTATATTGCGCTCATGCGGCAGCACAATGGCGGTTGTCCGAAGAAAAACTTCGTGAAGGGTTCTGGTGCGATCATCGAAGGGATTTACGGGATCGGACGGGAGAAGAGTAACTCTCTTTGCGGAGGCACAGGTTATTCGAACTGGATCGATGGTTGGGGATATCCTGCGATCGGGATTCCCATCTGTGATACGTTCACCGCCGGGCACGACATGATCTTTTTGGATTACAGTGAGTGCGGCAGGGACGGAGAACCCAAGGTGGTCCATATCGATCAGGAATCAGATTATGATGTTAACAAGATTGCGGAAAACTTTGAGGAATTCATCGGCCTGCTTCAGACAGAGGAAGAATATGAAGACGACTATGAAAACTTCAAGGAGGACATAGAGTTTGCCAATAATCTGGAGCTCAAAGAGGTGGGAGAGCAGGAGAAAAAACTGCTCTATCGCGCAATCTGGGGCGAGTGGTCTTGGAGCGTCATCTTGGGATGGGAGGCGATTCTTTTGGTGCCATTCCTTGCAATCATTTTGTCAGGGACGCATAATGCGATCCTCCTTAGGTGTGCCAGCCTGCTTATTGCTCTTTTGGGGTTCCATACACTGATCGTGATCCTTCCGATCTCGATTGGGTGCCTATTGAAAATGCGTAAATCCCACAAGTATTACCTTGACGTGGTTGACAGAACATGGGAGAAAGGCGACAAAAAGCTCTACTGTCTCTCGAGGAATCCCAGTTGCCAGCGGGATAACCGAAAGGGATTTAAGGAGGGCGACGAAGTGATCGTCTTTTGGGGAGACGGTGGTACCGAACTGATCACGAAACGGGATAAGAGTTCTTCCCGGACGGAATAAGCGATTGATACACCTTTTGTGGAGTATCAAAGGAAAAAGTGACTTAAGATGGAGAGAGAGCATAAAACTGCAGTAATGCGAATGACGGAGGGGAATCCGATTTCCCTGATCCTGTTATTCTCCGTGCCGATGTTGATCGGAAATCTGTTTCAGCAGGTATATAACCTGGTGGATTCGGTTGTCGTAGGCCAAGTTGTCGGCGCAGAGGCACTCGCGGCCATCGGGGCCACCAATTCGGTGACATTCCTTTTCTTTGCGCTTTGTAATGGGATCGGAAGCGGCGGCGGGATCATCACGTCCCAATTCTTTGGGAAGGAAGATGATGGCGCCGTGAAAAGTTGCATCGTCAACACGGGATACATCATGCTTGTTTTTCCGCTTGTGGTCGGGATCACGGCTTTTTTTCTGACCACGCCGGTGCTTCAACTGTTAGACACGCCTTCGGAGATCATGGGGGATGCGATCGCCTACATGAGGATCATGTGTGTCGGGATTGTCTTTGTGTCTCTGTATAACTACGCATCTTCGATGTTAAGGGCTCTCGGAGATTCTAAAACGCCATTGTTTTTCCTGATCTTCTCATGTCTTCTGAACACGGGGCTAGACCTCCTTTTTGTCTGCGTTTTTCACATGAGCGTAAAAGGAGCTGGCATTGCAACGGTAATCTCGCAGTTTGTTTCTGGGATTGCCTGCTTGGTTTACGCCGTCATGAAAAACCCCTATTTTAAGTTCACGAAGGAAGACATGCATTTCAATGGAAGGATAGCGTATAAGGTGTTAAGACTTGGGGTTCCGCTTTCCCTTCAATTCTCCTTGATCGCAATCTCGTGCATGGCATTGCAGAGAGTGGTCAATTCTTTTGGTAAGGTGACGGTAGCTGCATTTACCGCGACCAGCAGGATCGAGCAGATCATTCATCAGCCTTATCAGACACTTGGTGCGGCGCTTTCCACATATACGGGACAGAATTTTGGCGCGAAGAAGATGGACAGAGTAAAGGTAGGCTATCGAAAAGGTTTGCTTTTGATGGTGGGTTTTTCAGTCCTGATGTTGCCAGTCATGCAGCTTTGCGGGAGAGCGATCATTCGGTTCTTTGTGGAAGACGAGGCAGTCATCAACATGGGAGCAAAAGCACTTCAGATCACAAGCCTTTTCTATGCGATGTTAGGACTCATCTATGTCGTAAGAGGCGTTCTCAACGGACTCGGAGATTCTTTTTTTGCCTTGATGAATGGCATTGTCGAAGTGTTTGGACGGTTTATCGTTCCCGTGATGATGGTCGGGATCCCGGCAATCGGATTGTGGGGCATTTGGTGGTCCGTCGGGATCGTTTGGGCGATCAGCGGAGTGACGGCGCTTGCAAGATACGTAAGCTACAAAAAGAAAATAAGTGCTTTGATGCAAATAGAATAAGGATTAGCATTGCGGAGACATAAATCATGAAGATCAAAACCGAAACGCGAGACTATGAAGAGGTAAAGGGCCTTCCGTCCTGGGAACATAAAAAGCCGAAAAAGCCATCCAAAATCCTTGCAGGCGTTGCACGCATGGCACTTGCGGGGGAACTGAAGCAGGTGGGTTTTACCTGTGAAAAAGTGGACATGGAAAAGGCGGGCGACGGTCCTTGGATGGTCCTGATGAATCACTCTAGCTTTACGGACCTTGCCATTGCCTTTGAAGTGCTGAAGGGAAAGCCGTTTAGCATCGTGAACACCATGGATGCGCTTGTGGGAAAGGAAGGTTTGATCAGGCATTTGGGCTGCATTCCGACCTGCAAGTTTGTCTCAGACATGACGCTGATCACAGACATGGCCCATGCGTTGAACGTCAATCACGCCAGCGTTCTCATGTTCCCGGAGGCGGGATATTCCTTAGACGGAACGACGACGAAGATCCCGGAGAGCCTCGGCGTTCTTCTCAAAAAGCTAAAGCACCCGGTGGTCATGATCACTTCCTACGGTGCCTTTACGAGAGACCCTCTTTACAATAATCTGCAGAAAAGAGACGTGAAGGTCTCATGCCAGATCAAATGCTTGTTTTCAACGCAAGAACTGGAAAAAGCCGGCATTAGGCAGATCAATGAAACCTTGCAGGACGCTTTTTCCATTGATTATTTCCGCTGGCAGCAGGAAAACGAAATTGAGATCGATGAACCCTTTCGGGCGGACGGCCTGAACAGGATCCTGTACAAATGCCCGCATTGCATGACAGAAGGACAGACGGTAGGCAAAGGTACGGAGCTAAAGTGCAATGCATGCGGTGCAACCTATGAGCTCGATACGCTTGGTAAGCTAAAGGGCGTGAACGTGGAAACCAAATTCTCGCATGTTCCCGACTGGTTTGCATGGGAGCGGGAGGCCGTAAGGGAAGAAATCGAAAACGATGCATATCTCCTGGACGTGCCCTGTGACATTGCGATCCTGAAGGATGCAAAGGCTCTTTACATGGTTGGATCGGGAAGGCTTCGCCATGATAAGACGGGCTTCGTTCTTGACGGTTGCGAAGGAAAACTTCACTATGAGCAGTCCCCGGGCTTTTCCTACAGCGTCAATTCGGATTATTATTGGTATGAGATCGGTGACATTGTGTCGATCGGGACCAAGGATTGCCTGTATTACTGTTTCCCCAAAGGGAGAGACGTTGTTGCAAAAACAAGGCTTGCGGCGGAGGAACTGTACAAGATCGTGAAAAGAAAAGGCGTAAAAGAACCGTCGTAAAGAACAGGCGGAATAACTATCAGACAAAGGTGCAAAACTATGACAAAAGTGGAAGTTGCGGTGAAGCGGATCACGGAGATGGAACAGATCCTGGACGAGGCAAAGCAAAGGGCAGATGCGTTGGAACAGGCTTTGGATGCGTTTGAGGAGTATCAAAAGATGGTCCGCAAACTGGAGAAATACTATGCCAGTCAGAACTGGAAAAATGATCTTGCGCTGGACGAAAGCGGAAAGCTTCCCGCGGGGCTCAAACGCGGAGTGCTCAGCGAGGACGGCATTTACAACCTGCTTGAGAAGAATGCGGAGCTTTTGAATCGGACAAAAGGAGCAATGTAAGAGGAGCAAGGTAAGATGACATATGATGAAATGTATGAACTGATCTTAAAGACGGCGAAGGAGGATGACAGGATCCGTGCAGTGACGATGGAAGGGTCGAACGTTACGCCAGGGGCCGTACATGATAGGTTTTCGGATTTTGACGTTACCTTTTTTGTAACGGACGTTCGGGAGTTTTCAAAAGATCATGATTACATGAAGCGTTTTGGCGACATTTTGATCATGCAGATGCCAGATGATTACTACGCCGAGCCCTATGATTATCAGGGCCGGGAGAACTTTGCGTATCTCACGCAATATAAGGACGGCAACAGGATCGACCTGACCTTTGTCGACGTCAGCAAGATCAAAGAGCAGGAGAGCTTTGCGGAGCCGAGGACCGTGCTGATCAACAAGGATCATTTCACGGAACTGAAGGACATTACGTCCAAGGAAGTATTCTCCATCAAGAAGCCGAGTGAGTTTGAATTTTTCAACACGGTGAATGAATTCCGCTGGATCAGCAATTACGTGACAAAGGGGCTTTGCAGGCATGAGCTATACTATGCAAAGCGTGCCATGGAAGAATACATGATGGACATGTTCCGCAAGATGATCCGTTGGAAGGTCGGGATCGATCACGGATTTGACGTATCCACCGGAATGAACCTAAAGTACTTAAAACGTTTCATCTCAGAAGAGGAAATGGAGAGGTTCGCGGGCATCTTTGCCAATGGAACCTATGAAGACATGTGGGAGAAGCTTTTCCGCATGTATGACTATTTTGAAGAATTGTCAATCTATGTGGCGAACTACTTTGGATTCCCCATCGATCTGGAAGAATCTAAAAATGTGCGCGAATTCATGAAAGGGCGTTACGACATGGCCCATTCGTCATAAATCAGACGGCGCCAGCCAGGGCGACGGGCTCGCCGCAGGCTCTGCTCAGCAGCAGACCATTTCCGGCAACTTGGCGCGGTCGTCAATATAATAATCACAGGTGATCTTCCGGGAATTGTTGCCGTATTTTTCAACGATTTCCGGAAGATTGTCGTTGATGGCGTCAAATTCCAGTTCCTGTTCGCCGCACCAGTTGACCGCCATGTCAAGTGCTTCGCCTGCGCGACAGGTCCAGAGGATCAGCTTATTTCCCTTCTTTTTCCAATTCTTAAGGTACTCGATCAGACGCACGTTGGGCTCGCCCAGGGCAGGCCAATTGCTGTAGCAGAGAGTGCCGTCAAAATCCACTGCAATGATCTCATAATCGTTCATGGAGTACCTCCTTTTTTGAATCGAACCTTTGTTCTATCTTGATTTCATTTTAGAACAAATGTTCTAAAAAGTCAACCGCTAGATATGGGCTCAAAACCACCCGAGACAACCACGGAACGTGTGTTCGCAAAGCACATCCAATGATTGAATTTCGGGCGGCGATGAAGTATAATATGAATGCATGAAAAACCTTACAAAACAATGTTTGAGGGGGAGCAAGATGAAGGAATTGTCAAAGAAGATCTTCGTGGGCGGACGACCGGTGATCATTTCGGGTGCGATCTACACCGCTGCGTCGCTTGTGATCGTCCTTTCCGCATGGCTGATCGGGCTCCATCGGTATGACCTTGGCAGAACAATCTCAGCCTACATCGGATTTCGGGTATGGACGGCGGTACTTTACTTTTTCTGCGCAACTACGATGTTTACGATCCTTGTGATCTATATCTACAGAACGCCGATGCCGTTATTGAAAAAAATTACCTATTTCTTCGTGTTCTTCTGTGTGTGGGGGTGTTCGATCTTTCCCTGCAACGATGACTGGAGTGAAAAGGTGACAAACGTTCATCTTGGTTTTGCGTATGGTCTGATGTTTTCCGCGTCCTTCACGTTTTTGATCAATCTGTTTTTGATCAAGCGCAAAGGACCTTGGATCTTTGCGGCCATTACCTTTGCATATGCGGTCTGTTTCATCATTGCGTTGCTCCTCTTAAACTGGAAATGGTTTGACGACACCATCTTTATCTGGGAGAATCTTTGCATCTATCTTTTGATGGTAGAGCTCTACCTGGAGCACCTGCCGATTGTTGCGAAAGAGGACAAAACGTGATATATTTTTCATGATATTTATTCGAATGAAGCACTTAAGGAGAGAGAATGACGGATTGGATTGTTGTGGTAGATGATGATACCACGAACTTAAAAATGGCTGGGCATATTCTCAGCAAGTCGAAAAAAAGAGTCACGGCGATGAAGTCCGGACAGATGCTATTGGATTACGTAAGGAGCAATGAACCGGATCTGATCCTTTTGGACGTTCGCATGCCGGAGATGGATGGCTTCGAGGCGCTGAAGCGCCTTAGGGAGCTTGAAAAAGAGCTTGGAAGGAAAGAGCTTCCCGTGATCTTTCTTACCGCAGATGATGATCCGCAGGTGATGGAACGCGCCAAGGAAATGGGCGTGGCCGATTTTATCAAAAAACCGTTTGAGCCTTCGGATTTCGTGGAAAGGATCGATCGTGTCATAGGAGAGAAGCACAGGGCGGATGATGATCAGCCGATGATGGCGTCCGTACCTTCATTTCCCGTAAGCCATGTGGAGGACGATCAGCCGCTGAATCTTGCGATCCTGAATGCGATCCTCGAGCAGCGGGACGCATCTGATTCCGCATTACAGCTTGACCGGGAAGCGTTCCTTCACGTTTATCGTTTTGTGACAAGGTACTTGATCCGCTATCGGAAAAAGGCCTGCAAGCTTTTCCTTTCCCTTACGCCGATCGGCGAGCAGAGTGAAGCGCAATTCGCTGCAAACTGTGACCGCTTTTGCGCATATGTCAAGGCCGCGCTCAGAAAGAGCGACCTTGTGATGCAGTATCAAAGCAATCAGGTTTTCGTATTCCTGACGGACATTCGTGAGGATGCCGTGACGCAGGTGATCGGTCATATCCTCCGCAGCTGGAACCAAAAGAATGCGGATCTGATCTCTGTTTCCTATGAAGTCGAATTCATGCATTCCGACGAAATGAAGCGGGGAACGGACGAAGTACCCTGGATCGTTGTCGTTGACGATGACATCTCCAACTTAAAGCTTGCAGGACACGTGCTGAGCAAGAATAATATGCGCGTGACGGCCCTTAAGTCTGGCAAGGCGCTTTTGGAACTCCTTAAGGACAGCAGGCCGAACCTGATCCTGCTGGACGTTAAGATGCCTGAGATGGATGGCTTCGAGACGAAAGCCAAGCTGATGGAGATGGAAGAGGACGTTGCGGGCATTCCCGTCGTATTCCTTACGGCGAATGACGACATGGAGTCCGAAAAGAAGGGACTTGAGCTGGGCGCGGAGGATTTTGTCCGTAAGCCTTTCGTCCCTGAGATCCTGATGATGCGCGTTTCAAGGATCCTCGAGATGGTCCGCCTGCAAAAGAACCTTTCACGTGAGGTGGACAAAAAGACCAAAGAGAACAAGAACCTGTTCCTTCATGTCGTTCGTTCCCTGGCCGATGCGATCGATGCAAAGGATTCCTACACCAACGGTCACTCGGGCAGAGTTGCGGAATATTCCCGCGAGATCGCGAGAAGATATGGTTATGATGAGCAGGAGCAGTCCGACATTTACATGATGGGACTTTTGCATGACGTAGGTAAGATCGGCATCCGTGACGAGGTGATCAACAAACCCGGAAGGCTGACCGATGAGGAATATGAGGAGATCAAGAGTCATCCCGTGGTTGGCTATCGCATCCTTAGCAATATCAAGGAGATGCCTAGCCTTGCGACTGGTGCAAGGTGGCATCATGAAAGGTATGACGGGAAGGGATATCCGGACGGACTTGCGGGAGAGAAGATCCCTGAGGCCGCAAGGATCATTGCGGTTGCGGATGCATATGATGCCATGACGAGCTACAGGAGTTATCGTGGCGTGATACCGCAGGATAAGGTGAAGCAGGAGATCCTTAAGTGCAGCGGAACGCAATTTGATCCGAAATTTGCTAACATCATGGTAAGCATGATGGATGAAGACGCAGGGTATGATCTTCGTGAAAAAAGGTAGGCTTTGTTTAGAACGGAGGCTTTGTTTAGAACGGAGGCTTTGTTATGAAGGGGAGAGGCTTGGCTCGTGAATGGACAAGAAGATGGCTTGCGACAGTCATGGCTGTTATAGTGGCAGGACAGCTTTTTTGGCCTGCCAGTGTCCTTGCCGACAAGGGCGTGGAGGACGTGGGAAGGGCCGCGGGGCATAAGATCACCGTGGATCCGACGGGACGAAGCGAGGGCGTTGCCACGATCCTTTATGATAACATGAGCGGACTGCCCACTTCTGAAGCTAATTCCATCGTGGAGACTTCAGAGGGATTCCTTTGGATCGGGAGCTATAGTGGTCTGATCCGTTACGACGGCAACACGTTTGAACGAATGGATTCCACGACGGGCATTGCGAGTGTCGTAAGCCTTTTTGTGGACAGCAAGGACAAGCTTTGGATCGGAACCAATGACAGCGGCGTCTATGTACAGCATCAGGGCAGGGAGTGGCATTTTGGAAAGAAGGAAGGTCTTAAATCCGCATCCGTGCGTTCCATTGAGGAGGATGAAAGCGGTAACGTGTATGTTGCCACGACGCATGGCATAGCTCTCGTGGACCAGAGCATGCATTTAAGGACGGTGGATGAACCACAGGTCAACGAGGAATATATACGCATGCTTCGCAGGGGGGCGGACGGGCTGATCTACGGACTGACGCAGGAAGGTAACATCTTTACCATGAAGGACGGAGCGGTTACTGCGAATTACGAAGGCAGCAAGATGGGGATCAGAGACATCCACGCAATCTATCCGGATCCCCAAAAGCCGGGGTATCTGTATCTCGGAACTCAGCATTCAGGGCTTTATTACGGAACGCTTTCGGACGGCATGCGGACGGCGACGCTTATTAATGCTACGCCGCTTTCCTGTATCAATGACATTGAATGCTTTCAAGATCAGGTATGGATCTGTGCCGACAATGGCGTCGGGATCGTTGAAAACGGAAGATGCAGGAAGCTTGAGAACATTCCGCTGAACAATTCCATCGAGCACGTGATCACGGATTACCAAGGCAATCTTTGGTTCACTTCCTCACGTCAGGGAGTGATGAAGATTGTTCCTGATCAGTTCATGGATATCTTTGATCGTTATGACATTCCGGATGAAGTCGTAAATACGACCTGCTATTTGAAGGGCAGGCTTTTTGTCGGGACGGACCGAGGGCTCATCGTGACCGATCCGAATCTGATCGTGACAATGCTGCCGCTGAAACAGGCTGTTACGGCATCTGGAGTTGACATGAAGCAGACGGATCTGATCAAGATGTTAAAAGGCGTCAGGATCCGTGCCATTACAAGGGACAGCAAGGATCAGCTTTGGATATCCACCTACAGCGATTACGGACTGATCCGTTATGCAGACGGAAAGGTCATGTGTTTTACGCTTGATGACGGCATGCCTTCGAACCGTGTGCGCGTGGCTGAGGAAAAGTCAGACGGTAGCATGATGGTGGCGTGCACGGGAGGCGTGGCAGTGATCCTTGGAGACAAGATCACGGAGGTTTACGACGAGTCAGCCAGTATCAGCAACACGGAAATCCTGACCGTGGCCGAAGGGAAAAACCACGAGGTGATCATGGGGACGGATGGCGACGGCATCTATATCAGCGAAGGTACGAAGACGATTCACGTCGGCACGGATAACGGTCTTTCCTCCGGCGTTGTCATGCGCATTAAAAAGAGCAGGCTAAAGGATGTTTATTGGATCGTGACCAGTAATGCCCTCGGATATCTCACGGAAGATTACAATGTCGTTACGATCCGGAAATTCCCATATCCAAACAATTTCGACATCGTGGAAAACTCCAAGGGAGAACTTTGGATTTTGAGCAGTAACGGCATCTACGTGGTCTCAGCAGACGAACTGATCGAGAACGAAGAGATCAATTGTCTGTATTACAGTAGGGCGAACGGACTCTCCAGCGTGAGTACCGCAAACTCCTACAATGACGTGACGGCAGACGGAGACCTTTATATCGCCGGCAATGCGGGCGTGATCCGAGTGAATATTGAAAATGAGTTTGAGGACGTGAACGCCATTAAACTAGCTGTTCCTTACATGGAGGCGGATGGTGTTAAGGTTTACCCGGATAAGGACGGAACGATCACCATCCCTTCAAAGACGAAGAAGCTGACCATTTGCGGCTTTGCATATGTATATACCTTGATGAATCCTCGCGTAACCTATTATCTGAAAGGGTTTGATCGAGAAAAGACGACGGTGGAGCGAAGCGAGTTTGGCGCGGTTGACTACACCAACCTGTCCGGAGGAACCTACACCTTCGTGATGCACCTGGAGGACAACAGCGGGCAGAACGGATCGGAGCTTTCCGTGCAGATCGTCAAGACCAAGGCCGTGTACGAGCAGTGGTGGTTTATGCTGCTGTGCGTGCTTCTGATCATTTTGATCATTGCGGAAATCGTGATCCGCTATGTTCGAAAGAAGACGAAGGCCCTCTTAAAGAAGCAGGAAGAGGACAAACTCCTCATCCGTGAGATCACGGAAGCCTTCGCAATGACCATCGATATGAAGGACCGCTATACCAGAGGTCATTCGACAAGAGTGGCAGAATATACCGTCATGCTTGCCAAGGAGCTGGGATATGACGAAGAGACGGTGGAGAAATTCCGTAACATCGCTCTTTTGCATGACATAGGAAAGATCGGCGTGCCGCCTGAGGTACTGAACAAGCAGGGGAAGCTGACCGATCAGGAGTTTGGCGTCATCAAGTCGCATTCCGCGCTGGGATATGAAGCACTTCGAAAGATCAGCATCATGCCTGAGCTGGCTGTTGGTGCAAGATCTCATCACGAGAGACCGGACGGTAAGGGATATCCACAGGGCCTTACGGGCGTGGACATTCCGAGAGTGGCGCAGATCATTGCCGTGGCAGATACGTTCGATGCCATGTATTCGGACCGTCCTTACAGAAAGCGTATGAATTTCGATAAGGTGGTCTCCATCATCGAGGAAGTGTCGGGCACGCAGCTTACGGCGGATGTCGTGGACGCGTTCCTAAGACTCGTGGAAAAGGGTGAGTTCCGCGACCCGAACGATGACGGCGGCGGAAGCACCGAGGACATCGACAACATCCACAAGAAGCAAAACGAAGAATCTAAATAAACCTATTGACAACTTCATCCTTTCAATGTATTATATGTATTACAAGGAGCAATACAAACAAGACAACAAATGTGCAATGTGATACATTCAGAAAGGATGAGGGTTATGGAAGCTAGAAATACTACGAAAAAACAATTTATCATTTACATGATCATGGCGTTCGGCCTTGGCTGGATCGCCGAGACCATAACGAGTACTGTTGCCATAAATTACTTCCAGTATATCATGATGGCTTGTATGTTCGTGCCGTTTTTGAGCGTGTTGATCGCAAGGATCCCGCTGAAAGGCATGGGGTGGGTGCCGCATTTGAAGGGAAAGATCCGCTTTATCTTCTTTGCCCTTTACGTTCCCGTTCTTTTGAGCTTGCTCGGTGGCGGTCTGTTCTTTTTGATCTTCCCGAACACCTATGATCCGGAGTTTACGATCATCAAAGAGAATTTGGAAGCGACTGGTGCTCTGGCACTGCTCGAGGCGCAGGGGATGACGATAAAGACATACATGATCTCAAGCATTATCCAGTCAGTCACCTGGGCTCCCTTCTTTAACATGTTCTTGGCCTTGGGAGAAGAGGTTGGCTGGAGAGGCGCCATGTATCCCTATCTGAAGGAAAAACTCGGCGTGACGAAGGGACGCATTGTTGGCGGTGTCCTTTGGGGCGCATGGCATTGGCCTTGCATGATCCTGGCAGGTTATGAATATGGCAAGGAATACTTTGGCGCACCCGTTCTTGGACCTGTCGTGTTCTGTATCAGCGCCGCTGCACTCGGAATCCTGATCGATTATGTTTACGACAAGACCAAGTGCATCTGGCTGCCGGCGTTGATGCATGGTTCCGTCAATGCATTCACGATTTTTGCATACATGCTCAAGGTTGAAAACTATGACATGATCATCTTTGGACCGGCGTATATCGGTATGATCAGCGCGATCCCGATGCTACTTTTGGTAATTATCCTTTCGTTGAAGGCGAAGAAAAGTAATAGAGGTGAAGGTGAATGATCATTAGAATCAATGAATTATCGGACGTTCCGATCTATATGCAGATCCGCAATCAGATCGTCATGGGGATTTCCGGCGGCGAGCTTGCCGCCGGGGAACAGCTCCCGACTGTGCGTGCACTGGCTTTGGAGATGGGGATCAATACCATGACGGTGAGTAAGGCCTACCAGCTTCTAAAGACGGAGGGGTATATTATGACGGATCGCAAAAACGGTGCGCGCGTGCGCATGGAGATCCAAAAGCAGGCAAGCATCCCGGAAGCCAACAAGACGGAGCTTCGGCGCATTGTCTCGGAAGCACGGATCTCCGGGGTGCCAAAGTCGGAGATCCTCTCTTTGGTGGAAGAGTATTATGGGGCGACAAGATAGGAGGGGAAAACGATGATGTTCTTTTTTGGGTTGATCATGTTTCTTTGTCTGGTTCCTACGACATGGATCTATTTTTTTCAGATCTATCCCGCAAAATGGAAAGAAAAGAAATTGGTATTCGGTGTCAAGAACCGCAGTGAGTTTCAGGAGGGTGAGACGGCACAGCAGGTGGAAGCACTTGTGAAAAAGCACCATACACAGGCACTTGGCATTGCAATCGTCGTTACCATTCTCTCCGCGTTGTTCCTGCTCTTAAAAGGCGTGACCGTACAAACGGCAATCTGGACGATCTTTATCATGATCGCGCTTGTGGCACTTGTTGTTCCGTATTATTTTGGCAACAAGGAGATGAAGGCGCTCAAGAGGAGTCTTGGGATCAAGAGTGAGGCAGGCGTGACCTATACGGACCTTAGCAATGCAAGCGCCGTACATGCGCTCCGTCCTGCGAATGTTTGTATCCCGACGCTGCTTAGCTTTGGTGTCGTTATATTCGCGCTTTTGGTGGATTTCAAGGTCATTCCCTTTGGCAACAACTGGTTCGTCGGCGTTTTCATGCTCACCGGCATGGCAGCAATGTTCTTCGCAATAGCCGTTTTGGTTTGTGTTTTGGCAGTTATCCTGGACCGAGTGAAAAATGAGGTTGTTTCCGCTGACAGCGCGATCAATGCAAATTATAACCGTGCTAAGAAAAAGAACATGGCCGACATGTTTGTGATCTTTCTTTGGGTGAATTTCGTATTCATGGTTTTGTGGATGGTATCGTTTTACTTTATCACTGAGGAGCTTCTGGTGATGATCGCGCTGGCCGTTTACATGATCCTTCTCCTTTCTGCCGTTGCTCTGTTTGTCGTTCGCGAGAAGAAGATCGAGGCGCGTTATGAGAAAGAGATGACGATGCTTGAGGATGATGACGACCTCTGGATCGCCGGCATGATCTATTGCAATCCCAATGACAAACGCCTCAACGTGGAAAAGCGTGTGGGCGTGGGCGGTACGATCAATCTGGCGCATCCCATGGGTAAGCTGATCTATGTCTTTGCAGCCCTTGCGATCGTTGCAACGATTGTTGCCGTGGTGTTCCTTGGCATGATGGAATCGACGCCGCTTAAGGTTTACGTAAAAGACGGCAAGGTGATCTGCCATCAGCTCTGGGATGAGTACGTGATCGACGTAAACGACATTCAGGAGTTCTCGCAGGGTGACAAGCTTTCGGAGCTTCACATGGCCAGGATCGCAGGCGTTGGCATGCCGAACATGCTCAAGGGTAAGTTTTTCGTGGAGGAGGAGAGTGGTTGCTCCGTCTTCCTTTGGAGGGCAAACGAGAACTATATCATGATCAGAACGGCGGATCGGGCCTATTATTTCAACTCCACTTCTGAGGACGAAACGCTAGAGGCGGCACGGTCAATCGAAAGTGCTCTGAGCTCGCGCTAAATCCATAAAAAAATGTGTTGACTTTTCCGCGGCGACAAGATATAATACATTTTGTTCGCAGGAATGGCGGAATTGGCAGACGCGCACGGTTCAGGTCCGTGTGGTGGCAACACCATGAGGGTTCAAGTCCCTCTTTCTGCACGAATCGTAAGAGAGTAAGTCAAATGATTTGCTCTCTTTTTTTGTGATTTCCGGGAACCTTTTGGGAAAAACTTCGTCTATCTTATCAGAAAGGACGGGAGGGCGATCACATGAAGGGTATTATTCAATTGATCACGGTGTTTTTTGCGGCATTTGGAATGCTGGGCGCAAAGACAAATGGCGGAAATGAGATTGCGAATGGATATTATGCCGTATTGCACGGAGGCGTTGGAGAGAGGACCTATGAAACCTACGTATATCGTACGGATGAGGGCTACAAATATGTCAACGTGACCTCCACCACGGTTTCTTGGGGCTCTGCGAAGTGGAACCACGAAGTGAATCAGCGCGGCAAGGCGGATTCGAGGGAGAAGATTGCCGAGATCGCAAAAAAGCATGGCGCGAGTCAGTTTATGACATATACTTGGGACCGGACGACCGCCCACACCATCGAGGAGTTTTTGACTGGCGTTCCTGAGCTTTCGGAGGATTATCTGATCGGGTTTTCCTGCGGGAGGAACGAAGGACCGAATCCTTATTGGCGCCTTGGGGCGGACGTGATCATCACGAAAAACAGAGAGGCGATCATTCTCATGCCCACAAGGATGGAAGGCACTTATGGTGCAGATGAGAAGGAGATCGCCAGGCTGAAGCTCATGAAGGAGCAGTATGACACGATTGAAAAAGCCCTTGATTTTGAGAGGCTGTTCATGATCGATCCCGGCATGGACGAGAACATGTGCGACGGGCGAGACCTGGACATTTATTTATATGACAAGGATAACCGCATTATCAGGAATTGCGGCGGATATGAGCCGACAAATCCTTACGTGCTGGAGGTTTATGACGCTTTCCTGGCGAACGTGCCGCTGGAAGAGATCAACAAGATCATTGCCGATCAGAGCATGAAACTCGAGGGCATGGAATGAGATGCCCTTTAAAAAGATTGCAATAAATGATGCACAATAGTATACTATCCTTGCAGGAAATATCAGGAGGCACTCCATGCCGGATCACAAGGAATGGTATAAACTGGATCTATCCGCAATTGTATATCCCACGCTGCAAAGGCGCGATTTCTCATCGACCTACCGACTTTCGGTGCTGTTAAAGGAGGAGGTCGATCCGGACCTTCTACAGCAGGCAGTTGATGTCACGCTGCCAAGATTCCCAACCTACAAGGCCGCCATTCGGAAAGGCCTTTTTTGGCGTTACCTGGAACCCAATGATCGTCCCGGTCCTTTTGTCACGCCGGACGTGAAAAACCCTTGCCAGCCCATGAGCTTTAAGGCCAACAACCGGTATCTTTTGCGGGTATATTATTATCACAACCGCATTTCCTTGGAGGCGCATCACAGCTTGGGCGACGGCACGGGCGGCATGTGCGTGCTCATGACGATGACGGCGGAGTACTTAAGGCTTTTAGGACATACGGAGATCCAAAACGGCGGTTTTGTGCTCGACGTGAACGAGAAGCCTGATCCGGAGGAGCTTGAGGACGCTTACATGCGTTATGCAAACTCGAAGATCTGCCCGCCGCGCCCCGGAGAAAAGACCTATCGCATCCGTGGCACGAAGGAGCCGTTTTACACGTTGAACATCATCGACGGCATCATGTCCACCTCCGAGGTGGCGGCAGTGAGCAAGCGGTATCAATGCAGCATCACGGAGTATTTCAACGCCGTGCTTTTGTATGCCCTGCTAAAGAAGCAGGCGAAGGACAAGCGCTTTCACGTGAAGCCCGTCCGGATTGCAATGCCGGTAAACCTAAGAAGGTTCTTCCCGTCCAAGACCCTGCGAAATTTCATCACCATGATCTATCCCGGCGTGGATCCAAGGCTTGGGGAATATACCTTCGAAGAAATCGTGGCGCAGGTGCATCACTACATGCGTTATTACGTAAACGATAAGTTCCTTCGTGCTGACATCACGACTAATGCGAGGACGCAAAGTCATCCGCTGATCCGCGTCGTACCGTTGTTCCTTAAGGACTTTGTGGTGCGACAGTTCTACACGAAGGTGCAGGACCGAAATTCCTCGGCAGGCCTGACCAACATGGGAGCTCTAAACGTTCACGAGAGCATGCGGCCTTACATTGAAAGGATCGACATATGCATGGGTCAGCCCTTTTCGAGTCGTACCAATTGCGCCATCATTTCATTTGGCGACGTGCTGACCGTGAATTTCGCGAGCAGCATCGTGGAAGCGGACGTGGAGCGGTATTTCTTCCGCAAACTCGTAAAGGACGGCATTCACGTGAAGGTTGAGAGCAACCGCGAGATTCCGGAAGCTTCGGAAAGCTAAGGAGGGAAAAGCGATGTCATATTGTGTGAATTGTGGGGTGGAATTGGACGCAACCGCAAAGAATTGTCCTCTTTGCAACACGCCGGTGATCAATCCCAATGAGATCAAAAAAGATAACCTGATCCCGCCGTTCCCCAAGGAGAAGGCGCAGGTCGAGGAGATCCAAAGGGCGGATTTCGGCTGGCTTGTTTCGATGGTATGCCTTGCGACGGCAGTGACCTGCGGCATCTTAAACTGGCTGGCATTTCGTCACAACCTTTGGTCCCTGGCCGTGATCGGCGCGTGCGTGCTCCTGTGGGTGATCTTGGTGCCCGCCGCGATCTATCCAAAGCTTACCCCCTATCTGTATATTCTTTTGGATGGCGCCGCAATGGCACTTTACCTTTATCTGATCGCCAGAATGATCGATAAATATCATTGGCTTTGGGGCCTGGGTCTTCCGCTGGTCGTCTGCACGACCGTGGTGGTGGAGCTGTTTGCGGTCGCCATTCGCAAATTCCTGAAGGGAATCCTTGCCAGAGGACTATATTTCTTCACGGCGCTGGCAATCCTTTGCGTGAGTTATGAGATCGTCATCGATCTTTTCCGCGACGTGCCCGTTGGGCTTGGTTGGTCGGCCGTGGTGCTGACGGTCTGCGTGATCATGGACATTGCCATCATTACGACGCTCTCGAGGAGGAGACTCCGCAATGAGGTAAGAAGGAGGTTGCATTTCTGATGGAAGCGAATCAAAGATTGATGCGGCTGATCCGGCTGGCACATGGCATGGTGGACAAGCCAGACATCGAAAAACACAGGCAGTCCCAGGATCAGATCGGGGAGCTTTATAAAAGAGTCAAAGAGATCAGTTTTAAGCCCCTTGAGATCAAGGGCATGAAGTGTGAGTGGGTGAGCTTAAACCGTGCTCACGTGCATAAGCAGGTGATCCTGCATTGCCACGGCGGCGGTTTTTCCACGGGCAGCAGTCTTTATGCAAGAACGCTGACCGCAAAGCTCGCTTCGTACACTGCCATGGAGGTCTTAAGCTTCGATTATCGCCTTGCGCCGGAGCACCCATTTCCCGCGGCGCTTGAGGATGCCATGAAGGTATGGGATTATCTGATGAAGATGGGGTATGGCGCGCGCGACGTGATCATCACGGGTGATTCGGCCGGCGGCAACCTGGCGTTGGCTCTGGTGCTCAAGCTCAAGGAGCAAAAAAGATTCCTGCCCAAGGGATTGGTTCTCATGTCCCCTTGGACGGACATGACGTTTTCGGGCGAATCCTATGTGGAACGTCGCGACATGGATCCTGTGCTGAGCATTCCTTATCTGGAGCAGATGATCTCGGATTACGCAGGAAAGAAAGACCTCAAGAATCCTTATATCTCACCGCTTTTTGGCGACTTTACGGGCTTTCCGCCCACCTATATCCAGGTAGGATCCAATGAGATCTTGCTCAGCGATTCCAAAAAGCTGGCATCGCGCATGGAGGAAGCTGGCGTGAAGGTGCGGCTTGACGTGTTTGAGGGCATGTGGCACGTGTTCCAGATGGCTCCCTTCAAGACGGCATATGAGGCCATGGACAAATGCGTGGAATTCATTGTGGACGACCTCATGCATTTTTAAGTCTATACGAATTCAATCTGACAGCATGCTTGATAAGCAGACGAAAACTTCGGCTCATTTTGGGGGCCGAAGTTTTTTGACCTTCAAAAAAGGATTTTTTGGAATGTCGCAGAATATATAACCTAGGGTGAGTTTTGAAAGGTTTAAGGAGGACGTGGACGCAAAGCGTCAGAAAGGACAAGTTCATGACCATTAGAGAAAACCTTGAACAGTGGGAAAAAGCTTATTTAAGCCCTTATGCATCCCTGAGCATGAATTCCAAGGGCAGGCTAAAGCCCGAGGAGCAATGTGACATCCGCCCCGTATTCCAGAGGGATCGTGACAGGATCATTCACTGTAAGGCATTCCGCAGGCTCAAGGACAAAACGCAGGTGTTCCTTACGCCGGAAGGGGATCATTATCGCACGCGCCTTACGCACACGCTGGAGGTTTCACAGAATGCCAGAACGATTGCTAAGGCACTGAAACTTAATGAGGAATTGGTGGAGGCCATCGCCCTTGGGCATGACCTTGGGCACACGCCTTTTGGACATGCGGGTGAGCGTGCGCTGAACCGGGTTTGCCCCTTGGGCTTTGAGCATTCGATCCAGAGCGTTCGTACCGTGGACCGCCTTGAGAAGGACGGGCAGGGCTTGAATCTGACTTTTGAGGTCAGGGACGGCATCCTGAATCACCAGACCAGCGGCAATCCGCACACCTTGGAGGGCAAGGTGGTGCGCTTTTCGGATAAGATCGCATACATCCACCATGACATGGACGATGCCGTTCGCGCCGGGATCCTGACCGAGATGGACGTGCCGGCGGACATCCGCGCAGTCCTTGGAAACACGCCGGGAGCGCGTCTTGACCGCTTTATCCATGACATTGTGACCAACAGCATGGACAAGGATGATATCGTGATGAGCGATACCGTGGCAGACGCCATGAAAAAGCTCCGTGCCTTTATGTTTGAGCGGGTTTACACGAATCCCTTGGCTAAGGCGGAGGAGAAGAAGGCGGAGATCCTGATGGAGACGCTGTATTCTTACTATCTCAAGAACCTGGAACTGCTCCCGGAAGAGTTTAGGAACCTGATCTCCGAGGGAGAGCGCAAGGAGCAGGTCGTTTGCGATTTCGTGGGTGCCATGAGCGATCGCTACGCCATCTCCCTGTATGAGTCGATTTTTATACCGAAATCTTGGCAGATATAAGCAAACAAGAGGGGTCAAATGTACTATTCGGATGAGATCGTAGAAGAAGTCAGAGAAAAAAATGATATCGTGGGTGTCATCTCCGGATACGTAACCTTAAAGAAAAAGGGCAGTAATCATTGGGGATGCTGCCCCTTTCATAACGAAAAAACGCCGTCCTTTGCCGTCTCTGAAAACAAGCAGATGTATCACTGTTTCGGATGCGGGGAAAGCGGGAACGTTTACACGTTCCTGATGAAGTATGAGAATTACTCTTTCCCTGAGGCGGTCAAAGCCTTGGCAGACCGCGCAGGCGTGAACCTCCCTGAGGTGGAATATACCGAAGAGCAAAAAAGAAGGGCGAACCGCAGGCAAAGGCTCCTTGACCTGAACAAGGATGCCGCGACGTACTTTTATTATCAGCTTCGCAAGAATCCCCACGGGGAGGTTGGGCTGAACTACCTTCGAAAACGCCAGCTGACGGACGAGACCATGAAGAAATTTGGGCTCGGTTTTGCGGGGATCAATGGCGGAGAGCTGGTGGCATATCTTCATCAAAAGGGCTATCGGGACGAGGAGATCCGTGACGCGGGGCTCGCAACGCATTCAGAGAAACGCGGCCTTTCCTGTCAGTTCTGGAATCGCGTGATGTTCCCGATCCAAGACATCAATCATCGCGTCATCGGCTTTGGCGGTCGCGTGATGGGGGACGGAGAGCCAAAGTACTTGAATTCGCCGGAGACGGACATCTTTGATAAACGAAGGAACCTGTATGGACTAAATTACGCGAGAACGGCGCGGGCGGGCAACATGATCCTCTGCGAGGGTTACATGGACGTGATCGCCATGCATCAGGCAGGTTTTACGCAGGCCGTGGCATCCCTGGGAACCGCATTTACGCCGGAGCAGGCGCATCTGCTCCATCGCTATACGGATCAAGTGCTCCTCGCATATGACAGCGACGGCGCAGGCGTGAAGGCAGCCCTTCGTGCCATCGGGATCCTACGGGAAGAAGGACTGACCGCGAAGGTCATCAACATGCGGCCACACAAGGATCCGGATGAATTCATGAAGGCACTTGGCAAAGAAGCCTTTCAGGAGCGGATCGATCAGGCGGAGAACAGCTTCTTCTATGAGATCCGCATGATGGAAAGCAACTTCCAGATGCAGGATCCGGAGGAAAAGACGAAATTTCACCGCGAGATCGCCAAAAAGCTTTGTTCCTTTGAGGAAGAAGTGGAGCGGGAAAATTACCTGCAGGCCATTGCGGAGAAATATTATATCGGTGTTGAGAATCTTCGAAAGCTTGTGATCAGCTACGCAGGAAGCGCGGCGACGGTAAAACCGATCGAGCGGCCCAAGAGCGGCATACAGTCTAAGGATAAGGTGCCGGAAGGCGGCAAGAGGGCGCAAAAGCTCCTGATCACGTGGATCGCGGATTATCCTCAGATCTACGACAAGATAAAGCCGTACATCACCGCCGAGGATTTCACGGAGGACCTTTACAGGCAGGTGGCCGAGCGCATGTTTGCGGCCATCGGGAAGGGCAAGTTCCAGGCCGCGGACGTCATCAATACCTTTGAGGATGAAAAGCAGCAAAAGGAAGCCGCAGAGCTGTTCTACGAGGTGCTGCCGGTCATGGAAACATCGCAGGAAAAGGAAAGGGCACTGCAAGACGTCCTGTATGCCGTAAAGAAAAACAGCTATGAGCACTTTAAGCAACAACAGGATCAGCGTGACATCGAGGCCGTGAGCAAGGTGTTCGCGGCGAAGAAGGCACTTATGGAACTTTCAAAATTGCATATTTCGATAGAATAAACAAGAGTATAAACTTAAGCCAAGGAAGGATGGAATCACAAATGGACGAAAACACACAAGCAAAATTTGAGGAGAAGGTCAAAGAGCTGGTCAGCATGGCCAAGAAGAAAAAGAGCATCCTGGAGTATCAGGAAGTCAGCGATTTCTTTGACGGCATGACGCTGGAAGAGGACCAGATGGAGCGCGTTCTGGACACTCTGGAGCGCAACAACGTTGACGTGCTCCGCATGACGGACGCAGAGGATGACCTCGACCCTGAGGAGATCATTTTGACCGGTGAAGACGTGGACATGGAGAACCTCGACATCTCCATTCCCGACGGCATCAGCATTGAGGATCCCGTCCGCATGTACTTAAAGGAGATCGGTAAGGTGCCCCTGCTTTCCGCAGAGGAAGAGATCGAGCTTGCAAAGAAGATGGAATTGGGCGATCAAGACGCGAAAAAGCGCCTTGCTGAGGCGAACCTTCGTCTGGTGGTATCCATCGCGAAGCGTTACGTTGGCCGCGGAATGCTGTTCCTCGATCTGATCCAGGAAGGAAATCTTGGCCTGATCAAGGCTGTGGAAAAATTCGATTATCAGAAGGGATATAAGTTCTCCACGTATGCAACCTGGTGGATCCGTCAGGCCATCACCAGAGCCATTGCAGATCAGGCGAGAACCATTCGTATCCCCGTGCATATGGTGGAGACGATCAACAAGCTGATCCGCGTGAGCCGTCAGCTCCTGCAGGAGCTTGGCCGCGAGCCTTCGCCCGAGGAGATCGCAGAAGAGATGAACATGCCCGTGGACCGCGTGCGTGAGATCTTAAAGATCAGCCAGGAGCCTGTTTCCTTAGAGACCCCTATCGGTGAGGAAGAGGATTCTCATCTTGGTGATTTCATCCAGGACGACAACGTGCCCGTACCTGCTGATGCTGCAGCCTTCACGCTCTTAAAGGAGCAGCTCGTTGAGGTGCTTGGTACGCTTACCGAGAGAGAGCAAAAGGTGCTTCGTCTGCGCTTTGGTCTGGATGACGGCCGTGCAAGAACCCTTGAGGAAGTTGGTACCGAGTTCAACGTAACTCGTGAGAGAATCCGTCAGATCGAGGCAAAGGCGCTCAGAAAGCTTCGTCATCCTTCCAGAAGCCGCAAGCTCAAGGATTATCTTGATTAAGCAGAAAAAGCCCGTGGTCCTTTCCAAGCGCCTTGGCGTAATCGCTGAAATGCTTTCGCCGGGCGGCAGGGTGGTTGACGTCGGTTGTGATCACGGCTTCTTGGACATTTATCTGGTCCAGACCGGAAAAGTGGCAGGAGCGCTTGCCATGGACGTACGAAAAGGGCCTCTTTCCGCAGCCAGCGAGCATGTCAGGGAGGCTGGGTTTGAGGGCGTGATCGAGACCAGGCTTTCCGACGGATTGGAGGCATATCACCTCAGAGAGGGCGACAAGCTGGTATGTGCCGGCATGGGCGGAAAGCTCATGCAAAGGATCCTTACGGCGTATCCGGAAAAGACGGCAGACTTTGGGGAAATGATCCTGCAGCCACAGTCGGAACTGCGCGAGTTTCGCGCATTCCTTCGGGATAACGGATTTCAGGTAACCGAGGAGAGGGCCATTTTGGAGGATGGAAAGTTTTATTTTCCGATGAAGGTGGTCCGCGGGGATAAAGGCATAAGTCTGGAATGCTCCGATCGCGATCTTGAGGTATATGACAGATACGGCGAGAAGCTGATCCAGTCTAAGGATCCCGTGTTATTGCAATTTCTCATAGGGCAGGAGCGGATCCTGGGCGGAGTGCGCGAAGGCCTTATAGGGAATGCTTCGCAGCTAAGTGAGGATGGAAAGAACCGGCTTTTAGAGGTAGAAAACGAATGGGAGATCCTTCAAAGGGCGATCAGCCTTGTGAAGTGATCCATACATAAGTAAAGAAAGTGGGGACGGCATGTTTACGGTAAAGATTGAAGGAGAAGATGTTCAGGTTGCCGAGCGCGTGACCTATGAACAATTGATCGAGCCTTATCAGGGAAAGGACGGGCGCCTCATCACCGCAATTTCTGCGGACGGCAAGATCCGTGAGCTTTTCAAGCGGATCAACAGACCTTGTGAGATCAAGTTTTTTACCCTGAAGGACGACGTGGGCTTCAAGACCTATGTCAGAACGGCGACCATGCTATTCATGAAGGCGGTTTTTGATCTGTATGGTTGCCATGCGGCAGCAGTCAGCCGCTTTGAATATGCGATCGGTCACGGATATTATGTCTCCGCGGAAGGGGCATTTCCCGCCACGAAGGAAACTGCAGCCGCGATCAAGAAAAGAATGCAGGAGCTTGTGCAAAAGAAGGCTCCCTTCATGAAGCGTTCTTATCCGATCGATGAGGCCATTGAGATCTTTGAAAAGCAGGAAATGTTTGACAAGGTAAAGCTTTTCCAGTACCGCAGGACCTCAGCCGTCAACGTGTATGAATGCGACGGATATTATGATTATTTCTACGGTTATATGATGCCGAATGCATCTTACGTTAAGTGGTTTGACGTGATCCCTTATGACGAGGGCTTTATGCTTCTGTTGCCCACGAGAAATACGCAGGATCACGTGGAAAAGTTTGAGGAGCGCAAAAAGCTCTTCGAAACGCTGAAAGAGTCGGACACCTGGGGCAGACAGGTGGGCGTTGAGACCGTTGGGGACCTGAACGAAAAGATCTGCGAAGGAACCATCAGTGACGTGATCCTGATCCAGGAAGCCATGCAGGAGCGCAGGATCGGCGAGATCGCAAGAGACATTGTCAGCCGCGGCAACGTGAAATTTGTCATGATCGCGGGGCCTTCCTCTTCAGGAAAGACGAGCTTGTCCCACAGGCTTTCCATCCAGCTTCGTTCCCTTGGAAAGATGCCTCATCCCATCGCGATGGACAATTATTTCGTCAACAGGGAAGATACGCCGCTTGATGAGAACGGAGACTATGATTTCGAATGCCTTGGCGCCATGGACATTGAGAAATTCAATACCGACATGTTGAAGCTCCTTGCGGGAGAGACGGTGGAAATGCCTACCTTCAATTTCAAGATCGGTAAGAGGGAATACCACGGCGACGTCATGACTCTCGGTCAGGATGACATTCTTGTGATCGAAGGCATTCACGGCTTGAACCCGAAGATGAGCTATGCGCTTCCGGATGAGAGCAAATATAAGATTTACGTTTCCGCGCTGACGTCGATCAACGTGGATGCGCACAACCGCATCGCGACCACGGACGGCCGTCTTCTTCGCAGGCTTGTTCGCGACGCAAAGACCCGTGGTTCGGACGCAAAGCGCACGATCCAGATGTGGGGCAACGTGCGAAGAGGCGAGGAGAACAACATCTTCCCCTTCCAGGAACAGGCGGATGCCATTTTCAATTCTGCATTGATCTATGAGCTCGCCGTGCTGAAGCAATATGCGGAGCCCTTGCTGTTCAAGGTCCCGAAGAACACCATGGAGCATTACGAGGCCAAAAGGCTTTTGAAGTTCCTGGATTATTTCCTGAATGTGACCAGCGAGGACCTGCCGAACAATTCCATCTGCAGGGAATTCGTGGGAGGAAGCTGTTTCAAGGTATAAATAATTACTTTTCTTCTTGCTTAGTTTTGAAGAATTGTTTATAATGACATTTGGCGTAAGCAGGACAGACGATCGCGGCCGCGCGAAAGCGCGGGTGAGGAAAGTCCGGGCTTCACAGGGCAGGATGCCGGATAACGTCCGGTGGAGGAAACTCCCAGGCCAGTGCAACAGAAATATACCGCCTGCGTGAAAGCGCAGGTAAGGGTGGAAAGGCAGTGTAAGAGACTACCGTCCGTCTGGTAACAGGCGGAGCCATGTAAACCCCATCCGAAGCAAGACCAAGCAGAGAACGATAGGCTTGCCCGGCCTGTTCTCAGGTGGGTCGCTTGATGCGGCTGGCAACAGTCGTACTAGATAGATGATCGTCCAACGACAGAACCCGGCTTATCGTTCTGCTTACGCTATAAAAATGCCGCAAAGAAAGGTTTCCTTTCAGTGCGGTATTTTTGTAAGGAAAGAGAAAAGAGGCATAATCGTGACTGGCAGGAACCGAGGACTTTTAAGATCGATCATATTGTTAATGAGTATTTTTCTCATTTCCTGCGCGGGAAAGGACTCTTTGCCAAGCACTACGGGAGCGGAGCAGGAGCAAAGCAAGGAGGCACCGGTGCAAGAGCAAAGTACCGAGACGGGGAAAGCCGTTTTCACGCCCATTGCAGTCTCAAAAGGGCTGATGGACGATGAAGACCCCGAAAACCCTGCAGGCAGGCTTCAGGAGCGTTGTGGGAATGTCTCCGTCCGCATCCAGGCGGGGAACCTGATCGGCAGCGGGATCATCTACAAGTCAGATGAAAATACGGTCTGGATCGCCACGGCGGCGCACGTGCTTGACAATGCGCAGGATTCCGTGAAGATCACTTTTTCGGACGGTTTTGCCACGGCAACAAGCTCCATAAAACGCGCCGAGAAGCAGGACGTAGCTTTCCTTCTTGTGGCACGCGAAGCCTTGGTGGTGGATGGCACCGATCACGGCGAAAACTATCGCTGCGCGCCCGTCTCTTTGGAAGCATATGATGCCGTGCAGGAAGGAGACCTTGTGATCGCGCTGGGCTCAAAAAGCGGAGTCGGCGAGGAAGCATATGCGGGAATGCTCCTGCAGGATTACGTGCTTTTGGAGGATTTTGGCGTTTACATGATGGTGGCCGACGTGGTTACGAAGCCTGGCATGAGCGGGGGCGGGCTGTTTGACGCAAAAGGGCATCTGATCGGCATTCTTTGCGGCGTTTCGGATGATGACGAGGTGGCGGTGGCACCGCTTCTTAGCCTGATGGCGTTGGAGGAATAAAAAGAGGAAATGGGGTTGACATTCCATGCTCTTTGGTAGAAAATATGGGAAGAGTTTTGAAAGTAGAAGAAAGGAAGTTGATGAAAAATGACAAAGATCGACGTAGTATCTGGGTTTCTGGGAGCCGGAAAAACGACCCTCATCAAAAAGCTTCTTGCAGAGGCACTGGATGGTTCAAAGACGGTCTTGATCGAGAACGAATTCGGTGAGATCGGCATTGACGGCGGATTCCTTAAGGAGTCCGGCATTGAGATTAAGGAGATGAATTCGGGATGCATCTGTTGCTCCCTGGTAGGTGATTTTGGAACCTCTCTGAAGGAGGTTGTCAGCACCTATGCGCCTGAGCGCATTTTGATCGAGCCCTCCGGCGTCGGAAAGCTTTCCGACGTGCTTAAGGCCGTTGAAAACGTCGCAAAGGATCTTGACGTGCAGGTGAACAGTGCCGTGGCCGTCGTGGATGCGACAAAGTGCAAGATGTACATCAAGAACTTCGGTGAGTTTTTCATCAATCAGATCGAATATGCCGGAACCATCATCCTGAGCCGTACGGACAAGGCGAGCCAGGAAAAGATCGCTGAGGCAGTGGCACTGATCCGTGAGCACAATGCAAAGGCAACCATCATCACGACGCCTCTTGCGCAGCTTGACGGCAAGGCCGTGCTTGACACCATCGAAGGCGCGGACAAGCTAGAGGACCTGCTCGCAGAGATGCTCGAGAAGGCGCATGAGGAGCATGAGCACCATCATCACCATCACGACGATGACGACGAGTGCGAGTGCGGCCATCACCATCATCACGACGATGATGACGATGACGATGAGGACGAGCACGAGCATCATCACCACCATCATGACGATGACGATGAGGACGAGCACGAGCATCATCACCACCATCATGACGATGATGACGACGATGACGAGCATGAACATCATCATCACCATCACGACGACGAGGATGAACATGAACATCATCACCATGATCACGGCCCGGATTGCACCTGTGGTTGCCACGATCATGATCACGAGCATCATCATGATCATCACCATCATCATGCAGACGAAGTGTTCACCAGCTGGGGCTTTGAGACGCCGAATAAATATACCGCAAGCGAGATTGAGAACATCCTTCACGCGCTTGACGGCGGCGAATATGGCGTGATCCTTCGTGCGAAGGGCATGGTTCCCGCTGAGGACGGCACCTGGATCTATTATGATTACGTGCCCGAAGAACCTTACGTGCGTGCCGGCAAGCCCGACGTGACCGGTAAGATTTGCGTGATCGGAGCAGAACTCAAAGAAGACAAGCTGGCAGTGCTGTTCCGTAAATAAAGCACCGCTTTGACATTGCCCAGAAAGGAACGTAACATGAAACCCGTATATGCGATCAATGGTTTTTTGGAAAGTGGAAAGACAGAGTTTATCACCTTTACGCTGAGCCAGCCGTATTTTCAGATCCGCGGAACGACGCTTCTGATCGTCTGCGAGGAAGGCGAGAAGGAATATGATCCGAGGCTCCTAAAGCAGAGCAGGACGGTTCTTGAAATGATCGAGAACGAAGAGGACTTTAATCCGAACACGCTGGTGGAGCTGGAGAAGAAGTACAAGCCGGAGCGCATCATCATTGAGTACAATGGCATGTGGAACTACAAAAACATGAAGCTCCCCTGGCATTGGAAGATCGAACAGCAGATCACGGTGATCGACGGAAGCACCTTCCCCATGTATTATACGAACATGAAGTCCCTGGTTGCGGAGATGATCCGCAAGTCCGAAATGATCATCTTCAACAGGTGTGATACCGTGCGCGACCAGCTGAATTCTTACAAGAGGAACGTGAAGGCCGTGAACGCGCAGGCCGACGTGATCTTTGAGGATGCTAACGGCGAGATTGATGAGATCTTCGAAGAGGATCTCCCTTATGACCTGAAGGCGGACGTGATCAGCTTGGACAATAAGGGCTACGGCATTTTCTATCTGGACGCCATGGATCATCTGGAGCGCTACGTGGGCAAAAAGATCGAGTTTGTTGCCATGGTGGCAAAGCCCAAGGGCATTCCGGAAAACTATTTTGTGCCCGGAAGAATGGCAATGACCTGCTGCGCCGAAGACATGGCATTTTTGGGATATGTCTGCGAATTCGCAGGTGCGCCGTCCCTTCGCGAGCGCGAGTGGATCAAGCTGACGGCAACCGTCTCGAAGGAATTCTGGAAGGACTATAACGGCGAAGGCCCTGTGTTACATGCCGTAAGCATTGAAAAGGCCAAAGCGCCCAAGGATGAGATCATCAGTTTTAATTAATTGGCATGAAGAAAGCTCAGCAGTCCCAAGCGGGACGCTGAGCTTTTTTGTTTTTGTCATTGTGAGAAAGGGTTAGAATTTAGCGTTCTCACGGTATTTCTCTTCGCAGTATTTGCAGCGATATACTTCTTTTTCGGGATCCGCCAGAACGAAGATGTGGGGGAGTTCCTGCTCAATCGAGGTGATGCAGCGGGGATTGTGGCATTTGATCACGTTTTTGATCTGCTTCGGGAGTACAAGCTCTTTCTTTTCCACGATCTCGCCGGCCTTGATCACGTTCACGGTGATGTTGTGGTCGATGAAGGCGAGCACGTCGAGGTCAAGCATGTCGATGTCGCATTCCACCTTCAAAATGTCCTTCTTGCCCAGCTTGTTGCTGCGGGCATTCTTGATGATCGCCACCGTGCAGTCGAGCTTGTCAAGCTGCAGGTGCTCATAGATCGCAAGGCTTTTTCCAGCCTTAATATGATCCAAAACAAATCCTTCTTCGATTTTACCTACGTTTAACATTTCTTATCCATCCTCCTTGTGATTTCAGGGAACAAACAGCAACTGGTCTTGCATGCCATTATGAGGCAAGCCCAAGCAGCGTTAAAATGAGGGCCATTCGAACGTATACGCCATATTGTGCCTGACGGAAGTAGGCTGCCCTGGGGTCGTCGTCCACTTCTACGGAGATTTCGTTGACTCTCGGAAGGGGATGGAGCACAAGCATGTCCTTGTCGGCCAGTTCCATCTTGGCGGCATCGAGTACGTAGAAGTCTTTCAGTCTTACGTAGTCTTCCTCGTTGAAGAAACGTTCCTTTTGAACTCTGGTCATGTACAGGAGGTCGAGCTTTGGCATGACGTTCTCCAAGCGGATCACTTCCTCGTAGGGGATGTTCTTATCCTTGAGCATTTCGATGATATAGTCCGGAACGCGAAGCTCCTCCGGGGAGATGAAGACGAATTTCGTCCCGGGATAGCGGACCAGCGCATTGATCAGGGAGTGAACGGTACGACCGAATTTCAGGTCGCCGCACAGGCCGATCGTAAAGCCGTCAAGGTGTCCTTTTAAGTTTCGGATGGTCAGGAGGTCCGTCAGGGTCTGGGTGGGGTGGTAGTGGCCACCGTCACCTGCATTGATCACGGGGATGCGTGATTTTTCGCTGGCCACCATCGGGGCGCCTTCCTTGGGATGGCGCATGGCGCAGATATCTGCATAGCAGGAGATGACGCGGATCGTGTCGGATACGCTTTCTCCCTTCGCAGCGGATGAGGAATTGGCGTCAGCAAAGCCGATGACCCTGCCGCCGAGCCTTGTCATGGCCGATTCGAAGCTCAGCCTTGTTCTCGTGCTTGGCTCATAGAAGCAGGTCGCCAGGATCTTGCCGTCACAGGCGTGCGCATACTTTGACTGGTTTTTCTCGATGTCGGCTGCCAGATCAAAGAGCTTGTCCAGTTCCTCTACGGAAAAATCCAGGGGGTTCATTAGATGTCTCATGTGTTTTGCCTCCTATAGAAAGGGCCGAAGATAAAAATCTTCGACCCTTTTGATCAACTTTTATAGGTTAACAGATCAGCAACGGTTTTACGCTTGGGTGCGTCGGGATTCTCTGCGGGATAGCCAATGCAGATAAGAGCAACCAATTCTTGCGTTTCAGGAATCTCCAAAAGGGCGGTTGCTTCCGCCACGTCAAAGAGTCCAAGGATCACGGTGCCAAGACCCTTTTCATATGCCGCCAGACAAAATGCCTCAGTGGCAATGCCTGCGTCAAACATCTGCCAGCCGTCACCCTTGACGGTGGAAAAGGAACCGTCGCGCTCAAAACCGGAGCGACCTTTCACGACGCTGACGGCTACGACCATGGGAGCACTCTCCATGCGAGAGGTGTTTCCGGGGAAAATGGAAGTGAGCTTTGAAAGCTTTTCCTTTGCCTCACCCTCAACTGCAACGTATCGGGTGATCTGAGTGTTCTTCCAGCTCGGTGCGAAAGCAGCGATGGAAATGATCTCTTCAAGCAGCTCGTGGGAAACGGGCTGGTCGGTAAACTGACGAATGCTTCTGCGTCCAACAATACATTCTTTAGCCGTCACGTGGGTTTCCTCCTTTTTTTCACACTAGTGTCATCATACCATTTTTGGACGTCTTTCGCAATGTATTTTTAAAATAAACTTGTACTTTTTTGTTCGATTTTGTATAATGATAGAGGATGAAAATCTACGAAAGGTGGGATGGATCATGGGTTTCGTTGAAAGAAAGAGATGGGTCTTTTTTGCATTGCCTTTTACCTTTACCAAGTATATTGTTGAGGATGACGTGCTGACGATCAGGTCAGGTCTTTTAAAGGTGATCGAAAATGATTGTTATATGTACAAGATCCAGGACGTTCAGCATGAGGCGACCTTGTTTGAAAGGATCTTTGGCGTCGGCACGGTTGTCTGTTTCACCGGTGACACGACGCATCCTAAGCTTGTGCTTAGTCACATCAAGCATTCGAAGGATGTGAAAAACTTTATCTTAAAGACCTCCGAGGAGGCGAGGCTGAAGAGGAGAACCGTGAACATGCTTGACATTGGTTCCGGAGACCTTACTGAGCTTGACAACATCATGAGCTAAAGGAGTAATGGGAAACATCCTTGCAGGTGTTTCCCATTCGTTTATGTTTTGGAGGTTTGATCATGAATTACGGACAGGCGCTGGAATACGTAAGGTCGCTTTCGTCCCGCGGTATCGTGCCTGGGCTCGATTCCATCCGTGAGCTTTGCAAAAGGCTCGGAAACCCGCAAAAAGCTACAAAATGGATCCACGTGGCAGGAACCAACGGAAAAGGTTCTGCGGTGGCATATATTACCGCCATCCTTTCCAAGGCAGGATATCGCGTCGGGTGCTATGTTTCCCCGACGATCAGGGACTATCGCGAGCGGATCTGCGTAAATGGAGGCATGATCTCCAAGGTGGCGCTGGCAGAGGGCATGACGCTTGTGAAGGAAGCCTGCGACGCCATGGTTTCCGAAGGCTTGCCGCAGCCCACGCCCTTTGAGGTGGAGACGGCGCTCGCCTTCTGGTATTTTCAAAAAAAGAAATGTGACCTTGGCGTGCTGGAGTGCGGCATGGGAGGACTTTTGGACGCGACCAACGTCATAGAGGGCACGCTCCTTGAGGTCATCACGTCCATCGGCATGGATCACATGCAATTCCTTGGCGGTTCGATCGAAAAGATCGCAGCGCAAAAGGCCGGGATCATTAAGCCAGGCTCTGCCGTGGTCTGCATGGAACAGCGAGGGGAAGTGCTAAAGGTCATCGAGGAAAAGGCAAAAAAAGAGGACGCAAGCCTTTTCATATCTCGTTCGTCCGCTGCGACCAAGGTTCAGTATGGACTGGAGAAGCAGTCCTTCCACTATGGAAAACATGGGAAACTCACCATCCGTCTTGCAGGGAAGTTTCAGATCGACAACGCCGTTCTCGCGGTGGACGCCTGCGAAGCACTCAAAGGCCTTGGCATAAGGATTTCCGATGAGGCGATTCGGGAAGGCCTTTTGGGAACGCGGTGGGACGGAAGGCTGACCGTGGTCCAAAAACACCCTATGATGGTGATCGACGGGGCCCATAATGAGGATGCTGCGCAAAAACTCGCGAAATCCATTGAAATGTATTTTACAAATCGTCGAATTATTTATATAATGGGAGTATTAAGAGACAAAGAGTTTGACAGGATCATCGAGCTGACACACTCCTATGCCGATCAGATCATCACGGTGACGCCGCCGGAAAACCCGAGGGCGCTCCCCGCACTTGACCTGGCGCAGGAGGTTGCGAAGGTGCACCCGTCCGTTACCGCAGCCGCAAGCCTTGAGGAGGCGGTGGAAATGGCAAGGCTTCTTGCCGACAAGGATGACGTGATCCTGGCCTTTGGCTCGCTGTCCTATTTGGGGAAACTGATGGACATAGTGGGGTATCCGGCAAAACGCCTAAGTAGGACCAGGAGAGGATAAAGAAATGGTAGATCAGGAGAAGATAAAAGAGGCTGTCAGGCTCTTGCTCGAAGGGATCGGAGAGGATCCTTCGAGAGCAGGGCTTGTGGATACGCCGGACCGAGTGGCCAGAATGTGGCAGGAGCTCGTGGGCGGCATGGACCAGACTGCGGAGGAACCGCTTTCGAGAGTGTTCCCCGTGGAAGGCGGCGAGATGGTGCTGGAGAAGGATATCACCTTTTATTCCACCTGTGAGCATCACTTGATGCCGTTTTACGGAAAGGCGCACGTGGCATATGTTCCCGACGGCCGCGTGGTGGGCCTTAGCAAGCTCGCAAGGACGGTGGAGGTGTTCGCAAGAAGGCTTCAGATCCAGGAGCAGATGACGGGACAGA
This sequence comes from Acetatifactor sp., assembly GCA_016290775.1. GTDB lineage: Bacteria > Bacillota > Clostridia > Lachnospirales > Lachnospiraceae > Acetatifactor. The sequence continues at coordinate 48,776 of JAEEVF010000004.1, read as the reverse complement.
TCGCGGATGCCATGATGGAGTTTCTTGCACCCAAGGGCGTAATGGTGGTCCTTGAGGCCGAGCACACCTGCATGACCGCGAGAGGAGTGAAAAAGCCGGGCAGTAAGACCGTCACGATCGCCACGAGAGGCGTTTTTGAAAAGAACGAAGCACTGCAAACAAGGTTTTTCCAAATGCTGGGGAAGTAGTCGTTGCTTTCAATGGGAAAGGGAGGATACCATATGAAACGAATTGACGAAATCATGGAACATGAGGTATTCAAAAGGGAACTTTGCTCCATCAACGAAGCAGAAAAGAACCACATGTTCTGCAATCATGACATGGAGCATCTGATGGACGTGGCGCGGATCGCGTGGATCCTGAATCTGGAGGATTCCATCGGTCTGGACCGTGAGATGGTATATGCCGCCGCATTGCTTCACGACATCGGCAAGGGCAGGCAGTACAAGGAAGGCATCGCACACGAGATCGCCGGCGGCGAGATCGCAAAGGGGATCCTTCAGGACTGCGGCTTTTCGGAGGAGGAGATCTTCCGCATCTGCCGTGCGATCTTAAGCCATCGCGATCCGAGCGTGAAGGAGGACAAGAACCTTCGCGGCGTGATCTATCGCGCAGACAAGGCCAGCAGGGCTTGCTTCATGTGCAAGATGTCGAAGGAATGCAATTGGCCTGAAGAAAAGAAAAACTCTCATGTCATTTACTAGCGGGAGAAGCACCATGCGCATTGGCAACAGGGAATTTGACACAGAAAATCATACTTACGTATTTGGCATATTGAACGTCACGCCGGATTCCTTTTCGGACGGCGGAAAGTGGCAGGATGTGGACGAAGCCCTGCGGCACGTGGAAGCCATGATCGCGCAGGGAATGGATGTCCTTGACATTGGCGGAGAGTCCACAAGACCGGGTTATGTTAAAATTTCCTCCGAGGAGGAGATGGAGCGTGTCCTTCCGGTGATCCGCGCCGTGAAGGAGCGCTTTGACGTGCCCATTTCATTGGACACTTATAAGGCCGAAGTGGCCAGAGAGGGCATCCTTGCGGGTGCGGACCTTATCAATGACATTTGGGGGCTGAAGGCAGATCCTCAAATGGCAAAGGTGATCGCGGAGGGCGGCGCATCCTGCTGTCTCATGCATAATCGCAAGGAGGCTGATTATCAGGACTTCATGCCTGAGGTTTTGGGAGACCTGAAGGAGTGCCTTTCTCTTGCTGATCAGGCAGGGATCCCCAAGGACAAGATCATGCTCGACCCTGGGATCGGTTTTGGCAAAACCTACGAGCAAAACCTGGAGGCTTTGGCGAAGCTGCAGGATTTCCGGACTCTGGGATATCCCGTTTTGCTCGGCACAAGCCGAAAGTCCGTGATCGGACTGACTCTGAACCTTCCTGCAGATCAAAGGGAAGAGGGGACCTTAGTGACCACCACGCTTGCGGTGATGAACCGCATTGCTTTCGTGCGCGTTCATGACGTGGAAAAGAACGTGCGCGCCATCAAAATGGCGGAGGCCATCCGGGAAAGGAGTGCCCATTGATGGACGAGATCAGGATCGACAATTTGGAGGTATATGCCCACCATGGCGTATATCCTGAAGAACAAGAAAAAGGACAGCGTTTTTACGTAAATGCGGTCCTTTTTTTGGACGTGAGGGAAGCGGGAAGTAAGGACGACCTTTTGCTCTCCGTGGACTATGGAAAAGTGTGTCACTTGCTGACGCAGTGGATGAAAGAAAAGAATTATTATCTGCTCGAAACGGTTGCGGAAAAGCTGGCGGAGCGGTTGCTCTTTACTTTTGCACAGATCAGGGAAGTCAGCATTGAGGTACGAAAGCCGGAAGCTCCCATAGGGCTTCCTTTTGAGAGCGTTTCCGTAAAGATCCGCCGCGGCTGGCACAAGGTTTATCTCTCGATCGGATCGAACATGGGTGATCGGGAAGCGTTCCTGAATGGGGCGATCGAAGCGCTGATGGATCATGGGATGATCCGGAACGTGAAAGGGAGTACCTTTTTGGAGACAAAGCCTTATGGCGGCGTGGAACAGGACGATTTCCTAAATGCCGCACTGGCACTGGAAACCTTGCTTTCGCCGAAGGAACTTTTGGAATTGTTGCATGACATTGAACGGGATGCGGGAAGGACAAGGGAGGTTCACTGGGGACCGAGAACCTTGGACATGGACATTCTGTTTTATGATAAGCTGGTATATGAAGACGAGGAACTCATTCTTCCTCACATAGACTTACAGAATCGGGAATTTGTGTTAAAGCCCATGTGCGAACTGGCACCGTTCCTGCGCCATCCTGTTTTGGGAAAGACCATGCAGGAGCTCCTAAATGAGCTGAAATGGCGGGATTATCAAAAGATCTAGCCCTTTTTCGGGAGGTATTTTAGCGTAAAGTGTGCGCACAGGCCTGTAAAAAGTCCTGTAAGTATGGCGCTGATCACGAGGAACGGAAGATAGCCAAAGACGCCTGCCACTTGCGTGATAAAGAAGGCGACCAGAAGCTGCGCCGCATTGTGTGACAAAGCGCCGAAAATGCTGGTCAGGTAAAGGAAATGGCCCTGCAAAATGGAATTGACCAGCCAGGTGACAAGCATGCAAAGAAGGCCGCCGCAAAAGCTGTAAAGAAGGCTAAGGAGCTGCCCGAAGAAAAAGCTAGAGAGCAGGATCCTTGCAAGCAACACGAGAAAGGCATCCCTTGCGCCGTAGCGCTTTAGCGTGATGAGCGTTACCACGTTGGCAAGGCCAAGCTTGATGCCGGGAATGGGAACAAGCGTGGGAAGCATGCTTTCGATGGCATAGATCATGAGCGCCGCGGCCACGAGCAAGGCCAGAATGGTCATTTTCTGAACGTCGAAGCCTTTCCTTCTTGCCTGCGCGTTTTTGTTTTCGGGTTTCTTGGACATATGTATCAGAATTCCTTTCAAGGCTTTAGTAGGTGATCGCATCCGTTTCTTCTTCGTCGCTTTCACGGTGAAGCCGGATCACTAAGTGGTTTGGCAGGCAGACGATGGGAAGGAGCGAATCGCTGCGCGATCCCATATGCACGCAGAGCTTGTCGGGACAACTTGCGGAAACGATGGCGATGCTGCCAGGGCGGACTTCAATGACGTTCTCGCAGCCATCTTCGCCCTTGACCGTGAATTGATAGGGCGCCTTCACCTCAGAAAGCGAGATCCGGCGCAATAAAACGCCATCCTGATAAACTTCCGCGACCATTGGGTCCTGTCCTGCCTTTGGAGCAAGCCAGATCCACAAGGCGGAAAGGGCCAAAAGGAAAAAAAGCAGGACGGACAGACCGATTGCAATTTTTGAAGGAGTGGTTAATTTTCTCATGAACAAGACCTCTTGTGATCATCGGGCGGCCCGAAAAAGCGGGGGCTCCGTACCTAGTATAGCAGATAGACAGGCCAAAGCAAAGAACAAATCGCTGAGGCTTTTTTTCATTCTATCGTTATTGACGATTTTTTCTCTGTTACATCTTAGCGCCTGTTCCGTGGGCGGCGGGACAAACGGTGAAGTTGAAGGTCAGCAGTCGCCGAAGGCGGTGAATTACCGCGGTACGGCCATGGGCACCATGGTCAGCATGACCGTATATCCCATTGGAGAAACGGATGAGGACGGGGCAAGGGAAGTAATCCAGGCGATCTGCGACGAGGTGGATCGACTTGAGAAAAATTGTTTGTCAAGAAGAGTGGAGACGGCAGAGGTTTACAAGCTGAATGAAAAGGCCGGAGAGGAACAGGGCATGCCTGTTTCCGCTGAGCTGGAAGAAATCTTGAGAGAGTGCATGGAACTTTCGCAGGAATCTGACGGCGCGTTTGACGTAAGCGTCGGGGCACTTTCAGTGCTCTGGAACATTGACGCAATCTCGGCGGGGGAGGGAGAGGTGCGAATTCCCTCGGAAAAAGAAGTTCAGGACGCCTTGGCGTGTTGCGGCATTGAAAAGCTTTCGCTGCAAGATGGAAGCGCCGTATTGGAAAGGGGCATGATCCTGGACCTTGGCAGCGTTGGAAAGGGCTTGGCGCTGGATGAGATCAGGGCGCTTTTGGATGAAAGGCAAAAGGCAGGCGACCTTGAGTTTGCTGGTGTTTTCTCCATGGGCGGGAGCGTTTTGGCTTACGGCACCAAGCCGAACGGAAAGCCTTGGAATGTTGCGATCGTTGATCCAAAGGAGCCTTCGAAAACCATCGGAACGCTGAGCCTGACGGGTGGGTCTTGCGTTTCTACGTCGGGGGACTATGAGCGGTATTTTGAAGTGGACGGCGTGCGTTATCATCACATTCTGGACCCTGCGACGGGACGCCCTGCAAGCAATGGGATCCACGGCGTGACGATCGTTTCGGAAAGCGGATTCCTTTCGGATGCGCTCTCCACGGCATGCTTTGTTTTAGGGCAAAAGAAGGGCATGGCATTGGCGGAAAAGTACGGGGTCGCCATATTGATGGTGGATGATCAGGGCGAGGTTTTTATGAATGATGCGATGAAAAGCATTTATTCCCCCGCAAAATGACTTCAAGCCTTGTGGAATCATGCAAAATGGTGTAAAATAGATCAGATAAGGCATTATCACGGAGGGAGAACGATGGAAGGACGCGAAGACAACTTTTTTTTGAATTTAACACCCCAGGAAGCAGCGAAGATCGAGGAGAAAATGCCCCCTGAGGAGGAGATGCAGGACCTGGCGGAATTCTTTAAGGTGTTTGGGGATTCCACGCGGCTGAAGATCCTGCTTGCGTTACTTTGCAAGGAAATGTGCGTACTCGACATTGCCTCGCTCCTTGGCGTGACGCAGTCAGCTGTTTCCCATCAGCTAAGGATACTCAAGCAGATGGACCTGGTGAAGAATCGCAGGGAGGGAAAGACGATCTTTTACGCCCCCGCAGATGATCACATCGTGTCTATTCTGAGCCAGGGTCTGGACCACATCGAAGAATAATTTACTCAAAGGACGAAAGAGAATAAAATGGCAGATTTACTAGAATTTCGCGGACAATTGGATGAGATCGACGAGCAGATCGTTTCGCTCTATGAGCAGCGCATGGACATCTGCAAGGAGATCGCAAAATTTAAGATCGAAACAGGCAAGAAGGTGTTCGACAGACAGCGCGAGCAGGAAAAGCTTGCAAGGGTGAAGTCTCTGACCCATGACGAGCTTTACGGACATGGCGTGGAGGAGCTTTTTGAACAGATCATGTCGGCGAGCCGCAAGCTCCAGTATAAGATGCTTTCAGAAAGCGGCGTGCAAGGGAGGCTCCCCTTCATTGGCGTGGACAAGCTGGACATTGCTAACGCCCGGGTGGTATTCCAGGGGGCGGAAGGTGCCTATTCCCAGGCAGCCATGATCAAGTACTTTGGAGACGGCATAAAGAGCTTTCACGTGGACAGCTTCCGCGACGCCATGGAGGCCATTGACGAAGGGGCGGCGGACTACGCGGTGCTCCCCATCGAGAACTCCACGGCCGGGATCGTCAGTGAAAACTATGATCTTTTGGCACAATTTGAAAACTATATCGTGGGAGAGCAGGTCATCAGGATCGAGCATTGTCTGTTGGGATGTCCGGGCGCTGACGTAAATGGGATCAAGACGGTTTATTCCCACCCTCAGTCGCTCATGCAGAGTGCGAAATTCCTTTCGGAGCATGACTGGCAGCAGATCAGCATGCCAAACAACGCCTTTGCCGCAAAGAAGGTGGCTGAGGACGGACGGCTTGACCAGGCTGCCATTGCGAGCGAATATGCCGCATCGGTCTATGGCCTCGAGGTGCTGAAGAAGGGCGTCAACCAAAGCGAGGAGAATTCGACGAGGTTCATCGTGGTGACCAATCAGCGGATCTTCCGCAAGGATGCGAAAAAGATCAGCATCTGCTTCGAAGTGCCGCATGAGAGCGGATCTTTGTATCACATGTTGTCGCACTTTATCTACAACAACCTGAACATGACAAGGATCGAGAGCCGTCCCATTCCGGAACGCAGCTGGGAGTACAGGTTCTTTGTGGATTTTGAAGGAAATCTGGCTGACGGCGCCGTAAAGAGCGCGCTGCGCGGTCTTCGCGAGGAGGCCATCGGCCTTAAGATCTTGGGGAACTATTAGGACGAACCGGAAATTGGGGGAAGCATATGAAAGACGCAGAATTGATCCTGTATCGGGATCTTGCAAAGGAAGAATTGTTTGACAAGGTGACAAAGCTGATCTCGCGCTACGAGGCGGGAGAGCTGGGAGCACTCTCGGCAAAGGAGCGGGAAAGCCTTACGGATGAGGCGTGTGAAGCCGTTCGCGAACTTATTGAGCTTGCTGAGCAGTGTGGGTTTGACGGAAATCTTTGGCATTGTTACCTGACGGACCTATTGGTCAATGCGGAGAATGCATATTCCATCGCCTGCGAGCTGAAGGACGAGCCTTCGGGGACCATTCGCACTGCCGTATCCTCCGATTTCGAGGTGCTAAAGCACTATTATGATTTTGATTTTTCCGGCATCATTTCGGCGCTTCCCGTACCGCAGCTGGCATTGATCCTGCACTATCAGCGGGATGACAGGAGCGGACGCATTTACAATCATCGCATCAGCGGCCACATTTGCGATCTGGCCGCGGAAATGGCAAAGGCCGACACTCCTATGGAGATGCGCATGGCCGTTGCAAGGTTTTACAAGCGTTTTGGCGTCGGGAAGTTTGGACTTCACAAGTCCTTTCGCATCAATCCCCGTGAGGGCGGCGTGGAGATCGAGCCAATCCGAAACATCGCTCACGTAAAGTTCGATGACCTTGTGGGCTATGAAGCCGCAAAGAAAAAGCTTCGCGACAACACGGACGCATTTGTTGCAGGGCGTCCCGCGAACAACTGCCTGCTCTTTGGTGATGCCGGGACCGGAAAATCCTCGAGCATCAAGGCCATGACGAACGAATATTATGAAAAGGGCCTTCGCGTCATCGAGATCAACAAGTATCAGTTCCAGTACTTAAACGACGTGATCAGCCAGATCAAAAACCGCAGCTATCACTTCGTGATCTACATGGACGACCTGAGCTTTGAGGACTATGAGACCGATTACAAGTACTTAAAGGCCGTGATCGAAGGCGGACTGGAGAAGAAGCCCAACAATGTTTTGATCTATGCCACTTCGAACAGAAGGCACCTCATCCGTGAGAATTATTCCGACAAGGAGGATGAGGACATGCACACCGGCGATACCGTTCAGGAAAAGCTTTCGCTGGCATATCGCTTTGGTGTCACGATCTACTTTGGAAGACCGGACAAGAAGGAATTCCAGGCCATCGTGAAGGCCCTTGCGGAGCGCTACGGCATCACAATGCCGGAGGAGGAGCTCCTCCTTGAGGCAAACAAATGGGAACTGTCACACGGAGGCTTGTCCGGACGGACGGCAAGTCAGTTTATTGATTATCTAAGGGGGAATGCAAAGTGAACGTAAAAACCTTCGCTGCCATCTCGGTGGGAAGCTTTGAACTGACCATGAAGATCTATGAATTCTCCGGAAAGAACACCATCCGTGAGATTGACTGTCTGAGCCAGAGAATGGACTTGGGAAGCGAAACTTATGCGACGGGAAAGCTCAGCAAGGAAAAGATCGATGAATTGTGCAGGACGCTGTTGGATTTTCGCCAGGTGATGAAGGCCTATCGCGTGGACGCGTTCCGCGCCTATGGCACCAGCGCGCTTCGTGAGACGGAGAATACTCTCATCGTGCTCGATCAGATTGAGCAGCGTACCGGGATCCCCGTTAAGATCTTAAGCAACTCCGAGCAACGCTTTTTGGATTATAAATCCATCGCTTCGAAGGGCGAGAGCTTCCGCAAGATCATCGAGGAAAAGACGGCCATCGTGGACATCAGTAACGGCAGCATTCAGCTGTCCCTGTTTGACAATGATGCCCTCATGAGCACACAGAACCTGCGGCTTGGCGTGCTTCGTCTGCAGGAGATGCTCACGCACTTAAACGCAGGCCGTGATCAGATGGAAATGCTGGTAGATGAGCTCGCCGGCGCACAGCTTGCGACCTATAAAAAGCTGTACCTGAAGGACCGCGAGATCCAGAACATCATCGTCGTGGACGACTACATTTCCCCTTGGGCCATCAGGCGTGCGGGGAACAATCCTGACAAGTCCACGATCACGACGGAGGACTTTGACGCGCTGATGGACCTTTTGCATGCGGGAACCGCAATGGGCGCCGCAAAGACCCTTGGCATCCCGGAGGAAAAGGTTCCGCTGGTGATGATCAGTGCCGTGCTGACGCGAAGGATCGCAAAGGTCATGGGCGCAAAGAAGGTTTGGGCACCCGGCGTTACGCTTTGCGACGGCATGGCGTATGAATATGCCGAAGAGATCAAGATGTTCCGCGGAGAGCATGACTTTGAGAGTGACATCATTGCCTGCGCAGGCGGCATCAGCAAGCGTTACATGGGAAGCCGCAAGCGTGCGGAAACCCTGGAGGTTCTTGCAACCACCATCTTTGACAGCATGAAGAAGATCCACGGCATGGGCGGGCGCGAGAGGCTGTTTTTGCAGATCGCGGCGCTGCTTCACGATTGCGGCAAGTATGTCAGCCTCGTGGACGTCGGCGAGACCTCCTACGACATCATCATGGCAACGGAGATCATTGGACTTTCCCACGCAGAGCGTGAGATCGTGGCCAACGTCGTAAGATACAACCACAGCGACTTTATCTACTATGGCTATCAGGAGAGCCGCGGCAGCAGTTTCTTTGGCAAGGAGAATTACCTGACCGTCGCCAAGCTGACGGCCATCCTGAGACTTGCCAACAGCCTTGACCGGAGCCACAAGCAAAAGCTCAAAGGCATCAAGGCACAGCTTGTTGAAAATGAATTGCACCTCGCGATCGACACACAGGAAGATATCACGCTGGAGAAAGGCTTTTTTGATACTTCTTCCGAGTTCTTCCAGGAAGTGTTCAGCGTAGTTCCCATCTTAAAGACAAAAAAGAAGTTTTAGGAGAAGGATATGGCAGAGAAAACGGAGAATCTGACGGAAAAAGGAAAGGTTGTAATGCGTGACCGTAAGTTTTTTGAAAACAGAGAGCTGTCCTGGATCCTTTTTGACCACAGGATCCTTGGCGAAGCGCGCGACCGCAGCAATCCTTTGTTTGAACGGCTGAAGTTCCTCAGCATCACGGCATCGAACCTGGATGAATTCTTTATGGTCCGCGTGGCATCCATCAAGGATATGGTGAATGCGGGCTATACCAAGAAGGACATCGCCGGCATGACGCCAAAAACGCAGCTTTCCGAGATCAGTAAGGCGATCCATGAGCTCGTGCAGCTCCAGTATTCCACCTGGGGAAGGTCGCTGAATCCACAGCTCCTTCGCGACGGCCTTCACGTTGTGGCGCACCACGAGGACCTGTCCAAGGAAGAGGGCGCCTTTGTGGATCAGTATTTCCGTGAGAACGTATATCCCGTGCTCACGCCCATGGCAGTGGATTCCTCCAGACCGTTCCCTCTCATCCGCAACAAGACGCTGAACATCGGTGCCATGGTGCGCAAAAAGAAGAAAAACAGCGAGCTGGAATTCGTTACCGTGCAGGTGCCCAGCGTCCTTAGCCGCGTGGTGGAGCTCCCCGCGAAGGAAGGCGAGATCAAGAGAGTCATCCTTCTTGAGGAGATCATTGAGCGGAACATCAGTCAGCTGTTCCTGAATTACACGATCGAGTGCGCGCATCCCTTCCGTATCATGCGTAATGCCGATCTGACCATCGAGGAAGATGAAGCCGAAGACCTGCTCAAGGAGATCGAAAAGCAGATCAAAAAGCGTCAGTGGGGCGAGTGCATCCGTCTGGAAGTGGAGCAGGGCATGGACAAGGGACTGCTTTCCATCCTGAAGAAGGAATTATCCATCAGCGACGGATTTATCTATGAGATCGACGGACCCTTAGACCTGACGGTCCTGATGAAATTATATGGTCTCGAAGGGTTTGATGCGTTCAAGACGCCAAAGTACGAGCCCAAGATGGTGCCTGAACTCCCCGCGGGGTGCAACGTTTTTGACGAGATCCGAAAAGGCGACATTTTGATGCAGCATCCCTATCAGACTTTCGAGCCCGTGGTGGACTTTATCCGCCAGGCGGCCGTGGATCCTAAGGTGCTTGCCATCAAGCAAACGCTCTATCGCGTCAGCGGTAATTCGCCCATCATCGCCGCACTGGCACAGGCTGCGGAAAACGGAAAGCAGGTAACCGTGCTTGTGGAGCTGAAGGCCCGCTTTGATGAGGAAAACAACATTGTCTGGGCAAAGAAGCTTGAGCAGGCAGGGTGCCACGTGATTTACGGTTTGGTGGGCTTAAAGACCCATTCCAAGATCACTTTGGTGGTGCGCCGTGAGGAGAATGGCATTCAGCGCTACGTGCATCTTGGCACCGGAAATTACAACGATGCGACGGCGAAGCTATATACCGACATTGGACTTCTCACCTGCTCTGAGACGGTGGGAGAGGACGCAACGGCCGTATTCAACATGCTTTCGGGATATTCAGAGCCCCTTGTATGGAACAAACTCACGCTGGCACCCTTGTGGCTTAAGGACAAGTTCCTGTATTTGATTGACAGGGAGAAGCGTTACGCGCAGGAAGGCCGTAAGGCGCATATCATCGCGAAGATGAATTCCCTTTGCGATCCAGACGTGATCACGGCGCTTTATGAAGCGAGCGCGGCAGGCGTGAAGATCGAGCTGATCGTTCGAGGGATCTGCTGTCTGAGAGTCGGGATCCCGGGCGTCAGCGAGAACATCACCGTGCGCTCCATTGTCGGCAACTTTTTGGAGCATGCAAGGATCTTTTATTTCGAGAATGACGAGCATCCCGAGGTTTATTGTTCCAGTGCCGACTGGATGCCCAGAAACCTAGAGCGCCGCGTGGAGATCCTGTTCCCCGTGGATCGCCCGGAACTCAAGGAGGAGCTCCGCCACATCCTTGACGTACAGCTTGCCGACACCGTAAAGGCAAGCATCTTAAAGCCGGACGGCACCTATGAAAAGGTGGACGGACGCGGAAAGAAGGCCGTGCTCGCACAGGACGTCTTCTGCAAGGAGGCCGCAAAAAAGGTGAAGGCCGCAAAGGCAAAAGACCAGGGCGAGAAAAGAACCTTTACGCCAAAGTTCAAGCAATAAGCTTTGGCAAAATTACCGGAAAGGACGAAAATGAAATGCACTTGATCCTTGCGTCGGCATCTCCCAGAAGGAGGGAGCTGCTAAAGCAGATTGGAATCGATTTTGAAGTGAGGGTGAGTCAGGCGGACGAGAGAATAGCCCCTGGCACAAAGCCCTGGAAGGCCGTGGAGGAGCTGTCCTATCGCAAGGCCAAAGCGGTGTGGGACGAGCTTGAAGTCAAGGAGACGGTCATCGGTTCTGACACCGTGGTGTCCATTGACGATGAGATCCTTGGAAAACCTAAGGACGCGGCAGATGCCTGCGCAATGTTAAGACGCCTTCAGGGCCGCGAGCATTATGTATATACCGGCGTCACGATCTTGACTGCCGAGGGAGAACGAAGGACCTTCCATGAAGGTACCAAGGTGATCTTCACACCCATGAGCCGGGCCGAGATCGAGGCTTACGTGGCAACCGGGGATCCCTTGGACAAAGCCGGAGCCTATGGCATTCAGGGGGAGTGCGCAAAGTACGTTCGCGCGATCGAAGGGGATTACAACACTGTGGTTGGCCTTCCCGTGGGACGCCTCTATCAGGAACTGGCCCGCATGGAGCGGGAAAAAGCCCAGAAAAAGGCCGTGATCTTCGACCTGGACGGAACGCTTTCGGATTCCATCTACAGCCTGAAGTACAGCGGGAATGCTGCCTTGGCGGAATTGGGATATGCTCCCTTTGAGGAAGAGGATTATAAGTATTTTGTCGGGGACGGCGCCGCAAACCTTGTAAAGCGCGCGCTCCGCGCCTCAGGGGATTCGGAACTGACGCATTTTGATGAGGCATATCGCCGTTACCGAGAGATCTTCTCGGAGCACTGCATGGACGGCGTAAAGCCGTACGATGGGATATGTGAGCTATTACAAAAGCTGCGCGAGAAGAAAATTTTTCTTGCCGTGCTCTCAAATAAACCGCACAAACAGACGATAGAAGTTGTGGGTTCATTATTTGGGGGATACGCCTTTGACGTGATCTTGGGACAAACAGATGATTTTCCTGTAAAACCGGATCCGGAAGGCGTATTTCGCGTGCTTAGAAATATTGGAAAACAAGGCGAAGAGATTCTGCCGGAGAACCTGATTTACTTGGGCGACACGGGAACTGACATTCGGACCGGAAGAAGCGCAGGCGCATTTACCGTCGGAGCCTTGTGGGGATTTCGTAAGCAAGAGGAGCTGGAGGAGGCGGGCGCGGACGCGCTGATCGCCCATCCGCTTGATTTATTAAGATATGTCTGATCAAAAAATAGAAAATTCAGGAGAAAAAACTATGAGAACCTATGATGATGCCGTATTGGACTGCTTTTTGGAAAATCAGCTTCAGCTTTTTCCCGAGCCCGTAGCAGAGACTCGTGACGAAGCAGATGAATTCCTTGAGGACTGCATGGCCACGGTGGCCGAGTCCTTGGATGAGGTTCTGGAATACTTTGAAGAAGTGGGCGTGGACCTTGAGGGCGCTGAGGGCGAGGAAGTCCTTGAAAATGATGAGGTCTTCGACATCGGTGACGGAAGGTACCTGATCGTGGAAGCCTAAGTTTGGTTTACTTACAAAAAAACCAAAGGAGGCGGGGCAGTGGAAGGAAAGCAAAAATATCAGCTGCGACATGCGGCAGGATCATACTGGCTGCTTGACATGGAGCAAAAAGATGGCACCTACCACGCACCGGTTGCCGTGAATGAAACAGGTGCCATGATCTTGGAACATTATTTTAGGACCAAGGATCCGACGGAAGTGGCGGGGGTACTTCGGGACATATATGAGATCGAATTTAAAGAAGCACTGCAGGACGTGAACGATTTTCTTTCGCAGATCCGCCGGCAGGGCGTGGAAATATAGCTTAGAGAGGGTTGGGAAATGGACGTATTATTGATCGGAAGCACGGGAAACCTGATGCGAAAAATGGTGGAAAAGCTTCACAAGGAAGGACACAGGATCTTTGTCCTGACGGAAGAAGGAAAAGAAACCTTTTTCAATCGCAGGGTGTTTGAGACCTATCGGTTTTCCTATGACAACGCATGCATTCGCGAGGTATTTGTGAGCGTTAAGCCGCAGGTGACTTTGTTTTTGGGTGCATTTGACAAGGAATTTTCGTGGAAGACGGGGATGAACACCTCGATCAAATATGCCTCAAGCCTCCTAAATCTCCTCATGTCCTTTGCGGCGCTCAGGCAGGGAAGATTTATTTATCTGTCCTCTGAAGAAGCCCTGGAAGGGTTCCAGGTCGCAGATGACGGAGAGATCGAGCGTACAAAGAATTGCTCCGAGAAGGCGCAGGCCATTGCCATGGGCGAAAAGACCTGCCTGGATTACGGGAAGATGACCATGGGGGATGTTTTGGTCCTCCGCCTTGGCAACCTTTACGGGATTCCCGAGGACGCGGAGGAACTTGAGAACGTCGCGGCAAGGATCTGCATGGATGCCATGGATCTTGGCGAGATCAAGCTTCATCCCGGCAGCAGCATCCAGGTGCGCAGCGCCGTGCCTGTCATGGACCTTACGGAGGAAGACATGGAGGTCCTTGAAGGAGAGAAGAGCTATTACCTTCTTCACATGCAGGATGCCATCGAGTTTATCTACAAGATAATGACGGTGGATCATCACCGTCAGAGCATGTATCAGATCACGGGCAAGACATTGATCTCGCAGCGCCAGATGGCCGAGTTGATCTCCGACGGCATGGCCGGCGCAGATGCCGAATTGGTACGCCCTGCGATCATGGAGGGCATCGTTGATTCCGAGACCAACGTAAATCTGGACGCTTCCGATGCAGATGCGGAATTCCAGCTCTTTGAAATGAACCCGCCTCAAAAGGCGCTTCCGATCCTTGCGGAGTATATCAAAAAGCACGCAGGGCGTTTTTCACGTCGTACGGATCGTCAGGAGAGCGCGTGGGATGCCTTTGTACGCAAGACAAAGGAGATGATCCGCGCCGCCGTGCCGTTTATTGAGAATCTGATCCTTTTCATTCCCTTCTTTATGCTGAACAACCGTGCAACGGATCACGCATATTTCAAGAATCTTGACTTTTATCTTCTTTACGTTCTTTTGTTTGCCATCGTGCATGGGCAGCAGCAGGCAATCTTTTCAAGCCTCCTGGCCATTGCAGGTTATGTGTTCCGACAGATGTATGATCGAAGCGGATTTGACGTCCTGTTGGATTACAGTACCTATGTCTGGATGGCGCAACTCCTCATCCTCGGACTCGTCGTGGGCTACATGAAGGATAAACTCCGTGCCATTCGCGAAGAGAATACCCACGAGGTGAATTTCCTGTCAAGACAGCTTGCCGACATGTCGGACATCAACGGAAGTAACGTCCGCGTGAAGGACGTGCTTTCGGACCAGCTGGTGAACCAGAACGACAGTATCGGTAAGATCTACGAGATCACTTCGAGCCTGGATCAATATGAACCCGAAGAAGTCCTGTTCTATGCTGCGGACGTAATTGCAAAGATCATGCATTGCAAGGACGTGGCGATCTATTCCACTGCGGATGATACCTATGCGAGACTGGTTTCTTCCACCTCGGATAAGGCGAGATCCCTTGGAAATTCCGTACACTACAAGAAGATGGAGCAGATGTACGAGGTCCTTGCGCAAAAGAAGGTTTACGTAAACAAGAACATGACGGAAGAATATCCGCTCATGGCCAACGCCATTTTCGGCGGCGACGAGATGCAGATCATCATCATGGTATGGGGCATTTCCTGGGAGAGGATGACTCTTGGACAGGCCAATGTGCTTGCCATCTCCAGTTACCTCACGCAGAATGCTTTGCTCCGCGCGGACAAATACATGGAAGTGCTCCGTTCGCAAAGATATGTCGGGAACACGCACGTCATGGAAGCGGAGGCATACGCTCAGTTGGTGTCTGCCTTTGTCAGGGCGCGTGAAAAGGGCTTTACCAAGTGTACTTTGATCGACCTGAACACGAACGGCGCATCCCTCGAAGAAGTGGACGCTCGTTTAGGTCAGCTCCTTCGTACGACGGACTATGTCGGATGCACGAAGGATGGAACCATACAGGTACTGTTGGCCAACTCAGGGCCTGCTGATGCACAATTTGCCATGAAGCGTCTTGTGGACGGCGGTTTTGAGTGCCAGATCGAGGAGGAAACAGCGTCATGACGACCGCAGGGATTTTGTTTTTAGTGATCCTTATACTGAATACGATCGTGTGCGTCCTCTTTGTGATCTGGGGGCATTTTCAGCAGCTTCGCGACGAGGATCAGGAAAAGCAAAACAAGATGACCTTGCCGGGCTATTATCTCCAGGCCGTTGTCATGCTTTTCTGCCCCGTGATCGGACCGCTCTTTTTCTTCGTGGCGCATCTGATCTACACCTATTTCCTGAAGAACGGCCCTGACCTTGAAGACGTTATCTTTGGCAAGGACAAGGTGAAGGCGCCGAGAAAAGCGGAAGAGGAAGTGGAGAGAAACCGCGTGCCCCTCGAGGAAGCACTTGCGGTCTCCGACAGACAGAGTCTTCGCGGTCTGATGCTGGACGTGGTGCGCGGCGACGTGAACAAGTCCCTGGCATCGATCAATCTCGCCTTAAACAGCGAGGATTCCGAGACTTCGCACTATGCGGCAACGGTCATGCGTGATTCGCTCAACGATTTCCGCCAGGCCGTGACGAAGAAATATAATGCCTTTAAGGAAGATTACGTAGAGCCGGAGGAATATGCCTGCGACCTGATCGAATACATGAATGAGATCCTGTTTCAGGACGTTTTCCCGGAGATGGAGCAAAGAGACTTTGTTCACAAGATGGACGAAGCCTGCACGTTCCTTTATTCCGATGAGGAATACCGCGCACGACTCACGATCCAGTACGTGGAATGGGTAGGGCTCCTTACGTTAAAGCTTCGGGAATATGATCGCGTCCGCTTTTGGTGTGAGGTCGCAAAGGAACTATTCCCCGCAGAGCTTGCGACCTATACCATGCAGCTGAAGTTGTTCTTTAAGCTTGAAGATCGTGAGAATTTCTTCCGCGTTCTGGGGGAGCTGAAGAGCGCCGACGTGGTCATCGACCGCGAAACCCTGGAATTGATCCGTATCTTTAACTAGTCGAAGGAGACTGCAACATGTCCATGCAATTGTTGACACTCTTACAATTATTATTGATCATAGCGCTGTATCTTTTCGTGATCGTTCTGATCCCGGCTGCGGTGTTTCACTCCAAGTTTGAAGATCACCCGTTTTACGTAAGGTACACTGCATATGCCTGCATCGGAAATTTCTATGTCATGAACCTCGTGTTCGTGCTTCAGCTCCTGCACGTTTCCAATCGGGTCACCTTGATCCTTGGCATTGCGATCCCTGCACTGCTTGGCATCGCCGCATTCCATTGGCAGGACTGGGTGAAGTCGACGCTGGTGACCGCAGGTGAGACGACGCATAACGTGATCGTGAATACCATGGGTATCCGCCTGTTCTTCGCACGCATCTTCCAAAACCTTGGACAGGCTCTGATGGCCATGTTCCGCGCCATCGCGGAAAACATTTCCAATAAGTGGCTTGACTGGATCGGTACGCTGGGCATCATCGCCCTGGTCTGCTGGGAGTACGGCGGAAACCTCTTTAAGACCTATGGTTACACGGCCTCCGACATGCTGGTGCACAATTACTGGGTAAATGCCATGGGCAAGAATGATCTGTTTGTCGCAGGTGTTTATCCCTACGGCTTCCATTGCATCATTTACTTTTTCCATGCAGTGTTCGGCATTGAGACCTTTGTGCTCCTTCGCCTGTTTTCGTTGATCATGACCTTCCTGATCCACTTTATGCTGCTGTTCTTCCTGCGTCTTGTCTGCAAGACGGAGTCGGTGGCATATATCATCACTGGTTTTTACATTCTCCTGAACATTTGGGGAAAGAATGCATACTTCCGATATTACGGAGCCTTGCCGCAGGAATACGGCATGATCTTCATCCTGCCCGCACTGTTTTTCCTCATCCTGTTCCTTCGGGAAAGGGAAGAGGAGCATGGGGAAAAGGGATATCGGACGCGAAGCACGACCATGCTAAAGCTTTTCGCCATGTGCGTCGCCATGACGCTGGCAGCGCATTTTTATGATACCATTGCACTCGGCATCTTTTGCATCGCCGTTGCGATCGCCTTCTGCGCAGTGATCTTCAAAAAGGACATTTTCCGAAGGATCCTGATCGCCGGATCCATGGGATTGCTCGTTGCGATCCTTCCCATGGCCCTTGCGCTCATGACAGGCTCTAAGCTTGAGGGCTCGCTTCGTTGGGGCATGAGCGTCATGCAAGGTAAGGTGGACGACGAGAACCAGTCCGTGACGGCGGAGCTGAATCAATCCAACATCAGCAATGAAGTCACGCCAGGCGTGACGGGAGAGACCACAAGCGTAACGGAGCAGGGTGGCTCTCAGCCTTCCGGTGAAGTCACCAACGTGCAAGGGACAAACAATGGTGTAACGTCACAGGCGCAAACGGCCGCGAAACCGCAAAAGGTGCATTTCTTCAAAATGCTAAAGACTTATCTGTCCGGATATGTGTTCATCAGCCCGAAATCGAGCTTTGGCTTGATCACGTTACTCCTGATCGCCTTTGGTTTTGTAGTGGGTGCATTTGCACTGTTTCGAGGGGAGGCGGAGCAAGGGCGCGTGACTCTTGCGGCGGCCATAAATCTGTGCTTTTTGTGCCTTATCCTGATGTCGAAGGAACTTGGGGTCCCGGCACTCATGGACAAAAACCGTGTGAGCTCGTACTTCGCATACTTTTTGATGATCCTGCTCGGAATGGTGATCGACCGCCTGCTTGAGCTGGGAATGAGCTTCTTTGAAGGGGAAGTGATCCAAAAGGTGTTCCCGGTCATCTTCACAGTGATCTGCTTTGTGTTCTTAGGACTCGTCGGATGGGTCCGCATGCCGGAGCGCATGGAAGCCTTCCAGAAGAACGGCGCGATCCTGTGCGTTACGAACATTCTTCGAGAGAATAAACCATATACCTTCAACATTGTCTCGGCAAATGACGAGCTTCGCATGATCGAGGAATATGGATATCACGTAGAGGCCAGCGACCTTCTGGTGCGGAACAAATCCTGGAACGTGGACAGTTATTACGTGATCCCGTCCCAAAAGGTTTACGTCTTTATCGAAAAGATCCCGAGCGAATATGATGAGCCCTATGAAGGCAGCGGAAAGCCCATCTCAAGGGAGAGTGCTTCCAAGCCGCTTCCGACCGGAACGGGCATCGATATGTACAAGGGAGAGAAGAGACACGTTATCATGTCCAAGCTTTATTATTGGGCACAGGCCTTTTCGAAGATGTATGAAAACGAGATGTCAGTCTATTACGAGGACGACGAGTTTGTCTGCTACGAGATCCGTCAGAACGTGGACAGACCCTATGACATGTCCTTTGATTATGGCTATAACGAATAACTGCGATTAGAAGGAATGGGAAATGGTATCGAAACGAAACTTTTTTACAATGCTCATACTGCTTTTGATCCTGATCTTTATGTTTATGTTTTCGGGCGTGCTCAAGCAGGAATTAAATGAATATGGTACCAATTCCAGAGCCGAGCAGGGCGTGGAAAGAGGGGAGCTAAAGGAACGCTACGACGTCTTAAACGACAAGCTGGCAAAGGAAGCAAGAGCCTTGAGCTATCAGCGCATCGAGAAGGCGGATTACGAGGAAGACGACTTTGACAAGCGCGTGATCTTCCTTGGCAGAGACAACGGTTCGGACATTGCAAAGGTAGTCGGCTCCTGGTGCAGATACATGAAACGCCCCATGATCACGTATTACACCCTGCAGGGCCTTACGGAGATCGACACGGCGGACGTGCCTGAGGTGATCATCGTGGACGGCGAAGCCGTCAACTGGGAGAAGGAGACGCAGTCGCTCCTTACCCTCACCGAAAGAGGCGCCTGCGTGATCTTTGCAAGAACGCCACTGCCGAAAGAGCTCAAGAAAAATGATGCGCTTCGCGAAATGATGGGCATTAAGGAAGTATATTCCGAAGACATTGCCATCGACGGGATCCGGCTTTTCCCGGAATTCTTTGTGGGAAATGAAGAGGAATATATGGACGGCCCCGGCAAGGAGAACAGACAGGACTTGGATCTGACGCTTCCTTGGTACGTAACGGGAGAGGGCACTAAGATTTACATGATGGGCCTGGTGCAGGACAGAACTTGGAAGAATGAATCACTTCCCTCCATCGTCTGGAGACATGCGTACGGGGAAGGAAAGGTGTTCTGCATTGTCGGTGATTACCTGACAAAGGAATCGGGGATCGGTTTCCTTACGGCCTGCATGGGCGAAAAGGATTCCTATGATATTTACCCCGTGATCAATGCACAAAACCTTGTACTCGCGAACTACGGCGGCTTTTCCGACGAGAATTCGGAAATCCTTGAGAACCTTTATGACAGGCGTCAGGTCCCGTTCTTCCGTGACGTGGTGTGGTCCTCGACCATCGCGATGACGGAGCGCTCAAAGGACAAGATTTCCCTTCTTGTTTCTCCGCAAATGGACTATACGGATGACATAGAGCCGACGCAGAACATGCTGATCTATTATCTGCGACTCCTGAATGAAGGATATGGCGAAGCCGGCGTGAGCACCAAACAGACCTCAAGCATTTCTTTATCAGAAAAGCTCGCGAAGGATAAGGTTTACTGGCAAAGCGAAGCTTCGGATTACGTACTGCAGTCCGCATATCTGGAGCAAGCGGATCAATATGAAGAGGTTGCCCGCCTGCTTCCCGACGTAAAGACCGTCGTGGTGGACAAGACGGAAGGCGAGCCGGTTTCTTACCTTGACGGGAACCTGACCTGCCAGGTGGCGACCAGCGATGCCATGACTTACACGTTTATGGACGACATCTGCCAGAAATCCTATGAGACCGCGCTGGGATATTCCAACATCGTGATGGACATGTCCTTGGTGTCTCATCCAAAGTCGGGAGATTACTCGGGATTTTCCCGCACGACCTCCGGTAACGTGATCACTTACTGGAAGCAGTTTTCGGGCTTTGCGAAGACCACGCTTTCGGAAAGCGACGTGCGCATCCGCAGGTTCTTCGCTCTGGATTACATGGACGGCAGAAAGGGAAATGAGATCACGCTCCACATAGATGGTTTTGACGAGCAGGCCTTCTTCATCCTGAAGCTGAATCGGGATGAGATCAAGGAGGTCACGGGAGCGCAGATCACAAATCTTAAGAATGGATTTTATCTTCTCGACGTATCAAGCCCTGACGTCGTGATCAAAGTGAAGGAAAGGACGCTCTTTTATCGATAAGGGCGGCCAAAGGATGGAGAGAAAATGAGAATCTGTATGGTGGCGGAAGGCTGTTACCCTTACGTGGTCGGCGGCGTATCCAGTTGGATCCATAGTATCATAAAAGCATTCCCGGAGCATGAATTCATTGTGCTCGCGATCCTCGCGAACCGTTCCTATCGCGGGAAGTTTGCCTATGAGCTCCCGGAGAACCTGATCCAGGTGCATGAGGTCTATCTTGAGGACTATGACTGGCGCAGCAAAAAGACGGACCGAAAGAGGCGTAAAAGCCTG
The DNA here is from genome assembly GCA_016290775.1 of Acetatifactor sp. GTDB lineage: Bacteria > Bacillota > Clostridia > Lachnospirales > Lachnospiraceae > Acetatifactor. The sequence goes on along the minus strand of JAEEVF010000004.1, from coordinate 28,049 downwards.
ACAAACGACGAATATGAGGCATTGCTTAGCCTTCTCATCAACCAGAACGTAAGATGGGAGGTTTTGTTCCACCTCTTCCAATCGGAGCATTTTTCACTGAATGAATTCCTGATGGGACCGGAGTTCCTCCGTGCCGTTCGGGAATGCTATCAGCTCAATTATCCGGAAGCGGTTTTCTCCGACTTCCTTTGGACCATGCGTTCCATATACCTGCCACTGTTCCTTGCATTGACCTCCGAGATCCCTTACGCAGACCTTTATCACTGCGTTGCGACGGGATATGCAGGCGTCCTCGGCGCCATGGCAAAGGAGCGCTATGGATGCGGCCTTCTTGTTTCCGAGCACGGCATATACACCCGTGAGCGCGAAGAGGAGCTGATCCGTGCAAAGTGGGTGGCAGGCATCTACAAGAATGTTTGGATCGATCAGTTTAAGAAGATGAGTAAGCTCGCCTATGGTAAGGCAGACCTTGTGACTTCGCTTTATGAGCACGCAAGAAAGCTGCAGATCGAGCTTGGCTGTCCCGAGGAGATCACCATGGTCACGCCTAACGGCGTTGATGAAAAGCGTTTTGAAGGGCAGAAGGGTGAGAGGATCGCCGAAGAGGGCATGATCCACGTGGGAGCGGTTCTTCGCGTGACACCCATCAAGGACGTGAAAACCTTGATCCGCGCCTTTGCCTTTGCGAAGGAAAAGGTGGAGAACTTAAAGCTCTGGATCATGGGTCCGACGGATGAGGATGAGAAATATGCCGCCGAATGTTTTGAACTTGTGGAAGCAATGGGTGTTCAGGACATTGTCTTTACCGGCAGGGTAAACGTGACGGAATATCTGTGGCAGATGGACATGACCATCCTGACCAGCATCAGTGAGGGCCAGCCTCTGACGATCCTGGAATCCTATGCGTCGCACAAGCCTGTGATCGCAACGGACGTTGGTAACTGCCGCGGCTTGATCTATGGCGAAGACGACGGGATCGGAGAGTCCGGGATCTTGACTCACGTCATGAACGTGGAAGAGATCACGGCAGCGCTCGTAGAGCTCGCAACCAATGAAAAGAAGCGCCTGGAATTCGGTGAGAACGGCTATCAGAGAATGATGAACCGTTACAAGCTGACGGACATGCAAGGCACTTATCATAACATTTATCAGTTCTTCAGAGACAAAGAGGATTAACCGCTCATTGCGGCCGAAAGGGAAAAAGCAACATGGCTGGAATTGGCATTAAGCTCAATAAAATATTCGGGAAAGAAACCATCACCACGAACCTGATCGGTTTTGGCTACAGTACCATGGTAACGGTGGCACCCATGTTCGTGATCATCGGCAACATCTTGCTGATGAGCTACTTCCTCCGGTTTGACCTGGTGGGATATCGCGGAGGGAATCTGTTTGCGGCGACGATCCTTTACACCTTTATCTTTTCGCTGCTTTCTTCGGCGCCATATAATGCCGTGATCTCAAGGTATCTTTCCGACGTGATCTACGACGAAACCTATGACGACATTTTGCCCTGTTATTACGTGGGGCTTGTCATCACCGTGCTTACGGCCTGCGTTCTTGGCATTCCGTTCTGCATCTGGGAATATGTTGTCGGCAAGGTGGCACTGTATTTCGTCTTCACGGGTTATTGTGGCTACATCGCCTTGGTGTTGGTGTTTTATTCCATGCTCTACCTGTCCATTTGTAAGGACTATTCCAAGATCTCGATTTTCTTCTTTCTTGGAATGCTGGTGGCCTTCCTTTTGTCCTTCCTGTTCGTAAGGGGCTATCACATGGAGACCTCCTACGGCATGCTGCTTTCGCTTGCCATTGGTTTTGCCGTGACGGCGATCATGGAGATGGCGACGATCCGCAGGTACTTTAGAAGAAACAACAACAGCTACAAAAAGGTGTTGTCCTACTTTAAGCGTTACTGGAAGCTGATCGCGATCAACCTTGGCTACACGCTGGGCCTTTACGTGCACAACTTTGTGTTCTGGACCACGGAGCTTCGCATGGTCGTTGCAAAGAGCTTTGTCATGGCGCCGACCTATGACGTCGCAACCTGTATCGCAATGTTTACCAACATCTCTGCGACGGTGATCTTCATCGCCAGGATCGAGATGTATTTCCACGAGAGATATAAGGCTTATTCCGAGGCCGTGACCGGCGGACGCTGGATGGACGTGCAGAACACGAAAAACCGCATGTTCCGCCAGCTTTCCTCAGAGCTGATGACCCTGGTGCGACTTCAGTTCATCATTTCCGTCGTGATCTTCCTTTTGATGCTGATCTTCCTGCCAAGATTTGGTTACGCCGGGCTGGTGCTGCAGATCTATCCTTCGCTGGCGGCAGGATATTTTATCCTTTTTGTCATGTACTCTGAGATCATTTTGTTGTATTATTATAATGACTTGAATGGTGCAACGCTGACTGCGGTCACGTTCTGTTTGGTGACGTTTTTGTTGAGCCTTTTTGCCAGAACGCTTCCGCCCATTTGGTACGGCCTTGGCGTGATCGTCGGAGCCCTGACGGGCTTTGTCATCGCGTACCTGCGGCTTCGCTGGGTGGAAAGGCATTTGGACGAGCATATTTTCTGCCGTGGCGTGCTTTTCCCCACGAGATTGTCGGCAAAGCCCAGCCCGATCACGTTTGACCGATCTACCGGTAAGAGAGGTGACGAACAATGACAAAATGGCTTGAACTGATAGATTCCTGGAATTTTGTTGGACTTGCGATCGTCGGGATCTCCGTGCTGATCTTCATCGCCGCATTTTTCCGTTATGCCAGAAAGAAGATGAGTGACGGTCTCATGATGATCTGGTTTGTGATGTCGCTCATCGTGTTTATCCTGGGTTTCGTTCTGATCATCACGGGCTATAAATCCGGCGTTATCGTGTCCGTGACTTGTATCGCCTGTGCACTGCTTCTGGTCATGATCTTTATCGTGAGCAGCATGGTGTCAGAACTTATGATGAAGGTGCGTGAGCTGGCCATGCAGGTCGCTCTGCTCAACCAGGAAAACGACAGCATGTTGCAGCAGATCAACAAGCTGAAGGAGCATGAGAAGGATGCGTAAAAACATCTTGTTTGTGATCAATACGCTAAGCCGCGCGGGGGCCGAAACAGCCCTTTTGGAGCTTTTGCCCCGCTTTTCGGATCCTGACCTTCAGGTGGATCTTTTCGTCCTCTTGGAGCAGGGCGAACTGATATCCCGCGTGCCCGACGGCGTGCGGCTCCTAAACCGTCACTTTTCGAAGGAGACGGTGCTGAGCGCCAAGGGAAGGCTTCACCTCGTCGCAACTGTCCTTAAGTCCATGCTTCGCCGCGCTACGGTGTTTCGCCGCTTTCCGTACCTTTGCAGTAACCTGTTTCGCATGCTGAAGGCAGGCCGCCTGCAAAAGGATAAGCTTTTGTGGCGCGTGGTGGCAGACGGCGCGCCGAGGTTTTCAAAAGAATATGACCTCGCCGTGTCCTACATCGAAGGCGGTTCGGCATATTATGTCGCAGACCACGTAAAGGCCAAAAAAAAGGCAGTTTTCATTCACATTGATTATCCCATGTCCGGCTATGACAGAAAGCTGGACCTTGACGCATATCTGAAATACGACAAGGTATTTGCCGTTTCAGAGCACACAAAGGAAAGCTTTTTGGAATCCTATCCCGAGCTTTCCGGGAAGGCGTTTGTCTTCCACAATATCGTAAATCAGGCTTCCGTTCGGGAAAAGGCACTCCTTCCCGGAGGCTTTTCGGATGCCTTTGACGGCGTCCGTATTTTGACGGTGGCAAGGCTTACAAAGCAAAAGGCCCTTTCCGTTTCGGTGGAGGCCATGAAGCTGTTGAAAGACCATGGGTGCAGGGCAAGATGGTACGTGCTTGGAGAGGGCGATGAGAGAAAAGCCTTGGAGCAGCGCATCCGCGAGCTTTCGCTTGAGGATTCGTTTTTCCTGCTTGGGGCGGTGGAGAATCCCTATCCGTATTTTAAGCAGACCACGCTTTACGTGCATGCCACGGCCTTTGAGGGCAAGAGCATTGCCATTCAGGAGGCACAGACCTTGGGTTGCCCCATTATCGTGTCAGACATTGACAGCAACCGTCAGCAGGTGGAAGAGGGCGTTGACGGTCTTTTGACGGAGCTTTCTCCTGAAGCGATCGCGGCTGCGATCACTGGGCTCATAAATGACCCGCAAAAGGCGAAAATGCTCGGCGAAAACGCTGCAAAGCGCCTTGCTTCGAATGAAGAAGACATCAAAGAATTAATGAATTTATTGTGATCGAGGATTGAAACATGGAACAAACAAAGCCAAAGGATTTGCTGATCATTATCCCTGCGTATAATGAAGAGCAGAACATATTGGACGTGTTGAAGGATCTTAAGACGCCAGAGATCATGGAGATCGCGGACGTGCTTGTGATCAATGACGCATCTTCGGACGCCACCAACCGGATCGTGAAAAATGCCGGCTTTACGCTGATCTCCAACATCTTTAACCTGGGGTACGGCAGCACGATCCAGCTAGGGTACAAATATGCGATCCGAAGAAAGTACAAGTACGTGATCCAGATGGATGCAGACGGTCAGCACGACATTTGCAACATCCCGAAGCTCTACGACAGACTGAAAACACCAAATCGCGAAGGAAAATTCCCTGACATCGTGCTGGGATCCCGCTTTATGGACGGCAGCAGCGAATTTGAAGTGTCGCCCGCAAAGCAGTTCGCGTACGTGGTCTTTCGCTTTTTGATCAAGCTCTTTACGGGAAGGCGTATCGCGGACCCGACGACGGGACTTCAGGGGCTTTCCAGCCGCGCCGTGCTTTACTATTCCAAATACGGACGGTTTGACGACAGGTATCCGGATGCCAACATGATCGTCCTGATGCTCCTTGCAGGCTATCGCGTAGAGGAAATGCCTGCCGTGATGCACGCAAGGACGGCAGGAGAGAGCATGCATTCCGGGATCAAGCCTTTCATTTACATGATCCGTATGGTGCTGTCGATCTTTGCAGTCGTGTTCCGCATCAAGATCCTGCAAAAGAAAGCCGGAGAAAAGAGAGATGTTATCTTTTATTAGGAGCCGCCATTTTCAGGTCGCCCAATGGACGGAAACGAAAACGCCCTGCCCTCAGGGGAGTCCTTGCAGAGGGTGGTACCGCATTTATGAATATCGTTTAGAAGACGACGCATGGGAAGACCCCGTACGCTATGCGGGCGAAAGCCTTGCGCTTGTTTTGCTGAACATTGGTGCATATCGGGAGATGGACTTGGACGAAGGCGCGCTCAAAAGGATGGATGAATGCCTTGCGCGCTTTGAAAAGCTTGGCTTTGACCTGATCCTTCGGATCTGCTATGACACGGAAGGAAAAGGGATGGTAAGGGAACCTTCCCTTTTTTCACAAGTAAAAAAACATGTCATGCAGCTGGCACCCATATTGCTTTCCCATGCGGAGCACGTCTTTGTGTATCAAGGACTCCTTGTAGGAAATTGGGGCGAGATGCATGGTTCAAAATTCCTGCTTCCGGAAAAAGTCAGGGAATTGACCGAGACCTTTTTGGAAGCGACAAAGGGGAGAATTCCCCTGGCGGTCCGAAAGCCCGCACAAGCCAGAATGGCCTATGCGGAAGGGGCACAGCGTCTGCACGTCGGCTTTTTTAACGACGGCATGCTTGGGTCAAAGACGCACCTTGGCACGTTTGCTTTGCCTTCCGCGGGTAGGGGCGCCTGGCAGGAACCTTGGAGCCCGGAGGAAGAGCTGAAATTCATGAAACCGTTCCTTGCGGAGGTTCCTTACGGCGGTGAGGTCGTGGCAGGACAGGCAGAGCTTTCGGCAGAGCAGACCGTGGAAGTACTGCGGTCCTTACAGGTATCTTATCTCAACGCCATACATGACGAGAGCGTGCTCTCAGCCTGGAAGGAGACCCCATATCGGGACGGAACTCTTTGGGAGTACGTGAGCGCACACCTTGGATACCGCCTGCTGGCAAAGTGCGTGAGCGTGTCTTTACAAAAAGGCCTGAAGGTCTCCCTGGAAGTGCAAAATGACGGATTTGGTGCCCTATATGAGGATGTTGGCGTGGAGATCAGCCTTGGGCGTAAAGGACAGGAAAGAACGGTTCTTGGAATGCCGGAGGGGAGCCTTAAGGGGCTGCAAAGCGGAGAGTGCAGAAAGCTTTTCGGAAGCTTTGCATTTGACCCTAAAGACCACGGAAGTGCGGACGGAACGCTTTCCCTGTATGCGCGCCTTCTTCGAAAGCGGGACGGACAATGCTTTTATTTTTCTCAAGCGAGCGAGGACGGAAGTCTTTTGCTTGGGAATTTAAGGTAGGTTGATGATGCAAAGGATCTGTTTTTTTTCAGGCGACGTTACCAGAAACGGTGGTACGGAGCGTGTCTCCATTACCATTGCAAACGAACTCGCGAAAGAGAAAAAATATCATATCTGCTTCTTAAGCCTTGTGGAGCAAAAGGATGCGCCATGCTATGACATCGCGCCAAACATTCAGAGGTTTTCCCTCGGAAACAAATGGCTAAAGCCTGGGCCGGCATATTTGCCGCTCATCCCGAAGGTCAAGAAGTTTTTGACAGAGCAAAAGATCGACGTGTTGATCGACATTGACGTGGTGCTGGACGTGCTTTCCGTGCCCGCGGCCAAAGGCTTAAAGACAAAGGTGATCTCCTGGGAGCATTCCAACCTCCCATATGAGCTGGGGATCCTTTACCGCCGCGTGATCGTAAAGCATTTTACGAAAAAGACGGACAAGATCGTGACGCTGACCAAAGGGGATGCGGAGGCGTTCCGCGCGTTTTTTGGACAGAAGGACCGCGTGACGAACATATATAATCCCGCCACCGAGATTCAGCTTACAGGCAAGGAAAAGCGCGAGAACTGGTTGATCACGGCGTCGCGCCTAGTGCCTGAAAAAGGCTTTGACTACCTGTTGCAGGTGGCGAAGGAGGTCCTTACGAAGTTCCCGGACTGGAAGTGGGTGCTCTGCGGCGAAGGGCCGGAACGAAAGAACATTGAGAGCTTTTGTAAGGCGGAAGGTCTCGAGGGCAGGATCCTTCTCATGGGATATGTGCCCAAGGTAGAGACATTTCTCCTAAAATCTAAGATTTTTGTATTGACCAGTAAGGCGGAAGGCCTTCCCATGTGCCTTTTGGAAGCCAGATCCTGCGGTGTGCCGTGCGTGAGCTTTGACGTGCCAACGGGGCCGGCCGATCTGATCGACGATGGGGTTAATGGGTATCTGATCGAGCCCTTTGACGTAAAGGCCATGGCCAAAAAGCTGGAGAGCCTCATGAAGGACGAAGAGCTTCTTTCGAACATGGCAAAAAAGGCGCCGAAGGGGATGGAAGAGTTTCAGCTCTCTGGCATTGTATTGCAGTGGAAGAATCTGATAGATCAGCTTTTGGAGTAAGGATTCATGCGAGCGAAAAACATAGGAAAAAACAGTTTTTTCAGCGTCTTTTCGCAGGTGCTGATCATATTGGCGGGCTTCTTTAGCCAGCGCGTGATCAATCTAAAGCTTGGTACGGAGCTTGTGGGCCTAAATGGCGTGGTGTCTAACGTGATCGCCGTCTTTTCCGTGACGGAGCTGGGGCTTTCCACGGCCATCGTGTTTCATCTCTATCGCGCCCTGGCGGACGCGAAGGAGGAGGCCATTGCGTCCCTCATGAACCTGTACCGCAAGGCTTATCTTGCCGTGGCAGGCGTGATCGCGATCCTAGGCTTTGGATTTTTACCCTTCGTGCACTTTTTCCTTCGGGAGAACCACCTGGCGCTGTCTTACGTCAGGCTGATCTATGCGCTGTGGGTCGCAAAGACGGTGTTTGGCTATCTCTTGTCCTACAAGCGCTCCATTGTGATCGCAGACCAGCGCGAGTATATATCGAGTCTGGCCGTCATGGCCGCATCGATCCTGAACTATGTGTCGGTCATCGTGATCGTGATGATCTGGGGAAAATATGAGTGGGCATTGGTGGCATCGATCATATTCGAAGCGCTGATCAACGTTTTCGTGATCCTTTACGTGGACAAGACCTACCCGTACCTGAAAAAGCTTCGCAAGCTCCCCGTGGAAAAGAAGCTGGTGAGCTCCGTGTTCGGCGACGTAAAGAATCTCTTTGTCACGAGGATCGCGCAAAAGCTGTTAAGCTGCACGGACAACCTGATCACCGCAAGCTTTATCAGCCTGAGCATCGTTGGATTTTATTCTAACTACTGTCTGATCACGCAGTCCCTGATCAACGTGTTACAGGCCCTTTCAGGAGCTCTGCAGCCCACGGTCGGTAACTTGATCGTCGAAGGGGATAAAAAGCGCGATGAGGAGCTTCTGGGCGTGTTCACGTTTGCCTTTTTCTTCCTGTCCGCCATCGTCCTTTGCGGCGTGGCCGGAATGGCGTCGCTCTTTGTGGGGGAGATCTGGCTTGGAGATGCGTTCCTGCTCCCGAAATGGACCGTGTTTTTGTGCGCGGTGAATTGCATGCTTTACGTCATGCTATTGCCCATTGGCGCGTTTGTCAGTGCGAGCGGGCTGTTTCAGTTTGAAAAGAAGATCGCCATGGCAGCAGCCGTCGTCAACCTGGTGCTGTCCCTGGCGTTTGTAAAGCCCTTGGGACTTCTGGGCGTCCTTCTTGGCACGCTTGCGGCTTACGTGATCTTGTTTGTCGGGAAATCCTATGGGTTTTACAAGCTCCATTTGGAAAAGGGCATGAAGGGCTATGTGCTCGAAATGGGAGAGTACGTTCTGCTTTCCCTTGCGGAGGCGCTTGTCTGCGTGTACATCACTGAGCGCATTTGCCAAAGCTTTACCATTTGGCGGTTTTTCCTTTCCGGCATGATCTGCATCCTCCTTCCCGGAGGCTTAAATTTCCTGCTCTTTGGAAAGAGCAAGCGCTTTGGCAGCTTGATCGGTTTCCTAAAGCGCTACAAGGCCTTAAAAAAGTAATTACGTAACTGTTGGAGATAAGGCATGAACGATAAGCTGGTATCGATCATCATTCCCGTTTACAAAACGGAAAAATACTTGGCCCAATGCGTGCACAGCGCTTTGGAACAGTCATATCCTGCCATCGAGATCGTTCTTGTCGATGACGGTTCCCCGGATCATTGCCCTGAGATCATCGATCTGTATGCGGATAAATATGAAAATGTGATCGGCATTCACCAAAAGAACCAGGGGCAGGGCATTGCTCGTAACACTGGCATCAAGGCCACACACGGGGAATATGTTTTCCTTATGGATTCGGATGACCGGTTGGACGGAAAGGATGCGATCGCACTCCTCATGGAGGAGGCGGAACGGTCCGAAGCGGACATCGTTGTCGGAAATTACCGAAAGTTCCGTGAAGGCGAGATCCATGACGTCAATCGCCATCACCTTCGCGAGGGAGCTTATCAGAATACCGCGAATTTTCGCTTCGAGGGCTTTTATCAATATGGGCATTTGGCCTATAACTGGGGAAAGCTTTATCGCAGGGAGTTCCTTTTGAAGAATGAGCTGTGGAGCAAGGATTATCCCTTTACGCAGGATAAGGCGCATAACATCCTGTGCTATGCATATCATCCCAAATATGCATTCATCGATCAAAGCGTTTATCTTTATCGCGAAAACCCGGAGTCGGTGACGTTCCGCTATAAGCCGAACATGCGTCAGGTATGGACGGACATCGCCAAGGACTTCCATGAGGATCTGAAGGAACGCGGCATATACGATGATTATTTTGACATTACTGCCTTTCACGTGTTGTTTGGAAGCTTCTTTTTGGTCAAGCAGGAGCTCCTGGCACGGCATGGATTAAAGAATGCGAAAAAGGCATTGCGGGAATATGGTGAGGATCCCTTTGTAAGTCAGGCCATGAAGGAGCTGGCAAAGGGGAAATACGTACGTGAGATCAAAAGCTTCCCCTGGAGGTTTGTGATCCGCCTTGCGGCAATGCAGTTTGCCTTAAAGTGGTATGCATCGCTCACGCTTGGCATTGCGTCGCTTCGTTTTCTTCGGATCGACGCCTGGATCTCTGAAAAGAGGAACAAGCTGAAAAAGAGCGAGAGGAAGAATGCGGCCAAGAAGGAAGTTTCGCGCGAGGTCCGTGCCCTTTGTAAGCTGTTAAGGACGGCGCTGACCAAGCCGAAAGAGGAGATGTCAAGGCTGGCATTCTTGGATGACGTTCCCATAGATACCGTGCTTACCATGGCGGCGCAGCATAAGGTCCTTCCGATGCTTTACGACATCTTGGAGGAATATCTCGAAGAGCACGGCAAAACGGAAGCCCTAAGATCATTGCAGCAGACGGCCGAAGGGTGCGTGAAACAAAGCTACAGGCTTCTCTTTTTGACAAAGGAGCTCACGACAGCTTTTGAGAATGCGGGGATTCCCGTGGTCGTATTAAAGGGATGTGGCGTTGCGGCATATTATCCCGTGCCGGAATACCGTAAATCCGGCGACGTGGACCTGCTCCTTCCAAACACGGACGATGTTTTGGCAGCAGGAATGATATTGAAAAGCAAGGGCTATGAGCTCAAAGAAGAGCAGCATGCGAACCATCACATGGCCTATTCCGGAAGCGAAGGGATCGACATTGAACTGCATGCCATGCTGGCTGAGCCCTTTGACGATGAGAAGATCAATCAAAGGATGGAAGACATCCTTCCGCAGTATTTTGAGGGCAAGCGCATGACGGATTCCATGGGAGTCATGATCCCCACGGCGCCAGAAGCATTACAGGCCCTGGAGCTTCTGCTCCATATGCTGCAGCATTTCCTGCGCGCAGGCTTTGGCCTAAAGCTTCTTGCGGACTGGGTGGTGTTTTGGAACCGCGTGAACGATCGCGGCGTGGCCTACAAGTTCACGACTCTGGCCGAGGAATGTGGCGTGACGGGCTTTGCAAAAGCAGTGACGCTCCTTTGTGAGAAGTATCTCGGCTTGACGGAGATCCATATTTTCGGCAGAGGACTCGAGGATGAGTTTTCGAGAGGATATGCCGAACATTTCCTGATGGAGATCGTGAATGCCGAGGAATTCGGAAAGGCCGACAAGAACCGCATGGTGGCGCTTCGTAAGAAGAGTCTTGGCGGATATCTTAAGGAATTCCACTATCAGATGAAGATGAATTACGCCGAGGAGAGTAAACACAAGTGGAAGTGGCCTTGGCTTTGGGCAAAGACCTTCTTTGGCTTCCTTCGCAACAACAGAAGGCTTGGGCGAGGAAACCTTCGCAGCATCCTAAAGAGCGCCGGAGAACGCGCCGGCGTGGTGGAGGAAATGCGGTTATTCAAATAGGGGGAACGGGTAGTAAGATGAGGATCAGTAAGGAATTTGAGCTTAAGAGCATTGGAAATCAATTTGTGGTTGCCAGAGCCGGTGAGAGCGGAAGCATTGTATTTGCGCTGAACGAAACGGGGGCGTTTCTTTGGAAGGGCATTGAAGAAGGACTGACTGAAGAAGAGCTTTGCAAGAAACTCTGCGTGGAATATGAAGCCGAGCCCTCCGAGGAGGCGCAGATCGGGGAGGATGTGGAAGAGTTCCTCTCGCAGCTTAAGACACTTGGCGTTTTGGAAGAAGATGGGAGGCCGTGATGGATCGAATCTTATTGGTGGATGATGACAGAGAGGTCCTGAAGATTAATCAGGAGTTTTTTGAGGGAAAAGGCTATCAGGTGAAGGCATGTGCGTCGGCGCAGGAAGCGCTTAGAGAAGTGACGACCTTCTTGCCGCATTGCATCGTTCTTGACGTAATGATGCCTGGGATCGATGGCTTCGAAGCGCTCTCGCAGCTTCGTAAGACCACGCAGGTGCCCGTGATCTTCCTGACGGGAAGAACGGAGGAGGCAGACCGCATCCAAGGACTGATGCTTGGCGCGGTGGACTATGTCCTGAAGCCCTGCAGCCTGGAGGAGCTTGCCCTTCGCATTCAGATCCATATTACTAGATATCGCGGCGTGACTGGGCAGACCGGAATTTTGGAATTCCCGCCCCTTCGCATCGAACTCTTGAACCACCGCGTGCTCTGCCGCGATGAGGAGATTCTCCTGTCGAATAAGGAGTATGAGCTTCTTGTGTGCCTTGCAAAGCATAACCGCGAGGTCATGACCTTTGAACGGATCGGTAAAGAGCTTCTTGGGGGATATATCGACGCCGACCGCAGAAACATCATGATGAATGCCAGCAGACTCCGCAAAAAGATGGAGGGCTACGTTGGCCTCGAGAACATGATCGAAACGGTATGGGGCAAGGGCTACAGCTTTAGGGGATAGACAAGATGGAAAAAAAGCGTTATGCAAAGCCGCAGGCAATCTCCCGGGAAGAGCTGGAAAAAGCGCTCCTTTCGGCGAATGAGGAATTGTCGCGTGCAAACGAAAAACTAAAGCAGCAGGAGCGGGAGCGAAGGGAATTTCTCCGCAACCTGTCTCATGACCTGCGAGCACCCATGACGGCGCTCTCGAGCACCATCGGACTTCTTCGTGAGAAAAAGGACATGGATGAGACGGAGCGGATGGAGCTCCTAAGCCTGATGGACCGCAGGCTGAAGAACCTAAAGTCCATGCTGGATGAGATCTTTCTTTTGGGTCAGATGGACAATCCAGAGCAGGTCCTGGAGGTGGAAACGATCGATGCCGGCATGCTTCTCGAGGAATTCTTTTATTCCTGCGAAGCCGACGTGAAGTTCTCGGAAAGAGAGTTGTCATTAAAGCTCCCGAAAGACTTTTCCTGCATGGTCTGCGTCGATCCCCAGCGGATCGTGCGCGTTCTGGACAATCTGTTTTCCAATGCCTTGCGGTATTCCCGCGCCGGCGACTTGATCGAACTGTCTGCGAAGGAAGAAACTGAAAAGCTATTGATCAGTGTACGAGACACGGGTGTCGGGATCCTTCCGGAAGATCTTCCGCATGTCTTTGAAAGGTCCTTCCGGGCGGATGCGTCACGGACACCGGGAGACGGGGGGCATGGCCTGGGACTAGCAATTGCAAGGAGTATCATGGAACGCCACGGCGGAACCATCTGGTGTGAGAGCAAGCCAGGTGTCGGAAGCACCTTTTTTTTGGAGCTTCCGAAGGCCGAGGAATCATAACATTTCTGTTAGAATGCTTGCAAATAAAGGGTTTCCGTGATAGTATAGGCTCGTGTAAAAGGAGAAATCCTTAGTAGAAATAATAGAAAAACAGGAGGAAAAAAACGACATGAAGAACTATGTAAAGCCCGTGATCGTAGCGAACAACGAGATCGCTGAGAGCGTATACATGGCAAGTGGTGACGGAAGCTGGTCTTCTGATTGCTGGACCATCGAGGCACATTGCTGCCAGGATTGGAATGGCAGTGCCAAGGTTTACGAGGCAAAGGCTACCCACAGCACTGATTACGTTCATATTTCCGGTTGCACCGTTGTTACCGCAACGTTCTCCGCAACGCTGGATGCAAGCAAGTCTTATGCTGAGTTCCCTTCAACGGTAAGCGGCAACACGATTACCATTACTCGTGAGCTTCTGGCAGATTCCTACCATTCCGGTGACAATTACACCTTCAAGATTTGGGCATCTACCGGTGTCGAAGGAACGACCAAGGCTCTTTCCATGGACAGCATTACCATTTCTTGCAGACATGACACCAACGTTCAGGGCGGCATCGACTGATCATAAGCTTTGAATCAAAGGAACGACCAAATAAAAAGTAAGGCTGTCCATACGGGCAGCCTTACTTTTTTTGTGCATTTTATAAGCCTGCATTGAATTCTTTTGGATTTCATGCTACGCTTAAAGTAGATTTGCCTTAGGAAGATGAAGGAAGGCCGAAATGAAGGAACGGATCGCATTCTACGCAAAAAGGATCAAGGAAGGACGCCTAAAGGAAATGTGGCGTCAGACCGTTTGGATCTATGGATATGGGAAAAAGCACTGGCTCGCCATGATCATTTACACGCTCATGGGTTTGGTGGGAACCGTGGTGTCCCTGGGCGTGAGCTTTGCCTCCAGAGATCTGGTCAACATCATCACGGGATATCAGGCAGGAAAGCTTGTCCAGACCTTTAGCATTATGATCGGTCTTGGGATCGCCAACAGCATCTTAAGCCAGATCACGAGTTATGTGTCCGCATTGGTCGGCATGAGAGTCGACGCTGAGATCAAGGCTGACATTTTTGAAAAGATCCTGGTAACCGACTGGGAGTCCCTCACGAACTATCACACTGGCGACCTTTTGACCAGATGGAATACGGATGCATCGTCCATCTCAAACGGGATCCTAAATTACGTTCCCAATGCCATCATTTATCTGTTCCGCTTTATCAGTGCCTTTGCGGTCGTGATCGTAAACGATGCGAGCTTTGCCATTTTTGCGTTCCTGGGCATGCCCGTCAGCCTGATCCTTTCCAAGACGCTGATGCGGCGCATGGTGAACAATAACCAGCGCAGCGCGGCCATGGGCGCAAAGATGTCCGGCTTCAACCAGGAAGCCTTTTCCAACGTGCAGACGATCAAGGCTTTTGATCTGATCAGACTTTACGTACAGCGCCTTAAGCAGCTTCAGAAGGAATATATCACGATGAAGCTGGATTTCCAGAAGATGTCCATCTGGACGTCGCTCCTGATGACCACCGTGGGTCTTTTGGTTTCCTATGCAGCCTATGGCTGGGGCATCTACCGCGTGTGGAGCGGAGCCATTGATTACGGTACCATGACCATGTTCCTTGGCCTTTCCGGAACGCTGACGGGAACGCTACACAACCTTACAAGCCTCGTTCCCGGAGCCATTGCGCTCACCACCTCCGCAGGGCGTCTCATGGACATCGTGGAGATGCCGAGAGAGGACGACGGGAAGAGAGAAGAGGTCAAGGCCTTCCTTGAGGAGAACCGCGACCGCGGCATTGGCCTTACCATCGATCATTTGACCTATGCATATAAAACCGGCACGCAGGTGTTTGAAAATGCCACCATGGAGGCCAGACCGCACGAGATCGTTGGCCTGGTTGGTCCTTCGGGTGAAGGAAAGACCACGATGATGCGACTTCTCTTGTCGCTGGTACCTCCGCAGGGCGGCGAGGCGTACTTCTGGGCAGGGGAGAATAAAGAAAAGAGAGGCTTTGACCTCTCTCCTGCGACAAGACAGTTATTCTCTTACGTACCTCAGGGAAACACCATGTTTTCCGGAACCATCGCGCAGAACATGCGCAACGTAAAGGAAGATGCGTCCGATGAGGAGATCATTGCGGCATTAAAGCAGGCCTGCGCCTGGAGCTTTGTGGAAAAGCTCCCCGAGGGCATCTACAGCGTGCTCCACGAGCGCGGCGGCGGCCTCTCGGAAGGGCAGGCGCAGCGACTTGCCATCGCCAGGGCACTGCTCCGCGACACTCCGATCCTGCTTTTGGATGAAGCAACGTCGGCTCTCGACGTGGCGACGGAACGGCAGGTTCTTCGGAACATCATGGGCGGCGAGCGCCCCAAGACCTGCATCGTTACGACGCACCGTCCCACGGCGCTCTCCATGTGTAAGCGCGTTTACGCCATCCGCAATAAGCAATGTGCATTGCTGAATGCGGAAGAGATCAAAGACATGATCGATAACTTTTAACTTTGCATATCATCTCGAAAGGGCCTGGTCGATCGCAGCCTTCATGGCAATTGCGGCGGACGGGTCCTTTGTGCATTCCAAGCGGAAACCGCAGATCAAAGGGCATATGCGCTCGGCAGCGGTGATGCTTTGTTGCATCTGCGCTGCGGTCCAGTTTGGCGTGATCATGCGTTGTGCAACGGCCAATGCGAAAGCATCTCCCGTGATATGGGTCACCTTGTCATAAGGGGCCTGTTTCAGGAACGTAATGCCGCCCAGGGGGAATCTGCCGGGAGTGGAGATGCCGGAGGTCCCGCACCAGGGAATACCATAGCATACGGCCTGCCCATTTTCTGTGCCAAGGAGGTTTAAGTCGCCGTTGATCCAAGGCGTTTGGAAGGTGCTGTTCCAAAGTCCCACGTGGGTTGACTTTCCTGATCCGGAATGACCGGAGAAAAGCCATGCTTTGCCCTCGTAGAGAAGAGAAGCGGAGTGCATGACGCTAAGGCCCTTTGCCTGGACCAGAAGGAGGAACGGAAAGCGAAGCGCGGAAAAGCATTCTTCCAGGCACGCACTGGATTCCTCCCACTTGCCGAATACAAAGGCTTCGTGACCATCCTTAGAGCACTGGATCTCGTGGATGAACTTGCTAAGGAGCGGCAGGATCACGTAAGAGTCCTCGGTCTCCATGATTAGCACCTCGTTGCTGCGGACAAGCACCATACCGTTCGGCTTTTGGAAGGGCCTGTGATCACAGAAAGTCACGGTCTGATCGACAGGGGATTTCGCAAGTTCTGCAGAGCCCGCGTCGCCGCCGCAGGAGGCGTTTTTGGCATCTGCACTGAAAGAAGCTGCCGTGCCTGGAGCAAAGGGCAGAAAATAAGCCTTGTATAAAGCCTCAGGCATGTGATATCTCACCGTAAGCGGTCCGATCAAGGCCACCTGATCGTCGCCACGCCTTGGCTCCCGCCAAGGCGTTTCAAAGAAGCTATGTTGATGCAGGACACTAATAAAGGCATCCATGTCCGCCTTTAGGATGGGGCGTTCTTCCTCCGTGGCCTCAAATTCGCGCATCAGATCGTCAAGGATCTCGCGTTCGCTTTCCCCGCGCTCAAGACCTTCCCAGATAAGCTTTCCCACCGCATTGGTCGAAAGGCAGGGTTCATGGTCCATGATCCCCTGGCCGACCGGCAGAAGATATGGCGTGCCTTCGATATCATAGCAATGAATGTTTTTCTTAACTTTCATGGTCAAACTCCTTCCATCACTAAAAACATGATAGCATTTTTTCGTGGGAAATGCTATCATTCAATTAGAAAAACAAAAAAGTTGGTAATGGGATGCAAAACTTTGAGCAGTTATTGGAAGAAAATGAATTGGTCAAGATCACGCCGGAGGGCTATAGCATGTATCCGCTGGTGGTGCCGGGGCGCGATCGCGTGACACTAAAAAAAGCGGATCCGAACGGGATCCGCAGAGGTGAAGTCTGGCTATATCGCCGCCCTTCCGGGATTCTGGTGCTGCACCGCGTATGGAAGGTGCGAGAGGACAGCATTTTTATGGTGGGCGACAACCAGTCGGAAGTCGAAGGCCCGCTTACGAAGGATCGCTTTTTCGCGAAGGTGGTCACCTTTGAGCGAAAGGGCAAGGAGTTCTCCGCAAGGAACCCGATTTACGTGGTGCTTTCAGGGCTTTGGCTCTGGATGCGGCCGCTACGCCTTCCCATTATGAAACCGCTCGCGGCTTTGAAGAAAAAGCTTCGCGGGAAGAAGTCGTGAAAGCTTATCTGCCAGGTCTTTCGGCAAGATAGGTTTTCATGTTTTCTAAGAGTTCATCTGGAACGTAAAGCCTGCCAAGGCCGACGCCAAGGTCGATCCGAGGCTTGTTGGTGCCGTGGAAATCGGAACCTCCGCTAAGGAGTAGATCATATTTCTTCGCCAACCTTCTGATCTGGCGTTCCTCGGAGGGCTCATAGGTGCTGTAGATCGCTTCAATGCCCACAAGACCGGCTTGCTTCAGCGTTGCCACAAGTGCCTCAAGCCTTGCATCGGACAAGCGGTAAAGGATCGGATGTGCCAAAACGGGAATTCCACCAGCCGTAAGAATGAGAGCAATGGCCTTTTGAGGCGTGATCTTTTCACGGGGGACATAGCAGGGGCAACGCTTGCCGAGATACCGATCAAAGGCTTCCTTATTGCTGGAAACATAGCCGTGCTCGCGAAGCCAGGACGCAAAGTGCGCACGCGTCAAAATACAGTTCGGAAAAGCGCTTTCCAGCTCCTCGGCGGTGATGGGAATCCCTATCTCCGTGAGTTTGGCACACATCTTCACGTTTCTTAGGTTTCTGGATGCCACGAACTCCTTTAGATAGCTTTGAAACTCAGGATTTTCCTTGTCGATGAAAAGGCCTGCGACGTGAACTTCCGTATCTTCAATGTTCGTGGAAAGCTCAATCCCCGGGATGACCTCAGGAACGTCAGCTTTTCCTTCGGCGCGAAGCGCATTTGCGTAGGAGATTGCTTCATCCAGTCCGTCCGTCGTGTCATGATCCGTCAGTGCAAAGGCCGTGAGGCCTTTTTCGATTGCATATTCCACAAGTTCGGTTGGCGTATAGGTTCCGTCGGAACGGGTTGAATGTACGTGTAAGTCGATCATGCCTTTTCCTTTCTCTAGTCAAGTAAAAATCAAATCCCGCAGGCAAGCCATGCGGGATTTTGTTTTTGCGACTAATTCTCGTCATCTTCCTTCTGGGCGGTGAAGACGGTGCGCTTGCGGGCCATCTCATCGCTTGCAAGGTATTCATCGTAGGTCGTGATCTTGTCGATCATGGAACCATCCGGCAGGATCTCCATGATGCGGTTTGCAGTCGTCTGCACAAACTGGTGATCATGGCAGGAGAAGAGTGCAACGCCGGGGAACTTGATCAGGCCGTTGTTCAGCGCCGTAATGCTCTCCATGTCGAGGTGGTTCGTGGGCTCATCGAGGATCAGGCAGTTCGAACCGCTGATCATCATCTTGGAAAGAAGGCAACGTACCTTCTCACCACCGGAGAGGATCTTGACCTTCTTTACGCCGTCTTCGCCGGCGAAGAGCATTCTTCCAAGGAAGCCGCGCACATAGGTCACGTCCTTGACGGGAGAATAGCCCGTGAGCCAATCGGTAATGGTCAGGTCATTGTCAAATTCGCCCGTGCTGTCCTTGGGGAAATATGCTTGCGAAGTGGTCACGCCCCACTTGTAAGAGCCTTCATCGGGCTCAAGCTCGCCCATGAGGATCTGGAAGAGCGTCGTCTTTGCAAGCTCGTTGCTGCCAACGAAAGCGATCTTGTCATCATGACCCATCACGAAGGAGATGTCGTTGAGCACCTTTTCGCCATTGATGGTCTTGGAGAGATGCTCCACCGTGAGCACTTCGTTACCGATCTCGCGGTCGGGACGGAAGTCGATGTAAGGATATTTGCGGCTTGAAGGCTTGATCTCCTCAAGCTCGATCTTTTCAAGGGCACGCTTTCTGGAGGTTGCCTGCTTGGACTTGGAAGCGTTCGCGGAGAAGCGGGAGATGAACTCCTGCAATTCCTTGATCTTTTCTTCCTTCTTCTTGTTTGCTTCCTTCATCTGCTTGATGAGGAGCTGGCTGGACTCATACCAGAAGTCATAGTTGCCGGCATACAGCTGGATCTTGCCGTAGTCGATGTCTGCGGTATAGGTGCAGACCTTATTCAAAAAGTAACGGTCGTGGCTGACCACGATCACGGTGTTCTCAAAGTCGATCAGGAAATCCTCAAGCCATGCGATGGCGTCCAGATCCAAGTGGTTGGTCGGCTCGTCGAGGAGCAGGATGTCCGGATTGCCAAAGAGTGCCTTTGCGAGCAACACCTTCACCTTAAGGCTCCCTTCCAGGTCACGCATGGTGGCGTAATGATATTCCGTGTCAATGCCAAGACCATTTAAGAGCATGGCTGCATTGGATTCAGCCTCCCAGCCGTCCATCTCCGCAAATTCGCCCTCAAGCTCGCTGGCACGGATGCCGTCTTCATCCGTAAAGTCTTCCTTTGCGTAGATGGCGTCCTTTTCCTTCATCACGTCGTAGAGGCGCTTGTTGCCCATGATGACCGTGTCCATGACCTGATAGTCATCATACTTGAAGTGATCCTGCTCGAGGACGGAGAGACGCTGACCGGGCGTGATCACGATGTCACCCTTGGTCGTCTCCAGATCGCCGGAGAGGATCTTAAGGAAGGTGGATTTTCCTGCGCCGTTTGCGCCGATGAGGCCGTAGCAGTTCCCTTCCGTGAATTTGATGTTTACGTCCTCAAAGAGGGCCTTTTTCCCTACGCGGTAGGTTACGTTGTTTGCACTGATCATGAAAAACTCCTTTATTTCTTAACATAGAAACGATGTACGAATACCTACAAAATTATATCATAACGCAAAAGATTTTCAAGTAGGAAAACGAACTTAAGCATGTAAGCGATTTCAGTGAAAAAAATTGCAATTTGTTGTTGCCTTTTCATTTTTTTATGTTATGATAATTATGTGCGCTCTGCGGAGGGACGGGTATTTTTTGCGCTTATCTTTTCCGACGGAAGCGTTAGCAAATCACAGTTTATGAGGATCTTCCGTACCATTTCGGGGGGTTCTGTCATATTCAAAACTTATACTTAGGAGGAAAGAAACAAATGGCAAAAAAGTGGGTCTATATGTTTAGCGAAGGCGACATGACCATGCGTAATCTTCTCGGCGGTAAGGGCGCTAACCTTGCTGAGATGACCGGCATCGGACTTCCCGTACCCCAGGGCTTCACGATCACGACGGAAGCTTGTACTCAGTACTATGAGGACGGACGCAAGATCAACGACGAGATCATGGGTCAGACCATGGAGTACGTTGCAAAGATGGAGGAACTCAACGGCAAGAAGTTTGGCGATCTGAAGAACCCCCTGTTGGTATCCGTTCGTTCCGGCGCGAGAGCATCCATGCCCGGCATGATGGACACGATCCTGAACCTTGGTTTGAATGATGAAGTAGTTGCAGCAATGATCGCTGGCAACCCTGATCCTGCATTCGAGCGTTTTGTATACGATTCCTACAGACGTTTCATCCAGATGTTCTCCGACGTTGTTATGGAGGTTGGTAAGAAGTACTTCGAAAAGCTCATCGACGAGATGAAGGCTGAGAAGGGTGTTCAGTTCGACGTTGACCTGAACGCGGCTGACCTGAAGAAGCTGGCTGAGCAGTTCAAGGCTGAGTACAAGAATCAGCTTGGCAAGGACTTCCCTTCCGATCCCGTAGAGCAGTTGAAGCTCGCGATCGAGGCAGTGTTCCGTTCTTGGGACAACCCTCGTGCAAACGTTTATCGTCGTGACAACGACATCCCTTATTCTTGGGGTACTGCAGTAAACGTAATGCCCATGGTATTCGGTAACCTCAACAACGAGTCCGGTACCGGCGTTGCATTTACCCGTGATCCCGCAACCGGCGAGAAGAAGCTCATGGGTGAGTTCCTGAAGAACGCACAGGGCGAAGACGTGGTTGCTGGTGTTCGTACTCCTATGCCCATCGCTCAGATGGAGCAGGAGTTCCCTGAAGCATACGCTGAGTTCATCAAGGTTTGTGAGACCCTTGAGAACCATTATCATGACATGCAGGATATGGAGTTCACCGTAGAGAACAGAAAGCTCTACATGCTCCAGTGCCGTAACGGTAAGAGAACCGCTCAGGCAGCTTTGCAGATCGCTTGCGACCTTGTTGACGAAGGCCACAAGACCGAGGCTGAGGCAGTTGCAATGATCGATCCTCGTAACCTTGACACCCTGCTTCATCCTCAGTTCGACGCTGCTGCACTGAAGGCTGCTAAGCCTCTTGGCAAGGGCCTTGGCGCATCTCCCGGAGCTGCAACCGGTAAGGTTGTATTCACCGCTGATGACGCAGTTGTTTGGAAGGAGAAGGGCGAGAAGGTTGTTCTGGTTCGTCTTGAGACCTCTCCTGAGGACATCACTGGCATGAAGGCTGCACAGGGCATCCTGACCGTTCGTGGTGGTATGACCTCTCACGCAGCCGTTGTTGCACGTGGCATGGGTACCTGCTGTGTATCCGGTTGCGGCGACATCAACATGGACGAAGAAAACAAGAAGTTCACCCTTGGCGGCGAGACCTTCGTTGAAGGCGACTGGATCTCCATCGATGGTACCACCGGTAACATCTACAAGGGCGAGATCGATACCGTTGACGCATCCATCGCCGGCACCTTTGGCCGCGTAATGGCATGGGCTGACAAGTATCGTAAGCTGAAGGTTCGTACCAATGCAGATACCCCTCGTGATGCTAAGAAGGCTCGTGAGCTGGGTGCTGAGGGTATCGGCCTCTGCCGTACCGAGCATATGTTCTTTGAAGAGGACAGAATTGCTGCATTCCGTGAGATGATCTGTGCAGATACCGTTGCTGAGAGAGAAGCAGCACTTGAGAAGATCCTGCCTTATCAGCAGAGCGACTTCAAGGCTCTCTACGAGGCACTTGAGGGCAACCCTGTATGTATCAGATTCCTTGATCCGCCTCTGCATGAGTTCGTTCCTACCGAGGACGAGGACATCAAGAAGCTGGCTGACGCTCAGGGCAAGTCCGTTGAAGCTATTAAGGCTATCATCACCAGCCTGCATGAGTTCAACCCCATGATGGGCCACAGAGGATGCCGTCTTGCAGTTACCTATCCTGAAATCGCTAAGATGCAGACCAAGGCAGTTATCCGTGCTGCAATCGAAGTACAGAAGGCTCATCCCGATTGGAACGTTAAGCCTGAGATCATGATCCCTCTTGTATGCGAAGTGAAGGAGCTTAAGTTCGTTAAGAAGGTTGTTGTTGAGACCGCTGACGCTGAGATCAAGGCAGCAGGCGCTAACCTTGAGTACGAAGTAGGTACCATGATCGAGATTCCTCGTGCAGCTCTTACCGCTGACGAGATCGCTAAGGAAGCTGACTTCTTCTGCTTCGGTACCAACGATCTGACCCAGATGTGCTTCGGCTTCTCCCGTGACGACGCAGGCAAGTTCCTTGGTGCTTACTATGACACCAAGATCTTTGAGAACGATCCGTTCGCAAAGCTTGACCAGACCGGCGTTGGCAAGTTGATGGAGATGACCATGAAGCTTGGCAAGCCCGCTAATCCCAACCTGCATGTTGGTATCTGCGGTGAGCACGGCGGAGATCCTTCTTCCGTTGAGTTCTGCCACAAGATCGGCCTTGACTATGTTTCCTGCTCGCCTTTCCGCGTTCCTATCGCTAGACTGGCTGCAGCACAGGCAGCTATAGCCGAGTCACGTTAATTGATTCGACCTGCATTTTCTTGGGGAGTTTTGAAATTCCGAAGGAATTTATGACAAGAAGTGCGAAGCTTTATTATAAGAATCGACACTTCAAAATCCCCGAGAAGCTTGAATTTAAGCTATTCCTTGTATAGGGAGTCTGTAAAAAGACTCCCTATATTTTTTTGTAATTAAAAATATAGATGTCCACTATAAATCGTATAATTGGAACTGCAAATTGCACATGTCGGAGGCCGAAAAGGGGATTTTGGAGTAAAAATCCCAAGTCTCATTTTGGCCAGTTTTTAAAATAGTGCAGAATCCTGCACTTTAAAGGAGGTTTAAAAGATGTCCGTATTTACTGGGAAAAAGCTCAAAGAAGCACGAAATGCAGCCAATTTTACGCTTGATGTGGCGGCTCAAAGAATGAAGATTAGCAGAAGAAGACTCATTGACATCGAGGCAAACGTATCTCAAGCGACAGCTGATGAGATTGTAGAGTTTGCAAAACTTTACGAGGTCGATGTTCGGGAATTGATCCTGGAGTCCTATGTAGAGGAGGAAGAAGAGAGGATTCTTTTCAATAGGTATGCGTCTGTCTTCAAGGTTTATGACAAATTATCAAGCCGGAATAAGGAAGATGTGTATCGGATTTTGAAAGAGTATGTTAGCAGAATGTCGTGATGTCACGAAATGTCACAAAATGTCACAGATTGTCACGGATTGTCACGAAATGTCACGCATTGGGTATTTTCTTTTTGAAATAGGTGTGATATATTTATAATGGACAAAGCGAACGGGAAAACAAAACCTGCTCACTTTTTTCATTCTCTTTTGCAAAAGATATTGGCTTTCAAAAGCGTCTGCCTGTGATCAAAACTGGTCACGGGTGAGGCGCTTTTTTGATGCCAGGAAACCTAAGGCAATCGGATGACGATTCGAAGCCGCAACAATTTCAAAAAGAAAGGACAAAAGACAATGGAATACGAAAATTTCAAGGAACAGTTTGTGGAAGACGTGAAGGCAGGCCTTTCCGATTCTGGGATCGAGGCGAATGTGACGGTGAACACAGTGAACAAGCTCAATGAGAGTTACGAGGCGATGACAATCACGCCGGAGGGCACCAACATCGGAGTGAACCTTCCGATTGAGAAGTTCTTCGAGGCCTATGACGACGGGATGAACTACAACGCGGTGGTCGACAAGGCCGTGGATGTGACGCTCAAGGGATTTGAACAGGCTCCGATCGTTGACGTGGCAGCGTTTGGTGATTACGAGCAGATGAAAGACAAGCTGGTAATGGAGGTTGTTTCCTCAGAGGCCAACAAGGAGATGCTTGAGACCGTACCTCACAAGGACATCGAGGACATGGCAGTGGTTTACCGCTTTGTTCTGGAGTCCAACGATGAGAGCCGCGCCTCCGTTCTGGTGACAAACCGTATGATGGAGAACATGGGAATCACCGCCGAGCAGCTTCACGCGGATGCCGTTGAGAACGCACCTCAGCTCAAGCCCCTGGAGATCAAGGGCATGGGAGAGGTTGTGGCCGAGATGATGGGCATGACGAAGGAAGAGGCCTCACAGATGGGAATTATCCCGTTTGATCCTTCGGAGGAGAAGATGTTCGTCGCTAGCGTCCCTGACAAGATTCACGGAGCGGGCGTTCTCGCCTATCAGGATTTCATGGATCAGGCTTCGGAGCGTGTCGGCGGAGACTTCTTCATTCTCCCTTCGAGCATCCACGAGCTGCTGATCGTCCCTGACGACGGGCATGTGAAGCTGGAGGACCTGAAGGGCATGGTGAAGGAGGTCAACGAGACGCAGGTGGATCCTAAGGATCGCCTGACCGACAGCGTTTATCACTATGACAGCCAGGCGAAGGTCTTCGAGATCGGAGAGAAGTTCGAGGAACGCAAGGCGAGCCGTGAGGAGACTGCCGAGAAGGATGCCGACAAGGGCTCGCTCCTGGATGACCTGAAGGCCAAGAAGGAAGAGGTCGCGAAGGCTCCCAAGAAGGATCCGCCCGAGAAAGAGGGAAAAACCAAGAGTGACAAGGCACGCTGATAAGGAGTGCCAACAAAACAACTATAAGAAGTAACGGCGAGAAGCGCCTTCCGGGGATTCCCGGCGGGCGCTTTTTTCATGCCGAACATTCGGGAAGGAGAAGGAGGACATGTCAAGCGAATTTAATGAACTTAAATGTACGCATTTAAGGGGAGGAGCATATTACGACTCATCGATCGGAAAGAAGGAGCCGCTCCCGCATCCCTGTAACTGCAAGGCCGAATGCCCTTACGGATACGGCAAGGCGTTCTGCTTTCCGTGCATGGCAAAGCTCATGAACCTGCAGCGTAACACAAAGCCCCTCACGGCGAAAGCGTGAAGGACATGGATTTCGATTACTTTTATGAAGAAAACGCCGAAGGGTATGCCTTTTACAGAACCCCCAAGATCTTTTTTACGGAAGAGCGCTTTCAGGGCCTGTCCTCTGACTCGAAGATCTTGTACGGGATCCTTCTCGATCGCGTGGAGCTGTCACTAAAAAACGGCTGGAAGGACGGAGACGGAAGGGTTTTTGTGTACATGACGATCGAAAACGTGGAGGAGGCCATTGGAAGATGCCGGCAGACGGCCTGTAAGCTCATGGACGAGTTGGAAGCATTTGGTCTGATCGAACGGAAAAGGCAGGGGCAAGGCAAACCCGCTCGTATCTATGTGAAGAACTTTTCAGCAGCATGGAATTCATACCTCAAGAAGTATGAAAATCATACTCCTAGAAGTATGAAAATCATATCTCAAGAAGTATGGAAATCATACCCTAATAAAACAAATAATAACAAAACTGAAATAAACAAGAACAATCTAATCTTATCTGCAACCGAGGGTGGCCAGAGGGAGCAGTATCGGTCCTATTTTACCGAGAAGTGGGAATTAGACCGTTTATATGAAGATTATCCTTACAAGAGGGAGTTCTTGGATGCCATCATGGAGATCGCCCTTGATGTCATGTGCTCAAAGCAAAAGTACCTGCGCATTGAGGGGGACGAAAAGCCCATCAGCGTGGTGCAGAATGCCATGATGAAGCTGGATTCGTCGCATATTGGATATGTGGTGGAATCGATGGCTAAGAATACAAATAAGGTAAGAAATGTAAAGAGATATCTGTTAGCAGCGTTATATAACGCGCCATTAACCATGGAAACATATTTTCAATCCTGGGTGAATCATGATACGGCCCGGGGACTATTTACAAACGGAGGAAAAACAAGTGAAGAAGGTTGAGATTTGCATCAATTTGGATCCCGTAAACGACGGGGTAAAGGTAACGGAAGAGGAAAGAAAGCCATCAAAGGACGCGCACGGCCTCGTGATCGCGACCAATGGGAATTACGAGGAGATTGGCTCACAGGAGGTGGCCCACATCCTAAAGGGCCTGAGTGAGACATTTGACATGGACTGCATGGGCAACACGCCCTTTGTGGCAGTGTTCAACAAGAAGAAGGTCCTGCGCAATGAGGGACACAAGTACCTTGCCGGGAGCGTTCTGATCGTCAAGGAGGGCGAGGAAAGCATTGAACTTCTGAGCTCTGAAGAACTGGAGCAGGCAAAGCTGGCCTTCATCAGCCGCCTCGTGGCGCTGAAGATGGGGGACGCAAGTTTTTCAGCATATGAGATCGGATAGGAGGAAGAGGGAATGAGCAGAACAATACCTAGGGCATACATAACGGCTGCATGGAGTAAGAATCCCGTGGAAGCAGTGGATCAGGCGAGAAAGTACTGTGGGGAACTGGTAAAGGCAGGATATCTGCCATTGTGTCCTGTACTGGCATTTAACGGTATCATCGACGAGAATGATCCCGACGGCGAGAAGAAGCGCAGGGAGATGTCAGTGGACATGATCCGATGCTCCAGAATCCTTGTGGTGTGCGGAAAGAAGGTAAGTGACGAGGTGCGAGAGGATAGGTCTCTGGCAATACATTACAGGGTGATTCCGACAACGCTGGAGGGTGTTCTGGAATGCGGCGATTAGTAAGGGAAGCCGCGGAAGGGAAGTGATCAAATGAACGAAGAAGTGGCATCAAAGACGGTTCACCTGGCGATCAAGGTCGGGAAAGTGACCGTTAGGACGCTGTATTCGGGACTGAAGAAATTCGTGGACGAATGTAAAAAGGAAATGGAAAAGCAGGATGCAAAACGCGATCAAAAGAAGGAAAGCAAGCAGGAAAAGACCGTTCGTGGAAAGCAGTCCGTCAAGCAGCTGGTTGGTCAGGGACAGGGCGTTTCCAGCCTTGAAGTCGGTGACTCCGGCATCCGCGATTTCAAGCGCATAGCCAATAAGTATGGCGTGGATTTCGCAATCGTGAAGGACAAGACCGAGGATCCGCCAAGATACGTGGTGTTTTTCAAGGCGAAGGATGTGGACGCGATCACGCAGGTCCTGAAGGAATACTCCGCGATGCAGATGAAGCGAAAGCAGAAGGCGGAAAAGCAAAAGCCCAGCATCCTTGAGAAGCTGAATCTCTTCAAGGAAAAGGTTAAGAACACGCCTAGAAAGGATAAGGAGAAGCGAAAGGAGCATGAGCGATGAAGAAAAGGAACCTAAAGAAGCTCCTGATCCTAAACATGCCTTACATCATTGTGGGCCTTGCCGCGACCAATCTCGGTGAGGCCCTGCGACTGGCGAGCGGGAGCAACGCTTCCGAAAAGCTGCAGAGCCTTATCCTGGACGGCTGCTTTGCAAAGGCTTTTACAAATCCGATGCCGAGCCTACATCCGCTTGACGTAATCGTGGGTGCGGCAGTTGGCGCGGGGCTTCGTCTGGCAGTTTACCTTAAGGGGAAAAACGCAAAAAAGTACCGTCACAATCAGGAATATGGTTCCGCAAGGTGGGGAACGCACGAGGACATTGAACCCTTCATTGATCCCGTATTCGAGAACAATGTGATCCTGTCGCAAACGGAACGCCTGACCATGAATTCCAGGCCTGCCAATCCGAAATATGCCAGGAACAAGAACACGCTAGTCGTAGGCGGGAGCGGTTCAGGTAAGACAAGGTTTTTCATTAAGCCCAACATCCTGCAGATGAACTCTAGCGTAATCGTGACGGATCCGAAAGGTTACCTTTGGGTAGGACAATAACGATATCACCTTGAAAAAAGAAAGGAGGCTCATATGAGTAAACACCAGTACACAGCCCTGTATGAACGCCTTTCAAGGGATGATGAATTGCA
>JAEEVF010000021.1 GCA_016290775.1 Acetatifactor sp. | reverse complement strand
AAGTGACGGATCCCGGCGCGACGCCGAACTCGTACTACGTGGACTTCAGGAAGCTCCACGCGGGTAGGATGAGCGACAGGGTGTACGCGACGTTCCACCAGGGCGGCAAAAAGTCGGTGACGATCGCCTACAGCATCGAGACGTACGTGAAGCTGGCCGGAGGCGGGACGGGAACCTTCCAGAACCTCATGAAGGCGATGATGAAGTACGGCGACGCGGCAGCGGATTATGCGAAGCCTGCACAATAGTCATTGATGGCATGTAGATGAAGCAATGAATCCTAAGATCATTGGAAAATCAATCAAGATCATGCTCCTGTATTTTGTGCTCCTTTTGCTTGGCGGGCTTCTGGCCGTTTACGGAAGAGGACTTCACGTACAGGTGCAGGCGACAATATATTTTATGATCCTGGCGGTGGCTTTCGTGGGAAGGACCTCCGCCCGGATCGCGGACGACAAGGTCAGGCGGTTGCTTGCGGCGACCGCCTGGATGATTGTCGCCTTTTTTGTGTTTCAGGGATTGAAATATCAGGTCTTTCGCGAAAAGGATCTGGTGGGGAGGATGCTTTGGTATCTTTACTACCTTCCGATCCTTTTTCTCCCCACTTTTTCGCTCTTTGCGGCGATGGCCGTGGACCTAAAGGATGCAAGGCGGTTCCTTCGCTGGTGCGTCCTGATCAGCTGCGTGTCTGTAGCGTTCTTTTTGCTGGTCCTGACCAATGACCTGCATCAGCTGGTCTTTCAGTTCCGCCCAAACTTCCAAAACTGGGATTCGGATTATGATCACGGTATTAGTTATTATATGCTTGCTGCCTGGGTGTTTTTGCTTCTGATCGCCGCGGTTTTCGTGTTGCTCCGGAAGTGCCGTCTGTCCGCGAGCAAGAAGCTTTTTTGGATTCCCATCATGCCGATCCTGTTTGGCGTGCTTTACGTGTTTCTTTACGTGATGGGGTGGACGCCCCGAGCTCGCGGAATGCTTCTGATCGAGTTCCCGGAGACGGCCTGCGCAGTCATCGCCTGCTTTTGGGAGTGCTGCATCAGCATTGGCCTGATCCCGTCCAACAAGGGATATGAGGCGCTTTTCATGCAAAGTAGCCTGGCCACGCAGATCGCAGATTCGGAAGGGAACGTAGTATATGCTTCCAAAACGGCATCTGACCTTACGCCGGAGCAGAAGGCCTCCGAGGAGTCGCTTTGGCTGGACCGTAACACCTTTTTGCGCCGTGCGGCGGTGCGTGGAGGCTTTGTATACTGGCAGAACGACATGTCCCGCATCAACGAGGTCAATCGGGAGCTGACAGAGCTTGAAGAGCGCCTTTCCGAGGAGACGGAGCTGATCCGCCTGCAGAACGAGGACCGCGAGAAAAGGGCCGCGATCGACGAGAAAAACCGCGTGTACGACAAGATTGCAGAGGGCGTGCGCGAACAGTCCCAGAGGATTGCAGAGTTGGCAGAGCAGTGTGCCGTCAAGAAGTCTGATCAAGCGACAACGCCAGAACAGCCAGTCAAGGCGAGGGCTGCGTGTGAACACGCTAGCTACGACGAAATCATGGGCTGGATCTGCTTCTACGGAACTTACGTGAAAAGGTATTCAAACCTTGTGCTCCTGGCAGAGAATGGCAAGACGATCCCTCTTGGAGAACTGTCTCTTGCTATGTCTGAGAGCCTCCGTGCACTGGAACTGCTTGGCATTGCCGTGACAAAGCGGGAGGAAATTGACGGAACGATGCCGTTGCAGTCAGCTTCAAATCGTGAAAAAGAGCCGGTAACAACGAATCTCGAGCCCGAGACAGCCTGTGCGGCATATGAGTCCTTCGAACGACTTGTATCATGCCTGGAGGGCGTCCTGCAGGGTGTCTATGTGCGGCTTTCAGCCACGGAATGCAAGCTGGTGCTTGAGGGAAAACAGGTTTCTCTTCCGCAGAATCTTGTGGAAACCTGCAATGCCACGTGGGAAGAGGACGTGCTTTATGCGCGCCTTCCGCTTGCGAGGGGAGGTGAGTCTGCATGACGATCCTTGGAACATGGTGCCTCTTTATGGCCCTTGCAGGCGCAGGTAACCTTGTCCTTTCTTACAAGCAAAAGAAGCGCCGCTTTTTGGTCTATTCCGTGCTTTTGATTGCGGTCGGAAGCATTGGACTGCAGTTGGTTAGAAACACCTTTGACGGCATAGCCTTGCCGCTTCCAAAGTCAGGGCTTGCAGTGATCCTGGCAGGTGCCACCATCATCGCGATTGTGACCACCATTCGAAACGTGCGCTTTCATCGGACGCACGTCACGCCCCTTTCCATCCAGGAAAGCTTTGAAAAGTTGACGGAGGGTCTTTGCTATTATCGCGCCGGCGGCCAGTGCATCCTTGTCAACGGCAGAATGCAACAGATCAGCAGAGAACTGATGGGGCATGCGCTCCTGAACGGAGAGGAGTTTGCAGAGTTTGCTTTTGAGAGTGGTGAAAAAGTCGAGAACAATGACGGCGGCGCAAACGGAGAAAGTGAAGAAGGCGAAAACAGCGCCAAGATCGGAGAAAGTGCGAGAAGTGAAACCAATGCACGAACTGGGCAAATCATTACACTTCGAGACGGGAGAGTAAAGGAATTCTCGGAACGCAAGGTAATATTCGAGAAGGAAGAAGCGACGGAGCTTGTTGCGGCTGATGTGACTGATCTGTTCGAGAAGACAAAACGCCTGCAGGCGGAGAATGAACGCCTTCGCGCCTTCCAGAAAAGCCTTTTGGATCTGCACGCCGCACAGATGGACACGGTGCGCCGCGAGGAGATCCTAAAGGCCAAGATGAGCATCCACGATGAGATGAACCGACTGCTCCTTTCAACCCGAAATGCCATGCAATCCAAAGACGCATCGGAGAAGCTAAAGGCTGTCATGGCATGGAAGAACAATGCACTGCTTCTTTGCCGCGAAGCGCAGTCAGCCGCCAGCGTAAAGGAGGCCATGAGTGATCTGGGCGTAGTTGCGGCATCCCTCGGGATTACGCTCGACATGCAGGATACGCCACACATTGTTGGCGAAAATGCCCTCGGACTCTTTGTGCTCGCAACCCGCGAAGCCATGGTCAACGCAGTCAAGCATGCTGATGCAAAGAAATTGATCATCCACATCGCGGAAGCAACTTCGCAGACGGAAGGATTAGGTCAAGAAACATCAGCGCAGACGGAAGAAAACGGCAAGCGAGAAACACCGACTCAAATCGAAGAAAGCGGAAACAAGGAAAGTGTCAACGGAAACACGGACAAGGTTAGTAATACAAGTGACAGGAATTTGCGCAACTTTTGGATTATAACATACGAGAATGACGGAAAAGCGCCCGCTGGGCCCGTACAGGAAACGGGCGGTCTTGCCAACCTTCGTCAAAAGCTTGAGCAGGCTGGTGGCAGCATGGAAGTGGAAGCGCAGCCACACTTCCGACTGACCGTGCGATTCCCAGACATACAGGACAAGCCATGAACTACTGCCGCATTGGCAGGAAACAAACCTTGAACCATCGCCTCGTTGGCAGAAGGAGGAGAACCGAACATGCCCTATCGCGTACTCATAGTCGAAGATCAGGAAATGCCGCGGCAGCTCTTTGAAATCTATATTCAGGGAAGCGAGGCCTATGAACTCGCCGGCGCCATCACGAATGCTTCTTTGGCGCCAGACCTTTGCAGAACAGGCAAGATCGACCTTGTGCTGATGGACGTTTGCACGGCGTTTGGTAATAGCGGCCTCGACGCTGCAGAGGTGATCAAGCGGGAGTGCCCCAAGGTGAAGGTGATCATCGTGACTTCCATGCCTGAGTTTTCTTGGCTAGAGCGCGCACGGCAGATTGGCGTGGATTCCTTCTGGTACAAGGAGGCGCAAAAAGACACCATCCTGAATGTCTGTGACCGCACAATGGCGGGCGAGAGCGTCTACCCGGAAGAGACCCCCACCGTGCCCATCGGTGAAGTGACCAATCATGATTTCACGGAGCGTGAGCTCCAGATTTTGCGGGAACTGATCACTGGCGACAGCAACGCGGAAATCGGAGAACGCCTTGGCGTCTCCGCAGGTACAGTCAAGCGCCATGTCGAAAACATGCTTAAAAAAACGGGCTTCCACACGCGAACGGAGCTTGTCGCAGAGGCTGGACGCCTTGGCATCGTCATACGATTTTGACCTGTTCTCCACATCGCTTTCTCAACAAAAATGTGCCGATTGGCACATTTTTTTGTGCCCCATTTTTTGGTATATTGGTACTTGTAGGAGTTTTTGTTTTTCCTAATTTTGTTGGTGTCAGAATCGCATGAATTCGCAGTGATCTGTCATCAAAAACAGGAACCAAAAAGGAGGACGAAGGGTAAAATGAACAAACGAGTTACCTTGAAACTGAGAAGGCGCATCCTTGCCTTTGTAATGGCATTTGTGCTCGTAATGACAAGCATCGTGACCATTCCGGAGCTTGGCATGAAGGCGCAGGCCGCTGATGGCACTATGTCCTATGTCATCACCATTTCTGGAGGTACAGGTGCAGTAGTGAGTGATGAATTCACTATGCCGAGCAATTTTGAGTACAAGACATCTCTTACGTACAAGGGCAACAAGTTGGTCCGTCTAAAGAGAGATGCGATAACGGATGACACTCTGCGCTTCAAGCAGTGGAACGTGTTGGTGGAGTATAAAAGCGTTAATACGCAGTCATATGCGACTGCAAATATCGCTTCATACGAAACTGTGCTTACAGACAACTTCTTCCGCGGTGATGATCCAATGAAGCTGAAAACGCGCGAGCGGACGGTACTGGCTAACGAATTGGAGAACCCCGTTGCAAATTGGGAAGTTGCATGCATTGTTACCATCACTGCGGAGCTTGAAAACAAGTACGCAGCCATTTCCTTCGACGGCAATGGCGCAACTTCAGGTTCCATGGAAGGCACGTCCGTAGAAAAGGACACCAAGTACACCCTTCCGAACTGTGGCTTCACAAAAGAGCGTTGCCAGTTCAATGGCTGGATGCTTGGTGACACTGTTTATCAGCCTGGAGCCGAAGTAACGATTGCGAAGGACACAACCTTCACTGCAACATGGCTGGAGTTATATGCAACCGTTTCCTTTGATGGCAATGGTGCGACTTCGGGTACGCAGGACGCCGCGTTTGTGAAAAAGGGCATGTCATACGCATTGCCGGCATGTAGCTTCACGAATAATGGTTATCAGTTTGCTGGTTGGAAGCTGGATGACAATCATGTATATCAGGCCAGTGATGAAATCACGATTACCGAGAACGTGACCTTTACGGCGCTCTGGGAGGAACTGTTTGACATTACGCTCAGCGCAAATCCCAGTGGATATGGAACCGTGACTGGCGAAGGAAGCTTTGTGGCTGATAAAACCGTTACCGCAAAGGCAACCCCTGGCGTTGGTTATATGTTTATCAATTGGACGGAAGACGGCGTGGTCGTTTCTGAGGATTCGGAATACACCTTCACCGTTTCCAAGGATCGTGATCTCGTTGCCAATTTTGCAACGAAATGTGCTATCGGCTTTAATGGAGATGGCGGAAGTGGCAGCATGGAAACCATCTATGTTGCAGAAGGGTCCAGCTATACGCTTCCGGAATGTGGTTTCGGATCACCTGCGGAGTGGAAGTATTTCGCTGGATGGAATTGGGGAAAACCTGGTGACGTGATCACAATCACGACTAATATAGTGCTTGTTGCTAAATGGGAATATAAAACATATCCCGTCACCATTATCGTGGATCCTGAGGGGATGGGAACGGTAGAGGGGGCCAGGTACTACAAGAAGGACGAGCGTGTTCGTGCTGTAGCATATCCCAATCCGGGATTTGAGTTTGATCATTGGGAAATAACGGGAGAAGATGAAACCATCACAGATGATGTTTATGTTTTTGAGATGCCTGCGCATGCCGTGGAACTGAAAGCGGTGTTTAAAAGGGTTGCGTACCCCGTGCATTTTGCAGCGAATGGTGGTACTGGAAGCATGCGTGACGTTTACGTAAACATTGACGGCACATACACGCTTCCTTCCAGCAATTTTAGAGAGCCTGATCATTATATGTTTGATTCCTGGAAGTGTGTGGTCAACGGCGCTACAGTAGGCAATTTTAAGCCTGGCGATGAGATTACGGTCACGGATGAAACGACTCTTTACGCTAAGTGGAAGCCCAGAACTTACTCCATCTATACAAGTCTTACGGGTAACGGAACAACGGAAGGATCAGACGATTCTGGTACCTATATGTGCGAAGCGACAGTGCGTGCTACGGCGGATGAGCATTGGCATTTTGTCAACTGGCAGGATGCTTATAATGAATATGCCGTTGTCTCAACGGATCCGGTGTACACCTTTACCGTGACGGATACTGTGTATTTGTTGGCAAAATTCGAACTGGATACTAATCCCGTAAGTTATGATGCGAACGGCGGAAGCGGCGCAATGCTAAGTGATCAGGTGGGATATGGGCTATATCATACTCTTCCGGAGTGCGCATTCACTCCGCCGGAAGGTAAAAAGTTTGGTTGGTGGGAAAAGGACGGAAATCAATATTTCCCTGAACAGGGCTTTGGCATATATGGTCCCGTCACTGTCAAGGCTGTTTGGATCAATGACTTGGAACCGATCGAGATTTCTGAAGCTAATTTCCCGGATGCAAACTTCCGAAAAGTCCTTGAGTCTACGTCGTATGACAAGGATGAAGACAGTTTCTTATCGGCCCTTGAGATAGCAAGCATCACTGAGATGTGGGCTTATGGAGAAGAGATCAAGGATCTGACGGGTATTGGATATTTTACGGAACTTAAGATTCTTCATTGCTATAACAATGAACTGACAAGCCTTGACTTATCAGGGCTGGAAAAACTTGAGGTTCTAGACTGCAGCTACAATCCGATTACCTCGCTTTCGCTGACAGGCAATCCAAGTCTTCTTGCCCTCGACGCCCGCGAGTGTCACTACCTCTCGAACCTGAATCTGACGGCAAACACTGAGCTGAAAAAACTATGGATCACGACCGATTATGCATTAGAGTCGATCGATTTGAGCCATAATATGAAACTTGAGGAGGTCGACATCCGTTATTTGGACCAGCCAACGAGCATTGACCTTTCGGGACATGATAAGCTGGAAGCTTTGTATTGCGACAACTGTACGAACATAGAGTCGCTGAAACTGACGGGATGTACGGCGCTTAAGAGCCTTAGTGTTAATTATATGTATGCGCTGACAGAATTAGATTTAAGCGCCCTGAATGCTTTGGAAGAGTTGTGGGCACGTGGGATGAATGCCATGACTTCCATGACGTACAAGAATCTGGGTGCTTTAAAGAAGCTGGATATTAGCGCCGCATTGACTTCCCTGACTCTGAGCAACCTTCCGAACCTGAAGGAGCTCAGTGTTACGGGAACCGAACTGACCATTCTTGACGTAAGCAATCTTACGAAGCTCGAAAAGCTTTCCATTCCTTCTAACCCTAAACTGGAAAGCATTACCTTTGGCAGCGTCGCTGCAAACTTGAAGGAGCTCAATGTCAATTATGATAAGGCATTGACAGTCAATTTCGCATCCTTCACAAGCCTTGAGAAACTGTTCTGCGTTAACTGTGGTCTGACCACGCTCGACGTTCACAAGCTCACGAAGCTTTGTAGCCTGACCTGCCGCGATAACAAGCTCACCTCGCTGAACGTTGATGGCCTTGCAGACCTCGATCTGATCGACTGCCGCTACAACCAGCTGAAGAGCCTCGACGTCAGCTCCAGCCCGAAGCTTTTGGCAGATACAGACCTATACGTGCTAAGGGATTCGAGCGTTACGCTTATCACCGACCAACCATATGATGGAACGATGGTGATTACTGGCGTAACCCTGTCACTCCAGGACAACCTGTCCTTCAACCTGTACTCACCCAAGGCCAATTATGCAAAGGATGGCTACGGGACGCCGTTCATCGTGTTCAACGTAAACGGCAGGGAAGTGACGGCGAACCCCAATCCCGCGCTGAGCACGGACGAGCTTTACGCGTTCACCTGCAATGACATCGCGCCCCACAGGATCGGCGACGACGTCGGGTTC
>JAEEVF010000018.1 GCA_016290775.1 Acetatifactor sp. | reverse complement strand
TGTTAATCTGGCTTACCGTTTGTTTGGTTTTGTTTTAGGTATTCGCTTTCTGAAATCTTCAGAAGTCCGGGCTCCTAAAAGCCCTTTCTCTGGAATTTTCAGGGTTGCATTGTTGTTCACTTATCAAGGTTCATTGCGTCGTCAAGTTCTTGCGACAGCTTAACCATAATATCACGGCCACAATCGCTTGTCAACGTCTTTTTTTCGACTTTTCAGTCTTTTTCTAAAATTTCTTTCCACCATAAGGGCGGTGGAATTCTATAATATCACAATTATTCTTTATTTGTCAATTGTTTCCCCGCTGTTTTTTGGCACTTTTCAAGGAATTTTGACGGCCGGATCCTAGTAATAATACTGTCTCCAGTTCTCAACGACCTTCCCGGCTTCATCCATGCTAAGCCCCGTGATCCTCGCAAGCTCTTGCGCCGCAAAGATCCTCTCCTGACCGTTGATGCACTGATTTACGTGTGCCAGATCCGATTTCAGGTACTTCACGCCTGCGATCTCAACATATGTCTGAATCTCGGCCTTTGTCTTCTGGTCTCTCTCTCCAAGCCAGCTCAGAACGAATACGATCCCTGCCACAAGAAAAGCAATCAGACCGACAAACATAACCTTCGTGCCCTCACCGGGATTTGCAATGGGGCTTAAATAAAGAGGGAGCGCTTCCTTCTCCATTTCCTCTTTGGTCTCAAACCAACCCGTTTCCCAAAGCGAGGAATAATAGTATTCCTTCATCTCCTTGCTCATCTTCTTAAGGAATCCCGTTTTTCGAACATTGAACTCCTTAAACTCAGCCGTCTCATCCCAGGTATAGTCGTAAATCTCGTTGAACTTACGATATTCCTTTTCATCCACTTCAATGCCAATAAAGCGATGCTCGTCACCTTCATAAGCAGGAATATAATAGTAAGACTTTTCGCCTGTCTTTACGTTATTCTCCGAAGTGGTCTTTGTTGCAAAGGACCCATAAACAAAGAATATGTCTGCCGTAGCAAAATCAAAGAATCCGACCTCGGATATGCGCGCATCCTTCGCGTAAAGATCAACGCGGTCCCTCATTCCCGCGATGCCTGAACGTCCGGCCGCGATCGCAAGAATAAGCCCGAACACTGCAAACACTCCACTGATTTTTCTGACTGTTTCAACCATAATTTCTACACCTCGATTTTATATTCTTTCTAATATTCCTATTCGTTCGCGTTCTTTGCCTTAGCCAGGTAGCCCGGCAGGTATTGCATGAATCTTTGATATTCCTGCTCCTGATAAATGCCGAGCGGCCGGTCAGACTTTTCCATGCCATTACTCTTTATAACGGGATCAATGTTGATCGGCATCGTCTCGCCAACGATCTTGAATGTCAGCGTCACGCCGTCCTTACGCTTCTTTTGCTTAAGCTCCGTCGCGCTCCAGTCCACCGCCATCTGATTTCGGTAGAACAACTGCCCTTCTTTCTTAATGATAGGATAGATGATCAGATCGTCCTGCGTGAACGCGAGCGCATAAGGGAAATAATAATATGTCGTCGTATTCCCGCGATGCGTCACTTTGGTGTAATAGCCCACAAGAATGGTATAGTTGACGAAGGCCTCCCCAAGGATCTTTGACATGAGATCCAGCAGGGCGCGCTTATCCTCGTTCGTCTCAAGCTGCTTTTGCATATACTGCTTTGCCTTTTTCGACTCGGAAACGCCTGCGATAACGCACACACCGATGACAAAAATGACCGCCACGACCATAAACCAATTCATCCGAAGCCCTCCTTTGCACCGCCATACTATAACCCATGAAATACAAAAAGGAGCATTGACAAGTCAACACTCCTTGACCTATTGGCAGAGAAAGCGGAGAAAGAGGGATTTGAACCCTCGCGCCGGTTGCCCGACCTACACCCTTAGCAGGGGCGCCTCTTCGGCCTCTTGAGTATTTCTCCAAATAACCGAACTTCGTCTCTACCAATATGCTTTTAAGCGCTAACCCATAGCGCATTTTTCATTATACCTAAGGGCCTCGCGTTTGTCAATCGCTAAAATTTTTTTCTTTTTCGCGGCGCGCGGCTACTCGTACTGCGCAATGGTTTCCACGATGCGACGCTTCACTTCTGCCGCGATCTCCACCGTCTTCATGTCCTTATATTCTTCGTAATACATAGGCTTCAAGTAGATCAGTTTGACCGTCACCCTGCGGATGGACTGCACGTCAAACGGGATAAAGCAGTTGATCAGCGCGCACGGCACGATCGGACACTGAGCCTTTTGCGCCGCCTTAAAGCTGCCCGCCTTGAATTCCTGTACCTTGTTCCCCTCGCGGCTCCTGTGCCCCTCGGCGAAAATCAGGTAATTCCTGCCCTCCTTCACCTCCTCGGAGATCTGCTGGATCACGCGCATGGACTGACGCACGTCCTCGCGGTCCATGGCGAGGGTTCCCGTCGCCTCATTCACCTGCTTTAGCAGGATGATATTCTTTGCTTCCTTTTTGATCACGCACGCGAAAGGCTTTGGACAGGAAGCGTAAAAAGTCAGCGAATCAAAGAGTCCCTGATGGTTCGGGTAGAATATGAACCCGTCCTTCTCCGGGATGTTTTCGAGCCCGTGGACCTCAAGCTTGATGTTTCCGCCCCAGATCGCCCTCTTTGCCATAAACTTCGTGATCTTGAAGCCCGGCATGTAGTTCCCTTTATATGTTTTCGCCCTGAACCAAAGTACCAGGAACGCGAAAGGGGCGATCAAGAAATTCATAATGACCATTAATGCGATTCTCATGCCGATCAGTCCTTTCGATACGCCAAAATGGCGGTCTCATAAAGGTCATTTCCCTCAGAATCGATCACGACGATCACGGGAAAATCCTTCACGGCGAGCTTGCGAATGGCCTCGGTGCCAAGGTCATCATATGCGATCACTTCCGAGCTCAAGATCGACTTGGAAAGCAACGCGCCGGCGCCGCCCACTGCGGCAAAATATACTGCGCCATTGCGGACGATCGCGTCCTTCACTGCCTGAGAGCGCTTGCCCTTGCCGATCATGCCGATCAGCCCAAGATCAAGAAGTGCGGGAGCATATTTATCCATGCGGCTTGCCGTGGTGGGACCCGCGGAGCCAATGGGACGGCCCTCCCTTGCGGGCGAAGGCCCCATGTAATAGATCACGTTGTCCTTGACGTCCAAGGGCAACGCCTCGCCGCGGTCCAGCGCTTCCTGCATTCTTTTATGTGCCGCATCCCTCGCGGTATAGATCGTCCCGGTAAGATAAACGTAATCGCCTGATCTAAGGGACTTTGCATCTTCCTTGCTCATCGGTAAGGAAATCTGTCTGTCCATAACTCTATCTTTCCTTTCTTGCCTGCCGCTTCGCGGCGACAATCCAAACTTCAAGCCTTACGACAGCCGCTTCGCGGCTGCATCCTTGCCTCTCAGCCTTACAACTCCCTCACCGCATGGCGATTGACGTGGCAACAAATGTTGATCGCCACGGGAAGCCCCGCAATATGCGTGGGATAGGTGAGAACGTTCACCGCCATGGCCGTCGTGCTTCCTCCAAGACCACCGGGGCCAATGCCCGTGCGGTTGATCTTGACCAGCATTTCCTCCTCAAGTTCTGCAACCCAAGGAATGTCCGAATGCTGATCCAACGGCCTTGTCAAAGCCTTCTTTGCAAGGATCGCGCACTTTTCAAAAGTACCGCCGATGCCGACGCCGACCACCATGGGCGGGCAGGCATTCGGGCCCGCATCCTTAACGGCCGTGAGGATCGCGTTCTTTACGCCCTCAATACCGTCCGCAGGCTTTAACATAAAGACTCTGCTCATGTTTTCGCTTCCAAAGCCCTTTGGAGCAACGGTGATCTTCACCTTGTCCCCGGGCACGATTTCCGTATGCAAAACGGCTGGCGTGTTGTCCTTCGTGTTCTCGCGCTGGATCGGATCGCGGACCACGGACTTGCGAAGAAACCCGTCCACATAGCCTCTGCGCACGCCTTCATTCACTGCATCCATAAGGCTTCCGCCCTCGAAATGCACATCCTGCCCCACTTCCATAAAAATGACCGCCATGCCCGTATCCTGACAGATCGGGATCATATCCTCGCCGGCGATCTTCAGATTCTCCTTCAATTGTTCGAGGACCTGGCGCCCAAGCGGCGCTTCCTCCTCCTTCGCAGCCACGCAAAGCTTCTCCTCCACGTCCCTGGACAGGAAGTGATTGGCCTCAATGCAGGCCTCCTTGATCGCTTGCGTCACTTCATTTACGTTGATCGTTCTCATGCGTTACGTTCTCCTAATGCTTATTGCTTTACCCAGCCATTCTTTTCCAAGGTCTTTTTGAAGGCGGAATATGAAATATATTTGCTCGAATCCGTGCTTCCCGAACTAAATTCCGCAAGAACGGCCCGGCGCCCTTTTTCCGTGTCAAGATAATGAAACTCTATGTACACCTCGATCGTGGAACCATCCGACTCAACACGATAATCCATGGTATTGTAGATGGCGATGGCGGTATCATATTCTTCCGAAAGCGACTGTTTCAAAGCATTCTCCACTTCCGTTTTATCCTCAGGCTCAAGATCGGAAATGTCGAATTCATAATACTCTACCATATCTTCCACCTGATCGCCCTTATAGGTCAGGCTGTAGGTTCTTTTTCTGTAGTCTTCCCCGTTATACGGCGCAAGGAATACCGCCGTCTCCGTGTGGAGCTTGGTCATCATGTCCACGATAAAAACGAGGAAAAACACTGCCACTGCAATGCCCGCCATGATCAGAACTGCCTGAAGCAGCGGCATCGGATTTCCCTGACGCGCAGGCGTGCTCGTCCGAACCGATCCCTGCGCAGACGCGCTACCCTGCGGCTGCCCATTGCCCGTTCCGTCCTGGCTTTGCTGCTCATTGCCCGTGCCAGCCTGATTTGTATGCTCATATCCCGAGTAAAACTCGTGCGGCTGCTCAAAGGAAGTGACGATCGGCTGCGACGCATCGACTCCCGTAAAGCCAAAATGCTCCGCCGTAAGTCCGGAAGTATCGCTGTCTACGCCATCCGAAGACCCGCCATATAGGGTCTGGAAATACTGCTCGCCCTCCGACTCCTTCTTTTCATCCACGTCCACATAGGCTCCGCAACCCATGCAGAAATTATCCTCCATCAATATCGTTCCGCACTTAGGACATACTCTTTCCTTCGCTTCCATCCCTTTTCCTCGCGATCTATTTTTATTCTTCCGACTTACGAGTCTGCTGCCCGCTTGGACCGACGTCCTCCAGCATCCGCTCTTCCTCTTCAGCTCCTTCAAGCTTCCAGCCGACAAGCTTTAGCCTCGCATACATGATCTGCAGCGATACGCGCTTCTTCCCGCGAAGCTCCTCGACCCAAGAGGCATCCAGCACGCCTTCTTCCACCAGCGCCTGCATGGTCTCCTCATTTTCCAGGCCTTCGTAGCTCTTGCGAACGATCACCCTGTCCTCTTCCCGAATGACTTCCCACAAGACCAGTTCGGAGAACTGATATGGCTCCGCCTGGAAATTCAGGGCATTGACCACGTGGTCCACGGATTCGGGCTTGACTTTACTTATGTCCCAGACATTCTCTTCCACCACGGAAAGAACCTTGTCCCCCCTGGCCTGGATCGTGAGCTTGCAGTGGAACATATATCCCTCTTCCGGTTTCTCTTCGCCCTCTCTCGGCCTGTCGGAGCTCTTTTGCTTCGCCAAGTCCTCCGGCGTCAGGGGCGCTGGCTCGTCTGACGGAGGATCCACCCATTCTACGCCCGCAAAGAGCGTCACCTGCTCCTTGCGCTCGAGCACCACTGTCTTCTCACGAGGCTTAAAGCACCAACTTAAAAAGAGCACGCCCAAAGTGACTCCAAGCAGCGTTCCGATCATCACCAAAAGCATGGATGACGTACCGCCCCTCGCGAAAACGCTTCGGTTATGACGCTCACGCCTTTGTAGCGCAATCTTCTCGCGAAGGATCGCCTCAGCATTTACGTACTTGCTGGCATTGCTGCGCTCCGCCTCTTTTTCTTCCGGCGTTTTGGGAAGATCCATGGTTTCGCAACAGTTCATGCAGTAATTGCTATCCTCTACCAAAGGCATGCCGCATTTAGGACATACTCTCTTTATCTCTTCCATGTTCCTTACTTCGTCAATACTGCCAAAACGTCATCCAGTTCCTGCTCGGAAGGCTCCGTCGGCTTCCACAGAATGTTCTGACCGTCTCCTTCATATCTCGGGATCAGGTGAAGATGGAAATGCATGACCGTCTGGCCGGCCACTTCGCCGTTGTTCTGAACCAGATTCAGCCCGTCACAGCCAAGCTTCTCCTTCATCTGCGTTGCGATCTTCTTCGCCAAAGGAAGCACCTTAGCGGCCACGTCATCCGGAAGCTCATAAAGGTTCGCCGCATGGCTCTTCGGAAGGATCAACGCATGCCCCTTCGTTGCAGGGCCGAGATCTAAGATCACGCGGAACGATTCGTCTTCATATACCGTTCTCGTCGGGAACACTCCGTTTGCGAGCTTACAGAAAATACAATTGTCCATCATTCATCCTCCTCATCGTCGTCATCATCTTCGTGAAGTTTTTTCAATGTCGGAAGGCCCTTGGAATACCGCTTGATCAGGCAGAACAGCGCGCCAAGTATCAGGCCCACCAGAAGTCCGCCAAAATGCGCCGCATTGTCGATGTTGCCGCTCGTCAGGCCCGCGTAAAGGGAGAGGGCGATCATCAGGCAAACGCGCAGCGGCGTCACCATCGGCATGGGTCTTCGATAAAACAGCACCATGGCAAGCAAAAGTCCGTCCAGTCCAAAAATGGCGCCGCTCGCGCCCACGGATCCTGCCGGATTGCCAAGCATCAGCTTCATATACAGGGACAGCAGTCCGCCGCCCAGGCCTGACAAGAAGTATATCACGCCGTAGGGCAGGTGTCCGATCTCTTTTTCGATCATCGTACCCATGAAGTACAGCATCACCATGTTGTTGAACAGGTGCTCGATCCCCGCATGCAAAAACATGCTCCAAAGGAACCGTCCGTATTGCTTGTTGATCAGAACGCCCTCTACGTTGAGCGCGCCGGCCTCAAACAAGCTTCCGTCCACAAACTGCGTGATCAGGAACACGATCACGTTCGTTGCCACCAAAGCTATGCTGACAAAGGGAACCTCTTTCCATTTGATCATTCTCATTTTTTTGATCATGTTTCCTCGCTTCGTCCTTCCCGCGTTTCAGGTCCCAATCTTCGAAAAGAGCCCTTATCCCAAAAGCCCGCTCTTCGCGCGCCGTTTAGGAAAGAGCTCCTTGCCTTTTTGAATTCAAGTCTTACTCTGCCTGCTCTTCCTTGAGCTCCTTCAGCACCCTGACAACGTCATCGATCTTCAGCGTAATGCTCATGGTCAAAGGGTCGATCACAAGAAATTCCACGTTTTCAGGCACAAAGTTCCTGATCTCGTCGAGAGGCACTCTGACAACACGCACGTCGTTGATGTGGTTCCTGCTGTGAACGGCAACCTCATCCATGTTCGTAAACAGGCCGATCGCCGCCATCTGCGGCACCTCTGCCTGTGCGCCATCCGCATTCGCGCCCTCCTGATGAGGCGTATAGATCGGCAGCATGCACTTGGAGAGATTTAAGGATGCATCATCCTTGTTCTCCTGCTCAGGGATCACGGGAAGAAGA
Organism: Acetatifactor sp.; assembly: GCA_016290775.1. Lineage (GTDB taxonomy): Bacteria > Bacillota > Clostridia > Lachnospirales > Lachnospiraceae > Acetatifactor. Next base: position 27,238 of record JAEEVF010000018.1, on the reverse strand, counting down.
AGCTTTGCCCTTGCCAGATTTGCATAAAACTCCTCATAACGCTCTCTCGCGATTGCAGGGTCCTTCTGCTTGCGACGAACGTACTGTGCAAAGTAAATGCCCGTTAACTGAACGCCGCTCAGGTCAGACTTTTCCCTTGCAACGGCCTCCTTCACTTCATCCGGAAGAACTTCATCGAGAGGAATACTCTCGCCGCGCTCTCCTGCGGGCTTAAAGAATACCGCATTCAATCCCAGCGACGGGAACTTGGTCAAGTGCTCACGCACCTGGCTGCGTCTGAACTGACGGATGGGAACCACCTTGTCATTCAGGTTCGGATTCATGGGCATGTCAACCATCTTCAGCTCAGTGATGCCTACTGCGTCACCGTTGTCGACGATCCTGCTGGCCGCTTCCTCGGCATCTTCCCGGGATTCGAAAAGATATGCCTGATCATAATAGCTTCCCTCTTCACAATCCACAAAAGGGATCCTGGTGTACAGGGAGTACAGAATGTATGCTGTCTGCAGATTTCTTAATTTTGTGATCTTTTCTTCTCTTGTCACTTACTTATCCAAGCCTTTCCTTCGCCACAGACCTCCCGCCTTGGCGAACAAACTAGAAACATTATACCTTGTAATCGACAAATACGCAAGCACTACTCTTCCAGCAGACGGAGCAAGTACTCCGCAGACTTTTGCATGAAGCCCAGCTGGTCTGGCGCGCCAAAGTGTTCGATGGCCAGATACCCTTCGTAGCCCTGCTCCTTAAGCTTTCCGACGAGCTCCGCGATGGGAAGGTACCCGTCGCCCACGGGAACGGGCCGAATGCCCCGCCTGTGGAACAGCTCCTCGCCGTACGGAAGGCCCAGCGCCTCCCAAATGGCCTCATCTTCCTCCGTTTCCTCGCCGCGATCCTTGCAGTGAACATGGCCGATCTGCTCCTTGAACAGATCATATGCTTCCGCAATGCTTTCATTACTGAACGCGTAGTTCCCCATGTCCAGCGTGTGCTGCAATCCCGGCACCTGCTCCAGGAACCATTTGATGGGGTTCATCCTCGCGATGGGCGAGGTGAAGTTGTCGAAATCCTCAAGGGTTACCGCGATGCCGCGGTCTTTTGCATATTCCGTGAGCTCCGCGATGGCGTCGCGCATCGCAAGCACCTCCGCAACTGCACCCATGTACGCCGCCGTCTCCTCGAAGGAAGTGCTGGCACGATTTAGGAGCTTTGCCTGCTCCTCCGAAAGGAATCCGGGAATGATCATCACCTTGGGAACGCCCATGCTCTTTGCCGTATCGATCATCTTCCTGCCCGTATGCATGCCTGCGGCATAATGATTGCCAAAATCAAAGAATTGATAAAAGCAGGAGATCTCCATGCCGGCGTCCTTAATGATACGGTTCAGTTCCGGGCGTTTCACCAGCGTGGAGAATTCCATCTCAATGCCCGTGATTCCAGCCTTTCGCGCCTCGCGCAGAATCTCTTCAAAGGATTTTCCGGTCTGCTCGCTCGCCTCCCGAAGATGCTCGTAGAAGACTGAAAGCTTGATCGGGCCCGTGGGCATCGGGGGAATCTCGTAGGGCGCCTCACGACTCGGCGTTTCTTTGCATAACCGTTCCTCGCTGCCCTGCCGCATATCGCTGGCGTGGGCCTTTTGCTCGCATTGGATTTTGATGTCGCTTGCCCCTTGCACGCTACCCGTCAGTGCCTCTTCGCTTGAAGCCCGGGCTCCTCCCTCCTGCGTCCGCCTTGCCTTCGCCGCATATCCGCTGATCTCCTCAGGCGTCATCTTCACTTCCTGACACTCCAACGATCTTTTCAGCTTACGATCCGGAGCGCACCAATATACTGCATTCGTGATGACGTGCTGGATGAACCTGTCATGATAAGTGGGACAGGTCTCGTGCCCCGGCTGAAAATAAAAGATCTTTCCAAAGCCACGCGTAAAGGTGCAGCCGCTGCGAAACACCTCACCGCCTGCAAACCATCCCGTGAACACCACGTCATCGGGCTTCGGTATGTCAAAATACTCCCCGTACATCTCCTCCACGGGAAGCTCAAAATACTCCGGCAAAAACTTCGCGATGGGATGCGCGGGCGCCGTCACGAAAATCCTCTCCCTGTCGTCGTGCCGCCACTTCAGCGTCATCGAAGTCCCAAGGAGCTTTTTCATCACCTTGCTGTCATGTGCGGAATGCAACGCGATCAGGCCCATGCCGCGGCGCACCGCGTCAGCGATCCGCTCCGCCACCACGTCCGAAAACTCCTCATTTTTTAGGTGACTCCAATAGATCAGCACGTCCGTCTCGTCCAAGATTTCCTGATAAAGCCCGTGCTCCGGCTCATCAAAGGTCGCAAGGTGCACTCGCACGTCCTGGCACAAACTCAAAAACTCCGCGATGCAGCCGTGGATCCCGTCCGGATAGATCTCCCGAACCTCCGCCTGCGTCCTTTCATGCACGTTTTCATTCCAGATCGTCACGTTGATCATCTGCCGTCCCCCTTTTTTCTAACCCCTGATTTATATATTACCGCAAACCGTGCCTTCTGGGAAGTCTGCTAATTCTTAATTTTCCATAACCAAAATGAAAAAAGATTGCACGCGCTTACATTTTGGCTTATATTAGTAGGTGGGGAAACAAAAAATGATGCCTTAATGGCAAAAAATGGAGGGGTACTTATGCAAAGACTTAACCGAAACAAAGCCATCGCCCTTTTGGACGAAAACGAAAGGGGCATGATCTCCAAGCTGTCCGAAAGGTGCAATTGCCTTGAGCCGCTTGAGACCAGGACCTGCAAGGCGGGAGATTTCACCCTGATCGCGAAGCAGTCCGACATCGGAAACACCAAAGAAATCCACTTAATGTCCTTCTATGAGGATGACAAAAAATATGAATATGTTGCCGACGCTTACGTAAGCAGCACCATGGACAAGAGCAACTATTATCAGTTCCTCTTCAACTCCGTGAGCAACTACAAAAAAGACCAGGAAATGACGGAGGACGCGCTGAACGTCTACAAGGAGAACGCAAGGAACCTTTTCCCCGGAGAAGAATTGTCCTATGCCTTCGGCGGCCAGCTCACCATTTCCGTTCTGAATAAAGGCGACATTAACCGCGTCGGCCAGAACAAGTACGTGATCTCCTTGACCGTAAGCTTCTTGAAGACCGACCAGGAGGAGATCTACGAAAAGGATCTTTTCGCAACCATCGACAAGTTCTACAATGCGCACAAGGAAGACGTTGCTCTGGCAACCAAGGCGCAACATATCATGAAGCAGTGCCTGAACCTTTCCGAACGCGGCGCCGCACAGTTCATCTACGAGCATGAATATTTCGTAGTCACCAGAACCGTGGAAGAAGCCTGCAAATTTGACTTGAGCTACGGCAACACCAATGAAGGCTTCGTTCGCGCAAAGCAAAAGTGCTTGCAGGACAAGGATTTCGAGAATTCCGTGATTGGACTTACGCCCCTTCTTCTTTCCAAGAACATTTACGAGTACCTGCAGAAGTGCGAAATGACCAAGTTCCTCTCTGACGAAGTGATGAAGGCCATGACCGAAGCACCTCTCGGCGACGCCGCAAAGGATGCAAAGCCCGAAGACGCAAAGGACGCCAAGGCAGAGCCCGCAAAGGACGCCGGAGCTTCCAAGGAAGAGCCCAAGAAGGACGCCGCAGCTACTGAGCAGAAGAAATAAACCCTGACGAGGCCTTAAAACGCATCATTGCAGTGGCAAAAACAAGCCATTACAGAGCCAAACACTGGTCACCACGCCACTGTTTGGCTCGATTTGACTATTTATGACATAAACACATTGGCGTTTTTTGAGAAAAGCCTCGCCTGAAGGGCCGAGGCCTCAGAACTTCCATTCGAGGTATAGCAAAAAAGCAGAGGACATTTACAGTATTATTGTGGAGAAGATCATGGATATACAACTAAATTCACTTGCACAGAAAGAATTTGGTCACATTGCGATTGAAGATGTCGCCCCTGATGACGGTTATCCGATATGGAAGAAGAAAGATCCGTTTGGAAGGGATTATTTTGGAGTGGGGAACTTTTGCGGCATTGAAGAGCCTATCAACGAAGAGGCGGATCTGTCCTGGTTGGAATGGGATGGAAATGAAGTTTACATAGAAAATGATGACAAGGAAATCCTTTTCAAAAAAGCAGTTGGGATTATAAAAGGCTGGAGAAAGCAATTGATCGAGGATTTCCCTGAAGACGGATTTGTGGTGTTTGCCTCGTTCGATGACGGCAGTGGCTTGACAGATGAATGCGAGAAGATCCCGGCATTTATTCTTCGCTTTTGGAAAAGGCGTGAAGGACAGGGGCTCGATGAGAACGCGGAGTTTGAGGAGCCTGTGATCAGGTGGTGCAATTGATTCAAAGAAGGTGATACCTATGTACAAAGCAATTAAGCCGGATAATGCGATTTTTATGAGCCCGGAGTTTCAAAAAGACAAGTATAAATTCAGTTTAATACTACAAAATCTGCCAAGTCCGGAATTGGAGCTTTATAGCGATGAAGAAAGTTATGTGGCATGCAGGGGTTCGAAAAAATACCCTACTTGGATTTGGACAAGTGACAATTTTGATGGATCAAGAATTGGAGAAATCGAGGATCTGATCAAGCGTTATCTGACAGATAACGAAAAAGATAAATTCACTTGCAAGAAAGAATTATATGATCTGTTAGTGAAAAATAGCTTTGATGCTCTGAATACGGATGATTATTTTGAGATGGGATTCTTGAGATGTCATAGCACAAAGGCGCCAAAAGCATGTGACGGAGCGATGTCTAAAGCTACGGAAAGTGATCGGGAAGTATTGGTCAAGTATTGGTATGATGACAATATTGAAATGAACGGCAACAATCCAATTTCCATGGACCAGGCAAGAAAAGACGTTGAAGCGTTTTTGGCGGATGGAAAATTCTATGTTTGGAGAAATGCGGAAAACAAAATAGTTTGCATGGTCAGTTACAGTCTTACGGGCGAACAGGCAAAGCTTACGCATGTATACACGCCAATGGAAGAAAGGAAAAAGGGGTATGCCGCAAATCTGATATATCTTCTGACAAATGATTTGTTGGAAAGGGGTTTTGTCCCGTTGTTATATACAGACTATCATTATATTCCGTCCAACAAAGCATATATAAACGCCGGATATGAAGACGAAGGGATTTTGATCAATTTCAGCAGCAGCAGTTGCAGCAAAGAATCCGAATAAAAAGCAACGATCTCTGTTCGCCGTACTAGCTAACAGAGATCGTTGATGAATGGCAACAATATGAACTAACGCTTAGAGTTCCGAATATCCGTAGCTGTTCACCAGCGCGTCGATGCGCTGTGCGTTACGGCACATCGGGCATTCGTGTGAAAGATAGGTGGAATACTCCGGCACGTCTCCTGCGTTGAAAATAGAATGCACTTCGTGTCCCTGCACCTCATTTACTGCGGAGAACAATGCGGAAATGCCTGCCAGCTGGCCGCCGTAATACTGAATGCACTCAAGGCTGGACGAGATCGTCTTGCCCGTCGTTGCGGACGCAAGGAGAAGCAACACATGCTTGTTTTCGATGGCAATGCGGATGTTGTCGCGGAAGATCAACTGGTTCTGTGCATTGATCTCGGGCGTTACCACATAAATCGTCTTGTGCGAATTCATAGACATGATGCCCGCATTCTGAAGCGCCTCCGCAAGATACGCGCCGATTACCTCGCAGCCGTCCATGCAAACGATGGTGTCCACGATGGTGCTGTAAGAGTATTGCTGCGCGATCGCCTTTGCAACCTCGGACGCCTCGCTCTGGCGGATCTTCATGGTGGTCATGTCAAAATAGTAATTGATGTGCGAATGGCTGGTCACAAAGTGGCCCGGCACCACGCGCATGGATAAATTTCGAAGAATCTTATGATTGATCTTTACGCCTTCCTTCATGTCTTTACCTCCTGTGTCGAAAATCATATTCTCATTATAAGCCCGCCCGAAAGGAGCGTCAAGCGCGACTGTCTTGCTTGATAAAACCGAAAGATATCTAAACCCTGTCACATTACAATTCACCTATCATTCTTACTTTTATTGGTCTACTCGTCAAAAACTCTGCGTTTTCATCCATAACAGTTTCTGGATGCTGATAAACGTCAACGCCAACCGTAATAGGTTCATCTATTACATATAAGTATCCCTTTTCCGTTCCATTATGATAAATTTTCCCGTCGTCGTCATAACTCAATCGGCTCGGTTGATGAGAAAACGCCTCCGCGAGTTCTTTCCACTGAGTGATGGTACTGCCTTTTCTCAATTCTGAAAACACCTTGTTCGAACCATGATACCATATTCCATTAGGATCAATCTTAATTTCCATCTGTTCATTTCTCCTTTAGTGATTGTCACGCCAATATCTCGGTCCCTCTTCCCCATTGGTCCCGGTAGGAACGAAGCCACATTTTTCAAGGACTCTCTGCGACTTCTTGTTGTCTGGATCCGTCTCGGCCTCAACACGGCTAACTCCTGGTTGCTTCAATGCCCATTCAACAGCTGCTTCAACGGCTTCGCCCGCATTTTCGAATCATCCTCACAGATCACATTCCATGTATCTGCGGTAAACGGTGAATCCTTCGGCTTCATAGAAAGCCAGCGCATCGTTGAATGCCCAAACGTCCAACTCAATTCTCGTAAAGCCTCTCTTCTTTGCCTCGGCGCGAACGCTCTCCATCAGCGCGTGCGCGACGCCTTTTCTTCTCCACTTTTCGTCCACGCAAATCTCTGCGATATGACAAAAACTCCTTGCAAGTCCGTAAGGCGACTCCGGCTTGTTTATATAATCGATCATAACCGTTCCCGTAATCTCGCCGTTTCTGTCATCCACCAAAATGTCATTGTATTCTGACTGAAGATACCATGCAGCATGATCCTGCAACTCCTTACAAAAACCAGGCTTAAAAATGTCCGGCCGTCCCTGCACGTGAATACTGTTTACCTGTTCCCGCAATCTATTGATCTGCGGTATGTCCTTGCTTTCTGCAACTCGTATCATTTTTGTCCTCCTCTGAATTCTCGACCCCTCTTAGGTCAAAACTTGATCATTGAAGCAATCTTCTTGCCCAAAAGTATTCCCAAAATGCAACAACCACAGCTGAGTACCACATATATCCCTCCAGCCGCGTACTGCTTTTTCTCGAAAAGATTGAATGCCTCGAGCGAGAATGTAGAAAATGTTGTAAAGCCTCCACACACACCAGTCTTCCAAAACAATATTGCGTTATTGGATAAGCCTTCGCGATTGCTCGTGACACCGACAATAAAACCGATAAGTACCGCTCCCAATATATTCGTTATAAGCGTTAGTATCGGAAACCCTGTCTTGATTGGAATAAGACTTATGGCATATCGTGCCACCGCACCCAACGCACCTCCAAATGCTACAAACAATAAACCCATACTCACCTCTCACCTCATCAAAGCCTTTTCCCATAGTACTCCACTTCGATCACTGTCCCGTCCGGGTAGGTGCATGTTCCAGTATACATTTTCTCCGTGAAGCCCCAATGAAAATACATCTGCCGGTTGAGTTCTTCACATGGTTCTACTCCAAGGACTGCCCTTGCAAAACCTTTCTGGCGAAGGTCCTCCAGCATAAAGTAAAGCAGTTTCGAAAAATATCCCTTACCGCGATACCGCTTTACCGTTCGAAATGCGGAGAGATATGCCGTGCCATCCTCCGTAAGACCTGCGTCATCCTCGCCCGGGGTGTAGTTCGGAACGGCATATGCTTCGCAGATGATCTCGCCGCAAAAAATCCCATAATACGGGATCTGCTTTCCCTCCGATATTTCCGTGATGATGTCCTTTTTCCATACGGCCCAATTTGAGTCATCTGGATGCTCCTTGACCAAAATATCCCATTTTTCATTCACTTCCGAAGAGGAAGCAATCTTGCATACATACGGCTCGCCGTACAGCTCCTGCTGGATTCTCTTTGCCTCCTCGGAAAATGAAATCGTATGCCAATAATCCTTCACCGAGACCTCGATCACCTGAAGCGGCTTTACCGGCGTTCTGGAAAGCCATTCCCACTCGTCAATGAGCTCAAAGGAATCCGACGGCAGAACATAGACATACCCTTTTCCGTTCGGGTTGACGGAACCATAGCGCAAATAGCTCTTGATCCCGTCAGAATCAAAAGAAAGCTTCCCCTCCGGACAGTCCGGATAGAAGCGAAACGGCATGGCAAACGGGATCACTTCCTCCATCGTTGCTGCCGCGTATATTCCCATCTGTGCCTCGGCCTCACACTGCCCGTTCGCCTGCCGCGGCTTCAAAACATCAAACAAATACTGGCTGCCATGATATACAACCTTCGGTTTTTCCTTCATGTACTGCTCCCTCGAATTCTTCTAGTTATATTAGGTGCATCATGTATGGAGGTATCTTTATAATCCCATCTGACTCTGAAAAGCCCTTAGGGTGTACTATTATCTGCTTATCTATCCTTTTTCTATAAATCTCACTAAATGTCCCCAGCGAAAGGTAAAAATCAAAAGGAGAATGGCAAATCCCTCCCGGCAAAAATGTTCCTCTCTCGTTCAATTGGCGCATTCGCCCAAAAAGCGGCTTCCGTGACGCGTTATTACGCTTACCGCCATACAATGATTTTTTCGCGAAAAGGATTGCGGTCGTCCTTTTGTCCATAAACGGAGACGCTTTGCGGCACCGGATTTTGGTTTTCGAAATCAAAGCGAACCCTTCTCGTCACCGTGATGCCACGCATCTCCAACAGTTCAAGCCTGATCATGGCTTTGTCATAGAGCTTTTTCACGTGAGGCGTCACGTAATAAGTCGCGTCCTTCTCATTCCCCTCATCCAGATACTGCGCCGGAACGTCAAGGATCTCCAGTTTGCCCTCCATAAGGAGCGTTTTCACCTCCTCATCACTCTTTACCTTCCTTATGGCACCGTCGGAAATGGCACGTTCATACTTTTCTCTCTCACTGTCATCCCAAGGGCAGTCATAATCCATGCGGTAGCATGGCTCATCCAGTACGTAACCATTTCGGATGCATAAGGCAATGCCGTGCTCTGGTTCCATTTCCTCGCTCTCTCCCAGAAGGCAGAAGGCTGTGTCCTCCTCACCCTCGTTTTCAAAAATGACCATCTCGTCCGGGACAAAATATTGCAACACCTTCTTTACGTCGCCTTCTCCCACAAGTTCCTGCGCCCCGAAGGTATTGATCAAAAGTTCGCACGCCTTGACAATCTCATCCTCACTCATGGAGTTTAAACACGCTTCACAATTCCTGACGTAGCTTTCGCTTACTTGCCCCGTCAGCGTCACGGAAAGATCCGTATTCCAAAGCGTGGAATGCACCTTTATTTCCGCTTCCCTTTCCTCTGGACCCTCTCCTTCAGAATGGGCTTTCCACCGCTTCCATTTCTTTTCGATCACCGCCGCGAGTTTTTCATAAACCTCCCAGGAAAAGTCAACGCAATAATAAAACTTCTTCTCATTTCGAATGGCCTCGTAATAATCGAATGAAAAGCTATTACTTTGCAGGTCATAAAAGAGTTTCTCCTCGTAACTCAGATAAAAATCGACAAAGGGCCGAAGCTCTTCTGCAATGTCATCCGCAGCCAAAACGTAATCCATATTGCAGAAAAACGTAAGCGGTGAAGAAAGCGCCTCTTCGTCCACTTCGGTTTGCGACAGAAAATACTCACTCATATGATTGTTACGCAAAAGCCAAGTCAAAAAATAAATGATGGGCATCGAAGCGTAATCGAAGATCCGGTCATTCTCCTCTTCCGAAAACTCTTCCGGCTTTTTCCCCGTCATAAGCGAATATTCCGCAGCGGCATCGTTCCATGCCCACTTCGATTTGTAAGCCGTAAAAACCGGCTTTTCGAACTTAGGCTGCGCGGCGGACTTTTTCTGCTTTGTAGATTGTTTTTTTGCTGAGCCGATAAACGGAATCGCAAGACCGATTCCAAAACATAACAAACTTATGGTCAGGAATAAAAAGGCAACTCCCATAAAATTCCTAGTCTCATACGTGAAATAAATCACGGAAACCGCAGCAAAAAACAGCCCCAGCTTCACCGCCACGGCGCTACCCACAATTCCCTTTTTCCCTCGTCTTGTTTTTATTATGCCGCAAACGTTGATCACAAGCATCAAGACCGCCGCACAGCTCATAGCGACGGTGCCATGCAATTCCCATGCCCCCGTCCCCCAGAACGCCCACGTCGCCCCGAAAGCAAAGAAAGCAATCACCAAATCCAGAACAATTCCAATCAGAAAATATGCCATCATTTTCTCCTTTGTTTCTCACTTTTCCCGTCACTCTTTTTCGCCATGACGTCCGCCTGCTTCTTTTCCGCAACCACTTCATCTCCTTCACTGAATCCAAAGAAATATTTATCCTCTGCCCCAATGCCGGGAGGAGTTGCTTTCATGTCTTCCAAGATCTGTTCCTCTGTGGCTTCGCCTCCGTATAGTCATAAAACAACGGAATTCTCCATGCATGCCTCAATGCGTTACTTTTGCCGTCTTCACTTTTGGAGCATCATTGCAGATTCATAATGCGGCAGGCCTCAAGTAAATCGGTGATCTGCAGTCCCTTCAACGCATCAACGAACACCAGGTGTTTTTGCAAATTCTCATCCCCGGAATAATCATCTCTGTTGCAGTCATCCAATATCACGTATCTTTTGATCGCTGGATGCTCCTCAAGGTATTTATTGATCTCGGAGGTTTTTTGAGCCGGCGAGCCGCATCTCTGATCAGAGACCATCACAAGTTCAGCCTTGGTCCGTCGCACAAAATCCTTTAGATACTTCACTGGCTCCGGCAAGAGCTCCTGGACAGTTTTGGCTGGATCAAACACATCGAGAACACCGTCTACGTCAAGAAAAACCGTGAAAACGTCATCCGCGATTTCTTTCTCAAACGCATCCAGCACGTCACTGCAGAATTTCTCGGTAGCCGCGATATCCGTAGCCATCTCCTCCACAATCCTTTCGCCTTCAAGGATCGCGTCTTCATATTGCTTCTGCGTGAGTTCGCCGGACGCATATGCGGCATCCAGTTCATCCCGATCAGCAATCTTCACGTCTCCCTGAGGTGTGAGCAAGACATCCAAGTATTTGTCAATGTAATAGACCACTCCGTCATCATCCATTCCAACGCCGTCTATGACGTCGATGTACCATGTACTCACCCTTCTGTTGGGAAGAAAGTAAGCTCCGATGCAGCGCTGCTTATCATCAGGAATGATCGTCAGCCATAGCATGTCCTTTCCGCAGACCGGAACCTTGCCGGCCTTTTCATACTCCCAGTACATCGTCTCGCCGTCGGTCAGATAGTTAATGGAGACCCATCCCTTAACCAATTCGTTGTCCATATGCATTTGATGATAAGGGAAAAACTGGAAGCCCCACTTCCTGTCCCTGGTTAGACGCATTTTATTCATACAACGCTCTCCTTGACTAATGGCATTGATCAAGAAAACCGGACCGTCAAGATGTGTCTTGTCGGCCAAAATTCATAAAGATACAGCGCTGACACCTTGCCGGTCATAGGCTTGAATTCTTCCTCAACGATTGGGATCGCGCGGAGGATTTCCTCCCTTTTGTCGATCAACAATGTGGTATGCGGCGACCAGGGAAAAGTGTCCATGTTGTCCTTGAAGCAATCCTTTAGTTGCAGCATCTCCGTCGTGATCTCGGGCTGCAGGAACAGCACGTCACTGGCCGGAAGGGTGAACAAACCGATATGATTGAATCCTGCGGAAAACGTTGCTTGCGTCTTCGCAATCTGCTCAATCCTTTCCTTCAACTCTTCTTCGCGGCTCGTATCATACGATCCAAGCGTAAAATGCATAGGGATTCCCTTTGTCTGACTGCCCGAGAACCCCTTTTCATAAAGCACGTTCTGGATTCGGGCTAATTCCCGCTCCGTATCGTCATCATATCCCGCCAGCACATACAAAGCCTTCTCTGCCATGGAAATTGCCTCCCGCGCTTGCCTATCTTCTATTCTTGTTTATCAGGCAAGCCTTTTTAGCTCCTCTTGCTTGCCCGGAAACCGCTTTGCATTCTCAAGCAAGCGGTTTCACTTGCTCCAAACCCCTTTTCACTTTTCAGGCAAGCGGTTTCCGCTCTTCCCGCTTGCTCCAAACCCCTTTTCGCTTCTCAGGCAAGCAGTTTCTGCTCTTTTCGCTTGCCTGAAACCCCTTTTCACTTCTCAGGCAAGCATTTTCTGCTCTTTTCGCTTGCCTGAAACCCCTTTTCACTTCTCAGGCAAGCATTTTCTGCTCTTTTCGCTTGCCCCAAACCCCTTTTCACTTCTCAGGCAAGCAGTTTCTGCTCCTCTTGGCCTCCAACGCACCTGCCCCCTAGTCTTGCTTGTCTGAAGCCTTCTCCTGTTCACTTCTAGTCTTGCTTGTCTACCTTCTCCATTTCGTACTCCGTCCTTGGATAGAGGTCGAAATCATATGTTTTGCCGTTCTCTTCGGCCCGTCCCATGTAGTAGGTGTCGGGCGTTACGTCGGCTGTGTCATACATGAACTGGCCGACTTCTTTTGTGACAGGCCCTTTCCCGTCACCGTAGTCGACATAAATGAAATACTTGTAAGTATCCCCGTTATCCTCATCGTGATGGACGTCCTCACGCCGGCCGGTGACCGTGACCACGATGGCGGAAACCTTTGCCGTCTCGGGGTTCGGTCGATCGCTGACTTGGTTACAGTCATCTATGATCTTGAATCCGATGATGATCACTGGTATGAGAAGGATGGTTCCAAAAATGCTAAGAAAACTGATTTTCTTCTTCCATCGGTAGAAGCTGTACACAGAGATGACGCAATCAGCTCCGCCTGCGATGAAAAGCACGAAAACAAGCAAGCACTTGAATAGGGTTCGTCCGAGGTTGTTGGCATCTTCCTCATACAGGCAATCGAGTTTATATTCTTTCCGCAGATAGGCTTGCGTGAGTATCCTTCTTCTGGTTTCCTTGTTTAGGTTGATATCGTTCGAGGCTTCGTATTCCGCCATGATGGCTTGTTCCTTCGCCACCTTCTTGTCTTCATTGTTCATGAGGAACCTTGCGGGAATCTCGATCATGGCGACAATGACGACGACCATAAGCGCTAAGCGCACAGGGATCTTCAGAAGAGTCAAAAGGATGTTATTTTTGCCTTTCTCCTTTTCGGGAAACAAGGGATCATCCGGGGTCTTTTTGAAAATCTTGTTCAAGCTACGAGAGATGATCAGATATAAGAATAACGGGACAATAAATACAAGTAAGAGTACGATGTTTCGTTGAATCGGATCCGTCAAGGATATGTTCCACATATCCCATGGTATGTTCCATTGCATATCTATTCCCTCCTTTTTTGTCATTCGGCCTTTTTTCGATACAGCCTAAAGTACCTTGCGTCCACGGAAAGCTCGTAGCGTGCGTTCACCCATTGCATGATATATGTGTCATCCGTTACGTTCGGAGTTCCGAACCAGCTTGAAACCGCGACAAGCGTTGGCTCCTTGTCAGGATTGAGTGCGAAATATTCTTCCAAAGCTTCGCCGTACTGCGGCGTATCGATCGTTGAATAATTGCTGATCTCGGCGCCGGCATATAGATAAACCAGCGGGTCGATCATCTCGGGCCCAACCACCAAGAGCTTGTCCTCAGGCTTTACGTAAAGCGCAAAATCCTCAATGGTCCAAAGCGCCTGCGCCTTGCTCACGTGATCACACACCACGCCTGCTGCCGGGCCGCTGCGAATGATATTCTGCACCTCCCAGACCGTGTGTACTCTGTCATTCGTGTTTCCGATCCCCCAGACCACAAGTCCTCTGTGGGCCAATACCAAAAGGAGCAAAAGCAAGATGACACGCTTGTCATCTTTGAAAAGATGTCGCAACATGAGTAGGGATACCGCGCCGCCAAGAACTAGGTACGCCGTGATCGTGATAAGGCTAAGGTCCGTGAGGAGCATTGTTGCAAAAAATGATGCCGCGGACACCAGCGCGCCCGTAAGGAAGATGGTCCTCTCCTCCTCTGAAGCCTTACGATATCCGATCGCCCCAAGCACCAGCAAGATCAAGGGCAGCACGTAAATGCTGCAGTTCCAGTCCAGGCCGAGCCTGCGCTGAAGCGCCAGGCACACAAGTTCCACGACGATGAGGAGTGCTGCGCTGAGGGTTCCTACTGAAATCTCAAACGCCGTGCCTGTTGCCGGCTGGCCGTCCGCCGCTTCAACACTGCCCTGCGAAGTTGCCCTCTGGCCATCCGCCACCTTGTTCCCGCGTACTTTCCGCAGGATCACCGAAATCCCCCACGCCACGAGCGCACAAAGGGCCACCACTCCGAGCATGACAAAAAAGCTCATCCAATAGCCGCCCTTGCCATTCCAGTAATCGCCTGAGGTGGAATGGGTGTCAGAAAGGAAGATGTTCCGCACGGCCAAAAGGAAGGTGTCACTCCCAAGGCGCACGAAGAAGCTTGCCAAAAAGGTCACGCCAAGAACTCCTGCCGTTCCAAGGAAGAGCAGGATGTTTTTCCATTTTGCATTTGTTTTTAGGAAAAGCAAAAGACAAACTGGCACTGCGATCAGCACGCAGCTAGGATAGGAAAGCGCTTGAAAGAAAGCGCAGACCCCGATCAGAACGGGATAGATCCATCGATCCTGCGCCCCCAAAAAACGAAGTAACAGACAAAAGATCAAAACAGAACACGCAATCTCCAGATTTGCGAATTCCGGAAATGGCGTCTGCTTTGCGCGAAATACCAATAAAAACATCCAGATGGCCTGTCCGACAAAGGCGCCCGTCGTCTCCTTCACGGTCCTGTAAACAAACCATCCAAGCAATCCAAACAAAAGCGTTCCGCAAACCTGCAAATACAAAACGACGCCTGCGTACGAAGGGACGACGAAATGATATACTGCCATCAAAACGTCATTCAAAAAAATGGAAGTCTGGTGAGGCTCCCACATTTTTAACAGCATGCCGTCGCCCGAAAGATGTCGGTACGACATGGCAACCTGATAAGCACTGTCTGCACCAAAGTCCGTGAAAATGCTCTTGATGCAGACAAGTACCGTTATGATCCATAATACCCTTAGGATGATTTTTTCTCTCTTCTCATTCACCCTGGTTTCTCCTCCCAAAAGATCATGGCAAAAACTACGCCCATATGCGCAAAAGGCGCGATTTCATTATACTATTTTTCGCCACAAAAAGAAACCCCTAATGAGAAACTATAAGCACCTTATGACCCGCTTGATTTATAATGGTGCACGCCAAATCGCCACAGTACAAGGCAGGGGAGCGGGAACCAAAGCGCAAGGAGCGGCATGAAGGCATACCAGACCTTGTCCGTCCGACCCCACACGTAAAGCAAGGGATAATACTGCACCAGCGCATACGGAATGACCACTGTGGTGAAAAGCAAAAGCTTTTTGCCGTAAACGCCAAGGGGATATTTTCCCGTCTCCCTCGCGCCGTCCGTAAAGATGTTCATGAACTCCAGTCCGTCCAGCGTGAAAAAGCAAAGCGCCGCGTAGATAATAAACAAACCTGCGAACACCGCCGTTCCGCAAACGATCATTAAGAGGATCGTGAGCACCTTAAGAACCGTCCAATCCACGTTGCAATGCGTGATCCCGTACGCAAACATGATCACGGCCTGGATCATCCTTCCGATGCGCGTCAGTTCAAACTTGCTGCCCAGCACCTGCAGGATCTCCCCCCGCGGGCGCGTCAGCACCTGATCAAAGCTTCCCGATCGGATCATGCCGGAAAAAGAATCAAACCCTCTTCCAAACATCTCCGCCAGCGAAAACTCAAGGAGCATTACCGAGAAGCAAAGCAGCACTTCGCTGTAGGTAAAATCCTTGACGCTTTTGAACCGAAGGAACATAAAGTAGATTCCGAGGAACACCTGGAAGGACACCATGAACTGCCCAAACGTCGTGAGGAAAAAGGATGTTTTATATTGCATCGCCGACCTTACGTTGATGGAAACGTAATGCAAGTACAATCGGACTCTGCTTACGATTTTTCTTTCCATGAAAGCCTCCCTTTCTGCCATTTTGGCTTTTTCGCCCATTCTTGCGTCAACCTCCCTGGAGCGCCACCCTGCGCTCCGCCTTGCGACAAAGGGCACTGCCGATCGCCACAAGTGCCACCAGCCAGAACAGCTGCAGACCTAAGGCACGCAACATCTCCGCTCCTTCCATGTCACCGCCGTAGATGCGAAGCGGCACGTTTTGCATGGCTGCAAAGGGCAAAAGCTCCACGACTCTGAGCACCTTCTCAGGGAAGAACGGCAGTGGGATCACGCCGCCGGAGAGATACTCCACCAACGAAACAAACACGATGCGAAGACCCTGCGGCGAGATCGTATAAAATGCGAGCACATATACAAACATGAAGAATGCCACCGACACAAAAAGGCCCAGCACCATCGCAACCAAAAAGAACAGAAAATGAACGATGCCTTGCGGCGCGCCCATGCGGTAAGGTTGCGGCAAAAAGAACGCCACCACAAGGATCGGCAGGCATCGAAGCACCGCGCGCGAAACGCGGTTTGCGAGATTTCTGGACGCCATCAAAGAATAGATCCGGACGGGCCTGCAAAGCTCATACGCGATGTTCCCGTTCAGGATCATGTCGAACAGCTCCGTGTCCACCATCCAGCTTGCGAAGAAGGCCAGAAAGGCCTGCTGCAGCCAAACATAGGAGACCGTTGCCTGAAACGTCATGGGATATACGCTCGCATCCGTTTCATAAAACGCCTTCAGGGCCATGATCTCTAAAAAGCCCCAGGCAAACTGCGTGGCAATTCCCGCCAGCGCGGCGACTCGGTACTGCAGTCCCATGAGGAACCGCACTCTGAAAAAGGACAGATACTTCTTCATCCCGTCACCCCCTAGATATCATAGGCGCGATAGAGCTCTGCCACCGTTTCGTCAATGGACTGCCCGCCTTTTTTCAGGTCCTCCGGCGTGCCGTCCAGCAGGATCTCCCCCTTACCGATCAAGATGATCCGCTTTGAGAGCGCTTCGATGTCCTGCATGTCATGAGTCGTAAGGATCACGGTCGTGCCATGCAGCTCGTTCTGCTTTTTGATGAAGTCACGCACTGCCAGCTTTGACACGGCATCCAGCCCGATGGTCGGTTCATCGAGGAACAGGATCTTCGGACTGTGCAAAAGGCTGCCCGCGATCTCACAACGCATCCTCTGGCCAAGCGATAATTGCCTTGCCGGCGTGCGAAGTAGCTCTGACAGATTCAGTAAGCTTGTCAGCTCTTCAAGATTGTTATCATATTGCTTTTGGGGAATGGAATAAACATCTTTGAGAAGTTCAAAAGAATCAATGACTGGGACGTCCCACCATAGCTGGGACCTTTGACCAAAAACCACACCGATCTGCGCCACGTGCCGGATCCTGTCCTTGTAAGGAACTCGTCCGTCCACCAACACCGTTCCTGAATCCGGCGTCAGGATCCCGGATAGGATCTTGATCGTCGAGCTCTTTCCCGCTCCGTTTGGTCCGATGTAACCGACCATCTCACCATCATTGATGGTAAAACTGACGTTCCGCAATGCGTGAATGGTTTCATATTCCCGGCGAAATAAGGCTTTGCAGGCTTCGCCGAAACCCGCGTTACGTTTCGCAACCTTGTACGACTTACAGACATCTTGCATCGTGATCATACTCAGCCCCTCCTTAAGCGACGGACTTTCATAATAACATTATCGGCACTTTATGTCAATCATTTTGTATAAACGTATATTTATTCACTTTATGTGTGTTTTATGCACAAACAATGCAAAAAAGAACTTGACATTCTTTTTCAAAGTGGTATTATTCAGTCTATATTCAGCAATACTGAAGGAGAGATCATATGAAAACGAAAATATTCATCGACGGCAGCGAAGGAACGACTGGTCTTCGCATTCACGAGCGGTTTTCCGGGAGGGATGACGTGGAACTCCTTAGCATCAGCCCTGAGCTGCGAAAGGATCCCGCGGAGAGAAAGCGCCTCATCAATTCCTCCGACATTACCTTCCTTTGCCTTCCCGACGCGGCAGCAATGGAATCCGTGTCCCTCGTGGAAAATGAAAACGTCGTGATCATCGATACGTCCACCGCACACCGCACAAATGAAGGCTGGGCATATGGCTTCGCCGAGCTTTCGAAGAATCACCGCGAGGCGATCAAAAACGGAAAGCGCATCGCCGTGCCCGGATGCCACGCAACAGGCTTCATTTCGCTGGTATATCCCATGGTTGCAGGCGGGATCCTGCCCGCGGATTACCCCGTGAGCGCCTTCTCCCTGACAGGCTATTCCGGCGGCGGCAAGAAGATGATCGCAGCATATGAATCCGAAGACAAGACGGCTGACCTGTTTGCGCCCCGCGAATATGCACTGAGCCAGCAGCACAAGCACCTGAAGGAAATGCAGAAGATCACGGGCCTTGCAAGAACGCCTCTCTTTAGCCCCATCGTGGACGATTATTACAGCGGCATGCTTGTTACCGTTCCTCTTTACGCGGACATGCTAAAGGGCGCGACCGTTGCGAGCGTTCGCGAGTACTTCAAGGAATATTATAAAGGCGAGAAGTTCATCACCGTTGCAGATGAAGGCGATGAGATCGCATCCACCGGGTTTCTTTCCGGAAATCAGCTTACCGGCAAGGACGGCCTGAAGATCTACGTGACCGGCAACGACGACCGCATCCTGCTCTCCTCCCAGTTTGACAACCTCGGGAAGGGCGCTTCCGGCGCGGCTATGCAGTGCATGAACATTGTTCTTGGCTGTGATGAAGCAAAGGGACTTGCCCTGTAAAGCCCGCGAAATCGGTACTGCCCGCGGCAAACAACGCAACTCAAAAGGCCCTGAGACATTAATGTGTCTCAAGGCCTTATTTTATTCCGTTGGCTCCGCCGGCTCCTTCTGTCCCGCAGGGTTTGCCGGTTCCGCGGCGCCGATGGATCCCTGGTGGATCAGCATCTGCACGCGGTTATAATAATTTAACTTCGAGCCGCTCATGTCCGTCTCCGTCACGGCGATGGACGCCTGCGGGTACTTCCGCTGAAGATAAGGGTAAAGTCCCCTGCCCTCGCAAACGTTGGGCATGCAGCCGAACGGCGCAATGCAAAGAACCTTCTTAATGTCGTTTTCGATGAAATCGATCACTTCACCGCCAAGGAGCCACCCGTCGCCGATCATGAAATTGTGCGACACCAGCTCTCTTGAATTCTTGTCCATCGTATCGTAGGAGCTCAGCGCCTTGAAACCGTGGCGCGTCATAGCCTCGCGCATCGCTTCCTGTGAGCGCGTGATCAGTATCTTGACCGCTTCAAATCCCACTCTCTCGGGATTTTGCTTCTTGGGCTTGTGGGAATCGATGTAATATAATGCGTACCAAGAAGCACCGTTTACATATGCCTCACACCCGTTTTCCTCCAGGTACTTGATGATGTCCCAGTTGCCAAGTGCACAATACTTTACATAGAACTCCGCCACGATGCCGATCACCTGGCGCTTTTTCCCGTCCCGCTCGATCTTCGCAAAGGACTCCGCGATCCGATCGAAATTCTCCTTCATCTTTTCACGCGTGAGGTTCCTGCCAAGCTTCAGATCCTCCGAAAGCTCGTCGATCCACTTCTTCCAAAGCGCATCCGTTTCGCCCTTGTTCACCTCATAGGGCCGGACCTGATTCGAAAGGAGCATCAGAATGTCCCCGTAGAAAAGTCCAAATAGACCTCGCAGGGCGAGATCATATCCCAGCTTCACCGAGATGTCCTCTGCCACGTGCCGCACGTTGATCGTCAGCACGCGAACGTCCTCATAACCCGCCTTCATCAAAGACTTCTTCATGAGTCCGATGTAGCACGCGCCCCTGCAGGCATCGCCCGCCGTCGGCATGAGAACGAAGGTTTTCTTCGGATCATATTTCCCGCTCTTTAGCGCGCGGACCACCTGCCCCGTCATCAAAATGAACGGATAGCAAATGTCGTGATTGGCGTATTTCATGCCCTCCTGGCGGATCTCGAATTCATTGCTTTCGTCAAGAGGAACAACACAATTGCCCTTGCTCCAGAACATGTACTTCAGCAAGGGGAAATGCGCATCCAGCGTCGCCGGGATCAATATGGTGTTTTCTTCCGTTTCGCTTAAAATCTTGTACATCGGCCAAACTCTTTCTTGTCAATGATTTTTGGTCGTTCTCTTCGTCAAATGTTTCGTTTAGGGCAAATGCTTTTCAGCGTTCAATAGCCACGCAAATGCTTTGGCCGTACGAAGGTCCGGATCCCTAAAATGATTCCCTTCATTCCATTCCAGCGTACAGTTTACGTTCTGGCTTTGAAGCAACGTACTTGCTTCACTGATCCTCTCCGCAACCGTTGCCATGACTTGATTTCGGGTCTTCGCTTCCTTGTCTCCAAGGCTTAAGTAAACGCGCTGACAATTGATATTGTGCGTTTTCATGTAATCCAGAAATTTCGGGTACCAGATGGACGGAGAAGCTGCGGCAACCCCGCTGAAAACATCGGTCTGATACGCACTCCACAAGGCAAACAGGCCTGCGAGGGAATATCCCCCAACGTAATAGGTCTTGTCCTGGTCCGCACAACTCTTTAGGACTTCTTCCAGCGTCTTTGCCGCGCCCGCGCCAAAGCCTTCCTTCCCAAACACTGCCGGGGCTTCCCATGGAGACAGATCCTCGTTCCAGCTTCGAACCTTAAAGATGCGCAGCAAGAAGTCCGCGCCCGTCATTTCACGGATCGCTGTAATTTCACTTTGCATGCCCTCCAGATCATGATCGTCCGCCATCTGGATCAGAACAGTCTTGGACGACGCATTCCCAAACTCCTGCACTTGCTGCATCCCATGCACTTCCTTTCGCACTTACCTTTTAAGCATAACACATCTTAGGAAAAATAAAAAGAAAAAGCCTTGAAATCAATCGTCTCGAGATGCTTTATGGTCGGAACGTGGATCAGGGCCGCGTTCCCATCGTATTTCTCAAGCAAATGCCAATATGCTTCATTGCAAAGGTATTTCGTCGGTTCGGCTGATAGTGTTGCGCGGATCCCGGCCGACGAAAATCGCTCTGCAAGTCCTTCCAGATCAAGCTTCGAAGTGTGCGACATGCCATCTTTCCCTGCCACGCGCTCGATCCGAACGGAATCCACCAAATCTTTATCCACGCCAAAAAGAAGGGCTCCGTCGTGCTCCACGGGCATATTCTCAATGTCCTTTCTCAAACCCTCAAACGAGTTTGTCAGAAGGACATGCCTTGACGACAGAGCACTCACTAAAACTGCGGACGAATTATTCTTCCCCTTAAATCCAACCATCAATAAATCCATCTATATCTTCTCCGCTTTACAGTTCAAACAAACTCATTTGCTGATATCTCTCCGGCATTTCTCGCATAAACCGGAAGCAATCGTCCGGCGTTCGCAGGATTCCGTTTTCCTTGCAGATCCTTTGGAAAACCCCCTTGAGTTCCTTTGCGTTCGGGCTTTGCAGTTCATACACATTCCCGTAGCGTTTGATATATCTCTCCTTCATTCTGGGAAAGTGCTTGTCAAGCGCAGCGTAATAATACTCCCTGTCGCCTTCCCGAAGCGTCAGTCCCATGCCGAAATCAATAATGCCCTTCACTCCGACTCTGACGCACTCGTTCAGAATTGCCGTGACATTCTCCTCCGTGTCATTGATAAACGGCAGGATTGGCGTCAGCCAGACGATCGTTGGAATGCCTCTCTTTTGCATTTCTTCCAGCACTTCGATCCTGCGCTTTGTGTTGCAGACATTCGGCTCCAATATTTTACACAGGTCATCATCATAAGTCGTGAGCGTTATCTGCACCACGCATTTCGCAGTCTGATTGATCTCCGACAACAGGTCGATATCGCGAAGAATGCGGTCCGATTTCGTCTGAATGGCGAGCCCAAATTCGTTTTTCAAGATCACTTCCAGGCACCGTCTTGTCAGCCCCAGCTCTTCTTCGCAGTGCATATAAGGATCCGACATCGAACCCGTCCCGATCATGTACTTTTTTCTTTTCGACCTAAGCGCTGCGTCAAGAAGCTCGGGCGCATTTTGCTTCACCTCAATGTCTTCAAAAGGATGCGTAAACTGATAACACTTGCTTCGGCTATCGCAGTATATACAGCCGTGCGTGCATCCCCTGTAGATATTCATTCCAACGCTTCCGCCGCTGCCGGTCAGAATCCCTTTTGCATCAACAAAATGCATATCATCTATCCCACTTTTCAAACAATTCCACTAACTCATCTATGCCGTCAACAATCTGATCGGGCCTTTGGCTCTCGTCATCGATGCTTTGATACACCGCAAAGCCTTGACGCACCCACACTGTTTTCATTCCAAGCTTCTTTGCCGGAATGATGTCATTATCCAGCCTGTCTCCAACCATTACTGCTTCGCCGGGTTCACAGTTTGCCTTTTGAAGCGCCATGGTAAATATCTTCGGATCAGGCTTTGCACACCCTGCTTCAGCTGACGCCACAACAATGTCAAAATACTGTCCAATGCCCCAATGATCGATCCTCTCCTGCGTTCCCAAAGACTGGTTTGCAATGATGCCGAGTCTATATTTTTCATGCAGTTTTTTGAGAATGTCAGGCGTTGCTGCATACAGTTTTTCCAAACTGTTATCCCACTGTGGCAAGGCGACTCCATATGCTTTGGCGGCCGTCCTGATCGGCGTCGGGCTGATCCTCGCCTCCTCATAAACCTTGTTCATAAACTCCGCAAGATCAATGTTTAATTGGCGAACTGCATATCCACAGCGACTTTCGTAAACATCACTTTCATCCACTAACGTCGCACCAAGATCAAAGAAAATCCATTTCATGTATGTACGTCCTCTCGTGCTTGCACTATTTCTTTTTCTTTGCCGGCAGTTCGTCCCACATGGACTGAACAAGCTCGCACATGAACTCACGGTTGTCGACGTCATCGACGAGAAGCATTTCTTTTGCTCCTTCATAGGGAAGTTCCATCTGCGCATTTGGCATCAACTTCACCGCTGACTTAACGGGCTTTACCAGAAGTCGGTCGTCATAGACCCCGCCGAAAATTTTGCCTCGATAATAAAGAATGTACTCTCCCATCATGGCTTTGTAACTGATTTCATCCAGCCCCGATAACTGCTCTAAAACGAAATCCAGGTACTCTCTAGTTGATGCCATAAACTTTTCCTCCTTTTCTTTTTCATCCATGCCCTTAGAGTTAGGCGATCGCTGAAGGATCCAAAATCTCCTGGATCGTCTTTGCATTCATTATGTGCGCGTAGGTGTCGCTGACAAGGTGCTTGAGATCCTCCCTGATCTCAACGTAATCCTTTGTCAGCTTATCCTGAATGAATTTCAGGGAGTCTTCGTCATTTAAGCCCATGACCTTATGTGCTAAAGAATAAAAGCTTTTATATGCATCAAAATGCGCCAAACCGTCGGCGCACACCAGCAGTTCTTCTTCCAGTGTGGTCCGATACGAAGCGCGCTTGCTGCTATGATTCAAAATGCATTTTGCTACGAGCTGCGTCTTTTCTTCCGGATAGTTCTGCTCCCTCAAAAGCTGCTCCGCCATGACACTGCCAAACTCATTATGCCGCGAGCGGTCAAGTGTTGCATCTGTCATGGAGATGTCATGAAGTAGCGCGCTTAACTCCACAACTTCCTTGTCAACGTCTGCATCCTTCGCGAGCATGACGGCGTATTTATAAACATATTGCACATGCTCCCGGTACAGGTTGTACTCATCCTTCGTGCCCTTCGTCTGCTCCTCGAACAGGTCGCTTCTGCTGACGATCTCTCGCCGCATTTTCTCTATGATGTTATTGTCCATCGAGGCGTCCCTCCTCTTTTGTAAACTTGATGCCTTTTTCGTTACTTTTGGGACCTTATTTTCTTGCCAGTTCCAGGTCCATGACATAATAAATGGTTATCACGCCTCCGTTTTGAACGATGGCATCATGGATTCCGTTAAAAAGCTCATTCCTTTGCGGCTCGGGCAGTTTCATATGATCCGGATAAGTCTGCAAGAGCTTGATATATTCATCCGCTGTAAAGTCTTTTGTTGTTTGATATAAATGGTACTCTATGTCCGAAAAACCGTAACTCTTTGCGATGTCAGCGATCTTCTTTGCGTCCGCTTCGCCAAACTCTGCCACTTTCGTGCGTCGCATGGATTCAGGATAGAGAGCCTGGATCTTATTTATCAAGGCTTCACGGCCCTTGTCAAGACCTGCATGATATCGGAAGCGAGCAAATGCGCCGCCCTTCTTAAGAAGGTCGTAGACACGCTTATAGCCATATTCTTCCGGGATCCAGTGAAAGGCTGTCGCCGCATAAATCAGGTCGAACTGATCATCGGGGGCCTCATATTCCTGCAGAGTTTGGATGTATGCCGTAAACCTCTTGTTTTCGCAGTATTTCTTTATGGCCAGCTCCGCAAGATTCTTGCCAGGCTCGATGCCAACCAAATGGCAGCCCGTCTCCAAAAAGGGCTTGGTCGCTGATCCAGTGCCCATGCCGATCTCAAGAACATTACTGTCCGCATTCAAAGGCTGATACCGTAGTATGTCCTCAAATATCGCGGGGTGATATGCCGGCCGAATGCTCTCGTAGTCCGCGGCCACATTGTCAAAAGTCTTCTCGAAATCTCCAGTCATGCTTCGCTCCGTCTCCTATCCCATTTGAGCCTTATTATAACAATCCCATATTTCCATAAAACACCCGCATCGGCTTTGATAATCAGGATAAAACCTCACAGCCAATTTGTCATATGCCAGTGCGGCTGCATATATATGATCCGCGATGCGATCAAATGTCGGATCCTCCGTTCGAAAAGGCGCCTTATCAAGGTACTTTACATATTCCAATTCTTCCGAATGGCCATACCTGTGATGGTTCGTGCCATACTCTAAATCCCGCAGAACCATCTGCATAACCAGCGTCTCATTGCAATTCATGTTCGCAAGATGGCTGCTGATCAAATAATCCTTGCGATATAGCTTCGCAAGGGCCTGAATCTGAACAAACCAGAATCGATTGATATTCTCCATGGGCCAATTAGCGTTTTCTTCTTTTATGTCGAATCGCTCCTCCAAACTAAGCGCCACATCATCAACAAACTCAAAATCAAACCCAAGATCATAACGCATACCGGTTCTTAAAATGATCCGATACATGCAATTTTCCGGCACAAAGCAATATCCCAGGGCAGATTCCTGCGTAATTCCAAATCTGTCAATCCTTTTCATATATGCTTCCGGCGAGATGGAACCGTCCTTTGGAAGACGCACCTTCACCGACAGATCGACGTCACTGTAACAGTCATGCCATCCAGCCTCAAACGCTTTCCTGACAGAGATTTCTCTGTTTTCACGGGAAATAATTACGTCCCTTACCTTCGCGCTTTCAATCTCTGGCAGAGCAAAAACCCTGTCCAAAAACTCATCCAGCGCCCTCTCCATTTTTCCTTTGGATAACTCTATCATCATATCCCTGAATAAGCCCCCTCTAATGCTTTTAGCATTTTCACCCGCTCACTACTCCATTATTGCATATTTCTTCGAAAACAACCACAAAAAAAGACAGGTCATCTGCAAAAGCATCTGTATTATTTTGTCCTGTTTTTGTAGTATGTTAGTTTCGTGCCTGGACAATATTGACGCGTATCTTTGAAAAAAGTAGGATATGACTAAGAAGAGAACAACTATCAAGAAAGGATGCGAAGCCGCATGGAAGTATTCAAATTTGGTTTCAGGCAATGGAAAAAGCGTCTTGCCTTAGACATTCTGACAAAGCTTCTGAGCTTTACTGCTTTGACGGCAGACCTGCTTTTACCACTACTTACGGCCATTTTCATCAACCATATCATCAAAGAAGAAGCACCCGAGCAGGGCGGCGTCTTCTCCTTTTTGCTTTCCGGCAAATACGGGGCCGTGCACAGCATGGAGCTTTTCTGGACGGTGGCCTGCTGGTTCCTTGGACTGATCCTTTTTAAGGATATCATCGTCTATGTGAAAAACTATATTCTTCAAAAGCTGGGCCTTGCCTTGGAAACAGACCTCAGAGTCCTTACGTTTCACAAGCTGATGGAGCTGGATTCCGAGACCGTCTCCGAATATAACACCGGAGAACTCCTGACGACGATCAACTCGGATACCATTATGTTCAAGGAATTGTTCTGCAGAATGATCCCCAACATCTTCGACAGTATTTTCGTATTGATCGTAGCGGTCGTCATGCTGGCAAACATCAATCATTACCTGCTGATCATTCCCGTGATCCTGACGCCTTTTTTCGCCGCCGCGCTGCTTCGCTTCCGTAAGCTTGCGCGCGACAATTTCCGCGCCATCCGTGGCTGTAACAGCACCATGTCCCTCACGGTGCAGGAAAACATTGAGGCCGTACGCCTGGTAAGATCCTTTACCAATGAAGAGCTGGAAAAAAGAAAGTTTGACAAGTCCAACTTTGCCCTGCGGGATTCCCACATCAAGCAGATCAAGCTATCCTCCACGTTTGAGGCGATCTTCGGCATTATCAGACAGGTCGCATACATTGGAAGCATCGCAGTGGCTGCGATCCTGGTGATGAACGGCCAGCTGCTTGTGGGATATCTTGTCGCCTGCGCAGATTATGTCTTCCGCATCATGAACCACGTAACGCAGATCAACAACAGCTTCTTCCAGATGCAGCAGCAATTGGTATCCGGTAAGAAAATGATGGATTTCATGAACTGCGAAAGCAAGATCGTCAGCGGCGACAAGTCCGCCAAGGCGATCGAGCAGATTCACGTCAAGTTAGAGGATGTTTCCCTTTCCATTCAAGGCCAGGAAATCTTAAAGCACGTGAACGTCGACATAACGCCCGGCAAGAAGATCGGCATCGTTGGCGGCACGGGCTCCGGAAAGAGCGTTCTTCTGGAATCCCTCATCCGCGTCCATGACGTCAGCAGCGGCAAGATCACTCTAAACGATACTGACATCAGATCCTATGACCTCGATTCCCTGCGTCAGAAGTTTTCGTATGTTTTCCAGGATGTCTTCCTGTTCTCCAACACGATCATGTCCAACATCGCATATTCTGAGCCTGAGGTTGAGCGTCAGCAGATCCAAAAGGCTGCAGAGCATGCGCAGGCACATGGATTTATCATGAACCTGCTCGACGGTTACGAGACCATTGTCGGCGAACGC
>JAEEVF010000003.1 GCA_016290775.1 Acetatifactor sp. | reverse complement strand
CACTTTCGTGGCATAACATCATTATGAGGAATAACGTGGTTTTAAATCAAAGCAAAAGTATGGCCGCTCGCTGCGCATCACGGCCGATTAGCTCCGCAAATGCGGCCGAAGTAGGACGCCATTTGCATCATGGAAGCGTCTTGTATGCGTACTCAAAATTAAATAGTAGTATTGATAATCATATTTTTCGATTTCCGGAAGACATCATTATAGCAATGATTGACAATCGGGTTATCATATATAATGCTTCTCTAAGACAAAGTTATTTGTGCCAAGAAAATGATGTGAGGGCAATCAATGCAATCATCCGAGGAGATGTTAGGCAAGCGGATGAAAAATATGTTTATCTTTTTGCAAAACAACTTGTCATGCGTGGCCTTATCCATAAATCCTGTATACTGAAAGAACTAGGTTAAAAAACATTACAAAATGAGAGGAACAATTAAAAGATAATGAGAATAAAAGTGCAGAACCTAAAAAAGGAATTCAAAAAAAAGAAGAGAATAGTGACGGCTGTTAATGATTTCTCATATGAGTTTTTTAATGGGAAAATGTATCTTTTGAAGGGGAGTTCAGGTACAGGGAAAACAACTTTGCTTAGTTTGCTTGGGTTGCTTGACACTCCAACAGACGGAGAAATCTATTATGATGATTTGTTGGTCAGCGAATTGAGCGAAGAGAAAAAAACGGAGATTCGCAGGAATTGTCTTGGTTATGTTTATCAAGAGTATAATCTTTTTGAGGCGCTTACGATAGAAGATAATATTAAACTCGCATATTTGGATTCGGATTTGCCTGATCTTGACGAAAGGATCGCAGAGGTTTTGGAGCGAGTAAATCTGACGACAAGAATTGGACATTATCCGTTTGAGATTTCTGGTGGCGAGAAGCAACGAGTCGCAATCGCAAGAGCCATTTTAAAAAAACCACAGATCTTGATTTGCGACGAACCAATTTCTAGTTTGGACGAGAAGAATGCCCAGGTTTTGATTGACTATTTGTGCGAGATAAGAGAAACTGAGAATTGTATTATCTTTGTCTCTTGTCACACACATCATTTTGACAAGTATGCAGATGAGATCATTGCGCTTGGCGAAAATAAGGAGAGTTTATGAAAAGAAAATTGTTTTATAAAGAGTTTATTGGTAATAAAGTTAAAGCAAGCATATTTTTGGTGATTGTTACGGTATTTCTTGTCGTGATTGGTTATCTATGGGTAGATATTATCTCTGAGATTAACGATCGTAATGTCGCTGATGTAACAATGCATGGAAAAAGAGACGAGAAGGGATATAGATATATTTTCTATGAGGATCTAGAGCCGATTAGAGAAATGCTTTATTCCATTGAAGGTTCAAATAAGATATCTGTAGTTGAAAGTATTACTCGCCTAATCATTTATGTAGAAGACATTAATTCATTAAATAGTATTACCTACTCTGTAAGGGGTTATGACGAGAATTGGATGCGTAGTCACATAGTCCTTAAGGAGGGAAGTTACCCTGTTGCCAACAATAAGGAAGTGCTTATTGGCAATTACTTTGCGCAGATGATAGATGTTAGTGTCGGTGATTATATTGGTAAGGACGAGTATACATTATCAAGCATGGAACATGTTAAGATTCCGATTTGTTTGGAACAGAACCTTAATAATTATGAGTTTGAAGAGTATAGAGTAACTGGAATTATTGATGAGAGAATGAGTGATTTCAACTATTCTGTGGTGCTTCCTTATATACAGAAGGACTCCGTGTTAGGCACAAATACCGTAGAACTCTATTTTAGTAATGATGACGATGTGAAGGTGTATCGACAGTTTATTGAGAAGATTAGAAATTCTAAAACTTCTATTGGTTTTGTGTCCGAGAACTACATGCTGAAATCAAACTTGCGATCGGAAATGATCTTAAATGCATTGTTTAGTATATCGTTTGCAACAATGATCATATATTTGTTGTTAATTTACCTGTGTAAGGGAATCGACAAAAAGCTTGGATTGTTAAAGAGCTTTGGAATTAAGAATCGAACAATAACAAGAGTATTTGCGGGGGGAATAAGCGGGATGGTTTTGATTTCGTTTGTTGCCAATATTGTGATTATCAAAGCAATTTGCTATATAAGAAATCTGCAACTCATGAAATTTGTTGGTCTCACTGTAGAGAAGTACACTTATGATTACAAAGTTTTTTTGATTCAGTTGGCAATATGTGTACTTATTGTTTTGCTTGTCTGGGTCGGGATTTTCACGCGCATTAAGTCCACTCCGCCAAACAAATGTATGCAAAAGCAGGTGTGAATATGAAAAAAATTGGGAAACAGATACTATGCGTTTTAATACTTTGCGTACCCTTTGTTGTTGCGTATGTTTTATTGTTTGGACCTTTAAGCAAGGGGACTTTCGAGTTGTTTTATGATAATCTTAGGGCGGAATCTTTTACAGATGAAAAGACGGAGGTATTCTTGATTGATAACCCGTCAATTGTTACTTTTTCGTATGATTGTGATGTTACTAATGGAACAATTCTTGCGATAATTAAGGGACCGCAGGGAGAGGAGATTTTTACTAACGCAAACAATATGAACTATACAAAAGAATGGGAGATAGAGCTCAATCCAGGCCAATACACATATTATTTAATTGGAGAAGCGGCTAAAGGGAAATATCTCTTTCGCGGGACAATAAAGGAAGTTTTGCGAGAGAATTAAGATTTGTTTTGTTAGTGATCAAAAGCAAAGGAATTCTCATGAAATTCATTCGCTCAAAAGTATTCAAAAACCCTGCCTTTGTAAAACTCGCCCTGGCCACTTTGATCTCCTCGTTTGGGGACAGTCTGTATGCGCTGGCGATCACGCTGTCCGTTTATAACATCACTGGTTCCATTACGGGCGTGGCGGGCATGTGGCTCATCCGCGCGGTCATCAGGATCCCGTGCCAGTTCTTGTCTGGCGTGATCGTTGACCGGTTCAACAAAAAGAAGGTCAGCATTTATGTTTATCTGATCAGCGCGGCGCTGATGCTGTCGATCGTGCTCACGAATGACACCTATCTGCTGTTGGCGTTTGTCGTGATCTTTATCCTGCAGGGCACCAGCGACATGGACAACATTGCCCAAATGGGGATCATGGCGGAAGTGATCCCGGAGGACGACCTGACGGACGCGGAGAATGCGTTCTCCGTGATCGGTACGTGCATCATGCTCATTGGCCCTGGAGTGGGCGGCATTTTGTACAAGTTCTATGGGACGACGGTGTTATATGCGATCGACGCGGCAACTTTCCTGATCGCAGCAGGCATCATGGTGCTGTTGCCGTATGCATATAAAAAGCAGGAAGCGGAAGCTGAGAAGTTTACGCTGTTTTCGCATGCAAAGAAGGGCCTTGCGGAGGTGAAAAAGCTCCCCCTGATCCAGTATACGATGCTGGCGTCGGTCTTCTTTGGAATGCTGGGCCGCTTTTATGAGATTGACAAGGTGTACGTGGCGGACACCATCCTTGACATCGGTGCGGAGGGAATCGTGTATTTTTCTTATGCGATGTCCGTCGGAGGTCTTATCGCTCCTTTTGTTTCCAAGTGGTTTAAGAACTTGAAGATGAACGACCTTGCGAAATATGCGATCTCTTGCCTGTGTTACATCGCCAGCTTCGTTTTGTGGGGGCTTGGCGGGCATATATGGATCGTGATCCTGGCGACCTTCCTGATCGGCGTTTTCGAGACGAGTCAGGGCGTGATGACGAACGTGATCTTCATGAGCAAGGTAAAGAAGGAAGTGATGGGCATGGTCATGGCATTCCGGAAAATTGTCATGGTCCTGAGCGCCATCCTTGGCATTGTTCTTGCGCCGCTCCTGGTTGACGTGATTGGCGTGGGCGCGTCCTTCCTCATCGTCGGCGGGATTGCCGCCGCAGTTTCGATTGGCGTGTTGATGCAGGGACGCAGAAAGAAGAGAATAGAATGATCAGAAAAATATTCGGCATTGACGCTAGCAGGCAGTTTCAAGGGGTGACGAAAAAACAGCTCCTTATTGGGTGGATCGTGATCGTGCCTCTTTTCATATTGATGAGCAATAGCTTTGGCGGGGCTCTTTTGATAAAGCTGTTTGGAGAGCAAAACAAAAATACGTGTCAGCTTGTGAACTTGATAGCAAGAGAAGGAATCGCCTTCCTGCTGTTAGCAGTAATGTTTTGGCCTTTTATTAAGGCATCTTTCAAGGATGCATGGAAAACCAAGGGGATTCCATTCCTGACATTGACCGTGACGGGATATTTGCTATATATTTTCATTACTGTTGCAAGTGTTGTTCTGATCTATGTCATCGCAGCGTTTGTTACGCCTGATTTTAGAATGGCAACCTCGGCAAATCAGGAAAGCCTCAATGCATTTGCTGAGAATAATAGAGTTGCGTTATGGATCATCTCCGTGGCATTGGTACCATTTGTGGAAGAGATGATCTTTCGCGTTGTTGTTTTTCATTCTTTCCGAAAAATATCAAAGTGGCTTGCAACGCCAGTCAGTGCCTTTTTGTTCGGTTGCGTTCACGTGATTCCGGAATTGACAAGCGGAGATTGGACATTAATGCTCAACATCATACCTTATTTTTGCGCAGGCCTTGTTATGGCATTGATTTACGAAAAGCATAAAAACATCCTGCCTTGCATAGGAGTTCATATGCTTACGGAGATCATAGCAAATTTGAAGAATATGTAGGGGAGACAAAGTTTCGGAGGCTGGTTATGATTTATCTCAAAGCAGCGAATTATGACGATATCTGCAAGGAATATGAATTCATCAGGGATTTGCCAAAAGATGAAAATGGATTCACAAATCCGAATTTTGGATGCTCTTTTGAGGAATTCCGGGACAGGGTTCTGCGGTCGTACATCGATCATGCGCAAGGCAAAAACCTTCCTGAGGGATATGTTCCGGGTACCCAGTTCTTTTTGTGGGACGATGATGAAATCGTCGGTTTGTTCAGGGTCAGACACTATCTGAATGATTTTCTGGCGAACGGCCCGGGACATATCGGCTATGGCATAAAGAAGGAATGCAGGGGCAAGGGATATGCTTCCGAAGGTCTTCGCTTAGCGCTGGAAGAGGCCAAAAAGCTGATCAAAGAAGATGAGGCGTATCTTTCCGTTCATAAAGACAATCCCGCATCGCTAAGGGTGCAGCTGAAAAACGGCGCCATCGTGCATCATGAGGACGATAAGGAGTTCTTTACTCGGATTCGGATAAGATAAGTGGGTCAAAAAGATCTGGCTGGACCTAACTCTATAAAGAGAATGAGCAATAAAAAGGAGATGAAGGAGAAAATGAGTAAAAAGAAGAAGGTTATGATGATCGCATTGGCAATTGTGTTAGGAATTGCGCTTTTGGTGCTTGTGTATTTCGGCGGCAAAGAGATCGGAAAACTCGTTTACGACTGGGTGAATTGACTTTTGGCTGTTCACCTCTGTTGAATTGACACTATTCTATGTGAGAAGTGGTCTTAAAGAGGAAATGGAAAATGAAGAAGGTTATGTGGATCGTTTCCATGATTCCGTTCGTCATGACGGCGGTGGTCTTGCAGTTTATGCCGGACCTTGTGCCGATGCATTACGACTCGGTCGGAAACATTGATCGCTGGGGCTCCAAATACGAAAACTTGATCGTCCCGATCATCATTTTGGTGAATGCTTTGTTGCTGTATGCCCTGATCAGACATTTCGAGAAGAAAGCAAATAAGACGGTGGATGAGAAGGAGCAGGAGACAGCGCTTTCAAATGTCAAGGCACTTGGCATCATTGGAACGGCAGTGTCGGTCTTTTTCGGTTTGCTGCAGTGTATCCTCCTTTACAATGCCTATGAAGGAGCGATCACGAACGCAACGACAGCTCCCGCAGATCTGAAGAGGGTGGCATATATCCTAATGCTATTTTTATTCATCGTTCTTGGAATCCTTATCCCAAAGACGAGTACCAAGGGTTGAACTACAACGGAAAGGTGTTGAAAATGAAAAAATCTACAATGTTTGCACTTGTTAGCCTGTATTTTATGTTCTTGTCGTTGTTGATTTTGGAGAGCGCAAAGATCGCGCTTGTGGTCGCAATTCTGACTTGGATTGGCATGGTGATCTTGTCGATCGTCAGTCATATGAAAGAGCGCAAGGCACCGCAACACGAAACAAAATAAGGTATTGGAGATGGACAAAAAGATGCCCTGGAATGAGAAATTGGAATCTAGATACTACTTTACGGATTCGGAATTGGTTTGCAATGTTTCAACGCTGTCGCAGCTTTCTTTGGGACTCGCGATCTATATCGTTTACAGCCTTTTTTCACGTCAGATGATCAATGCTCTGACCGGAATCGGTCTAGGAGTGATTTCGACATATTTTTTGGTATGTGTTTTGATGGCATATAAAGACAACAAAACGAAAATCACAATAGATCAGGATGTGGTCACGATCAAAAGCATGTACTGCATCAAGCCCAAAACCATACCATGCGAGAGCATTGTCGACGTCGAAGTGTTTGAGAAGCGTCGGAAAAAAGTCCTTCGATTTGCGACAGAAAAGAAATGCTTCAATGTGCCGGTGTACAAGTGGTGAGCAAATCTTAGCGGAGGTAAGCATGATCACGATTGGTATTTGCGATGATGAAGTTGCGTATCGAGAAAACTTGAAAACAATCTGCTGGTATTATCTTGGAACGCTTGATCAAAAATATGAATTCGTTGAATTTGCGTCCGGCGAAGAGGTGCTTGCGTATCAGGGCGACATGATCCATTTACTTTTTCTGGACATCGAGTTGCCTGGAATGGATGGGATGCAGGTCATGGAGCGGATCCGGGGGGATGACCGGATCTGGCGTGTCGTGTTTGTGACGTGTCATAAGGAGTTTCAGTGGAATGCGATCGATCTTAAGACGCTCGCTTTTATGGAAAAGCCGATCGATCCCATTGGCGTTGAAAAATGTCTTCGGACCGCCATCCGCGAGAGCAGGAGCAATGTCGTCATTTCCTACAAAACGAACGGGGGAGATGGCTTTATAAAGCTCGATCAGATCATTTGCGTACAGGCGAAAGGGAATTATACCCTCATTTACGCCAAGGAAGCAGTGCTCAAGTGCTTTGACAGCATCAAGTCCATGGAAGAGAAGCTTTCCGGAACGACCATGCTGCGCACACATAAGTCTTATCTCGTAAACCTTCAGAACGTTGAGAAGATGGACGCAGAATTCTGCCAGATGAAGGATGGCACGACCCTCCCCATCGGAAGAACCTATGTCTCCAAAGTCAAAGCCGCCTATTTTGAATTCATCAAGATGGTGACGATCGATCGGACGAAATAATTCACAAGTCTGATATTCGTATTTTTCCCAAATTCTTCTTTTGGATGAACGACGTTTTTTCTTGATGAACGACGTAAAATCGCTCAAAAACGTCGTTCATCAAAATTATTTACCGTTCATCAATACATTGT
The DNA here is from genome assembly GCA_016290775.1 of Acetatifactor sp. GTDB lineage: Bacteria > Bacillota > Clostridia > Lachnospirales > Lachnospiraceae > Acetatifactor. The sequence continues at coordinate 236,397 of JAEEVF010000003.1, read as the reverse complement.
TGATTTTGTGGGCTTCTAGGGCTCATAATAAAACTGTGGAATAATCAACGAACCATTCTATAATTCTGCCCAAAAGGAAACTTTAAACACGATGAAGCAATATGAGTTGCCATCTGATGAGGTGACCAGAAGCACGATTGACAGGGCGGCTGCGATCACGTGGGCGTGGAGCATTGCCTTCAGACCGCGATCCGCGAAAGCAGGGAAAATATCATCATATCCTACAAAACAAGCAAGGGAAATGGCTTCGTAAAACTGGATCAGATCGTGTATATACAGGCGAAGGGCAATTATACTGTCATTCACGCAAAGGAAACCGAGATCACTGGCTGTATCAGCATTAAGAACATGGAGGAAAAGCTTGCCGAGACAACAATCGTACGCACGCACAAATCCTACCTCGTGAACCTTCAGCACATTGCGAAAATAGAAGGCGACTTGGTGGAGATGACCAACGGCGCCCTCCTGCCCGTCGGCAGAAAGTACATTCCCAAGCTGAAGGACGCTTATTTTGAGTTCCTAAAGATGGTGACGATCGACCGGAATAAGTAGATTTTGATTCAAAATCAATAGTCAGTTTAAAGGGCCAAAGGGTGCGAAAACCGCCTCTTTGGCCACTTTTTTTGCAAAAAGAGCGTAGTTCGTCAAAAAAAAGCGTAGTTCGTCAATTGGGTGTTGAAAAGGGTTGCGGGATAAGGCAATAATAAAATTGGCTCTTTCAAGAGCGCCTTGTACGTCACGACTTTCCATCATGAAACAGGCTATTTCCTTGGCTTCGTCAGAGGAGTAGTTGTTGGACCCGCGTACGGGAATGTTGCCGTCGTGTTCCGCGTACGGGGATCAAAAAGAACGATGAGCGTATATATAATTTTCGAGGAGATAAACGCATGTATGAGTTGCCATTCATTTTTCCGCCGATTGAAACATATCAAGGAGATTCTTTTATCTTAGGAATAATGTTAGCATATCCAGAGTACGCAGATATTCAATACAATGGTTATATCAATCTGGAGTGCGAAAAAACAGATTGCCTGTCTGACGTGAGGTTAGCATTTTCGGACTCATTGTGGGAATACTATCGTGTTCGTGGACTGGCTGAAATGAATCTGTATGATATATCGAATTTTAGTAAAAAGACATTATGTCAGTTCATCTGCGAACGGATTGATCAAGGCAATTATTTATTGTTTTATGACATAGATGAATACTTTTTATCTTATTCTGATAATTTTAAAAGAAAACATGCTAATCATGATACATATGTTTATGGGTATAGCGAGGATTGTTTTCAGGTTTTAGCATACAGGAATGAACATTTGGCTTGTTTTAGTGTTGACAAGGTAGAGGTAATAAACGCACTTGTCAGTAAAAAGGCAAGAAAAAATGTAGACAAAAGCAGACATTTCTGCACATATAGACCGAGTATTAATGTGACTGTTAGAGCAGACAAAGTTATAATTTACGAAAAGATTAAGGCATTCTATGAAACTAGGGACGCAGTAGACAGTAGTCAGGGAAAAGCACAAGGGATATGCGTGTATGATGTCCTTTTAAATTGCATGAAGTCGTTAGAAAAGGATGAAAAGGCAGATGTGCGACCATTCAGATGCCTATGGGAACATAAGAAACTAATGAAAGAGAGAATGGCATATCTGCAAGATGATTCTGATGGCAATTGTACAAATGATCTGAGAAGTTTGTGCGATAAAACGGAAATAGTATTTCGGTTAATGATGAAATACAATATGACTTTCAACGCGTCAATAATTGATAAAGCTTATCAAAAACTTGAGAGTATTAAGCAGGAAGATTTGATGTGGTATAAAAAGTATATAGAAAATGAAAAGGGGGAAATATAAAGCAATGAAGTACAAGCCATCAATGTTCAATTATGTGTTTGAATCTGAGGAAGAATTAGTTTTGTTCAATTCCTTAAAAGGCCTTGTATCAGCAACCAGAGTACGCCACGACTATTGTGACCAGGTAAAAGAAATGTTGCGGTCTCAGGAAGGGGGTATTGATGTTGATGATAGTGATAAGATAATGACTTCACTAATAAAAAAAGGATTTCTTGTTGAAGAGGTTGTTGATGAAAAACAAAGAAGAGAAGCATTATATACTGATATTATTGATAAATCAGCCAATAATCTTCGCTTGATAATTCTACCTACTGAACAGTGTAATTACCGCTGTAAATACTGCTATGAGAGTTTCAAAAAAGGAAAGATGTCGGAAGAGATACAAGAAGCAATAGTGAAGTATGTTAGAAAGAACATTACGAGGTATTCAGGACTTCGAATATCATGGTTTGGCGGGGAACCTTTGTTGGCTTTGGATGTGATAGAGAAGATTTCAACGAAGGTTATGGATATTTGTAAAAAAGCAAGGAGAAAGTATGTAGCTGATATTACGACAAACGGTTATTTACTAACGCTTGATACTTTCAGGAAACTTTTGTCATTGAATGTATTGGAGTATCAAATTACGATAGACGGGGTAAAGGAAGTTCATGATAGTAAGAAACCCTTGGTGAATGGTGGGGGTACTTTTGACACTGTGACAAATAATCTAAGGATGATTAAGCAAGAAGCTAAATCGTTGACATATTCCATTGTAATTCGAAGTAATGTTACAGATGAAGCATTGTCAAGCATGGATGAATTTACAGCCTATTTCAATGAACTTGTAAAAGGGGATAAAAGGTTTAGTTTTTTCCTAAGACCTGCAGGAGATTGGGGCGGGAACAACCGGTTATCAGAGATGACGCATGCTCGCATATCCGAAAGCCAAATTGGGTGTGTATATAGGAATTTTTACAAAAATGGATATCCCTTGAATGTCTACACACATCAGTCATTCTATTTTCCTGGTGGATGTATGTGTTATGCAGCATTTATCAATATGTATGTTATTTGTTCTGATGGAAATCTCAGAAAATGTACATGTGAATTAGATGGGGATGAATACTCTATTGGTAGATTATTGCTTAATGGTAGCTTGGATATTGATAATGAAAAAAGTGACAGATGGACAGGTAATCGCGTACGGTTTATAGAAAAGTGTGATGAATGTTCATTTAGTCCTTTATGTTTTGGGGCATGTTGTCCACAGATAAACATCTTTATGCAGAGCGCAGAGAGTGGCTGGGAACCAAAGTGCCCTAGTGAGAAGATGAATCTATATGAAACTCTTGAGTTGATAGAAAGCTGTAATAGGTTTCCTTATTTAGATGAATGAAAGGAAAATGGAAATGGATATTTTTGAGGTAAGAAAGACTCTTATAAGCATTTTTGAGGAATTAGGGATTATTATTGAAGAGGAAGAAGATTTCGATATTCAGGAATACGTTGTTGATTCGCTAGTATATATGTCACTTATTGTGAACATGGAGCAAAGATTTGGAATTGAAATTCCTGATGACTTTTTATTGATTTCAAAAATGAATTCATTTAACGCATATTGTGAGAGTCTTCTGGCGTTAATTAATGAAGATAAATAGAGCAATTGCGTGAATGAAAAAGGAAGGAGGTGACAATATGAGAAAGCTAAAAAAACAAAAGAAAACTGTAGCATGTACGTACGTTTCTTTATATAACAATGAAAAGTGCGGATCCACATGTGAAAACAGAGTTTGTTCTGGAGGTTCGGGAACCAATTGTACAAACAAAACATGTAGTTGAGAGGAGAAAAAATGAAGAAATTAGCAAAAAAGGTTAAGAAGAATGACTTTGTAATGGTAAGGTTATATGAAACCGAGACTCCGCCACCAACAGCTGGGAGTGGATGCACAAATACTCATGCATGTAAAGGTGCTGGAAACGACTGTACCAACAAGCAGACTTGTTAATACTATAAGTCAAGTCTTCGGTCTGGAGCAATCAATGATTGCTCCAGGCTGATATTGTAATTCGCGGGGGTTGAGATGGAAAAGATTAAGGTTTTAGTATGGTCATTTATGCAAATATCTAGAATAAGTGTTCGTAAATTGATATTAAAGATTCTTTTGGCAGTTTTTTCATCTGTAGTTCCTGTAATTATAGTAATTCAAATAGGAAAAATAATAGATCTGGTTATTGGATATGCAGAGCAAGGCGTAGCTTCTTTTAATGATATTGTTATTCCGGTCTTGATACTAGCGGGATTAATGGTCGCAAATTCCTTTTTCTTTTATGGCAGCGGAATAGTGACTTCTTTTGTGAATGTCAGTTTGGGAATTCGGTTGAAGCGCAGACTAATTGATTGCGTTAGATGGTTCCCGGCGCAGAGTTTTTTAGATAACTCATTTTGTGATGAGTATGAGAATGCAAGTAGCGGAATAGATTATATGTCAGAAATTGCGGACAATCTGTTTTCTTTTGTGGGTTCTCTGTTCTCTTTTGTTCTTTCTTTGGTGGTTATTGCCCGTGTTTCAATCTGGTTTGCCATCCCTGTTGTTGTTTTTTTTATTGTTGGTTACAGAATGAATATGCGAAGTAAGCGAATCCGTCATAATACTTGGGTTGATCAGACAGAAGGTAGAAGATATACATCCTATTTGGCAGGGCTGTTCTTTGACAAACAAACAGCAAAAGAGATAAAGACATATCAAATTGACAATATGATCATTGGGAAATGGTCGGCCATGATGAAGCAGATGAGAAATGAGCGCCTTGATAATGATAAAAAGGCAAATAGTTTTTTTGCATATTATCATATTTTTATGGATGCGTGCGGAATACTTGTGTTGCTGTTAGCCTTATATATATGCAAACAGGGGAATATGGGTGTAGGAGAGATTGTTGTTGTCTGGCAGTTAAGTAGAAGCGTGTTAAAGAGTGTTCAGGAAATAACAAGTTCGTATTCTGATATTTATTATGAAAATCAAACAATAGGAATTGCAAAAAAGTTTATGGAGAAATCAGCTGCTTTGGCAGGTGAGAAAGAGAATGAGAATGAACAAGACGAGACATCAATACAGGAAAAAGTAGATTTTGATCTTGAGAATGTTTGCTTTTCCTATCATCCGGGGAAAGAAATATTGCATTCAATTGATTTGAAAATAAAGGAAGGAGAAACAGTAGCCGTTTTTGGTGAGAATGGAAGCGGGAAGTCCTCCCTGATTAATATAATGATTGGATTATGCAAACCAGATAAAGGGAAGGTATTGATCAAGGGACAAAATGCAGAGGATGTGAAAGATGGAATTGTAGGAATAGCTTTTCAGGATTTTGTCTGTTATCCGTTCTCGTTTCGGGAAAATATAGGTTTTGGTTATGTGAATGAGATAAATGATGACCATAGCATTTGGCTAGCTTCTGAACAAGGAGGTGCAGATGAACTCTTAGCTAAATGCGGAATTGATGGGTTGTTGTCAAAGATAATGGAAGAGAATGGTTTTGAACTGTCAGGCGGTGAATGGCAAAGAGTTGCATTAAGCAGGGCCAATATGGGACAAAAGCCACTGTTGGTTTTTGATGAACCTTCGGCTAAACTGGACCCAGTTTCTGAATTAGTTCAATTTCAGAAACTAAAGACATTGTTTTCCGGTCGAACAATAATTTTGGTTTCTCATAGAGTGGGGTTCGCAAAATTGGCTGACAGGATAATTGTATTAAAGGATGGACGAATTGTTGAGGATGGTTCTGATGATCAACTAATAAAGCAAAATGGAGAATTTAAACATTTGTATGATGAACAGGCAAAATGGTACGACATGATGTGGGAGTAGGGAAATGAATAGTATCGGATATTTGTTTTATGCAGTAAAAAAAGCGGTTACTTTGCTTGATGCCAAAAAGAAAGCAATGTTGTTTGTACTTCTGATATTATCACTTTTGACATATGTTGTATCAGTTGTTACGCCAACACTTGAAATGTTCATTGCCGATGGTGTTGTCGGCGCTATCAATGGTACGGATGCAGTAAGCTTTTTGTATATTGGTATTGCTGGATTGGCCGTTTGTTCCGCGCTTGGTTTTTTGTCAAGGAAAAAACTTTTTGTATGGTCGAATTTTGTTGGAAGTACAATATCTGATAGTATATACAAAGATATGCTACAGAAAAGTGCCAGAATAAAATACAAGTATTATGAAGATAAAAATGTTTATGAAGATATCGCAAAAACTGCGGGCACGGTTCCAGAAAAAGTCGCATCCCTAATGACATGGAGTACGATTCCTCCTATTATTGGTGGAACCTTCAGCATGGTAGTTGTATCCATATCGTTAGTGATGATTGATTGGAAGATTGCCGTACTGGCGTTGTTGGGTAATGTATTGTCAATATTCTTTTATTATAAAAGAATGAGAGATAACTATTACCTGAAAGTGTCATTAATCCCTCAAAAAAGATGGGCAGATGCTTATTGGGATTCCTTGGTCAATAAAAGCAAACTTAAGGAAGTTAAATTCTTTCGTTTGTTTGATTATATAGCTGATAAGTGGGAGCAGCTATCTTTTAAGATGCAAAAAGAGAATATGAAACTTGCAGTCAAATATTCTTTTATTCTGCTTCTGACGGACATTGTTGCGATAGCTTTTAAGGCATTTGCGCTGATGTATGCAGTATATCTTGTAGTATTGGGGGATAAAAGCATTGGCGTTATTATGCTCGTATATGGAAGTATAAATGTTTTCAATGGATATATGAGCGATATTTCCAGAGCATTCATTAACCTGGGTGAGAATTCGCTTTATATCAAAAACTGGATAGATTATATGAATTTGGAAGAAGAGTCATTGGAAGAGTCAACATCGACTGTGAAAACGAATGTTATATTAAAACTGTCGGATGTAAGGTTTCGTTATCCGAAAGCAGACAAGTTGGCGATAGATGGTATTTCTGTTGATATACATGCTGGCGAAAAAATAGCTATTGTTGGAGAGAATGGTTCAGGGAAAAGTACATTTGTCAACTTGATCAATGGGCTATTCGATGACTACGAAGGTACTATATTGTTTGATGGGATAGAAATCAGAGGAAATCTTGCATATCTGCGCCAAAATGTGGCTACTGTATTTCAGGATTTTGGAAAATACGATTTTACAATACGGGATAATATTGCCATAGGTGATGTTATGAATACGCATTCTGAAAAAGATATATGGGAAGCTGCAGAGAAGGCTGATGCATCAGAATTTATATCTGAATTGGATAATCAATTAGATACTATGATAGGTCCATATAAAGAAGGAACCTATTTATCCGGCGGTCAATGGCAGAAAATTGCTATTGGAAGGACCTTTTTGAAAGATAATGCGAAAATACTAATTCTTGATGAACCTACGGCTGCACTGGATCCATATTCAGAATCTGAAGCATATAGAAGGTTTTTAAATACTGTTGGAAACCAAGCAACATTGTTGATTTCACATCGCTTGGGAGCGACAAGATATGCTGATAGAATACTGGTTTTTGATAAGGGAAGGATTGTGGAAGAAGGCAATCATGAAAAATTGATGGCGCAAAAGGGGCTTTATCGGAAAATGTATATTGCCCAAGCATCATTATATGCGGAGAAGATGACATGAGCAAACTGAAAATAGTATTTGTTGATAGCGGAGTGGAGAAAGATAATTATCTTTTGAAGGGGGATACTTTTGAAGAGATAGAGTTTTGTGGTGAATGTGCTGATGAGTCATTTCAAAGTGGACATGGAACAGCAATCTATGGTATACTTCGCAAGGTGAGAGAAAGTTTTGATATAATAAGTATCAAGGTGCGGGGGATACAAAATGGTGTCAATGGTTCTGTTTTGTGCGAAGTATTGGAGTACATAGAGAAGAATATAGACGCAAGCCTTATTAATCTAAGTTTGGGTTCAACGATATTAGATGAAAAAGAAAGACTCGAAGCCGTATGTGATCGGATTGTGTCTAACGGCACAATCATTGTAGCAGCTTTTGACAATGGAGGAGCAATTTCTTTTCCGGCAGCTTTCAAAAATGTCATTGGAGTAACCTCGGGCAATTCATGTAGGCATGTGGAAGACTATGTATTTTATGATGATGATGTTATCAATATAGCCGGAAAGGGTGGAATACAAAAGGTGATGTGGGATTCGCCACCGGTAATAATGTTAGGTGGAAATAGCTTTGCCTGTGCACATATTTCTGTTTTGGTTGCAAAACTCATCTTGGAAGGCTACAGGAGTAAGGAGGAAGTACTGGCAGAACTAAAACGAAGAGCCGAAAAGGTGATTTATTTCAAAAAGGATGGGAAACCTCCCAAGATGGGATTTGCTATCCATAATGCGGCGATTTTCCCGTTTAATAAAGAAATGCATGCATTAATCAGGTATCATATGTTGCTTCCATTTTCAATTACGGCTGTATATGACAGTAAGTACACTGCACGGGTTGGTGCCAATACCAGATTCCTGTTAAAGGATGAAAGCGCATTATCCTTAGTTATTAGAAATATTGATTCCATAGAATGGAATGAATTCGATACGCTGATTATTGGGCATTCTGATATAATGGAAGAGGTAACAGGGAAGGCAGATTACAAATGTCTATTGATAGAAAAAGCTATCGCAAATGGAAAGAATGTGTATGCGTTTGATGACATTTCCGTGCAATATAATATGAGGAATGTTTTTTCACCACATGTTGCAGCCGATAACATGCCAAGTAGCCGACTAGGTATGATGTATCGTATTACAAAACCAGTTTTAGCGATATGCGGGACAAGTTCAAAACAAGGAAAGTTTACTTTACAACTCGAATTAAGAAAACGTTTTATACAAGAAGGGTATAAAGTAGGTCAAATAGGAACAGAACCCAATGCATTATTATTTGGAATGGATCATGTATTTCCTATGGGGTATAACAGTGCAGTTCATTTATCAGAAGAGGATAGTATCTTATATCTAAATACTCTTGTAAATGATTTGTGTGATAGAGAAAATGATTTGATTATTGTGGGTAGTCAGTCTGGAACGGTGAACTATGATGTCGGGAATCTTTCACAGTTTTGCCTATTCCAGCACGCATTTCTTCTGGGAACACAACCTGATGCTACTGTGCTATGCATTAATCCGTTCGACGAGATGGATTATATTGAGCGAACAATAGGGTATATACAATCATCAATAGAAAGCAAAGTAATAGCTTTGGTTTTGTATCCGATGGATATCAGCAATAAATGGTCTGGTATCTATGGAAACCGAATTACGGTAGAGGAGGCAAAAATACAGTCTTTATCAGATGTTATATATGAAAGATTTCATCTGCCGCTGTATTGCCTTGGTAGAGAACAGCACATGATAGACCTAATGAACACGATTGTTGATTTTTTTGCTGATGATTGATCGTGCGAAAAACACAGAATCTAACGGAAGAACAATGTTGAAAAAGAAAGGGGCGTATTAAGAATGAGTGATGAGAAGAAAAAGAAGGTTGAGCAGAAGATTATTTGCCTAAACCAAGGGTCGGGTACAGCATATGAAAGGCTTGACGAGATGTTGTCTTCAGGATGGGTGATTAAGCAGATCGCTTCAGGAAGCAGTGCTGACGGGGCATGTTGCTTTGTGTGGTTGGAAAGAGAGGAATAGCTTTTTTATACTTCCAGTAGACTTTAGCTGGTCGGAGGACTCAAAATGAGCCCCTCCGACCGCTTTTTTGCAAAAATAGCGTAGTTAGTCTAAAAAGCGTAGAGAAAATTTCACAAAATACTTTCCATCACATATTTCAGCACTGTTTTTCGCCCAGTCACGATTTTGGCGTGGCAGGGGAGGCCAGAAAGGAGCGAGACGGTCTCGCCGGTTTTGGAGGTTAGGGCAGCGGTGTCGCAGTCGACCCAAACGATGAAGTAGGACATGCCGGACTGTTGGTCGTAAACCGCTTCCTTGCCAATCTTTCGGATGTGGCCGGTCAGGGTGCCGTATTCATTGATCGGATAGGCGGTGAGCTCAAACTTGACCTCTTGGCCTTCGCGGAGCTTCGCGATGTCATTGGCGGAGACTGCCATCTGCGTCTGGAAAGCCTTCTGGCTTTCCGGGTAGATGTTTCCGACATGGCTTTCTGCGGTGAAAACCTCGCCGACCGCGCACTTGTCGAGCGAATAAAAGTATCCGTCATCATTCGCACAGATCCTAAATTTGCCATCCTGCGGCAGGGCAGTAGCATCCGCACTTGCGGTATTGCCACCCTGCTGCAGGGCAGCATCTGCCGGCGAAGCTTCATTCGCCAAAACTTCCATCTCGAACAGTACGTTCCCTTTGGTTACGCGTTGTCCGTCCGTGACGAGGCATTTCGTGATCCTTGCGTTGTGGTCGCATGTCACATAGGCGAGTCCGTCAATGTCGCAGATCACGCCGTCGCCTTCCGTAACGATATCTATCTTCGAAAAAGCCATCCACAATATGGAGATCACGGTGATGCCAAGTAAAACGTAAACGAAGAGAACAATCGCGGGATTTGGTTTCTTTTCGTAGATCTCCGTGCATTCCGAAAGATCGTTCATGTCTATTATGATCGGTTTCAATTCATTATCCCTCCGTGTCATTCTCACCAAGCGACTGCTGTCTTACAAGTTCTGCATATTTCCCGCCTAGTGCGATCAATTCCTTGTGGGTTCCGGATTCCACGATCTTTCCCTTATGCATGACGAAAATCTTGTCGCAGTTCTTGATCGTGGAAAGGCGGTGCGCGATAAAGATGGTCGTTACGTCTTTTGCATATTCATGGATCGTGGCGTCGAGCGCGCGTTCCGTGATGGAATCGAGGTTACTGGTTGCCTCATCCAAGATCAGAATGTCGGGCTTTTTGAGCATGGCCCTTGCAATCGCGAGGCGTTGTCTTTGGCCGCCTGAGAGGTTGGTTCCGTTCTCCTCAAGGAAGGAGCTGTAGCGAAGCGGCATCTCGTTGATGAAGTCGTGTGCCTGCGCCATTTTGGTCGCTTCAATGACGTCATCCATGCTCACATCGTCCATGCCGAGAGTCAGGTTGTCGTAGATGCTACCGCTGAACAAAAAGGTTTCCTGCGGAATGTAGGCGATGCGGTCGCGGATCGATTCGATCTGAATGTCCTCGATGCTGCGGTCGCCGATCAGAATCTCGCCTTTTTCGGGAGAGTACATATGCAGTAAGAGCTTGGAAAGTGTCGTCTTACCTGAGCCGCTTTCGCCCACAAAGGCAACGTTGCTGCCCTGAGGGATATCGAGGGAAATGTTTTCCAAAACAAGCTGTCTGGTGCCGTAGCGGAAGTTCAGATCACGGATTTTAATGTCGCCCTTTAGGCTCTTCAGAGCTGTTTTGTGAAGCTCTGCTTCCGTTTTTTCGGCTTCCAGGTCAAGGATCTCTCCCAGTCTGTCTGCGGCAACTACGGCCGTCTGTAGCTGGGGTTGCAGATCGATCAGACTCTTGATCGGGTCGAGGAAATATACCAATAATGCGTTGAAGGTGATCAGGGCGCCGATCGACATCTCGCCTCGAATGACGCTGATGCCGCCAAGCCACAGAATGACAACGCCGCCGATCAGTTCCACGGTGACCTTCAGGCCGTCCTGCACGTTACTCACCCAGGTCAGCTTGAAGACGCTCTTTAGGAGCTTTACGAATTTCAGCTCGGTGACGTGCTTGGTCTTGCGCTCGGCGTTAAAGGCCTTTACGGTCTGGATGCCGTTTAAGGATTCCACCATGTAGGAGGTCAGCTGTGCGTTGCTTTCCATCACGTTTTCATTGAGCTTGCGGTACCAATCCTTAAAGGTCAGAACGATGATGGCATAGAGCACGACCATGACGACGGTGATGAGGAAGAGCTTGCCGTTTTGCAGACAGAGGATCACGCCGCCGACCGCTGCCATCAGCGTGTCGATCATGATCGTCAGGGTTGCGCCGGAAATGGCGTCACGCACGTTTCCCGCGTCTCCAAAACGGGATATGATCTCGCCGACCTTTCTTGTCCCGAAGAAGTTCATGGGAAGGTCCATGACGTGACGGTAATAGCCAAGGAGCAGTGAGATGTCAAGCTTTTGGCTTAGGTACAGCACCATATGCGCACGTACGATGCTGAGTGCAATCTTAAAGAGGCTGAGCAGGATCATGCCGACGGAAACGACGGTCAGCATTTTCAGAAGTCCGCAGGGCAGGATGGTGTCGATCAGGGCCTTGAAATAAAAGGCGCCCAGCATGCCAAAGAAGGTGTAGATGAGGGATGCCAGGAAGATGTGTAGCATGAGGTTTTTTTGAGGCAACAAAAGGTAAAAGAAGCGGGCAAAAAGGCCTTTGGTCTCCACTCCTTTTTTGAAGGTTGCGTTTTTGGTCAGAAGGATCAGTACGCCAGTCCACTGATACTGGGGTGCCTTCCCTTCGGCAGCTGTTTCCCCGAAGAATTCTTCGGGTTTTAGGCGCACGATACCCTTGCCAGGGTCGGCGATCACTACTTGCTTCTTGGTGATCTTGTGTATCACGACGTAGTGCTCGAGCATGCCGTCTGCGATCACGTGAGCGATGCATGGCAGCGGAAAGTCTGAGAATAGATCTTCCCTTTCACCTTGCACGCACTTGGCAGTAAAACCAAGGCGCTCGGCGGCCGTTACGACGCCATAGGCATTGGTTCCCTGGGTGTCGGTGCCGGCGATCTCGCGGATCTTCGTGATGCCGATCTTATATCCATTCTGTTTGCAGATTGTGGACAGACAAGCTGCGCCGCAATCCGTCATGTCATGCTGCTTTACGCAAAAGTATCTCATCTATATGCTCCTATGCCAGAACCTCCGCAGGTCGCCTTTGCGTTGATCCATTTGCGAACGCTGGCATCGATTTTTCATTTTAACTGGGAACGGGCTAAGTCATACCGACGCATGCTCAGCCCGCTTAATCTTTTCTATATTCAGTTTTTGCTTCTAGTAACCCTTAGATGTCAGAAATGCCAATTAATCAATAGTAAGAAACGGTACGTCTGCCGTCGATCACTTCGATCATTCTGATGTTGCTGCCGCTTGCAACCCACTCGGTAGTGGTCTTGATGTATACTCTCTTGTAATAGGAGCCCATCCAAACAACCTTGTAATGATAAACGGGAACATAGTAGCCGCCGCCATTAACGGTCATCATCTGATTCTGATTTAATGCCTTAAACATATTTTCTTCCTCCTTATTTGTTTAGTTTGGCTTCATTTGCCTGCGCATGCAAATTGAAGTGTATAATATGGTTTCCGTGCACTTGAACCAAATTATCTGACCGTGGATCTAGGTGATCTTGTTTCCTTAACCCCCCGTCCATCTCTATTATGAAGCATGTTTTACCCAAAAATCAACAACGTATTGATGAACGGTAATACTTTTTGATGAACGACGTTTTTGGGCCATTTTACGTCGTTCATCAAAAAAAACCGTAGTTCATCAACGGACTGTTGCAAAGTGCCGCCAACGTGTTTCATAATGTTCTTAGGTCGAAGACCTAAGCTTGCGCAGGCAAATGGGGTGAAGCAAAAAGATCAAACAAAAAGGAGGGAAAAAACATGTTGAATGCAGTAAGCAAAGAAGAAATGATGTGTATTAACGGCGGTATATACTATTGCCCTACCTTCTGGTACAGAACAACCTCGTCGGGGCGTGTGCTTGTGGCGACAGGGGCAACGATGATGTCCAGTACCGAAAAGGTTTCAAAGATCGTTCACATTGATGGTAGGACGATATTTTATTACTAGGAATGTGTGGAATACTTATTTACAGTTTTAATCCTCTGTAGCGGTTTACCATGGCCCAGAGCTCTTGGGGGCGAACCATGGCCAGGTTTCCGGGAATCTGGCCATGCGAGCAGGCCGCGAAGCCTTGCTTTTGAAGGCGGTCGTAGAGGGCGCTTATGCAAACGGGGAGCGTGGACTTGCCGTCGAAGTAATCCTCCTCGAGGGTGCGGAGCAAAGCGCCGAGGAGGTTAGTCTGCTCGTTGTCGACTACTTGCTCCACAAAGCGAAGCTCCACGGATTCGTGGTTAATGGAGACGGCGTCGGTGCCGTTGCCGCGCACTTTCACCTTGCGGCTTTCCGTTACGGCCTTGTTTGGAAAGGCCGTGCGGAGGTCGGGTGTGAGCGAGATGACGTCAGGGAATTCAAGCTTTTCAGAAGTCGCCTTGGCGGCTTCTTTTGCTTTCTCAGTAATGTCGATGGGGCGGTATTCCTTCATCTGCAGGACAGTGTCGGAAACCTCGAAAAATGCGCCGGAGCTTCCTGCAACAAGGATCGTGGAGATGCCAAGTAAATCAAAGAGCTGGCGCATCCTTGACACAAAGGGGATGATGGGTTCTTCGCCGGAGTGGATCACCTTTTGCATGAGGGCGTCGCGGACCATGAAGTTGGTGGCGCTGGTGTCCTCGTCAATGAGGAGGGTCTTGCTGCCGGAAAGAATGGCTTCCACGGTGCAGGCGGCCTGTGAGGTGCTTCCGCTGGCATCTTCGGTGGAAAAGCATTTGGTATCGCGGCCGCTGGGGAGACCACGGATGAAGGCGCTGATGTCGAGTTGTTTTACGCTACGGCCGTCCTCGGCGCGAAGCTTCATGGCGGTGTTTTCCGTGATGACGTATTCCCGACCGTCGCCCGGCACGTGGTTGTAGACGCCGCGTTCTAAGGCTTTGAGGAGCGTGGATTTTCCGTGGTATCCGCCGCCGACGATGAGGGTGATGCCGCGCCTTACGCCGAGGCCTGTAAGGATTCTGCCGCCAGGAAGGGCGAGGGTCACCTCGTCTGCTTTAGGGCTTTGGAATTTCACTGCGCCTTTCATGGGGCGATCGTCCACGCCGCTCATTCTCGGCAGGATGGCGTCGTTTGCGACAAAGGCGATGAGGCCTTTTTCGGGAAGCTGGTCGCGGATGGCCTTTTGATCATCGGAAAGGGAGATCCAGCTTTGAAGCATTTGCTTATCCGTTGCAGCATAGCGAAAGGCTTTTTGTGCGCAGGCGGGAATAAACTCGAAGAGCATTTTTTTCAGTTCCATGGCAAGGGTGGTGCGGCCTGCCGCAGGGAAGCCTGCAAGGAAGCGGAGCGTAAGCGCGCCGTCCTCAGGGTTGATGGTCAATGCAGAGCGCTCAAGGATCTCCTGGCCGCAGCTGCTGACGGAGAGAGTGCCGGACTTTCCGGAGCCGCCGGCCTTATGGCTGAACTTGCCAAGCTCTCTGTGGAAGGCGCGGAGAAGATAGTCCTGGAGCGTGATCCGACGATGCGGGGCGGAATAATATTCCTTCGGAAAGCCGTGCTGAGCGGCCGTAAGATGTAGGCTCAAGGAAGAGGGCGCCGCGAAGGGATCTCCTTGCACATGATCGATGGAGAGCACGTAGCCCTGAAAGGTATAACGCCCCTTCAGGTTTTTGTATGCGGGGTAGGGCTTATGATCATTCTCCCGAAGGAGCTGTTCTAGTTTTTTCATGATAACCTCCATGTGCCAATGGGGACGGTTCTTTTTGGCACGTTACTAGATTCCGTAGCGTTCCGCCAGGATCTGCGGGATCTCGCGGACGCAAAGTTCGATGAAGTCGAGATTTTGCTGCATGGTCATGACCTTGAGGTCTCTGGTATATGCATCCGAAACGTCTGGGAAGTAGAAGCTTTTCAGGACGTCGGGGTCGGTGATCTCCTCTCCCTGGCCGAGCTCTGCTTTCAAAGGGCGCTCGGAGGGCGTGATCTGCGCATCTTCCTTTGCTTCGGCGCGTTGCTTTTCGAAGTTCATGCGGATGATATATTCCTTGCTGTCGAGGAGTTCCTTCGAGGTGACGAGGCCGGGGATCTCATATTCTTCATTGATCCGCAGGGTCTCGGGCATGGGATGGTGGAACTTGTAGGTGCGCACGAGCTCGAGGTCGACGAGATACACATCCTTAGTGAACAAGCGGAAGAACTCAAGGTCCGTGGGGTCCTTGCCCTGGGAGACGAGCATGTCCACGAACTTGTCGCGGAACTCAAGAAGATAGAGTTCGTCCACCAGAATGTGCGTCAGATAACCGAAGTAGATCTCCCAGTGCTTGGAGGGCTTTGCCACGAGGCTATCGTAAAAGGCGTTCAGGCGCTCCAGATAGATTTCAAAATTCTCCGGGATGCGTAGCTCGTGGAGGCGTATCCCGTCCTTAAAATGCGTGTGACGCTTCATCTCGCGCACGTAATTCTCGCGGTTCATCACGGCATCCGGTGCCAGGTTCCCACAGTAAAAATATCCGGGATTTTTGATCTGATAAAGGTCCAGAAGCCTGTCCGCGATCACCAGATGCATTATCGTTCCAGCCATTTTTTTACTCCTGTTTCTTCTTTCCGAATATAGCGGAAAGGATCTTTTCGCGCAGTCCCAGTCTTTCCTCAACTGCACCAAATACAACGCCAAGAATCACACAGATGCAGATCGTAACGATCAATCCGATCCCGGGCGTAAATCTTTCTTTCAGGGCGAAATCATAGTATTGATAATAAAGCGTTTGCACCAAAAACACGTGAAAGGAATACTTCCCAAGGACTTCCAAGGGAGGGATCGAAAAATGGTCCCTTTTCACCAAAAAGCAAAGGATTGGCACGACGTAAAACGACGTTAACACGGAAGTCGTCCCCCACATGGTGATGATCTTTGCATGCGCAGGATAGTTCGTAAACCTGAAGAGGATTAGAAACATGATGCCTGCAAGGAGGCAAATGATCCAAGTGATCGGCGGAAATGAGTTTTCCTTGGACTTTTCGTTTTCATATATTGCCATATAACATCCACAGGCAATCAGAAAAAGATAGCGGAAGATCAGGAGACGATACTCCGATTCCTGCATTCCGAACGCTTGTTTTAAAACTTCAAATGCAATATTTGCCATCAGACAGAGAAACAACCCATGTTTTCCTTTCTTTTCGATGATCGCATAAACCAAGGGAAACAGGAAGATCAGTTGGAACAGCAACGGTACGTAATAGCTGCCTGGTCCATACCCGCCTTTCAAAAAATCAAAGAAAAGTGCAAGAACGCCATATTCGAACACACCGATGGTGTACATTCGTACAAGCCGGTAAAAAACCTGCGCCAAAAGAAAGAAAAAGGCATAGGGCAAGAGAAATCGCAGGATCTTGCCAGTGATCAGGGGGCAGGCATATGCATCCTCAAAGGATTGGATTTTCCTGCGTTGCATGGACTTTGCCTGCACATATCCGGAAAGAAACATAAAGGCAGGTACGGCAAATTGGATCACAAAACCAAAAAGGATCTCAAGGACGATTCCGGAATATGACGTCGGATAGTGCATAAGCAGAACAAATAGGATCAATATGCCTTTGAGGGCGTCAATAAAGTGATTCCTTTGCATGATTGTTTCTCCTCATCAGATGGAAGGTAACTGTTTTGAAAACTGTATGCATTCCCTGCCTTCCAAGGGGATCTTGCCCTGCACCGTAAAGCCAAGTTTCGTAAGAAGCTTTACGGATGCTTCGTTTTCGGGCTCTGAAAATGCGATCACCTTCGGGAGACCGATTTCCCTTGCATGTTCCAGAATGGCGCTGCACACTTCAAAGGCCAGGCCTTGTCCTTGCCACTGTTTTGCGATGACAAATCCCAGTTCCGGGTCGTCAAAACCTTCGCGTAGGTTCAGGCCCGCGCGGCCGATGATGGTCGCGGCGTGGCGCGCTTCGTCTGACATTCTGCTCGTGGCGTCCGCTTCAGGCGCTGGCGCCAGCTTGTCGGCGCAGATGGTCTTTTGAGGCTTCAGGCACACGGTCCAGATGCCATATTCAAAGAGGGCGTAAACGTTCCTGGTATATCCCTCCAACCAGGCGCGAAAGGCGTCCCGGTCCTTTGGAAGGTCTTCCATGTGCGCCGTGATCGTTGGGTCCGCGTAGATTTGATAAAACGCATCCGCGTCGGAAAGCGCCGTCTCGCGCAAAAAGCACCGCTTGGTCTCAAGAACGTCGCAGGGGATGCCCGCCTGGCGACGATAGGCTTCTTCGAGGTATTTGGGCTCGATTTCGGTCAGGTCGTAGGCGAGGTAAGGAATTCCGATGGTGTCAGGGCCAGGGTTTTCGTCGGTAAGGAGCCCCAGGACCGGTTTTCCCTGTGCGGCAAATTTCTTCGCCGCCGCAAGGTCGTCCGTGATCCACATGGTGCCGGCGTCGCTCGCGCTTTCCGGCCACGCGTCGCCTGGTGCCGCTTCGTCAATCCCGCTGCGTCTGGATTGGTTCCATTCCACCTCAATTCCAAGGCTCTCGAGCTCTGCGATCCATTCCGTCAAAGGCTTGGAGGCTTCTTCCTTCCCTGCCGCGGCGCATTTTTCGTCCGCACGCGGAAAGGATCCTTCCTGCGCCGTATTCAAAATGATATGCTTCAGGCAAAACATTTCCTGCGCCTCCCTCTTTACGGAAATCAAGTTTTAAGCTAAAATGATTATAATTGTTTTTGCGATGCAAAGCAAAGAGAAAATTTTAGAAAATAAGAAAGTGAGAGAATTATGTCAAATCCTATCGTAACCTTTACCATGAAAGATGGCGGCGTTTTCAAGGCAGAGCTTTATCCTGAGATCGCGCCCAACACCGTGAACAACTTTATCAGCCTCGTGAGCAAGGGCTATTATAACGGCCTGATCTTTCACCGCGTGATCCGCGGCTTCATGATCCAGGGCGGATGCCCCGACGGCACCGGCATGGGCGGCCCGGGCTATTCCATCAAGGGCGAGTTCTCCCACAATGGTTTCAAGAACGACTTGAAGCACACCCCCGGCGTTCTTTCCATGGCGCGTTCCATGATGCCGAACTCCGCCGGCAGCCAGTTCTTCGTGATGCACAAGACCAGCCCTCATCTGGATGGGGAATATGCCGCCTTCGGTAAAGTCATCGAGGGCATGGACGTGGTAAATGCGATCGCTGAGACGCCTACCGATTTCCGTGATCGCCCGCTTGAGAAGCAGGTGATGGAGTCCGTGACCGTTGAAACCTTCGGGGAGACCTATCCCGAGCCGGAGAAGTACGGCAGCAGATAACTGAGCAAGACGTAAAATGTGCCACTGGGGACGGTTCTTTTATGTGCCACTGGGGACGGTTCTTTTTGGCACGTTTTGTCCTTGAAGACAAAACGTGCCAAAAAGAACCGTCCCCAGTGGCACATTATTTTTTATGAAACAACTCTAAACTGTTTTTTGAGCTGTTTGCGGCTTTGGGTTGTGAGGGCTTGGCGGAAGATGCAGAAGATGCCGTAGCCGATAAGGGCGCCGAGGGTGTTGCCAAGGAGGTCGTCGAGTTCGAACATGCCGCGTTTCGTAAGGAACTGGACAAGCTCGATCGCGAAGGAGAATCCAAAGGCGAAGAGGGCGGTCCAGCCGCATTTTGAAAGGCGCTTTATGCCAAGCGGAAGTAAAAACCCGATGGGCATGAACATGACGTAGTTCATGAAGATATTGCGCCAGCTGGCTGCAGACCCCGTGATCCAAGCCTCTTTGTAGGAGTAGAACAGGGGATAGAACTCGCCTGTCCACCAGCTTGGGATGCGCATGAATATGGTTGCGCTGAGCACGATAAAGGTGTAGCACAGAAAGGCGCACCACCAAAGGACCTTAGCAGGCGAAAGGCGCTTTCGGCCCTTTAGCAGCTTCTTGTAGATCAGAAAATAACTGATCAAAAACCCTGGTATGACGAGCAGGATGCCAATGGTGGCAAAGGTGATCGCCAACGAAAAGATTGTACGTAAACTCATAAGTACCTCAATCGATATAATACTTTTCTAAGTAAGACGGGTAGTCCGTCGTGCCGTAGATCTCATCATCGTCATCATAGATGACAACTCTTGCTTTTTGTTCCATTTTCTGAAGGATCTCCAGTGGCAGTTTGCCATAGCGTATATAGCAGTCTGCGCGTCTCCCTAATCCGTCTTCCCCCACACCCAATGCCATATATTCTTCATAGAGCGGGTCCGCGTAACGGCCCCAGATCAGATAGGGTTCCTGCGCCTCAAGGAGTTGCATGTCCTCCTCGGAAAGATCAAAGGACCAGTAAGCATAGCCGCGTGGGGAGGTATTGGATTCATCGCTGTTTTCGGTCGGCGAGGACAATGGATTTCCCTCCGGATCGTAGCCAAAGCTGCGATAAAGCGCTTGGTGAAGGTCTTCCCCCTTCGCAATGTCGAAGGAAGCGTCCACGGTGAAATTGGTAAGCTTGCTCACGACGGGATCAAACTGCTTCGTGGGATACCATTCCTCCACAAGGGAGATGGTGTGTTCGTACCAATAAGGGATGTCAAAATTAAAACTATGAATGGTGTTGTCGAACGCACCCTCTTGAACATAAAAGAAGTAGAGTTCGAATTTACGACTTTCGCGAAGCAGGTCATATACAGTGCGATGCTCCTCGAAATCCTGATGGAGCGCCTGCATGAGCTCGTCAATGCGGGCATTATCCTCGATGAGTTCTTCCGTGATAAGCGAGCCGCTAAGACGGATGGCTTGCGGATTCCCAAACTCGAGGGACTGGAGTGGATAGTAATTCTTTGCAAATTCTTCCGTCTCCACCATCGGTGCAAGGAGTTCCACTTCGTTTCGCGTTGAGAGCTGGTAGGAGCGATAATAGGATCCAAATGTTGTTTTCACTTTGACGACAACACGATTGGTGCGCATGCCATAGTACCAGCTATCCTTGGTGTCCTTTATGCAGGCGGAAAGGAGTGCGTGGATCTTTGCAGGGTCGTCGCTGGCGATGAAATCCGCTAGTTCTTCATCGCCTCCGACCTCCACAAGCACGCCGTCTTGCAGTTCGTACTCCCATTTATATTCATGCAGGGCGGAGCAAAAAACAGAAATCCCTTTAATGTCTTTTTCGTTCGGAAGGCGTCTGTCATACCCCACAAGATCATACCTTAGGATGCTGATGAAAGCGACGCTGAGTGCCATGACGATCAAGTACTGGATCTTGTGGGAGATCACTTTCTTGAAGGTGCAATGGAAGATCACGTTCAGCACACAGAAGGTCAAGGCCGATCCAAGGACAGTGCCAAACACCATCCAAGGGAACATGTGA
This sequence comes from Acetatifactor sp., assembly GCA_016290775.1. Classification (GTDB taxonomy): domain Bacteria; phylum Bacillota; class Clostridia; order Lachnospirales; family Lachnospiraceae; genus Acetatifactor. The sequence goes on along the minus strand of JAEEVF010000003.1, from coordinate 215,465 downwards.
TCTGCACCCACATAGCAGACCATGGCAAAGAAAAGGCCTCCGATCAGGGAGATGCCTGCGCGTAGCACGATACGTACAGGCTTATTCTCCAGGCCGCGCTCAGAAAGCTCGCTGGGGCGCTTTAAGTAGAGATATGCCGCAAAGACGAAATTCAGGGCGCAGAGCAGGATGCCACCGCAAAAGTGCCAAGCATAATAGGTCATAAGAGCGTCTTTACTGATCCACTGATAAGCCAGGATAAGCGGTGTCGTCAGGGGCGAGAAGACATACAGCGGATGGGTGTAGAGCAGGGCGTTTTTCATGTAGAAGGTGTCAAAAAAGCTTTCTGCCGTCACGAAGTAGCAGGCCACGATCATCACCACGATCAAGCCATAGGCAAGCCCGCTCACCAGAGCGTTCAGCGCGTTGCCGGAGAGCATCACGCCCACAAGGCAGGCATTGTATACGATCAGAAAGCACAAGGTCAGTTTCAGAAGCACCAGGATCACTTCCACCAGGATCGTGCCAAAGAACATGCCCTTTAAGTAAATGATGAAGATCAGGGCCACGATAAAACTTGAGGTCATTGCGGGCACCAGCCAGATCAAAAGGCCGCTTAGCCAACCGGAAAGGAAGAGCTTCTTTCTGGAGACGGGAATGCCGTGGTAAAGATCCACCATCTGCCTGTGGTAGAGATAGCGGAAGCCAAGGAATGCCACGATCATGGCCCCAATGAAGGCGATGACAAGCATCAGGAGAAAATGGTAACTGCTTAGGAAGCCTTTTGCGAGACTAAGTTTGTAGGTGTTGTACTCGCTTAGGGTCATGAGAAATTCATGATTCATGTTGTACATGTTGCCGTCGATGATCAGGAAATTTCTTTTGCGGAGATCAAACATGCTCAGGAAAAAGAGCACTGCCACGGGGCCAGCCAGAAAGCTTCCGAGGATGGAGAGCGCCAGCATCCAATGTTTGTGCCGCAAATCCTCTCGTATCAATGCAAGCAGGCAGATGGATGATTTATTCGTAGATTTTTGAGAAGTCATAGCCTTTTACCTCCATTTCGCTGATGAAGATTTCCTCCAGGGTCAGGGGGAGGAGCTCCCAGAAGACGGGCTGCAGTTCCAGCTGAAGCTTTGCAATGTCTGAGCTCTTTCCGCGCAGCGTCAGGGTCGTGAGCGTTCCGGTGGTTTCCCGATTCAGGATCGGGAACTGCTCCGCGATGCGGTTTACGTCCTCGGGCGAGCGCAGCACGCACTGCAGCTTGAAGATCCCGAGCTTCATGGAATCGAGATCCTTCGAGAACAGGATGCCGCCCTCGTGCAGAAGGCCCACGTGATCGCAGATGTCCTCGAGCTCACGCAGGTTATGGGAAGCGATGATGGGCGTCAGACCGCGGTCAGCCATCTCTTTAATGAACAGGCTCTTGATGGCCTGGCGGATCACAGGGTCAAGCCCGTCGAAGGTCTCATCGCAGAGAAGATATTTGGTTCCGGCGCTCACGCCGAGCATAACGGAGAGCTGTTTTTTCATGCCCTTGGAGAAGGTGTTGATCTTGCGCTTCACGTCGAGCTTTAAGGTTTCCATGAGCTTTAGGAAGCGTTCCTCGTCAAAGTTTTGGTATGCCGTCTGGTAGAAGTGGACCATGTCCATGGGTGTGCCGTTTACAAAGAAATATTGATCATCTGAAATGTAGAAGACCTTTGACTTTGCGCTTGGATTATCGTAGACGCTTTCGCCGTCGATCAAAACTTCGCCTTCTTCCGGGCGGTAGATTCCGCAGACGCAGCGAAGCAGCGTACTTTTTCCGGAACCGTTGGTTCCGATCAGGCCAAACACCTGGCCTTCCTCCACCGAGGCAGAGACGTTTTGCAGTGCGGTTATTTCATCAAATCGTTTTGTGACGCCTTTGATCTCGATCATATGCTTATTCCTCCTTCGATGACGCATTGGCGTCCTTAGTTTCATTGTTTGCGGGCGGTGTGTTTGTAGCCGTGGGCGGACCGCCGGGCCCGTCATAGGCTTTCCGCGCCATCTCCAGCACTTCCTCTAACGAAAGGCCGGAAGACCGCGCTTTGCCAAGGGCTTCCGTGAGCTCCTGCCTGGCAGCAGTCTGGAACCCCTTTTGCCAGTCGCTTCGGTCCGTTACGTAATTGCCGCGGCCGACGACGGTGTAAATGTAGCCGTCCTGCTCCAGCTGCATGTAAGCGCGCTGGATCGTGTTCGGATTGATGGAAAGCTCCATCGCAAGCGAACGCACGGAAGGAAGCTTCGCATTGGATTCCAACGCACCACATACGATCAGCTGGGCAAGCTTTTCCGTGATCTGTTCATATAAAGGTCGTTTGTCTCTGTAATCAATTACGATCATAATGCCTCTCCATCTGCCGCCGCTGCGGCAAGTTCTGATTTTTTTACATGAAATGGTCAAAACCATGTTCCGCCCAATCACGGAATGATCAAGTTACGCACAATCTCAAGGATCCACAGATGAATGGGGTAAATAACGTAGAACAGATACTTCGAGAATTTGGTATTCTTGCCGCGTTCCCCGTTATAGAGGAGAATGAAGAAGATTACCACAAACATGGCCCACTCGTTGTCAAAGCACAAATCCGTATATAGCGAGGTGACCGCGGGTCCCGTGAAATACGAAAACAGTGCCTTTGCCAACAACAAGCCGCTCCAGACGCAGATCCCGACGCACTGCAGAGCCTTCCTTTCATGGAAGAACCATACGATCAATGTTACAGGCAACAGTTCAAGTCCACCCTCTAAGAAAAGACTGAAGGTTCCGATCGCGACAGCGAGGACGACGTTTGGAGCGACTTTGTTCCGCTGCTTTATGTTTTCCAAACACCAGACAAAGGCAAACAAAACTGCCAGCGTCAGAAAAATGTTGTTTCCGTTTATCAATGAGCGAAAAGTATATTCTCCCGTACGGGTATCCACGTTATGGAATATGTAATTCAAAATGACGTTTCCGACCAGCATGATGAGCGCCACTGCAGAAAGCCTGGTCAGGAGTTTTCGCCGACTTCTGGTATGATAGAAGCCGTCGATCATCAAATAAAGAAAAAGGGGCGATACAAATCGCGTTATCACCGGGATCCACTGTGGCCAAAACGGCCAATTCATGTATTCATGCATTGGCCAGTTTAAGTTGGAGTATAGGTGGTCTAATATCATAAAGCATAACGCGATCAGCTTTAATTGATAGGAATTTAAACCTTTTTTCATATATTTCTCCAATGCAAATGAGTGTACTAAGCTGCTTAGTACACCCATAATACATCCGAAATATGTAATTGTCAATAAGATAAATTCTAAAGATTTCTTAAGATTCAATTTAGAAGAGATCACAGGATCCCGGTGAATACTTCAAAATAGGACAGGCAGGAGTAGACGTGCAGGAAAAGCAAAAACCAGCTGAAGATGAGATACGCCGTGTGGGCTTTTCCGCTTTTGGCCTGGACTGTCACGTTCAGGAGGCGGTATGCGGCGACTGCAAACAGGACCGTCATGCCTGCCATCATGCACCAGGCAAAGTTGCCGGCATCCTTGCGAGAACCGGACTCCGCGAGGATCGAGAATTCCAGAACGCCGAAGGCATAGCCCAAAAAGGAAAGGCGGCCTTCTTCGGATTTATGGAAATAGCCAAGGTTCGTGAGGACCATCCAAAGCGGGAAGCACATGCCAAGCAGGATCGAGGTCGGAACGTTCAAAGTGAAGAAATGCCAAACTTCCAAGGGCTTTGTGACAACGACGGAGGTGCCTTGCTCGGTGCCATAGTAGAAGAGGGCAACATATTCCGTGATCACGTAGGCGCAGGCGGGGAGGGTCGCAAGTGCGAGCTTCCAGGCGCTGTTCCAGACGGAGAGGAGATGCTTTCTTTGGCCGAACTGTTTCTTTACGAGTTGTTTCTTTTCCTTGCCGCTTTGCTTTTCAGCATCCGAAATGGGTGCGAACACGCCGTCCATGGCGCCGACAAGGTCGATCAGGATCATCAGAACCCCGGCCGGCAGGAGCATATACATGAAGGTGGGCTTTGCGATCACGGAAAGAAGTGCGGACAGGGCAAACCACAGGTAAACGTGCTTTTTAAAGTAGAGCGGGGATTTGCCGCGGTAGCCGCGGATCACGTCGATGCCTGCCATCAGGGCGAGCATGCCGAAGCCCTTCGAGGCGATATGCGTCGGGTTGTGCAAGGGGTTGGGCGTAAAGGCGCCAAGATATCCGTCGGAGAACCATTCCATCACATAAGGGCCGACAAAGGAGAGGGCGCCGGCGCCGAGTGCCGCGAGGGCGAGGCGTCTTTGGCCGGTGTGGTTTCTGAAAAGGCCGGTGAGGAACCAGGTCATCACGAAGTAGGCAAAGAGGCCAAAGAGCGCAAAGGAGAGCGCCGCGGATTCCCAAAGGGGGATGCTGAGGCGGGACTCAAAGAATTTGACCACGAGGTGCCAGAGCATGTGAGGGACCTTCAGCCAGGTCTCGAGGAAATTCTTGGGATTGAGGTAGAAGTTTTGCGCGAAGACCGCGTGGGCTTTCATGTCCTGGAGGCCGTCCGCATAGCAAAGGCCCAGGGCAACCTTGTAGTAGATCACAAAGACGAGGACGGCAAGGCCGCTTGCGGAAATTGCGTCCGCAGGGGAGTACATGGGCGTCTCGCCATATTTGTACAAGGAGGGATCCTTGGCGTTTTCGCGAAAATATTCTTGAATGGAGTGCCAGAGCTTTTTCATGAGGGGCTCCTTTTTGCATGGTTGATGGGTTGCCTTGTATTGAGAGGCTGCCCCGGTTTTGTGAGGATGTTCCAGTTTTGTGAGGCTGCCCCGGTTTTGTGAGGATGTTCCAGTTTTGTGAGACTGCCCCGGTTTTGTGAGGATGTTCCAGTTTTGTGAGACTGTTTCGGTTTTGAGAGGCTATCCCGATTTTGAGGGGCTACCCTAGTATTGTAGCACTAAATTGCTTTGCGGGGAAGAAAAAGTTGAAGATGCAATATTATGTCATCAGCACAGCCGTCCTTGCTTGCCTGGAATCCACATATGCTTTTCGAGCAAGCAACCGCTTCCCGTTCTGCTTGCCTGGCTATGATTCTGGCGCTATGAGCAAGCGTTTTTTGTTCTTTTTGCATGCCGGGAATTTGTTTTTTCCTATCAGGCAAGCATTTATCGCCCTTTTTGCTTGCCTGGGATTCGCTATCTCCCGCGGAGCAAGCAGAGAAGCTTGCCTGGCAATCAATCTCGCATTTTAGGCAAGCAACGATGGTCTTTTTTGCTTGCCTGAAAACCGTTTCTTTCGTTTGGGCAAGTAACAGCTGCTTTTCACGCTTGCCTGAAAACCGCTTCTTTCGTTCGGGCAAGTAACAGCTGCTTTTCACGCTTGCCTGGATCCTGTTTTGGGGTTTTAGGCAGCCTGGGATGTTTCGAAAACACAAATATGAAATGGGACAAGAAGGACATGAGTTCGGTGGCACTTAGAAATCTCAAAGTTTCAATTTATTTCCACAGCTCGCCCCAGACTTTGTCGCAGAGGTTTGTGCAATAGGTGTAGGAGAAGGCGGGGTCTTGGTGGCGGATCTGGTTGGCTGCGGCGAGGTCGTCGGTGTAGGCGGAGAGGGGATAGACCGTGACGCCGTCGGTGCCGTTTGTCAGGTGGCAGACGAGGGCGGTGACGCCGTAATCGGAAATGGCAACGGTGCCGTCCTCGGCGCGCTCTAGGGTGATCTGGGCCATGCCGCCGACCATGCGGTTTGCGATGCCGTCGCCGGAGGAAGAGGTCCAGTTGACAAAGTTGCCGAGGGAATAATAAACCAGCATGGAATGGCCTGTTTCCTCATCGGTCAGGACTTCCACGGGCTCGATCACGTGCGGGTGGGTGCCGATCACAAGGTCCACGCCGTTTTCCAAAAAGAGCTTAGCCCATTTTTGCTGGGAAGCGTCGGCGGTGAGTCGGTATTCGGTGCCCCAGTGCGGGCAAACGACGGTGAAATCCGCGACGGACTCAGCATACTGAATGTCAGAAATCACCTTTTCCCTGTTGCCAAGAAGGTCCACGGCGTAAGGCATGTCCGAAGGCAGCGCGATGCCGTTGGTGCCGTAGGTATAATTCAGGAAGGCAATCTTCATGCCGTCCTTTTCGAAGATATATAATGCGTCGTCGGGGTTGTCGTGGAGGCCGAGGATCGTGATCTCGGGGTAGTTTTCCTCCCAGAAATCCAGGCAATTGGTGACGCCCTCCTTGCCCTTGTCCATCGCGTGATTCGTGGCGTGGCATATGACGTCGAAGCCCGCCTCCACAAGATCGTCGCCGACCTCATACGGCGCGTTGAAGCGTGGGTAGCCGCTGATGCCAAGCTCCGTACCGCCAAGGATGACTTCCTGGTTGACCAGCGCAAGATCGGCCGCCTCGATCAGGTCCTTCGTGTTGGCAAAGATGGCGTCGTAGCTGTAGCTTCCGTCCTCGCGCTTTGCACTCTTCTCCACTGGCGTGTGCAGCAGAATGTCCCCCACCATCAAAAGGGTGATGGATTCCGGCTCTGGCTCAGGCGTCGGCTCTTCCGTGGGCTCGGGCGTGGGCTTTGCCGTTGCCTCCGGCGTCGGCGCAGGCGTCGCCTCCATACTCGCGACAGATGACTGCGCCAACTCCTCCGATACATCAAAATCCGGCTGCGAACCTCGCCCACAGCCGGTTAACCCAGACATAATCGCTATTAGCACTATATACGTAATGATTTTCCTCATGATGACAATAATTCCTTATCTATTCTTTCAATCAACTCGGGGCTGCGTTCGAGGGATCCCTCTCAGCGACGTTCGCACTCCGTAGGAGTACGTAGCGGATACTAAGGCATCTCACGAATATTGCAAGGGCAGCAATATTCGTGATACGCTGCCTAAGTACCGACGTGCTCCTACGGCCCTTCGAGGGACCACCTCAAACCGCCCCTCGGGTTGGCTGCAGGCATAGTCGAGATTCGCAACAGGGGTGCTATGTGGTAATCTACCGATATCGGCATACTCGAGGGGAAGGGCGCGTTGTCCCTCCTCAGGATTGTATGCCAGGCGTCGGTACTTAGGCCACGTATCGCATAAGGTCACCCAGTGACCGCAATGCGAGGGGCCTTAGTACCGATACGCCGCATTAGAAAGCGCGAGCGGTCCTGAGGACGGGATACGCGCCCTAGCCCCGAGTTAGCGTGTTTAATGAAGGGTGGTTATGCCGACCGCTTCGAGAATACGTAAACCTCAAAATCCTCCACGGTCATTGGCTTTGCGAAATAATATCCCTGGAACAGCTTGCAGCCCATGTCAGACAGCACCTGGTACTGGGACGGCGTCTCGACGCCCTCCGTCAGCGACCCGATGCCAAGCTCCTCCGACAGCTGAATGATATTCCGCACGATGGTCTTCGCCTTATATTCATTCTGCGACTTGCTCAGGAAATTCATGTCGATCTTCAGAAAGTCCACGGGCATGTCTTTTAGCATGTTCAGCGACGAATAGCCGCTTCCGAAATCATCCATCTCCACGATAAATCCGGCGTGTTTCAGATCATGGAAGATCCCCATTCTCTTTTCCACGTCCGTCATCATCGCCGACTCCGTGATCTCGATCCGAAGTCTTGTGGGATCAACGCCAAACTCCGTGACAAGTGCCTTCAGCTCCGCAGGCACGTCCATGAAATAAAAGTCACGCGGCGAGATGTTCACCGAAAGGAAGAGCGGATGATCCTTCCAACGGGCCAAGAGCTCACAGGCGCAGCGCCACATGTAACGGTCGATCTCACTGATCATGCCGTTCTTTTCAAACACGGGAATAAAGGAGTTTGGATTCAGGAATCCGTGCTCCGGATGATTCCAGCGGATCAAGGCCTCCGCGCCGACCACGGTTCCGGAAGGGTCCACGATGGGCTGCAGATAAGGCACGATCTGCTTGCTCTCTAACGCCGAACGCAGGTCCGCGGAGATCTTCTGATCCCAGAGAGCCTTGCTGCGCATGGCGTCGTCATAATATGCTATATGCTTTTGATAATCATCCTTGATGGAGGTCAGTGCAAGGTGTGCGCGGTCAAACATCACGGACACGTCCATGTTCTTTTCGGTGAGAACGTAGACGCCGAGGTGGATCAGCACGTGGTGCGAGATCTTGTCCTTCTTGACTTCAAAGTCCGCCAGGGTCTGCTCGATCCTGTGGGGGTCGAATTCATCCACGGGAAGGCACACGCCAAAGGTGTCGCCGGCAAGACGCCCGCAGACTGCGTTGCTCGAAAGACCGTTCTGAACCCAGTCGCCGATGCACTGGATCGCATAATCGCCAAAGGCATTTCCAAACACGTCGTTGACAATCTTGAAGTTCTTGACGTCCACGAACACGACCATGTATGGCACGTTGGCCTTGCGCAGTAACAGTTCCCTGATCTTTTGATAAAGATAATCCTTCGTGTAAAGCCCTGTCAAGGAATCGTGCATGCTATTGTACAGTTCTTGCTCAAAATGTTGCTGATCCCAGGTGTTGTCACGGATGGAAAGGTATGAGCCGGCGATGCGTCCGCGCTCGTCCTTGAGCTCACGCTTTTCGAGAAGATAGTATTGCGGGTGATCTTCCGGGCCGATGGTCCGCCTTGAGGTCCAGTTGTTGCCTTCCTGCTCATAATCTCCAAAGGTCTGAGCGAGCTTGAGCTTTACCTGATCCAGCTCCTTTTCGTCAACGCCTGCCATGGCCAGGCCCGGAGCGTTCGCCCAAATGCAGCGGCCCGAGCCGTCAAAGAAGAACAACGCCTCCGGCATATCAGATGCGATGTTCGCAAGCATGCGGTCCAAAAGCCTCATTGGCTGATAGTACAGGGAGAAATAGAAGATCAAAATTCCGAAGACGCCAAAGCCTACCATGGAGCGGTCGATGGGCGTCCTTGAGAAGATGAAGAAGGTCTGCCAGATCGAAAAAACGATCAGGGTAAAGAGGATCACGGAATAGCGCTCCACGTTGATGCGGGATGCGCGGGCGGCTTTATATGCAAACACGATGATCACGGCTGCAAGGATGCCGTAGCAAAGAACGCGGTGCAGGGTCTGGCCCAGATAAGGCACCAGCCGGAAGTAGGGCTCGCCCTCCGCAACGATCTCCTCGGTGGAGAAGGCCTGACCAAAGAAAGGATTCAGCACGTACTGAAATATGTCGGCGCCGACAAGACCGTATACGATGAAGCGGTGCTTGGGGCTCGGCCAGGAAAGAACGCAATATCGAAAGGCAAAATGCAACAGGGAAACAACGACGGCGTCCATGCCGAGGAAGTAAACGTAGTAGCCAATCTGCGCGGGAAGCCGGGTGATCGAGGAAATGATGATCAGGTTGCCGATCACGGGAAAGATCAAAGAAAACGTCAAAATGGCAACGGAAGTACCGATCGCCCTGTGTGACCGCTTGGAGACCACGGTGCAGACGCTTAAGGCGATGACCAGCAGTATGAAGATGATGGCGAACATTGTTCTCATACGCGTACCCCACTGGAACCGAACCTAACCGTTTTGACGTAAAACGTGGACATAGTTATACTTATATACAGTATAGCAGAAAATGGGGAAAAATACAAGGGAAATGGATTGTATCCACAACCTAAAAATGGTAAAATATGATGGTAGTAAAATGCATGGCGCGGTGGCGCGGAGGGTACCGATATGATGGATGCGTTGAAGAAGCAAATGTGTGAATATTTCGTGGGGAAGGAGAGCGTTGCGGAGAATGTGCTGATCTGTCTTCTGGCGGGCGGGCACCTGCTCCTCGAGGACGTGCCGGGCGTTGGCAAGACCACGCTGGCCCGGATCCTCGCAAAGTCCATGGAATGTGATTTTGGGCGCATCCAGTTCACGCCGGACACGCTTCCTGGCGACGTGGTGGGCACGTCCGTATATAATGCAAAAACAGGTGAATTTACCTATCGAGAGGGCGCGGTCATGCACCAGATCCTGCTTGCGGACGAGATCAATCGTACCTCGCCCAAGACCCAGGCCAGCCTTTTGGAGGCCATGGCGGAGGGAAGCGTGACGGTGGATGGAAAGACCTACCCGCTGCCGCAGCCCTTTATGGTCATCGCGACGCAAAACCCCGTGGAATTTCTTGGAACCTACCCCCTGCCGGAGGCCCAGATGGACCGCTTTATGATGCGGCTGTCGGTGGGATATCCCGAAGCAAGCGAGGAGTTTCGCCTCGCAAGGAATTTCCTGTCTGGCAAGACCGTGGAGGGAGTTACGGGCGTCTGCAAGGCGGAGGACATTCTGAAAATGCGCGAAAGCGTTGAAAAGGTGACGCTTTCTGACGGCGTTGTCAGGTACGTACAGGACATTGTAAGGCTGACGCGTGAAGAAAAGAGCTTTGTGCTCGGAGCAAGCCCCAGGGCAATGCTTGCGCTGCTCCGTGCTTCCCAGGCGAAGGCATATCTTTCGGGGCGCGATTTCGTAAAGCCCGATGACGTAAAGGCCGTTGCCGTGATTGTTTTGCATCACCGTCTGACCCTCACGCCGGAAGCCAAGATCCGCAAGGAAGAGGTGGACCGCCTTCTGAAGGAACTGATCCTGAAAGCAAAGGTACCCATGGAGTAAGCATGAAACGTAATCGCATCATATTTGCCATATTGTGGATCTTATCCCTAGTGGGGATCAGCTTTTTCGGCGGTCCCGTCAGCTATGGCTTTTTTGTGTTGCTTACGTTTTTGCCTTTGGTTTCCCTTCTTTATCTTTTATTCGTATTCATATTCTTCCGAATCTACCAGGAGCTGGACGGCAAGCAGCTCATGGCCAATCATGTGGTTCCCTTTTATTTCACGCTGATGAATGAATATCATTTCGGCTTCGTGGGCATTCGCGTGCGGTTTTATTCGTCCTTTTCTACCATCAGCGGTCTCGACGACGGCGTGGAATATGAGCTTTTGCCCCAGACGGGCATCAAGAAGCAGACTGGCCTGACCTGTAAGTATCGCGGGGAATATGAAGTCGGCATCAAGACCGTGGAGCTGACGGATTATTTCCGCCTGATCCGCATCTCTTATCATAACCGCGAGGCGCTGCGCGTGATCGTAAAGCCCAATCTTGTGGAGCTGTCCGACCTTCGGAGCGTCGACCTGGCGCAGACCATGGCGCGGGATACGCAGACCAACCCCACGGAGCGCGACGTGCTGGTGCGTAATTACGAGGCCGGCGATGACGTCCGCCAGATCAACTGGAAGGCTTCCGCCCGCACCGGGAATCTTTTGGTACGCAAGCTGATCGGCGAGGAGCGCGAGGGCGTCGGCATTCTCATGGGAACGAACCGTATTAGCGACGACAACATGGTCTATCTCCCCGTGGAAAACAAAATGCTGGAGACAACCATTGCGCTGACGCTGTTTTTTGCGAAAAAGAACATTCTGGTCCATGCCTATCATGCCTCTGGCGGTCTTACCGAGAGAAGCATTTACGGCCTGGCGCAGTTTGATGCGTTTTATGAAGCCTTTTCGGCCGTGGAGTTTCGCGATGACGTAATCGAAGACCAGCTCCTTGCGCAGGCCTCCGCAAGGCCTGAGATCTTCCGGTGCAAGACGGTCTTTTTGGTGCTTCACGAATGGACGCCGCAGGCGCTGGAGATGGTGCGGCTCCTGCATGAAAATAATGTGTTCGCGGTTGCATATCTTGTGCGAAAAGACATGCCGGACAACCTTCCGGGATCCCAGCTTCCCGGCACGGAGCTGGTTTGGATCTCGCCGGATGCGGACCTACAGGAGGTGATGTGATATGATGAATATCCTTTACGACCTCCTTTATATGATCCCGCTTTGCATCGTCGTGACGGCTTTTGGCGAGCCGGAATTTGGCGGGCCCGAAAAGAAAATTTTTACGTTTGCGGTTTCCCTGATCGTGCTGGGGATCTGCGTTACCTTAAAGCATTGGAAAAACCGCATGAAATATCTGATCCCGGGTGCCCTTCTGGCACTTGGCGCGGGCGTGGTGCTCATCCATGCGCCCGAGGGGCGCGGAGAGTTCCTTTGGAACAGTCAGTGGATCCTTTGGACGGCCCTGGCCTCCGTCGCAAGCTTTTTCGTGGGGTGGCTCTGGGCGAACAGCCGTAGGGCAAGAAGGCTGTTTTCCGCGGTACTCCTTGTCGCTTTGATCCTTGTCATGGTGTTCTTTAGAGACCCCGTGAAGGCGGCGGTGGATCTGGGATTTTTCCTGATCATTCTTTGCGTCGTGGATGAGATCCAGCATTATTGGAAAAAGAGCGGTACCGTGGACGCGAGAGGACACATGGTGTCAATTGCGCCGTTTTTGCTTGTACTCGGGCTTTTGGTGTTTGTGATCCCTGCGCCGGAAAATCCTTATGACTGGCGGTTTGCCGTGCGCATTTTCGAGCAGGCTTCCTATTATGTCAAGTGGACGAGCAAGTGGTTCGGCGGCGTATCTGACGATTACAACGCCACCCTGGGCTTTTCCGATGACGGAAGGTTTTGGTCAAACCTGTCGAAGCGGGACAAGACGCAGATGGTCCTTTCGGCCAAGCGGGACGCAGGCGATGTGGTCTACCTGCGCGGCAAGGTCATGGACACCTTTGACGGCCGCAACTGGACGGCGACATACGAGGAAGAAAATCACGACTCGATGATGGACACCATCGAGACCCTCAGCGCCGTGACGAAATATGATGAAGAATATATCAGAAACTACCTTTGGAGGGTGGAGCTGAAGCTGAAATACGAAGACTTCACCACCAAGTACTTTTTCTCGCCCCTAAAGCCCGTGCTTGGGATCGATAAGATCAGTGAGATCCCGTACGTACAGCAGGGCGGTGACCTGATCACCACAGGCGATCCCCTCGGATATAAGACGGAATACCCCGTCATATTCTATCGCATGAACCAGGATCACGTGGGGTTCCAGGAGTTCCTTCGCGAGGCCGAAGAGCCCGACAAGGAGACCTGGGAGGCCACGCGTACAAGGTATGAGCCTTTGGACGTGGTGCGGGATCGGAACGCCGGAACAAGGGATTCCGGGACTTCTTACGAAGATTATCTTGCATACAAGGAGCGGATCAAGGCGTATTATCTGCAGGACGTGCAACTTTCCGACGAGGTGAGCGCCTTTTTAGAAAAGCTCTTTGAGACTGCGACCTCTGACTTTGACAAACTGGCACGCATTGAAGCGTACCTGGCTTCGATGGAATATACCGACACGCCGGGAAAGCTTCCTGACAGTGTGGATTCGCCGGAGGCCTTTTTGGAGTACTTCCTAAGGGATAAGAAGGAAGGGTACTGCAGTTATTTCGCAACGGCCTTTGTGCTGCTGGCAAGGAGCCAGGGGATCCCTGCAAGGTATGTGCAGGGCTTTTACGTGGACAAATATGCCGACGAGGTGGTCGACGTGAAGTCCGCCATGGCCCACGCCTGGCCGGAAGCATATCTGGACGGCATCGGCTGGATCGCGTTTGAGCCGACGCCGGGGAAGAAGTATATCAACGCCTGGACTTTTAAGAAGAAGGTAAAGGACATGGGGCCCGCGGCGGCGCCTGCACCCACCCCGAGCACGGAGCAGCTCGACCCGGACAAGATGCTCGAGGGTACGGGAGAGGAAGAAGAGGCCGTTGGGATCAACTGGGGCCTGATCCTCTTGCCGCTGGGGCTGGTACTCCTGTTCCTTGCTGCGTTCCTTCTGATCGACTTCTTGCTCGTTCGGATGAATTATCGAAAGCTGGACGAAGCGGGGCGGTTTAGGGCGACTTGCAGAAAGAACCAGCGGATCCTCGGGTACCTGGGGTATCGCATGGAAGAGGGCGAGACGCTGGCGGAATTCTACGACAGAGTATCAAGCGAGCTTGGAGAGGAGCCTCTCGGATACCTCTTAGAGCACGAGCTCATTGCCTATGCGGGAAAGCAGCCGAATGAGGCGAGCCTTGCGCTTGCGACGCGGGACCTTGGGGCCCTTTTGGTGCTTCTTAAGGAAGCCAAGGGCAGATGGTATTTCTGGTATCGCTATCAGATTTACAGAATGGATGCAGGAAAGAAATAAATCCTCTTGACAAACCAAAGCTATCCCCATATACTTTGAGTGATTGATATGAATTCGAAACACACAGGTCGCGGTCATGCACGGGCTGCGGCAACTTGAAATAATGATACAGGAGGTCATAAAATGTTAGAGAAGATCAGACAGGTAATCGCAGAGCAGCTTGACGTGAACGAGGACGAGATCACGGAGGATACCAATCTCCAGGACGATCTTGGCGCAGATTCTTTGGACATTGTTGAGCTCATCATGGCGTTTGAGTCGGAGTATGACATCGAGCTGCCCACCGAGGAGCTTGAGAACATTGCCACCGTTAAGGACATCATGGATCTGATGAAGAAGATGGGCGTGGACATGTAATCCTTTCTGAAGAGACGTTAAAAGAGCGATGCTTTTTGCATCGCTCTTTTTTTCGCGCTTTTTAGGTCCTGTTGGGACGAAGGTAAAGGTTTTGCTGGCCGCCCTGGGTGTAGAGATTGCGGTATTCCGTGGGCGAGCAGCCTTTGTTGCGCTTAAACGTCCTGTTGAAGGAGGAAAGGCTTGAAAAGCCTGCCTGGATCGAGACGTCCGTGACCGGATATTTCGGAACGAGCAGCATCTGCTCGGCCGCCCGGATGCGCTTTTCGGTGAGATATTCATAAAAAGTGTGATTGGTATATTCCTTGAACAGCCTTGTGAAGTAAAACTTCGAAAAGCCCGCGATCTGCGCCGCCTGCTCGAGGGTGATGTTCTCGGAATAGTGTTCGTCGATATAATCGAGCACCATGGTAAGCTGGCTGACCACGGAGCTATTCTTCATGGTGGCCCCGACGGAAGCGGGAACCGCGCCAATGTTTTTCTCGCCCACCTTTGCGAAAAAGCTAAGGAGGCAAGCGTAAAGGTTCATTTCCTTGGTCACGCTCTTGCCCCAGTAATGCTCCGCGAGGAGAAGGATGAGCTTGGCCTCTTCGGCGTAATATTCCGGATCGTCATCGTAAGTGATGCGCATGGGCTGCGACAAAAGGGACTGCACGTAGTTGTAGCCCGGAAGCTGCGACAGGAAGTTCAGCTCGAAGATGTAGATCAGGCGCGAGCCGGAATTCGGCGCTTCGAGAGAGTGGATGGTGCCGGCCGGGATGATGAAAATGTCGCCGGGCTCCAAAACATAGGTTTCTGAAAGAATGTGGGCCACGTAGTTGCCCTCTAACGGCATGATGATCTCCAGCGCAGTGTGCCAGTGGCTGGAGAAGCTTGCGTTTTGTATGTTGTACCAAAAGCGCATGGACGAGCTTTTTACGACCTGGACGTGTTCATGGTTGCCTTCGAGGACCCGATCTCCGTTGGGGATCATGTCCGGCTGAACCAGGTATTTTTGCTTTTGTTCCGGTGAGATGTAAAATAATTCAGGCGGATTCATCGGTCCTCTCCTTTCGTTTTTGATAAGGTTTTTGTAAAACGTTTTTGTAACAATTTCGCAATATCTGCTTTGCATTTATTGCTATTTGCGTTCATCGTAGCACAAAATGAAAACTATTTCAATAAAAATTCTCTAAAATTGCGATTTTTAAGAAACTCCGCGGTGCGAAAAAAGGCAACATTTGCACATGACGACAAGTAATCACGTAATATTGACACTTTTGAATGCCTCGTTTATACTGAAATCAGGTTCTTTTATGAATATTGCCATTTGGCGGAATGAGAGGATACAGGTATGGAAACTGCGAAGAATGCAATTCTTTCCGGAACTGCCGTTTTAGGCATCGAATTTGGCTCTACAAGGATCAAGGCGGTGCTTGTGGACGGAACGCATCAGCCCATCGCAATGGGCGTCCACGATTGGGAAAATCGTTTCGAGGACGAGATCTGGACCTACAGCATGGAGGATATCACGACTGGCTTGCAGGATTGTTATGCATCCCTGGCAAAGGACGTGCAGGACAAGTACGGCGTGCCGCTGAAAAAGCTTGGCGCCATCGGTTTTTCCGGCATGATGCACGGGTATATGCCGTTTGATAAGGACGGAAACCTTCTTGTTTCCTTCCGTACCTGGAGGAATACCATGACGGGACAGGCCGTAAAGGAGCTTTCTCCCCTGTTTGCGTTCAACGTACCGCAGAGATGGAGCATTGCGCACCTTTATCAGGCAATCCTGAATCAGGAAAAGCACGTGAAGGACGTTGCATTCTTTACGACGCTGGCTGGATTCATTCACTGGAAGCTCACGGGGCTTAAGGTGATGGGCATTGGCGAGGCATCCGGCATGTTCCCCATCGATTCCGAGATCATGGACTACGATCAGAGAATGCTGGATCAGTTTGACAGTCTGGTAAGGAATTGGGGCTATAAGTGGAACATCCGCGAGATCCTTCCGAAGGTTCTGGTAGCTGGCGAGAGCGCAGGCACGCTGACCGAAGAGGGTGCAAAGTTCCTGGATCCTACCGGAACGCTGGAGCCCGGCTGTCCGATGTGCCCTCCTGAAGGCGACGCAGGTACCGGCATGGTGGCAACCAATGCCGTAAAGGTACGCACCGGTAATGTTTCCGCAGGTACCTCCATTTTCTCCATGGTGGTTTTGGAGAAGGCGCTTTCGAAATATTACGAAGAGATCGACATGGTGACCACGCCGGACGGATATCCCGTGGCAATGGTGCACTGCAACAACTGTACTTCAGACTTGAACGCATGGGTGAACCTGTTTAAGGAGTTCTCCGAGCAGTTCGGCATGAAGATTGACATGAACGATCTGTATGGCACGCTGTATCGCAAGGCTCTTGAGGCAGATAAGGACTGCGGCGGCCTGATGGCGTACAACTATTTTTCCGGCGAGCCCGTAACGGGCTTAAACGACGGCGGACGTCCCATGTTCCTTCGCACGCCCGACGCAAAGTTCACGCTGGCAAACTTCATGAGAAGCCATCTGTACAGCGCACTTGCGGCTCTGAAGGTTGGTAACGACATCCTGCTCAAGAAGGAGCAGATCACGGTGGACAGCCTGATGGGTCACGGCGGTCTGTTCAAGACGCCCGTGGTTGGCCAGAAGATGCTTGCGGCAGCGCTGAACGCACCCGTGACCGTGATGGATACGGCAAGTGAGGGCGGCCCTTGGGGCATGGCGATCCTCGCATGCTACATGATCGAAAAGGAAGCAGGCGAAGAGCTCGCAGATTATCTGGAGAAGAAGATCTTTGCAGGACAGACCGGTTCCACGATCGCGCCCGATCCTGAGGACGTGGCAGGCTTTGATGCCTTCCTTGCAAAGTACGTAAATACCATCCCTGCGCAGAAGGCCGCAGTGGAAGGGCTTAAGTAAGGCTGCCTGGCAGTAGTGGAGATTGCAGAGACTACGGCTTGGGATGAGGAATCAAGAATAAAGCAGTAAAGACATAAAGGAGACACACAAAAATGTTAGAAGAGTTGAAGAAGTTGGTTTATGAAGCCAACATGGATCTGCCGAGGTACGGTCTCGTGACCTTCACCTGGGGCAACGTGAGCGCAATCGACCGCGCCACGGGCTACTTTGTGATCAAGCCCAGCGGCGTGCCCTATGAGAAGCTTAAGCCCGAGGACATGGTGGTCATGGACTTAAACGGCAATAAGATCGAGGGAAGGTACAATCCCTCCTCCGATACCCCGACCCACGCAGAGCTTTACAAGGCGTTCCCTGAGATCGGCGGCGTGGTGCACACCCATTCTTCCTATGCGACAAGCTGGGCCCAGGCGGGCAGAAGCATTCCCTGCTACGGCACGACGCATGCGGATTATATCTACGGCGAGGTGCCTTGCGTAAGGTGCCTGACCAAGGAAGAGATCGAGGATGCTTACGAGGAGAACACCGGACATCTGATCGTCAATGAGTTCAAGCGCATGGGCAAGGATCCCATGGCGGTTCCCGCAGTGCTCTGCAAGAATCACGGACCCTTCGCATGGGGCAAGAATGCCAGCGAAGCCGTGCACAACGCAGTGGTTCTCGAGGAAGTTGCCAAGATGGCATACCGCGCGGAGACCATCAATCCCCGCATCCAGCCAGCCCCTCAGGAGCTTCAGGACAAGCACTACTACCGTAAGCACGGCGCGAATGCATATTACGGACAGAAGGAACAATAGGCCTCAATCCACAAGTTCAAAAAATAGTGCAACTTACGCGGAGGAGACTGGCAAAAAATGCCTAGACACTCCGCGTAATTTATGTTACTCTATAGGGTGGGAAAAATTGTAGCCGTTTCGACAGGATGGTTACGCAATACTATAATATTAAGCCGCCTTAAAACGGCAGAATGGAGGAAACCATGAACAATTTAGAGCTGCAAAAGACAGCGAACGAAGTTCGTAAGGGGATCGTGACTGCAGTTCACGCTGCAAAGGCAGGACACCCCGGCGGATCTCTGTCCGCAGCAGACGTGTTCACCTATCTCTACTTTGAGGAGATGAACGTTGATCCTAAGAATCCTGACAAGGAGGACAGGGATCGTTTCGTACTTTCCAAGGGCCACACCGCCCCTGGTCTTTATGCAACCTTGGCACAGAAGGGATATTTCCCGAAGGAGGAGCTTTTGAGCCTCAGAAAATTAGGCGCACTCCTGCAGGGACATCCCTGCATTCATATCCCCGGCGTAGACATGTCCTCCGGATCCCTTGGTCAGGGCATCTCTGCCGCAGTCGGCATGGCACTTGGCGCAAAGCTTGGCAACAAGGATTTCCGTGTTTACACCCTGCTTGGCGATGGCGAAATTCAGGAAGGTCAGGTTTGGGAGGCAGCAATGTTTGCAGGCTTCCGCAAGCTGGACAACCTGGTAGTGATCGTTGACAACAACGGCCTTCAGATCGACGGACCCGTTGACAAGGTTTGCTCTCCTTATCCCATCGATGAGAAGTTCAAGGCCTTCAATTTCCACGTGATCAACTGCAATGCGCATGACTTCGACGACATCCGCGCTGCCTTCAAGGAAGCAAAGGAAACCAAGGGCATGCCTACTTGCATCGTTATGCACAGCACCAAGGGTAAGGGCGTATCCTTCATGGAGAATCAGTGCGGCTGGCACGGCAAGGCTCCGAATGATGAAGAATATGCAATCGCTATGGCTGATCTCGAGAAGATCGGCGCTAGCCTGAACTAACGCGGAAAGGTAGGTATGATAAAATGGCAGACGTAAAGAAAATTGCGACCCGTGAAAGCTACGGTAACGCATTGAAAGATTTGGCAGAAGAATTCCCGAACCTGGTTGTTCTGGATGCAGACCTTGCAGAGGCAACCAAGACCGGCATTTTCAGAAAAGCATATCCCGATCGCCACATTGACTGCGGTATTGCAGAGTGTAACATGATCGGCGTGGCAGCAGGCCTTTCCACCGTTGGAAAGATCCCCTTCGTAAGCTCCTTTGCAATGTTCGCTGCAGGCCGTGCATACGAGCAGGTTCGTAACTCCGTTGGTTACCCTCACCTGAACGTTAAGATCGGCGCAACTCACGCAGGCATCACCGTTGGTGAGGACGGCGCAACCCATCAGTGTAACGAGGACATCGCCCTGATGAGAACGATCCCCGGCATGGTAGTTATGGTTCCCTCCGATGACGTTGAAGCAAAGGCAGCCGTTCGTGCAGCCCTTGAGTACGAAGGACCCGTTTACATCCGTTTCGGTCGTGCGGCAGTTCCCGTGATCAACGACAAGCCTGATTACAAGTTTGAAATCGGCAAGGGCACCGTGGTTCGCCCTGGTAAGGACGTAACGATCGTTGCCACCGGCATCTGCGTAGATTCCGCACTTGGCGCAGCTGAAAAGCTTGCTGCAGACGGCATCGACGCTGAAGTCATCAACATCTGCACCATCAAGCCTCTCGACGAGGATATCATCATTAACAGCGCAAAGAAGACTGGTAAGGTTGTGACCGTGGAAGAGCATTCCGTGATCGGCGGCCTTGGCAGCGCTGTTTGCGATTGCCTGTCCGAGAAGCTCCCTACGCCCGTGAAGAAGCTGGGCATGCAGGACGTATTCGGTGAGTCCGGTTCCGCAGGCGCTCTGGTTGCAAAGTATGGCCTGGACGCTGACGGCGTATATGCTTCCGTAAAGGCGTTTGTATAAAGGTCCTTGTTCTTGAAAAAACTGTGGCCGCATCGTTTCCGTCGTGATGGCGGTGCGGCCTTGTGAGGATGACATGAAAAATTTGTTATCGCCATCGATTCTCGCAGCGGATTTTTGGAATCTGGGAGAGCAGGTTCGGGCAGTGGAACGGGGAGGTGCTTCGTATCTCCACGTGGACGTGATGGACGGCGTGTTTGTGCCTTCCATTTCCTTTGGAATGCCCATACTTGAGGCGCTGAAGCGAAAAACGACGCTCCTTCTGGACGTGCATCTGATGATCGTGGAGCCGGAGCGATATATTGAGACCGTGGCCAGCAAGGGCGCGGACCTGATCAATTTCCACCTGGAAGCGGCCGCTTCCCCGATGGAAGTGATCCAAAAGATCCGAAGCCTTGGCAAGAAGGTCGGGATCACCATCAAACCCGCCACGCCCATCGAGGCGCTCGAGCCTTATCTGGAGTTGGTGGACATGGTGCTCATCATGACCGTGGAGCCCGGGTTTGGCGGTCAGGCTCTCATGCCGGACTGCGTGGAAAAGGTGCGCCAGCTCCGTAAGCTTGCGACCGAGCGCGGCATCCTCCTTGACATCGAAGTGGACGGCGGC
Organism: Acetatifactor sp.; assembly: GCA_016290775.1. GTDB lineage: Bacteria > Bacillota > Clostridia > Lachnospirales > Lachnospiraceae > Acetatifactor. The sequence continues at coordinate 194,801 of JAEEVF010000003.1, read as the reverse complement.
GTTAAGGAGAGCAATCTCGAGATGATCTTAGAGGCAGGCGCCAACGTGATCGTTGCGGGCTCTGCCATCTTTGGCGGAAATCCTGAGGAGCGCACCAAGCTTTTCGTAGAGAAAATGACAGCAATGGAATCTTAAAAGAGGAAAGGAGGGCCATTCCCTCCTTTCTTCCGTTCCTTTCTTTGGGGAGAAAAGGATGACAAAAGCAATAAGGGACAGTAAGTTTTGGGGAAAATCACAAGCACTTCGCAAGAAGATGCGGTCACTGACCGTACGCTTGCCGTTAACGTTCATGATCAGCGGTCTGTTGATCGTGATCATTATTGTGCCCATCGCCTACTTCTGGTTCCAGAATCGCATGATCTCGGACTATGCCGACAGAGCGAATGCGATCACGAGCCTGATGGTTCCGATGATCGACGGCAATCTTGTGAATTCATACATGGACAAAGACCGGGACGCGGATGCATATGCAGCGATACGAAAAAAACTCATGGGCCTTAAGGACAACCTTCCTGACCTTCAGTATGCGCACGTGTTCCGTTATGATAGTGACGGCGCCAAAGTCGTTTTCAACATGCAGGACAAGGGCGAAAAGGCCGTTGGCGCGCCCGGACAGCTTTTGCAGGTGGAGCCTGCGTACGCCAAGGTGAAGGATCGCCTTGTGCGCGGCGAGGAGATCTGGGTTGTCACGAAAAACGAAGAGGGCTATCTATACACCTATTTCAAGCCCGTTTTTGATGATCTTGGCGTTTATCAGTGTCACTGTTGCGTCGTGTTTACGATGACGGAGCGTCACAGGCAGAACATCTCCTTCATCATGAGCATGCTGATCATCGTTGCCGCTGCGGTGGCGCTGGTCCTTGTCTTTGACGTGCACATTGTGCGAAAGGGCGTGATCAAGCCCATCCGTGACATGTCCGAGTGCGTAAAGGGCTTTACCTACGATACCGAGAGCGATCGCTTTGCAAACATGCAGGCCATGGAGGAGCTGAATATCCACTCGCAGGACGAGATCGAGGAGTTGTATTACGAGTTCACCTCCGTGATGAAGGAGAGCCTGTATTACATGACGAATTTAAGCCGCGCGAAGAGTGACATTCAGGAGCAGGAGGAAAAGCTCGATCAGATCAGTGAGACGGCCTATAAAGACGCGCTGACGAGGGTAGGCAACCAAGCTTCCTTCAACAAATTCACGGATATTCTGACGCAGGAGATCGCGGATGGCACGGCGAAGTTTGCCATTGTCATGGTGGATCTGAACAACCTAAAATATGTTAACGACACCTTTGGTCATAAGTTTGGCGACCATTACATCAAGGGGTGCTGCAACATTATCTGTAGCATCTACAAGCGCTCGCCCGTGTTCCGCGTGGGCGGTGATGAGTTTGTAGTGGCACTTCGAAATGAGGATTACATGAGCAGGCTCCTTCGCATGACGCAGATCACGGAAGCCTTCATGGCTTCTTACGGACAGACGGACAAGGAGGCGTATGACCGATTTTCCGCTTCCGTCGGCATGGCAGAGTTTACGCCTGGCGACGAGACCGTGGATCAGGTGATGAAGCGCGCCGACAAGGCCATGTATGAGAACAAGGACAAGTTCAAGAAGAAATATGGCAGCTACAGGTGACGCTTTATCTGCGGCATGAAATAGGAGAGAGCCTCAATGTTGTTCAACTCGCTGACCTTTTTGATCTTTTTTGCCATCACGCTCATCGGGTATTTCCTGATCCCAAAGAAGGCAAGGTACTTGTGGCTCCTGGCTGCAAGCTATTATTTTTATGCCTCCTGGAACTTAAGATATGTGCTTCTTCTATTGTCGACCACCGTCATCAGCTACGCGACGGCGCTTTTTTTGGAGCGATTTTCCGAGCGTGCCAAGGCAAAGGCACTGACCTTGACGGTTTGCCTGTCCTTAAATCTTGGGCTTTTGTGTTATTTTAAGTATTTTGGATTCCTTGCACAGACCCTTCAAAAGGTTCTCACAAAGCTCGGGACGGGAGCAGGCATTTCCGTGCCCGAGATTCTGCTTCCCATGGGCATTTCTTTCTATCTGTTCCAATCCATGGGATATGCGATCGACGTTTACCGGGGCACCGTAAAGGCGGAAAAGAACCCGCTTCGGTTTGCTTTGTTCCTTTCCTTCTTCCCTCAGCTTGTGGCAGGCCCCATTGAGCGCGCGGAGCGTCTCGGACCGCAGCTTCGCAACATGGACCAGATCAAGGTCTGGGACGCAAAAAGGATCCAAAAGGGCGCACTCATCATGCTCTACGGATACTTCATGAAGATGATCATTGCGGACCGCGCGGCGATCATCGTGGATACGGTGTTTGACCCCGTCACCTACGGCAATTACACGGGTTTCACGGTCTGGGTTGCCGCGATCCTGTTCTCGATCCAGATTTACTGCGACTTTGCGGGATATACCTACATTGCGATCGGCGCCGCTAAGGTCATGGGCTTTGATCTGATGCAGAACTTCCGCGCACCGTATCTTTCCAGATCCGTCAAGGAATTCTGGGACAGATGGCACATTTCCCTTTCCAAGTGGTTTCGTGACTATCTGTACTTCCCTCTTGGCGGCAGCAGAAAAGGAAAGGTGCGGAAGTATATTAACATTATGATCGTCTTTTTGCTGAGCGGCCTGTGGCACGGCGCCGGTTGGCATTTTGTGTTCTGGGGCGGCATGCATGGCATCCTGCGTGTTTTGGAGGAAGTATGTACGCCGTTTTACGAAAAGCATCTAGCAAAGTGGTTTCATGACAGCTTTGCCGCGCGTACCGTCAAAAGGATCGTCGTTTTCCTGTTCGTGACGGCGGCCTGGGTGGCCTTCCGCGCATCCGGCATCCGTCAGACCTTCGACCTTTGGAAGTCAATGCTAAAGCCTTTCAATCCATGGGTTCTGGTGGACCGAAGCCTTTACGGGCTGGGGCTGGATGAGAAGGATTTCCGAGTGCTCGTCCTTGCCATTTTGTTCATGATCTTGGTGGATCTTGCAATCCATTGGAAAAAGAGCCTTTCAGATGCCATTTTGGCGCAGCCGCTCTGGTTTCGCTGGCTGGTATTCTATGTGGGAATTGCAGTGATCTTGATCTTTGGGATCTATGGCGCACAGTACCAGGCGACAGAGTTTATTTATTTCCAGTTTTAGCGTAGCTTGTTGAAACGTAAGAGGGTATGGGCATGGCGAAGAAGGTCTTACGAAATATTGTTCTTACGATCATTTTCATAGCGATCCTGTGTTTCGGCTTGTTTTGGCTTGACCGCATATTCCTGCTCAAGGACACGGGCGGCGTGCAGCTTCGGTTTTCGAGCCTTAAGCGTGACAGCGTTGACACCGTCTTTGTCGGGACAAGTCATCTGTTCTGTGGCATTGATCCGGACATTTTGTATGAGGAATATGGCATCAATTCTTTTATGCTTGCGACCTCTGGGCAAACGCTGCCGATGACATATTATGCAACGATGGAGGCGATCCAGTATCAGCATCCAAAGCGGATCATCTTTGAAGTCTGCTATGTGGCGAACGGTCTGATCACCATCAGCAATGAGATGTCGCATTACTTTTTTGACGGTATGCCAAATTGCGAAGCGAAAAAGCTTGCGCTCGAGGAGCTGGTCGCAAAGGAGGATCGCATTTATTTCTACCTTCCCTTTGGCATTTATCACACGCGCTGGAAGGAATTGGAGAAGAAGGATTTTTTGAATGATGAGGTCAGTGAGCGCGGTGGCGTGCACTTTGCCAGAACCTACAACATGACTTCGGACATCCCGCTGGTGCATCCCATGGAAACGGAAGAGATGCCGGAAGGGATGGAGGAATGGCTCGAGAAGATCGTGGCGCTCTGCAAGGAGAATCAGGTCGAACTCATTCTTTGCGTGGCACCCTATAATTCGCAGTATGAATATGATGAATATACGATCGAGGACTTAAAAAGGTCTGAGCGCGTGTTCAACACCGTGGGCGATTTTGCCGCGGAGCGTGGACTGGAATGGCACAATCTTTTTTATGAACTCGATGAGATCGGCCTTGACAACGCGACGGATTGGATGGACACGCAGCATTTGAATCAAAACGGCCAGGCGAAGTTCACAAGATATATGGCCGAGCAGGGCTATGTTCGCTAACGGCCTGAATAGTTTGTGATCAAATGGCAAAAGCCATTTTTGATAAACATTTAAGGATCGAAAGGCAGGAAGATACAATGGGTTATTTGGAAGGAACTTGCCCGAAATGCGGCGAGAAAACACGGGAACAATGCAATGCGTGGGGATATGGAAGCCCCATCCGTTTTTGCACGAGATGCAAGCAGGAGTACTTGGATCAGCGCTTTCGCGAGGTGGCGATCCAAGGATTTGATCCGAAGAGCACGAGCCCCGTATATTACATAAAGGCAATGATCCTCTGCCTGGCAGTCACGCTGGCGGCAGGCGGCTGGATGTATTACACCTTGCATTTTAGGCAGTATTGGAATACAATGACGTTGGCGCTCCTGATCGTGGGCGCGATCGGAACGATTGGTTGCATCGTGCTTGCCCTTTGGGTCGGCCTTGGCTTTGCCGGCAAGGAAAACGCAAGGTATCTGGCTGAGTCGGAGAAGCGCCTTCGCGACCCTCTGTACGTACAAAAGCTCCAGTCTTATGGTTACGTGATCCCCGCACAATATCTTGCAGGGATGGGAACCGCAAATGACGGGACGCAGGAAGAATAAAGGAAAAGGTAGAGAAAAGACATGACAAACAAAGGACCTTACTACATTACGACGGCCATCGCCTATACTTCAGGAAAACCGCACATCGGCAACTGCTATGAGATCATCCTGGCAGACGCCATTGCGAGATATAAAAAGGCAGATGGCTTTGACGTGCATTTCCAGACCGGAAGTGACGAGCATGGCCAAAAGATCGAGACGCGTGCCATCGAAGAGGACATGACGCCGAAGGAGTTCGTGGACAAGACGGCCGGAACCATCAAGCAGCTTTGGGACATGATGGGCACTTCCTATGATCGCTTCATCCGCACCACGGATGCCGATCACGAGCGTCAGATCCAGAAAATCTTCAAGAAGCTCTATGATCAGGGCGACATTTACAAGAGCTCCTATGAGGGAAAATATTGCACGGAGTGTGAGGCCTTTTATACCGAGACGCAGCTGAAGGAGGGCAGGTGCCCCGTCTGCGGCGGCGCCGTGCACGATGAGAAGGAAGAGGCTTACTTTTTCAAGATGAAGAAGTATGCGGATCGCCTGATCGAGCACATCAACTCGCATCCCGAGTTCATTCAGCCGGTGTCCAGGAAGAATGAGATGATGAACAACTTCCTGCTTCCGGGACTGCAGGACCTTTGCGTGTCCAGAACTTCCTTCAAGTGGGGCATCCCCGTGGACTTCGACGACAAGCACGTGGTTTACGTGTGGCTGGATGCGCTGAGCAACTACATCACCGGCATTGGCTATGACGCTGACGGAGAAAGCGGTGACCTTTACAAGAAATATTGGCCCGCTGACCTGCATCTGATCGGTAAGGACATCATCCGATTCCATACGATCTACTGGCCCATCTTCCTGATGGCGCTGGGCGAGCCCCTGCCCAAGCAGGTGTTTGGTCATCCCTGGCTTTTGCAGGGCGGCGAGAAGATGAGTAAGTCCAAGGGCAACGTGATCTACGTGGACGACATGATAGGCATCTTTGGACTGGACGCAGTGCGTTATTTCGTGCTGCACGAAATGCCTTATGAAAACGACGGAACCATCACTTGGGAGCTCATGTGCGAGCGCGTGAATTCCGATCTTGCGAACACCCTCGGAAACCTTGTGAACCGTACCGTTGCCATGAGCAATAAGTACTTTGGCGGCGTTGTTGCGAACAAGGGCGTGGCCGTACCTGAGATCGACGAAGACCTCAAGGCGACGGTGACGAGTGCATATGCAAAGGTTGAAAAGCTCATGGACACGCTCCACGTGGCAGATGCGCTGACCGAAATCTTTGCAGTGTTTAAGCGTCTGAACAAGTATATTGACGAGACGGAGCCTTGGGTTCTGGCAAAGGATCCTGAGAAGGCTGACCGCCTTGCGACCGTGCTCTATAACCTCAGCGAGGGCATCGTGATCGGCGCATCCCTGCTGGCACCTTTCCTTCCGACCACGGCAGGAAAGATTGCATCTCAGCTTGGAACGAGCCTTCGTGACTTTGATCAGCTTGGAAGCTTTGGCCTTAGCCAGGGCGGCAAGGTGACGGAGACGCCGGAGATCCTGTTTGCAAGACTTGACAAGGAGGAGATCCTGAAGAAGGCCCAGGAGGTGCAGGCGCGTCAGAGAGAGGAATTCTTGGAGCACCAGAAGGTTGCATTTGCAAATCTCGTGAAGGCAGGCAGAATGACGCAGGCCGAGGCGGATGAAAAGTGGGCAGAGCTGACGGGCGGCGCGGCAGCAGGCGCGAAAGCCGGCGAGGCAGGCGCAAAGGACGGCGCGACTCAGGAAGCGATCGACGTCGAGGCGAAGCCTGAGATCACCTATGATGATTTCGCAAAGCTCCAGTTCCAGGTGGGCGAGATCCTTGCCTGCGAGGCCGTAAAGGGCTCGAAAAAGCTCCTTTGCAGCAAGGTGAAGGTTGGCAATCAGGTAAAGCAGATCCTTTCCGGCATCCATGCAACTTACGAGCCTGAGGAGATGGTGGGCAAGAAGGTGATGGTTCTTGTGAACCTCGCGCCGAGAAAGATGGCAGGCCTTATGAGCGAAGGCATGCTCCTTTGTGCAGAGGATGCAGAAGGCAAGCTTTCCCTCATGACTCCTGAGAAGGAAATGCCCGCCGGTGCAGAAATTTGCTAATTTCCTGTTGATTTTTTTCAAACTTTATTGTATTGTGGGTACTAGGAGAATTCTTAAGGAAGTTTCTGAAATTTATCGATAAACGTTTGAGGGGAGAGGGGTATGGAAAAGGAAGTTTACGAAATGCCGCAGATGGAAGTGGTTGAGTTCGACCCGCAGGACACCATTAGGACCAGCGTTGGATGTGATGGTTGCTATCATTTTGACGAGGGCGAAGCGTAATTCATTGTAAAAAACAAACATTCGAAGGGCAGGCAGATTTGCCTGCCCTTCGTTTTGTAAGGGATTTGAGAAGAAATCCCTTTATTTTTGCGCCAAAAAGCGTTATAATAATATAACAGTCTTTTGAAGTAACTGCTTACGGTATATAGGAAGACGGGGGTTTGCCTATGAGAAAAGAAGAGTTTACGATTGCTTCCAGAGACGCAGTTCATCAGCTTCACAGCGTAAAGTACCTGCCGGAGGGCGCGCCGAAAGGCATTGTGATCCTTGTGCATGGCATGGCGGAGCACCTTGGCAGGTATGAAGGCTTTGCGCAGTTTTTGACGGAGCGAGGATTCCTTGTGGCGGGAGAGGACCATTTGGGGCATGGTCTTTCCGTGCCGGAAGGGGAAACCTATGGGTATTTTTGTCAGATGGATCCTGCAACGGTGCTGGTGCGCGACGTGCACCGCCTGAAAAAGACCGTACAGGGGGAGTATCCCGGCATTCCGATCTTTATCTTGGGGCACAGCATGGGATCTTACATCCTGCGCAACTATATCTGCCGTTATGGAACGGGCATTCAGGGCGCCATCATCATGGGAACGGGGCAGCGTAGCCGCCTTGCCGTGACGTTTATCCGCGCGTTGTCAAAGTGCATCGAACTGATCTACGGGGAAAAGCATTACAGCCGCCTTGTGGAAAAGCTGGTGATGGGCGATTACAACAAGCGCGTCGGCATTGCGCGCACGGAGAGCGACTGGCTCACCAAGGATGAGGAAGTGGTGAACCTTTATCGCATAGATCCGCTTTGCGGATTTCCGTTTACTTTGAATGGATATCGTTGCATGTTTGAAATGGCAAACAGGCTGTTTTCGAAGGAAAATCTGTCGCATATGCCAAAGGGTCTGCCTGTCCTGATGATCTCGGGGGAGGAGGATCCCGTGGGTGGCTATGGCAAGCAGGTGGACAGGGTGTACCGTGACCTTACGGGCGCGGGGCTTACGAACGTTGAGCTGAAGATGTATCCGGGCGATCGGCATGAGATCCTGAATGAGATGGATAAGCAGCAGGTCATGGAGGACATTGCCGCCTGGATGGAAAAGACGATGGGTTAAGGCAGCAGTGCGACAGGCGCCGGAGGGGCAAGGCACACAAGGGGTTAAGGCAACAGTGCATGCGCGCCGGCATGGGTGAGGAAACGGCGCAAGTGGGTTAAGGCAGCAAAGCCGGCAAGGGAAGTAGGGCTTGCGGGCGGGAGGTATCGGGATGGATTACGGCATCCGTTGGGCCAGACCGGATGAATGGGAACAGGTAATGGAGATGATCTGGGAGACGTTTCAGAAATTTGACGCCCCGGATTGTGAACCTGAGGGAAGGCAGAGCTTTTATGATTTTATCATGGACGAGCACTTGAAGGAGTCATTCCTCGCGGGGAATTACAAGCTGCTCGTGGCGGTGGACGGCGATGAGATCATCGGCGCCGGAAGCCTTCGCAACGTGAATCACATTTCCCTTTTGTTCGTCAAGGAAGAATATCATCTTCAGGGCGTTGGAAGCGCCCTTGTCCAGATGCTCTGCGATTACCTGCAGATCGTCGTTGGGGAGCATTACGTTTCCCTTATGGCATCACCCTACGCAGTGGATTTTTACAAAAAGCTTGGCTTTTCTCTGGTAAAGGCCAGGTCCATGAAAACGGGCATTCCCGTGGCATTCATGGAAAAAGTTTTCTGAAAGAAAGAGGAAGAAAGAAATGAAGTTGTTTGATGCTGACGGACCATTGATGCAAGGGCTGAACAAGGTGGCGGATCTGATGATCCTGAACATCATCGCGCTACTGTGTTGCGTGCCCATCATCACCATTGGTGCCTCCATTACGGCCCTTTACTACATGGCCCTCAAGATTGTGCGCGGCGAGGAAGTGTATATCTTCAAAGGATTCATGAAGAGTTTTAAGCAGAATTTCCGCCAGGGCACGATCATCTGGCTGATCCAGATCGTTGTCATGGTCGTGCTGTTTTTGGATTATTTCATCGTTTACGGCAATCCGGATCAGAGTCCGTCCATTATCGTGCAGGTGCTTTTCCTGGCGACTTCGCTCATCGCACTCGCAACGTTCCTGTTCATCTACCCAGTGCTCTCCAAGTTTGACAATTCGCTGAGGAACACCTTTAAGAACACGTTTATCATGGCGATCATGCAGCTGCCGAAGGTCATTATCATGGGCGTTCTGTGGGCCATCCCGCCGCTTCTTGCGATCTTTGTGTTCCAGCTGTTCCCTCTGACAGTGCTGTTTGGCCTGTCCGTTCCGGCCTATGTCAGCGCCATGCTTTATAACAAGTTCTTTCAGAAGATGGAAGACAAGACGATCGAGAGGGCAAGGGCAGAGGGCCTTCTTCCGGAAGATCCCGGCGCCGAGGACGAGCATATCTTCAGCGATACCGTGATCACGGAAACTGCAGATAATAAGGGCGGAGAAAAGTAACGTGCACTTTTACCAATGAATTGCATACGGCATTATGCAAAATGCCGATAAAGGTCGGAAAAGCTAGCAATTCTCACAATCCGAACGAAAAAGTTTGTTGAAATCGTTTATGGTCAAGGGTAAGGGCTTTCTGTTATACTTATCATTAGCTTGTTGGGTCTGTAAATAAACAAAATAAACGTTATAAAGGGAAATGAAAGGAGTTATTCACCATGGCAAGTTTATCACTGAAAAACATCTGCAAAGTGTATCCCAACGGATTTGAGGCTGTTAAGAACTTCAACCTTGAGATCGCAGATCAGGAATTCATCATCTTCGTAGGACCTTCCGGATGCGGTAAGTCCACCACTCTTCGTATGATCGCAGGTCTGGAGGATATCTCCTCTGGTGAGCTGAAGATCGGTGACAGAGTTGTGAACGACGTAGAGCCTAAGGACAGAGATATCGCAATGGTATTCCAGAACTACGCTCTGTATCCTCACATGTCCGTATACGACAACATGGCATTTGGTCTGAAGCTGAGAAAAGTTCCTAAGGATCAGATCGATAAGATGGTTAAGGAAGCTGCAAAGATCCTCGACCTGACTCCCCTCCTGGATCGTAAGCCTAAGGCTCTGTCCGGTGGTCAGAGACAGCGTGTGGCAATGGGTCGTGCAATCGTTCGTAACCCTAAGGTATTCCTTATGGACGAGCCTCTGTCCAACCTGGATGCAAAGCTTCGTGTACAGATGAGAATCGAGATCGCTAAGCTGCATCAGAGACTGGGCACCACCATCATCTACGTAACCCATGACCAGACCGAGGCTATGACCCTTGGTACCAGAATCGTAGTTATGAAGGATGGCGTTATCCAGCAGGTAGATACCCCTCAGAATCTGTACGACAAGCCTCAGAACCTGTTCGTAGCAGGATTCATGGGATCCCCTCAGATGAACTTCCTTACCGCTACCGTTGCAGTTGAAGGCGACGTTGCAAACCTTGAGATCGCTGGCAAGAGCATTCCTCTTCCTCCCGCTAAGTCCAAGAAGCTGATCGAGGGTGGTTACGACGGAAAGCAGGTTATCTTCGGTATCCGTCCTGAGGACGTTTACGATTCCGAGATGTTCATTGAGAATTCTCCTCACAGCACCTTCGAGTCCACCATTAAGGTGTACGAGCTGCTTGGTGCAGAAGTATTCCTGTACTTCGATCTGGATGAGTTCCCGATGACCGCAAGAGTTGATTCTCGTACCAATTCCAGACCTGGCGATACCGTTAAGTTCGCTCTGGACGTTGAGAAGATTCACGTATTCGACAGAGATACTGAGAAGATCATCACCAACTAGTAGGAACCTTAACAGGGGTGCTGGAAACAGCACCCCTTTATCGTTTGCAGCGAGGAAGGAAACCAAGCAGCCTGCGAAGCAGGATATTTGGTTTCACCCGAGCGTGCATGAAATAAAAACGTAAGTCGCGAAGCGACGACGGCCGCGAAGCAGACGGTTTTTATGAATGGAAGAGGAAGGCCATTATGATAACTAATCAGATCATCCAAACCAGCATTGACGAACTGAAGGCCATCACCAAGGTGGACCTGTGTGTCTTTGACGCCCTTGGGGTGCAGGTGGCCGGAACGCTTGAAAAGATCGATCTTTCGTCCAATCTTCTGCGCGATTTTGCCAATTCTCCGGCGGACAGCCAGGTGATCGGACAAAACCACCTTCTGAAGATCTACGATGAGGGCGAGCTGCTCTTTTTGGTGGTAGCGACGGGATATTCCGACGACGTGTACATGGTGGGAAAGATCGCGGCATCGCAGATCCAGGCCCTGGTGATCGCGTACAAGGAAAAGATCGACAGGAACAGCTTTTTCCAGAATCTGATCCTGGACAACATGCTGTTGGTGGACATCTACAACCGCGCAAAGAAGCTTCGGATCGAGGTGGGCGCGCCGCGGGTGGTATATCTGATCGAATCCCAAGATGAGAAGGATGGCATGGTCATGGAGCTCCTAAAGGGCATGTTCACGTCCCAGACGGGGGATTACGTGACGGCCGTGGATGAGAACAACGTGATCCTGATCAAGAGCGTGGAGACGGATGCGTCCGTCAAGGCGCTTGAGCACGTGGCGGAGACGATCGTCGACATGATCAGCGCCGAGGCCATGAGCAACGTGCGCGTGTCGATCGGCACTGTGGTGCAGGAGCTCAAGGACATTTCGAAGTCCTACAAGGAAGCGAAGATGGCCATGGACGTGGGCAAGATCTTCTATGCGGAAAACCCCGTGGCGGCATATCATGCGCTGGGCATTGGACGGCTGATCTATCAGCTCCCCGTGAACCTTTGCAAGATGTTCATCGAGGAGATTTTTGGTGATAAGATCCCAACGGAGCTCGATGATGAGACCTTGAATACCTTGAATAAGTTCTTTGAGAATAACCTGAACGTGTCGGAGACGGCAAGGCAGCTCTACGTGCACCGCAACACCTTGGTGTATCGTATCGAGCGCATCCAGGAGAGCACGGGACTGAACCTGCGCACCTTTGATGATGCCTTGACCTTTAAGATCGCGATGATGGTGGAAGCTTACGTGAAATACTTAAATGAGACGATTTGATGCTGATAAGAACAGCCCCTGCAGGTGATGCGGGGGCTGTTTTTTAGTTATGTTGCCTGAATTTGGCCGCGCCCTGGATCTGGCGGTCTATGGCCTTTAGAGTCCCTCCCCGGAAAATGGTGGGATGAAGCTTTCCTTGGCGGTTTCGCCTTCCTGGCGAAAGCCGAGCTCGATGCCGATGGCTTCCGCAAAGTCGAGGAGGCGTTCGTATTCATCGTCCGTGACCTTACGGGCGATGTCCTCAAATGCCAGATCGCTTATGATCTGGGGCATGGGTGTATATTGGTTCATGATGGAAATAAAAACATGATTTCCAAAGGTTTCGTGTACATAGCGGAGCACGCGCTTGGATCCGCCCACCTGGCCTGGAAGCAGAAGGTGGCGCACGATCATGCCCCTTTTCATAAGCCCCGTAGCTTCGTCAAAGACGGGATCACCAACTTGCCGATACATTTCCTGCAAGGCTTCCTTGGCCTTTTCAAAGTAATCCGGCGCATTGGAAAAGCGTGCTGACACTTGTGCGTCGCGGTACTTGAGGTCGGGAAGATAAATGTCCACAAGGCCCTCTAGGAGCTGTAGGGAATGGACTTCTTCGTAGCCGCCGGTGTTATATACAATGGGAATTGTAAGGCCTTGATCCTTGGCCATGATAAGTGCCTCACGGATCTGGGGGATAAAGTGTGTGGGCGTCACAAGGTTTATGTTGTGGGCGCCTTTTGCCTGAAGCTCCAGGAAGATTTCCGCAAGACGCGGGATGGTGATGACCTTTCCTGAACAGCCGCTCATCTGGCTTGGCGTGGTGCTCGAAGGGGCGCGGTCGCTTTCGGCAGGCTGCTTGGCGGAGATTGCGCGGCATTGCCCATCCAGTGCGATCTCGCGGTTTTGGCAGTAGACGCAGCGGAGGCTACAGCCAGAGAAGAAAACGGTTCCCGAGCCGTTTTTGCCTGAAATGCAGGGCTCCTCCCAAAAATGAAGCGCCGCGCGGGCCGCACGGATCTCTGCCGTTTGGCCGCAATATCCCCTCGCTCCGGCAAGACGGTTCACGCCGCAGTGACGAGGGCAGAGATTGCAGTTTTCGAGAACGTCATTTAAGAGAGTCATATTTCGTATCCATATTCCGCCGGCATTTGGGTTTTGATGCGTTCAAAAGCATATGCTTGCAAGCTTTTTCACCGTGCGGGGTGTTCTTTGGTTCTTGGAAATTAGAAACCGTGCACCACCAGACCGCACTGCAACTCCACCCGGTGACCTTACGGCACATGGAAGATTCCGCTTAGTGCTGCTTTGTTCCCAACCTGACACGGTTCGCAGATTTCCATTGCGCAAGACCGAATTTCACCATTGCAGGCAAATCCGACAATGCACGGCTTTTTCAGTGTATCTGTTTTCTAAGGATTTGTCAAGGGGTTACCACGCTCTGCTGATTGCAGCCTTCCTCCGGGAACTCGCGAGAAGCTGCGCTCTTAAACTTTGCGAGCTCCTTTGTCGCCTGCAGGATCGGAATGTTCGTGCCTGCGCCGGCAACACATCCTCCGGGGCATGCCATGCCTTCGATGAGGCACCCGTTCATGCGCCCTGCCTTGGCGAGAGTGAGTGCTTTTCGGCAATCCGCAAGGCCTTCTGCGTGCTCTATGTGGACCTCCGTTTCGGGATAATATTCCTTGATGCAACGCTCAATTGCAGAAGCCACGCCGCCAGCGACGCCATAGCCTCTGCCGGCACCGGTGGCGTCGTTCATCTCGTCCATGGCCTTGATCTCCTCAAGGAGCAGGCCCTTTGCTTCAAACATGCCCGTCAGTTCCTCGAAGGTAATGACAAAGTCCACGTCGGAGCGAACGCTGCGGCGGCTCGCCTCCAGCTTTTTCGAGGCGCAGGGGCCGATGAAGACCACGGATGCGTTGGGATGCTCTTTCTTGATCACGCGGGCCGTTGCCACCATGGGGGTCAGCTCGTTGCTGATCTTATCGATGGTTTCGGGGAAGAAGTGCTTAGCCATGACGGACCAGGAAGGGCAGCAGGAGGTAAGGGCGAAGGATTGATTTCCAGTCGCCACTTCCTTTACGTAATGCTCTGCCTCGGCCATACAGCCCATGTCTGCGCCTAGCGCCGTCTCGTAGATTTCAGAGAAGCCGAGCTCTTTCAGGGCCGTCTTTAACATGTCGGGAGTGACCTTGGGGCCAAACTGTCCGACGAACGCTGGTGCCACTTGGGCTATGATCTCGCGGCCGCTTTGCATGGCGCGGATCAGCTGGAAGATCTGAGATTTATCCGCGATGGCACCGAAAGGACAACTCACCATGCACATGCCGCAGGAGACGCAAATGTCATTGTCGATGTACGCCCGTCCGTAGGAGTCGGATTTGATGGCACCGACACCGCAGGCATGTTTGCAGGGGCGCTCCTTATGGCAGATGGCATCGTAGGGGCAGATGTCCTTGCACTTACCGCACTTAATGCATTTTTCCTGATCGATCACGGACTTGCCGTTCACGAAGGAAATGGCGCCCTTCGGGCAGACCAGCTGGCAGGGGTGCGCAACGCAGCCCATGCAGGAGCTGGTGACCTCATAGCGGTTCTCGGGGCAGGCATTGCAAGCCGATGGGATCACCTGCATCAGAGGAGGCTCATAGTATTTTTCGTCGATGTTGCTTTCTTCAAGGCCTTCGGTCAGATGTCCGGGATGCTCGCGGTTTTCGGGCCTAAGGCTCATGCCCATGGCCAGGCGGATCCTTTCGCGGATGATCGCGCGGTCACGATAAACGCTCTCCCAATACTTCGGCTCTTCATAATCGACGATCTTATATGGCAAAGCCTCCATGTCGTCCTTTAGGTTTGTTGAATTATAAGCCAAGTTGGCTACTTCCTTGAACACGCGTCTGCGGCGCTGGCGCACCGGCGTGTCAATCCCCCGCATATTACTCATAGGTCGTTTCCTCCCTCTTTTTCCTTTTCCTTCTCGGCTTTGTTGCGCTTTCTAAGGTCCACGAAGAAGTCTTTCAGCACCTGGCTGCATTCCTCTTCAAGAATGCCGCGGTAGACGGTGCACTGATGGTTAAATTCAGGCATTTCCAAAAGGTTGAGGATGGAGCCGGCGCAGCCAGCCTTGGGATTCATGCAGCCCATGACAACCTCTGGAATGCGGGCCTGAACGATGGCACCCGCGCACATCTGACAGGGCTCGAGCGTTACGTAAAGGGTGCAGTCCTCGAGGCGCCAGTCGCCGATCACCTTGCTGGCCTTTCGAATGGCCGTGATCTCGGCATGACAGAGCGTATTTTTGTCGGTGTTTCTGCGGTTGTAACCGCGGCCGATGATCTTTCCTTCATAGACGATGACGCATCCGATGGGCACTTCGCCCAGCGCCGCCGCCTTCTTCGCCTGCTTTAGGGCTTCTTTCATATATTTTTCCTGAACATTCGTCACGTAAGCCATGGGAGAGACTCCTTTCAACTGAATCCATCGTATCACGTTTCTGCCACGAACGCCAAGACAATTCGAAAGAAAGTGACTGTTGATAGGGATTGACGGGGTATTCTATTGACATGGATATCTGTCAAAGATATAGTTTTTTTATACAATCAAACCGTTTACGATGGCATGATTCAGGTTTCAAGGTTGTGATGATATGTCGGGCGGAGAAATAAAAACCATGCAAGAACGCGAAAGGTTTCCGTATAGTTTCCATAAATAGCATCAAAACACATATAAAATAACATTAAAACATGATATTTATAAAAACAGTAAAGAATAGTTTCCCTAAGGAGTTGAAAACTATTCGAAAAAACCATATAATAGGCTTGTCGTATTCGTCTGCATAACCATCATCGAAAAAGGGGAAACCACCACGGGAACGCAAGTACTTACTGCTACGGCATACAATGACAGTCAATGTCATTCGGGATCAATTATTCATTCCTATACGAGCGGTACGGAAATAGTTCTTTCAAATGCTTATATTGAGGTCAATGGTTCCAAGAAGGTACAGAAGCAGAAGTACAAGATTGGGAATGACAATCCCATTGTGCATAGCGGGGTCAAAAAGAAGAAAGTGCATACATACGCTAAATGCTCAGCGGGAACGGTGGAAGCGGAGGCAACAGTTAATTAGAAAAAATGAAAACCTTTAATTAAGTATGCCCTAAAGGAGTTTTATGAGCAAGAAAAACATCATCGTGGTTGCCATTATGGACATTATGTGCCAAAAGATACATTTCTTTCTCTCAATGATCATCATCGGAGCGAGTCTAGCGATCATTGGCTATTTCTCTTTGTTTTCTAATATTTCAAAACTAAATAGGGATGAATGCGACAAGATTCTTACAAAGGGAATTAACGGGACTGGGGTGATGCAGGTTTTTAGCTCATCGAATAGTAATAGTCAGAAAGAACTAATTCAAAATGCATATGATAGCGGTATTTTCGAATTCGTAGGAGTCTGGGAATACGCTATCAATGCATTTCCGCTACCAAATGAGCTATTACAGACCAGGAGATCAAACATGGGATATGCGGCAGACGCGACACCGTGGGTTTATGTGCAAAAGAGCGTATTTGGACTTCATAATATCAAGTTTTCACAGAGGATTAACAACACTGACGAGAATTGGAACAACCCTAATAGGTTTGGAATATACCTAGGTGCCAATTATAATGGCATACCAGTTGGGACAACATATGTGGTGGATCGATATGGCGAATCTGTGGAATTTGAGGTATTGGGGATAATAAAAAAAGGACAGATGATGATGTCAAGCGACGTTTGTGCATTTGGACGCGCAGATGAATTAACTTCGTTAAGCATATTGGATGATGTTATTATTATGGTTTATTCGGGTCAGCCTCCCTTGTGGGTAGGAACATATAGCAACGGAGCATATGTTGCTGCGGGCGGCCACACATTAAAAGAAGCCAGAGATTATCTGGAAAATAGAGCAAAAGAATTGGACATAGATCTGGAAAGCGGGTATTTGAGTGAGGGCTTTCGGGCAGAAGAGATTGAAGAAAACGACTTGCAAAGGGTAGACAGGGAGCTGAGTGGGTTAATCATTGTTACCTGTGTTTTGCTCTGCATGTGCATCATATGCATGGAAATGCTTGGTAATCGAAGACAATATGGGATTTATTATGCGAACGGTTTTTCCTTGAAGGATCTTTTGGAAATCCAAATTTGTCAAAACATAATAAGAGTATTACTCCCAATGATTGGGGCTTGGTTCATATTAAGTAAATATCTTGAAAAGCTTTACGACATACCAATATTTGTTGGAACCGAAGGTTCTCGCTCGGCAATGGTTGCCTCCAAAATGATTGAGGCATGCAGTACCTATGAAAGTGGAAAGTTGCTTGCTTTTTGGAGAAATCAGACGGCCCTTCCATACATGATTATCGTGGGAATAGCACTATTTATTCTATGTACGGTCATTCCAGTATTGATCATAGGGGGAAAAGAACCTTATGAACTGCTGAAAGACACGAGAGGTTAAAAAACATATGATCAAATTAGAAAACATAACCAAGAAGTATATGGATGACTCGAAAGACACGATTGCTCTCGACGGGTTATCGTTAGAGATTGCTGAAGGAGAAATGGTAGCCGTGTTAGGAACAAGCGGCTGTGGGAAGAGTACGCTTCTTAATATTCTAGGAGGGATGGATCGCCCTGACTCTGGGAAGTATTTTTTCGATAATGAAGAAGTATCTTCATATCGTGCCATAAGACTTCACAATTTTCGCAAGAAGAATATTGGTTTTGTGTATCAAAATTTTTCTTTGTTGAATCGTTATACGGTGTACGAGAATATGGCGATCCCTCTTCTGGCAAGAAATCAAAAGAATTATCGCAAAAAGATCATGGATTGTTTGGAACAATTGGGTATTGCGGAATATGCGAACAAGTTTCCTCAGAAATTGTCAGGAGGTCAGCAGCAACGTTGCGCAATAGGGCGAGCTCTTATGACGGATTGCCGACTTATGCTCTGCGATGAACCTACGGGCGCGCTTGATAGCAAAACGACAATAGAGATTATGGGTATTTTGTGTGAAGAGAATAAGCATGGGAAAACCATTGTAATTGCTACGCATGACAGTGACGTGGCATCTAATTGTACGCGTTTGGTAAAAATGTCAGATGGAAGGATACTCATTTAGAAAAGGTATGGGGAATAAAAAAACTAAGTATTTGAGGAATGGAGTGCTGAAGAGAGTATTCCTTTTTGGCCAAAAAGAATATGATTCGCTACTTCTTTTTGTGGGGATGTTTTTGTTATTCTATTTGGGAATGAACTTGATCAGATCCCAAATTCTGATCAACAATCTAAACAAACCAGAATATCTTTATCATAAAGAGTTTTTTGCGGATGGCATATGGAATAAAGACATGTTTGACGAGACTTTCAAAATGCTGAAAGGAAGTGGCGCAAATTGTGTGATTAGGGGATTCATGGTATCGGTTGGACTGACAAACGAACATCGTGAAGTTCGAACTTATCTGTCTGCTGAGGCATTGGCAAAGAAGGAAAAACTTGACTATGACGAGTGGATGGGAATTCCTAATTCTGTTTTGATAGCAGGACGATTATTAAACAGAACCTACTTGAGAGAAGGGAAAAAATGGATCATAATTGATGGTATAGAGTTTCAGGTTTATGCGGTTATTGAAAGCGACGTGATACTTGCTCAGTCTGTATATATGAACTGGGGCAATTTGGAGGAAGATTACAAAGAGTGGTTTATGTGGCGCTTGGCGGATGAATATGATACGAGTGGATGGAATGGGATCCCGCTAATATTCGAAAAGCTTACCAAATTCCACGATGAGATTAACAATTTCCAGGATCAATTTGAAGATTGTTTGACGACCTATGAGAACTATGATGACTATGAGCAGTGGGATCGGCAGGAACTATACGAAAAAATGCAGAAGATTTATTCTGTCATGGAGCTCTTTTGCATATTTGTCATATTCTATCTGATGGAAGTGTGGTTTGCTCGCAGAAAGAGAGAATACCTGATCAGAAGAATGCTGGGATGTAATGCGCTAAGGCTGTGTATAACAGCATTTAGAGATGCGGTTTTGGTAACAGGATTGGCTTTTTCTACGGCCGTGATCGTAATGTTATTACAGTTATGCTTTCATATAGCGGGGAAACTGGAAGTATTAGAAGTTTTGCAGACAATCGTTGGCTCTTTTATTATCACGATTGGTTTTGAAATACTTATGTTAGGTTTTCATGTGTTGAGATTGATAAACATATATCCAACACAGGCAAACATTGAAGCGGCAGAATAAAGTTTTCGATAAATGAGGTTTTGCATGCGGGTAAGGAAAGATAATATATGTAAATTGTTTATTACCATTATCTTATTGATGGTTTTAACGGGTTGCGAAAAAGATGACAAAGGAAAAAGTGAAACGGAAACAGATTGGAGCATGCAAAATGGATTCAGTTATGTTTGCGTTGGCTGTGAAAGAATCCCGTGGGACGAAACCAAAGGTAATTCGAGAGTATTGGCTTGTTCGGAAAACGAGGTATTCTCTTGCGAGCATGTGTTTTTGTATAAAGGAGAATTGGTTAAAGAAGAAGAAATAGAGAATCTGGTAGAGGAATATGATCAGTTTGAGATAAAAACCACAATTCTTAAGTATTCGATAGATGATAAAAAGATATTAGAAGGGATTCCATTTGGCGAGGTGGATGGGTATGTGATAGGGGCGAGTGTCTGTGAGAACGAGCAACTTATCATGACGTTAACAAGTGCGGCTGAGTATTTGGGGCTTGAAGAAAAGGGATGGTTGGTCATGTTGGATTCCGGTGGAAACCTTGTCTTCTCAAGCGAGCTGGATCAAGGTGTATGCACAGAGCATCTGGCTTGGAATTCAAAAGGCGATATATTCATTCTTTCTGGAAATGAATTGCGAACCTATAACAGAAAAGGGAAGAATACAAAAACACAGAAGCTGACTGCCGGGATGCATGGATGGGATATATGTGGTGATGATGCGGGAGGATGTTATATCCTAGGTATGGATATGGCTCCTGTTTTACTAAGATTATGTCAGGACAAGGAAGAAAGCTTTGACAAAACACATGGTTTTACGGAGATTTCTCGAACACCTGACGGAAGAATCATTGCGAGAACAGGCGCAAAGATATACATATATTCTGAATCAGCAAAAGAATGGCAGGAGTTGGTTGATTTTATCCATATAGACATTTGCTCAGATGACATACAAAAATGGTGGATGGGGAAAAACGGAAACATCTATGTCATTCTTCAGGAAGAAGGTATGCCTGGAGAGTATCTGATAACGGCAGAAATAAGATCGAAAGAAGAAATTCCCGAAAAAGAAACGATATGCATTGCCGTAAATGGGAGTCAACCAAAGCTTCGCAGGATTGCCGTCAGGTTCAACCGAACGAATGAAAAGTATAGGATAGAAGTGAACAATTATTTCGAAGTGCTTGGAGCGTATTCGTCAGATGCGGACTATGAAGCGGCTATGGATCGATTGCGATTGGATCTGATTTCGGAAAACAAGATAGATTTAATTGACATTAGTGTACTGAGAAGCCAAGACATTTCACCAATTGGTTTGTTGGAAAACTTAACCCCGTATCTTGAGCATGGCAACATGATTCGAGAAGATGATTTTTTTGCGGAAGTATTGCAAGGTGCAACGGTAGAGGGGTCACTTTTGTGGCTTACGGATGAGATGACGGTGGAGACATTGCTTTGTCGATCGGAAAGCTTAAAGCAGATGCCCCAAAACTGGACGATAGAGGACATGATCAAACTTGCACAAAGCAATCGCGAAAAACAGCTTCTAGGCGGAATGACAGGAGTGGATCTTCAACGGAGAATCAATCGAGCCAATCATTTTCTAGAATGTGCGCTCGCACTGAATCAATCGAAGCTTTTTGATGATGCGTTTGACAAAGAAGCGTTCGTTCAAATAATCCAAGAGGCGAAAAAACAATATGACAGTGTTCCAAATGCTGAGGAGTCTGAGAGTACGGATGACTGTTTGTTGGTTGAGGCTAGGATTGGTTCGTTTTATGATTTGTCAGATTATTATTGGAACTATTTTCACAAACAAGACATAACATTGATTGGTTATCCGACAGAGGATGGGAAAGGGAAAAGTGTTCTCTCTCCCTTTGTAGGAATAGGCATGGTCTCGTCTTCCAAGCATAAGGAGGCTGCGTGGGTGTTTTTGGAGTATTACGTTCAATCACCTGATAGTGAGAATTTGAATTACTTATCTTCACTGAAAAGTAAATTTAACATACAAATGAAAAAGGCATATGAGTTATCAAAACGTGAAAGTAAACCAGATGACGCAAACCATATAGAAGAAGAATCCTTAACGATGATGGAGGAAATCATTAAAAATGCCGTAGGACATGATCAAAGGATGGACGAGGAAATCATGGATATCATCTATGAAGAGATACCAGCTTTATATGTTGGGGATAAGACAGTGAAGGAAGTGGCGGACATTATTGGAAATAGAGTTTTGCTTTATCTAAGGGAAAATGAATAAAACAATGGATTGATGGTCTCGCGACGACGCGGATTAGTAACGACATGCATGTTTGCATGTCGTTTTATTTTGTGGTAGTATTATATGGCGGAAATGGAAGGAAGGTGGATGGTATGCTGATCTGCGGTCTGCAAAAGACGACGTTATTGGATTTCCCGGGGCACGTGGCGTGCACGATCTTTACGGGCGGTTGCAATTTCCGCTGTCCCTATTGTCAAAATGGCGAGCTGGTGTTGAATCCGGCGGCGCAGCCGTGTCTTTCTGAGGAAGAGGTCATGGCGTTTTTAAAAAAGCGTAAGGGTATTTTGGAGGGCGTTTGCATCACGGGCGGCGAACCGACGCTCCAAAGTGACCTGGAGAATTTTGTCCGAGAGATCCGAAACCTGGGATATCTTGTCAAGCTGGATTCGAACGGATATCGTCCTGAGATCCTAAAATCCCTTGTGGAACAAGGCCTTGTGGATTACGTTGCCATGGACGTGAAGGCTTCGAAGGAAAACTACGCGAAGGTGACGGGCGTGCCTGGCCTTGACGTAACAAAGATCGAGGAGAGCGTGGCATACCTTATGACGCAGGATAAGATCCCTTATGAGTTCCGCACGACGGTGGTGCGAGGGCTGCATACCCTTGAGGAGTTTGAGGAGATCGGAAAGTGGCTCGAGGGCGCTCCGGCGCTGTTTCTTCAGTGCTATCAGGAGAGCGGCAACGTGTTATGTCCCGAGGTAAAGATGGGCTCTTTTGAGAAAACGGAGCTAGAATGCATGGCCGAGAAGGCAAGAAAGTACATTGCCAGAGTCGAAGTCCGTGGGGTAGAATAGAATGTAACATGAGGCAGTAGCGAAATGCTTGAAAGCAAGCATTTCAGCGGAGGCCGAAGGATTGCAAGGACTACGAGAGTCGCATCGCAACGGAGCAATCCGAAGGCAGCGATAGAAGTAGAGATTTAGGATTGGATTTTTAGCACTATGAAGCACTTGATCGGAGATCGGAAGTTTTATCAGGCAGTTTTGAAGGTGGCCGTGCCCATTATGATCCAGAACGGCATTACGAATTTTGTGAGTCTTCTGGATAATATCATGATCGGGCAGGTCGGAACGGAGCAGATGAGCGGCATCGCCATTGTCAATCAGCTCCTTTTCGTGTTTTACTTAGCAATTTTTGGAGCGCTCTCCGCAGCGGGGATTTTTAGCGCTCAGTTTTTCGGCATGCGGGATCACGAAGGCGTTCGGCATGCCATGCGATATAAGATCGTCATCAGCATTATCCTTGTGGTCTTAGGGATCACGGCGTTCCTTTTGTGGGGGGATCAGCTGATCCTGTTATATCTGCACGATGAGGGCGGCACCACGCAGAATCTGGATGCGGCGCTTCGCTTTGGCAAGGAATATCTGGGCGTCATGCTCTTTGGTTTGCTGCCGTTTGTCATTGAGGAGGCCTATGCATCAACCCTGAGGGAGTGCGGCGAGACCAGGCTTCCCATGGTGGCGGGCATTGTGGCCGTCTTTGTAAACTTAGGCTTTAACTATTTACTGATCTTTGGCCATTTTGGATTCCCCAAATTGGGCGTTGTGGGTGCGGCCATTGCAACCGTGATCTCGCGCTACGTGCAGATGGCGATCGTGCTTGTTTGGACGCATATGCACACGCAGGTGATGCACTTTGCAAAGGGCTTATATCGAGGCTTTTCCATTCCGGGCGCATTGGCGTGGAAAATCTCAGTCAAGGGCTTGCCGCTTATGGCGAATGAGTTCCTTTGGGCAGCGGGCATGGCTGTTCTGAACCAGTGCTATTCCTTAAGGGGACTGGATGCCATCGCGGGCCTGAACATTGCCTCCACGATCACGAACCTTTTCAACGTGGTGTTCATCGCCATGGGTAGCGCGGTTTCCATCATGGTGGGACAGCTCCTCGGCGCAGGAAAGATGGAGGAAGCCAGGGATACGGACACGAAGCTCATTGTTTTTTCCGTAGCATCCTGCTTCGTTTTGGGAGCCATTTTGGTGCTCCTGTCGCCGCTGTTCCCGAGGCTATATAATACAACGGATCAAGTGAAAAGCCTGGCAACCGGTTTTATCCGCATTGGTGCAGCCTGCATGCCTATGTATGCGTTCATGCACGCATCCTATTTTACGCTGCGTTCCGGTGGAAAGACCTTTATTACGTTCTTGTTTGACAGTGTGTTTTTATGGGCGGTCAGCGTGCCGTCAGCCTTTCTGTTTAGCCGTTATACGGTCTTCCCGGTGCTGCTTTTGTATCTGTGCGTGCAGTTGATCGATCTGATCAAGGTTGCGATCGGGTTTGTTTTGGTGAAGAAGGGCGTATGGCTGCAGAATATCGTGGCGCATGAGCAGGCGTAGGAGCAGGCAACATCGGTAGTTTTTGGGTAGGCAGTCAGAAAGAAAGAGGAAGAATATGGGAGAGAAGAAGGAAATCCGACAGGAGTTTTTGACGGGGGAACGGGCACTTTTCATGAGCAGGGACCTGCGCGTCGTGGACTGCACCTTTGCAGACGGCGAATCTCCCCTGAAGGAAAGCGAAAATATAGAACTCGAGGGCAGTATGTTCAAGTGGAAGTACCCGCTTTGGTACTGCAAGAACGTGACGGCAAAGGACTGCGTATGGTTTGACATGGCGAGGGCTGGCGTTTGGTATACAAATAACGTTACGGTCGAGGATTCGCCCATTGACGCGCCAAAGAACTTCCGCAGGTGTAATGGCGTGACGCTTCGGAACGTCTCTTTCTCCAATGCGGAGGAGACGCTGTGGAGCTGCAACGACGTGACGATGGAGCATGTGCTGGCGCGCGGCAATTACTTTGGCATGAATTCCACGAACGTTACCGTGAAGGATCTTACGCTTTACGGAAACTATTCCTTCGACGGCGCGCGGAACGTGACCCTGGAAGGCAGTAAGCTCCTTTCAAAGGATTCCTTCTGGAACTGCGAGAACGTGGTAGTGCGCGATTCCTATATTTCCGGCGAGTATCTTGGCTGGAATTCGAAGAACCTGACCTTTGAGAATTGCACGATCGAGAGCCTGCAGGGCATGTGCTACATTGAAAATCTCGTGATGAAAAACTGCAAGCTCCTGAACACGACGCTGGCGTTTGAATATTCCACCGTCGAGGCGGACATCACCAGCAAGATCGACAGCGTGCTCAACCCGACTTCGGGAACCATCACCGCCGACGCGATCGGTGAACTGATCCTCGAGAAGGACAAGATCGACCCGTCGAAGACGAAGATCACGTGCCGCGAAGCGCAAGTTTAAGAAGGACCAAGGAGAAATGGTCCACATGGCGCCTGGCGAAAGCCAAGAAACCGCTGTGCAAGCCGAGCTGGCTGAGTGCTTGGGATGTAGGACAGGAATGGAGTTTGGGGGATGCAGGAATTTAATTTCGACAAATTGACGGATCGGCGCGGAACGGATTCGTACAAGTGGGACGTGGCGGAGAATGAGCTTCCCATGTGGGTGGCTGACATGGACTTCGAGACGGCGCCCTGCGTGCGAGAAGCGATCGAAGAGCGCGCCGCACATGGCATTTTTGGATATAACGTCGTTCCGGACGCATGGTATGCGGCCTATCAGAACTGGTGGGAGACGCGCCATCACTTGCATATCGAAAAGGACTGGCTGATCTTTTGCACGGGTGTTGTGCCAGCGCTTTCTTCCATGGTCAGAAAGCTTACGACCGTCGGAGAGAACGTTCTAATCCTGACGCCAGTCTACAACATCTTTTTTAATTCAATCGTGAACAATGGGCGCAACGTGGTGCAGTGCCCGCTGAAATATGCGCCTTTGCCGTCAGGCAAAGAGGGCGAAGCGGCTGCAGGCGGTGCCTCGCAGGAATATGAAATCGACTGGACCGCATTTGAGCAGGCCCTTTCTAATCCGCAGACGACGCTTTTGATCTTTTGTAACCCGCACAATCCCGTGGGCAGGATCTGGACGCGGGAAGAGATCGCAAGGGTCGGCGAGCTTTGCAAGAAGTATCACGTATTGGTGGTTTCGGATGAGATCCACTGTGACCTCACGGATCCCGGGAAGGAGTATATTCCGTTTGCGTCCGTATCGGACGCGTGCCGCGAAAACAGTATTACCTGCATCGCACCGACAAAGTCCTTTAACATTGCGGGCATGCAGACGGCAGCAGTCTTTGCGGCGGACCCGGCCGTGCGCCATAAGGTGTGGCGCGGGTTGAACACCGATGAGTGCGCAGAGCCGAACTCCTTTGCGTGCGGCGTTGCCATCGCGGCGTTTTCGCAGGGAGCACCCTGGCTGGATGCCCTTCGGGAGTATCTATTTGAGAATAAGCAGGCGGTACGGCAGTTCCTCGCGGAGCGCCTTCCCAAGGTGCATTTGGTGCCGTCGGAGGCGACCTATTTATTATGGCTGGACTGCAGGGAGTATACCGCGGACAGCGTTGCTTTGGCGGAGTTTCTTCGCAGGGAGACGGGGCTTTTCGTGTCGGAGGGCGCGGAGTACGGAAGGACGGGAGAGCCGTTCCTTCGCCTGAACATTGCATGCCCGAGGGCAAGACTTGAGGACGGTCTCGAGCGCCTCGCAACGGGTCTTGGGAGATGGCAGTAAAAGCATAACAGCCGTCTGGTAAGAGACTTCGCAACATGAATGCAAGAATAAAGGTGTCGGCGTGAGGGCCGGCACTTTTTTGTGTTGAAAGTTTGGCGGGACTTCGCTATAATAAGGCTATTGATTTTCAAAGAAAGTAGCGAAGTGGAAGGAAACGGATTTGGGAAAAGAATTTCGAAATGGCATAAAAGACGGGATTCCCATCGCTTTGGGATATTTTGCGGTGAGCTTTAGCCTAGGGATCGCAATGCTTGCGGCCGGAATGACGGCCGTGCAGGGCGCGGTCATGAGCGTATCGAACCTCACGAGCGCGGGAGAATTCGCAGGCGTTCGAGTGATCGCTGCGGGCGGCACCTTGATCGAGTTGGTGCTCACGCAGATCATCATTAACCTGCGGTATTCGCTGATGAGCCTTTCGCTCACGCAAAAGCTGGATGAAAAGGTTAAGTTTTGGCAAAAGCTGATCATCGCCTTTGGAAACACGGATGAGATCTTCGCCGTGGCAATGAATCATCAAAAGAGCCTTACGCTCCCTTATATGGTGGGGTTGCAGAGCCTTCCGATCGTGGGCTGGACGGCGGGAACTTTTCTTGGCGCCGTGGCCGGAGGACTCATGCCCACAAGCGTTGCGATGGCCATGAACGTCATGCTCTATGGCATGTTCATCGCGATCGTGGTTCCCGTGGCAAAAAAATCAAGGCCCGTATTGATTGTGGCTAGCGTGGCGATCCTTGCCAGCAGCCTTTTCCGTTACGTGCCTTGGCTTCATCAGATTTCGGAGGGCATCTCCATCATTGTCTGCACGGTCGTTGCGGCAACCTTTGGAGCGATTGTCTTTCCCGTGAAGGAAGAGGAGGGAGCGCAATGAACATTTGGCTTTTCATCCTCGCAATGGCGGTAGTGACTTACCTGATCCGCATGATCCCGCTGACCCTGATCCGCGGCAAGATCAAGAATCGTTTTGTGAGATCGTTTTTATATTACGTGCCGTATGCATGTCTCATGGCCATGACGTTCCCCGCAGTGTTCCATGCAACCGAGCATGTTCTTGCGGCCGCACTCGGCGTTTTGGTGGCCATCGGCCTCGCCCTCAAGGGCAAGGGACTTGTAACGGTCGCCGTCGCCGCCAGCGTCACAGTCTTCCTCGCATCCCTTTTATTAGGTTTTATCGCACTTTGATCGCGTCGAAGACTTGGCCGATGGGGGCTTGGATCAGGAGGTCGGCGAATTTGTCGCGGGGCGTGGGCGCCATGTTGATCACGACAAGTTTGTCGCCTGAGAAGTAATCGATCAGGCCGGCGGCGGGATATACCGCAAGGGAGGTGCCGCCGATGATGAGCACTTCCGCGTTACTGATGGCGCGAACGGACTCCTCGATGATGTTCTGGTTGAGGCCCTCCTCATAGAGCACCACGTCAGGCTTTACGCGGCCGCCGCAGTCCTCACAAACGGGAATCCCCTCGGAATCCTTGATGAACTCAAGATCGTGGAATTTCCCGCACTTTTCACAATAGTTGCGAAGCACGCTCCCGTGGAGCTCAAGCACCTTTTTGCTGCCGGCCGCCTGATGCAGACCGTCAATGTTCTGCGTCACGACGGCTTTCAGTTTGCCCGCTTTTTCAAGCTCGGCAAGCTTAAGGTGCGCCGCATTGGGCTTTGCGTCCGAAAAGATCATCTTGTTGCGGTAAAACCGGAAGAACTCATCGGGCTTACGCATGTAAAAGGTGTGGCTTAAGATCGTCTCGGGCGGATAATCATATTGCTGATGATACAGGCCGTCCACGCTTCGAAAATCGGGGATGCCGCTCTCGGTGGAAACGCCTGCGCCGCCGAAGAATACAATGTTTTCATGGGTATCAATGATCTTTTGGAACTCTTCAATGTTTTTCAGATCCGCTTCGGTTAATGCCTTCATGTCGTAACCTCCCCAATTTTTCTTTGGAGCCTTTGCTCCGCCTTCTCTCTAAGAAATATTCTATCAAGAATCGCCGAAAATGAAAAGACGTTCCTTTGGGAAATCTTTAGAAAATCTTAATGCAGCAAGCGGTTGAGTTAAGGCGTCTTTTATGCTATGATGGCTTTGATGAATTTTGGTGAGAGTTGAAAGGGCAGTGCTTCATGGCAAAGAAGAAAAAGGAACTGATCCCGCAAAAGAAATCGAAAAAGGTGATCCGCCTTGCAGACCACGGAAGGGAGCGCGTGTTAAAGCGCAGCGCCATCTTTTTTGGTGTGCTGGGCGTACTTTGCGTGCTTTATTGCCTTTCGATCTGGCTGTTCCTTGGCTATGGCACGTACTTCTTTCTCATTTGGGCCGCAATGGGCGCCGTGTTTGGGCTGATCTCGCTTTTTTGCGCGAAGCCGGCGCTGCGGCGAAAGCTCCCGCTTTGGCTCATGCGCACGTTTTGGGTTCTTTTTGGCATTGGCGTTGCCGTTTTCCTATTGGTGGAGGGCCTCATCCTCTCGCGGTGCAATGCGAAGGCGGAGGACGGCGCGGAGTATCTGATCGTCCTCGGCGCGCAGTGGAAGGCAAATGGCCCGAGCGTCGTGCTCAAATACCGTTTGGATGCGGCGGTGCATTATCTTCGCGTCAACACGTCGACGAAGGTGATCGTCTCCGGCGGGCAGGGGCCGAACGAGCCCATCGCGGAAGCGGACGGCATGTATGAGTATCTCATCGCACAAGGCATTGATGCCTCCAGGATCCAAAAGGAGGACAAGTCACGCAACACCTATGAGAACCTGAGCAAATGCGGCCTGATGCTGCCCAAGGCGGATTCCCGCGTGGTCCTTGTGACAAACAATTTCCACGTATTCCGCGCGGAAAAACTTGCCAAGGCGCAAGGATATGAATATGTACAAGGTCTTGCGGCCGATTCTTATCCCCCGATGCAGCTGCACAACCTCCTTCGGGAGTTTTGCGGCGTCATGAAGGATTTCCTGTTGGGGAACCTGAGCCGATGGGAGATGGGGTAAGCTGCCAAGAGTGTGTGAGAAAAGCCCGAGGCGTAGCCCAAGGAGAAGCCCGAATGCGGCTTGCGCCGCGGGCGGATGCTAAGTCAGAATGGAGGATGGACATGGAGATACATGTTGGAGATAGATTGCGTATGAAAAAGCCGCACCCTTGCGGCAGCGCGGAATGGGAAGTGCTCCGGGAGGGGGCGGATTTCCGCTTGAAATGCATGGGCTGCGGACATCAGATCATGATCGCGCGAAAGCTCATGGAACGTAACGTAAAAGAGATCAAAAAGGTGGATGTGATAGTATAAAATCTAGTGATATTTTGATCTTTTGAAAGGAAACTCTATATGAAAAAGAAAACGATAGGAGTCGTGATTTCGCAGAAAATGATCGCTCCGGCCATTTATGATCTTTGGATCAGGACTGACCTGGCATGGGATGCAAAACCGGGGCAGTTTGTGGGCGTGTTCCCAAAGGACAAGAGTACGCTCTTGCCGCGTCCCATCAGCATCTGCGAGGTGAATGGGGATCGGACGGCACTAAGGCTCGTTTACCGTATTGCCGGCCAGGGAACGGCTGAGTTTTCCAAGTGGAACGCAGGGGAAGAAGTGGCTTTGCTTGGCGTTCTTGGAAATGGATTTCCGCTGGAGAAAGCGCAAGGGAAAAAGGTATTTCTCATGGGCGGCGGCATTGGGATCCCGCCGATGCTAGAGCTGGCGAAGGCGCTGGGCCCTGGCGCTGCCAAGGGGCTTGACGCAGGCACCGACGAAAGCGCTGCGTCGAAAGAAGGCGCAGCCAAGGTTTGTAGTATCATGGGATATCGCGATGCGCAGACGTTTCTGCGCCCTGACTTAGAACAATATGGCGAAGTGGTCATCGCGACGGAGGATGGCAGCGTTGGCACGAAGGGCAACGTCATGGATGCCATTCGTGAGAACGCGCTGACCGCAGACGTGATCTTTGCCTGCGGGCCCATGCCCATGCTACGCGCCATTAAGGCATATGCAGCCGAGCAGGGCATTCCGGCATATATTTCCCTCGAGGAGCACATGGCCTGCGGCGTCGGCGCATGTCTCGGGTGCGTCGTAAAGACTAAGGAAGTGGACCACCACTCCCATGTCAACAATGCGCGGATCTGCACGGACGGACCCGTATTTGAAGCAGGGGAGGTGGAGATCTGATGAGAGAGATTTTGAATAATCAGAACGGAAATGGCAACGGGGGCAGCCAAAGCGGGAGCATCGCGGCGGGATCGCAGGAATGGAAGCCTGACCTTCGCACCACCATTGCGGGCGTGGAGTTCCAAAACCCCGTGATGACGGCGTCCGGAACCTTTGGCTCGGGCATGGAATATGGTGAATTTGTTGATTTGAACCGCCTTGGCGCAGTGGTGACCAAGGGCGTTGCGAACGTGCCCTGGCCCGGCAACCCCACGCCTCGCGTGGCGGAAGTATATGGCGGAATGTTAAATGCCATCGGCCTGCAAAATCCAGGCATCGACGTGTTTATGGAGCGCGACATACCGTTCCTCAAGCAATATGACAAGACAAAGATCATCGTGAACGTGTGTGGCAAGTCCGTGCAGGATTACGTGGACGTGGTAGAGCGGCTTGGTGAGGAGCCTGCGGTGGCGCTTTTGGAGATCAACGTGTCCTGCCCGAATGTAAAGGAGGGCGCCATCGCCTTTGGGCAAAAGGCGGATGCGCTGTACAACATCACCGCCGAACTGAAAAAGCATGCAAAGCAGCCCATCATGATGAAGCTTTCGCCCAACGTGACGGACATCACGGAGATGGCAAGGGCGGCAGAGGCGGCCGGCGCGGACGCTCTGTCCCTGATCAACACCATCACGGGCATGAAGATCGACATTCACAGACGCAAGTTTGCGATCGCCAACAAGACGGGCGGCATGAGCGGCCCTGCCATCAAGCCCATTGCTGTGCGCATGGTATGGCAGGTTGCGCAGGCGGTAAAGCTCCCGATCCTGGGCATGGGCGGCATTGCCACGGCGGAGGATGCGATTGAATTCCTTCTGGCCGGTGCCAGCGCCATCAGCGTGGGAGCCATGAATTTCGTGAACCCTTACGCAACCATCGAGATCCTGGAAGGGATTGAAGCATATATGCGCCTGTACCACATGGAGAAGCTCTCCGACCTGATCGGCGCAGTAAAGTAAACGGAAACTGGAATGACGAAACCTGGGTCAAATGACCCGGGTTTCGTTGTTTTAGTTTCCATTTTTTTCAAAATAATAAATATTTTTCGCGGATTTTGGTGAGTAAAGTTGACGAAAACTGCAATTAACAAATAGAATAGTAGCCAAAGCTCTATCTGAGATAAAAAAGACGGGGGTTATTGACATGAGAGGAAAGACAGGAAGGGAAAGTAAGATTGCAAGATTGGCGCTGGTATTCGTGGCAATGGTAGTCATGTTTGTCATGTTTGGACCGGCGATGCAGAAGGCGTGGGCCGACGGCGTATTGGAACCGGTGAAATACGTTGACGCCGCGGGAAACACGCTTGCCGTGAGGGATTACGTTAGGATCGATGAGAATCTGCCACAGGAATTGGATACGGGTTGGTATTATATAGACGGAGATGAATACTTTACAAATGGCCTCAATATTAGCGGAAACGTCAATCTCATCCTTTGTGATGGGCAATATTTGGTTTTTTTGCAGGGTGTGTATGTTCCCGAAGGTGCGAGCCTCACAATCTGGGCACAAAAAGAAGGAACCGGCGTTATGAATGTTCTCGGAATTCCGCGCAGTGCCGCGATTGGTGGCAACTTCTGTGATGACAATGCCCATGACTGTGGAACGATCATTATCAATGGCGGTAACATTAATGTAGAATCCCAAGGCTATGGAGCTGGAATTGGCAGCTGTGAAGGTGGGAAGGGCGGCAGTATTACCATCAATGGTGGTAAGGTTCAAGTAGCATGCGTGGAAGGAGAGGGAGCTGCAATCGGTGCCGGATATGGTGGCACTGCCGGAACGATCATCATTAACGGTGGCGTCATTTTGGCGGATGCTCGTGGTGAAGGAATGGATTCGAGCGGCGCTGAGGGAATCGGTGGAGATGAGGGAATTGTTCAGATCAATGGCGGTGAGGTTACGGCCTATGGCGGGAACGGATACCCTGGGATCAGTGGCTCGGAGATCACGCTTGGTTGGACAAACACAGAGAATTTCATTGAATCCACCTATAGCGGAACGCTAAGCTTTGCGGAAGGCAAGAAGTTCCAGCTTTCTGATACGGGAGAACTGGCGACCCTCGAAAATTTAAACGGGAAGAAAATCGTGCCCTTGCTGACAAATGACGTGAATTTGGATTGCGGGAATAACGGAAGTCTGACAAGTAATGTTATGCAAGCCAACAATGGACAGGCGGTCACATTGACGGTTTCTCCTGCTACTGATTATGTCGTGACGAGTGTCCGAGTGAATTGTAATGGCAGCGATGAGACCTGTGAGGTGACATATCAGGGGGTAAATACCTATATGTTTGTGATGCCGGACGATAGCGTTACCGTGGTAGCAAGGTTTGGCAAGAGCGTGGATTACGTGGATGCAAAGGGTAATCCAATGACGGCGAGCTGCTGCGATCTTTCCTCTTATGAACAGACCGAGTGGGAGGAAGAATGGTATGCCGTAACAAATTCTAATTTGGTCTATGCGGGTGAAGCGATTCATGTGCACGGAAACGTGAATTTGATCCTTTGCGACAATACAAGTTTGAATGCCACTTATGGCATTATCATTGATGAGGATGCCAGCCTTACCATCTGGCAACAGAAAGAAGGCTGGGGATCTCTGAATGCACTTGCAACGGATGAGTGCCCGGGAATCGGCGGTAACGTTATCATTAATGGCGGTGAAGTCACTGCTTTTGCCAGCAAGCAATACGATGGAATTGGCGGGGAAAACGCTCAGATTACCATCAATGGTGGACATGTATATTCAAATGCCAACAACTTTAAGGTAGGCATTGGAGGCAAAAACGCCCAAGTCACCATCAACAATGGATATGTTTTTGCAGTTGGCGCTGATTTCGGCGCCGGTATTGGAGGCGAGCATGCCAGAGTCGTCATCAATAAGGGAGAAGTTGAAGTTTGTGGCGGAGAAAGCGACAGGGCAATTGGCGGATATCTTTGCAAAACCACCATCAATGGCGGAAAGGTTGTAACATACGCACCGATCTGTAATTGGTACGGAACGTTTACCATCCGCGGGGGAAAAGTTTGGGCGAACGGCGGCTTTTTCGCTCACAAGGGCAAGATCACCATTGATGATGGAGAAGTTTACGTTAAAGACGGTTTTTCCGGTGATGAAACAACGATCACCGTTAACGGCGGTTGCCTGCAAACCGAAAGCAGCACATCGATGACTTCTGCACTTGGCAATAGGGATGGTAAGGTGATCATCAACGGCGGCCAAGTCTATGCAACAGCAGAATCAGGTGCCTGCGCAATTGGACAAGATAATTGCGAGGTGATCCTTGGCTGGACGCTTGGAGGGGATATCATATGTTGCGAGGGACCTTGCAAGGGGAATGTTTCTTTTGCAAAGGATAAGGTGTTTAGGGATCCAAATCTTGAACTCATCACCGCAGAAGAATTTGTCGAGAGAAGCCAGACCGAAGAAGAAGTGATACTCTTTCCTCCCGTTGGAGTTTATCATTTCATCTATCTTGAGAGCGGAGAGGGATCGCTTGAGACGGATCCCGTTATGCCCAGGGTAGGACAAACCGTGACGGTGACGGAACGGCACTCCTTCCCATATGTTTTGGACGGCATTTCGGCAAATATGTACGGATATCCCGTTGACTTAGTAAAGACGGGTGCGAACACATATACTTTTACGATGCCCGACGGGGATGTGACCATTGAGGCAAGCTATCATGAAGGCGATGATCGCCTGTACTATATGAACACGTTTGGAAATGAATGCCTTCTTGATCTTGATCTTGATCAGGTGCGCGTTTTGTCTCCGTCAAGCATTGAGACGCACCTGAAGAATGGGGAACTTAGTAACGGATGGTATGCTGTTTGCGGAGACATTGCCTGGGAAGATCCCATTCGCATCGCAGGTAGAGTGAATCTTCTTCTTTGCGACGGCGCAACGCTGACGGCGGAGGAAGGAATCGTCGTGCCGAAGGATGCCAATCTTGTGATCTGGGGACAGAAAGAGGGAAGCGGTGTTCTGATCGCTGAAGGATTGGATAACGCCGGGATTGGCGGCAGCGCTTCTGAAGACGCTGGTTATATCATCATCAACGGTGGAACGATCACGGCCAGAGGCGGATATTATTCGGCAGGAATTGGCGGCACCTCAGGTACTTCTGTCAAAAGCATTTCGATCTATGGCGGAACGATCCTGGCCGAAGGCGATGATTATGCGGCAGGAATCGGAGGGGGTGAAAAAGGATCTGTTGACAACATTTCGATCGAAGGCGGAACGATCACGGCCACGGCCGGTTCTAGAGCGCCCGGAATCGGCACGGGATATGAATGTGGAGTTGAAGCAAACATTTTCATCCATGGCGGAATGATCTTGGCCAAAGGCGGAAATCAAGCACCCGGGATTGGAGCTGGAGCAGAAGGTGGAAACGTAAGCGTCAAAATCACAGGTGGGCAAGTGACTGCCGTAGGCGGAAAAGTGTATAACGGATCGAATATAGACCGCTCTGCACCCGGAATTGGATGCGAACCAGATGGCAATAAAGGTTCTGCCACAATCCTTCTTTCTTGGACCGATGCAGATGATTTTATTGAATCTTCCTTTGGCAGTCTGAAAAATGATATCACGCTCAAAAGTCCGTTCACGATCGAAGCCACGGGTGAGACGGTGACGACGGACGTGCCTCGCGGAGAGGTTATAAAGCTCGTTCCGCCGAAATATACCGTCACTGCATATTCCAGGGCGAGCGGAGACGTGACGGCGTCGATCGCGGACGTAAGCGTTGCGCCTTCCGGTAAGGTTGCATTCGGCGAGAGCGTTACGGTGACGGCACCTGACAAGAGTGCGCAGGGATATGCCTTCCTTGGTTGGCATGCAGTGACAGGACTGACTTCCGAAGGAAACGAAGTGGCTAGCTATGACGAGGCGATGCTTTGCGAAAAGCTGAGTTACACGTTCACGATGAGTGACAAGGACGAGGCGGTCGTTGCGGTCTACGAGGCCCGAGGTAACGCGCAGGTTACGGTTAGCGCCGTGAACGGGGCGAAGTACTTTGTCAACAACGGGCCGACGGCGCAGGGCGGCTCCACGGAAAACGTGCAGCTCGGAACGACGCTGCTTTTGACGGCGGGGGACGCAGACAAAGTGCTTTGTTGGATGAACGAGAGCAACAAGGTGCTCGGGACCAAGGATAGCCTTCGCCTTGTAGTGACCGGGGACACGAAGGTGACGCTGGTTTATAAGCCTGAAGAGGCAAACGGCGCTTTCGTGCAGTTTGAGAATGACTTCGGTCAGGTGCTTGGATACAAGAGTTATTCCGCAAGTGACGTGAAGATTGACTTCCCGATCCAGCCTTCAAAGTTCGGCTTTACGTTTGAGAAGTGGGTGTTCAAGGGAACGACCGAGGAGGCAACGCAGGAGCAGATTCTCTCGAAGGTTGCAAACGGCGGCGTGATCACGGTGGTTCCGAAGTATGTACAGGATGAGAGAAAGTACAGCGTGACGGTTCGTTATCAGGACGCTGACGGCGCTGAAGTAAGCGCGGACGTGCAGTATCCCGACATTCTCGTGGGCACGGGCTATACGGTGACGGCGCCCACGGTAAGCGGGTACATGTTCTCTTGCTGGAAGGACTCGAACGGAACAGTTCTTGGATACAATGAAAACTACTATTTCCTCGTTGCTTCTGACAATTCGCTGACGGCGGTTTACGCGGCGGACGGAAGCGCACAGCAGACGCAGGCGCAGCCCGTGATCACCATCGGCATGCCCAGCGCGGTGACGACGACGGACGCACACAAGGTTTCCTGCACGGTGACGAGAAGCATTCCCGACGGGTACGAGCTTCAGGAGCACGGCATCCTTTACGCAAAGGGCGTGGCGGGACTTGACGAGACCACATTTGTTTACGGCACGGCGGGCGTTTCGAAGTACCAGTCCGACAAGACCTCAACAAGCGGCGTGGTGAAACTCAACGTGAAGGTGAGCGGCGAGACGATCAGCAGCGGCGACAACATGAACGTTTCGTTCCGCGGCTACATGATCCTCAAGGACGGCGCGACCGGAAACATTGTGACTTACTACACCGACATCGTGAGCGGCAACTATGCGGCACTGAACACGCATAACTAAGGGATTTTGGTGAGTAAAGTTGCCGAAAAGTGCTATTAATAGATAGAATGATAACAAAAGTTTAACTGGCACGAATGAAAGGCGGGGGGTAAACGAAATGATGGAAAAGACAAGGAAGGAAAGCAGGATTGCAGGATTGGTGCTGGCATTCATGGCAATGGTGGTCATGTTTGTCATGTTTGGACCGACTGCGCAGAAGGCGTGGGCCGACGGCGAATTGGAACCGGTGGAATACGTTGACGCCGAAGGGAAAACGCATACCGTGACGGATTACGTAGAGATCACGTCGCAGAACGTGGTCACGGAGTGGGAGACGGGTTGGTATTTTGTGAACGAAAAAATGACCATAGAAGACTACGTTAACGTAAGCGGTGACGTGAATCTCATTCTTGGTGATGGTAAGACGGTGACTGCAAATAAGGGCGTGTACGTCCCCGTGGGTGCAAGCCTGACAATCTGGGGGCAGACAAAAGAAAGCGGAGAGCTGGACGCCTTCGGTGGATTTAATGAACCCGGAATTGGCGGCGGTTATGGAAATAATAAAGATCCTAACTGCGGAACGATCATTGTCAACAGCGGCGGGATCATAGCAAAGTCAAAAGGCATTGCGGCCGGGATCGGCGGCGCCTATTATGGAAACGGCGGTAACGTGACCATCAATGGCGGAGCGGTTGTGGCTGAACAAAAGACCCGAGGCGGTGCCGCAATCGGAGGCGGAGAGAATGGAGACGCAGGAACGTTCATCATGAACGGCGGATATGTTGTGGCGAGTGCGAGGGGTGATTCCGCAGCAAACAGCGGCGCGGCAGGAATCGGAGCAGGAGCCTCTGGAAAGGCCGGAGTCATTCAGATCAACGGCGGCATACTCCTTGCTTACGGTGGGATCGGATATCCCGGAATTGGAAGCAAGGACAATACTGGTGCGGAGATCGTCATCACCGGCGGAGATATCTATGCTTGCGGCGGGGATCATTCCGCAGGCATCGGCAGCGGCAGCGGCGGCGCCGGCGGCGTCATCACCATTACTGGCGGCCAGATCTATGCTGAAGGAGATGATCGTCAGGACATATGGTATTATGACGTTGAAGCCCCGGGGATCGGCGCCGGCGATGGCGGCGCTGACGCAACGATCACGCTTGGCTGGACAAACCTTGATGATTATATTGAATCAAGCTATGGTGGAACGGTTATCCTTACGAAAGAGTTTTCGCTTGAAGACGAATACGGAGAATTGGCGACAAGCGAAAATATAGACGGGGTTATAATTGTGCCTCGGACATACGAGGTTTGTTTGGACTCTTCGGATGGCGGGAGCCTGGAATGCGACGATGAGCGTGCCGCAAAGGGACAGGAGGTCACGGTGATGGTTTCTCCCGAAAAGTCTTATGACTTGGTAACCCTTCAGTGCTTGTATTATGACCCCGTTAAGGATAGCGATGAGCCAGTTGAATTGACAAAAAAGGATGAGAGTACCTACACTTTTAAGATGCCTGGCTATCCCGTCACTGTGATCGCTGGGTTTGGCAGGAGCACTGATTACGTGGATGCGCAGGGCAATTCGCATACGGTTTCTAATTATCAGGTCCTCGACAGCGATTTGTCAGATTGGGAGGACGAATGGCTTGTCCTTACGGAAGATACGACGATCAATGATCGGATTTATTCGTATGGCGAAGTGAACCTGATCCTGTGCGACGGTGCTACGCTTAAAGCCCCAAAAGGCATTACCGTTGATAAGTATTCTACTCTTATCATTTGGGCGCAGGCAGAAGGCAGCGGAAAGCTGATCGCGACGGGAGATGATTATTGCGCGGGAATAGGTGATGGTTTCAGTAATGACGCTGGAACCATTATCATAAATGGCGGACGGATCAATGCCACAGGCGGTCTATACTCCGACGGAATAGGAGGATATTTGACAAAAGTCATCATCAACGGCGGATCGGTTGTGGCAACGAGCGGAGAGGAAGGATCGGGCATTGGCGGCGTTGCGAGCAAAGTTACCGTCAATGGTGGAAAGCTTACTGTCGAAGCCGGGGATCATGGATTTGGCATTGGCGGTTACGCGAGCAAATTTACCATCAATGGCGGACAGGTTTTGGCTATGGACAGAATTTTCGTTGAAAATGGTTCCATTTCCATTCGCGGCGGAAAAGTTGGCGCCCAAAATGGTATTTGTGGCGAAGAATCAACCATCACGATCGATGGTGGATCTGTGCAAGCTGCCTCACCACAGAATGGAACTGCAATCGGTGGCAAAGACTGTAAGGTTGCCATCAATGGTGGAAGCATCTTTGCTTTTCCGTCATACCCTGCGACTGATTATGCAATCGGATGCGAAGATTGCGAAGTGACCCTCGGATGGACGCTGGATACGGATTATATCACGTGCGGCGGACGCCTGGGAGGTGACGTTCGTTTTGCAAAAGACAGGAAGTTTGTGGATGATCAAGGGAAAGACATCACCGCAGAAGCTTTTGTCGAGAGATGTCTTGGTGGACGCAACGTGCGCATCCAAGCCCCTTCGGGAGAATATTATGGCATTGAGCTTGTGAGCGGAGAGGGCTCATTGCAAGCAGATTGTGCCGTGGCACTGGCAGGCCAGACGGTGACGGTGACGGAGCGACACTCCTACCCGTATGTTTTGGACGGCGTTTTGGCGACGACGGAGAGCGGAGCTTCCGTTGGCTTAGCAAATACGGGTGCGCACATCTATGAATTTACGATGCCCGCAGAAAAGGTAATCCTTCAGGCCAATTATCACGTGACTAATGAATCAGTGCACTACGTTGACGCCAACGGGGAAAAGCATGTCGTAAGTGATCCCATCCTTTTGAATTCCTCAAACGTCGAAGAGTACCTGCAGGATGGAAAGCTTCAAAGCGGATGGTATGCAATCTGCGGAGACATTACTGTGGATGGTGCGATCATTATCAAAAGCAACGTGAATCTCCTTCTTTGCGACGGTGCAAAGCTGGAGGTTAATGAAGGGATCGAAGTGGATGAGGGAGCCGTTCTGACCATCTGGGGACAGGAGGAAGGAAGCGGCGTTCTGATCGCTGAAGGAAAGCCTGAAGCGGCTGGAATCGGCGGCGCAGATGATTATCAGCCGGCTCACTTTGGCGAGATCGTCATTAATGGCGGAACGATCCAGGCCAAAGGCGGATTTAATGCTGCCGGTATCGGTTCCGGTTTGGACGGCGAGAGAGGAAGCATTACGATCAACGGCGGAACGATCCTGGCCGAAGGAAGAGTTTGCGGCGCTGGAATCGGAGGCGGTTTATATGGCACAGCTGATAGTGTTACGATCAACGGCGGAACGGTGACGGCCATAGGCGGAAATAGAGGAGCCGGAATTGGAACCGGAATTTTCGGTCACGGCGGATACATTAACATCCATGGCGGAACGGTGACTGCCAAGGGCCGAGGCGGATCGGCCGGAATTGGATCCGGATATGATGCTAGTTGCGCAGATATCAATGTTTTAGGCGGGCAAGTGACGGCCGTTGGCGAAGGATATTACGATGAGGATGCAGATGAGGAAATTCAAGGTCCCGGAATCGGAAGCGGAGTGGAAGGTAAACGGGGTCACATCTACCTTGGATATACCAATGCAGATGATTTTATTGAAGCTACCTATGACGGTAATGAAACCAACTTTAGTCTGATAGGTCAGTTCGAGCTGGCGGAAACCGGTGAGAAAATATCCGGCATATCTGACGCGAACGGAAAGAGGATTGTTCCTGCAAAGTATAAGATCCTGGCATATTCCAGGGCGAGCGGAGAGTCCACGGCGTCGGTTGCGGACGTAATGGTCGCTCCTTCGGCGAAGGTCTTCCCAGGCGAGAGCGTCAAGGTGACGGCGCCCGACAAGAGCGCGCTGGGATATTCCTTCCTCGGATGGCACGAGGTGACGGAGCTCACGGCCGAGGGGAACGAAGTAATAAGCTATGACGACGAAGTCCTTTGCGACAAGCTGAGTTATACTTTCACGGCCAGTGATGAAGACATGGCGGTGGTTGCGGTCTATGAGGCCCGCGGCAACGCGCAGGTTACGGTTAGCGCCGTGAACGGGGCGAAGTACTTTGTCAACAACGGGCCGACGGCGCAGGGCGGCTCCACGGAAAACGTGCAGCTCGGAACGACGCTGCTTTTGACGGCGGGGGACGCAGACAAAGTGCTTTGTTGGATGAACGAGAGCAACAAGGTGCTCGGAACCAAGGCGAGCCTTCGCCTCGTGGTGACAGGGGATACGGCGGTGACGCTGGTCTACAGACCGGAAGCGACGAACAGCGCGTTCGTGCAGTTTGAGAACGACTTCGGGCAGGTGCTGGGGTACAAGAGCTACTCCCAGGGAGACGTGAAGGTCGACTACCCCGGCATGCCCTCGAAGTTTGGATTTACCTTCGAGAAGTGGGTGTTCAAGGGAACAAACGAGGAGGCGAGTCAGGAGGCGATCCTCGCGAGGGTTGCAAACGGCGGCGTGATCACCGTGGTTCCGAAGTACGTGCAGGACGACAGGAAGTATGTCGTGACGGTTCGATATCAGGACGCTGAAGGCGCAGAGATCCGCACTGAGGACGAATTCCCTGAAATCCTTGTCGGCACGGGATATACGGTGACGGCACCCGCGGTGGACGGCTATGCGTTCTCCTGCTGGAAGGACTCGAACGGAACGATTTTGGGATACAATGAAAGCTACTATTTCCTCGTTGCTTCTGACAATTCGCTGACGGCGGTTTACGCGGCGGACGGAAGCGCACAGCAGACGCAGGCGCAGCCCGTGATCACGATCGGCATGCCCAGCGCGGTGACGACGACGGACGCACACAAGGTTTCCTGCACGGTGACGAGAAGCATTCCCGACGGGTACGAGCTTCAGGAGCACGGAATCCTTTACGCAAAGGGCGTGGAGGGACTGAACGAGACGACATTTGTTTACGGCACGGCGGGAGTTTCGAAGTACATGTCCGACAAGACTTCGACAAGCGGCGTGGTGAAGCTCAACGTAAAGGTGAGCGGCGATACGATCAGTAGCGGCGACAACATGAACATTTCGTTTCGCGGCTACATGATCCTCAAGGACAATGCGACCGGAAACGTGGCGACTTACTATACCGACATCGCAAGCGGCAGCTACGCGGCGCTGAACACGCAGAACTAAAGTTTTAACTAGAGGAAAAACAGGAGTCGAGAAATCATGAGAAGCTTTGAGCTGAAGGTGAAAAGGACAGGGTACGGCCTGCTGGCGGTGATCGCATTTTGCGTGATCTTTGTTTGCGCGCCGCTTCGGGCGAAGGCAGCAGAGGTTTTCACCAATGGCTATTTTCAGTATGTGGTCGAGGATCATTCCGTGAAGATCGTAAGCTATTTTGGTACGCAGGAAGAAGTGACGGTGCCGAACATGATCGCCGGAAATCCCGTAAATGAGATCGCAAAGGATGCATTTGCAGGGAATCAGGACGTAAAGAAGGTGAACCTTCCTGACACGATCATGACGATCGAGGAAGGCGCATTTGGAGAAGGGCAGACGGTGGTATATGACGGCGCCGACCCTGCAGACATCGCAACCGCGATCACGCAGATCGAAGCGGGCGCGGAAGGCCAGGGAAGCACTGGCTCAGAGGGTCAGGGCGAGGCAGGTGGCGGCTCGCAGGCAGGAACTGGCGCAGAAGGACAGGGCGGCACGGGTTCTGAAGGTCAAGGCGGTGCGCAGACGGGCACGGGAAGTGGCTCGGAAGGCACGGGCACTGGAAGCCAGAGTGGCTCAGGTTCTGAAGGTCAGGGTGGTACGCAGACGAGCACGGGAAGTGGTTCGGAAGGCACAGGCGCTGGAAGCCAGAGTGGCACGGGTTCTGAAGGCCAGGGCACGACTGGCAGCCAAAGCGGCACGGACGAATTCACCCTGGAAGAATTTGAAGTAGGCACGGAAGACGACGATGCACTGCTTTTCGCAAACGCTGAAACGGGTGCTTCAGGCGACGGAGCGGCGAAGGAGCAGGTAAATGCATCTGCTGCTGACGAGAAGGCCCAGGAACAAAAGGCTGAAATTGGCGCGGATACGGTTGCCGTGACTGTTGGGACAAGCGAGGTAGCGAACACCAAAAGCCATCGCATGGTGGTGGTCCTGATCGTGGCAGCCGCAGTGATCCTGATGGGTGGCTGCGCCGCAGTGACCTACATTGCAAAAAAGGACAAAGGACAAAAGAATTAAAACTTGGGGCTTCGAAAGCCGCCTTTCCGGAAACGGAAGGGCGGCTTTTTTCCATGCTTTCTATGGCTTGACGCACCGTGTGGATTGTACTATAATAAATACAATCCTTGTATACAGAATACGTAAAAAACAGGAGCGCTTTATGATAACGCTGAACGCCTATGCGAAGATCAATTTAAGCCTTGACGTAGTTGGAAGGCTGGCGAATGGATATCATGAGGTCCGCATGATCATGCAGACGGTGGGGAT
The DNA here is from genome assembly GCA_016290775.1 of Acetatifactor sp. Classification (GTDB taxonomy): domain Bacteria; phylum Bacillota; class Clostridia; order Lachnospirales; family Lachnospiraceae; genus Acetatifactor. The sequence continues at coordinate 151,824 of JAEEVF010000003.1, read as the reverse complement.
CCATGACACTTTGACGTTTGAAAAAACGGAAGGCGAGATCGTGCTTTCTTCGGATGCCGGCGAGCTTCCACTGGGCGAGGACAACTTGATCTACAAGGCGGCAAGGCTGGTCAAGGAGACCTATGGGATAAGCGGCGGCGTTAAGGTGCATCTGGAAAAGCGGATCCCCGTGGCGGCAGGCATGGCTGGGGGCAGCACGGATGCGGCAGCGACGATTAAGGCCATGAATCTGCTGTATGACCTTCGACTTTCCGAGGAGGATCTCTGCGGGCTCGGCGTAAAGCTTGGCGCGGACGTGCCCTATTGCATCATGGGCGGAACGGCGCTTTCCGAAGGGATCGGCGAGGTGCTGACCAAGCTTGCACCCATGCCGGAATGCGCTCTTTTGGTGGCAAAGCCAGACATCAACGTTTCGACGAAAGAGGTGTATCAGGCGCTGGACAGCCAAAGCGTGCCATGGCATCCCGACGTGGACGGCATGCGACAGGCCATCGAGGAAGGACGGCTCGAGGGCATCTACTCAAGGCTTGGGAACGTGTTGGAGACGGTGACGGTCGCAAAACACCCGATCGTTAGCGAGATCAAGCAGGAGATGCTTGGAAATGGCGCGCTGGGGAGCCTTATGAGTGGCAGCGGACCTTCCGTGTTTGGGATCTTTGACGACGAGGAAAAGGCGAGGGCGGCCGGCGAAAGTATCGAAAAGAAGGGGCTTGCGAAGCAAGTGTTTGTGACGGGGCCCCAAAGTTATTTTGGTTAGGGAAAGGCGAAGAAGATGCAGGAACGATTTCAGTTAAAAATGGATCAGTTTTTACCGCTTCGTGACGTGGTGTTCAATACGCTGCGTCAGGCCATTTTGACGGGGGAATTAAAGCCAGGGGAGCGTCTGATGGAGATCCATCTGGCGGACCAGCTTGGCGTCAGCAGAACGCCCATCCGTGAGGCCATAAGGAAGCTTGAGCTGGAGGGACTTGTGACGATGATCCCAAGGCGCGGCGCGGAGGTGGCGCAGATCACGGAAAAGAGCATGAATGACGTGCTGGAGGTGCGCCGCGCGGTGGATGCACTCTGCGTGGAGCTTGCCTGTGAGCGGATCACGAAGGAGGAGCTGGAGGCCCTGGAGGCAGCCTGTGAGGAATTCGCGAAGGAAGCAAAGAAGCCCCGTGAGGAAAAGGACGTGAAGCTCCTTGCCCAGAAGGACGTGGCGCTTCATGACATCATTGTGCAGGCCACGGGAAATCAGCGTCTGATCCAACTGGTGAACAACCTGTCCGAGCAGATGTATCGGTACCGTTTTGAGTACCTCAAGGACTTCAGCCAGCATGAAAAGCTGGTGCAGGAACATGGCGTCATCTACGAGAGCATTGTGAAGAAGGATTGCGAGACGGCTTGCGAAGCCGCGAAGCTTCACATCGACAACCAAAAGAAGGCCATCATCCGTCAGATCCGTCTGGAGAAGGAAAAATAAGGCAAAGAGGTTAGGAATATGGAACAGAAGTTGTCAGCAAGCGCTCCGATCGGAGTGTTTGATTCCGGCGTAGGCGGGCTCACCGTGGCGCGGGAGATCATGCGACAGACGCCAAATGAAAAGATCATTTATTTCGGAGACACGGCAAGAGTGCCTTACGGCAGCAAGTCTAAGGAGACCGTAACGCGTTTTTCGCGTCAGATCGTGCGGTTTTTGCAGACGCATGAGGTCAAGACCATTGTGGTGGCATGTAACACGGCGAGTGCATATGCCCTCGAAGACCTGGAAAAAGAGATCGACATTCCGATCATTGGCGTGGTAAAGCCCGGCGCGAAGGCGGCCGCGCAGGCCACGCGCAATGGAAAGATTGGCGTTATCGCAACCGAGGCGACCATCGGCAGCCGCATTTACAGCGAATATATCAAAAAGATCCATCCCGAGGTGACCATTTACGGAAAGGCTTGTCCGCTCTTTGTTCCGCTGGTGGAGGAAGGCCTTTGGGAGGATCCCGTGACGGATGAGATCGCAAAGCGTTATCTGGGCGAGCTGATCGACATCGACATTGATACGCTGATCCTTGGATGCACGCACTATCCGCTGATCCGCTCCACCGTCGCAAGGGTGATGGGCGAGAAGGTGACTTTGGTGAATCCGGCATATGAAACCGCCCGCGAGCTGCGTTCCCTCCTTGAGGAGAAGGGTCTTTTGAACGAGGCGCCCGGAAAGCTTGGGGAGAATAAGTACCAGTTCTTTGTGAGTGACGGTGCGGAGAAGTTCAAGACCTTTGCAAATTCCATCATCAAGTATGGGATTTTGAGCGCGAAGGTCATTGACATTGAGCAGTATTAGGAAAGTGTTGCAGCGGCCGGAGAGGCGGCATGAAGAAAAGACAGGAGTGTCACATGAATTCTGACGGACCTTTGGGAGAGGTGCTCCTTGAGATCACGGGCGGGCAAGGCGAGATCATAAACCGCCATGAAGGACAAATGTTTTATAAAAACGGCCATCATTACGTGCTTTTTTCGGAGGAGCTTTCGGAGGACGGCGTGAAGGGAAGGACTTCCTTTGCAAGCCGTCTGAAGATCAGCGACGACGAGGTGACTTTGCGCAGAAGCCTTCCTGCGAGGGACGGCGCAGGCAGCGCGCATGTGATGGAATTTGTCTATCGCCTGCGCGGCGAGGGGGAAAGAGGCTGTTTTGTGGATTATCCGACGCCCTATGGCGTGCTCCGATTGGAGATTTTGACGGAGGAGCTTTCCGTTGAAAGATCAGAGGAAGAGTTTTTGATCCTGGCGAAGTATGTCATGCTTCAGGAGGGGCAGGAGGTCAGCCGCGACCAGATCAAGATCCAGGTTCGGAGGAAATAGAAAAGCCCTGGTGCTTATCGCGGCGCCAGGGCTTTGTTTTTCGGTATTCTTTTTATTTCAGGGGTTTCGCTCCGCCCTTTTCCTGCAATGTATCGATGGCTCTCTTAAAGAAGCCTTTCTTCTTGGGTGGTGCGACTTCGGTCTTTCCGTGGAGTCCCTTGACACCCATGATGTACATGCCGCTGACGGTTGCTTTCACTTCCCTTTTCAGGGGGATGCTGTCGAAGATCTTCTCATCACTGATGAGGTTCATGATCTGGGGTCCGATCTTTACCTTGACGATGGGAAGCTTTTGGCCTCTCATGAGCTTCGGCGTTTGATCGATGACCGATTGCGGCAGACCGGAATCCTTGATCTTCATTCGTTTCTTGTCGATGATCAGCATGGAGACGGTCTGTTTGTTGGCCTCCATGATCTCTTGTTGCTCCGCCTGTTTCTTTTGTGCCTTCTTGCCGAGGATATACATCGCGATCACGGCAGCTATGAGCAGTGCCATCACCACGATGAACACGATCCAGCCTGCTTTGATGGCAAGGAGCGCGTAAATGCTAACGTTCACCATAAGACGTTTCCTTTCCTTCTCAGTATTTACTTTTTGCTGAAACTACAATCCATCATAGCACAGGTTTCCCAAATTCTCAACAACTGCTTTTGTGTTTTTTTTGTGTCTTTATGATTTTTTCATTTTTTTGTGATATAATAGCCACATATGAACTGCAGAGAGGAGTTTTCAATGAAAAAGCAATTTGTCTTAAGATGCGCAGTAGTTTGCGCAGCAGTGGCGCTGTGTGGCGTTTTCACAGGGTGCGACAATCAAAAATCCAAGGATACGGGCGTTTCCATCGTGAACGAGGGATCCCAGGCGGCTTCAGGCGAAGCTTCCGGAACCGAAGCCAGCGAGCCCGAGCTGATCCAGATTGTCAGAAAATATGCCACTGAATTTGACTTAGACCAGTATGTTACTTTGAAGGATTATTCGGATTTCCGCGTGAAAAGAGATCCCGTGGAGGTGTCAGATGACGACGTGAATGACCTCTTCGAAGAGATTTACCTAAACAGCTTTCCGTCCGACCTTGGCATCAAGGATCGCGCGGTGGCGCTTGGTGACAGCGTGAAGATCGATTACTGCGGCAAGAAGGACGGCGTGGCCTTTGACGGCGGCACTGCAGAGGATGCGACGCTGACCATCGGTTCCGGCGAGTTTATCGACGGTTTTGAGGACGGCCTGATCGGCGTGATGCCCGGGGAAACGGTGGATCTGACTCTGACCTTCCCTGAGCAATATAAGTCCGAAGAGCTTGCAGGTCAGACGGTGATCTTTACGGTAACGGTGAACAGCATCATCCCTGAGGAGAGGCTCGATGAGGCAGTGAAGGGCATCATCCCTGAGATTGAGACCGTGGAGGACCTTCGCCAGTATATTTATGATTATCTTGTAATGTACTCGCAGTCGGAAACCCAGGAGGACTACGAAGAGGAGATCATGGACACCTTCGTTACGAACTACGTGGAGTTCAAGGAGATCCCCGCGGAGTGGTCGGATTATTACTACAGCCAGGTGAGAAATTATTTCATCACGGCGGCGTTCCAGTATGGACTGAACCCGGATGAACTTGTGCAGGAGTATTACGGCGGTGCTGATCTGGAAAGCTTTGCGAAGGACTATGCTGACCTTGCGACCCGCAGGGACATGGCAATGCAGGCCGTTGCAAGGAAGGAGAACCTGACCTTGAAGTCAGACGGCGAGCTTGAGGAGATCCTTTCGAAGTATGCCAGCGATGCGGGATATGGTTCCGTTGAGGAGTATCTCGGCGAGGCGACCAGAGAGGACTTCCGTCAGGATTACAATTACGAGCAGGGCTTTGGCTTTATCATTGACCTGGCTTCGCAGGAGTGATCGTTCGAGAGCATAAACTAGCCTGGAGTGCTTGTGAAATAAACCAAAGGAGCGTGTTGAATGCGAAAAGAGGGAGCCGTTAGGAAACTGATCGGTGGTCTGTGCCTGGCGTTTGCGATCGGGATTTTGTGCCCGTTTGCGGCGTCTGTGTCGCATGCATCAAGCATCAAGGAGCTCCAGGAGCAGATCAAGCAGCACCAGGAGGAGCTCAATAAGGCAAACAAAAAGACGGCGGAACTACAGGACAAGCAAAGCCTGATCGAGGAGCTGATCGACGACCTGAACGCCGAGATCATCAATACCATGACCTGCATCGCTCTCAAGGAGGATGAGATCACCGAGAAGGAAGCGGAGATCGCTGACAAGCAAAAGGAGATCGAGGCAAAGCAGGACGAGGTGGACAAGACGGAGCAGGAATATTACGCCGCCAAGGCCCGGGAGGAGCAGCAGAAGGAGGACATGGAGGTCCGGGCGAGAAGGATCTACGAGACCGGAAGTTCTTCGTTTTTGACGATGATCCTGCGCGGCGCCGGGTTTGGAAATCTCCTGAATCGCCTTGATTACGCGGAGCAGCTCTACACCTACGACAATGACACGCTAAAGAGCTATGAGGCGGCCAAGAAGAGGACCTTGGAGCTTTGGAACCAGTTGGAGGAAGAAAAGAAAGAGCTTCAGGCGCAGAAAGCAACCTTCGAGGAAGAGAAGACGGCCTTAGAGCTTGCAAAGAAGGAGCTGAGCGAGCAAAAGGAAGAACTGGATGCGGCACTTGCGGTGCGCAAGCAGGAAAGCGCTGAATTTGATAACGAGATCAAGAAGGCAAAACAGGAAGCGAACGTAGCCAAAACAAAAATCCAGCAGGAGCAGAGGGAACTCAAAAAGCTCGAGGATGCAGAAAAGAAAAAGAAGGCGATCGAGAACATGACGATCGCTGACAATGATTATACCGCCATCGTGGATGCGGCAAGCGGAAGTGACCTGGGGAAAAAGGTCGCGAAGTATGCATTGCAGTATGTGGGAAATCCCTACAAGCATGCAGGATACAGCTTTACGGACGGCATCGATTGCTCCGGTTTCACGAAGAAGGTCTATGAGCAGTTTGGCTATACCATCTCCAGATCCTCGGAGACGCAGAAAAAGGAAGGCGTTGCCGTGAACTATGACAATATTGAGCCTGGCGACATTATTTGCTACAGCGGTCACGTGGCCCTGTACATCGGCGGCGGAAAGATCGTGCACGCCAGCAATTCCAAGCCCTATCCCCAGGGCGGCATCAAGGTGAGCGATGCGAAGTACCGCACGATCCTCACCATCAGAAGGATCATACAGTAGGTACCCGCCGCGTCTTTTGCGGAATGCTTGAAACAACAAGACAAACAAAATGCCCTGCAGGAGTTTGGAACTCCTTGCAGGGCGTTTTTCTTTGCATGTTTGGTGCTTTGATTGCTGGCATGCGGACCGTGGTGTTTGGTTCCTTTGCACGGGGTGGGCACGGAATGTGATTTATGCCGTAATGATGGTGCCTGCCTTGCCGCGGATGGCGTCTGCAACATGCTCCTGATCCGTGATCAGCACTTTGCCGGTGGGAACCTTCTCGAGGTAGGTGATGGCTGCTTCGATCTTCGGAAGCATGGTGCCTTCCTCGAATTGGCCTTCAGCGATCAGCTTCTTTGCGGTCTCAAGGTTCATGGAGCCGATGGGTGCCTGAGTGTCTTTGCCAAAGTCCGTATAGACACATTCCACGCCTGTCAGGATGATGAGTTCGTCGGTTGCAAGGTCTGCTGCCAGCTTTCCGGCAATGGCATCCTTTTCGATCACGGCGGACGCGCCCTTCAGGATGTGCTTTTGCTCGATCACGGGAATGCCGCCGCCACCGCAGGCGATGACAATCTGATCTGCCGCAACGAGGGTGCGGATCGTCTCGAGTTCCACAATGTCAATGGGCTTGGGAGCTGCCACGACGCGGCGGAAGCCTTGCCCGGGATATTCTTTTACGTAATTGCCTTTTTTGACCTCGACCTCAGCATCTTCCTTTGACATGAAGCGTCCGATCACCTTGGTGGGTGCATAGAAGGCTTCGTCATAGGGATCCACCGTCACCTGTGTCAGAATTGTGCTGACAGGCCTTGCGATGCCTCTGGACAAAAGCTCGGAGCGAAGGTTGTTCTGGATGTCATAACCAACATAGCCCTGGCTCATGGCCGAGCACACACACATGGGGGCAGGAGTATAGTCGATATATACTCTTCGAAGCTCCGTCATGGCCTTGTGGATCATGCTGACCTGCGGACCGTTCGAGTGGGTGATCGTCAGCTGATAATCCGCCTCAACAAGGTCTGCTAGGGCCTTTGCGGTCTTTCTTACGGCGCTTTGCTGTTCCAACGTGGTATTGCCGAGGGCGTCATGCCCAAGGGAAACAACGACCTTTTTCTTGCTCATACGATTCTCCTTTTTGCTCTGGAATAAAAGCGTTTGGAATACCTTATCAGTGTATCACAAGCTGGCCAAATTGCAAAGCACCTTTTCTAAGACTTCGTAATAATTCTCAAAGGTTTTTTTGCAGCAGGCGGGATTGTCGATGACAATGCCCTCCGCGCGAAGGCCGATCAGGGTAAAGCCCATGGCCATGCGATGGTCGTCATAGGTGTTTACGAGGCTGGGCTTTGGCGTGCCGGGCCATATGGTGACGGAGTCGTCAGTCGCTTCGCAGCGTATGCCCATCTTCGTAAGCTCCGTCTGGATCGCGGCAATACGATCGCTCTCCTGGAAGCGAATGTGACCGATGCCCGTAATGGTTGTGGGGCCTTGCGCGAAGGGCGCCAAAGCCGCCATGGTGATGGCCTGGTCGGAGCAGGCATGCATGTCCACCGTGATCCCGGGGTACGTGCCTGCCTTCGGAGGGGTGAGCAGAACGCCGTCCGGGAGGTCACAAAGCGTGCAGCCAATGCGCTCTAAGATGCGAAGAAATTCCACGTCGCCCTGGAGGGACTCCATGTGGACGTTCGCCACTTGTACGGGAACGCCAAGCAGGGGACATAGGGCGTAGAAATATGCCGCGCCAGAAGCATCGGGTTCGATCTGATAGTCCAAAGGGACGTACTTTTGCCCTGCACGCGTCAAGAAGCGTCGAAGAGTGCTTGTTTCTTCCAGAACGTCAGCCTTCACGCCAAACTGTTCCATCATTTTGCGGGTCATGTCGACATAGGCCATGCCATGGCTGCCGACTGCCTGGGTCGTGAAATCCTTGGGCGAAAGGCAGGAGGAGATGAGCAGGGCACTCAGAAATTGGCTGCTTTGATCGACATTGACAGTCACGTCGGATTTTTCAAATCCATGGGAGCGGAGGGTAAAAGGAAAGCAGTCGATCTCTTCCTCGCAGGCCACGTCGCAGCCGAGGGACTCAATGCTGCGAAGGAGCGGCGCCATGGGGCGCTTACGCATCTGCTCGGACGCGTCCAGGAAAAAGGTGCCATGGGAAACGCCAAGAAGGGCCGTAAGGAATCTTGCTGCCGTGCCTGCGCTGCCAACGTAAAGGGAGGCTTCGGATTTCGGGATGGAGCCGCCAATGCCCGTCACGCGGACCGTGGCAAGCGCTTCGTCGCTTTCCGCCTCAAAGCCAAGGGACTTGACGCAGGAAAGGAAATGTCTGGAATCATCGGAAAACAAAGCGCCGCGCAGGGTCGAAGTCCCGTTTGCCAGGACGGCAAGAAGGAGTGCGCGGTTCGTGATGCTTTTAGAACCGGGAACGGTGACCCGAAGGGGCCCTTCAAAGGAAAAAGGACGCTTTGTCACGCAGGGTACAGGATAAGTTTTGGGGAAATTCATGGGTTTCTCCTTTGGGTTTTCTGGTTGGTTGTCATATCGGGCGGCATTTTCGGAACTACTTTTTGTTCCGTCGCATGCGGCAATTTCGGAAACAGCCTTCGCATCAGCGTGCGGAGGCTGCTTTGGAAGGTTTTTCGATTTCACAAAGGGCATTTTGGACGTCCAGCGTGTCAAGCAAGACAGGTCCTTGCGGCGTGATGCGGTAGAGATCGATGGTACCGTGGCCCTCCGCGCCGACATAGAGCCTGGGCGGAGCCATAACCCCGTCCGCATCGGGCTCCGGACGGTCGTAATAAAGCGGCATCATCCTGCTTTTGGGCGACTGTATGGTGAGCTTTAACATGGCGGTGCGGTTTTGCGCCTTGACGTGCCAGGTGAAGGAATCGCGCCGCTCCTTGGTGCCCCATTTTAAGCGGGACATGCTAAAGGGCCTTGCAAAGGAAAAGCAAAAGTCCTCACCGGTGTAGGTGAGCTGCAAGAGCATCCTTGGCTTTAGGCGGAAGAACAAAAACCTCGGACAGCACCCGTCAATGGCCAGCGCGGAATGCTTTAAGAGCTTGCCGGTGCGTTCGCTCACAAGGTTGCTGGACGCAAGCTGGAGCCAGGGATTATTGAAATCACGCCCCCAGTGCTTGTCGGCATAGCCGTTGCAGGCATCTGAGTTCACGTCAAATTCTTCTTCGTTCAGGGTCACCTTGCCGCGGTAGTGCGTCTTAATGCCTTCGCCGTGCCAAAAGCTGTCGAGGGCATTCAGTGCGCAGAGCAAGGGTGATGAAAGAACCCCCGTGTGACACGCAATGCTCTTGTAGATCTCAAGATCCCAGTCCATGCTTCCGGTCTGGGTGAAGGAAACGGACAAATCCGCTTCCTTGGGGGTAACGTCAATTCTGCCGGTGATCCGGTTTTCCTTGAGGACATTGTCATCCACCTGGAAATACAACGGTTTTTTTGCAAACTTTGCAACGCGGATGGGGAAGTAGTCGCAGATCTGAAGGCCCGGTGCCTCATCAGTGGGGAACGCGCCTCCGCTGACCCTGACATAGGAGGGTACTGCGGCTTCGCCTTTCTTCTTCTTTCCGGGAACGGGATTCAGGATCAGATATTCCACAAAAAAAGTGCGAACCTCACCAGTCGCAAGGGACGTGCCGGTGAAGGAATGCCACCAGCGAAGGTACCCCCGCTTTGCAAGCGGTCCGCATAGCATATATGCATTTCTGTCAAGATCAGAACGGTTCATGGATGATCTCCCGGAAAGCTTATCTGACAACGTGTTTTGGGAAAAGTGACGAACAACCCATCACGCGTGTTGTTTTCGATGTTTTTTTTTGAAGGTTTTTCTGAATGAAAACCCTAGATTTAGTTGACACCAGCCTTATTATAATACAAGATATTGGGTCTGACAAGGGTGTCGGGAAAAGTTTTTCATGTTGTGGATAACTTTATTCTTACCAATATAATGCTCATAAGTAATCCACAAAAAATGACGCGTTATCCACAAAAAAAGTGGATAAGTGTCATTTTCCCTTTTCGCAACATTTATGTTATCCACAGCAAGAAAATCCTTGTGTTTTTGACAGAATAAACCTATAATGTTATTGACTAATAGTTTCCGTTTTTGGGTGCCCCGATGGAAATCGATCGGGGCCTTTTAAGGCGGAGGAGAAGGAGGAAGGTATGCTTTATATTGGAGTGGATTTAGGTACCTCTGCCGTAAAGCTTTTGCTGATGGACAGTGAGGGTAAGATCCAAAACATCGTTTCAAAGGAGTATCCGCTGTACTTCCCTCATCCGGGCTGGTCTGAACAGAAGCCCGAGGACTGGTGGGAGCAGACGGTGATCGGCATCAAGGAGCTCATCAAGGATGCAGACAAGTCGCAGGTAGCCGGCATCAGCTTTGGCGGCCAGATGCATGGTCTCGTGATCCTGGACAAGGATGACAACGTGATCCGCCCGGCAATCCTTTGGAATGACGGAAGAACTTATGAGGAATGCGACTATCTGAACAACGTGATCGGTAAGGACAAGCTGAGCGAGTACACCGCAAACATTTCCTTTACCGGATTTACCGCACCCAAGATCCTCTGGGTGAAGAACAAGGAGCCTGAGAACTTCGCGAAGATCGAGAAGATCATGCTTCCGAAGGATTACATCGCTTACAAGCTGACCGGCGTGCACTGCACCGACGTGTCCGATGCTTCCGGCATGCTTGTGTTTGACGTAAAGAACCGTAAGTGGTCCAAGGAGATGTGCGACATCTGCGGCATTTCCGAGAGCCAGCTTGCAAAGTGCTATGAGAGCTATGAGAAGGTTGGCACCGTACTTCCCGAGGTGGCTGCAGAGCTTGGCATCCCTGCAACGTGTATCGTGGCAGCAGGCGCAGGCGACAATGCGGCAGCAGCAGTGGGAACCGGCACCGTTGGCGACAACATGTGCAACATTTCCCTGGGAACCTCCGGCACCATCTTCATTTCTTCTAAGAATTTTGGCGTGGACAAGTTCAACGCACTGCATTCCTTCGCACATGCGGACGGAAAGTACCACCTGATGGGCTGCATGCTCAGCGCTGCATCCTGTAACAAGTGGTGGATGGATGAAATCATCGGCACCAAGGATTATGCGGCAGAGCAGAAGGCGATCGAGAAGCTTGGTGAGAACCACGTTTACTTCCTGCCTTACCTGATGGGCGAGCGTTCTCCTCACAACAACCCCAATGCAAGGGCAACCTTCATTGGCATGACGATGGACACGACCCGCGCAGACATGACCCAGGCAGTTCTCGAGGGCGTTGCATTTGCACTCCGTGATTCCCTTGAGGTTGCAAAGTCTCTTGGCATCAACCTTGAGAGAACGAAGATCTGCGGCGGCGGCGCTAAGAGCCCCCTGTGGAAGAAGATGATCGCGAACATCCTGAACCTGAAGGTTGACGTGATCGAGTCCGAGGAAGGTCCTGCAATGGGCGGCGCAATGCTGGCAGCAGTTGCAAACGGAGAATATGCTTCCGTTGAAGAGATCGCGGCAAAGGTTGTTAAGATCGTTGACACTGTTGAGCCCGATCCCGCATTGGTTGCAAAGTATGAGGAGAGATATCAGCAGTTCAAGGCAATCTATCCTGCATGCAAGCCTGTATTTGACATGATCACGAAGTGATTCATCCCAGGGTACAAAGGTCCAAAATCGAGAGTTGCATTGCAACGGAGCAATCCGTGGATGCAAATAACAAAAGAAACCTAAAAGGAGGGTTACGAAAGTCATGAAAATCTTATCTGTAAACGACGCGGAATTCCGTAAGTACGGCAGAGTCATCACCAACGTGGATTTTGCTCCCCTGGTAGAGGCTCTGAAGAAGACGGAGCTTCCCGCGGGCGTGGTTTATGAGCCCAGCGTGGCATCCCTTGAAGCAACGAGCGTGATGCAGGCGCTGACCGAGACGACCTATGGCGAGATGCCCATTCAGATCGGCTATTGCAATGGTCACAACAACAAGCTGAACGCTCTGGAATATCATCGCGATTCCGAGATCAATGTGGCAGCGACCGACGCGATCTTAATGCTTGGTCTGTTGGCTGACGTTGCACCGGACTTCACCTATGACACTTCCAACGTGAAAGCATTCTTTGTTCCCGCAGGCACCGCTGTTGAGGTGTTTGCAACGACGCTCCACTATGCTCCTTGCGGCGTGGACGGCGCAGGTTTCCAGGTAGGCATCGTTCTTCCGAAGGGAACCAACTATCCTCTGAAGACCGCACATGCAAAGGTGAACTCAGACGGTACCGCACCCAGCGAAGACGCTCTGATCACCGCAGTGAACAAGTGGCTCATCGGCCATGCAGAGGGCGGCCTGGATGCAGGCAGCTTCATCGGCCTCAAGGGCGAGAACTGCACGCTGTAAAGCTTGGCAGTGCCGGCGCCGCGAAGGCGACCCGGCGAGACATATCGAAAAGCCAGTCCCAGAAGGGGGCGGGCAAGACGTACTGATGGTTTCCCTGCGGGGGCTAGACTGAATATGCAGGGTGACATAATAAAAATCAAAAACAAATCAAAAAAACACATGAATTGAAGGAGGAACTACCACATGAACAATTTACCTCAGGTAAAAATTGGTATTGTAGCCGTTAGCCGTGACTGCTTCCCCGAGAGCCTGTCCGTTAACAGAAGAAAGGCCCTGGTCGACGCGTACACTAAGAAGTACAACGCAGCTGACATTTATGAGTGCCCCATCTGTATCGTTGAGAGCGAGATCCACATGGTTCAGGCTCTTGAGGATATCAAGAAGGCTGGTTGTAACGCACTTTGCGTATACCTTGGAAACTTTGGCCCTGAAATCTCCGAGACCCTGCTTGCTAAGCACTTTGATGGTCCTTCCATCTTCGTTGCAGCTGCAGAGGAGAGCCAGGCAGACCTGCAGGATGGCCGTGGCGACGCTTACTGTGGCATGCTGAACGCAAGCTACAACTTAAAGCTTCGCAACGTTAAGGCATATATCCCCGAGTATCCTGTTGGCACTGCTGAGGAGTGCGCTGACATGATCAACGAGTTCGTTCCCATCGCTCGTGCGATCGTTGGACTTTCCGATCTGAAGATCATTTCCTTCGGTCCCAGACCTCTTAACTTCCTTGCTTGTAACGCTCCCATCAAGCAGCTTTACAACCTTGGCGTTGAGATCGAGGAGAACTCCGAGCTGGATCTGTTCGAATCCTTCAACAAGCATGCCGGCGACGCAAGAATCCCTGCAAAGGTTGCAGAGATGGCTGCAGAGCTTGGCGCAGGCAACAAGAAGCCTGAAGTTCTTGAGAAGCTCGCTCAGTATGAGCTGACCCTTCTTGACTGGGTTGAGGCTCACAGAGGCTACAGAAAGTACGTTGCAATCGCTGGCAAGTGCTGGCCTGCATTCCAGACTCAGTTTGGTTTCGTACCTTGCTACGTAAACAGCCGTCTTACCGGTATGGGCATCCCCGTATCCTGTGAGGTTGACATTTACGGATGTCTGTCCGAGTTCATCGGTACCTGCGTAAGCGCAGATGCAGTAACTCTGCTCGACATCAACAACTCCGTACCTGCTGACATGTACAAGCAGTCCATCGAGGGCAAGTTCCCTTACACCCACAAGGATACCTTCATGGGCTTCCACTGCGGCAATACCTGCTCCAAGAAGCTGGCATTCTGCGAGATGAAGTATCAGAAGATCATGGCAAGAGCACTTCCCATCGAGGTTACCAACGGAACCCTCGAGGGCGACATCGCTCCTGGAAAGATCACCTTCTATCGTCTGCAGTCCACCGCTGATTGCAAGCTCCGCGCTTACATCGCACAGGGCGAGGTTCTGGACGTTCGCACCCAGTCCTTCGGTTCCATCGGCGTGTTCGCAATCCCTGAGATGGGCAGGTTCTATCGTCACGTTCTGATCGAGAAGAACTTCCCTCATCACGGCGCAGTAGCATTCGGTCACTTCGGAAAGGCTCTGTATGAAGTATTCAAGTTCATCGGCGTTCCCGTAGAGGATCTGAACTACAACCAGCCGAAGTCCGTTCCTTACATCACCGAGAATCCTTGGGCATAAGAGACTGGCGGCAGCATTAGATCAATAATTATGGAGCGCATGGTCAGGAATGATCATGCGCTCTTTTTTGATCCACGCCACACCTAAAACGATTTACAAAAAACGATTTACAAAATAGAAAAGAGGCATTGACTTTATTTGGTCAGTCCATTATAGTAGACTTGTAAGCACTTACTACCATGGAGGAAATGAAATGGCAAAACTATTTGTAAATCCCGAAGTGAAGCAGGGACACGTAAACCCCGAATTACAGGGGCATTTTTCCGAGCATTTGGGAAGGTGCATTTATGAAGGAATCTACGTAGGGGAGAATTCTGACATCCCCAACGTGAACGGCATGCGTAAGGACGTAGTGGAAGCCTTGAAGGAGATCAAGGTTCCCGTGCTGCGCTGGCCCGGCGGATGTTTTGCGGATGAATATCACTGGAAGGATGGCATCGGCCCGAAGGAAAAGCGTAAGAAGATGATCAATACGCACTGGGGCGGCGTCGTTGAGGACAACAGCTTTGGCACCCATGAATTCATGGAGCTGTGCAAGCAGATTGGATGTAAGGCTTACGTGAACGGCAATGTGGGAAGCGGCACCGTTCAGGAGATGAGCGAGTGGGTGGAGTACATGACCTTCAAGGGCGTGTCCCCCATGGCAGATCAGAGAAAAGAAAACGGCCACGAGGAGCCTTGGGTCGTGGATTATTTTGGCGTCGGTAACGAGAACTGGGGCTGCGGCGGCAACATGCGTCCGGAGTTTTACGGCGATCAGTTCCGCAGATACCAGACCTATGTCCGCAATTACGACCATGAGCATCCCATCTACAAGATCGCCTGTGGCGCAAACGGCGATGACTATGCCTGGACGCAGAAGGTCCTTGAGACCTGCTTCGATCATGGCTTTGGCTATATGAACGGATTGTCCTTGCATTATTACACCGTGCCTTATGGCAACTGGGCACACAAGGGATCGGCAACCGATTTCTCCAAGGAAGACTGGTACAGCACCATGGAGAAGACGATGTATATGGATACGCTGATCCGTCAGCACGGCGCGATCATGGATCGCTTCGATCCCGAGAAGAAGATCGGCATGATCGTAGACGAGTGGGGCACCTGGTATGACGTGGAGCCCGGAACCAATCCCGGATTCCTCTATCAGCAGAACTCCATTCGTGACGCGCTTGTCGCAGGCATCAACTTAAACCTCTTCAACAAGCATTGCGACCGCGTGAAGATGGCAAACATCGCACAGATGGTGAACGTGCTTCAGGCAGTGATCCTGACCGAGGGCAAGAAGATGGTAAAGACCCCCACCTGGCACGTGTTCAACCTGTACAAGGTGCATCAGGACAACGATCTCGTGGAGTCCACGCTGATCGGCAACGAGGACGTCGGCATTGGCAACCTGAAGGCACAGAAGATGACGGAATCCGTTTCCATGGATGCGAAGGGCAAGCTTTATATCACTATGACAAACATGTCATTGGATGCGCCTGAGGCCATGGAAGTGACCTTTGGCAGCAGCAAGGTGAAGTCGGTGAAGGCTCAGATCGTGACTGGAAAGATGGATGCACACAACACCTTCAGAACACCGAACAAGGTACAGGGCACTGAGTACGAAGGCGTGACCGTGACCAAGGAAGGCCTTAGCTTTGAGCTTCCTGCAAGAAGCGTCGTGCTCTTGGAAGTAACCCTGAAGAAGTAATTCTGAAGAAGTGATGCTGAAGAAGTGATGCTGAAGAAGCAATGAGGCAAAAAGAGCGTCGTGTAAAAAGAATATCAAGCAAAAAGAAATGACGGAGAGGATTCATTCCTCTCCGTCATCTTGGTCTGCGGCAATTGCACTGACTACGGAACTTACGACGGCGATCACGACTGCAATGATGATGATCAGCAGTCCCCCGCCCAAAATGAATAATACGTTCATGGGATTCTCCTATTTTTTCATGTCACACGTGACGGTTTGCGTACGCTTCGGTTCATGGGATCCGTTGGATCCACGTTACTATCATATCATACCATTCCCAAATGTCAACCAATTCGCTAAATCCCCCGGGACAACTTCGAAAAAACCCCGAAAACATTGGCAGAAAGTGCCTCCTGTCATTGATTTTGGCGTGTTTTCATGATATAATAAAAGGTGTTGGAAAACGCGTGTATGCGAGGGAAACAATGGACGAATTATATTTTTCAGACGAATTGTTACAAAAGCTCGGACGCATTCTTGACAGTCCGCTTTCCATTTTGGAAGCGCCGGCAGGCTATGGCAAGACCACAGCCGTGCACCGGATCTTGGACGGCAGGGATGAGCCCGTTTTTTGGTATACGGCCGTGGAGAGCATTCCGGACAGCAGTTTTCGGTGGTTCATCCGCCAGATCAACCAGGTAGATGAGATCGCCGCCGGAAAGCTCCTGGACCTCGGGTACCTCAACCGAAGCAATGCGGAGCGCGCGGCAAAGATCCTGACGGAGCTTCACGTGGAAGAGCCGCTGACGCTGGTTTTTGACAACTTCCAGTTTGCGCTTTCCAATTGGCAGCCCCAGGTGCTCGACAGCCTTGCAAAACGGCCGAGGGACGGCCTACGCACGATCTTTATCTCGCAGAATTTCGGGCGTCACCGCGCCGTGCTTTCCTCCCTCGAGGGGGCGATCTGCTATTTCAGGAGCCGCGACCTTTTGCTTTCCGAAAAGGACATTGAGGCCTTTGCGGCGCAGCTTGGAGTGCAGGTGACCAAGGAGAGGATCACCGAGATCCGCAAGTGGACGGATGGCTGGGCGGCAGCAGTGGCACTGTGCCTTGAGAGCGAGTCCGACAGCCAGGAGCACGCGCGCATTCAGGACATGGAAGACCTCTTGTTTGAACTTTTCTGGAAGCGACTGCAACAGCAGGAGCAGGAGATCCTTCTTCGCGTCTGTCTGTTTGACCGCCTTTCGGAAACAACCGTGGGTGAGTTTTTGCCAGAGGGCTCCATCGCGGAGGAAGAGCTGATGCAGCTGTTTCGCAGAACGCCTCTGGTGCGGCACCAGAAGGTCCGCAGAGAGTTTTATCCGCATGAGATATTGTTGCGCTTCCTTCGAAACCGCCTTGCAGAGACGGACCGGGAGTTCCGTCGCGACGTGTATCGCAAATCCGGTAAGGTCTATCAGAAAAACGGCCTGGACCGCGCAGCCGTGAACTGCTTTTATCATGCGGATGATGACGAGAGTATCTTGGCTTGTCGTCTGGTCTGCCTGATCACGGAGGATTTTGACGGCACCTCTTATCAGGAGCTGGCAAGGACCGTTCTTCGGCGTTGCCCGAAGGAACTTCAGGCAAAATATCCCCTGTCGCTCCTTCGCCTTTGCTACGGGCTATACGCCGGATGTTATTTTGACGAATTCGAAGCGCAGATGAAGCGGATCTTCGCGCTTTTCGAGGAGCTTGGCGATGAGCAGCTCCTTGGCGAGTGGTATCTTCTCGATGCGCTTTCCGATTTCCCGGATCTTGAGAAAATGGAGCAAAAGTACCTAAAGGCCGAGGAATATCTCGAGCGCGCCTCCGAGCTTTTTGTGCGCGAGGAGCCCTTCCTGTTCGGCTGCACATCCATGTGGTATCTGCTCTATTCCAAGCCGGGCACGATGCTTTCCACTGCGGACGTAATGGACCGCGTGATGAAGCTTTACAACCGACTGACCGGAGATCATGCAGCTGGCGCGGCGGAAATATATCGCGGCGAAGCCTATTCCGTCCAAGGCAGGTTTGAGGAATCCGACATTCAGGCGTACAAAGCCGCCTTCCTTGCGGAGCAGTCCGGAAATGCTCCTGCGGCATATGGCGCAGCCCTCCTTCTTGGCATCAACGCGATCTATCGCTCCGACATGATGGGGCTGCAAAAGGCCGTTGATTACTTGGAGAACAAGGCACAGGGCTTTTCCTTCCTGCAAGGGAAGATGCTAAACACCTACATGGTGGAGACGGTCAGAGGGTACCTGCTCGGTTTGATGATGGAGACGGGGCGTTCCGCACTTTGGACCCAGGGCGAGGCGGACAAGCTTTCCGACCTGACCTTCACGAACTTTATGATCAAGACCTGCAGGATCACGGACCTGCTCCTCAAAAAGGAGTACAGCAAGGCGATCGCCTCCGTGGAAGCTTCACTGGAGCTGGATGAGCGGCTGATCTCCACCTCAACGAGGAACTTTATGTACTGTGGCCTGGCGCTTTGTTACCTGGCCATCGGACGGGTGGTGAAGGCTTCGGAGTACCTGGACAAGTCGCTGGCGCTGGCAGGACAGGACCGCAATTACACCTTTATCGCATGCTTTCGCAAGTACTTCCAGATCTTGTTCCTCATGCCAAACATTGCCACAAAGCATGCCAAGACGATCCGCGAGATCAAATCGCTTGACATCCGTTACAATCGCGCGGACGAGAGCCGGATCTTTGCCATGCTTGAGGATCAGGCCGAGGAGAATGAGGAGGAGCTGACGGAACGCGAGAGGGAGGTGGCAGAGCTCGCCGCAAAGGGCCTGCACAATAAGGAGATCGCAAAGCGTCTGAACATCTCGGAGAATACGGTAAAGCACCACCTGAAGATCGCTTTCCAAAAAATGAATATTGATCGCAGAAGCAAGCTTGTTGACATGCTGAGGTAACGATAAGCAGCGTGCAAAGGTAACACAAAGCAAAAGCGCGAATATATGCAAGCATCATGCGAAAAGAAAAGGCAGAAGGGAAACTCCCTCCTGCCTTTTTAGTTTCCTTTGGCTTATTATATGCTTTCGTGGAAAAACGGGTGATGCTGCGTATATGAAAATGGGTAGGTAAAACGGGTGATGGGGGGGTTACCCAAATTTACCCGCCTTAGGGATGTGGAGCCCCTTTATTTACGATATCATGGTAATCGGAAAGGAGGGGCAAGGCATGGAGCAAGTTATAGTTAAGGTTACGCCGCTTCCCGGGTTTCTTTTGACGCTGCAGTTCCAAAACGGCAGCATCGCGGTCGTGAACATGGAAAAGAGAGTAAATACACTCCGCTTTTCACGCCTTGTGGATCCGGCATTCTTCGCCACGGCAAAGGCCAGCGGCGATCACATCATCTGGTCAGACGGAAAACATGAAGTGAAAGTGACCTGTGATGAACTGTTGGATGCCATGATGATGGACTGATCCACGGAAAGATAGAAAAGAAATGCGACTACCATCGCATTTTAGGAGGGGATGGAATGGAAACCTATACACATGCAGATCTTGTAAAGTGCATAGATGAGGTTTTTCAGAAATATGAAAAGAAAACGGCGGTCATGGATTTCCGGTCGGAGAAGGATTTCAGGAAGTTTTCCTTCGGACAGATCAAGGCCTATACCGAAAAGATCGGCGATGCCTTGTTGGAAAAGGGAGTCCAGAAGACGGAGCGCGTTGCGGTGCTCGCAAGGCCCACCGCTTACAGCGCCATGCTGCTTTTAGCTCTCTCCTACTTAGGATATACGGCAGTACTCACCGACGTTTCGCTCCCAGTGGAGGAGCAAAACCGGCTGCTTGCCTTCACGGAGCCTTCCGCCATCGTGACGGAAAAGGAGCGCTACATGCTTCTTGAGGAAGGCATGCGAGGCACGGTCCCAGTGTTTGATCTTTATTCGGACGGCACATTCCTTCGACAGATCAACCCTAAGGTCCACTTGCGGACCCTTTCGGAGATCCCCGGGGACGCAGACGTGATCGCGATCATCTTTTCCTCGGGCACCACGGGAAGCATGAAGGGCGCGCAGGTCACCCACCAGGCCATGATCCTTTCTGCAAAGACGGCGGCACAGTACGCACAGTACAATGACAAGACAAGATTTTTGCATATCTTACCGCAGACCCACGTGGCGGGCTATGCAATGCTCTTTATCAATTTCCTTTTGGGTTCAGAGATGGCCTTTGTTCCTGAGGTCAGTGCGGCAGGCCTTTCCATGGGCCTTCGGACCTATGAACCCACGCATTTGGTGATGATCCCGAAGGTTTACGAGACCATACACCAAAAGATCGAGGCGGAGATTGCAAAACGCCCCGCCATCGTGCAGGGGATGTTTCGGACCTGCAAGGGGCTTTCCTCTTTTGTGCGCAGGCACACGGGGTATCGGATGAAGCATCTGATGAGACCCTTTTATGCTCCGGCATTTGGACGGAACATTCACGTGATCGGTTGCGGGACGGCACCCTGCGCCGTGGAGACGGTGCACTTTTTCGAGGACCTTGGGATCTGCTTTCTGAACGTTTACGGGTCCACGGAGGAGTCCTTCCCGATCTGCTGCGGCAACGTGACAAAGGAGTGGTATCCCGACCAGGCGGCAGGCAATGCGCGGCAGTTCCCCTTCATCGACATTAAAATCGAAGACGGCGAGATCGTGGTCAAGTCGGCGCTGGAGATGAAAGGGTATTTCAGGGATCCTGAGAGCACGAAGGAAGCTCATACAAAGGACGGATACTTAAAAACCGGAGATCTTGGGTACGTCAACGAAAAGGGTTATCTGTACGTGACGGGTCGCCGTAAGGAGACGATCCAGCTTGGAAGCGGGAACAAGGTTTCCGCAACGGACATTGACAGATATTATCAGGGAGTTTGCGGAGACTTGGCCGTTGCGGCCTGTGGCGTTCCCGACGCGGACGGAATGACGGAGCACGTGGTTCTGTTTTTGGAGACAGGTGAGGTCACCTTGGAGGAAGCGGCTCGGGTGAAGCTTAAGGTTCGGCGCCTTTCTGATTCGACGACCGGGAGCTATCATCTTTCCGACATTCTCTGCATCCCGAAATTGCCTTGCACGACCCTTGGCAAGGTGCAGCGTTTCAAGCTCAGGGAGCTTGCATTAAAGCTGCAGGGCATTGCCGATCAGGGGAGTGCGGACAGGCAGGCGGAGGCGAAGCAGCAGACAGGGCGCGCCATGGTTTCGGCTTCGGAAAGCGAGGTCGTAAAAGAGGTTTGCGAGATCGTTGCCAAGCACGTAGCGGACCTTACGGTCACGCCGGATGCATTGCTCACGGAGGACCTAAACCTGGACAGCCTTTCCATGTTTGAGATCTGCCTGGAGCTGGAAGCAACCTACCATACGGACTTTCTAAATGGTCTTTCTCAGGTCAAGACGGTGCGAGACCTGGCAGCCCTGATCGAAAGGGCGAAGGAGAATACTTCCGAGAAAGTACCCGCCCCGGCGTATGACATTGAAAAGTACCCGCTAAAGCGGCGAGCAAAGGACAGACATCGGCTGATCCGATACATGAAGCTTTCGAGGAAATTATATGATTTCGAAGTCGAGGGGACGCAGCTTCTTTCCTTTGACGGACAATATGTTTTCTGCCCGAATCATGAGAGCCATTTCGACGGTCTTTGGGTCTTCACGGCGCTTCAGGGCATCGTGAACGAAAGCCACGTCGCTTGCCTTGCAAAGCAGGAGCACTTAGACCACGCGGTGAGCAGAATGTTCCTTCGCATGTTAGGCGGCATCCCAACGGACAGACATGGAAATCCCGGACCTGCGCTGAAGCGTGCCGTGGAAGTGCTAAAGGAAGGAAAGGGGCAATTCCTGATCCATCCGGAGGGGACAAGGACGCGGGACGGAAAGCTTGGAACCTTTAAAGGAGGCGCGGCGACCATCGCTATGGAAACAGGGCTTGCGCTGGTTCCGGTCTGCATCATCGGTGCAAGGAAAATCTATCCGCCGGACAAAGCGCTGCCGAGGCTTCGGGATCCCAAGACCCATGAGCGGCTGCGCTTAAAGATCAAGTTTGGAACGCCCATCTTACCCAAGGAAGGCGACACGGCAAAGGAATTGACGGATCGACTTCAAAAGGCCGTGGAAGAACTCCTTCGGGAAGGCTGAGCGAAGATATATAAAATTCCAAAGAAATATTTAGAGTGAGGTGTCATTTATGAACATTGGCGTTGACGTGGACGGCGTTCTCCTGAACACGCCGGAATTTATGCGAAAGTACGGGGAACGGTATTTCAAAAGGCCCCCGGCAGATCCGGATGCATATGACATGGAGAATATGTTTCGCGTATCCCATAAACAGGTTTTCTTTTTCGGACTCAGATGGTTTTTGCCTTATTACTGCAGGAAGTACCCGCCATATCCGCAGGCCGGATACACCTACGACAAGTTGATCAAGGAAGGCAACAAGATCATCCAGATCACTTCGAGAAAGGCGACGACGGCACATACCCTGATCGGGTTTTTCAGCAGAAGGTTTTTGAACCAGTGGCTTCGAAACAACGGATTTTTCCACGACAAGCTGATCTGCTGCGAAGAGGAGGGCGTGTCCTATCAAAAGCTCATGCATTGTCAGGAAAACAACGTGGACGTCATGATCGATGACAATCCCATCACGGCCAACGTGCTTGCGGACCACGGGATCAAGGTTTTGCTTTATGACGCGCCCTACAATCAATACCTTGAGGGCGACGGCATCACAAGAGTCAGGAATTGGAGTGATATTAGAAAAATCTTATGTAAGGAGGAAGGAAAATGAGTCAGGAAAAGAAAGAAAAGGCAGTTGAAACACAGGAGGCTAATGCGAAGGCCGTGGTGAAGGAGGATCCCAACAAGACGATCCCCAGCTTTTTGGAGAACAAGTTTGCGGATTTCACCTATAAGTTCGTAAAGTACGTGCCCGAGACGGTGCACCCGAACGTGGTAACTGCGATCGGCATTATCGCCGGCATCCTTGGAGGCTTTTGCTTCTTCCTCGGAACCTTCTCAAGATGGTTTTTCCTGCTTGCCATTTTGGGTCTTCTCACTCACATTGTCTGTGACAACTTTGACGGTTACATGGCAAGGAACAGGAACCAGAAGTCCCTGCGCGGCGGCTTCTTTGACCTGATGAGCGACACCTCCGTGTGTACCTTCACGGTACTGTTCATTGGCCTTTCGTCCTTTGCCAACATGGAAGTCTGTGCATTTGGCGCGCCGCTTTATGGCTTGCACATGATGGTAACGTTGCACTACATCATGATCTACAATGAGTTCCCGTTCCCTCCTTTTGGACCCTTCGAGATCCATTGCACGTACATCGCAGTGGCACTTTTAAACTTCTTCCTCGGTGAGGTGGAGCTTTTCTATATCGGCGACCTTGTGGTGATGCTCGATGACCTGATCCTTGGCGTGGCAGCGATCGGCGCATGGATCTACTTCCTCGGATTTGCGATCGGCCTGTTCAGAAGGCTTAAGCGGGACGGACATTAAGCATGAAAAAAATATTCGCGCGAAATCTCACGTATCTTTATACTTCAATATTTTGCGCCGGGATCCAAAACATTGTGACGCAGATGTTCTTTGACAGGCATTACCCAGAGGGCAAGGACACCTTGATGTCCATCGCCCTGTTCTTTGGAGCGCTGTTTACAATGCTTGGGATCCTGGCGTCCTCCCCGGAAGTGGAGGGAAGGAGCGCGCACCCATATGCGACAAAGCGTTCGCGCAGCGCCCTTGTGGCTGCCATGGTCGGAACCATTCTTTTGACCTTCTCGGGACTCTTTTTCGTAAAGAGCTTTCTGGCCTACACGATCCTGTTCAGTGCCGCAAGCTTTTGCGTGAACTACATTTACAACATTTTGGACGTGTTTTTGACGGCGACGGTGGAGGAGAAGCATAAGACGCACAGCGTGCGCGTGCTCCTTGGCTATCAGATGTCGGGATATGTGATCGCACCGCTGTTTTTCTCCTGTTTTGTCGACAAACCCGCGATCTGCATTGGATTTACGGTGATCGCAGGGCTTCTGGGATATCTTCCCGCCGGCCTGGAGTACGTGGGAAGAGGGCTGGAAAGGAGTGCAGTGGTTAAGGCCTCAGGCGTTGATGAGGCAAGCGACCAGGCCGAGGAGCTGTCAGAGGTAGGCATTCAAGGCCCGGCGACTGAGATGTCGGGGGACGCGCAGACGGACGGCGACATGGACCTGGGCATTGTGTCTCAGGACCGACTGGCCATGGTCTATTGCTTCTTCACCTTCATGGCATTTTACGTGCTGATGCCTTCGGTGGCATATCTCTTGAAGGACTATCTCGGCATTGAGAATTACGCCGTGCAGAGCAGCTTATTCATGGCAGGCGTGGTGGTGGTCTCCTCGCTGGTGATCGCCCTCGGACCTGCGAAGAAGCTTTGGAAGGCACGCATCGCGACGCCGGTTCTTTCCACGGTGGCGCTCCTGATCCTCATGATCACGCGCAGTTCCCACCCGCTGGTTTTGGCCTTTGCCGTCATCATCTGTGGCCTGGGATACGGCACGTTCTTATCGGGCGGACGCTCCTACGTTAACGAAGGTGAGGCGGAGAGAAACCTGGTGAACCGATATAACAAAAACATGACGATCGCATCCCTTTTGGCATATCTGCTCGCCGCTGGGATCAGTTTTCTGTGCGAGAGTGGCGGGGTCGCAGTGATCCCCGTGAAATTCTGCATGATCTTTGCTTTTTTGGCCTTGGCGGCGGCAGTTTCGCTCTTTGGCACAAAGCGAGGGAACAAGCAGAAGATCAACTAAAAAAGGAAGAAGGAAAATCTTATGGAGACCAATGATTTCTTTGCGAAAGGACTGCCGGCCATCACAGGCGCGCTGCAGTGTCACAGGGAAGATGTCAAGTATATAGACGCCTTGAAAAAAGGCATGACCAATCATTCGTACCTGTTTTCCGTACGCGGAAAGAAGTACATCCTGCGGATCCCCGGGGAGGGGACGGACCGCCTGATCGACCGCAAGGCCGAGGCGAGTGCCTTCCGTGCGATCAAGGGATATGGCCTTTGCGACGACCCCGTGTACGTCAATCCGGAGAACGGACTGAAGATCACCCGTTTTCTCGAGGGCGTAAGGCCCTGCGATCCAAACAATGAGAGGGATCTAAAAAAGTGCATGAAAAAGCTTCGTTCCTTCCATGAACTAAAGCTCACGGTGCCGCATTCCTTCGACATCTTCAGCAGGATCGATTATTACGAGGCGCTTTGGGACGGCAAGCCAAGCGTATTTCCGGACTATCTTGAGACGAAGGCGCGGATCTTCCTTTGGCGCGAGCGGCTTGACCTTCTGCCCAAGGAGTGGTGCCTGACGCATATTGACGCGGTCTGCGACAACTTTCTGTTCTATCAGTCGGCAGACGGTAAGGAAGAGCTGCAGCTCACCGACTGGGAATATGCGGGCATGCAGGATCCCCACGTGGACCTGGCCATGTTTGCGCTGTATTCCGAATATGACAAGCAGCAGCTGGACCACCTGATCGAGCTTTATTTTGAGGGAGATCCAGGATGGCGCATCCGCGCGAAGATATATTATTACATGGCGGCCTGCGGCCTGCTCTGGTCGAACTGGACGGAGTACAAGCAGCATCTCGGCGTGGACTTTGGCGACTACGGTGCGAAGCAATATGCTTACGCAAAGGAATTCATGGGATATCTTTCCGTCGTGCCGGGCAGCTTTGTCGCAAGTCACAAGCGAGATCTTACGAGAGGTACGGTCTATGCCTAAGGAATTATGTTACGTAAAAAGGGCCGTCATCATGGCAGCAGGCCTGGGAAAGCGCCTTCAGCCAGTGACGTTTACGACGCCAAAGCCCTTGGTTCGGGTCGGCGGCGTTCGCATGATCGACACGATCCTGAAGGGCCTTTTGGAAAACGGGATCCGCGAGATTTACGTCGTCGTGGGGCATCTGAAGGAACAATTTGAAGACCTGAAGGCGGACTATCCGGAGGTCACCTTGATCGAAAACCCTTGGTACGACAGTTGCAACAACATTTCGTCGCTCTATGTCGCAAGGGAGCATTTGGAGGACTGCATGATCCTTGACGGCGACCAGATCGTCCGCGCTCCCAAGGTGCTTTCGACGGAGTTTGCACATTCCGGATACAATGCGATCTGGTGCGAGGGCGAGACGGACGAATGGCTGATGCAGGCCGAGGGGCCGGAGCTTTTCGTCACCTCCTGTTCGAGGAACGGCGGATCGCGCGGCTGGCAGCTTTTTTCTATCTCGCGCTGGAGCGAAGAGGACGGGAAGAAGCTTTCGGAATTAGTGGAAAAGGAATTTGAAGCCGGAAATCGGCAGATTTACTGGGACGATGTGCCCATGTTTGTCCATCCAAAGGAGTTTCGGCTTGCCGTGTTCCCCATGGAGCGGGGCGACGTGACCGAGGTGGACAACTTAAGCGAACTTCAAGACTTGGATCCATCCTATAAAGCTTATGACGGAGGAAAGTAAAAAATGAAGAATGTAACCACTGACAAAAAGCGGATCGACTGGATGCTGACACTTGTGCCATTTTTATCCATCATGGCGCTGGCGTTGTACATGTTCCTGTTCCCGGAGCAGTCCAACGAAGTGATCAGCAAGGTGCGCTTCTTTTTCGGAGACGCAGTGGGCTCCTATTATCTGGTGATCGGCATCGGAACCCTTGTCCTTTCGCTGTTTTTGTCGTTTTCGAAATATGGCGACATCGTGCTTGGAAACCCTGGCGAGAAGCCCAAATACAACTTCTTTACCTGGGGCTGCATGATGTTTACCTGCGGCCTTGCGGCGGACATTTTGTTCTATTCCTTCGCTGAATGGGTGATGTATGCGTCCAATCCGCACGTGGCGGAGATGGGCAAGATCGAGGACTGGGCGGGCGTGTTCCCGCTGTTCCACTGGAGCTTCATCCCCTGGTCGTTTTATCTGGTTCTGGCTGTTGCCTTTGGCTTCATGCTGCACACCAGAAAGCGCACGAAGCAAAGATATTCCGAGGCCTGCAGACCCGTGATCGGCAAGCATGCAGATGGCTTCTTTGGGCGCCTGATCGACCTGTTCGCACTGTTTGCGCTCCTTGCCGGCACTGCGACCACCTTCTCCGTGGCAACGCCTCTCATGGCAAGCATTTTGGTGAAACTTTTTGGCATCAGCATCAGCAGGACCGCGATGACGATCTTCATTTTGCTTGTCACCTGTGCGGTATATACCTACGCCGTGCTGCATGGCTTTAAGGGCATAGGCTTCCTCGCAAAGCTTTGTATCTGGCTGTTCTTCGGTCTGCTTGGCATTGTGCTTGTGATCGGCGGACAGGGAAGATTCATCATCGAGAATGGCGTGCAGAGCCTTGGCATGCTATTCCAGAATTTCATCGGACTTAGCACCTACACGGATCCCGGACGGACGAACTGCTTCCCGCAGGATTGGACGATCTATTACTGGGCTTACTGGATGGTATGGTGCATCGCGGCGCCGTTCTTCATCGGTAACGTGAGCCGCGGCAGGACAGTTCGCCAGACGATCCTTGGGGGTTACGTGTTTGGCGTGGGCTCCACCATCGTTTCCTTCGTGGTACTTGGAAATTACAGCCTGGGCCTTCAGGTGCAGGGCAAGGCAGACTTCATGGCAAGCTATGCGGAAAGCGGCGACCTTTACGGTCTGATCCTGGACATTGTCGGGACGATGCCCGGCTCCACCTTTATCTTGATCCTGATCCTGCTTAGCATGATCGCCTTCTATGCGACAAGCTTCGATTCGATCGCATATACCGCCGCCTGCTACAGTTACCGGAGCCTTAAGGAGGATGAGCATCCTCACAAGCTGATCACGCTTCTTTGGTGCATCCTGCTGATCGTGCTTCCGATCGCGCTGGTGTTCTCCGAGAGCAGCATGAATAATATTCAGTCGGTCAGCATCATTTCGGCCTTCCCGATCGGGATCATCATGATCCTTATGATCTGGAGCTTTATGAAGGATGCAAATCCTGCGAAGAAGGAAGAAAAGGGAGAGTAAGTTACGAAAAAGTGTGTCAGCCATGTGGCGGGCACACTTTTTTTGACGTGTGGGAAAGCCTTGTTTTACAGGGCTTTTTTGCGTTTCTGCGGTGGGCTTTTGAGGGCGGAATTCGTCAAATGGACGAAAAAAGAAGAATTGTTTTCAGGCTATTGACGTATGGCCTTTGATGGTGTAAAGTGGCAATTACCTCGAAGGAAATCTCAAAAACATCGAGGTTCTAAGATCAGGCTGTTTCAGCCGAAAATCCCATTGGTTATAGGCTTTGAAGTCTTTTTTGCGTGCGCAAAAATGGAAATTGAAGAGAGGAGGACGCGAAGACGGGCAGTAAGGAAGAGAAGGCGCCGCGCGAGGAAAAGGCGGGGCAGCAGCAGATGCATTTAGAGGAATTGGTCCAGGATTATCTGACGCAAAAGCAATCTGTTTTGATGCAGGTGAAAAAAGGAAGCATGAGCAAGGAGGAGTTTCTGGAGGAAGTGCGAGGGCATATTGCGCACTATTATCCGGCCTCCGCAAAGCAACAGGAAAAGCTTGCGCAAAGCTTTGAACAATATGTGTTCGGATATTCCGTGCTGTCGCCTCTGATCGATGACAGGGAAATCTCTGACATTCGTGTCGTTTCTTATGACAACGTGCGCGTAAAGCGCCTTGGGAAACGCATGGACGCAGGGATATGCTTTGGGTCAGAGAAAGAATACCGCCAGTTTGTGGACTACGTGGCGACGCGAAATCAGGTCAATGTGTCTAACGTCAATGCGATCCAGCGCTTTACGGACAATGACAGTCATCCGGAATTCATCCTGCGTTTTACGGTCTCCATGCCCCTTGTCAACACCTATGACCAGCCCTATCTCTGTATCCGAAAGGTGCCGAAGGACTTTCCGATGCTGACGAATCTGATGGACCGCGAAATGCTGAGCCGTGAGACGGCGGAGATGCTTGCGCTTCGGTTCCGGAGCGGGTCCACACTGATCTGCGGAGGCAATTCCTCGGGGAAGACGACGCTTCTGAACGCGCTCAAGGAGACGCTGCCCGACAATATGGCGGTACTGGTGACGCAGCAGGCAGATGAGCTGACGACGCTTTATCATCCTGACATGATGTTTCTGCATTCCCTGCCCGGGGCGGGGGAAAGCCAGGTGAGCTATGACCTTAAGGACATTAGCATCGCGGGGCTCACCATGGACGTGGACTTTTTCATCATCGGTGAGGTGAAGGGTGCCGAGGCGCTTTATCTGCTGAATGCCGCGTATACGGGACAGATCTGCGCGGCGACGATCCATGCACCTTCCGCGGACAAAGCCTTGGAAAAGCTGGTGGATTACTGCCTGTATGAGAGCAAATACAATCGTGATGAGCTCATGAAAATGATGGATTGTTTCCAGACGGTGGTGTTCATGGAGCATTACAGGGTGAAGCAGATCTATGCCTGTAGGGGCTGGGATCCGAAGACGAAGGACCTTCGCTACGAAAAACTGTTTGAACTATAAGGAGGAGTGACATGGAGCAGAAGCTTTTGTGCGTTGGGGCGCTTTTGTGGGCAGGGTTCTTTCTGGCCTTTTACCGCATAGGGAAGCTCCGCTATCTGACGACCCTCCTTCGAAGGACCAAAAACAGTGTGGACGAAGCGGCAA
Source organism: Acetatifactor sp. (assembly GCA_016290775.1). GTDB lineage: Bacteria > Bacillota > Clostridia > Lachnospirales > Lachnospiraceae > Acetatifactor. The sequence continues at coordinate 122,360 of JAEEVF010000003.1, read as the reverse complement.
GAAGAAGGCTTCTCGAGAGCCGAATGCGGCTTTCCGACGCGACGAAAAAGGAGAACTTTTGGCTCTCTTTGGAGCGAGAGCTTGTGTACAGCGGGCTGAAACGAAGATTCCCTGCTTTGGGAGCAGAGCTTTTTTTCCTGCTGGTGGTCTGCGGGACAGCGTTGTGTTTTATCATCGGGACCATGTTCTTTGGAATCCGGGCGGGGCTACTTTGTGTGCTTTTGCTTGTGGGCGCGGTTTACGGCGTCATCACGCTTGGAAAGGCCATGGAAATGCATGCCGTGAACGAGGGCCTGATGAAGTTTTTGGATTTTCTTGGGAATTACAGCGTGACGGCAGGCGACGTCGTCTCCGTGTTTGGCCAGATCAGTAAGTTCCTGGACGAGCCACTTCGGGGTGTCTTGGAGCAGTGCTGCGTTGAGGCGCAGACCACGGGCGACGTGGGAATGGCACTGCTTGCCATGGCGGACAAGGTGGAGCACCCGCAGTTTAAAGAGCTGGTGCGGAACATCGAGGTCAGCTGCAGGTACAGCGCGGACTTTTCAGCGCTGGTGAATTTCAGCAGACGGAGCGTTCGGGAGTACCTGCGGAGCACTAGAGAACGCAAGAGCCTGCTTCGGGAAGCGGGGATCAACATGGCACTCCTGCTTGGGATGTCGGTGGTCTCACTCCTTACGGTCAATGGACTTTTGGAGGGTAATGTCTGGGAGCTTTTGTTCTTCTCAATTCCTGGGCGCATTGCACTTGGGATCGTCGCAGGGATTTTGTTCTTGTTCGCCATGCAGGCATATCAGTTGGAGGGCTAGGAATGATCAAGGGTATGGTTTGGCTGCTTTGCGGTCTTTCGTTTCTGTTGGTTTTGTCGCTTGGCGGGATCCTAAGGGTGTGTGGAATGCGGGCAAGGACGGGCTTTGGAAATGCGATCTCGCGCCTTGCCAGGAAGTGCCGTGAGGGGACATACTACGAGCGGACAGCGCATTTTTTGGAGGAAAATGGCGCCAGGTTTCATCTTGGCGTGAAAGTGGATCCGTTGGTGTTTCTTCTGGTTCGGATGGGGCTGGCGCTGGCCGGATTTGTGGTGTTTGTTGGATTTTCCGTGCCGGCTGCGTGTCTTGCGGCTGTGAGTTTTTATTTCCTGCCGACTGCGTTACTCCTATATCTGAATCGACGGGACAATCTGAACATGCTCTCTGACATAAAGCTCGTCTATCACTCCTTAGAGATCCAGACGAGGGCGGGCGTATATGTCACGGATGCCCTTGCGGAAAGCTACGGGAGCGTGCGCGAAGGGAGACTCAAGCAGGCACTTTTGGAACTGGCAGGAGACCTTGTGATGCGTGCAAACTTTGAAGAGGCGCTGGCGCGTTTTCAGGGAAAGTTTGACAACCGCTATCTGGATTCCCTTTGCCTGATCCTTTTGCAGGCGACCCAGTCCGGACAGTCCGTGGACCTTCTGAGCGACCTTTCCGAGCAGATCAAGGACATGGAGGCGGCGCTGCTTTCGCAGAAAAAAGAGGCGCTCGATCGGAGCGTTACGTTTTATCAATTAGGGATCTTGGTCGCGATCATGGGCGTGGTGCTCTATGCCTGCGTCACTCAGATGTTCGCGGCTGCAAATGGCTTTTAGCCGAAAAAATATAATCAAAAAATGGAGGGTTATGAAAATGAGTAGAATCGAAAAGACAATGGAAAACATGGAACTGGCAATGCTGCGCCTTAGGCTTTATCTGGAAAGTCGCATGGAGGAGTGCAGGGAGAGAATGCGCAGCAAAACGCAGGGATTCATGAGCGCGACAGACCCCGGGATCGACGGGATTTTGGTGACGGTTGGCCTGTGCATCATCGCACTGCTTCTTTGCGTAGTCATGAAGGATAGTCTGTCGACGTTCATTCAGACGATCGTAAGTTCCATGACCACAAAGGCAAATGGCATTCTTGGCGGCACGGGGCGCTAGGAGGTGCGTCGCATGGTTTTGACTTGGATGACAGGGGCCGTGCGCGAGAAGGCCTACGCGATGGGCGCATCGCGCAGGCAAGCCTGGGTGACGAGGGTCGTGCGGGCCGGAGCGAGAAGGCAGGAGGGAAGCATCGGCGACCTCCTGGCCGCTTTGCTCTGCGTGCTTGCCATGACTGGCGTGATGATCGCATTTCTGGACTGCGCGTCTCTCGTCAGTAAGAAGACCATGGCAGGGCAGCTTGCGCGGAGCTATGTGCTTCGCATGGAAACGGTTGGATATCTCACTCCGGAGGATGAAGCTGCCCTTTACGCTGAACTGGAAAGAGAAGGGATCACGGAGGCCAGCCTCGAAGGAACCACAAGGACGCCGGTGGCATATGGCGAAGAGATCACCTTAAGGATCACCGGAAAGATAGGGGGCGAGCATTCCTTTGAAGAAAAAAGAGTGTCCACGGCGAAGCACTAGAATGGGTTTCGAAGAAAAGGCGTGTCAAAGGCGAAGCACGGAGAGCGTGTTTGAGGAAAAAGCGTGCCAACGGCGAAGCACCAGGAGCGTGTCTGAGGAAAAAGCGTGCCAATGGCGAAGCACTAGGGGCGGGCTCGAGGAAACGGACCAAGGGCAGATCACGCTCATTTCGGGGCTGTTTCTTTCGCTTTTTGTGGCTGTTTTGCTCACAAGCCATCTGCAGATGGAGATGGTCCGTTCTTCCGCGCGTTACGTGGAGGATGCGCTGGCGGCCTCGGGGCTGGCCTGCGCCCTGGTGGACCTTCGGGAATACGGGACAAGCCATGTGCTTAAGATCGCGGATGAGGAGCGGTCCTACGAGCAATTTCAGAGTTCGCTTCGAACCAATCTTGGACTGGATGAAAACTGGGAATGCGGAAACAAAAGGCTGATCTCGGGGAAGGTTACGCTGGAAAGCTTTGTGCTATATAACGTCGCAAACGGTCAGGTCGAGTGCTGTAAGATAACAGGCGGCCGCATGGAACGAAGCGTCGGGAGTCTCGGTCAGGTGCGTGCGCCCAACGGGCAGATCGTGGAGCACACGGGCGTGTACGGAGAGATCAGCTACGAGCTCAAGGGCATATGGGGATTGATTGTTCCCGCCAGGAAGGGAAAACTGGTGGACATTGTTGGTGAAGAAACATAAGGAGCAAGAAAGCTATGGAGCAAAAGAAAAGACAATCGAATGCAATGCGCGCCGCAAAGCTATGGACGGGCGCGATCCTGGCCGCTTTTTTGGCGGCGGCAGCAGTCTACGTGGCGCTTTTGGATGCGGAAAAGAACATGCTTCAGTCCTATGAGAAGACGGAAGTTTTCGTGGCGGCAAAGGAAATCCCGGCAGGGGAAGTCGTGACGGAAGAAAACTGTGCGGTATATTTTTCCGCAGAAGCAATGGACGCGGCAGTGGTGCCCGAAACGGCAATCCTCACTTTGGAGGAAGTGAATGGTTTGATCGCCAGGACGCCGATCGAAAAGGGCGTCGTGCTCACGGCAGGCATGTTTCAGCCTTTAGATGAGGTTACGGCAGGAATGAAGGAGCCTGTTGTCGCAGGGTTTCGCGCGGATGATCTTTGCCAGGTGGTCGGAGGGGTTTTGCGCGCAGGAGATCTGATCCATGTATATTCCTCCGAAGAAGAGCAAGGCACCTTTCTGATCTGGGAGAATGTTTACGTGCAGCAGGTTTTCGACAGTAAGGGCACTGCAATCCCCAATGAAGATCAGGCGACGGCAGCGCAGAGGATCAACGTGTTTTTGGATAAGGAGGACGTGGAGGACTTTTATTCCAGGCTGGATCAAGGGACGCTTCGCGTCGTGAAGGTCTGGAGAACGCCAGGGAGATCCTGAGACTGAAAAAAGAGCTGTATGATTGGCAATTGATTTACGGGGAATGGTTTGGAGGAAGACGGAAAATGGGAAAGAAGTTTGGAACTTTGGTGATGGTGGTAATGCTTTTGCTCCTTTGCGGATGCGGGAACTGCGGCGGAAGTAGCGGTCAGAAACAGAAGCTTGATGAGGGAGAACATGCTTCTGATGAGCAGAGGACGGATCAACGTGCGCAAAGCACTGCCTTGGTTCCGGAGGTCCTCGAGCAGTCGGGGCGCGACGTATATCTTCCGAGGGAAGAGGCGACTACGCCTTCTGGAGAAGCAAGTCTTGGTGAAACGGGGACGCCCGCAGGAGAGGGAAGCGATGACGGAACGAAGCCACCTGTCGTGGAGGAGAGCCATGAAATGGCCAGCCAGCCTACGGAGGAAGGTGAGACGCCGATAGCTTCTGGGGAACCTGGCGTGACGCCAACGGCGAGTGCGACGCAAGAAGGTCAGTCGACGCCCTTGCCGAGTGCGAGTGCAACACCGAGTGCGTCTGCACCACCAGCCGCATCTGCGACGCCTGCGCCCAAAACGACGCCAGCACCGTCAGCAAGTGCAACGCCAGCGCCGACGCCAGTTCCAGGCGCGTCTACGTCTGCACCTGTGAACACTACGGCGCCAACTTCAACGCCGACAAACACCTCAGCGCCAAGCTCCGTGCCTGCAAACACCACGACGCCCACTTCCGCGCCGGCAGATCCATGCGCAAATGGTCATATTTATGACGAGGGGTATGTATGGCAGGCATCAACCTGCACCACGCCCGGCGATTATTGCTGGCACTGCATGGTTTGCGGCCGTGAAAAGCATCAGACGATGCCACTGGCAGAACACAATCTGTCCAAAACCTTGGTACGAGAGGGAGATTGTCTGGAGCCGGACGAATATCGGATTGATTGTTCGGAGTGCGACTATTTCCTGATTGAAGAGGATTATTCGCAGTGTGAAAACAGACATCATTACGTGACGGCCACCTATCAGGTGTTTGATGAGGAACTCTTGGAGTGGGTTGATGTCACCAGAACTTATTGTAGTAAGTGTAACAAGAATAAGGAGTGATCCGTGGCGCACGCCTAAAGACTGATCAGCGCTTGCATGCCCCGGATACTTGGAAGGGAGAAGATATGAAGTATCTGAAGGCAAAGGGGATAAAAAGCTTAGCACAAGCGCTTGCTCTGATCATTTTTATGTTTATATTGCTTCCTGCGGCGAAGGTGTGTGCGCAGGAGAGCATGCTGGACAACCCATATGTCATCCCATATTACTACGAGGATACAGATGGCACGTGGCGAAAGTTTTTCACGATCTCACAGCCTCTGCCAGTGGACAGAAACATTGGGGAGACCAGCTATGTCTGGCATGGCTACAAGGAATATACCCGAAGTGGGACTTCTCCAAGCTATTGGCTGCCCTATGGAACGACGGTGGAGACTGGGATCAAGTCGCAGCTTCGTGATCTTTCAATCGGAGAGCACTATTATGATGTCCGAAGGACGGGAGAGATTCCAGTCGGTAAATGGGTCGTTCGGCAAAAAAATGGCAGATGTATTCACTCGAAAAACAAAAAAAGTGAATGGGCTGGGATCCGCGTTGGCGATGACATCTGCAATGGCGCGTATTATTCCGGATGGATCAGTTATTGCGCGGATTGCGGGGAACCTGTGCTGGATGTCTTTGTATATGCCGCCAAGGATCGGATTGAAACGCTTCGATACCTCAACGTGGATTATGGATACTATTATCTGTGCCCCAACCCGACATGTCATCATTTGGAGAACGAGGGATATGCGAAGCCCCATGTTTGCAAACAGGTTTCGCCGAACAGATATGTCGTGGTCTATGACGGAAATGGTGGCGTTCCTGACGGAGAAGGCGGATATGTTGACGTCCAGGGACGGATGCTGCCGTCCTTCCATTCCTATGACAACAAGGAGGAGTTTGAGGGACGGACGGTAGAGCCGGTGACGCACCTGACCTTATGCTCCTTTTCGCGAAGGTCATATACCTTCGACGGCTGGAACACGGAGCCTGACGGGAGCGGCACGGCCTTCGCGGACGGGCAGGAGATCCTAAATCTCACGGAATATAATTATTTGGATGAAAACAGGCAAAAGGATCCGCGCGGCTACGTGACCCTTTATGCGCAGTGGATACCCACGAGTTCCACGTTGCGGATCGACCCGGGTTTTGGAACCTATGACGGCGAAGAGGGGATCACGGAAGTAACGAAAGGATATGGATCTTCTTATCTTGCGGACCCGCAAAAGCTCGTACCAAGACCCATCCATAGGGTGAGCTTTCAGACAAATGGCGGCGGGACCATTGCGCCTATGGACGTGCAAAGAAGGTTCCTTAGTTGGCGCCAGGAAGAGCCCTTTCGCGGAAAGATGAAAGGGGATCAATACTTTTTTACGGCTCCAAACGGCAATGTCGACATGCTTACGGCGCTCTACGATAACGAAGAAATTGTTTTGCCGACGCCAGTCAAAACGGGCTATCATTTCGGCGGCTGGTATGAGGATAAAGCGTGTGAAAAAACTCCCGTCGGGTTCGGCGGAGAGACCTACCTTGCCAAGACCAGCGTAACGCTATATGCCAAGTGGTCCAAGCTCACGCTCTGGTCCTATGACAATTATGAGGACAATGATCGGAAGGGAGCAGTGGACCTTCGCTGGGAGCAGTTGGATGTGACAAAGAAGGCCTATCAGCCATATGTTTCCGAAGACGGCACGCATTTTACGCCACTTGGCGAACTCCTTGGCGGAGAGGATGCAAAGTTTTCAAGGTCGTTTTCCTACTCAGGGGCCAAGCAGACCTTTGTCGTTCCGTCCACTGGATTTTATGAGATCGAGGCCTTTGGCGCCAGGGGCGGAAATGAGGAAGCTCATGGGAAGCAAGGCGGAAAAGGCGGAAAGGTCACCGCGAAGCTTTATCTGACCAAGGGGGACATGCTGACGATCACCGTAGGAGGCATAAACGGATACGGCGGCGGAGGCAAGGCGGATGCATATGCAAGGGGTGGAGGCGCCACGAGGATCATGTCTAAGCGAGAGGGACTTCTTTTGGTCGCAGGCGGTGGCGGCGGTGCCACGGAATTTGCGGATGGCGAGGCCGGCGGGCTCGAGACAGGGCTTGTCGCAGGAGCTTTTGCGGATGGTGAGAGCGGAGGGCTTGTCTCGGGAGGTTCCTCGGTTGGTGAGAAGGGAATACTCGAGACGGAGTTAGGCACGGGAGCTTTTTCGAATGGTGAGGATGGCAGCGCCGGTGGCGGTGGCGGTTACGTCGGCGGAAAGGCGGGATTTGTGACACGCCATATGCATTCTGAAGCGTGTCGGATCTCGCACGTGCATGGGCCTGAATGTTTTGAAGAGCACGTGGAGGAGCGCATCTGTCGCATCGACCGAACGCCGTCCTCCGTAAACGGCTGGCTTTATGATGCGGCGGCATCCGCATCTGCCATGGATGAATACTGCCCTGTTTGCCAAAAGGTGACGAAAAAGAATGTCGTTCATTTTCATGCGATCCACGACAGCTGCGGCGCAAAACCTTGGGGAAACGTGTGCTATGAAAGCAGCACGGGGGAGTTGTTCGTTCATTCGACAAAGCATGTCTGCGGCTTCTGCGGATATGTTTTCGCCTGGTTTGGCGGCTATGATGACGGGAGCCCGTCCGTGACGCATACCTATCACGTGATCGTATCCGACCTCATCTGTCCGTTTGGCGAGAACGGCGGATGTAAGTATGGCTATTCGCAGGGGCAGGTGCTTGGTTCCTCCATTGCTTATGGGGGCAGCAGTTACGTGAATCCTGCTGCGATCAGCTGCGTGAAGGAAGCAGGTGCTTGCGAAGGTGACGGGAGTGTCAGGATCACTTCCGTCATGATCGGCATGGAAGAAGAAAACGAGCTTAAGGGCGTGGCTGCGAATGACTTGGCCGCGCCAGAGAAGGTAGATCCTGCGCATGCGGTGATCGATGCCATTACGGATTCCATCGTGGACGTTTCTTTTGAAGCACCCAAAGACTTTGGTACGCCTTATTGGTTTCGCGTGGAATCTTACGACGCCGAAACAGGCGAGAAGATCAGCACTTCCAACGTAACAAAGAATGTCCTTACCACAGGCATAGCGGGATATTATTACATTTACGATCAAGTCGTTTCGAGGACCGTGACGGAGCATAATTGTACGAATGCAGGCGAGCTTTTGCGGGAGACAACGCTGCGGCTTACGCTGACGGCGGAGGTGTCCTTCCTGCATTTGGCGGCCGTGGACAACGCAGGAAATGTTGGACCGACGACGGATATCAAGCTTTCTAAGGGGGCATCTGCCGCAGACGGGATCCTGTGGCCTGTAGTTACCAGAAAGGTGGAGGCAACTTGCCAGGACCCTTCGGAGGCGAACGTATATACAGCGCCCGATGGAACCTGCTTCGTCCGGGCGGACGGCATCACGCCATTTCGGCTATCCTTTGAATCCTTTGTGAACGGAAAGGCATCGGAAGAATACCAGATCACGGAGCAGACCTTCTATTTTTCGAAGGATGAACCAGGACAGGACTATCGGTTCATGACCATTCTGCCCAAAAGCTGCAAAGCGCAAAGCGGCGCTGGGCAAGGTGGCACTGGGCAAAGTGGCACGGCGCAAAGCAGTGCCGGGCAAGTTGGCGTAGGGCAAAGCGGCGTCGGGATGACGGAACTAAGCGTCTCAAGGTTCGTTCGGCGGGGCGTCGGCGAAAAAGCCCTTCTTTATGATGCGGGTCTTTCGGGTGCGGCCAGAAGCGCTGACCTTACCTGGAATCAGTTTTGGCAATGCTTTGTTGCTCCTTCCTCTTTGCACGGCAGTACCGTGGTCGTTACGCCGGGCGCCGCGGCAGGGGAGGATGCTTCATACCGCCATTCCGCATGGGAGGCGGACGTGACGCAGGCGCTATATGTCACGCTGGACGGAGAAGCACCTGTGCTCACGGCAAATCAGGATTTTGCGGCGCTGTCCGTGATCAATGCGGATACGCTTACGGACGGGGTAATCCTTTTTACGGCAAGCGACGCGCTTTCCGGGCTTTGCGGGCTTAATGTCAAGGTAACGAATCAGGACAATTGGGACAGCCATGTTTTTGAAGGCGATGAAAATGGGATCGTCAGGATCGAATATGATCCCGAAATCCACCTTTTTGACGGGGACGTGACAATCGAGGTCACGGCTTGGGACATGGTCTTTAACAGAGTTACGGTCACCTACGGCAAGGCAGAGTTTGACCTAAAGGCAACCGTCACGCGCATTCTTTCTCCCCATGATCCCGTGTTCAAACGGGGCGAAAGCGGGATCCTTCATGTTACGGCGAGAGGATATGCGGACAAGATCTGCGTGGAATTCCCTGAGGCATTCAAGGCGACAGGAGAGTCCCCAGATGCGCCCAAAGCGGCAGGAGAGTCCTGGGACCAGACCTTTGTCTATGCCGTCCCGCAGGATGAGGTCACGGAGGAGCTGTATTTCTGTATCCCGCTTGATCTTAAGGAGGATGGAGAGTTTGAGATCATTGTGCGTGCCTATAAGGGAGAGAGGGTGCTGACGGAGCGCCCGCAGCTCTGTACCGTCAAGGTGCGAGGGACCATCTTGGATGAGCTTCGGACAAGGCTACGCTAGCCGGAGGTGAATTGGAATATTAGATCTGAAAACTTGTTTGGAATATCTTTTATTTGGGATTGTACTTGCTTTTTTTGCCAAGGCAACTGCAGAGGACGTAAAGTGTAAGCAGGTGCACCGGTACCTATGGGGATTTGCGGCCATGGCGGGAGTTCTCCTTCTTCTCCTTCGCCAAGGCCGTGATCTTCAAGTGGTCTGGGACCTTCTGATCTTTGCGGCCCTGCAGTACCTCCTTTTTTCAAGAATGTACGGCATGGCGGATTGTCATGCGTTCGTCACGAGCGCGATCTTGCTGTCCGCCTATGGCGGAACGATCTTGATCTATTTGATCCACATGCTTCTTACGATCGTGTTTCTTGGCGTCGTACAGTTCTTTTGCGGCAACGTCAATCGCCACGGGAACTTACACCGTCCCGTGGCCATGTTGCCCTATATTCTCGCGGCTTTCTTGGCTGTTTGGTTCTTTTTAATCGATATTAAGTAATTCTTTCATTGTTTTTTCGGGAAGAGTCCTTGCGAAGGATCTGAAAAAGTGATACACTAAGTTTCGCTGACCCCGCAAAATAAGGCGATCCGCGATCTGGTGCCTTTAATATGTTGCGTGGTCTTGGGGGGAGTAAGGTGAGTGATCGAATGACAAAGGCAGAAATCCTGAGAAAAGAAATCCTGCGTCAGTACAAGAGCGTGCGCGCTTTTGCGCTGGACATGAACATTCCGTACAGCACGCTGGTCACGGCGCTGGATCGCGGCGTGGAAGGCATGGCATATGGCACGGTCATCAAGATGTGTGACCGTCTCTCCTTAAATCCCGTGGATTTTTCCTATTTAGAAAAGGATGCATCTCTCGGTGCGCTCGTGTTGGAAAACCGCGTGATGCAATATTATATGAAACTGAATGACGATGGCCGCGATAAGATCTTAAGCCTTATGGACGATCTTGCGCAGCTTGAAAAGTACAAGGCGAAGAAGAAGCCGAAAGTGTGAGGGACATCCTATGAGATATGATTATCTGATCGTGGGAGCCGGGCTTTTCGGCGCGGTTTTTGCCCATGAAATGAAGAAGGCGGGAAAGAAGTGCCTGTGCATCGATCAAAGAAAGCACGTGGCCGGCAATGCATATACGGCAGAGCAGTTAGGCATTCAGGTGCATAAGTACGGCGCACACATCTTCCACACCTCCGACAAGGCGATCTGGGATTACGTAAACCAGTTCGCAAGCTTCAATCATTTTGTGAATTCGCCGGTCGCGGTTTATGGCGACGAGCTTTACAACCTTCCTTTTAACATGAACACCTTTAGCAAGATGTGGGGGATCAAGACTCCTGCAGAGGCGAAGGCGATCATTGAAGCGCAGCGTGCGGAGTGTGGCATAGAGAATCCGCAAAACCTCGAGGAGCAGGCGCTTTCCCTCGTGGGACGTGACGTGTATGAAAAGCTTGTCAAGGGCTATACGGAAAAGCAATGGGGAAGGGACTGTAAAGATCTCCCTGCTTTCATTATTAGAAGATTGCCCGTTCGCTTTACCTATGACAATAATTATTTTACGGACAGATTCCAAGGGATCCCTGAGGGCGGCTACACGGCGATCGTGGAAAAGCTTTTGGAAGGGACGCCGGTGAAGCTGGGCGTAACCTATAAGGAATTTGTCGCATCCACCGGTGCGAAGGTTCCGGGCAGGGGTGGCATCAACTGTAGCGGGGAGCTGGAGAGCTCCGATCGGGGTGACACCTTCGACAGGGTGCTCTACACCGGCATGATCGATGCGTATTTTGGATATGAACTCGGCGAGCTGCAGTATCGTTCCCTTCGCTTTGAAGAGGAAGAGCTTCCGGACTGTGACAATTACCAGGGCAATGCCGTGGTGAACTACACGGAAAGACAGGTGCCTTACACGAGGATCATCGAGCACAAGCACTTTGAATTCGGAACGGGAAAGGGCACCGTGATCACGAAGGAATATCCAGCCGATTGGAAGCGGGGAGATGAGCCATATTATCCCATCAACGACGATCGGAACAACGCACTTTTTGCCAAGTATCAGGAGCTGGCGGCGAAGGAGAAGAACGTTCTCTTTGGCGGAAGGCTCGGCCAGTACCGCTACTATGACATGGACAAGGTGATCGCGGCGGCGCTGGAAATGGTAAAGGGTCAGCTGGCGGCGGAATAATATCATAAAAGAAAATTTTGAAAAGAGCTAAAAAATGATTGACGGATCTGCGGGGTACGTGGTATAGTAGTCAAGCGAGAAGAATTTTAGCTCTTTTTTTTTGACTAAAAATACCGTTGTAAAAAGATACGTGGAGGTAGAAAAATGCGTACAAAAATCACTCTGGCATGCACGGAATGCAAACAGCGTAACTACAATACTACCAAGGATAAGAAGACCCATCCCGACAGAATGGAGATCAAGAAGTACTGCAGATTCTGCAAGACTCATACCGTTCACAAGGAAACCAAGTAAGAGCGCTTCATTTTAGGAGGTTATTATGGGAGATTCTTCGGAAAAGCAGGCAAAGCCCAGCTTTTGGAAGGGACTGAAGTCTGAGTATAAGAAGATTACTTGGCCTGACAGAAAGTCGACGATCAAGCAGTCTGTCGTAGTAGCAGTCATCTCGATCATTTTAGGACTTATCATTGCGTTTCTTGATTATGTTTTCAAGTATGGCGTGAATTTCCTGGCATCACTGTAATGCGTGATCCTGCGTCGCCGTAAGAATGGCGTCGTAAAAATGATGAAGATTAGGAGAGGTTAAGAACTATGGCAGAGGCAAAGTGGTACGTTGTTCATACCTATTCCGGGTATGAGAATAAGGTCAAGGCCAACATTGAGAAAACGATCGAGAACAATCCTCGTCTTGCAGACATGATCCTCGAGGTTCGCGTTCCCCTTCAGGACGTGGTTGAGGTGAAGAACGGAAAGCAGAGCGTTGTTCAAAAGAAGATGTTCCCCGGCTACGTGCTCCTGAACATGGACATGAATGACGAAACCTGGTACGTGGTCCGCAACACGCGTGGCGTGACTGGTTTTGTTGGCCCGGGAAGCAAGCCCGTTCCCCTGACGGATCTTGAGATCCGGTCTCTTGGCATCCAGACGGAAGCCGCAAAGAACGGCACCATCGCCATCGATTTCAAAGAGGGCGACACGATCGCGATCATTGCAGGCGTTTGGAAGGATACGGTTGGCAAGGTTCACAAGCTCGACATGGGCAAGCAGACCGCAACCATCAACGTAGAGCTCTTCGGAAGAGAGACCCCCGTGGAGATCAGCTTCGCGGAAGTCAGAAAACTCGATTAGAAAGCTCGAGTAACTGTTTTGATATTTTTCAGGGCTTGCCCTGCAAAATATAGAGTGGGAGCAGGAGCGGATCCCCGCACACTGCGCCGATTTACCACATAATAGGAGGTGCCAACATGGCAAAAAAAGTTACAGGATACATTAAGTTACAGATTCCTGCCGGCAAGGCAACGCCAGCTCCCCCGGTTGGTCCCGCACTGGGTCAGCATGGTGTCAACATCGTTGAATTCACGAAGCAGTTCAACGCAAGAACAGCAGATAAGGGTGACGTGATCATCCCTGTTGTGATCACCGTTTACGCAGACAGAAGCTTCAGCTTTATTACGAAGACTCCCCCTGCAGCAGTCCTTCTGAAGAAGGCTTGCAACATTAAGTCCGGTTCCGGCGTTCCCAACAAGACCAAGGTCGCTACGATTTCCAAGGCTAAGGTTCGTGAGATCGCTGAGCTGAAGATGCCCGATCTGAACGCAGGCAGCATTGAGGCGGCAATGAGCATGATCGCCGGCACTGCACGCAGCATGGGTATCGTTGTAGAAGAGTAACTGTTAATATTTTGGGAGACAACCTTGGTTGTCGTTAGAACCTATAGGAGGATGAATCATGAAGCATGGTAAGAAATATGCAGAGGCTGCAAAGTTAGTTGACAGAGCAACTTTCTATGAGCCCGCTGAAGCAATCGCACTGGTAAAGAAGACCGCAGTTGCGAAATTTGATGAGACGATCGAAGTACATATCAGAACCGGTTGTGACGGACGTCACGCTGAGCAGCAGATCCGTGGTGCCGTTGTTCTTCCGAACGGAACTGGTAAGACCGTAAGGGTACTGGTTTTCGCAAAGGGAGACAAGGTAAACGAGGCAGAGGCTGCAGGTGCTGATTATGTTGGCGGCGACGAGCTGATCCCGAAGATCCAGAACGACGGATGGCTTGATTTCGACGTAGTAGTAGCTACCCCTGACATGATGGGCGTGGTTGGACGTCTTGGTAAGATCCTTGGACCTAAGGGCCTCATGCCCAACCCCAAGGCTGGTACCGTAACGATGGACGTTGCCAAGGCCATCGCTGACATCAAGGCTGGTAAGATCGAGTACAGACTTGACAAGACCAACATCGTGCACGTTCCCGTTGGTAAGGCTTCCTTCACCGAGGAGGCTCTGCAGGAGAACTTCACCGCACTGATGGATGCCATCGTAAAGGCTAAGCCCAGCGCACTGAAGGGTCAGTACTTAAGGAGCATTACCCTGACCAGCACCATGGGCCCTGGCGTAAAGGTGAGCGTAGCGAAGTTCTAAATATCTATTGACAAGCATGGCTTGTCGTGATATTCTAACAAGGTCGTAATGACAAATGCCGAAGACAGCAGGTGCCCGCGAGGGCATAAGAAGAAAAACGCCTGCCGAGGAGAGTGAGTTTCAATTATGATTTCACGCCTTCCTGTCTTTTGCAGGAAGGCTTTTTCATATCATACCGACTCCTTTCGGCGAAAAATCTATAAGGAGGTAGCAAAATGGCAAAGATTGAGTTAAAGGCTCCCGTTGTGGAAGAGATTTCCGCACATGTCAAGGATGCACAGTCTGTTGTTCTGGTGGATTACCGCGGACTTACCGTTGAGCAGGACACCGAGCTTCGTAAGCAGCTGCGTGAAGCAGGCATTGTTTACAAGGTTTACAAGAACACCATGATGGTTCGTGCGTTCAAGGGAACTGATTTCGAGTCCCTGACCCCTTATCTTGAAGGCCCCAGCGCAGCAGCAATCTCCACCACCGACGCAACCGCGCCCGCGAGAATTCTTGCTGAGTTCGCTAAGAAGGCTGACAAGCTGGAAATCAAGGCTGGTGTTGTGGAAGGTAACTTCTACGATGCAAAGGGAATGCAGGCGATCGCAAGCATCCCTTCGAGGGAAGTGCTCATTTCCAAATTGCTTGGAAGTCTGCAAAGCCCCATCACGAATTTTGCCCGCGTCATCAACCAGGTGGCAGAAAAAGGCGGCGCAGGCGCAGCAGCAGCTGCAGCAGAATAATCTGTTTGAATTCTGCATGAAACGGCCGGCCCGTCCGGCATGACAAAGAAACTTATCAAATGAAAAATGGAGGAAAAAAACATGGCAAAGTTAACTGCTCAGGAAATGATCGACGCGATCAAAGAGATGACTGTTTTGGAACTGAATGATCTTGTAAAGGCTTGTGAGGAGGAGTTTGGCGTATCTGCAGCAGCAGGCGTTGTTGTAGCAGCAGCTGGTCCCGCAGCAGAGGTTGAGGAGAAGACCGAGTTCGACGTTGAGCTGACCGAGGTTGGCGCAGAGAAGGTTAAGGTTATCAAGGTTGTTCGTGAGATCACCGGTCTTGGCCTGAAGGAAGCTAAGGATCTTGTAGATGGCGCTCCTAAGATGGTTAAGGAAGGCGCAACCAAGGAAGAGGCTGAGGAGATCAAGAAGAAGATCGAGGAAGTTGGCGCTAAGGTTACCCTTAAGTAATTTTTCTAAAAAATCTTATGGCCCCGCGGTTCCCGCGGGGCTAAATTTTTTCTTTCTATTCTCTCAAAATAATTCTTGACTTAGATCCCCTCTTGTGTTATCATGATAGACGCACTATTGTCGTGTATTGGGCTTTTTGTGCGCAAAAATGCCGAAAATAGTGCAAAAAGAATCGGAAAGAACGGGGTAAAACGTCAATGGAAAAGAACAGAATACGCCCAATTGCCGGATCCAAGGTTATGCGTATGAGTTACTCAAGACGGGAAGAGACGCTTCAGATGCCGAACCTCATTGAAGTTCAGAAGGACTCCTATGAGTGGTTCTTGAAGGAAGGTCTGAAGGAAGCGTTTGATGACATTTCTCCCATCGAGGACTACGGCGGATCCATGAGTCTTGAGTTTGTCGATTTTAAGCTGTGCGAGGATGACGTCAAGTACTCGATCGAGGAGTGCAAGGAAAGAGACGCTAACTACGCAGCTCCCTTGAAGGTAAAGGTTCGCCTTTACATCAAGAAGGAAGAGATGGAGATCGTGGAGCATGAGATCTTCATGGGGGATCTGCCCCTGATGACCGCCACCGGTACCTTCATCATCAATGGCGCAGAGCGTGTCATTGTTAGCCAGCTGGTTCGTTCCCCCGGCATTTACTACGCTATTACCCATGATAAACTGGGAAAGAAGCTCTTTTCCTGCACCGTGATCCCGAACCGCGGCGCATGGCTGGAGTATGAGACGGATTCCAACGACATGTTCTACGTTCGCGTGGACCGTACCAGAAAAGTGCCCATTACCGTGCTGATCCGTGCGCTTGGCATCGGCACCAATGAGGAAATCCTTGACCTGTTTGGCGATGAGCCGAAGATCCAGGCAAGCTTTGAGAAAGACCCTGCTACGAATTATGAGGAGGGCTTACTTGAGCTGTACAAAAAGATCCGTCCCGGCGAGCCTCTCAGCGTTGAGAGTGCTGACAGCCTGATCAAGGCGATGTTCTTTGACCCTCGTCGTTATGACCTCGCAAAGGTTGGACGTTATAAATTCAATAAGAAGCTTGCGCTTCGTAACCGCATCCGTCATCAGATCCTCGCTGAGGACGTAGTGGATCCCATCAATGGCGACGTGATCGCCGAGAAGGGCACGAAGGTGACTGCAGAGCTTGCTGACGCGATCCAAAACGCAGCAGTTCCTTTCGTTGTGATCCAGACGGAGGAGAGAAACGTTAAGGTTCTTTCCAACATGATGGTTAGCCTTACCAATTTTGTGGAGTGCGATCCCAGAGAACTGGGCATCCATGAATTGGTTTATTATCCCGTACTCAAGAATATCCTTGAGCAGTACAGCGACGATCCCGAGGCACTTTGGGAGGCGCTGGAGAAGAACGTGCATGAGCTTGTTCCCAAGCACATCACCACGGAGGACATTTTCGCGTCCATCAACTACAACATGCATTTGGAGTGGGGCCTTGGCAAGGACGATGACATCGACCACCTTGGCAACAGACGTATCCGTGCCGTAGGTGAGCTGCTTCAGAACCAGTACCGCATTGGTCTTTCCAGAATGGAGAGAGTGGTGCGCGAGCGCATGACCACGCATGACACTGAGGAGATTTCTCTTCAGAACCTGATCAACATCAAGCCCGTGACTGCAGCAGTGAAGGAGTTCTTCGGAAGTTCCCAGCTGTCCCAGTTCATGGATCAGAATAACCCTCTGGGCGAGCTAACGCATAAGCGTCGTCTCTCCGCACTGGGTCCCGGCGGTCTGTCCAGAGACCGTGCCGGATTCGAGGTTCGTGACGTACATTATTCTCACTATGGAAGAATGTGCCCCATTGAGACCCCTGAAGGTCCCAACATCGGTCTGATCAACTCCCTTGCAAGCTATGCAAGGATCAATGAATATGGCTTCGTTGAGGCACCTTATCGTAAGATCGACAAGAAGGATCCCAAGAATCCTCGCGTAACGGATGAGGTTATCTACATGACCGCAGACGAAGAGGATAATTATCACGTAGCACAGGCGAACGAGCCTTTGGATGAAAAGGGTCATTTCGTTCGTAACATGGTTTCCGGTCGTTACCGTGAGGAGACGCAGGCATATCCCAAGGAGATGTTCGATTACATGGACGTGTCTCCTAAGATGGTGTTCTCCGTTGCAACGGCCCTGATCCCGTTCCTTGAGAACGACGATGCAAACCGTGCACTGATGGGATCGAA
Source organism: Acetatifactor sp. (assembly GCA_016290775.1). Lineage (GTDB taxonomy): Bacteria > Bacillota > Clostridia > Lachnospirales > Lachnospiraceae > Acetatifactor. The sequence goes on along the minus strand of JAEEVF010000003.1, from coordinate 104,911 downwards.
CATGCAGCGTCAGGCAGTGCCCCTTCTCCTTACCGAGGCGCCCGTTGTTGGTACCGGTATGGAAGTGAAGACGGCAGTGGACTCCGGTGTCTGTGTTGTTGCCAAGAAGGCCGGCACCGTGGACTACGTTGCTTCCGACATGATCCGCATGAACTATGACGAGGGCGGCAGCGAGGAGTATCATCTGACGAAGTTCTCGCGCTCCAACCAGTCGAACTGCTACAACCAGAAGCCCATCGTATTCAAGGGTGACCACGTGGAAGCCGGACAGGTGATCGCAGACGGTCCCTCCACCTCTCAGGGTGAGCTTGCTCTTGGTAAGAACCCTCTGATCGGCTTCATGACCTGGGAAGGTTACAACTACGAGGATGCAGTTTTGCTTTCCGAAAGACTTGTGCAGGAGGACGTATATACTTCCGTACACATCGAGGAATATGAAGCAGAAGCGCGTGACACCAAGCTTGGTCCCGAGGAGATCACTCGTGACGTTCCCGGCGTTGGTGATGACGCATTAAAGGATCTGGATGATCGCGGGATCATCCGCATCGGTGCGGAGGTTCGCGCCGGTGACATTTTGGTTGGTAAGGTAACGCCGAAGGGCGAGACCGAGCTGACCGCAGAGGAGCGTCTCCTTCGCGCCATCTTCGGTGAGAAGGCAAGAGAGGTGCGTGACACTTCCCTGAAGGTTCCTCATGGTGAATATGGTATTGTCGTGGACGCAAAGGTGTTCACCCGCGAGAACAGCGACGAGCTGTCTCCCGGCGTAAACCAGACCGTTCGCATCTATATTGCTCAGAAGAGAAAGATCTCCGTCGGTGATAAGATGGCAGGTCGTCACGGTAACAAGGGTGTGGTTTCCCGCGTGCTTCCCGTGGAGGATATGCCTTATCTGCCCAACGGACGTCCTTTGGACATCGTGCTGAATCCTTTGGGCGTGCCTTCTCGTATGAACATCGGTCAGGTGCTTGAGATCCATCTCTCCCTGGCTGCAAAGGCACTTGGCTTCAACGTGGCAACCCCCGTATTCGATGGCGCAAACGAGCATGACATCATGGATACGCTGGATCTTGCCAATGATTATGCAAACCTTCCTTTCGATGCCGCTGAGGCAAAGCAGTGGAAGGCAGATGGTCTGACTACTACGGCTGACGGAAAGCCTTGGAAGGGTGAAACCTTCGAGAGCAAGCATAAGGCAGAGCTTCTTCCCGAAGTGCTGGCATATCTTTCCGAGAACCGCGAGCACAGAAAGCTTTGGAAGGGCGTGCCCATCTCCAGAGACGGTAAGGTTCGTCTGCGCGACGGCCGCACGGGTGAGTTCTTCGACAGCCCCGTTACCATTGGTCACATGCATTACCTGAAGCTCCACCACCTGGTAGACGATAAGATCCACGCTCGTTCTACCGGCCCGTACTCCCTGGTTACCCAGCAGCCTCTGGGTGGTAAGGCACAGTTCGGCGGACAGCGTTTCGGTGAGATGGAGGTTTGGGCCCTGGAGGCTTATGGCGCATCCTACACGCTGCAGGAGATCTTGACCGTGAAGTCCGATGACGTGATCGGTCGTGTGAAGACCTATGAAGCGATCATCAAGGGTGACAACATTCCTCCCGCAGGTATCCCTGAGTCCTTCAAGGTGCTCCTTAAGGAGCTCCAGGCACTCGGCCTTGACGTGAGAGTGCTCGGCGAGGACGGCGAGGAAGTCCAGATCATGGAAAACATCGATTATGGCGATACCGAGTACCGTTTTGATCTTGATGATGACCGCAAATACAATGATTATGATGCTAATACGCTTGGGGCGCTTGGATATGGCACCAAGGAATTCAGCGAAGACGGCGAGTTCGTGGACGCTGAACCGGAAGGGGATTTCTCATACGACGATTACAGCGAGGATTCCTTTGACGACACAGATGAGTGATCGAAGAACCATGAAAGCAGATTAGCAGAAAGGGAGTGCCATCAATGCCAGAATTGAACAAGGATAATTATCAGGCCATGACGTTCGACGCGATCAAGATTGGCCTGGCATCGCCGGAGAAGATCCGCGAGTGGTCTCACGGCGAAGTGACAAAGCCCGAAACCATCAACTACAGAACCTTGAAGCCTGAAAGAGACGGCCTGTTCTGTGAGAAGATTTTTGGACCCCAGAAGGACTGGGAGTGTCATTGTGGTAAGTATAAGAAGATCCGCTACAAGGGCGTGGTCTGCGACCGATGCGGCGTGGAAGTCACCAAGGCAAGCGTCCGCAGAGAGCGCATGGGTCACATCGAGCTCGCTGCTCCCGTGTCCCACATTTGGTATTTCAAAGGCATCCCCAGCAGAATGGGACTGATCCTGGATCTGTCTCCCCGCGTGCTGGAGAAGGTGCTGTATTTCGCTTCTTACATTGTGCTCGATCCCGGCGAGAGCAATCTGGAATATAAGCAGATCCTTTCCGAGAAGGAATATCAGAGCGCAAGAGAGACCTATGGCAACAAGTTCCGCGTTGGCATGGGTGCTGAGGCCATCAAGGAGCTCCTTCAGGCGATCGACCTGGAGAAGGAAGCGGCTGAGCTTGGCGAGGGACTTGCAGAGTCCACCGGCCAGAAGCGTGCCCGCATCGTAAAGCGCCTTGAGGTTGTGGAAGCCTTCCGTGGCTCCCAGAACAAGCCTGAGTGGATGGTGATGGACGTAATTCCCGTCATCCCCCCTGATCTTCGTCCCATGGTACAGCTCGACGGCGGACGTTTTGCAACCTCCGACCTGAACGACCTGTACAGAAGGATCATCAATAGAAACAATCGTCTGAAGAGACTTCTTGAGCTCGGTGCGCCCGACATCATCGTACGCAACGAGAAGAGAATGCTTCAGGAGGCTGTGGACGCACTGATCGACAACGGTCGCCGCGGCAGACCCGTGACCGGCCCTGGAAACAGAGCGCTCAAGTCCCTGTCCGACATGCTTAAAGGTAAGTCCGGACGCTTCCGTCAGAACCTTCTTGGTAAGCGTGTTGACTACTCCGGCCGTTCCGTTATCGTGGTTGGTCCCGAACTGAAGATTTATCAGTGCGGCCTTCCCAAGGAGATGGCGATCGAGCTGTTCAAGCCCTTCGTTATGAAGGAGCTTGTGGCTAAGGGAATCAGCCAGAACATTAAGAACGCAAAGAAATTAGTGGAGAGACTGGACACCCAGGTTTGGGACGTGCTCGAGGAAGTCATCAAGGAGCATCCCGTAATGCTGAACCGTGCACCTACATTGCACAGACTTGGTATCCAGGCATTTGAGCCCATTCTGGTAGAGGGTAAGGCAATCAAGCTCCATCCCCTTGTATGTACCGCATTCAACGCCGACTTCGACGGCGACCAGATGGCAGTGCACCTTCCTCTTTCCGTTGAGGCACAGGCAGAGTGTCGTTTCCTCCTGCTTTCGCCCAACAACCTGCTCAAGCCTTCCGACGGCGGCCCCGTGGCAGTGCCTTCGCAGGATATGGTACTTGGTATTTACTACCTGACTCAGGAGAGACCCGGCGCCATCGGCGAAGGGAAGTTCTTCAAGAGCGTGAACGAAGCCATCCTGGCATATGAGAACCAGGTGATCACGCTGCATTCCAAGATTACCGTTCGCGTGACCAAGAAGGATGCTGACGGCAACGAAGTGACCGGCAACGTGGAATCCACGCTTGGACGGTTCCTCTTCAACGAGATCCTCCCTCAGGACCTTGGCTTTGTAGAAAGAACGACTCCCGAAGATCTGTTAAAGCTTGAAGTTGACTTCCACGTTGGCAAGAAGCAGTTAAAGCAGATCCTTGAGAAGGTCATCAATACCCACGGCGCATCCAGAACTGCAGAAGTTTTGGACGACGTGAAGGCGATCGGATATAAATATTCCACCAGAGCGGCCATGACCGTATCCATTTCCGACATGACCGTGCCTGCACAGAAGCCTCAGATGCTGGCTGACGCACAGGCAACCGTTGACAAGATTTCCGCAAACTTCCGCCGCGGTCTCATCACCGAGGAAGAGCGTTATCGTGCAGTCGTTGAGACTTGGAACGAGACCGACCATGAGCTCACTGAGGTGCTGCTCAAGGGCCTGGATAAGTACAACAACATCTTCATGATGGCTGACTCCGGTGCGCGTGGTTCCAACCAGCAGATCAAGCAGCTGGCCGGCATGCGTGGACTGATGGCAGATACCACCGGTCGTACCATCGAGCTGCCCATTAAGTCGAACTTCCGTGAAGGCTTGGACGTACTGGAGTACTTCATGTCCGCACACGGTGCTCGTAAGGGTCTGTCCGATACCGCACTGCGTACCGCAGACTCCGGTTACCTGACCAGAAGAATGGTTGACGTATCTCAGGAGCTTTCCATTCGTGAGACGGACTGCCGCAAGAGCAAGGATGATCCCATCCCCGGCATGATCGTGAAAGCGTTCACCGACGGTAAGGAAACCATCGAGAGCTTAAAGGACCGTATTACCGGAAGATTCACCTGCGAAGATATCTTCGACAAGGATGGCAACATGATCGTGAAGCACAATCACATGATCACGCCCACCAGAGCAAAGAAGATCCTGACCGTAGGCGTTGACAAGGATGGCAATCCCATCCAGGAAGTTAAGATCCGTACCATCCTGACCTGCCGCTCCAAGTTCGGTATCTGCGCAAAGTGCTATGGTGCCAACATGGCAACCGGTGAGGCCGTACAGGTCGGTGAGGCAGTCGGCATCATTGCCGCACAGTCCATCGGTGAGCCTGGTACCCAGCTGACCATGAGAACCTTCCACACCGGCGGCGTGGCAGGTGATGACATTACCCAGGGTCTTCCTCGTGTAGAGGAGCTGTTCGAGGCTCGTAAGCCCAAGGGTCTTGCGATCATCGCAGAGTTCGGCGGCAAGGCTGAGATCCGTGACACCAAGAAGAAGCGTGAAGTTGTGATCACCAATGAGGAGACCGGGGAATCCAAGGCATATCTGATCCCTTACGGCTCCCGCATCAAGGTGCTCGACGGCCAGGTTCTTGAGGCCGGCGATGAGTTGACCGAAGGTAGCGTAAACCCTCATGACCTGTTAAAGATCAAGGGTATCCGCGCCGTACAGGATTACATGCTCCGCGAGGTTCAGAGAGTTTACCGTCTGCAAGGTGTAGACATTGCGGACAAGCACATTGAAGTGATCGTTCGTCAGATGCTGAAGAAGACGCGCATCGAGGACAGCGGCGACACCGAGTTCCTTCCCGGCACTTTGGTTGACGTCCTTGATTTCGAGGACATGAACGAAGAGCTCGTTAAGGAAGGCAAGACGCCCGCAGAGGGCAAGCAGGTTATGCTTGGTATCACCAAGGCAGCCCTTGCCACCAACTCCTTCATGTCAGCGGCATCCTTCCAGGAGACCACGAAGGTTCTTACGGAAGCAGCCATCAAGGGTAAGGTTGATCCGCTCATCGGTCTGAAGGAGAACGTGATCATCGGTAAGCTGATCCCCGTTGGTACCGGCATGAAGCGTTATCGCAATACCGTGCTTTCCACGGATGCACTTTCTGACGACAATATGATGATCTCCCTGTCCGAGGACGGCGAGGAAAATCCCGAGATCAATATGATCACGGTCGCAGAGGAAGGATCCGAGAACTAAACTCAAATCACTAGTTATCATAACAACTTCGAAGCGGTCGCCCCAAAAGGCGGCCGCTCGTTATAAGGAGAAAACATGAAAGTCTTTGTTACCGGAGTGAAGGGCCAGCTGGGCTATGACGTCGTGCGCGAGCTTGAAAAGCGCGGGCTTACGGCGATCGGCGTGGACATCGAGGAGATGGACATTACCGACGCGGCAAGCGTTGACAAGGTCATCACCGAGGCGAACCCTGACGCGGTGATCCACTGCGCGGCATATACTGCCGTGGACGCCGCGGAGGACAACGAGGCGATCTGCCGCAAGGTCAATGCCGACGGACCGCGCAACATCGCGAGAACCTGCAAAAAGCTTGGGATCAAGATGATCCAGATCAGCACGGATTACGTGTTCAACGGCGAAGGCGAAAAGCCCTGGGAGCCGGGCGATCCCGTCGGCCCCAAGACCGTTTACGGTCAGACCAAGTACGAGGGCGAGGTTGCCGTACGGGAAGAGCTCGATGAATTCTTCATCGTCCGCATCGCGTGGGCATTTGGCAAGAACGGAAAGAACTTCGTAAAGACGATGCTCCGCCTGGCCGAGACCCATGATTCGCTCACGGTGGTTGCCGATCAATACGGCTCGCCGACATATACCTACGATCTGGCAAGACTCCTCGTGGACATGATCCAGACGGACAAATATGGCATCTACCATGCGACGAACGAGGGGTTCTGCTCCTGGTATGAGTTCGCAAAGGCCATATTTGAAAAGGCCGGAAAGAACGTGACGGTAAAGCCCGTGACGACGGCGGAATATGGCGCGAAGGCATATCGCCCCGCAAACAGCCGCCTGAGCAAGGAGAAGCTCACCGAGAACGGTTTCGAGCGTTTGCCTGCCTGGGAGGACGCTTTGGAGCGTTATTTGAAGGAAATCCTTTAAAATGTTGTTGACAATGGATTTCGAAACATTTATACTATTTGAGTGTGCCCCCAAAGGAGCCCTGATTGATAGGCAGGGTTTTGATGGGGTTACAGCTATGTAAAAAATATGAAAAAGAAAGAGGTGAAACAGAATGCCAACATTTAACCAGTTAGTTAGAAAGGGACGTGAGACTTCCGTAAAGAAGTCGACTGCACCTGCACTTCAGAAGGGTTACAACTCTCTTCACAAGAAGGCTACCGACGTATCCGCTCCTCAGAAGCGTGGCGTATGTACCGCAGTTAAGACGACGACCCCTAAGAAGCCTAACTCTGCGCTTAGAAAAATTGCCAGAGTTCGTCTTTCTAACGGAATTGAAGTGACCAGCTATATCCCCGGTGAAGGCCACAACCTTCAGGAGCATAGCGTGGTTCTGATCCGCGGCGGCAGAGTAAAGGACCTGCCCGGTACCAGATATCACATCATCCGTGGTACCTTGGATACTGCAGGCGTTGCAAACCGCAAGCAGGCTCGTTCCAAGTACGGCGCTAAGAGACCCAAGGCTGCCAAGAAATAAGGCGAAAAGGTAAGCTTAGCTTACAAAATGGGAGCGTAACGTACGCTCCGGGACCACAAAAACGTAACTAAGTTGTGTTGGAATTCTGTGATACAGACATACAGCACGAACACTTGGGGAAACACATGTGAGTACCGTTGAATTAACGAATTGATTTATTGTTAAGGAGGGAAGAAACGTGCCGAGAAAAGGACATATTCAAAAAAGAGACGTATTGGCGGATCCTCTGTACAACAATAAGGTAGTTACCAAGCTTATCAACAACATCATGTTGGATGGTAAGAAGGGCGTAGCTCAGAAGATTGTGTACGGCGCATTCGCAAGAGTAGAAGAGAAATCCGGTAAGCCTGCCATCGAAGTATTTGAGACGGCCATGAACAACATCATGCCCGTTCTTGAGGTAAAGGCCAGACGTATCGGTGGTGCCACCTATCAGGTACCTATCGAGGTTAGACCCGACAGACGTCAGGCCCTTGGCCTTCGCTGGCTGACCATGTTCTCTCGTAAGAGAAGCGAGAAGACCATGGAGGAAAGACTTGCCAATGAGATCCTTGACGCGTCCAACAACACCGGTAATGCAGTAAAGAGAAAAGAAGACATGCACAAGATGGCCGAGGCAAACAAGGCATTTGCGCATTACAGATTCTAGTATTACCAGGACGAACGGAGGAAATCAATGGCTGGAAGAGAATATCCATTAGAGAGAACCAGAAATATTGGTATCATGGCTCATATCGATGCTGGTAAGACGACAACGACCGAGCGTATCTTGTATTATACCGGTATTAACTACAAGATCGGTGACACCCATGAAGGTACTGCCACCATGGACTGGATGGAGCAGGAGAAGGAAAGAGGTATCACCATCACTTCCGCAGCTACCACCTGCCACTGGACTCTTGAGAAAGAGACCAAGCCCATGGAGGGTGCTCTGGAGCATCGTATTAATATCATTGATACCCCTGGTCACGTAGACTTCACCGTAGAGGTTGAGCGTTCCCTGAGAGTGCTGGACGGCGCCGTTGGCGTGTTCTGCGCAAAGGGTGGCGTTGAGCCCCAGTCCGAGAACGTATGGCGTCAGGCTGACACCTACAACGTTCCTCGTATGGCGTTCATCAACAAAATGGACATCCTGGGTGCAAACTTCTATGGCTGCGTAGAGCAGATCAAAAACAGACTTGGCAAGAACGCCATCGTTCTGCAGCTCCCCATCGGCAAGGAAGATGAATTCAAGGGAATCATCGACCTGTTCGAGATGAAGGCTTATATCTACAACGACGAGAAGGGTGATGACATCACCGTTACCGACGATCTTGGAGACATGGCTGACGAGGCAGAGCTGTATCATCAGGAGCTGATCGAGAAGATCTGCGAACTTGATGACGACTTGACCATGATGTACCTTGAGGGCGAAGAGCCCACCACGGAGCAGCTCAAGGCCGCTCTGAGAAAGGGTACCTGTGAGTGTACGGCAGTGCCCGTATGCTGCGGTACCGCATATCGTAACAAAGGCGTTCAGAAGCTTCTTGATGCGATCATCGAGTATATGCCTTCGCCTCTTGACATCCCCCCCATCAAGGGAACTGACATGGAGGGCAACGAGGTTGTAAGACATTCTTCCGATGACGAGCCTTTCTCCGCATTGGCATTCAAGATCATGAGCGATCCTTTCGTAGGTAAGCTTGCTTACTTCCGCGTATATTCCGGAACCATCAACAGCGGTTCCTACGTATACAATTCTTCCAAGGATAAGAAGGAGCGCGTAGGCCGTCTTCTGCAGATGCATGCAAACAAGCGTGCAGAGCTGGATAAGGTTTACTCCGGCGACATCGCCGCTGCAGTTGGATTTAAGTTCACCGTTACCGGTGATACCATCTGCGACGAGCAGCATCCCGTGATCCTCGAGTCCATGGAATTCCCTGAGCCCGTTATCGAGCTCGCCATCGAGCCTAAGACCAAGGCTGGTCAGGGCAAGATGGGTGAGGCACTTGCAAAGCTTGCTGAGGAAGATCCTACCTTCCGTGCACACACCAACACCGAGACCGGTCAGACCATCATCGCTGGTATGGGTGAGCTCCATCTGGAGATCATCGTTGACCGTCTGCTTCGTGAGTTCAAGGTGGAAGCAAACGTAGGCGCACCTCAGGTTGCTTACAAGGAAGCATTCACCAAGGCAGTTGAAGTTGATTCCAAGTACGCAAAGCAGTCCGGTGGTCGTGGTCAGTACGGTCATTGTAAGGTTAAGTTCGAGCCCATGGAAGCTAACTGCACCAAGTTCGAATTTGATCCTAAGGCCAACATCCTGATCAACGAGCCTCCTACGTTGCTGTTTGAGTCCACCGTTGTCGGCGGTGCGATCCCGAAGGAATATATTCCCGCAGTCGGCGAAGGTATTCTGGAGGCAGCAGGAGCCGGTATCCTTGGCGGATTCCCCGTACTGGGCGTTCATGCAAACGTTTACGACGGTTCCTACCACGAGGTTGACTCCTCCGAGATGGCATTCCACATTGCAGGTTCCATGGCATTCAAGGAAGCAATGCAGAAGGCAGCTCCCGTGTTGCTTGAGCCCATCATGAAGGTGGAAGTGACCATGCCTGAAGAGTACATGGGCGACGTGATCGGCGACCTGAACTCTCGTCGTGGCCGTGTGGAAGGCATGGATGACATCGGCGGCGGTAAGATGGTACGTGCATTCGTTCCCCTTGCTGAGATGTTCGGTTATTCCACCGACCTGCGTTCCAGAACCCAGGGTCGTGGTAACTACTCCATGTTCTTCGAAAAGTATGAGCCCGTTCCCAAGAACGTACAGGAAAAGGTTCTCGCTGCAAAGAAGTAATACCGTAAAATCAAGTACTCCGGAGGGCAAAAGCCTTCCGGAGACAAGAAATATGCAACTTTCAAAAGTTTTTCTTGAAAAAACATCCCAAGTTTTATATAATTAGGGATAGCCGAGTAAATCACGCCGAAGTGCGGGATAACCACTTCGGCGAGTAAAAACAGATTCGTTTAAGGAGGATTCAAGTAATGGCAAAAGCTAAATTTGAAAGAACCAAAGCCCATTGTAACATTGGTACCATCGGCCACGTTGACCATGGTAAAACCACTCTGACTGCAGCAATCACCAAGGTTCTTGCTGAGAGAGTTCCTGGAAATGAGAAGGTAGACTTCGAGAACATCGATAAGGCTCCTGAAGAGAGAGAGCGTGGTATCACCATTTCTACCGCTCACGTTGAGTATCAGACCGAGAAGAGACACTATGCACACGTTGACTGCCCTGGCCACGCTGACTATGTAAAGAACATGATCACTGGTGCAGCTCAGATGGACGGTGCTATCCTCGTTGTAGCAGCTACCGATGGCGTTATGGCACAGACCAAGGAGCACATCCTTCTTTCCCGTCAGGTAGGCGTGCCTTACATCGTAGTATTCATGAACAAGTGCGACATGGTTGACGATCCCGAGCTTCTTGAGCTCGTTGAGATGGAGATCACCGAGCAGCTTGAAGAGTACGACTTCACCGATTGCCCTATCATCAAGGGTTCCGCTCTGAAGGCTCTTGAAGATCCCTCCAGCGAGTGGGGCGACAAGATCATGGAGCTTATGGACACCGTTGATTCCTACATTCCTGATCCTCAGCGTGACACCGACAAGCCTTTCCTTATGCCTGTCGAGGACGTATTCACCATTACCGGTCGTGGTACCGTTGCTACCGGCCGTGTAGAGCGTGGTACCCTTCACCTCAATGAGGAAGTTGAAATCGTTGGTATCAAGGAAGAGACCAAGAAGACCGTTGTTACCGGTATCGAGATGTTCCGTAAGATGCTTGACGAGGCTATGGCTGGTGATAACATCGGCGCTCTGCTTCGTGGCGTTCAGAGAACTGAGATCGAGCGTGGCCAGGTGCTGGCTAAGCCCGGTAGCGTAAAGTGCCACAAGAAGTTCACCGCTCAGGTGTACGTTCTTACCAAGGATGAGGGTGGCCGTCATACTCCTTTCTTCAACAACTATCGTCCTCAGTTCTACTTCAGAACTACCGACGTTACCGGCGTTTGCAACCTGCCTGCAGGTGTTGAGATGTGCATGCCTGGTGATAACGTTGAGATGACCATCGAGCTGATCCATCCCATCGCTATGGAGCAGGGTCTTACCTTCGCTATCCGTGAGGGTGGCCGTACCGTTGGTTCCGGACGTGTTGCTACCATCATCGAGTAAATGCGAGTAATGAAAGCGACTAGTCGCGAGTAATGAGAAGCGAATAAGCGCAATAATAAAGTGCCCAGTGCAAGCTTGCTTGCAACTGGGTGCTTTTTATTGCGCGAAAATGTTTGCGGCGAATGCCGCGAACATGAGAAATTGCTGCGCAATTTCGAATTCGCTTCACGGGGGAGAAAATGAATGCTTTTCAAAGAAGCAAGCGAAATCCCTTGCAATCCATTTCCCTATGTGATAAGCTTATTTCACCATTGAAAAGTCTATTTTCAAACAATCATATCAGAATTATTCATTCCAATTTCCCATTTTGTGATAAAAAGCAACAAATAGAGTTTCTGCATCGCAAATATGTTGCCTTTTTTGAACTCTAATACCATGAAGGCAACAAAGAAGACGAAACATGGACGGATATGTTGCTCTTTTGCTTGCTTTAATAGAAGATAAGCAACATATTTGCGACGACAGCGGACTCATGTTGCTTTAGGCTTATGAAGATTGCCTAGAAAGCAACATGAAGCTAGATGGGCTGGGTTTATGTTGTTTTTGATTCCCTATAGGGATGTATAAGGCAACATAAGGGATTGGAGTGAAATCATTTGTTGCATAAAGAATTTTGAGGGGGTATGAATTCATGAATAAAGCGATATGCCGCGAGTTACAAAAACTCGAAAGCATCAAGAAGTCCATCTCGACTGCGCAAAACAAATCTTCAGAGATGTTATATTGCAGAAAAGTCAGGGGATATTATCAGTATTATGTTGGAAAGGAATATGTAAGCAAGAAAAAGAACGAAAAAAGAATTCAGATGCTTGCTTTGCAGGAATACCGAGAGAAACTGAATCCGCTTTTGGAGAAAGCTATTAGACATCTAGAGGAAGCGCTAAATTCTCTTGAGCATTTGAACGAGGCCTATACCCACATGCACGAGGGGAAGCAAGTCCTTTTTGAGCCGGATGTTGTGCCGGTTGAAAAGAGGATCCGGGAGTTCAGAAACGTGACTTACGAGAGGATGGGATTTGCGGAGAATGACAAGACGGAATACTATACGCATCGGGGGGAGCGGGTGCGGTCGAAGTCGGAGAAGATCATAGCGGATGAGCTGGACAGGCATGGAATCCCCTATCATTACGAGAGGCCGTTGCTGCTGCGGGTTGATGGCCAGATGAAGGAGTTTCATCCGGATTTTACGGTCATGAACATCACGACGGGAGAAGTAAAGTACATAGAGCATCTTGGCATGATGGACAATTCTTGTTACTATAATAACGTGCTCATGAAATTGGATGCCTATGAACGAAATGGATTGCTCATCGGCAGGGACATTTTGCTACTTCATGAAAGTGTTTATCGGCCATTAAATACGAGGATCATAGCGGATTATATACAAGAATTCCTCATATAAGCGTAAGTCTAAGTAAGTCCGGGTAAGCCCAGAATCCAGTCCAACCAAGAATGATCAGCAGTGAAGACACAAAAGCCAAACTTTAAATTTTAAGCAGTACTTAAGATGCTCTTAAGTACTGCTCACTTTTCATTTGGGAGAGAATGGCGTATATTATTTATAAGGCGCCGAACAATTCAAAAATGAAATGGGAGGATCAACGAGAATATGTTAAAAAATCTTGGAAATAATATTGCGAAACTACGAAGGAGTGCGGACATTACACAGGAGCAGTTGGCGGAGCAGCTGAATGTCTCCGTTTCGGCCATATCCCAGTGGGAGAATGGCAAGACCTTGCCGGACATTTCGGCAATTCCCGTTCTCTGTCATGTATTTAACGTCTCATCGGATGAACTTTTGGGGATCGATCACGAAAAGGATGAGGAGGAAATCAAAAGAATCAGCGATGAGGCGCATCTGCTTATGAGCCGTGCACATAAGGTGAAGGCTGAGAAAGTACTCCTGGAGGGGCTCAAACGATTCCCCAACAGCTATGAACTTATGGAAGCACTGATGTTTTTGTATTATAACCTTTCCGTGGACAATGATACTGAAGAGGAGAAAAAGAAGCAGGAGAAGTATCTGCGTAAATGCATGGAATACGGTCAGAAGATCCTAGAGGGTTGTAAGGATGAGCAGACGCGTGCGAGCGCAAACCAGATACTGTGTTATTCCTATCGAGATCTGGGTGAAAATGAGAAAGCCATCGAGATCGCGCAACGGATGCCGCCTATGGCTGTTTGCAAGGAGTCGCTGCTTGCCTCGGTCCAAAAGGACCGCGTCAGGTACGAGAGTAAACAGTATGAATTCTTCATGCTGCTCCAATCTCTCTGTGTGTTACTTGACACCCTCAACATGCGGTTCGATGACGGAACCTATGCTTACAACGCCATGGAAGAGGCTGCCCTGGCGCAAAAGATCATAGACATTCTTGACATTCTGTTTGAGGAGAAGGATTTTGGTTTCTTTCATGAAGTCCTGATGCGAGCGCACGTTCATATTGCGCGTATTTTGGGTCGCCACGTAAAGGATAAGGAAAAAACGATGATGCACCTAGAGGCGGCAGCGGATCATGCGGAAGCATTTCTTCAGCATGATGAGGAGAAAGAGCATGTTTCGTTGGTCCTTCGGGGCGATGTTTATGGATCCTTTATGACAAGCGATGAAAACAATGCGACCGCACGTCTTTTGGAAGAAATGAAGCTTGATCGTTTTGATTTCATAAGAGAGGACAAAGAATTCAAAGACCTGACGGAGAGATTGAAGAAGACGGCCGGCCTGTGGGAGTAGGGTTGAGTTTCTGATATAATTAAAAAATAGTGGTTGACTCTAAACCTAGCTTTAGGCTTATAACATGTTCATAAGGTACCTTATTTCAACAGTGGGAGTTGAGATCATGAGAATTGGAGACTTTGCCAAAGCTTGCAAGACGAACATTTCCGTACTGCGGCATTACGACAAGATCGGGCTGCTTAGGCCCCTCTATGTTGACCGGTTTACGGAATATCGTTATTACGATCCGCAACAGATTGAGGTGTTCGAACGCATATCCGAGCTGAAATCCGTTGGATTTACGCTCGCGCAGATCAGGGCGATGCTTTACTCGAACACGGAAGAAGATACGGAAGTCATGTTCGCCGCGAGGAAGGCCAAGATCGAGAAAAATCTTCGTGATCTCGAAAAGCTAAAAGAGAGAATAAGCGGAGGTATGATCATGAAACAAGAGTTTAAACCACTGATCGAGAACATTGACGTTCCATTTGAAAATGACGAGCGTGTCATTGGAAAATGGCTGGTTTTGGGGGAAGACGACGGGAAGGCAGAGAAGCCGGGCCTTCTTGGGGACGCGCAAAGACATTTGTATTTCTTGCCTGGCGGCGAGTCTTATTGGTGCTTTGGCTGGACCAAGGGGAAGATGATCTTCAACAACGGTCAGAGCAAGTTCCTTTGTGATTATCGTCTCGAGGAGCGCGGCGATGACCTGTATATGATCTTGGATTACAAGATGCAGGAATTCCGGGAGACCGGCAAGGTGACGCCCATCGTTCTGCGAAAGCTGGATGACGTCGCATATACTAAGGAACAGATCACGAGAAAGGACGACATAGGCAAGGCTTTTGTCACGGACGCCAAGGTGCTTGGAAAATGGAAGGCATTTTGCTATTTTGACCCGACGTGGATCGAGAAGGAGGATTTCGTTCCTTACGAGAACCCACCGAAGGGCGCCTGGAATTACATGGAAAATCCGTATTTCAAGGAGATTGAATTCATGGAGGGCGGGCACGTTCGGGCGGCCCTCGGCGGCGACGTCATATGCGGAGATGACAAGCATGTCTGGACGAAGGGATATTGGCTTCGCAAATGGAATTCCTGCGCCTGCGCATACGAGATCAAGGAATTCGATGGCGTGGAATATCTGCTCGTCGAGTGGAAGAGTGGGGATTATCGCTTCGGCGGCAGAAGGAGCAGCTATTATGTCATGATCCGAGAGGAGTAGGGCGTAGTGACGTTACCGCGAACGGTGCTTCCGAAATTGAGCGGTGGGAATGACGTGCCGCCAAGACCGCTATGTGGTAGGCGCATAACATTTAACGATTTCCGTTGAATATCTCTAAGTCTCATGATAAAATATCCTTGCGATTGCAGATCGCAAGGATATTCCTGCGGACGGAATCCGCAAATTGCAAGGGGTGACCCTGCGGTTGGGATCCGCGGATCGCAAGGGATCATGGGCTTGGAGGAACCACTGGTGGGCAGTAAGGATAAAGAAGCGCGGAAGAAAATGGAAGAGCAGCGGGCGATCGCTGAGAAGAGAAAGGTCATCGATACGACGAAGAGGGCGCTGAAGTGCCTGAAGGCGGCGAAGGCGGACCTTGACAGCGCAAGGCGGTGGGGAATCCTCGACGTGATCGGCGGAATGTACGTGATCTCCGGGATCAAGCTCATCAAGATGGAAGCTGCGAAGAAGCACATTCATGAGGCGATGACCGAGCTGCAAAAGCTTCGGAACGAAAATGATCACACGGATTATGCAAATAAGAACTACAGCCGGCTCGGGCTTTTGGGCATAGGCTTTGATTTTGGATTTGACGGCGTGGGCCCGGACGTATATGCACAATTTCGGATCGAGGGGCTTCGAGCCCGCGTGATAGAGGCCATCAAGCGCGTGGAGATGATCCTGCAGGAGATCGGCGAGGCGGAGTAAAGGCCAAAGGAGTGCAGGCAGACTAAAGGCCAAAGGAGCAAAGTGTTGGCGAGGCGGACTAAAGGCCAAAGGAGCAAAGTGTTGGCGAGGCGGAGTGAGGCCGCATTACCTGCGAAATACGGGGGCTTTGTCAAAGGACTTGACAGAACCCCCGTTTTGCGTCATAATGAAGAAAATTTAGTTTTTGAGGTATTTTATGTTAAGTGTGGTGAAATAACCATTGCAAATCGCATATGGCAAGGCAGAAGTTGATGGCGGAAGGCCGTGAGCTTTTGTTTCATTACGCTTAATATTGTGGAGTAGCAGGGTCGGCAACATGGCATTTTAATGTCGTGGTTTCGCAGAGCCTGTCCGTTTTGCCTCGTTATATAACGTTAGATCAGACCCATGATATCTATGCCGTGAGATATCATGGGTTTTTTGTTCCTTCTGAGCAATGCGCGGAGAGCGTGGCGCATGCTTGGATGCTTGCAATGGTTAGAATAGGTGCACCCGACTACGCGGCGAGAATATATGTCATAGGAGAGAAAACATGATGAAAGATAGATTAATTGATTATAGGCAGTTCTTTACGAAAGAGTACTTGATGGGGCCGAACAGTCTGCGGCTTTTGGCCGAGATGCTTGAGAAGTGTCCGCTGAAGAAAGGCAGCAGGGTGATGGACCTTGGCTGTGGCATGGGCATCACGAGCCTTTTTTTGGCGAAGGAAGCGGGCGTGATCGTTTTCGCAACGGATCTTTGGATCTCCGCGACGGACAATGCGAGAAGGATCCGTGAGTGGAAAATGGAGGATCAGATTGTTCCCATTCACGCGGATGCGCACGACTTGCCCTATGCGGAAGAATATTTTGACGCCGTCGTGAGCATCGACGCCTTCCATTATTTTGTCACGAGCAAGGAAGATTTTGAAAAAATGGTCCTGCCTTATCTAAAAAAAGGAGGCGCTGCCGTGATCGCGATACCGGGGCTGAAGAAGGAACTGGACGGTGAGGCGGCAAAGACCTTTATGGAATGGGTCGGCGGTGATCAGAAGGATTACGATTCCTTCAAGACGCGTAAGGCTTGGCTGGAGCTCATCGGAGAAAGCGAAGAATATGAGATCGTCCAGAGCTTTGAACTGGGTTGTTTTTTTGAGGCTTGGGAGGATTGGTTTGCGTCCGGACATGAGTACGGGATCAAGGATAAGGAGTTCTTTGCGCGCGGGATGGACGAATATCTCGCGTTCATAGGACTTGTGATACAAAGGAAACAATAGCAGATAAAACGCCGTGCGGGGCAGGAAAAGCCAAAGGCGCGGCGAGATGAGGAATGAATCAAAATGAATACGGAAATACAGATAGAATTTGACAAGATCAAGGAATTGTGGTCGCAGCTTGCAATCACGGAATATGCGAAAGAAAAGATCGCAAATGCAGGAGTACTGCTGAAGGAGCTGGAGCTTCGAAAGGAGCTTCGCGACACGACGAACGCGCGGGAGATGATCGAGAAGCTGGGCGCGCCGCCACTGCAAAGCGTGACGGAGATCATGGAGATCATGACCATCGCGGAGAGGGGCGATTGCCTTACGCCATACCAGCTCGAGCGCGTGGAGAAGGTGCTTGTGGTCGTGGACAGGTTAAAGTGCTACCTTGCGCACGGAAAGCAATTTGGGAATCCGCTGGCATATTATGACGAAAACCTGGATGTGCAAAAGGACCTTCGGGAGGAGATCCTAAGGCAGATCCGAAATGAAATGGTGGATGACCATGCGTCCAAGACTCTTTTGGACGTTCGAAGTCAGATCCTGCGGACGGAAGAGGCCATGAAGCAAAAGGCGGAGCAGATCATCCGCGGGAACAAAGAATGCATGGCGGATACATATTACGTCACGCGAAACGGACGCATCTGCGTGCCGGTCAAGAAGGAATACAAGTTCCGGATCCCAGGGATCGTCGTCGACAAATCTTCGACGGGAAGCACGTTTTTCATTGAGCCGACGGGCATTTCAAAGCTTTACGAGGAGCTTTCGCTCCTTCGGATCGATGAGGATGAGGAGGTGCACAGGATCCTTTATACGCTGACGGCGATGGTGAGTGATGCGGCGCCGTATATGAAAGAGAACATGAAGATGATCGAGAAGCTGGACCTGATCTTTTCCAAGGGGAAGCTGAGCATCGACCTGGACTGCACGGAGCCGAAGATCAATCTCGAGCGGCGCATCGTGCTTAGGGGCGCGCGGCATCCCTTGATGGACAAGGCCGAGAACGTGCCGCTGGATTTCTCGCTGGGCGGGGCCAGTGCAGGCCCCGATGACGCGAACGCCGAGGTTGAAGCGGTCGGTGCAGGCCCCGCTGACGCGAACGCCGAGGTTGACACGGGTTCTGCAGGCCCCGATGACGCGAACGCCGAGGTTGAAGCAGTCTGTGCAGGCCGCTTCGCGGCCAGCAATATCCGTGGTATCGTGATCACGGGCCCGAACACGGGCGGCAAGACCGTTGCGATCAAGACGGTCATGCTCGCCAGTTATATGGCGCAGTGCGGCCTGCACGTATGTTGCAAGGAGGCGGACCTGTGCATGAATTCCAATTACCTTTGCGACATCGGCGATGGGCAGAATCTTTCGGAAAACCTCTCCACCTTCTCCGCACATATCAAGAACGTGCTGGAAATCCTGAAGGAGGTGGATCAGGACAGTCTGGTGATCATGGATGAGCTTGGGTCCGGCACGGACCCCGCGGAGGGCATGGGCATTGCAGTTGCGATCCTCGAGGAGCTTCGAAAGAGCGGTGCAAACTTCCTTGTTACGACGCATTATCCGGAAATCAAGGAATATGCAAAGAAAGCGGAGGGGATCGTGAACGCGAGGATGACTTTTGACCGGGAAACCCTTCTTCCGACCTACCGCATGGTGATCGGCGAAGCGGGCGAGAGCTGCGCGTTCTACATTGCAGACCGGCTTGGCATGCCAGAGCATATGCTAAAGACGGCGGCCGAGGCAGCATACGGCGACGGGGCGGCGAAAGAATATTCCTTCCATAACAAGGGAGAACTCGCCAAGGCATCCACAAAGCGGATCGCGAAGGAAAAGAAGTCTCACGTGGACAAGACGCTGGGTTCGAAATTTCAGATCGGCGACAGCGTCATGGTCTATCCCGACAAGAAGATCGGGATCGTGTGCGAGCCCGTGAACGACAAGGGCGTGCTGCGGGTGCAGATCGCGGACCGCAAGATCTACGTGAACCACAAGCGGGTCAAGCTCCACGTGAAAGCACAGGAGCTCTATCCTGAGGATTACGATTTTTCGATCATCTTTGACTCCGTGGCCGACCGAAAGATCCGCCACGACATGGAGCGAAAGTACACGGAAGAGATCATCGAGCATGAAGCGGAATAAGCGTAAAGCTGCCGCCAAACGTGAGGCAAAATGGGGCTTCCCTAGCAAAATGTCGCCAAAATGGCCCTAAAACAAGGGAACTTTGGTGAATTCGCGGATTGTGAAAGGGCTACAAAAGTTGTATCTTAAGGAAAAAGCAACGAGGGCGTGCGAACTTGGCACGCCCTTTTTCATGGGAGAATTCAAAAGATATGCTACAACAGGTGATTTCCGTTGCAATTTTTGTTATAATGTTTGGTGTGATCATTTCGGAGAAATTCGAAAGGCACTTGGTGTCGCTGGCAGCAGGCGCGCTCATGCTCATAGTGGTCCTTGGAATATGCATGCGAAGCCCCTCTGCGATCTGGGACACCCTGAATCTTGCGGAATTTGTGACGCCGTCGTTTTGGTATGCGAAGGTGGAAAGTGCGGGCGGGAGCGCAGGCATCAACTGGTCCACCATCGTGTTCATCCTTGGCATGATGATCATGGTGGAGGGCATGGGCAAGGCAGGCTTTTTCCGCTGGCTTTGCCTGACCATGGCGAAGGCGGTGCGATACAAGGCGATGCCGCTTTTCCTCACCTTCATGGTGACGAGCTTTGTGCTGTCGATGTTCATTGACAGCATTACCGTGATCCTGTTCCTTGCGGCCGTGACCGTGGAACTGGCGCAGCTTCTTGGGCTTTCGCCGGTGCCGATGATCCTCGCGGAGATCTTTTGCGCAAACCTTGGCGGCTCGGCCACGATGTGCGGCGATCCGCCCAACATCATCATTGGCACGGCGCTGGGATATTCCTTCGCCGACTTCCTTAAGAACACTGGCCTGATCGCATTGCTTTCGCTGGGATTCGTGATCCTGTACTTCTGCCTGAGGTTCCGTAAGAACCTAAAGAATGGGCAGGTAGACGTGGCGATCGCATATCCTAAGCCTGCGAGCGCGATCCAGAGCAAGAAGGCTTTTGGCGTGAGCTGCGTGATCTTTGCGTGTGCCGTGGTGCTTCTTGTGACGCACGCCATGACGGGGCTGACCGTGGCGACCATCGGTACGTTGGTTGGGGCGCTGACGCTTCTTGCCTCCGTGCGGGACGCCAAAACATTGCTGAAAAAAGTAGACTACAAGACGCTTCTTTTCTTTGTCGGCCTGTTCGTCGTGGTCGGCGGGCTTGAGCAGACAGGGGTGCTCAGTGTCATTGCGGATTTCATTCATGGAATTTGTGGCAGTCATTCGTATGTAATGATAGCGGTGATCCTTTGGGTGTCTGCCATCGCCAGCGCGTTTGTGGACAATATCCCCTTCGCCGCGACCATGATCCCCGTGATCGAATCCCTAGCGGCGACAACGGGAATGGACTTGTCCGTGCTTTCCTGGACGCTGGCCTGCGGTACCGACATTGGCGGCAGCGCAACGCCCATCGGCGCCTCTGCAAATGTCGTCGGCGTATCCATCGCCGCGCAGAACGGTCACATGATCGGCTGGGGAAGATATTGCAAGACCATGCTGCCGGTTACGATCATCACCATGCTCATCAGCATGCTTTGTATCTTTGTTCGATATCTATAAGTTGATTGGGGGTAAAGATTCATGGAAGGACAAGTGATCATTGCCATCGGACGCGAATTTGGCAGTGGCGGTCATGAGATTGCAGAGCTCATCGCGACCAAGCTGGAGATTTTTCTGATCGACGACAAGCTGTTGTATGACCTTTCCTCGGAAAAGAAGATCCCGTATGAGGAATTGAAGAAATATGATGAAAGGCCCAAGGTTCCCTTCCTTTCGAGAACGGTCTCGGGATATACGAACGCCATGGAGGAGCATCTGGCAAAGATGCAGTTTGAATACCTTCGGAAGATGGCGGAGGGCGGCGAATCCTTCGTGATCGTGGGTCGCTGCGCGGAGTATGTGCTAAAGGATTTCCCTTGCATGACCTCAGCCTTTATCTCAGGAAACAAGGAGACGAAGTGCGAACGCGTCATGAAAAAATATAAGCTCTCCGCGGACGAAGCAAAAAAGCTCATGAAGAAAAAGGACGCCACGAGGAAGGCATATCATAACTATTATTGCGAAGGCAAGTGGGGCGATTCAAGGAATTACGATCTTTGCATCAACTCCAGCCAGATCGGCGTGGAAGGTGCGGCGGACGTGATCCTGTCCTTTGTGGAGCGCAAGCAAAAGAAGTAAAAAGGGACAAACGGAAGTTGCCTATCCGGGGCAAGTAGGATAGAATAAAAAGTGTTTTCTAAGACTTTAAAAGACGGAAAGAAAAACAGGAGGGGAAAGATCATGAGAAGATCCTTAGCGTGGATCATCATACTGGTAATGATGCTTTCGCTTTGCGCCTGCACGGATCAGGTCGGAAAGGAAAGCTCGGAAGAAATAACGCAGGAAAGCACGGAGGCGAGCATCGAAGCTTCATCGGAAACTTCCGGCGAGGCCGCTTTGTCAACGGCGACGGAGACCGAAACCACCGAGACGGGAACCCTAGAGCCGCCGATCGTGGTGAGCGAGGGCCCGCAGGACGTGTTTGTTCTGTTTACCAGCGACGTACACTGCGGCATTGACCAAAACTTTGGTTACGTTGGCCTGATGGAGATCAAGAAGGCGGCTGAGGCACGGGGCGACATCGTGTTCCTCGTGGATGACGGCGATTCCCTGCAGGGCGAGCCCATCGGCACCATGACCAGAGGTCAGGCAAATCTTGAACTCATGAATGCCATGGGATATGACGTCGCCTGCCCCGGAAATCATGAATTTGACTATGGCATGGCGCGCTTCCTCGAGCTTACGAGAATGGCAGATTTCCCTTACGTGAGCTGCAATTTCAACAAAAGCGGCGAGCTTGTTTTTGCTCCTTACGTGATCAAGGAGGCAAATGACTGGAAGATCGCTTTTGTGGGCGTGACCACGCCGGAGACGCTGACCACGTCGACGCCGAGATATTTCCAGGACAGCGACGGCAACCTGATCTACGGCTTCATGCAGGAAGAAACGGGTGAGAAGCTTTATGCGGCCGTGCAAAAGGCCGTGGACGACGCAAGGGCGGAAGGCGCGGATTACGTGATCGTGCTTGGTCACCTTGGAAATCAGGCGGAATGCGAGCCTTGGACCTATGCGGACGTGATCTCCCATACGAACGGGATCGATGCATTTCTCGATGGACACAGTCACGATTATGACAAGGTTGTCATGAAGAATAAGGACGGCAATTCCGTGGTGCGCCAGGCCTGCGGTACGAAGCTTGACGGCATTGGATACCTGACGATCAGCGCGGCGGACGGCAGCGTTGACACGGGACTTTACACCTGGAGCAGCAAGGATAACGCTCAGACGGTGTTTGGCATTGAAAATGAAATGTCGGCAGAGATCGAAAAGGCAGTTGCCGTATTGGACGAGAAGCTTTCCGAAGTGGTTGCAACGAGCGCATACAAGCTGACGATCCATGATCCGGAGCTGCTGGATGACAATGACAAGCCCATCCGCATCATCCGTCAGATGGAGACCAACCTTGGCGATCTGTGTGCGGACGCATATAAGGATCAGTCCGGCGCGGACATCGCATTCGTGAACGGCGGCGGCATCCGCGTGTCCATTGAAGCGGGAAAGATCACGCGCAATGACATCCTTCGCGTACATCCCTTCGGCAACATGCTCACCGTGATCGAAGTGACGGGGCAGCAGGTGCTTGACGCTCTTGAGTGGGGCGCTCACATGGCGCCGAACGAGAACGGCGGTCTGCTTCAGGTGGCGGGCCTCACCTATGAGATCCACACCTATATCGACAGCTCCTGCAAGGTGGATGAAAAGGGCGCGTTTGCAGGCGTTACCGGTAAGTACCGCGTAAAGAACGTCTTCGTCGGCGGCGAGCCTTTGGACCTGAACAAGACTTATACATTGGCTTCCCACAATTACATGCTGATCGATCAGGGAGACGGATTTACGATGTTTGGTAGTAGCAAGATCCTGCAGAACTCCGTGAAGCTCGACAACCAGGTGCTGATCGACTACATCACCGAGACCCTTGGCGGTGAGATCGGCGTGGAATATGCGGATCCTTACGGACAGGGACGCATAAAGTTTGTGGAATCGAAGTAGCTTTGTCGGCCGAAAGGCTGTTTTGCAGCGGACGCTTTGAAGTGGTAATTTTTGGAGGAGAATATGAGGCGTTGGAGGTTTGTGCTTCTGGCGTGGGCGACGCTTTTGCTTTGCCTGTGCGTTGGATGTGCGAAGGATCAGGGCGCGAAAGAGGCGCCAAAGGAGGAGACCGTGAACACTTACGTTGACCTGCATCTGCATTTGGACGGCGCCGTGACGGTGGAGATTGCAAAGGACCTTGCAAAGCTCCAGGGGATCACCCTCCCTTCGGAGGACGACGCGGAGCTTTTAAGACTTCTGTCCGTTCCCGCGGACTGCGAGAGCCTAAATGACTTTTTGGAATGCTTTGACCTGCCGCTTTCCCTGATGCAGACCAAGGAGGGACTCTCCGAGGCAGTGCGGCTCGTGTCTGAGAATATTAAATCGCAGGGCGTCGTTTACGCGGAGATCCGCTATGCGCCCCAGCTCCATCAGGACAAGGGGATGACCCAGGAGGATGCCGTGCTGGCGGCCTTAGATGGCCTTTCGAAAACGGACCTTCACGTGAATCTGATCCTTTGCTGCATGCGCGGCGAGGGGAATGAAGCGGAGAATGAAGAGACGCTGAGACTTGCGAAGAAATATCTTGTGGAAGACGGCGGCGTGGTTGCCGTGGACCTTGCGGGAGCGGAAGCGCTGTTCCCGACGGCAAACTATGAAGGCCTTTTTGCAAAGGCAAAGGAGCTTGGGATTCCCTTTACGATCCATGCGGGCGAGGCCGACGGGCCGGAGAGCGTAAGACTTGCGATCGCCTATGGCGCAAAGAGGATCGGCCACGGCGTACGGATCTTCGAGGATCCAAAGGTACTGCAGATGGTAAAGGAGCAGGGCATCACGCTGGAGATGTGCCCCACCAGCAACCGTCAGACCCACGCGGTGGAAGACATGAAGGCCTATCCTTTGGTTTCTTATCTTGAACAGGGCATCAAGGTGACGGTCAACACGGACGACATGGGGATCGAGCGCACGACGCTTTCAGGCGAATTCCGCTATCTCGAGCGGGAGTTTGGCCTTACGGCGGCGCAGGAGAAAGAGATCCTTTCCAATGCCGTGGACGCGGCCTTTACGACGGACGCCGTCAAGGAAGAACTTCGGAAAACGCTTGGACTTGAAAAATAAAAAAACCACGCATCGCATATGACGCCTGGGATCATGACAAAAATAACAGCCCTCTGTGATCAACAGGGGGCTGTCTTTTTATGCATTCGCATGTCTCTATTTGGTGCTATCACACCGGAGAAAGTTGTGTGTCATAAACCAATTCCATTACCTTGGAAACCTCGCGGAGCATTCTCATGCAGGCACTGGTCTCATCCTTGAAAAAGATGGTGCCGATCTTCTTTTTGCCTTCACAGAAGAAAACGGCCCAACGATCTCCAAGCTTTTCCAAACAAATGCGCCCGTCGGATTCTCCGCCGATCAGATAAAGCTTTGCGGGAACAAGGTGCTCACTCATATAATCCTTCAGTTCAGCGATCGTCATCATATCACATCCTTTGCACTTCGAAATAATTTCTACTTTAAATCACACGGGCAATACCGCATGTAGTTTTTAATACTACATTCAGTATATGCCAATATTTTGGATTATGCAAGAGGTTTTTTGTAAATCTTTACTTTTTATCAAAAATTTACTATAATAGTCTTGAAGGCGGCGTTACTTTTTGTGGTTTTGATTACCATGGGGGTGAAGCGATGGGAAAGAAAGTGATCATCAAGGAAGTGCACCAGCCTGTCAGAGAGATAGAGCTGGACGTGGAGGATGGCTTTATGGAGGACGTGATGGCGCCCAAGATGGCATTTGCCGGGGACGCGAAGTTCATTTCCTTAAACCGTCTGAACACGATGTTTCTTGTAGTGAACGGCATGTCAGGGTTCGAACTGGAGCAGAATTTCCTTTACGTGGAAAATGACGGCGTGATGAAGGACGGGCTCATCCCGGAGGTGAAGCCTGCAAGAGGCACGGCCTATTTTGTCCGCGTCACCTGGGTGAAGGATGGGTTTAAGAAGCGTGCAAAGCTTGTAAACGTAACGAGTGACGACCTGGTTTACGCCAGGAATTTCATGACGGACGTCTACCAAAGAAAGCTGAAGGAAAACAAGTACCCGATGCTGTTCTCGTAAATCAAAAAAGAGCAAAAAAGAAGGGCTGGTTCATTTGAACCAGCCTTTTTTGTGGAATACGACTGCCCACACGACGCAGACAAGGATGCAAACGCCGATGACGATCGGATAGCCATAATCCCAGGCAAATTCCGGCATTTTCAGGTTCATGCCGTACCACCCGGCGATCAGCGTCAGCGGCAGGAAGATGCTGGTCATCAAGGTGAAGACCTTCATCAGGCGGTTCTGCTCGATGTCGATCTGCGCCTGATAGGATTCGCGCACCTGTACGACATATTCCTTCAGGTTCAGGACCTGACTAAGAAGCCTTCCGCAGCGGTTGTTCAGGATGTCGAAATACTGCAGGTAATCGTCGCTGATGATCTCGTTGTCATTCTCGCACAGCTCGTCGAAGATCTCCTCAAACTGCTCATAATATTTCTTGAGTCGCAGCACTTCGTAGCGTGTGTCCAAAATCTTTTCGCGGACTTCTTCGCTGCCGTCATGGATCACGGCGTCGTCCAGATCGGAAATGCGATCCTCGATCTCCTCGAGGTTTTTGGTGTCTCCCTTGAACAGGTTCTTAAAGAAGTAATACATCGCCCGCTCGTTCGATGCGGTTTCGACGAAATATCGCTTCGCCGCGTTGTAGCTCATCTCATTTTCGCAGATCACGAAAAAGTCCTCCGTGTCAAGATAGAGCATCATCTGGGAAGGGTCCAGGTCAAGGTTTGTGATGTCATACCAGTCGAATGCGATGATGCTGAAGGTGTCAAACCCTTCAAAGGTCTCGATCTGACCTTCTTCGATGTAGGTGACCACGGCCGTCTCCATCTGCGGGGTATACTTTTCAATCTCACTTCTGTAAATGACTTTTTGCATGACGTTACCTCTTTTCTTTTTTTACTGCGCCCGTAAGAAGAGAGCAAATGGCGCCGTCCGCCTTCTGTAGAAGGACGGAGCAGGGGAGGGTCGGTAGAAATACGATCAGGACTAAGAGCGGTATGTTTCTGAGGTGATAAAGGCTTGGCGCCACGCCGCAGAAATCATAGGCAAAGAGCTCCAAAAACAGGCCGTGGAGCAAGTAAAACTCTAACGTGATCCCGCCGAGGAAGGATAGGAACCGGTTGCCGATCCGCACCTTCATTTGAATTAAGAACACCCAAAAGACGAAGGCACAAGAAGCAAGAACCTGCGACGTAAGGCAGGCCCAGCGTCTTGGAACCTTGTCGGGAGCATACCAGTTTTCGCCGTAATAGGAAAAGCGCCATGACGTATAGGTTTCAAAACCGTCGAACAAAATGGCGGCGAGAAGAAGGAGCACGAAGTAGAGCTTATAGTACTTTTGAAGGTGCAACGTGATCCTTTCCTCATGCCTTGCAAACAAAACGCCGAGGATAAAGAAGTGTGCCGAATTGTACCACCATTCCCCGCGCATCCAAAAGTCGTTGTGATCGATGAAGGTGCCAAGGATCATGTAGGCCAGAACGAGGATCCCAAGGACAAGCGTTGCGGTGGATTCCTTTTTGCAAAAGCGGAAGGCGATCCAAAAGAACAGATAAAAGAAGGGCAATATGATCGCGAACCAGGCATTGGGATCGGAGAGCTTTAGGCCTGAGGCGTACCAAAGGACCTTCCAAGGGTTTAAATCTTCCTTCATCAAAAAGCGCACAAGCAGGAAGATCCATGCCGTCAGATAAAAGGCGACCACGATGGGCAATGCCCTGCGGCTGCCTAAGTGTTTTAGGTAATCGGGCTTTGTGCGAAGGCTCTTTAGGAGACCATAGCCGGAACAAAAGAAAAAGATGCCGACGAAATAATATCCATAAGGAACAAAGAGTTCCAGACCCGGAATGATGATCTCGGAGGGAAGCCAGTTCGCACAGGTCTTTTGGCTAATGTGGTGCAGCATGATGCAGACGGCGGTAAAGCCCTGCAAGGCTTTCATCTGACGAAGGGAAAAGGCTTCTTCATTAAAGCAACCCTTCTTTTCAACGTGCGCGCCCCAAAACAGCAAAAGCAACATCAGGGGATAGACCAGGTAGATCAGATAGTTCATGTTCATCGTTGCCTCCACATTGCATACCTAGATTCATGTTAATCAAAACAGGCCCATGAGTCAAGGAAAATCAAGATTTTTGTAATGATCCGGAAATTCCGTTTGCAAAACGTCAAAAAATTTTTGAAACCCAAGAACTTTTTCAAAACGCCTTCGTCTTGTTAGGTAAGAGCGCAAAAAACAAGCGCTGAGTTCAAAAACACGTGTGAATTCGAAAACCAGAGTTTGAAACAAAAGGGAGGAAGACATATGAAAAAGAGACTTGTAAGTTTGATCTTAGCGATCGTCCTTTGTATCGGATTGGTCGGTTGCAGTGACAAAGCCCCCGTGACCTATGGCAAGGGGGAGATCGTGAGCACGCAGACGCCGGATCCCGGCACCGGAAAGACGGAGCGCGAGAGCGTTCTCGAAAAGTTCCTTGCGGGAGAATATGGAGAATTCAAACTGGATGGCGGAAATGAGTATGAGACGTATTCGATCAATTCCGGAGCAACGGTGATGTATGAAGCGACGGAAGCCGTAGCGGATTATGACGGCGGCGCCATAATGTACAAGATGGCAGCGAATTCCGCAGAGCCCGGGATCATCCCCTGGAACACCGAGGAGTACAGCTACAATCCTGAGAACGCATGGCTTTCTGCAAAGACTTCACCTTTTTCCACCTTCGCGGCTGACGTGGACACGGCGTCCTACGCAAACGTGCGCCGCATGCTCACCAGAAATCAGGAAGTGCCTGCAGATGCAGTCCGCATCGAGGAAATGATCAACTACTTCCGTTATGATTATGCACAGCCCAAGGCTGGCGAGCCCTTCTCCGTAACGACGGAAATGGCACCCTGCCCTTGGAACGAGAATTCGAAACTCCTTCTTGTGGGCCTGAACGCAAAGGAACTCGACACCAGCAGCACTCCGAACTCCAACCTGGTGTTCCTGATCGACGTTTCCGGCTCCATGGAAGGCGAGGACAGGTTAGGCCTGGTACAGCGTTCCTTTAAGCTTCTTTGCGAAGAGCTCCGTCCTGGTGACCGTGTTTCCATCGTGACCTATGCATGTGGTGACAAGGTGGTTCTCGAGGGCGCAACCGGCGACGAGAAGACGAAGATCGTTGACGCCATCGAGGATCTGTTCGCAGGCGGCGGCACCAACGGCAGCGCAGGCATCCAGACGGCTTACAAGCTTGCTGAGGAATATTTCATCGAAGGCGGCAACAACCGCGTGATCCTTGCAACGGATGGCGACCTGAACATCGGCATCACCGATGAAGGCGGTCTTACCAGACTGATCGAGGAAGAGGCGAAGAGTGGCGTGTTCCTGTCCGTACTTGGCTTTGGCTGGGGCAACATCTCCGATACCAGAATGGAAGCACTTGCAGACCACGGCAACGGCAACTACAGCTACATCGACAGCATCGCAGAGGCAAGAAAGGTCCTCATCGAGGAGATGGGCGGCACTCTCTTTACCGTAGCGAAGGACGTAAAGCTTCAGGTGGAATTCAATCCCGCACTTGTCAAGGGATATCGTCTCATCGGTTATGAGAATCGTCTCATGGCAGCAGAGGATTTCGCAAATGACGAGAAGGACGGCGGCGAGATCGGCGCAGGCCATCAGGTGACGGCACTTTACGAAGTGGCACTCAAGGACTCCAAGCAGGAGATCCCGGAAGTATCTTCCAGATATGGCAATGAAACTGAAGGCACTTCTGAGCTGACCAGCGAGTACCTCACCGTGAACGTTCGCTACAAGGAGCCCGACGGCGACGTAAGTAAGCTCTTGGTATATCCCGTAACGGGCGAAAGCTATGGCGAGACCATGAGCGACAACCTCTCCTGGGCAGCAGGCGTTGCACAGGCAGGCATGCTCCTTAAGAAGTCCGAATATGCAGGCAACTCCAACATGAAGAGCGTACTCGCAAGAATGGAGCAGCTCCCCGGCGCGAATTCGGATGAATATCGCAAAGAGTTCTTGTATCTCTACTCCAGGGCACAGCTCGACTAAGGGCCCCTCGCGCGAGCAACCTTTGGAGAAACCATAAACGGATCACCTTCCAAAAGAATAAAAAGACGACCCTGGGTCATCTCACACCAAGAGACGGTCCCAGGGCCGTCTTTTTTTACTGTCATTTTTCACAGGAAAGATAGCAATAATTAGGAAGATTTGCACAATATGTGATATTGCAATTTCACGAAACAAACCCTATAATTAAGATAGTTAAAAAATTAACATATCTATTATCCATAGGAGGAACATAAAATGTCGGTTGACAAATTTATGACGGATGAGTACCTGTCCGACTTAAATGCATACTGGCGCGCAGCGAACTATCTTGCCGCTACCCAGCTGTATCTGTTGGACAATCCCCTTCTCAGAGAGCCTCTGACGAAGGACATGATCAAGAAGAAGATCGTTGGTCACTGGGGAACCGTTCCCGGACAGAACTTCGTTTATGCGCACATGAACCGTGCCATCAACAAGTATGACCTGGACATGATCCTGATCTCCGGCCCTGGCCACGGCGGAAACTTCTTCGTGGCAAACTCTTATCTTGAGGGCACCTACAGCGAAGTATATCCCAACATTTCTCAGGATATCGAGGGCTTAAAGAGACTGAACAAGCAGTTCTCCTTCCCCGGCGGTATTTCCAGCCACGTGGCACCTGAAACCCCCGGTTCCATCAACGAGGGCGGTGAGCTTGGATATTCCATCGCACACGCATTTGGCGCCGCATTTGACAACCCGGATCTGATCGCAACCGTGATCGTCGGCGACGGCGAGGCTGAGACCGGACCTCTTGCAACCGCTTGGCATTCCAACAAGTTCCTGAATGCGAAGACCGACGGTGCAGTTCTTCCTATTTTGCATTTGAATGAATATAAGATCAGCAATCCCACTGTTTTGTCCCACATCTCTCATGAGGAGCTCGAGAGCTTCCTGCATGGATGTGGCTGGAAGCCTTACTTCGTTGAGGGCAGTGACCCCATGACGATGCATAAGCTCATGGCTGAGGCCGTTGACAACTGCATCGAGGAGATCAAGGCGATCCAGAAGGACGCTAGAGAGAACGGTAATGAGGAGAGACCTTTCTGGCCCATGATCGTTCTGCGTTCCCCGAAGGGTTGGACCGGTCCAAAGGTGGTGGACGGACTTCCCGTGGAGGGCTCCTTCAGAGCGCATCAGGTTCCCATCACCATGGAGAAGCCTGAGCATCTTGACCTGCTCAAGGAGTGGCTCCTTTCCTATCATCCCGAAGAGCTCTTTGACGAGGATGGACGCCTCGTCGAGAGACTTCGTTACATCGCTCCTAAGGGCGATCACAGAATTAGCGCAAATCCCCATGCGAACGGCGGTAAGCTTCTTCGCGACCTGCGTCTCCCCGATTTCAAGGATTACGCAGTGGACGTAACGAAGCCCGGTGCCGTAGAAAAGCAGGATATGATCGAGCTTGGCGGATTTGTTCGTGATATCTTCAAGCTGAACAAGGATGCAAAGAACTTCCGCATCTTTGGACCCGACGAGACCATGTCCAACCGTCTCTACAAGGTATTTGAGGAGACCAAGCGTGACTGGAACGGCGACTATCATGAGAAGGACGAGGATCTTGCACATGACGGCCGCATCATGGATTCTTACCTTTCCGAGCATATGTGCGAGGGCTGGCTGGAAGGCTATCTGCTTACCGGTCGTCACGGATTCTTCGCTTCCTACGAGGCATTCATCCGCGTGGTAGACTCCATGTGTGCACAGCATGCAAAGTGGCTCAAGGTTTGCAGCGAGCTGCCTTGGAGACAGAAGATCGCTTCCCTGAACCTGATCCTGACCTCCAACGTTTGGCAGCAGGACCACAACGGATTTACCCATCAGGATCCTGGCTTTATGGATCACATTGCAAATAAAAAGGCAGACGTGGTACGCATTTATCTTCCGCCCGATGCAAACTGCCTGCTTTCCTGCTTCGATCACTGCATCCGTTCCAAGAACTACGTGAACGTGATCGTGGCATCTAAGCATCCCAGCCATCAGTGGCTGACCATGGAGCAGGCCGTAAAGCACTGCACCCAGGGTATCGGCATCTGGGATTGGGCAAGCAACGACCAGGGCGAAGAGCCTGACGTAGTGCTTGCATGCTGCGGCGACACGCCCACCAAGGAAGCACTTGCTGCAGTGACCATCCTTCGCAAGCACCTTCCTGAAGTTAAGATCCGCTTCGTGAACGTGGTTGACCTGATGAAGCTCGAGCCTCATACCAAGCATCCTCACGGTCTGACCGACGTAGATTACGACGCACTGTTCACCAAGGATAAGCCCATCATCTTTGCGTTCCACGGCTATCCTACGCTGGTACACGAGCTCACCTATAACCGTCACAACAGAAACCTTTCCGTTCACGGTTATCAGGAAGAGGGTACCATCACGACTCCCTTCGACATGAGAGTGCAGAATGAGATCGACCGTTTCCATCTGGTAATGGACATCATCAATCATCTGCCTCAGCTTGGCAACCGCGGCGCATACCTGCTTCAGCAGATGCGTGACACCCTTGTGGCACACGACCAGTACATCGCTGAGTACGGCCTTGACCTGCCCGAGGTTCGCGACTGGAAATGGGATCTATAATTTTTATATATTTACTCCTCCTTTATTAAGAAAGGCCTTCCCCGAATTGGGGAAGGCCTTCACTTATTTGTGTCGTTATTTTGTTCGATCGTTTGAACTTTTTCTTTGTCAGCTTATACCTGAGGCAGGGAGGCGCGGAACTTTGCGATCTCCTCATCCGTCGGGATATAATCCGACATGGTGCCGTCGTTATATGCCTGATATGCATACATGTCGAAGTAACCGGTGCCGGTGAGGCCGAAGACGATGTTCTTTGCTTCGCCGGTCTCCTTGCACTTTAATGCCTCGTCGATGGCAACCTTGATCGCATGGCTGCTCTCGGGAGCGGGCAGGATGCCTTCCACTCTTGCGAAGGTCGTTGCTGCCTCAAAAACTGCAGTCTGCTCTACGCTGCGTGCCTTGATGAGACCCTGATCATACAGCTCGGAAACGATGGAGCTCATGCCGTGGTAACGAAGGCCGCCTGCATGGTTTGCGGAAGGAATGAAGCTGGATCCGAGGGTATACATCTTCGCCAGAGGACAAACCTTACCGGTATCGCAGAAGTCGTAAGCATATACGCCACGGGTCAGGCTCGGGCAGGATGCGGGTTCAACTGCGATGATCTCGTAATCTGCCTCGCCGCGCAGCATCTCGCCGACGAAAGGAGAGATCAGGCCGCCAAGGTTCGAACCGCCGCCTGCGCAACCGATGATGGTATCTGCCTTGATGCCGTACTTCTTCAGTGCGGTGTGAGTCTCAAGACCGATCACGGACTGATGCAGGAGCACCTGCGCCAGCACGGAGCCGAGCACGTAACGGTAGCCTTCCTGCGTGGTTGCGGCTTCCACGGCCTCGGAGATCGCACAGCCAAGGCTTCCGGTGGTGCCGGGGAACTCAGCGTTGATCTTGCGGCCAACGTTGGTGTTCATGGAAGGAGAAGGAGTTACCTTTGCACCGTAGGTTCTCATGACCTCGCGGCGGAAGGGCTTCTGCTCATAGGAGCACTTTACCATGTAAACCTGGCAGTCCAGTCCGAAGTAGGAGCATGCCATGGAAAGAGCGGTGCCCCACTGGCCTGCGCCGGTCTCGGTGGTTACGCCCTTAAGGCCCTGCTTCTTTGCGTAGTAAGCCTGCGCGATCGCAGAGTTTAACTTGTGGCTTCCGGACGTGTTGTTGCCTTCGAATTTATAGTAAATATGTGCGGGAGTCTGAAGCTTTTCCTCCAGGCAGTAAGCACGTACCAGCGGTGAAGGACGGTACATGCGGTAGAAGTTGCGGATCTCTTCCGGGATCTCGATGTAGGGCGTGGTTTCATCAAGCTCTTGCTTTGCCAGCTCTTCGCAAAAGATCGGTGCGAGATCGGCAACCGTTACGGGCTGCAGGGTCCCGGGATGCAGAATGGGAGCAGGCTTCTTTTTCATGTCGGCGCGTACGTTGTACCACTGCGTCGGCATCTCGTTTTCTTCGAGATAAATCTTGTAGGGGATTTCGCTCATGTTTTCTTTTCCTTTCTTTTTTTGGCCCCGGGATTCTTTCCGTTTTTTCCTATCCCGCGGGCTTTTTAAATCCATTCCATTTTATATGAATCCGAGTTTTCAGTCAAGTATTTGCTTGCCAAGGAAAGCGCGTTTTTTGACAACTTTCTTTTGCCAAGTAACGCAAAAAAGTGTATAATAAAAAAGATATCGGCAGGGTAAGGAGAAAAGTTTATGTTAGAAAATCTTGACATCGCAATCCGTCTTTCCGTCTATGTATTCGAACTGATCATTTTCGTCCTGATCACAAGAAAGCTATTCTTTGAAAAAACCTCCTGGAAGCGTACCATTTTGCAGATCCTTGGCTGCGCCTTTTTATCCCCCGTGATGGCTGTTTTGGTCTCGGATTATATCGCGATCAACGTACTGGAGGATTTTCAGGGACAATCCGTCCAAAGCATTGTGTCCTACAGTATTTCCTACAGCCTTTTTCAGATCGTCGGCCTTGTTCTGTTCCTTGTAGGGTACGTAAAGTTTGTAAAGGCAAAGAACGCATCCATCGCCATGTTCGTGTTTCTGTGCTTTGCGATGATGGTGCCCAATCTGTATTACGACGTGTTGCTGGAATGGCCGCTCATCGGCGTCACGTTACAGGCCGCTTTGGTCATTGCGTTCTACTTTGTCCTTGTTCCGCCGCTTTCGAGGCTGACAAAGGAACGTATGACGACAAATTCAAAGCTTTTTATCCTGTTGCCGGCGCTGACCACGCTTTACAACAGTGTTACGTTTACCATGTCCATGATCATATTCTTTAAGGTTACCTTGATGGATGAGGACATCAAGTTTATCGGAGAAATGATCAGACAGATCACGACGGACGAAAACGCTGACCTTGTGCGCGATAAGGTTCGGGGGGTTTTTCAAACCTCCATCGAAAGGGTACCGGACATGCTCTTTTATTCCGTGGCCTTTGTGACGCTGGTCCTGATCATTGCGTTTGCGGTGATCGTGCAGAACATCCAGTATCTGAACGAAGCGATCAAGGCCAAGGAACAGTTAAAGGAGTTAAACCGCGAGGTCATGGAGGCGCTTGCGCGCACCATCGATGCCAAGGATATGTACACCAAGGGCCACTCCATGCGCGTTGCAAAATATGCCCGCATGATCGCCAAAAAGATGGGCCTTTCCGAGGAACGGCAGGAAAGTGTTTACTACATGGGGCTTTTGCATGACATCGGAAAGATCGCCGTTCCCAACGAGATCATCAACAAAAAGAGCAAGCTGACGGATGCAGAATTTGGCGTTGTTCAGGTACACACGAGTACGGGCTATGGGATCCTCGCGGAGATCAAGAGCCGTCCCGACCTTGCCTTTGGCGCGGAATATCATCACGAGCGCGTGGACGGCAAGGGCTATCCCGAGCACCTGAAAGGAGACGAGATCCCTATCGAGGCACGCATCATCGCCGTGGCGGATTCCTACGACGCCATGACCTCGAACCGAAGCTATCGTGACCTTCTGCCCCAGGAGAAGGTGCGCAGCGAACTCCTCAAAAACATCGGAACGCAGTTCGACGAAAAGCCTGCAAAATGCATGGTGGCGATCATGGATGAGGATAAGGAATATCAATTACACGAGTGATGAAAAATTGCTAGTAATCTGAACAAAAATATGTTATACTAACCAATTGAGTAAAAAGTTCGAAAGAGAACAAATTCATATCCCAGGGAGGTTCTAACATGTCGCAGAGAACAGACATTCACAAGGTTCTAATTATTGGCTCCGGCCCCATCATCATCGGCCAGGCCTGCGAGTTCGACTACTCAGGAACGCAGGCTTGTAAGGCACTGAAAAAGCTCGGCTACGAGATCGTGCTGGTCAATTCCAACCCCGCAACCATCATGACGGACCCGGAGACGGCGGACGTCACCTACATCGAGCCCTTAAACAAGGAGCGCATGGAGCAGATCATCGCGAAGGAGCGTCCGGACGCATTGCTTCCGAACCTTGGCGGCCAGTCAGGCCTGAATCTCTGCGCAGAGCTTGCAAGCGCAGGCATCCTTGACAAATACAACGTAAAGGTTATCGGCGTGCAGGTGGATGCCATCGAGCGCGGCGAGGACAGAATCGAATTCAAGAAGGCAATGAACCAGCTCGGCATCGAGATGGCGCGCAGCGAAGTTGCTTACTCCGTTGACGAGGCACTTGCGATCGCCGACAAGCTGGGATATCCCGTCGTTCTCCGTCCCGCTTACACCATGGGCGGCGCCGGCGGCGGACTGGTATATAACAAAGACGAACTGAAGGTTGTCTGCGCAAGAGGTCTGCAGGCCAGCCTTGTAGGCCAGGTTCTCGTTGAGGAGTCGATCCTCGGCTGGGAAGAGCTGGAACTCGAGGTAGTGCGTGATGCAGACAACAACCTCATCACCGTTTGCTTCATCGAAAACATCGACCCCATGGGCGTGCACACCGGAGACTCCTTCTGTGCGGCACCCATGCTGACGATTTCCAAAGAGTTACAGGCAAGATTGCAGGAATATGCATATCGCATCGTGGAATCCGTGCAGGTCATCGGTGGCACCAACGTACAGTTTGCACATGACCCCGTAAGCGACAGAGTCATCGTCATCGAGATCAACCCCAGAACCTCCCGTTCTTCCGCACTGGCTTCCAAGGCGACTGGCTTCCCCATCGCACTCGTGAGTGCAATGCTGGCATCGGGCCTAAAGCTCTCCGAGATCCCTTGTGGAAAGTATGGCACCCTGGACAAGTACGTTCCCGACGGCGACTATGTCGTGATCAAGTTCGCACGCTGGGCCTTTGAAAAGTTCAAGGGCGTTGAGGATAAGCTCGGCACCCAGATGCGCGCCGTAGGCGAAGTCATGAGCATCGGTAAGAATTACAAGGAGGCCTTCCAGAAGGCCATCCGTAGCCTTGAGACCGGTCGTTACGGCCTGGGCCATATCGCAAAGCTTGAGGCAAAGACGAAGGAGCAGCTCCTGAACATGCTGGCAACGGCATCCAGCGAGCGCCACTTCGCAATGTATGAGGCATTAAAGAAGGGGGCGACCGTGGACGAGATCCATGAGCTCACCCACGTGAAGAAGTATTTCATCGAGCAGATGAAGGAGCTCGTGGAAGAGGAGCAGGCACTTAGCGCATGCAAGGGCAGCCTTCCCGCAGACGCGGCGCTGATCCAGGCAAAGAAGGACGGCTTCTCCGACAAGTACCTGAGCATCCTGCTTGGTGTTCCCGAGGCAGACGTGCGCAACAAGAGAATCTCCCTTGGCGTGGAAGAGACCTGGGAAGGCGTTCACGTAAGCGGCACGCAGGACAGTGCATATTACTTCTCCACCTACAACGGAACCGACAAGAACCCCATCCGCGAGGACAAGCCCAAGGTCATGATCCTTGGCGGCGGCCCCAACAGAATCGGACAGGGTATTGAATTTGACTATTGCTGCGTACATGCAGCCCTTGCACTGAAGAAGCTCGGGTTCGAAACCATCATCGTAAACTGCAACCCTGAGACCGTATCGACCGACTATGATACCTCCGACAAGCTGTACTTTGAGCCCCTCACCTTGGAGGACGTTCTTAGCATCTACAAGAAGGAAAAGCCCGTCGGCGTGATCGCTCAGTTTGGCGGCCAGACGCCTTTGAACCTGGCATCCGACCTGGAAAAGAACGGCGTGAAGATCCTCGGCACTTCTCCTGCAGTCATCGACCTTGCAGAGGACAGAGACCTGTTCCGCGCAATGATGGACAAGCTTGAGATCCCGATGCCTGAATCAGGAATGGCGACCACCGTTGAGGAGGCGCTTGAGGTAGCACACAAGATCGGCTTCCCCGTAATGGTTCGTCCTTCCTACGTGCTTGGCGGACGTGGCATGGAGGTCGTATATGACGACGCTAACCTCACCAGCTACATGCAGGCAGCCGTTGGCGTAACGCCTGACAGACCGATCTTGATCGACAGGTTCTTAAATCACGCGACCGAGTGCGAGGCCGATGCCATCAGCGACGGCACCCATGCATTCGTGCCCGCAGTCATGGAGCACATTGAGCTTGCCGGCGTGCACTCCGGTGACAGCGCCTGCATCATTCCTTCCAAGCATATCTCCGAGAAGAATGTGGAGATCATCAAGGAATATACGAGAAAGATCGCAGAGGAGATGCACGTTCGTGGCCTTATGAACATGCAGTATGCGATTGAAAATGACAAGGTGTACGTGCTCGAGGCAAATCCTCGTGCAAGCCGTACCGTGCCGCTGGTTTCCAAGGTATGTAACGTGCGCATGGTACCTATCGCAACGGAGATCATCACGGAGGACATCACCGGTCGTCCTTCTCCCGTGCCTGCACTGAAGGAGAGAGACATTCCTTACTACGGCGTCAAGGAAGCCGTGTTCCCGTTCAACATGTTCCAGGAGGTTGACCCGATCCTTGGACCCGAGATGCGTTCCACCGGTGAAGTGCTTGGTCTTTCCAAGTCCGTCGGCGAGGCGTTCTTCAAGGCACAGGAAGCAACCCAGACAAAGCTTCCGCTCGGCGGCACCGTTCTGATCAGCGTAAACCGTAAGGACAAGGCTGAGGTTGTTGACGTGGCAAAGCTCTTTAACGAGGCTGGCTTTAAGATCGTTGCGACCGGCAATACATGCGACCTCATCACGGCAGCAGGCATCCCCGCTGAGAAGGTGAAGAAGCTCTACGAGGGCAGACCGAACATTCTCGACATGATCACTAATGGTGAGATCGATCTGATCGTGAACTCCCCGATCGGAGCGGACAGCGTGCATGACGATTCCTACCTGCGTAAGGCAGCCATCAAGGGCAAGATCCCTTACATGACCACGATCGCTGCCGCAAGGGCAACCGCGGAAGGAATCCTTTCCGTACAAAAGGACGGCCGCGGAGAAGTACATTCCCTGCAGAGCCTTCACTCCATGATCA
Organism: Acetatifactor sp.; assembly: GCA_016290775.1. Classification (GTDB taxonomy): domain Bacteria; phylum Bacillota; class Clostridia; order Lachnospirales; family Lachnospiraceae; genus Acetatifactor. The sequence goes on along the minus strand of JAEEVF010000003.1, from coordinate 66,304 downwards.
AGGAGAAATAAAAAAGAATACCGGAAAAGGAGGATATGAGTTTGGTACAGGACTTGATCGATCTTTGCAAGAAAAGGGGACCTAAGGTTTATGTACAGACGCACAATTTTCCCGATCCTGATGCCATTGGATCAGCATTTGGTTTGGCAAAACTTTTAGAGCATTTTGGGATCGAACCGACCTTGTGTTATGCAGGGCGGATTGACAAACTAAGTACTTCAAGGATGCTTGACGAATTTGGCGTAAAAATCTATTCCTATGATGAGATCAAGGATGACATGAAGGAAATCGACCCGATCATCTGCGTGGACAGCCAGAAGAACGGCGGTAACATTCTTGATTTTATCGGCGATGAGGTGGCCTGCATTGATCACCATCCCACTTTTGTCGAAGAGACTTATCTTTATAAGGACGTGCGGATCACGGGCGCGTGTGCGACCCTGATCACGGGCTATTACATGGAGCTTGGCATAACACCCACGGAGAACGTGGCGTCTGCGTTGCTTTACGGCCTCAAGATGGACACCATGCAGTTTTCCCGCGGCGTGACCGATCTTGACATTGCGGCGCTCAGGTTCCTGTTCCCGTTGCACAACAAGGCGAAGATCACGAGGCTTGAGCAGAACACCATGGCATTCCGTGACCTGAAGGCTTATGGCGCTGCCATCGAGCACATTCAGGTGTATGAGCGCTTTGGCTTTACGGTAGTGCCCTTTGCCTGCCCTGACGCCCTGATCGCGACGCTTGCGGATTTCATCCTCGCACTTGACGAGGTGGAGGTCGTTGTCGTGATCTCCGTGCGTGAGGACGGCCTCAAATTCTCCGTGCGTTCGGAGATCGAGCAGGTGCACGCGGGGTATCTGATCCGCGATGCCTTGTCTGGCCTTGGCAACGCCGGCGGACATGCTTCCATGGCGGGCGGTTTTGTTTCCATGCAAAACATCGAGCCCATGGGTGCATATTATGACGCCGCACTCCGTGAGAGATTCATGGACGTGCTTGTAAAGATGGGATATCTGCAGGCATAAAGAATACATCGCATGCGAAAGAATAGGAAGAATGAAGAATAGTAAGAATTCTGAGATTGCAGTGTTTGTGGTTATGATGATCATGGTCAATTACGTCGGGAAGGCGATCGCCAATGCGTACTCGCTCCCGATCTGGATGGATTCCCTCGGAACGGTGCTCGCCGCCTATGTCTGCGACCCGTTCTGCGGTGCCATTGTCGGCCTGACCGTGAACATGGCACATGGATTCCAGGATCCACAGACCTTACTGTACGGTCTTACCAGCATTGCCATTGGCGTTACCGCCGGCATATGCGCCCGAAAAAAATGGTTTGAAACGCTGTTCGGCATTTTGACGAGCAGTGTCCTGATCACGCTGTTTTCCGTTACCATTTCCACGCCCATCAACCTCCTTTCCAACGGAGGCATGGTTGGAAATAAGTGGGGAAACGGCGTGGTTTCTTTTCTTCTCGAACGAAACGTTCATCAGGTCCTTGCGACCATCGTTGGCGAATTCTATGTCGATTTCCTCGATAAAGTCATCACGCTGATGATCTTGTTTATCATGATCCGTCTGTACCGCTACCAAAGGACGGCGAAAAAGTACTCCTCGCTTATTCTGGCGGGGCTTGTCTTTACGGCCGTTTTGCTCCTTGGGAGCAGGGCGCAGGCCGCAGCCGGCGACATCAATAATAACAATATCCAGACGGTTTACAGCAGTGACAACGGGCTTCCCTGCGGCGAGGCAAATGACGTCATCCAGACCAACGACGGTATTCTTTGGGTCGGGACCTATGCGGGGCTTTATCGTTTCAACGGAACGGATTTCAAGCTGATGAGCGAATATGACTCCGTCAGGAACGTGAACTGCCTTTACGTGGATGAGGAGGGCAGGCTCTGGATCGGAACCAACGATAACGGCTTGTCTATCGCCATTCAGGAAAAGGTGGACAACGTCATTGACATGGCGGATGGGATGCCGGCGAATTCCGTGCGTTCCATCACCATGGCGAGCAACGGAAATTATTACGTCGGAACCACAAAGAGCATGGTCATCCTCACCTTGGACGGGGGCTTTAGCATATTAAGAGAGCTGCCCGAGATCATCTACGCGCACAGCGTTGCAGCCGGACCGGACGGGCTGGTTGCCGCGGCGACCAATGACGGTGATCTGTTTCTGATCCGCGGGGAGGAGATCCTTTGTTCCATGCGTCTCGACGTGGACCAGGAGATCTTTACCTGTGCGAGGTTTGACAAAAACGGGATACTTTACGCAGGCACCTCCTCCAATCACGTTTATTACTATGACGTCACTGGCGGAAGCTTTGTGCAAAAGGGTTTTATCACTTGTAAGGATTTAAGCCATCTGAACAGTATCTATTTCAAGGACGACGGCACGATGTACGTCTGCTCGGATTCCGGCGTGGGATATCGCGACGGAAGCCACAGATTTCACGTGCTGAATCTTGGCGAGTTTCGCAATTCCATCGACAACATGACCATGGACTATCAGGGAAACCTTTGGTTTTCCTCTTCGAGATTGGGACTCTTAAAGCTCTCGGCATCGCCGTTTGCGGACGTCTACCGCTCGGCGGGGCTGAAAGGTCGGGTGGCCAATGCGGTCACGAAGTGGCAGGGACTCCTTTACGTGGGGACGGACGAAGGGCTGGATGCCATCGACGTGCGGTTTGACAGACCAATCACAGATGAGCTGACGCAAATGCTGGACGGCACGCGTATCCGCTGCCTTACGACCGATGCGAAGGACGGTCTCTGGATCAGCACCTACGGCAAGGGCCTGATCCACGCGGAGAAGACCGGAAAGATCACTTCCTTCGACGGAACGGGGAAATTTGGTGACTGGGCGAGAGTTGCGATCGAGCTTTCAGACGGAAGGATCGCGGCTTCCTGCGACGTTGGCCTTGGATATTTTGCCGGAAATGAAATGCAATCCCTGGTGCGCTATGAGGGCCTGAGCAATCCCATGATGCTTTGTCTTGTGGAGCTTTCGGACGGCAGGCTCCTTTGCGGGTCGGACGGCGACGGAATTGTCATCATAAAGGATGGCAAGATCACGGGGCGCCTTACCAGAGACGATGGCCTGAGTTCTGACGTGGTGCTTAGGATCGTGGAGGATCCCGTGGAAAAGGGCGCGTACGTCGTGACCAGTAACGGCCTGTGCTATATGGACGCCGAGGACAAGATCCGTCTGATAGAAGGCTTCCCGTATTACAACAATTATGACGTCTGGCCTTTGGAGAACGGGACGATCTTTGTGCTCTCGAGCGGCGGCATTTACGTGACGGAGCGGAACGAACTCTTCCATGCAAACTATAAGGCAGACTATGAGCTTTTGGATTCCAAGAGGGGATTAAACGTGGCGCTGACCGCGAATTCCTGGGATCATCTTGAAAGTAACGGCGACATGTATCTTTGCTGCGACAGTGGCGTGTACGGCTTTAACATCTATGATTACGGCGCCGTCAGAAGGTCGTACCGTATGAAGGTTTCGACCGTAAGGCTTGACGGTGAGGAGCATGCGCTTGAGCGCGGTGAACCTTTTTCCGTGCCCAGGAATGTCTCAAAGCTTGAGATCGTTCCCGAGATCATCAACTATACCTCGGACGATCCCGTCATCAGCTATTATCTGGAAGGGTTTGACGCGGAGCCCAACATAACGTCACAGAGCGCGCTTTCCGGCATCATCTACACGAATCTTCCGAAGGGGAAATATCGCTTCCACCTGAGCGTCCTTGACAGCAAGGGCGAGAAAAAGATCGAGGAGAGCGTCTTCGAGATCGTAAAGGAGCAGGCTTTCCATGACACGGGGTGGTTTTACGCATACATGATCATCGTGGGCATGCTCGCCGTCTCATGGCTGACCTGGTTCATCGTGAGAACGCAGATCCAAAGAACGCTGAACTTCCAGAAAAAGGAACTGGAATTTGCCAAGAACCAGTTGAAGATGGGCAATGAAACCATTCTTGCCATTGCGAAGACCGTCGATGCCAAGGATGAGAACACCAGTCAGCACTCTCAGCGCGTTTCGGACTACAGCGTGCTGATCGCGAGGGAGCTTGGCTTTTCGGAGGATGAGTGCGAAAACCTGCGCAAGGCGGCGCTTCTGCATGACATCGGAAAGATCGGCATTCCGGACAGGGTTTTGAACAAGCCTGATAAGCTGGATGAGACAGAATATGCCATCATGAAATCCCACGTGACAAGGGGCGCGGAGATCCTAAAGGACTTCACTCTCGTGGAGCACTGCATCGAGGGTACGCTGTATCACCATGAAAGATATGACGGAAGCGGTTATCCTCAGGGACTGAAGGGCGAAGAGATCCCGCTTTACGGCAGGATCATCGGCGTGGCAGATGCCTTTGATGCCATGACGGCAAACCGTGTATACAGAAAACAATTGGATTTTGGCATTGTATTGGAGGAGCTAAAGGAAGGGCGCGGGACGCATTTTGATCCCGGCATGATCGACATTTTGCTGGGCCTTATCCGGGACGGGAAGATCGACGTGGATGCGCTGTACGGCAAACACGTGGAGCTTCCGGAGTGGCTTCTTGAGGATGGCAAGGAGGGCGAGAAGATATGAGAAGAATGAGGATCGTGACTGTGATCACGGCTCTTGTCATGGTCGGCCTCTTTGCATTCATCAGTTTCTTTAGCAAAAAGGAAGATCAGACAAAAACGATCAAGGTCGGATTTGTCTATGACGGAGACGAGAGTGCTCCCTATACTTATAACTTCATCCGTGCGCAGAAAAAGCTCGAGGCGAGCGAATTTGGCGATCGCGTGACGACGGTGGCAAAGCTCAACGTTTCCGAGGAAATGGCGGAGAAGTCCATTCGCGAGCTGGTGGAGGAAGGGTGCGACCTGATCTTTACGACAAGCTATGGATACGGGGCGGCCGCAAAAAAGGTGGCGGCGGAGCATCCAGAGATCCAGTTCTGCGAGGCGACCTGCGACAACGCAAATTATGATCCGCTGCCGAATTACCATACGTTCATGGGCGAGATTTATCAGGGCAGGTATGTTTCAGGCATCGTGGCCGGGATGAAGCTTCGGGAAATGATCGAAAAGGGCGAGATCACGCAGGAGCAGGCAAGGCTTGGCTTTGTCGGCGCGTACCCGTACGCGGAGGTGATCTCCGGCTACACGGCGTTTTTCCTTGGCGCGCAGAGCATTGTGCCTTCCGTGACCATGGATGTCAGATATACCAACACTTGGACGAGTTATATTCTCGAGAAGCAGTGCGCGGAAGCGTTGATCGAGGACGGGTGCGTGATCATCTCGCAGCATTCCGACACGATCGGGCCGGCAGTGGTCTGCGAGGAAGCCGCGGAAAAGGGAAAGAACGTTTTTCACGTGGGTTATAATCAGAGTATGATCGACGTGGCTCCGACGACGTCGCTTGTGAGCACGCGGATCGATTGGTCGGTATATATCATCGCGGCGACGCGTGCCGTGCTCGCCGGTGAGGAGATCGAGTCGCAGGTCGAGGGGAACGTGCATGGTTATGACGTCGGCGCCGGATTTGAGCAGGGCTGGGTGCAGGTTCTGGACTTGAATGAATTGATCGTGCCGGAGGGCACGGACGCAGCGGTGCAGGAAGCGATAGAGCAGCTAAAGAAGGGCAAGATCCGCGTCTTTGAGGGCAATTTTGTCGGTGTGGATCCCGGGGATCCCGAGGACGTGATCGACCTAAGGGAAGGCTACGCGGAGAATATGTATGCTTCCGCGCCTTCCTTCCATTACGTGCTGCAGGACGTGATACGGGTACACGAATAAAGCAGGTTGGTTCGTTTGTTGCAATGGAGCAAGTTGGCCGATGAGGGCGGAATCATGAAAAGGATTTTTATCATTTTTGTAAATATGATCATCATGGCTGCCATACTCAGCTTTGTCGTCCTATACTCCAGGATCGCAAGCGCAGAGGCCTACCAGAGGCAGATCGAGCACTTTGAAAACACGACCGTCACCATGGAGCGCGTGACGGAGAATTACCTCGAGGGTGAGCAGCGGATCTGCGACGTTTGGGCGCGTTATATCAACAACAAGACCATGACGATGGAGGAGGCGACGGAATATATCAGCGCTTCCCACGTGCTTGGCATCAGTTCGGCGCATCTTTTGCGCTTGGACACGCTGACGGGCCTTTCAACGCGGCCCAGGCAGGGCACGACCGATGATTATGCGGTTTCGTACGAACGCGTGGCACTTTTGGAGGATGCAAGCTGGATCGATGAGATCGGAAAGTCGATCAACATCACCAGGGCCTACACCAATCCGATGAACGGCGAGCAGTCCCTGGCCTTTTGCAACAAGATCTCCCTGTATGATCAAGGGAGCAAGTCCTTTGTGGATGCGGTTTTGCTGCGCGTGATCCCGATTTCGGAGCTTGAAAAGAAATGGGTCTTCCCGCAGACGGAACACGAGAATGCGGAGCTGGCCATGATCGATGCCAACGGGGATTACATCCTGAAGGGTTACAGCTATAAGAATTCCAGCTTTTTTGAGTTTTACAAGTCATATAATCAGACTGACACGGAATCCTCCGCGAAGTTGTTTGACATGATCACTTCCTCGACCGGTTCCGTATCGATGCAAAATTCCCACGGACAGGAATGCGTTCTTGCCTTTACTCCGGTCGCCGCAACGGCGGGGTGGACGCTCCTTGGTCTTGTGCCGGCGGAGGATCTCAACAAGGACACGGAAAACTGGCTGCTCTTTGGCGTCGTTTCCGTCGGATTGCTGGTCCTGTTCCTGAGCGACGTGTTCTATGTGCTTTACCTGAACAAGCGCCTTCAGATCTCGGCACGGGAAGCGGAGTCCGCGAACAAGGCAAAGACGGATTTCCTCTCCACCATGTCGCATGACATCCGAACGCCCATGAATGCCATCATCGGCCTTACGACCATTGCCGAAAAGAATCTTGGGGACACCGAGTCGACCAGGGAAAGCCTTCGGAAGATCAGCCTTGCAAGCAATCATTTGCTGACGCTGATCAATGACATTCTCGACATCTCGAAGGTGGAGAGCGGAAAGCTGAAAATGAGTCCTCTGACCTTTTCGCTGCTGGAGATGGTTGAAAATCTCGTGAACATGTCCCAGCCGATGATCAAGGAAAAGCAGATCGAATTTCAATTTCGCGTGGAGCAGATGGAGAAGGAATGGCTTTATGCGGACCAGCTCCGTCTGAATCAGATTTATATCAATATACTTTCGAATGCGATCAAATATACGGAACCTGGCGGGAGCGTCAACGTGCTGATGCGAGAGGAACAGAGTGAAAAGCCGGACTGCATACGACTGACCTATGTCGTGGCAGACACGGGCATCGGCATGAGTCAGGAATATATGACGAACATGTATCAGCCTTTTTCACGGCAGATCGACAGCCGCGTCAATAGCATTCAGGGAACCGGCCTGGGCCTTGCCATTACAAAGCAGATGGTGGATCTTTTCGGCGGTACGATCGAATGCCAGAGCGAGCAGGACAAGGGAACGACCTTTACCGTGGCGCTCGATCTTTCCGTGGCCGACAGACAGCGGGATGAAAAACGGCCGAAGACCTTTGACGTACTGATCGTAGGTGACGATCAGATCATGCTGCAGGCGGAGCGTGAGGGAGATACGCCTTTGCGTTATAAGATCCAAGAGCTTGTCGGTGAGGGCGCGACGTCCGCCGAACCTGAGGATGATCACTCCGATCTAAGAGGCATGCGCGTGCTTGTCGCAGAGGACATTGACATCAATTGGGAGATCGTCTCCAACATGCTTCAAATGTATGGGATCGAAAGTGAGCGCGCGGAGAACGGACGCGTTTGCGTGGACATGATGAGCAAGGCAGAAGAAGGAAAGTATGATCTGATCTTCATGGACGTGCAGATGCCTGAAATGAACGGCCTCGACGCGACCAAGGCAATCCGAAAGCTTGAGAATCCCTGGGCTGCTTCCATTCCGATCATCGCGATGACGGCAGACGCGTTCTCCGAAAACATTACGGAATGCATGAATGCCGGAATGAACGGTCATATCGCAAAGCCCATCGACCTGAAACTGGTCATTAAGGAGATCCGAAGGATCAAGGATGGCGCGGCTTTATCATGACAAAAAGGAGGATCACGGTAATGAAAAAGATGATTTGCCTTCTGTTGGCAGTAACGATGCTTTTGGGTCTGGTTGCATGTGATTCCAAGAAGCAGGAAGAAAAGGGGCAGGAGGGATTCGTGCCTGCGCTTGATACTTCCGTCAAGAGTCATATCAACGTTGCCGGAGGCTATGACAACTTCGAGGCGCTGGAGAAGGAGTTTGACCGATTCAACGAGTTCTATCCGGACGTGGAGCTTGTCTACACAAAGATCGACGACTACAACAACATGGTCGGCACGGTCCTGAACGGAAACGACGCGCCTGACATTTACGTCAATAATTCCTGGATGTACGGCCGCGAGCAGTACAAGTCAGCGATCGATCACGCCGAGGATCTGTCCGATCCCGCGCTGGGTCTTGATCTTGACTGCATTCGAAGGAATATAATTCTGAAGACGCAGGACGGTTCGCTTCCGATGGTCCCGGTGTTTTCGAGCACCAATGGCATGCTTGTCAACAAAGACCTTTTTGAAAAGGAAGGCCTTTCCGTGCCTTCGACCTATGAGGAGCTTGTAAGCGTGTGCAAAGCCTTTTGCGATAAGGGTTATAAGAGTCCCGTGATGGGCTTTGTCATCAAGGAAAAGACCTCGCTCTATTCGCTGATGAGCTATCCGTTCTTCTGCTCAACCGTGGCGAAGGACGCACAGGCCATCAAAAAGTTGAATGCCCTTGACCGCTCCGCCGGGGAGTATATGCGGCCGACCCTTGAGATGATGGAGCGTTTTCTTGGCGACGGCTGCGTGGATCCCACGGCCTGCGCTGCCATTGAAAACAACTATGACGCCGTGATCCTGCGTTTCTTTGAAGGTGACGTGCCGATGATGATCTGCTCGGGCGATGCCGTTTCCGGCACCAGAAAGCGCGAGAGTGTTTCCGAAGCATTTACTGCGCATCCTTTTGCATATTCCTTCGTGCCGATCCCGACGTCGAAGGAAGGCGCTTATTTCCTTGACCTGCCCAATCTTCAGTTTTCCGTCAACAAGGAGAGCAAGGAGCTGGCCGTTGCCAATGAATTCATGCGTTTTCTGATCACGTCGCGCGAATTAAGTGAGATGGCGAAGAATAAGGGATTGATGTCGCCGACCAAGGACCTGTCCTTTAACAGTATGTATGCCGCATTTGGTGACATTCCGGAATCCCGGATCTTGTCGCCGGAAGAATTTGGTCTGACTGATGACGCCGTCACCCAGTTAAGAAAGGCAGTTTACGGTTTTTCGACCGGGGAACTGACCATGGATGAGGCAATCGCAGGGTTCGGAACGTATGAATAGGGATCTTACGACGAAGGCTTAGAATGAAAAGCGGGCTGAAAGATGAGATTGCATCTTTCAGCCCGTTCTTTGTTTTTGGATTTTTGTTTCCCGCGTTGACTTGCACTTTTTTGGCTTGGATCGGAGCAAGTTAGAACTCTGCGGAGCGGGGGGTTCTGGGATAGGGGATGACGTCGCGGATGTTCTCGACGCCGGTCAGGTACATGATCAGGCGCTCGAAGCCCATGCCGAAGCCGCTGTGGATGCAGCCGCCGTAGCGTCTGGTGTCGAGATACCAGTCAATGCCGTCCTTGTCCACGCCCATCTCATTCATTCTCTCGATGAGCTTGTCAAGATTTTCCTCTCTCTGGCTGCCGCCCATCAGCTCGCCTGCCTGAGGTACCAGAAGGTCTACTGCCGCAACCGTCTTGTTGTCGGGATTCACCTTCATATAATATGCCTTGATCTCCTTCGGCCAGTCGGTTACGAAAACGGGGCCGTGGAAATACTCTACGATGTACTTCTCATGCTCTTTTGCAATGTCCTCGCCGTAATCGGGCTCGAACTCCCACTTCACGTCGGCCTTCTTAAGGAGGTCGATCACGTCATGGTGCGTGATGCGCGTAAACTCTGCGTTTACGATGGCATCCAGCTTATCCTTTAGGCCCTTGGAAACAAACTTGTCGCAGAATGCGATCTCTTCGGGACACTTGTCGCAGACATATTTCACGACGAACTTGAGCATTTCCTCCTCGATGTCCATGAGGCCCTGCAGGTCGCAGAAGGCCATCTCGGGCTCGATCATCCAGAACTCGTTTGCATGGGTCTGGGTGTTGGAATTCTCGGTACGGAACGTAGGACCAAAGGTGTAAATGTCGCCGAAGGCCATGGCGAAGGTCTCGCCCTGAAGCTGGCCGGAGCCGGTGATGAAGCTCTGCTTGCCAAACAGGTCCTTGGAGAAATCTACCTTGCCGTCGGGGGTCATCGGAAGATCGTTCATGTTGAGGGTCGTAACCTTGAACATCTGATCGGAGCCTTCGCAGTCCGCGCAGGTGATCAGCGGGGTGTGCACGTAAAGATATCCGTTGCTCTGGAAGTACTCGTGGATCGCCATTGCTGCAACGCTGCGGATGCGGAAGACCGCGCTGAACAGGTTGGTTCTGGGACGCAGGTGTGCAACGGTGCGAAGGAACTCTCTGGTGTGGCGCTTAGGCTGGATGGGATAGTCCTCCGGGCAGTCGCCAAGGAGCGTAACGCTGGTTGCCTTCAGCTCAAAGGGCTGCTGATTTTCGGGGGTGAGCACCACCGTGCCGACCACCTGAACGCTTGCCCCAACTCTTATCTTGGAGATGGCGTCAAAATTATCAAGTCCATTCTCGTAAACGACCTGGAGATTTTCGAAAAAGGAACCGTCATTTACGTTCAGGAATCCAAACTGTGACTGTGCGCGATTGGTACGGACCCAGGCACAGATGGTCACTTCTTTGGATGCATATTCAGAAGTGTTTCTGAAAAGCTCTTTGATTTTTGTTCGCATCTTAATTTCCTCCTGTTTTTAAAATCATATTGCAATCATACCATTTTCTGAAAAAAATTCAAGTATTTTTGTTTTGTTGTGATGAACTTTTCCTTTTCTGGGCGAGGACTTTGGTGTATGATGGTGATAGTGGGCATTGCAAACTATAGGAAGATCTCTCATTAGAAAAACGGCGAAGGCGGAATGTCTTACGTGATAAGGAGGGCGCGAAATGTATTATATCGAAGATCAGGATCCGATTTTGGTAAAAAAGGAAGCAGAGCTTGACGAAATCAAGCTTAAGCAGCTTTATCAGGAGATCATGGCGCGGTTTGGCAAGTACGTGCATCGTTCCTATGACGGCGCCTTCGGACCTTATGCATTGCAAAAGGGGATAGAGGGGCTGCCTTACGTAAAGAATTATGTGGAAACGCCCGTTTCAGGCGAGGATGAGAACAGTGCAGTCTCGGACGGCGTTCATCATTCCCTCGAGACGATGCATTATGAATATGATGAATTCGTCGTGCCGGAGCTTGCAGGGTATGTAAAGCGTCTGTTGGACGGCGATTCCAAGGTGATCGACGAGATCAAAAAGGGGCCCGCGTCCGGCAAGAAGGAGGATGCGGACGAGGAAAAGCGCGCGCTCAAGGAACTGCAGGATTTCCTTGGGAATTCCCAAGGCGAGCTTGATGCGGAGAAGTTCCAGCGCTTGACCGAGAAGGTGCTGCATTTCCATCAGCTTGAGATGGCGGAGGACCTGCAGGAAGAACTTTTGGAATATTACAAAAAGGTGCTCGACTGCATACGCTTTAAGCCCGTGATGACGCTTTACAAGGACAAGTGGAACGAGCTTCGCAGGGTATATAAGGACGTCAAGGCCTTTTACGAAGGAACGGGCGAGTTTGAGGAAGAGTTTGGGAAGATTATGAAATAATTATCTATGGAGGTTTATATGGAAAGCTATAAGGTAACGCTTGGAAAAGCAAAGTGCGGTTTGGATCTGGGGGACGGGAGCGAGCGCGCGGAATATGTCGATCAGGACTATATTCTGCACAAGCTTGGGCGCCCGCACAGGTGCGTCAACATCATGTACACGCTTTATCCGAAGGACGCGCAGTGGCCGCAACGCATCAGCAAGGCTTGCGCGGACATGGACGTGAAGTTCCAGTGGGATTACCCCTATGATGATTATTTCCCCTTTGGCGCGGACGGCCAGCCCTTTGAGCAGATGAAGGACATCAGACGTCACGGTCAGGACGTGCTGCTGACGCTGACGGTGGACTGCTCACTGGATGATGAGTATCTTCGCGGCGTTGCAAGGCAGTTTCGCGAGTTTGGACAGATGCGCATCCGCATCAATCATGAGTGCCAGGGCAACTGGTTCACCCACAACAAGCGCTTTACCTTCGAGGAGATCGGCGCGTTTTTCGTGAGGTTCCGGAAGATCCTGAAGGAGGAGGCGCCGAACGTGAAGGCGATCTTCTGCGCAGGGTTTGTGGGTAAGGACGGCAAGGTGGACCGTGAGGATGCCTTTTTGGAAGCATATAAATCCGCAGACATTTGGTCGGCGGACAGCTATCCCGCATTGCATTATGGCTGGCCCTATGACGTTGCGGAGGTCGGCGGCGGGAGCTATAAGGCGGACAATCTGCGCGAGATCTATGAGCTTTTCGAGGGGACGGCGAAGCGTCTTCGCGAGGTGACGGGGCTGAAAAACCCTATGTCGACCGCAGAGTGCAATACGGACGGCGACGTGACGGGACCGTTCCACCAGGGCGAGGCCGTGGTGAAATTCGCGGAGTATTTCCGCGACCACAACACGAGTGATTGGTTTGACGGCATTTCCATGTATCAGTTCCGCGACCGCGGAAGGCTTGGCCTGGAGATCGAGGACCCGAACAATCATGCGGTGGGCATTGAGCAGCCGGTGCTTGCGGATTATAAGAAGCTGATCTACGATCCTTACTTCTTGCCAGAGATGAAGCGCGGCGAGGCGGTAAGCTTCCCTGCAAAGCTTCGCTGGGGCGCGAGCGATGACGCGGACGGCGTTGAAATTCCGATCTCATTCGAGAAGACGCCGGAATTCTGCGAGGCGACGTTTGACAAGGACGCATGCCTCATGATCGAGTTCGGCGGCAAGTGGTTTTATAAGGCAAAGGGCGTTGCGACCATCGACCTCATGAGCCTGTTTTTCGAAAAGAAGCTGGACGGGCCGGCGGTGATCCCGATGCGGATCTTTGGAACGCCCGCGGACGGCGTCAATCCCGACACCGGTGTCGAGGACTGGGCGACGGAATATTACTCCGAACTTCCGGCCGCCCCGGAGCTGCGCATCCGCTATGAAGTGCCCGGAAGAGTCGGATTAGTATAGAGTTTTCGGAAGGATAGCCATGGAAAAGGAAAAGAAGGAAAGAATCGTATGGATCGACCTGGCGAAGGCGTTTGCGATCCTTGGGGTTTTGGTGGATCATGCTTATGACGCGGCGCTTTACCAGGACTGGATCTGGCGGCGCCTGACCTATTACAGCTTGAGCCTTTTCATGATCCTGCTGGGCGTTACTTCCTGGTTTTCTTATGAAAAATACGCAGGGAAGGTCGCTGACAAACTAAAAAAGGATTGCCTTCGGATCGTTAGGCCCTATCTGGTCGCGGCGTTCTTTTACTTTGTGGTCCGGCATGGCACGTTCGACCTGATCAATTACCTAAACGGCATCGTTCATTTCAACATTTGTGCACCATATTATTTCGTGCTGCTCTACCTGCAGACGATCTTGATTGTGCCGTTGTTATATGCTTTCTTGAACGCTATGCGCGGTCGCAAGTTTGGGCTGGTTTTTGAAGCGCTGGGGTTCGTGGCCACGCTTGTCGTGGCCGGGCTGACGACAAGATATACCAATATTTTGAGTGTTTACGGCGGTGGCGGAAAGCTCTTTGGCGGTACCTATCTTTGCCTGGTTTATCTTGGCATGTGGTTTGCAATGTATTATAGGCGGCTGAGCACAGGGAAGGTTTGGATCTATCGCGTGCTGCTGCCGTTTGGCATCGTCGGAACGGTGCTCTGGTGGAAGCTCATAAGCGCCTATGGCAATGCGATCGACAAGGCGCTGCCACTTGGCGCAAACGTCAATCCGCCTGGCATCAGTCACTGCGTCTATGCGCTCCTCATCGCGGGATGTTTCTTTTTGCTGGATGCTTCGGTCCGAAACGAGAAGCTCCGTCTTGCGCTTTCGAAGCTCTCGCTTCTTGGCCGGCACACCCTGTATATCTACCTGTGGCACAAATTGATCCTGGATTATTGGTTGCCCACCTGCTTTGGCAACACGATCCTCATGGATCACATTTGGCCCAAGCGCATCGTATATTACGGGTGCCTGATCCTCCTTCCCGTCTGCATCGAGTACGTCGCCGGCATGATCGGCAAAGCCATCGGAAAAGCGTATGGAGAGGTGGGGAAGAAGCGCAACGAGTGATCACGAAAATTCCGTGTTGAAGCATTCATAAAAATTTGGTAAGATAAGAGGCGACAGATTTGCAAAATCGCAAGAACTTTTGCAAAGGGATGTCGTCTCTTTTTGTAGAAGCAGCAGATTTAGCGTTTCGCCTCCGGAGGCGAGGCGCGGGGAGGATATAGGCTTGAAAGATACGGAAATACTGGATCTTTACTTTGACCGGAATGAAACGGCCATTGCGGAGACCCAGAGCAAGTACGGAACCTACTGCTTTAGCATTGCATACCACATCCTTCATGATCAGGAGGATTCGGATGAATGCGTCAACGATACCTGGATGAGGGCATGGAATTCCATTCCGCCCAGCCGCCCGGAGCACCTGAATTTGTTTCTCGGCACCATCACGAGGAATCTTTCCTTTGACAGATGGAAGAAAAAGAAGGCTGCAAAGCGCGGGAGCGGGGAGTTTGAGCTGGAGCTCGACGAACTGGCGGAGTGCATCCCGGCGGCGGGCTCAAGCACGGAGGAAGCCGTGGAGGCTAAGGAATTGCAGCGGATGATAAATGAATTCCTGCACACGCTCCCGGAAAAGGAGTGTAACGTGTTCCTTCGCAGGTATTGGTATTCGGAGGAATATACCGAAATTGCCGAAAGGTACGGCATGAACTTGAATTCCGTCAAGACTTCCCTGTTTCGGACCAGGGGGAAGCTGAAGGCATTCTTGGAAAAGCAGGGAATCATTGTGTGAGGTTTGGTATGAGCGAGAAGAAAACGGATGGCGCAATGCGCCTGTGGGAAGCGATGGAAGGCGTAGATCCTGAGCTTCTCCTTCGAAGCGAGAAGAAAACTGAAAAGAAGAAGGTCGTTCCATTCGCGCGGTTTACGCGGGCGGCGGCCGCATGCTTTGCCTTGTTCGTGATCGGCGCGGCGTGCTTTGCAACGCTCCATAACGGCGGGAAAAAGGAAGCAAATGCGGAGATGTCCATGGAGGCGCGTTCGGAATCTGGCGGCAAACATAGCAAAGCGGATTCGAGCCAGTTGGCTACTGACAAGCTGGAGAGCACGAATGCATTAAATGAAGCATATGAATCCTATGCGGATGAGCCGGAAGCGCTGGAAGAGGCTAACCCCATGCCGGCTTCGGCAACGGCAAATGCCATAGAAGCTAAGGCAGACGGCGAGCCCAGGGAGGATGTTGACAGTATGAAAAGCCACGAAGAGGCAGTCGGCGAGTACACTCTGAAACTGAAGCCGGACCTTTCCGCTTACTTAAGATCCGGGGAAAGCGACCAGGCGAACAGCGGTGAAGGCACGCAGAGCGGCACGGTTTATTATGTTGCAGGCTATGCAAATGCGCAGGCATATCTTTCCGACAAGCAGTTGGAAGTGGCATTTAACTTAGAAGACCCCGTGGCCATAAAGGATCAGCAGGCTGCAACCGTGATCTATGCTTACGTGAGCAGCCTTGATCTGGAACTTACGGACGATAAGAAATTTAGCGACTTCGTGACGATCCGGATCTATGACCAGAATCGATGCATGACGGATTGCTATGCCATCAGCGGGAAGTATGCAACGCTGAATGGCTTGGCGGATACATATGAGATCCTCGATGAGGATTATGATTATGACACGCTTGTCACATTCTTAAGGGAAGCGGCGCGGGAGGAATAACATGGGAATTTCCCGGCATGAGACACAACAAAAGGAACGGCAGGTTTTCCTTGACGTCCTGCGTGTTCTTGCGACCATCGCCGTGGTGATGATGCACACGGTCTCCGGGTGCCTGAACGGGGGATATGATTTCGCCGGCTGGGAGCGTCGCGTAAAGGCGTTTCGCGCATTGATCGATGCGACGAGCTGGAGCGTGCCGATCTTCCTGATCATCAGCGGGTATCTGTTCCTAAATCCCGAGCGGCAGATCACCTGGAAGGACGCAATCTTCAAATATTGCAGAAGGATCTTTTTCGTGCTTGTCCTGTTTGGCTATTCCTACGCCTTGCTCGAGCTGATCGGGATCGTGCGCGGGTTTGAGCCGTGGATGATCACGTGGGCCGCATGGAATACGCTGCGCGGCCGAAGCTGGTCCCACATGTGGTATTGCTATCTGATCTTGATCTTATATGCGGTCACGCCGCTGATCAAATGGTTCCTTGCAAAGGTGCCGCGCGCCGTGCTTTACGTGATCCTTGGAGTTTTGGCGCTGGGGGTCAGCGTGATCCCGTACCTTGGCGTGATGCTTGGGTTTGCGACGATTTTCCGCATTCCGGTGCAGGGGATTTACGTGTTTTATTATCTGATCGGCTATCTTTGGGCCGTAAGAAAAAAAGAGGCAAAGGCCGGCGAAGGCACGTGGTGCCTTGCAGGCTTTTGCCTGATCGTGCTTTTGGAGATGGCGAGCCGATTTATCACGGGATATGATCTCGACATGGCTTACGGCTATCCGTTCACGCTCATCGCCTCGCTCCTTTTGTTCAATGCGGGATGGGCGCTTCAGGGACGCATTCGCGCAGCCGCTAAGCAACCCAAGTGGTATCTTTACGCCGTGACGTTCCTTAGCCCCCTGTGCTTTGGAATCTACCTGATCCATCCCGTTTTCCTCAACCTGTTTTATAAGTTCCTAAAGATTTCCATTATGGATTTCCGCTTCTATGTTGGAGTGCCACTCTTTTTCCTAATTGCATTCCTCGGCGCCACCCTCGCCACATGGATATTGCGTAAGATTTCTGTTTTACGCAAGTATGTCTTGTAAGCATGCGATGAAATTCGATAAATTCAGATAGAGACTTTTTCGGTAACGTAAGTGCCTGAGCGATAATGCCCCCTGGGAACAATTAGCCAGCAGCACTTAGCTCCGTCACGGGCTTCGCCCGTGATCCTGAGCGAAGCGAAGGACGTGCCGAATGGCACGCCACCAAGGACCGATAAGCCGCAGACAAAAATTTGAAATTTTTGGCAAGGCTTTGAATGAGGGCCGCAGGTGAGCTTAGTGCAGTCTGAGCCGTTCCCAGGGGGCATTATCGCTCAGGCACGAAGTATTCAAAAAATGTTTATTGTGACGTCCACCTTCCGGAGGCGCCACAGGGCAGCACCAACCCGCTTTCGGTCACGGGCAACCCAATCTCATCCGAGACCACGTGCCCGCCATACTGCTTCGTGATCACTGTGTTTAGCATGTACGACAGCACCGCAGGCTGCAATCCGGTCGTATAGGAATTGATCAAGAAGAACAGCGAATCCTTCTTGAGAAGCTGGGCGGAAAGCTCCAGGAACGGGAAAATGCTTTCCTCGATCTTCCAGACCTCGCCCTTGGGCCCGCGTCCGTAGGAAGGCGGATCCATGATGATCCCGTCATATTTGTTCCCGCGACGGATCTCGCGCTCCACAAGCTTTACGCAATCATCCACGAAATAACGGATGGGCGCATTTCCAAGCCCCGAGGACGCCGCATTTTCCTTTGCCCAGGCCACCATGCCCTTTGCCGCATCCACGTGCGTCACGCTGGCGCCTGCAGCCGCGGCCGCGATCGTCGCGCCGCCCGTATATGCAAACAAGTTCAGGACCTTGATCTCGCGATCAGGGTCTTCTTTTTTTGCCTTTTGTATGATCCCGGAAAACCAGTCCCAGTTTGTGGCCTGCTCCGGGAAAAGCCCCGTGTGCTTGAAGCTAAAGGGCTTCAGGTGGAAGGTCAGAACGCCGCCATTGCCGTTGTCTGAAGGGTTGGCGAAGGGATATGCATCCCCTTGATACGTGATGGTCCACTCCTCGGGAAGTCCAAAGAATTCCCATTCGCCACCGCCCTTATTTGAACGGTGGTAGTGGCCGTTTTTCTGCTTCCAGCCCGCGCACTCGTGGGGCGTGTTCCAGATGACCTGCGGGTCGGGACGCACCAGGCGGTACTTCCCCCAGCGCTCAAGCTTTTCGCCCGATGAGGTGTCGAGGACTTCATAATCTTTCCAATTGTTTGCGATCCACATGAAAATTGCTCCTTTGGATGAGTGGGTTCGGTATCATATGCCCGCGAAGGCATGTATTTTCTGCTTTATTATAGCATAATTGGCCATCCATGCAAGAAAGACTTGCTTTTTTGACTATTTCCAATTACAATTTTAGTGTTGGAGTGCGGTAGCGCGCTAAAGCAACAAAAGCAGGAAAACCTGTCAAAAAGAAGGGGAGGAAAAAGCAGTGGGTAGTTATTGGGAAATCATAGCATTTATTGTTTATCTGGCCGTCGTGATCTGCATAGGCATCTATTTCTTCGTGAGCGGCCGAAATCTTTCGGGCGGTGACAAGGAGTATTTCCTTGGCGGCAGAAAGATGAACGGATGGGTTGCGGCCCTTTCCGCAGGCGCGTCCGACATGAGCGCGTGGGTTTTGATGGGTCTTCCGGGTTCCATTTATCTTTGGGGCATGGGCCAGGTTTGGATTTCCGTGGGTCTTCTTGTGGGAACGATCTGCGCATGGCTTTTTGTGGCGCCGAAGCTTCGTCGTTATTCCATTGCGGCCGGTGATTCGATCACCATTCCGCAGTTTCTGACAAAGCGTTTTCTGTCAACGAGTCCCGTGCTTCAGATCATCTGTGCCATTATTTTCATCGTGGCATATTGTGTCTACGCGGCATCGAGCCTTGTGGCATGCGGTAATCTGTTTACCACCGTGTTTGGCGAGCGCACGATCGGCGGTTTCACCTTGAACGCAACCTTCTACATGGTTTGCGCGGCGATCATTATTTTGCTTTATACCTTCCTCGGCGGCTTTAACGCAGTTTGCTGGACGGACTTTTTCCAGGGTATGCTGATGCTCATCGCACTGATGGCAACGCCGCTTCTTGTGAACTTCGCCATGCAGGCACCGGACTTCGCGCCGCTTGCGCAGGTATCTACCGATCCGAATTATTACAACCTTCTTTCCAGCGGTAAGTTTGACTGGAAGAGCCTTTCCGACATCCTGAGCGGCTTTGGCTGGGGCCTTGGTTACTTTGGCATGCCCCACATCCTGGTTCGTTATATGTCCGTGAAGTCCGAGGCGGAGATGAAGAAATCCCGCATCATCGGCATTTGCTGGACGGCACTGATCCTTGCGATGGCATCCATCGTTGGTCTGACCGGTCATCAGTTCCTCGGCGCTTATCTTGCAGAGGGCAGCCAGCAGTTGGTGTTCATCAACATCGTTCGTCGGATCTTCCCGCCTCTCATCGCAGGCGTGATGCTTTCCGCAATCTTGGCAGCTTCCATGAGTACTGCGGATTCACAGCTCCTTGCATCTTCCTCCGCCTTTGCTTCGGACGTATATAAGCCCGTGCTTCGAAAGAAGGCATCTGACAAGGAAATGCTTTGGGCAGGCCGTATCGTGGTTGCCATCATTTCCGTGGTTGCTCTGCTGATCGCAATGAGCCCGAACTGCAAGGGTATCATGGCACTCGTGGAGTGCGCGTGGGCGGCCTTTGGTGCAGCCTTTGGTCCTGCGATCCTTCTTTCCCTGTATTGGAAGCGTTTCACCTACAAGGGCGCCATCGCCGGCATCGTGACTGGATTCCTTGTGGACGCGCTTTGGTATGTATTCCTTTCCGGCCCTACCGGACTTTATGAGATCATTCCTGGTTTCATCGCAAGCTTTTACGCGGCGATCGTTGTTTCTAAGCTGGACAAAGAGCCCGCGAAGGAAGTAACGGATCTGTTTGACAAGGCGGGGCAAGAGGTTTAAATCGGAATTTGCCGCAGTGTCCTCGTCGCACGTGGCAATGTGTGGCACTAAAGGAGTTTTAATTGAAGAATCAATTACGCACGAAAAAATCAGCCCTGTGCGTTCTCGCGGCGGGAATGCTCTGGGGCTGCATGGGAATCTTGGTGCGCACGATGAACGGAGGCGGGTTTGACTCTTTGGAGATCACCGCCTTTCGTGCGCTTGTGACGGCGATCGTGATGTTTGCCGGCATGGCCCTTTTTAAGAGAAAAGAGCTTAAGGTCAAGTGGAAGGATCTGTGGTGCTTTGCCGGCACGGGGATCCTGAGCGTGGCCTTCTTTAACGTTTGCTATTTTACCTGCATGAATCATGCGACGCTTTCCGTGGCCGCGATCTTGCTTTACACGGCGCCGTCCTTCGTCATCATATTCTCCTTTTTCTTATTTAAGGAAAAGATCGGACGCCGTAAGCTCCTTGCCTTGGCGCTGGCCTTTGTGGGCTGCGTTCTGGTGTCCGGGGGTCTTGGAGGCGTGTCGATCTCAGTGATCGGACTTCTTACGGGGCTTGGCGCAGGCCTTGGCTATGCGCTTTACAGCATTTTTGGCAAGTTCGCGATCCAAAGGGGATATTCTTCGTATACGATCACGACCTATACCTTTCTGTTTGCGCTTGTCGGGACGGTGCCGCTTTTGGATCTGAAGCACTTTACGGCATGCATTGCCTCAGCTGACGCAAAGGCTCTTTTGTTTGACGTGGCACTGACGTTTCTTACGACCGTGGCGGCATATCTTTTCTACACCGCCGGCCTTCGGGGCATGGAAAACGGGCGCGCTTCGATCATCGCTTCGATCGAGCCCGTCATGGCGTCCCTGGTCGGTTTCTTCTTATATAAAGAAGCATTCACCGTCACCGGGCTCCTTGGCATGTTCCTTGTCTTAGCCAGTTGCATTTTAGTTGCATAATTGTTCTAAATGGGGGATTATATTATGAAGGTGATCAAAGCTTTTTTCTTTACGATCGTGGTGTTGTTTACGTTGGCTTTTTTGGGTTTAGTGCTTTTCGTAAAAGACAGGGATTACAAGGAGAATCTGTGGGAAGATGACGCGAGGAAGGGTTTCGCAGAACTGATGAAATCGTATGGCCTGGAAGAAGGGGACTACATGGTAACGCATTTTCAGGTGTATCCACATAATAGGAACGGGTTTGAGGTCGAGTTCTCGGTTAGTGGGACGGAATACCAGGGAGAAGTTGACGTGCTTACCTATGAAGAGGGATGTTATATCATTTCAAACTATTATTCTGGGGCACTTAAGGAAGCGATCACGGATGCCGTGAAAAAGGAAATTGAGAAGAGAGGACTTTTTAAGCGCGGCGAATATACAATAGACATATATGATTATTCTCCTGAAGAAGACCTTAAGATGAGAAAATTGGCATCTTGGATAACGCCCGAGACGTTTGACGAGGTCATATACGGTGAAGTGCGTGATTATAGGCGAAGAGACCCGGAGTTGAATGTAGTCATCACTTATTATTCTAAAGAGGATAATCTTTCAAAGGACAAGATAGGGAAGCTTTTTACGGAGACTGGCTGGAGCTCTCGTTTTAAGAGCTGGCGATGTGATCACTATGTTGCCACGCCGGAAACGTGCACTGAGGCGGATCTCAGGGCGAGGGTGTCGTATTACCGCGAAGGGAAGCTTGCAGATGATGGCGTAACTCGGATCTACGATCCCATTTACGAGAAATTTGACTAAAAAAACCCCATTTTGGCGAATGTATTTAAAAAAATACAAAAAAAATACAATTTTCCTGAAAATTATTCTTGCACTATCCGCAAGAACCATATATACTAAATAACGCTGTGGCATGATAGCTGTGAAGCGTGAGGTTGCCGTATTTCGGTGACGGAATACGGGTTTTCCGTGGAGCGAATGTCAAGTTAGGAAACTGACGACAAGTCACTGTGTACCAAGGAACTAAACAAGTTCCAACAAGTCTGCCCCCGGGGCAGAAACGACGTGTAGGGATTGAACCGGACATACGTTGCGGATGGTTCAGGACACACACGGGAGGGTGTACAGTCGCCACTTGTCGTACTTTCGAAAGCAAAAGTGCGAAAAGGAGGAGACTTTTTTTATGGCAAGTCAAGTAATGAGAATTACCCTGAAGGCTTACGAGCATCAGCAGGTGGATGCATCTGCAAAGAAGATCATCGAAACGGTAAGGAAGACGGGCTCCCAGGTCAGCGGCCCCGTGCCTCTTCCCACTAAGAAGGAAGTGGTTACCATCCTTAGAGCCGTACACAAGTACAAGGACTCCAGAGAGCAGTTCGAGCAGCGTACCCACAAGAGACTGATCGACATCATCGCTCCCAACCAGAAGACGATCGACGCTCTTCAGAGACTCGAGATGCCTGCAGGCGTTTACATCGACATCAAGATGAAGACTAGATAATATCATTAAAGAAACAAGAACTACCAATCAAAAGTGCAACGGAAAAGAAACCAAAAACCTCTACTTAGACGTATGAACGGGTTCGCCCGGTCCACTATGTAGATGAACAACAATGGAGGTAAAACATCAATATGAAGAAAGCAATTTTGGCAACTAAGGTCGGAATGACTCAGATCTTCAACGAAGACGGCGTTCTGGTTCCCGTAACCGTTCTTCAGGCTGGCCCTTGCGCAGTAACCCAGATCAAGACCGTTGAGAACGACGGCTACAGCGCAGTACAGGTTGGCTTCGTAGACAAGAAGGAAAAGTACAGCGAAGAAGGCAAGCTGATCCATGCTCACGGCGTGAACAAGGCTGAGGCTGGTCACTTCAAGAAGGCTGGCGTTACTTCTAAGAGATATGTTAGGGAATTCAAGTTCGAGAACGCTGCTGATTATAAGCTTGGCGATGAGATCAAGGCTGACATCTTCGCGGCCGGCGACAAGATCGACGCAACCGCGATCAGCAAAGGTAAAGGATTCCAGGGTGCGATCAAGAGACTTGGTCAGCACAGAGGACCCATGAAGCACGGTTCCAAGTTCCATCGTCATCAGGGTTCCAACGGTGCATGTTCCTCACCTAGCCGCGTATTCAAGGGCAAGGGAATGCCTGGCCACATGGGTAGCGTAAAGGTAACCGTTCAGAACCTCGAAGTAGTAAGAGTAGACGCTGACAAGAATCTTCTTTTGGTTAAGGGCGCAGTTCCCGGACCCAAGAAGGCTCTGGTAACCATCAAAGAGACCGTTAAGGTAGAGTGCTAGTTTAAGGAGAAAGGAGGACCAATCAGATGGCAAACGTATCTGTATATAATATGGAAGGCAAGGAAGTTGGTACGATCGAATTAAACGATGCCGTATTCGGCGCTCAGGTGAATGAGCACTTGGTGCACATGGCGGTGGTCCAGCAACTTGCGAATAATCGTCAGGGAACTCAGAAGGCTAAGACCCGTGCTGAGGTATCCGGAGGCGGAATCAAGCCTTGGAGACAGAAGGGAACCGGTCATGCAAGACAGGGCTCCATCCGTGCTCCTCAGTGGAAGGGCGGCGGAGTTGTGTTCGCTCCCGTTCCCAGAGATTACAGCTTCAAGATGAACAGGAAGGAAAAGCAGGCAGCCCTTAAGTCCGTTCTTACCGACAAGGTGCAGGGCGGCAACCTGATCGTTCTCGACGAGCTGAAGTTCGATGAGATCAAGACCAAGAATTTCGTAAACGTAATGAACAACCTCAAGGTGGTAAGCGGCCTCGTTGTTCTTGCTGAAAACGACAAGAACGTTGTTATGAGTGCAAGAAACGTAGAGAACGTAAACACCTCTCTGGTAAATGCGATCAACGTATATGACATTCTGAATGCAAAGACCCTGGTTCTGACCAAGGATGCAGTAAGTAAGATTGAGGAGGTATATGCATAATGGCTGACATTAAGTATTATGACGTGATCCTTAAGCCCGTGATCACTGAGAAGAGCATGGCTGATACGGCTGAGAAGAAGTATACCTTCCTTGTTCACGTAGACGCAAACAAGACTCAGATCAAGGAAGCTGTTGAGAAGATGTTCGACGGCGTTAAGGTTGAGAAGGTGAATACCATGAACTGCGAAGGCAAGAACAAGAGACGCGGCATGGTATACGGCAAGACCGCAAAGACCAAGAAGGCCATGGTTAAGCTTACCGCTGACAGCAAGGACATCGAGATCTACGCAGGCCTGTAATCAAAGGCCTTGACGGATTAAAGTATGCGGCGCAAAGGCGCTGCGCAAAGAATCAATCGAAAAAGGAGAAAAAACAATGGGTATTAAGTCTTACAAACCTTATACACCCTCTAGAAGACACATGACCGGTTCTGATTTCTCCGAGATCACGAAGAAGGCACCTGAGAAGAGCCTTACCGTATCTCTGAAGAAGAACTCCGGCCGTAACAATCAGGGTAAGATCACCGTTCGTCATCAGGGCGGCGGCGTAAGAACGCAGTACAGAATCGTTGACTTTAAGAGAAACAAGGATGGCATCCCTGCCATCGTTAAGGGAATCGAGTACGATCCCAACAGATCCGCAAACATCGCACTGATCTGCTATGCAGACGGCACGAAGTCTTATATCATCGCTCCTCAGGGCCTGACCGACGGCATGAAGGTGATGAACGGACCTCAGGCCGAGGTTAGGATCGGTAACTGCCTGCCTCTGTCCGAGATCCCCGTAGGTACTCAGGTACACAACGTTGAGCTGTATCCCGGCAAGGGCGGCCAGATGGTTCGCGCAGCCGGCAACAGTGCACAGCTCATGGCTAAGGAAGGCAAGTATGCTACCCTTCGTCTCCCCTCCGGTGAGATGAGAATGGTTCCTCTTGTTTGCCGCGCAACCGTAGGCGTGGTTGGCAACATCGACCACAACCTTGTCAACATTGGTAAGGCTGGACGCAAGCGTCACATGGGCATTCGTCCCACCGTACGCGGTTCCGTTATGAACCCGAACGACCATCCTCATGGTGGTGGTGAAGGTAAGACTGGCATCGGTCGTCCCGGTCCTTCCACTCCTTGGGGCAAGCCCGCTCTTGGCCTGAAGACCAGAAAGTCCAAGAAGGCTTCCAACAAGCTGATCGTAAGAAGACGCGACGGTCGGGCAATCAAATAATAGAGGAGGAAAAAGACGATGGCAAGATCACTGAAAAAAGGACCTTTCGCAGACTCCAGTCTGATGAAGAAAGTAGATGCCCTGAACGCATCCGGACAGAAGCAGGTTATCAAGACCTGGTCCCGTCGTTCTACAATTTTCCCTTCCTTTGTAGGACATACGATCGCTGTTCATGACGGCAGAAAGCACGTTCCGGTATATGTTACCGAGGACATGGTTGGTCACAAGCTTGGCGAGTTCGTTGCTACCAGAACCTTCAGAGGTCATGGCAAGGACGAGAAGAAGTCCAAGGTTAGGTAAGCAAAATCAGTTGACAACGCATGGCTGCCCGGAGAGGGCAACCGCAGGTCGGGATAATGGAACCTGACCCGTCCGGCTGCGGCATAGCCGTACCGGATGCGTTTTATTAGAAAAGGAGGACAAAATCTATGGCTAAAGGGCATAGATCCCAAATCAAGAGAGAGCGTAATGCTCAAAAGGACGTAAGACCTTCCGCAAAGCTGTCTTACGCCAGAGTGTCCGTAACGAAGGCTTGCTTCGTACTGGATGCCATCAGAGGCAAGGACGTAACACAGGCACTTGCAATCCTGGAGTACAATCCCAGATATGCTTCCAGCCTTGTAAAGAAGCTTCTGCAGTCAGCGATCGCTAACGCTGAGAACAACAACGGCATGAAGGCTGAAAACCTCTACGTTGCAGAATGCTACGCAAACAAGGGACCTACAATGAAGCGCGTTAGACCCCGTGCACAGGGTAGAGCTTATCGCATCGAAAAGCGCATGAGCCACATCACTGTAGTACTGGATGAGAAGAAGTAGGGAAAGGAGCAGAAAAATCAATGGGACAGAAAGTTAATCCTCACGGCTTAAGAGTCGGTGTTATTAAAGATTGGGATTCCAGATGGTATGCTGAGTCTGAGTTTGCTGATTATCTTGCAGAAGACTACAAGATCAGAGAGTACCTGAAGAAGAAGTTAAAGAACACGGGCGTTGCCAAGATCGAGATCGAGAGAACGTCCGACAGAGTAAAGGTTGTGATCTACTCCGCAAAGCCCGGCCTGATCATTGGACGTGGCGGCGCAGACATTGAGGCAACCAAGACCGAGCTTGCAAAGATGACTGGCAAGAAGGTTCAGGTTGACATCAAGGAGATCAAGAGACCCGACAGAGATGCACAGCTCGTTGCAGAGAACATTGCTCAGCAGCTTGAGAACCGTGTATCCTATAGACGTGCCGTTAAGAAGTGCATGGCTAGCACCATGAAGGCCGGTGCCCTTGGCATCAAGGCTGCATGCGCAGGTCGCCTTGGCGGTGCGGACATCGCTAGAAGCGAGTTCTACAGCGAGGGAACCATCCCCCTGCAGACTTTGAGAGCTGACATCGACTATGGCTTCGCTGAGGCTGATACCACCTATGGTAAGGTTGGTGTTAAGGTTTGGATTTATAAAGGCGAAATTCTTCCTACTAAAGGAGAGCCTACGGAAGGGAGCGATAAGTAATTATGTTAATGCCGAAAAGAGTTAAGCGTCGTAAGCAGTTCCGTGGTTCCATGGCCGGCAAAGCTTCCAGAGGTAATACTCTGAGCTATGGCGAGTTCGGTTTGGTAGCTACTGAGCCTTGTTGGATCAAGTCCAATCAGATCGAGGCAGCCCGTATTGCACTTACCAGATACACCAAGCGTGTTGGTAAGGTTTGGATCAAGATTTTCCCGGATAAGCCCGTAACGGCAAAGCCTGCTGAAACTCGTATGGGTTCCGGTAAAGGTAGCGTTGAGTATTGGGTAGCTGTTGTAAAGCCTGGTCGCGTAATGTTCGAGATCGGCGGAGTTCCTGAGGAATCCGCACGTGAGGCACTGCGTCTGGCTATGCACAAGCTTCCTTGCAAATGTAAGATCGTCTCTAAGGCAGATCTGGAAGGCGGTGCAGAATGAAATCGAGTAAATATTTAGAAGAGTTACAGACGAAGAATGCTGCAGAACTTGCAGCTGAGCTGGTATCTGCAAAGAAGGAACTTTTCAATCTGAGATTCCAGAACGCTACGAACCAGCTGGACAATACGGCCAGGATCAAGGAAGTTCGCAAGAACATCGCTCGCATTCAGACCGTCATGAATCAGAAGGCGAACGCGTAGAAAGGAGATCAGCCGTGGAAGAGAGAAATTTGAGAAAGACCCGTATCGGTAAGGTCGTTAGCAATAAGATGGATAAGACGATCGTGGTTGCGATCGAGGAGCACGTTGCTCATCCCCTTTACAAGAAGATCGTTAAGAAGACTTACAAGCTGAAGGCACATGATGAGAACAACGAGTGCAGCATCGGCGATACCGTTAAGGTGATGGAGACGAGACCTCTGTCCAAGGACAAGAGATGGAGACTTGTTGAGATCGTTGAGAAAGTGAAATAATTAGGAGGAAGAATCATGGTTCAGCAGGAAACTAGACTGAAGGTTGCTGATAACACCGGCGCGAAGGAACTGCTTTGCATCCGTGTTATGGGCGGCTCTACAAGAAGATATGCGCAGATTGGCGACGTGATCGTTGCTTCCGTTAAAGATGCAACACCAGGCGGCGTTGTAAAGAAGGGTGACGTAGTGAAGGCTGTTGTGGTTCGTACCGTTAAGGGCGTACGCCGTAAGGACGGTTCCTACATTAAGTTCGACGAGAATGCAGCAGTGATCATCAAGGATGACAAGACTCCCAGAGGAACCCGTATCTTTGGACCCGTTGCAAGAGAGCTCCGTGAGAAGCAGTTTATGAAGATTGTTTCCCTGGCTCCCGAAGTACTGTAAGGAGGAGGTAACCACATGGCTTCGTTGAAGATTAAAAAGGGCGAGACCGTAAGAGTCATCGCCGGCAAGAATAAGGGCGAAGAGGGCAAGGTCCTCTCCGTTGACGCAAAGAATCACAAGATCCTGGTTGAGGGCGTAAACAAGGTAACCAAGCATTGCAAGCCCTCTCAGGCAAATCCCGATGGAGGGATCATCCAGAAGGAAGCACCTCTTGACATTTCCAACGTTATGCTGGTAGTCAAGGGTCAGCCCACCAGAGTTGGCTTCAAGATGGATGGCGACAAGAAGGTTCGCTTTGCCAAGAAGACTGGCGAAGTGATCGACTGATCGGGAAGGAGGAAAATAAAGTGGCAAGACTGAAAGACTTTTACAATGACGAGATTGTTGCTGCACTGACCAAGAAGTTTGGTTACAAGAACCCCATGCAGGTTCCCAAGCTCGACAAGATCGTTGTAAATATGGGCGTTGGCGAAGCAAAGGACAACGCAAAGGCACTTGAGAACGCAGTTCATGACATGGAGCAGATCACCGGTCAGAAGGCAGTTCTCACCAAGGCAAAGAAGTCCATCGCAAACTTCAAGATCCGTGAGGGCATGGCAATCGGTTGTAAGACCACCCTGCGCGGCGAGAAGATGTACGAGTTTTTGGATCGTCTGGTAAACCTTGCATTACCTCGAGTACGTGACTTCAGAGGCGTTAATCCTAACGGTTTCGACGGCAGAGGAAATTATGCACTTGGCATCAAGGAGCAGTTCATTTTCCCTGAGATCGAGTACGATAAGATTGACAAGACCCGCGGTATGGACATCATCTTCGTTACCACGGCTAACACCGATGAAGAGGCACGCGAACTGTTAACCCTGTTCAACATGCCGTTCGCGAAACAATAAGGAGGTAAAATCTGATGGCAAAGACATCAATGAAGATCAAACAGCAGCGTAAGCCCAAGTTCTCGACGCAGGCTTACACCCGTTGCAATATTTGCGGACGCCCTCATGCCGTTCTGAGAAAGTACGGCATCTGCAGAGTTTGCTTCCGTGAACTCGCGTACAAGGGTCAGATCCCTGGCGTGAAGAAGGCAAGTTGGTAAGGAAGGAGGAAATACGAAAATGGCTATGAGTGATCCTATTGCAGATATGCTCACAAGAATCCGCAATGCAAATACTGCAAAGCATGACACGGTTGACGTTCCCTCTTCCAAGATGAAGCTGGCTATCGCACAGATTCTTCTGGATGAAGGATTTATTAAGAAGTATGATCTGATCGATGAGGGCAGCTTCAAGACGATCCGCATCACCTTAAAGTATGGTGCAGACAAGAATGAGAAGATCATTTCCGGTATCAAGAGAATTTCCAAGCCCGGCCTTCGCGTATATGCAGGCAAGGACGAGCTTCCCAAGGTTCTTGGCGGACTTGGCATCGCGATCATTTCCACCAACCAGGGCGTGATCACGGACAAGAAGGCTCGTGAGCTCAAGGTAGGCGGCGAGGTACTCGCTTTCGTTTGGTAGTAACTAATTCACATTGTAAAATAATTTAGGAGGTACGGGCATGTCAAGAATCGGTAGAATGCCAATCGCTATTCCCGCAGGCGTATCTGTGGATATAGCAGAAAATAACAAGGTAACCGTAAAAGGACCTAAGGGAACTCTCGAGAGAGTATTACCCGCTGAGATGGAGATCAAGCAGGAAGGTGCTGAGATCGTCGTAAGCAGACCCAATGACTTAAAGAAGATGAAGTCCCTTCACGGACTGACCAGAACTCTGATCAACAACATGGTTGTTGGCGTTACCCAGGGCTACGAGAAGAAGCTCGAGGTTAACGGCGTAGGTTACAGAGCTGCAAAGTCCGGCAAGAAGCTGACCTTAAACCTTGGATATTCTCATCCCGTTGAGATGACGGATCCCGAGGGTATCGAGTCTGTAGTAGAGGGCCAGAACGTGATCATTATCAAGGGTATTGATAAGGAGAAGGTTGGTCAGTACGCTGCAGAGATCAGAGACAAGAGAAGACCTGAGCCTTACAAGGGCAAGGGCATTAAGTATGCTGATGAGATCATTAGACGCAAAGAAGGCAAGACTGGTAAGGGTAAGAAATAATAAGATAAGGAGTGTATGAAGATGGTTAGCAAAGAATCCAGACAAAAAGTACGTGCTAAAAAGCACATGAGAATACGTAACCGCTTCAGCGGCACTGCTGAAAGACCTCGTCTTGCAGTGTTCAGAAGCAATAAGCACATGTATGCGCAGATCATTGACGACACCGTTGGCAACACGCTTGTAGCTGCATCCACTCTTGAGAAAGAGATCAAGGGTGAGCTTGAGCAGACCGACAACGTGGAAGCGGCAGCATATCTGGGAACCGTGATCGCAAAGCGCGCGATCGAAAAGGGTATCAAGGAAGTTGTATTCGACAGAGGCGGCTTCATTTACCAGGGTAAGATCGCAGCATTAGCAGACGCAGCCAGAGAAGCTGGCTTGGAATTCTAGGAAAGGAAGAGGAAGACATGAAACATACGATCATAGATGCAAGCCAGTTGGAACTCACCGATAAGGTTGTTACCATTAAGCGCGTAGCAAAGACCGTAAAGGGCGGACGTACCATGCGTTTCACCGCACTCGTTGTAGTTGGTGACGGCAAGGGCCACGTTGGCGCAGGTCTTGGCAAGGCAGTTGAAATCCCTGAAGCGATCCGCAAGGGCAAGGAAGATGCTGAGAAGCACATCGTTACCATCGCATTGGATGAGAACAATTCCATCACCCATGACTACATTGGCAAGTACGGCTCTGCAAACGTACTGCTCAAGAAGGCACCTGAAGGTACCGGTATCATCGCAGGCGGTCCTGCCCGCGTGGTATGTGAGCTTGCAGGCATCAAGAACATTCGTACCAAGTCTCTTGGTTCCAACAATAAGCAGAACGTCGTTCTTGCAACCATTTCGGGTCTTTCCCAGCTGAAGGCTCCCGAGCAGGTAGCAAAGAATCGCGGCAAGTCCGTAGATGAGATTTTAGCCTAGAAAGGAGCAAAATCATGGCAAAGAAGTTAAAGATCACTTTAGCAAAGTCCACCATCGGTGCTGTTCCCAAGAACAAGGCAATCGTGGAATCCATGGGACTTCGCAAGACTGGCAGAAGCGTTATTCTCCCTGACAATGAGGCAACCAGAGGTCAGATCCGTCTGGTAAGCCACATGCTCAAGGTTGAAGAAATCGAAGAGAACTAATCGATAAGGAGGTGTAAGGAAATGGAATTATCCAATTTAAGCCCCGCTGAAGGCTCAAAGCATTATGATAAATTCAGAAGAGGCCGTGGCCATGCTTCAGGAAACGGCAAGACC
The DNA here is from genome assembly GCA_016290775.1 of Acetatifactor sp. Classification (GTDB taxonomy): domain Bacteria; phylum Bacillota; class Clostridia; order Lachnospirales; family Lachnospiraceae; genus Acetatifactor. The sequence goes on along the minus strand of JAEEVF010000003.1, from coordinate 34,992 downwards.
GCAGGTAAGGGTCACAAGGGTCAGAAGGCTCGTAGCGGAGCTCCCAGACCTGGTTTCGAAGGCGGCCAGATGCCTCTTTACAGACGTATCCCTAAGAGAGGCTTCACCAACATGAATGGAAAAGAGATCGTTAGCATTAACCTCAGTACTCTTGAGAAGAAGTTTGAGAATGGTGCCACTGTAGACGTAGAAGCACTGCTTGCAGCAGGCATCATCAAGGAAGTTAGAGATGGCGTTAAGGTACTCGGAAACGGAGAACTGACCAAGAAGCTCGACGTGAAGGTAAATGCATTTAGTGCAACCGCAAAGGAGAAGATCGAGGCTCTCGGTGGAACAGCAGAGGTGATTTAATGCTTACAACACTGAAAAACGCATTCAAGATCAAGGAATTAAGACAAAAGCTCTTATTTACTTTAGGAATGCTTGTTGTGATCCGTATCGGATCAGCGCTTCCCGCACCCGGGATCAATGGAGAGTTCATTCAGAAGTGGTTCCAGGAAAACATTGGTGATTCGTTCAGTTTCTTCGATGCGATCACAGGTGGATCCTTCAGTTCCATGGCAGTGTTGGCCTTGGGTATTAACCCGTACATCACTTCCTCCATTATCATGCAGCTGATGACAATTGCAATCCCCAAGCTTGAGGAAATGCAGAACGAAGGTGAGGACGGCAGAAAGAAGATTGCCTCCATCACCCGTTACGTCACGGTTGCCCTGGCACTTATCCAGTCCGTGGGCATGGTAATCTCGTTCGGCTATCAGGGATATCTTGATTCCTTTAATGCCATGAACGTGTGCATCGCGGTAGCGGGTCTGACCGCCGGTAGTGCATTCCTGATGTGGGTTGGCGAGCGTATCACGGAAAAGGGCATCGGAAATGGTATTTCCATCGTCCTGGTGATCAACATCGTATCTAGGATGCCGCAAGACATCGCTGGCCTGTTTGAGCAATTTGTATTTAAGGATGGCGTCGCGCCCGCCATGGCAGTACTGTCCGCACTCATTATTGTTGCAGTCATCATCGCAGTGATCGTGCTCGTGGTTCTGCTGAACAGCGCAATCAGAAAGATCCCCGTTCAGTATGCAAAGAAGATGCAGGGAAGAAAGATGGTTGGCGGCCAGACCTCCAACATCCCCCTTCGCGTAAACACCGCGGGCGTTATCCCCGTGATCTTCGCATCTTCGCTCATGCAGCTTCCGCTCGTGATCTGCACCTTCCTTGGTGTTCAGCCCGGCAGCGGTTTCTGGGGCTATGTATATGGATGCCTTAGAACAGAGTACTGGTGCAAGCCCTCTGAGATCAAATATTCAGTAGGCCTTTTGCTCTATGTAGTATTGATCGTGTTCTTCGCTTACTTCTACACCTCCATCACCTTCAATCCCATGATGGTGGCGGACAACATGAAGAAGCAGGGCGGCTTTATCCCCGGCATTCGTCCCGGCAAGCCCACCAGCGACTATCTGAACAAAGTTTTGAATTATATCATTTTTATCGGAGCGATCGGCCTTACGATCGTAGCAGTGATCCCTTACGTGTTCCAGGGTATATTCGGAGCAAAGGTTTCCTTCGGCGGCACCAGCCTTATCATCGTGGTAAGCGTTGTGCTTGAAACGCTGAAGCAGGCTGAGTCTCTGATGCTGGTACGTAACTACAAGGGCTTCCTGCAAGACTGATCAGTTTGTACTTTAAGAAACATAGCAAAGCAGGGTATCCGAACGATGAAACATTGTTCGGATTTCCTTGCCTTTAGAAAAAGGAGGATTTTCCGTATGAAGATTATCATGTTAGGCGCACCCGGCGCAGGCAAGGGCACGCAGGCAAAAATGATCGCAGAAAAATTCCAGATCCCCCACGTTTCCACCGGTGATATTTTCCGCGCCAACATCAAGAATGGCACGGAGCTCGGCAAGGAAGCAAAGAAATACATGGATCAGGGACAGCTCGTTCCCGATGAGCTGACCGTAAAGATCCTTCTCGACCGTGTGGCTCAGGCCGATTGTGCGAATGGATATGTTCTCGACGGCTTCCCTCGCACCATTCCTCAGGCCGAGGTACTTGATGAGGCACTTTCAAAGCTTGGCGAAAAGATCGACTTCGCGATCAACGTGGACGTTCCCGATGAGAACATCGTACGCAGAATGTCCGGCAGACGCGCATGCCTCTCCTGTGGCGCTACCTATCATATCGAGCACATTCCTCCCAAGAAGGAAGGCATCTGCGATGTATGTGGCCAGCCTCTGGTGCTGCGTGATGACGACAAGCCCGAGACCGTGCTGAATCGCTTGAAGGTATATCATGATCAGACGCAGCCCCTCATCGATTTCTACAGCAAAAAGGGCGTTCTTCAGTCCGTTGACGGCACCGTGGACCAGAAGGCCGTATTCGCAGCGATCGTTGCGATCCTTAGCTAAGGAAAATGAGTTTTCAAAGGTAGCCGTTTTACAAATGGTTACGAAAGGAAGTAAGAAAAATGGCAGTTACGATCAAGTCGGAACGTGAAATTGAACTGATGCGGGAATCCTGCAGGCTTCTCGCCATCGTTCACAAGGAGCTGGGCGAAATGATCCGCCCCGGCATTACTACAAAGGACATCGACGTTGCAGGCGAAGCGCTGATCAGAAAGCTCGGATGCATTCCGAACTTTAAGAACTACAACGGCTATCCCGCAAGCATCTGTGTTTCCGTCAATGACGAAGTGGTGCACGGGATCCCTACCGAGCGCAGGATCCTGCAGGAGGGCGACATTGTCAGCCTCGATGCAGGTCTTATCTACAAGGGATATCATTCCGACGCCGCAAGAACTCATGGCGTTGGGCAGATCTCTCCGGAGGCACAAAAGCTCATCGACGTAACGCGTGAAAGCTTTTTTGCAGGCGTCAAGTTTGCAAAGGCAGGCAACAGGCTTTACGAAATCTCTAATGCGATCGATGCATATATCAAGCCTTATGGCTACGGCATCGTAAGGGACATGGTTGGGCACGGCATCGGCACAAAGCTGCATGAAGACCCGCAGATCCCGAACTTCGCACAGAAGAGAAGAGGCATAAAGCTGGAAGCAGGCATGACCCTTGCGATCGAGCCCATGATCAACATGGGTGGCTGGGAAGTGGAATGGCTCGATGATGACTGGACGATCGTCACCGCAGACGGATCCCTCTCGGCACATTATGAGAACACCGTGCTTATCACGGACGGCGAACCCGAAATCTTAACACTGTGTGATTAGTATTTTGTCTTATGGAGGACATATATGTCAAAAAGCGACGTAATTGAAATCGAAGGAACTGTAGTGGAAAAGTTGCCCAATACCATGTTTCAGGTGGAATTGGAGAATGGACATCGTGTGTTGGCGCACATCAGCGGCAAGCTTCGCCAGAATTTCATCCGTATTTTGCCCGGCGACAGGGTTACCTTGGAGCTGTCTCCCTACGATCTGACCAAAGGAAGGATCATCTGGAGAGACAAGTAAAAAGCGCGGAAAAATAGGAAAAATAAAGCTTGCAAACCCAAAAGACCTATGATATAATCGAAAATGGTCGTTTTTGAAAGGAGGGTTTGAGATGAAGGTTAGATCATCCGTAAAACCGATTTGCGAAAAGTGCAAAGTCATCAAAAGAAAAGGACAGATCAGAATCATCTGCGAGAATCCGAAGCATAAGCAAAGACAAGGCTAATCACGGCGGCACGAGCGCCTATGGTGATTACTTCTTGATACTTAAGCAAATGCTTAGGAAAGATCGGAGATCTGTTCCGGTTGGGTGAAAGCCCCAATCAATTAGTAAGCACGCGCAGTTTTGCTGCGCGAAACCGCACCCGTTTGGGTGCAAACCTCATTTATATATTATATAGATGAGAGAGCAATAGGAAGCGCCCTAAGGCGCGGAAAGATGGAGGAAACAAAATGGCTCGTATCGCAGGTGTTGACTTACCTAGAGAGAAACGAATTGAGATCGGACTCACTTACATCTATGGCATCGGCAGAACCACCGCTGACAAGCTTCTTACCGAGGCTGGCGTAAATCCCGATACCAGAGTAAGAGACATTACCGACGACGAGGTGAAGAAGATCACGGAAGCCATCGAGAAGCTTGGCGTTATGGTAGAGGGTGACCTCAGAAGAGAAGTAGCGCTGAACATCAAGAGACTTCAGGAGATCGGCTGCTACCGCGGAATTCGTCATCGTAAGGGCTTGCCCGTTCGTGGTCAGAATACCAAGAACAATGCAAGAACCCGTAAGGGACCGAAGAGAACCGTTGCTAACAAGAAGAAGTAATGCACGTCTCAAGGATCAGGAAAAACAGTAACCGTAAACAAAGATGAGAAAGTAGGTTAGTTTATTATGGCAAAGAAAGTTGCAGGCGCAGCTGCTAAGAAGACAGTAGCTAAGAAGCGCGTAAAGAAAAACGTTGAACGCGGACAGGCACACATTCAGTCTTCCTTTAACAACACGATCGTGACGTTAACGGATACGGAAGGCAATGCTCTGAGCTGGGCAAGTGCAGGCGGTCTGGGATTTAGAGGTTCAAGGAAATCTACTCCATATGCGGCACAGATGGCAGCAGAAACTGCTACCAAGGCTGCTCTGGTACATGGACTGAAGTATGTTGACGTATTTGTAAAGGGCCCCGGCTCAGGCCGTGAGGCAGCGATCAGAGCACTCTCCGCAAGTGGCCTGGAGGTTGTCAGCATTAGTGACGTAACTCCCGTTCCTCATAACGGATGCCGTCCTCCTAAGAGACGTCGCGTTTAGGCGAGGAGGCACGAAAACAAGCAGCTGCGTAGCAGATATTTGTTTTCGCCCGACGAAGCCACGAGAGAATTGGGATGCACGGAGTGCATGCGCTGCATGGCAGCGTAATTCTCGAGTGCAGATTAGTTAATCATCTGGATGAAGGCGTCAAAGTGGCGTTGTAAACAGACAAGAAAGGAAAAATAAAAAATGGCAGTAAATCGCACACCCGTATTAAAGAGATGCAGATCCTTGGATCTTGAGCCTGCTTACCTGGGCTACAGCAAGACCTCCAAGAGAAAGAACCCCAGAGCAGGCAAGAAGATCAGTGAATATGGTCTTCAGCTTCGCGAGAAGCAGAAGGCAAAGTTCATCTATGGCGTGCTCGAGAAGCCTTTCCGTAACTACTACGAGAAGGCAAACAGAATGAAGGGCATGACCGGTGAAAACCTTATGGTAATGCTCGAGAGCAGACTGGACAGCGTAGTGTTCAGAATGGGCTTCGCAAGAACCAGAAGAGAAGCCAGACAGATCGTTGGTCATCAGCACGTACAGGTTAACGGAAAGCCCGTACAGATCCCTTCTTATCTTGTAAAAGCAGGCGACGTGATCGAGATCCGCGAGAAGGCAAAGTCCATGCAGAGATATAAGGACATCCTTGAAGTAACCAGCGGAAGGCTCACTCCCGAGTGGATGGACGTAGACATCGAAGGCCTCAAGGGTACCATCAAGAATCTTCCTACCAGAGAGATGATTGACGTTCCCGTGAACGAGATGCTCATCGTCGAGTTGTACTCCAAGTAATCAAAAGTCACAGATCTTCTTCAGGCAGCCGCATATACGAGCTGCCTAAGAGTTTTTAATCCCATAAGGAGGGCGTTGCAGTGTTTGATTTTGAAAGACCCAATATTGAGGTTGCTGAGATTTCTGAAGACAAGAAGTATGGCAGATTCGTTGTAGAGCCCCTCGAGAGAGGTTACGGCATTACCCTTGGAAATTCCTTAAGAAGGATCATGCTTTCCTCCCTGCCCGGCGCGGCAGTAAGCCAGGTGAAGTTTGACGGCGTTCTGCATGAGTTCAGCTCCATCCCCGGCGTAAAAGAGGATGTTTCTGAGATCATCATCAACTTAAAGAGTCTTGCGATCAAGAATCACAGTGAGACCAATGAAGCAAAGACTGCTTATATTGAGTTTGAGGGAGAGGGCGTTGTGAAGGCATCTGACATCCAGGTGGATTCCGACATTGAGATCCTCAATCCCAACCTTACCATCGCTACCCTGAGCGGTAAGAACACCAAGCTTTACGTTGAGCTTACCATCACCAAGGGCCGCGGCTACGTAAGCGCAGACAAGAATAAGAACGACGATCTTCCCATCGGCGTGATCGCCATCGATTCCATTTACACTCCCGTTGAGAGAGTAAACGTAACCGTTGAGAACACCCGTGTAGGCCAGATCACCGATTTTGACAAGCTGACCCTTGACGTATTCACCAATGGTACGCTTGCTCCCGACGAGGCAGTCAGCCTCGCCGCAAAAGTGCTCAGCGAGCACTTAAGCCTCTTCATCGATCTTTCCGAGACCGCAAAGTCTGCAGAAGTGATCATTGAGAAGGAAGACAACGAAAAGGAAAAGGTGCTTGAGATGAGCATCGACGAACTGGAGCTTTCCGTTCGTTCCTACAACTGCTTAAAGCGTGCCGGCATCAATACCGTGGAGGAGCTCACCAACAAGACTCCTGAAGACATGATGAAGGTTCGCAACCTTGGTCGTAAGTCCCTTGAGGAAGTGCTGGCAAAGCTTAAGGAGCTTGGCCTGCAGCTCAGCCCCAGCGACGACAACTAAGTTAAGTACATGTGATCAATTCCGCCGGGTAAGACCGAACGGCGCCGCGGAATTTATCTCTATAAGAAACCACAAATAAGTTTCGCGTTCGGTAAGTAAGTCCAAAGAGCGTGGCCGGACGTACCAGAAATGGAGAAAGGATTTTAGTCATGGCAATGTACAGAAAATTGGGAAAGACTTCTTCCCAGAGAAAAGCACTTCTTCGTAACCAGGTAACCCAGCTGCTTTGGCACGGCAAGATCGTGACCACCGAGGCAAGAGCCAAGGAAGTTAAAAAGATCGCTGAGGGCCTGATCGCAATCGCCGTTAAGGAGAAGGACAACTTCGAAATGGTAAAGGTAACCGCTAAGGTTCCCATGAAGGACAAGGACGGCAAGCGCGTAAAGGAAGTTGTTGACGGTAAGAAGGTGACCAAGTTTGATACCGTTGAGAAGGAGATCAAGAAGGATCTTCCTTCCAGACTGCATGCAAGACGTCAGATGCTCAAGGTTCTTTATCCTTGTGTTGAGGTTCCTACCGAGAACAAGGGAAGAAAGAGAGGCACCAAGGAAGTTGACCTCGTTGCAAAGATGTTTGATGAGTACGGCACCAAGTACGCAAACCGCAACGGTGGTTACACCAGGATCGTAAAGATCGGACCTCGTAAGGGCGACGCAGCAATGGAAGTTATTCTTGAGCTGGTTTAATTTGAGGATCCCAAGAGCCATGACGAAAGTCATGGCTCTTTCTATGTGCAGAAGTTTAGGAAATCTTAAACCGTCCAGGCCTTTTCGCGGGGCCTTTTTTACGTTATGCTATTTTTATGGAATCTAATGGAGGTGACATTGATGCGGCAAGTCCTAAGAAGAAAACTATGCATACTCATGTGTCTTATACTGCTTCTTTCGCTTTCTGCCTGCAAGGGAGGAGGCACGACAACGCAGGGACAGGGCCCCGCGGAAAGTTCGGGTGCGCTCAGTGAGGACTTATCGAACTTTCTCGTTGATGTTGACTGGGCCGCCGTTGATACTGCGGACTGGCAGGACAATACCTTGGACCTGTACGAAGCCGCAACCATTCGTGACGTCACCTTCCAAACGCTCAAGGACACCGTTTGCGACGGGGAATTTTCAGATGATTACATGATCGCGGCTCGAGGCGCGATGCATTTTTGCAAGCGCTATGACAGGAATCCCGCGGAAGGACCAGGGGCGGTATTTCAATATGACGCCATGATGGAGATCTCGCGAGATGGGAGCGTCAAGGAAGGCATTGTAAACTTGGAAAGCCTGCCGGAAGACACCCGAATCCAGCGCTTTGGCATGACCTCTGGCTCATCGCGGCTCTGGGCAGTGTACAAGGATCCAGCAAACGACAAAGCAAGGCTCTTTCGAGAGTTTAGCGAAGAGGGCAACGTCAGTCAAAACAGCAAGGTAATTTCAATAAGCTTTTTGAACCCTGGTGGTGAGAACATCCGTGGCTTCTTGCTCGATCATAAGAACCGCATCTATCTTTTGACCTATACCTACAGTTTCAAAGAAGATGCTTACTACGTAGATTCTGATTACAATTTTTATGTTGCGTCGCCGGAAGGAGAAAAACTCTTCGAAACCTCTTTTACGATCGATCTGAGTGATAGCGTGATGCCATCTCTCGTGCAGCTTCCAGGCGGTGAAGTTGGCGTTTCCTACTTCGAAGGGGAGGGTAGTAATCGAAAGTATACTCTTTCTACCTATGACGAAGGGAAAAAGGACCTGAAGGTCTTAGGCGCGCTGGATGCTTCCTATCTGCAATGTTACGCATTGACGCTCTCTGCAACGGGAGACTTGCTTTCCGTACATTCCGCGGGTGTGACATTAACAAATCCGCAAACCAAAGAAGAGACGCAGATTTATACCTGGAAGAACCATGGCATGCGCGTACAGGGAGCATCCATGGTGACAAACGCCTATGATAGCGTCATCGATTTATTTTTCCGCGACGGCAGGGGCATGCATTTCATATCACTGAAACCTGTGACGGAGCAGCGCCCCATTGTAAATTTGGTCCTCGCAGCCAGCAGCGTTAACGCTGATTCGATGCAACTTGCCGCGAACCAATTTAATCAAAAGTATCCGAGCTATCATTTGGAAATTGAGAAGAAGGGTTACGAGAATCAAAGACTCCTTTCCGAGTTGATCGCGGGAGACGGGCCAGTTTTGATCGATACAAACCTGACGGGATTTGAAACCCAGCAAAAGCTATGGGAGCCCCTTGGCGGCGCATTGGAAGCCATGGGATTAACTTCGGAGCTGGAGCCGTTAGCACTGGAATGCGGGAAGATCGACGGAGAGACCTATGGTATCGTAACGAACTTCACAATTGAAACGCTCTTAACCATCGATCCCGCAACCAAGGGTTGGAATTACGATGCCTTTCTAGAGTACCTGCAGACACATCAAAACTGTAAGTGGCTCTATAACGATTATAACGATAATGACGGTACGCTTTTCATTAAGCGCTTCTGGCAGCATGGCTTAAACGATGGCTTTTTATTCGACGGGGAAAAGCGGGAGAGTTACATTGACTCGGATCGTTTTCGTGCCATCTTAAAGCTGGCGAGTGAAAAATGCCAGAGCATAAATGGAGAGGATTACGCTTCTGCATATGAAAAACTCCTTTCGGGAGACGAACTCTTTAATCTCGTTTTCTTTTATAAACCAGACGACTTTTCCCTCTGCCGCATTCTTTACGGGGATGATGTTATCTTCGCTGGAGAGCCCATGGAAAATGGTTCTGCGCATGTGATCAGCAGTGTCTGCGTGTTCGCCGTGCGTAAGAATGCCAGCTTGGACGAAAAGAAGGGGGCGCTGCTCTTTTTCAGGGAGCTTTTGTCCTATGAAAATCAATTGGAAGCATCTAAGGAGCTGAATTTCAAGTTCAGCGTTCGCAAGGACGTCCTGCGCGAAAATTTTATGAGCCTGACGGGGGATGCGTATACGACCAGTGGCTCCTTTGGCACCGTGACTGGCATCCAACTTGGAGACAAGGCAGATCCCGAGAAGGATTATCAAAAGTTTCAGGAGGTCTTGTCAGAGGCCGTGCCTGTAACCTATCTGCCCAAGGAACTCTCTAACATCTTTTACGAAGAATTGGATCCTTACTTTGAAGGCACCATCGACGCAGACCGCATGATCCAACAGTTCAACAGCCGCGTTACGTTATACCTACAAGAACAATGATCTCGAAGAGGATGACAATGAACAAATCCGGTAAACTTAAAAACCGCATATATTTCTTGCTTTTGGGCATCCTCATGACAATGCTGCTCTCTGGATGCGCGCGCGGTGAAAGTGACATGAAGCAAACCATTTCTACTGCAAAGGATAAGGAAGTGGTCCTTCGTGAGTTTTCTTTTCTCGATACTGCTACGGGTGCTTGGAAGGACAATTCCCTGGATGCCTACAGCGCGAAATTCCAATGCTCTCTTGCGTTCCCGGTTCCAGAAGGATACGTCAAAATGACAAGCGGTGTCTTGCACGCGGAGACTAGGGCCTATGCTTCGCTGCATTATTGGGAACAAACGTCTAGAATGGGAAAGAGCGAGTACGGCATCATCGAAGATGACGGGGTATACCGCGATAGCGATCTTTCGCTGAGAGGGAATGTGAACAATGTCCTCGGCACGGATCACATGACCTTTAGCTATACGGAAGAGCAGTCTGACGAAAGGTATGTGTATCATTTTTGGGAGACCGACGAAAACGGTACTGTCCTTTGGGAGTTTTACGCGGACTTTCTCGATCATGCAAGGAAAATGAATGCAGATGCACCTTTTACGGACAAAGACGGCAATCTGCATTTCCTCGCATCATATTACACGGAGCGAAAATACACCTACTATGTTGTCAATACAAAAGGAGAAGTACTGGCGTGCTTTCCGCTAGAGGACAAAGTGGATCGTAAAGAAGCGGTTTACGCGCTGATCATGGGCGCAGACGGTAACGTATATATAAAACGCCATGTTTATGGCGGCAAGGAGTTGGATGATGAAGATCTTTACAGGATCGACCTTGAGACGGGAAAAGAAGAGGTGATCCTGTCCCGCAGGAAGTTCATGCCAGACAGTAAGAATTACTTCCCGTTAGACGACAAAAAGCTCCTATACGTTAGCCCTGCGGGAGTGTTCCGCTGTAACTACGACTGGACGGATTCCGAGCAGCTCTACCTATGGAGCAATCACGGGATTTCAGCAGACTACGGCTATGCCTATGTCAGGAGGAATGGTGAGATTGCCGTAAGCTACAATGACGGGACTGCTACGAACTACATGGTGCTTGCGCCAACCACGGAGCAGGTTGAGATTCATGAGGTGATCCTTGCCGTTACGCCATTTCGAAGACAGTATTATGAGCGCGCTGCAGCGCTTTTTAACCGAAAATACCCGGCCTATCATGTGGAAATCAAATCTGATTATGATCAAACAAGGCTCCTGGCGGAGCTGACGACCGGTAATGGTCCAGTCCTTGTGGATGCCAGTGCTACGGGTTTTCGCGCGCAGGAAAAGCTCTGGGAGCCGTTAGATGGTCTTTTGGAGTCTGCTGGCATGCGAGAAGCGCTTTTGGACAACCCCTTGGAATTCGGAAAGATTGATGGCGTCACCTATGGCTTTGTCTCGGACTTTAGCATAAAAACCCTTGTGGTTCTAGGCTCGGAGATAAACCAGTCGGAATGGACCTATGATGAATTCCTTAAAAGGGCTGCAGACCCCAAGATCAAGGCAGTCTTTCAGCCGACGAAGGGAAACATTGGCGGTAAAACTCTCGTGGAGAGCTATTTCATGCACGGCCTGCAGGAAAATTTCCTTTTGGATCCCACCAGCCTCAAATCGTGCCTTAACAAGAAAAATCTGGAACAGGTGCTAAACCTCGCTGCGGAAAAATGCCATGACGAGGGGTACGGGGAGGATTGGTACGAAGCCTTTCGAAGTGGTGAGGTGCTCTGCGCGCAAGTGCATGCAAGCAACTTAAGCACCTTCTCCGTCCAAAGGGAGCGATATGGAGAGAACATCTCTTACATTGGCTATCCCACAAAGGATGGCGGCAGGCACTTCATGGAAGCGTACCATCCCATTTGTGTTTGTACCACGGCACCTGAAGAAGATAAGATCGTAGCCTATACGTTTATTCGGGAACTTTTGTCTCATGAAGGACAAACCGCGACCGCAGAGCGCAACATTAATTTCGGGATCAGCGTCCGCAAGGACATGTTTGAAGAACAAGTGCAGTCCTATATTGACAAGCAGACCGAACTCATCGCCTGGATGGGGAAGGACGGCCTCGAGAAGACGAAAAAGCAACTCGAGGAGGACCGTATCCTTTATCGTAAGCTCGTGGAGGAGGCCGTTGTTGCATATGAAATGCCGCCCGAGTTAGACGATGTTTTGGACGAGGAATTCACGGCCTACTTTCAGGGAAACATTACCAAAGACGCTCTGGAAGACCATGTCGAAAATCGCGTGCGACTGTACTTAAGCGAAACGGAATAATCACTAAACAATTCTGGAGTATCCAATGGGGATCCTGACAACTTCCGAGAATATTGCGGAGTCCTTTGATTTTATCATGTATTATTGCACGCTGGAGGAGTATTTAGGCGCCACGGCTTCTGAAAATGAATACGGAAAAAGATACACCACGCTGGCATCATTTTTTGTGTATGAGGAAGTGCTTAACAAGCAGATTTTCGATACCGAGAAACCATTCCTTACCCTGCGGGGCAATTTAAGCTCAGGGAATGCCGCAGAGCGTTTTAAGGAATATTATTACACGGAAGAGCAAAAGGCTAATCTGAAAAGGCTGATCGATGAAGCGGTTCCGGTGACGAAAGCGCAAAAGGTCATATTCGACATGCTCATGGAGGAGATGGAGGGCTATTTACAAGGTGGGAAAACGCTGGATGCCACGTGCGAAATCCTGCAAAATCGAGTAGAATTGTACTTAAAGGAACAGAAGCAGTAAGAAATCGAGTAGGGTTGAATGCCTTACTCGATTTTTCTTTATAAAAATCTAGAGTTATGTTATAATATACTATCTATGGCCACAGGAAGGAAGAATTTGCTTTGTTATATATTATGCGGCATGGCCGCACGGATTGGAACGCACAATACAGACTGCAGGGCGGTACGGACATCCCCCTAAATGAGGAGGGCCGCGCCATGGCCCGCGAGGCAGCCTTGAAATATAAGGACATTCCCTTTGACATTTGCTTTGTTTCACCCCTGCAGAGGGCGCGGGAGACGGCGGAGATTCTACTTAAGGGACGGGACATTCCCATGATCGTGGACGATCGCCTTCGTGAGATGAGTTTTGGGATTGGAGAGGGTACGGATCATGTTTTTGAGAAGCCGGATTGCCCGCTCTACAACCTTTTTAAGGACCCTGAACACTACATACCGCCCGAGGGCGCGGAGAGCTTTGAGGAGCTCTATGCGCGGACGGGAGAATTCCTAGAAGAAAAGGTGCAACCCTTGCTCGATCAAGGGAAGACCGTACTCATTATCGGGCATGGCGCCATGAATACCTCCATCGTGAACCGTTACCGCGGCATCCCACTAAAGGACTACTGGAGCACCTCGTACAAGAACTGTGAATTGATCCGACTGGAATAAAGGAATAACGACATGAGCATCGTGAAAACGGAAAATGTTGTATATGAATATCAGCGCCTGGACGAAGAGGGGAACGTGGAAGGCGTGACCACGGCAGTGGATCATGTGTCCCTGGACGTCAAGGAGGGCAGCTTTATCGCCATCCTTGGGCACAATGGCTCTGGAAAGTCCACTCTTGCCAAGCACATTAACGCGATCCTTTCGCCTAAAGAGGGTTCCGTTTGGGTGGACGGGCTGGACACCGCGCAGGAAGAGAACCTCTGGGAGGTGCGAAGCCGCGCCGGCATGGTCTTTCAGAATCCCGACAACCAGATCATCGGCCAGGTGGTCGAAGAGGACGTGGGTTTTGGCCCTGAAAACATGGGCGTCCCCACGAAGGAGATTTGGGAGCGCGTGGAGGAAAGCCTGCGCGCCGTCGGCATGTATGAATACCGCAAGCACTCCCCAAATAAGCTTTCCGGCGGCCAGAAGCAGCGCGTATCCATCGCAGGCGTGCTGGCCATGCATCCCAAGGTGATCGTGCTGGATGAGCCGACCGCCATGCTAGATCCCACGGGCCGCAAGGAGGTCATCCGCGCAGCCAGGGGCCTCAACCAGGTAGAAGGCGTAACCGTCATTTTGATCACCCACTACATGGAGGAAATCGTCCACGCAGATCAAGTTTTTGTCATGGACCACGGCAAGATCGCCATGCAGGGCACGCCCCGCGAGATCTTTTCCCAAGTGGAACGCCTCAAGGAACTTCGCCTTGCCGTGCCGCAGGTCACGCTCCTTGCCCATGAACTGAAACAATCCGGAATTCCGCTCCCCGACGGTATATTAACCCGAAAGGAGCTTGTCGAAGCTCTTGTCGCATACAAAAATTCGCAAAAGTAAGACAAATGGCCACTTGACATAGGCCAATGAGGTACGCTTATGCCGATCCAGATTGAACACTTAACACATATCTATGGTGACGATACGACGCTTGCCGTCAAGGCTCTTGATGACATTAACCTGACCATTTCGGACGGGGAATTCATCGGCCTGATCGGGCACACCGGTTCGGGAAAGTCCACGCTGGTGCAGCACCTGAACGGACTGTTGAAGGCAAGCTCCGGAAGTATATTATTTGATGGCCAGAACATCTACGACAAAGGCTATGACCTCAAAGCTCTGCGCAGCCAGGTGGGGCTGGTTTTCCAGTACCCGGAGCATCAGCTGTTTGAGATCGACGTCTTTTCTGACGTGTGCTTTGGACCAAAGAACCTTGGCCTTTCCGAGGAAGAAGTAAAGGAGCGCGCGACGAAGGCGCTAGAGAGCGTCGGAATCCCGAAAGAACTCTACAATCAGTCGCCCTTTGATCTTTCCGGCGGTCAAAAGAGGCGCGTAGCCATCGCAGGCGTGCTTGCAATGGACCCCAAGGTGCTCATTCTCGACGAGCCCACCGCGGGGCTCGATCCGCAAGGCCGCGAGGAAATCCTAGACCTCATCAAGGGCCTTCAGACGAAGAGCCACATGACGATCCTCCTTGTCTCCCACAGCATGGAAGACGTGGCGGAATACGTCGACCGCATCCTCGTCATGAACCACGGCCGCGTTGTTTATGACGGCACTCCCAAAGAGGTCTTTGCGCATTACAAGGAGCTTGAGGACATCGGCCTTGCCTGCCCCCAGGTCACATATGTCTGCCACGACCTTCACGACGCAGGCTTTGACGTCGACCTCACCGCAACCACAGTGGATGAGGCAAAGGAATCAATACTTCGGGCACTGGGCTGAATACTTACCAGCATATTCTGACTGCTGACTCGGGGTTGTTTGGATGATCCCCCTCAGGGACGCTCTCGCTCTGAGTTCGGCGTATCGGTACATAAGGTGTCGCCTTCGAACATGCCACGCTGTGTCATTTTCGAAGGCATACGCCACCTAAGTACCGACGCCTAGGAACTAAGCCCTGAGGGGGAAACATCCAAACTCCCCTCGAGGTATCCCGATATTCGTCAAACTGAACGGGATATGCAGGGAAATAGTCCAAACCAAGCCATTTCGATACACGAGGACCACAATGTTACGAGACATCACACTAGGGCAATACTATCAAACCGATTCCGTGATTCATCGCCTGGATCCGCGCGTCAAGCTCGCGGGAACCCTGGTCTATGTCATCACGCTCTTTTTTTACAAGAATTTCGTGGGCTATGCCCTCGCCATCCTCTTTTTGGCCCTGGTCATCCGTCTCTCCAAAGTGCCATTTAAGTTCATGGTACGAGGCATGAAATCCATCCTGTTCCTTCTCATGATCACCGTGCTTTTCAACCTGTTCTTAACCCCGGGCACGCCCGTCGTGTCCTTTTGGAAACTTCATATCACGCAGGAAGGCACCGCACTTGCCGTTTCCATGGCACTTCGCCTTACGCTCCTCGTGATCGGCTCATCCCTTATGACTCTCACGACCACGCCGAACAACCTCACGGACGGCATGGAAAAAGGGATGGGGTTCCTACGCATCTTCAAGGTTCCCGTACATGACGTCGCCATGATGATGTCCATTGCGCTGCGCTTCATCCCGATCCTTCTTGAAGAGACCGACAAGATCATGAAAGCGCAGATGGCCCGCGGCGCCGACTTTGAAAGCGGCAACCTTATCAAGCGCGCCAAAGCGCTGGTCCCTTTGCTTGTTCCGCTCTTTGTCTCCGCATTTCGCCGTGCCAATGACCTTGCCATGGCCATGGAGGCTCGGTGCTACCGCGGCGGCGACGGAAGGACCAAGATGAAACCCCTGAAATACAAAGGCCGTGACTTTACGGCCTATGCAATCCTGCTCTTTTTCATGGTTTTCAGCATCTGGGCCGGGCGCCTTCGCCTTCCCATGCTGATGGTGGGAATTGTGCAGTAACATAGCCGCAGCCTGCACCAAAGCCCATGACTAAGTGCCATCGCAACTGCTGCTGCAGTTGCTGACGATGTCGGAATCGGAGGTATGATCACATGGCTGAACGTGAAACGGAAAACGAAATAAAGCGCATCCGCCTTTGGGTCTCCTACGACGGCACGAATTACCACGGCTGGCAGATCCAGAACAATGGCGTCACCATCGAAAGCGAGCTGAACCGCGCCTTGTCGGACCTCTACGGACAGGACGTCAAGGTGATCGGCGCAAGCCGCACGGATGCCGGCGTGCATGCCCTTGGCAACGTGGCGGTATATGACACCGAAAGCCCCATCCCGGCCGAGAAGGTCTGCCACGCCTTAAATGCAAGGCTTCCAGAGGACATCCGCGTGACGAAGTCCGAGGAAGTGCCCGTGGACTGGCATCCCAGAAAATGCGCGAGCCGAAAGACCTACGAGTATCGCATCTACCTGGGTGAGATCCTGCCGCCCGTAAAGCGCCTCTATTCTCATCACGTGTACCGCCCGCTGGACGTCGAGGCCATGCGTAAGGCCGCAGCATATCTTGTCGGCGAGCATGATTTCAAGAGCTTTTGCCAGGAAAACACCCAGGCGCTTTCCACCATCCGCACGGTATATTCCATCGACCTGATCCTGACCTCGGAGTCTGCAGTTCCGCAAAATGCTGCGCAGACGACCAACGAACAAACGTCCAACGCGAAGGCACCCGCTGCGCAGACGACCGACGCGAAGGCACCCGACGCGAAAAGCAGGCTCCCATTTTCTGGCGAACTGATCCTTCGCATCACGGGCAACGGATTTCTTTACAACATGGTGCGTATCATCACAGGAACGCTTCTTGAGGTTGGCGTCGGACGGTATACACCAGAGGAAGTCGCAAGGATCCTCGAGAAGAAGGATCGCGCGGCCGCGGGCCCCACGGCACCTGCCAAGGGCCTGACACTTGTGAAGTACGAGTTTCCCGAGAACGAACCAACCGCTGGCGAACCAGCGGAGGAATAGACTGAAAGAACGAAACAACCGCTGGCGGACCAGCGGAGGAATAGACTGAAAGAACGAACCAACCGCTGGCGAACCAGCGGAGGAATAGACTGAAAGAACGAACCAACTGCTGGCGAACCAGCGGAGGAATAGGCCGAAAGAATGACAGAGAGGTGAAGAAATAAAGGGGGAAGCAAGCTATGGGAAAAACGGATGATCTTGAAGCAATGCAACAGAAAATGACACAGCTGGAAGCCGAGCGCGTGGTTTTGGCTTCAAAGAAATACTGCCTGATGCTCTCGACGCAGACCATGATGCTCGTTGCGTGCATCGGTGCATTCTGCGTTTATGCACTGTATGAGAACGGCAAGCACAACATGCGACTCATGAATGATCGTGCGGCATATTTCGACTGGATCTTTGCCGCGATCTTAGGCATCGTGGCAGCCTTTTGGATCGTATATTCCATCAAGAAACGCCGCGAGTTCAATGCGGAGGTTCAGGCTCTGATCGCGTCCGGCACCGTACCGAGTGCCCTCGCCGAAACCTTTGTGTCCTGGGAAGCGCCCAAGAAGGCCGCTGACGTTAGGATCAAGTACCCGATCGAGATTTTCGAAACCCTCACGCCAGAGGAGCTCGGGCATGCCGATGACGAGTGGGATGGGCTGGCTCTGGTACCAACAGATCGCTTTGTAAGGCTCTACACCGTGATCCAGCCCTTTACGGATGAAAAAGTATATGAGGTCTACGTGGAGGTCCGCTACATGGATTCCATTCCGACCAAGTCGCTTCTTTATGACGTGGACGAACAGATATACAATGCCGTGAACGAACTTAAGTTTTCCTCTGATGAGATGTCAGCCTTTAAGGATGCCGCCAGAGAAGTCATTCGTAAAAAGATGTTGGAAAATTTCCCCGACCTATACATTAATGAGATCTGCCTGGCAGCGATACGCATCGAGTAGCTTTATTCTAAATGCTCTGCATTTTGGAGAATGCCATGGAAAATTTTGAAGATCGCAGAAAAAAGTATTCCGAAGAGCGCAAGATGGAAGAAGAGGATCTTCGGGATCTACAGGAAAAACTGAAAAAATCGGAAGAAGAGCTCCTTTATCAAGAAGCCTGGCGGCGCCTTCGAAAGAAGCCCAAGTACTGCTTTGCCCTTTCCAACGATGGTATATTACTTCTCCTTGTCGCAGGCGGGTGGCTTGTCTTCGCGTTGCTTCGCATGGGCCTTGTTAAGTTACTCTTTCGCGGAAAGGAAAGCGCGCTGCAGACCGTTTGGATCGTGGTCGGCATGGCCGTATTTGCCATCGCATGGATCGTGATCTCACTGATCCTAAGGCGAAAGCTCAAGGAAGAGGCGAAGGCGCTTGCTGCCTCCGGTGAGATCAAGATCGAAGACCTTATCCCGCCCATGGACATGGACTACCTTCCTAAGCCCCAAAAGAAAAGGGCCAGCGAAGTGGAGATCGAATTCCCGATCGAAAGCTTTGAAACCTTGTCCGAAATGGACTTTGACCTTGCCCAAGAGGAATGGGATCGCCTTGACCAGACCGTGACAGAGAAATTCTGCCGCATGCCCGTCATCATGCAACGTTTCGAGGCGCAGGCAGTGTTTAATGTCTTCATCGAGCTTCGCTATGAGGACACTTATCCCAATTACAGGCTTCTTAGAAAGACCTGCGATGAAATCCAAAAAGCCCTTTCAGAGCTTTGCTATCATGCCGAAACGGGTATGCAGGAGTATAAGAAAACAGCCACGGATATCGTGCGCGTGATCGTGCGAAATCACTTCCCTGGCTTAAAAATAAGGGAAGTCTGCATCGCAGTAAAGCAGATTGCTTGAATTTATTGGCAAATTCACGTTGACAGACCGCACTGGAGCGTATAAAATAAGGGTACGCGAAAATGTTACAGAATTGTTACGAAGATATTTAACACGCGAAACAATTTGGTCTGTACGATAGGATGAGCGAATGAAGAAAGTTAAGATAAGGATCAAACAAATCATGTTCCTTGCCCTTGCGGCAACGGTGCTTTCCCTCTTAAAACCGATGACTGCGAACGCCGTTCCGTATGCTTCCGTGGATGTTGAAAGTGATGTTACGTCCGCGCAGGACGATACGGCAGCCCTGCAGGGTAAGGCGGTGGAAGGCGCCGTAAACGGCGAAACCGACCTGTCAGAGCAGGATGCGGAAGAAATGGCGAATGAATATGCCGACCTTGCCATTGCAAAGGTGGACAGCTACGTCAACGTGCGCGACCTTCCGAGCACGGACGGCAAGATCCTTGGCAAGATCTATAACGGCGCCGTCGCCCACGTCATTGAGACTGCCGGCGAAGACGACGATTGGTTCCACGTGACCAGCGGCAGCGTGGAAGGCTACATCAAGGCAGAGTATTTTATCTACGGCAACGATGCGGCCGAAGTCATCGAGGATTACGTAACGCGCTATGCCATCGTGAACGTGACGCGTCTGAATGTGCGTAAGGAAAACACCACAGACTCAAAGCGCATCGGATACCTTGACCGCAACGAAAGAGCCAAGATCGTTGAAAACCTTGGCGACTGGCTGAAGGTGGAATATACCGAAGGTGCAACGGGTTTTGTCGCGGCACAGTACGTGGACGTGACGGAGGAATTCACCTACGCCATCTCCATCGAGGAAGAACGTGCCGAGATTGCACGTAAGAAAGCCCTTGAGGAGCGCAAAAAGCAGGAGGAAGCCGAGGCGGCGGAGCAACTCGCACGCGCGCAGGCCGCTGCGACGCAAAACGGCGAGGGCCAGGCAACAGACGGCACCCAGACTGCAGACCCCACTCAGACAGACAATACCCAACAGACAGCACCCGCAACGCCCGGGATCACGCCGCCGGCCGCATATACCACAAATGACGAGCTTCGTGATTCCCTTGTGGAATATGCCCTCCAATTTGTCGGTAACCCTTACGTCAACGGCGGCAACAGTCTCACAAACGGCACGGACTGCTCCGGCTTTACCAAGCTGATCTATGCGGAGTATGGGTATTCCCTCGGCAGAACGCCGGCAAACCAGCTCGCGAACGCAGGTCGCAGCATTGATTACAGCGAGATCAAGAAGGGCGACATCATCTGCTACAGTACCAACGGCGGCGTAAGCTGCACGCACGTGGCCATTTACATTGGCGATGACATGGTCGTACATGCCGCAAACCGCAAAAAAGGGATCTGCACCATGAAGGCAAAATACAGCACGATCATGGGTGTGAAAAATGTCATAGATTAAAAAATACTTTCTTTTTTGCCGATTTTATAGTATGATGCCATTAGATTGTGCGATTGGCATCATATGATGGCAACGGCACAAAGGTAAGGAGGATTCAAAGATTATGAAAAAGATGAGTTTTGTAACGAAGGCTTTGGTCCTGCTCCTGATGGGCGCCATGCTCGCAGGCTGCAGCGATGACAAGCCCGCAAAGGAAGCTGAAAAGACGGAGGAATCCGTATCTAAATCTGAAGAGAGCAAGAAATCTGAGGAGAGCAAGACCGAGGAAAACAAGACCGAGGAAAGCACTTCGGCACAAAATACCGAGGAAACCTCTGAGACCCAGAATTTTGGCGGCGGCTCTGAAGTGAACGGCGGTGGCATCGGCGACGAAGAGCTTGAGGCAAAGTACGAGGAGTACTTCAAGAACTTCGATTTTGACGGCAAGAAGATCTCTTTGGTATATAGCGGAGACCTTGGCATGGGCACTGAGTCGACCATGACGATGGAGTTTGGCGCTAAGAATGGTTCGTCACTGCTTTACATTGCGGCACCTGCGAGCTCCGGCGCAACCAATTCCTGCACGATCTATTTCTTAGAGGACAAGTCTGCATACCTTGGGATCTCCATCGCGGGCGAAGGAGATGAATATTACAAGACCGCCAAGCTTGATGACGAGACCTTTGATTCCATGAATCTTGCAAGTGGCCTTGTAGACCTTGATAATTCGGAAAAAGGTGATATGGATCTGGTTTACGCAGGCGAGAAGACGATCGACGGCGTTCTCTATGACGAGCTTTACCAGAACGATCCCGAGGCTGGCGAAGACCCTAGCACCAGAATCTATGTTTACATGGACAAGAAGACTGGTGAACTTGCCAAGATGAAGAGCACCCTTGAGGGCGAAGAGATGTTCATCGACATCCTTCCCTTGGACACTATCAAGCTTCCCGCCGAGTTTGACAACGCACAGGAGCAGGAAGCAGAAGACTTCACCTACACCATGGCATTTGCTATGCTTGGCGTGATGATGGGTGGCGGCGAATAAGCCTCGTTTCACTTCTGAAAGTAGAATCATGACAAAAGGTGTCGCACGTTCTGCGGCACCTTTTTTTCGAAGAATTCTTTAGAAAATCTTTTCTTTTTTCTGCGCGGAATATTCAGTTTCTGGTATATAATCATGTATAAGGGGGAGAAGGAAAGCAATGGAGAAAAAATACAGCATTTTGATCGTAGAAGATGATAAAGAGATCCGCGACGGCATAGAAATCTACCTGCGCAATCAGGGCTATGAAGTATATAAAGCCGCCAACGGCCTAGAGGGCCTTCGCATCGTGGAGCAGACTGAGATCCACCTTGCCGTTCTGGACATCATGATGCCCGTCATGGACGGCGTGACCATGCTGATGAAGCTCAGGAACCAGGGCTATGAATTCCCCGTGCTGATGCTTTCCGCAAAGTCCGAGGAAGTGGACAAGGTCATTGGCCTGAACATGGGCGCAGACGATTACGTGACAAAGCCCTTCACGCCGCTTGAGCTCCTTGCGAGGATCAGTTCCCACCTTCGCCGCTACGAGAAATACCTGCAGGCGACCGGCGAGGACGTGCCGAAAGAGAGCGAGACGATCTTCCGCCTCGGAGGACTCGAACTCAACGAAGAAACCGTGCAGCTGACGGTGGACGGAGAACCCGTGAAGCTTACGCCCATGGAATTTCGCATCGTACAGCTCCTCATCAAAAACCCCGGCAGAGTGTTCTCCGCCGATGAGATCTACGAACGCGTTTGGAACGAAAAGGCGGTCAACACCGACACGATCATGGTGCACGTGCGAAACATCCGTGAAAAGATCGAAGTGGACCCGAAAAATCCCAGGTACTTAAAGGTTGTCTGGGGCGTTGGATATAAGATGGAGAGGCAGTAAGAAGTGAAACGATTCTTGAATTGGAAAACTGCATGCATGGGGCTTGTGACGAGCCTCGTCATGACCGCCGCTTTGGTCGTGGCATATACGATCTACTGCAATTATCTTTCGCTGCAGGTGGTCGACACCGCGGTGGAGGTCGAAACCACCTCGGACGAAGGTGAGGAAGTGCCCGCGATCACCGTGACAAATGAAGCAAATGAAATGCAGGTGGAAATCGACGCCACGCCCTCGAGGGACCTCTTAAAGAGCATATTTGGCTATCATTTCGTCCTCTACAAAGAGCTTTGCAATAATCAGCGCGTCCGCGAGGGAAGTGAGCCAATCCTCCGTTATCGTGACCTTCTTTATGACAGCGAGCTTCCGGAGATTGAATTTCCCCGCGCCTTTAACGATGATGAGCGTGCTCAGATCCAGTCAGACTATGAAAACTTCGTGGACAGTGAAAGACAAGTTGTCGAATCTCGCCTTTCCGAGCTGGACGTGCGGTTTGCCGAATTTAATGGCCACTATGATTATTGGATCTGCGATCAAAACCGACCGGATATTGTGCTGACCAATGCCGCGCAGCGAGAGATCAGCGAGATCCCGCTTGAGGAGTATGCCTTCCTTTTCCAGATCGATTATGACGAACACGGCGTTCCCACGATCTCGGATCGCTGCCTTGTCTCCGGCAACACTGAGACCTTCCGCAAGAACATCAACAGCGTGCTCCATGAAAGCATGGAGACCATCCTTCGCGGCAATTACGGCAGGAACTTCAGCTATGCCTTCCTGGAGCAACCCGTGGAAAAGGCCCTGCTCATTAAAAACCCGGAAAACTGCAGCATTATCATCGGCCTTACTTGGACGAAGTATAATAACAACTTGAACATTTTCTACCACAATGATGAAAGGGCCACTCTGAAGGCGAGCTTCTCGACCCTGGCCGTCTTTGTGTTTGTGGGCGTTGTCCTTGGCATCGGTGCACTTTGCGGCGCACTTTGGCTCAATCCCGGCAAGGAAGAAAAACGTGCGACCAGGATCCTGGCAAGGGCTCCTTTTGAGCTTGTAGGCGCACTTGTTATGCTACTTTTGGCGGGCGTCTACACGCTTCCCGACTGGATGACCCAGCTTTATCTCGGGGAGCGGATCGACCGCGTTTCGGCCTATCTTTTCGCCTACTTCCTTTGCCTGATCGCATGGTACGTGGGCGGCTGCCTTGGAGAAATGCGGATCCGCGGCGTCTGGGGATACCTTAAGAAACGCTGCTTGTTGATCCTGCTTCTTACCGTCCTGATCCGCCATTGCAGAAAGGTGGTAAAGGAATATCATGAATTAAACCTTGGCATGAACCTTCGCTGGAAGATCCTGCGCCTCGTGATCTTCAATGCGCTGATCGTCACCGTGTTCTGCTGCGTATGGTTCCTAGGCATCATCGGCGTGATCATATACTCCATCTTGCTTTATTTCCTTGTCATGCAGTACGTGACGGTGGTGAAAAAAGACTATGAAAAGCTCCAGCGCATGACCATGGAAATGTCCGAAGGGAACCTGAAATATGAGCCCGAAGGCAATCTTGGTCTTTTCGAGCCCGTCAAAGAGGATCTGGTGCTGATCCGTAACGGCTTTGACAAGGCCGTGCAGGAAGAGGTCAAGAGCCACAAGATGCGTACGGAGCTGATCACCAACGTATCCCACGACTTAAAGACGCCGCTGACCGCGATCATCACCTATGTCAACCTCCTCAAGGAAAAGAACCTGACGGAGGAGCAGCGCGCGCAGTATGTGGACACCCTGGACAAGAAGTCCCTGCGCCTTCGCCGCCTGATCGAGGACCTGTTCGAAGTCAGCAAAGCCAATTCCGGCAACGTCCAGTTGAACGTTACGGACTGTGATCTCGGCAATCTCATCAAGCAATGCTATTACGAAGTCGAGGATCAGCTCAAGGAAAAAGGGCTTGTAACCCGCCTTTCCATGCCGGAAGGCAAGGTCATCCTAAAGCTTGACGGCGAGAAGACCTATCGCATTTATGAAAACATCCTGAACAACATCGTGAAATATGCCATGAGTGGAACGCGGGTCTACCTTAGCATGACGGAGGATGAGACCAGCGTCACCGTCACCATCAAGAACATCACCGAGGCGGAGCTTTACGTGCCTGCCTCAGAACTGTCAGAGCGTTTTGTCCGCGGCGATGCTTCTCGCGGCAGCATCGAAGGCAGCGGCCTCGGCCTTGCCATCGTCCGTAGCTTCACGGAGCTTCAAGGCGGCAAGTTCGAGATCGACGTCGACGGCGACCTCTTCAAAGTAACCACCATCTGGCGGAAGAACATATAAGCCAAAGGGAACTGCACACATCACAGTTCCCTTTTTTATTGGGATTTTCCGAGCATTACATGTCGATTTAATCTGTTCTTAAAGATTGTTAAACACTTCTTAAAGACTACGATCCCAATTTCCTGATATAATTATGGAAGGAGGAAATGGCGGCATGTCAGGTTCAAAGAGAAGAATCATATATGGTCTGCTCCTTGTGGCATTATTGCTGCTTGCGGGCTGTCGGAGAAAAGGCGAAGAGGCGCAGACAGAGGCTTTGCCTTGGGGTATTTCCGCGAGGGAGGCGACGCAATTTGAATTTGTGGATGACGTGGAGCTCGAATGGAAGGACAACTCGCTCGACGAACTGCAGGCCGTCATAAACTGTCCGCTGGAAGAGGTTAAGGCAGACGGTGAACAGGTCGGCGGGCGCAAGACCTATGTGGTAGGTGAAGGCGGTGCCGTCAGGTTCAAAAACCATCTCGTCGGTTCATACAAAAAGGACTGGAGTGGCGTGAGCGGCGTCACGGCGTCAGGAGAAGCGTTTTCCGAAAGGATAACGGTTGATCCGGATTATGTGGGAATGCAGCTGGATTTTTTTGGCACGATTTCCGGGAAAGCCGGTTATGTGGCCACCAGAAACGAATATGACGAGGAATACAACATCATTGGCCGGTGGTTTTACGAGCTGAACGAAAGCTTTGAAAAGGAGAATGCGTTTTACGTAAAGCTCCCTTTCGGAGGAGATGTTTTGGCCGTCATGGGGGACAAAGATGGAAACATTCATCTGACTTTTTTTGAGTCAGCCGACTGTTATAAGTACTTCATTCTTTCGCCTGAAGGAGAAACGCTTTTTGAAACTTCGGGGAATTTTCGTGAAGGGCTGCGGGCGTTTGGTGACGGTCGCGTGACCGTATGTGAGATTGTGACGGAAGGCGGCAGAATGACGGGAAAGCTCCTCGAGGCGGATCCAGAGAACGGCACGGTCACTGAACTTGGAAAGCTAAGTGCTCAAAAGATTTATGACGAAACAAAAGGCAGGGAAATAAGAAGCTTTTCACTTACTCCCGTGAGCGAAAAACTTCTTGCCTGGTGCGGAAGCGAAGGCTTGTATTTTTGCAACGTGAACGGCGGGGAAACAAGGATGGCGTACCGATGGGCAAGTCACGGCATTACCGTGCAGGGCGTTGCTGACCTTTATGCAAAAGAGGACGGGACGGTCGCCGTCATTTACCAAGACGAGTCCGGAATGAATTACCTTTTGCTGAAGCCGACCACGGAGAAGACGGATATCAAAACAATCACCCTTGCGACGGTGCCTTTTCACAAGGAGGATTATGTACGCGCCGCAGCGTTGTTCAATAAAAAATACCCCGCATACAACATAGAGGTTCGGGATGATTATGATGCAACAAGCCTTCTCGTTCAGCTTGGGGCGGGATCAGGTCCGGTTCTTGTGGACACCGTCCTCACGGGCTTTGAAGAGCTTGAAAGGCTTTGGCAACCGATGGATGGATTCCTTGAAAAGTCAGGGCTTGCTGAGGAACTTATTCCGCAGGCAACGGAATTCGGAAGGATCGGCGAAAGAACCTACGGCATTGTGACAAGCTTTTTTATCAGGGCGCTGATCGTGTCGGATCCGGCCGTGAAGGACTGGGATTACGAGGGCTTTTTAAATGCCGCGGAAGGCACCCAGAGTGCGGTATTTACGGCAACCTGGTTTGACACTCCTTCGGATGAACGGGCATATTTCTTTGATGTCCTTGGGAATGGACTTTACGACAATGCATATTTTGACCTGGAAAAAGGGACTTCCGTTCTGGGAACGAAGGACTTTGACCGTGTGTTACGGATCGCGGAAAAGGCAAGGGCGTGTCCCCGCACGGAAGACAATGAAGAGCCGGAAGGCATCAGGGCACTGTGCGAACTGCTGACCGTGACCGGAGCGGAGGGGCTCGTGCGGCTCCGCGCCAGAAGGGAAGCCGGCGAAAATGTTATGGGATATCCGACGAAGGACGGGGCAAGGTATCTGCTTTCCGCGCAGAATCCGATTACCGTCCGCTGTACCGCCACGGACGAGGAAAAGAAGATTGCATACACTTTTTTGAAGATTCTTTTGTCAAAGGAGAGCGTGGCCCTCTCCGTCAAGGGAAACACCTATTCGCAGTACAGCGTGAGAAAGGACGCTCTGGAGGAGCAGTTTGACCATTATGAACGCGTGGCGGGGGCGAATGCTGAGCTTGGCGCAGCTGAGCCTTTGCCGAAGCTTGACAGGGAGAAGGACGCGCTGTTTTATGCGGAGCTTCTTCAGAATTCCGTGGTTCAGAAAAGTTTCCCCCCGGGTCTTCAGGATGCATATGACGAGGAACTGAATGACTATCTGAAGGGAAACATTGATGCCGAGGCGTTTAGCGAGCACCTAAAGAGCAGAACATGGCTGTATCTGCAAGAACAAAGCGATTGATCGTAGCGGGTTTATATTTTTTTAATTTGCTTTTCTCACCCGAACGTGATATCTTATGTTCAAAGCAAGTTTTCCATGAATTTCTGTTCATCTGATTCAATTCTAATTTCAGAAAATCCTTGCTTTCCACATTTTGCACAACAAAAGGATTTTCGGGAGGGATTGAAACGGACGGACCGTCTTTTCCTGAGAATCCGGTTGAATATTTCAGGAAAAGGAGTAGATAATGGGGAGATTTGATGAGGCGACCTACGGCTATTTTTCCAGGCCGGAGTATTTCGCGGACCTGATCAACGCCGGATGCTTTGGCGGAAAGCGAGTGGTGGATCCGGGGGAACTGGAGGAAATGCCCGCAAGGACGCAGGAAAGGACTGACGAAGGGGACGCAAGGAGCCTGTACAGGGACGTGCGCATGAAGCTTCACAGGGGGACCAGTTTTGTTCTATTGGCGGTGGAGAACCAGTCGGAGGTTGACTGGGAGATGCCGCTCAGGATCCTGCGGTACAATGCGGCGGACTATCAGAGGCAGCTTGAGGAGATCCACGAGGACAAAAGAAGGCGGCGCGAGGAAAAAGGGCTGAGGCGCAACCGGCTGAAGGAGAAATTGGGGAAAGGCGACAGGCTCCGGCCGATCTACGTCGTGTGCTTCTATCACGGAACGGGAGAATGGACGGGTCCGTCTTCCCTGTCGGACCTGATGGACTTCGGGGAGGACGCGGAGGACTGGAAAGGTTGTTTTGCCGACTATCCGATCACCGTGATCAACGCTGAGGATAGGCGGCTAGCGGGGAACTGCAGAACGCAGCTCCGCCAGCTCCTGGAGGTGATGGGGGCACGCAGGGACAAAAAGAGGCTGTACGGACTGCTTGCAAGTGACGAGTACGGGAACCTGGATCAGGCGACGGCACGGATCATCGCCGTCATGGCGAACGTTCCGGAATTTCTGGAACGTGAGGAAGAATATAAAAACGCGGAGGGAGGATATAACATGTGTCAGGCAATGGATGAACTCAGAGCGGATTTTAAGGAAGAAGGAAGAGCAGAAGGAAGAGAACAAACCATGCTGGGGGACCTTAAGAATCTTATGACTTCGATGAAATGGTCTTTGGAGCAGGCAATGAACGCACTCATGATCCCTGAGGAGAGCAGGGGAAAGATAAAACTTTTGATGCATGAACGCCAGTAATTCCTAAAAAAACAATCACATGGAATCTCCGTCTAGGTTGCGTATTTTGCGGTTATGAATGCTTTTACGTTCATAACGGTTGGTTTGATGATTGATTACTAACATGGGGCAAAGAAAGGAAGGGATGGGGCTTAGTTAGCTCCATCCCATGGTTAAAATGAAAAAGACTTTCTGGATTCTATTGCTGATGGTGCTGCTTTTGGCTGGCTGCACAAAAGAGAATAAGAGTGAAAACCCCTATCCGCATAATAACGTGAAGACGGCAGATGACGCGCCGACATATGAGAGAAAGGTCGTCACTTACCCATTGGCTAAGGATGCCAATCCTTATGCGATCAAATGCGGCGAAAATGGTTTTTTTTATTATGTCTTAGGAGCAAATGACGAGGGAGAGAACGCGTACCACTTTTTTTTTCAGCCCTTTGACGGCACTCCATATGTTTCCTTTGGGTCGGTGGATCAACGGTACGTCAGGGATTTTGCGGGAAGTACCGTTGGAGGTAAAACGCAACTCTTCGTTTTGTGCATGGGAGAATGCGCCGAAATCCTCGAATTTGACGGAGCTGACAAGCCAGTAAGGGAGATGCCGATTGATAATGAATTCAATGATCTGGAAAGCTTTCCCAAATTGCTGATCATGCAGGACGGTGGATATGTTATCGGCATGTCCGACAGGGCGTACTTTTTGGATGAGGAAGGACGGACCACGGAAAGCACTCAGCTTAACGGAACGGTAAGCTCACTCTTTGCGTCTGATGCCGGGGAAATCTTTGCCATCACCGAAAAAAACAAAAACGGAAAGGTTCAGCGACTGCTTGAGAGAGTCCAGGAGGGAAAGAAGCGATCCGAGACCGTGCGGGAGCTGGCGGAAGATGCATACGGCGTATATGCCTTTGAAGACGGTTTTTCGTCGGTTTATTCGAACTGCATGACATTTTTTACCGTTGGGAAAACAGAGGAAGAAGCAGTTATTGATTTTGACAGACAGAGCATCGTGGCATCCCAGATTCAGGGTGTTTTTGGAAACATGAAAGAAATAAGGTTGTTTTCCTTGGATGTGAGCAGCTCTGAACGGAAGGCGCGGATGTTTACACTTTTTCCAATTGAGGAGAAAAAAGAGACAAACAAGACGGAAAAGAAGGAAAAACAGGAAAAATATGCGGCGGACGGAAGGAGGATTGTTCGCGTGGCGATTCCGGACGGATGCCCGTTCCAAGTGGAATATCACGCAAAGAAGTATAGTCAGGAAAGTGAAAAGGCTCTAATTCAGGTGGAGCGTTTCAAGGGCACCCTAGAGGACTATCTGGGAAAAGGCAATCGGCCTGACGTGATCATGTTCACGGATCACACTGAGCTTGACGCTTACGTGCAAAAGGGCGTGCTCGTCGACATGCTTCCCATGTTCGAGGCGTGGGACAGCTCCGAACTGGAGGAGATGATTCCGAAGGCGCGAGAGCTTCTCGGGAATGGGAGCGAGGATGTCATGTATGCCATGGCAAACAGGTTTCAGCTGCTCCTTCGAACCAGCAACGGAGAGGAACTGAATGCCTACGGGAAATGCAACGCGGTGGATTATCTGAAATGGTACGGCGATTTCATGACCGACATGGAGTATGGCGGAATGGGAACGCTGGAGAATGTTTTATATGCATATGTGCCGCATTATTACGAGGAAGATCCGGTAAATGTATGCTTTATTTCCCCGGGATTTATGGACCTTATGAAAGCTTATAAGACGCTTTTGGAGGAACATGGCGGTCCGGTTTCCATTTCTTACGGAAGCAATTCGCAAAAGGAAATCGCAAAGGGCCCCAGGTGGCAGTCCACCTATCGCCGGTATGAGCTTACGGAGCCTGGAATATCCATGGAGGGATTGCCCTGGGCGGATGGCAGTAGCCGCGTTTACATAAGGCTGTGCGATCCCCTGGCCATCCTTAGCACTTCGGAATGTCCCCAAGACGCCTTCAATTTTATCGCTTATTATACTTCGTTAAGATTGCCGCTAATGAAGGGGGAGCCCGAGGGGGATTTTGGAAAGGGCGGCAATACGGAGGCGCTGTTTTCCGTCTGGGGAAAATACCTGAGAGAAGAGATTTATGAGTCAGAGCGCTCTTATGGGTATTACGAGGACCATACGGAAGCGTTCTTTACGGAGGAGCAAAGCGAGCACCTAAAACAGCTGATTTGCGATGCCGTGCCAGACACGAAGACACAAAGGGACATTTACGAGATGCTCCTTGAGGAGATGGATGCTTACTTGAAGGGCGGCAAGACTTTGGAAAGCGCATGCGAGGTATTGCAAAACAGGGCGGAATTATATTTGAAAGAACAATAGACATCAAACGGAAACAACCACCTCCGCAAGAGGTGGTTGTTTTTTATGGAAGCAGATTTTATAATGATTTTGTAACTTGGTAAATGAACGTGAGGAATCAAAATGATCAGTTTGTTGAGTGCCAAAGAAAATGCGGGGCGAGACGTTACGGAGCAGCCAACCTTGTTTCGGGACCTTTATCTGGATCAGATCATGGAACGCGTGACGGAGGATTGGGGACCTGAGGTCCGAACTCTTTTTTATGCATTACCGAAGAGTCAGGCAGAGGAGACATACCGCCGGGCAATCTATGGAGACATAAAAAAGGATGAAATCTATGATGCCCTGATGGAATTTGAAATGAGCATGCGCATATGGAAGCAATACGGACAGCACAGGGAGAGGTCCTTGGAGGAACTTCAAAAGCAGGTATGGCATTTACGGGA
This sequence comes from Acetatifactor sp., assembly GCA_016290775.1. Classification (GTDB taxonomy): domain Bacteria; phylum Bacillota; class Clostridia; order Lachnospirales; family Lachnospiraceae; genus Acetatifactor. The sequence goes on along the minus strand of JAEEVF010000003.1, from coordinate 4,040 downwards.
GGCGCAGGCTTACGTGACCTCCTTAGAATGCCTAAAGGAGAAGCTTGAGAAGGCAAAGCCGTCCTCGCAAGGGTTAAAGGCGCTGTTGGAATGGATTGTCGGTTGGACCGACCGAAAGGAGTATCGGGACTTTCGCGCGGAGGTTTTATCCCTTTGGCAGGAGCTTTCGGGTTTTCGAGTTATGTTAACCTATGAAAGGGAGCGTTTTACCATTGCGGAGGGAAAGGGCACGGGAAAGTATGACCAGTTTCTTTCCGATTGCTTTCCTACGCATGAGAAGGTTTTTAAGAGTCCTTTCCTTGGCTCCGAGGATTTTTCCAATTTGGAGGAGGAGCTCGTCAGACTTTTTCGGAAAAAGCACAAGGACTTTTTTGAACGACTGGGACACTTTGATCAACGAAAATTCAATTGTGTTCCGGAGGAACATAAGCGCCTTTTGACGGAGGCGGGTTATTATCTATCTTATGCAAAGTTCCAAAGGAAGATGGAGGAAGAAGGCTTCCTATTTTGTGCTCCAAAAGTATCAGACTGTCTTTCGGCAAAGGGGGTTTATGACCTGGCCCTTGCCTTGACGAATCTGGAAAAGAGACAGACGGTCATTTCCAATGACGCATACCTTGCACCGGACGAGAGTTTCTTTGTTCTCACTGGGCCAAATCAGGGCGGTAAGACGACCTATGCCAGGAGCCTTGGACAGCTGGTCTATTTTACTAAGATGGGATTGGACGTGCCTGCGGAATTTGCGGAGGTTCCCTATTATCAGAATCTTTGGACACATTTTTCCGTGGAGGAAAGCGTGGAAACCGGACGAGGAAAGCTCCTGGATGAGCTGGTTCGCTTAAAGCCCATGATGCAAAAGGGCCAGACAAACTGCTTTGTCGTGATCAATGAGCTTTTTACCACGGCGGCGAATTATGATGCAAACGTGATGGGAAAGCGCGTGCTAGAATATTTCATCGGAGAGCATTGCAAGGGAATCTACGTCACGCACCTCGCCGATCTTTCGAAGGCGTGTGAGGGCGTTGTCAGCCTGCGCGCGGGCGTGGACGCGAATCTGGTGCAGACCTATCAGATCGAGCGCAGCGAGGCAAAGGAACTTGCAGGGGCAAATCGACAGGTCGAGAAATACCGCCTGACCTATGAGCAACTGAAGGAGAGGTTCGCATGAACGTAGGCTTATTATATGACTATAAAGAATGGACGCCCGTGAAACCATACTTTGACTGGGGAAGCATGACCGCAGACCTCGGACTGGATACCTTGTTTTGGGCTGCGAGGCAGGACAGCGTCCTACAGGGAAGCAGGGTGGTATGTTCGGAGCATGAGGACTCCTATGTTGGCTTTGCGATGAAGCGCGTGATGTGCATTCCCTTAAAAACGCAGGAGGAAGTGCAATACCGTCAGGAGGTCCTAAAGGACTGCCTGGCGCACGAGGAATTTGTTGGAAAGTTGTATCGTCTAGCAAGTAAAGTGCTGGAGGACTGGGACAGGCTGGGCAGGAAACGGAATAATACGGGCATCCGCGATACCAAAGCTGAGTTGATCACGGACCTGCAGGTATTTCGACTGCTGGTCTCGGGCATGGAACAGGTGAAGGAGCTTCTTTCAAAAGATGGTAAGGAAATGCATTCTCGCGGCTTCCGCGAGCTGTTTGACAGAGTCGGGAAAGAGTTTTCGGATGATGTCCAGATTCGATTGGAAAAAATATTGATGGATCTTTCGTTCTATGTGGACGTCACGATTCATCAGCCCAAACGGAACGTGTTTTATTCCTACAGCCCCAGGATTCAGATGGAGTGTGGTCTTGAGGACGGTCTTAAGATTGGGAGCCTTAAGCTTGAGAGCATGGAGACGATAGAAAAACCCTACAGCAATCCATATGGTGTCAAGGCTAAGCTGCAGGGACAGGTCAACAGTCTCACTCCCGGTGTTATTGCGCTATACAAGGATCAGGCCATGCGCGAGGATGCCGAACAGCTGGAATACGAGGCGGTAAACTATGTCTATTCCTGTTGCAGTAGCATTGTTGCTTCCTTTGGACGCTTTTTTGATCAGCTTCGCTTTCAAACGGCATTTTATTTGGGTGCCATCAACATCAAATATCAAATGCAACGGTATAAGACAGAATGGTGCTTCCCGGAAGTGGGAGGGCAGGAGAGTCTTAGCTTTACGGATCTCAAGGAAGTTGTCATGACCATGAAGCAAAAGGGCAACACGATTGGAAATGATGGGAAGTTGGACGGCGAGGCCATGGTTATCGTAACGGGAGCAAATCAGGGCGGAAAATCCACATTTCTACGCAGCATCGGCATCGCGCAGGTCATGATGCAGTGCGGCCTCATGGTTCCGGCAAAGCGTTATCGTAGCGGCCTTTTTCCGAATTTCTTTACGCATTTTACGAGGCGTGAGGACAGTGCCATGAACAGCGGAAGACTCGACGAGGAGCTTCGAAGGATGGACCAGATCGTCAGCAATCTCGGCGAGGATTCACTGCTTCTTTTGAATGAATCCTTTGCGTCCACGACGGAAAAGGAAGGCTCTGCGATTGCATATGATATTATTAAAGCGTTGAAGGAGGAAGGTGTCAGGATCATTACGGTTACTCACCTGTTATCCTTCGCACAGCGTGTTTATGAGGAAAAACAATCTGGCGTCGCATTTTTAAGCGCACAGCGTCTTTCTGACGGTACCAGAACTTACAAGATTCTGCCTCACGCACCGGAGATGACGAGCTTTGGACTTGAGCTATATGATGAAATACTGTCGTCGGACAAATAGTTTGTAGCTTTTTCCTGCGGATGATCTGGAGTTTCCGGAATGAAGGGAAACATTGACGCCGAGGCGTTTAGCGAGCACCTAAAGAGCAGAACATGGCTGTATCTGCAAGAACAAAGCGATTGATCGTAGCGGGTTTATATTTTTTTAATTTGCTTTTCTCACCCGAACGTGATATCTTATGCTCAAAGCAGATTTTCTTTGTGGCAAAACGCCAGTCTATCTTTCTGAATCCAATCTATTTTCAGAAAATCCATGCTTTACAATTCACACTTCACAACGCGAGATTTTCTGAAACGGACGAGATGCGGACGGCGTGCGCTTCCTGTTTGTGTTTGTTTCCTTTTGGAAGTTTCGCGATAGTGGCAAAACAATCCAAGGAACAAGGAGGAACACGAATGGAAGACGAGAAGGGAGTGAACGGGATGTGCAAGGCATTGGAGGATATGAGACGAGAGGTTGCGGAAGAGACGGCTGAGCAGATGAGAGTAGATCATGCGATAAAGTTGATCAAAAACGGAAAGCTTTCATTTGATGAGATTGCTGAGGCGGTTGATTTCCCGCTCGATAAAGTGAAGGAAATTGCGGACGAATTGTTTCTGACGGTTTGATGCTAAAGACGCTGGATAATGTGCCAGTGGGGACGGTTCTTTTTTGTGCCAGTGGGGACGGTTCTTTTTGACTCATTTTGCGTGACCTTCGTCACATCCCTCCCTTCGGTCGGGATCATGGAATGTTGCGCATTCCAAGCCCTGTGTGCCAGTGGCGAACGTTCCGGAATTTCTGGAACGTGAGGAAGAATATAAAAACGCGGAGGGAGGATATAACATGTGTCAGGCAATGGATGAACTCAGAGCGGATTTTAGGGAAGAAGGAAGAGCAGAAGGAAGGGCAGAAGGAAGGGCAGAAGGAAGGGCAGAAGGAAGGGCAGAAGGAAGGGATCAGGCGTTAATGACGGCCGTTCGTAACCTTATGACCTCGATGAAGCTGTCAATGGAGCAGGCGATGAACGCACTCATGATCCCTGAGGAGAGCAGGGGAAAGATAAAACTTTTGATGCATGAACGCCAGTAGAGAAAAAGAATAATTTAATATTTCATGGAATGTGTCCCTTTTTTCCCTCCTGAATTGTTTTAAATAGTAAAACAAGGAAAGGAGGGAATTTTTATGCGCGGATAATTGATGAAACATAGTATTTCGAGAATAGACGATTTTAATCGTCAAAAACTGGAGGAACAGATTTGGTTAAGATGTCAAAAGAAAGG
>JAEEVF010000013.1 GCA_016290775.1 Acetatifactor sp. | reverse complement strand
TTACTCACCCGTCCGCCACTAAACTTAAATCACTAGGTTTCATTAAGTCCCGTTCGACTTGCATGTGTTAAGCACGCCGCCAGCGTTCATCCTGAGCCAGGATCAAACTCTCAAAAAAGTTTTTTCCGGGCCGGATCAACCTATTTGTTAATCTGGCTTACCGTTTGTTTGGTTTTGTTTTAGGTATTCGCTTTCTGAAATCTTCAGAAGTCCGGGCTCCTAAAAGCCCTTTCTCTGGAATTTTCAGGGTTGCATTGTTGTTCACTTATCAAAGTACAAGCTGTCGCCGTGTTTCATGCGACAGCTTTACTATAATATCATGCGTTAAATTCATTGTCAACGTGTTTTTAAAAACTTTTAAAGGACTTTTCAAGAACTTTTTAAAGGAGATTTGGCAGGAACTGCACCTTGCGGCTGATTGCCTGCAAAAACGATGCCAGATAGTTATGTTCAAAGAACCATCGAAGCACGACATTTCCTCTCGTCCATTCCAGGATCTGCTCGCTGATACCGCCCATGTCCATGATCATGACGAAGAAATATAGCGTCCACAAAAGCAGGATCGTCTCGAACACGCCCACCAGGATCCCGAGCGCATGATCAAGCCAGCTCACGATCGGAAGCTTCACCACAAGCTTTGCAGAGAAAAAGATCGGCTTGAGCACAAGCTGCACGATGCTGAGCACGATCAGCATCAGAACCATCAGCACGACGTTAAAGATCCTTCCGGAATTATAGCTGCTGATGCCGTTTGAGATCAACGCTACCATAATACAAGTAATGATCAGGCTCACGAACATGATCAATTCCTTGACCATGCCTCGCTTATATCCGCTTACGATCTTCAGCACCAAAAGGGCCAGCACTGCGATCACCAAAAGATTGATACCCATCCTTCACACCCTTTCTACTTTAATTGAATCGTGTCGATCGAATCATCCGTCACGACGCGATATCTGTACGGCGTGTCCGTCGGCACCATCAGGGTCACGTTCTTGTCAAACTTTCCTTCATATTTACAGCCGCCCGTCATGGTATAGATCACGCAATCCGTTGCATTATAGATCGCATAGGTCTTTTCCTCAAAGAATACGCCAAGATAATCCATGTCGAAATATCTTTCCGCCACCTGATCCCCGGACGCATTATACACTCGAAGGACGTACTTGGAATCCGCCCTGTCAGAGTTGAAGATCAGGCCGACGTAATCCTTATCATAATATACCGCCTTGATCTCGCGATCGAGAATGTGCTCCTTCTTCGTGGTCGGCACCTGCGCGCCCGAATAAAACATCAGACGATTGTCCGCCACTGCAAACGCTGCGCTGTTGTTCAGGAAGTGGATCTCCGGCACGATCATGTCGCGGTAAGTAAAGGTACTCACCAGCTGGTCGCTCTGGTTGTCGCCGACGGGTCCATAATTATAGAAAGCAATGTTCGTCACGACACTTCCTTCTTCCACGAAGATAAAGCTGACCGCCAGAAGATCCCCGTTGGGCGAAAGACTGATGGCGCAAGGATATCCGCTCTGGCTCATGTGGAACTGACCCTCGTAGATGGTCTGTCCGCTGGGCTCATAAGTGTTCAGCCAAACGACCTTCGTGTCCTCGAGCACGGCCGTGACACGCCCCGAATCCGCAACCGTCAGATTCTTGATGGGGAGATTCGTCGTGATCAGCCCAAGCTGACTGTCCGCGCTCTGCACGTAAATGTCATGCCCGTTATAGCCGCAGATCGCCGATACGCCGCCGCAGGTCGCAAGCATGATGTCCTGGATCTCAAAGCTCTGGTTCCAGGTCGTCACGCCCTTGACGTCCACGCTGTGCGCCCCGTCCTGGCTGTAGGTCAGGATCGCGCTTCCAAGCTTTACGTCCTTCGCGCCGTCCACCTTGATCCGCCCCACGGAGTTTACGACGTCATATCCCACGTAGATCTTGCCCTGATAGCGCACATAGAAGTAGATGGCGCCGCCGATCAAGACCAGCAAAATGATCGCAATGCGAAGAAACCGGAACAGCCTGTGTCTTGCATATTCCTTATCCGACTGCTTTTGCCTCTCCCTGGCTTCGATTCTGTTTTTTCGGCTTTCTTCATCAAAATAACTTATCTTAGCCATTCTAAGTCCTGTCCTTAAAAGCGATATACCGTCACGGAATCATATTCCTTCTCCCCGCCAAAGATGCAGGAAGGGAAATCAGGCTGATGCACCGTGTCGGGATAATACTGCGTCTCAAGGCACAGTCCGCCGCGGCGACCATAATTTACGCCATCCTTACCCGTCTGAGGTGCGATGAAATTACCTGCATAAAACTGAACGCCGGGAAGCGTCGTGTAAACCTTCATGACTCTGCCGCTCTTAGGCCCCTTCACCGTTGCGATCTCGCGAAGCTTTCCGTCCGCGCCGTCAATGATCCAGTTGTGATCATATCCGCCCGTAAGAAGCAGCTGCTCCCACTTCTCATTGATCTCTTTGCCGATCACCTTGGGCTGCGTGAAATCCATAAAGGTGCCTGCCACGGGGGCCTGCTCGCCAGTCGGGATCGCGCCCTTTACAACGGGCGTATACTTGCTGCAGTTCAGCCAAAGCTCATGTCCCTCAATGCTTCCTGCATCATGTCCGTCCAGATTGAAATAAGTATGATTGGTCAGGTTCAGCACCGTCTTCTTGTCGGAAGAAGCATGATAATGAAGCTCTAAGCCATTGTTCTCATCCAAGGTGTAGGTCACCTGGATCTTCTTATTTCCGGGGAAGCCCATGTTTCCGTCCGTATCTTCCAAAGAGAAGCATACGCCGTTCTCAAACACTTCTGCGTCCCAGATTGCCTTATGATAGCCCTTTTCAAAATCGCTGTGCAGATTGTTCGGTCCGTCGTTCACGGCCAGCTGGTACTTCACGCCGTCAATCTCAAAGCTTGCGCCGCCAATGCGGTTTGCATTCGGTCCGATCACCGCGCCGAAAAAGCAACCGTTCTGATAATAATCCTCGCCATGGTCAAACCCGAGCACCAGATCGTCCAGGGTTCCCTTCTCATCCGGAACAAGAAGCTTTACCAGAATCGCGCCGATATTCGTCACGGCCGCCTGCATGCCCTTCTTATTCTTGATCGTGTAAAGCTTGATCTCTCTTCCGTCCTTTGCCTTGCCAAAATCCTGAATTTCAACTGCCATAATGCTTACCCGCCTTCCTCATAATTATATATTATAGCTCTACTCTTCCATCTAAGGCCCTTGTCAGGGTCACTTCGTCAATATATTCCAGATCGCCGCCCACGGGCACGCCCGTCGCGATCCTCGTCACCTTGATGCCCGTCGGCTTGATCAGCTTGCTGACGTACATCGCCGTGGATTCGCCCTCCAGATTGGAGTTTGTTGCGATGATCACCTCTTCCACGTCGCCCTTTAAGCGCTCGATCAGCTCTTTTAAGCGGATCTCTTGCGGTCCGATGCCAAGCATCGGGGAGATGGCGCCGTGCAGCACGTGATATACTCCCGTGTACTTTCCGGTCTTTTCATAGGCCGCCATGTCACGGGGATCCTCTACCACCATGATGATCTTGTGGTCCCGCCGCTCATTGGCACATACGGGACAGAGCTCCTGGTCCGTCAGAGTGCAACATTCCTTGCAATAGCAGACCTTCGAGCGCGTCTCCATCATCACATTCGCAAGACGGTTGACCTTCTCCTGCGGCATGTTGATCAAATGAAACGCCAGATTCTGCGCCGATTTGTTTCCAATGCCCGGGAGCGAAGCAAGCTCCTCGATCAGTTTATTTACGTGTCCACTGTAAAGATTCATTAGAAGGGCAGTCCTCCCAGGCCTCCAAAGCCACCGGTCATCTTCCCCATCAGCTCCTCATTTGCCGCATCCGCCTGACGGATCGCCTCATTGACTGCGGCTACGATCGAATCCTGCAGGGTTTCAATGTCTTCAGGATCCACGATATCCTCCAAAAGCTTGATCGAAAGAAGCTCCTTCTTTCCGTTTACGGTCGCCGTCACTGCGCCGCCGCCCGTCGAAGCAGTAAATTCCTTCGTCTCGAGCTCCTTCTGCCCTTCCTCCATCTGACGCTGCATGCGCTGTGCCTGCTTCATCAGATTGTTCATGTTTCCGGGCATCATCCCGCCTCCGGGAAATCCTCCGCGCTTTGCCATTGTGTTTATTCCTCCTCTTCCTCTATCTCCATCTGGATCACTTCTTTTAGATCCACGAAATGGTTCTCAAAATCAACTTCGTCCTGATAGGACCTTAGTAACACCGAAACTTCCTTCCCGCAGAAATCCTCGATCAGATGTACGAGAGCATCCAGATTCTCAGGGTGACCATCGAAATAATCATATGGGCCTGCAGGTCCTTCCTTCAGCGCTACAATCAACTGATTATCCTGCCCCAGACTGAGCTTTGCATCCTTAAGATGCGCCCGCATCAAGCCAGATGCGTTTCCCACAATGCCCATCCAGCTCCTGACGATCTCCTGGATCTCCTCCGGAACCGCCTTGTCGAGCTTTGGCTTCGCCGCCGGACTCACCGGCACGCTCCCCTCGGCACTCGCCATCGGGACCACCCTTGTGAACGCGCCGGCTTCAGCCTGCTCCACGCGCTCTTCCACCTGTCTTATCCGATCCAGCACGGCCTCACTCGACTGCTCCATCTCAGGCTTACAAAGCTTGATCAAAGCGATCTCCACAAGAATGCGTTTCTGATTGCTATATTTGATCTGCCCCGCCAGATTCGAGAACACGTGAATGTAGCGGCACACCTGATCAAAGCTTACGCTCTGCGCCTCTTCCTTCAGCCTTGCCAGATTGTCCGAGGAAACGTCGATGACGTCCTCCAGGTTGTCAGAAGCCTGCACCAGCATGAGATTTCGCAGATACCAGGTAAAATCCGTCACAAACTGCGTAAGCTCTCTGCCCTGCATCACGACCTCCTCCAAAAGGGAGATACATGCGAGCACGTCCCTTGCCAAAACGTTCCGAAGAAGTTTACTGAACACACTTGTATCTACCGCACCAAGCACGTCCAGCGCCTTGTCATAGGTCAGCTCATTCCCCAAATGAAAGGCAATGCACTGATCCAAAAGGCTGAGCGCGTCACGCATGGACCCGTCCGCCGTCTTAGCAATGTATCTCAGCGCCTTGTCCTCGACCTTCACGCCCTCCGCTTCCACCAATTCCTTCATGCGATCCGCGATCGTCTCGATGGAAATACGCTTGAAATCATAACGCTGGCAGCGCGACAGGATCGTGATGGGGAGCTTATGCACCTCCGTGGTCGCCAAAATGAAGATCACGTAAGAAGGCGGCTCCTCCAAAGTCTTAAGCAGTGCATTGAACGCGCCGATCGAAAGCATATGCACCTCGTCGACGATATATACCTTATATTTTCCCTCTGTGGGAGAATATGCCACCTCATCCACGATCTCGCGGATGTTGTCCACGCCATTGTTCGAAGCGGCGTCGATCTCGATCACGTTCATGCTCGCGCCCGCCGCGATCGCCCTGCAGCTCTTACACTGCCCGCAAGGCCCGTCCTCCGTAGGGTTCTCGCAGTTCACCGTCTTTGCGAAGATCTTCGCCACGGAAGTCTTGCCGGTGCCCCGCGTCCCCGTAAAGAGATACGCATGACCGATCCTCCCCGCCTTGAGCTGGTTCTTCAGGGTTGTCACAATATGATCCTGCCCCTTGACCTCAGCAAACGAAGCCGGGCGGAATTTTCGGTAAAGCGCAACATACGACATAACAACTTCCTCACAAACTAGTTCCAATTCATGCCGGCGAAACCTGCCGGCCTTTCATTCCATTAATCACCGAAGGAAATGCCCATCAGCTTGGCTTCCTTCACGATGGTGGACTTCGGATCGACCATCTTAAGCTTTCCTGCCACGTCCTCCAAAGGCACCTTTACGACCTCACGATTCTTGTAGCCAACCATGAAACCGTATTCTCCCTTTAATATGAGTTCGCCCGCCTCTGCGCCAAGTCTGCTTGCAAACACGCGGTCATAAGGGCAAGGGCTGCCGCCTCTTTGCGTATGACCTGGCACCGTCACGCGGATCTCACGACCCGTCTTTTCCTCGATCTGTGCGGCGATCTCATAGGATACGGACGGATAAGGGTTGTTCAGCAGCTTTTTCTTGTAATCCTTCTTGGAAAGCTTTGCGTCTTCCTTCGAAATGGCACCCTCAGCCACCGCGATGATGGTGAAGCGACTGCCGTTCTTTTCGCGCTCCTCGATCTTCTTGATCACCTTGTTGATGTCATAAGGGATCTCCGGGATCAGGATGATGTCCGCACCGCCTGCCATGCCTGCGTTCAAGGTCAGGAAACCAACCTTGTGACCCATCACCTCCACGATGAACACGCGCCCGTGGGAAGCAGCCGTCGTGTGAATGCAGTCGATGGCGCTGGTCGCCACGTCCACGGCACTCTGGAAGCCGAAGGTCATGTCCGTTCCCCAAAGGTCATTGTCGATCGTCTTGGGAAGCGTCACCACGTTCAGGCCCTTCTCGCGAAGGAGATTCGCCGTCTTATGCGTTCCGTTGCCGCCAAGGATCACCAGACAATCGAGCTTTAGCTTCTGGTAATTCTTGATCATGGCCTCCACCTTGTCCAGTCCGTTCTCATCCGGATCCTGAATGGTCTTAAAGGGCGTTCTGGAGCTTCCAAGGATCGTGCCGCCCTTGGTCAGAATACCGGAAAAATCCTTCCCGGTCAGCATCCGATAATTTCCGTAGATGAGTCCGCGGTAACCATCGATAAAGCCAAAGATCTCCACCTTCTGCCTGCTATTCACCAAAGTCTTTACCACGCCGCGCATTGCCGCATTCAAAGCCTGGCAATCGCCGCCACTGGTCAACATGCCGATTCTCTTCATATCTCCTCCATTCCGCACCCGAAAAACATTTTCGGTGCAACCTGCGTATTTCGAGGCCTGCCATTTTTGCGCAAAGTCCCACATAACAGTATAACCTATTTTGGCTCAGGAAACAACTTGAAACTGAAAAAAAGTGGCACCGGACTTGCCAGTGCCACTCGTGTTCAAAATTCCCTTTATGCCATGTTATTTGCAACATAATCGCTGCCGTTACCCGCTGCGTTTAAGTTGCGATCATCCATGCTCAGCTCCAGATAAAGCTCTGCATCGGTTGCATAAACGTAGGGATTTACCCAGAAGATGTTCAGGATCCCGCAGGTGAATGCACCAAGAATATACCAGCCTATAAAGCTCAGGTCCAAAACGAAAGCATTCCACTTCTGTCCGTCCATCATCTCGCTGCTGATCCGAAGCACTTCGCTGTAGCTCAGCTCAGGATGCTCAGCCAAAATATAAGGAACCATGCGATATTCATACGCCTTCACGATGCCGGGGATGATAAGGAGAAGCGACCAAAGGAAAACCTTCACGTCCCTGACAAGCATCGTCACAACCACGTTCCCGTAGTAACCGCTCTTAAACGCATCCAAAAAGCTCCCAATACCGTCCTGCTTTGCCAGTGCGTTTTGCAAGAAAAACTTCCTGCCACCCATCTCCAACGGGTTGAACACAAGAATGCCCAATATGATCACGAAAGCAATGATCGCAAGGATCAACGCGATAAAGAACAGGCTAATCACGCCGCCGGCGATGCCATATGCCGCCTTACCAAGCGTATAAGTAACGCCTCCGACCGAACTTCCCACCTGGTTTGTAATGTTCTCCTTGCTAAAGGTGTTCTGGATCGAACCCAGCGAACCAAGCGAACCGGAATTGCCAGTCCAGTCATACGAACTCGAATTGTTGCCACTCCAATCAATGTTGTAACTATAATTCTGCTTATAGTTCACTTTGTTGGTCTTTTTATCACTGCGCCCGTTGCTGCTGCCACCTCCCGTGATCAGCATCAGGATCAGCGCCGCAAGCACACACCACCAGTAATTTCTTTTGAACGCATTCCTTCCGCGCTCCCTAAGTTCAGGTCTAGTCCAAACCTTTGCATTCATATGTATTCCTCCTCTCAACTCCAACTGCGTTTATCGCAAACATTTGGTTTATAATACTCATTATAACGGACCTTTTTCCCTTGTGCAATCTGCAATCCTGCATAATATCATCTCGTAAACTACAAAATTTGCACGATAAAGGCTTGCAAAATCATTTCTTTTCGGCTAGAATAGAAAACGCTATGGAGTTGTACCCAAGTGGTTGAAGGGTCCGCACTCGAAATGCGGTAGGCCGGGCAACTGGCGCGAGGGTTCGAATCCCTCCAACTCCGTCCACAAAAAAAGGCTTCGCATGCGTGATCGCTGTGAAGCCTTTTTATTCTTTTTATCTGATCGCGAACGTCGTAAATCCCAGCAGCAAGGCAAGCAAATAGATCAGTCCGATGTGCACGGGATAGAATGCGTAGTAGACATACTTGTTGAGCTTCATGCCACGCTTTCCGTTGTAAGCGCCAATCGGGATGAGCATAAAAAACGCCATTCCCTCTGCGAGCGTCATCAAGGTCAGCACGGTACAGCCAAGAGCAAATGCCTTTATCTTGTTCTTCCTGAAAAGATACATGACTGCAATAAGGAGCACTCCGCCTGCGCCGTAGTCCGTTTTAAGCAGGTCACCCAAGGCGCAAAACACTGTAAGCGGCAGAACCACGGAAGAAAAAGTATTCCTTTTCGCAGTGTCCCATCCCTTCCCGACGATCAAAAAAATGATCAGGGAGACCACGCCGGCCACAAGCAAAATAAGCGTCATCGTCATCCAGTCCAGCGTAAAGATCAGCATCCCGATGAAACAATTCGTGATAAACATATAGACTGCCAGCGGGATCGCCAAAAACGCCGCGACAAAAAACATCGGACGCAGCTTTTCATCCTCTTTCCTGGTCTCACCAAAGTAGTGAATGCCCGTGATGCAAAGCAGGCCAAAGAGCAGCGTAAAGTACACACTTTGATACCCTGTGTAAAACAGTTTGCTTGTAAATCCCAGGTTAAACGGAAGCTCCGAGATCACCGAGAAAATCGCGAGGTTCAAGGCATATTTCTTCACGCTATGGGTGTGCTGGAAACCTTCCACAATAAGGAATGCAAACAGCGGGAACCCAAACCGTCCGATCAGTCGCATGATCACCATGATGGTGCTTATGACAGCAAGCTTTGGATCATTCTGCGCATGCCACAGTGTCTGCTCCTGCAGACTTCCAGCCGGAGGAATACTCATCGTCGTCAGATAATCACTGATAAAGATTGCCGCGAAGTGATCAATGAACATCGCTGCCAAAGCAATGATCTTCAGCGTCGTTCCCGTGATCCCCTGCTTTTCTTCAAGTGTAGGTTGGGGCGTTTCAAAACTCTCGTCTCCCATGATAGTCTCTCCTTTAAGTCTCCTTAGTCCCCCCAAGGAAGCCTTATAGATCAAAAATCAATCATCCAATCTTTTCTGAGAAAACCGTCCAACGGGTCTGTCGTCTGCGGGTGCGGATCCTTGTGCACCTGCATCCTGCTGCGCGGGCTTCTGCTCCGCCTTCGCTTCCTGCGCGCTCACGTTGCCTGCCGCGCCCGTACCAAGGTTCTTGCCGTCCTCGGCACTCGCGCCACTTGCGCCATCTGCCTTTGCAGGCTCGTCAAAGATGGACTTCCTGTCAAAAATGCTCTCGCCGACAGTGATCGGCGCCTTAGCGGGCGCCACTTTAGCAACCTCATCCGCCTTCGCCTGCGCGGGCGCTTCCTTTGCAGGCTCCGGCACCTTCTTCTCCGCCGGCTTCTCCTCAGGCTCAGGCAATCCCTTTTCCCTGCGGAAGATCTCCATGAACTCCTTGCCGGTAATGGTCTCTTTTTCGATCAGATATGCTGCGATCTTGTCCATCAGATCGCGGTTTTCGCGAAGCATGGAAAGTGCCTTTTCGTAGCTTTCCTTCAAAAGTGCCACCACTTCGGAATCCACGTCCGCTGCCGTCGCGTCGCTACAATTCAGGGCCGTTCTGCCCTCAAGATACTGGCTCTCGATCGTAGCCAGCCCCATCAGGCCAAATTTCTTGCTCATACCATAGCGCGTGATCATATTCCTTGCGATGTCCGTCGCGCGCTCAATGTCATTCGCCGCACCGGTCGTCACGGAATCAAAGACGATCTCCTCCGCCGCGCGGCCGCCAAGCAGGCCGACCAGCATGTCACGAAGCTCTGCTTCGGTATTTAAGTACTTCTCCTCCTCAGGCACGTGCATTACGTAACCCAAGGCACCCATGGTGCGGGGCACGATGGTGATCTTCTGCACGGGCTCGGAGTTCTTCTGCAGCGCACTGATCAGCGCATGTCCAACCTCGTGGTAGGAAACGATCTTTCTCTCCTCGGGGCTCATGATGCGGTCCTTCTTTTCCTTGCCGACCAGCACCACTTCCACGGCGCCGAACAGATCCTTTTGGCTGACGTACTCCCTGCCTTCCTTGACGGCGTTGATGGCAGCCTCATTGATCATGTTTGCAAGGTCAGAACCCACGGCACCGCTGGTTGCGAGTGCGATCGCATCCAGGTCCACGGTCTCATCCATTTTTACGTCCTTCGCATGCACCTTCAGGATCTCAACACGGCCCTTTAAGTCAGGCTTGTCCACGATGATGCGTCTGTCAAAACGACCGGGACGGAGCAGCGCCTTGTCAAGGATCTCAGGGCGGTTCGTCGCGCCGATCATCAAAATACCCTTGGAACTGTCAAAACCATCCATCTCCGAAAGGAGCTGGTTCAAAGTCTGCTCGCGCTCCTCATTGCCGCCGCCATACTTGGAATCACGGCTGCGTCCGATGGCATCGATCTCATCGATGAAGATGATACAAGGGGCGTTCTTGTTCGCCTCCTTGAAAAGGTCGCGCACGCGGCTTGCGCCCATGCCGACGTAAAGCTCCACGAAATCCGAACCCGTCAGGGAGAAGAACGGCACGTGTGCCTCACCAGCCACGGCTCTTGCAAGCAACGTCTTACCGGTTCCGGGAGGGCCTACGAGCAGTGCGCCCTTCGGCAACCTTGCACCGATCTTGGAATATTTCTGCGGATTGTGCAAAAAGTCCACGACTTCGACAAGGCTTTCCTTTGCCTCGTCCTCGCCTGCCACGTCCTTGAACGTAACGCCAGTCTCCTTTTGCACGTAAACCTTTGCGGTGGATTTTCCCATGCCAAGCGGTCCGCCGCCTCCGCCCATCCTCCGAAAGAGGAATCCTAACAGCAGCCAGAACAATGCGACCGGCAATACCACCGTGAGCAAGAGCTCTAAGATGTAATTATTGCTCGAACTGGCCACGAACTCGCCTTCGACGCCATATTCCTCAAGACGCGCCGTCAACGTGTCCATGTCCTCCGCGAGCATGGTCTCGTAAGTGTTGTTCATCTCGCGGACCTGGGTGAGCAGACGATCATAGCCCGATGGCACCTGCGGCGTCGTGGAGGTCGTCCCGTCATCCTTGAGCTCCACGGTCATGACACGCGTGTCAGCGATCTTAACGCTCTTGACCTTTCCTTCCTTTAAGTCCTCGAGGAATTTCGTATATTTCACGCGATCCTGTCCGCGATTCCCGAAAAAGGCTGAATAAAACACAAACGCCAAAAGCACCGAACCCAGGATCAGCAGAATGAGAAGCGTTATGTTGGGTTGCTTCTGGGGGCCATTTCCTCCGTTATTGTTATTTTGATTGTCCATAGATTTCTTTTTCCGTCCTTATCATTTTCCTTGTCCGCACGGCCATGAGCTTTCGGCGGACATACGCGGTGACATTTCCACTCATTACATTATAGGGAGAATAGAGGCATAAATCAATAGAATAAATGTGAAAATTGTATGAAGTTTTCATTGATTTTGTTCTGTTTTTTTTGTATGATGTTTACGGAGCGTTACGGCGCTCCTTTTGGGTTTTCTGAACAGTTACGAACTCTTTTAAGCATCGGAAAGCAAAGAAGAAAGGACACATCCCTATGGCAAATCAAGGCTTTGACAACGAGAAATATCTGCAAATGCAATCTGAGCGCATCAAGGAGCGCATCGCCACTTTCGGCGGAAAGCTTTATCTGGAATTTGGCGGAAAGCTTTTTGATGATTATCACGCCTCCCGCGTGCTGCCCGGTTTCAAGCCCGACAGTAAGATCAACATGCTCGTGCAGTTAAAGGACCAGGCCGAGATCGTCATTGCCATCAATGCAGCTGACATTGAAAAGAACAAAATGCGTTCCGACCTTGGCATCACCTATGACCTGGACGTGCTTCGTCTGATCGATGCATTCCGCGGCTACGGCCTGTATATCGGCAGCGTTTGCCTGACCCGGTTCTCCGGCCAGCCCAGCGCCATTGCATATCAGAAAAAGCTCGAATCCCTGGGCCTTAAGGTATATCGCCATTACCCCATCCCCGGCTATCCTTCCAACATTCCTCTCATCGTGAGCGACGAGGGCTATGGAAAGAACGAATATATCGAAACCAGCCGTTCTTTGGTGGTCATCACTGCACCGGGTCCCGGCAGCGGAAAGATGGCAACCTGCCTGTCCCAGCTCTATCATGATTATAAGCGCGGCGTGAAGGCCGGTTATGCAAAGTTCGAGACCTTCCCGATCTGGAACATTCCTCTCAAGCACCCCGTGAACCTGGCATATGAAGCCGCCACGGCAGATTTGAACGACGTCAACATGATCGACCCGTTCCACCTTGAGGCTTACGGCACCACGACCATCAACTACAACCGCGACGTGGAAGTCTTCCCCGTGCTCCGCGCAATGTTCGACAAGATCATGGGCGAATGCCCTTACAAGTCTCCGACCGACATGGGCGTAAACATGGCGGGCTATTGCATCGTCGACGACGAAGCAGTGCAGGCGGCCGCAAAGCAGGAGATCATCCGCAGATATTACAACACGCTCTGCGCAAAGCGCCAGGGCATGGCAGATGATGATCAGATCCTTAAGCTCGAGCTCCTCATGAATCAGGCAGGCGTGACGCCGGCAGATCGCCCCGTCATCAGCGCCGCAACCACGAAAGCCGAGCTCACCGGCGAACCCGCGGCAGCCATCCAGTTGCCCGACGGCCGCATCGTAACGGGAAAGACCAGCGAACTGCTTGGTGCTTCCTCCGCAATGCTCCTCAACGTGCTCAAGACCCTGGCCGGGATTGACGACAGCAACCTGCTCCTCTCTCCCACCATCATCGAGCCCATCCAGGAGCTCAAGGTCAACCACCTTCGCAACAAGAATCCGAGACTCCACACGGACGAAGTGCTGATCGCACTTTCCATCTGTGCCGCAACCGACGAAAAAGCGAAGCGTGCATTAGAGCAGCTTCGCCAGTTAAAGGGGTCCGAGGTGCACTCCAGCGTGATCCTGTCCCACGTGGACATGAGCGTCTTCAGAAAGCTGGGCGTCAACCTCACATGCGAACCCAATTATCAAAATCAGAAATTGTTCCATCAATGATCCAATCCGTCATTTCTTACGGCAGATCACAAGAAGCGATAACCCTGGCAGGTGCACGTGTGCGCCTGCCAGGAGTCTGTTTACGGCAAAATCCAGGTTCAGGCACGCAGTCACAACCTTTGTCACAAGGCTTTTCTCAGAATGCTCCCATCCCGTCGTCACCTTATGCTCCGGATCGATCTCCATGCGAAATACCTTCTGTGCAAGACGCACCATAAAGAGCGAAGTGTAGAAATGATATTCCGTCTCCTTCTCCAGTTCCGGTACCTGCTTCAAAACCTTGTCAAAAGACTTCACGTCGTATCTCCGAAGATTCCCCACGATCCTGTCATGCTCTGAAAACAAAAACCTGTGCGCAGGCAACGTAAAGAAAAAGCAACCGTTTGGACGAAGCTTTTCCGCCATGGCCCTGACATAGGCTGCATCATCCTCCATGTACTCCAGGGAATCCATCATGATGCAGTAATCAAAGCCCTCTTCCTCTATCTGATCCAGCGTGCGGAACTTATGGATCCTTCCCTCCACGGACGGCTCCTCATCATAGCCAAGATCCACGGCATAGGCCTCATCCTGCTCATACCTCGCAAGGAGCCTCTGATCAAAATACAGATCCCCCGCTCCCACGTTGATATAACGCCTTTTCTTTTGACTCTCATGCATCCTGTCCAGAACAAGTCCAAATGCATCCAACAAGCACTTGGTGCGGCTCAGCTCCCACGGGTGCCTGTATAACATGCCCTTTCCGGTCTCATTGATGTCCATTTTTATTCCTCGTCTTTCTTCCCGCAAACGCCCCCGCAGCGTCTCGATCTCCTTGCAGCAAGCGCCCCGTAGCGCCCTCGCTGCGGCTTTCCACGCTAAAGGCGCGCCTACCTGCGGATCACGTACTTACAGATCGGATTCCCCGCCGCGGAAAACTTCTCTTCATATTCCGTCATCACGTTGCCCTCCATGAGCACGGGGTCCGCATGAAGATCATAAGTGATGACCTGCACCTTCCAGCCTGCGGGCTCAAGCTCCTCCACCGCAAAGTCAAACAGATCGCGATTGTCCGTCTTGAACTCGATCACCCCGTCCCTTTTCAGGATCTTGTCATATCTTGCAAGGAATTCCCGCGAGGGGAGCCTCCTTTTTGCATGCCTGTCCTTCGGCCAGGGATCCGAGAAATTCAGGTAGATGCGATCGATCTCGCCCTCACCAAACACCTCCGCGATCTCCTCCGCCTCCATGCGAAGGAACCGAAGGTTTGGAAGCTCCTCCTGCTCCATCTTCTGTACGGCGCGAAGAAGCACTGTTGAATACTTCTCGATCCCAATGTAATTCACGTCCGGATTTTCCTTGGCCAGTGCATGAAGAAATTTCCCTTTCCCCATGCCGATCTCCACGCGGATCGGATGCTCATTCCCAAAAAGTGCGTGCCATTTTCCCGGCATTTCCTTTAAGGTCTCCTCCGGCACCACAAAACGGCTCTGCGCGATCACCTCCCGCGAACCGGTCACGTTGCGTAATCTCATGTTTCCTACCTCATTCAAACTTAGAAATCAATTCATTATAGCTTTTTTCGCCCCTCTTGGCAAGAAGCGAAACTTTTTTCACTTTCTACTTTGGTTTTTCCCAAAAATGTAGTAAGATAGAAAGGAAATGACCAAAAAAGGAGTACCCCATGTTTCGAATGAAGCACTTTCGGCTTCTTGCCGGTGCGCTCGCCGCATGCCTTGTGCTCTCTTCTCCCCTTTCCGCGCTGGCGGACAAGGCCTCAGAAAAAGAAGAGCGCATTGCGGAGCATCAGGCAATGGCCATCCAATCCAATGCAAGAACGAGCTGGCCCGCAGGCCCCGTGGTTTCAGCGGAATCCGCGATCCTCATTGAGGCAGAGACCTGCACCATCCTCTACGAAAAGAATATTCACAAAAAACAATATCCCGCAAGCACGACCAAGATTTTGACGGCGCTTCTTGCTTACGAGAAAAGCTCTTTGGATGAGACCGTGACCTTCTCCCATGACGACATTTTTTCCATTCCCAAGGGAAGCAACCACATCTCACTAAACCCGGGGTATACGCTCTCCATGGAGGATTGCCTGCGGGCACTGCTCATCCGTTCCGCCAATGAAGTGGCATATGCTCTCGCGGCCCACGTGGGCGGAAGCTGGGATGCCTTTGTGGACATGATGAATGCCCGTGCCGCGGAGCTTGGCGCCGTGGATTCCCACTTTGCGAATCCCAATGGCCTTCCCAACGAAGAGCACGTCACCAGTGCCTATGACCTCGCCATGATCGGCCGTGCGTTCTTTGCCATCGACTACCTTAACCAGATCACCCTAGAGCCCAAGCTTGTGGTGGAAAAGCCAAACGGCGTCCTGACGGACATGAACCAGATGCCCCTGATCCCTTCGGGGAAATATGCTTATGAGTTTCTGATCGGCTGCAAAACGGGCTATACGGACAGCGCCCACAACACCATGGTCGCCTGTGCGGAAAAGAACGGCATGCGCCTCATCTGCGTCGTTCTCAATGACGACAACCCCATGTACGCCGAGGACACGATTGCCCTGTTTGACTACGGTTTCAACAACTTCAGCAAGGTCAACGTGTCACAGACCGAAACAAAATATGACATCGACAACATTGGTTTCTTTTACGACAACACCGACATCTTTGGCGCATCCGAGCCGCTCCTTTCGCTGAACAAGGACGACTGCGTGATCCTTCCAAAGAGTGCGAACTTCGGCGACCTGACCAGCACGATCTCTTACAACGTAAGCGTTCCGGGCCAGGCGGCACTGATCTCCTACACCTTCCACGGAACGCCAGTGGGTACCGTTTCACTCGACCTGGCAAAGGGACAGGAAAACGCCTTTACCTTCGAAACGCAGGAAGCACCTACGCCTACGCCGGAAACAAAGACGCCCGCCCCTGACAAGAAAAAGGAAAAGGAAAAAGAGAAGGCAAAGGACTCAAAAGAAAAGGAAAAGAAAACGCCTTCCTTCGTCTTCGTCAACTTAAAGATCCTAAAGGTCCTCCTGATCCTTGTCATCGTGGCCGCAGTCCTCTTCGTGCTTTATATGTTCATCCGGAGAAACATCCATTTCTCCTTTGCGTCAGGTCTTAAGAATTCCAGGAATCACGAGCACGCAAAAGCGAAGCTGCGCGCTTCGAAGGAAATGCAAAAGAGCCGCAAATCCCAGATCCGTGCGGCAAAAAAACGATATAAAGAAAGAATAAAGCGCAGGTAACCACCCGCGCTTTATTCTTGCAGATCCATATTTTCCGGAGTCTCCGGTATAACACTGTCTTCGTCCTTATTCTTGGAAGCCTGGAGCTTCTCCCATTTCTTTTCGACCTCCATGGCCGTCTCTTCGTCCACCAGCCTTGTGGTCTTTACGGCGAACACCTCGCCCTCCGCCGTTTTGTTCACGCGGATCTTTCCCTTGAGGAACCCATGCACCTCACAATACGCAAGACACACATAATTTCGATTGTTCGTCGTGTACCAGCGAACACGCTTTTTCAGGTTCCGATTGCAAAGATAACACTTACTCGAGCTGACCTCCTTATCGTTCAAAAGCTCATGCTTTCCTGGGAAGGTCCGGGAAATATACTTGAAATAAGTGTCAAACTGATGCTTGACCTCCGTCTCCCTGCTGGTCGGCGGATAATAAACGTCATACGAGACCTTTGAGAGCACCTTCGGATTTACCTGCATGATCTCCTGCAACACCTTGGCGGTGTAATAGGCATCACTGAAGGCTCGATGAAAGGGAACGTGCTTCTCGATCTGCAGATAATCCACTGCATCCTGAAGCGCACGCCTCTTTCTCGGCTCGTTTGCGTCATAGGTCAGCGCGAACAGCTTTTGCACGTCCAGATACGGCATAGGCTTTTCCGTCAAAGGCATCATGTCATAGTATTTTCGGTTGCGCTGGAGCTCCATGACGTCCAGCGTGCCCCAGGTGCAATAAAGGAACGGTGCCGTACCGCACCACATTTCAAACCTCGTGGCCACCTCCGGGAACGTTCGGCTGTGCTTTAGTTCCTCCATGGTCAGATGAACGATCTTTCCCGTGATGCGGTGCATTTCCCTATAGACCTGCGGGCGTATGAGTTCGTTGAACTCTGCATCCAAGGTTCCGTCTGCGTTGACCTTGATCGCCCCAATTTCTATGATCTCGAAGGGTAACCCTTCGACCCTTGAACTAACCCCCGTATTGCTCTGGTTCCATTCCAGATCAAATACAACATAGTTCATGAATTAATATGCCCTTCCCCAATAAACCATCTTCTTCGCAGGCTTGCCACAGCATACGCAAGTGTCGGCCAGGTTTTCCTGTTCAAACGGCATGCAACGGCTCGTCACGCTTAAGCGTTCCTTGATCTGATCTTCGCATGCGCGGTCGCCGCACCACATTGCCTTAACAAATCCGGACTTCTCCGTAAAGAGCTTTACGAACTCGTCCATGTTGGTTGCCACGTAGGTATGCGCGTCGCGATGCTTCCTTGCGCGCTCGAGCATTTCCTTTTGGATCGTCTCCATCAGCTCGCTTACCTTCGCCTCAAGATCCGTGAGCGCGACCTCGATCTTCTCTCTCGTATCCCTGCGGCAGATCACGCACTTACCGGCCTCGATGTCCTTCGGACCGATCTCCACGCGGATGGGATATCCTCTCATCTCCGCCTCAGCAAACTTAAATCCAGGCGTCTTGTCCGTGTCATCCAGCTTTACGCGGAAGTTCTTGGAAAGGAGTTCTTTGAGCTCCGTTGCCTTCTCCATCACGCCTTCCTTCTTCTGCGCGATCGGAATGATGCACACCTGAATGGGCGCCACCTTCGGAGGAAGCACAAGACCCTCATTGTCGCCGTGTACCATGATCAGCGCGCCGATCAGTCTCGTGGTCATGCCCCAAGAGGTCTGATTTACGTACTTCAGGGTGTTGTCCTTGTCCGTGAACTGAATGCCAAAGGCCTTTGCAAAGCCGTCGCCAAAGTTGTGGCTCGTGCCGGACTGAAGTGCCTTGCCGTCATGCATCAGCGCTTCGATCGTATATGTTGCCTCCGCGCCCGCGAACTTTTCCTTCTCGGTCTTCTGACCCTTGATCACGGGGATCGCAAGCACTTCTTCGCAGAACTGCGCATAAAGATTCAGCATCTGGATGGTGCGGGCCTGCGCGTCTTCGAAGGAAGCATGCGCCGTGTGGCCTTCCTGCCAGAGGAACTCACGAGAGCGAAGGAACGGTCTCGTCTCCTTCTCCCATCTTACCACGCTGCACCATTGATTATATACCTTCGGCAGATCTCGGTAGGACTGGATGCAGTTCTTATAAAAATCGCAGAACAGCGTCTCAGAAGTGGGACGCACGCACATTCTCTCCTGCAGGGGCTGCAGACCGCCATGGGTCACCCAAGCCACCTCAGGCGCAAAGCCTTCCACGTGATCCTTTTCCTTCTGAAGCAAAGACTCCGGAATGAACATGGGGAGATATACGTTCTCCACGCCCGTCGCCTTAAAACGATCGTCCAGCTGTCTCTGGATCAGCTCCCAGATCGCATAGCCCGCGGGCTTGATCACCATACAGCCCTTAACGCTCGTATAGTCGATGAGCTCCGCCTTCTTCACCACATCCGTGTACCACTGGGCGAAATCCTCCTCCATTGAAGTGATCGCTTCCACCATCTTCTTGTTGTCTGCCATTGTTGTGTCTCCTTTGTGTTTAAAGTTAGAAAGCCGGCTTCAAGCCCCGCAAGGGACCGGAAACCGGCGGTACCACCCTAATTGACGCATTTGCGCCCATCTTTCACAATCGTTAACGCCGATCCTACGTTACGCTTCTCGATGCATGGGATACCCTTCCGGCCCGCGCCCCCACGCTGCCAGATTCATCTCCCCTCATCGTCTCACGCAAAACTCCAAGGCAGGTTCAAAGCCTCCCACACAAGAACCTCTCAGCCGCGCCGTACACATTGCCTAAGCGCCACGTTCTCTCTCTGGGGTGCGGAAATGCTCCTACTAACCCTCTTCATCGTCTTTTGTGCAATAATATTATTACGTTCCTAATGCTTTTGTCAAGCCTTGCTTATTTCTTCTCCACGCAAAGCTTCTTCAGCGCGCCCTCTTTGATCAGGCACTCGCCGTGTTCCTTCACGTAAAGGATCTTCTGCTCCTCCGCGCCATACAGAACGGAAAACTCCATCGCCTGTACGCAGAGCTTGCTGTAGCGCTGATAGGATGCGGCGCCCTTTTTCACGCACAGGTAATAGTGATCGCCCATGCGATAAAGCGAGGTCTGCACCCGAAGGTTCTTCGGAACAATGCTTGCCAGCTCCATCACGTCGCCCAGGCTCTCGAATTCGAAAATGCCCTGCTCCGGATTGGTCAGCTGCTCAGGAGCTTCCTCCTTGGCCTGCTGCCCCTCTTTCTTGGAGTCAAGCGACTGGTCAAACGCCTTCTTCATCTCATTGAGATATTCCATCAGGCGTCCGCCGTCCTTATCCGTCAAGGGATCACTCTCGCTGAAGGTCAAAACCAGTCCCTGCTCGGGAAGCATCATGATGGACATGTCAAAGGCAAACTTCGGAGGCTTGTAACCCACTTCCTCTGAAGCCTGCGAGATGATGTCGCGCACGACCTCGCGCGCCTTGTCGCTTCGGAGCACAAAGTCCTTGTAGTCGATCTGATAGCCTTCCAGCTCTTCGTTGGAAATAAAGCATCTTACCGTTTTGTCATCGATCCTTTCAAATTTCATGGGCACCCTCCTTTCTGCCAGACGTCACGCCCCAAACCAAGTTCATTTGAACCATTCCAGCTTTTTCCTAATCCTATTATACCACTTTTAAAGCATTTTTACCATAATCATTTTTTGCGCCCGGTTTGCCGGGCGCCTCATTCTTTGCGGCGCGGCTTTCTTAAGGACTATGCCGTCGCCACTTCCTTCTCTTCGCTTCCGGGGCGGCCCTCCGCCATGCGCAGCTGCGCCGTCACGAGGCCATAGTAAATGCCCTTTCTCTCAAGAAGTTCATTGTGGCTGCCCATCTCTGCAATGGAATGCTTATCGATGACGATCAGGCGGTTTGCCTCACGCAGCGTGGAAAGTCTGTGCGCGATCGCAAACGTCGTTCTGCCCTCGATCAGACGGTTTAACGCCTGCTGGATCAGAAATTCGCTCTCCGTATCCAAAGAGGAGGTTGCCTCGTCCAGGATCAAAAGCTTCGGGTTGTTGAGGATCGCTCTTGCGATCGCAACACGCTGCCTCTCACCGCCCGACAGGTTGTAGCCATGCTCTCCGACGTAAGTATTATATCCATCCGGCGTTTTGCAGATAAAGTCATGCGCATTGGCTGCCTTCGCGGCCTGGATCACCTCCGCAAGCGTTGCCGTAGGCTTCGCAAAGCGAATGTTGTCGAGGATCGTACCTGAGAACAGGAAGGTCTCCTGCAGCACCACGCCGATCTGCGAGTGCAGGCTTTCCACCTTCACGTCGCGAAGATCCACCCCATCCAGAACAATGCGGCCCTGGTCGGGATCATATAATCTCATGATCAGATTGATCATCGTGGATTTACCGGTACCGGAAGCACCCACCAGACCGATCATCTCGCCGGGCTGCACTTCAAAGCTCACGTCCTCAAGCACGGGCTCATAGGTGTTATATCCAAAGCATACCTTCTCGAACTGGAAGTGTCCCTTGATCGCAATTTCCTTGCTGCCGTCGCGGTCCTTGATCCTCGGCTCCTCGTCAAGCACGTCGTAAATACGGTTCAGACTCGTCACCATCTGCATGACCATTCTGGGCAAGTGCGTCATCCAACCAAGCGGTCCGAAAAGATATCCGCTGTAGGTCATGAACTGCACCAACTGACCCATGGTCATCTTGCCCACCAGCACGTCACGGCCGCCAAAGAGCACAGCCACGTAAGTACCGCAGCCCAGAAGGAAGGTCAGGATCGGGAAGAACACGGCCCAGAAGGTCTCATTCCTGGACTGGGTCTTTGCGTAATCCCTCGCCTTTTCCGTAAAGCGCGCCGCCTCACGATCCTCCGTACCAAAGGTCTTTACGATCCTCATGCCGGAGATGATGTCCTGGATGCTGTTGGAAAGCTCGTCCGACTTCATCCACTGACGGGAAAAGATCGTGTGAATATGATGCCAAAAGATCTTCATCAGCACAAACACGACGATGACAAACATCAGGGAAAGTCCCGTCATGACAGGGCTGATCATGAACATTACCACAAGCGAAATGATCATCGTCAGAAGCGTCGAGAACATATATCCAAACACTTCTTCAAAGAATTCGCGGATGCGTCCGGTGTCGCGGGACACGCGGTTCATCAGTTCGCCCGGCTTCCTCTTGTTGATGAAGGAGAGCGAAAGGATCTGGATCTTCACGTAAAGCTTTTCACGCAGGGACATGGAAAGCGCCGAGCCGAGCTTAATGCAGGCAAGGTTCTTCCAAACGCTCAGCAAAATCGCGCCGATGAGCAACGCAAAGGATATCCCGACAAATACGCCAAGGTCCGCCCATTTTCCCCTTCCGGTCGAAAGCGCATCATCGATGAACCAGCGCTGTACCATGGGCCTTGCAATGTCCATTGCAGCGATCACCAGCATGGAAAGGCTGATGAGAAGGAGCTTGCCGATAAAGCCGCCGCAAAGGTTCATAAACTTCTTGGCAATGACCATCTTGCCTTCACAATAAGGACATGCGCTGGTGTTCGGCAGGGCGCGGCCGCACTTCTCACAGTAGGTTTCATATTCCGAGCTTGTGATCTGCTCCGCTTTCTCCGCGTCGCCGCATTCCTTCAGAGACTTTACGATCGCCTGCGCGCCGCGAATGGCATAGGAGGCACGAACGATCTGGCGCATGGACACTCTTGCCACGCACTCTTCCACGCCCTCCCCAATAATGTTTTCATTACTTTCGGCCAGGGTCATCACCGTGATGATGCCGCAGCCCACCTGGTGCTCACAACGCACCTTTTCACAATCTTTTAATTCCTTTTGATAGGTGACCTTATCGCCGGAAAGCACCACAAGGCGCCTGTTCGTCACGGCGATAAAGACATCCGTTTCATATCTGTCCGCCGCCTGCGCCGTAGGTTCTTTCGCAAGGTCGACCTTCGCATTTGGCGTTCCGTTTTCGCCCGCCGCGCCCGTCATTTCGTACGCAAGGTCCGCGGGCACACAATATACCAATTTCTCGCCGGCAGAGAGCGCAAGCGCCTCCAGCTGACTTCCCGTTAACGTAAATAGTAATTTCATTTTTTCTTTAATCCTCTTGTCAATACCACGTTGTTACAAACCTGATCCGATTAGATGAACAGATCAAGCTTCTTCTTTTCCTGCACTCCGAGTGCGTAAAAGTCGGGGATCTCATAGCGGTTGCCGTCAATGTCCTTCACCAGAAGTCTTGCATCGCTTAGGGATACCACGACGTCACCGCTCATGTGCGTCGTAAAGCGGCACATGCCAAAGCTTGTTTCCACGTGCCAATAGGCGTAACCATACTCTTCCTTGATCTCCATGATCTTCTTGATCACGGGCATGAAGTAGCGCAGCCTGATCTGCTCTCTGAGCATTTCCTGCTGGTCCTTCGGAAGTTGTTTAATGTCTTCCACCATGCCGATCTCTTTTGCTTTCTCGTCGGCCTCGCGGATGGAGATATATTCTTCCGGATTGGTCAGCGGGAAGGTCAGGTACACGCCAACTCTCTTGTACTCTTTGTCGCCGAACTTCAGGGACACAAAGCCGCCCTCGGTCCTCGCAAAGGTTGCGTTATCCTTCGTGATGAAGCGCATCTCTAAGAGCTCTTCTGACTCCTTCTTCAGCGCCTCCTCATCGAAGTCATCGTCCATATTTAAATCTAGCAAATCCATTTCTTCACTCATCGTTTCTTCCTCTTGTCTTTCTAAAATTCTGGTTATTGCCAACTCGGGGGCTGGCCGCGTCTCAATTACTCCAATCCACGCATGGCCAAAGCCTTGGTCTGTAACTCGTTGAGCTTGTAGTAGGTTCCCTTCTTCGCCATGAGTTCTTCATGGGTTCCGGATTCGGTCAGTTTTCCTTCATCGAGCACGATGAGGTGGGTCGCATTGCGCAGGGTAGAAAGTCTGTGCGCAATGGAGATGACGGTTCTGCCCTTTTCAAGGCGCTCAAGCGACTTTTGGATCGCAAGCTCCGTCTCCGTATCCACGGCAGAAGTTGCCTCGTCCAAGATCAGGATCTTGGGATCCGCAAGGATCGCCCTTGCGATCGAGATCCTTTGCTTTTCACCGCCGGAAAGTGATCTTCCGGAGGAACCTAAGATCGTATCATAGCCCTCGGGCATCTTGCAGATAAAGTCGTGCGCGCTCGCCTGCATGGCCGCGGAGATGATCTCCTGGCGCGTTGCGTCAGGCCTTGCGTACGCGATGTTTTCCGCAACGGTTCCCATGAAGATATAGGTCTCCTGAGACACCATGGCCACGTTCTTTCGAAGCTCGCGGAAGCCATACTGCTTTACGTTGATGCCATCCACCAAAACCTCGCCCTCTTCGGTGTCATATAGCCTCGAGATCAGGTTAACCAGCGTGGATTTGCCCGCGCCGGACCTTCCCACGATGCCAAACACCTCGCCGGCGTTCACGTGGAAGCTGATGTCCTTCAGGATCGGCTTGTGCGGCTCATATCCGAAGGTTACGTTCTTCAGTTCGATCTCGCCGTTTAACTTCTCGGGTCTGTAAGGATCTCTCACCTCTCGCACCTCGGGCACGGCGTCGATGATCTCGAATAATCTCTGTCCGCAGTTCATGCAGTTGGTGTACCAACGGATGATATGTGACATGAACTCCAAGGGTCCCTTGAGCAGGCCAACGTAACCTGAGAAGGTCAGAAGCAAACCCAGGGAAATGTTCTGCGTGCCAAGGAAACCTGCTTTGCCGTTAGCCGCAGCCGCAAAACCGCCGATCATCAGCGCGCCGCCCACGGCCCAAACAAGGAAGGAAATCGTATCCTCGACGGAATAATATAATGCAAAAAACTTGTTATCATAATGCGCAAGATCGATCTCGGAGTTCTTCACTCTCTTGTTATTCTTGCCGAAACGACCGATCTCCTGCTCCTCGCGGCCGAAGGCCTTGACCACGCGCGCGCCGGTCAGGTTCTCGTTGATCTGGCTGTTCATGCGCCTGTTCGCGCGGTGACGCTTGCCATAGTAATGCCAGAGGTGCGGAAGCATATTATAGCTCATGACCACAAGCACGGGCATGAGGATCACGCAGGCGATGGCCAGGATCGGGCTCATGAGAAACATCACGACCGTCGTCGCGATGATCGTCAGCACGTTGATGAAAAAGTATGGAATGCCGTCGATAAAAAACGACGAGATCTGCTCCGCGTCATCACATACACGGGTCATCAGGCCGCCGGTCTGACGCCTCGTAAAGAAGCTGATGGACAGTCTGCCCATGGCCGTAAAGGTCTGGCTCTTGATGGTTCCCACCACGTGGGGTGCCACGTTCGCCGTCATCGCACCTTGCAAAATACCAAAGAACTGGCCGATCATCTTCGCCACGATCATGGCGATCACCACCATCACAAGGGCAGCAGAGAATTTCCCTGCAGGAAGGTTCAGGAACTCCAGGAATTTCGGATCCTTAAGGAGCACCTTGTCATAAAGGATCGTACCGCTCAGGTACGGCCAGGCAAGGTTCAGGCCCACGTTTCCAAGGTAGCACAGCACCATGATGGCAAGCTGAAATCTGTAGGGCTTGAAATACCCCATGATACGAAAGAGAACGGAACGCTTGTCCAAGCACTTCGGGCAGACCTTGCGCTCCTGATCGGGATAGAGCATGCCACACTTCGGGCAAACCTCTTTTCCCTTCTCAACGTCCAGGTCTTCGTCCTTGATCTCCTCCTTGTCCTTGATCTTCTTAAGCAGGTCCGCAAGCTTGTGAAAATAGCCTTGCTTCGTGTTGGAAAACTGGCAGATGAAGCGCTCAGCGCCTTCGATCTCGCCCATGAGAACGCCCGTGCTGATCTGACGCAGCACTTCGAGCTTCTCCACCTTATCAAGCGGATAAATCGTCAGGGCCGGCTTGCCTTCCAGTACCATGTCCTTTTGTAAGCCGCCGTAGCCGCCAAGCCTGAATTCTTCCTTCTCGCGATAGGGATATGCCGCAACGAGGAGCTTCTCCTTCGTCAGTGCCACCACCGTGTCGGCGAAACGATATTCCAGGTCAAAATCCGCCATGGCGCCAAAGAGGATCTCCTCCTTGGACACCCCATAATTCTTTGCAACTTCGTAAAAACTATTCGGTAAATTCATTTTGTCTCACACTTTCTAACATGCCAACGTGCCAATGGGGACGGTTCTTTTTGGCACGTTCATGCCATGGTCCCTCACGTGCCAAAAAGAACCGTCCCCATTGGCACGTTCACAACCTAAAATCCCAGTTTACGGATTACCTCCACAAGATTTCTGCCGTAGGTTTCCGTCCCGAGGCAGTTCGGATGTAGGTTGTCGAGATAATATTCCTTCAGATGGGGCACAAGCGTGAACCCATCCACAACAGTTACGTTTTTGTAGCTTCCCGCGATCTTCTTGATGTTCTCGCAGAAATCCACGAACTTCTCATACCCCTCTGGCTGGTCGCCGCGCCAAACGGGTGAGATGCAAAGGATCGGGATCTCATTGCCATAAATCCCGGTCAAGGTTTCATAGTACTCCTCGACGCGTTCCATGGTCTCATCCCCGTATTGATTGGTTCCGAGCGCCACGATGATCTTGTCGGGCTGATAGCCCTCCATCTTCATCAGGGAGTTTTTGTCGTAGATATATCCGCCGATCCCTTGATTAATAATGTCGTAATTCAGCAGTCGGTTAGCCACCGAGACATAAGTTTGTCCGGAACGGAGCGGACCAAAGCCCTGGGTGATGGAATCGCCCAGCCAAAGCACCTTTTCATTCTTCACAGGTCTTTCTGCGGCCGCGTTCAACGCAAAGTTCCGCAAAAGCACCGTGGCGTCTGCGGGCAGATAGATCACGACTGACTTCTTCCCCTCCGGCATGTCCCACTCAATCTTGCCTTCCTTCGGGAGGTTCCATCCCGGAAATCCCTTTGAAAAATCGGGCTCCGGCATGCCTTCTTTCAAGAAATCCATCACGTAAGCGATCTTTGTGATCTGACCGTCTACCGCCAGCTCAAAGGAATCCGGCGAGCCCATCCAGATCAGCTTGAAATCAAAGGACACCTTCGTGGCCTCCGTCACAAATTCAATGGTCTTTGCGGTAGACGCCGTGCATCTCTCATACCAGAAATCAAAGGCCTCCTTGAAGTAATCCTCCTGCGCCTTCGAGTACTGGAACGCCTGCAGCCAGCCGTCCTCCTTCTCTTCGAAACGATATGCTCCAAAATATAAATACCTTAATTGGTCATTGCTCACGACAATACTCCCCCTCCCAAGCCATTTTGCCTTATTTCATAAAATATTATTATACCATAAATTTTGTTCATATACTAACTATATTTTTCCTTTTCGGGCCTTATTTTTGTGCCAATGGGGACGGTTCTTTTTGGCACATTTGTGCCAATGGGGACGGTTCTTTTTGGCACATTTGTGCCACTGGGCGTGACCTTCGTCACGTCCCTCCCTGCGGTCGGGATCATGGAATGCTACGCATTCCAAGCCTTGGGCGTGTTCTTTTTGGCACATTTGTGCCACTGGACGTGACCTTCGTCACGTCCCTCCCTGCGGTCGGGATCATGGAATGCTACGCATTCCAAGCCTTGGACGTGTTCTTTTTGGCACATTTTTCAATTTATTTCCTACCGCGAATGACCATCGTCACTGAGGTGGCCGTATCCCATTGCTTTTTCCCCTGTCGGTACAACCTGATCCTCTCATCATATTTCGCGTTCACCGCCGCCACGACCGCTTCATCGCCATCCAAATGCGCGGATTCGATCGCTTCCAGGCTTGTCTGTCTTTGCGCTTCGATCATGGCCTCGGCCAACTCTGCAGAAAACCTGGGGTTGTCAGGCGTCAAGTCGATCACTGCATATCCCGTCGCCACTTCACAAAATCCGTTGGCTTCCATGGACGCAGGGATTTCCGCCTCTGTCATGGGATACTGACACACCTGATATGCATCCCGTGTTTCCTCCCACGACGGCGTCTTCTCCCAAAACGCTTTCTCTTCCGCAGTCTCCGCGAGACACGGTGCCTGCACGCTTACCCCTTTTCTTGCCGAGAGGCAAAGGCATATACCGCCGGGTTTTAACACTCGAAGCTGCTCTCCCCAAAAGGACTTGGGCTCCACGTGCTCCTGAACGGTATTGGAAATGGTCACGTCAAAGGTGTTATCCGCGAAGGGCAGCGCCGTCGCGTCTCCCTCACAAAACTCCACTCCCGCAATGTTCTTTCGCGCAAACGCAATGAACTGACTATCTCTGTCGATCGCCGTGATCTTGGCCTTGGGATACCATCTGCGCAAAGCCTCAGCCAATGCTCCAGGACCGCACCCGATCTCCAATATCTTCATTTCCTTGTCCCGATCCAGTCCAAAAAGCCCTTGATACTGCGCAAAAAACAAGTCGTCAAATCTCAGTTTTCTGCTGTAATATAATGTTTTGATTCCCTGAACGTAATCTGACCAAACTGTATTCATCTAATTCCTCCTGTAAACCACGCGACCTTCGTGCCACTGGGCGTGACCTTCGTCACGTCCCTCCCTGCGGTCGGGATCATGGAATGCTACGCATTCCATGCCTTGGACGTGTTCTTTTTGACTCATCCTCTTGGAGCATGTTTCACCACGAACTCCACGACCCTGTCGGCTTCTTCCCGCTCGAACGGGTACACCCTGCCAAAGTACTTGTAATAGATCAGCAGCGACCAATACACCTCATATCCGCCAAGGTCAAACTCCTCCTTGGTCGGGAAGTAGGATAGGCACCCGTTGGCATAGCCATTCAAGTAAAAGAACTCATCCTTCAGGCGCTCCGCCGCCTCAAGCGCAAACTCGGTCATCAGCTCGTAGGCCATGCCGCAAAGGCAAAAAGCTCCGATCCTGAAATACTGCACCTCTGCCTGCTCTTCCTGCACGGTGATCCCCTGCGCGCGCAGCCTTTTCACCTCTGCAAGCCACTCCGCACCATCGATCCCGCACTCTGCCATTGCCTCTTTCGCAATCATATCCGCTCGCTCCGCGCTCGGTACCTGCGCCCGTAACGCGATCCAGCGAGAATAGGCTTGCAGGGACGCACCTCCATCGGCGTTTTCATTGCCAACGCTTGTGCCGCTTGCCTGCATGTCGCCTGCCTGTATGCCGCTTGCCTGCATGCCGCTTGCCGTAATCGTCCCGCGATTCCTAAGCGCCTCTTCCACGCTTCGCAGCACCTCATCCGCCATCAGCTGCAACGCATTCTCCGACCTTACAAACTTAGGTCCCCTTGCGTCCACTGGCGTGTTCTTGGAGCAAAAATACTTCGGTGCGACATTCCCGGCAGCGCCCTGGATCAGCATCACCGGACAGCCATATTTCTTCTGCAAGGTTTCGCGCACGTTTCCGAAATAATCCGGCGAGATCATAAGATTATCCGCCTTCAACACATTCCCGTGCGCCGTCACCCGCAACAACAAGAGCTTCCGCGCCGTACCTTGCAATTCGCCAGCCTCGCCCTCGCGAAGTTCACGCACCTCAAGGATCCCGACCCTGTCGTCCACAAGGTCACTTGCGAACCGCCTGTTCACACCGATCTTTGCCCGCGCATTAACGCACCCCGTCTGCACTTCTTCCATGCCTTCCAGGGCCGTCTCCAGCGCCATCATAATCCGCTCGCAGACAAGTTCAAAATACCCATCACCCGCGTCACCGTCCGGTGCGGCATGCGTGTGCGAAAAACACAGCATAATATTCTCACGCGAAGCGCCGATCCGCTCCGCCACCTGATCCCGCAGATCATTCGACAATTCCTTGGTAAAGCCAATACTGTCGATCGTGATCAGTGCGGCGCGGCTCTCTTCTCCCCACACGGACACCTGCGCAAGCAAGGGAGCTAAAACCCCCTTCGAGTAATTGTCCTCACGGTAGAAGCCCACCAACGGCGCCGACCAATCCGGCGTCAAGTCCGCTTCACCGTAACCAAACATTAGTTTCATTTAGGCCTACTTTCTTTCGGGCGTAAGGCACCGTCACCTAACCCCGTCATTCACAAACACAAACACCGTTTCCTCATCGTTCAGGTGCACCACCTGCGGATGAAACGGCTCCGTCACCATGGTCCAAAGCTTCTTTGCCTTAGGATTCTTCTCGTTGTATTTGATCTCCCAATTCCCAGGATGCTTTGCCAGTATAAGCCTGGCCGCATCCAGCGCAAAATGCTTTCTGCGATAGGACGGAAAGATCGTAAACTCCGCCATGATATAATCCGGATCCTGCCCGATGTTCGAGTAGGGACAAAGCATCGCAAATCCCACCAAAACCTCATCGTCCTGGATAAAATACGCGATCCGGCGCGGGTCGGTGAAATATTCCTCGAAATGCCCGTAGGAATAATTCCCGTGCTCGTCCATCTCATCCTCGTAAAAGTTCGTCATCTCATATAGATATTTTTGATTGATGCTAAAGAGCAAGTCCTTGTCCTTCGCCTCAACCTTCCGTAAATTGATCATTTTTTCCTCCTCGTGCCAATGGCGTGACCTTCGTCACGTCCCTCCCTGCGGTCGGGATCATGTGCCAATGGGCGTGACCTTCGTCACGTCCCTCCTTTCAGTCGGGATCATGGAATGCTCCGCATTCCAAGCCTTGGACGGTTCTTTTTGGCACATTTCTGCCAATGGCGTGACCTTCGTCACGTCCTTCCTTTCAGTCGGGATCATGGAATGCTCCGCATTCCAAGCCTTGGACGGTTCTTTTGGCACATTTCAAAACAAACTAGGTATCTTCTTCTCGAAGTACGGCAACCACCATTCCTTGTAGCCCTCCAGCGTCGGATGGATAGGATCCGCCATGAATCTGGCGCGTTCCTCCGCAGTGACCTTGTTAAATGCCTTATCGTCCCATAGGTTGATGAGCTCGATGTCCCACTTTTTCGCGATCTTCTTTAGCAGCTCCACCATCTCGGCATATTCCTTCGACTCATACTGCGGACTCGTGTAAAACGTCACCGGACAGCCCCATTTCACACGCGCATATGCGATGATATATTCGATCGCACCGGCCACGGTTTTCGTGTCAAACGACTCCAACTCCCTGCTCTTATCAACGCTCCCGAGGGGCTTCATACAAGTAGCATCATTTGTGGACAGCTGGCACACAAGAAGGCTTGCAGACTCTGCATCGATCGTCTTGAGCCTGCTGACGTAGGAGTCCGGCCCGTCATCCACAAGCGTCGTCCCCGACACCGCTTCCTTGACCATTTCGTACCCAAACTTCTTGCACAGCAAATCCGCGAAGGATATGCCGCCGGCCGCCTCTCCGTAAGTAACGGACGACCCAAGGAAAATGAGCGTTCTCACGCCAAATTCGCGGTGCATGTTGATCACGTACTTTGCGTCAGGCTTGATCTCCTCTTCGAGCTCTTCAAAATGCTCCTCCAAGATCGGAAAAGGCCCGAACTCATAAGCCGCAAGCAGCTGCAGCGCATCTTCCTTGACGTCCAATTCCTCGCCATGCGCCACGATGACCTGCTGCAAAAGCTCGATCAATTCCTCCTTGAAAGCGGAAATGTCCTGCCCGTAATAAGGATCCATAAACCAGTCCAGGCAAAACAACATGCTTCTCTTTTGATCCGCATCACTGCCCAGCAAAATCTCCCTCACGCCTTCGATCCCGGCCCTCACAATATTCCTGTCATCTTCCGTATATGTCACAAACCTGCTTTCTTTCACGACTTACTCCATTCTTCGTACGCCTTTTCCCATGTTTCCACGGCGTAAGGCCTTCTTTCGTCGCCAATCCTTTTGGCATATTCTTCCGCATACCGCAAGAAGTAGTACATGTGCTCCTTCGCCGACAAAAGCTCTTTGAAGATCACCTTGCACCACACGTTTGCCTCCACGTACTGCGTCGTCTTCCTGAGCTCCTCAATGTAATCCGCCATGGAAAACGGCACCCGTATCTCCTCCACCGAAGCCTCTCCGTTCTCCGCGATCGTGAGGATCGCGTACGGCACGCTGTCCGTGATCGCATCCAGCGGCAAACCGCAGGAACCTGGATTGATCAGCAACATGTTCTTGCGAGGAACCTTGTAACTCCACTGCACATGCGTGTGCCCGAAGATATATACGCCCTCTTCCAGCGCCGCCACTTTCTCCTGAAAATCCGCGTCCGCATCCAACATTGCATGGATGTCCTTCCGTACCATTTCCGGCGTCGTCTGCACCTTCGCATATCTTTCCGAAACGGCCACCGAATCAGCAGATTCACGCACCCCAATAAAATCAGCCAAGGAATGCGCCATATGAACCTTCACGCCATTGCATTCAAACTCTGCCGTGTGCGGTAACGCCAAAAGATAATCCAGATTCTCCTTTTCGATATTCCGATAATTCCAATACGAGATCTGCATCTGGCCGTCGGTCCAAGTGCTCTGATCCTTCCCGATCAGATTCTCGAGGTACCTTTCTTCATTACCCTGAATGATCCATTTCTTCGGAATTTCCTTCAACGTCTGAATACAGTCATTCGGCCAGGCGCCGCTCAAACAATAATCACCCGCAATGATAAACTGCTCGATTCCCCGACTCTTTATATCCTCCAACACCTTCACCAGCGCCGGATGATTCCCATGTATGTCCGATATGATTGCAAATCTTTCCGTCAACCTTCCATCCTCCAAGTCACGGCATATGTCTTCGCCGCAACCCCTTTCTGCTTATAATTCTCTCGCCAGTTTTTCATACATGCCATACCGCTGCCCGACGGAATATACGAACTCGCCCGCTTCGATCATCCTGCGGATTTCCTCGTCACCTACCCATTTCGCCGCCACCGTCTCCTCAGGGCATAGCACCAGATCATCAATTGCCACGTCCTTTTTCAGCAGATAAACATCCAAGAAATAATTCTTGTGCGCGTAGGTGGCGATCAGCTTCAACTCGCTTTCCGCGGCCACGATCCCCGTCTCCTCGAAAAGTTCCCTCACAGAGGATGCCGTCGTCGTCTCGCCCGCAAGCGTGCCGCCGCCAACAAACTCCCACTGATTTCCCGCCTTCTTCGCAGGGTGCCGCTGCGTCGTCAAAAACTCCCCCTTGGAATTCATGACCCAGATCTCACAGCTTACGTAATACTCACCCTCTTCAAACTTTTCCCCACGCAGATGCGTCCGCCCCAGCGGCTTCCTCTCCGCATCATACAGATCCCAATACTCCATACTGCCCTCCTTATCTTACAATTCCAGTTCCATGCCACTGGGGACGGTTCTTTTTGACTCATTCCATTCCAGTTTCATGATCTCGCCATATTCTATCGCCGTGCTGATGCCAAACACGGCCTGCATCATGATGGCATGTCCCGCCACAACAACACACTTGTGGTTCTTATACTTTTCAAGACACGCCAACACCCTGTTCCGAACAATCTCCGTGCTTTCCCATACTTTGGTTTCGCCCTTAGGATAAACGCCTTGCATCCTGTCTCGCTCCTGACACAGGGCCACCAAATTCTCATCTCCCGTAATGGAGTATGTCACGTCCACCTGCCATTCATGCAAGTCACGCTCCACCGCCACGTCGACCTGAAGCTCACGCGCCATGATCGCAGCACCCTGCAGGGCTCTTGTATATGGCGAAGACACGATCAGTTCGACGGGATATTCCGCCAGCTTCGCACAACTGTTTTTGATCTGCTCCGCGCCTCGCTCCGACAAGCCCGCGAAATTCGTACCCATCGGGAATCTCGACCAATCTCCGACGCTTGCATAGTCTGGCTCACCGTGTCTGACAAACAAAAACTTCGTCATCCCTACTCCTCCCACGCCTTCAGCATTTTCAAGATCGTCTCTAAGTCCTTCTGCTCTTCTTCCCTGCTATAGGTATAATTCTCGGGAACGCCGTCAAAGAGCTCGATCTTGCTCATCTCGCTTTCCGGAAGCTGGCCCAGCGCATTGGCGATGGCAACGTAAACGCGACCGTTATTTCTCCCGATCCCGTCATCCCAAATCTGCTCGTAATCCCAAAGCGGGATCATCCTGCAATCCGTGATGCCAGTCTCTTCATAAAGTTCGCGCCTTGCCGCCTGCATTGCGGTTTCGCCTGCCTCCACGTGCCCGCCGGGATGCTCAAAACTCTGCCTTTTCTTGTGCCAGGAATACACCCACTTGTCCTGATATCTTGTAAAGATCACCACAAATTCAATGTTGTCCAACTGCCCCAAATTATAGTTTTTCTTCGCCATAAGCCCCCCTCGATTATCTAGCCGCCTTCAGCGTGTAGGTGTGGCCCCAGTTCTTCAGCACTTGAACCTGGGCGAACCCCGCCGCCAGCAGTGCCTCCGTTTCGTGCTCCACGGTCAGCGGCGTGTCGTAATGATAAAACTCATCCTCGCGAAGGCCTTGTTCCTTCCGAAGCCTGAGCAACTCGCCACGGTGGAACCGCTCCTCTTCCTCAGAAGTTGCAAAATAATCGGTCAGGATAAAATATCCTTCCGCCTTCAAGGCTTTCCGCACCTTTTCATACAAAGAGATCTTCTCCTCTTTCGTGAAATGGTGAAGTGACTCTACGGACACCGCCGCATCAAATGCGCCTTCCTCAAACGGCACGTCAAAATACGATCCCACGATCAAATTTAATGCTTTTTCAGGGAACTTCTTTTTCAGCGCATCCAACATGCCTGCTGCCAGGTCAACACCCGTGACCTTCGCAGTGGGTACAACCTCAAAGTAATAACCCAGCTCAAGGCCCGTACCACAGCCCAAGTCAAGAATGCAGGCCCCCGCATCTTGCGGCAAACACCCCGCCGTAAACGGGTAAAACTCACCCGCGTCATCAATCGTCGTGAGCTGATGCTCCTCATAGCCCTCAAGCCTCGCATCGAAGAACTCACCCATCTTCTCCAAACGTGCCACTGGGGACGGTTCTTTTTGGCACGTTTCTGCCACTGGGGACGGTTCTTTTTGGCACGTTTCTGCCACTGGCGTGACCTTCGTCACGTCCCTCCTTTCAGTCGGGATCATGGAATGCTTCGCATTCCAAGCCTTGGACGGTTCTTTTTGGCACGTTTCTATCGCATCCATAATTATCTCCGCATTTTCCGCCGCAGAACACTTTCCGCTGTCAACGCACAGATCATATCCTTCCTTCGGCCACAAATACTGCAGGGAGGCCTCCGCGGACCCCGGGCATCTGTCGCCCCGCTCCTGCTCCCTCCTTAGAAGGATTTCCAGATCACACGTCACCTTCACCGTCAGCACTTCGTAACCCTTCGCGGCATCCATGAACGCCTCGAAAATCCGCTCGCTTGTGATCGCATGGTCTACGATCACCGACCTGCCCTTCCCCAGTACGTTTTTCATCCCTTCGCACATGGCCGGCATGATCTCATAAATATCATCTTCGTAAATGGTCTCCTTCGGATCCGTGATCATATAATCGTCAATGGATATGATCTCGGCCTCCACGCCCATGCCCGCAAGCCTTCGCTGCAATTCCCCAGAGAGCGTTGACTTGCCGGCCGACGACGGCCCATTTAACAAAATCACTTTTATCACTCTTACCACACTTTCTATCAAATCCTAATATTTCTTACACATCTCTTCCATCCCAAATTCCACCAGCCCCGTATCCACGAACCCAACGGACTCGTACAACCCCTTCGCCACGCTGTTTCCAGGCGCAACGCCAGTGTAGATCTCCTCGGGATGAAATTTCTCCTTTACGAACGCCAAGCCCAATTCCAGCGCCTTTCGCCCGTACCCCATGTTCTGATACCGCTGGTCGATCATGAACTTCCAAAGCGTGTAATAATGCTTGGCTTCGTAATATCCCATCATGATGAATCCGACCATCGTCTCATCGTCATACACGGCGAAGGGCCACGCCGTCTTGGCATATACATACGCCTGCGCCAAAGACTCCGCGTTCGGCGAAACGAACCCCATCTGATCCTCCCGCACCCCAAGCGCAAGCACTTCATCTATATTTTCTTTTGTCACCGACTCTAAGTGAATCATGCAATCTCCTTATCACGTGCCAGTGGGGACGGTTCTTTTTGGCACATTTCTGCCAAAAGGAACCGTCCCCAGTGGCACGCTAAAACTCCTTTACGAGCCCAACGCGCAGCTGGTCGAGCCTGTCGCCAAGCGCCTGCTTCAAGATCCCGTAGGCGTGCCCCCTGGTGCAGTGGCCTGTGCATATATACTCGATGCCCGTCTCGGCGATATTTTTCGCCACGGCCTCCACCTCTTCGTCAGTCTTGTTAAAGAGGTGCATGCCACCGACATAGCCATAAATCTTCTTGTCCGGGAAGGTCTTTCGAACCTCGTTTATGATGTTGACTGCGCCGCCATGGGAGCAGCTGTTCAAGATCACAAGTCCTTCGTCCGTGTCCAAAACAAGGCTCTGCTCATGTGAAAAATCATCCAGCTTCCACGAAAGCAGACCCGTTCTCTGATACATCTTCTCGCGCTTGCCGATCAGCTCCAAATTCGGCGTCTTATGCGGGATCAGCCATACGCCATCCGTCAGCTGATAATCCCCGGAAACATATTGAATGCGATCAGCGAAATCTATCGTAACATGCCTCGGCAAACCAATATACTTCATGAAAATGCCAAGCCTTTTATAGCAGTTTTCATCGGCAGCTTCCTGCAGATAGAATTCCGCCTTCCCATTGTCCCGGAAAAATCGCGGCATCCCATTGCCATGATCATAATGCGCATGGCTCAAAACGCCATAATCCACGGCCGCAATGTCAAGGCCAAGCTTTTTCATATTCTCCGCAAAAAGCTCTGATGACCCCGCATCCAAAAGGATCTTTTTCTCGCCATATTCCACCAGGATGCAAAGCCCCCATTCCCCCGCAAGCTCCTCGTTGCCAGTATTATCTACGATTACCGTTAGTTTTGTTTTCATGATCTTCTTCCTTGTATCGTGACTTACGCCTTAAATGCGGGGCTCAGTCTTTCAATTTCGCCTCTGCTTATCTTATATTTTTTCGCCAACATCTGCCAATTAGTCTTTACCGTCTCTCGAATGGATTGAGCCATCTCGACTGCAAGCTTTTCCGTTATTCCATAATAGCGTGCGGCGTCTATGGCTAGGTCGAAATCAATTGCTGAATACGCCGAATCAATGTTTAGCGACAAGTACTCCCCATAGATATCGGGATTTACGTCATATAACGGCGACAGCACCCAGCCCTTGTTTTCCAAAAGGAAGCCGTGATTTCGAAAATGATCATCCGTATTTGATACTGCCATATTGAACACAATCCGCTTCCAAAGTTCAAGCAGGTCGCCTTGCGGATTTGCGCCATTTGCCTTTAGAAATGCTGCAATATCAAGATAGCCACTGCCATCACTTGCTCCGGCACCATCCTGTTTTCCAAGCATGGTCATTGCCGACGAGAAATGCTTTCTCCTGCTGCCATCCCTGTCAAAGCGCTTTACGAGATATGTTGTTCCCAATTTAGAAAACTTCTCTGCCTTCGCTTCAGGCACATTCAACTTGCACATCTTAGCCAGATCATGAACCACCATTTCCCATGCGCCAGTATCAAACTCATCATGTCTGGAAGGAAATTTAGCAATCCAAAGCGAACCATCCGGTGCCATAACCGAGGCCTTCGGCCTTGCACCGCCAAGGGACGAACCAGGTGCCAGCAATTGTTTCAACCATTTATCGTCAAGACCTTTGTCATCTTTTTCAAACGCGAGGGATGCTTGTTCTAATTCTCTGAGCGAAGTCCACGGCGGCGTTGCAAAATCTTTTTCATTCGACAAAAACTCCCCATCCAAAGATGTCTTGAACCTTAAACCACCCATTCTGCTCTCATCAAAAACGCCCAGAAGATAATCACTCTCCAAAAGCTTTTGAGGTCTTTCATTTGCTTTTCTGGCA
Organism: Acetatifactor sp.; assembly: GCA_016290775.1. Taxonomy (GTDB): domain Bacteria; phylum Bacillota; class Clostridia; order Lachnospirales; family Lachnospiraceae; genus Acetatifactor. The sequence goes on along the minus strand of JAEEVF010000013.1, from coordinate 68,795 downwards.
CGCAGCTCTTCACGACGATTCATCAGTTTTCGCCCCCATCTGTCAGGGCAAGAGTCCGAAAAGAATCCGAAAACATCTTTATCAGCCGCCACATATTGTCGGCCCTTAAACAACTGCAGATCAGGATCTATCTGAATTGGCAGATTCTTAAGCCAACTCTGATCGTATTCGAAAGAATATATCTCCTTCCCTTTCATTTGAGATACAAAAACCGTTCCAATCAATGTACATGAGAAGGGTGCAAAATCCGCATACACATATATGGTCAGCTCTTTTTCCATAGCATTACCCCTTCCTCACACGCTTCTTGACAGTTAGATTTAAATCTTGAAGCGTTCGCCCTAAAACATCATCTTGAGCAACCAATAATAAATCTTTATCCATGTAATTAAGTGCATGCAAGACGGCTGCGTAACATCCTATCGCAACTGAAGGCGCGCCTTTTTCTATTGCCACTAAGGTCGCGCGACTTATTCCTGCTCTCTCAGCAACCAATTCCGCAGATAGTTTTCGCCGCAATCTCGCATACTTGATCTGTAAACCCATTTTCTCAAGTATCTCTAATGTATCAGGTAATAAAACAACCGATTTCTTTGCCATAATATCATCTCCTTATGTCGATAATATTATACTAATTTTGTGCATTTGTCAATTTTTATTGACTTTATTTAAGATAACCCCTTATCAACATACGCCAACTCGCGCGTCTCCAAAAGCTTGTCTTCTTCAAAAACCATCTCGATGACATACGGCATCCATTTCACGATCCGAAGGAAATCTTTCAAACCAAATTTCGGATCATAATGATTCAAGATCATGCTGAGAGCCGTTCCATGCGTTCCAATGACCACCGTTTTTCCTGTATAGTCACGAAGCACTTCCAGAAAAGCCTCCATATTACGCACTTGCACAGATGCAAGGCATTCTCCATTCTCTTCAGCGAAGTGAAAATCGGCCCACCTTTTTTCCAAAAAGTCTGGTTCGAAATTCCCGCTTTTCCTCTCGCGAAATCGCTCGTCCGTCTTGATCTCCATGCCAAAGAACTCCGCCGTCGGCGCGATCGTATCAAGGCTCCGCTTGTACGGGCTACACAGGAAGCCATCTATCTGCCTGTCCTTCAAGGTTTCAAGAACAATGCCACGATCCCGAAGTCCTTCCTCAGTCAGCGGCCTGTTTCTGTCATCACTCCCATATACGGACTGCGCATGACGCACGAATATGATTGTCGTTCTGCTCATATTTCCTCTTCCTTCACGCTCTGCTTGTAATATTCATCCCGCAGTCTCGAGAGATGATTTACAATGTCCGGATTCCACGGGATCATCTGCGGAAGCTTTTCACAAGGGAATTCGCTGCACAATCCGCAAAACTGCGCTTGATACTCCTCGCAACAGGCATACACTCTGCAAATCCCTGACTGCGCCCATTCCGGAACTCGCCCCTTCGCCTCTATGCATCCAAGACATCTCCCGTCTTTTTTCTTCGCACATCTCTCGCAGCATTCACCACATGCGGTTATCTTTGAAAAATCCGTCATTTCATATCCCCCAAAGATTATTTCTTCCGCTCCATGTAGACAAACATCGTGGGATCTTCTCCCATGGCGATCATGTTTTCAGCTAATCAACAACCCCCGATTTTCTGTTGATCATATTACATGCCGAATCATTTCTTGTATTCATACATGGCAACGTCAGCAACGCTTGTTCCACCCGCCTTTTCATAGCATCTGCAGGCAGACACGTTGCCGGCGTTTGTCATCAAAAACATTTTGCGGCAACCCAGGCTTTTTGAATGTGCATACACAAATCTGACCAATTCCGTACCGTAACCAAGATTCTGATAACCGGCCATAATATCTATCGCATGCAGATAAAAGGTCTTTCGTCCATCGGGCTCATTTAATACATAACCGTATGCAAATCCAATTGCCTTTCCGTCGTCTACGGCAATATATCCGTATGCGTTCTTTTCATCCAAAAACGCTTTCAGCACGGTCACGTCGTATTTTGTGTTCATGTCATCAATAAAATCCGGCAGCAACGCAAGATTTGATTCTGCTAAAAGTTCACACTTCATATCATCCGACCTCCAACCCGAATTTAACGCCCTCCGTATTACAGTTTCAACACTGCGACGATTTCTTCGCCGTCCATTTCGCCATTTTCCACAAATCCTAAGGAACGATATAACTCTCTTGCCACCTCGTTCTCCGGCTCGTAAGAAAGGGAGCAATACTCAGCCTTTCCGCAGGGCCACGTTCTGATAAAGTCGAGAGCAAGTTTTATCGCTTCTCTGCCGTAACCGCGTTTTTGATATCGCTTGTCGATCATCAAACGCCAGAGGGAGTAGTTGTTGACAAGTATCTTTGGTGCTTCAACGTCATCCCAATTTTCATACATCGCAGCCTCGTTAAAACCGATCATCAGGAACCCAACTGGTCTTTTGTCATTATAGATGGCAAAAGGAAACGCGGCCGTAGCCGAATCCCGAACGCCGTATGCTTGAACAATACTTACCCAGTTTGCCGCAACGAAGCTTTTCTGAGTTTTGAAGACCTTCAGATCAACAATCTCCCATATGTTAGTTGAATCAATTTTCTCCAAATGTATCATATTTTTTCCTCCACAAATCTCGATTTAGTTCTGTGGACGTTAAGGCTTTTTCGTGAGATACAGGACATGGGTGTCATTGAAAACGATCCGATCACCCGCTTCCAATACTGCCTTCCTCAAGCCTTCAAAGAACTCCGTACGCAAAGGCTCTGGGATCACGATATGGTCGCAGTGCGTTCCGGAAAATGCAACATATTCATCCGCCGTGAACACACGCTGTCCCTTGAAATCATGCCGTTCCACCTCCGAAAATCCGTACTCTGGCGCTGCCGTGTAACGGAAGGCCCCCCGTTTATAAGGGATGTCAGGCTTGTAGTAACGGTCGTACAATGTCTGGATCTTCTCGTAAAGTGCCTCGTTGTCCGACTTATATTCGGCGCTTGTCAGCATCATCGCCAACGTTCCGCCAGGTTTTAAAAGATCAAAAGTCTTGGTATATGCGATCGCCTCCGGAATCCACTGGATCGTGGCCGCCGAATAGATCATGTCGAATTTCATGTCGCCGAAATCATGCGTGATGAAATCGTCATTCACGATGTTAAAGTTCGGCAGTTTTCCGTACTTCTCTTGCATCTTGCGATACAGGTGCTCGCCAAGCTCGATGGCATGATATTCGCAGCCAGTCCGAAGCACCGGCTCCGTCGCCTGTCCCGTTCCAGGTCCGATTTCCAAAACGCGCTTGCCAGGCCCGATCCCTGCTTCGGCGATCAGATATGCAAAGAGTTCATCGCTGTAGCGCGGGCGAAATTTGTCAAACTGATCCGGGATCGTATCAAACACTCTTCGAAACTCGTCCTGCTCCAGTTCTTTGATCCCTTCCTCAGTAAGGAGCTGTAGCTCCCTGTCCTTCACCCTGTAGATCGTACCGACAACGTCAATCCGACCACCCTTGATGAAGAACGCGCTCATGTCCTCCATGGCATATACCGTGCGGTCCTCGGACATCCGAAGCGTCTGCTCAAAACGCCAAGTATCCTCCGGGTCATGATGACAACTCACCGTAATATTCGTAAGCCCGAGCCCGTCAAACGCCTCCATGGATTCGAAGAAATCCACCGTCTTTCGCGCCATGTTCATCGACCCAGCGCTCACGCCGAAGATCGCTGCATGACAATCCAGCAAGGCATCATAGCAGCCCTTCTCGCGGATCAGATCGAGCTGTTCCTCACAGACGCCTCCGCCCATCAGGAAAATACAGTCCGCGTTTTCCACCAGCTCCTTCGCCACCTCTGGCTCCGTGCGCTTGTCGATCACACAGTGCTTTTCAAACGGCAGTCCCTGCTCCGCAAACATCTCGTACATGCCATCGCAGTCGTCATCATTTTGCTCATAATCAAGCGGACATGCAGTGATAAACACGATGTTCTTTCGCTCCGTCAGTTCCGCGCGAAGACGCTCCGTGATCTCCTTCGAAAAGTGATGCTCCGGAAAACCACTGAATACCGCCAAAAATTCCTTTCTCATATGCTCCCCCTTCTTTACGTGCCACTGGGGACGGTTCTTTTTGGCACGTTTTCACCTTCTCATCGCACGCCCTTGCAAAACGTACCAAAAAGAACCGTCCCCAGTGGCACGCCGTCCCCAGTGGCACGCCTTGGCACACTATCTGTGCACGTACACTCTCGTAGGCTCGGGCTCGCCGTCGCCCTGCGCCATACACAGGAACTCCCAGCCGTAGCGCTCGTAGAATCCAATGTGATCCGTCACAAGATAGATTGGCGTAATGCCATGCGCCTTCTGGTCTTCTACCACAAAGTTCAGTAACTTGCCCGCGATGCCTTGGCATCTGCGGTCTTCGTTGACATATACCGCGCAAACGTTGGGCGCGAGGTCCTTCCTGTCATGGAAATCATTCTCGATCACGCCCATGCCGCCGATGATGTCCTCGCCGTCAAAGCACAGGTACCAACCATATTCGGTCTCGCCGGCTAGATATGCATCAATGCACTCCAAATATGCTTCCTTCGGCACGCCCCATTTCTCGTGGAACCACTGCGCTGCCATGTCCTTCTTTTCGGGGATCTCCCGTAATGTCTTATATTGTAATTCACTCATTCTTTTTTCCTCCAAATTACTCTTTTACCACCCAATTAAGTTCTTTTGCGGGTACCACGGTGTAATCACCGGCGTTCGGACCCGTTCTCAGATACACGTTTCTGATGCCCGCCTGAATGATCATTCTTGCGCACAGCGGGCACGGCTTGGCCTTGTGGACGGAATTATCGTTCGGGTTGACGCCCGACAGATAAAGATCCGCATTAATCGTCTGTTCCCTCGCACAGTTCAGCAGGGCATTAGCTTCAGCATGTACCGCGCGGCAAAGCTCGTAGCCCTGCCCCTGATGCAAGCCTTTTTCGATCCTCGGGCAGTACCCTATGTCGCAACAATTCTCTTCCCCTCTGGGCGCTCCATTATATCCCGTCGAAATGACGGCGTCATCCTTCACGATCACAGCGCCGTACTTTCGCTTGATACAAGTGCTCCGATACGCAAAAACCTCCGCACAATTCAAGTACGTGTCGATCTTCGAAACCCTCTTGCCTTCGTCCGATAAAACCATCTACTCTTCCCCCACAATATTCTCTAGCAATACACTCAGAAATCCATCTGTAACACGATCTCTTCATCGTTCATCTCACCGGTGTCGCGAAAGCCGGCCCTGCGGTACAGCGACAGCGCGCCGACATTCGTCTCCTTGGTCGACAGACGAATGTTATTTGCACCATGCTCCTTGAAATACTGAATGATCACCTGAAGCGCCGCCTTTCCATAGCCCTTGCCCTGCAAGGATTCATCGATCATGAACCTCCAAAGCCAATACCTGTCGTTCGGATCTTCGTAATCTTCCTCAAACGCGAACATGGTAAACCCCACCATCTCCCCGTCACAATAAATTGCGAATGGCCGCGCCACGTCTGCATTTTCCTTTGCCGCATTCCAAGAGTTCTCATTCGAATCAATATACTGCTTTTGATCCTCCGCGACCTTAAGCTTACAGCATTCCTGCAGATTCTCTTCCGTCAATTCCCTAAGTTCAATTTTCATATTCTTCCTCCACGTGCCAATGGGGACGGTTCTTTTTGGCACGTTTTCACCTTTCTCATCGCACGCCCTTGCAAAACGTGCCAAAAAGAACCGTCCCCATTGGCATGTTATTCCGCGCGTTCGAAGTACCAGCTGCTGCCGGCGAGATACTCTAATCCGTTCCAGCAATCCATGGTGATCACGAGGCGTCCTTCCACGTCCAGATCCACGATCGAAAGAAGCAAACTGTCATAGAGTTTCCCGTCGGCGGGGCTCGGAACGAAATTTCCAAACAGCATTCCGTCCGCATGATCGAGGAGGTTTACCTTGATCACATACTCCGAATCCATGCCGGCGTCCTCCGTCAAGGTCATGGTCCGATCCTCAGAAACCACCAGCGTCTTATAAAAGGGATCGCCCGGCTCATAGTAGGTAACGTCCCCTTCCGTGTCCGTCATGCAAAGGCCCCAGGTTCCAATGGATTCCTGCAGCAATTCCTCACAGGTGCGATCACCGTTCAAGGCAATATGCCTCTCATAGAATTCCTCATTGCTAAGCTTTCCCACAAAAACGAGATAGGTATCCGTCAATATTTTTTCGAGATCGCTGTTTTCCAGATCACCCACCGGCGTCCGGGGCCTTGCGGCTTTGTTTTCAGTGTAGTAAAACCCTTCCCAATAATTTTCAGGAAGATCCTTCGTGTAATTCACGTCCTGCGGCTCGTAACCGTCGCCATTCCCATCAATTTCGTAAATTTTGAGGTCATAAGTATTCGTACTGCCAACCCAGCATGCAATGATCAGCTCCGTCCGCCCGTCATGGTCTCTGTCATTCAGGCCATATGCAACCGAATCATATTTTTCCGCCTCATCTCTCCAGACGGTCCAATCCCTCCGATGGTCCATAAAAACCTTAACTTGCCTCGCCAGGACCGTGCTGTCGAGCTCCCGTACGTAAATGGGTTCCAATGGCAAGGGTGATTCCTCTGGCTCCGTTGACCCAATGACTTCCGTCGGATCCACAGATTTCACGGGCTCCGTGTCAGAGCACCCCGAAAGTAACCCTGCGGAAACGATCATTACCATCAATAATGCGACGAACTTCTTCATGCTTCCATCCAACCTCACTTCTTACGTTCTTATTTGTTTATGACGCTTGCGATCTTCTCCTTCATTTCGCGCGCATATGCCACGGCGATTTGCCTCAAGGTCTCCGATGCTCTTGCCCCTGGTCCCTTCATTTCGCACGCATATGCCATGGCGATTTCCTTGTCGCACTTACGCAAACAAGGTCTTCACGATCATGTCCGCGCATTCCTCCGCGGAGAACTTGCTCGTGTCCACGCGCATGCGATACTTGATGTCCTTGCTCATCAGCTCCGCCTGCTCCTCGGACTGGCTCTCGTAGCGATCTCCGCGCTCAATGTTTCTCTGCTTGCAGATTTCCAGCGGGCAATACACCTCAACAATGTCCAGCGGATTGTCCTTCATGATCTCCATGAGCTTTTGATAATGGGGCCTTAGCTCCTCGCGCTCCACAAGAATGCCGTCGATCAGCACGTTCTTCCCCATGTCGGAGTAGAGCTTTGCCGTGTGATACATCATGATGATCACTTCGGAAAGATATTTCCAATAGTTTTCCTGCAAGTATTGCTCGCCCACCATCTCCTGAAACAGATCGTTTGCGACCACATAGAAAAACACGTCCCTGCGCTCCTGAAGCGCCTCTACGATCGTCGTCTTTCCGGAACTCGTAACGCCATTCAAAAATACAATCTTACCCTTATCCATTTTACCTCCAAATTCGTGCCACTGGGGACGGTTCTTTTTGGCTCATTCCCCTTCAGTGAATATTCTACCATAACATGAATCCCGTTACTTGATTTTTTTCGACATAAACAGCAGCAAGTCATCATCGTTAACGCAAGGCGCGTACTGGTCCAGCTGCTTTCCCTGATACCACACGCCAGTCCCGTCCGGTATATACCCTCGCTTTACGTAAATCCTCTGCGCCGCGCCGTAGCCGCTATGCACGCCAACCGCCAGAAATACGTGATCCGAAATCTTCGCTGCTTCTGCCTCAACTACGTCCAAAATCTTATTTCCGATCCCCTTCTTGTGCAGGTGAAAGAACACGCAGAAATCAACGATCTCCGGCCATCCCTTGCCCGCCAGCGGACCCTCCGAAGGCTTTAGGACAAGCGTGCAGATCCCTGCGACCTTGCCTTCATACTCCGGGATAAACATGATGCGCTCGCCCGCCTCCTGCTCCTTGTAATAATTCTCGTAAGTCTCCAGCTGCGGGTGCCAGCCATAGGACAGATACGTGTCATAAAAGACCTTCGCGTCCTCCGGCACCATGCTGCGGACCTTAAGCGATCCGTCGTCATAATAAACTTTTGTTTTCATATTCTCCTCTCAGCGTGCCACTGGGGACGGTTCTTTTTGGCACGTTTTCCTCTTTGTTGTTTTTCCATTGAATGAGTCAAAAAGAACCGTCCCCTTTGGCACAGTATTTCTCCATGCTTTTTGCCAATTCCGCGACTTCCTCTTCCACGGTCTTTCCCGTGTTGTCCAAGAGGTGTCCCTGGTTCTCCGGAAGATGATCGAGCTTGTTTTTTAAGAATAGCGCTCTCTCCACCATTTCCTTGTCGCCGCGCTCCTCGATACGCTTTGTGATCGCTTCGGCAGACGCCGTGAGCACGATATAATATAACTTCGCCTCGTGCTCCTTCGCCAGCTTTTGCAAAAGCGGCAGCTCGTCTTCAACAATGTAATCGATCACCACGTCCAAACCGCGGGCCAGAACCTTTCCCGCCACGTCGATGATGCACTCCCAGTTAAACTTCAAAATCTCAAGCCATTCGATTTGATTCGCAGCCTGTCCGTTCTGCCAAAAGTCTTCTACCTCATAGGACCGCAGCACAAATCCCGCGTGAAAATCATCGCCGTGGATCACGTAAACTTGATCTCGCTTCTCCTCCCTCACCATATGCTTTGCATATGCATCCGCCAGCGTTGATTTCCCGCATCCACACGGCCCCGAAATCATATAAATATTTGCCATTTCTTACCTCTCCTATGTGCCACCTGTGCCACTGGGGACGGTTCTTTTTGGCACGTTTGTGCCACCAGGAACCGTCCCCAATGGCACATAACCTCATTCCATGTATGCCTTTAGAAAAGCATCCACGTGATCAAAGTGCCTGACCTCCATGCCGAGCTTGTCATATTCCTGACGGTAATCCTCAAGTGCGTCATCAAAGAGCTTCGCATTTTTCGCCAGGTCGTTTGCGTCAAATTCTTCCATCACCTGAAATTTCGGAATGGCATTCTCTGAAGCAATCTCCTCAAGCATGAATTGCAAGGATGCCAGGTTCATGAAGGACGCGAAAGCATCTCCGCGTTCAGTAGCCTCAGGCATCTTATTTCTCCAGTTGGAAAACATCTCCTCGTAGGTACCCGCAAGCTTCTCCCTCGAAGGCACGTCCTTTCTCGTTCTGCGCTCCGTAAAGCGCATGACCGACTTAAACAGCGTTCCCAGCGCAATCCCTAGCTCAATAAAACTTGTCGCCCGCACGATCTTCATGATATTCGTCTCGAAATCATCTGGAATATCGAGCCCATCTAGTTCCTCAAAGCTTCTTTTGACACCGCGCTTAAAATATGTACCATTCCAAAGCATCATGGCATCTAAGCTAAGCGTGATCATATATGCCGCCCAACTACGAAGCTGTCCAATGGTCTCTGCTACAAAAGCATGTCCATAAACCTTACAAAGTTCCTCTCGAATCCCTGCGACCAACTCAAATCGCTTATCAGAGCCAAGGATCTCCCTCGCCTTATCTTTCAGGCCCTCCAGACGCTCCGTCACGCTCTCGTCGCGCACGTAAAGCATCTCGGAATCCATCAGCTTGCTAAGGTGAGCATGACCGCAATTTGCATCCTCCTCCAGCATTTCCCAACTCGTGCAATAGATGTCATAACCGATCGCCTCGTCATCCAAGATAAATGCTTTTGCCAACGCATATCCCTTGGGATCATTGATCAAAATCAGCAGGTCAAGATCTGAATGGTCATGCACGTCCCCCGTGCAAACCGAGCCGTAGACTGCAACCGCGTCCAACGCATCTGGACATTCCTTATTCGCCTTTTCCAAAACAGCATCCACTATCTTTTGATGAACCGAATTCATTTTTCTCCCCCAAATCTTTTTCGAAAATTACAACATCCTCTAATACATTTTCACAGCTCTTTTCGAAATTCCTTAAGTAGCGCCCTGGAATACTTTTTCTCCCTGTCAGAATCCCTAACGATCTTCCAGAGAGCGGCAGCTGTCTCCAACTTGTTTTCAAATCCTTTCGTCGCCTCATCCGCGCAAAAGTCATGAACAAACTGGTTCCACTGAAGCGCTGACTTATCATAGGTCGCATAGGATTTTTTCCCAAAGTAAATGTCTAAAAGGTCTCCCAGCGTATGTGCCACTGGGGACGGTTCTTTTTGGCACGTTTGTGCCACCAGGAACCGTCCCCAATGGCACAAACGTGCCAAAAAGAACCGTCCCCGTTGGCACATCCTACCATCTGCCCTCTCGCTGGTCCATAAAGAATCCCATGTTAAAGCGGATCTCGCGTCTTTCCACGTCGCGGTTTGTATAGCAGCAGGAATCAAATCCGATCAGTCGGAATCCCTGAGAGCGATAAAACGCGATGGCCCTGACGTTACAGGACTGGGTCTCCAAAATGATGGCCCTGCGGCCCTGCTCCTTCGCGACCTCCTTGGCCTTGTTCATGAGCGCGGTACCAATGCCCTGTCTGTGCAGGGAATCATCCACCCAAAGCTCCGTCACCATCAGGCGATTGCTCCACTCCTCCGGGCAGACTTCGATGCATGCCATCAAAATCTTCTTCCCGTCCTCCTCGCGGTAAATGCCGTAAGCTTCGGCCTTCTCCCAGTGATCCTGATACAGGCCGTCGGGGAAGTCATATTCCTCCGGTGAATGCGTCACCGGCGTCTCAAACTTCTTCTTTACCATTTTTGCTTCAAATGCGTCCGCATTCTCCGATACTTCCAGATCAAAGTATTCCTCCGTCGTGTATCTCATCAGAATGGGCACGCCCTTCCACTGCTCCTTCGGCAGTGGCACGATTTTATATCCCATTTCTTTACTCCTTTTTTCTTATACACCCGCTACCGATACATCCTCAAAGCACATGGCGTAAGGCCCCATAAAATTAGCGGATTTCTGAATCTCTTTTGAAAAATGCATGTTTGTCTGTGAATCTATGATGCTTCCGTTGATGGAACCGCCGGTTACCGGCGTCACCTTCTCGCCGTCAAAAAGGAAGGCAAGTCTGATCTCGCCGCCAAAGTGCCCCGTGAAATCATCCAGCGTAAAATCGGAGAAATTCACGACCCAAAGATAGGGCTCTTTTTTCATGTCTTCCACCGACATCGAACCTGGCGCCACCTTTATGCACCCAAAATATCCCGTCGGCTCGATCCCTAAGTATCTTGAAAAACGTAGTCCGCCATGATAGGTTTTCAGCACGCCCTCATCCAGCAATTCGCGCTCCTGCTGCCAGATCCCTTCATCGCTCATAGGCTCGGTCGGCACAAGCGTCATACTGACCTTGTCACCCTTAACGTCTGCGGATTCGCCTTCCGCATTCACTGCCTGAACGTTCTGCCCCACTTCAAACGTGGAATACCCTGCATAGATATAGGGTGCCTGCGCCCTTCCCATATAATAGCTAAAGACGCTGCATACGTAATGATCACTGATGATCACTCTGTATTTTCCGGCCTTAGGAGCCTGCGTTGCCTTTGCCCTCTCGAGGGTATATTCCAGCGTTTTGCGAACCAGTGACTTTAGCGATTCGCAGTCAAGATCATAGTATTGAAAGTCTTTATAAGTCTCCACGTCCTGCGGCTCTTTGCACTGCGCCACAAATTCACCACTGATCTTTCTCTTGGTATATCCGGAATCAATGCCAGTGGAGGATATGATCTCGACGTTTGTCTCATAAGCGAATATTTCCGCCGAATTGATAAATGCGTCACTTCTGTTATCCTCTGCAAACAGCGCTTCCGAAGCCTTCTCGCAGCACTCTTCCAGCGTATGGTCAAACAGGCCCGATTCCATGGTGATAAACTTGTTTTCGGTGCATTCCATAAGCTCAAACGTCGGGTTGCATACAAAGGATGCTGCAAGATACGCGCGGCCCAAACTAGCATCGATCTCCTCATCGGTCATGCCGTCATAAACAAATACGGAGGAGCTTCCTTTCATCTCTTTGCCGTTTTTCTCAAAAGACCTATAAACTCTTACGTTATATGTTTTCGTATTCTCCGCTCTCTTGCAATCCAGGCTCTTTTTCACAAAGAACATCTGAGCACTTTTATAGGACGTGACGTTGATGATATATTCTTCAATGTTCAGCCTCTTTAAGGAGGCCAGGATTTTTTCTTTCATATTGTACCTCACTCGTTTCGATGCGTTACCCTAATCTGATCCTTGCTTTGATATACGGGCCGCCGTCCGATACCTTGACCAGCTCTTTTTCGCCCTTGGCGCAATAACCGGTACCTCCTGCTTCGATCTGATCTGATATCATGGAGATCGACTTTAACAGATCCGGCACATAGCCCGTCATAACGATCGGCGAGAAAACCTTTCCCGTAAGCTTACCGTCTTTGATCTCCCTTGCCATGTCAGCCATGATCTGGATGCCCCAGTTCTTGGGATCCTCCATGCCCGAGGACGCCTGGCAGAGCAAAAATCCGTATTTAACGGACGCGATCATGTCCTCCACCTTGCTAGTCCCAGCTTCAAATATGGTATTGGTCATTCTGGTGTACGCTTTTCTTGTGGTGTCCTGGCGTCTGCCGTTGCCTGTGCCCGCTATCCCCAGATGCATGGCTGACTGCGCATCGCAGATACCGGTCTTTAAGATCCCTTTCTCGATAATGACGGTATCATGCGCGGGCACTCCCTCATCGTCGAAAAAGTAAGTTGCCACCTGTGGGATCGTGCATGCGCCGTCATGCATGGTGATCAGTTCAGAGGCCACCTGCTTTCCAATAAAGTCCTTGGCCTGCGCCCTGTCCTTTACGAACATGTCCATCTCAACGCCATGTCCGAATGCTTCGTGCACGATCATGCCGGTAATGTCTGGCTCGCAGATGCAGTCATATTCCCCCGGGATCATTGGCTCTGCCGAAAGAAGATCCATCGCGATCTTACATGCTTCCTCCAGCTTATCCTCCAAGGGATCCAGCACTTCGATGCCGCCCAGCATGGACACGGGCTTATATCCGTTCTGGATCTCTTCTCCGTCCTTTGCCATGGCCACGATATAACCGCACGACCATAAAATGTTCTGAGTAAGATCCTTATTCTTGGACAGGAACATCTTGGAGTACTTCTGATACGAGAATGCCACGTGGCAGTCTATGATCTTTTCATCAAATGCGCGACCCTTTTCCGAAATACGCGTTAAAAGATCAATGATGTCGTTATCTCCCTTTTCCTCGGGATCGACAGCATATTCCGTGCTTTCGTTGATAAAGAGCTTCTCATCTTCCACGCCGTCAAAGCGAAAGGCCGTAACTCCTTCAGGCAAGGTCTTCCCAAGAGCATCCAGTCTTTCCGTGATCTCACCGAATACCTCGCCTATGGTGTCCTCTTCGATGGCATTGAAACTGTACTCTGCCGCTTTTCCGTTGTCATATACCTTCACGCAAAAGCCCCGCTCAGATAACGTCCCGTCCTCATAAATACTGGTACCCGCCTTCGAGACACTATAGTTGGTGCTCTTTGAGTCATTTGCCAGAATGGAAGCATATTCATACTTAGCAAGAAGCTTATTCAGCAGCTTTTGCAGTATCGGTTTTTTTGCTTTTAAGTATTCGCTTTCTTTTACTTTCATCTCTTCGTCCTTTTCTAATGGTTTGTCACGATCATTACCTGTCTTTTCTTCCCTTGATGATCATGGAAAGCGGGAATCCGCTCTGATCGACCTCGCCAAAGCCTCCGCTAAGGTCATGGTCAAACTCCTGCATTCCCGTAATGACGATCCCGTTATTGCACATTCCCGTCATGATCTCCGACATGGAATGGGTATAGTCGGTAAACGTCTTGGACTTGTAGCACTTCTGAGTCATGTAGTACATGCCTCCGTTGCTTTCCCACTTATGTTCAAAATAGGAATAGTGGCACTCCTTCTTGTGGTCCGGAGAATAGGGCTCATCCCCCGCGGTTGCAAGCATGTTCGTGCACGGGTGCTGCTCATTGATCACAATGATCGCACCAGGCTTCATGCACTTTGCCACGATGGCAAAGAACTTATCCAGATCCTCAAACCAGCAGAGCGCGCCTATGGTGATGAGCGCCAAGTCAAACTCTTCCTTGTGCCTGTCATCAATGTCATAGATATTGGCAGCCTCAAATTCACAGGGCAGGTTTAGTTCCTTTGCCTTTTCGTTGGCAAACGCCACCTGATTCTCAGCAATGTCAAAGCCGACGCCCTTCTTTGCCTTTCCGCTTTTCACAAGGGCAAGGAGCTCACGACCGTTATTACAGCAAAACTGGCCGATCACCATGCCCTCCGTGTTGATCGACTTAAGTATGTCCGCCGTCTCCTGATTGAAGAATGCATATTCTTCCTTCTGGATTTTTTCTACGACGTCCGCTCCCCAGGAAGCATCCCTGTTTTCAAAGGCTTCCTCCCAAGCGGCCTTATTGCCTTCAATGTATTTTTCCATTTCTCTTACCTCTCAAAAATCTTCATTCGATGCTCTTTCCCTCCAGCAGGGCAATGGCATCCTCCATGTAAATGCTGTCCACAAAGCGACTCGGCCAAATAAAATCGTTGTAATACTTACAGGTCGTCTCGCCAGTCATATAATCATTGTCGAACGTAGAATTTGCTCCATCCGGCACGTAAACCTTATAGCCTCTTTCAAAGGCCGACTTGATGGTCGCATCGATGCAAAAATTCGTCTGCAGCCCAATGATCATCAGATCCTTGTCACCCTGGCTCTCCAGATATGCCGCAAACTCCTTATTTCCAAAGGCGCTGTTGATCTCTTTTACGAAAATCTTTTCGCCTTCCTTCGGCGCAAACAGCTCCGAAATCTCAAAGGCTTCATCTCCAAAGGTGAATCCGGATCCAGGTCCGTCATCATGCTGGACGTATATGATCTCGACACCGTTCTTTCTTGCGGTCTCGATCAATGTCTTAACGTTGGCAACAAAGCTGTCATATGCATATAATTCCTCGTCCGTAATTCCTTTTTGAACGTCGATCACTAATAATTTCATGTTTTTATCCCCCTTTTGTGATTTGCTTAAAAATGTTCTCCGACAAAAATCTTTTTCTCCACAAATACGCGACGGAGCATCTCTTCTTTCGCGTTTATGGTCACGTCCTTGCGAAGCATGGCCTCATCCAGATTCAGGCAACCTACTGCCAGCTGTGCAAGTGCGCGCTCATTTAATTCCATGTCTGCTTTCTCTTTTCTGCTTGCCTTAACACCATCGGCCTGCACGCGATAGGTCGCGTTATTTTCCGCGATCAGCTCGTCACTCACCTTGATCGTAAAGTCACAGTCAGCGGGCTTGTAAATTGCCTCTAACAGCTTTTTCGCATTGATCACCCTGACCATGAAGTTCTGCTGCGGGATCTTTTCGATGTCATATGCAAGGGGCGACTGCACCACGCGAAGCAGGTCAATTCCCTTCGGCAAAGTCAGCTTGATCGTGCCGTAATCCGCCTCAAATCTTGCAAGAAATCCAAGGATGGCATGGAAGCCCTCACGGCCCGTCCAGGCACATTCTTCCACCTGCAAAATGGCTGCGGGATCATGCCTGATGTCCGTGAAAATGATATACGCGATGGGCTTTCCGCCTTGCTTCATCACATAGGAAAACTTCCTGTCAATATAAGGCTTGTCCACCTTCAGGTGATCTTGCATACACGCCTCCGTGCGTGCCAAGGCCATGTTAAACTGCGGCGCGAAAGCGTTGTACACCGTCATGAAATCCGTCACGGGATCGCCCATGTTGTACTTGCAAACCTCTCCGTCAAAGCGATAGTTGCAGAGCAGTCCCGGCGTTAAGGAATAATCATTCCATGCCGGCACGACCTCATATCCCTGCTTACGATAGAACTCATGCTTGAAGGGATACAGCGCCGAAAGCACCTCGCCGTCCTTATATGCCGCGGGCAAAAGTTCCCTGAAGATTGCCTTCACAACGCCCTTATTCCGATACTCCGGAAGCGTTGCGACTCCGCCGATGCCCCCGCATCTCACGGTCTTTCCATCCAAGTAAAAATCAAACTTGTGATTGATAATCCTGCCCATCAGAGTGCCGTTTTCATCAAAGGCACCCCAATCCTCTTTCGTATCGGCCTCATGAACAGCCCGCTCCGCCTCCGGATCCTCCACCCGCATGTGAAAGCAATAAACGGCTGTCATATATGCGTCAAATCTCTCTTTTCCTTCCAGTCTCTTGATAATCATGTTCTTCACCTTTCGTCTTGTCTCAGTTCCTGGAATGTTCCCCGCAAAAAGAATTGATATTCCGGATGATCCTTGGCCTCCGCATATTCCAGCAGTATGGTCTTTCGGATCCACTCCTTCTTTTGCAGCGTTAAATCCTTATATCGCAGAATTGTGATCAGCCCCTCCCGCTCTGCGCGAAGCAGCTCCTCATACGCATCCGCAACAAATTCAGAGCCTGTCACGTCCACGGGAATTTCACTCGCCACCGCATCCGGGATCTGCAAAGCAAATCCAGAATCCTGGACCTCCGCCGCCACATAGATATATCCGGAAACCCCTTGATAGGTGCTTTCCAAGGCATTTGGATAATACTCCTCAAGCCGTAATCTCCCATCCTTTTCAAACCCATACGGACCCCATTTCGACCACGGCCCGTCGTACGCAAAGCCCTGCTCCCTGCAATACTTTTCAACGGCATTGCTTAAGTAAACCAGCACGTTTTCCCGCTTTCTCGAAAAATAGATGAGCGGTACGTTATGATTTGAGATCCGCGGCTCTAATTGCTTAATCCCCGCCGTCTTTGATGCGTGATAATACATTTGCCGTCCCCCAATGCGCCTAGGCAAGTCGCCTGCGACGATTCTAAATGGCTTACGCCTTCTTCATATACCAATAAGTATAGTCCTTTTGAAAACCTAGCTTTTTATATAAGTTCATCGCCACCTGGTTTGACTGAACCACCTGCAGGAATACGTGATCCGCCCCCATCTCTTTTGCCTTTGCGATCATTGCACGGCAGAGCCTTTCACCAAGTCCCTTCCCCCGCATGGCAGAGGTAACGATTACGTTATGCAAGAGCGCATAACCATGCTCCACCGCAACGGAAGCACATGCTACTGGCTCATTCTCATAATAAAGTATACCATATGACGCATCAATCATCACCCTCGAAAGCATCTTTTGAAAGGTATTTTTCTTTGTTTCATCGGTGATGTTTTCAAACGCAAAATAGTGGGGAAGCCACGCGGACGGTTCGTAAGAGAACTCGCAATGCACCTCACCGCGTCCGCCATTCTCTGTCCCGGCATTTTCGCGGCAAGCGTTTTCGTGCTTCGCCTGCCTGGCGTTTTCATGACAAGAAGTTTCATCCTCGGCGTCCCAAGCGACTACCTCCATGACATCCGACGGCGTTACGATCTCATAACCACGCCTTGCAAGCAAGTCTGAAAACTCCTTATCAAGATCCGTCACCTTAAAGATCGTCGGCAAGCCCTGGCTTGCATAACATTTTTCACAGTACGTGATTTTCTCCTCCACGGGTCTCGTGGACGGATAAAGCATGCTAACGGAATTGGCCCTGCTGGTGTATCCATTTGAAAACCGCAAAAGCCAACCGTCATACTGCATCACATTCAATGTAACGTGCCCATTCGCTCCAATTTCTTCCAAAAACCGTACCTTCTCAGTCACGTTATGTTCCTCCGTCACGTCTCCCTGCGCCTTCTTTTCCTTGTGGCGTCATGTCTCCCTGCGCCTTTCTTTTCCACGCGGCGCCATGTTTTTTGCATTTCCCCATTTATGAAAGGAGTTCAAGCTTTATAAATCCACTCCAACGCCTGCGTAGGGGATATCCTCCACCAGGCATTTTACGTAATCCTCTATGTCCTCAGGATCGATTTCCTCGCCTTCCCTTGCGGCACACTCAAACTCGTCCACAATCCCTTCGATCAGTACCATGTCAATGAAAAGCTGCAGCTGCTCAAGCAGGTTTTCAGGAAGGCTCGTCTCACTCCGGTACCCCTCAAGGACCGTCGCAAAATAGTACTCCTTCATGAACTTAAGGCGCTCTTCTCCGTCCTCGATCCACATGCACCAGCCGACGCCGTGGGTCCAAAGATGGGCAAGGTCAAACATGTACCAGCAGTAGATGCAATTATCAAAATCAAAGGTCGTAATTGCACCGTCACTGTAGTCCACGTGATAATTTCCATCGCTAAAATCAAAATGTACGAGCCCATAGCTCTCCGGATCCATCGGCAGCGTCTGGAACTTTTCCAGGCGATTTGCAATGGCATCTTTCAACTCCGCGAAGTCTCTGGGGATGACCTTACTGATATATTCCATGTTGTACTTGTCAAAATACTGCTGTCTTTTGTGCTTGGGCTGATATTGCTTCGAAAGCCTGTGGATCGCTCCGATGGTCTTTCCCATGTTGAAAAAAAGCTCGGTGAGCGCTGCACCCTCTCTGTAACGATATCCGTTCTCGCTAAGAAGCATTCCTTTGGCATATGCAAACAAGGATACATAGCATGCTTCGCCATCTGCGTTCGCCGTACTTCTTTCTTCGGACTTCATGACAAAACTCTCTACAAGCTTCCCCTTCTTCGATGAGATCACATTCGCCACGGGCGCACCATGTTCTGCGAGGTAATGCACAAATTCGGTCTCCGCCTCATAGTCCTCCAGCGTCCTGTCGCCCAGCGAAGAAATCCTTAAAACATATTTCTTCTCATCATTTTTTCTACAGACATAGACGAGGTTTCTTCCGCCGTCATGTCCGCCCACTTGATCAAATTCAAAATTCTCTAAATCATAAAAGGCTTTTGCCTTTTCTAAAACATTTATCAATCCACATTCCCCCTACCCACTTACAAATTCACGGTTTCCAGGTCATACTCCTTCGAAGGTAAGATGACCGCATGCTCTGGGAACACCTCCCGCAGGATCCGAAGCTCCAGATTTTTCCTGTGCTCCAGATGCCTTACCAGTCCGTCAAAGCCCTTGAGGCCATGCTTTTTCCCATAGGGACAATCCTCAAGAAATCCCAGCATCAGCGGAAACCACATTTCATGTCCCTGTGCGTCCACTCGCTCCTTACGGATGATTTCAAGCGCTCCTGCCACCCAGGGTACGTCCAAATAAAGAATTTTATAATTTTCCACCTGGATCACCTGCGCCAGCTCCTTATAAAACTCTACGATTTCCTCGTCCGACATCTCATAAAACAGGATCTGATTCTCCACAATGTTTTGAAAGATGGAGCACTCGAAAACCTGATTATCGCCGTGCCACTTCGCATATCTGGAAAAAATGATCCTGTCAAAGGTCTCCCTGCTAACGCGCCCATTGTAAATCTCGTACTGCTCAAGATCCTTATGAAATCCGGGAAGATCCGTTATGATCCTTGTGTACGTAAGAACATAACGATCCTCCGCATTCCTGTCAGCGCTCACGCCCGAACCCGTAAAAACACGCTCGACGGTGGTATTTGCCTTGATCTCGTCTGCGATCACTGCGTACTTACTGAGCACTGCTTCATATTGTTCCTTGGTCAGATAAGAGCACCATGCCAGCTCCACCGGATTATAATCTCCTTCGCGGAACAAGTGATCATCCGGCAACTTCTCCGCGAGGCGATTTACCAAGGTGCTCTTACCCGCACCCTGAATTCCCTCGATAAAATAATTCAAACAATCACCACCTTTTGTACCAATGTGCCATTGGGGACGGTTCTTTTTGGCACGTTTGTGCCAAAAAGAACCGTCCCCGTTGGCACATTAATGACTTTGCCTTACATATTAGAGTTCCTTCACATAAAGACGATCCGTGCCGCCTCCATAGTTGACGATATCCTTCACGTAAGAATAGCCATATTTTTCATAAAACCCGCAAAATTCCGTTGGAATATAGGTCTTGTCAAATCCTAACGCCTTGGCGTACTCATTGGCCCTTGCAATCAGCTTTTCACTGATGCGCTTACCTCTGTATTCCTTTTCCACAAAGACGCAGGATACCCACGGGAAGATCTTCGGCAGAGGATAATAATCCTCCTTCAAAAGTGAGGTCATTCCAACGATTTTCCCATCCAGAACAGCCGCGAACATGGTCTCCCAATCCGTAAACCTCCAGTCTCGGATCAAGCCTGCGATATGATCTCGCACCTCCGTCCAGGAGCAGTTCTCCACGAAGTGCAGGAGCTCTTCTGCAAGGGGCGTATCCTTCTCAACCTTCCGTATCTGAAGCCCAGCCTTCGTGAAATCCTCCTCGAATGGCTTGCCTGGTTCCGAAGCGCCTTCCAGTCCAAAGTGCTTTGCCACAAGCTCCGCGGTGTCCTCCACGCTCCTGTTATTGTCGCGCTCCAGCCAGAAAAACTTGCTGTTTTTCACGTCGTGATAGTGCTTGACGTTGAGCGACATTAACGTCTCGTTACAGGTTGCCTTTGCCTTTTCATAGTCCGTCGCGCTGTGAATAAAGTTGCTAAAGCCTTGGTGATCCGGCCTGTTGCAGTAATCCTCCACCAGGTCCTTCGGCTCCTTTAACATAAAGGCAACTCTGGAAGGGTCACTCAGCATGTCTGCCTGCTCCAAGGTCAGGTGACAATCGCAAAGGATCGGTCCGTCCTTCGACAAACGGATCAGGTCCAAAATGACGAAATCCAGCTGCTCCCTCGTGTTCTGCAAAAGCCATGCCTTGTACTCCTCAACGCTCCGTCCAAAAAACTCGTCCGCGTCCTTGAATTGCTTGTTCATTGCGGGCTGATGCTCCGCATCGGACATCTTCTGATGCTCCTCAAAGCGCTCGTCGATGTCATATACCGGGATCCCATACATCTTGCTCAGCGCCCGTGAAACGGTCGTCTTGCCGCCACAGGGCGTTCCCGTGATGAAATATACGTTCTTCAAATATTCTTTTACAATGTTATCTTGAAATATCATGATTTTTCTCCTTTTGATTCAAATGTTTTCATGTTGATTTGCTACGTTGGCATGAAACCATTGATCAACGATTTCATGCGATCAGATATTCCAAGTCCATACGAACATCACCATTTTGATAGTCTCCTTTTCTTATTTTTTATGTTTTCTTTGTAGTTTTTTCGACATGATCTGCTGGTTTTTCTTTTCTTTGTGCACGTACGGTGCCCTTTTCTCGCTGACGAAGATATAATATTCTTCCGCCTCGACCACCTTTACGCCTCCAAATGTCGATTTCATTTTGTTGCGGTACCAGTCCAGCCGTTTCGTGACAAGGGCCATTCTGCCGCCGACCGCAAGCTTCCGAAAACCATCCTCGATAAAGCCCTTCGCCACCGAAAAATCCGTGTGGTAAGGCGGATTGCTTAAGATCAATGTAAAATCTCGATCCTCAATGCTCTTTAGTCCGTCGCTTTGCAGGACCTTCGCACCTTCGATCTCGTTCCGCGAAAGGTTCTCCCGCGTGAGCGCCACGGCCTCCTCTAAAACGTCGCAGGCGACAACGTGATCCCCGCCGACCTTCTTGCCGGCGTAGATCGCAACCACGCCATACCCGCAGCCAAGATCCAGCACCTTATCGCCTTCCAGGATTGGCACCGTCTCCAGCATCAGCCGCGTGCCCCGGTCAACACCCTTCGGCGAGAAATAATAATTCCCGGTCTCGCAAACGATCTCTATTCCGCCTATCTCTTCCTTGATCACCATCGTCATACCTTCTCCCGTGCCAAAAAGAACCGTCCCCATTGGCACGTTTTTTACACAAATCCCTTCCCGCTCCAGCTCACGAATGTCTGATATCCAAGCTTTCCATACCATTTCGTTTCGTAGGTATAGTGAATGTAGCTGTAATCATAAAACTCATCTCTTAGGATCTTCGTGACATTCCGCACCATGGTCAGTCCGATGCCGCGGTTTTGATATTCCGGAAGCGTCCCGACACATCCGGGACCGCCAATCTTCCAATTAACGCCGTTCACGACATGTTCGCCAAAGTCCTGGATCATGCAGAAGCTGACCACTTTTCCATCCACAAAGCCACAATATACGCGTGCGCCCTCATTAAAGAACTGTGTCCAGTGCGGTACCACCTGCTCTACAACCTTGCGGAGCGTGTCCATGTCGCCGTGATAATAGCCAAACGTCACGTTGTCTGCAAAGGCTTTCTCATATTTTTTCTCATCAAATCCCTGCAAACGAAGCAGCATTTCCGACGCCGGCTCGTCCTCCGGAACCCTCTGCACGTAGTCCCTTTCGAAAAAGCCCGGATTCATCTCAAGAAAGAGCGCCTCATATTGCTCCTTTGTCACCAGATCCTCCCGCAAAATGGAGTAATATGCCGTGTCATGCATCCCCAGATTATTCCTCTTCGAAGCGCGGAGCACGCCGTCAAAATGCATGCCAGCCTTTTGCATCACGCGCCCCGATTTCATATTCCGAACGTCATGGGTTGCGATGATGCGATTTAAGTCCTTTTCGCCTTGGAATAGATACGCGATCACGGCCTTCAGAGCCTCCGGCATGATGCCACGCCCCCAAAAAGCCCTGCCCAGCACATAACCAAGCTCATAAGAACGCGTTCTCTCTTCGCGCTCCACCACGGCGATGTTTCCGATAACGTGATCATCGCCCTTCAGGGTAATGCCCCAATTGTAGGTTCTGCCCTCGTCATAATAAGAAACCCACTTCTCCAAAAGCTTCCTGCTGAACTCAGCGTTCGGATGCGTCGGCCAGGAGAGGAACTTCGTCACCTCCGGATCCCCCGCCCAGTTCCGGTACATATCCTCCGCATCTTCCACGACATATCTTCGCAGGATCAATCTCTCCGTCTCTATTGTCTTTGTACCAATCTGATCCATATTTCTCCTTTAATTCACACTTATCAAATTTACATTTATCAGCCCTTCTGGCGTTAACTTGTATATCTTATCGCAGACCTCCGTCAGGTACTTTCGATCATGCGACACGCTGATGATCGCGCCCGGGAAGTCCTTTAGCATTCTTCGGATCACTGGCCCCGAAAGTGGCGAGAAGTTTCGCGTCGGCTCGTCCAAGACAAGGACGTTTGCCCCCGACAAGCTAAGCTTTAGGAGCAGCACCTTCGCCTTCTGTCCGCCGGAGAGCTCCCGAATGGAATGTTCCATCTCGTCCGCCGTAAACTTAAGCGACCCTAAGTAGGTGCGGATCCGCGTCCTTTCCTCCTTGTCGCCTGTCTGATCCAGAAAGTCCACTGGCGTTTCATCCAGATTCAAAAGGACTTCATAGTTCTGTGGCATATACTCGGCACGAATGTCAGGGCGGTTTAACAGCTCGTCAGCTATGAGTGACAGTAGTGTCGTTTTTCCGCAACCATTGGTTCCGATGATCCCGATCTTCTCCGATCCGCGGATCCTAAGCTCCAGATCCTTCGCCAGCACCCTGGTACCGTCCGCCGAAAGAAGCTCTTCTGATTCATATTCCAAAACCCACTTTCCTGACGGGATCGCACTGTCTTTGTTCCCCAGTTTGAAGAAAATGGCCTCTTCCTGCTCCGGCATCTCCGTCATTTCCGCATCTTCACGCTCACAGCGCTTTTCCATGGCCTTGACGTTCTTCATTTTCTTCTTAAGGAGCCTTCCGATGGCGTCACGATCTGCCTTGGAGATACCGTCGAGCCTAGCTCCGACGCTCTGCTCCATCTTTCGGATTTTCTCATCTCGGATCCGTTTTTCCCTGCGTTCCCCCTGAGCAATCTGTTCCTGCTTTTCAAAGGCATGCAGCCGTTCCTCGACATACTGCCGATAGGGCATGTTCGCCACGGTATGACGGCATTTTGTCTTCCGCCTGATCTGCTCAAAATGGATCACGCGGTTCGCGGTCCGCTCGATCAGCGTCTCATCGTGCGAGATAAAAAGTACCGCATGCTCCCAGCCGCCTATCAGCTCTTCCATGAATTCCAGCGTCTCGACGTCAATGTCATTCGATGGCTCGTCCAAAAGCAGGATCGTCGGCTCCTCCATCAGGATCCGCATCATCTGCGCCTTCACACGCTCGCCGCCCGAAAGCGACCCCATGGTCTGTTCCCGATAGTAAAATTCCGGCTCTAAGTGAAAATCATTTGCCAGCCTGGAAAGCTCCTTTGGCGTCCTATCGAGAAAACCCGGACTTTCGATGAAATATTCATAAACGGTTTTGGACTTTTGAACTTCAGGAAGCTCCTGCGGCAAATAGCCAAGCTTTTCTCCGCTGATCACCTTTTCGCCCTGAAACTCCAAATAATCCTCCACAAGCTCCGGATCGAAGATCCACTTCATCAGCGAGGACTTCCCGTTTCCCTCCTCGCCGATCATCACGGCCTTGTCACCGTCATTCAAAACCAGGGAAAAATTTTCAAGAATGGTTCGTAAATCTTTTTTATGTATTAACGTAACGTTTTTTATCTGAAACATGGCATCACCTCCATCCTGCCCGCCCTCCGGGTGAGCGTCACCCTCGATAAAACGGATTGCTTCGCTGCGCTCTCGCATATAAACAGAAAAGGCCCTAATACCTTCCGGTATCAGGGCCAATAGCTACTCTGCAATTTCTTTTTCGATGGGTATGATGTTTGGTCATGATGATCCCATGTAAAATGAAGCCTGCTTTTGCTACTGTACGCGTCTCCAGGAGGTATAGTCGTCTCTATGAGTGTTGTCAAATCTGCGAACGCGAACGAACATCTTTCTACCTCCTTTCCCGCCATACGGCGATGCACAGTTAACAGTTACGTGTCGGCAAAACGCCTACCGACATTCTCGATTATACAGAGAGTTTCCGCAAATGTCAATCACTTTTGGAAATATTCTGTAATTGATACGCCTTCTCCATAACGGAACCCCACCAAACGGTTCCCGCACCAGATGGCTTCGAGGGTACATTTTCCCTTCGCGGCATCCTTGATCACGTGCTCAAGGTCCTTCCGAAGCCCCGCCTCGATCACGCTGTCCTCGAGTTTGCCTCTGCCATCCTTGCTTCCACTTCCGTCTGTCTTTGTTCCGTTTTTCTTGTTCTTTGCCCCACTTTCAATCGCTTTTGGACCATGTTTTCCTTTGTCAGTCCCACTTTTGGCCTCTGTCCAAAGCGGCAGCAATCTGTCCACAGCCCCCTTGACGTCCGGCACGGGCAGATATTGATAAATCCACTTCTCAAACGCGGTTTCGGCCGGATCAAAAAAGAAGGTCGGAAATTCACATGGCTTCCCCGTGTCTTGAAATCCGCATTTCTCGTGCAGTCGGATCGACGCCTTATTTTGGGGATGCACCGATGCGATCACCCGTTCTGCGGCATCATATTCTGCAATCTCCCGAAAAACTTTTTCGTACATCCGGGTCGCGATCCCACGCCGCCATGCAGCCTTTCGCACGTGCACGTCGCCGACAAACCACTCCCTCGCATCCTCGGGATTTCGAAGGCACCGTAGGTACCCGACGATCTCGCCGCCCTCCGACGCAACCACCTCAAACCATTTTACGGCGTGCTCCTTCTCATACCAGTCGCAAAAGCGTACTTGCTGCTCCGTCTCCTCCGCAGCCAGCCCCTTTACCTCAGCAAAAAACATCGCCAGCGCCCACGCGCGCCGCGCCGAAAGATTCCTGTGGGAATCCACAACCTGATATCTGATCCGCCCATTCATCGCTATTTCCACCCCATTCATGCCCAAAACCAGGCACCTTCTCCTTCGAGAATTTAGTTCAAATCAATTTGATTCAAATCAATTTTAATAAAATCAATTTTAATAAAATCGTTTTGAATATAATGACACATGCCAAGATAAATTTCAAGAGGCGCCAAAAGGTAATTCTCTTGATTTCCTACCGCACACATTCCATCTGAATAATCAATGCGGTAACGGCGATCGCATGAACGGCAATCACGCGGGGGAGCTGCACGATATCGTTCTTTATCATGCGGTTTTTACTCTACCCTTCCCATTCAGAACATGGTATGATAGTTGCATAATATCAAGGGAGAATGAGTATGTTAGTGATATTTGAAGGGTTGATCCTCAGTTTTTGGCTACTACTTATCTGCGTGGTAGGCATAGCGAATGGGCCCGTTGGCCTGGTGGTTTTTTATGAACAGGATGTCAAAGACAGAGTTATTGAATTGGGGCTGACAACAGCCGAAAAGATCAAGAGAGCATCCATGATTTCCGGCCTTGCGCTTTTTGTGCCACAATTTACGGTTATCCCTGCGATAGTGCATTTCTATAATGGCGCTGACGGATTCTGGAACTGCTTTCTTCAACTTCTGGGAATATTCATGATCGCTAATCTTTTTGACAGACTTTTCATTGATGAGTGGTGGGTTGGACATACCAAAGCATGGATCATTCCTGGTACGGAGGATCTGAGACCGTATATATCTGCGAAGGTAAAGATTAAAAAGTGGGTTGGTACCTGCTTCGGATACCCAATCCTGGCAGCCATTCTGTCCGGGATAATGCAGTTGATCTGGTAGATAAAAGAAATCAAAGGAGGTACTCATATGGGAATGTTTTCAAAGGTTCACAGATTTCATGAGGCTGGGGAAGGGGCAAACGTAAACAACGTTGATAACTTCGGGACTCCGGCATATTCACTTTATACCAGCACGAAGATTTTCACGTTGCATCATCACATCGACATTATGGATGATAACGAGAACGTGCTTTACACTTCCAGATCGAAGGTGATCTCCCTGCATGACAAGACGGAGATTTACAAGGCAACCGGGGAGCATGTGGCTCACATTCAGCGCAAACTCCTCTCTCTGCATGAGAGACATTATATCACCATGGATAGCGGTCTGGAATTCCAGTTGTCCAATGAGCTCTTCCACATCATCAAGGACGTGACCAACCTCATCGGCCTCGATTGGCAGCTGCGCGGCAACATCCTTGGCCTGAATTTTGAGCTCTATGATAAGGACGGCAGCATCATTGCCGTGATCGGTCAGAAGCTGATCTCGATCCACGATAAGTTTTGCATTGACATTTATAAGCCTGAATATGAGGAGATCATTGTGGCGATCCTTGTGACGCTGCAGCACATGATCCGCGACAGACAAAACCGTAGCTCGTCCAGTTCTGGCGGCGGTTCTTCCTCGTCGGGAGGCTGACGCACAACCCAAAACTAGGACGACGCAGCATCGTCAAAAATCCAATCTTAACACAAAACTCCCCGCGGCCCTACGGCTGCGGGGAGTTATTTATTGTTTTCATCTCAAAAGTAATGGCTTTACCGTTCGCCCTATTGGTTGTCAGGAAGCTTCGTTTTAGTTCTCCCACTTGAGGTGGTGTAATTCACCAGCCTGCTGCAACCCTGGAAATCCGTTCTGCCTTAATGCTTCATAGAGCACAATGGCCACGGAATTGGAAAGGTTTAAGGAGCGGATGGCATCTGCCATGGGAATGCGGATGCACTGCGCGCGGTTTTCCACCAGGATTTCCTCGGGGATGCCGGCGCTTTCCTTGCCAAACATGAGATAATCGTCAGGGCCGATCGCCACGTCGGTGTAGGACTTTTCCGCCTTGGTGGTGCAGTACCAGATCTTCGCGTCCGGGTGCGCCGCAAGGTCGCCCTGGATGGCCTCCAGGAAGGTCTTGTAATTCATGTGGCGGTAGACCTCGAGCTGATCCCAATAGTCCATGCCCGCACGCTTCAATTCCTTTTCATTCAGGCGAAATCCCAAAGGTTCGATCAAATGGAGGGCGGAGTGCGTTGCTACGCACGTCCGCCCAATGTTTCCGGTATTCGCCGGGATCTCCGGCTGATGCAGTACAATTTTCATCTTCTATGACTCACAGTCTTCCATGTTCTCGATCAAAGCTTTCGCAAGCGGTTAAATCCCCAAATTACGCGTTTTTCTCAGCACGAAGCTTCGTGATAAAGTGCTCCAGCTTTCCGATCGCTAATTTCAGCTTTTCCAAAGAATATGCATACGAAATGCGCAGGAACCCTTCACCGCAGTCGCCAAAGGCCGTGCCGGGCACCACTGCAACCTTCTCCTCCTCGAGGAAGCGCGTTGCGAATTCATCACTCGTCATCCCAAATTCCTTGATACACGGGAAGATATAAAAGGCGCCAAAGGGTTCGAAGCACTCCAGTCCCATCTCCTTAAAGGCATTGATAAGGAACCGTCTTCTCTGGTTATAGGATTCACGCATCATTGCCACGTCTGCGTCGCCGTTCTTTAATGCTTCGATTGCGGCATATTGGCTCGTCGTGGGCGCGCACATGATCGCGAACTGGTGGATCTTGGTCATCTGCTTGATGATCGCCTCGGGGCCGCAGGCATATCCCAGTCTCCAACCGGTCATGGCATATGCTTTCGAGAATCCGTTGATCAGGATCGTGCGCTCCTGCATGCCGGGAAGGCTTGCGATGGACACGTGCTTGCCCTTATAGGTCAACTCTGCGTAGATTTCATCGGACATGACAAAGATGTCATGTTTCTTTACCACCTCTGCGATCGCTTCCAGATCGGACTTTTCCATGATGGCGCCGGTCGGATTGTTGGGGAACGGCAGGATCAAAATCTTGGTCTTCTCGGTGATCGCCTCTTCCAGTTCTGCAGCGGTCAGACGGAATTCATTTTCCGCCTTCAGGTTGATGATCACGGGCTTTGCGCCTGCCAAAATGGCGCAGGGCTCATAGGATACGTAAGAAGGCTGAGGGATCAGCACCTCGTCTCCGGGATTGATCATGGCGCGAAGGCCGATGTCGATGGCTTCCGAGCCGCCGACGGTAACGATCACTTCCTTCAAGGGATCATAGGTGAGGTCCTGGCTGCGCTTTAAGTAATTGCAGATCTCAATGCGAAGCTCCTTCAAACCGGAGTTCGATGTATAAAAGGTTCTGCCCTTTTCCAGGGAGTATATGCCCTCCTCGCGTACGTGCCAGGGGGTATCAAAGTCAGGCTCGCCAACGCCAAGGGAGATGGCGTCTTTCATCTCGCTGACAATGTCAAAAAACTTACGAATGCCCGAGGGCTTGATCTGAACGATCGTATCGGATAATGGATTTCTCATGGCGTGATCATCTCTCTTTCGTCAATTTTTTTGTTGGTCATGATGGTGCCATGATCCTTATATTTCTTCAGGATAAAGTGCGTCGTGGTGCTCAGCACCGTGTCCATCGTCGCAAGCTTGTCGGAAACAAAGGAACTCACCTCACGCAGGGTCTTGCCCTCAAGGATGACCATCAGGTCGAACCCGCCGGACAGAAGGTACAGGCTCCGTACCTCGGGATAGTTGTAGATTCTCTCGGCGATGGAGTCAAAGCCCTGGCCTCTCTGGGGCGTAACGCGCACCTCGATCAGTGCCGTCACCTTCTCGATGGAAGTCTTCTCCCAGTTGATCAGCGTGTGATACGCGCAGATCGTGCCGTCCTTTTCCATTTCCTCCATGGCATTTACGACGTCAATTTCGTCGGCACCTACCAGCACCGCCAGTTCCTTCAAATCTATACGGCTGTTCTTCTCGACCAGCTTTAATAATTCCTCTCTCAGTTTTTCATTCTGTTCGCTCATTTCGCAATGCTCCTTTCCGTCTTTCTCTTATGATATTCCTTCGCCAATCTTTACGCAATGATTTCCGCAATCGCATCCGCGCCCTTGGGTCTGTCGAGATATCGCACTTCTTCCTCGTTCAAGATAATGCGATCGGACCCTTCCGTGAGTTTTCCGATGACCACGGCAGGAATTCCTTCCGCTTCCAGCGCATTTGCGACCTTCTCGCCATCCTCAGCGGTGACAAGAAGGCTTCCGCCACTTCTCATTTCATAGGGATTTACGCCGCAGACCTCACAAACCTCAATGGTTTCCTGCCGTACGGGGATCTTCTTAAGGTCCACCGAAAGGCCAAGTCCCGCGCCCTCCGCAAGCTCCCAAAGGGCTCCAAACACGCCGCCCTGGGACAGGTCATGCATGGCGGCGGCGCCATTTGCGGCTGCAATCTTCGCTTCCTTTTCCACAGGCAAGAACTGATCAAAGCCCGCCGCCTCGTCAACCAAAAACGCCGGATAACGCGCAAGAAGCTTTTCGCGGTAGTTTTTTGCAAGGATCGCCGTGCCCTCTAGACCGATCCATTTGGTAAGGACAAGGTCATGCCCTGCCTTCGCCATGGAAAGATCATGGAGTTCCCCTTTTGAGGTAACCCCGATCACGATGATCGTAACGATCGGCTGGTTCACTGCGGAAGTGACATTCGTGTCACCTCCCGCAATTTGAATGCCATGTTCCGTGCAGGCCTTTGACAGTTCCGTCATCAAGGCCTTCACTTGTGCTTCCTCACAACATTCGGGAAGCATGATACTGATCTGGGCAGAAGCAGGCGTTGCTCCGGCGCATGCAAGATTGTTCACGCATTTTTGCACCAAGGCAGCACCCGCGTCTGCCTGCATCGCGACTGCGGCCTCCTGGGCACACCAAGCCAGAACCTGCTCGTTCGATGCCGCAAAAAAAGCGCAGTCCGACCCTATGGCTGCGCCTTTTGTATTTTCAAAAACATTCTTCTGAAACGGATGGCTGATCCGGTTGTTGCCCGTATGAACTTGTTTTAGCACGGAGCGCGTAAGTGCGCTCTCCGGCAGCTTCCCCGTCCTCATACTTGTGTCCCGTGCCAAAAAGAACCGTCCCCATTGGCACACCTTTCTGAAATTTGGTCTACTGGGAGTTCAGCAGCCCGATCACGACCCTCACGTGGTCGAGATCATAGGTTCCGATGGCTGCCATCATCTCCTCGTATTTCCAGGCCTCGTCCGTCGCCACGCCCACCACGGCGCTTCTCGGCGAAACCATATACTTGCTGTTGTTAATGATGTCGCGGCTGACTTCCTTCCCGCCTTCCTTCACGATCTTCCACAGCCTTGCCTTATATCCAACGTGCGCCGCTTCCGTGGTCACGTAGCCGATGGGCTTGGTGGGATCCGCCGTGATCAGATCGATGGTCGGTTGAGTCGTCTCCAAGATCTCACTTTCGTAGGTCACCGTTCTGTCCGCGGGCCTTGTTTCCTTCCCGTAGATGTTAAAGGTGATCTTCTTATTCTTTGTATATCCTTCGATGTAGATGGGATAATCCTTATTGTTCCGGAACTTAAAGTCCTTCCCCGCCTCTTCCGCGATCGCCGCGTCCATGGATGCAGGCACGTAGGTCACAATCATGGAATGAGGGTTTCGCTCCAGCACCTCGAGCTCCGCGAGAAGCACCGCGTTATAAAGCGTGCTCGACACTTGGCAGATACCTCCGCCAACGCTCTGCACGACCTTACCGTTCAAGTATGCGCCTGCTAAGGTATATCCATTCGCTTCCGTAAAGGGCGAAACTGTCTGCGTTGCCGAAAAGATCTCTCCGGGATAAAGAAGCGTGCCATTGATCTTGCTGGCACCGTTCGCCACGTTCCCTCTTCTGTTGGCATTGGAAGAGGAGTAGTCGGTCGTATAGCTGCCAAGAAGGTCCTTCACTTCCGCCAGGTCCTCAGCGGTGCCGCGAGGGCGTTCCTCAGCAACCGTCAGCTTGATCCTGCAATCCTTGCCATCCCAGGAATTCTGGAGATAGTCATGGATCACGTCAATGGAATTCTCCACGTCGAGTTCATAGCCTACGGAGCCTTCCGTGATCTGAAACTCGTCGTCCACGCGCGTAAGAGCTGCATCCTGAGGCTTTACGTCATATTTCACGCAATGCTCCACCAACACGTCATTGATGGCTGCAATGTCGAACCGAAGCTCGATATCATATACCTCCGGCTGCATCTCAAGGTCCTTGAGCGCCTTATAGCGCTGGATCACGTTGCCTTCCGTGCCGATCCGCACGGCTTCCGTGATGATCTCAGGATTTGCCCATGCGATGCCAAGGGCGTCCGCAGTCACCGTCACTTCATTGCCGTCAGCGGCGATCAGCGTAACAAAGCTGCTCCCCATCTTGGCAATCTTGTCGCGGATCATTGCGTCCGCCTCCTGCGCCGTCATTCCGGCGAGGGAATCCTCTTCGGCATAAATGCCTTCCCGTATGGTCAGTTCAGAGGCCTTTGCCACGTTCCCGCAGAGCAGAAAAGCCGCGGCAACGGTCCACAAAAAAACACTCCATCTAACAAACCGTTTCATTTCATACCTCGTTAAAAAGACAAGATCAGGGGAACGACCATTGCTATCACAAGAATGATCACAATCGCTGCCGCGATCGCTCTTTTTGTTTTTCTGTTATGAAAATTGATCATTGCTGGTCTCCTTTCGAAATATTCAAATAATTATAACTGACTTTTCAGAAATTTACAAGTTTAAATGTAAACCCTCGGTCCGTCGCCAATCTCCACCACATAGAACGTGGCCGCATAGCCAATCTTTTTCTCGTAAGCCTCGCCAACGCTTTGGATAAAGCTCTGCACGGCCTCTTCCTTCACGATGCTGACGCTGCAGCCGCCAAAGCCCGCGCCCGTCATTCTCGAGCCAATAACGCCGGGCACCTTCCAAGCCGCTTCCACGAGCGCATCCAGCTCCGGCCCCGTCACCTCATAGTCATCCCGGAGCGACACGTGGGACGCGTTCATCAGCCGTCCAAACTCCTCAAGATCCCCTGCCCGCAAGGCTTTCACGGCCTTGAGCGTGCGCTGGTTTTCATATACTGCATGCCTTGCCCGCTTCCTGCGAACGTCATCTGCGATGGCACCTGCATACTTCTCAAAGGTTACTTCGTCCAAATCCCCCAAGGATTTTATGTCTACCACCTTCTGAAGCTCGGAAAGTGCCATCTCGCATTCGCTTCTTCTCTCGTTGTACTTGGAATCACCAAGGCCGCGCTTTTTGTTGCTGCAGGCGATCACGATCTTTGCGCCGTCAAGGCGGATCGGTGCATATTCAAACTCCAGCGTCGCCGTGTCCAGAAAGATCGCGTGGTCCTTCTTTCCCATGGCGATGGCAAACTGGTCCATGATGCCGCAGTTCACCAGGTTATAGTGATTTTCGGAGAATTGTCCGATCAGGGCAAGCTCCTGATTCGAAACCTCAAACCCAAACTGATCCCGAAGAATCGCACCCGTGAGCACCTCCACCGAAGCGGAGGAGGAAAGTCCCGAACCGTTTGGAATGTTGCCATAAAGCAAAAGATCCAGCCCGCAGGGCATCTCCATGCCCCTTTGCTCAAAGGCCCACATCACGCCCATCGGATATGCCGTCCAATTCTTGTCCCCGCCAGGTACGAACGCATCCAAAGAGGATTCCACGACGCCCAGCTCCTCAAAATTCATGGAGAAAAACCGAAGCTTCCTGTCCTC
This sequence comes from Acetatifactor sp., assembly GCA_016290775.1. Lineage (GTDB taxonomy): Bacteria > Bacillota > Clostridia > Lachnospirales > Lachnospiraceae > Acetatifactor. The sequence goes on along the minus strand of JAEEVF010000013.1, from coordinate 35,628 downwards.
TCTTTTTCTTGCCACGCCTATGGTCCCAATGGTCAGGGCGCAGGGGAACACGTGCCCGCCGTTATAATCCGTGTGCTCTCCGATCAGGTTCACGCGTCCGGGGGCAAAGTAAGCCTTCACGTCCTTCCCATCCCCAAATACCTCTTCAAATTTGGAAAGCACCATTGCCTTAAGCTCACTCACGTCCTTTTCTTCTCCTTGCCTGTCTTTTCGCCCTTCTCATCTTCCTGCGCTCCTCAAGCTGATCCTCATACAGCTTCTTCCATCCTTTTTGCCTTTCTGATCTAAACAGACAAAGCCAAGTCGCCTTATTTCAAAAATACAAATTCCTCAAGCTCGCAGATCGCCCTTCCGTCAAAGAAGCTGCTGGTCCACGCGCCCTTCGGAAGATCAAGGTCTGCCTTGAAATATAAGGCATGACGCCCTGTCACCTTCTCAACTCTTCCGCGGTAGATCCCGTCGCCAAGGCCGATCTCCACCACGCCGATCTCCTTGCCGGGGAGCTTTTGGCTCTCGGAAGAATACCATACGATCTCTAGGCCGTCCTCGGTCTTGCAGCCGTGGCCATCCTGCGCATTTACGCCTTCCTGCGGCGCAGTCTTTGCCGCATCTTCGGCGCTCTCCGTGCCGTCGATCCAAACGTGAAGCTTGCCCTTGCAGCCACAGCCCTTGACCTTGATGGCAAGTTCCATGGTCTTTGTCGCATCATCCTCACCAAAATCAAAATATTTATATCCAATGACGCACCCGTCCGTCACCTTCGTGACAACGCGGGTGAACAAATCCTTTTCGGTGATAAAGCACCCTCCGGTCAAAACGCAGGCGATCTCCGCCTTTACGGGCTCGTAGGGCGCAAGCGCCTCCTCAAATCCAAGGGAAGTCATTTCCACGGGAGGGATGCTTCCGTCCGGCATGATCTCCACCTTCTCAACGCAGGCACGCCTTGAGAACACGGTGTCATTGGTCATGCGATGATAGAATATGTACCACTGATCTCCAATCTTGCAAAGGGAACCGTGATTGTTTCCGCCCGGATAATCGATGCCGTTGTCGATGATGTATCCCCGATAAGTAAAAGGCCCCGTCGGTGCGTCTGCCGTGGCATACGCAAGCCTGCTGCCCTTTCTGGGCGAATAGATCAAATAATAGGTGTCACCGATCTTCCTGGGCGAGCTTGCCTCGTAGAAGCGCTTTTCCACGGGCACCTCCGCGCGGTCATCCATCACGTGCTTTCTAAGGCTTCCGGGCACCACCTTGTACATGGTCTCGCCGTCGAGCTCGTTCATGTTCGAACCCTCGAAGCCATAATATACGTACACTCTGCCGTCGTCATCCACAAGCACGCCGGGATCATTGTAAATGCCGTCGTCCCCTGCGTCTTCGGGAGCATATTCATAGCAGGAAAGGAACTTGAAAGACCCTTCCGGCTTGTCGCTTACGGAAACACAACCCTTCGCGCCGACGATATAGGTGAAAAGATAATACTTTCCGTCCTTTTCCACCACGTCGGGCGCATACAGCTCGTTGCCGGTATGAGGAACGCTGGACTCGTGGTCCGTGTCAGGTTTCGTCTGGAAGATGTGTCCGTGGCAAGTCCAGTGATTCAGGTCATCCACCGAAGCGCTCCACGCCTTCAGCTTGTAATCGCAGAAACGGCTGCAGCCGTACCTGTCATGAGAGCCGTAAAGATAGACTCTGTCTCCAAACAGTCTGGGTTCTCCGTCCGGAATGCACTCCCACAACGGTAAAATCGGATTTGACATTACTTATTCCTCTCTTTCCTCTGCCTTTTCTTCCATGACCTCAGCGATCGCGCCGTAGTACATGTTCTCGTCCGTCACGCCCTCGGCGCTGCGCACTCTGGTTGCCACGCGCATCCGCATTGTCACGGGATTGCCGTCGACGGTATTGATCTTGCTCATTTCCTCAAGCAGTTTTTTCGCTTTCTCCTTCAGCTCTGCCTCATCGTCCGCTTGCATCAGCGTGGCAAAGATGCCGCCCTTGGAACGGGCCATCACGCAGCCAGGGCCCATGGTATGCATCAGAACCTTCGTCATTTCCCGAAGGCTCTCGTTCGCGACTTCTTCTCCATAGGTTTCCACGATCCGGTAATACCGCGCGTTTCGGATGATGATCAGACCATAATCTTTGCGTTTCTCATGATATTGCATCTCATAATCGGCCATGGCACCCACAAAGGCGTGGGCATCCATCAGGCCCGTCACGGAGTCTTTATTGATCCGTTTGAGCGCCATGTTGGCGGGCCCCATTTCCTTTTCCGCATCCAGGAAATACCCTGAAATGCCGACGATCAGGCCGTCCTTATAGATCGGCATCTTGTAGCATATGATGTTATGCAGCGTGCCCTTGACAATGACCTGCATGGGTTCGTCCAGAAAACGAATTCCCCTGTGGAGAATGTCCAGCTCCCTTTCGCGATAGGGCGTCTCATTGACAAACCAGCGCATGTCCGCATCCGTTTTTCCAACCAACTCCTCGAGGGATCTGAAACCAAAGAAGTCCAGGAACGCCTGGCTGGCGCCCATGAATTTCCGCTCGCGATCCTTCCAGAAGAATTTCACGCTGCTGTTCCAGACCATATTGTTCCATAGGATCCGATAGGTGGACTCTCCATTTGTCGCAAAACTGTCCGTTGCGTCAGGCCTTAAGATGCTGCTCACGCCCTCCGTATCCTCTTGCACGGCGATATACGGCTTCACGCAGTACAGGAACTCGTTTCCGTCCGTTCCTGGAATGACCATCAGGATTGTCTCCCCACGGCGATAATTTCCGTCCGGCTGCTTGATGCGGAACACTTCCGACACATAGCCAAACCGTGATTTCTCCACGCGTTCCTTTGCCGTCGAGAAATCCATGAAGGCACGATAACGATTCCGCTCCGTCGGGAAAATGTTATTCTCCGCAAACGTTGCATTGTTTGCGTCCATGTCGCCCTCACTCGTCTGCTCCAACCTCATGTTAGGGGAAGTGCCGAGGAGGGGCGTCAATTGCTGGTTCTTAACGTCTGCATGCAAAATGACCTTAAACAAAAGGTTCAGTGCACGGAGCTTATTATCGAGGCGCTCCGTCTCGTTCAGGTTCTGATCTGCCGCAATATTGATGATGGAGGCTTTGATGATGCACTTTCCTTCCAACTGCACCAACGCTTCTCCGCGCAGGCAAAGATAGCTGTTCCCCTTAGAATAATAAAATGTTTCCTGCTTGCCCGTCCGCTTCATCTGCTCAGCAAATTCACGATATTTTCCAAGAAGCGGTGAAGCCGCGTGATAGATCTGCTTATCCACCTCCTCAAGGCTCATGCCCTGAAGTCCGATCTGCTCCTTGTATGCCTCGTTCATGAACAACGTACGGAAGCTCGTCCCATCGTCCTCGATCAGCTCGAGCGGTGCATCCGTCGCCTTTACGTGGAAGCTTGCCACCTCATAGAAATGTCTCCACTTTCTCTGCTCGGAAATGATCTTCTTTTCGCGGATATGCGCCGCGAACACATCCAACGGTTCCGGCTTGCCATATAAATATCCCTGGATCTGATCGCATCCGATCGACCTCAGGTAGTCCAACTGCTCCTTAGTCTCAACGCCTTCCGCAAGCGTTTTGATGCCAAGGTCCTTTGCCATGATGATGGCCGAACGCATGACGTCCTTGGATTTATCCGTAAAGTTCGAGAGGAAATTCATGTCGAGCTTCAACATGTCGAACTGATAGTCCTTAAGGACCGTCAGGGAAGAATATCCGCTTCCAAAATCATCCATCCAGATTTCATATCCCGCCGCGCGGAAGCTGTCGATCACGCTGCGCATCAGCTCCGCGTCGGAAGCGATCATGCTCTCCGTCACCTCAATGTGAATGTAATCCCTTGGAATGTCGTACTTTTCCACGGCCGTCTCCACGACCTTGAGCATGTCACAGGTCACAAAATCCAAGCGAGAGAAGTTCACCGACACCGGAACTACGTTCAGCTTTTGCTGATTCCTCTCGTGCATGAGCTTGCAGACCTCTTCCACCACAAAGGAATCCAACTTATGGATCAGACGGCTCTCTTCCAGCACGCTGATGAAATCACCTGGCATGATGAATCCGAACTGCGGATCGTTCCATCTTGCAAGGGATTCCACGCCGCAAAGCTCTCCCGTGATGGCACGGATCACTGGTTGGAAATACACCTGGACCCACCCATTTTTCAGGGCGTCATCAAAGCTCCTTACCAGGTGCTCTGCCAGGTTTTGCTGCTGCGCCAGTTGCTCGGAATATTCGATGATGTAAGTATCCGCCACGTATTTGATCTTGTCGCAGGCGATCTTCGCGAAGGAAAGCGCCTTCTCCGCGTCGAACGCATTGCTGGGGGTGAAGGTGTAATACCCCCACTTTCCGCTCACGCCAAAGCGGTCCAAAAACATTTCATGGAAGTGATTTCTGGAGGCCTTCATCTTCTCGATCAAGTTATCCTTCTTGTCGAGGATCGCAAAATGGTCATCCGAAAGCCTTGCAAGGATTGCGTCTTCGAAGGCATAGGAAAGACTGTCCGCCACGGCCTTCAGGCAGGCGTCACCCTCTTCGATGCCTTTGTTGACGTTAAGAAGCTTGAAGTTCACCAGGTTTAAGTAGGCGACGGCATATTCCTCCGAAGAAGTCCCGATCATCTCGCGATTTTGATTGTTGGCATGCGAAACAAACCTCGCCTTACCGTAAAGGCCCGTGATGGGATCGTAATCCGCCGCGGGATCGTTTTCCCTCGGAAGCAGGAAACTGTAAAAGAGCATCCCCTCCTTAGGGTCTCTTACCATTTTCCAGTATTCTTCCGCAAGGCACACATTCTCCTTTTTGGTGATGAGGTGATAGAACAGATGCCCTTTGGTCTGCCCCTCTTCATGAACCTGCAGCAAAATCTCTTTGTAGATGCTGCGGAACTGCGAAGGACTGACCATGCCGCCAAAGCTGCCGCCCGTGAATTCCATGAAATCCTCATAGTTCTCACATTCCATGAGCTTTATAAGGCTCGGGCTTGCATAAAGGATCTCCCACTGACCGTCTGCTCTGCAGACAAAGGCCGCGGCGGGCATGTTCTCGGCATAGAATGATTCAAACGCATTGTTGATCATTTGTTTTCCCTCTTAAAAAACCATTGCCTTCTTGTCTAAGTCAGCCTGCACCTTCTTCAGATCCTCACGGATCGCAAGGTGCTGAGGGCAGGCCTTTTCGCACTTACCGCATTCTTTGCAGTTTTTCGCCTGCTTGCCATCGCGTCCCATGCCTTCCCACTGCCAGCTGACAACGCCATAGTTCTGATACATGTGATATCTGTTCCAAACGCTGAAGTTCCCCGGAATGTCCACGCCAAACGGGCAAGGCATGCAATATCTGCATCCCGTGCAACCGTTCTGGATCCGGCTGTTCATGATCTCCTTCACGCGGTCGATGGCAGCATATTCTTCCGCCGTCATGGGTTCAAAGTTCGTGAAGGTCTTTAAGTTATCCTCTACCTGCTCCATGGTGGACATGCCGCTGAGAACGGTAAGGATGTTCGGCAACGTTGCCACGTAACGCAGCGCGATGGAGGCTGCGGATGCGCCGGGCTTTACTGCATGGAACACGTCCATGATGTCCTGCGAGAAGTTCGCCAGCGATCCGCCCTTGATGGGTTCCATGATCGTCAGAGGGACTCCAAGCTTTTCGGCGAGATCATAGCCCTTCAGGCCTGCCTGCTCGTCCGTGTCCATGTAGTTGAGCTGGATCTGGCAGAAATCCCAGTCGCGGTAGCTGATGATCTCTTCAAAAGCTTCGTAGGAATCGTGGAAGGAAAAGCCAAGGAAGCGGATCTTGCCCTCCGCCTTCAACTGCTCGAGGCGCTCCACGACGCCAAGGCCCTTCATCTTGTCCCAGCTGCCCTTGTTCAGGGCATGCATGAGATAGAAATCAAAATGATCCACCTGGAGCTTGCCCAGCTGCTCGTTAAAATACTTATCAACGTCAGAAACCTCGTTGATGAACCAACAAGGAAGCTTGGTCGCAAGATAGAAAGAATCCCTGGGATACTTCTTCAAAACCTTGCCGACGAAGGTCTCACTCTCTCCGCCGTGGTAAGGATATGCCGTGTCAATGTAATTCACGCCTGCGGCAATGGCCTTGTCCATCATCTGCTCGGCAAGCACTTCGTCGATCTTGCCGTCCTTCCCCGTGGGGAACCGCATGCAGCCAAATCCCAAAAGGGAGACGTCTATTCCGAGCTTCTCAAATCGTCTAGTTTCCATGCATAGCCCTCCTTCGCGCGACCTTCGCCACGCCCCTTCATATAACCGAAAAATGCCTACAGGTTAACTATTTTATTATAACATAAAAGCACATTTTTGTCTCCATACTTTTATGGCTTTCAAATGTGCTTTTTTGGTAATTATTCAGAGCCATGTTCGAAGACAATGGCTCATGCTTGCATGAAAGCCATTGTTTTCGAATATGGCGAGAAACCCCATGAGCAAAAATGTCGTTCTGTGACATTTTGCGAATGGGGTTCTGAATAATTACCTGTTTATGTTATTCCACAAACAGTTCCGCCAGCCACGCGGGCGTGCAATTCCAGGAATATTCGCGTTTGGTCCTGGGATGTGTCAATGTCAGTTCGTTGGCACAAAGTGCCAGGTTTCGGATGCCTTTCTCCTTTGAAAACGCCTTGGAAGCTTCACTCCCGTACTTCGCATCCCCGAGGATCGGGAAACCTGCATGCGAAAGCTGTGCGCGGATCTGATGAAACCTTCCCGTCTCGATCTGCACCTTGAGCAAGGCCGTTCCAGGCAGTACCGCCTTTGCGTCAAGCCTTTCGTAGCAAAGCTTTGCCTGCTTCGCGTCTGAGAATTCTCCTTCCCTTCCGGTGACGACCTGCGCAACATTTTTCTCCTTGCGGATCATGTCAAGAAGCTCCCCCTTGGGGAGAGGCTCTCCAAAAACGGCCGCCAGATAGGTCTTGTTCAGCGTGCCATTTCCGAGCTGGCGTGTCAACGCTGCTGCCGCAGCCTTTGTCTTTGCAAACGCAAGAAGCCCTTCCACGGGCTGATCGAGGCGATGCACGATGCCGACGTACGGCGGTGCGCCCTGCCCTGCGGCCGGCTTTACGCCTTTGGCACCGCGGCTTGCGGCAGGCTTCGCGCCCTCGACGCCGCGCCTTGTGGCAGGCTTCGTGCCCTCGACATCGCGGTTTTTCCCGGCCAAGTAATTCTTCAGTTCGCTCACCACGTCCATCTCCGCCAGGTTTGCACTCTGCGTCGCAAGGCCCGCCGGCTTACGCACGATCAAGATTTCTTCATCCTCGTATATGATCTCGCAGCGCACCGTCTCGCCTCCCCTCATAGTATCGTTCTCTCATCGCGGCCATTTCACATGACGCGATGAAACCCCTCCGCCTTGCATTATGTCATGCGCAAGCCCTTTGGATAATGATTCTTCATAATGTTCCCTGCAAGCTTGCCCCAGCCCAGCGACATTCCGTCCACCAGGATCAAATGCCACCCCTTTTCGCCCTCTGCGGGGAAGGTCTGGCCGTTTAAGTAAGCCACGGGAAGCAGTTCCTTTGTGGTCATGCGGTAAACGTTCCTTACGTCCCGTGCTCCCAAAGCCAAGGCCAGCGCATGGGACGGTTCAAAACGATTCTTTTTCACCTCTCCGAGATGAAGTCCCGGTCTTAGGACCTTCAGGCCCTTGAGCTCCGGAAATTCCTGTGGCACGAGGTAGAGCTGATCGCCAAAGCGATGGAACCCGCCCTCCTGCTTTCCGCCGTAGATACAAAGATGAATGGAGCGCGCAAGCGTCGTCCGTTCAAACTCCTGCCAATCCTTGCAATCCTTTTCCGAAACAGTCCGAAGGAATCCCTTTGCGGGCAGGCTCCGTACGCCTTCCGGCATGTCCCCTTCCTTTTCGAGCACTGCCAGAAAATGACCTTCGCCGCGAAGCTTGTGCGGATAAAGCCGCAGCATGCCGTCAAAGCTGATCTCCTTGCCTTCTTCCACGCGGAAAGTAAGACCCTTTACCAGCGAAAACTCGGGGTGTGCCTGCAAAAAGCGGCCGATCGAGCCCTCGTTCTCCCACTCCGCGAAGGTGCAGGTGGAATAAACCAGCCTGCCTCCGGGGCGCAGCATCTTTGCCGCCTGCGCAAGGATTCCGTCCTGTCTTTCGCCGCAAAGCCTTACGTTTTCAGGACTCCACTCCGTCTGTGCGATCTCATTTTTCCGAAACATCCCCTCGCCCGAGCAGGGCGCGTCCACCAAAATCTTGTCAAAATATTCCGGGAAGGCTTCCGCCAGGCGCTCAGGCGTCTCATTGGTCACCAGCGCATTTACAAGCCCCATGCGCTCTGCGTTCTCCGAAAGGATCCTTGCCCTCGTCGGGTGGATCTCATTGCTGACAAGAAGCCCCTCTCCGCGAAGGAGCGCGCCGATCTGCGTGCTCTTCCCGCCCGGCGCTGCGCAAAGATCAAGCACACGCTCTCCCGGCGTCACGTTCAAAAACCCTACGGGCGCCATGGCGCTAGGCTCCTGGATATAGTAAAGCCCCGCCTCATGATAGGGGTGCTTTCCCGGGTGCGCTTCGCCGTCGAAATAATATCCCTCTGATGCCCAAGGCACCTTTTCCATGTGAAAAAGAGCGGTCAGGGCCTCTTTCATGCTCTCTCCGCTCTCCATCTTTTTTAATGTATTTAGGCGCAAAGCCTGATGTCTTGGACCGTCAATGCTTTCCAAGAACGCAGGATACTCCTCGCCAAGTTGCTCTTGCATCCGCTGCAAAAATGCTTCAGGAATCATAAAGTCCCCCCTGCTTACAGTACGGTATATCCCTTCGCCATAAGGCACGCCTTCACCTCGCCGATGTCCAGGCAATGGAACACCATGATGGGCTTTCCGGACTCTCTGTTGAAGGACAGGTACAGATAATCCACGCTGATGTTGCTCTGCTCGAGATCCTTTAAGAGGTGATTGAGGTTGCCGACTTCATCTGCCACCTCAACGCCGATCACGTCCGTGAGCCTGCAAAGGAAGCCGTCGCCGGTCAAGGAATCATATGCCTTCTGCGGATCCGAAACCACCATGCGGATGATGCCGTACTCCGCACTGTCGTTCGTTACGGAACCAAGGATGTTAATGTTGTTCTCCAAAAGGATGCCCGTGATCCTTTGCATGGTACCCTTTTTGTTTTCTGCATAGATCGATACTTGTTTTAACATGGATCTTTCCTTCCGTTTTTTGTATTCGATGGTCGTAGTAAATTCTAATCGTTTCCCGCTAAGAAGTCAATCCCTTAGATCTTAAAACGATATCCGACGCCCCAGATCGTCTCGATATACTGCGGCTTTGCCGAATCCTTCTCGATCTTTTCGCGGATCTTCTTGATATGCACCGTCACCGTCGCGATGTCGCCCACAGGGCCCATTCCCCAGATCTCCTCGAACAACTCCTCCTTCGTGAACACGTGGTTCGGATTCTCCGCAAGGAAGGTCAAAAGGTCAAATTCCTTGGTCGTAAAGACCTTCTCCTCGCCGTCCACGTACACACGCCTTGCCGTCTTGTCAATGCGGATCCCGCGGATCTCCACGATGTCATTTTGCGCCTTCTGCGTCGTGCCGACGAGGCGCTCATACCTTGCCAGATGCGCCTTCACCCTTGCCACCAGCTCGCTCGGGCTGAAAGGCTTTGTCATGTAGTCGTCCGCGCCAAGGCCCAGTCCGCGGATCTTATCAATGTCATCCTTTCTGGCCGAAACCATCAGGATCGGAATATCCTTCTCCTTGCGGATGCGCTTGCACACCTCAAAGCCATCCATGCCAGGCATCATCAGGTCAAGGATGACCAGATTATAATCCCCTTCCAGGGCCGCCTTTAATCCCTTATCGCCCGTGTTGCAAATGTCCACCTGAAACTCCGAAAGCTCCAGATAATCCTTCTCAAGGTCTGCAATGGCCTCTTCATCTTCTACGATCAAAATCTTGCTCATATGCTCCATTCCTCCATTCCCGCGCCTTCCAAATGCCCGCGCGTCTGTTTTCCGTCATATTCATTCGAAGCCTACTCTAGGTCAGCTCCACGTATTTTCTCAGCACGAAATGCATGCAGGTTCCTTCGCCCTCTTTCGCGGTGGCCCAGATGTATCCGCCGTGATCCTCGATGATCTTCTTCACGATGGAAAGACCGATGCCGCTGCCGCCCTGCGCGGAATTCCTCGAAGCATCCGTTCTGTAAAACCGGTCGAAGATCCTCTGCAGATCCTTTGCCGCAATTCCCTTGCCGTTGTCCTCGATCTCCACCTGGATGGAATCATCCTGATCGAGAATACGGATGTCGATCCGCCCGTTGGGCTTATCCATATACTTCACGCTGTTGCCGATGATATTGTTGATGACCTTCTTCATCTGCTCCGCATCCGCGATCACCAACGTTGAAGGATCGGCCATGTTGGTGTAATTCAGCTTGATGTTCCTGGACTCAAGGTCAAGTCCCACCTCCTCCACGCAGTCGCCGAAATAATCTGCGACGTTGATGCGCTGGAAGTTATACTGGATCCGATGATTGTCGATGGAGGAATAGGTCGTCAGCTCATTGATCAGCTTGTCCATGTCATTGGCCTTATTGTAGATGGTCCGAATGTACTTATCCATCTTTTCCGGCGTGTCCGCAACGCCGTCCATGATCCCTTCCACGTAACCCTTGATCGCCGTGATGGGCGTCTTTAAGTCATGGGAGATGTTACTGATCAGCTCGCGATTGCGCTTTTCGTTGTCGTCCTTTTCCTCTGCAGACTCCTTCAGGCGAAGCCGCATGTCCTCATAGTTCCGATATAGGTCTCCGATCTCGCCCTCGACGTTGGTCTCGAGCATATAATCGAAGTTCCCGTCCTTGATCTTTTTCATGGCCATGTTCAACTCCGTGATCGGCGTGAACACGCCCTTGTGGATCCAGTTGGTGAGCATGAAGCTCGTGAAAAGAAGGATCAGCACGATTGCGATGAACATGTAAGAAACAAGCTTTTTCGAGATCATCGCATGCATTCTCGACACGACGAAAACCGTTCCTTCTGACCCGTCAGGGAACGAGAAGTCGATCTGCTTTACGTAACACTCAAGGTCGTCGAAATAATATCCTCCCTTTTCGTCAAAACTCACGCTCCCATACTCCGGAAGACGGCCAAACAGCGTTTCTCCCTTGGCATTTCCGGAATAAAAAAGCTCCTTTCCCTTACGCACCAAAAGATAGGTGGAACGGCGCGAAAGCTCCGCGTTTTTCTTCTCGAGATACTCCGCATCGCCAAAGACGGAAGGGTTCCTTTCTGCCTGACGCAAAAGGTCTCCAAACATCCGATCCACGTCGCCGACGAAGTCCTTGAGGTTGTCGTTCATCATCGCATAATCCAGCTCGCGAAGATCGTAGCCCTTTTGGATGTTCACCAGATAAACGCCGATCATCATGAAGGCAAGCACCGTCAAAAGGAGTGGCAATAATATGATACTGATGAACGTAACTCTCAGTCTTGTCTTGAATTTCATGACTCTTACGAAAGCCCTCCTTCCCGAGGTTCTCTGCCCAGATCCGCGGCTGGCGCTGCTTTTGCACATGCGAAACCGCGCCCTGCACAAGTTCTATTGTAGCACGTTTCCGCGCAAAATGTGTAAAAACATTCCAATAATCCCATTAAAAAATCATAAACTCGCGGCCAGCGCATGCAAGCTCCCCCAGCCGCCTTGCATATTGACGATACGGGGCCCAAATGATAAAATGAATCCACTTGACGGGTTCGAGAACGCAAGGAAGAATAAGATGTCTCGAAAGAATAAGAGGTGTCACGCATGAAGATCGAATGGAAAAACGACAGCGTTAAATATATTGGCCGTACCATGGCGGCTAAGGATTGCCTGCTTCTCAGTCTCTCCGGGTCTGGCATCGAATTTGAGTATGAAGGCAAGGGCCTTACCCTCACGCTCCTTGGCGGAAGCGCCGCCCAGATCCCCGCAAACGAAGGGAACTATGCGCGCATGGCCGTCTACGTGGACGGTGTCCGCACCATAGACCAGCAGCTGAAAGCGCCCGAGACGCGCCTTCGCATCGCCGAGAGCGAAACGATGAAAGAGTCCGTGATCACGGTACTCAAGCTTTCCGAGTGCGCCATGTCGCTGGCCGGCATCGCCCCCCTTGAGATCGCGGAAGGCGAGACCGTACGCCCCTCGTCCGCAAAGGCGCATCGCATTGAATTCATTGGCGATTCCATCACCTGCGGCTATGGCATTGACGACGAGGATCCCCTCCACCCGTTCAAGACGGCCACGGAGGACGTGACCAGAGCCTACGCCTATAAAACCGCCAAGGCCCTTAACGCGGACTACTCCATGTTTTCCACCAGCGGCTACGGCATCATCTCTGGCTATACGGGCGATCCCGCGATCAAGATGAGTCACCAACTCATCCCCGATTTTTATGAATCCATGGGCTTTAGCTTTGACCTTCTGCCCGGATTTTCCGCACCCATGGAGCTTTCCTGGGACTTTGACAGGTTCGCTCCAGACGCCGTCGTCATCAATCTCGGGACCAACGACGACAGCTATTGTCAGAACTTTGAAGACCGCCAGATGGAGTATGCCACCGCTTACGCAGCGTTCCTCAAGGTAGTCCGCAAGCACAATCCACATGCCATGATCATTTGCGTGCTCGGTCTCATGGGCGATCGCCTTTATCCTTACGTTTGCAAGGCCGTCGCAGCATATTCCGCCGAAACGAACGATGCGCGGATCCATACCGTGCACCTTCCGGAGCAGGACGCTTCCAAGGGATATGTCAGCGACTATCATCCCTTAGAGTCCGCTCACGAAAAGGCTGCGAACATTCTGATCCATGCGATCCAAGAGATCATGGGGTGGTAATTCCGGACGGGCCTTGTATAAAGATCAACCGTAAAATCAAAAAGGACTGGCGGTCTCCCGTCAGTCCTTTGTTTTTCAGATGTTTGGCCATGTCAAGATCAGCCGTGCAGCCCTCTTGCCTGCCTGTCCATGTCTTCCACGACGATGTCATAAATCTCACCAAGGGATCTTCCGTACTCCAGGATCTTCCAAGGCTCGTTGGTGTGGAAATGAATCTTGATCAGCTCGTCATCTCCTACTGCCAAAAGGCAATCTCCCTGAAAATGCTCCGTGATGTAATCCGTGATCTCATCCTCATCTAATCCAGTCCCTTCGATGAGAAGCTGCGTGTCATAACGAAACTCAAGCATTCCAAAACCCTCCTTAAAGTCATTCAACATCAGAACAAAATAACTTTAGAGGATTTTTCGCAAGAAGTCAAGCCCCCTTATGTTTGGCACACCATATTGAGATTTCTTCTCAGCAAGACCCTCGGATCTCGCGGAAATCTTTTCGACAAGGTACCGGTCCTCAACGAAAGACCAGGCTCACGTTCCCGAATCGCAGCTCGTCCCCGGGCTCTAGGCGCTTTCTTTCATAGGGCTCCAGGCGCGTCTTGTTCTGGAACGTTCCGTTTGTGGAATTGGCGTCCTCGAGGAAATATTCCTCCTGATCCTTTAAGATCCTGGCATGCATCCGACTCACGGAATCGTCAGGCAGATAAAGGTCCACCTTGTCCTTATATTTTCCGATGAGAAGGTTAGGAACGGTCAGATCCGATGCCTTCCTCCCGTCAAGATAAAACAGGCGGTGCACCCCTTCCTTCTTTTCCGGGCGCTGGCGGATGTACGCCGTTTTGCCGTATTCTTCGTCATATTCCGTGCTTTCCGCCACGTGATAATTCGAAAGGGCCTGACCCGCGATCTCATAGTACTCTTCTTTGCGTTCCGGCTCCTTTGCCTTGCGCGCCCGCTTGTTCTCAAACAGGCCAAAGATCCGCTTGGGCGCCGGGTCCTCCAGATCCTCCAGGTTCCCAGAGGTTCCAGACATCGACTCCTCTTTCGCGTCAAAGGTCATGCTGCGGCGCGCACCATCTTTCGGCGCAAGTGTCTCCTCTTGCCCGCGCGAGCGCTCGCCCTGTTCTACCGACATCCTCCCCTGCTCCGTCTTCCTCGCTTCCTTCGGCTCGCGCTTTTTTTCCAGCACCTCCGCATCCTTGTAGATCTGCTCCTGAAGATAGGTGACCCCGTTCTTTTCCAGCTGCTCGTACATTTTGTAGATGCACTCAACTAACTCCGAATCCTCGTAATCGATCTTTTCCACCAGGAACGAAAGCAGTCGAAGAAATTGATTCTCCCCTTGATAATAGGGCACGTACAGGAAGGAAAACACGTTGTTTTCCAGATCCTGAAAGACATGCTGCGGATCCCAGATAACATTGTCCTCCTGCAAAAGGAACCGCTCCAGCTCACGCTTTAGCCTCTTTAGGCTCGCCAGAAAATCCAGGAGCCACTCCCTGGAAACGTTTCCCTTCTGGTGGAGCTGAACAAGACTTTGCTTGGACGTGATGTCATAGTAAAGATAGGCGTCGCCGTCCAGATAACGAAGGCTCGCAGGCAATAACCCCTTAATGCCGCCGCGACTTAAGATACAGTATTGATATCTTTTCTCCTCTGGCTTTTCCTCCAAGGCAAGCCTTACGTAATTGCTGTGTAAATTCCTGACATATTCCGTTCTCATTGTTTTGCCTCCTCATTTTGATCCAATCTTCTGCAGAGCCTGACAAAGGTGACTGGCTGCACCCTTGTGATCTCGCTTTCCGCACTTGCCTTCCAAAGCCTGTCCCCCATGAGTAGCTTCCCGCTCCTCGTGATCGTACGCTTGTTTCCACTGTACGACATGACATAATCTTCCATTTCCCAGGCATAATATTTGTCCGTAAGGTATTCTTTTTGCCATGCGCCGATCTTTGGCTCCATGGTCCCGACAGACCTTGCGCCATAAGACGCGGTCCGCACGGAAAGCATGGCAACGTCCTGCTCCATCAGGCACCTGTTGTAGCAAAACAGCAAGAAACAGATCGTAAAGACAAGCGATGCGATCACGATCGGAAGCACCAAGGATGCCTCCACGGTAAAATAGGCCTGCGCCTTCCCTTTTTCTTTTTTCATTTCCGCCTCCCAATTTTTGATCTCATACTCCATAAATCCCCTTTATCCACAGTAAAACAGCGCGCCCACGGACCCAATCCACAAAAAGGGAAGGTACGGGAGCCGCAGCTCTTTTTTCACTTTTTTCAAAAGGAGCAGCACTGCCGAAAATGCACCCATGATCATGAGACTAAGCCCAAATGCGACCAATGTCCTTTCGAGAAGCAAGAGCGAGCTCACCTCCAGCAAAACTATGCCGTCTCCAATGCCGATCCCCTTCGTCAGCACCGCAAGCACCAAAAGGAGTACTCCCGGGATCGCACCAAAGAGCAAAACGTCGAAAGTGACCTCCCGCGTGGCAAGCAAACATCCCGCGCAAAGGATCGCTAACACGCCTCCCGACGCCAGCACCCACCAGGACAGCTCCCTCTTTTTTGCGTCAATGATCGCAAGAACCCCAAGATAACTAATGGCAATCATGGATAATATCATTTCGCCTTCCCCCTTAATTTCCGCACCGCGAGCAGGGCCGATATTCCTTGGCAATGTCCCACGTCACGGCTCTCACGGTTCTTTTCAGGCCAGAACAGTCCCGCGTGTAATGATAGCAGTCGCCCTCTGGCGAGATCCAAAGCTCACTTGGCATCGCGCCCACCGCACAATAACTGCAGGCGCGATAATGACAACCCTTTTCGTTGACGGACGCTTCCAGCGACCGCTTGCTCACCTGGTACGGGCTGAGCTTTAGGTGCGTGCACTGCGCATCCTTGTGATATACTTCCGCATTCTCCGCGAGATAAAACAGCTCATTGCCCGTCTCCTTAAGTTCATACCCCGTCCAAAGCCTGCCGAAGTAATGATCCTCCATGCGGAGTTTTCGAAAGCCCGGCAGACTATAGCGCGGCTCCGCCTTGTAATTGACGTAGATCCTGACGGTATCGTCCGGATTTGCAATGCTGCCCTGCCAAAACTGCATGCCGTCAATGCCGCCAAAGATCGGTGCTTCGGCAAGGTACTCCTTCCCAAGAAGGGCCTTTAGTCTCCCCTTGACGTAACCATAGTCAAAGGCAAGATCGCCAGCGAGCGAGAGTGCCGTTTTACCCTCCTCCTGGTCAAGGTTTTTCCCATCCTGCCCTGCTTTCAGGATCGTTCCGTAGACACAGGTCTCCCTTCCAAGCTTCCACAACGCCTCGTCAAGTCTTGACTGGAACCTAAGGATCTCAAGTCCTCCGCTCAGCGTCAGGAAAAACAAAAGAAACAGCGGCAGAACCAGCGATGCTTCCACGGTCATGGAAGCCAAAACGGTTTTTCTTTGCAAAAGAGTTTTTCTTTGCCAAAGTGTTTTCACTTGAAAAGATTTTTTCATTCGAAAGATGCGCAGCGATACCCCATATACGGATTGGAAGAAACTTTTATGGGAAACTACGGGTGGATTTGTTTTAAGATTCAAAGAATCGGCTTGTTTGATTTTTCCTTTATTTTTTATAGTTTTGGGATGTTTGTCCCGCATATGAGGCATCGCCGCACACCTTTCTTTTTAGTAAAATTTCTCCTCCCAGACCTCGGCATTGTACCCATAGCCACTGGACATGGAGACCTTACATTTCATTTTCACGAAGCACCCGTCCATGCGGAAATTCGCGTTCCCCGGCGTCAGCCGAACGTTCCCTTCCACAATGTCCATGGCGCGATAAGAAGCATCCTCCTCGTTAGCCAGAAGAAGCAAGACCCGAAGATAATCCTGATAGCACATTCCGCCACCTTGCGAGCCCTGTGAATTAGTCTCAAAGAGACCTGCCAGCATGTTCCCGAGGCTGTAATGCCAGCTCTTTTCGTCCTTAAAGAGCGGTACTCTGTTGCCCGCAAGAAGAAGCCTAAGATCATACAGACTCTCAACATATGCCCAAGTAAAAAGGATCGTCGCATGAAAGAGCTCCTCCAGCTCCGGGACGCAGAGGATCGTACTCAGCGCCAACGCCACGACGCGCGCCTCCTCGGACTTTTTCTCATCAGCGAAAAGATACAATGCATTGGCCGCTTCCCGCATGGCCAGGATCCGGCCGAGCACGCTGCTAAGGTTTTCCGCGTCGGTTTCTTTCCCGGCGATCACGTACTCGACTTCATAGTCCAGCACGTTTCCTTTCCGTGGCTTTCGAAAATTCCCCATGTAGGAAAGCACGTACTCCCCAAACAATGCGCGCTCCGTGAGCTTTTCCGACGCAGAAGCCTCGCCATAAGACAGATTGCCATATGCCTGCGCCCCCGTCTTACTCCTCTGGCTGATGAGAGAAGCGCGATTGAGCATTTTTCTTGAAACCCCTTGATTTCCAAGGGTCTGCCACAAAAGGATCGACTTATTTTGCCTGTCCACGACGGCAGTCGGGCTTTCAAACTCGAGCTTTTTTCCCTTTTCGATCTCCTTCCCCTGATAGCTTGCGATCTGCGCGTCGACAGCCCGCTTTTCCGCTTCCACGTCACGCGTGTCCAAATGATATGCCTGAATGGACTGGGTCCATGCGATTGCCTCCTTCGCCAGGTTCACGCCAAGGTCATCTTCCACTGCCTGCGCCGCAAGCCTTCGAAAAACCGCACCGCGTTCGTCGGAAAGCAGCGTATACTCCGTAACGTCAGCGCCCGCAAGGTGCAGGCCCAGGAAGTCTGAAACGGGAAGTCCCGTCAGATATCCCTTGGGCTTTTCGCCGGGAAGATTCATGGAGAGATAATATACCAGCCGCCCTTCCACATTGGTTCTTCCGATGTTTCCCGTACCATAGGCGGAATCCACCGCAAGCAGGTTGTAACGCTTGAAAAGCTCTCTGTGATATTCCGCCAAAACGCTGTCCGTACAAGCATCCGCAAGGCACAAGGCCTTGAGCTGGATGGCGCCCAGGCGTGCTCCCTCCATGAGCGCCATCCACAGCGTGACCAATACTCCAAGCGTGAGCGCCAGATAAACCGTCATATAGGCAGGGATCTGCTTTCTTGCCTGCATCATACCTTATCCGTCTGCTTGGTGATCTTGTTGAAAATGGAATTCACGATCTTGGTGATCTGCTCTTTAAAGATGAGTACCAGGCCCACCAAAACAACGATGATGAGGATCACCTCCACCGTTCCCATTCCTTCTTCATCCTTCCAAAGGTCCTTAAAATTTCTAAGCATTGTTTACCCTCTCTTTCTTTTTGTTTTTATACTCCCATCATGGAAAATGCAGGGACCATGATGATCAGCATCACGATTGCAAGCATCATGACCATCGGGATGAGGAGCTTCGTTCCTGCTTCCTCCCCCAGGCGCTTGCCGCTTTGGATCCTGCTCTCCGCGGAGAGCATCGCTTCCTCTTCAAGTCTTGCAAGAAGCGTCGAATTCCCCTTTTTCAGGTTCTGACAAAGGAGCGTGCTCAGTTTTACGTACTCCCGAACCCCCGCGCGCTTCCCAAACCTTTCATATGCCGTGACCTCCGACTGGCCTGCGCCGATCTCACGGACGGTCCGAAGTGCCAGATCATTGGTTTTCCCCAGCTCCGAAAAGGCGCCGCGGATCGTCATCCCCGCAATGAGGTACAAGGCAAGGGAATGCACGAAATTGGGATACCCCATCATGAGTAGGTCCTTCCGCTTTTTCATCTGGTCTCCAAGATCCTTGTCCGTCAGAAAAAAAGTTCCGATCGAAGCCGCCAGCGTAAGGAGAAACAGCGTGAGCGCCGGCCCGTCGCCCCCTCCAAGGCTTTGCTTCGCAAACAGGATCCCCGACAGAAATCCTCCCGCGCCCAAAAGCAGCGCCGACATGCCGAGCTTTCCACCAAAGTACCGCGTAAGAAGGCTTTCCCTGTTCTCCTCGGGATATAAAACCTCCAAATAACGCCTGACCTTTTCCTCACCTGGTCCTGGCGTCTTTCCCCGGGAAACCTTTTCGTAGACCGCCTCTCCGATGCGTGCCGCCTTTCCAAGAATGCCTTCCCTTCGCATGACTGCAAGGGGTGCCACAACGCCTTTCCCGTCTAGCTGCTTCCAGATCCCTTGGAAGATCTTTTCGCCGACCCAGACGGCTGCAATATATAACGCAAGGCACAGCGTCATGATTGCGATCCCGGACAGGTCATGATACAAAGGATCAAAAAAGCCGGGATAGGTGCTGCCCACGTAAAAGGTGATCCCAAAAGGCATGAGCCGCATCACGTTCTGCTCCATCTTTCGCCCCGCCAGGATCGTTCCGACTTCGCTTCTGGCCTCGATCTTCTGGCTGATCAAGTTGGCACTGGTGCTGATCATCTCTGAAAGACTTCCTCCGCCACGCTTTGCGATCGAGAACATCTGCGCAAACTGCGCGATCTCCTCACATCCGCTCCTCGCCCCAAGATCGAGCAAAAGCTCTTCGAGGGAGATGTTGATCACAAGCCCTCTTCGGATCCCTTCCAGCTCCTCGTACATCTCCGACCTTTCGCCGTAAAGGTTTCTTATGTCTTCACGGCTTTCCATAAAAGCGTTTTCGACGGCATATCCCGCCTGAAGAGACGCGGAAACGGAAAGGATGCACTCCTTAAACTGCTCCGTCAGGGACTCGCGCACCTTCTCGCCTTTTCGCTTTCGCACTTCGCGCACGATCAGCACGGCGATCGGGGAAAGCAATATTGCAAACAGGAAATTTCGGTAGAAAAACCAAGAGAAAAAAAGAATGATCGACGCCGCAAGCACTGCGGCAGAAGCAAACTCCTTCGGGGAAAACTCATACTGTCGATAATCCCGCCGCCTGTAGCTTCCCCTTGTGCGTAAGTTCTCCTTTTCGGACAAGCCTCCCGACGACCTTTCCGTCATCGCCCTGTCCTTGCTCCTCAAAGGAAAACAGCGGGGCAATCGCAACCTCTCCATTTTCATATCCCAACACCTCCGCGATCTCTAAAACCTTCCTTGTCTTGTCCCGAAGACGCCCCAAATGCACGATCAGATCAATGCCTGAGGCAATCTGTTGACGAATGGCCGCCAGTGGCAGGTCCGCTCCCATCAGCACCATGTTTTCAAGGCGTGAGAGCATGTCGCTCGCACTGTTTGCATGGCCCGTGGACATACTTCCGTCATGGCCCGTGTTCAGACACTGCAGCATGTCCAGCGCCTCAGCGCCGCGCACCTCGCCCACGATGATCCTGTCGGGCCGCATACGCAGCGAGGTGCGGATCAGCTCGCGGATCCCGATCTCCCTACAGCCAGAGGTCGTTCCATTCCTTGTCTCAAGGCGGACCAGATTGTCCACCCCCAGGAGCTGCAACTCAGCGCTGTCCTCGATGGTAATGATGCGTTCATCCTTTTGAACGTAGGCGGAAAGTGCGTTGAGAAACGTGGTCTTTCCGCTGCCGGTGCCCCCACTGATGAAGATGTTGTAATGAGCCAAGACCAGCTGCTCCAAAAACTGCATCGCCTCCTTCGAGATCGAGCCAAACGCAAGGAGCTGTTCCATGGTAATGGGCGATTTGGGAAAGCGACGGATCGTTACGATCGGTCCGTTGAGCGCCACGGGATCCATCACGACATTCACGCGGGCACCGTCCGAAAGCCTTGCGTCCACGATGGGCGAAGCCTCATTCACGACGCGGTTACACCCCGCCACGATCTGCTGTATGACGTCCTTCAGCCTTTCCTTGGAGTCAAAGGAGAGTTCGAGCTTTGAAAGCTTTCCGGCACGCTCCACGAAAATGTTGTCCATGCCGTTGATCATGATCTCCGTGACAGAAGGATCCTCCACAAAAATCTGCAGCACGTCCAGCCTTCGCATGGAATCAAAGAGTTCTCGCTTCAAACGAAGTCTCTGATCCAGGCTAAGCCACGCCATCTCGGGGCTCTCTAACATCTCCTCGTCGATCAGGTCGCCCACTTCATCGTCCTGATAGTCCCGCCCGTAATCCATCTTTTCGCGGACGCGATCCCGCACCTTTTGCTTGATCGATTGCAGGTCTGTCATTCCTCATCCTCCTGAAATTCCTGAATCTGCAGTGAAACATATTCCGCAAGTTCCCCTCTGTCATAGCTTTGCAGCTCCGCAGGCAGATGGTGGATCCTTGGCAAGGCACAACGCCTCGTCTTTCTAAGCACGTCCTCGTAGGAATATTGCTCCAAAGCCTTTTCGTACTGCGTCAGCTTCTCATTGGCCGCGCGGTCCTCCATCGTAACGGTATAGACCAGGCGACAGACGCGAAGCACGTCGAACAGGCCCTGCATGCACTCACTCAGATCCATGACGACATAGGCATAATTCCCAAGCTCCTGCAGCTTTTTCAAGAAGGTCATCCACTCCTTTACCGTCACGCCAAGGAGGTTTTGCCCGGACTTCATCGGCGGCACGTAATCCAAAGGACCGATGGGCACCACCATGCTCTGCAGTCGCAGTGCAAACTTCTCCGACTCTGCGTTAAGGAAATACAAAAGGTCCGCGAGATCCCTTGTCTGCGCGTCCGCGAGAAGTTCCTGGTTGCCGGCGAAGTATTCAAAGTTCAGATAAAGCGTCTTATGATCTCTTGCGAGAAGTTGCGCCATGGTCAGCGCAAAGGGTGTCTGCATGCATCTTCTCACCGGTGAAAAGAACCCGATAAAGCACGTGTTCCCTTCCGCAGCAAGCCTTGGCAGCACCTGCGTCGCGATCTCAAGATACACCGCAAGCAACTCTCTCACCACGTGGTCCGCCTGCTGATATTTGTTGACGTAGCGAAGTTCCCTGTTCCGCACGATCCCGCTCTCGTTCAGGATGATCATGCGCTTTGGCCGCAAGGTCCCCAGCTCCTCCTGATAGGTGGACTCAGCGACCACCAGAAGGTCCACTTCCTTTTCCGATTCCAAAAGCCTTTCCACGTCCGTGTAGGTGTGGATGACCCATGGGAGCTGCTGATGCTCCATGTACTCCGTCAACAATCTTGCATATTCTTCCTCGCCGTCACACAGGGCTAAGATCACTTCTTTTTCCTGTTTCATGTTTTAATAATATCCTCCCGCATATAACAAAACGCTGATCAAGATGGGCCCTGCAAGGCAGATGCCAGCGTTCTTTTTTTCATTCATGTCCTTCCAGTAAAGCTTCCACTGCCCACTGTCAAGAACCTCTTTCACGTAAGAGATCAGGTACGCGAACCGTTCCTTCGCGTCGCCCTTTCTCACAAAACGCACGATGCCGAAAATCGCCGCGACAAGAAGCGAAAAGAACAAAAAGAGCAATATCTTGTCCCTTGGAAAAAAACCGCTGCAGACGCCGTAGAGCTTGACGTCCCCGCCGCCAATGGTACCAATCCGAAAGAGCGGATAAAATACAAGCATCACAAGGCCTCCGCAAACAAGGTAGTAAAGCACGCCCCCCACGCCGCCAAGGAGGTATGCGCCGCAAACGCCAAGAATACCGATCGCGGTGCAATGGGAATTTGGGATCCGATGGAATTTAAGATCCCAAAACGAAGTCATACACAAAAATGCGCAGAGCGCAAAAACAAAGAGAGTTTCTTTCTCCATAGGCAAGTACTCCGTAATTAAATTTCATTGTCATGAAAACTTGGAACGAATTGTTCCGAGGAAAGTTAAGACTGTAAATCGGATTATAGCGGGGCTTGAAGGGAATTGCAATAGGCTTTTTGCAAAAAAATGAAGTTTGTGAATTATGAACGAGGCATTTTTCCTGATTTTTAAAAAGTGCGGCCGAAAGACCTGTATTTCCTGAAAAGTTCGTTGTCAAATCAATATAAACAAGGCGCCATCGCAACTGCGAAAGCGCCCTGCCTTTATTTACATGCATTTACTATCGTCTTAATCCGTTTCTTTGCAAGGCTCCGTCACCTTTCCAAGGAACAGGATCTCATTATTCCTGGTGTCATAGATCATGAATGCGAAAGGTCTGTCGAGGATCACTTCCTTGACTTCTTGCTGCGGTGCCATGCCAGTCGCCTTCATCATAATGGCCGTCACGGCTGCTGCCTTAGTGCCGTTCTCATCCAGCTCGATCTTGCACTTTTGCACGATCTGACTGATGTAAAGATTGTTGTTCTCGATAATGCCGTCAATCTCCGAATTCAGGCTAAACGGAAGCTCAATGCCCTGCGCCTTGATGATCCTCTCAACCGCGCTTTCCGTGGTGTCAAAATTCAGCTTGGGCATCCTTGCGCTCACGCGGTATTCATCATACTCCGAAGCCATCAGGCTTTCAAGGTCAAGGTCGAGAATGTTGAATTCCCCTGTCTCCTTCGGCAGGATCCCAATAAAGCGGAATCCGTTGGAATATGCCTTCGAAAACGCGGTTGCCTTGTCATTTTCGTAGTAGAAGTCAGCCGAGCCAAACAGCATATCCTGCGTCGTCTTATCGCCACTTGCGGCCGTAAACTCGCCCTCACTCACGTGCCACTGATCCACCCAAGGGGACTCAAAATACAGGGAGTTGATCAGGATTGCCTTAAGCGAAGAGGAAATGTCCGTTTCCTCCACAATCCTCGGGATCAGCTTGTGCGTCTTCTCACTGCACCAATTATTGATCTTTTGGACCGTACCCGAAACATCCACGTCAAAATCAGCGGGCTGTACCTCTGCGCGAAAGGCCTTTTGTACCTTTTTCTGATAGTCCGAAAGGAGCTGATTCTCCTGATTTACCCAAAGCGAGTTTGCGATCTCATAGCGGAAGGAATATGCATCATTGTAGCGGTTTTCGCCTTTCTCTACCGTAAGGCCCTCCGCAAATTCCATGTACTGATCCACGTAGGAAGTGTAATCCTCCCTGCCAAGGTACTCATGGAGCTGTTTTGCGGTCTCACCGCTGGCGCCTTCTGCCACAAGGCCAAGCGCCATGTTGAGCGACAAAGGACTGATCAGCGTGTTCTTTTTCTGTTCCGCATAGACCCAGTCCGCAAAGAAAGCAGCCCTTTGCCAGGAATTCTTCAAGTTCATGGGATCTATGTGGGGTTCCTCCAGATCCACGATCTCAACGTCTACTTCATCCATTTGCTCCTCTCCTTCCGACGACTGCGATTCCGCCGAGGCTTGCGATGCTTCCGACGAGCCTGGGGTTATGTCGGCCTCGCTTTGCGTCAGCGTCCCATCGCCAATGCTTCCCGTGTTTTCAACCACTCCCGTGTCCGAACACCCTGCAAGCATGGCACTCACGGCAAGCAGTGCGATCCCTCTCCAAAGTATATTCTTTCTCATCTCAAATCACCTCCAAGCAATAAGACGCAAAATCATCCAAAAAGTTCTTCCTAAACTCCAAACGAAACAAAAAGGGCAGGAGCTTTTGATGCTCCTGCCACTTTGTTTTTCTGCATCAGAACACGAAAACCAGTGCTGCATAAGGCGGGAGATCCACTGCGATGGACTGCTGCTGATAATGCCAAGGCTTGTCCTCGGCCATCACCTGCGCAGGCACTTCGTTTCCAAAACCGCCAAACCTCTCCTCGTCACTGTTTAAGAGGAGCTTATATTTCTTCTTCTCCGGTACGGGAATGCGATAATTCTCGCGCTTCATCGGCGTCATGTTCAGGACGAACAACAAACTGTTCTTCCCCGTGGAAGCCTTTCTCACAAAGGAGTAAACGCTATTGTCCTTGTCGTCCGCATTCATCCACTCAAAGCCTTCCCAGCTATTGTCGAATTCATATAATGCGGGGTACTTGCGATAAGCCAAAAGAAGCTCTTTCACGTAATCCTTAAGACCCTGATTGTTCTTCTCTCCAAGCAAGTACCAATCCAGCTCCCTGGCCTCGCTCCACTCGCGCTCCTGTCCGAAATCCTGGCCCATGAACAGGAGCTTCTTCCCGCAATGACCGAACATGTAAGTATAGCCCGTCCGAAGGTTTGCATACTTGTCGATCGCATAGCCCGGCATCTTGTTCACCATGGAGCATTTTAAGTGCACCACCTCGTCGTGGGACAGCGGAAGGATATACTTCTCACTGCTGTTATATGTCATCGCAAAGGTCAGTGCATAGTGGTTGCCCTTACGGTACAAGGGATCCAGCTTCATATACTCGCAAAAATCATGCATCCAGCCCATGTTCCACTTTAAGGAGAATCCAAGGCTGTCCGTGCCGATGTCGCCGGTCACCTTCGGCCATGCAGTGGATTCCTCCGCAATGGTCAGGAATCCGGGATACGTGCCGCGCACCACGGAATTCATGTGACGGAAGAATTCGATGGCGTCAAGGTTTTCATTTCCGCCATATTGATTCGGCAGCCATTGCCCTTCCTTCTTGCCGTAGTCGAGATACAGCATGGAAGCCACGGCGTCCACGCGAATGCCGTCCACGTGGAATTCTCGCAGCCAGAACAGCACGTTCGCGATCAGGAAGTTCTTGACCTCCGACTTCGCATAGTTGAAGATCTTGGTGCCCCAGTCGGGGTGCTCGCCCCTGCGGGGATCGGGATGCTCATAAATGCAGGTGCCGTCGAACTGTCCAAGGCCGTGCGCATCCGTTGCAAAATGCGCGGGAACCCAGTCCAGGATCACGCCCACGCCGATCTTATGCAGCTCGTTCACAAGGTACATGAAATCCTTGGGCGCGCCATATCTCGAGGTCGGTGCATAATATCCCGTTACCTGGTAGCCCCAGGAACCGTCGAAGGGATGCTCCGCGATGCCCATGAGCTCCACGTGCGTGTACTTCATTTCCTTCAGGTACTCCACCAGGCGGTCCGCAAACTGCCTGTAGGTGTAAAACCCATCCTCCGTGCCGTCAGGATGCTTCATGAAAGATCCTATGTGGCACTCATAGATGGCCATGGGACGCTTGGTATAATCCTCCGCGTCGCGCTTTTCCATCCACTTCTGATCCTTCCAGGCAAAGCCCTCCAGATTCGTTACGATGGAGGCCGTCTCGGGCCTTTTTTGCGCATAATTCGCATAGGGATCCGCCTTGTAGAGCTTTCTTCCGTCCCCGGCGGTGATCAGGTATTTGTAAATGCCGCCTTCACCGACGCCCGGGATGAAAAGCTCCCAAATGCCGCCGTCCCCGATCTTTTTCATTTCATGGGCTTCTTCGTTCCAATTGCTCCAGGAACCGATCACGTGAACGGCCTGCGCATTCGGTGCCCATACGGCAAAGTAGGTGCCCGGCTGTCCATTTTCGAAGGAAAGATGGGCTCCTAACTTTTTATAGATTTCATAATGCGTTCCCTGTCCGAACAGATATTGATCCGTCTTTGAGATGAACACCCTCGCACCCGATTCAGCCATGCGAAAACCCTCCGATCCATCAGGTCATAAAATCTTTTTCCGTGATGATGATCATGTCGTCTGCGTCATAGCGCCTGCCAAAGATGATGTCAAAGAAATGTCCCAGCGTCTTTCTGGAAGCACTGTCAATGGCTTCCTCCATGATCTTCTCCACGTCATCACACGTTACGGCGTGATTTGCCGTCTGAAGCTCATCGATCTTGGTATGTAATGCAAGCATTCCAAGGTTGTCGATGGAAAATTCCCGTTCGTTTGCATATTGTCTCGCAAAATCTGCCAGCGCTTCGTTGCTAAGAGGCAGCACATCCACCCTTACGTTGAACAGCGGACGGAGTTCCTCGTGCTTGCGAAGGAACTTCTTGACGTTCTTCCTGGTGTCAAGCAGAACGACGATCACGCCAAAGTTCTCTCTTTGCAGGTTGCGATAGAGGTTCTCCACTGCCGTGTCGTTCATGTTCGTCGCTTTCTCGATGATGAGCGCGCCGTTTTGCAGGCCGTCCATCAACGCATTGACGTCCCTGTTATTCAAGGACTGGCCGGGGATCTTAGCCACCTTACCGGTCAGATTGCTGTCATTCTGCTTGATCTCGCTGATCATCTTCTTGGCAAGATCGAGCGTGTTCAGGCTCGCTTCGCCCGTGATGATCAGGTTGCCAACGTAAGCAGCCATGGACACGTTATCGATGGCGCTGACAAGCTGCTCTCTGTCGGCGTCGTCGCGGATCCAAGGCGCGTAAAGCGCTTCTTCCTCAGGGGAAAGACTGCGGGTCGCCTGAGGGATCTCATGGGTGATCTGATCGTCGTCAGGCTCCTCAAATTCCTTCATGCGCTCTGCCTCAATGGCACGCTTTTCGCTAAAGGTGCTCTCTGGAAGAACCACGTCCTCCTGCGGCAACGTCTCAAAGTCGATACCGCCGGCGGTAGGCTCGTCTGCCTCCTCGCGGCTCGCACGCCAGAAAGCATTTCCCTCCATGGGACGTGCGGACTCTTCTTCCTCGGTTTCGCCGGCAAATCTCTGCGCTTCCTCGGACTCGCCTGCTGCTTCGGAGCTTGCGCCAAAGCTTTCCTCGCCCCACTCAAAGGAGACCTCTCCTTCCTCGGGCTCTTCCTGCGCATATGCCGCTTCTCTTTTCTCTCTGGCAAATGCGGCAAAGGTACTCTCGGTATATGCCTGCGCCAAAGCTTCAGCCTCGTTCAGGGCTTCCTGCGCCTCTTCCGTTGCTGCTGCTTCATTCAGGGCTTCCTGCGCTTCTTCCGCTACTTCTGTCGCGGTCGCTTCTGCTTCCTCGGCCACCTCGCCATATTCTTTCGCCGCGTCGCTAAGTGTCTCCTCAGTCTCGGCAGCGAATTCCTGCGCCGTTTCTTCTGCGAATGCCTGTGCCTCTTCGGCCTCAGTCATGATTTCCTGTACTTCCTGCGCAGCTTCGGTTGCGAACTCACTCGTTTCCTCAGCTACTTCCTGCACCGCCTCCGTCGCGGCTTCCTGTGCCTCTTCGGCTTCTGTTGCGAACTCCTGCGTAGCTTCCGTTGCAGTCTCCTGTGCTTCTTCGGCCACTGCATCAACGCTTTCCTGCGCTTCAGCCAGAGCTGCATCTGTTGCTTGTGCGGCCTCTGTTGCAGTCTCACTTACTTCTTCCGTTACTTCCTCTACGGTCTCCTTTGCTTCTTCGGTTGCCTCATCAACAGCTGCCTCCACTGCTCCAAAGAACGGTGCCCTCGCTTCTGCCGCCCCGGCTCCCTGCTCCTGGCTGGCATCATGGAATTCCTCGTGAGAGATGTTCTCCATCTCCCAATCTTCAACCGACAAGTCTGCAACTGGTGCTACTGCCTTCTGTGCAGTTCCGCCCTGAGGCGCTTTTAGCGTCGCGGGATCGATCTGATCCTCCATGTTCTTGAGGATGTTGTCGCGGATCGCTTCCTCAAACTCGGTGAACATGCGTCCTGTCTGCCTTAGCATCTGCTGGCGAGTTTCCTCTTCCTGCTTCGCCTGGCTCTCCTGCTTCATCATCTCCCACTCAGCACGAATGTCATCGATGCTGATCTGGCCCGTGATCTGCTTTTCGAGCTTTTTATGTTCAGGCACGACAAGCTTTAACTGCCCGTCTGCCTCCTGCGTCAAAACCTTTGCGAGACGCTCCGGCGGCTGTGCCGTCATGGCCTCCTTCTCGAGAGACTTCTTTTCGTCCTTTCGCATCTGCGCCATGACCTGATCCGAAAGCTGGTCCTTCGAAAGCTCGGCGGCGTCATGGAAATATCCATTCTCATCCTGGATCATGCCGCCATTGTTCTCGAAGAAGACCTCCGTTGCCTCCACCTTTTCAGGTGCCTTTGCCTCAATGGGCTCCGACTCAAGGTCCTCATCCTCCACGCCTTCCATGACGGGGAGATCGAGCGGTCCCGAATCAGAATCGATCACGGGAAGAATGCGGGTGGTCTGGAACACGTTCTCCTGCGCATTCGAAGAAGGCGCAGCTTTTTCATTTTCAAGAACCTCTCTTAAACCTTCTGCAAGCTCTGCCTGAAGGTTCATGGTGTCATATTGTCCAAGGCCAACGGTCTTCACCTGGATGTCCATGTCATCGTGGCCTGCATATCCCGTCTGGCGACGCACCTCATCCACGTTGAACACGCGAGTCTGGCCCATTGCTTCCGCGTTTGCCTGCTCCACGTCGCCGGCATTCCACTCATGGGTGATCCTGGCTGTTACCTGTTGCTGCTCATGCGCCTGCGCGATTGACAGATTCTCCTGGGCGGCTTGTGCATATTCCTCCTGCTCTGCCAGGAAACGATTGTCGTATTTCTTCTGCTGCGCGGGCGTTAATGGCTCATGGAGCATCTTCAGCTCCATCGCCATGTTCACGTACTTGCCGGTGCCGAACCAAAGGATCAGCTCGTCACAAACCTCGACGCACTTGGTGCCAAGACCGCGTCTGTGATAAAGGTTTGCCAGCTCGTACATCCATTTTTCCTGATACTCTTCCTCTTTCAGCTTCTCGAGGACTTCGATCTTCTCATCGAGGCTTACGTCGTAAGCGTCATAAAGCTTATACTTCAGGATGTAGCGTCCCGGATCCTTGGGGGCGAGCTTTTCAAATTCCTTGTAGAATTCAGCCGCCTCAACGGGCTCTCCCGTCTTGATGTACAACTCACAGAGGGAATAACAGATCTGACGGTTCTCAGGCTTGCGATCATATGCAAGAAGCATGATGTCCCGGGCGTCTTCATAGCGATTGTTGATCTTGTAAAGATCGCTGATGGTGCCAAGGGTCATGACGCTGCGGACCCTTCTCCAGTCGATCTTGTCCGCGATGGCCGCCGCCTCCGCATATTCTCCAAGGTCGATCAGGTTCTGGATCTGTTCCACTAGGTGTTTATATTCATATTTATCCACGGTCGTTTGCTCCCTTTAGATAATTCTACTCATAGATAGTTATAGTTTACCATAGTAGGCTTTGCATGTCAAAAGTAAACAAGAAAAAAAAGCCCTGATCAAGCATTTTTCAGTAAGTTTGACAACTCCGCAAACTGGGCAAGGGTCAGCGTCTCTCCACGCACGGTGGCGGAAAGGCCCATTTTCTCAACGGCCTGCGTCACCTGATCCCTGGTAAGGTGAAGCTCCGGCGCGTTGGAAAGTCCGTTTGCAAGCGTCTTCCTCCGCTGATTAAAAGAGGCGCGGATCAGCGCAAACATATGATGATCGTCCATTACGTCGACGGGTGGCTCCTGATGCCTTGTGAGGCGGATCACCGCACTGCCCACCGTCGGTCTCGGGATAAAGCAATTGGGAGGTACGTTCGCCACAATCTCAGGCTTTGCGTAATATTGCACCGCCAGCGAAAGCGCGCCGTAATCCTTCGTGCCGGGGCCCACCTGCATGCGCTCCGCCACTTCCTTTTGCACCATGATCGTGATGCTCTCCAAGGGCGTTCCGCTCTCAAAAAGGCTCATGATGATGGGCGTCGTGATGTAATAGGGCAGATTTGCCACCACCTTGATGGGCTTACCGCCATTTCTTTCATCCGCCAGCTGCTTTAGGTCCAGCTTTAGCACGTCCGCGTTGATGACGGTTACATTGGTATATTCCGCCAGCGTCTCCTCCAGGATGGGGATCAGTGCCTTGTCGATCTCCACGGCAACCACCTGTCCTGCGGCCTCAGCAAGGTACTGCGTCATCGTGCCGATGCCAGGGCCGATCTCCAGTACGAAATCGTCCTTCGTGATCTGCGCCGCGGCAACGATCCGCTCAAGCACGGAGGTGTCGATCAGGAAATTCTGCCCAAACTTTTTTTGAAAATTGAATTTGTATTTCTGCAGGATCTCAATGGTGTTCTGCGGAATGCCTAAATTAGCCAATGCTTTTTTCCTCTCTCTCCCGGATCCACGAAAGGACCTCCATAAGGTCCGGCAGGATCACGCAGCTTAGCTTTTCCATTTCCGGCGTGGGCGGCAACATGTCCGGCACCATGACGGGAATCATCCCTGCCCTGCTCGCAGACCGGATGCCGTTATAGGAATCCTCGATCGCGAGGGTCTCAGAAGGCTTTGCGTCAAGCCCCGCGCAAGCTTTTAAGTAAATCTCAGGTTCTGGCTTGGAATGCTCGATCTCCTCGCCGCCGATGATAAATTCAAAATACTTCAGAATGCCGGCGCTCTCTAAGTGACTTAGGACCGACGAGCGCTTGGTCGACGAAGCCAGACCGATCTTCCAGCCGTCCTGGGCAAGGAACGATAAGAGCTCCTTTACGCCCTTTTTCTGGGGGAGTCCCCCCTCTTCAATGATCCTCCAAAACTCCTCGGAGGTCTCCTTGCGAAAGCCCTGATAATCAAAATCCTCTCCGTAATGATCCTTGATGATCTTCTCGTCATCGGCTGCATTCCTGCCAATACACGAAGGAAAAACCTCTCTCATGCCAGGCATTCCGCGGCGCTCTGCCACGTTCACCCAGCTTTCCATGCAGACGCGTTCCGTGTCAAACAAAACGCCGTCCATGTCAAAAACGATTGACTTCATTCCACGTCCTCTTCTTTCACAAACGAATCCAAAAAGCCAGGAACGCTTTGCAGCACAAGCACGTCTGCGCCCGATGCCTTTTGTTCGTCAAGAAGCGTCCATGGATTGCCGTGGAAACAATTCAGATCCACGACGTAAACAGTCGAATAATGCGGTGCGATCAGCGGGATCATGGCGTTGGCATAGGAATCCCCGATGACCACGAGATTGTTCTTTCGGTCAAGCCCCGTATCGATCTTGATCAGGCCAAAACCCTCGCCGAGGAAATATCCATAGGGCTCTTTGGTGTCAAGATATTCCGGGCGATAATATCCCTGCACGGTGACGCGGCCGTCATAAGTAACGGTGACACCCTTGTCCAGCGTTTCCTCAAAGACGCGCAAAGCTTCGCCAGTGACCTCAAGGCCCGAACGCTTCGCAAGCGGTCCCACGTAATTCTCAAGGATCGTCTCCATGTGATCGAGATCGTAAAAATATGGCAAGAGCCTGCCCGACTTCTCCCACCAGGCAAGATATGCATAGTAGGCTCCCTGCGCCGTCCAATGGGAGTCCGTGCGGAAATAGATCTCTTCTTTTTTGTGCTCCTCAAGCACGGCGTACACGTCGATAAAATCCTGCTCGGACACCGTAGCCCTCGCTTTGTCGAGGTATGCCTTCTGATCAAGGACGTCGCCATAGGAGGGAACGCGCTCCTTCCAGATCTCGTCCGCGGTGGGCACAAGCATGACCTTTGCCTGATATTCTTTCGAAAGGCGTTCCAA
This sequence comes from Acetatifactor sp., assembly GCA_016290775.1. Classification (GTDB taxonomy): domain Bacteria; phylum Bacillota; class Clostridia; order Lachnospirales; family Lachnospiraceae; genus Acetatifactor. The sequence goes on along the minus strand of JAEEVF010000013.1, from coordinate 3,636 downwards.
AAGCGCAAGGCTGTCAGTCTCTGCCGTGCCTTGCCACGTTTTCGCATCGTGACTTTCAAAGAAGGTCTGCTCCTTGCCAAGATACACATCGTCGAATTCGCGTTTCCCCCAGAAAAGCTCCAGGTTCTTGACGATCCTGGCCCACTTTTCGCCGTTATAAAAATGCTTTGCGACATAATTGTCATATTCCTGGAGATAGTTTCCGCTCACGAAATTTTGCGTGGTGTAAACAGGCATGGGATCCGTGGAAAGCGCCGCGTCACGGCTCAGCAAACCCGTCTGATGAAGCACGTCCAAAAGCGCAAACACAAACACGATCGCCGCAACCACGCCTATGGTAAAGAGATCATTATTCTTATTTTCCATGCGAAAACCTCCTTTCTCCAAGAATGTATAACTCCTTTAATCTACCAGCCCCTGCCGACGAGATATACCAGCGAAGCCAGCAAAAAGACTGCGGGATAAACTTTTTCCAACAAGCGTTTGATCGCGATGGCCATGCCGCTTTTGCCGGTCTCCACGCGACGAAGCATCCTGCCGATGAAGGGCAGGCAGAACAGCGTCCCTAAAAGGAGCGTTGGAAGGTACTCCCTCACCAGGAACCAAAAACGATTGTCGATCAGTCCGGAGCAGTCCATGCCAAGCATTGCCTGAAGATACGCCCAGGCATCCTTCACGTCATCCAGCGCAAACAAAAGCCATCCGATCGCCACCACGAGCATGGCGTAGCACCAGCCAACCACCCGAGGAAGGAGCGAAATGAGTTTTCCCAAAAACAGTTTTTCCAGGACATAAAAGAGCACCAGCCAAACGCCCCAGAGCACGAAGGTCCAATCCGGGCCATACCAAAAACCGATCAGGCCCCAGGTTGCCACCAAGACCAGGATCCGCAGGAACACATTCTTTTTGCCGTCCGTGAGCGGGCGGAAGAAATACTCCTTCATCCACTTGGTCAGCGTAAGGTTCCATCTGCGAAGGAACTCCGTAACCGTGGTGGCGCTGTATGGATGATCATAGTTTTCCGGGAAGGAAAAGCCCATTGTACCCGCAAGGCCAATGGCGATGTCGCAATACCCGGAATAGGTGAAATAGATCGCAAAACCGAAGGCTGCCATGCCAAGCCATGCCGTTGCAATACTCATTCCTCCCGGCTTTCCTTCCAGGATCAGGTTCCAAAGCTGCATTGCCGCGTCTGCGACCAAGACCTTTTTCGCAAGGCCGACGCAAAAGCGTTTCGTGCCCGTCGCGATCATGGAAAGATCCATCTTTCGCTGATGCAGGGACGCTTGCATGTCTCGATATTTCAGGATCGGTCCTGCGGGCAACTGCGGGAACATGGTCACGAAGGTGCCATACTCCAGGATGTTCCTTGCCGCCTTGCAATTCCCGCGGTAGACGTCGATGACATAGGACATGGTCTGCAGGGTGTAGACCGTGATGCCCACGGGAGCAGGGAAGCCAAGCTTTCCGACGCCCGTTCCCAAGAGCGTGTTGGCCGTTTCGACAAAGAAGTCCGCATAGCCGAAGAAGAACAAAAGACCCATGTCAAAAAAGAGCGCGCTGAACAAAAGGATCTTCGCCGAACTCTTGCCGCGATGCTTTTCGATGCGAAGACCAAAGATAAAATCAGAAATCGCACTGACGATCATCGGAATGACGAGGATCGGCTTTCCCCAGGCGTAAAAACAAAGGCTCCCTAAAAGGAGGATGACGTTCTTCATCCTCCCGGGAACCACAAAGTACAATATGAAAAAGATCGGCAAAAACCGCAATATAAATGCTACGCTGCCAAATTCCATATTTTAACCTTCATCTTTCGTGCTCATTCTGCGATTACTTTATCATTTTTTGCCTGAATAGTCAATGACCCCGCCACTTGCGCGGCGGGGCCAGAACGGGAGATTTTCCCTGTTTTTCTTGTTTTTGTGTCTGTTGGGAGTGCTACCTTCGGTGGCTTGAGCTTTCCCAGCGAGTCTGTCAGACCTATGCGCCTCAGGTGGCTGCGGCTGCGGCGGTACTTCGTCATGATCTCCTGCACCTTCTTGTGTCCTATGCGCCTCAGGTGGCTGAGGCTGCGGCAGCTGCAGCGGCCTGCTGTGCGATGACGATGCACAAGGTGGAGCAAAGAACGGAAGCATCCATGGCAACGCTAGATGGCGAATATGCCTGCGCCGCCAGAAGTGCCGCAAACATCAATCGAGTCTTCCTGCTCATGCTCCAATCCCCAAAGCCTTTCTGGATCTTCAGGAACTGTTCTGCGTCAGCGATCTCATTTGCCAGCTCTTCCGGGGTCATGTCGATGGTCACCAATGCGCCGAGGGAGGCGAGCTCATAGTCCTTGCCATAGGCGATCCCGCGTGCAACCATTGCGTCGTAGATGGCGCTTGCGCGTTCGCACTTTCTGATCGGATCGCCGGGGCACAGGGCCAGAACCTGGGTCAGAGACTGCACTGCGTCGTTGTGGAAGGAGAACTTTTTCTTCATGATGGCGTAGCAAGTCTCCATCTCGTCAATGATCTCGTCCACGTTCCTGCCAGACATGGCAAGGAGAGCCGCACAGGGCGTATCCTCTTCGCCCGTCAGGAAGGGATGGCGTTCGCTCATCCTCTTCATCAACTGCCTCGTGAGGTCGATGACGTAAGTTACGTCGCGGTCGCGAAGGGCGTCGCAGATTGTAAGTGCTGCCATCGCAACGGATTGTGAGGCAAAGATTCTGCCCCTTTGCAGGGCGTCATATACGGAAATCAGCTTGATCAGGTACTGCTCGGGATCCGGAGCCATTGCCATTTTTGCAAGCACCGGGATCTCCATGTTGCCGCGAAGCGCCGAAGCACCTCCTTCATGACTCTTTAAGATCGACCTGCAGTTCTTCATCCTTTCAATGTCAACGGTCTGTCCCGCGCTGGTAAAAAGCACGGCACCCGCAATGGTCAACAACTCCGAGTCCCACTTAAAGTAACTGCGGATTACATTTTTGTTGTCCGATAACATTTCACATCCAGCCTGCAAAAGTTCTCTCATGATATCACTCCTTTTCCGCCAGTGGCTAAAGCGTCCGATCCATGGCATCTTGCGATCTGCAAGTGCCAGCCTTTTGCGGCGTCCGCTCCATAGCACTCACGGTCTTGCTTTGTCTCTCTTGATGATGCCATCTTACCACGAAGCGTCAAAGAAGTCCATGGAATTCTCTTACGGCAGCCTTACGTTTTCGTAAGGCTGCCGTTCGGCCAGTTTGACCGACTTCACTGGCATCTCACCAAAGCTTTTCATTTCCACGCAAGCTTTTTTCTTGCTTTTTTCACTCTCTTGCGGTAATTTAATTCATGTGAATTGTTTTTTCACACTCTCTCGCTCAGTTCTGCCGTATAAACAGTTTTTTTCACGCTCTCTCGCTCGGTTCTACCGCAGATACAAGTTCTCTTCCCTTCTTGCGGTATGGTTTTTTCAAGCATTTCCCCCTTGTTACCGCACATCATTCTATTGTTAGCAAATTGCGGTAGCGTCCAACATAAAATGAACCCCAGGAAGTGGACACGGCATTTGACCAATTAGGCGGTATTTTGCACCGTTCCTTGTGCAAAATCCGAACCGTGGACACGTTTTCCGCGGCATTTTGTGCCCCGGTCTTAAAAAACC
>JAEEVF010000002.1 GCA_016290775.1 Acetatifactor sp. | reverse complement strand
ACCCTCACGAAAGCCCCTCAAACCAGACCCTCATGCCAAACCCTCAACAAGTTGGCATTTAGAAGGGCCAGCCCCTCACGACTGACCCTCAAAAACTTTGGCAAACCCTCAAGAACTTTGGTTACCCGAACCACATTAACCGTTAACATTCCATAACCACCATATCAAGAAACCATGCCCATCTAGTATGTAGTGACGCATTGGATATTTTATCCTCTAGATTTATATTCTTCTAACAATTCGCGGCATTTGGTTGTTTCAATATGATTTTCACCTAATACCTCGTTGAAATAAGCTAGCGCAAGTACCAAATTTGCATTTTCGAATTCTTGCGAATGCTCCATTTTGCTTCTTGATAACCGATATAACGATCTTGCTTTTCCAACCAATTGATGATTTAGCAAATTTTTGCTCTTAACCTTATCAAAGCTCTTGTCAGCTTCTTTATAATATGCTATAGCGAGCAGAAAATCACCTTCCTCCTCGTATACGATTGCCGTATTGTAAATAACTTCCGCCCTATAGAGTTCCTTTTTATAACCATCCGATTCCTCCAAATCTTCTAAAATCTTTTTATTATACTGTTTTGCCTGCTCTATATCTCCGTGTAATGCACATGCCCTAGCTAACAGAATTCTTGTGGAATAGATTTTCTCAATTCCAAAATCATCCGCGAGCGTCATACTTGTGTCAAATTCTTTGACTGCAATATCATATTTTTTTTGGATTAATGCAATTTGGCCGAGCATATTGTGTACCTGGTATAATTCGATAACATTAGCTATTCCATTATCAGCAAAATAACCCACTATCCCTAAAAGTTCTTTCCTAGCATCTTCATAATTTCTATTAAGGATAAATTGCTTAGCTTTATCTATGTGTATTACTACATTATTTGAACTATATCTGAATTCATTAGGATTTGTGCAGAGGCTCCTACATTTGATTGCTCCTGAGTAAAATCCTATTTTCCCCAATTCTTTGTCATAAAAAATATCTCCCTCTTCATATTTCGCGGCTTCTTCCATTATTCTTGCAAATTGCATCGACAATCTACTATACATATTCCATTCTGCCATATAATAATAATGCAGTTTTTTGAGATAATCCTGCGATAGTTGTCCTTTATTTAATCTTTTTTTCTTTATTTGTTCAATAATTGCCTTTAGAACCAAAGATACGATTGGCAAAATTTCTTTAAGTACATCTTTAATGTTAAATAATTGAATACTTGGTGCTTTGGTTTCAATCAAAATGCCCAGCCAAACTGCTTGCATATAAAGGTCGTTATGTTTTTTTGCGATTCTTATTCTTTCAATACATATTTCGCCAACATCGCCTTCTTGATCCAGAGACATGAGACATAAAACACATCTGGAAAAAGCGTATTCTCGAATGGCAACATATTCATCGTTGGGAAATATACTGTCAAAAAGAGCAACTGCATATCTCAAAAGTTCTAATCTTTCCAGCTTATTTCCATATCTAGAAGCAATTCCATTATATCTTACCAAGTATAATGCCGCTGCAAGACATTCTATTCCTAATGCTTTTGTTCTCAATGCTACAGATTGGCCAATACGATTAAACGGTTTATCTATCGTTTCGTTGATAATTGTCCTTATTGCTGCGGCATATATATCATTTTTGCTTTCTTCACTTGATTCAGCAACAATAATCCTAGCAATAATTGGATGAATGTCTAAAAAATTATCTTTTTCTCGAACCCATCCGTTATCTACAAGGTATCTAATTGTTTCGTAGTTATCAAAAGAAAAGAATGCCATAAAATCCTTTCTATCAATTCCGGATACGGGCATAAGCGCCATCATGAATAAAATGGATTTCTTGTTGTCATCCATATCAGCCATGGAAAACAAAGTCTTCACATGATCCGCTACGGTTCTATTTTCTAGTGCCCACTTAACTTTATTTTCATTCAAGCCAAGAAGCCCCTTCCCCGATAAATCTTTCAGCATTTCTTCGGGAGTCTTTATTCCAAATCTGACTTGCTTGGCAACCAATTCCAAAACAAGCGTGTGCCTTTGGACTATTTCGATAAGATCACTAACATAGCGCAAGCTTTCCCCTTCCAAAGGACAATAGTGCAAAAATAATTCAACCAAACGATTGTTTTCCAATTCTCCTACATGAATCTGCTCTTCCTCATACATAGCCTGATTACAACGCGAGGTAATAATCAGATCACACGCAATCGAGCTCAACTTTTTCCAAATATGCTTTTGATTTATCTCCTCCAATTCCACGTTGAGATTATCAATTACGAGCAAACTATTTTCCGGCAGCATTTCATGTAACAGGTTTACCCTTCGTTCACAATAATGTTCATCACTTTCCTCATCCTTCTGCTCGCAGCCCGAAAGAAAATGCGTTTCATTTATCATTGTCTGCAAATCATAAGAATAAGTCATAAAAATGATGTTTTTATAATCATATTGGTGTTTTAGAATAAATTGTTTTGCAAGTTCACTTTTCCCAATTCCACCCATACCAGTCAGAATCGCGACATGTTTAGCATGCAGTTTTTCCTCTATTGCAATTAGACATTCATCTCGCCCGATAAAATAAGTCGGCATGGTAGGCATAACATTAAGCAGCTTAACTTTTCTCGGCATTACCTCCATGACAAGTAATTGTAACTCTGTTAACAATTCATCCGCCGTTTGATATCTGTTTTTATGGGAAGCTCTTATAGTATTGTGAAAAATCTCCGTCAGAACTCGTGCTGCATCATCGCTAATGTCATTATGAAATAACGATTTTTCATATTCAAAATAAGACACCCTGCTGTGTTCTGCTTCCGTAGAATGGCGATTAAACACAGACCAATAGAGCAATTCTCCCAATGCATAGATATCTGTTGCTCGTGAAATGTTTGCACATGCACTGGGAATCACCTGTTCGGGTGCCGCCCATTCGAGCGTATAAGAAAAAAGACCCCCTTTTTGAATGTCGTCCACTCTCCTCATACTGTCAAAATCGAACAGCATGACTAGTTCAGGTGTTTCTGGGAGAATAAAAATGTTGGCAGGTTTTATGTCCAAACACAAAAATCCCAATGTATGACATCTTGAAACATACTCCGTAACAGACTTACAAACCCGGATGCGGTCATAGAGTGTAAGGTTCTGGTTCTCAGCGTATGTTTTCCCCGAGAATTTTGGGACAGCCGTATAAACGGTTCCGTTACACTCAAAATGATCTATGACCGGAAATATCTGGTTTATTGGATCAGCCATATTCCTAATCTCAATTTGACATTTTGTTGCAGCCTTAAAACAATTCTTACCCTCTTCAAACTTTTTCTTCTGATCATCACTACAAGTCAACATGCCATTATCTTCACGATGCAACAACAAAAAAGCAGGATAATACTCTTTGATTATACAAGCATCCCCCGTGCTTAGGTTTACTGCATCATATGCAATACAAGAAGATCCTTCTCCAATTATCCCCTTGATGGAAAAAGATCTTTCGAGATTATTTAGCACAAATCCGTCTGTCAAACACTCTCTCATGTATAAGCCTCCATTGCGGACGCCAGACTGAGTTATTCTCAGTTCTGCACGACATACAAACCACCTAACTGGAGTATACTGCTTTCACTCTGATTTTTTATAAAAACGGATTCCATTTTATACATCCGATGCTTTAGATAACAACTCGCGAAACGTTTGTATCGGATTATAACTCCTGGCACAATACATTATAAGCCAATCAAAAGGATTTCTGGCATATAATTGGACAAATCCGCAATTCGCCAAAATCTCGGAAGTCTGTTGATCAAAATCATTATAATCTTCTTCTCGTTGTTCATCCGTTCTGCGCTCTAAATCGTTTACTCTATCGCTCCCGATAGGCTTTAGATGCTCAGTCGGTCCAAAAAGTATACGTGAAAAAAAGGAATAGAAATGCAAAATGACTAGTGCCTTTCGATAAACATCCGGTGATGCCTCTTTTTTTGCAATTCGTGCAAATTCCTGCTCTTTAGGAAAATTCGTTCTAAAGAGCTTAGGAATTATCGTGGATTTTGAAATACTATGTGACTCGGTAGCGTCATCATCTTCATATGAATTCCCATATAATTCGAGGCCGCCGTAGATAACAAACAGCAATCCCCTAATATTAATGTCTCCGTCTTCTCTCACAATGCTAATTTCATCCATAAGGTTCGCATTGTTGCCCACCGAACGTCTAAGTAACTCAGGTCTAAGTTTACGCTCTTTTTCAGCATAGATGGCACTGGCATATAATAATTCTTTTATCTTTTTTGATGCCGTGTTAAACTGTTTCTGTTTTGAGTATCTATGTAGCTGCAAGTACTCCCTAAATATATTAATATCCGATATGTCCAGAATGGCATTGCCTATATCTTCCGTCTTTTCACAATCCTCGTTTTCTACTGGCACTTCTTCTGTGAATTCACTTAACAGCCCTGAAATTGCATTATAATCCAAGCCTTGTTTTACGCCGAAATAAAATATCGCATCCGTAATGTTCTTGTAATTATATGGTATGGTCAGAAAATGTTTTAAAAAGAATTCTTTTGTTTCTTCTTCATTCATTTTCATTGCATAACACAGGTTATACAGATTTCTTCTTGGTTCCGGATTTGCATGAATCCCATTATTAATCCAGTTCTTTACAGCCCTAGGTGCCCCTTCATTAGATACACCGGTTTCCTTGTAAAGTTTGTTTAAGGATTTGACCACATTTTTAGGGTCTTTTTCATCGCATTCTATGCCCATATTCGTCAGGCGTTCAACAACACCTTCAAGAACATAATTATGCTCATCCAACTCCTCGGCATATTTAATGTCTTCAAGTAGCAGTTCTTCGTATTCATCAGAATGTATCGGAAATATAGCTTCCCGAGCTTCGATTGTTCTCTCGCCATCTTTCATATATATCTTTCCCTCCACATTCAGTATTCCCCGCAATCATAATAAACCACGATAGTTTAGTAATACATATCAAACCCATTCTCGAGGGCGTCGATGTAGCGGGTGCCAGCGGATTCGAGCATCGGGAGAATGAGGTCTTTGTTGTAGCGGATGATTGAGATGCGGTCGAGGGTGCGCATGCCCATGTGGGTGAGGCCGCGTTCGAGCTGGGTGAGGCATTCGAGGGTGCCGCGGCCGGTGCCGCCGGCGCAGGCCATGAGGATGCAGCGTTTGTCGCGGAGGAAATGATTTTGGGTGGCGTCGCAGCGGCGCAGGCGGTCGAAAAAGGCCTTGAAAGCCTCGGTCATGTCGGACCAATATACTGCGCTGATCCAAACGATGCCGTCGGCATCGGCAAGGGTCTGGTAGATGTCCCCGAAGTCGTCAGGCAGGACGCAGGCGCCGGTCTTGTTGCAGGTGCCCCAGCCATTGCCGCAGGCACGGCAGTGCTCGAGTTTCTTGCGGTTGAGGTGGATCTCGGTCACTTCGGCGCCGGCCGCCTCAAGCCCTTTGATATACTGGTTTTTTGCGGATGCGGTGAGGCCGTCCAGGTTCGGGCTGGACCATACAACTGCGATTTTCTTCATGTTTCGTTCCCTCCGTTCTGGTTTTCAATCATTATCATGTGTTTCCGCACCGCCATGTCATTCGCATGTTCTGCAACTTCAGGGAGATTGCATTTCCGGTACAGTTTGAATTCCCAGGTGTTTGCCATTCCCGCACGGTTTGCAGCTTCAGGTGTTTGCTATTTCCCGCACGGTTTGCAGCTTCAGGTGCTTGCCATTTCTGCACGATTTGCAGCTTCAGGTGTTTGCCATTTCTGCACGGTTTGTAGCTTCAGGTGCTTTGTAATTCGTGCGTGTTTCAATCCTCCCCCACCAGGTGCACGGTCTGGAAGTCGTGGCCGACGGCCGGCAGGAATTTGTCGATCACTTCGCGGGTGCGGAGTTTGAGGCTCGAGGTGTTGACGCAGGGGTGGCAGCCGAGCCACTCGTCGCGCAGCACGTCCTCGTCGATGAGGAGTTTCACGGCGTGGCCGGTGTCGTTCATGAGGCCCATGATGCTAACGGAGCCGGGCTCGATGTCGAGGTATTTGAGCATGTCGTCGGCGTCGGCGAAGGAAAGGCGCGCGGAGTTTATCTGCGCGGAGAGTTCCTTGGTCTTGAATTTCTTGTCGCCCGGCATCATGAGCAGGTAGAATGCGGTCTTTTGGCGGTTGCATAGGAACAAGTTTTTGCATATGATCACGCCGAGCACGCGGTCGACTGCATTGCAGGCTTCCATTGTGTCAGTGCGTTCGTGGTCGGTGCGCTGATATTCCATGCCAAGGCGGTCGAGGAAGTCGTAGGTCCTGATCTCCCGCGGGAGCCTGCCCGTCTCATCCGCCGGCCGGCCGTTTTGCAAGGCGCATGGGGCGCCAGCCCGCGCCTCCGCCTGACCTGTTTGCTGGGCGCTCACGGCGCCAGTTTGTTGTGCTTCCATGTCTGTGTCTCCTATTTTGTTACTCTTCAAGCCTCTGCCAAAGAAGCACTCTCGCCACTTCAATCTTACAGGCTAAATCAAAAAGCTAAAAACTCTTGCATGTGTGTTTGTTTTTTAGCTTATGGTGCGGACCAAGTGGTAGCAATTCTCATTTCAAGATCTTCCGTATTGCCTCTTCGCTTGCATGCGGCAGGATCTTCTTCAAATGTTTCACGACGCGGTCGTAGGATTCCTCGGGCGTGCGTTTGTAGACGGCGTCGGTGAACTTCTTGCCAAAGAACTTTTCAGGGGTGGAATACTCCGCGATGCCCCAGCCGTATTCGTTGCCGAACTTGTCGGTGCTGTGGCCAAAGTCGCTGATGATCACATAGCACTGCTTTTGCAGGCGCGTGATCGAGGTGTCGAAACCTTTCTTTGCGGTGCCTTTGCCGCCAGAATATCCTCCAATCCTTTTCAATTCCTTTGACAAAATCGGTGCGTTCGCATCCAAGACTTCGAAGAGTTCTTTGTCGTGGTAGGACGCGAGGCCGTCGTCGTAACGCGCGTCGAAATCATATCCGTCACGGCGAAAATTCGCAAAATCGGGAAACCACTTGGCGCTGACGTACATCGCCTTGCCGCGCAGGAACTTGCCGTAGGCGCAGCCCAGTTCGCGGATGACGGGGCCTTTCCACTCCCAGGCGGGCCAGGGGTCTTGGCCGTCGTACCAGCATTCGCGGGCGATGTGCTCCTCCAGCGAGAAGCCCTCGATCTCGTTTTCAAAAAAGGGCACGAAGCCGATCTTGTCGATCAGGTCCATCAGCCCCTGCCTCGAACTGACGATAAAATCATCTGAATATGTCATGATGTCTCCTCTTGCCTTCCTGCGTCTCAAACTTGTTTGTTCAAGTTGGACAAATAAGTTTCATAGGTTCCCTTTTCCATGATGATGTTTTTTAGTCTTGCATTCCTGTCGAAAATACTTTCCGACAGATGGTTGAGTTCCAGTAGGTTTCTTACGCACCACTCCGGATCTTGCGTATGATACGCGTAATAAACATCGTTCATCTGCTTGTAGCTGAACAGCGTCATGATAAACTTCGTGGAATGCTCCCTCGTGTAGGAAATATATCGATACATGTAGCCTATCCAAAACATAGCGCTTTTAGAGTACTTCACCTGTCCGTAGTTCGTCTCTCCAAATTGCTCTTGGATGCTCTGCAGTCCGTCCTGAACGTTCAGCGAGAGCGACGCCGGATTATTACCATCCAGTTTTTTTAGCAGGTCCGAATGCAAAAAACGGCGCATGAAAATCCCAGTAGAACATCCCAGTTCCGTGGACTTTTCAAACAATTTCCCCTGATATTCTGCTAACAACAAACCATTGTGATCGAATTTTCTCATTTCAATAATTCCTCAATGTACAACCCCGTTCTAAACTCTCTTTTGGCGAGTTTCAGCTTCGTGTCAATCTCATAGCTTCGCTCATTTAATAGCTTCTTGCAGTCTTCGCGTTCCGGAATGCACAGATAGTGTTTTTCGATCGGCGTCAGTTTTTCCAAGGCTTTGTCCGTCCTGAAAATATACTGCAGCCCCAGTCTGGATGCCGACAAGGAATGCAGCGCCACATCAGCATTGATTTCTCCGTCGGTAAACTGCGTCATGATATAAAACATTTTATTGTCTGCGATCGGCGCGATGATCACATCCGATGCTTCAATTTCGTCAACGATCGAGCGAACCATTGCATTCTTGGAGTATGCGCCCAGCGTGCCTCTGTGATAACAGATGGCCATCATCCACTCCATGGAACAATCAAACCTTTTTATTTTGAGGTCTTCGAGAGAATATGCAAAGGAATATACCGACGACTTCTCATTCTCGCAAACAAATGCCAGCGCCTGCGCATAGGTTTCTCCGAGATAGAACCCTTTTCCAAAATCACAGTTCGCCCGTGCACCAGAAATCGTGATCTCCGACAGGCCCGCCTTGGAGCCGTGGAACAGAACATTCTTGGATTTCTCCTTCATGAACTCTTCTTTGACGGAATTGATCCTGTAGTTTTCTTCATATGCATACGAATAGAGCTTCTCACAAACACTTTCCGTCGTCACACCCTTTTCTTCAATTTCTTCCAGCGTAGTTCTGGATATCTTTGTACGCTCGGAAAGCTCAGCGACAGTGATCTTTTCTGCCTCCAAAATGAACTGGACATCTTCTTTTATCTTGTAATCGCAATTAACTTTGATCATTTCAATCAGCTCCTTTGCGACTATTATAACGCAAAAAACTTGTTTGTTCAAGTTGGACAAACAAGTTTTTTAAAATTCTTATTTTGATGGGATTTTGGACTGTTGCCCTATGTTTACAGCCCTCCGTTGATGAAGGATTTGATCACGTAGCCGTAGATGACGTCGGCGCCGACGATGATGGCGAGGACGGTGGTCACGATCACGAGGGGGCGGGCCTTCGCCTTCTGCACAAAGCGCATGAACGGCGGCACGATGAGCGCGCCAAACACGGCGCCGAACACGCCAAAGAGCAGCACGGAGCGGGCGCAGACATAGCCGTCAATGTTGCCCCAGTTCCAGATCTCGACATTGTAATCCCACAGGCGCACGCCCATCCAGTTGTACAGCACCCAGCCGGTCACGTACTCGATGATGCCCGAGCCGACCACGGACAACACGAACAGCACCGCGGGGTGGAGCTTCTTTTTCGTCACGATGAGGAGGAGCCCCAGCGCGCCGAAGGCATAGATCGGCAGCCACGGTCCGAAGCCGTGGCCGCGTTTGATAAAATACCCTAAGTCAATTCGATAGAATATCATTTCGTAGACCCATCCCACGAACGCGCCGAGCACGGTCAGCAGGAAGATCCCGATTCCAGTTCGTTGTTTTTCAGACAATTCTTTCATAAAATTCACCTAGTGTTCTTCCTTGATCATCATGGTGCCGCGTTTGTTCAGGATGAAGCACACCGTCGGGTCGGCGGTGTCATATTCCACTTCGACTTTGCCCATGAAGGCCGTCGGATCAGGGTTTTGCAGCTCGATCTCCGCGTGGTAGATCTTGCCGTCGACCTCATACTCATAGACGGGCACGTAAGTGTGCGTGAAGTACCTGCCGCTGATGATCGTGCGGTAATTCGGGTACACAAAATGGCCTTGTACGGTGGCCTTGCAATGCGTCCGCTCCACAATGTGCCAGACAAACTTCGCAAGCTTCGCCACAATAAAAGCGCCCACCGCAATGAAAATCAAGAGCCGAAAACTCCCCATAGTTTTCCCCCTAATAAACTGCGTTGCAGCGGCCTGCGATCTCAGGCCGCCGCAACTAACACGCTAAATTACAACCCCAACAACTGCTTCTTCTTTGCTTCATATTCGTCCTTCGAGATCAGGCCTTCGTCGAGGAGGGCCTTGAGGTTTCGAAGGTCGCCCGCGAGAGCTGAATCGGAGGGCTCTGCGCTCTCCCCGGACTTCTTGAAGGCTTGCGTAAACTTAGAGAAATCAGGCATGGTACCGTCAAACTTAAACCACTGCTTCTTTTCGTCGGAGCTGCCGGAGCCAAAGCCGCCAAAGCCCGAACCAGAATTCGAGCCACTGCCAGAACCAAAGCCTGAACCGCTACCCGAGCCACTGCCCGAACCGGATCCAGCGGGCGTGCCGTCATCGGCGTAATCTGCCCAAGGAGCCTTCAGCGGAGCGGAATTTGCGTTGCTAGCGTTGTCATCTGCCTTGACAGCATCCTCTTCATCATCCTTCACCCAGGGCGCCTTCAACGTGTCGTCAGAGCCAGCGCCATCGCCGTCAGCTCCGCCGTTGTCGGAGCCGCCGCCAAAGCCGCCAAAGCCGCCGAAGCCACTTCCGCTACCGCCCGTCGGCTGGTTCATATAAGTCCCATCCATGATGCTCCTAAACTGCTCGCTCTTTTCAAACTCAACGCACTCCAGCGCACGCACTGCCGTGAAGGGATGAGACTCGTTAAACAACGAGAAGAATTCCAGCGTCTTGTCCCAAGCGGAGCCCTTGATCATCTCACGATATTCCTCCGCCTGCTTCATGAACTCTTCCTTGTTCGCAGCGCCGGCAATCTCCTTGTCATATCCTGCAAAGCACAGGCACACGTCCGACATCTTCTTCGCGTCGCCGTCCACGATCACCGCCGCGCGGTCCGCCGACAGCTCACTGCAACGCATCCAATAGTAGAATCCAACCACCAAAGGGAGCGTCAGAAGCCCTGCGTGCGGCAGGAAATAGGAAAGCGCCGACCTCGTGGAATCCAAAAGCATGGAACCCATGGTGCGGTAAAGCACGTGATGGCATGCGATGTGACCGCACTCATGCGCCAGCACCGTGGGGATCAGCTCCTCCGGAACACTGTTCAAAAGCCCCGACGTGATCACGATGAACGGCTTCGTCTCGCCGCTGGTATATGAATTCGGCCTCACATCCATCTCGAGGTAGAGCTCAGGCACCTCGATCCCAAGCTTCTCGCAGATCGGCGGAAGCATATTATAATACTTCGGGAGCTGCGTCTCGCTCAGCCTGATGTGCGTCGACATGTTGGAAATGCGGAACAGCCGCTCGTTCCAAACCTTCATGAACGCCTTCATGAGCGCGCTAAACCCCGGAATTGCCTGAAGCGCCTTCAGCGCCGCCTTGTCCGCCTCGTGAACGTAATACATAGAATCTACTGCCATAATGTGTGTCCTCCTTTTTCTTTAATATGCTCTCGCCGCCAGATTCACCGCGATCGCGATCAAAACGCTGGCTAATTCCTTCGCGGGCTGCCCAATCTCCAGGCACAGGTGCCCCTGCGTGGGACCTGCGATCATCACGATCTCGCCCTCGTCATCCTGCACCCAAAACTCCATCTCAGAAGGCCTGCCGCCCAGCGTAAGCCTGCTTCCCTTCAGCGTTACCCTGCGCGCCTCGGTGACGCCCACGACCGCCTCGCCAATCTTCAATTCGCCATCATATAATTCATATGTTATGGACGCGTCCTCCGACTTAAACACCTTGTCCAGGAACGGCATGTTCTCCACGACGCAGGCCAGTTCGCGCCCCACAAGACTGTGCACGGAATATACCGTCTTCCCCTTCCTCGTGCCCTTCAGCACCTGGAGCTTTCGGTCCCCGCGCTCGTTCTTTGCGTCAAACGAATTCTTCCCTTCGACCCGTAGGTCCTCCAGCCAAAGCCGCGTGTGCCGGTCGCCCTGCTCCATGAACTTCCGCAGCCTTTGCTGCGTCTTTACGTCCACCGCGCCGACCACCTTGTCCCACCCCGTCAGCACCTTATCCGTCAGCGGCGAGACCGTCTTCTGAATGCGCTTCGACAGCTCCTTTATAATCAATCCCATAAGGAATATGCCTCCTTTCATCCCATGTTATATTATACCATCGCCACGCCCCAGGCACAATAAAAATTGTCGCACGATACCCCCCGCTAAAACGCACTGGCGGGCTTCCGCGCAGCCCAGACGCGACTGCTTGCGGAAACAAAAAGCCCAGAAGGCCGAAACCTTCTGAGCCTTAAATCTGGCATCTCTCACGATGCCTTCGCGAGCATATCATGGATATAGGTCCTAAGGCCGTCCTCCGTGCCGATGCCGTATTTCTGGTTGATCAGAATGTAATACTTCATGATCCGCTCCTTCTGCAGAACCTCATTGGACGGGACGCCGTCTCCGTACCCCTTTCGCGCTTCCATCCACGGCTCCTCATTGTGCGTGATCTTTTCCAAAACCTTCCCGCCATACATCCCAAACGTATTCAAAACAAGATCGATCACATGCTTCTCATCCTCCGTCAAGGCACCCTTCGCGCCCTCTAACAGCGCAAACCGCGCGTCCTCGATCGGGTTATATTTAAAATCCCGGAACAGTTCGTAAACCTCAGGATAAACCGGGCCATGCACCCACGCCCTGCAATCCTCTTCAAAGATCGGCTTCCCATAAAGTGCGGAATAAACGCCCTGGATAAAGTAAAGGAGCTTCTGTAGCATCAGCGGCGTCACCTCTTCGAGCCTTTCGAAGATATATGCGATCACGCTGAGCATCTTATCCGAAACAGAAAACAGACTCTCAATGCTTTCGGCCGCCGCATATGCCTTCCTGTACGCCGCATCCGTCAGCTTCTCGCGGTTCTCCACAAGGAGCCGCTTCATGTATGCCGGGGATGAAAGCGCCTCTTTGATGACATCAGAATATTCCTTCGAAGGCACCTGTCCTTCCAGGTACCTCGTGATGGTCACCTCGCCAAATCCAAGCGCCAGAGACAGCGGCGCTTTGCCGATTTTATATACCTTCATCAGCTTTTCAATGTCATCGATCGACACCAGCCCTTCTGCCGCCCGGTACTGCTCGTCGATCTCCTGCACGTTCTTATCCATGAGCCCGGGAATGCTCATTTCCTCGCCGCACTCCGCGCACACCGCCACCGTGATCGTGAAGACAAACTCCTTATCCCTAATGTTTTTTACAATATCCCGCTTCTGCAAAAAGTACTCCGTCTCTTTCCTGCACTCGATGCAAAAGTCCCTTCTTCCCTTATCAGCCATCATTAACACCTCCGATATGATTTGTGGTTAGTGAAAATAGTATGTAAGCGGATGCTTCTGTTCGTGAAACGAAACGACGATCACAAAACAGTTCTTCAGCTTGTTGAATTTGATGTACAACGACACCGTTTTCACTTTCGTTCCAGTTCTCTCCAAAAGCTTGACATCCTTGCCAAATACATACAGCTTCTCATGTTCAAACCCCTTGTGTTCATTCCTCAAGATCCCCGAAAAATCCATTGCAGTAAGGTTTAATATGATTTCTTTGGCCTTCGCCTCATCAATCACGTAATCCAGAAACAGATTAATGTTATCCTGCCGCCTGGCGTTCCGATCAATCCTGTAATTCCCCTTTTTCACAGCATCCTTCACCTCGGAAAGATACTGCTCTATGTCCTTTTTTGTCATGTTCTATACTATAACCCCCAAATAGCAGATGATATACTTTTTTAATTATCCTATCATTAGCTTATCATGATGATAGGATTTTGTCAATATTCTATCATTAAATCCGCGTGTGCAAAAAAAGACCACTCCACAAGTGGAATGGTCTTATGCCGATCAATCGAAAACCGTTACCGGTCCGTCTTCAGAAACTACAATCGCCTTAATGTGCTCCTTTTTCTTTTTTCGCCATGCAACATATGATTTCGCCGAATTGTGCCGCGCACCCTTTTCCGGATTGCCCTTAGCAGCCGGGCCGTCGAGGATCACTCCCATGGCATAACAACATCCCTTCTCATCAACCATAATGGCACCGTCAATTCTTGTTGCCATCTCGATCAAGTCCTGATTGTGGGAAACATCAATTCTCTTGATCTTGTATCCGCGCTCCAAATCACACAGTCTCGTTGCCTCCTCTTCCGCATGGTCGCTCTGGACGATCAACGCGCCGTGCTTGTTTTTCACGATTAGGTCAATAAGCTTCTTATAGCGCTTCAGCTCCTCGCCGGAAATATTCTCATTCTGAGTCTTCACAAGCTTGTAATTCCCGCACTTGCACTCAAACACAGTCTTGCCTTCGTAAGTAACTCTCCACTGAGAGAAACCGCAAAACTCAACAACCAGTCCGCTCGGAGCTTCCAGCTGTCCAATGCCAATGATCTGAGAATTTCCAATATCAACCAGCAGATACTTCTCATCGCCAGTCGCTTCCAAAAGCTTACGAATTCTCTTCTGATTTGACCCTTCCAATCGGAGTGGTTGTTCAAAACGAATGATGTCACCCGAAAGCACATTGGAATCGCAATAAATCATCTTTCCCTCACACTCATGTCCTTCGTAATAAATCTGCGACAGCGCTGAGAACATTTCAAGCCCCAACAAACCATGCCGACGACAATACTCGTTTACGACGGTGCGCCCTACCATCTCCCAGGCAAACTTCGTGGGGTACCTAATGTCATCATTCTGGCATGCCTTCAGGCATTCATAAATCGTGTCAAGGATGGCATACATTAGGTCAGGCAATACAGAATGCTCTCCATACGCCACATAGCTTTCATGCAAAAGGCCATAAAACTCCCCCTCCGCCATCATGCGAAGGTTTACTTCTCCCCCAGGCAGATCAAATGCCTTTTCCCAAATACTCCCCTCTGGCTGGCAACGCTCCTCGAGAATGCGGCATTTCATGGTTGGTCCACTGCTCGGGGGCCAAAAATAAGATATCGCATCCTTCAGAATACTCGTCAAGAACTTGTGATATTTGTAGTTTAATTCACAATTCACCGAGCTATTCACACTCCCTTCTCACACGCCAAATGATACACGTTGGAACAATGCCGTTAATAGGTGATTCCCCACTTCTGCAATACCTGCACGATCTTACTTGTCTCATCACAGATTTTTTCTGTAAAATAATCACCCATGTTGTCATATCCGTTGATTGATTCATAGCTGAAACGATTATTTGAATGCGAGAAAATGATCAGCAGCACTGCCATCGTAACGAGGCCAACTATAACCTCCCTGTCAGCCTCTGCCGGATAAGCAATTCTATATGCTCCTGACAGGCCGTCCCACCACATGACAGGGACCTCCCGCGCCCCATTCATCGGACAACACCTTGAAATCTCTACTTCCAGCTGTGTTGCCATGTCTCTCATCTTTGAAAACGCTTCACCGACCTCGTCACTTTTCTGACTGGGTATAAATTGTTTTTTCAGTTTCATCAACCATGTGAATTTTTCCTCGATCGGCATTGTTACACCTCCTAAAGCTCATTATTTCTCCATTTGCGATATCCTTTCGCTGTTTTCTTTTTGCGCTTTGTTTGCCCTTTGTTGCATTATCTGTTCCATTTTCCTTTGATATCCCAGTGCTACACCCCACATCTCCAAGTCACTTCGACCGAGATCGCTTAGCGTAACCGTTCCGCCACCATATTTCTTTAGATGAGATATTAGTTCCTGAACTTTGAAGTATGCCTCTTGCTCATGAATCGAACCAACGGTTCCGATATAATTCACATCCCATCCATTCTCATCTTCATCAATTCCGCTTGAGGCATCTTCGAACATCACAACCCCGGGTATTATGTGTACATTACTGAACCCTTGCATCAAACCCATTATTTCATCCTCATCAATCATGCTTTGACAATGCATTTGAATACTAGCTTTATACCGTGAATCTATTTCGAATGTAATACATGTCATGAACCTCAAATTCCGAAAATCAAAATTCGCATTATAGGCACTGATACCGCGTGGTTGCTTTGTCTTGACGACCGCATATTCGTAAGCCGCCATCCGTTCATACTCCTCAGCTATAGATAACGGCCTCTTCGAAGGCATTACAAAAACCTCGTTATTTCTGAACCCATAGTTGTTCCTTGTTTCTAGCCCCCACTCCTCCAAAGCCGCTTTCGCCCGATTTACACCGCTTCTCATGCCATATAGTTCGAGATTATTCGTGATATTATCCGCAATGAGTTTCTTGGAGGGATCCTTTTCAAGTTCACTGTCCAGGAACATTTCAATCATTTTCTCAAGCAGTTTTATTCTTTTAAGCGGCATTTTGCCTATACTTTCAGCATATGAAAACAACTTGGGATCGGCTTTGTACAGAAACTTGACTGCCGACGCATAATCAATTTCTGATCCGTCGAAATCATAAAGCACTTCCCTTTTCATCTCAGAACTTAATCCGGCCGCCGCCAGCAATTCAGAATAAGGCACACCGATATACGGTGCCATTTGTTTGAGTTTTTCGATCTCCTTTGAATTCATTTTTCGAGTTTTCCCATTTTCCAGTCTGCCATAAGTCGATTCATCAAACCCAAACTTCTCAGCCATCTCTTTCTTGGTAAAACCATACTTCTCCCTAGCGGACCCTAACAGTTCGCCAAGGCTAGGCAAATACCCTTCTACACTTAATTGATCTTTAGCCATTAATACATAACCTCCTTTGTGAGTGGAAAACTCTTACAGTTACATTATACACCCAAAATCAGAAAATGCAATTATTTATCCACAGAAATATCATTAAATTTTTCTAAAGTCCATTTATAGTGCTGTTTTATCACTCGCAAATCTGCTTTTTGATATTTTTTATTACTGCTAATCTCATTTTCGCCCATGCAGCACATTCCAAGCGAGAATTCTAATCTGGCAATATAAAGGACTCTTTTGCTTAGAATTCCCTTGAATTCCTTGTTGTTTTGGACCACCACATAAAGTATAATAAGCATATGAAGTTCGACAACATACCCTTTTACAGACAATTTAACTTAATGTTGACAAATGAATTACACGATATCTTTACCAGCATGGTGCCTTACACATTCTAAAAATTTTTCTTGTGAACCAAAAAGACTCAGAAGAATATCATCTTCTGAGTCTTTTACCTAGCCTTTCAACACTTCCCGTATCCTGTCTATCGTCCTCTCATCCAGCGTCTCATCCCCAGGTCTGTGGACCGCTTCATCTATGTCGCGCTGGGTTGCGAGAACATATTCACTCTGCACCGGGCAATTCTGTTCAACAAAGAAAACATAGCCCTTGATCCAGGCATTGATACCATTATTTTGCAAGTACTGCGACAGCACGTTTACCTGGCGTTTTACTTGTTTGATGGGGTTTTTGACAGTTTTCTGGTAGAATTGGCCGCCTGGCGTCATCTTGTTTTTAATCCACTCGCAATCGTCTTCATCCCCAAACAGCTCACCGCTGTAATTCTTCACTTCGATGATATATACGCCAGTTGAATTGATAATGACATCATCGAACTCTGCTTGTTTTCCATCAAAGGTTACGGTTATGTTGGTCAGCAAAACATCGTCTTTCCGAAGGATTTCGCTAATCACCTCATATGCAAACCTTTCACCCAGCCGCCCCGCGCGCTTTTCCGGCAACTCGATCGGCCGAACGCCGACCTTGAGGGCCAACCAGATAAAGAATATGATGCATAACACTGCCGCCAAAACAATTAAGCCAAGCACCCAATATGGCATGACATTCATAATATCAAGCCTCCGTTTGCCATCACAACCTATCGTACTTTGTGCTTACGCCTTTGCTCTTTTCCACTGGGTATTTCTTTTCATTCTTATCGATTTTCTCATTCAGGATCTCACAAATGTCAAAGCCTTCCTTCTGGGCCAGCTGGATGCAGTAATTCATGACATCCGCGAGTTCTTCTCGCAGTTCATTTTTGTCGGTGCAAGGGCCCCACTGGAAACATTCGAGAAGTTCTCCAGCCTCAATTGCAATAGACTTTGCAAGATTATCTGAACTGTGAAACTGATCCCAGTCACGGTCCTTGGTGAACTGCGCAATTCTATTACATGTTTCGTTGAAATCCATGATGCATTCCTCCGTTCAAAGTGCTAAAAATACTTTCTCAGATATTCGCGAAGCGCGGGATCGCAGACATATACATAGGTTCCCTGAATTCCACGCGTCATCAATGTCTCGTAGATGTGAACGATGTATTCCTTCAGTTTGTCAGCATCCTTCGTCTTTCCGAGGCTATCGTAGTATTTCGAAGAATTGATCTTAATGCAATCGTCATCCTTGTCATAATAGATGTCTTCGCCAAAGATTACTCCAGCGATGTTCAGATCGTATCCTTGAACCGTGTGAATGCAGCCTATTTCGTTCACCGCATTGTCACTGTTGATCCAGTCCACGGCCTTCGTGTTCCAGCGATAGTCCTTACCATTCAAGGTGATATCATATGCATTTTTGTCAGCCTTTGATTTCCACTCCCACGCATAACCCGCGACCATCCGGCACAGGCCATACTCTTTGTCCTTTTTCTGGATCTCTACAACCAGTTCATCGGGATTATCAAAGAATCTAAGATCGTAATTTCCAAAGTTATCTTGCCGTTTGCGGGCCATGCCTTCGAGCACATTTTTCACATATTCGACATAGTCATTTCCGCCCTTGCAGCGAAGCTGTGACTTCAGTTCGATCTGCTCACATTGATGCTGGTCAACGATGGTCTGGAATTGCGTGCGGTCAATGTCGGAAGGCCGTACCGATTGTGCTGAATCATAAAAGATCAACTGCATACGACTTCGCTTGATGACCCAATCCAATTCCGTTCCGTTTTCATCCAGTCCAAGCTTTTTGTTCACATTATCGAACAAGGGATATTGCGCCAAATTCTTGCGTCTGTGAAGCCTATGCGCCTCATCAACCACAAGAAGATCGTAATACACGTCATCCTCAAGATCCGTTGGCTTGATGATCATGTCCGGCGACAAGCCATCAACGCCAGAAAATACGCCCTTTAGCGAT
Source organism: Acetatifactor sp. (assembly GCA_016290775.1). Taxonomy (GTDB): domain Bacteria; phylum Bacillota; class Clostridia; order Lachnospirales; family Lachnospiraceae; genus Acetatifactor. Next base: position 238,815 of record JAEEVF010000002.1, on the reverse strand, counting down.
TCTCTCAGTGATTGCATCGGAACGACAAAACCAACCTTCATGTTTCCTATCTTTTTCGCAAACGCGTTGAGATAATCCATGCCGTCAATGCCGTCTTCATCGGGATAAAACGACAACTTCTGATCTGTGATTTCCTTGAGAAGCTTGATCAGATAAACGGCAAGGATTGTCTTGCCCGTTCCGGCCTCGCCGTTTACGACAATGAGGTTTTGATTGCCGCTGACATTGTGTTTCTTAATGGCATTCATGATCCTGTATAGCGCATCCTTCTGCTCTTCCGTCAACGCCTTATAAGGTGAGTATTTGAACAGGTCCGAATTCTCGATGGCCTCAAGCGTTTTGTCTGCCAGGCCAAGATCCAGCAGCTTCGACCACGCCTCCCTGAAATCATCTTGATAGATCTCGCGATTGAAATAGTTGTGATTCACCACGCCCGCGTTGCCGTTGTGCAAGCGGTATTTCTGGTCAGCGCTCATATATTTGATCAGGAAGGACTCCATGTCAAGAACGACAGACTTGTTGAAATCCTTGTTCGTCAGCATGCAGATGAGCTTATAGTCCGTGTCCGTTTCCTCATCCAGGTGCTGCTTCGTCCGACGGATTCCGTCCAGCGTCTCGCCAACATATGCATCCGTATCGTTATGCATGATATATACAACCGGCCAGTTTTTCGCATACCATGACCGTTCCATGTCTTTTAGGGCATTTACGGAATACTCAAACTCCTTGATTGTAATCATGCGGACCTCCTGATTGATGCGGCAATTTTCTACTTTCTCTTTTTTATCTGTGGCTCAATAATTGTTTTGTATAGTTGATCTATTTGTTCTTCAGTTATTCCTTGCGTTTTGCTATTAGAATTCACAAAGCACTTTAAGATTCTTTTGATCTCAAAATCACCGTATTCCCCTTGCGCCATTGCCTTTCCGATTTTGATTGCGGTACTGCGCAACATCTTGATCGCCTGTTCTTCTTGTTTGGCCTTTTGCTTCTCCGTTGGTACCATGGCGGGAGTCCGCTTCACAAACAATTTATAAAACTTTTGATATGAAGCAATTGACTGCTCATACCCTTTCTTTATGCGGAGCAATGAGTCTTTTTCCTGTAATATATAGCCAATCAGATCAACATAAATGGATTGTATTTGAAACTTATCCCCGCACCTTTCGTTTATGTCTCGGATCATGGAACTACAATTTGTACAAGGTTCGAAGTTCGTAAGCAAAACCAACACGGCACTTTCCGTTTCAGGAATCTGTACCTGCAAACCATATAAATCAACCAGCTTCGCAACGACCTTTCTTTCTGCGCAGGTCTGGCGCGTCTTTTGTCTGTCAAAGAGTTCACCGCTCGGCTGGATCAATTCTCCCTTTGGCCCCGGCATCCCTAGTGGCACCTTATTAGCCAGCTCATCATAGGTAAATTGGCAAAAATACCGTTCAATTCCTTCTTTTCCTTCTTGGAATCTCTTACCAATCAAATTGTGTTCTGGTTTATCATCGCTAAATGACAAGAAAGAACCCTGCGTTCTCGTGCCATCATAGAGTATACCAAAGCAAATGCAATGCTTTTTATTCTTCAAATACCCCTCTTCCAATGCTTTCTTTGATGCGTTATCAATCCCATCCGTCCAGTTCAAGAAGTAATCTATGGCATTGACATATCGAGCATCTTCAAGGATCTTTTGGAATTGCCCCACCGCATCGATTGCATAATACACACCGACTGCCAGCAAAGCTATTCCGAACAAGGCGGCAAAATCCTTGGCATGCGCGATTACAAACATGACAACTTCTGCGAATGCAGTGCCTTGTCCCTCCAAGTCCATGTTCCCCAAAGCGAGAAAGATGAGTAAGCCTGCGAAAAGTATGATTATTGTTGTTGTTTGCGGTTTGTTGTCCATTCTGAAATCTTCCTTTTCTCAAGAAAATCATATCAAAAATCCATCGAAATCGCAAGCAATGCCACGCAAATTAACGAGCGTTTCCACCTGTCAATTTTATCATTTTCCCCCAAATGATAAAATTGACCTCCCCGATGATCAAATTAAAAAAGCACCCGCCATCAGCAGGTGCTTTCCTCTCTTCTCTATTCCCCCTCACTCAATCAAATCCTCATCCGTAATCTCGCGGATGACTTTGCAGGGGACGCCGGCGGCAACGACGCCGGCGGGGATGGACTTGGTGACGACGCTGCCGGCGGCGATGACACTGCCTTCGCCGATGGTGACGCCGCCGAGGACGGTGACGTTGGCGCCGAGCCAAACATTGTCTTCAAGGACGATGGGCGCGCTGGTGAGGATCTTGCTGCGCTGGGAGGGGTGGATCGCATGGCCAGAACAGGCAAGGCAGGTGCCAGGCGCGATGAAGGCGCCAGCGCCGATGTGGATCGGCGAGGTGTCGAGCATGACAACATTGTAATTGATCACGGCAAGGCCGTGGAAGTGGATGTTGAAGCCGTAGTCGCAGCGAAAGCCAGGGCCGGGAAAGGCAAGCTTGTGGTAGGTTCCAAAAAGCTGAGAAAGGATCTCCTCGCGCTGGGCATAGTCCGCGTCATTCAAGCCTTCAAGGCGTTTTAACAGGTCGCTGGCCTTTTTCTTTAGTTGCATGGGGTTTTCAAAGGAGTTGCAGCGGTAGGGTTCCATGGATGTCATGCGCGCCATGGCTGCCTCCACGTCGACGGGCTCGCCCCAGTGATGTTCGGATCCTGCTTTCCATTCTTCTTTCATGTTGTACCTCCGAGTTCTAAAACAGCGCAAACAACGCGTACAAAGGAACCGATTTTAGCCGATCAGTCACGGTAAAATTCTTGTAGGACAACCTTATCATTTCGCTTGGATGGTACTTTTCATCATAGTTCTTGAGGCTTGTCGACCTGACATGCCTGCCGGATTTTACTTCCATGGGAACGATGCTTCCATTCACGTCCAAAAGCAAGTCAATTTCCATTCCCGCATCCGGCTTGTAGTAAAAGGTTGAAATGCCGCGTGAATTCAATTCCTGAACGACATAGTTCTCCGTCAAGATCCCCTTGTACAGGTTTTCCGTATCGGGCTGAATGTCCTTCAATGCGATTCCCGCAGCACAGGCAAGTAAGCCAACGTCGGATAGATATACCTTGAACATTCCTTCGTCAGTATATACCTTCAAAGGAGACTGCGGATACTCCACTTTTACGACCTTGTAAACCAGTTTCGCCGCTACCAGCCAGTCGAGCGCCCCATAAAAATCTCTCTTGTTTGCATTAGGCCGAACGTCCTTGTACTTGAATTTGGGATTCTCCCTCGCAAGCTGTCTGGGAACGGACGCAAACACTTCGCCGATCTTGATGCTTTCAGCCGCACTGACCGTGTATTTGTTCATGTCTGCCGCATAGGCCATAAGCAAGTTTTCTTGAATGCTTCTGTCAAAATCCGTGATCTTGCATTCCTTGTTCAAGAAATCTGTAACGCATCGAGGCATGCCGCCAACGTAAAGGTAGCACTGGTACAGTTTGAGCGCCCTGTCATGCACGGCTTCCGGCAGTGGCTGCATGGAATTGCAGGCAGCTTCTATCCTACCCCTTAGCTTGTCTTCATCCATCGCGATCAGGAATTCCTCGAAATCCATCGGAAACATCTCTTCCATTTTGACTTTTCCAACCGGAAACGAGCTGTCATAACGATTCAGTTTCACTCCCAAGAGGCTTCCTGCGCATAAAACTCTGTAATTCGTATCTCCTTCGCAGAAATATTTTAGCGACATAATGGCTCTTTCGCATTTTTGTATTTCGTCGAAGAAAATGGCCACGTCAGGATCGATGCTTTTGCCCGTAACGATCTCCAGGTTTTCAATGATGACCTGGGGATTCAGCGAACCTGCAAAAACGGATTCCATGGTCGGATCCTGCTCAAAGTTTACGTACACATAGTCCTTGTAGTTTTCTTTGCAGAATTCCTTAATGAGCCAAGTTTTTCCAACCTGCCTTGCTCCAACCACCATCATTGGTTCCCTGGTTTTATCTGTCTCCCATTTCTTTAGTTTTTGCGTGAATTTGCGAAACATCCGTTCCACCTCCGCTCATAAACCCTAATGCTTTCACTCATCAAAAGTGCCTTTTCTTATGCTCCAATCTTATCATGAAAACCCTCTTTCATCAAGTGTTAGATGTAAAAAAGTTGAAACGTTTCAACTTTTTTTCACTTTTTTCTTGAAACATTTCATCTTTTTTGCATTTTGACATGGGAATATGCCGATATTATTCCGGGCTATGCCGATGTCATGCATGCCGATGTCAATACTTGCTAAATGTGCCTATATCTTGTCATTTTGGGCAAAGCGCTTGACCGAGGTCACAGGGGGTAGGATATAATAATCCTAAAGGAGGGTTATCACATGGGTATTGATCTGACAAAGATGCCAAAGCTGGGGTTTGGCATGATGCGTTTGCCGCAGAAGGACGGCGCCGTGGACCTTGCTCGCGTTTGCGAGATGGTTGACGCGTACCTGGCGGCCGGAATGAATTACTTTGACACGGCGTATGTATATCATGGGGGCATGTCAGAGCGCATGGTGAAGGAAGCGATCACGAAGCGCCATCCTCGTGAGAGCTTTATGGTTGCGACGAAGCTTCCCGCTTGGTGCCTGCGCACGAAGGAGGACCGCGACCGCGTGTTCAACGAGCAGCTTGAGCGTTGCGGGTTGGATTATTTCGACTTCTATCTGCTCCATTCGGTGGAGGACGGCGGCAACGGAAACACCTACGAGCGCCTGGATTGCTACAATTGGGGGCTTGAGAAGAAGGCGGCCGGGAAGATCCGGCACTTTGGTCTTTCCTTCCACGGCAGCCCTGCATATTTAGTACAGGTACTTGACGCGCACCCTGAGATCGAGTTTGTGCAGATCCAGTTGAACTACGCGGACTGGGAGAATCCCGTGGTTTGTTCCGGTGCGTTGTACAACATCTTGAATGAGCGTGGCATTCCCATGATCATCATGGAGCCTGTGAAGGGCGGCACGCTTGCGAGCCTTCGCCCTGACCTGGAAGAGAAGTTCAAGGCCGTTCGTCCGAATGCTTCCATCGCTTCCTGGGCACTGCGTTACATGGGTTCACTTCCCGGCGTCATGACGATCCTTTCCGGCATGAGCACCGAGGATCAGATGCAGGATAACATTCAGACATTCAAGAATTTTGAGCCTCTGAGCGATGCCGAGAAGGCGCTTGTGGAAGAGGTTCGTGACCGCATGCTGGACGTGCCGCAGATCGGCTGTACGGCTTGTCGCTACTGTACTGACGGCTGTCCGATGAGGATCTCCATTCCGGACGTGTTCAAGGCCGTGAATACGATCAAGCTTTACAATGAGCAGTTCCGTCCGCAGAATTTCTACAATCATTTGGTAAACGATGGACACGGACGCGCCGGCGATTGCGTTGGGTGCGGCCAGTGCGAGGCCGTTTGCCCGCAGCACTTACCGATCATCGAGCTCCTGAAGGAAGCCTCCGGGATGCTGGATAGATAAAGGAATTAAGGGATGAGAAAGAGCTGGCCTTGTGTGGCCAGCTCTTTCTGTTTGGGTTTGGGTTTATTGGGGTGATAGAAATGCTTGGTTAGGGTTGCCCGGATTGTTCGGGCTTGCTGAGTTGCCTGGGCTTGCTGAGTTGCCCGGGCTTGCTGAGTTGCCAGGGCTTGGTTGGTTAACTTCAGCGCGTAAAATTGGTCCAAACGCGGGGCTCGGTCTCGGGCAGGCCAAGCTGGTCCTTGCCGAGGGCGATGCTCTGCATGAGGAAGGTCATGTTGCGGGCGAGAACGCGCATCACCTGGCGTCCCTCGTCGTCAACGCTTCCTTCACCGGGCTCCCAGCCGTAAATGTTGTTCCAGTACTGGCTGCTCGCGATGGGCATGTTGGACAGCGTGAAGAACTTGTTCAGCTCATCAAACGTCGCCGTGCAGCCAGAGCGTCTTGCGCTCACAACAGCCGCGCCGACCTTGAAACTCTTATCAAAATGCGTGCTGTAGAAGAGTCTTTGCAGCGCGTTCATCAGCGTGCCATTCGCGGAGCCGTAATATACCGGCGCACCGATGACAAGTCCGTCTGCCTTTTCAAACTTCACGGCAAGCTCATTTACGACGTCATCAAAAACGCACTTTCCGTTCTTGCGGCAGGTCTCGCAGGCGATGCAGCCGCGGATGTCCGTGCGGCCAAGGAGAACGGTCTCATATTCCACGCCATTTTTCTCAAACACCCGCTCCATCTCATGAAGCGCCAGCGCAATATTGCCGTTCGGTCTCGGACTTCCGTTCAGCAGTAAAACCTTCAGCTTCTCCACGGTCTTTCCTCCTTACACGAAATAAACGTAATTCTCTTTCCTGGGTGCGGCGGGCTTTGCGGGCTCGGCGGCATATCCCAGCGCACAGTGGCCAATGCCTTCATATTCGCCCTCAATGCCAAGGTCCGCAAGGAGCTTCTTGCCAAACTCGGACTCGAACTCTTCCTTCGCGCGGTGGATCCAAATGCTTGCCACGCCAAGGCTCTCGGCCGCGTTCATGAGGTTGCCCAGAACCAGCGAACCGTCGTAAACGTAAGTCGGAACGTCCTTCTTCGCAAGGACGATCAGGATCACGGGCGCGCCGTAGAAGGGATCGAAATCCCCGCCCCATGCGGCATATTTGCGGTTCTCCACCATGATCTGGTCGCGCAGCGTCTTGTCCGTCACCGCAATGATGATCGGGCTTTGCTTGCCCATGCCCGTCGCAGCATATGTCCCCGCCTTCACGATCGCCTTCAGATCCTCTTCCTTCACCATGTCAGGCTTAAAATTCCTGCAACTTCTTCTCGATTCCAATACCTTCAAAGTTTCATTCATCGTCGTAACCCTCCTTTTGTTGCTTTGCTTGCCGCCCGTTGGCCGGCCTGCGCTCGCAGGCCTTTGCCCGCTTTTGCTCGCAGGCGCATTCTGCCTGCGCATCCCCACACCCTCTATTTTACCAATTCCTTCCAAATCCCACAACTCACATTCAAACTCTTGCTACTCATTTTTTGCACTTGGCCATCCGCTACCCCCCGGGAAGCTTGTTTTTGGGGTTGCAGCCGTAGTCTCCCGCAAACCACTACCCTTGGATTGCTTGTTTTTCCCGCCGCAGCCGTAGTATTCGCAAAAAACTGCCTGGAGGGCCGTTAGGTCCTTCAGGCAGTTTTAGCTTTCAATATGGAGCGGATGCTACTGGATGCCGAGGACTTTGTAGTCCTGGGATTCAACGGCTTCCTTGAGGGTGTCGTTGGGAATGTCGGCGGTCAGCTTTACGAGGGCTTCGCCTTTCTCGTGGCTGACAAGGGCTTCGCTCACGCCAGGCAGTGCCTCCAGGGCCTTCTTCACATGCATTTCGCAGTGACCACACATCATGCCTTCAATCTTGATGGTCTTTTCCATAGTTGCTTCCTCCTTTGAAATCTCTGGCCCCGCGGGGGCTTGGTCTGTCATAGTTTCATTATATACTTGCTCGGGCTTGGTTGGCATCGTTTTCTCTTCGCTTTTCGCCTTTGCCCTGAAAAGATTGAGCCGCAGGGCGTTGCTGACAACGCAGAAGCTCGAAAGGCTCATGGCGGCGGCGCCGATCATGGGATTGAGCGTGAGGCCTAAAGCGTGGAACGCGCCTGCTGCCAGCGGGATGCCAAACACATTGTAGATAAAGGCCCAGAACAGGTTTTCCTTGATGTTGCGAAGGGTCTTTCTGGAGAGGCGGATCGCGGTCACCACGTCCATGATGGAGCTCTTCATGAGCACGACTTCGCCCGCATCGATCGCGATGTCGCTTCCGGCGCCGATGGCCACGCCAATGTCCGCAGTCACAAGTGCGGGCGCATCGTTGATACCATCGCCGACCATGAGTACTTTACCATCTGCCTTCAGTTCTTCTATCACTTTCGCCTTGCCGTCCGGCAAAACGCCTGCGATCACTTTGTCGACGCCAGCTTGTGCGCCAAGGGCTTTGGCCGTCCGCTCGTTGTCACCGGTCAGGAGTACGACGTTCAGACCAAGATTTTTCAGTTCTGCAATAGCCTGCGTACTGTCGGATTTGAGCGTGTCCGCCACGGCGATCACTCCAAGGATCTGGTCCTTTGTAGCGAAGATCAGGGGCGTCTTGCCTTGCGCGGAGAGTCGTTCCAGGGTCTCATGTAACGAAGTGTCCCCCTCATAATTCGCCTTCACATATGCTTCATTTCCGCCGAAGGTCATTTTGTCGTCGACGAGTCCGCAGATGCCTTTGCCGGGCACGGCGAAGAAGCCTTCCGCGCCGTTTCCGACGTCGATGCCGCGTTCCTCACACGCTGCCACAATCGCCTTGGAGAGCGGGTGCTCGCTCTTCTTTTCCAGCATTCCGGCAATCCGCAGAAGCCTCACTTCGGCAGCCTGCGTGCTCTCAGTCTTCCGTGCTTCTCCCGCTGGCTGTGCAGCCGCGCTTCCTGCGTCTTGCACATCCTCAGCTTCCGACACTGCTCCCAATGCCTTCCAAAACACCACCACATCCGTCACGACAGGCTTTCCGTTGGTGATGGTGCCGGTCTTGTCCAGCACTACTGTCGAAACCTTGCCGGTTTCCTCAAGGGAGGTTGCGGACTTGAACAAAATTCCATTTCGTGCGCCCACGCCGCTGCCGACCATAATGGCGACAGGCGTTGCAAGCCCCAGCGCGCAAGGGCAACTGATTACCAAAACCGAGATTGCGCGGGCAATGGCAAAGCTTCCCGTCTGGCCAAGGATCAGCCAGATCACGAAGGTCACCAGCGCGATGCCAAGCACCACGGGTACGAAAATACCACTGACTTTGTCCGCGAGCTTTGCGATGGGCGCCTTTGTGGCCGCCGCGTCGCTCACCATCTGGATCACTTGCGAAAGCGTGGTGTCGCGGCCGACACGAGTCGCCTCGCACTTGAGGAACCCCGACTGATTGATACATGCAGCGCTCACTTCGGAGGCATATGCCTTGTCCACCGGAATGCTCTCGCCCGTCAGGGCGGATTCGTCCACGCTCGAAGTTCCCGAGATCACTCGTCCGTCCACGGGAATGCTCTCGCCGGGCTTTACCAGGAAGATGTCACCGACCTGCACCTGGTCCGCGGGCACGGTGATTTCCTGATCATCCCGCACGAGCCTTGCGGTCTTTGGCGAAAGGCGCATCAGGCCTTTCAGTGCGTCGGTGGTTTTTCCCTTGGACCTTGCTTCCAAAAGCTTTCCGACGGTGATCAAAGTCAGGATCATCGCAGCGGATTCATAGTATAATCCGTGGGCGTAATGCATGACCATTTCGTCCAGGCCCTTGCTGCGCGCGTCGTACATCAATACCGTCACCGCCACGCTGTAAAGGAACGACACGCCGCTTCCCATCGAAACAAGCGTATCCATGTTGGGGCTTGCATGCAAAAGTCCCTTGATGCCGTTTTTGAAAAACCGTGCGTTGATGCACATGACGATCAGGCTAAGGCCCATTTGCACGAGCGCATTCGCGACGGGGTTTTCGTGCAATATGGCGGGCACCGGCCAGCCAAACATGCCATGTCCCATGGAGATGTACATGAGCACCAGCAGGAATATTAACGAGAATACAAGCCTCCGCACCAGCACGGGCGTCTCGTGATCCGCAAGACGCGCCAAGTCTTCCTCGTAGCCAGCGCTCTCTGATGCGTCAGCGTCATCCGCGCCGAACGCACCTTCCGCGCCTGCGGCTTTGCCGTCTCCTGCACCTGTCGCACCGCCTGTAGCATCCCTGCCGCTTGCACCTTTTCCTGCCGAATTCCGTGCATTCCTCGCGGCGCCTTGCGCCTTGGCCCCATACCCTGCCTTTTCGACGGCGGCGATGACCTGCTCGTCTGTGACGTTGCCTTCCACGGCCATGGAATTTGTCAGCAGGCTGACGGAGCAGCTCGTCACGCCTTCAAGGCCGTTCACGGCCTTTTCCACGCGCGCCTGGCAGGCCGCACAGCTCATGCCAGTAACGTCAAATTTCTTCATTCCTTCTTCACTTCCTTTTGACACGTGCCGCTCATCGGGCAACCGCCGCAATTACAGCCGCACGAGCTCTTTCCACTCTTCTTGTTCTTGATCATATGAAGCACGATCACGCCCGTGATCACGATCAAAACAAGGCACACTATGATCGTCCCGAGATTCTGCATGATCCAAGCCATAAAACAGGCTCCTTTCTTGCATTTTGCGGGCCCCAGGCACCAACGCCCCACACCAAAAGACCATCGGCCCGTCATTCAACCCTCATTTCCATTCTAAGAATTCCCTCCCCGTAATGTCAAGATTCTGAGCGATAAATTATTACTATTTACGTTAGAAAAATTGACACGGCCTTGTCTTTTGATAGAATGAACATGGTGTAAAATCCGCCAAATGTAAAATGACTCAGGAATTGTTATGAAGATCAAACGAAGAAAATGGAATTATACAACAAAATACCTGCTGCTGGGGCTGACGTTCCTGCTCACGGTGGACCTTTTACTCGGGTTCGTTTTGAACGCACAGTCCAAGCTCGCCATGACGGTGCTGATGCGCCAGCGCATGATGAATGCGGCAAAAACGGCCGCGGCGAGTCTTGACGGCGACCTGCTGAAGTCCATCACCGCTGAGGATTGTGAGAACAAGACGGAGTCCTTTGAACAAGTCATGAGCGTTTTGGATCTCTTCCAGCAGAACATGGACATGAAATATATCTACGCAGTAAAGCACCTTGGCAATAAAAACTTTGTATTCATCGTGGATCCCGACCCCGTGGATCCCGGTAAGTTTGGTGAGCCCGTGGTCTGCACGGACGCGCTCTTCGAGGCCAGTCAGGGCACGGCAGGCGTGGATCAAACGCCCTTCACGGACAGATGGGGCAAATTTTACAGCGCGTACTGCCCCGTGTTTGATTCCAACGGCGGCGTGGCAGGCATTGTTGCGGTGGACTATGACGCCGCCTGGTTTGATGATCAGATCGCAATGTCCACGGCCACGATCCTTTTCATCGGCACGGTTTCGCTCCTGATGGCGGCCTGCCTGATCATCCTGATCACCTCGCACTTCCGCAGGAAGATCAATTCGCTCTATCGCGAGCTGTCCGAGCTTTCGGATGAGCTCGACGTCCTAAACCACGAGATGAACCCTGGCGCGCAGTTTGACCCTGAAGCCAAGAAGGCAAAGCAGGCGGAAGGCGTCGCAACTGCAAGCTCCTTCGAAGCCTTGGGACAAAAGATCCAGCAGGCGCACCGCGGCGTGAAGCAGTATGTTTCCAACGTGCGTGAGCAGGACTTCACGGATCCTCTGACCGGCGTCGGCAATAAGACGGCATATATGGCCGCCACGCGTTCTCTTGATCAGGAGATCCTCACGAAGACGGCTGATTTCTCCATCATGATCGTGGACGTGAATGACCTTCGTACCGTGAACGATCAGTGTGGCATGACCATAGGCGATCAGATGCTTGAGGACACGGCAACCTTGCTCCTTCAGGTGTTTGACACGGAGCAGGTGTTCCACATCGGAAGCGACGAATTCATCGTCCTTCCAAGAACGAGCTCGCCGCAAACGCTGCAGGCATCCTTTGACCTGCTGAATGAAAAGCTTGATTCCTTCAACACCGTGGAAAGAACATACAAAAAGACCCTGTCCTTCTCCAAAGGCGTTGCTTCCTTCGTGCCGGGACAGGATCGTAATTGCATGGACGTATATCGCAGGGCTGATGCAGATCTTTCAAAGAACAAAGCCCTGTATTACAAGCAGGCAGGGGACAGAAGAAAGAGCTAAGTCCTTAAACTTGCATTCGGATCAATATTCCAAGATGTTACTAACTCTCGTATAAGTTTCACCCGTATAGGCCTCCAGCCACATCAGACACTGGCGGCCTTCTTGTTTGTAGGTGTAGAAGATTCCGTTCGGATCATAGGTCAATTCGTCATCGGCGCCGCGCTGCAAAAGCTGCACGCCGTCTGCTTCCAAGTGCCAGCAAAGGTTCATGAAATCCTTGTCGCTCTCGGTACGAGTCACGCTTCCGTCCGTATTTTTGATCAACTGAAAATCCTCCGTCGCAGGCGTGTTTGCGATCACTTCCTGACGATGTGAGAAGTACTCAAGGCGTGTCTCTGAACTGCCACTCTTTTTGCTGATCACGTCGGCCTCACAATTCTTGAAGTGCAGGTACGCTTCTCTTCCGATGATGCTTCCGACTTCACCGCTCGCATCGGCGATCACGCCGCTCACGCGCACGTTCTCCCATTCCTTTGACATGTAAATCTCACCGCCGACGATCCCGGCGTAATAGCCCCCTTCAATGTACGCATTCTCAAAGGTGATGTTGCGCACCTCCACGCCCGTGGAGTAGCCGATGAACGCGCAGTGATTGTTGTAAGGTGTTTTGATGGACATGTTGCTGATCTTGTGACCCTGACCGTCAACGGTGCCGTTGAAAGCATTGCTCTGCGGTCCAAGCCAGCCCATGGGAACCCAGTCATATCCTGCAAGATCAATGTCCTCTTCGAGGTAGAGGTAAAGCCCATCCGAGCCAAGGTCATAACGCTCGATGGCGTTGTTGTAATATACCACGCTTGCCAGCTGCTCCGGCGTTGAAACATGGAACACGGGCGCATTCGCCATGGCCCACTGTCTGTCCACAAGCTCCATGATGGAACCGGTGTCGCACTCTCTCTCCCAGTTCGAGATCACCTCGGAAGGGTCGACGTCGTAAGCATATTCCGACATGTCCACGCCCCATGCGGTGTACCACTGGTAGCAGTCCGCAAGCAGGTAAGTTCCTGTCTCAGGAATGTCAACTGAAACCGTGTGTGCATTGTATTCAATGGTCTCCGGCCCCACCTGAACGTAGGAGCCGCCTTCCGGATCCTCATGCAGGATGATGAGGTTGCGCTCGGGGATGCCGCGCAGCTCGTTCACGTCATAGGTGAAGGTCAGCCTGGGCTCTGCCCCGCTGTCAAATGCAACGCGCACGGGAACGCCCACAAGGCCAACGACGCCGCTTGCCATGTAATCGATCTCATAGGTGTCGCGGATGGATGCGCTCTCGCCAAGGTCCTGATTGGGGCCCTTGTCTTCGATCGTAACACGGATCACCTCAGGGCGATTCTTGTTGTTGATCTCTTGTGAAATCTTGATAGTCCTTTGCTTTTCCGAGGGCGTGGGCTGCGGATCCAAGGGCGTCACCTGTCCAGTCTCGATCCGCGCTTTGTAAAGCTCCTTCGCGATCATCGACTTGATCATATACTTATTAAATGACGGGACAAAGGAAAACGCCATAAAAAACATAAACATTCTCAAAAACACTGCCATGATCAGTTTCCTCTCTTTGCGATTTCTGATTTTCACGTGGGCAAGTCTGACCTGCCCGCTTTTGACACTGCCCATATAGTATATCAGAAATCCGCGAAAAATTCAAGTTTTGGCGGGAGCATCTCTCCTTGCCAAATCAAGGCTTTTAAGGTATAATTCTATTTTAGAGTTTTAGATTGTCCCAGGAGGTATTTTCGCCATGAAGATCATGCCAAACCGCTTGGATCTTGGCTTTTTCAAATATCAGGAAGAATTTGAGGCAAAGGCGCTCGAAGTGCTTCGCTCGGGCTGGTACGTGCTCGGCAAGGAAGTTTCCTCATTCGAGGAGGAATTTGCGGCATATGTCGGCGCCAAGCATTGTGTTGGCCTTGCGAACGGTCTGGATGCGCTCTGGCTGTCCTTCCGCGTGCTCGGCATCGGCGCCGGGGACGAGGTGATCGTGCCCGCAAACACATATATCGCAAGCGTGATGGGCATCACGATCAACGGTGCAACGCCCGTGTTCGTGGAGCCGGACGAATTCTATAACATCGATCCCGCCAAAATCGAGGAGAAAATCACGGACAAGACCAAGGCCATTTTGGTGGTGCACCTTTACGGACAGGCCTGCAAGATGGACATGGTGACCGCGCTCTGTAAGAAATATGACCTGCGTCTCGTGGAGGACTGCGCGCAGTCCCACGGCGCAACCTTTAACGGCAAGATGACCGGCACCTTCGGCGACTTTGGCTGCTTTTCGTTTTATCCTTCCAAGAACCTTGGATGCTACGGCGACGGCGGCGCGATCGTGACTGACTCCGAAGAGCTTGCCGCGGCAATGAAAATGTACCGCAATTACGGAAGCGAAAAGCGTTATTACAACAAGGTTGTTGGCGCAAACTCCCGTCTCGACGAGCTCCAGGCCGGCCTCCTTCGCGTGAAGCTTACGCATATGCAGGAGCTGACCGACGAACGCACTGCGCTGGCGGAAAGATATCATGCGGAGTTAAAGAATCCCAAGCTTGTGCTGCCGAAGACCCGCGAGGGCTGCACCCACGTTTGGCACCAGTACGTCATCCGTTGTGAGGAGCGCGACCGACTGATCTCGTATCTGGACGAAAAGGGCATCGGCACCATCATCCACTACCCCATTCCGCCCCACCTTTCGGAGGCATATGCGTACCTTGGCTTCCATGAGGGGGACTTCCCCATCACGGAATGCTACGCCAACACGGTCCTGTCCATTCCCATGTACAATGGCATGACCGAGGCGGACCAAAGCGCAGTGATCCAAGCACTGAATGCATTTTAAGGAGAGTTTTTCATGAGTAAATTATCCATTGTCATTCCGGTATATTACAACGCTGACACGCTCATGCCGCTTTATGAGGACATGAAGGAGAAGATCCTGGGTCAGATCGGGGATTATGAGCTTGTCTTTGTGGACGACGGCTCCGGCGATGATTCCTGGAAGGTTTTGAACGAGATCCATGCCATGGATGAGCATGTGAAGCTCCTGCACCTTTCGAGGAATTTTGGCGAGCACGCCGCGCTCCTTGCGGGCCTTAGCGTCTGCACGGGCGACTGCGCCGTGACCAAGCAGGCCGACCTCCAGGAGGATTCGACGTTGATCCTGGAAATGTATGAGAGCTGGAAGAAGGGCAACAACGTGGTGCTGGCCATCCGCCGCTCCCGCGATGAGAGCAAGGTGAAAGTCTTCTTTGCGAACCTATATTACTTGATGGTACGCAAGTTCGTGAACAAGGACATGCCTGCCGGCGGCTGCGATTGTTATCTGATCGACCGCAAGGTGATCGAGGTCTTAAAGCTCCTTGATGAGAAGAATTCCAGCCTGACGCTCCAGGTAATGTGGTCGGGCTTCCGCACCGAAAAGATCTACTTTGACCGTAAGAACCGCGAGATCGGCAAGTCCCGCTGGACCCTCGCAAAAAAGATAAAGCTGGCAATGGACTCCATGATGAGCTTTTCCTACGTGCCCATCCGTTTTATGACCTTTGTGGGATTTTTGTTTGACCTGTTTGCCATCGGCATGCTGATCGAGGTCTTTTGGGAGTACTTTACCAACAACGTGCCGCTGATCGGCTGGTCGTCGCTGATGGTCGTGATCCTCTTCTCCTCCGGCCTGATCCTGAGCATGCTCGGAATCCTTGGCGAGTACCTTTGGAGAACCCTTGACGCGTCAAGAAAACGCCCTCCGTTCATCGTTGAGGACGTGGTGGAAAGCAGAGATAAAGAAAGCACGGAGAATGTGAGTACTAGAGAATGAATGATAGAGATTCGGAAATCAAGTTGAAGGAAGATTGCCAAGAAGTGGCAAAGGTTGAAAGCACGCACGGAAAAAGTTTTTGGCAGTTCATCAAATTTTCAATTGTCGGCTTATCCAATACGATCATCAGCCAGGCGGTGTACACGATACTGGTCTATTTCAAGATGCATTATGCACCTGCCAGTTTTCTCGGCTTTTTCGTCAGCGTGATCAATGCATATTACTGGAATCAGAAGTTTGTTTTCAAAAAGCCTGAGGGCGGCCTTATGGGACATCTAAAAACCTTTAGCCGCACCTTCACGGTGTACCTTGGGACTTACTTCCTAAGCCTTTTTCTCCTGTTCATTTGGATTGACGTGATCCACATTTCCAACTGGATGACGCCCCTTGCGGACCTGTGCCACAAGATCGGTTTTGAGAGTTTCAACGAAAAGTTCCTCGGCGACACCATCGCCGCCATCCTGAACATCTTCGTCACCGTGCCCATCAACTTTGTCATGAACAAGTTTTGGGCGTTTAAGGAAAAAAGGAAACAAGATCTTTAATTACTTCACCTGCAATAATTAGGCCTGCCACGGAGGGCGTGAAGGCCGTGGAGCCCGGCGTGCTGCGGCGGCTAGAATCTGCCTCGATCTCCTGCAGGGCTGCGAGGGCTGAGGGCTGATGCTCGAGGGGAAGCTCCTTGGAGTAGACGCACTTGAGCGACTTTACGCCACGCTTTTTCAGTTCCCTGCGCATCACCTTGGCAAGGGGACACACGGTGGTGTCGTAAATGTCCGCCACCTCAAACTTAGAAGGATCAATTTTGTTGCCGGCACCCATGCTGCTGATGATGGGCACGCCGGCTTCTTTTGCGGCCATCACAAGGCCGATCTTTGCCGTGACAGTGTCGACGGCGTCGACGACATAATCGTATTCCGAGAAAGGAAATCTCTCTTGCTCTTCCGGAAGAAAAAAACAACGCCACTCATTCACCGTGATCTCCGGATTGATATTCAGGATCCTTTGTTTCATGGCCTCGGTTTTAAATTCCCCAATCGTGGAGCGAGTTGCGACCAGCTGACGATTCAGGTTCGAAAGTGCCACCCTGTCGCTGTCCACAAGATCGATCGTGCCAATGCCCGAGCGCGCAAGTGCCTCCGCGCAATGACCGCCGACTCCGCCTATGCCAAAAACGGCGACCCTGGAATTCCATAGCCGTTCCATGGCCGCCTCTCCAAACAAGAGCTCTGTTCTGATCAACTGTTCCCTACGTTGTTCCATTTGTTGTTCCTTGCATCTTCATGCGTTTTCACGCCTTGTTCCTTGCGTTCTTATCTGGATCCTTTGGGTTTTTCAGGTCTTACTTTAGGTGCTTACCTGTGATCTTCTCGCGTGCCTTGTTGGCCTTAACGTCCAAGGATAGTCCGATGGACACGCCAATTACAACGCCGGCGATCATGCCAGCGATCGCATGCTGCAGAATGATGCCGAGCACAAGTCCGATGGCAATGCCGAGGAACAGGTAAAGACCCGTCCATGACGTTTTTTGCTTCGTGATGGAGTAATGAACCATTTTGCCGCCACCTTCGCCGTCACGGTTGACAAAGCCTGCCTTGCGAAGGGACTTGACACCCTTGTCATTTTCTCTGTCAACCTCACAGGACACCTCGTAAACATTAGGGAAATGGAACAACCAATCCACGATCATAATGGCCGCTTCGGTACCATATCCCTTATTCCTGTACTGTTTCTCCAGCTCCATATACAAAGGCACCGTACCCAGTGCTTTCTCGCCTGCGAAATTCAATTTGCCAATCTTAACGTCTTCCTTGTTCAGGAAGATTTCCCAATCTGCGTTCCAAGGATCATTCTCGTCCACTGCCTTGATCGTGATCTTCGGTGATGATACGCAATACTTTCCCTTTTCCATTTCCGTAACCCCTTCCTGACTGTTTCCAAGGTGCCTGCTTCTTGCAGGCATTCATTCCACTCTTCCTGCGCTTCGCGGCACTCGCTTTGTTCTTTTCGCGATCCGTGTCACTTATGCCTTCTCCCATGCATCATCTTTAACATACCACACTCTGCGGGATTTGTCACGAAGAGAACGTAAGGATCTGGCGCATCTTCTTCGCGTCCTTCTCATGGTAGGTCTCGAGTGCCTTTAGGAGCGCGGCGCAGTTTTGATACCGCAGGCACGGCCATTTCGCAGTGCACCTGCGCACGATCCTTGCAAGCGACGGCGAAAGCTTTTTGTTCCACTCGCGAATGTCGCAAATGCGGTAGGGCGGTTCGCTCGGATCATGTCCCGTCAGCATATGATATAGCGTCACGCCAAGTCCGTAAATGTCTGTCCGTGCGTCGCAGCGCGGCCTTTTCCCGTACTGCTCCGGCGCGGCGTAGCCTGGCGTGCCGAGCGGCGTGGCATCCCATCCGAAACGCCTTGTTTTCTGCGTGATCGCCCCAAAATCAATCAGCTTGACCTTGCCATTTTTCTGCAGAATGACATTGGCCGGCTTCATGTCGCGGTAGATGATGGAAGGATGGAAGGCGTGGAGATATACCAATGCCTTGCAAAGCTGCTTTCCCCACTCCACGGCCTGCTCCTCTGAGACGGCGCCGCGCTGGCGAAGAAGGCGACTTAACTGCGTCCCTTCCACGTAATCCATAGCAATGTATACTTTTCCGTTTTCCTCCCACGAAGCCCAAACATGCGGCAACGCGGGATGATAAAGCTTCTCGATCAGGCGCAGCTCCGCAAGGACGCCCACGCATGTCGATGCGCTGTTTGATTTTTGCGTGCTGCTCTTGTCTTCCGTGCGGCTCCTTGGCTGGTGCGCCTGGGCAGTCGAAATCTCCTTGACCGCATACAGCTCGCCCGTCGTTTCATTTTCTGTCAGATAGACGCGGGAACTCCCGCCCGTGCCCAGTAACCCTCGGACGACATAGCCTCCCCCAAGGCTGTCGCCCACTTGTGTCTCGTAACCCTTGATGCTATTCCCCGTAATATGTAACCTCCTGTTTGAATCAAACTTCTAACGCAAATTGCGTCACACCTTACGCTTTCTAGCGACCGTAATTGCATCTGAAACATGCTCGCCCCTTTTTACATAATCCGCTAAATAAGGAACACAGAACATAACCTTTCCATGTTCCGGAGATGCTATGATTCCATGGTCAATAAGGTACGCTCTTTGCTTGCTGATTCTAGTTATGGTCACACCCAATTTGCGTGCGATATCAGACCCATTGGCCAATCGGTCAGAATTCAAGCACTCTGACATTTTTACGAGATATTCTTTCTCGCTATTTGGCAATTCATCCACCAATGGTTTTAATGCACGCTGTTCATATGCAAACTTAGCATTTGTAATCGCGGTTTGTACTTCGTCATCCGTAATGCTATGTTTTTTATCCGTTACACGATCATTAATGTGTAGAATAAGATGATAACCTAGAAGTTGCATTAAATATGGATGCCCATAACTTGCCTGATTCAGTTCTTCAATAATGTTCTGGCTAACACTTAACCCTTTGATTTCCGAAAAAATCTTATGAAATGCATCGGCAGTTTCTTCCCATGTGAACAGACCAAGCTCTTCATGTGTAGCTCTCCGCAAATATGTACATCCTTCATGTCTTATCACTGCAGAATAAGCATAGGGGAGACCAGCCACCGCCAACATAATATCACAGCCCTTCCTGGATGCCATTTGAAATGCATTACACAGTGACGATATGTCTTCGATTGGAACCTTTTGAATCTCGTCAACCGTAACCAAAAGACCTTTTTTATAATTCGAACAGGCTTCCAGCAAAACTGTTTGCAAATCTTCTCTTCCGATATGTTCGGTCTTCGACACAGATTTGCCGCTTACCCCACCGCCAACGCCCAACACGCTAAAGCTTGCTTGCGGATTAATAGTTTTCGTCACTTCATCATAACCTGTCAAAGCGTAAATAAGCTGTGCTATTGTGTTATCAGGTCCGAGATCAACCACTTTTCTTTTTTGAGCCTTAGCCCTGATAGAGAGTTGTTCCAATAGCGCAGTTTTCCCGCTACCTCGAGTTCCAGTGAGGAACAACGCGCGATCATCACTACCCGTATCGATCATGGCATGATCAAACATCGCCAATATTTTCTCGCGTCCAAAAAACACGTCAGGTTTTCCTCCAAAGATAGGTGAAAAGGGATTCGAAAACATGTCTTCCTCCTCTTTGCTTTTTGTTTTTTATTTATGTAAATTATACCCCCAAGTACAATTTATGTCATTTATGTCAATTATGTAATTTATGTCATTTATGTAGCAAGTTTGGAATTATGTCATGCAATATCTTGTCCTTCATAACACGCGTAGCATTCGCTGCATTTCTTTATCTCCTACTTTTTCCGCTTAATCCGCTTGCTCACAATCCAAACCGCAATGACACCCACAACAACCACGCCCAGGCCAACTGCCGTGATGATTCTCCAGCCTTTAGCCATGCCAGCTTTGTCGTCGGCTCGCCATGCGTCATCACGAGCATTTCCTGCGTCCGCGGGGTCTCCCTCGGTGAAGCCTACAACTGGCATCGATACGGTTACCTCCGGCGTCGGTTCCGGCGTTGGAGTAAGCTTCGGGATCAGGTCCGTGCAAGTGTCTCCGCAGTCCTTGCAGACGCCCTCGCGCTCGCCATACTGCTCTGTCGTAGGCTCCTGCACCACGGTCCACTCATATGCATGATTCTTCAGTGTGTAATGATCCGTCTCAGTATATCCGCAGGTCTCGCAGACATAGGTCGTGAAGCCAAACTCACACCCAGGCGGCGTCACCTCCTCGCGCATCTGCGGATCCGCGCAGGAATGCGGCATCAGATCGACGTCGTAGGTAAACACTTCATCGCGCACAAAGTCATTTTTGTTGCGGCCGTTCTCGAAATCCCAGTTCATGATCTCGCCGATAAAGCCGGTGCAGTAAGCGCGGCGATTCTTGTTGTCCTCGTAAAACGTAATCTTCCCGGAAACATAATTGTCCGTGATGGAACCCTTATATTTCTTGCCCTTCGGGTAGAACATATACATGCCAACAAGCCCGCCGTCGTGCACGTAGCCGTGGTCGGAATCATATCCCGCGATCGTGATCTTGTTGTTGTGCATGTCAGGATATCCCGCCGCACACACGCCACCCATGAACTGTTCGTCCTTCGTGGACGCGTCGGTGTCGATACAGACCAGCGTCACGTCGGCCGTGCAATTATCCACGGTGCCGCATCCATAGCCGATAATTCCGCCCACGCCAAACATGCGGTCATGGGCGCGAAGCTGCAAAATACCCGTCACAGTGCAGTTATCGATGGTCGCATTCTCCATGTAACCCGCAAAAGGCGCGATGAAACAAGGCTGGTCCGTCTCCACGTCGATCCGTACGTTCACAAGATTCAGGTCGGTGATGGTTGCCGGGCGGATGCTGGTTGTTTGATCGGTGTCGTCGCCAGCGCCGGTTGCTTGATCGTCGTTGCCAGCGCTACTGCTGTCATTCGTGCTCCCGCTCAGCTCGTCGAAAAGGCCTGCAAAAAAAGTGTCATAGACCTTCATGTTGCCGTCGAAGGTTTCTCGCACGGCCTCGCCCGTCTCTCCGATCGTCAGGTTGAGGATCGAAAATCCGTTGCCGCGCAAGGTTCCGTGAAACGCGAACGGCTTCCATTCCACGCCCGTCATGTCAATGTCGCAGCCAAGGTCGTAGATGTCATATGGGTTCTCCGCCATCCGCAGAAGATCTTCAGGGCTTTTGATGACGATCGAAGAACTCCTCGTCATGATCAGGAGCGGGGTATCTTCCGCTGCCTGCGTGGTCGTGCCAAATGCAAAACCAATGACAAAGATTATCATGATGCTGCATATGATTCTTCCCATGATATCTGCGACTTTTTTTATTCTAGTCATGATTTTATCCTTCTTTCCTTCCATCTTTTCATGTTTCTTATTTTGCATCGTCAGTTTCTTTGTTTTCAAGATCCATACCGCAATACAATCTCTTTTCAGTCTTGTGCGGTAATGAATTTTCATCTATTCTTAACACTCTACCGCATAGAACATTCACACGAATTCTTTTCGGTAATTCTTCAGAGATTCCCCTCCTCCGACGCCTTTTCTTCGTTCATTGTACTCCGATTGTTCTCCCGCGCCGTCACGGTAAGGAGGCTTGTTTTAGCCTTTCTGATTTCGGTATTGACCAGGCGACATGTGCATCTGCTTGCGGAAAACGCGGTTGAAGTAGCTGATGTTGTCGAAGCCACACTTGCTGGCGATGCTTGTGATCTTCTCGTTTGTCGTCACGAGGAGTTCCGCCGCCTTGATCACGCGCACACGGTTTAAGTACGCGAACGGCGTGTAACCCGTGGCGGATTTGAATCGGTGGCAAAAGTGGCTTTCGCTGTATCCAGAACACTCTACAAGGGCTTCCAGCGTTACGCTCTCATCATAATGCGCCATCACGTAATCGATGCCCTTCTGCACGCCAAGGCGCGCCGCGTCCGTCCTCTCATTATAACGCACTTTTGCGGAAACGACATTAAATATTTCCTGAACGCTGATCATTAACTCGCCGAGGAGGCGAAGTTCATATTCCTGGATGGGCCGATCCGCATACAATCGAAGGTGTTTCAGTCGCTCGAGGATTTCGTAGTTTGCGTCATTTCCGCATGCAACTGCGTCTGCTTCTTGGATTGCTTGGCGCTCAGTGCACGCAGCTTGGTTGGTGTTATCCTGCTCACTTGCCTGGATCGCCATGATGGCTTCCTGGCGGTGGTCCAGGAGGGTGTTCACGTAAAGGTTGCCTTCGCCGCCAAGATAGCCGGAGAGCCAGTCCAGCGAAAAGACCAGCGCCCAGTAATTGCATGGCATGCCGTCGGCCTTGCTTGCATGATGGATCAGATTGGGCGGAATGAACATGGCATCGCCCGCATGCAATTCAAAGCTCTGCTCCTCCACGAAAAAAGTCACGTCGCCTTCCTCGAGATAATAGAATTCTGCCTCGGGATGACAATGCAAATAAAGCGCGTTTGTATTGTCTCCTCCCACCTCCGTGTGGTGGATTGAGAACGGGCGCGCCGCCGTCTCGTGACTTACGTTTTCCAGAAGTCGCTGTTTTTCCTTATGAACTTCAGACCACTTTTCTTTGCTCATAGCAAAATAGTACAACTAAATCGTGATTTTCGTCAAGCATTTTACAAGAAAGTGCAATATCATGTCATCAAGAAGTATTTATCAAAAGTGCTTTGCGTGCTACAGTTGGGCGCTCGTGCAAACATTTGAAAGTAAAACAAAGGAGGTTTCCCATGGGTAAGCTTTGGATGGAAGGTAAGAAGCTGTGCTTTGAGCGGAAGGATGAGCTAATCGTGATCGAGCCGTATGGCGCGGACTGTCTGCGGTGTCGCTGCACGCGCAACGGCAAGGTGCTGGACGAGAACTGGACCGTGCAGGCGCCGGCCACGGAGGATGCGTGCCAAATCTTGATCGACGGGCACCCTGTCACAATCGAGGAAGGCAGCCAAGCAGGTACGGAAGAATGCGATGCGGCTTGTAAGCAGTCAGCAGCGGTCGGGGCTAAGCAAATTTTGCTTCGCGGCCAGGTCGCCACGATCGAGAACGGCGCGGTCAGCGCGACGATCGACACGCGGCGGCCCTGGTTTGGCGGCCTTTTGACCTATTATCGCTACGGAAAGCCGATCTTGCATGAAAAGTGCGAGGGCGACTATACGAACAAATATGCTCACGTGGAGGGTGATCATTACCGCATCCAAGTGCTCTTTGACGCCAACGAGGGCGAGCACTTTTACGGCTGCGGCCAGGAACTGGTGGACGTGTTCGACCGCAAGGGCAGCACCTGCCAGATCATCCACTACAACACCAAGTCCACGCTCCCGGTGCTTTATTCTTCGCTGGGCTACGGCCTGTTTTGGAACAATCCTTCGCCCGGCCGGTGCGAGACCACGCGCAACCACACCATGTTCGTGGCGGACAGTGCTTATCAGGCGGATTATTTCGTATATGCCGGCGAAACGCCCGCGGATGTCATGAAGCTTTACTGCGACCTCACGGGATATGCTCCCGCCTTCCCGCGCTGGGCAGCAGGCTTTTGGCAGTGCAAGCTCCGCTACGAAAGCCAGGACGAACTCCTTGGCGTTGCGAGAGAATATAAAAAACGGGGGATTCCCATCGATGCGATCGTGATCGACTTCTTCCACTGGACTGAGCAAGGCGAGTGGAAATTCGACCCGAAATATTGGCCCGATCCCGCGGCCATGGTGCAGGAATTAAGGGAGCTTGGCATTGAGCTGATCGTGTCCGTCTGGCCGACCATCAACCCGAAGAGCGAGAACTACCACGAGATGAGCGAGGCGAACATGCTGGTGCGTACGGAAAACGGGCAGTTTGGCACGTTTGATTTCTACGGGCAGCAGACCTTCATCGACGTGATGAACCCGAAAACCCGCGAGTTCGTTTGGGGAAAGGTGAAGGAGAACTATTACAAATACGGCATCAAAACCTTCTGGCTGGACGAGGCGGAGCCGGAGGTGCATCCTCAGCAGCCCTCGCACCTGAAATATTATCTCGGCAACGGCGCGCAGGTGGCGCAGCTTTACCCGTATTACTACTCCAAGCTCTTTTATGACGGGCTTTCCGCCGAGGGCGAGGCGCCGTTATCCCTCACGAGGGCGGCCTATCCCGGCAGCCAAAAGTTCGGCGCGGTCGTTTGGAACGGCGACATTCCTTCCACCTTCGAGGCCCTGAAGATGAGCATCAAGAGCGGCCTTTCGATGGCGATGTGCGGCATTCCCTGGTGGAATTCGGACATCGGCGGCTTCCACTCCGGCAACATCGAAACGGAGTATTTCCGCGAATTGATCGTGCGGTGGTTCCAGTTCGGCGTGTTCTGCCCCGTGATGCGTCTGCACGGTGCGCGCGTGCGTGAATCCACCTATGAATTCAGGCATCCCGGCATCATTGAGCCTTCCGGCGGTGCGAACGAACTCTGGAGCTTTGGCGAGAAAAACTACCCGATCCTCAAGAGCCTGATCGAGCTTCGCACCCGCCTGAAAGAATACATTTGCAAGTATATGGCTGAAGCCTCGAAGACAGGCGCACCCATCATGCGCCCGCTCTTTTGGGAGTACCCCGCGGACGAAACATGTTACGAGATTGAGGATGAATATTTCTTCGGCCACGACATTTTGTTCGCGCCGATCTACGAGCAGGGCGCCACGGATCGCAAGGTATATCTCCCCGAAGGCTCCTGGGTGAACGCTCTGACAAAAGAAAAGATCCCCAGCGGGCAATGGACCTATTGCCACGCGGAGATCCATGAATTCCTTGCCTTCGTTCGGGAAGGCAGCGAAGTGATAAACTGCTTTTAGTCTTTACAGATCAATGGTTTTCACCTGTACGGGGGTTTCCGCAAGGAACTCCCGTATTTTTTCAGCTTCTTTCGCCGAAAGGATGACCAGAATGCCGGAAAGGTCGTTCGGGAACATGCAAACGCTCTCTTTGAACAGGCGGATGAAGGAGATGCTATTCCATGCGAGATGGATCGTCTTTGCACCGACCTCTTCATAAACAACGCCGTTTTCATCCAGCGTTACGATCACTTTGGCGTCGCGGTTTTTCATCATCTTGTAGTACTTTGCAACGAGGAACGCAAACACGATCTCGATGGCGAGCGCGATCACGGCAATGCCAAGGCCAAACGCCGCCAGCATATCGTTCTTGTCCCTACTGAGAAAGAATAGGAACGACGCAAACGCGATGAGCGTGAATATGATCGCGAAGGGAATGAATTTGAAGCTGTCGACAAGCTTCTTTTCCGGGTTTTTGATGAGCTGTCGCGCGTTCAAGAGCACGGTGGTGACTTCCTTGGCCTGCGCCTTTGTCATGTTGCTATCTGTTTCGATCCGTACCATGTTTTATTCTCCTGTCCTATTTCTTCGCTTTTCCGCTTTTCTTTGCAGGTTTCTTCACAGCACGTGCAGGCTTAGTCTCCTGCTTCTTTGCTGGTTTCTTCACAGCACGTGCAGGCTTAGTCTCTTGCTTCTTTGTCGGTTCCTTCACAGCCCGTGCACGCTTAGTCTCCTGCTTCTTTGTCGGTTTCTTCGCAGCACGTGCTTGCTTTGTGGAGGCCTTCTCTTGGTTGCTCCGCTGCCCCGTCCAGGTGTTTCGCTCCCAGAAGACGCCGTCCGCAAAGCCTTGGATGGACGCGTCCACGTCCGCCATTTCCAGGCGTTTTTGCGCCCAGGCGCAATATAATTCATTCTGTTCGATGGTCACGAAATGACGCCCCAGTTTTTTTGCCGTCACGGCCGTCGTTCCGGAACCTGCAAAGGGATCCAACACGACGTCGCCCAGGTTCGAGCTTGCCAGGAGAAGCTTTGCGATCAGCTTTTCCGGCTTCTGCGTGGGATGCGCCGTGTTTTCAGGCATGGACCAATAGGGAATGGAAATGTCGTCCCAAAAATTCGAGGGACAGGTGTTGCGGAAATTCCCCTCCGCCGTCTCCTCCCAGTCCTTTGGCGCGCCGTCCTGTCTGTAAGGGGCGATGACCTTCCTGCGGATCTTCACTGCGTCAAGGTTGAAGGTGTACTCATTTCCGATGGTGGCAAACCACACGTCTTCCATGCCGTTCTTCCAGTTGGCGCTTGCGCCGCGCCCCTTTTCGCGCTGCCACGTAATGCGATTTCGCACGTGCAACAGTTCATGCAGCACCTCGCCAATGATCAGACTGCTCTTCCAGTCGCAGCAAACATATATACTCGCCGTGGGTTTTAGGAGCGGAAGCGCAGCCTTGAGCCAGGCGAGAGTATACTCCCGGTACTGTTCAAAGCTCTTTGGCTGGAACTGATTGCCATGATAGTCCTTCGCCAGGTTGTAGGGCGGATCCACGATGAGCAGGTCCGCAAAGCCCTTGGGGAGCTTTTCCATGAGCTTTAGGCTGTCGCCGAGAAGGACCTGGTCCAGCACGCCGTCCAGGGTGAGGGCCTTTCTGCCGGGCTTTAACGTGCGCGCCGCATATGCCTTGCCCTCCGCACTGTCCAGCGGGAAATCTATGGTTTTATTCCGTTGTGATTTGTTCTTCTGATCCATGTTCCTCTTGTCCTACTGCCTTCATCTGCGCTTCCATTGCTGCCTTGCCAAGCGCGCCTTCTTCCGTCACTGCCGGCGGTTCCTCCGCCTGCTTTCCCTGTGCGGTTGCCGTCGCACCCGCTGCTACCGCTACTGCATCTGCCGCTGCCGCTGCCGCTGTTGCTGCGTTCAGCTGGGCTTCCTCAGCCTTGGTCTGCGCTATCACGTCCTTATGTTCAAAAGGTTTTTCCTCAAAAGGCTTCTCCTCAAAGGGCTTTTCTTCAAAAGGTTTTTCCTCGAAAGGCTTTTCACTCTTTTCCGCAGGTTCAAACTCCTTTGCCCTTTCGGAAATGCCGGAGCGCATGCTCTCCACATATTTTTCCTTCGGCAAAGGCTCGGAGAAAAAGTACCCTTGGATCATGTCGCAGCCTTGCTTTGCAAGGAATTCCACCTGATCCTTTTCTTCCACGCCCTCTGCCACGGTGTGCATGTTCAGCTTCTTTGCAAGCTTGATGGCCTCCGAAACCACGATCTCGCCGCGGCCTCCCTCGGTCTCGCCGCGGAAGAAATCCGCATCGAGCTTGAGCACGTCCAAAGGCATGTCCTTCAAGGAATTCAAGGACGAATAGCCTGCACCAAAGTCGTCCATGGAAACCATGAAGCCATATTCCTTCAGTTTCTGAATGGTGTTGATCAGCGCGTTCTTGTCATCAAAGAAGGCACTCTCCGTCAGTTCGATCTCGATCATGTTACGCGGTGCGCCAGCCTCGTCCACCATGCGCCTTATCTGCTCCGCAAGGTCGCTCTCGATAAAGTGCGCGCGAGATACGTTCACCGAAACGGGCACACACTTCAGCCCCTGATCCAGCCAAGCCTTCTGATCCCTTGCCACGTGCGAGATCATATAATGGTCTATCTCCGTGATGAAACCGTTCTTCTCTAAGATTGGGATGAACTTGCCGGGTGCGATGAAACCGAGCTCCGGACTGTTCCAGCGGATCAGCGCCTCAGCGCCGCGAAGCGTCTTCGTCTGAGGATCATATTTGGGCTGATAATATACCACAAACTCTTCGTTCTTGATGGCCTGCTCCTGGTGCTCGTGCACCTGGTCCACCCACATTCTCTCCTGCACGAGCTTTTGGTCAAAGAAGGCAATGCGCGAGTCGTCGCTGCCCGAAAGCGTTGCGCGCGCCGTGCAGGCGTTGTTATATTCCTCCTCCAGGTTGAGGTTCTTTCTGCGGACGATGCGCCCCGAAGCGTTCTTTTGCACAGGCAACAGATCCACGCCGAAATGGAACGCAAACTTGTGCGCGCGGTCGATGTTTTCGAGGTCTTCGATCATGGTGCGTAGCCTTTCGCGAAGGCCGATCTCGTTTTGATATTTCAGTAAGACTGCGAAGCTTGAGGTCGCAACGTGTGCGCAAACCTCGCCCTTTGCAAGTTTTTTCGTGATGGTGTCATTCACCTTGCAGAGCATCTGCTCGCCTTCCGAAAGAGAGTGGCAGGTGCAGAAATTGCGGTAGTTGATGAATACGACCTCGACGATTGCGATCTTCTTATCTGCCATACTAGAGCGCCTCAGGATCGGCTCCTGGCGAAGCAAGAACCATGTCCAGTTGTGCCCCTTCGTCACCGGATCCGTCAGGAAGGTGTTGATGACCTTCTTTTGGCGAGCCGCATTCCGGATGAGATGAACGATCAGAATGACCACAAGCAATAAAAGAAAACCAAGAACCACGAATACCGTTATAAACATGACAATCACGTCAGACATGCGAAGCGAGATCCGTGAAAGACTGATGAAGGTTTCCTTTCCGTCAAGGACCGGAACGGAAAACCAGATGGGATAGCTCGCCATGTCGTAATCGTAGCTTGCCCAGACCTCGCGCATTCCCAACTCCTGGATCTCTTCGTCGGTCATGTTCTCCAGATCCCACTCTTCCTCCAGAGCATTCGCCTCGGTCTCGGTGTCACTATAATAGTTTTTCACTATGTCTTTGAATATTTGTCCGTACCCGAGTGTGATGACGGAAGGATCATTCTCATCACGCAAATTAAAAAAGAACTCGTCGTTAACATAAACCTGATAAGGGACTGTTGCAGAATTTGTGTAAAGCTTTTTTGGGGTCAAACTCGTCAGATTGACGCCATGTTCGATGATCATGTTGCCGTCAGCATCCAAGACGGAAAACATCTGATCATTCAGCGCAACGTTCTTCTTGGGGTCCTCATTTGCAGCCACGCCTTTTTCATAAACCTTGGCCAAAAATTCTACCCTTTCGCTCTCATCCCTAAATTTTATGTCCACAACGATGATAAAGAACATTAATACTGTGAGCAGGATGCACGCCGTGATCACGCCAAACAAAAACGCAACCATCGCCAGCGATAGCCCCGTGCGGTTCTTCTTTACGATCCGAAATTGTTTTTCCCTACTGCTTTTTCTTGCCATTGAAATCATTCCTTACTTGTTTATTCTTAATATTCCCCCGAATACAAGCAAACACGTAACAATTCATTATAGCATATTTTTCAGCCCATGCCAGGATTACCCTCTCGCAAGGATCTCCTCCACCTCTTCAAGCTTTGGCGGATTCAAAGGGAGCGGGAACCTTGAGATCGCAACGGCGGAGCATGCGCTTGCAAAGCGCACGATATCGTCGTCAGGCATGTCATGAAGCAGTGCAAATACACAGCCTGCCTTGAAGGTATCGCCAGCGCCAAGGGTGCTGCGAACCACTACGTCAAAAGGCTTTCTGCGGTGCAGAGGCCCGCCCTTTCTGCCATACAGCATCTCGCCGCCGCCCTGGGTGAGGATCGTAAGGCCATTGGAATTCTGCATCATCAGCTCCATTACGGCCTCAGGCGCCATGCCCTGATAATGACTTCCGGCACATTCCTTCGAAACCACGTTGATCGCCGCATGCTGATGCAGATAGGTTTCATGCGGTGCGTCGATGGTCACGTACGGGATGCCAAGCTTTACGCAGATCTCCGCGGCAAGCAGGGTCTCCTCACCAAAGAAGGGATCGATGGCGGCAACCTGACAGCCTGCGATGTCCTCCACGCGGGGCACGCTCCACCAGCGCTTTCCGCTGGAAAACAGCGTCTGGAAATGCCCCATGGGCGAACGCACAAGGCCTGCGATCACGACGTAATCCATGACACCATTGTCATCATCCATGATGCTCATGGGAGAAAGGTCCACGTTCTTGTTTTCGTAAAACGCCTTGAGCATCGGAGCTACCTGCGTCCCGAGAAACGTGCCGTCCATGCGAACGGATATACCAAGGGAATCCAGCACCGTTGCGGCCGTTCCGGTCTCGCCGCCCGGGAGGAAATATTGCTCTCCGATCTCAGAGTATTCATCTGGTTTCAGAAACCCGTCCTTCAGCAAAAAAGAATGAGTTCCCAGGATCTGGCCGAACAGATACGCTTGTACTTCTCTTTCCATCGCTTCCGCCTCCTTGTCACTTGAATTTGTTAATTGTTTTTGTGTTCTTCCTTTGCTTGCCCTCTTTGCTTGTTGTTATTTCAGTTTTTCGTTATTTCAGTTTTTCGCTATTTCAATTTCCTGCACAGCTCTTCGTAGGCGAGGATCATGCCCTCTCCGTCCTTTTCAATGAGTTCAACGTTGCCTTCCT
Organism: Acetatifactor sp.; assembly: GCA_016290775.1. Classification (GTDB taxonomy): domain Bacteria; phylum Bacillota; class Clostridia; order Lachnospirales; family Lachnospiraceae; genus Acetatifactor. Next base: position 208,529 of record JAEEVF010000002.1, on the reverse strand, counting down.
TCGCGGCAAATTCCTGCTGCTTTGCACGCTCGGAAAGGTCCATAAGGCCAATAGTCGCCATAAGGCCCTTGATCGCGTGGGCGTCGATGCCATATGCCGCATAGTCCTTGTCAGCTAAGGCTTTCCGCATTCTTTCACAGCGGCCTGCGCCTTCTTTGGCGATGTCTGAGAGAATCTCCGCCGCGATGGACTCATCGTCTGAGCAATGCGTCATGAGCACTTTCACGTCAAGGCCCTCGATGGCACAGATCTTTTTGAAAAGGTCTGCGTCATCTGCGCCTTCGTCCTCCCCTTCCGGGTAGAACTCCAAAGGCTCGTCTTCGGTATCAGCCTGTGCATCGTCTCTGGTGCCAGTCAGCTTCGCACTCTCAATCACATTCCCTGCAAGGCTCATGGTCGGAGTAGCGACCAGGCTTCCCGTCAGACCCTCTGCGGGGTGGTCGGGAGAATATGCCGGCTGGATCTTGTCCTTGGGCAGGAACTTCTTGATGGTCTGCTCCAGCAAATGGCTGTCCAGGGGCTTGGTCAGATAATCCTCAAAACCGATCTCCAAATACTTTTGCCTGCTGCCGGCCACGGCATTCGCCGTCAGCACGATCACGGGCGTCTCCTTATTGCGCGAATCCGCGTCCTCCCTGACGTGATGGAAAGTCTCCACGCCGTCGGGATGCGGCATCATATGATCTAGAAGGATCAGATCGTACTTCTTCTCCTTGCACTTCTGAATGGCCTTTTCGCCACTGTCGCAAAAGTCCGTCTGCACCTTGGTCCTCTTCAGGAACAGCCTTGCGATCGTAAGATTCGACTGGTTGTCGTCCACGGCAAGGATCGATGCGGTGGGCGCGACATAATCACACTTTGCCTCATGGGAATGGTCCTGACTACGCATCTCCAGCGCTTCCTTCGTAAGGGGCGTGGGGTCCGTCACCTGCATGTTGAGCGCCACGATGAAGGTCGATCCGACGCCATATTCACTGTGCACGATGATCGTGCCGTGCATGGAAGTCACGATGCTGTGCACGATGGCAAGGCCAAGGCCCGTGCCTTCAATGCTGCTGTTCTTTGCAAGGTCCGCGCGGGTGAAGGCGTCAAAGAGGGATTTCTGATCTTCCTCGCGGATGCCGCGTCCCGTGTCCTTCACGTTGAAGAAGACCTGAGTCTCCGCCTTGTTGACGGACCCTGCGCCGACCGTGAGCTTCACGCTCCCTTTGTCGGTATATTTCACCGCATTGCTCAGTAAGTTCACCAAAATCTGGCGGATGCGGAATTCGTCACTGATCAGGCCACTTGGAACGTCAGGCTCGATCTCCACCTGGAAATCAAGCGATTTTTCCTGGGCGCGCTCCTTGCAAAGGGAGATCACGTCGTGCAGCACGTCGGAGAGACGGAACTTCGTCTCGTTGATCTCCAGCTTTCCCGCCTCGATCCTGGAGAAGTCCAGCACGTCATTCACGAGCATCAAAAGCATATTCCCGGAGCTCCTTATGGTCTGGGCATATTCCTCGATGACCTTGTCCTTGTTCTCGCGAAGGATCATTTCATTCATGCCGAGGATCGAATTGATCGGCGTGCGGATCTCATGCGACATGCTCGCGAGGAACCTGGATTTTGCCTGCGACAGATCCACCGCGTGCTGCTTTTCCGCATAGGTCTTGCGAAGGTCCTCCACCTGCTGGATGACTACGAATACAAGGAAAACGGCAAGTCCGACAACCATCGGCAGTTCTTCCTGCTGCGGTGAAAAGAACAAGAAGCTGATGACTTCGTAAAGGCCGCAAAGGATGAATCCCACAAATCCGATGGCAGTATATTTATATTCTTTCGCCTTCCCTCTCACAATGTCCGCAATCATGATAAAGAAGCCCATGAGTGCTTCAACGGCTTGGAAAACGTTGATGTAGGACAGTGCTTCATAGAACGGGAAAATGCCCGTAAAATGCAGGATTGGCCAAAGGATGGCGTTTGCGCTCGCAATCAGGAAGATTGCCATCATGCTCTTTTGATGCCGTCCGTGCTGGATGGCATTCATGTAGATTGCAGGACCAAAGGGGATCATCAGCGATAACATGTAGCTGACGACGCCGTCAATGTGATAATGCCCGAAAATGAACGGGAACAGGAAGGAATCCACGACAACCCAGGACGCAACGACAAAGATGCCGAGCGCGCCGTAAAGCATGTTGATCCTGCGACGGTACATAATGCTCAGGGCCACGCCCACAAGCACCACGATCGCGGAAAAGATCTGGATCACTTCCGCAAGCATGAAGGTCAGGCCATATTCATGCATCATATGGGCGTAGATCGCGCCCTGCGTTCCGACGAAGGTGACGGGAACGACTTGGCCGTTCTTGGTCGTGGCATCTCGCTCAAGGCGAAGCTGCGCGCCGGAATCCGCGGGTGATAGCGGGATCAAAAGGAAGAAGCGCTTTACCGCGCCGCCGGGAAGCTTTATGTCTTTGATCTCATCGTACGTGTAACGAAGCTCGTCGCCTATATATACCGAAAGGTTCTTGCCCGTTGGAAAGCACAGAAATACATTTTCCTCGATGCGGGCCGGCAGCGTGGCAATGATGGTGAAGTCCTTATCATATTCCTTCTCCGCGAAGTAGCTTCTGCCGGTTTCGAAGGTGCGGCCGTCGCCGTCCTTCACGGTCCAATGCTCAATGTACGTGATCTCGTCGATCTTGATGCCTCCACCCTTGTCGTGGATCGCATAAACCACGAGTAAAGTGATGGCCAACAGGATCATGCAGCCAAAGATCAACTTGGTGATCAGGGTGCATATGTCAAAAAAGCTGCGTTTTTTCATCAAAAAAAGTCCTCGCAAGTCAAAATTCGGGCGCGCCGAGCTTTTAGCACTGGCCGGCGCACACGTGCGCATGCGAAAAATGGCGGGAGATGAACCCGCCATGGTATTACATGCTCAATATATGATTATAACATAAAACCGGCAAAATTTCTTCCTTTCTGGTGAAATTTTTGAACTACATATAATCCTTTACGTTAAAGGTTTCTTCCGTCTGCTCTTCCTCGTCGGTGATCCCGGGAACGAACTCCGTGACATAGGTATCGCCGGTGTTCGGATCGATATAATAACGGATCTGTGCGGCCGTGTAGGACCTGTACAGGATCACGATCTCGCCTTTCTCATTCATGGTCGAAGCCCAGTAAAACGACTGGTCTCCCGATTCCATCATTTCCTTTAACTGCGGATTTTGAAGGATGCAGTAGTTCTTGATCGCCTCCAGCGCCTGCTCCTCCGTGATGGCGGTCGCCTGAGTCGCTTCCGAGGACGATGCCGAACTTTCTTCTGATGCGGTCGCTGCTGCTTTCTCTTCCCCAGCGTTCTCCCCCGCTTTTCCGGTACTCTCGGCGATGGGCTCTCCCTGAATGGGCGATCCGCTTTCCTTTTTGTCTTCCGTTCCACATGCCGCCAGCCCCAAGGCCAGGCAACATACAATTACTAATACTACTTTCTTAAACATCTGGATATGCCTTTCATTCCTTTGTTTTTCATTTATGATTGTCATAATTTTCTTGCCTTGATACAAAACGAAAGCGGCAGCATCTGCGCCTTTCGGGTCTTGAGATCCAGGTCGCCTCTTGCATTTCGCGAGGCATCGTCGCTCTCTTCCACAAGCTGCTCAATGACAAACCCCGCTTTGGCCAGGGCATTCACATATGTTGACATCTTGCGATTGCGCAGGATGATCTCGCTGTCGTGCACGGGCATTTTGAAATAGGATTCGTCGAAATAACTCTTCATCATCACAGGCTTGTCGTCGATAAATAGGTCTTTTCTTTCCTCGCAGGACCAGGCGATGCAGTAATTGAGCGTGTGATGCCAGCTGAATATGAAGATGCCGTCCTTTTTCAGGTAGGACGCGATTTTGTCAAACGTGCCCTGCAGGTCCGTCGTCCAGCCAATGCCGTAGATGGAATAGACATAGTCAAAATAATCCTTTGGAACGTTCAATTCGTCTTCCATTTTCGCGCATTGTAGGTTTGCCGTGTATCCATGGTCTTTGAGCAGCTTTGTCGCGTTGTCCAATTGCTTTTGCGAAAGGTCGATGCCCCAGAGCTCTCCCGCGCCTTTTTGCGCATTGTAAAGGAGCGAATGTCCGCTGCCGCAGCAGATCTCCAGCATTTTCTTGCCGCGGACCTCGCCGAATAAATGTAGGTCATCTTCCGTCGGAAAATGAACGCCGTAAACGGGAAGCGCCGTCGTCCCAAACCACAGGTCCGCATGCTCATCCCAGTAATTTTTGTTGGTCTCGATGATCTTTTCGTTCGCTTCTGTGGTCATCTCGTTGATCTCGGTGATTTTCTCGTTGGTCTCGGTGATTTTTTTGTTTGTTCCAATCATTTCCTCGTTCTGCATCTAGGCCTCCGACAGTTCTGTCAGCATTTTCTCGGGGTCGTCAGCTGCCTTGACCTTGTCGTTGGCACGGATGATGATCCCTTTTTCGTCGATCAGATAGGTCGTGCGCACCACGCCCATGGAAACCTTGCCGTAGTTTTTCTTCTCTTTCCAGACGTCATAGGCTTCGATGACTTTGCGCTCAGGGTCCGAGAGCAAAGTGAACTTTAGGCCATAGTTTTCCTCAAATTTCTTGTGGGATGCCACGCTGTCCTTGCTGACGCCCAGCACCACGGCACCCTTCTCGGTAAACTGTGGGTTCCTGTCGGAAAAGCCGCAGGCCTGCTTCGTGCAGCCCGAGGTGTTATCCTTCGGATAAAAGTAGAGGATCACCTTCTTCCCCTTATAATCCTTGAGTGAATGCATTTTTCCGTTCTGATCCGGCAGCGTGAACGCCGGCGCCTTTGTGCCAACTGCTAACATGACCGATCCCTCCTCGTTGAAATCTAATTGATATATGTGAATCCTTACCGCACTAGCTTGAGGCCGAAGTCTTGCCAGATCCAGGTGCGGGTGGTGCCTTCATGGTCGGTGACGTCGAGGAAGCTGTCCTTGCCGGAGGAGATGTATTCAATCTCGTAAAGGATCTGGGAGGACATCCAGAGCGGACGCACCTTATTTTCCTTTTTGGGGTCGTATTTGTAGATGAAGATGTGTTGGTGGAGTTCCTTGTCGTTCTTTTCTTCCCAGAATGGCATGCGGTCTCCGTAGCTTCCGTGTTTCCAGACAAGGAGGATGAGTTCGTCCGCGCCGTCGCGGTCGATGTCCTTGACGAGCATGTCTTGTACGAACCAGTCGGCCTGGGTCTCCCACAGAACAGTATTATTATCTCGGATTATTACCTTCCTCCCCTTCAGCGTCACGTTAAGCGCTTCAAAAGCGGCTTCCTCCTTCTCCCACTTGATCCAGCGGGGCAAAAAGAAGCCGTACCACCAAAGAAGGCAGGCGGCGACCACAAGGATCGCCACCGCCCCAATGCTTCCCAGCGTGATCGCCAGGACCTTCTTGACGTTTTTTCTTTTGTCTGAATTCGACTTAATAGTCATATGTATAATTCGGATTCTCTCTCCAGTAGGAGTACCGGTAAGTGTAAGTCCACTCAGGACCCTGGATGCTGTGGTCCGGTCTGTAGCGGTCTTCGTCGTCAAGCTGAATGCCGAGCTTGATGCGCCATTCCTTGTCAGTCAGGCGATCCGAGATCGGCTGCACGAACTGATAGTAATTGAACACGCCGCCAATGCCGATGTGAAGCTCGCCGTCCAGCGGGAAGATCACATAGATCATGGACGCGCCGCCAATGGCCTCCTCAAGGCACGCGCCGTTAGGATCCGTTGCCACGTCGGTCACAAGTGCCATGGGATATTCCGCCGAATCGGCATATTTATTGTTCGCGTCCTCCTTGACGGTGTCATACCAAAGGTGCTCGAGCGCGCCGCCGTAATCGCGGATGAAATCATAGTCCTCATCCGTCAGTTTCTCGTTCTGAAGCTCCTTCACGGAGATGTCGCGCAGTCTCCTTGCAAGCTCTGCAAGCCTCTCAAGACCTTCCTTCTCGCTGGCGCCAAGATATCCCCTGGATTCAAGGCCATTGATGGTGGTGGTCGTCAGCGCTAAGAGCCTTGAATAGAGCTCCGGCTGCGGCTCCACGTAACCTCTGTCATCAGGCGCTTCGTCGCCACCGCCGCCCATCTCTGCCATGGACTGCTTTGCGTAAAGCACGGTGTCATGCTTGAGTTCCGTCCAGCTTCCAAGGAAGCCTTCCAGGCTCTTCTTCTCCCACTCCTTATTCGTCATGAAGGAAGGATAGCCCTCGCCGCGTTCCTCAAGGAGCGGAAGCAGCGTGTAGGTCCAGCCTGCGTAAAGCGAGGAAGACCAATAATCACCGGCGTTCTGCACTTTCTCGCGCAGCTTATGCAGGGTGTTAAGATAGTTCGGATACTTGTCATTTCCGGCTTCGACAAGGAGCTCAAGTGCCACGTCGGAACCATATGCCGCCGCTACGTCAAGGGCGTCAGGAAGCATTCTCTTATCGCCGTCATCCGCCTCCTTCAGCTGGCTGTAGGTCAGGCGCGTGAAGATTGCGGCATCCAGCGTAAAGCGCTGTCCCATAAAGCGGAAGCCCTTGGACTCAAGGCGCTTGTCGGTCTGACCTTCGTCATCCTTAAACACGACGGAATTGATTTCCGGCGCGCGAAGCTCCATAATGCCGTACACATACTTTTGGAAGGCGCTGTCCTTGCCGATCAGGTCCTTTGCGGTGACGTTCTTGCCATAAGCTTCGTCGATGACGGAAAGATATTCATAATAGCAAAGGTCATCACTTGTTCCGGCAAAGAAGCTCGTCACGTCGTAGATGTTGCCCCAAAGCGTTCTGCCGGTCTCATCGCCGTTCATGGCGATGGTCATCAGCAGTGCGCAGCGGTTCATCGTTTCGGAGCTTTGTACAAAGTTGATATGTCCGTAGAGCATCATCGCGCGGAAGTAACGCTCGAGCTGCTCATCGCCGTCATAATAGCCCCGAGGCTTGTACTGCGAATAGTCCTCTAAGGCTTCCATGATCGGCGACATTTCGATCGCGGACGCAGCCATGATCTTGGAATACTCCGTATCCACTAAGTCTTTTGCATATTCCGGCGCCTGCTTTGGCATGCCAAGGAGCTTAGCGCCCAGTGCAAAATAAGCTACGTTGCGCTTTGCGGCCTCTTCAAACTCGCTTCCCTTTACGGCGTCATATTGCGCCTTGGAATCCTCGAGCATCTGGCTCGTCAGCTTTTCAAGCTCCGAGCAAAGTGCCTGCTTTTCCACCTTCTTTTGCAGCATCGCAAAATACAGGTGATAGGTGTGCATCATGGAATCCGAAGTGATAAAGCTCGGGAATTCCAGATACCTGTTGTTTTCATATATGTCAAAGAACTCTGCGTTCTGACTCTCTGCCACGACAAAATTGTTGGCCACGAGTTTTTCGATCTCGCTGTCGTAGAACCAATACCTGTTGATGTCCTTCACGTTACTCAGATCGGGATTTACGTGATATTCCGGCACCGAAGGCGTGTATTTTGCGAGTGCTTCCTCATAGTTCACGTGGAAGCTCCCCGTGCTTACGTTTGCGAGCGTGACGCCAGGATCCGTCTTGGTCTTTGTCTCGTTGCCACTCGTGCCCACGCCCCCTCCCTCTTCTGACGAGGCAACGAGCTTACCTGGTTCCTGACTACTTCCGGAATGAAGCTTCAAAAAGATCGCAAGTCCTACCAGGAACACAAGTGCAGCCGCAACCGCCGTCATGGCCGGCATCCACTTTTTCCATCTGATGATCTTTTTGGATTTTTTATCTGTGTCCAAAGCATTTTCCACATATTTCCCGTCGATCCCGCCGACGGCATCTAAGAGATCATGCTCATTCATATATCATACCCTCCTTCCTCCAAATGCCGCTTCAAGTCCTCTCGGAGGCGAAACAGCGTCGTTTTGACCTTACTCGTCGTGAAGCCATATGCTTTCGCAATGTCCTCCACGGGGTCAAAATACCAATATCTCCTCACAAAAATGTTCTGTTGATCTTCGCTTTTTGTCGACAGGAATTCATTGATGCACTCGCTCAGTTCCTCGGCTTCGAATTCATCTTCCGTGTTGTTTTGTGCCGGTAGGCACTCCTGCATTTCCTGCGTCAGTTCGCAATAGAGGGCTTGCCTCTTTTGCCTGTGGTTCGCCCTGTAGGAATCCAGCGCCAGGTGCCGGATGATCCTGCCGACAAAGGCGAAGAGATAGTCCCGCGGTTCGTGCGGGGGAATAGACCTCCAGGTCTCAAAATATGCACTGTTTTCACATTCCTGCGAGGTTTCAAAGTCTTCTAATATTCTGTAAGCGATGTTTCTAAGCTTCGCGCCGTATTTTATCGCCGTTTGATTGATCGCATCTTCGTTTCTTGACAAGTAGAGCTCTACGATATCATTGTCTTCCACGATTCTCTCCCTCCTTCCTCATGTTTTAAGGCCTTCACCCTATATAGCACCATTTTGGGCGGTGAGGTTACGTATTTATGTTAACATAAACTGAAAAAAAGTGCCAGCATCACCGCTGGCACTTTTTTATTCACTTGACGTGCCAAAAAGAACCGTCCCCATTGGCACATTACTGCCAATGGGGACGGTTCTTTTTGGCACATTACTATTCATTTTGCATGTCGCGTTCCACCTTGCCGGATTTAAAGAACACGTTCAGCTTCACAAGGCAGTTCATCAGGGCATTCATCTCGTCCTGGTCGAGGTCCTTGACGGCCGCGCGGATCATCGCCTTGTGGAAGTCGCGGTGGTGAAAGAAGGCCTTTCGCCCCTTTTCCGTCAGGGTAACAAACACCACGCGCTTGTCAGCCGTGCTGCGCTCGCGCAGGATATAGCCCTTCTTTTCGAGGCTGTTCATGTTGACGGTCAGCGTCCCGACGGTCACGTTCATCGACTTTGCGATCTGCGAGACGTTGCGCGGCTCACGGATGCCGATGGCCTCCATGATGTGCATGTCGTTGTTGCTGATGTCTTTAAATTCTTCCGTGATGACTGCCTTCGACTCGGTGTCGAGCACATGGTTAAACAGCTCGACGAGCACTTCATTTAAGGCGCCATGTTTGTTGTTCATACGCTACCCCTTACTCCCAGATGAGCACGCAGGAGCCGTAGGTCAGTCCCGCGCCAAATCCAGCCATTACGATCTTTTGTCCTGCCTTTATTTTACCACGTTTTCTCAGTTCATCAAGCAAAACCGGAATGGTCGCCGACGAAATGTTTCCGTAACGGTCCAGATTGTGAGGTACCTTTTCCATCGGTATATTCAGTCGCTTAGCGATTGTCTCAAGGATCCTAAGGTTCGCCTGGTGGAGCAGGAAAAGATCGATCTCCTCCGCCGCAAGGCCAGCCTTGTCAAGGCTATCTTGAATACACAGCGGCACCTGGCGGGTGGCGAAGGCATATACCGCGCGGCCGTCCATGTGGATCTTGTCGAGGGCGTCCGTTTTGCAGGAGATCGCTACGCCCCCGGGGCCGTCGCACCCTTGGGAAAGACTGATGAGTCCTTTTCCTTCCGAAGCCTTTTCCACAAACACGGCGCCCGAGCCGTCGCCAAACAAGATGCAGCTGGACCTGTCCTCGTAATCCACAAGTCTCGAGAGCACCTCGCCGCCCACGACCAATGCATTTCGGTAAAGGCCTGCGGTGATATATGCATGCGCCGTGGCGAGGGCATATAAGAAGCCGGAGCAAGCGGCATTGACGTCAAACCCGGCCGCATGAACTGCCCCAAGTCTTGCCTGCAGCTGGCAGGCCGCGCAAGGGAAAAATTCCTCCATGGTGCAGGTCGCGACGATGATCAGCTCCACGTCCTCCGGGGTTTTCCCGGCATCCTGCAAAGCGGCCCTGCAGGCCTTTTCGGCAAGCGTCACGACATTGTCGTTCTCCACGATCCTGCGCTGCGAGATCCCCGTGCGCTCCAGGATCCATGCATCCGAGGTCTCCACCATTTTTTCCAGATCCGCGTTCGTAAGGACGCGCTCAGGCAGTGCACTTCCGGTCCCTGAGATTTTTATGCTCATGATATTTATCCTCCAAGTTGTTGTCTTTCCCCCAAGGGCCCCTAATACTTTCGAAACCTCTGATAGCGCCCCTCGGCGATCTCTTCGCCGCTCATGCCGTCAAAGCGTCGAAGGAATGCTTTGATCTCTTCTTTCATGTTGCCCGCGATGGCTTTCGCCGTCTGCGCCGTTGCGCCGCCGTACTCCGGCAGGATCTTTTCGATCACGCCCAGGCGAAGAAGGTCCTGCGCGGTGATATTCATGATCTCGCTGGCTTCCTTGGCGCGAGTGGCGTCCTTCCATAAAATAGAAGCAAAGCCCTCCGGCGACAGGATGGAATAGGTCGCGTTCTCCAGCATCCAGACCTCGTTGCCCACCGCCGTCGCCAGCGCGCCGCCGCTTCCGCCTTCCCCGATGAGAATGCAGAGCACCGGAACCGTGAGTCCGGCCATTTCAAGAAGGTTTCTCGCGATCGCCTCGCCCTGCCCGCGCTCCTCCGCTTCGATGCCGCAAAAAGCGCCGGACGTGTTGATAAAGCTGATGACGGGGCGGCCGAATTTTTCCGCCTGCTTCATCAGGCGGAGCGCCTTTCGATACCCTTCCGGGCGGGGCATGCCGAAGTTTCTCATTTGGCATTCCCGCATGGTCTTGCCCTTGACGTCCGCGATGATGGTCACGGGCTGGCCGTCCAAAAAGGCGATGCCGCCGACGATGGCCGCGTCCTCCCCAAAATACCGATCTCCATGCTGTTCGACGAAATAATCAAAAATGTTGTCCACGTAATCCATCGCGGAGGGGCGCTCCACGTGGCGCGCGGCCCGGACCTTGTCCCAGGCGCTTACGCTCTCCGTCAGGGCGCTTCGCTCCTTCAGGATCTCGCTCAGGACAAACCCTTCCCCGTTTTCAATGAAGTTCGCAAAGGAACCTTCCTTCCTTTGCCTGTGCGTCACGATCAGGAAATACATGGTCTTTTTGAGGTTCATGCGCTTGACGATCCCGTCGACGAAGCCATGTTCCAAAAGGAATTCCGCTGACTGAAACCCCTCGGGGAGCTTTTGTCCGATGGTCTGCTTGATCACGCGAGGACCCGCAAAGCCGATCAGTGCGCCGGGCTCCGCCATGATCACGTCCCCCAGCATCGCAAAGCTTGCGGTGACGCCGCCCGTGGTGGGATCCGTCAGGATCGTTACGTACAAAAGGCCTGCCTCACCGTGCTTTCGGATCGCGGCCGAGGTCTTTGCCATTTGCATGAGGGACATGATCCCCTCCTGCATCCTCGCGCCGCCCGAACTGCAAAACAAGAACATGGGGAGCTTTTCCGTCGTGGCACGCTCAATCGCGGCCGTCACCTTCTCGCCATATACGCTCCCCATGCTTGCCATCATAAATCTGGCGTCACAGACGCCTACAACGGCCTTTTCGCCGAAGATCTTGCAGCTTCCCACCGTGAAAGCTTCGCGAAGGCCCGTCTTTTCCCTGGCCTGCGACAGCTTCTCCTCATAGCCTTCATAGCCCAGAGGATTCACCACCGGCATGTCTGCAAACCATTCCTCAAAGCTTCCGCGGTCCGTCGTCATGCGAAGACGCGCCGCGGTCGTCACGCGAAAATACCCGTTGCATTCAGGACAGACGTAGCGGCGCTTCGCCACTCTCGCCTTGTCCACAAGCTTCCCACATTTGGGACACTTGATCTTATCGGAAGGCTCATCCTTTTTCTTCTCCGGTACCGAAGTTGCGGGGTCCGTCGCCTTTGCCGTCTGCGGATCCGCCGCCCCTGCGGGCTGGGCCTGCACGCTGCCCTTTGCGTTCTCCGTCCACTTTGGAACGTTGCGCTTTGGAGGCTCGAGTTTCAAGGCCCCTCTGAGCCAGTGTTTCCTTCCAAATTCTCTTTTCATGATGATCACTCTCCGATCGCAAACATAAGCTCCGCCTTTGCCGCCACCTGACCATCCACGCAGGCCGTCGCCTCCCCTTTTCCCATGGGGCCTTTGACCCAAAGGATCTTGGTCTCGATGGTAAGGACGTCACCGGGACGCACCATCTTCTTAAAGCGGACCTTGTCTATGCCTGCGAAATATGCCGTCTTCCCGCGCCACTTCGGCTCACCGAGAAGTGCCACTGCGCCCGTCTGCGCCATGGCCTCGACGATAAGAACGCCCGGCATCACTGGATTTCCTGGAAAGTGGCCCGTAAAATAAGGCTCTCCAAAGGTCACGCACTTGCGCCCCACCGCCCGAGTGCCCGGATCTAGCTCCTCGATCGTATCGATCATAAGGAACGGGGCCCTGTGCGGCAAGATCTCCATGATCTGCGCTGTCGTATATACTGACATGTTATGATTCCTCCACGAATTTTCGGATCAGCAAGCTTGCGTTATGGCCGCCAAAGCCCAAGGAATTGGACAAGGCGTATTCGCCGTCATATGCACAAGCCTCCTTACAATAATCGAGGTCGAGCTCTTCGTCGGGCTCGCGAAGGCCCACGGTCGGGTGGATCCAACCTTCCTCAAGCTCCTTCACGCAGGTGATCAGCTCCACGGCGCCCGCCGCGCCGAGCAAATGCCCGATCATGGACTTCGTGGAATTCACCTTGAGCTTGTAGGCATGGTCGCCAAACGCAAGCTTGATCGCCCTCGTCTCGAACAGGTCATTGTGATGAGTGGAAGTGCCGTGGGCGTTGACGTAAAAGACTTCCGCAGGCTGTACTCCCGCGTCCCGCAGGGCGTTTTTCATGGCCTGCGCGGCGCCCTCGCCGCTTTCTTCCGGCGACGTGATGTGATATGCATCCGAAGAGCAGCCGTAGCCTACGACTTCCGCGAGGATCTTCGCGCCGCGGGCCTTTGCGTGCTCAAGCTCTTCGAGAACTAAGATCCCTGCGCCCTCACCCATGACAAAGCCGCTTCGGTCCTTGTCGAACGGGATGGAGCAACGCTCCGGATCATTGCTTTTACAAAGCGCCGTGAGGGCGGAAAAACCTGAGACGCCAAGCTGACAGATGCTCCCTTCCGTGCCTCCTGCGAGCATGACCTCCGCATCGCCATATTGGATGGTGCGAAAGGCTTCGCCGATGCAATTGGTCCCCGTGGCGCAGGCCGTCACCACGTCGAGGCTTTTCCCTTTGAGACCATATTGGATGCTGACGTTTCCGGCAGCCATGTTCGAGATCATCATCGGCACCATGAGAGGTCCTACCTTCGAAGGCCCGCGCGTCGTAAGCTTTGTGTATTCCCGCTCCGCGGTCTGAAGGCTCCCGACGCCGCAGCCGATCACGCAGCCGACGCGATATGCGTCCTCCTTTGAAATGTCAAGGTCTGCGCTTTTGATCGCCTCCGCGGAAGCCGCGACTGCAAACTGCGCGAAGCGTTCCATTCTGCGCGCCGCCTTTTTCTCCATGAATTCCTCGGGACAAAAGCCCTTGACCTCTGCCGCGATCTTGCATTCATAATCCGTCACGTCGAACTGTGTGATCGCACCAAAGCCTGTTTTTCCGGCCTTCACGGACTGCCAAAACTCCGGCACCGTGTTTCCGATCGGCGTGAGGGCGCCCATGCCCGTGATCACAACCCTGCGTCCCTTGCTCATATCGCCAAACCTCCGTCCACGCAAAGCACCTGACCCGTGACATAGGAAGAGGCAGGGTCCGCCAAAAATGCCACGACGTTCGCCACGTCAGCAGGCTTCCCCATTCTTCCGAGAGGGATTCTTTCCGTCAGATCGTCCTTTGCCTTCTGCGGCATCTGGTCCGTCATGTCGGATTCGATCAGGCCCGGCGCCACTGCATTGACGCAGATGCCTCGCACCGCAAGCTCCCTCGCAACACTCCTTGTCAGACCGATCATGCCTGCTTTGGAAGCGGCATAATTCGCCTGTCCGGGGTTCCCGAGCAACGCACTGACGGATGCAATGTTGATGACACGGCCGCTCCGCTGTTTGATGAATGCTTTGCTCGCATGACGGATCGTGTTAAAGGCGCCCTTTAGGTTCACGTTCATGACGCCGTCATATTCCGCCTCACTCATGCGAAGGATCAGATTGTCCCTCGTAATGCCCGCGTTGTTCACAAGAATGTCGATCCGGCCGTATTTTTCAAGGACCTTCGAGATCATATCCCCACATGCCGCGAAATCTGACACGTCGCATTTCATCTCCTCGGCCTTGCCGCCCTTTTGAAGGATCTCCTCCACGGTTTCTTTGGCGGCCTGCTCCGAGCCACTATAATTCACGATCACGGTCGCGCCTTGCTCTGCAAGCTTCTGCGCGATCGCCCTTCCGATCCCGCGGGACGCCCCCGTGACTAATGCAATCATTCCCTCTAGCATCTAAAATTCCTCCAAGACACGCTTCATTTCTTCCACCGTTTCGATGGAAGAACATTTGACCTTTGGATCGATTTTCTTCAGGAAACTCGTCAGCGTCTTTCCCGGGCCGATCTCCACAAAGGTGTCCACGCCGTCCGCGATGAGACGCTCCATGCTCTGCTGCCAGCGAACGGAGCTGTAGATCTGGCGGGCAAGCAAGTCCTTGACCCTTGCGCAGTCCGTCACGTAAGACGCGTCCACGTTGGTCACGTACGGGATCCAAGGGTTTTCCAGGTTCACGCCGCGAAGCTCCTCCCGGAGCTTTCGCCCTGCAACGTCCAGCAACGGGCTGTGAAAGGGGCCGCTCACCTTCAGCGGAACGCAGCGCCTTGCTCCTGCTTTCGTCAGGGCTGCGCTTGCCTCCTCAAGGCCCGAAAGCTTGCCGCTGATCACAATCTGGCCGGGGCAGTTGTAGTTCGCGATCCACACGTCGGCGATCCCGCTGATGGCAGTCTCTACCTGCTCCCCGGTGAGCCCTAAGACCGCCACCATGCCACCGCCAGAAGGATAGGCTTCCTGCATGATCATTCCGCGCTTTCTGATGATCTGAAAACAATCCGTAAGCGCCATGACTTCTGAAGCCGCGAGCGCGGCATATTCTCCAAGGCTAAGGCCCGCACAAACATCCGCGCGAAGTCCCAGGGAAGCCGCCGTCCTGTACATTGCGACCTCCGTCGCAAGCATGGCGATCTGTGTATATTCCGTCTGATTTAGTCTTTCATTTTCCGTAAAGCACAAGGCCTTCACGTTCAGCCCTGCCGCCGTGCCCGCAAGCTCATAGGTTTGACGGGCGACGGAAAACTCCTCAAAGAAATCATATCCCATGCCGAGGTACTGACTCCCCTGCCCGGGAAAGATCACTGCAATCTTACTCATATGTACTCTCTTTTCGTTTGAATCTGGGCCTGCTCAGGCCCTTCCCAGCAGTTGCTCTGGCTGCTCGGTGGTGCCTTAGGCCATTTTCAGAAGTCTTTCCGCCTGCTCGGTGATGCCAACAACAATCTCCCTGCAGGTACTTTCCTGCGAGATCAGGCCTGCGATCTGGCCTGCCATCAGCGTTCCGCCGTTCACGTCGCCGTCGATCACGGCAGCCCGAAGGGAACCAAGCGTCAGCTTTTCAAGCTCCATGAAATCCGCGCCTTCCTGCTCAAGCTTTAGGTACTCCCTTGTCATCTTGTTGCGAAGGCAACGTACGGGATGCCCCGTCGTCGTTCCGGTCACCGTCGAATCCACGTCCTTAGCCTTAAGAATGCGGTCCTTATAGTTTTGATGAACGATGGACTCCTTAGACGCGACAAAGATCGTGCCCATCTGCACGGCGTCCGCGCCAAGCATTAAGGCCGCCGCAAGACCTCTTCCGTCCGCGATCCCGCCTGCCGCAATGACAGGGATCTGCACCGCATCCCGCACCTGCGGGACCAATGCGAAGGTCGTCGTCGAACCGATATGCCCGCCGCTCTCCATTCCTTCCGCGACCACGGCGTCCGCTCCTGCCCGCTCCATGAGCTTCGCCATCCCAACGCTGGCAACGACCGGGATCACCTTCACGCCCGCCTCTTTCCAAAGAGGCATGAACTTCGCGGGATTTCCTGCGCCGGTTGTGACCACCTTGACGCCCTCTTCCACGATGACCTTCGCGACCTGCTCCGCGTTGGGGTTTAAGAGCATCACGTTCACGCCAAACGGGCGGTCCGTGAGTTCCTTGCATTTTCGGATCTCCTCACGGACCAGTTCCCATGGCATGGACGCCGCACCGAGAATCCCGAGACCGCCGGCGTTTGAAACCGCGGCGGCCAAGTGATGCTCAGCTACCCAAGCCATTCCCCCCTGAATGATCGGGTACTTGATTCCCAAAAGCTTTGTGACACGCGTCTCCATCTTATGCAACAGCTCCCTTTTCCTTCAGATAGGCAATGACGGAACCGACCGTCGTCACCTTCTCAAGATCCTCCGAAGGGATCTCTATGTTAAATGCCTCCTCGATCGCCATTGCAAGTTCAAACAGATCCAGGGAATCTGCCGCAAGATCCTCTTTGAATCTCGTATTCTCCGTGATCTCCATCCCCTCTACGGACAGCTGCTCCTCAATGATCTCAATGATTTTCTCTAACATTTTTACTACCTCCACGGTTTTCTTTGAAACTCAAGTATTTTGATTGTCAAACTATCAACACCTAGAATCCTACAATAAATTGTTTTGATTGTCAAGATATTTTTTGTATAAAAAAGAACCGTCCAAGCCATGGACGGTTCTTTTTGACTCATTATTGCTCTACTTTTTCATAGGATACTGACAGGACGTTCATCAGGAAAATTTCATTGGTCAGCTTGACGAAGTAATCGTCATCCTCTGCCGTACCGACCTTCACGCATACCCTGAATTTGTCAGGGGTGATGCTGTTCACTGCAATGGAATTGATGATGTTCTTATCACCCGTCACGCGCTCGTAGATCTTCTCCTTGATCGCATTCACCTCTTCCTTCAGGCATACGATGTTGATCTGATAGGCGTTACTGGTATTGTCCACAAGAAAACTGATCGGTTTGATCTTCTTGGCCGTGATGTTCAGGACGAGATTGAGCATTACCATGAAGGCCGTGATAATGAACGCGTACTTAAAATATCCATACGCCACAAGGATGCTGATGCCAGACGTGGACCACAATGTCGCGCTGGTGTTCAGACCGTTCACGGTCAGTCCGTTTTTGAAGATCACGCCGCTGCACAAAAATCCGATGCCCGTAACGATGTTCGCGGACATTCGGATGTCCGGGTATCCCAGCAAGATCTCGATCATACAAAAGGCAAAGGTTCCGATGGCGATCAGAAACGTTGTCTTGATCTCAATATGGTGGCCCCCGATCTGTCTTTCAATTCCGATGATCACGCCGATGACGATGATAATGAACAGCCTGATGATAAACTCCTGCACGCTCATAGGCATACCCCTCTCGAGAATTCTATATTTTCAGTATATCAAACCGCGTACAACATGTCAAAACAACTGTGGGCGTGTGCCACTGGGGACGGTTCTTTTTGGCACGTTACTCCAGCCCAAGGCGTTTCCAGGTCTCGGGGCTGAGGGTCTTTAGGGAATCGATGACGACGACGCACTCTGGCTTTACATGGCGCATCACTTCGATCATGCAGTCCTCGGGGATGGCAACGCACCCGCCGGTAAAGGGCTTGATCTTTCCAAAGCAGTGCAGGAAGATCGCACCGCCGACGCCAGGCACGCATTCCTCGTTATAGCTGATGTTGAGGCAATATTGATATTCCGTCTCAATGTCGATGATATGCTCGGTGTTTTTGTTCTTCACGTCAAGGCCAGGATAATCCTTGATGCTCACGAGTTGATTGTAAGCATAGCCCTCGCGCGGATCGCCCGACCAATAATCATCCTTCGTGACCTTATGATAGGGAATGGCGCAGCCAGGGTCCGCCGCGATGCCGAAGGCAGCGTTGAAATGAAAGGTTCCCTGAGGCGTCTTGGAGTCACCCTCCTTCGTCTTTCCGAGACCCTTCTTACCAATATACCCAGGCGTCGTCATGATCTCCTTCCACTTGCCGTTCTTGTCCTTTTCATGCATGGAAATATATGCCGTCGTCTGGCCAACGGCCGCAACCACAAAGAGCTGCGTGGCATCCTTTTCTTTCCCGAGCTGCGCCACCCACTTAGGCGAATCGGGGTACGCCGTGGTCTGCCCCTGCGCATTGTTTGTGCTCCCCGCAAGGGAGGTTGCAAGCGTCAGGATCATCATGATCACGGAGAGAAGTTGTTTCATATGGGGGACCCCCTAAAATTCGATCGAATATACTGCGCTACGTGTCTCAGCAAAGGCCTGCCTTAGAAGAAAGTGCCATGCTTGTTTTCGCGCCATTGCGTTTCCGTAAAGGCCTGCACGTCCTTTAGCTTCTTGTTCGAAAGATCATCATTCACGTCCACGAATACCTCATCACAGACCACAAGACAGTAGGGGCAACGACACGACGCACTGACGCGGTCATGCTGTACGTTTGCGTAGGTGCGGTACTCGCCAAAGGTGAAATTCGTCGTGGTCGATCTCTGAATGCGCTCTCCATGATAGATCTTCTCCGTTTTCTTATATGTGCTCTCCGGCCTTTTTACGGTTGCATCCCCCAAAAAAGACTCAAGCACCTTGAACTCCTGGTTGATCATGCTCGAGATCACGTGACAGTTATGGCAGCGAATGACGTTCGATTCCACCTTGATACATGCAAACAGATTCGTCAAGGCAAGGATTCCCGCCGTGATGCCAAGATCAACGGCAAGCGGCATGTCATCCCAATGCTTTCTCAGGATAAGCGACACAACGAAATGCACTGCGAAAAGGAGCAGCGCAAAAAAGAGGGTTGAAAAGAACAAGCCACCTTGATGCACGTGGATGTTGGGAAAGCTTTGCATTGTCGTGGGGATCGTCTCTTTTTCCTTTACGCGCTTTGCCTTGAGATAAGCGACCCGTAGCAAGAATACCAACGCCACGATCACCGCAAAAGCAACCGTCGCAAGGATCGTCTTTAACTCCAGAAACGTATGCCAGAAATTGGTCGTCGAACCCGGATTTAGGATCCTCTTGGCAAAATACTTGTAATTCCCGTTTTCCTGATTCCAAAAGAATATACCTGCGGCGCCCCAAAAGCACAGCACGTCAAGGATCCTGGGAAGCAAAAGAACCAACACGCACTTCCCGGGCAAAACATTTGGATTGTGAACGTTCGGTCCGTCATACTTGTGATTCACCGCCGTACGGAGCGTTAGCGCCAAGACGTCCGGATTGTCTATTTTGCTCGGATCATTGTATTCCGTTTGATTTCCCATGTTTCATCCTCCGAAATCTTCAACATAGTCCTCTTATGATTATATCATCTCCAACCAAAATGTGCCAGTGGGGACGGTTCTTTTCGTGCCAATGGGGACGGTTCTTTTTGGCACGTTTTGTCCTTGAAGACAAAATGTGCCAAAAAGAACCGTCCCCATTGGCACGAGTCAAAAAGAACCGTCCCCACTGGCACACGAAAAAGCTTAGCTTTCGTCTGCATTGGCTGGTTCTCCAAAATCGTAGCATCCGCCGTATCTGTCTGTCTCGGTGTTGAAGTCCTCCATTTCGTCAAGATAAAACCAATAAAGTCTCGTGTCAATCCATTCGAATTGAATCGTCTTTGACTTTTGGAGGATCTTCTCGATCGTGGTAACCGTGTTGTCGTCCAGATCCTTTATGACCAATGACTTGTCATTAAACTGATACTGGATGACCTCATTGGTTTCAGGCAGAAAGCCAATGATCCTGACGTGAAACTCATTATAATAAGGTTCCGCCTTCGAATATTCCGGGCCTCTTATGATCTCAATATAATCCTTGTTCCACTGATCCGTGTTGACCCTCTCCGACGTTCCGTAAACCGCTGAAACTCTTGAATACTGCACATGTTGAGGCTCCGTATAGGTCACGTAATAATTCCCGTCATAATAGGAGCAATTCTTGACCAGGCGATATCTGTTATCCATCGGGAGCGATTCTTCTCTGTCCGGCCCTTCGTATGCGTTTTCCGAGAGGATGGTCGGATTCCCATCCTTGGTCATTTCTTTGACGATGTGGTGCTCATCGTCATAATCCCATGTCGTGATTTCACTCACCTCAAACCCTTCCGGAAGCTTGCTCTGAACGTCATCCACCTCCAAAAGGCTATAATCCTTGAAGACGATCTCCTGATCCTCCTTCAGATTTGCTATGTACAAGGTATCATCGCAGTAAATCATTAAATATTCATCGACGATTTGTAGGCCAAAGCTACTGGGTAGGTAGAAATCCCTGTCAAATATCTGCGTCGTGGTTTTCGTGCCCAGATCATATCTCCAAATGCTGTTTTGGTAATGCCCATAATCAGGGTCTTTGCTTCCGCTATCACACAAATAAACGACATAATCCTTCGTGGCACACACCAAAGACAAAATGTATGGATCTGCCTTAAAAAGGAGCTCCGGTTCCCCGTTCGTTAATCGATATACGGAATTATTGAGCTGGATGATTGCGCCGCCGTCTCCTTCGCTTACATATCTCGGCAAGGGATTGTAGCAAGCGTACTCATCAGTCGCTTTTTCCGTGGTGATCGGCACTATGTTGCTTTTTTCCCTGTAATTCCCCCGAACATAGATATTGGGAAGGCCATTCCACTTTTCTTCCTCCAGCCCGTAATGCTTTTCATATTTCTTGGGAGCCGACGAAACCGGCGAAGCAACGCATGACTTCCCCAGACAACTCGTGGCGAACACAGCCAATATGAGAACTAAAATGATCACCCTAATCTTTCTCATGATGATCCCTCATT
Source organism: Acetatifactor sp. (assembly GCA_016290775.1). Classification (GTDB taxonomy): domain Bacteria; phylum Bacillota; class Clostridia; order Lachnospirales; family Lachnospiraceae; genus Acetatifactor. The sequence continues at coordinate 187,843 of JAEEVF010000002.1, read as the reverse complement.
TCGATGAATCCTTATTTTGCCGTCAGCCCTTCCGTGATGCTACAAAAGAAATCCTTGCTCCTTCAAATTTCGAATCGACAAGTCTGGGCTGTGTTTGTGTTACTTGCTAACCGTTACGCCGCAGGTGCCGTTGGTGAAACTGACCTCCACCTGGTATCCGTCTTTATTGTACGCGCTGTAGGTATAAACGGTGATGCCGTAGATGACTTGATCTTGCTCCTCGGGATCTTCCGTGAAGCCTGCAGCCTTTACCTTTTCAGCATATTCCTTGACCTGATCGACGGTAACGCCCTGGAAAGCGGCGGTGAACTCATATTCTTCGGTAGATGCTCCCGCCAGCGAGAACTCGGGCTTGGGGATGAGCTTGGTAAATTCATTGTCGGGCCAGTTGCCGCCCAGCTGGGTGGTGGAACCGTCCTGCTCCTTGCTCGTCCAGCTTCCGTCGGAATTCTGTACAAGAACCGTGCCGTCCGTATCCACGATGGTCATGCTGCCGTCGTTTCCAAAGGATACGTCCATGCCTTCCGCCTGTGCAGCAGCAATGATCTCCGCGCGGGTCGCGTCATCCTGCTTGCCCCACACAACGTCCGTGGCGCTCTGGATGTCCGTCATGGATGAGAATCCGGTGCCTTCCGTACTTGCCTGCGCCTCGCTCTGATTTTCTGCCTCCGTCTTTGCCTCCGAGGATTCCTTCGTTTTCGAAGAGTTGTCCTCTCTCTCAAGCGGCGCGTCAGACCTTGCCTGAGATTCCTTAGAGCTCTCGCTGGTGTCCTTTCCGCATGCCACAAGCGACAGCGCGATCAAAAGTGCCAACACGATACCTAATCTCTTCTTCATGTTTTTTCTCCTTCGTTTCATATTATTCATCGATCCTTGTATCGATCACCAGATTCATTTTTAAGTACGGCCTCACGTCCATGTCCCCGACGGTTCCTTCCTGCTCCTCGTCGAAGCTCTGCGAATATTCCTTGACCGTTACCACCCTATGGATCCATAGATGCGACGTCCCCGTTTCGGAATCCTCGATCCTGGTGTGCGTGATCGTCTCGGTCATATCCTTCCCGGAATATCCGTAGGTATAGGACTTATCGATGAGAACCTTGCTTTTCGACTCCATCTTTGTGGCATCCAGCGGAAGCTCGAACTTCATTCGGTTGGTCCCGTAGGGCATGGAAAGCGTTACGGAAACGCCCTCGCCCTTGACATAGCATTCGCTTTCCGACGGCTGGTTGATGGTTGTTGAGATGGCGTTGTATGTGTGGTTCAGCTGCCCTTTTTTCGAGTTCTCGGTATATTGGTCCGCCACGCGCTGGCAAAAGATCTTATCGTAGTCGCTCAGGTCCGCTACAAGCCCCAGACTGAAGTCCCCGACATAGGTTCCGGTAAAGCTGGAAAAATCACCGCCCTCCTTGACCAGTTCTATGTCTGCCGTGTAGCAATAGGGCGCCTTGATGTTATAGGCATAGTCAAAGGTCTCCTCCATGGTTTTCTGCTGTAAGATGCTGATGGTCCAGCGCATGTTTTTCGACATTTCATCCCGAAGCAGGGAATTCACCTTGTCATAAAACTCCCGAAGGCGTCCCCTTGCATTGGAAAGCTCCACAATGTCCTTATATTTCTTCTGATCCTCTTTATATTCCTTGATCGAGACCATAATGCCTGCAATGATCAAATTGGCTTCATCCGGGAGACCGTCAAAGCCAAATTCCTGCGCTGCTTCGTCCATCTTCCCGATCAACGCGCTGACGCCGTCATATGCATCCAACGTCGGGATCTTTGCGCGTACCAAGTCATACATCTTGTCATATCCGATCAAAGAAAGCCAGTTGTGGATGATCCTGTCCTGAGCCTCGGGCGTGAATTTAAGCCTTTTCAGAATTTCGTCAATGGTGTTCTTATCTCTCGTCGCATCATCAAGGCTCTTATATTCACTGACCGCCGATACTGCACTCTTTAATGCGTTAAGAATCTGCTCGTCCGTGATCTGCCCGTCAAAAGAAAGCTTGCCCTCGAAGGTGATGGGCGTAAACTGCGGAAATGCCACCTGTAGCTCTACGGGATAAGAAGTCACGGAAGCCACCTTCGGCAGACTGCTCGGACGAAGAAGCTGCATCCAGGACTGCTCCTGGAGCGTTAAGGATACAGACTTTAATCTCACGGGCTGGCGACTGATCTCGTTTTCCAAGGCGGATACATATTCCTTAATGTGTTCGTTCTGGCTTTCCTTCGCCACGGCGAGGAATTCTTTTGACAAGCCAACGTCACCTGCGGAATAACTATAGACCGCACCAAGGAAGTTCAAAAGATCGTCCTTTGGCCAAAGGAAAAGGCCCTCGTTCAAAAGCTCACTCCCAAGGGCGGGGTCCTGCGCATCCATGGCATATATCGCCGCCGCGGCATAAAGCGAAGGCTCCTGCGGATTCGCCATGAGTGCATTCATCGCGCACTGTTTTGCAGTCTGCGGATCGCTCTCTTCTTTTGCCATGACGAGATGATAGGCTGGGAAAAACTCCGCGCCCGTACGGTCCGTAACAAGCTGCGCCTTGGGTGAAAAGTGATTGCTCACTTCCTTCTCGATCGTGAGAACCTGCTCCCTTAATGCGTAAAGATTTTCAACGCTTTCGTTCCTCAGATAATAAAAGTCCCGCTCCACGTGGTTTGGATATGCGGATGCCTTTTGATAACAGCTTTCCGCTTCCGCATCCTTTCCGCGGAAGGTATAGATCAGGCCTTCAAAATAAAGGGGCGCGTCGCTCCCAAGACCTGCGGCTGTAATGGAATCCCAGTCCTTGTAGGGCGCATCGCCGATCACGTCGTCTAAGGACTCGCCCTCTCCGAGGAGCCAGAGCACCGTGTCGATGCAAAGTCTAAGGGAGGAGATTTCTGCCTGGGCCATGCCGTAAAAAAACTCGCCGGAAAGCGTCATCCCGACGTCACTTTGGAGCTTTGCCGTCTCTTCGTAAGCCTGCACGCGTTCAAAAAGCGCCTCGCAGGCATTTCCGCTTGCCTTTAGATTTCCTGAAACAGACTCGACGGACATATTTTCCGGTTTGTCACATGCACATAATGTCAAAACCAGACAGATGGATACAATGATTGACAAAAACCTTTTTGTCATTTGAGTTCTCCTTTAAATGGGCATGGGGAGACAACGAAGCGTCGTCTCCCCGTTTTATCAAACAGTGTTAATCTGCAGAAAGTCCGCTCATGAGCTTCTCTAAGTCTGCGTCGCTCTTATTCTGGATCTCTCCGTCGGTATAGAAATAGGTGATCATTTTTGCGATGGCCTTGCCTTCGTAGACAAAGACAAAATCATAGTAACCGGGCTTATAATCGTCATTACTTAAGTAAAAGGCTCCCCATTGCCATTCATCAGGATACTCCTCATCTTCGGGGTAGCGCAGGTCGCAGTACTGCACGAACCCGGGCATTAGATCGGAGAACTGCGTCGTCTCGTAGGATCTCTGATCCTCACGGTGCTCAAGGATCCAAACCTTGATGCCGTACGTTGCGTCCGTGTCAGGATAGAATTCCACCCACTCATTCTTCTGGAAGATGCAGCGGATGCCGTCGGTGCCTTTTTCCCTGGAAAAATTAAACTCCGTGCTGCCGCAAACGTTTCCGCAAATCTTCACGCCGCGCAGAACGGACCAATTTCTGTCATCGAGTTCAATAAAGTAAAGCTTGCCCGGGAGCATGCTGTCCTTTGTGGTAACGCCGGTAGCATTTCCGCCAGAGGAGTTCTCAACGGAACTGTCGCTTCCGGAAGTGCCGTTGCCAGTGCTCTCGTTCGTTTTCCCGGAAGCCTGGCTGTTTCCCTCAGAAGCAGGAGTTTTGCCACAGGCAACCAAAGAAAGTAACAGGGTCGTCGCGATCAACAATGCAAATATTTTTTTCATATTTTTGCCTTCCTTTCTGTCATGGACATGCATGGTTTCCATGCGTCTCTCACCCTAAATTGTACGGCAAAGCCGTACAAAAGCAATATGGACGTTTGGGTAGGGTGGCGATTTTTGCCGATTTTACGAGGTTTTTTCGTACTCCTCGCTCACGCCAAATTTTTTGAACAGTTCCGCTCGACTGTTGATATCCAATCGTTTATAGAGTTCCGAAACATGCATTTTCACGGTCGATTCCGAAAGGCCCAGCTCGCCTGCGATCTGTCTTCTTGTCTTCGCTGCCAAAAGCAGGGTTGCAACCTCCTTCTGGCGCGGCGTCAGCTCATACTTTCCAAAACGGTCCGCATTTTCCACCTTTTCCTGCAGGAGCTCCATGTCCGGCTTATAAAGACTCTTGATCCAAAGGGCCGAAAACAGATGCTGGTAGCTCATGGGCGAAAACATCAATAAAAGGATCGTTGCAGTCAAAGTAAACACCAATGTGGCAATGGGCATCGCTTCAGGATAAAAATCATACACCCAGTCGCTGGAGAGCGTCGTGATCGGGGTCAGGAGCACGTAGATCAGCGTGCATTGCTTGAGCAGCCTATAGCTTGCAAATTTCCGCTGCGCGCAGGCAAGGGTGTAAATGCAAAGGGGCCAGCCCATATAGCTCAAACCGCTAAACAGGTCCTGCGGGATGGTCGTGCCGATCTTGGGTGCAAGCACAGCAAACAGTCCCATGCCGATGGAGCAGACAAAGAAGAAGTTCCACAGATGCCAAGTGGAAATCCGCAGTCCGCAAAAAACGGCAAGCAAAAGAACGCCCACAAGCACGCTGCCGGCGATGACGAACACATATTCCTGACGAGATTTGCTAACAAGCCCTGCAATGTACCCGTCAACGGCAAAATATACAATGAAATACGCAAGGGCCCAGTAAAGTCCCTTTGCATCTTCTTTGGTGCTCTCTTCCTTGACTTCAAGATCCTCTTCCTTGAATTTAAGAATGCAGAAACAAAGCATCAAAAGCAGAGTCAGCGGCAAGACATACATGACGAAAATGCCGTCCGCCTTCAAGAAATCAAGGGTCCTCACGATCGTAACGGAAAAGAACATCAGCATGATGCCGAACAATCTCTCCGCATTATTTGAGGCGTAAGCATACCCACACCTCGCGCCGGTAACGACTCCGCCAAGTCCCATGTTGCCGATCAGGCCAAAGACAAATCGCGGAATCCCCACCGGCAAAAAAAGAAACGGAACAAAGCCCACGAGCATCACTATGACGGATGTCCTGAGCAATGGTTTAAATTTCTTTGTCCATAAAAGCATGACCACCAAGGAGGCCACCATGTGCCCCACCTTAACGATCGTTGCTCCGCTAAGCCCCAAAACCTTTACCCCGATCGGGAGGAAATTCCCTCGCACGGAGTAAAAGATCAGTTCGAGCACATATGCCATATAATAAACATATCGGGACGGTCGCACGTCCGAAATGCGAATGCTTTCATGAAATTTTGGAAATGCAAGGGTTTTCATCCGGGCTGTCTCCGTCGCTTCTTACGAGTTTCCCTAAAGGTTCCGTACTTACATGATAATTTTACCACGCGGCGAAGCGACGTTCAACCGAGAATTATTCTAGGATATCACTTCATCATTTATATCCTCTATCAGATTGGTAACAAGATGATTCATTTGTACGGCATTTTTGCTTGTGATCACTGGCTTTCCAGTCCGCTTTTCAACTGCAATCCTCGCTTCCCCGGCAGCTGCTCCGCCCTCATTTGCCACTATGCGGTTTTCCTCGAATGTCCCCGGTTTCTTCTCCTTTGAAATCTCCGTGGTTGTCGCTTCCGCAAGCATATTGAGAACCAGTTCCAGTGTTGACATATTATCCCGAAGGTTCTCTTTCTTTAGACCCTTAAGATTTTTATACTGTCTTGTAGTCATCCCTGACCACGCCTTTGTTATCTCATCTGTCAGGATGGCGTACTCGACACCTTTTTTGACTCCGCGCTTATCCCACTCATCGGTAAGCTCTTTTCTTACCTGAATCGCCTGAAGTCGTTGATTGATCCATTCTCTTGAATATCCCTTCTTAGCATATGTCTCGAGCGCTCGTTCTATGGTGAGTTCCGGGTCGATCACTTCCTCCATTCGTTCGCGCCCAACTTGCGCAAGCCATAATTTGAACGGTTCAGCTTTTGGGGATGGGATTGACTGAATAATGCGCAGAAGCTGTTCTGCGGTTGCGACGTCAGTCAGTCTCTTTTTTCCATCTTGTGCTTTCATTTTCAATTGGTTACAATTTGTAACCAGTTCATTTCCCTCTTCCTTTAACCTGTTTTTCAACACTTTCCAATAATTCCTGGCTCCATCCACATTAGGTTGTTCCGTTAATACTCGCACAACATCCACAACCGAAAAATACCATTCCTCTTCTTCCTCAACCCACGCCGTCCTGATTGGCTGTTCTTCAAATAACTGTACTTTGCTGTTTTCCATAGACTTTCCTCCTGTTTATGTAATAGTTTTAGTCGTTTATGCGTCCCGTATTCGTATTTACGATATTTCGGGCGAATTATATGGCATGACGAAATCGTCATGCCAGTTTTATAATTCCTTTATTGCTGATATATATCCTTTCAAACGTTCCTTTTGTCTTTCATCCAGGTCTTCAATTTCCTGAAGGATATCATAGTTCTCCGTTCCGGCCGTACAAATCCGGTAATCCAGCTTAACCCTTTCCTTATCAGTTCCTTGCAGGATTTCATAAGGCGTTACGTTAAGCACGTCACAGATGATCATGATCTTGTCAGCGGCAGGATTAGTCTTTTTCCTTTTCCAGTCACTGATCGTGCTCTGAGATATGCCTGTTTTGCGCGAGAACTCTATCTGTGACATTCCTCGCTCATTCATGATCTTAAATATCCGCTCGCTGATTATCATTCTGCGTCCCCGTCATTTCACACTGTTTTATTCGTTAATACGATATTATATCGTAATCATGATATTGTCAAGCAAAAAAACTGCCACAGCATAACACAACTACTGTGGCAGAATCAATCATAAAGCCCTGTCAGATCACTTTTTCACGCATACTCCGATAAAACCCTGAGCCCTCATATTTCCACAAAAGCCGAAGCAGACACCAACTCAGTATGCTAAACAAGAGTAAAATCCCATAACCATATACTGTGGCTTCCAGTTGTTTGTCTTGGAAATACGCCAGATAATCCCTTGTCATCTGCGTTAGCTCAGTATATAACTTGCCCTCGGCAAAATATGCAATAGCGCCTGAAAAGAATGACGTGACAAAAAGAGCGACTAGCAAGATCATCACGCAATATTCTTTTCTTGCAGTAACCATAAAGAGCATATAGAATCCCATACCTACTGCTAAAAATGCAATCACGTCTCCCCTTTCTCCCTTGCCAAGGATCAATTCGATCAAAGCAGCCAAAGTAAAGCCCAGAAACACTCCCACGACTGAGAGAAGATGTGGAAATGCAATCTGCAGTTTCTTTGAGAGCTGGCTCGAGATCAAAAAATCGGAAAACAGTACGGAGTGGAAATCTGCAACCGCTCCCAAAGGTGCCATCATGCCAAAGAAAAGCCCCAAGAAAAGAAGCTCCCCATTTCCCCGATGCAATGCATCCGACGTTATACAGATCAAGAAAATCAGTTCAAATATGGCATAAGCAATAAAGTCCGCCTTAAAGCTTTTACTATATTTGCATAGCCGCAATGCTAATCTAAAATCTTTTACCAATTTACCGATTTTTTCCATCCCGAAATCCTTCCTTCCACATACGCCTTATCTGCCAGATAAGTAAGATCACTCCGTCAATCCCTCCTATGGCCATGGCGATCATGATCCATGGTTCTTTCCATACGGAATCCGTAAGCCAGATCAGAAAACCCAATCCAATGACGGGAAGCGATGCAGCAATTACCATGACCTTAATGAAGTGTCTAAAATTCATGCAGACCATCATCACCAGGTATGTTGCGATGACCTCCCCTGCCAGCATCGTCAAGCCTCGACCTTCCATGATGCTCTTGACCCCTCTTCCCCGAGCAATGAGAGCGTCGACGGCAAGATTACTTCCGAACAACAGGATCGGAAGGACAATGCTTAAGATCAGATCTGCCGTCACAAAGTTGCGTAATGATTGTTTTCCTCGACCGGACACTCGCATAAGATCCATGCCCCGCGGCCCGCCCAAAATAAAGTCCGTGATCGGAAAACAGACGATCACATACAAATACAGCCACACCGCATAAATCATCATCAGCCAAAACACTTCAACTGCCAACAGCTCTGGATTCTCTCTCGAATATACGAAACTCCAAAACAGAATCTCCGTGAGCAGACAAAGCAAAGGCATCACCCAAAAGAATATTTTAAATCTATTAGAAGCATAGGTCCAAAACTCTCTCCACATAAGCTTTCTCCTACCGCACGCTTGCATTCTGCCTAAGAATTGCCACGCTGATCTGGAACAATGACGGTGTTTCCTTGCTTAGGCGAACGCCTGCCAGCTGATCCAGGTTCTCTGCAAGGCATATTCCCTCGAATCCATATCTGTTCTCCGTCACGTCAAACATGGCACTTCGAATGCCGTCAAGATCTTCCTTCTCTCCCTTGATCAGGACATACTTTTCCTTCAGGTCCTCCACAAAGCCTTTTTCTACAACCTTTCCACGGTCCAGGAACACGCAATAATCCGTCACATTTTCCATGTCAGAAATGTTATGCGTCGAAAACAATGCGCTGCTCTCTCCCTGTCCCTTTTCCAGATACTCCCGGATCATGTTGCAAAGCTTGTCACGCATCAACGGATCCAACGGAGACGTTGGCTCATCCATGAGAAGAAGCTTTGTTTCTCTCGCAAACGCAGTCGCCAGCATCAGCTTCATGCGATTACCGTCGGAAAGCTCAGAGACCTTTTTCTTCCAACCGTTTCCTTCCAGGATCCCCATCTCCCCGCACAGCTGCTCGAAACGCTCCTTGGAAAACTTTGCGAACAACAGCTCACAGATATCCCCTACCTGACGCACGGTCCAATGCTGTAGGAAAAAGCCCTTGGGCGCCGTAAAACCAATGCTCTCGCGAACATGATTCTCAGGGTTCTCGCGCTCGTCATTGACATACTTCCCGAAGTATTTGATCTCTCCTTTATAATCCAGCCTCGTTCCGGCCAGACAGTTTAGGAGCGTCGTCTTGCCCGCGCCGTTTTCGCCGATGAGCGCCGTGGCAAATCCTTTCGGGATTTCCAATTCCCCTATGTTTAATTCAAAATCCTTAAATTTCTTCGTCAGATCCTTGATCCCTAAAACTGATTCAAATTCCTGCATGACATATCCCTCCATCAACTAGTAAAGTGCAAGTTCCTAAGATTCATCCACGCTCAAAAGCATCCGAAGCATCTCCTGAAGTTCCTCGCCGCTCAGCTTCGCGATCTTTGCTGCATGAATTGCTTCACCCAGGCTCTCTTCCACCTTTCTAAGGTGCTGTTCGCGCAGCATTTCCGTATCCTGCGCGTTGACGTAAAAGCCTTTCCCCTGAACACCCGTCGCCAGGCCCTCTTCCTGCAGGATCTCGTAAGCCTTCATGGTCGTGATGACACTGATCTTTAATTCCTTCGCCAAACTACGGATGGACGGCAAATACTCGCCCTGCTTTAGTTTCCCGGATAAAATGTCCTCACGGAAAGAGTCGGCGATCTGTTGATAAATTGGAATTCCTGAATTCTGTAATAGTATCATATTCATGGCTCCTCTTAACTGTTTATATGTTATATATACACCATAAACAGCTAGACGTCAACGTTTATTTTGCAAAAGTTTTACCATTCATTTTCCAAATCCTACCGCTTACGTCAAATCTATTTCTTTTCGTTCGGAACTGTTCTATGGTAAAGTCACGGGGGCACGGAAGGCCTTGCATCCCGAGCAACAAGTGTTTCACCAGATCATAAGGAGAATGAGAACATGGAAAAAAGCATTGCGATCCAAACGAAGGGGCTGACGAAAAGATATAAGGAAAAGGTGGCGGTGGATCACCTAAACCTCACGGTATATGAAGGCGAAATGCTCGCGCTTCTCGGTGTCAACGGCGCAGGGAAGACGACAACGATCCGCATGCTCTCGGGACTTTCGGTGCCGACGGAGGGCACGGCGCAGATTCTGGGACGCGACGTCATAAAAGAGAAGGATCAGGTCAAGGCTTTGATCGGCATCTCCCCGCAGGATACGGCGGTGGCGGAGAACCTGACGGTGGAAGAAAACCTAAGCTTCATGGCGGGGATCTGTTTGGAAAGAAAAGACGAAGTGAAAAGTCGCGTGGAGGAAATACTGAAGGGATTTCATTTAGAGGAGGTTCGCTCAAAGCTCGCAAAGACCCTCTCAGGCGGCTGGAAAAGGAAGCTTTCCATCGCCATGGCTATCATCGGTAAGCCGAAGGTCCTTTATCTCGACGAGCCGACCTTAGGGCTGGACGTGCTTGCAAGACGCGAGCTCTGGCGGGAGATCGAAGGGCTAAAGAGCCAGATGACCATCATACTGACCACCCATTACATGGAGGAGGCCGAGGCGCTGGCGGACCGCATCGCCATCATGATCGACGGGCAGCTGGCATTAACGGGAACGCTTTCTGAGCTTGAGGAAGTTACCGGAAAGAAGGGGCTTGAAGAAGTGTTTGTCAGCGTTGCAGAGCGCAAAGCTTTGGACTAAGAAAGGCAGGAAAGAACATGAATAGAACATTACAATTCAGCAAACGCAATCTCCTTGAAATCTCAAGGGACGTGCTCAGTTATATTTTTTGCATCGGATTTCCCTTGGTCATGCTGGTGATCATGACGCTGGTGAACGAAAGCATACCAAAGGAAGCCGGAATGACGATCTTTCGCATCGACAATCTGGCGGGCGGCATCGGGATCTTTGGGCTGACCTTTGTCATGCTCTTTTCCGCAATGGCGGTTTCCAAGGATCGCACCAGTTCCTTTTTGATCCGCATGTACGCCTCTCCCATGAAGAGCAGCGACTTTACGAATGGCTATCTCCTCCCCATGTTGGTGGTAGCTCTGGCGCAGTCCGTGCTTTCCTTCATCGCATCCCTGCTCATCTCCCTGATCGTTGGCGATGCGCTGAATCCTTTGGGACTCCTTGCAGGAATCCTTGCGCTTCTGCCCTCCGCCTTGTTTTTCATCTTCATCGGCATACTCTTTGGGACGCTTTTTAATGAGAAGGCCGCGCCGGGCCTTTGCTCCATCATCATTTCCCTGGGGTCCTTCCTCGGCGGGATCTGGTTTGACGCGGAAGGGACCGGCGGCGTGATGCTGAAGATCTGCAAATGCACGCCGTTCCTGTACTGTACAAAGTCCGTGCGCTCCGCCCTTCACCTGACCTTTGACTGGGAAGGCTTTTGGCTGCCAATCCTTATTGTTACGGCGTCGGCAGCCGTGATGGCAGTCCTTAGCACATTGGTTTTCCGCAAAAAAATGAAGGCGGATCTAGCATAAGCTCGCCTTTACTTTCCCTGGCATTTTCGCTATACTTAGGCTAATAAAGAAAGGGAAGAGGTGCGCACGATGCTGATCAGATCTGAGATCGATCCCAAATACGTGGAACTGGAACTCCATGTCTGCAAGGACGCGATGGATGAGGAGGTGGCCCGGACCTTGGGCGACCTGCACGCACTGTTTGACGAATCCATAAGGGCCGTTGATGAAAGGGGCAACCAGCTTTTGTTGCCCCTTGTCGGCATTTATTCTTTTTTCGCGGAAGGGCAACGGGTATATGCCCTCGACGAGAAACAAAAATACGTGGTCTCGGCGAAATTATATGAATTGGAAGAAAAATACGAAGAGAGCTTCGTTCGGATCTCCAAATCAGAATTGGTCAACGTAAAGAAGATCAAAAGCCTTGACCTAAGCCTCACCGGAACCATCAAGGTAATCATGAAAAACGGATATGAGACCTATTCCTCAAGGCGCAACGTGGCAAAGATCCGCGAGCGCCTTGCGCTAAAGAAAACGACGAGGGGGTAAGAAACATGAAAGAAGTCTTAAGACGCGGAGCCATCAGCTTTGCGATTTCCTGTTTCGCAGGACTTGTGATAAACCTTTTGATCGACGTCATTGCAAATGCATGCGGCGTCCAAAATTTCATATCCATTCCCCCCGATTTCCTTGGGAAGTTTTCAACGCCCGTGATGGCGGCCTATGTCAATGTCCTGCTTTACGGCGTGATCGGTGCGACGTTTGCAATGATGACCGCGATCTTTGACTGTAACCGGATCGGGTATCTGATCCAGGGACTGCTCTATTTTCTGGTCACTGCCGCCGTGTGCATGATCGTCACGATAGGCTTTTGGCAGCTTCACCATCACATGACCGCTCTGATCTGCACCCTCGCGGGTTATGGCATCTCCTATGTGATCATGGGCCTTGCGCTCTATCGCACGCTAAAGAAGGACGTCCAGTTCATCAACGAAGAGCTGGCCTAGGCTGCACGCACTGGCTTTGAGGTCATATTTTCCGCATTACCCAGATCAGGTTGCCTTTATATTTCGCCGCTGAGGACGGATCGTTTAAATCCTCTTTGTCTCCCTTATAGCCCCTGTAGACGTCCACAACTTCGAAGCCGCAAAGCTTTGCAAGCAGGAACACCTCGCTGCGATACGTCTCGCGCATCATCAGGGGTCGCACGCGCTCTCCGATCACGTTGCCGTCATCGTCCAGCGTCTCGAACTTCCAATTGCCGTACATTTGCTGCGTATAGGGATTGTAGGTAATTGCATTGTAGATGCGCTCTCTCTTGCCGTCGGCATTGACATATTCAAGGCGGAGGGAATAGTCCTCCGGCGTCGTCTTCATTTGCACGGCTTGCATGGGCGGCCACGGGTCGAAGGTATTGAACGTAAGGACCCCGCCGTCCTCTAGCTGGTCATGGAGGTTGCGAAGCGCCGCGATCTGAAGCTCCGTGGTCGGCAAATGCATAAACCCGCTCCGCGCGATGATGGCAAGGGAATACTTTCGGCCGGAACTGAACTTCGTCATGTCCGCGGGATAAATGTTCAGCTTTAGGCCCTGCTTTTCCGCCTTGGCCTGGGCCACCTTGCACATTTCCTCGGAAAGGTCCGTGCCGTCCGCCATGATGCCGCGCTCTGCAAGGTACAGAAGGACCGCACCCGTCCCGCACGCCACGTCCACCACGCCGCCCGCGCCGTACTTCTTCGCCAACTCCAGATAAAACTCCTGAAAGTTCTCGTGACGATCCTTTTCCTGCCCATACATCACTTCCAGATACCTGTCATAATTCTCAGCAACATCCTTGTAATCATGTAGATCCATCGTTTTTTCCTCCTTTTTTTGAGCCATTGTTTAGGCATATTATCCAAAACCCCATAAGAAAGGCACCCTTACGACCATAATAATATAGTCCTAAGGGTGCCTGTCAGCACGGTTCCACCTTAACTTTTCACTTCAGATTCCATCAAATCCTAACCTTTAACGCAGGTCTACGGCAAGGCTTACTCTTTCTTTCAGCCTGCAGCTTGGGAATGGTTTTCGCCTGTCGTCCTCATAAATGGCTTCCACCCTACGCCATTCTCTCTGGATGATTCTCTACAAGTTACTCTTTTCCGTCATCGCTTTTCTTATGTTGTTTTCTGAAAAAATATCAGACCGAAGATGATTTGTCAATACGTTTTTTCATGTGCCAGTGGGGACGGTTCTTTTTGGCACAAACATGCCAAAAAGAACCGTCCCCACTGGCACATGATCACAGCATCAGCGCTGCGAGGCCCATGATGACCCATATAGTGAGGGCAAGGCCTAGGGCGGTATACACCTGGCGGAGGGCATTTTTCTTTCCGCGCACCTCTTCGAGCTTGGCGCGTTCCTCGGGATCCTCCGTGTGAATTTCCTCCTGGTTCGTGTCCGGAATGAATGCAAAAAACTGGATCAGCAGAAGGATCAGCGCGCCCACCTTAAAGCCAGTTTCGCCATTCCCGACATGGAACAAACTGGTGTTTTGAAAGGTGTCCGGCAGAAAGGTCCACAGGATAAACCCGCCCACAATGCCTGCCACGCAGATCAGGTTCCGAATAAGTTTCAATTGTTTGATCGACAGATTTTTCATAATGCCACCTCACTCCACAAAACTGGTCCACAAGCCATGGATGATCAAGTTATGAAACACAAATTTCATCAGCACGGTCACCTTCTCGAAATGGAATTTCTGAAGCACGACATTCTCCGATTCATTGTCAGGACACGTCTCGCCAAGCCTTTGAAACTTGCCGACACCCGTGATGCAATCCCGCCACGTCGCTTGAAAAGCGGATTCGGGCATATATTCCCGAAGCTGCTGGCTAAAATACGGGTAAAGCTTCTCCAAATGGTCCTGAATGATCCATTCCGCGCAGTTTCGAACGATTTCCATACGCTGGGCGGTCTTGCTTTCCGGGGCCTTGTTTCCCGTGGCCTTTTTATTTCGCTTCGTCGGCGTTTCGAACATGTCCGCCGCTTCGAACAAATTCTCCCCGTCATCCATTGCCATCAGCGCCTGGTTTAGCAGCTCGATCTCCCGCGATTTGCTTTCAATCGAGGCTATGATCTCGGCCTTCCTTAAGTGGACGATCTCCTTTAGGGATGCGTTTCCCTGCAGGTACTCCTTGATCTCCTTCACCGAAATCCCAATGGCCCGAAGCGTCAGCACCTCTCGGATCCGCACAATCTGCTCGGCGGAATACTTCCGGCGCGAGGAACCTTCCTCCCGCGTGCTCGCAATGATGCCCTCTTCCTCATAGAAGCGGAGCGTCCGCGAGGAAATGCCGAATCGATCGCATATTCCAGATATGTCCACAAGCTTTGTTTCATCCATATGATCACCCTCTGCTTGTATTATATCAGTTGACGCTGCGTCAATGTCAAGAGAAAATGTGCCAGTGGGGACGGTTCGGTGTGCCAGTGGGGACGGTTCTTTTTGGCACGTTTTGTCCACGCAAGGCAAAACGTGCCAAAAAGAACCGTCCCCACTGGCACGCCAAAAAGAACCGTCCCCACTGGCACATTAAATCTTATTCCTCGCCGCGTTTTACTGCTTCGGCATGTTCCTTCTGAATGTCCTCGAATGCGGAAAGAACAGGTTCTTCGTCCTTTCCATGGATCCTGCGGGCAACGTAGCTCTTCGTGATCTTCATGACAACGGGTGACAGAACGACCACGCCGATCAGGTTGGGCACCATCATGAATCCGTTAAAGGTATCAGAGATGTCCCATGCCAGGGAAGAAGTCATAACCGCACCGGACACGATCATCAACACGAAGATCACCTTGTAGACCTTGATCCCCTTCGTGCCGAAAAGATATTCCACGGCCTTACTGCCATAGTGAGACCAGCCAAGGACGGTGGTAAACGCGAAGAGCAGCATTGCAATTGCAACAAACCACTCGCCGGGACGCCCAAACACGTTTCCAAAAGCCTGTGCCACCAGCGTAGCGTCGCTGGTTCCCTCTACTGCAAGACCGGTGCTCAGGTCGATCATGCCAGAGGAAAGAACCACGATCGCAGTCATGGTACATACGACAAAGGTGTCAGCGAATACTTCGAAGATTCCCCAAAGACCTTGCTTCACGGGCTCCTTTACGTTGGAGTTGGAGTGAACCATAACGGAAGAACCAAGACCTGCCTCGTTGGAGAACACGCCTCTCTTACAGCCCTGCGTGATTACCATCTTGATGGCAATGCCTGCTGCCGCGCCTTCCACGGCCTTTACGCCAAAGGCAAAACGGAAGATCGCCGCGAACATGGCACCCACCTTGTCAATGTGAACAAAGAAGACTATGATCGCGCCGATGATGTAAAGGATGGCCATAAAAGGAACCACTCTTTCAGCCACGGCTGCGATTCTCTTCAGGCCGCCCAGAATAATGAAAGCGGCAACGATCATCAGAATAATGCCGATGAAGAAAGCAACCAAAGATACGTTTCCAAAGATCTTCACGTCCTTCACGCCAGAGAAAAATGCAGATTCCATGTTCAGGACGATCTTGTTGATCTGACCCATGTTTCCGATACCGAAGGATGCCAGAACCGCAAAAATGGAAAACAGCACTGCCAGGATCTTGCCGATCCACTTGCAACCGGGAAGCTTTCCAAGGCCATCCTGAAGGTAGTACATGGCACCGCCGCTCCACTCACCTTCACTGTTCTTGCGGCGATAGTATATGCCGAGAACGTTTTCAGAGAAATTGGTCATCATGCCAAAGAACGCCGCGATCCACATCCAGAACACGGCTCCGGGGCCGCCCAGCACAATGGCTGCTGCCACGCCGGCGATGTTACCGGTACCGATGGTGGCTGCCAGCGCCGTACAAAGAGCCTGGAACTGCGAAACGCTTCCCATCTCTTTCTTGTTGTGCGATCCCTTCTCAAATACGCCGCCAATGGTCTTCTTCATCCAGTGGCCGATGTGCGTTACCTGGAAGAATCCAAGGAGCACCGTCATCAAAACGCCCGTGCCGATCAGCATGACAAGACCGATCTTCACCCAGATGAAGGTGTTGATCGCATCATTCACGCTCGTTAACCAGTTCATAAATCCATCCATAGTACTTTCCTCCCTCATAGAAAAATTCCTTTTTCATTATATCGGACGCGTTTTTCCACGTCAATTCACAACTCTATTGTGAACTTAACAGCGGCTTTGCGAATTTCTCATTGAAGAAATCAATCAACGGTCCCATGAAGAATGCCGTGATGATGGTTCCTACGCCCGCAATGGTCGGTATTTTCCCAATGGCATTCCCTGCCATTACAAATAATATGCATCCGAGCACCACGCATACCAGGTCCGTACAGATCCGAACGTACTTAAACTTGCCAAGCTTCCACTTCGAGGACATGACGATCGCAACGGCATCATAGGTCGAAACACCCAGATCCGCAGTCATATACAGCGCTGATCCAAAACAGATCACCACGATGCCAATGGTCAGACACAAAATCCGTACCAAAAGTGACGGGTCAGGGATCAACCTCTGCAACAGCTCGTAGGTAAACTGCGTGATATAACCCAACAAAAACAGGTTGATAAACGTAGCAATACCAATGTTATGCCTATCCACGATCAGACTAAACAATAATAATATGGCATTCACGATCACATACAGCGTTCCGAATTCGATGGGGACCAGTGCATCCAAACCCGCCATAAAGGACTGGAACGGATCCACGCCTAACGCTGCCAGCTTAAACACGCCAACGCTTACGGCGCAGATGATCACGCCACAAAGTGACATCATGATGCGTCGTCTGTTTTTCTTCAGATATTCCTTAACTTTCATGTCTCTCCTTTAGAACGGATATGCGTTCCGGTGATCATAACATTTCTAGCCATTTTTCAATACCCCCTTTGAACATTTTTAGTATCCCTTATTGCGGTCTACGGCATATTTCAACGCTTTCCCTTCCGCAAAGTTGATGAGGTCCTCACAAAACATGTCGACATTCTTATCAAGCGTGCGCTTTAGGGTAAGATTTCCTGCAACATGCGGCGTAATGAGAACACCCTTGGTCTTCCACAGTCTGCTCTCTTTGGGGAGTGGCTCCGTTTGGAAAACATCCAGCGCCGCGCCGCCAAGATGCCCGTCTTCAAGGCAATCAGCGAGCGCCTCTTCGTCAATGGCAGACCCACGGCCGACATTCACGATAAATGCCCCTTGCGGCAGTGCTCGCAACCTCTCGCGTGTCAGGATCCCTCTGGTCTGCGGCGTGTCAGGCAGGCTCATGGCAAGCAGGTCTGTTTCAGGAAGAATCTCGTCCAAAGCATCCACGCTGACCACTCTGTCAAATGCGGGATCCTTGCACGTTCCGCTTCTGTTAACGCCAATGATCCGCTCCGGTTCAAAGGCCTTCGCCCTTTTCGCAAAACACTGTCCGATGTCGCCGGTTCCAAGGACGGTAATGCGACTTCCCCAAAGGGAACGCTGCGCCCTGGGCTTTCCCCACTGCGTGTTCAGCGTTTCTTCGTAAAACTCCGTCAGCCTTCGCATCATCATAAGCGAAACCGCGATCATATGCTCTGAAATGGATACTCCGTAGGCCCCTGAGGAATTCGTGAGGAGGCACTCCTCATTGGCGAAAACGCCAGGCTTCATGAGATAATCCACGCCCGCCGACGGTACACACAGCCATTTTAGGTTCTTCTGCATCTTTGCTATATGCATTCCGAAACCATATACAACGTCAGGTGCGGCAAATTCTTCCGGCACCGTGCTCTCCGACTCCGCGAAGCATATCTTCGCGCCGATCGCATTCGCGATGCCTAGAATTTTATCTTTATGGTACTGCTGTAGCATTTGATTCAAAACAACGATCTTCATTTGCGTAGCCCTTTCCTGTTTTGAGAAACATGAACAACTCCTGATTTCCCCCATCTGCCTTCAATTATAGCAAATACAACTCTCCGAAACCACTCGTTTCCGTACTTCTAGTGTGCATTTCTCTGCTATTCTCCCAAAATCCGCCGTTCCATTTTCATCAAAAATGCCAAGGTGCTCAAACACCTTGGCATTCTCCCTTTAGATCCTCAGCCATTTTTCAATATTTTTGCTCAAGCGCCGCCAGCTCCTTGGGAACCACCATGTATAGGACATCCGTCAGCGTGCAGTCTTCTTCTTGGCCATATACACAAGAATCAATTTCAATCATTTTTACAACTATTTCCGCTTCACTTTTACGGATATCGTACCCGAAATCATAAAAACCATGATAGGGCTCCCAGAATCTCTCCTCGGTTGTTTGGAAAAATCTGACAAACAAGGTGTTTTCGTCAAAGTCGATTTCCTTTGGCATTTCTCTGTTTTCGAAAAACATCGATCACTACCGACTCTGCCTCATATTTTGTGCCGCAATCTGAGTAAGCGCCTTCATATTTCAGAAGATAGCTATACTCCGAGAGCGGATATTGAAGTAATTCCTCGAGAGACTCGAGTGTAAACAACTCCAGCGGATAATGATATTGCCACCAATCGATCCCCTCTTCGGGATCCCACACGCAATAGCCAAAAGCTCCTTCATTTAAGATAGCCATTTGCTCAGGGGTTTCAATCAAATAATGGGGATGCTCGGGAGGTGTCTCCGGATCGAGACAAAGATGATCTACATATTCTACGTCAAATCGAGACTTCCGCCAAGATTTTCAATCCTAATTATCATCCCTGCGCTGACCACAGGCACACATTTCCTGAAAGCCATGATTTACCCGGCCGCAGCCTAAGCATTTCCACGATACGGCCGCTTTGTTCTCCTCAATTTTCCTTTGGCGCTCCGCCTCTTCCCGCTCCAGTTCTTCCGCATGAATCCTCTCATATATATTCTGAGACCATCGTGCCGCAGCATATAAGAGACTTTTGTTCCGCGTGCGGTTGCTTGCCAACAGCTCATAGGACTCAACGATCTCCTTCGTAAAACCCGGCCAGACATAGGCTCCCAATAAGACCCAAATGATAAAAAGAAGTACGAACCCACACAAAATGAAAAAAAAGATAAAACCTTCCATTCTTGTTTCCCCCCTTCTTGTAATGCCGTTTTTCTTTACGGAGTTGCATGCCCTATGTATGTTTTATGCGTTTTTCTGATATAACTAGAAGTGATTATGCGTTTTTCTGATATAACCAGAAATGATTCTGCCCGTCCTTGGACCGATCCACGTTGCAGACAAGCGATTTCGAAACGTCCGGATTCCTCATGAGAAGCAAATTGAGGAGCGTGCCCGAGAAGGCAACGGTATTATCATACTTTTCGTCCACAACCTGAAAATCCAGTCCGTAGGTGCCAGGCTCGAGCTTCTCGAAGTCCGCCAGGAAATCCTTGACATTCTCCCAGCCATGCTTCTCGTAGATCATCTGCCACTTGGGATCCTTTCGGAAGGCAGGAAGCTCCGGCTTCATATTCTCCATCTTGGAAATCTTGTCGAGGATCTCCGGCGGCGTCATATCCAGCACGCCCTGAAGCCCAGAAAGCTCGTCCTCGGGAAGGGGCGCCGCGTCGATGCAATGCTCGATGGTGCTCAGAATCTTTGCATATTCTTCCGCACTCAGTCCGAATTCCACGGCCGGATCATACCTCTTTACGTCACTTAACAGTCTGTTTTTTACTTCTTGAATTCTACTCTGAATTGTACTCATTTCACTCTGATATGACTGGCGGATGCGTTTGATTTCGCGAAGTCTCGCCTCTGCCTCTTCGATCTTTTTTTCAAAGGCATCATAGATTACGCGATCATCCTTTTCAAGGAGTGCTCTGATCTCATCGATGGTGAAGCCTGCCTTCTGCAGGTTTTTGATCTTCACGTAAGTTTCGCCCTGAGACTCATCATAGTATCGATATCCCGTCCACGGATCCACGTCAACCGGTTTTAGCAGATCGATGCTGTCGTAATATCGAAGCGTCTTAGGATTACATTCACAAAGCTTCGCAAATTCCTTGATTGTCATACCGCTATCTCCTTTCGAGACAGTTATATCATTACAGTGAACTGTAAGGTCAAGAGGGTTTTACTCATTTTTGAAATCAATCTTTCCCTTCATCTTCCCGCCTCAGTTTTCCTTAATTGAATAAAAGTCTTATCGAAGGATATAAATGCAAGCGCATACCCTCAAAATTCTCACTAAATCTATCATAAACCTTCCATTCAAAATATCAATAGAATTCTTATGCATTCGCTTGACATTGACGCCGCGTCAAGTTGTATAATGAAATTAACAATAAAAAATCATAGCAATCAAAAGGGAAAAATCATGATCGACATTAACAAGGTGTGTAAGCGCTACGGAATTACTTCCAGCACGCTTCGCTTTTATGAAAAAAAAGGCCTGATTCAGAGCCAGAAATCATCAGCCTCTGGCAGGCGTCAATATACCGAGGATGACCTGCGGACACTGCAAAGCATTCTGACCTTGCGTGCCCTTAGTCTTCCCATCAAGGAAATTCAAGAGTGCCTAAAGGATGGGAAACCTCTGGAGGAGATCCTGCGCTTTCGGGAAAAAGAATTGGAAGCAGCCATTCATGGGAAATTTGAAGAAATCCGATTGTTGCAAAAAGCCCTTGCGGCACTGGAAGAAGGAAAGGATATGTTGGGTACCGTCTGGAATCCGAGCGACCTAGAGGCAGACCTGCCAAATGACAAGAGAGAGGACCTTGACGCGAGCATGGCTACAAAGCATCTGACGACTCTTTTGGATGCTCATGAGCTCGACTACAAAAAGACAGCAAAAGCCTGCGCCAACTATATTCTGAAAAACGATTATGAGAAGCTCAGTACCTTTTTTAGTCCGAAAATGCAGGCCTACCTTCCGAAGGAGGTTTTCACCTCTGCCCGCGAGGATCTCCTGATGGGAGCAGGTAAGTTTCATCGCTATGGAAAAACCTGGGCTGACCCATCTCAGGAAAACATTTTATATCAGGTTTTGCATTTTGAAAAAATCAATATTCAAATAAAATTTGTCTTTCACGGGGAACGGATTTACGGTTTATGGTTTGAATACGTAACAAATTGACATGATGTAGAAAGGGAAATCTATGAAGAAGCCGTCCATAAAGACCTTAAAAAGAGTCCGAAATAGTATCATTCTCATTGGCATACTCATTAGCTTTCTAATCTGGCTCGCCATGCCGGCAGTCTTTCGAAATACCAAGATATTTCACGTAGGAAGCGGCACCTATGGTCATAAGGCTGGTGCCCTGCTTGGCGTCGCCCTGCCACTACTAACTTTCGTAGCGACACTTTTCTCCAAGGTTAATAAACCAGAGTTTCATGCGGAAGGGGACGAGGAATTTCAAAAGGCAGAGCTGGAGCGCATTCAAAAAGAGGAGCTCCTAATAGAGATTGGCACGGCAACCTTTCTCTCCCTGATGGCAATTGTCTGCATGCTCGTCAGTCTAAGTTTGAAATAGCGGTTCAGCTCCAAAGCCCATAAGCGATCATGGGGTGGTTCTTTTCAATACCGAGGGACACCGTCTAAGAGACGGCCCTCTATGAGAAAGAATCCAAAAAGCGCGGAAAGAAAAAGAAAAAAATCCCTGCAAACCGTATTTTACAACGGCTTGCAGGGGTTTTGTGATTTATTCCCACTCGACTCTTGGGGCGCTTTTACTAAGCATATTTGATTAGTTTCTTCGACTACAGTATCCCAGGTATTCTGATTAGCCTAAAAACAGGGGCTATCTGACGGGGTGTTGTCAAAACGTTGTCAGTTAATCACTTTTATCAAAATGAGTACCTGCTATTAATCACTTCGTATAGAAAGGACGCCATTTTCAAAAGAAAACAATGGGGCATAATCATCTGTAACAGGTTTGCATAAAATATTGTTCACTTCCATAATAAAATTATTCGCCACCATATAAATCGTTTGCACAAAGGCATTGATTTCTTCAAGCTCATGCCTGTTAACTGTATTATTAGCCAAATCAATATCCATCTGATGAACTATTATATTTCTCGTTTGAAAAGCATCTTTAAGTATTGCTCTATTATCTTTATCTACCAACTTTTCGGTGCTTATATTAAAATACGAAGCGACCTTATATAACTGATCAGCGCTTTGTAAACTATTAAATGAAAGTTCCCCCTTTAATCTTTCTATCAACCATTTCCTGCTATCCTTTACAGTCAAGAGTTCGGCTATGAGAGTATAGTCCGAATCTTTCTTCAATTCTCTTGAGGTGTACTTTTTTAGTTGTTCCTGTGCACCTATTTCTCTCTCTATGACAAGACTAAGTGCCTCATTAATTAATTGTTTTACAATGGCGTCGATTCCAAAGCAGGCAAACAATAGCATAGATCGAAGTATGTTCTGCCAAGTAATATCATCATCTATCGTTTCAAGTAGTATTCTGAACGACTCTATGTTTTGTTTAAGCGTATCAAGAATCTTTTGACTCTCCTCCGCGCGGATTGTCATCATTTTACACCTCCGCTTAGCTTTTCTTCACTAACATCAGCAGTATATGGTATATAGCCACAATACCCAGCAAAGCCCGGATAACCTGGATACCCTGGATACCCTGGATACCCTGGGTAGCCTGGGTATGGAAGGGAATGAATATTCAAATCAACGAGAAGCCTATTATTCAAATATATGGATCCTAAATAGGCGCCATCCGTATCAACTGCAATACCTTCCCACGGGAACCAACCGATCCATTCACCGTTAGTATTAAATAAATATTTCCCAATTCTGAAAGCAATCCATCTGCCTGCAGTATCATATAAATAAATAGAATTTGGCATAATTATAGTTTTATGATGTAGTGATAACCACTTACAGCATATCCCCTTTCATTCCTAATCACTTAATTATCCAGACTACTCTGTTATCACATATATCCCAATGGCCTTTTTTGTCGTCCCGACTCAATCGATGATTTCCTTATCCTTTAGATTACTCTTCCAACACATATGGTTTCCAATTAATAGCAAGACAATCATTAAACGCCAATTAAATCACCAACCGAAAGGTTAATAACTGGTCTAATTAATCTCCCAATGTCCATTTCTTGCAGAACCGATACGCTCGATGATTCCCTTATCCTTCAGCGTTTTCAAATATCCGGCAATCGTTTTTCTGCTGACCTGCATCTTTTCCGACAACTGGGATACGGTATATCCGGGATCTTGAACAAGGTAGGAAAGCAATTCTCTTTGCCGTTCATTAACGTGAACGTTCACCCTTTCGTTCACCTTTTCATTCACCTTATCAGTCACCCTGATTATTCGATCTTCCGGTCCTGTGAATTTGATCATGATATCTCCGGGATTCACGGTGTATTCCGGCATCGGTAAGTTTTCAGCTCTAAGAGCGTTACATATCTTTTCAACACCACGTCCCCAGCTTTCAATAAATCCGGCGAGATAAAAAACATAGGCAATATTCGGGTTGTAAGGCTTTGAAGTATGTTTGTTCATAAGCTTTTCAAGCGTCCAATCCTCCGGCAGACTTCCGATGTTTCCAACATACAATCTGTCTTCATATACGCTGATCTGGATCGGGACGCCGGACTGGTACTGTTTGTGGCAGACGGCATTCAACAATGCCTCACGGAGAGCCGCCTCCGGTACAAAATAGCGCTCGATCCGCTGTATCCCTTCATAGGATATCTTTGCGCGCATATACTTCAGATAAATCAGCTCGATTGCCTTATCCACCTGCTCCAAAAGAGACCCGTGTATCTCATCCTGATAAAGAAGATCTGCGTCTGTTTCGAAATAACCGATCTTCAGGAAAGCTCCGAGCTGATATCTTTCCGGGTCTTTGCTGAACAGAAGCATTGCTGCATTGGTCAGATAATTGCCGTTCACAAGATGAAGCCGATCCAGCAAAACTTCCTTCGGTTCATCCAACAGGCTCGAATCAATGCGCCCTTTCTTCGCGGCAAGCTTCTTAAATACAGCGACAACATTATCATCGACATCATTCATGGTAAATGCCGGCATCGGAGAATTATCCCAGGTTGCCCCATGCTTTCTCAGCAGGAATGCTTCCAACGCTGGGCCGGTCAGAACCTGTTTTGTACTCCCGCTGCGGTAATGATATACCCCTTTGCAGGAGATCCCGACAGGATATGAAGGCACATCAATCTCGATATACTCTTTGCCGTCCTCGGCCAAAAGATTCACTCCGACTATAATTCCCATAGCGTCGCGAACCTTATTGGGAATATCTTCCAAAAGCTTTTTGGAATTGTTTATTCCAACAACATTCCCGTTATCATCACAGCCGATATAGATCTTGCCGCCTTGGGCATTGGCAAAGCCGCATACCCATTTCAGGTATTCGTCGCGCCAGGATTCCTTATATTCGATGTTTTGAGATTCTGCCATAGATGGTTCTCCTTTTCTCCATCATAGTTTCAGATAAAGCCGTAATCAAACATTGCACTTTTCTTTACAGTAATTGATGTAATCGATCCAATCACTTATTGTGACGAAATACAGTTTCTTATCTTTTTCTCTGTCAGACGCTGTCAAAAGGCCTGCTGCTCCTTTTTTCCCTTCACTATACGCAAGATTCCATACATATGAGTGGATAATGGAATTGCATATGGTCCTGGCCTCTACTGTTACGTTTCGGCTTTCTGCATTATAGTTATCTGCGACAACTTTATGAAGAATAAAATCCTTATCACCATCAAATGGATATTCCGTCGCAGGCAATTCATAATGAAGCAACGCCAGTTCCGGCATCCCATACCCCGAGTTCTGTAACTCTTTTTTCGCATCAACTTCGTCTTCAATCAATTTTCTGATAATCGCTGCAGAATACAGAAGATACTTGTTGACCTGATGCTCAGCGAAGGAGCCGGTCCATTTACACAAGGAACTCCAGAAGCGAAGCTGCAAGGTATATCGATGAAGCTCTAATTTCCAATAACCATCCAGAATCATACTGCATCTCGTTTTTCACTATCTATTATTTGATCATATCAACAACATTAATCGGTTTGCTCAGAACCAGCGTTCCGTCTGGAGTCTTTCCAGTACGGAATGCAGTATTCCAGTAGTCATACACCTGCTTTCCGCCGAATACTGTAGAAGCCATAGATCTGTCCTTCCACAATGGCAGATCTCTAAGATTTCTGACAAATGACCGGATATTTGTCCAAAGCTGATCCGGGAATTTGATCTGGAACAAATTCTGGTCATTATAAAGTTCACCTGTCATACTGAAAAAATTCTTGATAAGTAATTCAATGTACTGAATCCAGTTGTACATGATTTCTTCTTTGAAAATACGGTAGGCTGCCAAATGATCATCGGTAATATCCTTATCTTTTCCTTCGGCAACCTTATTCTCAATACGATATGTACCAGTTTCAGTACTATATCTGCCAATCAGCAATTCTTCCGCCAGAATATTACATAACTGGACCAACTGCTCTTTTTCTAAAATACGTGGATTTAAACCTTCATCAGCTCTGAAATCAAGTGGAGTACTTAGTATTGTCTTGGCGTTAATAAACCTTGATAATAATGTCTTTTCAAAAGTTGAGTATGATAACGGCAGTTCAGATCCTCGTCCCTCAAAATTGATATACGATTGTAGCTTGTTATCTGAATTCTTTGTAATCAGATTCTTTTGACTGTTAATAATGTAAGTACGAATGCTTCCGCGTTCGCCTTTGAAATGGTCAACGAGATTAGCTTCGGAAAAGCTAAAATCATCCTCATCCAAATTATGATCAGTTTGATATTTCTTGATTCGTTCCGAATACAAAGTATCGTGAAGCTGCCGTACGATAGACTTATCAAATGCAATCTGCTTTAGTTTACTGCCTGCAGTTGTGTTAGTTTCAATCATTCGGTCAACGTCTGTATCCAGAAAAAGTCTAACAATCAGCTCCTTTGTTCCAAGCATTATTTGTGCTACCGCTTTATGCTGTCCATCAAATATCTTAATTTTATTTTCATCCAATCTAGCAAGGCTGATGTGAAGCTGAGGATTCCCTTTGTGAAACTCTTTTATCAATAGGCCTATTGAGCTGTTAATCCCTCTCGGGTTAATGATTTCATCATGGTACAAGTATTGTAACGGCACTTGGATAAAAGCAGTTTTTTCTTTGGACAGTTTATCATAGAAAATCTCGGAGGTTCTAATTGTGTCATCACCGGTCTGTGAGAAAGCATAAGAAAGCTTGTCGTTCACAATCTTATACGTGAAACAAAACTGTGAACCTCCATTTGACGCCAAAACATGTTTTAATGAGGGCGTTTCATGCTTGTCTTCTGCTCCTTTTATAATTTTTGATAGTTTAGCCATGGCCCTTGCCACAACAAGGTCTGCATCTTGTTTTGACTTGTTGCAATTCTCATGGGCAAGCGCAAAATTGGATTCATCATCTTTTCCGCCAGTCACCAATGGCTTTATATGGTCAATATTCGTTGGGTTTAAATCGAGATCAATTTCCTCCCCACAAATGAAGCACTTATGGTTCTGGATTGTCCAAAGTTTTTTAGTTAATGCTTTATACTCATCTGCAGTAAGCCCATCTAAATACTTCGAATTACCCATTTGTTTGACTCCTTTATTTGCTTGTTATCGATTATCTTTTTTAGTTTATTACTTGGCAAGCAGGGCCTACCCATACAGGTTTTGCAAATTGACGAGCAGTGTCCGGATGGATGTCAGTACCTGGCAAGCAGTGTACAGATCCGGACCTGCGCCAATTTCTGCACCGGCTCGTTGGGAACACATCCCAAACCCAGAGAACGCACAAGTGCGAGCTGCGCGTTTTTTGACGCTTTACAAAAATAGAAAAGTCATCTTTACAAGACATTTCCCTTTCGTGGTTAAAAGAGATTTTTGAAAAACTCGGTAATCCTAATCCAAAAGTCAGGTAAATTAATATGAAATCCTGTTAAGGCAATGACTGCTACTACAAGAGACAAGACTGTAACAACCATCATAAACCACTGCAAAGCCATATTCGACTTTTCAGTTTGGTATTCTGCGGAATCATTTAACAAATGAAGGATTGTATCAATTTGCTGTTTAGTTTCCAATATGCGATCTGCAATTCCGCTCAAATACAGATTTGTTAGCGAACCATCTTTTATCGTTGGGTTACGGAAACTTGAAGCGTCATTCAGATCAATTGATTCTCCCGAAAACTCGCTCAAAAATCTATAACTGTAGTATAGCTTCTTTTCGACATTAGCTCTGACTTTCAACAATTTCGCAGAACCTGATTTTCGAATGGCTTTGCTGATCTTTTTATTGCATGTTGCAATATCACGCTCGGCAATGCGCCTAATTGTACTTGCCACCATATAAACGCAATATATTTCGGCGCAATCGTATTCGGCTATTCCAGGCAGAAAGTTTCCGCTTTTATAATCTCCACCGCAAAACGCGGATAGGCACAAACCTTCATTTTTACCTATTTTTCCATCCCAACCTACACACAGGTTGTATGGTTGCGAATAGTCGGGGTTATAATCAAGCCCAATACTATACCAAAAATCAAGTTTCTTTCGGTCGGAAGAAGGTCTGATATTAGTATGGTATGTCGCAAATACGGGAGGAAACATTCCAACATCCGAGAAGTATACCTTTGTGTACTTCTTTAGTTCTTCATATATTGCCCATTTGAGTTCTGACAACTTTAGGTAAACAGCCTTATACCGTTCGTCATTACTCCGATGCATTGATCTGCCAAATTTCCAGGGTTTATACCATGGAGTATTAAACCGCCGTGATACATCTGAAGTTGGATGATACTCTCTTGTATATATCTCTTGTAATTCTTCATTAAAAGCATCGGATATGTATACTCTGTACTTTACGATCAAAAAAGATGCTGACAAATTGTGGATGGAAACGTTAATCTGTGGTGCATATTTTTCCAAATAGTCATTATGAGAAAAAGCTATATCGTGTAAATTTGAAAAAGCACGCCCATCAATATATCGCCCCATATTGTCTACGCGGTCATCATCTTCTCTTGTACGAAAAGATGAAAACTTCGGTACTCTATTAGAGAGTGCGAATCTTCGAAGCGTCTTTTTGAACGATTCGGCATCTTCTTTAGGAAGATAATCGAAGAAATCCACGTATTTTAGTTCGACTTTTCCTTCAACATCCTGCCGGGTTGAATAGTCAAAGCCCTTCGGCATAGGAGCGACATTTTCGTCTCCTGGAAGATAATGATCTTCAAGCATAAATCTTTCATGATCTTTCAAAGGATACCTTTTGGAAAAGAAAAGGCGAGCAGACTTATATGTTGAATATGCTTTTTGAGAAAGCTTATGAGAAAAAGAGGTCTCATATTTAGAAAATACATTCTTATAAGTCAATCTGTTCATTTTTATCACGCTCTTATTTCAGCCTCTCGCAAAGCGGCAGCAACTCTTCTAATCTGGCGACGATACGCTTTTGTTCGGCCAGTGGAGGAAGAGGAAAAACTGAATTCGCAACTTTATCACTATTCAGGTTTTTAACAACCGCGCCAGATACTTTTCCGCAGAATTGGGAATACGCATACCCTGAAGAAAGCATCCAATACAGATAATCTTGGTCAAACACTTCTGCAGACTGGCTTATTACTAACCAACCGTCGTGAATACAACCATCAATTTTCAGTATATATGGCCGACCGAAGCTCATAGAGTTCGTGAGCAAGAAATCTCCCGGATGAACCATTCTGCTTTTCGAAACGCCAGATGGTTTGATTTTTTCTGCTGTAGAAGTAATATATTTCCCGTTTTTTTCGGTATCTCCGATTTTTATCCAATTGACACCATCATCTGCAGTCGTAATGTAGTCTTTTATCGGTCGTGGAGAACCGCCCCTGGCAATTGTACAGACCGAGCCAAGCTTTACCCATTCCCATGAATCAGGTAATTCAAAAGAAATATCATCATCTGTTATGTCAGTAATGACTTTTTGCTTAACTCTTTGCCCGTCAACATTGTCATCCGTTTCGGCAAGCTCCAATAATTCTGCTGCTGTTCCTTCCTCGGTACGCTGCTCCACCAGTTTGCCCTGGATGGCCATCTGGAGAATAGATTTTTGCATCTTATCAGGAAAGCTTTTATCAATCTCAGATAAACGTCCAAGTGCACCAGTTGCAATACTCGATAACTCTGCAACTTCGTTTCCTGCTAAGCCTGATAAAATACTTACCAATGAATTATCAACAATTGCATTCAGAGAAGCCCGCTCCTCCTGATAGCGCTGGATCATATCCATCGGCGCAAGGATCTCCTCTTCCTCATGGGGGAAGCCGCACTGATCCAGATTGTAACCAAGGTCCTCTGAAAGCTGCTGCACGGTGTATTTCTTTGCTTTATCGAAACCGTCCACGTTGATCTCCTGGCGGTCATCCCACCATTCGAACACCGGGGCGAAATGCTCCAGCTTCATCGGCTTGGTCTTGGAGAAATGCTTGTAACCCTCCGGCATGTCCAGCCGATAGAACCAGGTCTCCGTTGTGGGGCCGGTACGGTCAAAGAACAGAATGTTGGTCGTGATCGAGGTATAGGGTGAGAAGACGCTGCCCGGCATACGGACGACGGTATGGAGGTTGAACTCTGAGAGCAACTTTTTCTTGATATTGATCTTTGCGTTGTCGGTGCCGAACAGGAAGCCGTCGGGCAGGATCACGGCGGCGCGGCCGTTCTCTTTCAGTCGATACATGATGACGGACATGAAGAGGTCGGCGGTCTCGGAGCTGGCCAGATCAGCCGGGAAGTGGTTTTTGACCTCCGCCTTCTCGCTGCCGCCGTACGGCGGATTCATCAGGATCACGTCGAACTGATCGTCAGCGGTATAGTCCAGCACGTCCCGCAGGAGGCTGTTGTCGTGGAATACCTGAGGCACGTCCAGATCGTGCAGCAGCATGTTCGTGATGCAGAGCATATACGGAAACTGCTTTTTCTCGATACCATAAATCGACTGGCCGAATTCAGCCCGGTCTTCGGTGGTCTTGACCTCTTTTTCAAGTTCTTTCAGCCAGGACGTGAGGAAGCCGCCGGTGCCGCAGGCGAAGTCCGCCATCTTTTCTCCGATCCGGGGCTTGATCATCTGCGCCATGAACTCGGTAACGGCGCGAGGCGTATAGAACTCACCAGCACTGCCCGCACTCTGCAGTTCCTTCAGAATAGCCTCATAAATCTCTCCGAAAGCATGACTTTCTTCATAATCAGAGAGATCCAGCTCATCGATGACATTGATGACCTGGCGGAGCAGCACGCCGTCCTTCATGTAGTTGTTTGCGTCGGCAAAGGTGGTCTGCACGATGGCCTTTTTGATTGGCGTAGAGGCGTCAACAGGCAGCTTTTTCATCGTGGGAAAAAGGGTGTTGTTTACAAAGTCCAGAAGCCGCTCACCGGTCATGGCCGTGCCAGAGCGGTCATCGTGGGCCCAGTTCGCCCAGCGGCATTCGTCCGGGATGATGGAGGTATAATCCTCGTCATCAAACTCCCAGTCCTGCTCCTTGGCGTCGTAGACCTTCAAAAACAGCATCCACGCGATCTGTTCGATGCGCTGCGCGTCGCCGTTGATACCGGCGTCGTTGCGCATGATGTCACGTAGCCGTTTTACAAAACCGGATAGATTTGCCATCGTACTAATTCCTTTCTTTACTCCCCATATGTGGTGAACATATAGGCCAATCGTTCGGCACTAATACTCCATTCATCAGGAATGTGATCTGTAGTGCCGTGTCCGACAGCTCGAGGACCCCAGGTGTGATTCTCGTACAGGATCGTTTCGCCCCGGCCTCCAGCAGAAGCGTTCAACCGTTCTGCGATTTCTGCCGGGGTAGCCAGATATATCCTCGGCATTTCATTGGCGGCAGTATTCTGAAACTGGACCAAACAGAAGATTGTTTTCTTATGATGGGCTTCCAGCCATCTGCTGGCTGCCTCATGGTAATCGCAGCCCTTCTTATAGCCCTGAGTCAGGCCCCAGCTTCCGTCCTGGCTGCCCTTCACGGAGATCTTCAGCATCTTATCGCCTGATACAGCAATCAAGTCGTATTCCGGCTGATTTGCGCCATACTGAACAGAAACATCATATCCGTACCGGGCGAAAACCGCGGCGGTGTATGCTTCTGCAGCAACACCGACATGCCAGGAACTGATTGTTTTCATTTAGCCTACCTCATCCATATAGATCGCGTCTTCCAACTCCTGTACAGCCTTGATGTATCCGGCCTTTCCGCCGAAGAAGGAAGATATCTTCGCCGGTTTTCCGTATTTCAGGAACGGATCGAGTTTCAGGATCTCGGTCTTTCCGATCTCGTAAATACCGACGTTCATATACTTGTCCAGAAGTGCTTCCAGCACTTCCCGCGCCACGCCGCTGTACTTACTGAGGAAATCGCGTTTCTTAACGTTATTGGCCCGTTCACGGCGCGTGAGAGGCTTTTTATCGTAAGCAACATGGCAAATGAAGTCGAAGTCGTCAATGTCGGACATACCCTGATCTGCCTTCATCAGCTCCAGATCGATGCCACGCTCCCGGAGCATATCGCGAATCTTTTCTTTCTTCGGATCTTTCCGCCACTCCCGTATGAAAGCGTCCAGTGTAGCATACTCGCCGCGCACATTCTCCTTGGTATAGTCCGTGATGCTTTCCTGCCGAAGCAGTTTACCGTTGGCATCGTAAACGGATACTGTTTTATGAATGATCTCTACCCGGCAGCCGTTCTTGTCCACAATGGGCTTAACCTTGGGCGGGGAAGGAGGAACAGGCGGGCTGGGAGGAGGATCGACGGGGCCGTCCCCGCCGCCGGGATTCGGATTGAAACCCGGATCGACCTGTACGGGGCCATCCCAATCAGGATCCGAAAACAGACGTGTAACATTCCGGAAGTCCATGACCACAAAATGAGTCTTGCCTTCCTTTTCGCGCAACCGGGTACCGCGTCCGATGATCTGCTTGAATTCCGTCATGGAACCAATCATTTCATCCAACACGATCAACTTTGTCATCTTGCAGTCAGCACCGGTGGAGAGCAGTTTTGATGTCGTAGCAATAACCGGGTACGGCGCGGAAACGGATATGAAATAGTCCAGTTTGCTCTTGCCGTAGATATCGCTGCCGGTGATTCTGACAACGTAGTCCGGATTCTTCTTCACCATATCGGCATTCAGATTGACCAAGGCGATACGCATACGCTCTGCGGCGTCTTCCGTGGCGCAAAATACAATCGTCTTTGCCATGCGATCTGTCGCGTTCAGATAGCGGGTAATCTCCGACGCCACCTGTTGGATACGATCTTCGATCACGATGTTGTAATCGTAGTCGCTGTTGGTATAGATCCGGTCCTCAATGGGATTGCCGTACTTATCAAGCTGGCCTCTCTTGGGCCTCCAGCCGTCTCCAATGTCCGTGGTAACGTTAATGACCTTGAAGGGAGCAAGGAAGCCGTCCTCGATGCCTTCCTTCAAGCTGTATGTATAAATGGGATCGCCGAAATAAGTGATATTAGAGATATACTTTGTCTCCTTCGGCGTGGCAGTCATACCGATCTGCGTCGCGAAGCTAAAGTACTCCAGAATACGACGCCATCTGCTTTCCTCTTTTGCAGATCCCCGGTGACACTCGTCCACGATAATCAGATCGAAGAAATCCGGATTGAACAGTTCCGAGAAATGTTCTTGGTCATCATCACCGACGAGCTGCTGATACAGGGAAAAATACACCTCATGGGACGTGATTGTGCTGCGGTCATCCTTGGCGAAGTTGATCTTATGAATGACCTTTTCCAGAGGCGCGAAATCCTGTTGGATGGACTGGTCAACAAGGATGTTCCGGTCGGCCAGATACAGGATCTTCCGCTTCATGCCGCTCTGCAGAAGACGATATACGATCTGGAAAGCAGTATAAGTCTTGCCTGTGCCGGTGGCCATGACCAGCAGAATACGGTCCCGTCCGCTTGCTATGGCGTCTACAGTACGATTGATGGCTATTCGCTGATAATACCGGGGCGGATAGGTATTCTGACTGCTGTAATAAGGCTGATCAAGGACCTTTTCCTGCGCAGGCGTGATACCGGCGCCACCGTTTCGCTCAGCCTTATAGCGGGCAATCAACTCGTCTTCTGTCGGGAATTCATCCAGTCCGAATTCCCGTTCCTGACCCGTGAGAAAATCATGCTCCATGAATCCGTCGCCGTTGGAGCTGTATGCGAAAGGAAGGTCCAGCATCTGAGCATATGTGATTGCCTGCTGCAGGCCAAAGGAAACACTGTGATTGTTGTCTTTCGCCTCAATAATGGCAATGGGATTATTTGCTCCGAGATACAGGATATAATCCGCCCTCTTCGGCTTTTCACGGAAAACGAAATTGCCTTTGAGATTAACCTTTCCGTCCGTGATCTGCGTTTCCATCGTAATCTTATGGATGTTCCATTTGGATGTGATGGCCGGAGTGATATACTGCAGCTTTATATCTTCTTCGGTCATCTGTTTTTTATCCAAAACCATGCTCATCAGTATATCCTCCTTTCCTCAGTTTTCTTCCGGATCCGGAATGATCTCCATGATGTCGTCAATGGTGCAATTCAGCACGCTGCAGATCTTGACCAGCGTCTCAACCCGGACATCCTGGCCCTTGCCCATCTTGGCCATGGCATTGGTGCTGATTTTCGCTTCTTTTATCAGCTTAGTCTTGCTCCAGTGTTTATCGATCAGAATATGCCAAAGCCGATCATAACTGACTGCCATAGTTTGTCTCCTTATATTCTGACTCGCATTAGCAATGCTTGTAAAAATCCAATTTGTATTGTAGCACAAACTGTGTAGATTTTCAAATCAAATTTGCATTTTGCAATCGTTCTCTGAGATACACCATTTGTATGTTCAAGGGGGCTTGGCCCCTGTTATCATCCTGTTTATGATAGATTTGTCTGGTATTTATGTACCTGCGCCGGTCGTTACTGAAGTTTCCTTCCGGATAGGAAAGGAATGAGTCTTGATTATTTCAGTATTGTTTATATCAGTATTATTAGGGTATGATTTTCATCCTTCATGAGGTATGAAATACAGACTACAGGAAGTCTGGGAATCATTCTTCTTGAAATCCCTTTCCACAGACTTATCCACACAGTCCCGGCGCAGTATACCCTAATCTGTCAATTAGTAGTAGGTTTTTACGTAGATCCTATTCGGCTTGGTCAGCCCGATCCTTTCGCATTCGATCAGGCCGATCTCTTTCAGTTCTTTCAGGAGCTTCACTGCTTTCTGCTTGCAGCAGCCCATCTTTTCAATGATCTCATCTACCGTATAGTAGATGAACACCCGTTTTTGCTCATCGAGCCAGTTGTTCTTTCTTGAGAGCCCCATGCGATCCAGCATCATTGCATACAGGACTTTGCTTTCCATTGACAGACCGTGAAACATTGGTTCTGTAATCAACGCCCAGGGAAGCATAAGAAAAGAAATCCTCTTGTCGTCCGTGAAATAAACATCGTTGTCCATACTTACACCTCTTCTTTCTTCATCCCGCCCAGGATGACTGTCATCATTCGTATTACATCCAGAAGCTCATCATCAACCGTCTGACCCGCCTCGATCCGCTTCAGTTCCGTCAGCGTGATTGTCATCTGATCCCGGAGCGCCTTATACACTCTCGACGAGCCGATGACCGTTACTTCTTGACGGAGGACCCGGTGGATCAGATAATCCTGTTTGGAGAGCCCTGAGAGCCTCACGAAGCGATTCAGCTGCTCTGATTCCTCCGGGGACATCCGGAAGGCCACCGTAACACTGCGCCAACGATTATGATTGTCCATGCTTTTAGCTGACATGATCTGATTCCTCCATTTCTTTTTTTCTGATGCCGTTCAGCTTCTCCACCATCTCTTCCTGCATGGAAGGGAACAGGTGCGCATAACGGTAAGTGATATCGATACTTTCGTGCCCGACACGGTCTGCGATTGCAACCGCGGAAAAGCCCATGTGGATCAGCAGGCTGACGTGGCTATGCCGGAGATCGTGGATACGGATCCGCTTCACACCGGCTGCTGCAGCGCCACGATCCATTTCATGATGGAGAAAATGCTTCGAGACGTTGAATATCCTCTGGTCATCTTCGATCCCATAGAGCATCTGCAGGAACTCTTCGATCTCTTCGACCAGGAAATCCGGCATCCGGATCACGCGTTTGGATTTCGTTGTCTTAGGATCTGTGATAACGTCTCTGCCGTCGATACGCTGATAGGACTTATTGATGCTCACAGTACCCTCTGTAAGGTCAAAATCGGCCGGTGTAAGGGCCAGAAGCTCTCCTTCCCGCATTCCGGTCCAGTACAGCATTTCAAAGGCGTAAAATGACATTGGCTTGTCCATAATGGCATCTGCAAATTTGCGGTATTCCTCCTGCGTCCAGAACTGCATTTCCTTTTTCTCTTCCTTGCCCATGTTCCCGGCGGGTGCGGCGGGATTCTTGGGAAGGCCATAATGCTTCACCGCGTGATTTAAGATGGCGCTGAGCTGATTGTGGACCGTTTTCAGATAGTTCTGAGAATAGTGTTCACCGTTATCCATCGTCATGGATAAAAGCTCATTCTGCCACGTTACGACGTCTCTGGAATTGGTATCCCCGATCTTACGATCCTTGAAATACGGCAGGATCTTCGTCCGGATGATATGATCCTTTGACTGCCAGGTGTTCTCCCGTACCCTGCATTTCATATCGGCGGTGTAGAGATCCACAAAGCTGCCGAAGGTCATATTCAGGGATGCCTTCAGCTTGATGCTTTGTTCCTTCTCCCAGGCAACGGCCTCCCTCCGGGTGGCAAACCCGCGCTTGGTAGTCTGCTTGTTGGCGCCCGTCCAGTCGGTAAAACGGTAATTCACTCGCCAGGTACCGCTTTTCTCCTTGTATACCGGCATTACTTCTTTTCCTTTCCGTCGCAGTAATCGACTTTTTTCATGAAATACTTTCGGTTCACCTTGCCGGAAACGGTGTAATAACCCATTTCCGCAAGCTCTGCGTTCATTCGCTGAATGACTTTATAGGCATAGGCCTTGGAGACATTCATTTCTTTTGCGACTTCATCCGCGGTCATGAATAATGCGTCCATGTGCTTTCCTCCTTTCGTTTTGTTTTTGTTCTTTTGCCGTTCTACCCTCTGCTGTTTCCTGACAGGCATGACCCCTGTTCGGCGCTGTGCCGTCCCCATTTCTGCGTCCAGGCCTTGTTTCAGGCCCCCTATTCGGCGTTGGGCTGTAAGAAACTCTTTTGTTTCTCCATACTCTGGGGCGCTCCCCCTGTTCGGGATCCTCGCGGTTTATCTCAGTTCGGACGGTCATTCAGTTGTCTATGCTAAGCAATTTTGCTTAGCTCTCTATGATTATACTAAGCATATTTGCTTTAGTCAAGTAGTCTCGGAAGAAATATTTAAACTTTTTTGCTTAATTTCTTCTTGCATTTCTGAAATCCATCCTGTATACTACACTTAGCATTTATGCTTAACCTGTTCGGGAGGTGTTATCATGAACATAGGGGAGCGCATCAAGCGTATCCGTACGCTGCGCGGTATGACGCAGAAGGATCTGGGCATTGCGCTGGGGTTCCCGGAGCGATCGGCTGATGTCAGAGTCGCCCAGTATGAATCCGGCACCAGGACGCCCAAAGAGGACGTGATTCAGGAAATGGCAAAGGTTCTTAAGGTTAAGCCCAGAGCTATCGCCGATCCTGACTACAACACTTACATAGGCCTCATGTACATGTTCTTCGACCTGGAAGAGACGTATGGGATCCATGTGGACGAGATCGACGGGGAGCTCTGCCTCCGCCTGGATCGATCCCGCAAGGACTATTCCGAGCTCTTCGATATGCTGCTGAAATGGAACGAGGCCAAGAAGAATGGCCAGGCAGATTTCGATTCTTCTGCTGCTTATGAAGAGTGGAAGCTCCATTACCCGCCTTCTATCCGTTAACGACGGATAAACAAAAAGAAAAAGGCTATCTGAATCCACCTTGGATCAGATAGCCTTTTGTTCTTAAGAATAATCAGATTTAGATTGCTGTTGTCATTTTGTTGTCACGTACTAAGCAAATATGCTTGCAACCAGCATAAATACTGGGTTTTTGAGAGCGCGGGTATTATTCCCACTCAATGGTGCCGGTGGGCTTGGGAGTGAGGTCGTAGAGGACTCTGTTGATGCCGGGAACTTCGCTGGTGATGCGGCTTACGATCTTGGCGAGGAGGGAATAAGGGATCTCCTCGATGGTTGCGGTCATGGCATCCTTGGTGTTCACGGCGCGGATGATGCAAGGCCACTCGAAGCTGCGAAGGCCATTCTTTACGCCAACGGATTTATAGTCGGGAACGATGGTGAAGTACTGCCAAACCTTGCCTTCAAGGCCTGCCTTTGCGAACTCTTCGCGAAGGATCGCATCGGATTCACGAAGTGCCTCAAGACGATCTCTGGTGATGGCGCCGGTGCAACGCACGCCAAGTCCGGGGCCGGGGAACGGCTGACGCTCAACCATGCCGGTGGGAAGGCCAAGCTCGCGACCGATCACGCGAACCTCATCCTTGAACAGAAGCTTGATGGGCTCTACAAGACCCTCAAAATGAATATCCTCAGGAAGTCCGCCAACATTGTGGTGTGCCTTTACGGGACCGGATTCCAGAATGTCGGGATAGATGGTTCCCTGTGCCAGGAAATCAACGTCCTGAAGCTTTCTCGCCTCTTCCTCGAATACGCGGATGAATTCCTCGCCGATGATCTTACGCTTCTTCTCGGGCTCTGCAACGCCTGCAAGCTTGTCAAGGAAACGATCCGTAGCGTCGATATAGATCAGGTTCGCATCCATCTGATTCTTGAACACTTCGATCACCTGCTCGGGTTCGCCTTTACGCAGCAGGCCGTGGTTTACGTGCACGCACACAAGGTTCTTGCCGATCGCCTTGATGAGGAGCGCTGCCACAACGGAGGAGTCAACGCCTCCGGACAAAGCCAGGAGCACCTTCTTGTCTCCCACCTGCTTCTTCACTGCCTCAACCTGCTCGTCGATGAATGCCTTTGCGAGCTCGGGCGTGGTAATTCTTTCCATTGATTCCGGTCTTACGTCTGCCATAACTTCCTCCTGTTTTTATATGATTTTCTATCATTTTGCCGCGGCCGTCCTTCGAATGGGCCCGCGGCTACAATAAAGAAAGTATAGCATATTTCCCCGAAAATCGCAATTACCAGATGGAAAAACCCGCCAAGTTCAAAGAGCAAGAAACTTCCCTGTGCCAGTGGTTCAATATGTCACAGAGGTGAGATCTGGGGCTCCGTTCGTGATCATAATGTAGACGATCTCGGAAAGGTGCTCGCCGACTTGCTTGCTCTCTTTGGCATCGCCGGAAAAAGAGAGGAAAATCGTCGCATCGTTTTGCTCAAATTCCGCGAAGAAGATGACGGTCCGCGATCCCTTGCTGTTTGGCTTGGAGGTGGAATAGCCTGTTTTTACGGGTACGCCGTTAATCTCCGTCATGCTTTCATTCCCGCTGATCACGGTGTCGCTGACGGGCAGGCCGCTTTTAGACGCGAGGACCTGAAGCCGCCCGACGCCGCCCACGACGCGCATCGTCACGCCCGCATCATTGGTGAAATACCGCTCTTCGCTCGCAACCCATCCTTCAAAATGAAGGAGCTCGCCCGTGTCGACCTTGAAGATCGCAAATCCGTCAAGGATCCCGGAAAGCGTCGGGAAGAGGGCCTGCCACTCCTCGTCGGAGATCGCCCGCTGAACGACCGCATCATTATAGGCGTACATTGCGTCCGCGCCTGCATAGCTCCCTGGTCTGAATGCGACCACCTGACCGTTTGGAAGGTCGAATTTATATGCTTTCTTCAGGATTCCGGCCTGCACTGCGCCAACGCACAGGACAAAGACCGCAAGGGCACACGCCGCAGCGATTAAGGCATATCTCTTCGCCAAGGCGGGGCGAGCCTTCGCGACAGATGCGCCGTCTTCAAGCCTGTCGCTTGACTTCTCAGCTGGAACGGGGCGAGCCTTCTTCGCATATTCGTTTCGGAAGCGAAGGATTTCGCCGAGCATGCGCGCCTTCGCGTCATCGCTTGGAAGCGCCTGATCCCACGCCATGATCATATCCTCACTTTTCATATTCTTCACCCAACCTTTCTTTTAGGAGTAGCCGTGCCTCGCGCAGGTAATTGCGTACCGTTGAATTCGGTTTTTTCAAGAGCTTCGCGATCTGCGCGCTGTCATAGCCTTCGTAATAATAGAGATAAATGACTGTTTTATATTTGTTCGGCAGCCCAGTAATAGCCTGCAGCACATCCGACACCTCGGGGTGGTCCGCTCGCTGCGTCTCGGGGCGGTCCGCGCCCTGGAGCTCCGCATGGTCCCAGGTGTCCTCATGTCTTCTGGACGGATGCTTTAGCATGTTCTTGCAAACATTCGACGCCGTCCGGATCAGCCAAGCCTTCTCATGCTCCGCGCTCTCAAAGCGCGGGTCCTTTCGGATCAGCCGAAAGAACGTCTCCTGCACGGCATCCTCCGTTTCGGCGGCATTCTTCATATATGCAAAGCACACGCGGTATACCGTTTTCATATACCGTTCATAGATTTCAGTGATCTCCTCTTCGGTTCGCATGCTCTCACCCCCTTATACTTATAATACAATCAAACCCACGCATGTGTCGGGGATTTTATAAAAATTTTCGGCGAATTATCCCTCAAAAAAATTTTTCGACTATCAGTCGATTTTCTCTTGACATATGGAAAAAGACATTGTATTATAAAACCGACCGATAGTCGAAAATAGCATTGTGATATCAATCAAAGGTTCATCGAAAGTGAGGTGTATCACCAAATGAAAAAGGGAGAAAGAAGAAAGCTAGAGCTCTTGCAGATCGCATACAAGCTGTTTATAACCAAGGGGTATGAGAACACAAGCGTGGATGACATCATTGAAGCAGCCGGGATTGCAAAGGGCACCTATTACTATTATTTCGAAAGCAAGGAGCAGACGCTTGAGGAGGTCATCGGGATGATGATCGATCAGGAGACGGAGGCCGCAAAGCAAGTGCTTACCGCGCCGATCTCCGTGCCGGAGAAGATCATCGGGATCATCGCATCGATCCATCCGAGCGCCGAGGAGCAGTCGATCGAGGGCGCATTGATGCAGCCTGAGAACGTGCTGATGCATAATAAGATCAAGAAAAAGCTCGTGGAGAAGGTGACGCCGCTCCTCGCCGAGGTGGCGGAGGAAGGCGTCCGCGAAGGAATCTTCCAGTGTGATAACATTCCGGAAAGGATCAAGCTCCTGCTGATTGCCTGCAATGAATTCCTTGACGAAGGCGAAGTGACGCCGGCCATCATCGCCGTCTTCATTGATATGTGCGAGAAGCTTCTCGGCGCAAAGCCCGGAACCATGGAGTTTGTGCGGATGCTGATCGGCAGAGGGCCCGAGCAATGAGTGAGAAAAAGAACTTTCGGAAGTTCCTGCTGCTTTGGT
Organism: Acetatifactor sp.; assembly: GCA_016290775.1. Lineage (GTDB taxonomy): Bacteria > Bacillota > Clostridia > Lachnospirales > Lachnospiraceae > Acetatifactor. The sequence goes on along the minus strand of JAEEVF010000002.1, from coordinate 146,954 downwards.
CGGGCGAGCTCGTCTCCTCGATCGGCGGGGGACTGACCAGCTTTGGCCTTGGCGTATATGTGTTTCGGGAGACGGGAAGCGCCTCCGGCACGGCGCTCGTAACGCTGCTTGGCTTTCTTCCGACCCTGCTGCTCTCCGTTCCGTCCGGCGTGCTGGCGGACAGATATGACAGAAGACTCCTCATGATGATCGGGGACGGATGCTCAGCACTCGGCGTCCTTTACATCCTGTTTTGCATGCTACGCGGCAGTGCTTCGCTCACACAGATCTGCATTGGCGTATCCTTTAGCGCCGTATTTTCAGCGCTGCTCGAGCCCTCCTACCGTGCGACGATCACGGACCTTCTGACCAAGGAGGAGTTCTCGAGGGCGAACGGGCTGATCTCACTCGCGGGAAGTGCAAGGTACCTCTTCTCGCCGGTGATCGCGGGATTCCTGATCGCGATCAGCGACATCAAGCTCCTGCTCGTCATTGACGTTTGCACCTTTTTCCTTACGATCCTGAGCGCGGCAGTCGTGCGAAAGGGGCTGAATGCAAAGCCCGCGGAAAAGCGGGAGGCGTTCTTCCAGAGCATGAAGGAAGGCTGGCGGGTGCTCCGCCGCAAAAAAGGACTGCTGCCACTGGTGGCGCTCTCTTCCGCCGTGACGCTTTTCATGGGAATCCTGCAGGTCCTGGAAAAGCCGCTCATTTTGTCCTTCGCGGATGAAACGACGCTCGGCATCGCCGAGACAGTCTGCGCCTGCGGCATGCTAATCAGCGGCGTGATTCTGGGGTTCAAAGGGCTGAAGGGCCATTACGTCAGGACACTCGGCCTCGCGCTCATGCTGTGCGGCGTCTTCATGTTCGGGTTTAGCCTGTTCGAAAATATATTCATCGTCTGCGCGTTTGGGTTTCTCTTTTTTGCGACGCTGCCCTTCGCGAACAACTGCCTGGACTACCTTGCGCGAACAAACATCCCGGATGAGGCGCAGGGGCGCGTCTGGGGCATGATCGGGTTTATCTCTCAGCTGGGATATGTCGTCGCCTACGGAGTTTGCGGCGCGGCGGCGGACCTTCTGGGCAAGGTATTGGATTGCGGCGTCGGACGTGGCGCGGCCATGGTCGTCATGATCGGAGGCGTGCTGCTTGCCGTCACGGCGACGTTTGTCTGGATCCCGAAAAGCATTCGGGAATTGGAAAATAATTGATTGGAGGATAATCGAATGAATCGAAATGAAACGGAGATCAAAAATGGAGAGGCAAAGCCTTATCGGTATCGTCCGGTACTGTTCTTCATCCTTGCATATGTGTTCACGTGGATATTCTGGATCCCCGCATGCTTTGTGGATGAAAAGATCGGCGGTTTTCTGATGGCCATCGGTTGTTTTGCGCCGGCCGTGGTGTCGACGGTGTTTGTGCTGGCGTCGAAGAGCCCGCTTTTGAAGAAGGACCTGAAGGTCAAGCTGATCGGGCTTTATAAAGTGAAGTGGATCAATGTGTTTTGGGCGATCGTGCAGTTCGCGGGGATCGTCGTAGCATCCATCCTGCTCTCCCTTCTCTTTGGGCAGCCCCTTTCCCAGTTCGCGCTCACGGAAGACTTTTCCTTTACCGGCGTCGGCGTCTTTGGCGCATTTGCGACCGTGACCCTCGCAGCGATCATCGAGGAAGTTGGCTGGAAGGGCTATTGCGAAGACTCCATCGGCCAGTATATGAACTGGTTCTGGGAGTCCCTTCTTTTCGGCGCCCTGTGGGCACTTTGGCACTTCCCTCTGATCTTCATCCAGGGAACCTACCACGCAGGACTGATGGTGAACCCCCTCTTTGTGGTAAACTTCTTTGTCAGCGCCGTTCCCATGGGCTTTATCATCACTTGGGTATATCTTGTCAGCGATCGTTCCATTCTGGCCTGCATCATCTATCATATGTTCATTAATCTGATGCAAGAAAAGATCGCCATGACACCTGAGACAAAGTGCGTGGAGACCCTTGTCGTGACGGTCGTGGCGATCGTGATCGTTCTGATGAATAAGGATATGTTCTTCGAAAAGCGCCATGTCGGCAAGCTTCTTGAGACGAGATACGGTTTAAAATGAGTCAAAAAGAACCGTCCCCATTGGCACGAACGAGGGGTTTGCCGCTGGCGGTGTCGGTCTTCTTAGGCTCCTCGGGCTTTTCTTCTGCCTTGGCTTCAGGCTTGTCCTCAGGATTCTCTTTGATGTTTTCCTCGGGCTGGATGTCGCGCATTACTTCTTCCTTCTCACGGATGCGGTAGTCCTTCCGCACGAAGAAGACGGTCCCGCTCATGGGATATACCCATTCGTTCGAGAGGGCGATGCTGTAAACGCCGTTTTCCTCCTCAAGAGTGTTGTCGTAGGAGGACGCGTCGCCCTTATTCAGGAAGGAGTACATCTCGACGTCCATGGCATCCTCGTTGTAGCTGATGGAGATCTGCGGATCCTTCGTGGGCTCCACCAGCGCCACCTCGATGATGCTGTCCCAGCGCTTGGGCATGTGGAAAATGAGCGATACGTCGTGCTCTGTCGCATTCTGGTCATGCGCCACCTTGAAGGTAAAGAGCAGGCCATAGTCGCGGCCCTTGTAATTCCCGACCTCGACATTGTAAAGCTCGCCCTTGGTGCGGTCGATGGTAAGGTGCGGCCGGAACATTCTGTGTGCGAGTTTTATAAGTTCGCCGGAGTGCTCGCTGTCCTGCAACTCACGGAAAATGGCCTTATCCTCGGGCACGATGTCTAAGATTTCACGGAAGATACAATTCTTGAAGACTTCTCTCTCCTCGCCGTTCTTGCTGCTGCGCAGGAACGCGTCGAGCCCGCCGTTATCATAGATCAGGCCGATCTTCACGAACTCGCTGTTCATGTTATTTCCCTTTTGATCCAGATATTTCACGGTATAATTCAGCTCTTCCTGCACGTAAAAATATGGATCCTTCTTCGCATCTGAGCGGAGGGTCTGGAAGGCCTGCGTACGCTCGGTCTCGAGGACGAAGCGATAGGAAAATGCCGTCTTGATGCGGCAGTCGCCTGCAGTCAGGTTCGGCTTCTGCTTGAAATCCTCGGGCGTAAGGAGATAAGTGTCCAGATGGTTCTCGATCATCTCCGCCGCGTCCTTGTCCTTTACGATGGAGCCGATAAAGGCGTTGACAAACACCTTCTTCTGGTCGTTTTCATAAAGCTCCATGGCCTCGGGATGGTACATCAAAGTGTCCAGGATCTGCTCCGAGATTTCGGAAGCATAGCTTTCCTTCGACATCCATTCGTGTGCCACGTCAAACACAAGGAATGCCGCGAGCACGCCCATCAGATTCCCGACAGTATCCTTGAGAAGGTCCATCAGCGAAGTGTTTGGGTCGCTGAAAAACAAAAAGACCTCGCCCAGCACGATCAGGACAAACACGCCAACATAAAGCAGGATGTAGCCCAGCTTTTTGTTTTGCTTGTTGATCCGCTTTTGCTGCTTGGCGTCATGGTCATTTACTTTATTCTCATTAGCCATGGAATTCCTCCTTTGTGAACGCTCCCCGGTAAATTGCGGGGCATTCGTTATAATAGGCCCAATTGCGATCTCCAAAATCAAAATGCCACCATTCGGAAGGCAGGTTCGTAAAGCCCGCGTCCGTCATCAGCCAGTAAAGAAGGCGTCTGTTCTCTCGGATTTCCTTGACGTGTGCCTCATTCCAGCGCGGATCTTGATTGGATATGATCTCGTCGTTCTCAAAAAAGTCGGTGATGGTTCTGGTGGTAAAGGCGTCAAACTTCGTGCCCATGTCGAGTTCGTTGCCGTCCGCATCAAGGATCGTCAGGTCGACGGCGCCGCCCGTGGTATGGGCCGGCGGAACCTCTCTGTCCGGGATCGGGTCAGAGACAAAGCCGCGGATCACGGCGTTTCGCTCCTCTTCGGAAACATTCTCCAAATGGAAATCGCGAATGACGTCCTTGGAGTAGACTTCATATAATTCGCGCTGGAGCGCAAAGGGGCGCCAGGCATCCCAGATGCGGAACTTGTACCCTTCAGGTAGCCCCTCCGCAGCCTTTTGCAGGCGCTCGGCAACTTCCTTTCGAAGGAAACATTTCGCTTCCGCGTTTTGCATGCCCAAGACGGGGTATTGCATCTCAATGTCCAATTTTTCGTTTGGCACGATCTCCACAAATTCTTGTGTCTGAAAGTCCCGCAGTTCATACCTTGCGGGATCTTCCACGTGAGGGATCATGCGCGATGTGTTCCGATCCATTTGATCATGCCCCCTTCCTGGGTTACGCCCAAAATAACGTTATTATAGCTTCCCGCCCTTGCTGCCGCCAAAGCTTGCGGTATTCAGGATGTTTGTGTCGAAGGTGAAGGTCAGGGCGCTTTCCGTGCGCTTTCTCTTGAAGGCGAGCTGGATCATGCGGTCAAGGAGCTCCTTGTAAGGAATGCCGATGGGCTCCCAAAGATAGAACGCAAGGGATCCGGGGATCGTGTTGATCTCGTTGAAATAAAGCTTTCCAGTCTCTTCGTCGATCATGAAATCAATTCTTGCAACGCCGTTGCAGCCCAGTGCCTGGAAGGAACGAACCGCAAGCTCGCGTACTTCCTCTCTCTGCTCAGGGGTCAGGTCCGCAGGGATCTTTCTTGCCACGCTGGCCATGCCCTTGGAGCCGCTCCCCTTGGCATTGCTGACATATTTGTCCTCATAGCTCAAAATGTCCTTGGTGTGCAAGGGCTCTTCACATTCGGAAGCGATGGCTTCATTCTCATCGCCAAGCACCGCGCAGTTGATCTCGCGAAGGCTTGAGATCGCATGCTCCACAAGGATCTTCGTGCTGTAACGGAAGGAATCGTCGATGGCATTGGCAAGCTCCACGCGCGTCTTCGCGACGCTGATGCCCACGGAGGAACCAAGGTTTACGGGCTTGATGATCACGGGATAGCCAAACTTCGCTTCGATCTTGTCCATCAGACCTTCCATGTCGGAATAGTCGGCGAGTTTATATACTGCCGCGTCGAGCAGTGGCACGTCATATTCCTTCAAGATCGTCTTCATGATGAACTTGTCCATGCCAACGGCGGAGGCCGTCACGTCGCAGCCCACGAAAGGAACGCCGAGGGTCTTGAAGTACCCTTGCAGCGCGCCATCCTCCACGTTCGTGCCATGCACCACGGGGAAGACAATGTCGATCTCCTGCGCCTCTTTCTTGCCGAAAAGCTTTTGCGGATAAGGCGTCAGCATGATATGATCATTCTCATTCATCATGATCACGCGCCGGGACTCCTTCAGCAGCGCATCGATATTCTTGTAGGACTCGATCTTGCCGATCTTCTCGCCCACGTACATCTCATTTTTCTTGGTGAGGTACACCGGGATCACGTCATATTTTTCCGTGTCCATGCTCAGGTACGCCTGAATTCCCGAAATGACGGAAACCTCATGCTCCACGCTCTTTCCGCCAAACATTAATGCAACTCTTGTCTTCATGTCAACTTCCTCCATCTATGTGTAATGCTTTATGATATGCAATCAACTACGAATTTTCAACGATGTCATCCAGCCAGCGGCCGCCGATATTGAAGTGGTCAAGAGAGAATTGGCGCATGTTTGAATCATTCAGATCAAGGTCCCTTAAGTCGATGCTCATGAATCTCTCTTCATCTCCAAAGCGTTTCTTCTTGCCGCAAGCTTCCTTGAGCAGCTTCCCGTCATAAACGTAAAGGTTTAGGCTGTCTGATTCTGGTTTTAAAACGCCTTCGTTGTTTAGCCAGTTGAAAACCATGTCCAGCCGTTTGTCTGACAGATCCTCGCGAAACGTAAGCGCAGAACCCTTTTTCAATTTCCGGATCTTCTCCGGCTCCGTAACTGGGATGACCGTAAAGCGCGTATGCGCATTCGGGATCTTGAACATTTCCTTCTGCTGCTTCCTCTTTCGAAGGAATGCGATCAACGCCAGGCATCCATACGGGATCACGAATGCGAGGATCCCGGCAAGCGGGTGATGACACGCAAACAGGATCGGCCCCGCAATCCATGGGCCAAGCAATAACGTGCAGATGAAAATCGCATACGGAATCTCTTTCTTATTCATTTCATCCCCTCTTGTTCTGGCGCTTCCTTGCGCTTTAGGTGAATTCCTTCACGAGGCAGAGTGTCAATTCGTCATCGTTCTTGCAGGGCTCGTCGTTTGCGAGCACTTGCTCCATGTAATAGACCCCTTTGCCGTCGGGAATATATCCCCGAAGAGCGTAGAAGCGTTGTGCGGGACCATGATCCGCTTTGCAGATGGCCGGAATGTCCGCATAGGTCATCTGCCGTATTTCAATCCCATTCATTACTTATTCCCTATTCTAACCTTGTTACGCATTCACCTTCGCCCGAAAATGAGATCACGTACGAGCTTGCCTTGGGCTCTACGGAAACGCCGTTCCACGTGGGCTTTGCGAGGCCTAACTCCGTCGGCGTCACGGCCTCATAATCGGCCTGCATGCCTTCGATGCGGACCTGCAAATCTTCTATCGTCACCACGGCGCTGAGCGCCCTGTCATAGGGCACATAGCCATGGAGCCAACCGTATTTTTGTTCCAGCTCCGGCGTGCTTCCGTTAGGAAAGCCGATCCACGGAGCGAACGCTGAATTCATGGTATAATATGGCACATGATCCAGTAGCTTAAAATCTTCGCCGTGGTCATGGCCGTTCATGCACAAAAGGACCTGCTTGCCCTTGAATAACTCAAATACTTCCTGGCGGTTCCAAACGGCGCGATTGCGGAATTCATTGGTCAGGCTGTGATGGGAAAAGATCACGTACTTCATCCCGTCTGACAATTCCGTCTCGAGCCACGCCAGTTCCTCCCGCGGGATCAGGGGGTATTTGACACCCTCTCCCCTGGTTTCCGGGAAGGAAAACTCCTCGTCTCCCCGCTTCTCATAACAGGAATCCAAGAAGATGAACTTCACGCCGCCCTTCACGAAGGAATACCAAGGACTCTCCAACCCAAGAAAGCTCATGGTTTCAACAAGATCCACCTTCACGTCATGATTTCCGAGCACGTGGTAAACCGGCACCTCGGCATTTCGGAATGCTTCTATGACATGAGCATATTTCGGAAATGGGGCGACAATGTCGCCGAGGGAAACGATGAATTCTGCCTTCTCGTTCTTTGCCCTCGTCAGGATCTCCCTGATCCTCTCATCCCCTTTGGTCGCGTAATCATAATGCAGATCGCCAAATACCAAGAATTTAACCATATTCTCTCCCTAGTAATTGTCCGGCAGGTCGTTCTCCAGCAGTATATACTTGTGCCCGGCGCCTTTGATGGCATATGCGTAGGAAAGGGCATCCTCGAGTTTGTCGACGCAGATGCATTTGTCCTCAGGGAAGTTCTTGCTAAGGACGCCTGCGTGGATGGATTCGCGGTTCTTCTTGCCAACGATCAGGATGTAGTCGCAACAGTCGGCCGCATAGGTACCGAACTTGTAGTTATATTCGTCCTCTTTGTCGCCAAGCTCGACCATGCCGGGAGTGACGAGGATGCGGATGCCGTCAAACATGGCAAGGGTCTCCACTGCGGCTTTGGAGCCAACGGGATTGGAGTTGTAGGCGTCGTCGATAATGGTGACGTTGCCCTGCTCGCGCATCTTCATGCGGTGTTCCACGGGCTGGATGCGGCGCACGGGAATCTTGAGTTCCTTAAGGGAGACGCCAAACTGATGTGCCACGGCGATGGCGCCAACCACGTTGATCACGTTGTGCGCGCCGATAAGCTTCATCTGGAAGCGTTCCTCCTCGCCGTTTGGAGCCGTCACGGTGAACTCCGTGCCAAACTGCGAAACCGCAACATCCCTGGCGCGATAGCCGTCCTGGGCTTCTGCCGCTTGGCCTGCCGCACTGCCGTCTGCCTGGCCTGCTGCCGCTTGCCCTGCCGCACTGCCGTCAGCCGCATCAGCATAATAGAAAATCTTATTCTTGTATTCCACGGCCTTCTTCTGGATGTACTCATTGTCACCGTTGAGGAAGAGCTTGCCGCCTTCGGGCAGGCAGTCCGCCAGCTCAAACTTGGTGTTCATGATGTTCTCCATGCTGTGGAAGGTCTCAAGGTGCTGGGGCCCCACGGAGGTGATCACGCCGTGATGAGGATGCACGATGTCAGTATCCTCCTTGATGTCGCCGACATGGCGCGCGCCCATCTCACAGATGAAGATCTCATGCGTGGACTTAAGTGACCCGCGGATGGTCTTGACAATGCCCATGGGCGTGTTGTAGCTCTCGGGCGTCACGAGCACGTTGTACTTGCCCTGCAGGAGCGTCTGCAGATAAAACTTGACGCTGGTCTTTCCATAGCTTCCGGTCACGCCGATGATCTGCAGGCCGGGAACGCTTTTTAGAATGCGCTTCGCGTCGTTGATATAGTATTGATTTACCGCCTTTTCGATGGGACGGTTGATTACGTTCGAGATCATATTCAGGACAAGAAGAAGCGAGATCAGAACGAGGAACACGCCCGTAAGAAAGCCCGGAAACCCTTCCTGCGCATCGTTCGAAAGGACATTCCAGGAGATCATGGAGAACCCGCCGGCCGCGATGATCGGCGCGAGAATGCAAGCCAAAAGAACGATCACGGTCAGCACCACGATCGTCGTGATCATGCGCTTTACGCGGGCCGTGTAATTGAATTTTGATTTGGTGTTCAGGCGCTTCATGGCGCGGTAGACAAGGCGCACCAGAAGGAGCGTCAAGATCGCGAGAACGTCCAGCGTCCAAAGGGCGATTCCACGAAAGATGCCGTCGGGAAGCAGGCCGGCCAAAATGCGAAGGAGGCCGAGAACACCCGTAAAGACGAGGAGCCAGTTCCGACGCAGGTTCTTTTTCAGCCACTTCGGATGCTCATCGTTCTTGTAGCCGTTCAGCTGGAACATATGCATATTATATCGCAGGGCGTACAGGTACGCCGGGATCGCCAGTAAAAAGGCGAGGATGGTTCTGATGATCATGGTGCCTCCATGTTGTATTTGTAAAATGCGAACAGGCTCAGCGCCTTGGGCTTAGCCCTGGCGGCTGGCCTCGGGTCAGGCTCCAAAGTACGCCCGTAGGATCCCGCGGAAAATCTGGGGTTGCTCGAGGAAGGAAAAATGCCCGGCGCCCGCAAGGACCGCAAGTCCATTGTTCGGGATCTTCGCTTCCATGACCTTCGCGTCAGCGATCGGCGTCGCCGTATCCTGATCGCCCCAGACAAGAAGCGTATCCTGCTTAATCTTGGGCAGGAGGTCCGTCAGATCCTCATTCACCGCCATGACAAGGCACTTTCGCATCATGGGCGATGCCGCGCGGTAATCCGCGGAGCCCTGGCGGTTTCGCCAGTCGTCGATCAGCTCAGGGAACAGTGCGTAAACGACCTTCATGTTCAAGATCCCTTTGAGCATCTTATATTTTCGGATCCTGACCTTCTGCACAAAGGTCTTTTTCGGCAGGATCCCGGCGCTGTCAATGAGGACGATGCGCGAGATCTCAAAGGGAAGGTTCTCCCGTGCCGCAAGCTTGATGATCACGCGTCCGCCATAGGAATGGCCGATGAGCGTCGCCTTCTTGATGCCCAGCGCGTCCATAAATTTCAGGAAAAAGTCCGCGAAGGCGTCCACGTTCCAGGCCTCCTTCGGCTCGTCGCTGGCGCCAAATCCGGGCATGTCAAATTGGACGAAGCGCACTTTATCATTGATCGCATTCGCCACGCTGTCATACATGCCAAGGTGCGTGCCCCAGCCCTGCAGCATGACGACGGTCTCCTCGCCCTCGCCCGTGATCTTATAGCTGATGTTTAAGCCATCTACAAGTATATTCATCCTAATTGGTTCTTCGGGTTGCCCCGCTCCCACATATAAAATCGGCGCTGCGAAGAGCTTCGCAACGCCGTCCTCACACCACAATATTATAAATGTTTTGGCGCATCTTATCAAGGTTTTTTATGAAAGCGCCCAGTGCCTACAAGTCGAAATCCAGGCCGTCCTCTTCGCTCTCCTGATCGAAAATGGTTTCCTCCACCACCTTGACGCAGGTGTCCACGTCCTTCAGGATGTCCTTGCCCCAGAAGCGGATCACGGTCCAGCCGAGGAACAGAAGCTTTTTGTTGGCTTCGTCGTCGCGCTGCCTTGTCCGCGTGATCTTGTCGATCCAAAACTGCGCATTGTTGCCGCGCTCGAGCTGGGGCTTTAGGACCTCCCAGTCCTTGCCGTGAAAGAATTCGCTGTCGCAAAAGATCGCGATCTTGTACTTCGTGAGCACGATGTCGGGGGTCCCGGGGAGCGTTCGCAGGTTCTTTCGATAGCGATATCCCTTCGCCCACAAGGCTTTCCGAAGCCGAAGCTCGATGGAGGTGTCCTTGCTCCTTATCTGTTGCATGTTGTAGCGCCGGCCGGAGACATTCTCCTTTTTTGCACTGCTGCCAGGCTTTTTCTTCTTGTCTTTACAAGCTTTCATGTTTTTTGCGGCTTCCCATGTCGGCCGTCCCATTACGCGTCATCAAGCGCGGAAGATGAATCCTGCGAGGAGATATAACGCGGCCGTAACGACCGTGAGCGTAAAACTATACTTCATGCGCACCTTGCGGACAATCCGGGGACTACACCCGATCGCCGTACCAACGTTCATGCTGTCCGCCGTGAACATACAGTTCTTCTCGCCTGCAATGCCTGCGCCGGCAATGGCGCCGATGCAAAGGGCCATGTTCACGCCAAGGAGCGGCGCAAACTGGATGGCGATGGGGAATACGATCGCGTACATGGACCAAGAAGATCCCAGTGCCACCGTAAGGAACATGGCGGCGACAAACATCACCATCGGGAAGATGGGACCAAAGCGGCCAAGCGCTTCGACGGTGTCGGAAAAATATTCCGTCAGCTGAAGCGCACTAAGGAGCGTGGAAAAGCACATCGTCAGCAAGTATAAAAGAATGGGCAGGGTGGAGTTTGCAATGCCGACCACCAGGTGCTCCACAAACTGCTCGGGGGTCATCAGGCCCTGCCAGCAGTAAAGGAGGAACATGAAAACCAGCGTCGTCACAAGGCCAACTGCACTGTCCACCATGAAGTTCTTCGCAATGATCGAACGGATCACGATGGAGCTTGCGGCAAGCACTGCGATCGGCAACATGATGTTCATGATCTTGCCCCACATCTCGGGCTCATTTAAGCTTAAATATTTCTCCGAACCGTCCGGCCAGAGGGTTCCGCCGTCCTTCACGCGCTTTTCAGCGTTTTTCAGCCTTTCCGTCATGGGAAGCTTGCCGAAGCAATAGAAAAGCATTGCAATGACAACCAAAATGGAGAAGAAATTAAACGGAATGGACTTACAGAAGATCACCAGGGTATCCTCTTTGATGGAGGCGGTAAGAGTACCGATGACGAAGATGCCCCACAGAGAGATCGGAATGAAAGAGCTCAGCACCGTGGGCAAAAGACTAAACAGCAGGGAAGTCTTCTCTCGCGGAAGCGCCTGCTCCTTCGCGACGCCATTCGTGGAATTCGCCGCGCAGGCCATGTTCAGGCCGTCGTCGATACAGGTTGCGGCCATGATGCCATAGGCCGCCAGCATCATGCCTCGCTGGCTCTTTACCTTGCTGTCCGCCATTTTTTTGAAGGCCGTCACCGCGCCGGAGGCTTCGATCAGCTGAACGACGCTCCCCATCAGTGCCATCACGAATACGGTCCAGGCGTTGTCAAAACACATCATGGTTTCGATCATCGCATCTGAAAAGCTCGCGGAGATGCCATTTCGAAAGACCAGGAGTGCCGCCAGCATGCTCGAAACGATCAGGGACTCCACGGTACGCTTGGTGATCAGCACGTAAACCAGCATCAATGCCAAAGGTGCCAGGAACACAGGCGCATTCGCGTTCTTCGGGATCAGGATCCAGCACAGGACGTAGATCAGCGCCAGGATCCCATATTGGATCACCATGCGGCGTTTTGAAAGCGGCGTTTCGTTCTTCGGGTGCTGCAGGATGCCTTTACGCATGCCGGAAAGCGCGAGGATTTGCGAGTGCTTGCCGGAAACCTGTCCGTAAACACGCTTCATGAGCTCGCCATATACTTCCGGATGCTTTGCGAGGATGTTCATCATGTCGTCCGCGTCTAGTCGGTAAACGATGGTGCGGCCTAAGGAACGCACGGTGGAAAGGCGCTTTTGCTTGGACAGAACGCCGTATTCACCAAAATACTGCCCCTCATGCATGATGTTGATCTGCTCGCCCTCACGGCTCAGCACGATGGCCGTGCCGGATTCCAGGAAGAACATGCAGTCCGGCTCTCCGTCAATGACGCAAATGTCCTTGCCGTTCTCAAACTGCAGCCTTTGCATTTTTGATTTGATCTCTTCGATCTCTTTTTTATCTTCCTCGGCGTCGCCGATCTGGAAGAAATCCTTGATAAAGGTATCGTCTATGCGACTCTTGGGCATTTGTTCTTTTCACCCCTCGAAAGAATATACTGTCGGATCGCCCGTTAATTTCTGATGATCAGGGCGTTGCGGCCACGGTAAAGCGCGCCGACCACGGACTCGGGCGCAAGCTTGTCCGTACCCTCGATCGCCACGGTGCCGTAAAGACCGGGCTTTTTCGTGTCTATGAAAGAGCTTGCGATGGTCGGGAGCGCAAATGCCGCCATCGGAACAAGCAAAAACAGCGTCTGCCACAGGGACGGAACGGTGTCTTCAATGTCGGCCGCGTGGAAGGTGATCTTTTCGCCGTCCTTCTTCCAATCGCCCCAGTACTGCGCTAAGGTCGCAAGATTTGCCATGCAGCATCCGGACGCCTCAAGGAAGGCCTTCTGGAAGTCCTCAGCAAGGACAAAGAGCTTCTCGCGCTCCTTCCTAAAATGCCTGGAAAGCCAAGGATTCTCGCCCGCGCGCTTCTTCGAAAGCTTTGCATCGTCGGAGAAAAGCTCCTTTACAAAATCCACGTCGAGCATGACTCTCGCGTCATCACCCGTCTCACTCTTCCATCTCTCCAGAATGGACTCGCGTTCCTTTTTCACGGAATCGAGCGCGTGAAGGATCTGCTCCTTCTCATCCTCGCGATTGGTGATCATGACCTGTGCGGCATTGATTGCTTTGTTGAGCTGGGATATGCGGTCGGTGAGGCCGTCCAGCGCGCCTCTGATCTGCGCTTCCTGCTCCGCGAGCGTGTTATATTTTGCCGTCAGCTCTTTCATTTTCTTTTCGGCCGCGGGTGCTTTTTCCTGTGCCTCGATGGCTTCCTTTTGCACCTTATCCGCCTCTTCCTGAGCGGCATCATATTTCTTCTTCGAGAAGATCTTTGCGAGGCCCGTCACGGAATTTCGAAGCTCCTGCTCCTTGTCAAAGCCGGTGCGAACGATCATGTTGTAACGGCTCCATTCCTTCTTTGCCTCCTGCGCTGCAGCATCCGCCTCGTCGACCTGCTTTGTGATCTCGTCCAGGTCCGCCTTTACCTCATCGCGCTCCTTTAAGAGCGGCTCGCGCGTTTGCTTCGAGGAATCCATGGCCTTCTGGGAGTGCTCGATCGCCGCCTCCGCTTCGCGAAGGTTCTTCGAGCGCATCTTGTCTTCCTGCCAGTTCTTTAGGAAATCGGTCTGGAGCTTGTCCAGGCTTGCCTGCAGGTCCTCAACCACCTTCTTTTGCGCCAGGAAGGCTTCTCTTGCCTTAAGGTACTTAGGAAGACGCTCTTCGGGCGCGTGCGCTGCGCGATAGGCCGCAACCATGGGCGCGATCTCGTTTTCGAAGAAGACCTTGCGCTCCTCGTCATTGCCAAACAGCGCCGCAATGTGCTCCATGGGGCGTTCGTCCTTGGTCATTTCCTTGCACACTTCTGAAAGCCATGCCTCGTCCTTTGCGGTAACGAGCATGGAATATTCGTTGATCTTATCGTTGCGGATGCGATGCCATTTTGCGGGATATTCCGCATAGGCATGGTTCTTTTCGGGACCATGATAAAACTCAAAGCTCTCGAAGGCATCATCGGGCTTGTCATATTGCGCCAAAACGCTGGCCTTCTCCACAAGGTTGCTCGCAAGAAGCTCCTGCAGGAGTTCCTGCTTTTCCGCCTTGGATTTCTGCGTTGCAACGGCCTTCCCGATCTCCTCGTAAACATCGCCGCTGCCCTTATGAATGGCAAGGTTTAAGTCCACCTGCTGCCAAAGGGGCAACTCCTTTTTCGTCGGCCACTTGCCAAGGGGCGCATTCTTTGCGCTCAGGATCTGGTTCAGGATCAGGAAGCGCGCCTCGTCGTCCTTCGCCTGAAGGTCGATCGCATTGCCAAGGGAAGCTTTCTCAACATAATCAAACAGGATCCCGCACAGGTGATCCCGCTTGGAATAGGTGCCCTTGTCCAAGCTGATCACGACGTTTTCCACGTCAGTAAGGTAGGCTCCCTTCGCCTGCTGCTCCTTACCTAACAATTCCTTGAAGATCTCTTCTCCGCTTTTACCCATGGCATCTACCTCCGTATCTCAAAGCCGCACCATGCGGCTTACCCATTCGTATCTTGTGTTGTTTCTCCTGGCGGCCGTGATTATCATTGTCTATTTCTTGGTTGCCTCGTGCAGCTTGTGGTCGAGTTCCACGCCCTCATGCACTAGCGCCTTGATGAACTTACCGTCCGCGCTTGAAATCCCGGCTTTATATTCCTCATAAAGCTGGTCCGGATCCTTCGACCCAACCTTCTTTGGATCTGCGAGCTCCTTTAGCGAGAAGGCCACGTCCCTTTTCGAATAAAAGACGACATTTAGCTCCGTGGTTACACGATCTGCTTCCTCGCAAAGTTGCTTGTCTATCGTCTGCGCGGTCAAAACCTTGTCTGCGAGAGATGAGGCCTTGGCGGAATAATATACCCAAATGCCGAGATAGGCTACGACAGCCACCAAAACAAGGGTTGCAAAGCCGATAAGGTTGCGTTTTTTATCCTTCGTGAGGCACTCGATGCAGAGCACGCCCCACGCCGTGAGGATCGCCGACATGCAAAGCGCCGTGATCGGCATCAGATGGCCTTTGTCGTAAAAATACAGGAGGAAGCCGAAATACTCCAGCACGTACGTGATCAGGAAAACATACTGGCGCTTTTTATTCTTCCACTCCCGCGTAAACAGCATGAACGCGATCAAAAACAGCATCAGCGGCAGGATGGAAAAGACTGCCGGGAGCTTGAAGCTGTAGTTGATGAATTGAATGACGGCGCAATATAAAAGGGCTTTCAGTAAGTCGATGAATAGTTGCATATTGCCTTTTCCTCCACTGTTTATCATAGCACAAAATCCTCGTTTTTTCAACGAGGCGGTGAAAAAAACACTGGGCGAAAACAGCAATCGATGAAGCCCCAAAAAAAGGCAAAAAACCATGCAGGAGAAAGTTCGGTCCTGCATGGTCTGATGGCTCTGATTTTATGTTGTTTGCATCACAATCTTTGGGCAACTTTTGTGGCGCCCTGCGCTTGATGACGGTGATGTTTATGCGCGTCCTACGCCCACTTGTCCTGCTCGGTGGGGATGCGGATGTCGGACAGGCACTGGATGTCATTGATGAACCACTGGCCCGTGGAGGGCTTCTTGCGAAGCTTTACGGGGCGAGGCGTGTCCGCGCCGGCGCTGGTGAGGTAAAGGGTGGCCCAGTTCTCCTCGTTGAAGGAATAGGGGTTCTCGCTCACCGTGATGGAATAAGGCTTGGTCGGCTGATAATTGTTCTGCGTCGTTGCGCCCTTGAAGAAGGAAAGAGTCTTGTAGCCCTTGCCCTTCAGGCGATCGCGAAGGAAAGTCTTTTCGGCCTCGGATACAGTTTCCGGTCCTTTGAGGAAGTTCAGCATCTCGATGGTTGCCGCCTCGTCGGTTTCATATTGGCAAAGTGCTAAAACGCAAAGCGCCGTTGTCTTGTATGCGTTGTCTAAGGACGCCTCGGGCAGGGCCTTCAGCTCCTCCAGGTTCTTCGGGAGCTCCTGGAACGTAAACGTTTCTTTATGGTTACTTGCCTGTTTCACCGCTTTGGCGACACTATTCGCCGCCTGGTTCCCGGCCTTGTTGATTTCTCTTTTCACCTGTGACGTCAGTTGATTTTTCAAAGAATCTAAGAATCCCATATCTTTGCCCTCCCATGTTTTTGTGGTAGACCTACATTTCCATCTTATACGAAAAAGGACTTACTTTCAAGACATGACCCGAAATTATTCTTCCAGACGGCCCTCTTTGAGAGGGCGCATCGCAACGTCCGCGATCTTCGGATCAAACTGCTTGCCCTTATTCGTTTCGATCTCCTGAAGAATAAATTCCTTCGTGCGCCTGTTCCTGTAAACACGGTTCGTGTTCATCGCATCATATGAATCCGCAACGCAGATCATGCGGGCAATGAAAGGAATCTCCTCTCCTGCCTTGCCTTCCGGATAACCCTTGCCGTCATAGCGTTCGTGATGATATAATGCGCCTTCTCCGGCATTCTCAAGGCTCTTGAAGCTGCTCAAAATCTCGCCGCCGCGCACCGTGTGTGATTTGATGATCTCGAATTCTTCATCCGTCAGCTTGCCGGGCTTCCCGAGGATCTGATCCGGCACGCCGATCTTTCCGCTTGAACCGGAACTCGTCGACCTCATCGCCCGTGTTGTTCGAAACCGTGAAATCGTAGGTATATGCTTGATAATTGTGCTCCGTGATGCCCTCGTTGTTAAAATCAAACGCCTTGGACCAGGTGGAGCTTCTTGGCCCGGCGAAGCCATGCATGTCCCTGGACGGCGCTCCGTTCTCCGTAAGGAGCTCCGGCCCCGCAAAGGTCGCCTCGTACTCAGCCTGATTGAACATCCAGGTCTTGAAAATGCCCATGCCCAGGATCACCAAGGCCACGACCAGCGCAAGCGCAAAAACAGTAATGGCAAGTTTTCCATTTTTTGACTCTTTAGCATAAATGCACCATCTCCTTAAATCTCATCGTATCACAAATGGCGCTTGGTTTCAACGAAAATACGCCGCGAGAACGGCCTCTATCTCATTTGTTCCCAAAGGATTAGCCGTCGACTCCTCTGTTATGATCAGGTTTTTCCCAAGCATAATTCCGCTGCGAAGATATTCTTTTACTTTGAAAACTGCATGGCCAGCATAATCCTCAGAGTCCATCATGCCACGATGTTCCCAATAGATTTCCTCCCTTTTCTTTATGTCAAGGATCGTAAAGTCCGGATATACCACCTTCCCGTTTCGTAAGGTCAATGGGCATTCGTACTTATATGGAATGCCATGTTTTGCCAATGCATTTGCTATGTTTAGCTCAGATTTTGACCTGACCCTTTCTCCACGATTTGTTTCATATACCGGAACATAATCCGCTATTTCTTTTCCTCGGAAAGTCTCACTGCACCATTCTTTTGCAAAATCATCATCGGAAATGTCAATGGGATGAATATTGGTTTTGACCACGGCCGGATAATTGGAATAGATTTGTTGAATTCTTTTTGATATGTTGCATGACGTACTCAGAAATGTTTCTAGATGTTTGATCTCGATGTTAAGGAGCTGTAGGATCTTCTCATCATACGCTTTTTGAAGCAATGTTCGAATGATCTTTTCTTCCGATTTTCGGATATATTTCCCACTTTTGTCACTCGACTCTTCCCGAAGGTAGAATTGTGTTCGCCTCTCAGAAGTAACTATATGTATTTTACCCGCTGGAGCTTTTGAAAACCGTTCTTCCACTTTTTGTTTCATCTTAACCAGTTCTCGATAGCGCTCGTTTGCATCAACATAGAAATTTACAGGGGAAAGCAATTGCATATTATTTATTCCTCTCATGACTTCTCATTCCTTTCAGTTAGATTCTATAAATTGCTTCTTTTGTTTTTGCTTCTTTTCTTCTTGTTTCTTTTCTTCTTGCTTCTTTTCTTCTTGCTTCTTTTCTTCTTGTTTCTTTTCTTCTTGCCTCTTTTCTTCTTGTCTCTTTTCTTCTTGCTTCTTTTCTTCTTGTTTCTTTTCTTCTTGCCTCTTTTCTTCTTGTCTCTTTTCTTCTTGCTTCTTTTCTTCTTGCTTCTTTTCTTCTTGCTTCTTTTCTTCCGACCATCTTTTCTCTGTCTAGAGGCTAGAAACATGCCGGGCGGCATCGGGATTCGAGGTTACGGGGAATTTCGATGCTCTGTATACCATAATCGCGGGGTAGCGAGCATCGAGATTGGGCGCTTTGGGGATTGCCGATGCTCTAGAGGCTCTAATAGGCAGATGGGCGGCATCGGGATTGGACGGTTTGGTGGTTTTCGATGCTCCGACAGTGCCAAAAGAGGGTTGGCGGGCATCGGGGTTGAATTGTTTTGGGATTTTCGATGCTCCGACAGTGCCAAAAGAGGGGTGGCGGGCATCGGGGTTGAATTGTTTGGGGATTTTTGATGCTCAGGCAGTGCCAAAAGTGAATTGGGCGGCATCGGAATTGGATGATTTGGGGATTTTTGATGCTCAGGCAGTGCCAAAAGAGGGTTGGCTGGCATCGGGATAAAATTGATTTTGAAGAATCGATGCCCCACGCGCGAGTGGGGCATCGTAAGCAGAAAACTTACTCAAATTCTATGGTTCCGGGGGGCTTGGAAGAGATGTCGTAGAGGACGCGGTTGACGCCGCGGACCTCGTTGATGATGCGGCTCATGGTCTTCTGGAGCACCTCCCAGGGAAGGGTTGCGGACTCGGCGGTCATGAAGTCAATGGTCTTCACTGCGCGGAGCGCGATGGCGTAATCATAGGTGCGCTCGTCGCCCATGACGCCAACGGAACGCATGTTGGTCAGGGCCGCAAAGTACTGGTTCGGCATCCAAGGCGCCTCTGCGCCGTTTTCCTTCTTGTACTGGGAAGATGCGGCTTCGAGCTCCTCACGGTAGATGGCATCGGCATCCTGCACGATCTTCACCTTCTCCTCGGTCACGTCGCCGATGATGCGAACGCCAAGGCCGGGGCCAGGGAAGGGCTGACGGAACACCAGTCTTTCAGGAATGCCAAGCTCAAGACCTGCCTGACGCACTTCATCCTTGAAAAGATTCCGAAGAGGCTCAACGATCTCCTTGAAATCAACGTAATCCGGAAGGCCGCCCACGTTGTGGTGCGACTTGATCACTGCGGACTCACCGCCAAGACCACTCTCCACCACGTCGGGATAGATCGTGCCCTGTGCGAGGAAATCCACCGTACCGATCTTCTTAGCCTCTTCCTCAAAGACGCGGATGAACTCCTCGCCTATGATCTTGCGCTTGCGCTCGGGCTCAGTCACGCCTGCAAGCTTTACGTAAAAACGATGCTGCGCGTTCACGCGCACGAAATTCAGATCAAACTGTCCGCCTGCGCCAAAAACGCTCTCAACCTCATCGCCCTCATTTTTGCGAAGCAGGCCGTGATCCACAAACACACAGGTCAGCTGCTTGCCAATGGCCTTGGAAAGAAGGCCTGCGGCCACGGAAGAATCCACGCCGCCGGAAAGTGCAAGGAGCACGCGCCCGTCGCCAACCTTCTTGCGAATGTCCTCGATGGTGCTTGCCACAAAGGAATCCATCTTCCAGGTGCCGGAACACCCACAGACGTTGCGGACGAAATTATATAACATCTTAGAGCCCTCGGCGGTATGAAGCACCTCGGGATGGAACTGGATCGCATAAAGGCCCTTTTCCTGGCACTCTGCGGCCGCCACGGGGCAATTCGCCGTCGTAGCAACCACGCGAAATCCCGGCGCAAGCTTGGAAATGTAATCAAAATGGCTCATCCAGCATACAGTGTGCGGCGTTACGTTTGTAAAAAGAGGCGAGGTTACGTCCACGTCCACCTCGGTCTTGCCATATTCTCTCGCCGCGGCACGCTCCACTTTGCCGCCAAGCACGTGGCTCATGAGCTGTGCGCCATAGCAAAGGCCAAGCACCGGAACGCCGAGGGAAAACAGCTCGGGCGAACAGGTCGCCGCGCCCTCTTCATAGCAGCTCGATGGGCCGCCCGTCAGGATGATGCCCTTGGGGTTCATCGCCTTGATCTTCTCCAGGTCCGTTTTGTAAGAATAGATCTCGCAATAGACGTTGCACTCACGCACGCGCCTTGCGACCAACTGGTTGTACTGGCCGCCAAAATCGATGACCAGGACCTTTTCCTCTGAAAGGTTGCCCATATGCTTCCTCCACTTGATCAGAATTTTGTAATTTGATATTGCATATTATAAAATACCGATGCTTTGCTTTCAAGATTTTTTTTACAAACATGAAAGAAAGTGGTATACTGTTATCAGAGGGTGCGCCCTCGAGGCTTGAAATCATATGCATAAGGGGGTTTTCCATGGAGAAACAGATTTTTACGAACGAAGTGATCTTGAGCTGGCTGCAGTATTTCGCAAAGAATACGACGCTTGATCTCGAGCACGTCAAGATGATCGACATTACAAAAAAGAATAAGAACTTGATTCCCACGGTGGAGGCCCACAAGACGACGATGGTGTTCACCAACGCCGGGATCGATGACATTTTCTATCGTCTTTGGAGCGCAGGACTCGGCGAATGCGAAGTTTGGTACAACGAGGGTTCCGACCCTTCCGGTCCGATCCTGCACCAGCAGATCAAGGACATGATCGACCGCGGCATCAATGCATCCGCAGGCATGCTGATCCTGAACCCCAACGCACGCAATACCGCAAAGATCGGCCTTAGCAATGAGAAGTTCCAGCGCGGTTCCATTCATTACGTTGGCAGCGAGATCCGTGCGATCATCCTGAACAAGATGGCCGTGGATCCCCAGGATGACCTGGTAGTCATCGGCGGCGAGAGCATCGCCATCGAGGCCGCATTGCAGGCGCCTGAAGGAAGCGTGATCGCCGTGGAATATAGCCGCGCCGACCGTATGACGCTGGAGGACAACGTATCTCACTTTGGTCTGCACAATGTGAAGATCATCGATCACGTGGATGACGAGACCATGAAGGATTGCCCGAAGCCCGTTTTGGTGTTCCTCGTGGCATCCGCCAGCACGGATCAGGAGCTTCGGTGCCTGACGAAGATCAATCCGAACATCAATGTCGTGATCTACACCTTAGATTTCAAGGTAGCAGCCAACATCCAGAGCTTCTTGCAGGATCTCGGCTTGGCTGACGTGGAGACAATCCAGATCTCCGTTGCAAAGCTTGGCAGCAATAACACCTTCAAGCAAGAGCCCGCACCTTGGATCATCACGGCAAAGTCGAGGGTTTAGGCCCGCGGCACAAAAGGCAATGAAATCGAGACAGATCTGCGAAGACAAACTCAACAAAAAAGGGGAGCCACCTAACGGTGCTCCCCTAAATTTATGCTTTGCTTTTGTTGTCGTGTCGCGACTTAGCTCTCATTCTGCCATGCTGCGTTTTTACGTTGCTTACTGCGTCGTTGCTGCTTCCACGAGCGTGTCTGCCAGCTTCTGGTCATACCAGGTAAGGTTCCTGCGGTCAAAGATACCAAAGTTCTCGCCATTTGTCTGGTAGCAGCCGTTGTCCCACCAGAAGCACTTGATGCCATAATTGTTCATGACGGAGATGTAGTCCTTCGCCCAATTGATCACTTCCTCAGGCTTGCCCTTGTTGACGGCACCAAACTCCGTCACCACAACGGGCAGGTCTTTTTTGATGAAGTAATTGTTCAGTTGCTTGAGGGTAGCGGAAATATCGCCCTTATGGGAGCCGTCCCAGGTGTCAAAAAACTGACCGCCTTCTCCTGCATAGGTGAAGTAATACGGCGTGTACATATGCACTGCAACGGCAATGTAATTGTCCTCAGGGATCGTAAATTCCTTGGCGACGTTATATCCCGCATTGTTGCCATAGGGGCAGATGACAAGAAGTCTTGTCTCATTGTTCCCGCCGGTTGCGCGCACGGTGTCGATGAAGGCCTGATTCAGCCTTTCAACAATCTTACGCTCAGAAGGTTCGCCGCCATTCCACTCCGATGGTGAACCCTTTGTTCTGGGCTCATTCATGCCCTCAAAGATCAGATGCTCATCATAATCACGAAAACGCTCCGCAACCTGCTTCCAGATGGCCGTAAGCTCATTGACCGCAGCTTCCTCGTGGTCCTCGTTGGGGATCAGCCAGTAATCCGGCTCATGGTGCGTATCCAAAAACACGTACATGCCTGCGTTTATGCCGTAATCCACGATCTCCTGTACGCGATTTAACCATTGCTCCTTGATCGTGTAATCAGGGGCCTTTTCAACGTGCTCGGCATAGGTTACGGGAATGCGGATCGCATTAAAGCCCTGTGCGGCAACCGCATCGATCATCTCCTGGGTTGTTTTGGGATTGCCCCAATACATTTCAGAAACCGGGCTGGAGCCCGCGCCATGTGCGTCCAGGGTATTGCCAAGGTTCCAACCGATCGTGATATTTGATAAAAGCTCAAAGGCAGCCGATCTGTCGCAGACAAAGGGCTCCTTGGGCTCAGGTGTTGTCGTTTCCACTGTTTTTGTCTCCACTTCAGAAGAGCCCTCCGTTCCTTCAGAGGACTTGGACGGTTCGCTGCTCTGGCTTGCAGACATGCTTTCAGATGAGCTTTCCGAAGACGTTTTTCCATTATGGTTCGTGCATCCGCCAAGGAGTAAGGAAAAGCTCATGGCGATTGCCGTGATCATTACAAGGCATTTCTTTTTCATTCTTTTCTCCAGTTCATATACTTCAGTAAATCGTTATATTCTTAGATAACAAAAGGGATGGGGTCCCGGAAACTCCATCCCTTGTTATTAGATTAGTTAGCTAGTAAATTACTTGTTAGCTTCAGCGATGTATGCCTTCCAAGTATCAGCGATAGAGGAAACAACCTCAGAAATAGGGCCGCTGGTAGGTCCGATATTCCAAGTAAGCTCGGGACCGAACTTCATGTTAGGAATAACGCCGTGGAAAGTGATCATACCCTTCTGTCTCATCATAGCCAGGGTCTCATCAACGGATCTGGTATCCTTGTAGGTCTTGTAGTATGCAGCCTTCCAAGAATCGGAATCCTCATAACCAGGAACGTCGTTGGTGTACAGGTTCCAAGCGAAAGCGATCTTCCAAGCTCTGTCTGCATCATAGCAAGCAGGGATACATGCAGGGTTGTTATCCCAGCAGTTGGTGTAATCCTTAGCCTGAGGTCCCTTCGGGAACATTACGAAGCCCCAGTCATCTTCCATTGCGTAGAAAGGACCGCTCTCCTGGCCACAGTAAGCCTGCTCGAAGCAGAATACATAGTTGCCGTTCAGGTAGCTATCCTTGTAGTAATCCCAAGCTGCGCCTTCAGGCTCCTTCTCCCAGTAGTTCTTGAAGATCTTATCAGCGAACTCAAGGCCTTCGAGAGTGTTAGCATCTTCCAGCTTGTATACGTAGTTACCAGCAGCATCCTGGCCTACGAACTCACCGCCGTTGGAGTAAACAGCAGCCTCGGTCAACAGACCGTCGTTGGTGTTACATGCATAAACATCGATTTCACCATCGTTGTTGTTATCCTTCTGAACCTGATCGCACAGCTCGATGAGTGCATCCCAAGTCCAGGTGCCGTTCTTCTGCATGTCATAGATGGATTCAGGATCGATACCTGCATCCTTCAACAGTCTCTTGTTGAAGAATACACCAGTACGAGGCTCGGAAGCGCCAGCGTACATAGCATAGATCTTGCCACCCTTGCTGTACTGCTTGTGAAGCAGGTTAGCCTGGAACTTCTGGCTGGAGAAGTCAAGGCAATCGATCGTGCTCAGGTCATAGCAAAGGCCAGTGCCCATTGCAGAGATCAGAGCGGCATCATTTCTAAGAGTGAATACGTAGTTCTGATCATCACCGCCGGATGATACATAATCTACGAAGTCCTGAGGAGCGCTGCCCCAGTCAGAAATAGCCATCTGCTTAATGGTGAAGTTGTAGGTCTCCTGGATCCAATCCCAGTAGTCCTGGCGAGCTTCCTCAAATGCGTTCTGAGGCTCTGCGGGAGTGCCGTCACCAGACCACCAGTCACGGATGATGATCTCCATGCCGCCGAGATCATAAACGTTACCATTAGCATCCTTCAATACGGTGTAACCACCAACCTCTTCAGAAGAAGAAGTCTCGGTAGAAGCAACTTCCGAAGACTTGGATTCAGCAGAACTCTTGCTCTCAGCCTCGGAGCTCTTCTCGCCGCCGTTTCCTACACATGCTGCAAGGCTTGCAGTCATAGTAGTTGCAAGAACGGCTGCCATCAGTTTCTTGAACATTTTACTCTTCATTTTTATCCTCCTTTTTTTATATATACCCCTTTGTATCCATCAGCGTAATCTTTCCGGGATGCCTTTGGAAGAGGGATGATATATCATCATTACATCTTGATACCGGAACTGGACAAGCTTTCCACGAAACCTCTCTGTGCAAACAGATACAGGATGATCAACGGAAGGATGATCATCAGGATACCGGTTGCCATGATCGCATTACCATAGGACGCAGGGATCGTAACCGTGGTTCCCATCTCTCTCATCAGGAATGCGCCCAAGCTATCAACCAATCTTGAAAGCTCCGTACTTACCAGTTTCACGTTTCCAAGGAACAGCTTTGAATAATATCCGTCAGTCCACTGCCATACAAATGCGAAAAGGAAGCAGCTCGTCAGGATCGGCTTTGCATCGGGAAGCATGATGCGGATGAAGGTCATCAGCGTGCCACAGCCATCCACGTATGCAGCCTCTTCGAGTTCCTTCGGGATGTTGCGGAAGAACTGTCTGATCATGTAAATGTACAGACCATTCTTCAATCCCATGCATCCCAAACTCATCAAAAAGTAGGGGATTGCAGAACCTCTAAGATTTATAGTATCACCTGTGATCAATTTTATCAACCCAAAAATATCAAAAAATCTAAAATGTAGGAACAAAGAAGTGGAAATTGTCTGCGGCGGGATTAAAACGATCAGCATTACGCAGGCAAACCAGAACTTCTTCAGTGGGAATTCAAATCTTGCAAACCCATATCCTACAAGGGTTGTCATACTGATCTGCAACAATGCGATGGCCAAAGCGATCACAAAAGAGTTCACAACGGACTTGGAATAAGTCATCAACTTCGCCGCCATCAAATAATTCTCCGTCGTCGGATTCTCCGGGATGGAAATGATGGTCGGGTTGTTCAGATCCTCGATCGTCATGAAACTTACGGAAATCTTGTTGAAGATCGGCTGCAGGATCATGAAGCACATACCAAAGAGCAGGATGAAACGTGCAATGCTGACGCCGTATTTCAGGATCGTCTTCTTCAAAAGATAGCCGTCTGATTTTCTGTTTCTCTCCCAGAAGTCACTATTCTGCTTAACTTTCACTTTACTCATAATAGTAAACCCCCTTTGAGATCAGTAGTGAGGTGATGCCAACGAACGCCATAACTATCAGGAAGTACAGCCACGACATTGCGGAAGCAAGACCATAATTGATATCCGTGATCATTACGCTGTTGATCTTGTCGATCACCTGGTTGTCAGATCTCATACAGAAATCAATGATGGTGTACACCCAGTTTACAAGGAACATGGAACTGATCATCGGGAAGGTGATCTTCCAAAGGCTCTCCCATGCGGTACAACCCTCGATGTCTGCCGCCTCATACATGGAGGAGGAGATCGTCTGCAGGCCGGACAGGAAGATGATGATCTGGATACCGGAAGCAATGGCCACGTCGTAAATACCATCGATGATCGAGAACACCTGCTCGAACAGCTTTGTGCCGACGTTGGCGGTTCTCAGAAGGTTCTCCACGGTAGCCGTGATGCTGATGCCGGAAACCGCCTCGTTAATGTCGGTCTGCATCTGCGCCATCAGGGAGTTGTTGGTCTCAAGACCAAGGATAACGCCCGAGGACAAGATCACGGGAAGGAAGAAGATTGCTCTTACGAGAGCTCTTCCCTTGAACTCCTGGTTGAGGATCAGCGCCACGAAGAAGCTGAATACCATGATTGCCAGGGAGTTGGTAAGCATTCTGGTAAACTCCTGTACCAAAAGCTGGTTAAATTGGGGATCGATCGTAAGTGCGTACTTATACTGATCGATCTTTGTAAACACCGGATTGATGACTCCGGCTGCGATCTCCACGTTACAGAAGCTCATGTAAAGCGACTGGAGCAGAGGCTTTACCATGAATACTGCGAAGCCGACAAGAAAGGGGGAGATAAAGATATATCCCGATATTGCTTTCCGCTTCTGAAGACCTGCTAAAGTTTTTTTCTGTTTCTTCATAATCAGTAACCCTTTCTAAGATTTTATCACCGAACTACCACGTAATCTCTAGCAGGAACGTTCTTGCCATCCGCAGTCTTGTCCATGTAATTGTAGTTTACGTAAACCTTGGTGCCGTCTGCGTAGGTGGTGCAGGTCAGGCCCTTTTCGAGGGTCTGGTGATTCGTCATCTCCTGCTTGAACACATGTCCTAACTCACTGTTGTATCTGTTGTAGATGGAGAGCATTTTGTCATGCCAGGAGTCGTAGTTCGCTCCAAAGTACTCTGTGTAAAGGGTTTTCTGCAGGGCGAAGGGTGATTCCTTCATCAAAGTGAAGTACAATCCTGCGCCATATTCTACAGAAATCAGCAACTCATCCGTAGGGTCATTTGCCAAGTTGATGGGGCTGCCTACGTAGTTCTTGTAACCGTGGATCGCCATCTCATAGAAAGGAATGAACTCGTCGATGATGGTGTACTCGGAACCTCTCAGATCCATGTTGGTGATCACGTCGCTGTACATTGCAGCGTAAACGTTACCAGCGTTGATCATGATCTTGGTGTCCTGAGAGATCTTGGAGAGCTGTTCCATCTCCGTCTTTCTGACAGCTTCACGCGTCGTGGTCTTCTTCTTGTAGTAGTCACCGGACAGATCCTTACCAACCTCACGGAAGGAAACGTTCGCGTCATACTTCTTCACTGCCTTGTGCAGATTGTCGATCATGGTCTTCTGAAGGTCGGAGTGAAGCAGGAAGAAGGTGTCAGCACCCTCTCTCTGTGCAAAGGTTACGGCACTGTACTGGTAGATCTTTGCCCTTTCCTTCGTGATGAATCTTGCGGAATCCGTAAAGGAATTGAATCCGTCAAGAAGGTCACTGTCGTATGCATAATCCGTAACGCCGTCAAGATAAAGGTCAACGCCAAGGTTCTTAGTCTCCTGAACCAACTTCTTTAAGTCACCGGAGCTTCCGCATGCGCTAACCAGCTTCACCTTCTTTAAGATCTTCTGGTTTACGCCGCCGTTCATCCAACCCGTCAGCTTCACGGACATGTTTCTCATGCCCTCGGACTGAAGGGTGGTGATCATTTCCTTCGCCTCCTTGAAGGTCGTCAGCTTCAAAGGTCTGGAGGTAGGAACGCCGAGCACCTGCTTAACCTTATCTACGGCTGCAACCACTTCGATGACAACGGGTGCTTCCGTATCAGAGTTCAGGGTGAACTCGTTGGGGAACGTCTTCTTTAAGTAATCCTTGTAAGCATTTGCCATGTCGAGATAGTTGTCGGAATCTACAAAGCGATATCTCTCAACGATCTTTTCATCGGGAAGTTCGGGCGTGAACACGTAAACTGCTGCGGTTGCCTGGTCGCCCAAGTTGTATCTCTCACGAAGGATTGCGGAATACTTTGCGTTTACAAAGTTGTAGCTGTTATATCTGCCCGAAATGTCGGCCTGGATGTTTGCATAGGAAGCACCATCTTCAAGGATGCAGATAAAGGAACCGCCGTCCTTTGCGATACCGAAGGCACCGTAATTAACGATAGGATCATGAACTACGGCTTCCTTTACAAGTGCCATGTCACGGCCGTAAACCTTCGTCTCGTAAGAGCTCTGGGAGGTCTTGCCATTGTTGAAGTTGATCTTTGCGCCGCCGCCTTCGGGAACGAAGATATATCCTTCATCCGTGGTGGAGCCTGCTCCAAACATGGGCAGGGTGGTGATGGTGTACAGCGGGTTGTCCTCGTTGAACTGCATTTCCTTGTAAGGGAGTTCAACCACGAGATCCTTACCGTCGAGACGATAATAAACCGCCACGTTGAATACTGCCTTATCCGAGGAAGCTATGGACTGATCGAGTTCGCAATCTTCCTTGTACTGCTCAATCGTGTAACCGATGGCTTCGAAGTAATCCTGCATCTTGCTCTTCAGTGCATCGTTGGTACCTTCACGCACGACGTAGATCGCCTGACCCTCACCATAAGTGGTGGGATAGCTGGTCTTCAAGGTCTCAACGTCATCCTTCTTACCAGGCTTATTGGGATCATATTTCTTATAGTACTGGGAAACGAAGTAGCTTGCATCTCTGTCGAGCTGTGCAAGGTACTCGTTGAACTTCTCCTCAGTCGTTACAGGGGGAATGTAAAACTCCTTCTGCACGTCACCGATGGAGTAGAAGACCTTGATGTAATCGCTGGTCGCCTCGATGTCATAAACACCGTTCTCAATACTGTAAGAGTAGTTGTTGTACTCTTTCTCAAGTCCGGACTCCATCGTGTAGGTGATGATCATGGTGGAGTTTACTCTGTTCTTCGCATCACCTTTTGCAATGGGATCATTCAGGCCATCTTCAGGGACAGCGGTCCAAACCTTGCCGGTGCTCTTCACTTCTACGGTGAAGTAGGTGGTAAGGGGATCCATGGTCAGTTTCAATTCGCTGTTCTCAAGCACGATCGGGTCCTCAGAACCCTCGTACTTGTTCACGCGGATGACCGGTTCTTCTTCCGTCACGTTCTTGTGATTCAAGATGAAGAATACCACGCCCAAGATGATCAAAGTCATGACCACGGGGAAGATCAAGCTCTTGATCCTCGCCTTGGCGGCATCGCTCAAAAGGGGCTTTTTCACGGTATTGATCGTTGCGGCCTTCGGATTTTTCGCAGGCTTTGCAGGCTTCGGTGCCTTGGGAGGCTCCGGAAGCTCTTCCTTTACCGCTGCCACTTCTTCCGCGATCTCTTCTGCAGCTTCCTCGGTAGCCTCTGCGGCTTCCTCGGCCACCTCCTCGGTTGCCTCCTTAGCCACTTCCGTAGCTTCCTCGGCAATCTCCGAAACAACTTCCGACTTATCTTTCACCTCAGTCGAAACGTCCTGATCGGGCTGCAGGATATCGTCCTTATTCACGTTCATTTCGTTGTTATCCATATTCTTGTTACTCCTATCCTTCCGCTTTGCCGGTATCTGCTGGTATTACTTACGATAATCGGAACAACAGCTCTTTGCCAAATGAAATAAAGTATGCAACGCCCTGCGAGATCATGCTGAAGAACAAGAGCAGGAGGAATACGATAACCAGCATTGCAAACACACTTGCGATGGTAAACAGAATGTTCTTAGTGAAGGAATACTCGTGGATCTGTCCCATTGCGAAAATGATCCAAACAATTACCCAGATCAGTGACACGGCGCTCAGCACGGAGTGGAACTGCATCTCGTCCTTGGTCACCATGTTACTTAAGATGATCAACGGGAACTGGATCAGCGGATAAGGAAGCAGGCAGTAGCAACTGGCGATGTACACCTGGCCAAGTCTGCCCTTTCCGTCAAACAACGTCGTCAGTGCCCAGTTACCAACTACCCATACGGCCAGGGGGAAGACAATACTACCGATGTACAGGAAGATGTTAATATCTTCCCAGTACACAGGGTCTATCACGAAGCTGGTGAACTGCAACTTCATGATCCTGGCAAGGATCGTCAGTAACAGGATCGTATTTGCGGCTGCATAAGTTCCGCGTTTTTCATGCGTCAGGTCCCAAAATCCGTCCATAGGGTGGGTTGCGCAATAAAATGCAAACTTGAAAGATTTCCAATACCTCTTAAAAGCTTCTATTCTTGCCGAAGTTAACATAGCAACCTCCCTAAATTAGAATTTGAAAATGTCGGCGGTGTCGATCTCGTACTTGATCTTGCCGATCCTGCCGATGATCATGGGAACAACCAAGATTGCGAACAGAACGATGATGATCACGAGGATGTGATCCTCAACCCATTCCTTACGGTACTGCTTAAAAGCTCTGGAATAGTTGTCATCATCATACTTCAGCTCGAAATATTCCATTGCCTCTTTATACTTCTCCTGACGAAGCAGTGCACGACCAACGCCGATATATGCCAGGTCGTAGTTACCATTGCGGTCCATTACTGCTTTCCAGCTATTGCCGGATGCTTCGTAATCGCCCGCGTCAAACTGGTCGATTGCCTGATAGATCAGGTTGCCATATTCAGTCGGGGTGAACACGGTAAGTGTACGGCTCAGGGAGTCGAGCGCGATCAGGTCATAGCCCATGTGGTCCAGCGCGATGGGCTGGTCCTTCATGAAGTAACCGTCGATGTTACCCTTGCCACCGAAGGCGAATAGCAGGCGGCCCTGGCTGTCATAGGTGAACAGACGGCCTCTTTCCTTGTCGCACAGCACGTAAACGTCATTGTCAAATGCGGTAACGTCAACGATCTTGGAACATCCGGTGTAACCACCGCCGTTGCCCATGTAAATGTCGCCGTAAACAGGGAACTCACCATTCTGGATCAGAATGTCATTTCCCATCAGGTTCAGTCTTCTGACTGCCTTTGCGGAGCCGCTCTTTAAGTCTTCCTCTGCGAGGTTTGCGGAGCAGGCATAAATGAATCCGTCATGATCCATGTAAAGGTTTGCATACTCAGTAGGAACGAAGTTTGCCATCTTCTCTCTCTGAGCTGCAGTCGTGAAATAACGCTTCCAAATGTAGTCCCAAAGCTTGTAAACAACGGGAGTTGC
This sequence comes from Acetatifactor sp., assembly GCA_016290775.1. Classification (GTDB taxonomy): domain Bacteria; phylum Bacillota; class Clostridia; order Lachnospirales; family Lachnospiraceae; genus Acetatifactor. The sequence goes on along the minus strand of JAEEVF010000002.1, from coordinate 116,287 downwards.
GCCAACGAAGCCAGAGAACGTGCCGTCTGCTTCGTACTTGATCATACCCTTGTTGATACCGGTCGCGATACAGTAAACACGGCCTGCAGTATCCACGGCAAGCTTGGTGGGCTGGAATACCAGCTCAGGATCCAAGGTATTGTCGGTGGGCTTTACGAACTCCATCACGTAATTCCATTCGGAATCCAGCTTCAAGACTCTGTTGTTATCCGTGTCAGCGATGAAGATGTCGCCATCCTCATTGATCTGGAAATCACGGGGCTTATTGAAAGTATTGACTTCCACGTTACCCTTGAATTCAGTATATTCCTTCACGAAGGTAAAGTGCTCACGGTCAAGTCTCTCGAACTGAACGATGCGGTTGTTACCGGTGTCGCAGATATAAATGTAATTTCCAACAGCGGTAAGGCCATTCGCCGTGGTGCTCAGGGGCTTTTCAAGTCCAAGGTCATCACAGGTGAGTACTGCTGCAACCTCATATGCATCGGGAGAATCCTGAACGTCTCCCCAGTAATCATAGCAGTAGGTGTACTTGCCTTCTGCCTGAGCCGTCAAGGGAAATGCGAGGGAAGAGCATGCCAGAACGACAACGCCTGCAACCAGCGCGCCCATTCTCTTGAACAGTTTTTTTGCTTGAATCTTCTTCATATGTCCTCTCTCCTCCCATCAATCCTTCAGGCCGGAGCTTGCCATCGTCTCAAGGATCTGGCTCTCCGTGAACATGAAGATCGTAATGGGTACTGCGATCACGATGATCAGAACGGCCTGTGCCTGTCCGGTTCTTGCAATACCACCGCCCATGATCTGGTTCAGTGCGTAAACAAGGGTCTTCTTCTCCTCGGAGAAGATGAAGGTTGCCTGCTGGTTGTTCCACAGTGCCTGTACGGAATAGATGATCATGGTCAGCCATGCCGGCTTAACGTTCGGCATAACGATCTTCGTGAACACCTTCCACTCACTTGCGCCGTCGATCTTTGCAGCCTCGATCAGAGTGCTGGGAAGACCTTCCATGAACTGCTTCATAAGGAAGAAGCCCATCGGGAAAGCGAATGCCGGGATGATACATGCCCAGAAGGTGTCAACCCAGCCGAGCTTACTGATGATGATGTAGTTCGGGATCTGGGTAACGTAACCCGTGAACATCATTGCCGTGGTAACCAGTTTGAAGAAGGTCTGGTTGCCAGGGAACTGATATTTTGCCAGCACGAACGCACCCATGGATGCGATCAGAAGGTGACCTGCGGTTCCCACTGCCGTGATGAATACGGTATTGAACACGTAACGGCTGAATGCAACGGTCGACTTACTCATGTTCACGAACAAGTCCGCGAAGTTGTCGAGTGTCGGGTTTCGTGCAAACACCTTAGGCGGGAACATGAACAGCTCGTCCAAGGGCTTCAATGACATGTTGATCGCGAACACCAGCGGGAAAACCATCGCGATGCCGACCAACAGCAGGAAGATGTAAACGCCAATGTCTCCGCCAACGGAGCGGTTGGGTTTTCTTCTTTGGATCAAATGATGCTTTACTACTTCGGTTTCGTTTTGTTTTTTGCTCATATCAGGTTCCTACTCTTCTCAACAGACTTTGGATTGCTTTGTTACATAAGATCATGATCAAGAACAACATGGTTGCGATCGCACACGCATAACCCATTTCAAATCTGGAAAAACCATAGTCGAAAAGGTGTGTTACGATAGTTCTTGCAGCGTAGTCCGTGCTAGGGTAACCGCACAGCTGCATGGTCACGTCGCAGACGCCAAAGGAACTGGTGATGGTCATAACCGCACCGAACATCAGCATGGGCTTCATGTTCGGAAGGGTGATGTACCAAAGTTCCTGCCATCTGTTCTTCACGCCATCCATGTAACCTGCCTCGTACTGGGAACCGTCGATACCCTGCAGGCCGGCTACGAAGGAAAGGAAACCTGCTCCCAAGCTCATCCAAAGGATGATCACCATACAGATCGGAAGCATGTATCTCGGATCGTTGAACCAAAGGATCGGCGCATCAATGATTCCCCAGTTGATCAGGATGGAATTGACGGGGCCGTAGTAGTCACCTTGGAACAGGATCTTAAATACCGTGTACAGCGTACCGGAAATGGAGGGTGCATAGAAAACAACGATCGTGATCGCGCGGATCCATCTCGGCAACTCGTTGATCAGCCATGCGAACAGGAAGCTCAGGACATATCCCAAAGGGCCCGTGATGATGGCGATCATGAAGGTGTTCTTTACGCCGATCAGGAAGACGTCATCCTCCAGGATCAAGCTTACGTAGTTGTGGATGCCGATGAATCTTGCCGGCTCCAAAATGTTGTAGTAGGTAAAGCTAAAGAAAATGGAATTGATCACCGGAAGGATGTAAAACATGGTGAACAATAATGCATAGGGTGCCAAAAACAGATAACACATCTTACTGATCTTGGCCTTTTTCCATGCCACCTTTGCGTTATGCTTTCGCAAGGTGACGTACTTGTCAAAATATTTGCTACTCATGCTTCACTCTCCTTACTCCAGCGGTAGATTAAATTCTTTACGTTTCTTGGTCAACTCTTCGTTTATGAGGATCGAGTAGTCCAAAATGGTCTCTCTCGGATCCACCTTTTCATTGATGCACTTACGACATGCATTGGTCAGGTGACGGCCGGTGTAGTATCCGCCGGGAACCTCTCGGATACCAACCGTGGTCTCCCACTGTTCCGTCAGAACGTCGATCGCGTGCTGCGACCAGGCGAGCTGTGCGAATGCGTTCTTGTTTGCGGTAGCATATCTTGCCGATGCGCCCAGCAGAGCTTCCATCTCTCTACCGAATTTTACCTGCGTGCTGGTGGAGCCCCACCACTTGAAGAACTCCCATGCCTTCTGCTCCGTTGCGTCGTCAGAAGGGAAGATCATGGATGCGCTTCCTACGATACAGTCAGAACGATCGATGTAGGTCTTGCCATATTCATCCGTCTTCTCAAGGCCGGGAATCAAGGTGAAGTCCCAAAGGCCTCTGATCTCGGGAGCGGATACCATCAAGGTGTTGTACATGCCGTAGTTTGCAACTGCGATCGGCATTTCACCGGAACGGAAACGGCTCGGGAAGTCGTAGATCGTCGGGCATCCATAGTCATTATAGAACTTTACGTACTGCTCAAATGCCTCAACGCCGGCGTCGTCATTTACGATCGTCTTGGTTCCCTTTTCATTATAAAGGTCACCGCCGTACTGATACAGCATTGAGAAGTAAAGGTTCAGATCGCCGCCGCTTCCGTTTGCCTGGGTGCCGGCTGCACTGGGCATACCAATGTTCATGTTATTACCCTGGATGGTCGGGAACATCTCAATGAGTTCCTTCCAGGTGTTCGGTACTTCCAACTCAAGCTCTTCCAGGATGTCCTTACGATAGAACAGCACGTTGAAGGTCTGAGTCTCAGGCATGCCGTAAACGGCGCCGTCCAGGGAGTACTGTGCATAGGAACTGGGAGTGAAGTTGGAGAACACTTCCTCAAATCCGTCAAACTTGGTCAGGTCAACCGCGGAACCACGGAGTGCGTAGTTTACGGGCTGGTCACCACCGATGGAAAGCACCACGTCAGGACCTCTTCCTGCCATAACCGCATTCAGCACGGAGGTTGCGGCAACGGTCTGAACGTTAACCTTGATGCCGGTCTTAGGTGTGAACTCTTCGTCGACAATAGCCTTCATGATGGAGCCCTGGTCACGACCGGTCAGCACCCAAACCTTGATGGGCTTGTCGTCGCCCTTTGCCTTCTCATCATAAACGTCGCCGACTGCTTCATAATCTACAAAGAAGGAAGCAACAAAGGACTTGATCTCGTGGCCCATATTCTTAAAGAAGCCTGCTCTGTCCTTCTTCACCTTTGCATCTACGCCGGAGACGCGGATGTAGTCGATGTCCAGCTTGATCTCGGAGAGCTCCAGGATGGAGGTACCGAGTGCAGTGATGTTATCCTTGAAGTTCGTGAACTCAGTCGTGATCTTCTCGGGCTTTTCCACGAATCTCTCAAGCTGCGTTGCCAGCGTCTGTGCGGTAGCGATCTGGCTGGCCTTCTGACCGGAAATGGCAACCATGTCATCAACGGCCTTGTAAAGACGTCTTGCCTCGAGTTCCATTGCAAGAATGGTGTCGGGGTAAACGTTCTGAATCTTGTAATCTCTGTACTTATCGGGAGTTGCGCCAGTGTAAACAAGGATCTTTCTGTAGATCTTGTTCAGGCGGAAGGTGGAATCCTCGAGCTCGTCCAATACGGAACCAACTTCGCCGAGGGTTGCCTCAAGACGCAGGGTGTGCGTTCCGGCGGTCAGATAGAAGTTGTACGCGCCGTTCTCGTCGCCGAGGGTTTTGCACTCCCAGTCATTGTCATAATCGAAAGAAATGTCTTTTACTTCTTTAAAAGGAACTTCTCCGTCAATCGTCAGCATTCTGCCGGAAACGGCACCGCGGTTATAATTCTGACGGCCCTTGACGGTAATGTGATAATATCCGGTTTCGGGAACGGTGATGTCCCACTCGATCCACTGGCCTGCATTCTTCCATGCGTCACCGCCGGTGTAGTTCAGGATCGTCTTGGTCACGCTGTAAGGACTCGTGGTCGCGGAAGCGCGATCATACTTTGCATAAAGGGAGGACTCCGAACGACGTACGGAGTTTTCGCCTTCGATCACTTCATTATAAGTAAGGCCCACGCTGCTGGGGCTCACTGCAGGAAGGGATGCAGCATATTCCGCATAGCTCTTGGTCTCCTGTACGGCCGAAACGGTCAAGGCCTTGAGGACCATGGGCTCATTCACTGCGGTGAAGGTAATCTCTCTGGTACCCTGCTCAAAATAAAATTCGTAAGGCTCTGCAACATAGCCCATGCTATCCTTGCAGTAGCCAACCTGCCAGTCATAGATCTCCACCTGGGTAGGGCGGATCTCATTGCCCTGGTTGTCCACTCTCTTTTCGCCGCCATCGGTCCAGATACGGCTGAAGACCATATTTCCGGCGTCTTCAAAAGGAAGCTCCCCGTCGATCATCAGAGAGCGCTCTGCTGCCACGCCTCTGGACTGAGGGAGCAGATACTCCAGGCGAAGATTATAAAATCCGCTCTGGGGGATGTTCACTTTCCAGCTCACGACGGAATCAGCATCCATCAGAAGCGCCTGGCTGGCACCGCTGTAGTTGCTGACAACTTCAACCTTCCCCTTTGCGGAATAGTCATAGATGCTCACTGCCACGTCATCCTTGGGTCTGGCCGCATTCGCATGCTCCTTCAGATAAGCAGAATACGTGCCGGTACGCTGTGCGCCCACGATGTCCACGTCAAGGTTGTGACCTTCATATTTCTCATGAAAGTTCTTCACCCCTCTGAGGTTTAAGAGCAGGCATACTACCACGATCGCAGCGATCGCACCCACAAAAATTAACAGTTTCTTTACAGAGTCCTTCATACATGCCTCCCTAGTAGAGTTCTAGAAATAGAGATACTCCCCTTCATAACGACTATTATAACTGTTCAATGTGCCGATTGTCTAACCAAATCTTGCCATTTACAAGATACATATTGCTTATTTCCACCAATGAAACGATCTTTTTCTTATGCATTTTGGACACTTTTAGGTATCTTCGCCGAATGAAAAAGCCGTCAAAATTCCTTTTCATCAAAAAAACGGCCCTGTTTTTGTCGATTTTCACCACAGTAAACCGTTTTTTTAGCCCTTTTTTTGAAATAGCAATATCTGTTAAATGATTTTTTGAAAAAATTAGCCAAAATTCACAAATTTTTAATGATTTTCGGCATCTTCCACAATTTTTGGAGCTGCAGGCGCCTCCGGAGACGTAATGATGATCCTTCCGTCATGCATTTCCAGCTTCAATTTGTTGCCGGAAAGGTGCAGCTCGTCCAAAAGCTCCTTCGGGATCTGAACGCGCCCCGCCTTGTCCATGACCACGAATTCCTCTTGAGTATCCTCACTTCTCCAGTCGATGGCAACTTCCTTCAGTCTGTCCGCATAGCTCTCCTTCAGGATACGCTCGCTGCTGATCTTTCCGTCCCTGATGGCAACCACGCGCTTTACCTTTTTCGACAGCGCCACGTCATGGGTTACGATCAGGATCGTCTGCCCTTCCCTGTTCAGCTCCATGAAAAGGTCAAAGATGTAATTTGCCGTCATGGAGTCCACGCTACCGGTAGGCTCGTCCGCAAGCAAAAGCTTCGGTGAATTTGCAAGTGCGATTGCGATGGCGATCCTCTGCTGCTCACCGCCGGAGAGCATGTTGAGACGACTGTGCTTTCTGTGGGACATGCCCACTCTTTCCAAAAGCTCCAGCGCTTTGTCGCGCTTCTTTCTGCCGCTCGCCAGATGCATGGGAAGCATCACGTTCTCAATGGCCGAAAGGTACGGCAAAAGGTTACGTCCGTTGTTCTGCCAAACGAATCCCACCGTGTCGCGCTTATAGACCACAAGATCCTTTTCCGTCATGGTGAACAGGTTTTTTCCGCCCACCAGAAGGGATCCCGCGCTGGGTCTGTCCAGACCGCCGATCATGTTCAGGAACGTGGACTTACCGCTACCACTGTTTCCGATCAGCGCCGTGAGCTCCCCCGCTTCCACCGTCAGGTCAAGGCCTTGCAGCGCAAGCACCTCCGTCTGCTTTGTCTTATAGATTTTTACCAGGCCGTCCGCCTGTATCATGTTTTCCGCCATTTTCTCCTCCAAGCACTTAAGCCTTAGGCTCCGCATCGGATCCTGCCTCGGATCCCGTGAATGTCACCGCTTCCGCGCCGGCTCCTGCCTCGGACTCAGCAAAAGCTTCCGCCACCGTTTCGGCGTAGGCTCTTGCCTGCGCGTCAGCATATTCCTGCGCCTCTGACTTCTCGCCGTTTTCGGCTTCCGCCTCACCATTGCTTTGTGCTTCCGTCGCCGTGGGCTCCGCATTGTGCGAGATCTGCATGCCATTTTCAAGCTCGATTACCATGTCACCCGCATCCATCAGGCCCACGTCGTGGGTCGTCATCACGATGGTCACGTGCTCGCGCCTCGTCATTTCCTGGAAGAGCTTGGTCACCTCTGCCGCCATGGCGCTGTCCAACTCCGCCGTAGGCTCGTCCGCCAAGATAATGCTGGGGCCGTGAGCGATGGCTCTTGCGATGGCCACACGCTGCTGCTCACCACCGGACATCTCCGAAGGCATATGATGCATACGGCTTCCGAGGCCCACCATCTTCAGGCATTCCTCCACGCGCTTTTTGTGGTCGCCGCGGATCCCCGCCATACGCATGGAAAACTCCACGTTCTGGAAGGCATTCATGCTCGGGATCAGGGATACGGACTGGAAAACAAACCCGATCTTCTTGCGTCTAAGGTTTTCCTTCTGGTAAGCACTCAGCTTTCCCACGTCCTGGCCCTCGATGATCACGCGCCCGGTGGTCGGATTGTCCAACGCTCCCACGATGTTGAGGAGCGTCGTCTTTCCGGAACCGGAACGGCCCTTCAGGATCGTCAGCATGCCCTCAGGGATGTTGGCGTTCACGCCCTTCAGCGCCTGAAAGTCGCCGCTGGCCGTGGAAAAGGTTCTTCCGACGTTCTGTATCTCAATGATATATTTCGTGTTTTCTCCCATACTAGCTCCTTTATCCTTACTCCTCGCCAAGCTTCAGGGCCTTGGTGACGTTGAGCTTAAACACAAGCGTGATCAAGGTGATCAGGCACATTGCCATTACGCCGACGATCACGACGTACAGTCGGTTCATATCCGTCTGGTTCACGATCAGCTTCATCGGCAGTACCTGGTTGGAGGCTGCATATGCCGTCTGAAGCATGGGAACGAACATCCTCGAGGTCAAAGTGCCGATGCCGATCCCGGCGAAGATCGAAAGCACGCCGGAGAAGATCTGCTCGTTGATCAGCATATGGAACAGCTCGCCCTTATGGAAACCGCATGCACGAAGCACGCCGAAGATCATCTCTCTCGAGCGGATGGACATGATCCAGTAGATGAGATAGCCCACCGCGCAAAGGATGATGGTCACGATAAAGCCCATGGTCAACACGCCATTGGTTCCCTGAAGCAGGGGATCCTGCACCACTTTCTTCAGTGCATTCGCCTTGTCCGCGAACTTCACCACGTGAATGTTGTTCTGCTTCATCCAATCATAGATCGCGTCAGAGCTTGCGCCCTCCTGAAGCTTTGCCCAGATCTCATAAGGGTACAGGCCAAAGTTTTTCTGGATGGTCGCGAAATTCGCGATGATCAGAAGCTGATTTGTCTTCGTTGCCGATCCGTCCGCGCCCACCGTAATGGTCTCTGGCTGATATCCCGGCCAGTAATCCACAAAATCAACGACCTTTGCCTGGATCAGCGCACCATATCGGTCCTTGAAATCCACCGTATCTCCAATGTTAAATCCAAAGACGTCGCGGAAGTTCGAAGACAAAAGCACGCCGTTCGGCGCCACCGCAAGTTCGTTCAGATACTCCCTGTAAGGCTTATCCGTAAGCTCGCGGTCGAGGTTGGTGATGGTTCCGTATTCCTTGGTGTGAATGCCCAAGATCGTGCAGGCGGACTGCGTCTTGTCCACCGTCTTCACGGAGCCACGTTCCTCCAGGAACACTCTTGTATATGCTTCCACGCCAGGCATGGAGGCAAATCTCGCATAATCAGGCTCCATGTAAGCCGCCGTGGCTTCGTTTGTAGGATTGTCCGTGCTGGAAGGAACCTTGTTCCATACCTCCTTGAGGACAATGTCCACGGGTTCTAAGTACTCCGCGTTGTCCTTCGCGTTCTGCAGAATGGTTCTTGCAACCACTGCGTGGTACATACCAAGCGAGATCGTCAGGATCATGAACAGCATGATGAACTGCTGCTTGCGGCCGTTCTTTACGTTCTCCATGAAGGAAGCGTAGCTTGCCGGCTTCCAGAAGCGCTTACCCAGAAGGTAGATCAGCTGGATCACCAGGGGCTGCAGGCGCAGGAACAAAAGACCCATGCCGACAATGAACAGGGAAGAGCTCAGGTACAGCAAGGGATCGAGCGTCTGGCCCTCCATGACGGTGGCCGCCAGATCCGACTGGCTCTTCGAGAAGCTATAATAACCATAAAGCGAAACGCCAAGCAGGATCACGTCAAGGAAGATCTTCTCCCACCAGGAACGCTTGCGAATGGCATTGGACTGCTTTAATTTTACGATGGTCAGTCTGCTGTGCTTCAGCGCCGGGATCGTCATGATAAGGACGCACCCCACCATTGCCACGATGGCATATTCCCAAACGGACTGATCGAAGGTGATGTTCAGCTTACGGCGCACGTTGAATTCCAGGAAATTCTGCGTGGATCCAAGGAGCCTGCAGAACACGGTTCCGAGAGGAATGCCTGCTGCCGCGCCAAGGAGCGTAAGGAACGTGCTCTGGTACAGATAAAGTCGGAACATCTGTCCGCTCGAGCCGCCACGGCTCTTCATCACGGAGATCTCATTGCGCTCCATGTCGTACATCTGACCGGAGATCATGAACAGGAACGCACAGAGCAAGATGAGTACGGGCACCTGCAGAATGAACAGCGCCGCCTCAATCCTGGTACGCTTTGCAAAATAAGTCTCAAGAAGCTCTTTATATACCGGCTCCGACATGGTCTTGCGGATGGAGCTTTCCTCGGTGTAATACTTCGTCTTCTCCAACAGCTGGTCTGCCTTCTGTGCCGTGATGTCCTCGTACTCAAACAGATTGTAGTAAGAACAGGTGATGGAATATCTCGTCGCATTCTCACCCAGGAAGGTCTCGCGGAAAAGGTCCTCCTGCATCAGTGCAACGATTCCCATGTCCGAAGGCTTCACCTGCCAGTAAAAGTCCGTGCTGTCCATCTCCTGGAACACGCCGACGATCTTGATCCGGATCTGCTCCTTCTGTGCATTGGCTAGGCCGGCATATTCAAGCGTCTCGCCCACAAGAAGGTTGTTGTTCACCAGACAGTCCTGACTCACCACGACCTCGAACGCGCCGTCCTCCGTGATGCCGCTCTCCGAATACATCTCGCCGGAGATCATCTTTGCGTGCTTCGGAAGGTTTGACATGTAACCAAGACGAAGGCCGTCCGTGCCAAGGTCCGCGCGGTTCCACAAAGACTTCAGCGGTGCCTTTGACAGTGAGTAGTAGAAAATCTTTTCCTTCTCGGTCACGCCCATCACGCCGTTCATCTCGTTCATGGCGTTCTCCATTGTCTTAATGGATTCGCCGTTTCGGTCGTTCTTAGCGATGATCAGCATCGTGTTCATGGCGGGCCAAAGACCGGTCTCGGAAAGATAGTCGTCAAATTCATCCTTAATCATGCGATCAAAGGCGGCATTGCGGTACAGCGGGAAGCTGACCACGGTGGCGATCAGAAGGATACAGCCAAGGAGCAGGCACATGACCATCCACTTTTTATGCCATAACTTTTGCAACATTACTTTGAGCATATTTCCATCCCTTCCGTCAGTCCCTCGACCACCCAGTAATAGCTATCGTTAAATCCGCCCGACACAAAGAACTGCGTCTTCACGTTTCCGTTCTTATCCTTGACGTAGACATAGGTCTTGCCGCCGTTGTCATAAACCGCGGATCTGGGTACCACCACCACGTTGTCCATGGTACGAACACTTCCTTCCACGGTGAAGCGATATCTGTCCCACCAGTCGCCTGCAAGGTACCCCTGCAAAATCTCCTCCACGTACTCCGCAGGAAGCAGGATCTTCTTGTCGTTTCTCTGAAGTCCCTGGCTCAGACCGATCTTTGCCATGGTCGCCACTTTGCACTCGATCTTCTTGTCATTGCCTTCGGCGTCTTTATATCCCACCGAAACAATGTTGCCATATTGCAGCATCTGGTTGGTGTCTTCCACCTCAACGTAACAGGTGCCCTCATCGGCAAGAACGACGATTGTGTCATTTTTTCTGACGATCGATTCATTCTCCCTGTTCTGCATGCCAAGGATCACGCCTTCCTTCGGCGCCACGATCTGCGTCGTCGCAAAATCTTTCTTTTGCTTTGCGATCGCATCCTTTACTTCCTTGATCTGATCCTCGTAGTTTTTCACGGCTTCGATGAAATACTCCTCATCGGCGTCGTCCTTGTTGTCCTCGCGATATTGGTCAAGGCGCTCGGTCAGACGCTGAAGCCTCGTCTCGTTCCTGGTCAGCGCGATCTGGTCCGGCTCCACGCGGACCGTGGCGATCACGTCGCCCTTGTTTACGTGCTGGAACATCGTCACCTTGTACTCGCCAAAATAAGTCGTACCGTTCTCAACGGGATTGTTAATGTCCATGTCGGTGCTGTAGGTCAGCTGCGCCTTGTTGCTAAACTCCGTGTGGAACTCGCCCTTTTTCAGGGTATAGGTCGTATCCGCGTTGGGCTTTGCCGCTCCGGCGTAAAGCACCTTGTCGCCTTCGGAAAGGCCGCTTAGGATTTCCGTGTAAGTTCCGTCGCTAAAGCCCGTCTGGATGTTGGCGCGAACGCTCTTTCCATCCTCGTAGCGGTAAACGTAGCTTCCCATCTCATCCTTTCGGATGCTTCCCTTCGGGATCGACAAAACCTGCTCGTAACGCTTCGTGATCACAACGATCACGGCGTAATCGCCGACTTCCACGTTCTGCAGATCCTCATCCGCGAATAGGAAGGTGGAATATACCTTTTGGCCGTTTGCGGATTGTCTTGCATATTCATCCGAAGAAATGGCCTGGTAATCCACTTTATATTTCTTGCCGTCGATCAGTGCGTAAACTTCCTGCGCGTTCTTGATGCGGTTGTTGTTAACGTAATCACACTTAAGGATCATCTGTGACATGTCCGCCACCGCAACCACGGGCTCGTCCGCGGTAAGATACCCGTTAAAGTAATCGTCAAACTCGATCAGTGACACGATCTCTCCGTCGGCCTCCGCCGTCACCATCGCGTTGCGGCGGTTCCTTTGAAGGATCTTCAGAAGGTATTCCTGATGCTTGCGATCCAGTTCATAGATTTCCGTGCGCTGATCCATCTGAAGTTCCAGCGTGTCAGCCGCATGCTTTGCAATGCGATAGTCCCCCTCGAAGCGGTCGTGCGCCGCCTTCCATGCAGGATAGGCAGGATTGTCCACCATGGTGCCGCTTCCGTCCGTTGCGGCGATCTGCTCCGGCTCCGCCACCAGATCGTACTGTTCCACGGCCCACTTGGCATTGTTCTCCTGACGGCGATACTCTGCCACGGACTTCTGCGTCTTTTCAACGGCTTTCTCGTAATCCTCCTTCATGGAGGCGATATATTCCTTCTTTGCCTTGATCTGCTCATCAATGCTTTCCGTGTTTGCGCTGACAAGCTGCTGGCCCTTCTTTACCGCTTCGCCTTCAAACGCTCCAAAGGCACCGAATTCGAAAGCATATTCCGGCGCATATTCCCGAACGACGGGCAGAACCGTTGCCGCGTAAACATTCGCATCATACATGTCTCGGATGGCCGCCTCCTCGAAGCTGACCTCTGCGTTTACGGGCTCGACGAGCTCGATCTGTTCCTCGGGCTCCGTAGGCGCATTCCCCGTCGCACCGCACCCGGCCAGGGACAGGATCATGCTTGCTATGAGTATTAATGATATGCTCTTTCTTCTCATCTCAGAATAACCTTTTCCCCTTCTTCCAGACCGCTTACGATCTCTGCGAATCCGCCGCCCGTAAGTCCTACCTCGATCCACTTTACTTCACGAGTTCCTTCATCATTTGCCACGTAGACGTACCACTTGCCGTCCGCATCATGCACGGCTTCAATGGGAAGCGTAAGCACGTTTGTCCTTGTATCCAGGATCAATGTCACGGTTCCGGTATCTCCCGTGTTGAAGATCACGCCTTCCCCGCCTTCCGCGATGGAGAAGAACATCTGATCCGTCCACTCATCCATGTGATAAGGCTCCACCAGGTAAGTGCCCTTGCCGGGGCCGCTCACCACGCTCATCTCAAGCTGCTGGCCCTCCTTCACGGCATCACGATTAGTCATGATCTTCGTGGAGAAGAAGCACTCTGAATTATCCTTGACCTGCATGACCACCTCGTCACGCACGGAGGTGGAACCCTCCAGATTCTTTTTCACGATGGAGACGGTTCCCTCAAAGGGCGCATAGAGCTTACTTTGGCGAACCTCCCGCTTGATCTGGTCGAGCTGCCTTTGATCCAGGCTGATGGCGTCCGTATAATCCTGACGCTGAAGGTTGTTCTGCGCCTGCAGGTTTTCAATGTCACCCGTCTGATCCATGCCGCGGCCGTAGATCCGAACCAGCCACCTTCTGGAAATCTCATAATTCTCATTGTCGTCGATCTGCGCAAGAAGCATCTCGTTGCGGGCGATCTGATACTCCAGTTGTTCGATCTCGTCCTCACGGCTTCCTCCGGAGAGCTCCGCAAGAAGCGTGCCGCGCGCCACCGTGTCGCCGTCCTTGACATATACCTTCGAAACCAGCTTTCCGCTGACGGGGAAGGAAAGGTTTGCGCCGTTATACTGCGTGTAAGTGCAACGAAGCGGCGTGCTGCTGATCACGTCGCCGCGGACCACGGCCGCGAGCTTGTAATCCACCTCGGGCGCTTCCTGCTCCACGATCACGCGATTCTCCTCTTCTTCCACTCCTTGGGTACAACCCGAAAAGGCCACGGTCAAGGCAAGACCCGCAGCCAAAAATAACGTTTTCGTCTTCATTCTTTTCTTCAGTCTATACATGGAAATTCCTCCCAAACATTACTATTCTACAATTTTCCATGCTGATTTGCTTTTCATATTGTGCTGTTTTTTTGACGTTTCTTGCTTACATTGCCGATTTTAGTGGCAAAAATGCCGATTTTTCGCCCTTTTTAAGGGCTATCATTTGAGAATTTGCAGCATATCTTACCGAAGCGCGGAACTCTTCTCCGTCACATTTGATCTCACAGGACGTAATTTCCCCGTCCTTCCAGGCAAGATCGATCTCGGCATTGCCCACCAGACGAAGGCCCTTAACGCTCCCGCTCTTCCACGCCTTTGGCAGGGCCGGAAGAAGCACCACGCGCCCTTCGCTGCTCTGCACCAGCATCTGCGCGATCGCTGCGGTGGCGCCAAAGTTCCCGTCGATCTGGAAGGGCGGATGCCTGTCAAACAGGTTCGGATAAGTGGACTGCGCAAGGAGCTTTTGCAAGTGCTCATGCGCTTCCTCTCCGTCCCAAAGCTTTGCATAATGGTTCATGATCCACGCGCGGCTCCAGCCCGTATGGCCTCCGCCGCTTGCAAGTCTCGCCTCCAGGGTCCTTAGCGCCGCGGCCGCGAGCTCCGGCGTTCCGTCCGCAGTGATCTGATCAGAAGGATAAAGGCCGTAAAGCTGCGATACGTGACGATGCCCCGGCTCCAGCTCCTCATATTCCTCCAGCCATTCCATAATGCGTCCGTCGGAGCCGATCTTCGTCGGCGGAAGCTTTGATAGGCGGTCCGTGATCTCACACATCAGCCCTGCAATGGCGCCGCAATCCGGGATCTGAGAAAGGATTTCCTGCTCTAGGGTGGGGGCGAGCTTTATGGGCGCGCTGGCCTGCTTGGCATCTGCGCCAGCTCCAGTTGTTGCCTGCGCGCTGGCTTCGTCCCGTCCGCCTAAGATTGCGTATGCCTTCAGGCAGTCCTCGAAGAGATCTCGCAGGATCTGGTTATCCATGGTGGGGCCCAAACAAACGCAACCTCTGTCACCGTTTGGCAGAATGTAGGTATTCTCCGGTGAACATGACGGGTTTGTTACATAATAGTCTCCCCAAGACTGCAGGGCGTCCACAAAATAAAGCGCCGCCTCCGCCATCACGGGAAAGGCCTCCTTCAGGAAATCCAGGTCTTTCGTGTATTCATAATGCGTCCAAAGGTGCGTTGCAAGCCAGGCTGCGCCCATGGGCCAATAGGTCGCCGGGATCCAAAGATCCTGCGGCGCGCAGTCCCCATGCATGTCCGTGTTGTGGTGTGCCACAAACCCGCGGCAGCCATACATCTCGCGTGCCACCTTGCGCCCGTCGGTCCGCATCTTCTTAAGGAGTTCCACCAACGGCAGATGACATTCCGACAGATTGCAGACCTCCGCAGGCCAATAATTCATTTCCAGATTGATGTTAATGGTATATTTCGACTCCCAGGGCGGCGTGAAATCCTTGTTCCAAAGCCCCTGGAGCGTCAACGGAAGACCGCCGGGCCTCGAGCCCGCGATCATGAGATACCGCCCATAGTCAAACAAAAGCTCCTCCAGGCCAAGATCCGTCTCGCCCGCCTGCACCCGCGCAAGCCTCTCGTCCGTGGGGAGGGAGTTTGTGACGGCTCTGTCGCAATTTCCATGACATGCCTCAGTGATCGCACCGCTTCCATCCTCGTCACAACCAATGGTTCCCGCGGTGTCATCTTCTCCATAAAGCTTTAACTCCACGCGGTCAAACAGGGACTTATGGTCCGCTATGTGCGCCGCACGCAAAGCTTCATAGTCCTGCTGCAACACCTGTTCTAGCTGATCATTCAGGAACTTTTCAAGCTCCTCATAGGTCGCGCCCGTATGCCGATACTGCGTTTGTACGCCAAAGACAAGGATCGCCTCGTCCGCACCTTCCACGATCAGGCCCTCGCCAAGCACCTTCCGCACGCCGCCTTTTACATTACACTTTGTCATCATCACGAAGGCATTGCCGTCCTCGCCCGGCCGCCCGTACAGCATGACGCCGTTCGCCTCGCGTGCGCCTGCATCTGCTGATGCGCCATCGGCCGCCGTCAGTTCGCCCGCCGTCAGTTCACCCGCCGTCAGTTCGCCCGCCGCACCATAAACCTTCCCGACGCCCTTGAAGAAATGCCCTCTCTCCTGCTTGAGCGTAAAGGAAATCCTTCCGGGCTCGGAAGCCGCGATCCGTAGGATCATGCAATCCGCAGGCTTGGAAATAAAACACTCGCGGACATACTTCACGCCGGCGAGCGCATATTCCGTGCGACAGATCCCCTCAGAAAGGGAAAGGCTTCTGCGATACTTAAGCTCTGCAGGTTCCAGCGAAGGCGGCGTCATGTCGGGCGACTCCGCCCCCTCCTTCTTCACGCCCTGATGCTGAAAATACAGCTTGAGGTCGCCCAGGGTCTGATAAGGGTTCTGGCTCGCGGGGCACCCCGTCATGGTAGCGGCCATCAGATCCTGCGCCGCACTGATATGCCCTTCCTGGATGAGCTCGCGGATCTTCGGAAGGTTTTCCTTCGCATCGGGATTGATACGATCCTTCTTTCCGCCGTACCAGATGCTCTCCTCATTGACCTGGATCCGCTCATTTTCAATATTTCCGAACACCATCGCGCCGATCCGGCCGTTTCCAAGCGGCAGCGCTTCCTCCCAAACCTTGGCAGGCTGCCGATACCACAACTCTCTCATCTGCTGGCGGTCTCCTTCCTCATCTTTTTGACTGCATTTCACTTTTCCTCTTCCGCAATCAAGCCGAAAATATCTTCACTTTGACCCATTTTCAGTTTTACTTGTTTGCAGTCAAGTCTCATGTGCCCTTTCTTTGACTCATTTCCACTTTTCTTCTTTTGTGGTCAAGTCTCATGTGCCTTTTCTTTGACTCATTTCCACTTTTCTTCTTTTGTGGTCAAGTCTCATGTGCCTTTTCTTTGACTCATTTCCACTTTTCTTCTTTTGCAGTCAAGTCTCATGTGCCTTTTCTTTGACTCATTTCCACTTTTCTTCTTTTGTGGTCAAGTCTCAAGGGGCTTTTCTTTGACCCATTTTCGTCTTGCTGTGTTTGTGGTCAAACCCACTTGCTCCTTATGCCCTTAACAGCCAAAAGGAAAGCCCTGAAACAGGTGTTTCAAAGCTTTCCGCGGCCTTTAAGTTACCTTATCAAAACTTTTCCCAGGCGCCGTCCACCTTCGTCTGGTATACGAAATCTGCGAAGCTTGCGGATCCGCCGGTCTTTTCGGTACTGAAGACAAAGAGTCCGAAGCGAACGCCGGTAAAGTGATCCAGCTTGAAACGAAGCTTGGACACGGGTCCGATCGTCGTCCTTGCGTCGCCATCGGCGAAGTAGCCTTGTGCCTCATCCTTCATGTACGCAAAGTCGGTCTCGAAGCGAAGCCTTACAAAACCGTCCTTTCCGCCATAGGAAACCATCATGGAAGGCGTCACCTTCACGGCTGCCCACTCATCGCCGGATTCCACGTCATGACGCTCGCCCCAAAGGCCTTCCGGCGCCTTGCGATTCTTCATCACGACATAAAGCTCGCCATTTCTCTTGGTCAGCGCGACGAATGCATATGCACTCTCCATCAGGGCAAGGCCTGCGTAGTCCCCTTCCTTCAGGGATGAGCCATTCACCAAAACCTCTGCCGCCGCGCCGGGGAACATGGTCCTTTGCGTCAGCACGTTCTTTGCCTGCACAAGATTCTTGCAGATCTTATCCGTGGTAATGGTCACGATGCCCTTGGAAACATTGCGCTTCACAAGCGCAAGATCGGGCTCATGGTTGAACTGCCAACGGCTCTTGAAGCCGAAGCTTGCATGCTTTCTTGCATATTCCGCATCATCCGCCGTGCCCTTGTCCTTGAAGTCATCACAGCCAACCAGCGGCTCGTAAGCATATCCCGGCTTCTCCGCGGGCGTCTTGAAGATGAGCGGTGCCTTTCCGCGGAAGCCAAACTCGGGCATTCCAGTCTCCTGATTCCAAATGACGGGCATCAGAATGGGGAGTCTCCCCACTGCGCCGCTGTCCTGGAAAACGATGGAATACCATTTTCCGTCAGGCGTGTCAACAATGCCGCCCTGCGCGCAGCCGCTGCCAAGGTACCCTCTGTCATCGCCCATCACGTCGCCGCCGGTCCACTCGCCGTCGATCGAATCTGCCATAAAGCAAGCCTCGGTGCGACGCCCGGTCTCCCTGGGTATGTGAATGAAGAAGCTATAGTACTTCCCGTTGATCTTATACATATGCGCGCCCTCATAGCCAAGGTACGCGTCGTCGCGGTCCTTAAGGATGATCTTGTCAAGTCCGCCCTTCTTCGGCCCCGTGAGGTTCGCATTCAGCTCCGTCAGATGGATCTCGCGGTTGCCGGAGACAATGTACACTCTGCCGTCATCATCAAACAGCAGGGAATTGTCATGGAAGAATCCCTTGATCTCGCTCTTCGTCCAAGGTCCGTCAATGCTCTTTGCCTTGTAGAGATAGGTCTTGTGCGTGTCGTTCGCAACGAAGATCACGTAGAACGTGCCCTTGTGATAACGGATCGAAGCCGCCCACATGCCCTGACCGTAGATGTTCTCCTCGCCCTCAAGGCGCTGGCCCGGCGTGGAATCCAGACGATCGTAAACATAGGTGCAATGCTCCCAATGTACCAGATCATAAGACCTAAGGATCTCACATCCGGGCATATAGTACATCGTCGTACTCACCATGTAATAGGTGTCGCCCACGCGGATCACGTCAGGATCGGGGTAATCCAACTTCGTCAGCGGATTGATGCTCCCCTGCTGCGTCACGTGCTCATAATGATAGCCGCGGTCCGACTTCACGGGCGCACAAGTCGCCTCAAAGTAAACCACCGCATTCTCCTTCAGCACCACGTCAAACTCCAACGTGCCAACGGGGACGGTTCTTTTTGGCACGTTTGTGCCACTGGGGACGGTTCTTTTTGGCACGTTTCCCGTCGTCTTCCTTCTCACCGTCCTCACAAACGGCCAAGCCGCGCTCTTGATGAGCTCCGTCGTTGCCGCATCAGGGTTCGCGGGTTCGCCAAGGTCATGCCAAACCTTCAAAGGATTGCAGGTATCCTCGTCCACACGCTTCGTCAAAATGCAATATTCTCCCGCCTCGGTCTCAAGCGAAAGGTGCATGGTAAAGTCCTTGCCGGCGCGATTTCTCGTATCATTCCAAAGAACGCCGCGGAGCGACCCGTCCTTCATCTTCATTATGACAGCATTGTCATTTTTGAAGATACACTCGCCTTCCTCGCGCTTCAAATTCTTGAAGAACACAAAGGTCCAGAAGGTCGGTTTGGGGATGCATCCG
Source organism: Acetatifactor sp. (assembly GCA_016290775.1). Lineage (GTDB taxonomy): Bacteria > Bacillota > Clostridia > Lachnospirales > Lachnospiraceae > Acetatifactor. The sequence goes on along the minus strand of JAEEVF010000002.1, from coordinate 97,273 downwards.
TTTGCGATCAGGCCGAATCCGCCGTGGAACGGCGTGAACGGAATGCCCTGCTCCTCAAACACGTCGCCAAACGTCCAATAGGAATAAGACTCGTTGCCGTCACCCAGGCGCGAGAGCTGCTTTGCGATGTAAGCCGCGTTCTGGTTGGTGTCGTGCAGCGGGCAGTTCGGGATGTAGGAGGTGTTATACTCCGTAATATGAATCTCCAGGCCCTTATATTCCTTGTATTTGTCGATAATGTCGCGGGTGGTCTTCAGGTTTGCGAAGCCATCTTCCTCGTTCATCAGCTCCGCATAGCCGTAGTGTCCGTCGCGCTCCGGCAGCTCCGTGGTGTAATGATGCCTCGTCACGAAATCCACCGGGATCTTATTCTTATGACAGAATTCCATGAACGCGCCGATCCACTTCTCGTCCGTGCCGCCGCAGACCGCAGGCCCGCCGACGCGGAAACGCTTGTTCACTTCCTTGATGGCGTAGAAGCTCTCTTTGAAAAGCTTGAAATACTCGTCCATGTCTGCCTTGTACCAGAAGCCGGGCAGATTGGGCTCGTTCCAAACCTCGATGGGGAAAGTATATGCTTCCTCACCGTATCTTTCGATCAAATGGCGCAGCAGTGCCTGCACCATCTTCTTCCAATCTTCATAGTCCTTCGGAGGCGTCGTATTGCCCTTCCAGTAGAAGATTGTCTGGGTACCGCTGGCCATCTTGTAAGGCATGAAGCCCAGCTCCAGAAAGGGCTTTAGCCCCATGGAGCGGTAATCGTCCATCACGCGGTCCAGGTAGGTGAAGTTATATTCCACCTCATAGGGACTGTTCGGATCCCAGAAATTCTCCTTGTGCTGCTGATAAATTCCCATGTCGTCGCAGAACAGACCATGGCCGCGGATATGCTGAAACCCGATGTAATCCTGCGCCATCTTCAGCTGATCATGATATTCCTTATGGAGCGCCAGCCCCATCCGGCCAGTGCCAATGCAATAGTCCACCTGATTGTGGAAGTAGGCCCGATCGCCGATCTTAACGTTGATGTTCATGCTTCGTCTCTCCCCTGTTTTGTATGTATAGTATATTATTTCGCCAACTCGCTTGGGCCGGGCGAGCCCTCTTGAAACGGATTTGCGTTGCCCCGTGCCGCTCGGATACGTCCCACTCCTTGGAACGGATTTATTTTTCTGACAATGTCTTTTGCCAACTCGCTTGGGCCGGGCGTACCCTCTTGAAACGGATTTGCGTTGCCCCGTGCCGCTCGGATACGTCCCACTCCTTGGAACGGATTTATTTTTCTGACAATGTCTTTTGCCAACTCGCTTGGGCCGGGCGAGCCCTCTTGAAACGGCTCAGACTGCACTAAGCTCCCCTGCGGCCCTCAGGCGAAGCCTTGCCAAAAATTTCAAATTTTTGTCTGCGGCTTATCGGAGCGTGCCTACGGCACGTCCCTCACGTTGTTCGGGATCGCGGGCAAAGCCCGTGCCCGCGACGGCCTTGGCTCGCTAAGTGCTGCTGGCTAATTGTTTCAAGAAGGTCACCCGGCCCGCACTCGAGTTCCCGGAACGCCAAGGCTTTGATTGGCCAGTTCCCGGCCAAGTGCCTAAAAACCGTACTACTCGCAAATAAGAGCCTAAGTCGTTAGGCTTCGTCCATTCGTAAGTATTTTGATTAGTTGCAATCTCGAGGGGCGGTTTGAGGTGGTCCCTCTCAGGGCCGTAGGTGCACGTCGGTGCTTAGGCAGCGTATCACGAAAAATCGAACAATGTGAGATTTTTTGTGAGATGCCTTAGCATCCGCTACGTACACCTACGGATCGCGAGAGTCCAGGGCAGGGGCTTTGCCCCTGATCCCGAGCGTAGCGAGGGACGTGCCGAAGGGCACGCATGAGACGGGATCCCTCAAACACAGCCCCGAGTTAGCTACATTATCACTAAAACCTGCAACAGCCCCGAGTTAGCTACATTATCACTAAAACCTGCAACAGCCCCGAGTTAGCCAGTTAAACTAAATCATTACTCAAAGCACCAGCTAATTATTTCGTACCCCTCGCCCGCGAACGTAAAGTACACGTCCTGCACGCCGGTGATGGCCGCATCCAACTTCGCCTCGATCACCGTCGTTTCAGCGCCGTCCGCCTTCACGGGAATATACCCGGCCACGTCCCCATTCGCGAACTTCGTCGTCACGCGGATCACGCCGTCCTTCCCATTCGTCTTTACCGTCGCCTTCACCACGGACGCGCCCTTCTCACCAAAGTTCACGCCCTGCAGCTTCACAAAATCCCCGTCATTAATGGCCGTCAGAAGCAGATTCCCACAACCATACTTCTTACTCACCTCATCCGCCGGAGCCGTATCCACGCCGCCCATCACCGCGAACGTCGCACCATTAATGCTCTCATAAGGATTTAAGTACCCAACCTGCTTACGCGCATTATTCGTCATCTTCACGTTACCGATCGTGCCATCCTCAGCGATCGTGATCTCATCAATACTCGTCGAACGATACCCGTGAACGATCTTCTGCTCGATCTCAAGCATACGAGTGTGATACGTAATATACCACTGATCCTTGAACTTAAAGATCGCATGATGATTGTTGCCGCCAACGCCGTAATAATACCCCGGATTCTTCAAGATCCGCTCCTTGTAAGTGAAAGGCCCCAAAGGACTCTTGCTCTCCATCACGCAGATCTCACCGTTCTCCATGCCCCACTCCGCCGTGCCTTCCTTGTCCACGGAGAAATTCGAGCAATAAGAATAATAATAGGTGTCGCCAAACTTATGAATGCCGGAATCCTCGAAAAGATAAGGCGCGTCAATAGTCTTCGGCACGTCTACAAGACTCATCATGTCATCGCCGAGCTGCGCGCACCTTGCGGTCATGGGATGTGCAGCCTTGCCCTGCGGCACACCGCCGCCAAAGTAAATATATGCCTTCCCGTCGTCATCCACCAAAACTGCGGGATCGAACAGCCATTCCACGTTGCCGCAGTTCTCCATATCCCTGCGGATCAGGCCATGACCCAGCTCATCCACGAAAGGACCGACAGGACTGTCAGAAGTTACCACGCCAATGCCGCCGCCATTGTCTGCAAAATACAGGAAGAACTTCGGCTTACCGTCCACTTCCTTCCACGCTGCCGCGGGAGCCCAGGAATTGTGTGCCCACTTCGTTGCGCCGCCTGCGCCTGCGATGGTGATCTCACCGTGATCCGTGAAATTGATCATGTCCTTCGTGGAAACCACGTAAAGACTGCGGATCTTGCCGTAAGAGTTCTCCTTGATCTCGCCGGCGGCATCATATTCATATGCATCCGCCGTCATGTAAAAATAGACAGTGTCGTCATAAACCAGCGCGAAGGGATCCGCACCGTAATGCTGCTCAATGATCGGATTGTTGTTCATCACGCCCTTGTAGCTCTTCGAAAGTGTGATCTTCTTGAAGATTTCTGCATAATCCATAGTTTCATCCTCCTGTTTCTGATTTGATTTCTCGTTCTCCGGAGCATTCATGTTCTGGCCTGCGCCAGTCCCGTCATCCCTTTGCCCGGCAACGCTCTCAACCTTCTGACCTGCACTCAGGCTTCCTTGTGCTTCTCCTTTGTCTCCACTTAGGTTTCCCCTCACTTCTTCCTGCGATCCACTCAGGCTTCCTTGTGCTTCTTTCTGTGATCCGCTCACGCCTCCCTGGGCTTCTTTCCTGGCGCACCCCGCCATGACCAACGCCAGAACAAGGCTAAAGCAGCCAAGCATTATTCGGATTCTCTTATTTTTCATTCACTACCTTCTATCCTTACCGCAGTGTTTCCCGCCTAGTTCTCTTTGCGTGCTCTTTTTACGGCAACTTTCCCTCATTTCATCTTGGGATTTTAAGGTTTCTACCGCATTTTCCATCTTTCACTCAAGTTTGCGGTAGTCAATTTTCCGTTCTTTTCAAACTTCTACCGCATTCCTCCTGTTTTCCGTCACCTTGCGGTATGTCCGGATGTCCATGATTGGCTTTTCTCTACCGCAAATCCTACTCGTTCCGTCAACATGCGGTAACCTTGGTTACATGAACATGTTAACCCTACCGCAATTCACTCACTTGCACTAATTTTGCGGTAGTCCCAATTTTGAGGGCACTTTTTTTCTACCGCAACTCACACACATTTCGGATAATTGCGGTAGCCGAAGTTTTACGGCTACCGCATTTCGCTAGCTTCATCGATTTTGCGGTAGTTTTTGAATTTCGCGGTAGTCCCGGGAGGGTTCAGTAGTCCTGGTTGGGTTGCGGTAGTCCTGGGAGGTTCCAGTAGTCCTGGGGTGCGGCAGCTCTGGGAGGTGCGGCAGACTGGGTTGCAGTAGTCCTGGGGTGCGGCAGCTCTGAGGTTTGCGGTAATCCGATCCCCCACGCCTCTCGCCCCCTACTCCAGCGTAAACTGCAGCAGGCTCGCGATCCCGCCGCCCTTATAGGTCAGGTAGATGGCGCCGACGCCGTCGGGAATGGAAATCTCACTGCGATAATCCTCCCAAACGTTGGTGTAATCCACCTTGATCTTCGCAAGCACTTCGCCCTCACGGCTCGTGCGCACCTCGAATTCGCCGTTTGCATAGCCTCTCACCGTGATGGTGATGGCCTTAACGCCCTGGAAATCAAAATACTTAAAGCCCGCAGTCGCATTGTTCTTGATGTTTCCAATGTAGCCGGGCTCCTCATCGCCGTCGCGGCCGTCCTGCATGATCTTCGGGAACGCATCCCCGCCAACGTAAGGCATGGGCTTGTCCGTAAAGAGGTTGCAGGCAAGATACCCGCCATAGGTGCCCTTTCCGGGAAGCGGTCCGCCGTTCAGGCCACAGCTTGTCAGCTCCACCTGAGGAATGCTACCGTCAGGAAGGATCTCGATCTTCTCCGCGCAAACCTGACGGCTGTACCAAGTACCGTTGGTCTGTCTGTGATAGAAAATATACCAATTCCCGGCAATCTCAATAATGCTGCCGTGATTGTTTCCGCCATATGCCAAAGGAAGCTCTGCGGGCTTGCCTTTTGTGATACCAATGTCACAATTGCTGACGATCACGCCTCCGTAAGTAAAAGGACCTCTCGGATCGTCGGCGGTTGCATAGCATAATTCATGCATGGGCGTGGAGGAATAGATGAAATAATACTTCTCGCCGACCTTGCGGATGGAGGATGCCTCGAAGAACGCATGTCCCTCAAAGCCCGTTCCTTCCTGATATTCCACGCCGGGAACCACCGTCACGGGCTCCTCGATGATGGTCAGCATGTCCTCGCCGAGCACCTGAAGTCTTGAACCCGTTCTGGACTTGTCGCCCCTGCCGCAAAAACCGGTGTAGAGATAGGTCTTGCCGTTCTCGGTGATCACGCCGGGATCGAATTGAGGCTCGTCGCCGGCTCTCTCGCCAAGCTTCGTGCCGTCTGCATAATGCACGTAGCCATAAAATTCAAACTTTCCGGCAGGGCTGTCACAAACAGCCACGGAAACGATGGGCACCTTGTCCAGCGCATAATAAAGATAGTATCTGCCGTCGGGACCGATCGTCATGTCGGGCGCATAAAGGCACATCTTACCGGCCTTGTTGAGGGGATCCTGCGTCTTTTCATAGATCACGCCTTCATATCTCCAGTTGCCAAGGTCATCCACGGGTGCGGACCATGTCACGTAATCCCCAAGGCAGAACACATGACCGTTGTACTTATCGTGGGAGCCGTAAACATACACCCTGTCGCCAAAAACATACGGTTCGCCGTCGGGAATATATTCCCATGAGGGCAGATACGGATTAAAACCCAATTTCTTCATTGCCATTTCCTCCTGTCATTTGATCAGATCCATCGGGATTCGCATACTATCTCAGTCTATTTCTTAGTGTACCTTCTTGACGCTCTCTTTCCAATGATTTATACTGTAGAAAAATTGATCTATCCTCAGATTGTTTGCTTCTCATTATTTATGATATCACGCCGAAGTCGCCTAACTTTTGATGAAAAGGGAGAATTAACGAGATGTTGGAAATTGATTTTATTGGATATGACGGCACGCACCCGAACGGGTTTATCTACGGTCTGCCGAACGGACATGATTCCTATTTGCTTCTTCTTGTGGCGACTCCCGTGGAATTCCTTCTTGCGGACGGCATTGAGGGGACCTTTCAGGAAGCCCGCGCGCCCCTTTCCATGGAGGAGCGGAAAACCGCGTCGTTCCACCGCTTTCCCGCGGGGACGGCGATCCTTTACACGCCCGGCTCCCACGTGCTCTACCGCGCCTGCGAGGAGACTTACGTCAACGACTGGATCCGCTTCCGCTGCGACGAAGCCTTTGCGGAACAGCTCCCATTAAAAAATCAGCCCTTCCAGGTGAGTGACGCGGAATATTGTCACGACCTGTTCAAGCTGATGACTTGGGAATCCACCCTGGGCAATTCGGAAAGCCAAGGCGTGCTGTCCCATCTCTTAAAGGCACTCTTTTTTAAGCTGGCGGAGAGCTGTTTTCGGCCCGCAAGCAACCCTCACATGCAGGAAATGTACGACCTGCACCGCCGCATCTACAACCATCCTGAGCTTCCCTGGAACGTGGACTCCATGGCCCGCGACCTGCACCTGTCGAGCGGTTATCTGCAGGCCCTTTACAAGACCATGTTTGGGTCCTCTTGCATGGAGGACGTGATCCTGCAACGCCTGAAAAACGCTCAGGATCAGCTCGTCTCCACCTCAAAATCCGTCCGCGAGATCGCGGAGGACTGCGGATATAATAACGTCGAACACTTTAGTCGGCAGTTCCGAAAGTTCCTCGGCACCTCTCCGAACAGATACCGCAAGGAACATGCCCGCGAACTCTCCCTGCCGGAAGCCTCCCCGTCCCGCCGCTCCACCCTTGGCGGGAGCGAGATGGAAAACGGCATGCATCTTGACCCGCGCCATTAATTCACTGGCAACATGCCAAGAATCGCCGGTATGTTGTTCAAAGGGCCTAGGTTACAGCCCGAATATTCTCGCGTACCCGTAGGTCAGCGGACGGTCCAGCGCGCGGTTGCCTTTGGTCTGCGCCGCCTCCATGCGGTTCGGGCAGTCGGTCCGTCCGCACCCCATGCAGATACCCTCGCAGGTCGTGGCACGGTCCCCGGTCAGCTCCGCATAGAATGCAACCGTCTTTTTCGGCAACATGCAATATCCTTCCGTACAGGTCACGGGAAGACAGCTGCGTTCAAGGAATGACGGCAGACCCTCTATGGGATGCGCCGCGTCCGCGCCGATAAAATGATATCTCGAAACCACCTTGTCCGTGTTCGACTTGATCCACTGATTGTATTCCGCATAGGAAAGCAGCAGGATTTCGCTCGCAAGGACCTCCACCATGTAGGCTTCCGTGAGCTGACAAGCCGCAAGATACTCCTCCTGGAGCTTGTCCACGCCATCGCCCAAGGTGATCACGACCTCTTGCGCCTTTACGGAGCCGGCCTCTGCCAGCGCGGCCTCACCAGCACCGCCAGTTCCCTGCGCCTGCGCCTCCATGTTCTTCCCGCTCCATGCGGCGCCCGCTTCCATACATTTCAAAATCTTCTCTAAAACCTCAAACAACAGCTCACGATCCTCGGAGGCATAATGTGCCTTACTGATCACACTCTCCAAAAACCCCGCCGTCTTGCATTTTTCTGCGATTGCCACAAACAACTGATCCATCTCGTCCACACTTCCCTTCCCTATCACTTTGCCACAAATCGACCAAAATCACAAGTACCACTTCCATCACTTACGCCGAGCTTTCTCATGGCGTGGAAAAAAGCTCCTGCCCAGAGAAAAATCGTCTGGCACTGATCTTGTTCCTCACCGCGATCCAAGTTCTGCCGTTTGATGCGGAGGCGGCGGAGGAATATGGAACAATCCGTGCATCGCTTGAAAAGCAGGGGACGCCGATCGGTCCCATGAACCTTCTTATCGCCGCACACGCAAAAGCTCGCGGGCTTGTCGTCGTTACCAACAATGTCCGCGAGTTTTCGAGAGTAAACAATTTGCAATTAGAGGACTGGTCCGCGCACTAATTCTTCGGCACCTTCAGGCACCGGATCGCATTGAGCACGGCCAGCACCATCACGCCCACGTCCGCGAAGATCGCCAGCCACATGTTGGCGAGTCCCACGGCGCCGAGGATCAGGCAGATCGCCTTTACGGCAAGGGCAAAAACAATGTTTTCATAAACAATTCTAAGACACTTCCTTGCGATTTTCATCGCAACCGCGATCTTCGCGGGGTTATCATCCATGAGCACCACGTCCGCGGCCTCGATCGCCGCATCAGATCCCAGCGCACCCATCGCAATGCCAATGTCCGCGCGTGACAACACGGGTGCATCGTTGATGCCGTCGCCGACGAAGGCCAGGTTCTCCTTGGCACCCTTCGCCGCAAGTAACGCCTCCACGGCTTCGACCTTATCTGCCGGCAAAAGCTCCGCCTTCACCTCGTCCAGCCCCAGCGTCTTCGCAACGCTTTCTGCCACGGTCTTATTATCTCCCGTGAGCATCACGGTCTTCTTCACGCCTGCTGCCTTTAGGCCCAAAATGGCTTCCTTCGCGCCATCCTTGATCACGTCAGAAATGATAATGTGCCCTGCATATGCGCCGTCCACGGCCACAAACACAACCGTCCCGACGTCGCAGGCTTCTTCATATTCCAGCCCCAGACTCTTCATCAGCTTGGCATTGCCGACGCAAACCTCTTTCCCGTCCACGAGCGCCTTGACGCCATGCCCGCCGATTTCCTGCGCATCCGTGACGCGCCCGGGCTGTAGCACCTGCCCCGTCTGAATGGCCTCTTTTCTTTCTTCCTGCATTGCGAGGGCGGCATCCTCCGCGATGGTCCTTGCATATGCTTCCTTCAGGCTCTTACTGATGGGATGCCCGGAATAGCTTTCCGCATATGCCGCCGCTTCCAACAAGGCCCGTCTTGCTTCCTCGGTGTTCCCGTGATGTTCTTCTAACAGGGCCGCCGAAGGGCAAAGCTTGGTCACTTCGAACACGCCGCGCGTGAGCGTTCCCGTCTTGTCGAACACGACATATTTCGTCTGCGCCATGGCCTCAAGATAATTGGAGCCCTTGACGAGAATGCCGCTGGCGCTCGCGCCGCCGATGCCTCCAAAGAAGCTTAACGGGATCGAGATCACCAGTGCGCAGGGACAGCTGATGACAAGGAACGTAAGGGCACGGATGATCCAGGTCGGAAAGTTCGCGGGGCGCCCAAACACCATCAGGACGATCGGTGGCAATACCGCCAATACCAATGCACTGATGCACACTGCGGGAGTATATACCTTCGCAAACTTGCTGATAAAATTCTCGGATCTCGACTTTTTCATGCTGGAATTTTCCACGAGATCCAGGATCTTTGAAACCGTGGATTCGCCAAATTCCTTGGTGGTACGGATCTTCAAAAGGCCCGTCAGATTAACGCAACCGCTGATGATCTCGTCGCCCTCGGCCGCTTCCCTCGGAACGCTTTCGCCCGTCAGCGCAGCCGTGTTCAGCGTAGAACTTCCGCTGATGATCACGCCGTCGATGGGGACCTTCTCGCCGGGCTGCACAACGATCACCGTGCCGATCTCCACGTCGTCCGGATCCACCTGTTCGAGCTCGCCGTTCTCATTCTCAATGTTGGCATAGTCCGGGCGGATGTCCATGAGCGCCGTGATGTTCCGTCTGCTCTTTCCCACGGCCACTGCCTGGAACAGCTCGCCGATCTGATAGAACAGCATTACGGCAACGCCTTCCACAAATTCACCCTCGCCGCCCGACAATTCTTCATAGACGCCAAGCGCCATCGCGCCGACGGTTGCCACCGCCATCAGGAAATTTTCATCAAAAACCTGCCCGTGTGCGATGCCCAGGAACGCCTTGCGAAGGATATCGTACCCGATCACAAAATAGGGGATTAGGTACAGCGCAAAGGCAAGCATGCCACTCACCGGCAGGAAATGAAGCACCACCAGCAGCACCGAGGCTGCGATGATGCGATATAGGACTTTCTTTTGTTTCTTGGTCATAATGCGCACCTATTAGATGTATATCTCGCAGTCGTCTTCTACTTTTTTGCAGGCCTTAACCACGTTTTTCATGATAGACGCATCGTCCGCGTCATCCGCGAATTCCACCTTCATCTTCTGGGTCATGAAGCTTACGGTTGCATCCATAACGCCTTCTACGGTCTTTGCAGCTTCCTCCATCTTCAGAGCACAGTTTGCGCAATCCACTTCGATCTTGTAAGTTTTCTTCATTTGATCTGTTCTCCCTCTTCCTGAAAACACGGATTGCTCCGCAATCCTCAAACCATTCGCCATCTCGCAGTTTGCTTTGCAAACCGCTTCTGGCTCATGTTTTGCGAATTTCAAGGTGTTTCTGCCACCTTCGTGCAAGCACGAGTGGCAAAACACCTTGAAATTCTGTTTTCATATGAATGATTGTTCATATGTTTATATTAACACACTTTCGAGCAAAGTCAAGAGGTTTTTTATTTTTTGTTCTTCGGCAGGATATAATAGGTCACGTTGTAAACCTTTATCTCTTCCATCTCCCCATAGGTTTCCAGGAGTTTTTGGGTCCAGAGGAAGTCCTCGTAAAAGCAAGAGTCGCCGTTGATGATAATGCACTGGGGCTTTCTGTCCGGGAATCGCTCCCAATATTCAAACAGCTTGTCGCCATATGTCATCGTTGAATTCACGGAATAGTGGCTGATCTTCACGTCATTCATCATGTAAAGGAGCGTCAGCGACTCGTTGTGGAAGAAATTCGTCACAAGCAGAACGGAACTCCCCTCCTTCACAAGCCCTTTCATCATCCTGCAATTCTCATTATATGCACCCGCAATCTCTCTCGACACATAAGTTCCCTTGGCAGGTCCTTCCTGGATCTTGCCACGGTTACGGAAAAGCTGCGCCAAATTGTTCCCTGCGGGGCCGGATCCGAGGGTATATACCGAGCCAAAAAGCACCGTGGCCAGCGTCGCAAAAAGAACTAGCCGCGCCGCGTCTTCGTTTTTCCCGTCCTCAAAGGATCGCACAAGAAGCACAAGCCCCCAGACCGCTGCGCCGCTAAGGAAGGTGAGGTTGGTGATCAGGTCCACGTTGCTGATGATCAAAACATTGAGGAACGTGCCGATGCCGATCCAGATCCCAAACAGGGGCACCAGCATTTCCTCGTCTTTCTTTTTCTTATTAAAACAGGCGCTCGCTCCAAGCAGAGCCAAGGCAGGAAGATAAAGCTTTAACCCGTCATATCCAAAGCCCATGACAAGCCATAAAAACAGCGTCGTCAACAGGCTCACCAGAAGAAACAGCACCCTCGGGTCAGAAACAGGCAAGGATTTGGGCTCTGCTTTCGAGTCAGCTGCATGCAAGGCTTTTGACCCGGCCTTCGACCTGACGGCACAAATAGCTTTGGAAATCACCCATGCCAACCCAAGTGCGGCCGCAAGCGCCAGCGCCACGATCACAAGGTCCTTCCCGTATTCTGGCAGCTTGGAATTTCCGCTCAGGAGCACGCCCGTCGCATGGGTGTCATCTCCGCCAAGGATCCCGCGGATCCCGGCCATCAGCGCATCCGGCCCGTCCACGCAAAGGAGCATGAGAAGATAAGCCGCGCCGCAAACAAAGCAGGTCCCCCAGAACCAAAGGTTCCATTTAACCGCCCCTTTCTCCTCTTTTTTCCCGAGTCGTACCAAAAGCACCGCGATCACGGGGATCAGGATCACGCAGAACGAAGAAAGCACGGCGACGCAATAGCATAGCGCCGAGACAACGATCCAGGCATAGACTCCCCTTTTCTTCCCTGCCTCCAGGGCATCTTTTGCCCGCCAAAGGAAGCACAAAAACAACGTAAGGCTCCAGCTCTGCAGGTTTGAGAATTCAGGAGTCGCAAGGAGCTTCGTGAAGACGACAAAATATACGACGGAAACATAAAATGCGCTATCGCCGCTTACGTGCTTTCGCAAGGTGGCATATAAAACCGCCGCAACGAAGGCCTGCGTCAGGATCCCGCAAAAGCGCAAAAAAAGGAGCAATCCCGTCGTGCCATGCGTCACACTGGCAAAGACCCATGTCAAGAATTGCCCATAAAAAGCGGAGGTCTGGAGCGTATCCCAAACCTCACGAAACAGCATATCGCCCTTTGCGAGGCGATATGCCAAAACCAATTGATATTCTTCATCCGCGCCAAAGCCCACGAACAATAGCTTGACTGCTGCCACAAAGCACCCGCCAAGCGCCATGATCCGAAACAGCCATTTTAAGCCACTTCCTTTACGTCCCTGGCTCTCGATTTCCATAAGGGTTCCCCTCCCTCAATTTGGAAAATAATACTACTGCGGACTCTGCCCGCCGCGGATCTCGATGACGGGCCCGCCCGTCCCCTCGATGTACTCCCGCGTGATGGTCACGGTGCCGATGTTGTCATCCTTCGGGATCTCATACATGATGTCGAGCATAAATTCCTCGATGATGGAACGCAGCGCCCTCGCACCCGTGTCGCGCTTCATGGCCTTTTCCGCAATGGCCTCGAGCGCCTCATCCGCAAAAATCAGCTTCACCTCGTCCAGCTCAAGGAGCTTCTGATACTGCTTCAGGATCGCATTCCTCGGCTCCTTCAGGATTTTCACAAGCATCTCCTTGTCAAGACCCTCAAGCGTGCAGATCACGGGCAATCTTCCGATAAACTCAGGGATCATGCCGAAATTTCGGATATCCTCCACCGTCACCTTCGAAAGAATGTTCTTATCCTTGTCATATTTGTCCTTCAAATCCGCTCCAAAGCCGATGGACGCGGTCTTGGTCAGGCGTTCCTTGATGATCCCGTCCAGATCCGGGAAGGCTCCGCCGCAGATGAACAGGATGTTTCTCGTGTTCACGGTCGCCAGCGGCACCATGGCGTTCTTGCTGTTCGCGCCCACCGGCACCTCCACCTCCGCGCCCTCGAGGAGCTTCAGCATGCCCTGCTGCACGCTCTCGCCGGACACGTCGCGGCTGTGGGTCTCCTTTTTCTTTGCGATCTTGTCGATCTCATCGATGAAAATGATCCCGCGCTCCGCTTTTTCCACGTCATTGTCCGCGGCCGCAAGGAGCTTGCTCACCACGCTTTCGATGTCGTCGCCGATATATCCCGCCTCCGTGAGGCTCGTCGCGTCGGCGATCGCAAGCGGCACGTCGAGGAGCTTCGCCAGCGTCTTTACCAGATAAGTCTTGCCGCAGCCTGTCGGTCCGATCATCAAAATGTTGGACTTTTCGATTTCTATCTCGTCCATGGTGTTGGTCGCAACGCGCTTGTAATGATTGTAAACCGCAACGGAGATGACCTTTTTGGCATGCTCCTGCCCCACCACGTACTCATCAAGACTCGCCTTGATCTTGTGCGGCGCGGGTATATTCTTGATGTCGATCGCAGGAACTACGTCGCCCTGCGCCTTCTTTTTCTTGAGTTTTTGCTTGTTCGGGATCCCGCCGTCGCCCTGCAGGTCCGCAAGATTCACGAAGCTGATCTTCGGAAAGCCCTGAAACCCCTGGGTCGGATCCTGCGTCGGGGGGTAATTCAGCATGCCCTGATAATCAAACTGGCTCACGGTGTCCATCGTCTTGTGCATGCAGTCGTCGCACACGCAGATGTGGTTCGGGAGCTTGAACATACGCCCCGCCTTGCTCTCCGGCCTGCGGCAGATAAAGCATACGTCCTCATAGTCATCATTCTCGCTTTTGCCCGCACGCGAAGTAGCGGATGCATCGCCAAGCGCATCCGTTGCCTTGCCTGTCAGCTCGTCCGTGGGGGTGTCACTGCCATCATCGCCACCCTGCGCGGCCTGCACTCCTTGCACATTCTGTGTCTCCTGCGCATTTCTCGCGGCCTTCGCCTCGTCTTTTTCGTCTATATCCTCGCGAAAATCATAGATTTTCATTTCGTCGTCGTTACGATCTGCCATATTTCTTCTAGCCTTTCTTTGCCTTTCCCATCGGCGCAAAAGTCGCACCATACCAGTAATACTACGCTTTTCATTCTAACAAAAGCCCACTTTCTTGTAAAGTGGGCTTTCTAAAGCAAATATGAAAAGTCTGTAAAGATTCTCTGCGGTCTACTTCGCGATCGCTTTCATGAAGAACTGACGCACGGATTCCTGATATTCTTCCTTCACCATGAAGTACAGATAGGAGTCCAGCACAAACTGCTTCGGCAGGCCCCTTCCCACGATCTTGAAGTTCCGGAAACCCCTGTCTGCATAGCGCTTTACTTCCTCCACCGACATGAACGCAGGACGCTTCATGCACTCCGCAAAGGAACGCTTCTCATCGGAATGGTTCGGGCAAGGGTAATTCACGTCACTGTCAAACTCCAGCTGATGCTTCGACATTTCCAGATAATGCTCCGAACGGAAGCGGCAGCCCGGCTGGCAGATCTCATTCACCAGGATCTCCACCCTGTCCGCATAAGGCTCCAGCGCCGAAAGCACCTTCTCGTTGCGGTTCAGGTCATAGTCCAGCACGACGATATAATAGTCCTTTTGCATCTCCGCAAGGAGCTCCTCCAGGTTCAAAATGCGCTTCGTCGTGGAAGAGATCAGCTTGAAATTCGGATAGGTCTTACGAATATACTCCTCAAGCACGGGGTTATTCACCAGCACCTGGTTCATGCCATTGTCCGCAAGCTTCATGATGAGGTTGCAGTAGGTGTCTTTGCAGTGATCCTCCGTAAGCAGGGAGTTCGTCCACGTAAAACGCGCGGGAATGCCCTTTTGATTGTATGCGGCAAGGATCGTCTCGATCTCCTTTTTGGAACTTAAGCCGATCATCGTGCGGCCGCCGTTCCAGATTGCTCCCGGGAACGTCCCGTAAACCGATCCGATCTTATATCCCTCGCGGAACACCTCCGGATTCGTCTCCATGGTGCGGATCAGCACATTGTTCAAGAGCCCCAGATAACACAGCCCCGGCAAGTGCCAGTAGATCTCATTGTTCTTTTGCCCTTCAGCCATCTCCTCCCCCTTCAAACCCAGTTTTTATGCTTCTTTTCGAGCATATATCCTTTGTCATTATAGCCTTTCTGCGGGAAAATGTCAATTTGACCCACGAAACGCCGAACGAGAAGCTTGAATAATCATTATTCAGCTCCAGGCCCATAATTACTGGGGTTTGGGGATTAAACTATGCCCTTTACGTTTTTTCAAAAAACAGCCACTTTCGCCCACATCATGGAATAGATATGATCATTCATCCTTTACGATCCACCGACCGTTTTTGTTATTTTGTCCCAGCCATTCAATTTTCCCGTTAGCTTTTAATCTAGCAAACGCTGCTTTTACGGTATTTTCATTTTTGTTTATTGCCTTAGCTGTTTTTGTCTGCGATGCCAAAGGATTTCTTCTTATATAATCTAGAATTTGTGATTCTATTTCGCCCGATTCACTCACTGCAGATTGGGTGTTGTTGGGTGTTATCGGGTGTTGATTGGGTGTCGATTGGGTGTTTGTTTGGGTAATTCTGTTTCTATAGCCTTAAATGAAATAGAAATGTCACCAGGATAATGAATATACTTATGTAAATTGTACCACAAAAACCGCATGGCAGAAAGAAAAAAATGTATCCCATAAGCATTAGGAACTGAAACCATTTCATAAGCCATACAAGGCCATCATTTTCTCGTCGCCGAACGGACGCCGAACGAAAAAATAACCATTATTTGAGCTTTGACGAACAAAATGACGAACACGCCAAACAAAATCCGTTCGGCGACGCTATCCTAGGTCAATGACGGCTCCGCACGATGGCCCTTTGCAAGCATTCAGAGCCTGCGTTCGCAAAATCACTCGCGAGCAAAGGAAAGCTCGCGGGTGATTTTTGCTCATGCAGGCTTCTCGCCAAATGCCCACATAAAAAACGCCCTCTGCAAGCAAGCTTGCTCGGGCGTTTGTTTTATGTGGGCGCTTGGCTCTGAATGATTGCAAAGAAAAAGCACCGCCCCAACGGTCAAGCCGTCAAAACAGTACTTTCAGTGCGCGATCAGGGGCTCGAACCCTGGACACCCTGATTAAGAGTCAGGTGCTCTACCAACTGAGCTAATCGCGCGTTTTATGCTTCTCTCACAGCGCAAGATTGATTATATAGCATGAAGTTCCAAAATGCAAGCATTTTTTGAAATTTTTGTTAAATTTTTGAAAACAAGTAAAATAAATCCATTTTCAAGCAAAAACTAGTGCTTAGCCTGGCACTCCTTGCAATAGCCATAAAGCTCTATTTTATGGGAAACTACGGTGAAATCCTCGGTCTCTGGATGGTTGTGCTGATCTTCCGCGGAAACATGCACGTGAGCGCCTGAAATATGCAGCGGGCAGTGCTCTAGGGGGATGCGACGGTGACATTCAAGGCAGACGGCATAGTGCACGTGCTCTGGTCCGCGAAGCTCATAGACCACGGTACCCTCTCCGATCCAGGTGGTTTTTTCCACAAGAGCTGCATCCTCAAAGGCCGCCAGAATGCGATAGATCGTGGAGACGGCATATTGCTCCTGCTCCCAGCCTTCCATCCTTGCGTAGATCTGCGACGCGCTGAGGGGCTCCGTCGCCTCTTTCAGGATCTCATAAACGCGCTTACGCTGTTTCGTCCACTTCAGCCCTGCGGGATATTCTAATTTTTGCTTCTCTCCGCTCAATTTCCTGCCTCCTGCCATTCCAACCCCCTTACGCAGCCTAGCCCGACTTGCACCGCCAATGACTGGCCTGTTCATTTCGTCGCCCGTAATCCTTTGTCTTGCGTCCCTCTAGCCCTTAATGAAGCTTGCCACGATGCCGGACAGAACACCGATCGCGTACAGCAATCCAAGGATTGTGAAGTTTTCCTTCTTGTTGTGGTTCACCTTAAACAGAATGAGCAAACCAACGCCTGCATTGACCAAGAGGCCTGCCAGCATGGCACCAAAGCCCATGGTCCCTTCCAGGAAAAGCTGCGTGATCACCACGGACGCGCCGCAATTTGGGATCAGGCCAACCAGACCTGCAAGCACGGGGCCAAGAACCGTCCTGCCTGCGAGGAAGCTCGAAAGCACCTCTTCTCCGCCAAGCTCCAGCACAAGGTTCAGCACAAATGCGATAAGGAAGATGAAAACGGCGATCTTAAGCGTGTGGATCAGGGCCGATTTCCAGATGCTCTTTTCACAGTGGCAATGCTCATGCTCGCACATCTCATGTATATGCCCGTGCTCAGGCTCTTTTCTGCGGTAGATGAGGTCCACCAAAAAGCCTGCCAAAACGCCGATGATCACCTTGGAGAGCAAAATCTCCAGGATGAGAAGCGGCGATACATGTTCCGATAACAAAATGGGCAGCATCTCGTCCGAGGTGGACAGATAGATCGCAAGGAGGGTTCCAAGGGTGATCACGCGACCTGCGTAAAAGTTCGAGCCCATTGTTGAAAAGCCGCACTGCGGCACAACGCCAAGCACGCCGCCCACCAGCGGTCCCACCTTGCCAGACTTCTTTACCATTGCATTCACTTTATTTCCCGCCTTGTGCTCGAGCCATTCCATGGCAAGATATGCCAGGAACAAAAAGGGCAGAAGCTTTGCGCCGTCGATCAGCGCATCCACCAAGGCATCCCAGATCATTTCAAACATCGTCTTATACCCGTATCTTTCCAGCAAAACTCATGCAAAATAAAAAGTTCTAAATGCAAATGCAACTCATTCGCATTTAGAACTATATCACAGATTTCGGATATGTCAAGAGAAATCCAGGATTTATTTTCCTGCGATGAACAAAACTCCAAGGGTTCCGGGACCGCAATGACTTGAAATGACGCTGCCGGCGCGAGTCTCAATGATTTCCTTAAAGTAGCCCAGCTCCGAAAGCTGCTCTCTCACGGCGTCAACAATCGCCTTATCGCTTCCGGAATGGGTAATGAAGATGCGCGCGGGCTCCGCTCCCTTCATTTGTTCGATCTGATCGTCCACGTAATTTTTCACGACACGATCCATGTTGCCACGATATTTCTTTCCCACCTGCATGCTGCCGTCGATCACGTGAATGCTGGGATGAAGCTTGATGGTGCTGCCAAGGAGCGCCGCCGTGCCGCTGCACCTGCCGCCCCTGTAAAGATATACCAAAGTGTCCACGACAAAGCTTGCACGCACCCTGGGTCTTAGCGCGAGCACCTCATCCACAACCGCCTTGGCACTGTCCGCTTCCTTCGCAAGGATGGCTGCCTCCACGACAAGAAGGCCAATGCCCGTGGAAAGATTCATGGAATCGATCACATATACTTTGTCTGAAACACCGATCGTCTGCGCCGCCACCTGCATGACGCTCCTGCTCGACGACATGGTGTCGGAAACGTCAAAAAAGATCAGTTCGTCACAGGTCTTCAGCTGTTCCTTCAAGAATTCCTCCGCCTCTGTCGGTGAAAAAGCTGCCGTCTTGGGCGTCTTCTTGGTCTGATCTGACCAGGCATAGATGTCCTTGGGCGTGATGTCTACGCCGTCGCGGAACTCCTTATCTTCCAGTATTACGTGGAGCGGAAGAATGGCGATCCCATACCGGTCCAGTAATTCCTGAGAAAGATCGCAAGTGCTGTCTGAAGCTATGCCGATTTTGGCCATGATGACCTCCTTTAGTACGCAGTTCCAAATTTCTATTATTATATCATCTTTCCGCGTTCTCTTCAAGCATTGCATTTGTTGAAAACTGCCATCTTATCGACCTTCCCCGGCTCCACGTCGGAAGGATATATAAAATTTTTTGAATAAACACCATATAACAGTTGACAACAGTTCTAAACTGTTATATACTGTTTACTGTAGACAGCGGGATGACACCTGCGCAAGTGTCTCCAGAACCTTGTATAGCGCGTACAAAGTCACTGTTTACAAGAAAGGGTAACAAAAATATGCATATTATCTTAAATAACTCATCCATGGTGCCAGTTTATGAGCAGCTTGTAGCTCAGCTCAAGCAAGAGATCATTGAGGGCGGTCTCGCCGAGGGGGAAGCGCTTCCCTCCGTGCGTACCTTCTCCAATGAACTAAAGATCAGCGCCCTGACCGTCAAGAAGGCTTACGACAAGCTGGAAGAAGAAGGCTTCGTGGTCACCGTGCACGGAAAGGGCACCTATGTTGCCGCCATGGACAGGCAGCTTGCAGTGGAAGCCCGTAAAAAGGCAGTGGAGGAGGATTTCTCCCTTGCCGTCTCCAAGGCAAAAACCGTAGGCCTCACGGATGATGAGATCCGTGAAATACTGGAGATTATTCTCGCAGACAATTAACCAACGTTTCAAAAAGATCAGAAAAGGATTGAAAAGAATATGATCAAAATTACAAATCTTCAAAAGAACTATAAAGATTTTTCACTGAGCATTTCCTTAGCGGTTCCCGCAGGGACCGTAACAGGCCTCATCGGAAAGAACGGCGCCGGAAAAAGCACCACGATCAAAGCGATCCTGGGCCTCATCAAGCCGGACGGCGGAACCATCGAGGTTTTGGGAGCGGATCCTAGGCACTTTTCTTCCAAGGATAAGGAAAACCTTGGCGTTGCGCTCTCCGATTCCGGCTTTAGCATGATGCTGAGCATCAAGGAGATCGTAAAAATCCTAAGAAAAACCTACCCGGAATTTGATGAGAAATTCTTTTTGGAGCAGTGCAAGGAGCAGGGACTTCCGATGGATAAGGATCTCAAGGATTTCTCCACCGGCATGAAGGCAAAGCTCCGCGTTCTCGTGGCCATCAGCCATAATGCAAAGCTTTTGGTTCTCGACGAGCCCACCTCAGGCCTTGACGTCCTCGCCAGAAACGAGCTGCTTGACATGCTCCGCAACTATTTGGACCAGGACAATGAGCGCTCGATTCTGATCAGCTCTCACATTTCCTCTGACTTAGAAGGCCTTTGCGATGATATCTACATGATCCACAAGGGACAGATCCTGTTACATGAAGACACGGACACCATCCTCGGTCAATACGGCATCCTAAAGATCGGCGAGGATGAATTTGCAAAGATTGATCAGCAATATCTGATCGCAAAAAGAAAGGAGTCCTTTGGTTACTCCTGTCTGACCAACGAAAAACAATTCTATCTCGACAACTATCCTAATATCGTAGTTGAAAACGGCAATCTTGATGACATGATCATGATCATGCTTGGAGGGAAATAACATGAATGGACTATTAGAAAAAGATATCTTGATTTTGATCAAGCAGAAAAAATTGTTTATCATCTATATTGCCAGCGCCATCATGCTGAGCTTTGCAATGGACAGCACCTTTGTGGTATCCTATTTTACGATGATCGGATCCCTGCTGGTGCTGACGACGATCTCTTATGACACCTTTGATAACGGCATGCCTTTTCTGATGAGCCTTCCCGTTAGCGGCAAGACCTATGCCCAGGAGAAATTCCTCTTCTCTCTGATCGGTTTGTTTGTCAGCTGGGGTACCGGGGTTGTCGTACATTTTATCACCATCCTCCTTCAGCAAAAGGAGTTTGACCTTCTCGACCTGCTGGGCATGGACATCGCTTTCGTCCCGTTCTTCCTGATCATCATCAGCGTGATGATCCCCATCAACCTAAAGTACGGTGCTGATAAGGGCCGCATCGTATTGCTCGTCATCTGCGGTTTGGTGGTCGGCACCGCCTTCCTTGGCAAAAAGATCTTTATGGATCTGCTCAAGGACACTGACAGGATCGAGCTTGAATACTTCCTTGCCAAGCTCTCTTCCCTTCCGAAATACGCCGTCCTTATCGCATGCTTTGTCATTGCCTTTGTCATCTTCTTCATCGCCATGAAGATCAGTTCAGGGATCATGAGCAAAAAGGAATATTAAATTATAGGGAGGCAGAAGGATGAAGACCTATCATGGAAAGGGCGTTTACGGCGCCATAGCCTTTGGAACGACGGCCATGTATCAGCGTGAGTCTTTTGACGTGTCTTCCCACGTCGCAAAGGAGATTCCCGCGGAATTTGCACGCCTTGAGCGCGCGAACGAGATCGCTTTCCAGCAGCTCCGCGAGCTTCAAAGCAAGGCAAAAGAAGAGACCAACGCCTCTCTTGCGCAGATCTTTGAGGGCCATGAAATGCTGCTCGCCGATCAGGAATTCCAGACGCTGATCAAGCAAAAAATCTCGGAAGAGTCCTGCAATGCAGAGCACGCCGTCTCAGAGGCTGCCAAGGAAATCGCGGATATGTTTTCGTCGCTCGGTGATCCTATGCTTTCGGAGCGCTCCTCGGACATTTGTGACGTGGCAGAACGCCTGATCCTGTGCCTCGCCTCTGTCTCGGATGGACAGGGCACGCACAAGGATGTCGCCTCACAAACTAAGGTGGCTGAAGGCGCAACCACAGGTGCGGACCCGATTGTTTGCGGAAGCATGACGTCGGGCGCAAATTTGATCCTGTGTGCGCAGGACTTAACGCCCAGCGATACCATGAAGCTGGATAAGGATCGGATCCTCGCCTTTGTGACGGCACAAGGGTCCTTAACCTCACATGTGGCGATTCTCGCGAAGGGCCGGCGTATCCCGGCAGTTGTAGGCATTGGCGAAGAATTCCTGAAAGACTTAAAAGACGGCGAGCCGATCATCGTTGACGGCTTTACCGGAACCGTATATATCAACCCTGATTCCGCAACGCGCCTTGCCATGCTGCGAAAGCAGGCAGAAAGCAAGGACGAATCCGAAAGGCTGCAAAGCCTAAAGGACAAGGAGAGCATCACCCTGGACGGCACGAAGGTGGAAATCTGTGCCAACATAGGCTCCGCGCAGGAGGCGGCAGACGCCTTAGAATGCGGTGCGGACGGCATCGGCCTTTTCCGCAGCGAGTTCCTGTACCTTTCCGGAAAGGACCTTCCCTCCGAGGAGGAGCAGTTCAAAAGCTACCGCAAGGTGCTTGAGCTCATGGGTGACAAGAGAGTCGTCATCCGAACGCTTGACATCGGCGCAGACAAGCAGCTAGACTCCTTACAATTAGCACATGAAGAGAATCCCGCGCTTGGTCTTCGCGCCATCCGCCTGTGCCTGACACAGCCGTCACTTTTCAAAACGCAGCTTCGCGCGCTGTACCGCGCTTCCGTTTACGGAAACCTTGGCATCCTTTTCCCGATGATCACATGCACTTCTGAAGTGACGCAGATCCAAAGTATATGCGAGGAAGTGCGCTCCGAGCTTGAAAAAGAGGGCATCCCCTATAACGAAATGACGGAGCTTGGCATTATGATCGAAACGCCTGCTGCCGCCCTGATCAGCGATAGGCTCGCTCCCTTGGTGGATTTCTTCAGCATTGGCACGAATGACCTCACGCAATATACACTCGCTCTCGACCGGCAAAACGCAAGTCTGGAACCGTTTTGTGACACGCACCACGAGGCCGTCATGCGGCTGATCAAAACGGCTGTGGAAAATGCACGCGCAAACAGGATCCCCGTCGCCATCTGTGGAGAGCTTGCTTCCGACCCGTCCCTTACGGAGACCTTCCTTCGCATGGGTGTCCATGAGCTTTCCGTTTCACCGGCCAGCGTCCTTCCCCTTAGAGCCGCCATCCGAAACATCCGCCTGTAGGCGCAAAAGAATCTCGACAAGATAAAAAACTCGACAAAAAGCGCCAGAGTGCTTTCCACTCCGGCGCTTTTGTTTAACTAAGTCTTACCTCATCAAGATGGCATTACGTGGTCCAAAATCTAAGCCTTCCTTAAAAATCTCAATCGTATAAATACCCCTTGGTACATAAAAACTAAACATGCCATCATAATCCGTGGTCGCTTGGATGATGTTGCCGGATTTGTCCCTTACATATGCCCCCGTTAGGTTGTTCCATCCCAGCCGTAACCGAATCCTTACGTTAGGGATCCCCTTACCAGTTGAATATGCCACCTTTCCTTGCGCCAGTTTTGCGCCGTACGTATCCATTTCCAGCCCTGCGACATAAATTGTTTCCAGTTGCGTAACCTCTTCTGCCGTGACCGTTACCCCATAAATCTTGCAAGGAACTCGACCTTCTTTGTAGATCAAAATATCATATGTACCATTAGGCACGGAACAGACATAAGTTCCATCCGCACTGGTTTGGAAGCAGAATATGCTGGCATTTGATTCCACGTCCGTACCGGAATGCGTTACGCAAACCGTCATGTCCTTGATTCCCTTCCCCTCCAAGTCTGTCATTTGCCCAGTAATAATCCCATTGTAGCCTTCATTTTGAGACTGATTCGATCCAGGTGCTTCGGCAGCCTTTGTCACACAGATTTCCGCATTTGGCATGGGATGTTCAAATCCTAGCCCATCCGTAAAAGTGCATATTTTGTTGCCCGAATCACAAAGAATCCTCTTTACTTCCCTTGCACTTATCTGCGGATTTGCCTGAAACATAAGCGCGGCAATTCCGGAAATATATGGCGCCGCCTGCGATGTTCCGGACATAAGAGCGTACCCTTTTACTTCTGTTTTTGGAAAATCAGAAGGTACCGTGCTAAGAATCTCCTTGCCCGGAGCGAACACATCTAATCTGTCCCCTGCATTTGTGCACCGATGCACATTGTATTTATCTAGAACATTACCATGATAAAGATGCCCT
Source organism: Acetatifactor sp. (assembly GCA_016290775.1). Classification (GTDB taxonomy): domain Bacteria; phylum Bacillota; class Clostridia; order Lachnospirales; family Lachnospiraceae; genus Acetatifactor. The sequence goes on along the minus strand of JAEEVF010000002.1, from coordinate 73,713 downwards.
ATGGAACCAACGGTTATAATCCTATTTCTGACAACGGGATTTATAATACTATTTAGTGCCGAATTATAGCATGCAAGTATTTCAACATCTTTGGTCGCACTAGAATCGTCTGCTTCTGCTTCCTTATAGCCATAAGGAAATTTCAGAATATTATCAGCCTTTACAAACCTTTTATCATTTGTGTTTCCTGCGGTTGTAACAATAAGAAAATCATACCCCAATCCATATACTTTAAGTAAAAACTCTTCCATTATCTTACCGTTGTTTAAGATTGCGTTTCTGGCTTTCTCATTTCCTTTTGATGCCGCATATTCTACCTCTGTCGCAATGCCTTGGCTGTAGTTTATTACCTTTACATGGTTCCCTATCAATGATGCAAACGCAATTTTATCTGCAAGAATATCACAATCACCTCCCACAAACGAATATGTATATAGCTTAACATTGGGGCATACACCAGCCATGCCAATTCCGTTATGCTTTGCGCCAATGATTCCGGCCACATGCGTGCCATGCGAACCGTCATCGGCAGACTGATCATTGTTATACTGTTTTTCAAAAGATAAATCTTCATGCCATGACGCAAATCCATGATCGTAAATCCCAACTCTTACAGGACTTGCATTCTCATTCTTTTCCCATGCTGCTGGAACATTCAAAGCCTTTAATCCCCAGTTGTCTCCAGTCAAGCATGTAAGACTTGCCTCATCTGGAACCGAGGACTCATCACTATAGTAAACAGTCAAAAAATCTGATTTCTGCCATGCCCTTAAGTTGTCAGTAAAAAGTGCGTCTTCCCAAGGCGAATTATCGTCCTTTGTGACAACATATGAATAATTAGGCGAACAATAGCTTATATACGGCAAACCCATACAGTATTCACAGAGCACATTTAGGTCTTCAAATGTCCGATTATCCAACAATCCAATTGGTAATCGTTTGATAGCTCTATATAACCAACCACCTCTGCCTGAATCTCAGCAGCCATCTTCTCAATTATCTGTTTATCAACCCCCGGGAATGCGCTGATCAGCAATTGGTTCTCAAGATATTTAACACCCGTAGCTTCATCAAAGCAAATATCTTCTTTGTCAAATGCTTTTCGATAGATTATTCCGATTTCTGGATCATTTTCAACACTTATTGATGTATCTTGATTGCTAATGAGCTCTTCCTGATCTGCCATGAGCATAAGATTGCATATGCAATCTGCATCATTTTTTCCACTGATCAGAAAGCCAAACGATGCAGAAGCCCCCGCTTCAATTGCATAATTATATCCTGCGTTTTTTACAGTATAATGATTACCATTATTCGCAACCACCCGTCCATCCCAAACACTTTCGACAATGCCATAGCAATCAAACTCCACCATCCAATCCTCAATCCTGTGATCGGAAGTGTTATTGATCACAATCGTTCCCGTGCATCCATTGTCCCAAGAGTTCGATATCGACACTTTGAAAGAATCGAAATCCAATTTGCTTCTGCTTCCATCATGCAGACGACAGTCAACTGGGAAGCCGTCAAAAGCATCGTTACAGGAAAAACCAAAAGTCACGCTTTCCTGGGCTCCTATGTCCTTATTCCAACCACAGTTTTTAACCACATAATGGTTATTCTCTGAGCTGTTTATGTTCGCGTTCCAAATATTGCTAATGGATACTGGATAATCAAAGTCCAATTGCCAATTCTCAATAGAATCAATCTCTGAATCGTTGTGAATAACAACAGTAATATTGTGTCCAGAATTCCAGTTCCCGTTCAAGTTAAAATCTATCGTGACCTCATCATGCTGGAAAGAAACCGAACCCAAATCATTCCCAAATTCATTCGTTTTTTGTGCGGAAAGCTCTGGGGTTTTCGCATGGACGACGCATAAATCGTCCAATCTATTTAGGCACATAAGTACCACAAGAACAGCACACATTAAAAGCCTGCAAAATCTTCTTCTCATCTCTCTCCCCCAGTCTAATCATCTTTCGCCAATCATCCCACTAATCAAATACTACTTTGATTTTAATAGGTTCATCCAACTCTTCCTTTTCATTCCATTTTTCTAGCTTTGAGTCGTATTTCTGTGTCACTTGAATAAAACGCTGATTTAAAGCATCCCCGTCATCTATTCTAGTATACTTTATTAGGGGCTCTGCCGGGCTCTTTACTGAAAAACTAATTCCCTTCTGTGACTGCATACAGATTCCAGGCAATTCTTCTCCTTCATATCTGACAATGATATACAGGCAGTCATCAGACAAAACGGTTTCGCTAGGATATGGCACAATTACATCTCCTGAATCAACAAAACCACAGGACTCATATGTATCCTTGTCATATTCTTGGGCAAAAACCTTATCGGTCGTGAATCTACATGCGAAAAACCCAGGCATTACATATGTTGCACATAATCCCAAGATGTTTTCGGCATCATACTCATATACCTTCATTTCATTTGGAATCTCAAAAGGAACTATATCTTTTGCTGGCTCGCTAGTTTGATCCGCGGATGGCGTACTATGCGTTTCCTTCGAAACGGTATTCTGACATCCAATAAGCAAACTAACAACTAACAATAAAACAATGATCCGTACGCTCTTCATGCCCTATCACCTCCCATATTTTCATCATATCCGACATGTGCGACTTATGTCAATTAGTTTCCATTTCATATTAGAGTTTTATTATACGCGAACAAAGAGCAGGGATCACTCCCTGCTCTCGACTCTTTCATCATTCCTTATTCCACAATATGCTCAATGTGCAAAAGCTCGTGTGCCTTGTGTGATAAGGGTTCTCCAAAGAAGTCCTCATAGAGTTTGATGACCTCTGGATTCTCATGAGAGTAACGGAGATTGTTCTTCTGATCAAGTCCGTACAACACGCCCGCACGCTCGGCCACGTCGGGTCCATCGTGATGAATGGGCTGTCCGCCGCCGTTCACGCAACCGCCGGGACATGCCATGATCTCAACGAAATCATAGGTCACTTCCTTGTTGCGAATGGCCTCCATGAGCTTTCTCGTGTTCACAAGACCGCTGGCCACTGCCACCTTCACGGGCGTGCCTGCCACGTCATAACTTGCTTCCTTCCAGCCCTTTAAGCCGCGAACGTCCTTAAAGGCATCCACGGGAGGATTCTCCTTCGTCACCATATAATAAGCACTGCGAAGGGCTGCCTCCATCACGCCGCCGGTCGCGCCAAAGATCACGCCTGCGCCAGTACCGGTGCCAAGGGGTGAATCAAAATCATCCTCTGGGATCTCCTCGGGATTCACGAAGAAGGTCTTGATCAGACGGTTCATCTCTCTGGTGGTCAGAACGGCATCCACGTAATCTCCGCTGTTCTTCCAGGTGATCTCCTTCTTCTTTGCGGTACAAGGCATGATCGACACGCAGAAGATCTTCTCGGGTTCTACGCCAAGCTTTTCGGCGAAATAGGTCTTTGCAACCGCACCAAACATTCCCTGCGGCGACTTCGCCGTGGAAAGTCTCGGAAGCATGTCAGGATATTCGCTCCGCATGAAGTGCACCCAACCGGGACAGCAGGAGGTGAACATCGGCATGCCGGATTCCTTGATCTCAGGAAGCCTTTGCAAAAGCTCGCTCCCCTCTTCCATGATGGTCAGGTCTGCGGAAAACGTCGTGTCGAAAATATAGTCAAAACCGGCATTGCGAAGGGCTCCGACCATTCTCTTCTCGGTCGCAAATTCCTTCGAAAGACCAAAATCCTCACCCCAGGAAGATCTTACTGCGGGAGCGATCTGAACTACAGTGATCAGCTCCGAATTTTCAACTGCAAGGAGCACCTTTGTTACGTCATCATGCTCTCTCAAGGCACCTACGGGGCAGTTCACGATACACTGACCGCAAATGGTGCAGTTCACGTCGCAGAATTGCTTGTTGTCACGCACGCCAACGGTGGTATATGAACCCGTGTTGACCACGTCCCAGACATGCATGCCTTGAACCTTGTCACAGGTCTGTACGCAACGCATGCACTTCACGCACTTGGACGCATCGCGGATCAGAGGGCTCTTACGATCCCACTTTTTCTCCTCGATCACGGAATCGTAATTCATCTTCGTGATGTTCAGGTCATTTGCAACGGTCTGCAGCGTGCAGTTGCCGCTTCGTACGCAGGTCGTACAGTTCGTCTTGTGCTGGGACAGGATCAGCTTTACGTTGGTCTTTCTGGTGGTTCTGGCCTTCGCGCTGTTGGTGTGGATCACCATGCCTTCCGTTACCACGGTATTGCAGGCAGTAACGCATCTTTCCACGCCTTCCACTTCCACCACGCAGATCCTGCAGGCGCCGATCTCATTGATCTCCTTGAGGTAACACAGGGTGGGAATGTTGATGCCGACCTTTCTGGCGGCTTCTAAGATTGTTGTGCCGTCTGCGACGGTCACGGGCTTATTGTCTATTGTTAAGTTTACCATCTGCTCTGTCTCCCTCCCCTAAATGATCCGAATCCGAAGTTGTCGCATCTTAGGCACCTACCGGACTCATGGCAGGCTTCCTCACAGGAGAAGCCCTTTTCAACGGGATCGAAGTCATCCTTCCGATCGAATGCGTCACGCATGGGAACCTCGGCACGACCGCAGGGAAGCTTGTCATCATGGGTTGCCCTCGGAATGTCGATGTCCGCGGTGATCACGTGGTGGAAGCCAAGATATTCATCGATGTTTGCCGCTGCAACCTTACCTGCCGCAATGGCACGGATCACGGTTGCGGGACCGGTCACGCAGTCGCCTCCGGCAAAAATGCCTTCGGACGTCGTGATCTTACCGGTATCCTGTGCCGCAAAGGTACCACGCTTTACGGGAATACCGGTCTCTTCAAAATATTCCGTCGCAATGCCCTGACCGATCGCAACGATGATCACGTCGCTGTGAAGCAGGATCATTTCCTTGTTTGCCTTCTTCGGTGCAGGTCTGCCGTTCACGACGTTACTGATCATCTGCGGCTGCATCCAAAGACCAACTGCATTGCCTTCCCCGTCAAGCTCGATCTTCACGGGTGCCATCAGTTCAAGTACGTCGCAGCCCTCAGCCTCCGCGCTCTCGATCTCTTCCTTCAGGGCCGTCATGTCTGCCTTACGTCTTCTGTAAACGATGGAAACCTTCGATGCGCCAAGACGGATGGCCGATCTTGCCACGTCCATGGCCACGTTTCCGCCGCCGACTACCGCGATCTCCTTGCCCTTGAAATCAGGGTAAATGTCATCGCCAATGCCGCGAAGCATGGAAACGGCACTGATCACGCCGCTCTTTGCGTCCTCGCCCTCGATGCCAAGCTTCTTGTCGATATGTGCGCCAACGGCTACGAAGCACGCATCGTACTCCTTCACGATCTCGTCCATGGAAATGTCATTTCCGACGCTGACGTTGGTGTGAACCTCGATGCCCGTCGAGAGAATCTGCTTGATCTCTGCGTCCAGCATCGTTCTCGGCAATCTGTAGTTAGGAATGCCGTAACGAAGCATGCCGCCAAGCTTTGCTCTCTGCTCGTAAATGGTCACCTTATGGCCCATGAGGGATAAGAAATATGCTGCCGAAAGACCGCCGGGGCCGCCGCCGATCACGGCTACCTTCTTGCCAGTTGCCTTTGCGCACTCGGGCACGGGAACCTCTCCGGCATGATCTGCCGCCATCTTCTTTAAGCCTCTGATGTTGATGGCTGCATCCACAAGATTTCTCTTACAATGATTCTCACAAGGATGTTCGCAAACATATGCACAAACGGAAGGAAGCGGATTGTCCTTACGGATCAGGCGGATGGCGTCCGCATAACGCTCCTCATGCACCAATGCAACGTAACCAGGGATGTCCACGTGCGCAGGGCACATGTTCACGCAGGACACGGGCTCATTGGAATTGCAGGAGCAATGCCCCTCGCGGATATGCGTCAGGAAATCATCACGACAACCCTCGAGACACTTCAGCGCGATCTCGGCTGCGCCATATCCTACCGCACAGTCTGCGGAAAGATAAATGGATTCCGCCGTGGACTGGATGAGCTTTAACTTCTCCTCGTCCGCATTATTGTTCAGCACGTCATCAAACAGCCTTGCCAGCTGGTTGAGTCCAACGCGGCAGGGCACACACTTACCACAGGACTGGGCAAGACACATCTTGATGAATGAACTCGTCATGTCAACGGGACATGAACCCGTGGGGTTCGCCACGATCCTTCGCTCCAAGTCCTTGGACAGCGAGTCCACAGTCACCTGAGACTGATTTTCCTTGATCAAAGTTAATCTACTCAAGATCCTTCCTCCTTGAATTTCTTCTCTCCGATTGGGCCCCTCAAAAAGAAGCCCATACATGATAATATTTTATCATACTTGCGTCTTTGAAACAATCTTTTTCTCAATATTTGCCGTTAGAATATGTTTATTTTGCGCTTGCAACAAAATATGCCATGTGCTAAGATGAAATCGGGTAGGGTAAACTATAATGCTATAGGAGGTTAAACAAATGTGGAATATGAGTTTGCATGACTTGATCATCAGCATCATTGTCGCAGCTGTCGTGATCGGTGTTTTCACCATTGTCGTTTTTGTCATTGGAAAAAAGAGCGGCCAAAAGCTTGAAGAGCTGTTGGCAGGCATTCCTGAAGAATTACAGGAACAATTGAAGGTTGAGAATTTCCAGCCCATGGATGGCGCAGGGATCAAATGTGCGACCAGAGGCTTGGTGGGGGCCGTCGATACAAAAGGCGAAACGACCAAGGTCCGCCTGGTCTTCTACAATGCGGCAAGAGATGCTTTCTATGACACCACGACAAAGATCCGCACTTCCGAGTTCGTAGGCAAAGGCTACAAACTCCACGACATGATCCCCTGCGAAATGAAATACGACAAAGAGTACCACATTCACGAATTTAGGAAAATTATGTAACTGCTGTAAGTACCATACTTGAAGTGATACCCAAGCGCTGTTTTAGCAGAAAACAAAAAGGGACGGATCCATGCTTGCATGAGATCCGTTCCTTCTTTGTTTGATGCGATTTACGTCCATGAGCTCCTTTGCTCATGGATGTAAAACAGCGCTGCCGATTTCCATTTGCGCGTGCATCGACACTCTTTTCGTATTGCATTCCCACCCTTCATGAGCAACAACCGCAGGTTGTGCGAATGAGGGAGGAACCAGCGCAAACTAACTCTACACCATCCCCCTACTCTCATGGCACGTGAAATACAAAATCTGGTACTTCCCCGCCACCTTCTCCAAAAACTTCTTCGTTCCTTCCAGGTGCTTTGCGTCCATCCCCGAAAACGGATCATCCAAGATCACAAGCGGCCCTTCTTTTTCGTACATGACGTCGAGAAGTGCCATGCGGATGCACAGTCCGATCACTTCGCCAAGTCCCTCACTCTGCGCTTCCACGTCACGGAATTCCCCGACTTCCTTGCGGTAGATGTTCATGTTGGCGTCAATCTGGAACTCCGCGCCGCTCCCAAGGCGCCCCGTCACCAATTCATAATACCCGTCAAATGCTGATTTCACGGGTTGCATGAACCTTGCAATAAACCCTTCCTTTGCGGCTTTAAGATATGCATCCGTTTTTTCGACAAGCTGATAGCGTGCGGCCAAAGCATCCCGCTCTTCCTTCAAGGCTTCCTGGCGCTCCTGCTCCTCACGCAGTCTCTCCAGCTCATCATATGCCTCATCCAGGCTTCGCCCATAGGCACTGATCGTTTCATGAATGCCTGATTCCTTCACGGAAAGCTCCTGAACCCGCGCCGTTAATGCCTCTTCCTGTTCTTTGAGGCGCTCCTCAGAAAGGTCGGATACTTCCGCCGATCCGAGACCCGGATGCTCTTCCAGGAAGGCTTTCAACGCTTTTTGCGCCGCCTCATCTTCCCTCTTTTCGCTCTCATATGCTGCCAGGTTTTGAAGCGTCTGCGCGATCCAGTCAAGGATTTGCGCATGTTGCGTCGGTTGGAAGGTCTGGGTTAATCCTACTTCCTGCAGACTTGTCTCCAAAGCCTTGCGAAGCGCCGCGCCTTCCTCCTCCAAGCGCTGCACCTTTTGTTTTGCTTCCTCTTCCTCACTCAAAAGAGACTGATATTCAGCCCTTCGGTTCTTGAGCTCATACAGCAGATTCTCTGCGTCTGCGCGGGAATACATGATCTCCCTTTGTTCCAAGAAAGTGCGAACGGACGCTTCCTCCGCACGGTTTGTCTCATCCTGTGCACGAAGCGTTTGCTTTAGTCCTTCGATCTTTTCCTCGCGCTCCTTTTGACGAAGGCGGATCACCTGCGTCTCGCCCATGGGAATGTCCTCCTTTGCTCCCGATGAGATCACGGGAAGCAGCATAAGAAGAACGCCCACAAGACTAAGGAGACCTGACGGGATCCAAAAGATCGAATTCAGCGGGATCACAGCCGTGAGCAACCCTAGAATAATTCCGGCCGCCAACAGTAAAATGCCCCAAAGCTTCTTTTGGGATTGTGCCTTTTTCTTTTCTGCCACGGCTAAGTCTGCTGCCGCCTCAAGGCGTTTCAGCTCCGTCTCGGCAGCCTCCATCGCCTGCTTTTCCGCTTCCTGCTGTTCCTCCAGATGAAGCCTTTTTTGCATGCCGTCCTGCAAGGAATTCCAATGTCCGATCTGCTCCAAAACCTCCGCTTCGCTCGGAACGCCGTGACGGAAATACCGCTTTAATCGCTCAAGTCGTTCATTCTCTCCTGGCTTTGCGGTCCCTTCCGAACGGATCTCGTGATCACGCACGGCCTCAGCATCTGCCTTAAGCTTTTGAAGTTCTTCCCTCAAGGGGATATGACCGCCAAAGCTTTCCTGCCTTGCGTCAAGCCGGGAACGCCTTGCGACTGCTGCCGCCTCAAGCTCTGCCTTATGTTTTTGGTCTTGCAGGATCTTTCGTTTCTCCAGCAAACCGCTTAATTCTTTCTGCGCGTTCTCCCTCTCTGCCTTGCACTGCAAAAGCTTTTCATTTTCCTGCTCCCGAAGCTGCTTAATGCCTTCCGTGCTCTCTTTCGCCGCATCCATCTTTTTCAGGTCTCGCTCCAACTCCTTGATCGAGTCCTCTATCTGGAAAAGCTTTCCCGTCCTTTTCTTGGGAGAGTTTGCGTTCAGGAAATCCTTCATCTGCTCCTGTGCGGCATCATAGTTTGCAAGGTCATCCGTCTGAGATATGGAGCCCACCTTGGAACCGATGGCACTGTTGATCCCGTGGTAGCGGATCGCGTCACCGTCGATAAAGCTTGTCTTTTCAAAGGATTCTCGGTCGATCCCAAACAGCTCCTCGCCAAGGCGTTCCGAATAATCCTTGCTGTCAAGAAGCGTCGTCGCATCCTGCAGGCGGAAGGTTGCATCCTTCTCCTTCTGCCCGAAAAACCGCGTTGCGACATAGCGCTTTCCGTTCACTTCAAATTCAATGGAACCACCAAAAGGTCCCTGATCCCAAGGCTGGTACTTTAATCTGTCATTCTCGGACAGTTCCTTTTTCCTGGCACCCTCGAGGCCATAAAACATCACGCGAAGAAACGCTGCGAGCGTGGATTTCCCCCAGCCATTCTCTTCTAAGACTTCATTCACGCCCTCCTTCAGATCCATGGAAAACTGCGAGAGGGTTCCAAATCTCTCAATGTTTATCCGAAGCAATCTCATGACAACTTCTCCTCCCTCGCAAGCAATCTCACGCCCAGGCGGATCATTTCCGAAGCCTCTTCCTCGTTAAGTTCCCCGACCTGCACTGCTTCCCGGATCCTTCGCACGTACTCCCCCTTAAGGGATGCGTCCAATGCAAAGCGCTCATAATCCACTTTGGGGCGGCTTTGATCCTTGACCTTGAAGAAATAGAATTCCTCCTCCAAAGCCTTTGCGACATATCCTAAGTCAAACTCTGCATCCATTTCGGTTTCACCGACCAAAACGGCCTTCACAAGATCCTCTCCCGTAACGCCTGCAGCCTTGGCTTCCTTACGGATGCATGCTACCACGTCATCCGAAACCAGTGCCTTGGAAACGTCCACGGAAAGCTCGTACGTCACGCGCTTTGCGAAAGGGACAAACTGCGCCTTTATAGTATCCGCAGACACCTCGAGAAGATAAAATCCGCGCGGGCCACACTCATCAAAGCCTCTGCCCTCCAGACAGCCGGCGTAGGCATATACGCCGCGGGCATCCAATTTCTCCAGCTTCGGCGCATGGATATGCCCCAGCGCCAGATAATCAATGCCCTTATTCTTATACTCTCGAAGCGGTATGATCTCCGCATCCTTCTTTCCTGCGGTCTCCACTTCCTGGCCGTGGAGCGTCACGATATTCCTCTTCGCCTGGTCCAAAAGAAGTGAAGCAGCAAGCTTTCCCTTGTTCTCCGCATTCATCTCAGCGCCGGTGATCACGACGCTCGCGCCGTCCCTGCCGCAAAGCTCGTAGCTCGTCCATGTGTCTGAAAAGAGTTTCAGGTTTTCAGGGAGTTCTTCAAAACGATCCTTTACGTCCTGCAAAAAACCATCTGCGTCATGGTTCCCGCGAAGATAAAAGAACTGCAGATCGGGGTGATTCTTTACGGCATGATATACGGCATTTCTTGCAGTCGCACTGATTTTGGCCGCGTCAAAAAGATCCCCCGCGATGAGGATCGCCTCCACGCCCTCATGAGCTCCATATTCCACAAGCCTTTGAAAGGTCAAAAGGAGTTCATCCCGCCGCTCCTTCGCGCGCCGGTCATCCAAATGCCTTTTTAGTTTCGAATCCAAATGCAGATCCGCCGTATGTATGATCTTCATCTTTTGCCTCCAACCTTATTGCACTGTGCAAGAATGCTTGTGGGCGCCGTCATATGCTTGCGACAAGCCTACAGCCACAGCACCTCGCTGAGGGTCTGGCGCACATTCTCCTCGTTGACCCGGACGAGCTTTGCGAGATACCATGCGCGCTCCTCATCCGTCATCTGACTTAGCTTTTCCGCTTCGGAGCCTTGCGAGAGACTTGCTTTCATGACATCGAGTTCCCGGATCTTCGCTTCCGTTTTCCAGATGATTTCCTGCAGGGCCGTCTGCTTTTCCTCAAACAAAGAATCCAGTTCTTCCTTCGAACACTTGCCGGACAGGATCTTCGCGATCTCGTTCAGCGTAAAGCCCATGTCCTGAAGTTCGATCAGCGCCTCGATCTGTTGGAATTGATCGGGAGAATAATACCGATAGCCCGTCTCCTCATCCACCATGACCGGCTTTATGACGTTCTTTTTTTCATAGACCCGAAGGGCCTTTACGGAGACGCCTGCCAGTGCGGCAAGCTCACCGATCTTGAGCAATTGCACCTCTGATCCTTCCATGTCGGCCTCCTTACTGGCTCTTTTTCCCAAGCACTTCCTCCACGCGGATCGCTCCGGAAAGGTTTGCCTTCATGCGGCTTTGGCAGTTACTTACGCACATGACGCTACGCATCATTTCGCCGCGATATTGCGTGATCTTCGAAAGCTGCGCAAAATCTCTGACCTCACTTCCCATCATACTATTTCCCATAAGGAGAAGCAACAGATATCCAAGATTTCCCGAGAAAATATTTACCAGCGAAGAGAAGGCCGTGAGCCTGTGTGCCCTCATGTTTTCACGAAGGATTTCCTTGCTTGCCTCCTCCACTTTTTGAAGGGTGATCTGCCCGCCGTCGAAAATGCGGATCGCCTCTCCGGCGTTGACGATCGGCTCCATCCAACTCACATAGGTTGCAAAGGCTTCCTGCGCCTTTTTGCGATAGGTCGGGATCTTTCGGATGACGATCACTGCGCCAAGGAAAAAGAACGGAATCATGACAAGGATCGCCGCCAGATAAAGCTTCGCATTCAGGATCATGAGCACCACGGAGGACAGGACCAGGTTCACGATCGCGATCGACCGATGCATGAAATTTATGGGCTCCGTGAGATAATTCGCCGTCTTGTCCACATCCGAATTCAGCCGAGTGATCCAGTCCCCCGCGGAACGCTCCTCCATTTCCTGCTGCGTTTGCGAAAGCATCGTCTCAAAAAGGCGGGTCCGTAGCCTTTCATGGAAAAGCATGTCCGCCCTGACGGAGACAGTGGCCCATATGGTCGCATTATATCCAAAAAGCAACACCGTAAACAGCAGAAAACTCCAGAAATTCCGCTGTAGGTTTTGCGCGTCTTGCTGCTGCGCAATGCGAAGAAAGCGCTCCAGCATGTTGGCGCCAAGCACTGCGTTTAGGAAATCAAACGGCGAACGCAGGATCAGCATCACCACAAAACGCTTCCAAAGCCCAAGGCTCTTTAATATTCTTACGACTCTTCGATCCATAGTCTTCCTCCCGGTCAGGTCTCTTCTTTACCCTCCGTCGATACGGTCGCCTCTATAAGCTTACCGCCCTCCATGCGCAGGATGCGTTTGCCTCCAAGAGCTTTCCGCCCTCCATGCGCAGGATGCGGTCATACCCCACAAGGTGTTCAGGTCTGTGTGTCACGTGGAGCACCGTTTTATCTTCCCCAAAGTGATCCAATGCCTCCAGGACTGCTGCCGCATTTTCACCGTCCAATGCTGAGGTCGGTTCGTCCAGGAGCAAGACCTGCGCATTCTTACACATGGCGCGTGCGATGGCAATGCGCTGCGCCTGCCCGCCGGAAAGTTCGTCCGCACGGTCGCCAAGATAAGTATCGATGCCGTTTGGAAGCGTTTCGATCCATTTTGTCAGATTGGATGCCGCACAAACCTGCCGGATCCATTCCTCAGAAAAGGCATGCCCCATTGTGATGTTTTCGCGGATGGTAAGCGGCAAAAGCATGGGCGTCTGCAAAACAATGGAAACCTTCTGACTGATCTTTTCGGGGTCGTTTTCCCCGTCCACCGTGACGCCTCCCTCGGCAGGCCGATACAGGCCTGCGATCAGCCGAAGGAGCGTGCTTTTTCCGCAGCCGCTCTCACCGACAATGCCAACCTTCTGCCCCTTCTCCACCTTCAGTGAAAGCTCCTGGAAGACAATCTTTTCTTGATACGTAAATGCGACATTCTTCAGCTCTATCATATGCTTCTCCTATTCTATCTCGACCCTTGAGAGATTTGTGGTGAAAACCTGAAAACCCGAAAGCCAGGACGGCAGGTTCATAATGGACAAGGTCAGGCTCTTTTGAAGATTTAGGAACACGATCAGCGTGCCGATCTGGATGTTCTCGCGGATCACCATGTAGCCTCCGACCAAAAGAAGCAATAAAAGTGGAACCCTCGACAAGATTCCGGACAATGTGTTGTAGAGCGCATGCCATCGACCGTTTTTCGTTGCGTGCCCCTCCCATGCCAGAAGCCTTTTGCGGAACGCCCCCTTGCATAACGCCTCGCCGTCAAAAACCTTAACTGCAGGAAATGCGGAGACGGCAGAATATACCACCTGATTCATCCGGGCTTTTTCCGTCTGCGTACTTGATACGATCCCAGAAAGCTTACGGCTGGAGAACCGCACGTAGACCAGGATGAGAACGGTGGGAAGCAACAGCGTCAACGTCAGGAGAATGTCCTGCAGCAGCAAAAAGATTGTTGCAAGTATTCCGGTAAAAGCCATTCCGAAAACGTCAAAAAAGGTATTGCCAAGATATGCATCCGCCTGCGCAAGTTCGTTTTGTGCAACGGACATGGCGGAGGAGACGCTTAGGCCTTCCCTGTCATTCGTCGCCTTTCTAAGAAGCCTTGTAGCATAGCCCATGCGAAGGCTGTGCGCCATTTTCTCTGCAGCAAAGCGGCCGAAATATTGATTCAAAAACTGCGTCACGGCGTTCGAGACCAAGAAGCCGCCGAGCACGGCCAAAAAGGCCAGGCCGATCATGGTCCTTCCCACAATCCGATTCGCAAGCTCGCCGACGTAATAGGTGTAGATCATCTGCGAAAGGTTGGAAAATATGGCTGCCAGCACGGCCACGCCTACCCAGATGCGATTTCTTTTAAGCAGCAAACGTAAATTCCGCATGAATGTTTCCTCCTGTTAAGTCAAGCTTAAACCCTGCCCCAAGGGACGAGTCAATCCACTTTTGATATTATGTGATTGACATCCGTCTTATCATCATGTAATGTTAAAAGTGGAGCAAGTACATACTGCTCCCTGAGTTCATGACGGGCCGAAAGGTCGGGGACGACACCCATAGAAAAAAACAGAGAAGATCATGAACATCCTGATGCAAGGGGGATGATACCCATAGAAAAAAACATTATTGTATCAGACGTGAACGGTAGACGCATAGGAGCCACTTACCCAAAGAGGGCAGAGGGGCTCGTCAAAAACGGTCGAGCTGAGATGATCAGCGACCACGAAATACGTCTGAAGATCACTCAGTCTCTGGCCGTATCCATAGATACGGAGGAAAATAATATGAGTAAAGTGATCAATTTTAACGCAAGAGATTTTGAATTTGATGCATCTTGCAGCACGAACGTTGGATTTAGAGGTTTTGTAACGACGGCACTTGGCAATGAAGAGGTTTGGGAGATTGGCAACTGGAACTGGGATTGGACTCAGATCTGCGCCAATATAAACGGCCTTGAGAAGAACATGGATTACGTGTTCCGCTTTGCCATGACGCTCGGTCACAATGATGACAACCGTGAGGAGTCACTGGTACACATCCATTACACGGACAGCGACAATGCCTGGGAGAATCGCTTCACATACTGCATTAAGATGAGCCGTTTTCGGCCAATCCTCAGCAAGCGTGATCCCGAGGAGGACACGATGATCCGCGTCTTCGAGCTTCCCTTCAACACGGGAGAGCATACGGACTTTCGGATCGTCATCGTTTCACAGCATGCCGTTGCACGGTTTTTCACCGCAAGAGAGAATGCCACCTATGCAGAGCTTGAGGACTTAAGCTACCCGCAATGGCGCGAGCAGCGGACCTTATTCCTCGAAAAGCAGCAGGAAGAACGGAACATGCGGGCGAACCGGTTTAGTATGTTACCTTCGGAGTTCAAGTTACCACCTGAGTTCCAGAAAATGCCAGAGATCCCGGAAATGCCAGAGATCCCAGAAATGCCAGAAATTCCTGCGCACCCGGAAATCCCGTCTCTTCAAAAAATGATCAACGACATCATCAGGGAATCCATCTCTGACATTGAGGACACGATCGAAGACCGCATTGAGGAAGCGATCCAGGATTCCATAAACGATCTTTTCCCCGAAGGTGGCCCTGATCCCTCGAAGCCAGTGACTAAGGTCTTAAGTCCCGATAAGAAAAAGCTCCTTAGTTGCTATGGCGGACTGAAAGTTGAGGATACTTCCCGCTGGAATGGCAAGCTAAAAGTTGGCTTTTCCCTTAGCGTACAGGTAAAACCGAATACCTGGGAAATTCTCTACATTTATGACACCGAAAAGGAAGCCGCGGATGCACTCGTTGCAGTAAACCGTGCGATTCAGGAAGGCATGACCCTGATCGAACTCTAATTCCACAAATCACTCGACCAAACAAAAGGCCGTGCGCTGGGAAACCAGTGCACGGCTTTCTATGTGCCAAAAAGAACCGTCCCCAGTGGCACATTTAGTTTTGAATAAAAAAGGGTATGGCGCTAACCATACCCTACTCTGGCAAACCAGAGCGACCTCGTCGGTCAAATGATTCTTTCTTATATGGCCTCGTCGGCCAAAAAAACACATCTTATGTGTGAAAGAGCTTGTTGTTATGGATGAACTTCTATGATTGTATTATACACAATCTCACAGAAAATGCCAGTGGTTTCTCGTAATTTATATTTTTTTAATATGTGCCAAAAAGAACCGTCCCCATTGGCACATATGTGCCAAAAAGAACCGTCCCCATTGGCACACTATTTCTCTTCCACGACCTGGAAGACGTAAAACTTGAGGTAGTAGCTGCTGGTGTCGGCGGCCCAGAGGATGGGGTGGTCGGGGCCTTGGGTGCGGAATTCCACCTGGCGGAGGCGCTTGTGGGCGCCGATCGCCGCCTCGCGGATGGTCTTTGCGAAAAGCTCCGGATCCATGAAATGCGAGCAAGAACAGGTGCAGAGGTACCCTCCGTTCTTCACCAGCTTCATGCCGCGCAGATTGATCTCACGATAGCCCTTCACGGCCTGCTTAATGGAGTTGCGGGACTTTGTAAAGGCAGGGGGATCCAGGATCACCACGTCGTATTTCTCCCCCTTCGCTTCCAATGCGGGCAATAACTCAAACACGTCAGCGCACTCAAATTTCACCTTGTCTTCCAAGTGATTGAGCGCCGCATTTTCCGTCGCTTGGTCCACAGCTAGCTGGGAAGCGTCAACGCCGAGCACGCTCTCGGCACCCGCAATGCCTGCATTCAACGCGAAGGAACCCGTGTGTGTAAAGCAGTCCAGCACTTTCTTGCCCTTGCAGAGCTTATGGATGCTGGCACGGTTGTTTTTCTGATCCAAAAAGAATCCCGTCTTCTGTCCGTCTTCCACGTCCACCATATAGTGCACGCCATTTTCAACGATCTCCACCTTAGTGTCAAAAGGTTCGCCGATAAAACCCTTAGAAGGCTCCATGCCTTCCTTGAGTCGCACCTTGGCATCGCTCCGCTCATACACGCCGCGAATTTGGATGCCGTCCTCCGCAAGCACCTTCTTCAGCGCGTCAAGGATTGTTAACTTCCACTTGTCAATGCCCATTGCAAGGGATTCCACCACCAACACGTCGCTAAATTTGTCGACTACAAGGCCTGGCAAAAAGTCCGCCTCGCCAAAGATCACGCGGCAGCTCGAGGTGTCAATGACTTCCTTGCGATAGTTCCATGCATCCCGCACGCGCTGTTCCATGAACGCTTCATCGATCACGGCATCTTTTTTTCTTGAAAGCAAGCGCACCGTGATCTTGGAATTCGTGTTGATAAAGCCGCGGCCCATAAAGTATCCGTCAAAATCATGAATCTCCACGACGTCGCCATTATCAAACTTTCCATCGATCTTATCAATCTCATTATCGTAGATCCAGGCGCCGCCCGCCTTGATGGTACGGCCCTCGCCCTTCTTTAAGATCACAACTGCTTCGCTCAAGTAACGTTCCTCCAAAATCATTTCTTACTGGTACAAAGGGCGGTCTATATTTCTAGACCAACCGAATGCTTTCGATCGCCCAGTCTGCGTCTTCGATCTTATATGCCGTTCCGCAATAGGGACAAACCTTATTTTTTCTTGCGTCAAAGCTTCCGTGACAGTTCTCACACTCCAGCTTCTGAATGGAAAAGTTGTACTGAATGGGCTTGTTCAGGTTCTTCACCAGCTTCACCTCAAGCTTTTCACGCACGCTTGGCCGAATCTTCCCATCCTCGATATATGCATTATCCAAAAAGGCGGCAACTGTTACGTGAAGATAGCCATCCTTTTCCTTCATACCCTTAAAGCTTACGGCACCAAGGAACAGCATGTCCACCAGGTCCCGGAAGCGCTCCGGCAAAGGACCTCCCAGATAGTAAGGGAGCTCCTGCGGATCCTTTGCAAACAGGACCATTCGAAGCAACGAAATGGTCTTGCCCGTAAAGTACTCATAGGAGAACTCAGGGCTATACTTTTTCACGAAAAACTCAAATCGCTTGCCGGCGCCGATGGCGCCCATCATGGGTACAGTCTGGCCTGCGCGGAATATCGTGTAAAAGAGCAAGGAAAAGCTTGCGAGGAAATATCCCACGACCACGCCAAAAAAGGCTGACCCGATGAGATATCCAATGAGGGACAAAATCCGAAACGGCGGACACTCGTCTCGCACGATGGCACCAATGATCATACCGAAGAACATGATCAAACCGGTGGGTATCATAAACCTCAGGAGGTAGGACTTCATCTCACCCTTTTCGAAGGAAAAATCCTCCACCATGTAATGGTTGGAAATCTTGGGATAAAGCTCGCTCATCTTGAACCTGGCGCCGCAGTACTTACAGCCGTTCAGCAACTCCTTGATCTTGGAGGGTGCGCCGCACCCCGGGCAAACATAGGTCTCGTCCTCCACGTTGTGTCCGCCGATGACGTCCGTTTTTGTCTCATAAAACGTCATCTTCTTCTTTTGATTGCGTGACTTTCCCTGTTTACTTTCAATCTCCCGTTCCCACATGCAGGTATAATAATTGCACTCGCTGACGTAATGCCGGTCCGTCCACTTTTTCATGTCATGGCCATTTGCCATGAACCCTCTGGGCGTCATGTGATAACGAAGCTTCGCGCCCTTTTCCTCCACGCGCTCCCGCTGCAGATCAAGCGCATAGCGCATGTCCTGATCTCCCTCGGTCAGCTCCCTCTCTCCACTCATCGCTTCATCATATTGTTCAATAAAACGCTCGTAGATATTCTCGCTGTCCGCCTTCCATTCCACTGTTTGTTCCTGTGCCATGTCCGTTTCCTCCCTTCTCAAACTGCCCCCAATACTCCCGGCACGTCACATAATCCAAGTTAGATCCACAAGCCCTCGAACTGGCTCGCGCCCTGCGCGAACGGTCCGGGGATGACATTCAAGCTTCTGGAATCGCCCTTATAATCCCTGTCAAACACAATGTCCGTCCCGTCAGGATTTTCAAAGCGCTGCTCAGGCTCAAAGGCCTCGCCCAGCACGTCGGAATTTACCATGCTACAGGTGAAATCCTTAATGATGTCGTAAACGTTGGTCTTCAGAACAGGCTTTCCGTCCTTCTCCTCGATCTCCACAAATGCAGCGTCCGTATTGTTCACGAGCGCATTCTTTTCGTGTCTTCCGCCCTTCGCGCCGTTCAGGAACACGTTGCCCTCACTCCAAATGGGAAGATGGCTGTGATGATATTTATCAAGCTTGCCCATGTCAGGCGTCTCCGTGTCCATGTCAAACCAAGAGATCCATTCATCGTAGGTGGGATACTCGTCAAACAGGAAGGTTCCAACCTGGCGATTTTCCTGGAACTTCACGTTCTCCTGGCTGTCGCTCATGACAGTCACGTCATTTCCGGGCCACTTCTGGATGAATATGTTATTGTAGAACCTGTCATCGCCGTGCAAAATGGTCATGAAGCCGCAAACTTCGGTACGATGCGGGATATGATAGGGCGTGTAACGCTGACGAAGCTTGCCCTCCACAATGTTGTCGCACCCTGCGCCAACGGAGGTAAAGCTTCCGCAGATCAGGTTGTGCACCATTGCAACGCCCTCCGTCGCCATGCGGAGCGATACGTCGGAAAGAAGAAGGTTGTTGTCGATCAATGTCGGGCCATGACCTACTTCCACAAAGATATCCTGGCTCATCATGCCGCCCTTAAGCTGCTTTGCAAACTCCGGACGCTGATTGTCATGCAGAAGATTTTGCGTGATGCGCGTGCCCTGCGCCTCCCAGTCCGTCCAGATGCCCATGGTGCAGTGATGAATGTAGTTCCTGCGCATCGTCACGTCGATCGCCGCGTGAAGCTTAATGCCCGCGATCTCCGCGCCGCCAAGCTCCATCATATTATTGATGTGATGAATGTGGTTGTCCTCAATGATCGAGAATACGCCGCCCATACGGCCGATGATACCGCCCTGCTCGCAGTTGTGGATGTTGTTGCGACGGATGATATGACTGCCCACCTTCTCCTTCAGCCACCCGTGATACTGGCCGCGGCACACGGCGTCGCGCTCCATCTGCGTGGGGCTCTTCACGTGCTTGTAGGTGAAATAATGATCGTTTGCGGGGTCATAATACTTTCCGATGCAGATGCCCGCGCACTTACTGTTGCTGATGTCGCAGTCCTCGATGATCCAGCCCTTGGACCAGTTCGGGCCGATCATGCCGTCCTGGAAGGCTGCCGGAGGCGCCCAGGTCGTCGCTGCCTTGCTGATCATAAAACCGCTGACGGTGATATATCCCACGCCAGTCTTCGAAGGGAAGAAGCACTCCCTGCGGACATTGATCTCCACCTTTTCCTGATTGGGATCCTTGTCCTGGAAGTTCACGTAAAATACCGTGCGGCCGTCTGCCTGCTCAGCATACCACTGATATACGGACGCTTCCGGCTCCCAGGAGGTCTCGGACTTCTTCGCTTCCTTGCAGGCCTCGATGCTTGCCGCCTCGTAGAATGCCTTGTCGTTCATATAGACACAGCCCGTGTGCTTGGAGCGGCCAGCAAAATACCAGTCGCCGTAAACATAGGTCGTGTAAGGGTTATAATTTCCAAAAATGCCATTGTCAACGCTGGCCGTCCAAACGGTTCCGTCATATTTCTTCCAACCGGTCAGAAGCTCCGCGCCCGTGATATGCGCGCCAAGCGGCTCTACGCTCTTATATGCGATCCGCTGCTCCTTCGTGCCCGCATGCCTCGGATCAACATACTCACGATACGTGCCGGGATAAACCAGCACTTCGTCACCAGGTCTTGCCACCTTCGCCGCGTCGCCGATCCTCTTGAAAGGCATTTCCTTGGTTCCGTTCCCGTCTCTTCCAGCTTTTGCGTCTACGTACCAGATCATGTTCTTCCTCCTTTTTGCGTGCCAGTCTTGTGTACATGTTCTTGTGTTCTATTCTATCGTTTTTCTTGCATTGCCTGTTGTCTTGCGTTGCTTACTCGTCCAGGCTCACCAAAACCGCCCTGCACGGCGCTCCGTCCGCGCCGCCCAGATTGATCGGTGCGCAGCTTAAGAAATAAACGCCCTCGTCCACCTCGGAAAGCCTGATCCCCTCCAAAAGGACGATCTGCGCACCCAGCATGATCAGGTGCACCGCCATCGGCGCATCCTCCGGTCCCACCGTCTGAGACTCATTCCCAAACAACAGGATTTCCGCCTCCGCGAACACCTTTGCGGCCTCCTCCGTCATCACGGCATTTCCCTTGACAAGAATACGCTTTGCGGCCCTGTTGTCAAGGCTTCTGGCCTTCCCAAGGATCACCATCGCATCCTCCGCGGAAAGCGCACCCTCGTGCTCGGCAACATATGCATAGCCCACAAAACGCTCCAACGCCACCTGATCGATCGTCTTCGCGCCATCGATAAAGTGATACGGCGCATCCACGTGCGTGCCATTATGCGCACACATGCCGAACCCCGTCAGATTACAGATCGCGCCGTCCGAAATCTTCAGCAGCTCGTGCCTTTCCGGCGACGGATCCCCTGGAAAAACCTTGCAGGAAAACACTTCCTGCGAAATGTCATAAAGCTTCATTTGCACCTCCCGTGACACGGCCTGACCATCCCAAAAACTCCAAGCACGTGCCAAGTAATATTATACCACGTCCCCTTTACACATGCATATAACTTTCTGCGAAATCTCCTTGACATTTCACCATTTCTTGTTTATTATTCTATATGTTACCAAGACGGCGCGTGGCTCAGCTTGGTAGAGCGCTGCGTTCGGGACGCAGAGGTCGCGTGTTCGAATCACGTCGCGCCGATTAGAAAAGGGATGTCTCCAATGGAGACATCCCTTTTCTAATCGGCACATCCGTAGCTTCGAACACATGACCCCTAGCGAACAGAATGCACGCGTTCGGGACCAGAGGCTGCACGACGTCCGGGGGACGTCGGCCTGCAGCGACCGGAGCGAAGCGGAGACCGCGTGTTCGAATCACCCCCTCGTCGATGGAATGCTTACAATTCTAGTTTGTCTTTTTTGCTGTATAGTTAGAACCATTTTTGGGTTTTACATAATTAAAAAACATTTTGACTGAAATCTTTGGCTGGCATTAAAACATCAATGTATTCCCACTTTTTTCAATGCATCTTTCCTTATTTTTCAACATTCCCACAACTTTTACTCTTATATTATCATTTCTATATTTGCGATTTTTGAGTGTAATTTATTTTTAAAAACCATTTTTATTGACATATGGTTCTAATTATGATATTATTGTAGTGTAAAAACCAAATAGTCCATAAATTGGAAGGAGAACTGTCATGAAGAATTCTTATGTCGCTCCACTACTCCCGCTTAGCAATAGTATGATCGACTACTCTGCTTTTCTGGACGAACTCATTGACGCAACCGCAAAGCTTGAAGTGTACAAGGAAAAGATTTCTGACAGTAAAGTAAATAGTGCTTGGTTCTTGCCTACTCTACAACAGAAGGAAGCTTTGGCATCTTCCAAAATAGAAGGGACTCAAGCCACTCTGGATGGAGTGTTGATAGACCAAGCCTCTCCAAGCAGTGCTGATCAAAACCTAATTGAAATCCGCAACTACTTCCACGCCTCTAACATGGGCGTCAAAATACTTACGCGAGAGCAATTTTCAAACGAGTTTTTCCACGAAACCCACGCCATCCTCATGGACGGCGTTGAACGCAAGCCACAGCTTGTCGGCCAGTACCGCACAGAGCAAAACTATATTGGAAAAAATGACAGTTCACACGCAATTACATTTATACCACCTGCGCCCGAAAATGTTCAATCCCTGATGGATAACCTGATTTCTTATATCAACAATCCTTCAGACACCTATCGTCCTTTAGTGCGCGCCGCTATCATCCATGCTCAGTTTGAGTCGATCCACCCGTTCATGGATGGAAACGGTCGTGTAGGAAGAATGCTAATACCACTATACTTATTCTATGCGAAACAAATCGAACTCCCTTGCTTCTTTGTAAGTGAGGCCTTAGAACATGACAAGCTAAAATATTACACTTTGCTTAACGGCACGCGAGAAAGAAATGACTGGAATGCGTGGATAAAATTCTTTCTTGCAACAGTTGCACGGCAATGTGACAAGCACATCCGAATCGTTTCGGAGATAAATAAGTTGTATGAAAAGCATCTGGCGGCGGCATGTGAATTTGCAAAATCATCACATATCATACCGATCATCAATGCATTGTATAAATATCCCATAACCACCGCCAAACAACTGGCGGCCGAGACACATCTCCCCATGACCAGCATCAATCGTTTACTCGGCATTTTAGTGGATAATAGGATTTTATACACAAACGGCAAACAGAGAAATCGTATCTTTCGCTATTCTGATCTGCTAGACATATTAAACTAGCAGACAGTATTTATATATCTCGATGCATTGGCCTTATGTCGCGTTAATCACATTATGTCCAGTGGTCAAGGGAGGTGATGCCAATTGAGGGTCTGCAACTCATTAAAACCGAATAACGAAAAACACCTTGACAATTGCTGGTAACAATCATCAAGGTGTTATTCTCCGGATGTTGGCATCCGTGTTTACTTGCATGAACATTATCCCACATCCGGAGAAAAAAATCAACAAAAAAGGAGGACAAATACTATGTATTTCATCCTAAAAAGAGATTTTTTTCATAAAGGAGGGGATTGTCATGTCCAAAATCAACGGCACCCGTACTGGGTGCAAAGATGTTTTTCATTCATTTCTTGTCCGTAATGCCAAGTATGATGGGATCCTTGAAATACCCATTATATTACCTGAATCTTCAATGCCCAATCGTTTAATATCGTTTTCAAAAGCCATGAAAACCAACGATTACAATCAATGGGTTCACTTCTATGAAGATGATGGAGGATTTGAGCGTGTTTGGAACAAACCAGAAATATATCTACCACGGTTAAAAAAATTCAGGGGCGTTATCACACCAGATTTCAGTATTTATCGCGACATGCCGCTCGTGATGCAACAATGGAATACTTACCGCGGAAAAGCTTTAGGACATTGGTGGCAAACTAAAGGTCTGGCAGTCTTGCCTAATGTCAGGGCTGGTGACGAGCGCACATACGATTTTTGTTGCAATGGTATCACACCTGGCGGGACTATTTGTATTGGTTCACACGGATGCATAAAAATACGTACGGAGCGCGAATACTTCAAGCAAGGATTATTGGCCATTATCAAACGACTTAAGCCAACTTGTATTATCGTATATGGCGCAACTCCTGACGATGTTTTTCTTGAAGTAAAAAACAGAGGCATCTCCATTATCCAATTCGACAGCGAATTTTCCACAAGTCGAAAGGAGGTGCATTCCTAATGGGAGCAGGCATTCACGGCGGATTCGGTTCTACTGCAGGAGCCATGCGCAGCGGAGTTGTTACGGCGGATTCCAGCCTAGTCGGAAACGGTCATGGTGCCGACTTAGCAAAGGTTGCTCTAAAAGTCAAAAAAGAACCTGGTTATACCGATGTAGCCGTTCATGGTTCAAAAAATAGCATTTCCGTTTTCCGCAAAGAACAAAAAAATGGTCAACTAGTGGAAAAAGAAATAGTTCTTGATCAACGACGACTAGCAAAATTCTTAAAGCATGACAAAGGCTATTCCAGCGGAAAGATTAGGCTATTGTCCTGCGAGACAGGAAGCGAATCTGGGTCTTTTGCACAAAACCTAGCAAACAAATTGGGCGTCATTGTAAGGGCTCCTTCCGACAAGTTACACATCTATCCAACTGGAAAAATGGTAATTGGGCCCAACCAATTTACGAACTCAGGGCGTTGGATAGACTATTACCCAGCAGGGAAAAAAGGAGGCAGAAAAAAATGAAACTAAAAACGGTGGGATATTATAAAGAAATGTCGCAAGGCAGAGAAACAGATGATTCTATTTATAATTTCATTTATAAAGGAAATCCTGACGAAAATGCAAAAATCTGCCAGTATCTAGAAAGTGGAGTCGAGTTTATTGTCAGCCCCGGCGTAACATATGATGTCATAAATCCCGACAACGGAACATCTGGCATTGCAAGTAGTTACTCAGACGGAACATGGCTTTGGCCTGGAGATTTATCTTATTATGTGAAGAAATATAACATCAAATTGCCCGATGAATTCATTTCCACCATGCGCAAAAGCAATTGGATTGTCCCGATAAGACTCGAAGACATGAATTACGATGAAATCATAATTGACGGGATAAAGATGGTATAAAGGAAAATCACCACAACTTTGTCTTTCATTATCTTATCATGCATCATTCTGTAAAAGACCGCGTTCAAAACGCGGTCTTTTTTCATACAATCACTATGTTGAGTTTCATCATAGGCCGACCAAGTTTCCAGTTTCCGTTTGTTAAAAAGTTGATTCTTTCTACGAATTGTATTTATTTTGTGTGTTTTAGCGCGTTATGCCGTCACTCTATTTTCGCAACTCCATACGATATAAAAGGGGAAAACGAACCTTTACGCTCCATAAAAAGACCTATAGTTCTTCGGATCTGCAGCGACCGGAGCGAAGCGGAGACCGCGTGTTCGAATCAAAACCGAATGTAAGGGCTCATTTCACGTCGCTGCGTTCAAGGAAATACGCACCAACGAGAGTGGTTGCCGCAATAATGACGATCGCCACGACCGATGCGCGAAGGCACTCCAGTCCAGAGGAGCTTGGCGTGATCGCATACATGTTGCCAAGCAGCGTATAATCCGAGAATGTGAAATCGCAAAATGCGTGGATACGCTCCGTAAGGGTACTCGTGATGGCAATGCCAAACTGGCAAAACAAAAAGCTCGCGATCAAGGTCACCATCGTACTGTTTGTGATCACGTTCACGCAGACCGCCAGGGACGCTGCAGCCAGCAGCAGAAGAACATGTGTAAGCGTAAAGCGTACAACGCTCCATCCATGACCGCCAAAGCTGATGCTATGCGGCGCAAACACCAGACTTGCCATCATGGAAGCCGCAAGACCGATTCCCACAAAAATCAGGATCAGCGGCAGAATGACTGCAGTTTTGGATAACACAAGCGCATATTTCCTCGAAACCTTGCCATAGAGATTCTTGAGATTCCCGTTCGAGCTTTCGCCGTGAATGAATACGACCGTTCCGATCGCCACGAAAAGACACAGCACGTCGCCGGCGATGACATATTGAAACAGCCCTTCCGTGGTAATATTCCTGGAAACCTCCGAAAATTCCGCATTCCCGCTGGAAATCGCCTGTGAGCCAAGCATAACCGAGAAAATCATGACCATAAATGCCGCAAATGCACCGATCACTATGTAAGTCGACGCCGAGCGTCTCATTCTAAAAAGGTTCGCGTTTATCAATTTTCCTAACATATCTGATCCCTCCATCAATCATTTGTCAACTCGAAATAATATTGTTCCAAAGAAAGCTGCTGTTCCTCGATCCGGTTGATATATACGTCCTGGTAGATCAACTCGCGGATCAGGGCACCCAGCGGAGCCTGGCAACCCGAAATGATGAGCTGCCCTTTCTCATTTAAGGTGCAAGTGCATCCCGGGTGCTCCTGCAAGCAGGCCATTGCCTTACTCGCATCCGGTGTTTCAAGCAGAATGCTTTTGTCGTGTTCCTTTAAGAAGCTTTCTTTATTGAATTCGCTAAGGAGCCTTCCCTTGTGTATGATTCCGATGTTCTTGGCGATTTTCTCAAGCTCTCCAAGAATGTGGGATGAGATCATGACACTCATGTTCTTCTCGCTGACGAGGAATTGAATGAGCTTTCTGATCTCTGCGATGCCCTGCGGGTCCAAGCCATTGATCGGTTCGTCCAAGATTAAAAACTCAGGGTGTGAAAGCAGCGCCGTGCCGATGCCAAGCCGCTGCTTCATTCCGAAAGAATATCCCTTCGTCTTGCGGTTTGCGGCATGAGTCAGTCCGATGACGTCCAGCGTTTCGTCAATGTCCTTCTTCGTGATGCCGCCAATGCTCTTTGCGATCAGTTCCAGATTGTCATAGCCGGACAGATTGGGATAGAACGCGGGCGACTCGATCAGTGCGCCGACGCGGGCATAGGCGCCCGCCTTGTTCAGCTCCCTTTCCGTGCCGCTAAAGCCAAACATGGAGATCTCTCCGGCCGTCGGATGACTCAGCCCCGAGATCATTTTCATGCAGGTGCTCTTGCCTGCACCGTTCTTTCCCACAAATCCGTAGATGTCGTTCTTTTCGACGTGAATGTTAATGTCCTGTACTGCAGTGAAGGATTTATATCTCTTCGTTAATCCCTTTGTTTCCAAAATAAAATCTGCCATGTATCAGCACCTCCTTTTGAGAGTATGATACATGGCAAATCTTTACTGAGCTCTATGTTAATCTTAACGTAACCTTAAATTTTCGATTCTTTGCAGGGAAGCGTCAGCACAAATCCTTTATATCCTTCCGCCAGCCGTTCCCTGTATTCCAGATCACCGCCATGAAGCCTTGCGATCTTTTTTGCAACGGAAAGCCCCAAACCGCTTCCGCCTTTTCTGGTATATGAAGCCTCTCCCGCATGGAAGGGCTCAAACAGCTGATCCTTTAGCCCTTCTTCGATCAAAGGTCCGTCATCCGCCACCCAGATTTCGATGAAGCCGTCAGGACGCTTCATCACAATTTTCACCTTAGTCCCTTCCGGATTATGCGTGATCACGTTTCCGATCAGATTAAAGAAAATCCGCTTGATCTGTCTTTCATCAAATTGGCTAAGGATTGCTTCATCGGGAATCTCCACGTCAAGCTCCATCTTCTTTTCTTCAAATCGGTAATAGCTCTCAGCCGCCACCTGTCTAAGGCACTCCGCAAGATCCCCTTCCTTTACGTCGAGCCGATACTCCGTGCTTCCAAGCTTTGCATACTCCAGCATCTGCTCCAAAAGGGCGTTTGCATGCTCCGTCTGCTCAACGATGGTTCCCAGATACTCCTTTTGGGCCTCCTGCGTCACTTCTCCCTGCGAAAGAAGCTTTGCGTACCCAAGGATCATGGTCATGGGCGTCTTCAGGTCATGGGCAATCTCCGCATAGAGCTTTCGGTTTTTCTCTTCATTTGCCCTTTGCAGCTCCTTTGCCTCGCGAAGCCCCATCACCATGGTGTTAAAGTTCTCTTCCATCTTTCCGAACTCAAACCGGTCAGCCACCTTCATCGTAACGCTAAGGTCACCGCCGCGGACCTTCTCCATGCTTGCAGACAGCCTCTTTACGGGATCGGACACAAACCTTTTTAAGAGCAAGAAAAGACCGATGATGAGAAGGCTTCCAAAAATGGCCGTCATAATATAGAGCAAGCCTTCATTCATCGTTACGTTCTTCTCCTCACCGGAACCGTAGCCTGCCATGACACCGCGCATAAAATCCTTTAGCGAGAGTATAAACCACACAAGTGCAAGCGCGCCGACAAACAGGCGGACCAAGAATCCCTGCAGATTTCGTTTCGCTTTACCCTTCATTGCTTGTCCTCCATGCGATAACCAAGGCCACGGATGGTCGTAACGTAATCCCGATCTCCACTGGAAATCTTTGAACGAAGCTTACTGATCGCCACCATGATGCTGTTGTCATCGGGGAACTTATCCTGATCCCAGGCAGCCTCATAGATTTGATTCTTCGTAAGGACCCTCCCCTGATTCTCCATAAAATATACCAGCATTTTATATTCCAGCGCCGTCAGTTCCACAGGCTCCCCGGCCTTATAAAGACGCTTTGCGGAAAGGTCCAGCTTCAGATCGCCGCAGGTCAGCTCCTTTTGACCGGCCACGAGATCATATCCGTGCACCCGTCGAAGCGTGGCCGAAACCCGCGCCACGGCCTCCATGGGATCGAAGGGCTTGACAAGATAATCATCCGCGCCGGCGTTCAGCCCTCGGATCCGGTCAGGCACGTCGCCCTTTGCCGTCAAAAACATCACCGGCACGTTGCTCTTCCCGCGCAGCTTATCAACGAATTCATAGCCATCCATCACGGGCATCATGATATCCGTGATCACCATGTCCGCAGGGTGCACCGAAAAATCCTCCAGGGCTTCCTTACCATTTTGCGCCACGCGGACCTCCATCCCCTGCATTTCCAGATAAATCTTAAGAAGCTCCGTGATCTTAGCTTCATCATCCACCACAAGAATCTTGTACATGAACCTTTTCTCCCTTAGTTCCATAATCTAGCACACTATTTATATGATCTCCCAAACCACCGTCACGGTGTCCGAAACCTCAATGTCATCGGGCTCGATGTCCATGTCATATGCGCCTTCCGTCTTGCGCGCCATCATCGGAAGCGCGTTAATCCCATCCCGCATGGGACTGCATGCAACCAAAGAAAAAAGTTGCGCAGCCCTCAACCATTTCACCATTTATAATTCTATCACATCTCATAAAAAAGGGCCAGCCTCACTCGACTGACCCTCAAAACGAGACAAAACAAACCGCCCCAAGCAAAACAACAAGCAATCCTCCGCCCCACAAATTCAAAATCCCCTATTGTTGATCGCGTTCCAAAAACTGGTATCCGTAGCCGTCTTTCATCTTAAGGATGCATATTTTGCCGTCTGGGTATGGCGTATAATAGTAAACCTCCAAGCCTTTCAGGAGTTGCCAGCTGCTTTCTTCCACGACCCCAATCTTTTTGCCAAGGTCTTCTCTGACAAAAACGAAAAACTTCTCTTCACTGTATTTCCTTGACTTCTGCAAAACTTCCCTTTTTTTGTCAGAATAGCGATCGGGACAGAGATTATATTTCCCCACGCCTCGCCCCGGCTCGATGGCATGATACTGCTCTCCATTCACAACTATCCCTACAAACAGATCCAAAACCGCAGTACTCTCTTCCCTTCCCGTCAGCTTACTCACGACGTGATTCGAATAATATCTGGAGTCGCTTTCAACTCCAAGCACGCGATAGGGATAAAAAAAGAACCAGTAGAAGAATGCCGCAAGTAATATGAAAACGCAACTCAGTGAAATACATAAAATAATTTTTCTGTTTTTCTTCATAACATCCCCTCCATCATACCATGTCCCATTATATTAACATTCAATTCCATGATTCCAATCCTTTAATTGTAATCAATGCCAAAATAACAATCATTTCCAATACATACAACAACAGCAAGCCCGTTTTATCTTTTCTTTGATGCCGTCTAATTTCCCATAGCCAATAGAATATGTTTTGTGCGCCAGGAAGCAAAGCACATACCATTCCCTTTTTAACGGCAAGCACCAAATAAATAGCCATCATAATCATAAATGTTATGACAACGCTAGTAATCTTATGGTCAACCGTCGCACCAACGTTAAATCCATCGCTTAATGCCCCAAACCACTTCCACGTAATCTTAGAATTCCGTATCGTTAACGCCATGAAAGAAATGCCAAAAACTATACAGGCTACTCTCAGCTCTCCCAAGAATCCGATTATTATTCCAAAAGCATTTATAATTCCAAGAAACCATGCCACCGCCTCATCCTCATTATAAAGCGAATTTAACAAACACACATATCGCTATGATTCTCAGCCTTTTCTTCATGTACTCCATCTCATCTTCAACATTCACGATTCTTTTTTTAGGGAACTTTTGATGCATTTTCCCACTCAAAAGTTCCCTAAATTTTTACCCCTTACGGCAAAAACTTCCCTGACGCAAGATACAACTTATACCACTCTTCGTGCGTAAGCCAAACCTTGTCTGCCTCGGCCATCTCCTGCAGGTGCTTGGGATTCATGGTTCCCGTGATGACCTGCATCTTCGCGGGATGGCGCAGGATCCATGCAATGGCAATGGCCGTCTTGGTGACGTCATATTTCTCCGCCAGTTCCTCCAGCGCCTTGTTGATCTCCGGGAAGTCCGGATTATCCACAAACATTCCCTGGAACATGCCATGCTGAAGCGGTGACCACGCCTGGATCGTAATGTCATTCAACCTGCAGTAATCCAAGGCGCTGCCGTCGCGCATCATGGACATGTCCGTCGTCTTGTTGTTCATGTAAAGGCCTTGATCAATCAGCTGGGACTGCTCCAAGGAAAGCTGCAACTGATTGATCTTCAGGGGCTGCTTTACGTACTTTTTCAAAAGCTCCATCTGCATCGGAAGCGTGTTGCTCACGCCGAAATGTCTTACCTTCCCAGCCGCTTCCAGCGCATCAAACGCCTCCGCGATCTCCTCGGGATCATAGAGAAGATCCGGCCTGTGAAGGAGCAGCACGTCCAGATATTCCATGTTCAGCCTTTGCAGAATGCCGTCCACGCTCTCGACGATGTTGGACTTACTCCAGTCAAAGGTCTGGTTTTCAAATCGGATGCCGCATTTGGACTGAATGATCAAGTCCTCCCGCTTTACGTCGGTCAGTGCAAGGGCCTGCGCAAATCGAACCTCCGCCTCGCCGCCTCCGTAGCAGGTTGCGTGGTCCACGTAATTGATCCCCAGCGATACCGCCGTCTCGATCATCTTCGCCGCATCTTCTTTCGAAAGCGCGGGCATTCTCATGCATCCCAAAATAAGTCTGGATGCGCCCTCTGGTCCATTTGCGATGTTGATCGTCTGCATTGTGATCTCCTTTCGTGATCGTGCAGGGCTTATTAGTGCCCAAGTCTCTAATACCGCTTTAAGTAGTAGGTCTGATGGTATTTCTTCTTCGTATAATTTTCATCCGTATATTCATACGAAAACTCACCCGTCATGCCAGTAAGCTCTCCGTTCCCGTCATAGGTATAGGTCACCGTCGCCTCACGGTGGTCCTCGTCTCCCGAAAGACCTGACGGTTCAAGCACGTAAGTGACTTTCGAAATATGGCCTGCGTCGTTATATTCCATCTCGTAGCAAACACTTCCGTCGCTGCCGACATACCACTCCGTAGGCCGACCGGCATCGTCATATTCAATATATTCACTCCTGGGCGATCCGCCACCGCCGCCATAGTAATAACAACCGGTCAGTCGGTCATTTTCGTATGTGTTATTCGCTCCTTCAATCGTATGAACTGTTTTGTTCATAGGAAGTTCCTTCTGTGTAAGCAATCTTTCGATGATGTCATCGAAGGGCTCTTCGTCATAGCCGTCATAGGTATGGACAATCCTTGCAAGGAATAATCCTTCCTCCGCGGGGTAACTGCAATACTCCAGAGCTTTCGCTTCGAAATCTATATCCATAAGATCAGGCCAATTCTTCGCCAATGTCTCAGGCACTATCATATAAAACAAGTTACTTTTACCATAAAAAGTAAACCCCTTTCCGGTTTCCAGGATATTTCTGACCTCGGCGCTCGGAAAGAAAAGATATGCCGGATAATCAAACACATACTCGTTATCCTCCCTTATCTTCTTTGTCATCAGCACTGGCCCGTTTTCAAAATACTTTAACTCATACAGGGGCTCGTCAGAGTAGGCAACGCAAGTCACGCTTGCAATCCGCCCTTTTTCGTCCCAAGTATACCTATATTCCTCATGGCCGTTCACGGTGATCAGATTTCCGCCTTCGTCATAGCCATAAACCGTCTGATACAGCTTCTCGCCATTGAATTCTTGCATGGAGGCCAGTCTTCCCTCCTCGTCATAGGCATAATCGATCTCTTTCTCAAACGAATCGCCTTTGAACATTTGCTTAGAGGCTAGTCTCCCCTCCTCGTCATAGGCATAGAAAAACTTAACAGCATACGGAGTCCACATCCATTCATGGGTACGAAAATACCCCTCGTCTTCGTCATAGTCCGTCAGTGCGGCCACTTTCCGTCCCTGCGAGTCCTTCTCCACATAAGAAAGCGGCGACCAGAGCCCCCAAGACGGTTCCTCGGAACCTCCCTCGGTAGTCAATGTGCCAAAGTGGCTGTAGTCGACTGAGAGCACCTCCTTGCCATCTAAGTAACATTTCACCTGTCTTGCGTTTCCTTCAGCGTCATATGCCGTGATGACCTTGTTGTACAGGAGATCGTCGTCTCTGTATCCCAAAAACGCGTTATACAATCTCTCATAATCCTCTCCGCTCCCGTCGATCCATTCCTCAACGTAAGAAGCGTACTGAACCTTTGAAATCTCGTCCTTGGCCTTCTCCATCAATTCCGCATCTGAAAAGCCTTCCGGGAGCGGAGGGATCGTCATTTTCGGAGCAGGCGTCTCCTCTGGCTCTGCCGTCGCGACAGGCGTTGGCTGTACGTCGGGCGTCTTCGTCGGCTCAGGTTCCTTCGTTGTTGCAGGTTCGCTTGTTGCGCCAGCCTGCGACGCAGTGTTGTAGAGCGGCGCCATGTTCGTGCAGGCACAAAACGCCATGAGCAAAGTGATCACGATCACGGTCAGAAGTGTTTTTTTCATCTTTTTCCTTTCTGCTTTACGGCAATTCAAAACTAGTGTCGGTTTCCATCATATATCATTCTAATGCGATAACGGGATTTGGTCAACTTTAATCTAAATTGACCTTGCGATGCATTTTTGATATACTTGAAAAGGCATATCGCCCAAGCACGGCACGACGTAAGGAGGCATTTTATCATGAAAAAAGCATATATCTCCGCAATCCTTGCATTCCTGATGGCAACGCTTCTGTGTGCGTGCAATGAGAAAGTTCAGGAGGGAACCATCATGACTGCTGACAATCGTGTCACAAGTGAAGAAACCATGGCGGAAAGCAGCGCAAGTACGCAAAGTGAGGAAGACAAAGGCATGTTCGCAACCGGCCTTGCGACGGAAGAGAAATCTTCGGAAGTACAGGAAGCCACGGAAGCACCTGCCGAATTAAATGACGAGATAGAGGAACGCTGCCCGGTTACATATACGGCAAAACGCAAGGACGTAACCTACGGAGAATTCACTCACGGGACCTATGATTCCATGACCTGCGGGCTTGAGCGCGGCTACTGCATTCTCCTTCCCGCGGATTATTCCACGGATAAAAAATATCCCGTGCTCTATCTCTTACACGGGATCTTTGGCAATGAATATTCTTTCTCCGGCGACGCAAGCAACAAGATCAAGGAGATCGTTGGAAACATGGCTGCG
This sequence comes from Acetatifactor sp., assembly GCA_016290775.1. Lineage (GTDB taxonomy): Bacteria > Bacillota > Clostridia > Lachnospirales > Lachnospiraceae > Acetatifactor. Next base: position 40,201 of record JAEEVF010000002.1, on the reverse strand, counting down.
GACGGCCTGATCGATGAGACGATCATCGTGTGCCCGAACATGTATGCCGCTTCCGATCCCAAGCAGCAGCCTGGCTTTGATGCGGAAAGCTGCCTGCCCTATGACAACTTCATCAACGATCTGGTAAATGACCTGATGCCGCATATCGAAAGCACCTATTCCGTTCTCACGGGACGCGAGAACACCTATCTTGCAGGCTTTTCCATGGGCGGTCGCGAGACGATCTTTATCACATTGCAGCGCCCCGAACTGTTTGGATATGTGTGCGCCATCTCCGCCGCGCCTGGCATCGTGGCTACCACGGATAAGTTCATGACCCACCCTGGCCAGCTTGCAGAAAGCGACGTGAAGTTTACGGATGATGCGACCACGCCGAACGTTTTCATTCTCTGCTGTGGAACCCGTGATTCCGTGGTTGGCACCTATCCCAAGTCCTACCACGAACTCCTCGAGGCAAACGGCACCGACCATATTTGGTACGAGATCACCGGCGCTGACCACGACAACAATGCCATCACCAGCGGCCTCTACAACTTGTTTAAGCAGATTGCATACGACAAAGCAAAATGAGCCAAAAAGAGCACGTCCAAGGCTTGGAATGCGTAGCATTCCATAATCCCGACCGCAGGGAGGGAATTCAAATTTTCCGAAACTTAATCGTATGCGTTGCTTTTTTCAGATAACTTTGGTAGAATAAAAGGAGGTATGGATTAGGGGGTTTGGCTATGCTTGGCAATGGCAGAAAAACCATCGGCGTTTTTGCCGAAAACATGTCTAACGAAGTGCAGCACAAGGTCTGCGACGGCATCATCCGTGAAGCCGCGGCGCGAGGCTATAATACTGCGCTTTTTTCATCTCAGGGAAGCTACGGACAGAGCGATCTGTTTTGCATCGGTGACATGCAGATCTTCCAGCTTCCGCCCTACGAGGAGCTCTCCGGCGCGATCCTGATCTTGGACACCATGGACAAGGCGGAGAATGCGGCGACCGTCATCAAATTGGTGAAAGAGCGCTGTCACTGTCCCGTTGTTAGTGTCCGCATGACCATTCCGGGCGTAAACACTGTCCTAGTAGACAATTCTACCTGCATGGAAGCAGTGATCCGCCACGTCATCGAGGACCATTTTGCAAGGAACATTTGCTTCATGACGGGCCCGAAGGATCATTTTGACGCCATCCAGCGTCTCGAGAGCTTTAAATCCATTATGGCATCCTATGATCTCCCCGTGACGGATGATCAGATTTATTACGGAGATTTCTGGAAATATCAAGGCCCCGCGGCCTGCGATCATTTCCTTGCCGGCGCGGAAAAGCCTGACGCAGTCATTTGCGCCAACGATTACATGGCTGTTTCGGTGGCAAGCGAACTGATCGCGCGCGGATATCGCGTGCCCGATGACGTTATCGTGACAGGCTATGACGGACTCGATTACGGCCTGACCTTCTCCCCTTCCATCACCACGGCAGACGCGCCCTTTGTGGAGATGGGCGAAGCGAGCGTAAAGCTCATTGACGAGCAGCAGGCAGACTGGTCCGAACCCAAGACCATCTATCTAAAATCTCACATTTCTTTGCGTGAGTCCTGCGGCTGCATGAAGGGACATGACCTAAAGCTCATGTCCATCCGCCGCGACAATTATGAAAACCTGCAACAGGGCAATCACCGAAGCACCGTACTGAGCTATATGTCCACGCAGCTTGCCGAGCATTCCACCATGGAATTCATTTCCGACATCCTTGGCAACTACCTGAACACGACCTATGCGCACCTTCGGAGCCACGCCGTTTGCTTAAACCGCGGCATGTCCAGCGATCGCAAGATGTTGCGCTATACGGACGAAATGGACGTGCGCGTCGGGTTCCTAAACGGCGAAATGATCCCTCGGGCGAACATTCCATTCCAGCGAAAGGACCTGCTCCCCGCGCAGTTCTTTAGTCCGGAGCCCCAGGCCTGGTACTTCGTTCCCCTGCATTTTCTGGATTACTGCCTTGGATATGAAGCCATCCGCTTTGACGATGAACAACCTGCGGGGCAGACGCACTTCCAGTTTGACGTGATCCTGAGCAATAACATCTACGAGACCTTGACCTTCGCAAAGATGCAGTCCATGATCGCGGAACTCCAAACGGCTTCCATGCACGATTCGCTGACGGGCCTTTACAACCGCAATGCCTTCACGAAATACGGCGGCAAGGCGTTTGACTTGGCAAAGGAGGAAGAACGGGAACTCTTCATTGCCGTCATCGACATGGACAGTCTAAAGGTCATCAATGACGTCTTTGGTCACACGGAAGGCGACTTTGCCCTGAGGAAGGTAGCCTCCACCATTTCAAGACACTTTGACGACCAGTGCATTTTCGCAAGGACGGGCGGTGATGAGTATTATATCATCGCGCCGGACGCCGACGAAACGGCCGGAATTGAGTGTCTTGTAGCCATCGAGAAGGACTTGGATGCCTTTAACGAAACCCATAAAAAAGCTTATCCGATCCACGCGAGCAGTGGATATTATTACGACATGCCGCGCGGCGAAGAAACCTTGGACGACTTCATCAAGGTGGCCGACCGCTTCATGTACCACAACAAGCTGGAGAACAAAAAGCGGCGCGGCGAGGCCATCCGATAGGTTTCTGAAAGCAACCTGCACGGACCAGACCGTGCTCTACTCATGAACTCGCATCAAAAAAGGAACGATCCCTTGATCACAAGGTTTCGTTCCTTTTCTTATTCTGATCTAGTTTGCGGGGGATTCGATGACGATGAAATTATCGAATTCCTGCCATACGCAGCAGATCCAGGTTTTGCCCTGGTTCAGCACGATCTCATTGCCTTCCTCGTCGTAAAGATAATCCGCGCCGGGGTCGCTGGACTTCTCCCAGGTTCCTTCGATCATCTTGCCATTGGTGAAGACATAGGCCTTGCCCGTGCCATGCACTCCAAAGGCCAAGAAATCATAACGCGCGTCATCCGGCATTCTTTCTTCGCCGTGACAAAGCTTGAGGACCACGTTTGTCACGCCGATCTTCTGTCCGTTCATGGCGTCCGTCATAACGTCGCCAAACTGATAACGATAGTAAAGATGCTTTTCGGCATCATATTCAAAGTGCGGATTCTTGTCTGCGAAATTGCCGTAGCCGCCGGCGTTCTGTACCTTGCCGCCGGGCCAAATCTTGACTACGTCCTTGGCGTCCGGATAGGTCGCGAGCTTGTCGTTTGCGAACTTGAAGGCCTGCTCAAAGGTCTCGCGGTATTCTTTTTCATATCCTCTCGCCTCGATCGTACTTGCGAGCTTTGCGACGTCAAGATATCCCACGTAATCCTTCCCTGCGTCCGGGATGGCGTTTTCGTCCGTATAGAAAATTTCCTTCGCGGGGTCCTTGATGCCGGCCGTCGTGGCGCTGAGGTTGTCGATCCTGTCAGAGTTGATCAGCTCCTCGGTCCAAATGCGGGCCATTCCCCAGTTCACGTAGATCGAGTCAAAGGACATGGCATCGTAGATGAAGTAGTCCCTCGAAGATGCAACGGGTCCGATCTTTTTCAGCCTGTCATAATCCTCAAAGATCGCCATCAGGGCCGTGTTCCTGCCCTCCACGGGCGCTTCGTAGATGATGCTTGCCTTGGAGATGCCGTAGAGCTTGAGCTGCGGGGAATTGTTGGAACCGCCTGCGCGATATACGTTGGGAAGCATCACTGCAATGTTTCTGCGCTTCACCGCGTTCACGTCGGTCCACGTGCCAGTCAGATAGCTCTGCATGAGCTCAACTTCTTCGCCTTCCGGATACTTGGCAACCGCCTCCGCATCCTCCGGATCGATCTGCAAAAGCTTGGTCTCACGTTCCGTGATCGGATCTTCCTCGCCGCCTTCCGGTAGTTCAACCCACGTGTCATCCCCCGCTAAGGCCACCTGATTCTCCTCTTCCTCCAGTTCAAGCAGATCCTTTTCCCTGGTGGGAGTCGGCGCGGGCGTCGGCTCGGGAGTGGGCGCGGGCGTCTTTGCAGGCGCGGGCGTCGCTTCCCCAGCGCGCGATTCCGTAGGAGCCGTCGGCTCAGGCGTTTCTTCGGTTTTATTCTTTTTGTTCTTATGGCTTGTTTTGGAACTCTGCTCGTATTCTTCACCTTCCTGGATGATCGGTGAATCCTCCGGGAGGATGCTGCAGGCGGAGATCCAAAGAACCAGTGCGAGCGCCACGATCAAGATGCTCTTTTTCATTTCTGGTCTTTCCCTCTCTTAAATCAAAAAGCCAATTAGCACATAATAAAGCATTCTATATAATAGCACTGTTGAGGTAAAATTGTCAAATATCGTTCCTTTCCTTTACAAAATCCATGGTTTCGACGTATACTTGTAATCGTAAGTCCGTCATTAAATTCAAGGAGTCTGAGCGATATGGAAAAAATTGCAAGCTTTACCGTCAACCACATAAAACTACAGCCTGGGATCTATGTTTCCCGCAAGGACAAGGTAGGGAGCGAGACCATCACCACCTTTGACCTTCGCATGACCAGCCCGAACGAAGAGCCCGTCATGAACACTGCGGAGATCCACACCATCGAACACTTGGGCGCGACCTTCCTGCGCAACCACCCGACCTATAAGGATAAGGTCATTTACTTTGGACCCATGGGGTGCCGCACGGGGTTCTATCTTTTGCTCGCAGGCGACCTCGATTCAAAGGAGATCGTTCCGCTGATCACGGAAACCTTTGAATTCATCCGGGACTATCAAGGCGAAGTGCCTGGCGCTTCTCCCATGGATTGCGGCAACTATCTTGACATGAACCTTGGCATGGCAAACTATCTGGCTAAGCGTTATCTCGACAACGTCCTTTACGGCATCGGTGAGGACCGCCTTGTTTACCCTGTTTAATATATCGGAGGAAATGAAAAAAGATGAATAAGATCGGCATCATTGGCGCCATGGAGCTTGAGGTTGACGCGCTGAAAAAAGAACTTCGGATCGACGGGGCACTGAATTCCAAGGTGACTCAGATTGCCGGAATGGATTTCTTGGAAGGGGACCTAAATGACGTTCCCGTAGTCATCGTACGCTGCGGCATCGGCAAGGTGAATGCAGCCCTTTGCGTGCAGATTTTGTGTGATCATTATCACGTCACCCACGTGATCAACACAGGCGTTGCGGGATCCCTGAATGCAGCGCTAGACATCGGTGACATCCTGATCTCAAAGGATGCCATGTACCACGACATGGACGTCACACCTTTGGGATATGAACCCGGCATCATCCCGCAGATGGATATGAGCATCTTCCCTGCGGACGAACGCCTCGCAGAGCTTGCCCTTGCCTCCTGCAAGAAAGTCAACCCTGACATTCACGCACTTACCGGAAGAGTGGTCAGCGGCGATCAGTTCATCGCCAAAAAGGACGTAAAGGAGCGCCTGATCAACCTGTTCCACGGAGACTGCGCAGAGATGGAGGGCGCGGCCATTGCCCACGCCTGCTACCTAAACAAGGTTCCTTTCGTGATCCTTCGTGCCATCTCCGACAAGGCAGATGACAGCGCCGAAATGGACTACCCCACCTTTGAAAAGGCGGCAGCAGCACACAGCGCAAAGCTTGTGGAAGACCTTGTGACAACGATATAACGACATAAAAAACGGGCAGGTATGACCTGCCCGACTTTTTTTATTTGAATTCCCCTTAAGCCTCTACGGGGGATTCTTCTTTTTGTTCTGCAGTATTTTTCTTCTTTCGGAAAACCAGGAACTTGCTGAAAATGTAATTCACGATCATGACAAGCACCGAGGAGATAAAGATCTTGCTGATCCAGTAATTCCAGTGGAAAACATTGACGGTCAGCCACATGATGAATACGTCCAGCACCCAGGTGGAAAATCTCGATGACGCAAATCCGGTAAATTCCTTGAGGATGTGGGGATTCTTACTCTTGAACACCCATTTGCGGTTCAAGGGATATGCAAAGCAAACGCCCGCGATCCAGTTCAGCGTGTTGTTCACGAAGTTCTGAAAGGAGGAATTCTCCACGTCAAGGAACAGTTTTCCGATGCCGGCCACGCCCCAGCAAAAGAAGGTTACGATAAAACCGACGATCACATATATGATGATCTCTTGATACTGGATCATCAACTCTTTGATTTTCTGAATCATAAGTCACACTCCAATTATAAAAGGCCCGGCAGAAGGAACCAGAGCAAGTAATTTGCCGCAGCGCCGATCGCAATGACCACGATAGCGATCACCCAATAGGGTGCGGGGGAATAGCCAAAGCGCTTGAACAGCTTTGAAAGCTTGAAGAGGATCATGCCATAAAGGAGAAAGAACGGCAATCCAATGATCACAAGCGCATTGTGCATGATCAGTTCAAAGATCACCATTACGATCAGCGTAGAGTACCACATCTTAGCGATCTCACACTTGGGATAATCCTTGTCCACCTCGCCAACTTCCTGGTCGAACTTCGTGATCATGTTATTCGTGCTGATGAAATTCCACATGAAGCCGACTTCCAGCTTCTTTTTATTTTGCAGTTCCTCGTCAATGTCGTCGCCCCAACCATTTGTCAGACCCATTGTTGAAACCCCCTTTTTCTTGATATATCCCTATTATCTTATGTCATACGCCTCGTATTGTCAATCTTTTCTAAGGATTCACCACGTTGCGGTCCTCTCCGCGAAGGAAGGCCGCGATGTTATCATATACGCCCTGAACGCAACGAGTTCTTGCTTCCACGCTGGCCCACGCAAGGTGCGGCGTGATGATCAGCTTTGAGGAATCCTGGATCTTCGCAAGCGGATTGGTTGGCTGTATGGGCTCCTTTTCAAGCACGTCAAGGCCTGCGCCTGCGATCTCCCCGAGCCTCAGCGCATCGTAAAGATCCGGATTGTTCACCACGGGCCCGCGCGCCACGTTGATGAGATATGCCGTCTTCTTCATGGCCCTTAGGGCATACAGATCAATGTAATCCCGCGACAGGTCGCTTAGCGGGCAGTGGAGGGACAAGAAATCGCTCCGCTCAAGCAGCTCATTTTTGCTGACCTGCTCATATTCCGTCACGGTGCTCTTTCCCGTGATGGAGGTGAAGATCACCTTGCAGCCAAAGGCCGTAGCGATCTTTGCCACGCGTTTTCCGATGTTGCCCATGCCGACGATCCCCCAAGTCTTGCCATCGAGTTCATAGAACGGGCGGTCAAAATTAGAGAACCGATCCTGCGCGCCATAGGCACCGCATTTTACGTAGGCATCGTAATGCATCAGCTTTTGCGAAAGCGCAAGCGCCAGCGTGAAGGTGTGCTGTGCCACCATGCTCGTGGAATAATCCACCACGTTGCGCACCTGGATCCCGCGGGACTTGCAATACTCAAGATCGCAGTTGTCATATCCCGTCGCAAGCTCGCAGATCAGCTTTACGTTCGGGCAATCCTCCAAGGTGTCGGCACGCATGGGCGATTTGTTGCAGACCACAATGTCCGCGTCGCCGACGCGTTCGGAAACCTCCGTGGGGGTCACCGTGTTGGCATATGAAACCACTTCACCAAAATCCGAAAAGCAATCCACGGAAATGTCCGTGCCGGCACTGTTACGTTCCAAAAGTACGATCTTCATTCTGTGTCCCCTTTCTTTCCAAAGGTGTTTCCCTAACTATCTATTATATCAGACTCCTTATGAAAATCCACCCCCAATTTCCCTTGAATAATGCCCTCTCATCAGTTATAATTCTATTAGTTTGTGAAACAAATCCTAAGGAGGAAAAATAATATGATCTCATGGAAAAATCTTGATACGCTGGCAGCGTTTGACGCGTTGGCAAAAAAGGAAAAGGTGAGCCTGAAGGACGTGATGAGCGGACAGTCCGGGGCTGACAGAGTAAAGAACTATCAAGTTCCCATGGCAGAAGGCATGACTTACGTTTACGCCGCAAAGGCCGTGGATGACAACGTGCTGGACGGCCTGAAGGCCCTTGCCGACGAGGCACAGCTTCTCGAAAAGTACGCGGCGCTGTACAACGGCGAAGTGATCAACACCGGCGAAAAGAGACTTGTGCTGCATCAGCTCACCCGCGGTCAGCTCGGCGAGGCCGTGATCAAGGACGGCGTGAACAAGAGAGACTTCTACCTCGCACAGCAAAAGAAGATCGAAGAATTTGCAAATGACGTGCATGCCGGAAAGATCACCAACGGCGCCGGCGAGAAGTTCACGACCGTTGTCCAGATCGGCATCGGCGGTTCCGACCTCGGTCCCCGCGCCATCTACCTGGCACTGGAGAACTGGGCAAAGCAGACCGGGAACTTCAACATGGAGGCAAAGTTCATCAGCAACGTTGACCCGGATGACGCCGCTGCAGTCCTTGCAGGCATCGACGTGGCGCACTCCCTGTTCGTTCTGGTGTCCAAGAGCGGAACCACGCTTGAGACCCTGACCAATGAGTCCTTCGTAAAGGATGCCCTGAAGAATGCGGGTCTTGACGCTTCCAAGCACATGGTGGCCGTGACGAGTGAGACCTCTCCTCTTGCCACCAGCAGCGATTATCTGCGTGCTTTCTTCATGGACGATTACATCGGCGGACGTTTCTCCTCCACCTCTGCAGTGGGTGGCGCGATCCTTTCGCTGGCATATACTCCCGAAGTGTTTGCTCGCTTCCTTGACGGCGCTGCCGCAGAGGACAAGCTTGCAACGAATGCGGACTTAAAGAAGAATCCTGCACTGCTCGACGCGCTGATCGGCGTGTACGAGAGGAACGTGCTTGGCTTCCCTGCGACGGCGCTCCTGCCTTATTCTCAGGCACTTTCCCGTTTCCCTGCACATCTTCAGCAGGCTGACATGGAATCCAACGGCAAGTCCGTGAACCGCTTTGGCGAGCCCGTAAATTATCCTACCGGCCCCGTTCTGTTCGGTGAGCCCGGCACCAATGGCCAGCACTCCTTCTACCAGCTGCTCCATCAGGGAACCGACATTGTTCCCCTGCAGTTCATCGGCTTTAAGGAGAGCCAGCTTGGCGTTGACGTGGACATCCAGGGCAGCACCAGCCAGAAAAAACTCTGCGCAAACGTGGTGGCTCAGATCATGGCATTTGCATGCGGCAAGGACGCAGAAGATAACAACAAGAAATTTGCAGGCAATCGTCCGTCCAGCATCATCGTTGGCGACAGGCTCACTCCTGAAACCATGGGCGCACTGCTCTCCCATTACGAGAACAAGATCATGTTCCAGGGCTTCCTTTGGAATGTGAACAGCTTTGATCAGGAAGGCGTTCAGCTCGGCAAGGTACTGGCAAAGAAGGTGCTCGCACATGATACCGACGGCGCGCTGAAAGAGCTCAGCGACATGTTCGAGATCTAAGGTCTTCGGGCAGATATAACAGGCAAGCAGAAAGGAATTTCACATGAGATATAAGACATCTGGCACTTGTTCCTCCGCGATCGACGTGGAAGTAAAGGACGGAAGGATCGAATCCGTTCAGTTCATCGGCGGCTGCAACGGCAACACCAAGGGCATCAGCGCCCTCGTTAAGGGCATGCTCGTGGACGAGGCCATTGACCGCTTGAAGGGCATCACCTGTGGCTTTAAGTCCACCTCCTGCCCCGATCAGCTGGCGAGAGCCTTAGAGCAGATGCGTTAAGCTTTGCGAAAGAATATTACGATCCGAGGATTTCAGAAATGAAACGAATTGTACTGACAGGCGGCGGCACGGCGGGACACGTAACCCCGAATCTCGCCCTGCTCCCGTCCTTAAAGGAAGCTGGTTTTGAAATTGAATATATCGGTTCCTACGAGGGGATCGAGAAAAAGCTCATCGCAGATTTTGGCATTCCCTATCACGGCATTGCCACCGGGAAATTCAGAAGGTATCTGGATCCCAAGAATTTTTCCGATCCGTTCCGCGTGATGAAGGGATACTTAGAGGCGAAGAAAGTCCTGAAGGAATTTAAGCCTGACGTCGTGTTCTCCAAGGGTGGCTTTGTCAGCGTGCCCGTGGTGCGTGCGGCGGCATCGCTGAAGATCCCCTGCATCATTCATGAGAGCGACATCACGCCCGGACTGGCAAACAAGCTCTGCATCCCCGTTGCAAAAAAGGTGTGCTGCAATTTCCCTGAGACCATGAAGAAATTGCCTGCAGGAAAGGCCGTTCTGACAGGCTCTCCGATCCGTAAGGAGCTCGCCGAGGGCGATCGTGCACTAGGCCTTGCCATGTGTGGTTTCACGGAGGAAAAGCCCGTGATCCTCGTGATGGGCGGAAGCCTTGGCTCCGCCAACGTCAACCAGGCCGTGCGCTCTGCGCTGCCTCAGCTTCTTGAAGATTTCCAGATCGTTCACCTTTGCGGAAAAGATAAGGTGGACAATCTCCTTCTCGACCAAGTGGGCTACAAGCAATTTGAATATGTCAAGGCCGAACTGAAGGACCTGTTTGCGGCCTGCGACCTTGTGATCTCAAGGGCCGGCGCCAATGCCATCTGCGAGATCCTGGCGCTGAAAAAGCCCAACATTTTGATCCCTCTGCCTGCGGACGTAAGCCGCGGCGACCAGCTTCTCAATGCCGCATCCTATAAGGAACAAGGCTTTTCCGTGGTGATCGAGGAAGATGACCTGACGACAAAGGAATTAACGCAGGCCGTAGAAGACCTGTATCGTAACCGCAAGACCTATCTTGACGCAATGTCCGCAAGCAATCAGATGGACTCCGTCGCAACGATCATGGGCCTCATCAAAGAAGCCGCCGGAATGGAGACTGCATCATGAAGAAGATAAACGTGATCGATCTGTTCGCCGGCGTCGGTGGCCTAAGCTACGGCTTTGCGCACAATGATCATTTTCGGATCCTTTTTGCGAATGAATATGAAAAAGACATTGCGACGGCATATACCTTAAACCACCCTGGCGTGAAGATGATCAATGACGACATCCGAAACCTCACGGAGGAACGGATCCTCGCCGCGACGGGCGGCAAACCCGTTGACGTGCTGGTGGGCGGGCCTCCGTGCCAGTCCTACTCCACGCTGGGCAAGCGCCAGATGGATGACCGCGCGTGGCTCTTTGAGGAGTATTGCCGCATTCTCTCGATCGTAAAGCCAAAGATCTTCCTGTTCGAAAATGTGTCGGGCCTCATGAGCATGCAGGGCGGGAAGCTGATCAAGGTGATCCAAAAGAGATTTAGAAAACTCGGCTATGAATTGAAGATCAAGGTCTTAAACGCCGTGGATTATGGCGTTCCGCAGTATCGGGAGCGCGTGATCTTGGTGGGCATGCAGGGCAAGAACGTGTTTCAGTACCCTGCCGCAACCCACGGGGATGGCGAAGGACTTCTGCCTTACGTGACCCTGGAGGACGCCTTGTCTGACCTGCCTGCCATCGCAAGCGGCGGCAGCGCGACGGAATATGCTTCCAAGCCCAAGAATGCGTATCAGAAGTACCTTAGGGCAAACAGCAAGACCTTGGAAGAATTTGTTGCACCAAAAAACGGCGAACGACTTCGCCGCATTATGGAAGCCCTGCCGGACGGCGGTTCCAAGGAGGATCTCCCCGAAGAGCTTCGCCCGACGAGCGGATATGGCAACACCTATGCGAAGATGTGGTGGAAAAAGCCCGCGCCGACCATGACGCGAAACTTCGCAACCCCCTCGTCTTCCAGATGCATCCATCCAAGAGAGTCCAGGTCCCTTACGACCCGCGAGGGCGCAAGGCTCCAGAGCTTCCCAGATGATTATAAATTCTACGGAAGCCGCGCGCGGAAGAACCTTGAGGTCGGCAACGCCGTGCCTCCTCTTCTTTCCGTAGCATTGGCCGGACAGGTGGTCCAGGCCTTGAAGTAAATTGCCTGCCAGACGTGCCACTGGGGACGGTTCTTTTTCGTGCCAACGGGGACGGTTCTTTTTGGCACATTTTGTCACCAAAGACAAAATGTGCCAAAAAGAACCGTCCCCGTTGGCACGAGTCAAAAAGAACCGTCCCCAGTGGCACGTCAATTGTCTATTCCGCGTAGATCGCGCGGGAGCCGCCGATATACTTCGCGCGGGTCTTTGCGCAAACCACGTGCGCGTCGCCTATCTGCGTGGTGCGGATCCGGACGGGCACTGCAACGTCACGAAGGTGCATGCCGATCAAGGTATCTCCGATGTCCATTCCCGCATGTGCCTTCACGTGTTCCACGGCCACGGGCTCCTCAAAGGAATTATATGCCGCCGTTGCAAAGGAACCGCCAGCCTTCGGCTGTGGGATCACGTTCACGATCTCATAGCCGTATTTTTCTGCCGCCTTCCGCTCGAGGATCAAAGCACGATTGAGGTGTTCACAGCACTGCGCCACCAAGAAAACGCCTGCTTCCTCCGTCGCCTGGTAGATTCCGCCGAACACCATCTCAGCGAGCTCCGGGCTGGAAAACGTGCCGATGGTCGCGCCGCCGACTTCACTGGTGGAACACCCGACTACAAGTAGGTCCCCGGCTTTCAGATTGGCTTCCTCTAAAAGCTCCTTTGCGGCTTTATATGCCTCATCGCCCATCATCATCATTTCATTGATCGCCATGTTTGCTCCTTTCTCGCTTCCTTCTCCTTCAATCCTTCACAACAGTGATCTTGCCAGGTTCGCACACTATCGTTTCCCCGACGTCATTTCGCACCCAAACGGCGGTAGCGGTCGGGTTGTAGATCCTCTTTTGATCCATCGAAATTTCCAGGCTTCGGATGGCGTTAACGTAATTGCAGATCTCAACGTTGGTCGCATACCAAATGTCTTCCCTGCCCTTCATAAGTTCGCAGAATTCCTCAATGATCCCCCAGTTGTCGTCGCGGTTAAACTCGTAGCTGTGACCCCAGACATACATTAACGGCATCATGCGGTGCGGCGGCGAATCGATCAGGTTCCGCCCAAGCTCCATCAGGCGCTCGTCAGCGTGATGACAGGTCGGATTCCACTCGAGGAAATCTGCCGGCACGCGAAAATCATGGGTACTATTCACAGTGCGGGAATACTTCAGCCCCACGGCCTTTGCCACGCGCTTTGTCGTGTCGTTATATCGTCCATAGGCATAAGAAAGACCCTGCACAAACTGGCCGGAATACTTCTCCAACGTGAGCCTGTCTTTACTATATTCCCAAAGCAGTTCCTGCTCGGACAGAAGAAGCGGGTCCTGATGAAGCACGCCGTGGCAGGCCACCTCATGCCCTGCGTAAAGCTTCGCGATCTCCTCCGAATCGACAAAGTCACCATGATGGCCACTCTTGTCAAGCCTGCCGGAATTCAGGTGAAACGTCGCCTTCAACCCGTTCCTGTTAAAGATCTCCACCAGCTTTCGGTCAAAAACCTGCCCATCGTCATAGCTAAAAGTAAGTGCCTTTTGTTTTCCGCCAGGATAGGTGTAAAACATCGTTCATTCCCCCTTCTTTATATCACTTCGAATCCGTTAAAACAGTTTCATTCCATAGTATGCAAGAAGCAAAACTCCTAGGAAGACAATGCTGGCGACGGTGAAATATGCCAGATATCGTCCTTTCTTTCCCGGTGCGAGCTTTGCAAGATATTTATACGAGATCAGGCTTGCCATGGAAGCGATCAGCGTTCCAAGGCCGCCAAGATTCACGCCAATGATCAGTTCCTTGTAATTCTCCGAAAAACCTGAAAGGAGAAGCGCCGCGGGCACGTTGCTGATCACCTGGCTGGACAGAATGCCAACCGGTACCTCGCGACCGTCCACTATCCCTCCCAGAAAGTTTGAAAACGCGGGGATCCTGCCCATGTTTCCGATAAAGATGAAAAAGGCCGTAAAGGTTAATAGCAGGAAATAGTCCACCTTACCGAGGGTCTTGTGATCCAAAAAGAGGATGCAAGCAAAGGTCACCGCCAGCGTGAAGACAAACGGCACTTTGTTCGCAACGGTAAGAAGGCTCAGCGCAAAAAGGATCAAGTAGATGAGCAGGAGCAAAATCTTTTTCTTTTCATCATGTCCCGTCACCGTTTCCACTTGCTTAGAAGCCTTGTCCACGATGATTTCGCCGTTTGGTGCGTTTGCGACCTCCTCTGCCTTTGCACCTCGACGGACTCCTACAACAATGGACCAGATGACAAGTAAGGCGCCTGCCACGCTTGTCAGCGGAAGCATCAGAAGCAGAAACCCTCCGACGCTAAGGCCAGCTTTGCCATATAAATAAAGATTCTGCGGATTTCCGATGGGCGTCAGCATGCTGCCTAGGTTTGCGGCAAGCGTCTCAAGCGTGATCACGGGAACCACCAGACGATCCCTCGCCTTCTCGCCAAGGAGCTCCAAAACCGTAAAGGTAAAGGGCACGAAGGTGATGAGCCCCACGTCATTCGTGATCAGCATGCTAAAGAAAAAAGCCAAAAGCACTAGTACCAAAACAATCCGTACGGAACTTGTCCCGACCCGCCGAAGCAGTGCCTGTGCAATGGCGCGGAACACGCCGAGTCTCTGAAAGCCGCCCATCACTGCCATCAGACAAAACAAAAGGCTGAGGGTCCTGAAATCAACATATGCGAGATATCCCGCATCCGGGTGAACCCAAAAGGCCGAAAGAATGGCAAGGATGGCTGCTGCCGTCAGCACAAATTCGTCTTTACAGAGTTGCAATACTTTTTTCATGGTTCTTATCTTCCTTGAAAGTAATCATCGATCCCGTCGGCAATGCCTTTGGCAAGTTTGTCTTGATATTCCTCCGTCGCCATGAGCTTGTCTTCCGTTTCATTGGTCATGTAGCCCATCTCCACGATGGTCACGGGCACCTGGCACCAGTTGATGCCACTCATGGTGTCCGTCTCCCAGACCTTGCGTTTTTTGCAGCCGCACTCCTCGCAGAGCGCGTCCAAAATGGCAACGGACAGGTCCTTGCTCTGCTGATAAAGCGCCGCGTTATAAGGATTGTTCTTGGTCTGGCAAATGGTCTCTGCACCATTCACGGAGCTGTCCTCCGAGCCGTTTGCATGAATTCTGACAAACGCGTCAGCTTTTGCGTCATTGGCTATGGCAGCCCTTTCACTGTTGCTGACGTCCACGTCGTGCGTCTCACGCACCATAATGACGTCATATCCGCGCTCCAAAAGGATGGTCTGGAGCTTTTTGGCGACGATCAGGTTGAGTTCATATTCCGTCAGCCCCGTAAAGCGCCCCGTCGTCCCCGAGGACACCTTCGCCTTGAGGGTGGTCGATCCCGGCCCGTCCGGCTCTTTATCATAATTTCCCTTGCGCTGATGCCCCGCATCGATGACCACAAGCTTGCCATCCGTGCGCACCGTTTCGTTGCCACCCTGCGACTGCTGCCCGCCGTCACTGCCGCCCTGGGTCTGCCCGCCTTCTTGCGACTGCCCGCTGCCTTGCGATTCTTGACCGTTGCCCTCTTGCGATTCTTGACTGTAGCTCTCTTGCGATTCCTGGCCAGTGGTACTTCCCTGACCGAACGCCTCACTGCTTTCCTGAGGTGTGCTTTCGCTGCTTTCCTGCGGTATGTCTTCACTGCTTTCCTGCAGTATGTCCTCACTCGATCGGATAGGCTCACCCGTCGGAAGTTCCGGCGGCACCTCAGCATCCGAACACGCCACAAGAAGCACGCAAAAAATGACTGCCAAGGCTATTCTAAATAATATACTGCGTTTCATACGGCAAACCACCTTTTACGATCCATCGTTTACTATTAGTTGAATGATACTCCAAAATCAGTGCACCGTCAACAAATCACGGCGGAAAGAATGTCCCCGGCGCACGATAAGGCAATTTAATATGTACCTAAAGGGGATATATTCGCCGGCCGGTGTGTGCTAGTATTACTATATCAAATCTAAGAGAGATCTCTTAGAATGAGGAAGGAGGGATATGATATGAATAAGAGATGGACGGTTTTATTTGGTGCTTTGACAATGTCAGCGATGCTTGCAGCAGGGTGTGGACCGAACACGCCAACAGCAGCAGCAGATGCAAGCGACTCAACAGCGGCAACAGCAGTTGCACAGGCTGAAAACACAGTGGAAGCTGTGAAGGATTCAAGTGAAAGCTCTGCGGTCTCTTTGGGTTCCGGCAGCAAAGAAAGCCTTGGAACTTCCACTAACACCTTGACTACCGATTCGGTTTATGCCACAAAGCCGGCAGACGCGAAGACACTGGATTCACTGCAGGATATCTTAAAAAACAGTGGGCTGCCGTATACTGGCTTCCCTGGTTCCTCCTATGCGGTGAGATACTATGATCCGACCATATCAGGGGATATCGATATCATATGCTATGATGACGGGGAAGCTGAATTCTATTTTAATTGCGATAACAATACGATCATCATGGAGTTTTACAGACCTTCCGGAACTTACCTTTCCTACGACGTTCGCGGAATAACGAAAGATCACGTAAATTCCTATGTATTTAGCGCACGCGAAATTCCCCTTGACGGAAAGGATTTTGCGGAATTCTCCAAGGATATCTTACAGAATTCCGAAAGCTATTTATACTATGATTATTATGAGGACGAATTCACGGAAGATCTTGCAACTTACAAGGAAAACTTTAACACGTTATTTGCAAGATTCGGCGTTCTGTCAAATGGGGCTCTGAACGAATTAGGGCTCTCCTGGGAGGATTTCGGGATTCATTTCGGCGAAGAGTATAAGAAATATGATGCCTGCGTGGATCTTGTTGGCCTCAATGATAAGACTCCTCTGATCATGGAAAAGCAGTCCTTTACGAACGGCATTAGCGATTCTACCGGTAAAACATGGATCGAAACCCTTCGCAATGGCATCAAGACACAGGCCATTTATAATGCCTACGAAGGTCAGGAGCCGTCAAGCTGGTTTGCCTATAATGACTTCAACAGCAACAACTTTATAGATGGTTCCGATTACGTGCAGTTCGAGACCTACCGCCATGAGGATGGCTGCAGAGTTTACTATCATACGACTGACATTTTGGAAAATAGCTTTTCTACGAAGGATTTCAATCTTGATTTCGAAGACAACGAGGTGTGGATTTCGTATGAGTATGAAAACGATTTCAGAGGTACCTCATCGCCCGGAGTCGTTACCAGCGATACCTGGATGGGCTTCTCCGTGAGTTGTAAGCCGGAAGAGGTAAAAGACATCTTTGCTTCCGAAGCTTCCTTAAAGGCCGCTCTGGAAAAATCCGGGTATTTGGGCGAAGACAGCCAATACATGACCAATGATGAAATGATCGCAGACTTTATGACCAGATACAAAAGGTACATGGGTTCCATTGACGATGGCATCAAAACAATGGGCACCTGCTTTGCAGATTTTGGGATCGAGTATTAAAAGACCCTAAAACAGTGCTACGGAAACGGCGTCCGACCTTACGGGAACGGGCGCCTTTCTTTTTTGATCATCATCTGGAAAATAAACTCTTTATTCCTGATGGTAAGCATGATAAAATAAAAAAGTAGCTATCGTTTCAGACAGAAAGGAGAAACTCACATGGATCAAGAAAACAATCAAGTAATCGAGAATGAATCCACCGGTAACGTTCAAGTGCCGAAAGCAGAGGGAAACGACGACATTTTCCTTGCTGAGCAGACGGCCGTAGAGGAAACGCCAAAGAAAGCAAATCCCTTCGTGCAGATCATCAAGGGTCTTGCATATTTCCTTTTCTTCCTGGCCGCTCAGATAATCGCAACATTCATTGTCATGATCGGTTTTGGCATTAAAAAAGCGTATGAATATGCTGCAATGGGGATGCAACCCGCGGACGCAGCAAGAGAAGTGGCTGCTTACATGGAGTCTCAGACGCTCTCGAACACGAACCTGATCCTGTTCATCAATGCGGCACTCCTGGTACTGCCACTCATGATTATATTCGCGATCCGCAAAAAGAACTTCTTTGTGGAGACACGCATGCGAAAGTTCTCTCCAAAGCTTTTACCCATTTTACTCCTTATTACGCTGGGCATTGGGCTATTTGCGAATTCTGCGCTCAATCTTCTTCCTACTTCTTGGATGGCAAGTTATTCGCAGGCTTCGAGCTTTGCCGGCGAGGGAACCCTCATCGGTTCCTTGGTCGCTCAAGCGATCATTGCACCCCTGACGGAGGAAATTACCTTCCGTGGCCTCATGCTGAGCCGCTTTAACAAGGGTCTTCCTGCATGGATTGGCATCGTGATCTCCTCCGGCCTTTTCGGGGTTATGCACGGTAACCCGCTCTGGTTTTTTTACGCGGCACTGCTCGGTGCGGTTTTATGCCTGATCGCAAACCGCACGAATTCCATCCTTTCCACCATTATGATCCATGCGTTATTCAACACCCTGGCGACTGTTCTGGTCTACGCAGGGTTCGAATTCCCTGGCAAACCCATTTTAGCGATCGTCTGCGTGGTCGGCGCCGGCATCTTGGGCGTAAGCCTCTACTGGTTCTTCAAGGCAACGAAAGTAACTGCTTAACTCCTCCGAGAACTTGGAAAGGATGTTTGCATGAAAACAATATCCGGCTTAAGATCCACCCTCTCTGCCGTTGGAAGGAAAGAGGATGGCATCAGTTTTCAGATGATCCGCTCTGACAAGCTCCCCTACATGCTGGCCTATGCCTTCGAGCTGATCCTCTATGCAGCATGGGGACATTTCACTCCGAAGCTCTCTGAGCGCCTCTTTGGCATTCCTGGTGAGGTTTTAGTTTATGCAGCGCATGTTGTCATGTCGCTGATCATCATGCTTCTGTGGAATGACCGCTTCAAACATTTGCTCCGCATCAGCGTCGCCATCATGGTAGTCGGCTTTTTGTCGGCAATGATCATTACGCCACAGGGCAAGTTCTATCTGCTCCTTACGCTGATCGGTTATGCGGGTCTTGGCGGTGCCGTGACCAGCGCGCGATGTGGCTTTGCGTTTGTCGCAAACAACGCAGAGCGCCTCTTTGGCATGCTGATCATGTTCCTTGGCAATGCTGCGGTATATTTCCTCGATTCCGTGTTGCCCGAGGGCTGCATTTGGGAAGTGATCATCATCCTGTTCTTCTTAGGATGCCTTGCCTTCCTGCTCCTTAGCTACAAGGAGGAAGATTTCGAGGTCAAGAAAGAGACCACCAAGGCTGACACCAACGGCATTTATTGGGCTTTGGCATATTTCATCGCCTATTTCATGATCGACGGTTATGTTTGGAACTTGGTGGATTACGGCAAATCAACCCAATACCGCGTGATCTGCCTCGGAATGCTGATCACCACCGGGATCCTGGTATTGCTCCTCGTATTCTTTAAGCTGAACGTGTGGCACGCATGGAATGTTTTCTTTGGCTTTGCCGTCATCATGGCATTACTTGCCATCTTCGCGCCAGCCATCGGCACGGACTTTCCGGAGTATTTCATGATCGGCCTGACGCTCATGGGCTGGCCTCTTTGTATTTATGTACTGGCCTGCGCCCAAAAGCGTTTTGCAAGCTACAAACTACTTAAGCAATGCACCCTCATCTTCGCCATCTTGTCGCCCTTTACCACAATGTCCGATGACCTCGTGAAGAGCTACAAGCCGGAGGCGATCCCCGTAGCCTGCCTTGTGGTTGTATTGGGCATCCTGCTTGTCTTCTTCATGTTATCGCCTTACAGCTATCGGCACCTCTTTTCCCAGGCCTGGATTTCCGAGTTGTCGCAAAATGACATGAAGGCTTTGAAGGAAAAAGTGGAAACTGTTGATAAGTTTTCCAGTTTTGGTCTGACCCCTCGCCAAAAGGAAGTGGCGATCCTTCTGCTTGCAGCGAAGACCCGAAGACAGATTTCCGGGGAACTGGGACTCTCCGAATCCACGGTCAAGACACACGTCTCCGAGCTTTACAAAAAATTGAACATCAACAGTCGGGCAGAGCTTTTTAAGCTCTTTGGCGTCGCAGATATGTCAAAAACCGACTCAAATGAGGAAACCTAGACCGATTTTGAGCCAACTCACCCAAACGGCTAGGTAGTAAATCCCCCCTTACGGCCATACAATGTACTTGTATGGAATACAAGTAAGGGGGGTGTTTTTGTGAAAAAAAAGAAAACTTACGTTGCAAAAAAGCGGAAACCCGTCGATAAAAAGAAGTTTCTTTGTGCGTTGCTGATCATTTTTGCGGCAGCGATCCTCATTACGTTTTTCTTCCTCTGGTATTTTCGGAAATGGATCTTTAAGCCGAAACTGGAGTTCTCGTCACTCTCTTTTTCCACGGATTTTTTATATAACGGCGAAGACCCTGCGCCACCCTCTGAGCAGCAAATGCAGGAGGTGGCAGCATTTGTCGCCGACCTAAACAAACAGGCAAAGCATCAGTTGACCATCGGCCAGCGCAGGGATGCAAAAAAACTCGTCACCCTTGTTTCAGCCATGAACAGTGATGACCCCGATCTGGAAAAGCTCATGAAGGACCTTGGCGTCAAGGTAAAAAAGGCTGAAACAAATACAACGAGTAGCATCACTCCGAATGCATATGATCTTTCACAACCTGAAACGAATACCAATTATCTTGCCCGTGGCAAAAGTGGTGCGCTTCTGGTTGCCTCTCCCCTTTCCCACCCTAGCATCGCCTTGCTCGCGGATGCCGGAGTGGAATCCCTGGCTGCCGGCCAGGCTGGCAATGGAGCCGACGGAGCTTCCGAAGCGACCTCCGAACAAAAAATTGAAAATCTCGGCGACCTGCTCAACAGTCTTTCTAACGGTGAAGAGACCTTTGAAACGTTGCCTGCCACGAGGATCCACTCCTCAAAAATGAAGGTCGGTCCCACGACCACGACGCTGATCACATGCCTTTCCTGTCAGCACGAGAATCCGCCCACGCTCAATTACTGCGAGGCTTGCGGTTACCCCCTCCGTGACAACCCGAACTACACCATGGTGGATCCCATTATTCCGGATCCCGAGATCATCGCGGCAGGAAGCGTCCTTTCCGAGGAAGAACGGGAAGCGCTGCTCCTGAGCAATGTTTCCAACCAACTTCTCTTTTCCAATAACTCCGCGCTCTCTTTCTATCTTGCGACCTTGGCCTGTATGGAGGACCCCACCAGCGTCAGCGCGATCTCTTCGCTGGTAACTCATCTTCGCATGCGCGGCTATACGGAAGAGGCCATTCTGATCTGTACCCACGGCCTGTCTTTGGATCCAGGTCGAGAAGAACTCTACGTTCACGCAGGCTATGCCTGCATTGAGCTTGATGACCCCGACAGAGCTTTGGCCTTCCTGAATCGTGAGCTTGAGGTCTGTGGCTTCAGCGGTCCGACCTATCAGGCCATGACTTTTGCGTATCTGCAAAAAAAGGATGCCAGGCAAGCCTTTAAGTGCATGATCGAAGGTGCACGGGACGGGTATATCTCATCGCTTCGCATCGTCTACGACATGTTGAAGCTCCGTCCTGATTACTGGGAGATCGCAGGCTCTGTTTTCCAAGGCTATACCGTCAGATCTCTCATGGACTTTTCCATGAACCGCTCCGGCTTTAATCCCGCACAGGAGCTTCAGGGAAAGGTTGTGGACGTCGGCGCCTGCAAGGTGCCTGCAACGCCGCAGGACTGGGTTGCCTCCGCCAAGAGCCTGATCGAGGCAGGACAAAGATATGCGCAAGGCGCAGCTTCCTTTTACGCGGAGGATTTAAAGGACATCGCCACGGCGTATGACATTCTCCTCAATTCCGACGATCTGATGGATATGGCCGGGAAATTCATGGCGTCCTTCGGTGAAAAGTACAAGAAAGAAAAACTGACCGAAGAGGAACGCATCATCTCCTACGAGCAAGAAATCTTCTGGCTGGACATCCTCGATGACTACCGCGAATGGAAGGTAAAGTCCATCCGCGAGGACATGGACAAACAGCTGGAAAAGACAGATTTCGAAGAGATCATGAAGATCATGAACAAGTACATGGAAAAGCGTCGCGAAAAGCTCGAAGCCATCGAGAAAAGCGATTCCATCGCCGCCATGATCCAGGGCATGGAAATCATGTTCGCCCTGCATGACAATACCTCCATTGCCTTTACCTCCGATGAATCCGCAGTGATCGTTCCCAAGATCAAAAACGCACTTTTCGTTTATGCAAACGTAAAGAACAAGGGTTATCAGGAGATCGGCGAGCTGCTTCATGATTACTATATGTACTCTAATGCGATCCTGGGACTGGTCGCAGACAAAGAGCTCTATGTTCAATATAGGCGCGAGATCACCATGAATGTCGCAACGGATCAGGGGATCTGCGCCGCAGAAAACGCATTCTTTGCCGTATGCGTTCCGATCCTTGCGGAACCATATCTCATGATCGGTCAGCAGGCGCAGGAAGGCTTTACGGAAGGTGCCGTCACTGGTTACACGCCGCCCTTCCCTAAGTTCATCGTCTCCGACAAGCCCCTTCGCCCCACCGGAGACATGTATGCAAACATCCTGATCCCGGACATCGATGCCGTCACGAAAAAGCTCCTTGGGCGTGACGGAACGGGATATGCCAACCCTGAGGATAAAGAAAGCAAGTATCCGCTTTGGGACAACTATTGGCGTATGCGGTGGCAGAATCAGCATCCCGGTGAGGGTGACCCGCCAGATCCGCCTAACTTTAACGATCCCGCCATCCGTGACTCCTTCTACAACAACCTGACGCCTCAGGAACGCGTGGAGTTTTCTGCCATCATTGCCGATCCTCGTGTTTTGCATGGATCCATACAGCTCAATACCTACTGCGGCAAAGGACACTCGGTGGTGGATTTCAAGTTTGAGAACATTCCGATCAACAATGGACAATCCATCTCCTTCGACGTCGATGGCGTTCATGCACAGGTCAATGCAGATGGCTCCACTTCGTACAGCGGAGGCGGTCTTTCAGCGCAGTCAAACGCCAATGGAACAAGTTCTACCACCTTTGGCGAAGACGGTTTTTCAATGACGCAGAATTCCGACGGCACCATTTCCGGCACGGCAGCGATCGGCGAGATCGGAAAGATCACCGTCGACTCCAACCAAAACTGGAGCGTCACCATGAAGGATAAGGCCTTTGGCCTAAACGGCGGCGTACGGAAGACCGGCCGTGACATCACCGCTTACGTCGGTACAGACGCGAAAATTGACGGCTCCGTAAGTGCCGGTCCCGTAAGCATCGAGTCTGGACTTGACGTCGGTGCGGATGGTCAGCTTTACATGACGCACTCCCTGGCAACCGGTCAGAACACCTCCGGTGGCGCAAAGAGCGGATTCCACGCCGTGTTTGCAGGCTTGATCGGCATTGGCGCCAGCCAAAACACGAACTTTGTACAGAGTCTTGGCACTGCGGAAGTATATTTCATCCTTGCCGGAAGAAAGATCTCAGTCAAGTGGCAAAGCGACTGGAACTTCTCCGATTCCAAGTCCCAAAACGACGCCCGGGAAAAGAAGAACGTACCCGGCCTGCAGGAATTCCACAAATAACCAAACAAAGCCTAAACAATTACAAATCACATAAAGGAGGACAAGTTACATGAAAAAGAAGATTTCCCTGTTACTGATGGCAGCACTTCTCATCTTCTGCCTGGCAGCCTGTGGGGGCAAGACAGATGGCGGTTCTGGTTCTGGCTCCGGCAAGAGCGGAGCGTCAGGCTCATCCGGATCATCCGGCTCAGGCTCCGCAAAGGAAGAGTCCGGTACGCTCGAGGACGGCAAATGGCCTGCTTTCATCTACAACAAGTATGGCATCGATGAGATCAAGACCAGCGGCAAGATCGTTTACACGGGCTTTGAGCAAATGCGCGAGAATCCTGATCCGAAGGCCTCCTACCAATATGAGGTATACTATGACGGCGTGACCCGCGATGAGCTGGTCGCATGGACGAACAGCCTGTTCGCAAAGGGCTTTCACGCATCGGACGATGACAAGGAGCGCATCGAAAAAAGCACCTGGAACGATGTCAGGCTCTACATGCCCGGCGAAAAGAACCCTTACTGCTTAATGCTGCGGTTTGACTTTGGAAACCCCATGACATTTGAATTCTACGGCGATCCGGACGAATATCCCGCTTACACGATCAAGACAGAGCATGATGAGGAATATGATGAGTATTACAGCTGGATAGAGTACGACCTGACAGTTTGCCTCCAGCCGCTGAAGGAAGCAGAAGCTCCCACCGGTTCCATCGAAGCCTTTGGCGTAAAGGCAGAAAACCTTGCGGCACCTGAGGGCGTGCGCGCAGTTGTTGTCTTAGATTCCAATCCTGAAGCCTGGACGCCCAGGTCCACCATCACCTTCAAGTTTTACGGGGATCACCTGACGACCGAGGAGGATGTGATCGCCTGCCGCGATTCCATCATTGACGCACTTGAAGCTGGCGGCTGCACCTTCGCAAGTGCTCTCAATACCGAACAAAAGATGACAGGTCAGGAACTCAAGGACAACGGCATTGGCTCCTACATGATCTACAAGGGCGGCAAAGAATACCTCCTCATGGTAAATCCAGACTCTGATTGTGGTCACTACGGTGACGGCTATGCGGTGATCATCCAGGCTACGCAGAAATAAACCTTGTCTTTCCGACGCCATTTCAGTATAATAGATTTAGGTTACGCAAAAACAAAAAGTGATTTATAAAGGAGGGGTACCATGGGATTACTTGACAAACTGTTCGGTTCTGCAGGCAACGACATGCTAAAGCAGCTCAAGGAAGCCGCAGAAACCGTGGCAAAAGAGGCATCTGACGCCATTAACAATGCAACAAATCAATCGAATGCAAGCAGTTCTTCCAACGCTTCCCGTCCTCAGACCGGGAGCGCGGCCACCATTCAGCCGACCGAAAAGGCCGCGTCCGGAGACTCCTGGGGTCCCGAAATGCCCGCGGAAGAAAATCAGTTCAATTCCGGCTTGAGCTATCAGGATTATTTCATGAGCGTGTTTAAGGAAGCATTCCCTGAATATGTATTCGCTCAGGATTCCATCCGTAACGGCAGTGCGACCCTGATTACGTTCCAGAGAGACGGATCGAAGGCCCTTGTCGTGGAGCTGATGCCCGAAAGCAGCGAGGCACAGCGCATCCGCAGGCAGTGCCGCCAGGAAGGCGTGCCCTACGTTCGCTTCTACTACAACCATGAAGGCTGGTGGAACACCAAGTCCTACGTGATCAGAAGAACCAAAGAAGCTCTGAAAGTATGATAAAATAAAGCAGGAAGAGAACGCTTAGCGCCTGTGATGGGTCCGGCGCGGGACAAACATGGCTTCGCAGGCAGCCGTCCCTCGTACGATCCCGTACATTCAGGGAATTTCCCTGAATTTAACTCCTTCTCTTCCTGCTTTTATTTTTGCTTTATCTTTTGTTTTGTTGTCTAAAACCCAAATATCGAGGTTCCTCATGTCCCTGTTGGATTCCATCTCCCAGCCCGAGGTCTGGGAAAAATTCTATGATTACAAGACTTCCCTCGCCTGCCCCAAGGATATCGAACGGCAGTTGCGAGGCTTTCTTGACGTACAGGGATATCTTCCGATCACAGGTGAATTCCAGGCCAGCGAAAGCAACCCCTTTCCACTTCCCAAAAAGAAGATCATCAGCAAGCAGAGCTCTCACAAAAAACGCGTGGTCTACACCTATCCAAATGCGGAAAACATGGTCCTTAAGCTCCTGACTTACCTGATGCTCCGCAAATATGACTCCCTTTTTTCGGACAATCTATATTCCTTCCGACCGGGCAGGAGCGCAAGCGATGCCATCCGCCGCCTGCAAAAGATCCCGGGCCTTTCGGAAAAATATACCTACAAAGTTGACGTAAGCAATTATTTCAATTCCATTCCCATCCCGCGCCTTTTGCCAAAACTTAAGTCCGCCTTAGAGGACGACCCTGCACTTTATAGGTTTCTCGCGTCACTTCTTACGGAACCGCGTGTCACCTGGGAAGGAGACGCCGGTGACACGCATGTCATAACCGAAGAAAAAGGCATTATGGCAGGAACGCCGCAGGCCTGCTTCTACGCAAATCTTTATCTTGCGGAAATGGACAAATGGTTTTATGATCATCATATCCCCTATGCGCGCTACAGCGATGACGTCATCGTCTTTGGCGACTCCATGGAGGAGGTGCAGGGCTACGCCGAGACCATCCGCGACTTCCTTGCAAAAGCCGGTCTGTCCGTCAACCCCTCGAAAGAGGAATTTAGAACGCCACAGGACGGTTTCATCTTCCTCGGCTTTTTCCTGCAAAACGGAAAGGTGGACGTCTCCCCCGTTTCCGTCGCAAAGATCAAGGCAAAAATGCGCCGTAAGGCCAGATCCCTTACGCGCTGGCAAAATAGGAACGACCTTGCGGGCGAGAAGGCGGCCAAGGCATTTGTCCGCATCTTTAACCGCAAGCTCTTAGAGAGCTCCGTTGACAGCGACCTCACCTGGAGCTATTGGTACTTTTCCACCATCAACACTACGGAGAGCCTTCACGTGATCGACCTCTACGCACAGGAGTGCCTCCGCACCCTCATCACGGGCAAACACACTAAGGCCCGCTACAATGCAAGATATGAAGACTTAAAAGCCCTTGGCTACCAGTCCTTAGTCCACGCTTATTATGCCTTCGCCAAGGAGAATGAAACATGAAAAAGATCATCGACCAGATCACGGGGCTTTTTCTCCCCATCATCAATTACCTGACCGCCGCCAGCATCCTAAAGAGCGTTCTCATTCTGCTGGCGAACTTTGGCGTGCTCTCGAAAGAAAGCGGCCTGTACCTCGTGTTTTACGCCGTATCAGACGGATTCTTTTATTTCCTGCCGTTTTTCCTGGCACTCACGGCCTCGAAGCAGTGGAAAACGAACCCGTTCCTCTCCCTGCTGATCCCCGTGGCCATGCTCTATCCGGACCTCGTGGCGATCCTCGAAAACAATCAGTCCTTAAGCTTCCTTGGCCTGACCATCCAGCCCAGCGTCTACCACTCCAGCGTGATTCCGGTACTCCTCGCCATCGGCTTATTATATTTCGTCGAAAAGCCTTGTGACAAATTCCTGCCACAATCGCTAAAGGGATTCCTGAAACCCCTCATTTGCTGCCTGATCGTGCTGCCCGTGACCTTCCTTGTGTTTGGTCCCTTGGGGAGCCTCATCGGAACAGGACTGACCAAGATCTTCACCGTGCTCTACAACCTAAGCCCCGTGATCGCAGGTTGCTTTATGGGCTTTGTGATCCAGCCCATGGTCTTCCTTGGCGCCCACTGGAGCATCGTTCCCGTCGCGATCACAAACATCGCTACGAATGGATATGACATGATCATGCCGCTCCTTGGCGGCGCCGTTTACGGACAATGCGGTGCCTGCCTGGCCATGGCACTCATCCAAAAGGAAAAGGACGCAAAGAGCCTTTCCTGTCAGGCCGCGCTTTCCTGCGCCCTTGGCGTGACGGAGCCCGGACTCTTTGGCATTACGATCCGCCATCCCCGCGCCATGCTCTCTGCCTGCATTGCAGGCGCCGTCGGCGGCGGCATTGCGGGCTTTGCGGGATGCCAGTGCATCTCCTTCGCGTTCCCGAGCTTTGTCACTTGTGTTGCCTATGCCGGCAAGGGCTTTATCATGTTCCTTGTTTCCATGATCGTGGCCCTGCCCATTGCTTTTTTCCTGACCTTAATGCAAAAGAAATACTTAGTTGAGACGCCCTCAAACGAAAAAACGCAGAAAACGGAGGAGAAAAATGAAAGAGAAAGTTGATAAGAAAATTAGCTACGACAAACTTTTTGCGGAGTTCCTCTCCTGCCTTCTGATCACGGCGGGCGCTTTAATGGCAAGCTTCTCCGTAGTCTGCATCCTCATTCCGAATGACGCCATCGACTACGGCACCGCCGGCATCGCCATCATCCTGAGCATGCTGACAAAATGGAACCTTTCCCTTTGCGTGGCCTGCGTGTTCCTGCCCTTCTTGATCGCCGGCTGCGTGATCCTCGGAAAACGCTTCGGCTTTAAGGCGATCCTCGGTTCGGCAGTATATACCGTCGGCATCGCCATCTTCGAGCGGATCCCCTTCGAACTCAACACGGAACACTTCCTCGCAGTAGTGTTTGGCGGCGCGCTCCTTGGCGCGGGCCTTTCCCTGATCCTGAAGAGCGGCGGATGTATTGACGGCTCCGAGATCTTCGCGAACATCGTCGTGAAAAAGATCTCCGACAAGACCGGCAAAAACTTCAGCATGACCTATCTTCTCATTGGCTTTAATGCTTGCGTATATGCCGCCGTTTTCATCCTGATCAACCGCAATGCCGCACTGATGAGCCTTCTGGTATATGTTGTCGCCACCTCCATCATCAACCACTTCACGGATCATTACGAAGCCATCAAGCAGGTGACGATCATCACCAAGGAGCCCGACGCACTGGTGAAGGCCATCAAGCAGGAGCTCAACAAAACCTGCACCCTCATGGATTCCTACGGCGCCATCGCCGGCGAGAACAAGACCCTGATCTGCTACGTAAACTACTTCGAACTCCCCAAGATCAAGGAGATCATCGCCAAGAACAAAGGCACCTTCAGCACCGTCTCCACCATCGACGAGATCCTGAGATAACCATAACAAAAACGCCCCCGCAAACGAGTTTGCGAGGGCGCTTCTTTATGCTCATCAATTCTTGAGTGCATGATTGATTTTGTCAGCGAGGCTTTTATTGTATGCCATAAAGCCGATCCAAATGAGAAATGCCAGTACGATCGCACCAACGATCGTGCAAATGCATGCAACCGTGCCTGCCTGCACGGGGATCCAGCCTACTTTGAGGGCAGCGAACAGATATACCGCAAGGCCGATGCCCATCTGGATCACCGTTGCCAATGCCATAGGTACGGACTCTATCCGATAAAGCACGCTCGGCACGCCAAAACCCAGTCCGGTCACCACACAGGCCAGAGCCATTTTTGAAAACTGATAATTCTCAAACGAAAAACTACCTTTGCCGATCAGATCAAAGACAACGCCTGCGATCACAAACATTGTTGCTGCTACCATGATCGAGATCACTGTTGATATCACCATATCTTTCCAAATCTTCATTTTTCTATCCTCCTATAATCCTAAACGTTTTTTTAGTTGCGGAACGAATTTTCTGGAAATATATTCCTTCTCTCCGTTTTTCAAGTGCAAAAGCATCACTCCACTGAAGGACGGTTCCACGCTTTCAAGGCATTTCAGATTGATCGCTGCGGATTTCGACACTTGGATAAAATTGTTTCCCAGCATGTCCAAGAGTTCGTACAGACGCTTCCCAACTTGGAAAGTTCCTTTCGGAGTGACTGCAAAAACCTTATCGTTCTCCACGCGGACTAATATGATCTCCTCTTGTTTCAGAATGACAATCCGCTCATCCAAGGTTCCAAGGATCATGCCCGAAGAATGCTGAAATCCGGAAATTTCCTGCGCCAGCTCTGAGATCTCTGGCGTAACCTCTCCCGTATGGATCACGACATATGGCTCTTTGATGTCTTCCGAAACATTGATTTCCACTCTCACGTCGATTTCTCCCTTCCCATTTTGCTAAATTGCTTTATCGGTACCGTTGATTGCATGTTAGCACATGCCCCTGTCTTTGTCATCCGAATATCGGTAAGTGGTCAAAAAAAAGAGGTAAGATGCATTTTTCGCATCTTACCTCATAATATATGACCTTTTTTCGCTTCAGAAACGAGCCTCGTTTGCAGCTATTTTCTGGATCAATGCTTCTTGAAGCACTTGAGAAAAATTCACGCCCATTTTTGTGGCTTCTTCATTAAGCCATCCTGATGTATGCCAATGAAAAAAGTATGTAATATTATGTATTATTCAATTCCACAAACAAGCCCCCGCAAACGAGTTTGCGGGGGCGTTTTTACGAATGTGCTTCCTATTACAGCATGATCCCGTTCACGACGGCGCGTACCCTGTGATGGTGGTACAGCTCGTCGTTGGGGCGCATGTTGTGCATGTACGCCACGGAGAATCTGTCCACGGGATCCGCCTCCACCCAGATGCCAGTGCCTCCAGTCCAGCCAAAGTTGCCGAGATGACCGTTGTGACCATACTTCTGCGTAAGGAGCGTGCGGAAGCCGAGGCCATAGCCATAGCCGGCGAGATAATCATTCTCAAAATCCTTCATTTGCACGGGGCCAAGCTGATTCTCATGCAGCATCTCTACCGTACCTCTCCCAAGGAACTTCTTCCCCTTATAGGTGCCGCCGTTTGCAAGCATCTGCATGAATACCGCAAAATCGTGAGCGCTGGTCAGAAGGTTCGGGCGCGCACCTGCTGGCACCTTGTCGGGATCCAACTGCGAGAAATCGCCAGTCGCCTCAAACTGCCCTGGCCCCTTCTTTGCATAGTTCGTCACAATGCGATCCTTGTTCCAGGGGCGTGCAAGCGTATCCGTGTCCTCCAGCTCCAACGGCTCGATCAGTCGATCCTTGAAAACCTCACGGAGCGGCTTTCCTTCAAAGGTTTCCACGAGAACGCCCGTGATCTCTGAGCCAAAGCCATATTGCCAATGGGATCCTGGCTCAAACATGACAGGCACGTTTGCCATGGCGCGTACCTCCTGCGCGATCGTGGTCGGACCTTCCTTCAAAAGCTCCGCCATTTGCTTGCTCATGGCCGCCAGGGTCGGCGTCGTCGGATTTGCGGACGGCACCATGCAATAGGGCAGACCGCACATCATCGCCACCGCATCACGGATCGTGATAGGCTTCTCCAAAGGTGCCGTTATGATCTCTCCATTCGGCTGCATCACGTACTTTTGCGTGTTCTTCCACTCCGGCAGATAATAATACAGCGGATCGCTGAAAAGGAATTTCCCCTCTTCGAAGATCATTCCCAAAATGGCATAGGTAAAAAGCTTCGTCGTGGACGCCTGACTGAACATGCTGTGCACGTCCACTTTCTTCCCCGACGCAATGTCCGCATATCCTGCCTCGCCGTGAAAGATCATTTCGTCCCCCTGCATGATCGCAACCGCGCAACCAGGGTTCGTCCCCTGCTCCACAAAGCCATTCAGCAACTTCTCAAGCCTGCTAAAATCCCTCATTCAATACCTCCTTGCGTTCTCGACAAAATCATAAAAAACGGCCGCTCCTACAGCATCACGTCGCGCCGAAGCGCTTCCACGAACTGCCTTGCAAGCCTTGTCTTTTCATCCCAAAAAGCAATCGCCTCCGGCGACACCATGGGATTTTCTTCCTCCTGCTGCCGCAAGGTATATCTTGTCATGTGATCCAGGCAATCCTCGAATTTTGCATCCGAATTTCTGCTCTCCGTGATCATGCAGTCCATGACAATGCCAAGCGCGCCCATATCATCGATGAGATCGGCCTCCATTAGCATCAAAAGCCCAGGATCCAAGCCTTCTTCGCGCATGCGATGTTTATCAGAATGCCGCGCCACCAAGTCGCAAACGTAAGACACCTTTTCGGGTGCATATCCCCTCTCTTCAAGGTATTTCTTCGTGATGGGAACGCCTGCCAGGGCATGCGGTATGTCCTTTCCAGCCGTCGGATTGCGACCCGCGTCATGAAAGATCGTCGCGATCACAAGCTCATCAAAACGGATCTCGTCTTTGCGCTTGGAGCCTTCATATAACCTGAGCACCCACGCAAGCACGCGCCTTGTATGATCGTACCGACTGTAGGCAATATCGATCTTGCCGCTCCCCTCACGCTCCGTTCTCTCCTCGTCCAACTGCTCTTTCACGAATTCCAGCATTTCAAAGTATTCAGGCCGCCCCAACGCTTCCAAGGTCTTTCTTTCGTGATCTTTTCGCTCGATCCTTCGCGCCTCAAGGTCCACAAGATCAAGGACCTTCGCCTCACGCTTTACCATGATCGCGTCCAGACCTTCCTGAGAAAGATCCACGTACCTGTTTCTTTGACTTGCAAAAAAAGGCTCCATCCATACGGGCGTAAAGCCCTCTTCTCTTTCATAATCATCCAGCTTCGTCGCGGTTTTTACGCCATCCTTCAGTTCGCAGAAATAGTAAAAATTGTCCTGAACAAAGATGCCATTCTCATCGACTTTATCCTTCTGGCGCCTTGGCACGTAGCCAAACTCCCGAACGGATTCCGGCGCCACTTCCAGCCCCGTCTCCTCACGTACTTCCCTGCAAAGAGCCTGCACGTGGTCCTCTCCCGGTTCAATGCCGCCGCCCGGAAATTTCATATACCCAAACTTCTTGGAATGCACAAGCAAAACCTTTCCGTCCTGCAATATGATCCCGCGCACCGACGGCCTGGAATACTCCTTCCCGCCTTCTTTGTAATTGTGCTGATCCAAAGAAAAAAGCTCTCTCATTTTCCCTCTCCCAAGTTTTTGCCTTTATCACAGTGCGTCATGCAGAAATTGATCACTCTGTTTGCCGCAAACGCAAATATAATATCTAATCCGATAACAAGAAGAACTGTTACGACATACTGTAATAATCCATTTCCAAATCTGGTATTAAGACGTAATTTTTCAATCGCCCTGAATATCACCATATGCGAAAGATACATTTCCAGGCTTATCTCACTAATAAAATGCGTAAACTTGTTTTCTAAAAAGGAACCGCATTCCCCTAATGCCAGTATCACAAACATTCCATTTACAAAAAGATACGTAAATGCATTACCTCCGACACAATAAAATAATATAATGCTTGCAAGCAGTAAAGGAACTGAGACGTACCATCTTATCTTTTGTATATGATCTCTATACAGATAAACCAATCCTCCTGCCATAAAGAAACAAAATGAATATACGATATTTTCTCTTCCAACTCCAAAATAACTGATACACACATAGTTCAATATCAGTGAGATACCTAAAAAAATCCATGCTCTTTTCTTTGTTGCTATTAAAACACAATAAAACGGAAATATCATATAGAAAGCAAAAATCACTCCCAAAAACCAACCAACACCGATCACTTGAATATCATTTGGAAAGAGTCCAAAGGTCAACGTCACGTCAGCAATAGCCTCGTACACCGAGTTCTTACTAAAGGAA
This sequence comes from Acetatifactor sp., assembly GCA_016290775.1. Lineage (GTDB taxonomy): Bacteria > Bacillota > Clostridia > Lachnospirales > Lachnospiraceae > Acetatifactor. Next base: position 7,365 of record JAEEVF010000002.1, on the reverse strand, counting down.
ATGAGCAGATCAAGCAATACTAAAAAAGAGAAAAACGGCAGGATTTTAGCATAACGTCGTTTATAAAATTCGGTAGGATCAAAACAATTGGTAAAGACTTTTTCATAATATCCGCAGCAAATACCAAATGCAGACAGGATCATAAACAAAAACACGAAATTTGTTAATGAGGGAATCATCGAATTATAGATAAAACCCGGAATCTCATATTGTTTGTTATTTGCATTCATATGCATCATAATGATCCCGAAACACGCAATTGTTCGAAGCCCATCTAAAGTATTATATTTTCTGCTATTTTTCATATTGAAATCTCCTTGAAACGTCAAATAGCCTTTACAGGGATAATACTTCATTTTTCCCGTGATCGGTTTAGTGCAAGCTGATTGCATTGTCCGAAGACATCTGCTATACTGTCATGGTACAAATATCCGTAAAAACTTAAAGCTTTGCGGAAAGTCCACTATATTCCGGAGGAATTTGGCATATGTTTTTAAATTTAAGGGATATTGAGCCCTTCACGTTCAAATATGGCCGAAAGAACGCATTGATCAAAAAAGCTGGTACCAAAGTGAAACTGCTGCAGGCCAACAGACATTGGATGAAAAAGGAAGACGTTGCAGCGGTTGAAGCTGATCCGGCTAAGCTAAATGAAATACTTGAAAAGTACCGTAAGTCTGACAAAGAGTTTGTGGCTTCTTTGCAAAAGAAGATAGCAGCATATCGTAAAATGACTAACGTGCAGATTGATGCGGAAACAGAAAACGATATCCTTTTCAGTGCGCTTGCATATGGGTTTATGCCGGATGAATACTACTGCTATCGCCTAAAGGAAAAAAGTTTTGCAGAAAGAAAAGAATATGTTTCTGAAAGAGAGCGGATCATTCTTTTTTATCACGTTAATGATATTGTCGATATGCAGTATGCACGCAATAAGCAACTGACATATGAATACTTTAAAGAATATTACAAACGCGATGCCCTGGAGATCAGATCTGAAAATGACCGTAAAGCTTTTATGGACTTTACTGATAAATATCCAGTGTTTGTACAGAAAAACATAAGAAAAAACTGTGGTCAAGGCGTTAAAAAAATAAATATTGATGAAGTCGGCTGCACAAAAGACGAATATTTTAGCAAGTTGATCACAGAAGATTGTTATCTTCTTGAAGAGCCCATAAACCAAGACGTACTTTCGATGTTCAACGAATCCTCCGTAAATACCGTAAGATGTATAACTTGTATACGAGACGGAAAAGTGAGAATTCTTTATTGCTTTATTCGAACCGGATCAAACGGTTCATTCATAGATAACGGTGCGGCCGGCGGTGGCAGAGCTGGCATTCATACGGAAAGCGGCATGATTGAAACAGATGCAATGACGGAATTTGGTGAGATAGTGAAGGAACATCCCGACTCCCATACGGTTTATAAGGGATTCCAAATGCCGGATTGGCAAGGGCTTCGTTCATTGGCTACGGAACTGGCGCTGAAGCTTCCTAACGTGAGATGCGTCGGTTGGGATCTGGCATATACGAAAAAGGGATGGTGCCTGGTAGAAGCCAACGGAAGACCGCAGTTAATCGGGCCGCAGCAACTTTATAACAGAGGAATTAAAGCGGAGTTACTTGATGCTCTTAATATAACTGATTTATTCTGAAGGAGCCTGCTTACTTCTTTTTTATTCTTGCCAGCTTTTTAAGCAACATATCCGTAACTTTAAAGATCAGGTCTTTGTTTATGATAAAACAGAATATCGTGCCTACCACAAGATTGACACCATTGAGTATCAACGTATTCTGCCAGCAGATGACACACATACCAATAAGTACGGCTATATAGGGGAGAATCTTCAAGCCATCTAATTTCATGTTATATTTCTTGCGCAGGTCAACCGTTCTGAATACAAAAAGGAAAAGATAGCCGGCCACGGTAGAAACAGAAGCCGCATAAATACCAATAAGCTTTATAAAAAGCAGATCAATCACAAGATTGATCAGAGCGGCCACAAAGGTAGTAACGCCCATTGAGACCGTCTTCTTGTTAGCTATGTAAATACCGCCATAGAATGCAGAGAGAAGCGAAAAGAAGAATCCCAAAAACAATATCGGTATCTGAGGATATGCTTCCGCATAATCTCCCTTAATAAATATCCTGAAAAGTATAGGCGTTCCCGCAATCAGCATTGCAGTTGCTCCCACGGCAATATTCTTAATGCTGTAGAAAACACTTGTATAATACTCCGCTTTATCAGAACTCTCTGAGGATAATGATGCATTTTCCTGCCATGCATACGTAAACGTAGTTTTTACAAGGTTAAGCAGTGCCGGTATCTTATTGGCGATACCATATACTGCCGTTGCTTCGATGCCGATAAACGCCGTTATGACCGTTCTGTCGGAGATGCTGAGTACCCAGTCAGAAAGCACGGTCGGCACAAGCGGCCAAGAATATTTCAACATACGGATCACTTCATCTTTGCTTATTCTGCTGATCTTTACATAGGAAAACAGTTTCCCGCCTATCATAAGCACCGCGTTGCTTGCCAGAAAAGCAATGTTGAATGACAGCAGAAGTCCGATCAGTCCCATATTTGCAAACTTTATGGAAACAACAACCAATGCCATTTCTATAAGGGCCTGCACTACCGTACTGACAGAATAAACCACGTTCTTGGATATTCCACGCACGACCTGACGCATCGCAAAGACGAAGGCATCAAGGAAGAAGTAAAGACATATCATTAGTCTCATAAGTACCGGGAGCTTTTGCAGCATAAAGAATACCGCCACCAATGCTACAGCCGAAACACTTACGATGTAAAACAAAAGACTGGAAACGATCTTTTCTGTTTCCAGCTTATTATTTCTTGCGTCAACAAGAAAACGGAAAGCTGCCGTATGTATCTGCAGAGTTATAAATGGCATTACGCAAGAAACCATAGTTGTTATAAGGTCATACGTACCATACTCCGCCTTTGTAAGTCCCGCGGATACTATGGGCAGGGTTACAAGACTTACAAGCTTAGGCAGAAAAGTTCCGATCGATATAATAAACGAGTTTTTGACAAGTTCTTTTTCTCTACTCATTAACCAATACTCCCCGGATATCATTACTTTAACTTGCGAATGAGCTTTGAAAGAGTACCGTTCTTATAAGTTGCCTTTTTAATGGCATTTTTAGCACTTTCCTTAAAACTGAGATTGGATATCTCATCAAAATACTTATGAACAATGTCAGAGTCAGCTTTTTTGTCCGTAAAAACTTCCAGAAATATGGGGCAGTCTGAATCACTTCTGAAAAATTCTGCGCATGCCGCATCAAGTTCTTCCGCATTATGAGCACAAAGATACTTAAATCCCCTTGACTCTATCCAGCCCTTAGCAAGTGCATTGTGCTCTGCCGCGATATACTCATTGATACGCTCGATCTTTGCACCATGGTCATAATGGAAAAGCTCCGCGCCGGAGTTGTTATTCAGCATGATCCTGATATTCTTTCCGCAATATCTGTTCCAACAGGCATTCATATCATAGAAAAAGCTTAAGTCGCCTATGAGAAGGAATGTAGGTTCATCGGAAGCTACGGCATTCCCCATAAATGCGGAGAAAGAACCGTCGATCCCGTTTGTTCCTCTGTTACAGTATACTTTTATATTCTCATTGAAACGGAACATATTTGCGTATCTTACGGTACTACTGTTTGCAAGGTGAACGATACTGCCGGAAGGAACGTTTTCCACAAACATCTTCACTGCAGCAAGACTTGAATATTCCGGCTCGGGAATTGCGACAGAACCCATATGCTCTTCCCAGAGATCATAATAGCTGTTATCGGACTTGCCATCTGTATCAGACATCATTTTGAGGAAATCGCTTGCCGAACCTTCAAATATCTTTGTAAGGTTGTGCAGACAATCCCTGAGGATACCGTCATCACATACATCCCACTGTTTCGCCCCAAGGCTCGTGAATTTTTTGAGCATAGGCATGAAGGTACAGTTGCCATTAAGCGTTATGATGATATCCGGTTTCAGCTTTGTCTTATCAGCCTCTGAGAGAGCCTTGACAGCGGCAAAAGGAAGGAATGCCTTATCGTATGACAGATTTGAGATATGATCCTTTAATACAACACAGTTAAAACGGCTTACAAAGCTTTCAAGAAGCTCCATTTCCGACGCAGAAACGCCGTAGCTCTGACCGTATACTACCATTACCTTTTTGTCTGTAAGATCACTGATACACGCTGAAAGATCCGTACTCTTCTTCTCAAGCTCATACCTGTATACTCTTGCTATATCCTCGGGCTTTTCGTATGTTACGTCGGCAGTATTTGCACATTTGTCCTCAACAATGAAATTGATATGTACAGGCCCTTTACCGTGGTGATCAAGTTCAAGAAGTGCTGCGTTGAGACGGTTTTTTGTATACCAATAGTCCTGTGAGTCCTTGATCGTAGAGATCTGTACGCCAACCTTGGTTATGCTTTTGAGCAATTCCTGCTGAGGGATCATCTGATCCTCATTCTGATTCAGGAAATAATTCAGTCTGTCAGCCGTAAGTACAACGAGAGGAAGCCTCTGATAATATGCCTCTGCGACTGCTGAGGTATAGTTGCATACAGCTGTTCCGGACGTGCAGCATATCCCAACAGGTACGTTAAGCCGCTCAATGAGTCCTATTGCAAAAAAACCGGCACTTCTTTCATCAACAATAGAATAGCAGGTAAAGAAATCATCATTCTCAGCCATGTGAACAAAGGGTATGTTTCTGCTGCCGGGCGATAAAACAAGATGTCTGATATTGTATGCCTTAAGCATGGAAATAAGCAGTTTTACGTTTTCCTTTTCCGAGTAAGCCATTTGTATTCTCCTTTTCGCAAGACCTATTTTAGATTCTCATTCAGAAAATCCATGGCCTTTTTACTTTCAGATTCTATTCGCGGATTGATCTGTGAATAATCAATATCCGCCAAATAGTCCGTAAGCGTTATATTCTGTTTCTGCAAACCAAAAAGATCAATGATATCCTTGATCCGGCTGTTTGTCTTATGTTCGCTGCCAAGAAATTCAAAATAGAAGTTCTTATTAAAAATGATCGACAGCGAAATACCGTGAAATGAGTTTGTGAAAATCGAATCGGCGCCGTCCAAATAGGAAAGGAATTGCGAGGGGCTACATTTGGTAACGTATCTTACTCCCTGTATTTTGTTCCTTGCCATATTGGTAATGACTACCGGTATCTTGTTATGCGCCTTTGCATATTTCACCGCTGCTTCAAGCAACGTCGGAGATTTCTGGAGCAGAAATATCATTACGAAGCTGCCTTTTTGCATATAGATCGGAGTGGCCATCTTCAGCCATTCCGTCTTAGGCAGAAGGTAAACAGGGTCGATCATCTGCCTGCACTCAATATCGATCGCCTCAAGTTCACTCTTTAAGGTCTTTTCCCTGACGCTTATTGCGTTGAAATCAGCCAGCATACACCGGAAAAAATCATATTCGCTCTTATCAATGCTTTTTCCCGTACTTGCTGCATAGGATATTTTTCTATGTCCCTTTGCAAAATCAAGGAAATATGACTTATCAAAATCAGTCAGCTCCGTATTCCAGATCTGGTCGCTTCCGCATATAAAAACATCATCCGCATTCCAATTTTCACCGCTAAGTTCATCCGGACTATGATACGTCTCGGAACATCTGATATTCTTCTTCAGATATTCGTCAAACATTTTTCGCTTTGCCGTTATGACAGGCATTACAAGCAGGCCGTAGACATTCTTTTTGATCGGATACTTAACGGAAAGAAGCTTGTAGCTGTCTTCTATCTTCCTGCATCGGTAATCAAGTACAAAGCAATTCCCGATACCCGAAACAGTCCTGTATAAAGCCGTACACTGGAATACTGCTCCGTAATTCAAAGCATTCTGAAAAGTCAGTATATAGATATTCCCCATATTCCACCTCAAACCAAGAGAAAGATTTAACTGCCGTTTGTATCTTTCTGTATCAGTATCTTTTCAATATTCAGGCATAAAAAGCAAAGTGTCATGAAAGCGGGCTGCATGATATAGGAGTCCGTTATCATCAGGACAGAAAAAGCGGTAAATCCACAGCTGAGAAGTTTTACCTCCATGAACTCCCTGTACTTATAAAGCATTTTCATCGCCTTGATAATCAAATACACATAGAGAAACGTTCCGATGATCCCTGTTGACCAGAGAAGCTCAAGAGCAAAATTGTGACTATGTGTTGCAGCCTTGTCCCATATCGAAAGTCCGACATAATTCTGGAAATAGACAGGAGCTGCCTGTCCATAACCTAGGATAGGATGCTTTAATATGGAATTTGCCGTCAGCACCCATATCCTTGTTCTTCCCGTCATCGTTCCGTTCTTACCAAAAATACTGAATAGTTTAACAAAAAAGGGCGTAATATTAAATAACAGGATCAATGCAGTAAAGGACACGAAAAATCCAAACATTATAGTCGGATTCAAAACCCTTTTCGCCAGCGGAACAAGCACTGATTTCTTTTTGTTTAGAATGACATAATAAGCTATGATGAACACTGCCAATGCAATGCAAGCAGAAACAGCATGTGAGTAGAACTTTCCAATAACACATAACCCAAATACGGCGATCGATGACGTGCTGAATTTTCCGTACTTGATATAATCGTTTAAAAGAATGATCGTAAGCAAAGGGATAATTACGAATATTACCGTATTATCAAGGCCAAGCAGCGAATATTCACGTTTTCCGTCATAGTCTATAAATATGCTGATCGCGTCCAAGAGCAGTATTATTTTCCATGGCGCAGAAATACAGTACAAGATCTGTTTATAGTCTATATCCCTGTATGCCAAAAGAAAGAAAGGGAATAAAAGCATTCGTACCGACTGGGATAATGAACCCAAGAAAGCCCCAGGTGTATACACCTTAGTCATGGCTGCGTATATCATACAGAACATGCCCAGGCATAAGGTGTACACTACTGCTTTCTTCTCCACTTTCCCATGAAACGCGCTCACAACCACAAGGAGAAGCAACGCAAGGATCGCCCATAGAATGAAAATCCTATCTATGATCGGATACTTTTCCGTTATCGCGAGCTTAAAAGCGGGCAGAAGAAAGAACCATGTCTTCAAGTGCATCCAGCTTTGGTTGAAGCTGATAACATATTTACTTGTATTCTGTTTCGCAAAAATGCCCTTAAGCATATTTTCTCTTTCCTTTATGCTAGAATGAAAAACTAAAACCCGACTGAAATATCGCCTAATTACATAGAATTCATTTTAGGGGCAAATACGGGCCAAATTTATGGTGCATTTTTCCCCAAAAGATGCTATAATCCAATCATCTGGA
>JAEEVF010000017.1 GCA_016290775.1 Acetatifactor sp. | reverse complement strand
GTTCATCACGTACACCGTGAAGCCGACGGCGTCGCCGATCCTGTGGGGCGCGATGTCATTGCAGGTGAACGCGTAAAGCTCGTCCGTGCTCAGCGCGGGATTGGGGTTCGCCGTCACTTCCCTGCCGTTTATGTTGAATACGATGAACGGCGTCCCGTAGCCTTCCTTTGCATAAAGCGACTTGGGCGAGTACAGGTTGAAGGACAGGTTGTCCTGAAGTGAGAGGGTAACGCCAGTTACAACCAGGCTGGAATCCGTAGCCTCTGCGTTTACCCACGTCGCCTTCACGGTAACGTTTCCGCCAGGGATGAAGGTCTCACCCTCTTCATAAATCTCGCCGTTTACGTCCCAGCCTGCAAACACCTTGTTCGAAGGTGCCGTAAAGGTGCACTCGGGAAGTTTATACTCGTAGTATTTGTCTGCTACTTCCTTTGCCATTGAACCGCTGCCGCCGTTCGCCTGGAAGGTCACGGTGCAGTCGGACTTTACTCTTACGCCAAAATAAACCTCTGCATAACGACCTTGCTCATCGATCACGGTACAGAAATAATTATGAGCCAAATTCTTGTCAGCCGTACCGGTCAGCTTATTCGTAGTATTCTCCGTCAGATTCCATCCGTAAGTATAATCCTGCGGAGCCGTAAAGGCATACTCATGCCAGTGATACGAAACTCCGGTTCCAAATCCGCTTGCTGACACGGTTGCGGTAAAGCTTTGTCCTTCGGGGACCCACAAAACACCGTCTTCGGCAAATTCACCACCAGTAAAGGAAAGCGAAGCCTCCTGCTTTTGACCGACATACACGTCAAACCAAACATCTTTTTCCTCACCTTTTGAAGTGGTTACCGTACAGAAATATTCGCCCATCCGAAGCGTTGAACCCTGAAGCACCAGCGAATCTCCACTGCTTTCCATTTCAACGTTGTCACCGTACGACTGTCCAAACTCATCGGGCACAAACGCATTATAATACCATTCATATGAAAGCTGTTCGGATGCAGCGGCATTGGTCGCAACCTGAAGAGTAACCGAACCATTGGCAGCAACTATCTTCTCATCACCGTCCACGGCCCACGCATTAAAATCGCCTTCCGGAACAACATTAAGTCCCTGTTCCTTGGAACTGCCATAGGAATCAATGACCGTGCCCCAGTACATTCCGGGCTCCGTGACGTCAATGTAAGGAAGCGTTCCATAGCCTACAACCTGGTCTTGATAACCATTCGATTCATTTCCATACCTGAACCAGCGATACTTAAGTCCCTCCATATCGTCGGCACGAGCCTTCAGTTCAAGACGAACCGTTCCTCCGTCGGGTAATTTGTTTGTATATCCTGACCACTTGGAAATACGCAAATGGTTCTCTACGTTTACAGGGAAGTATACGTTTTGAGTATTTCCAAACTTGTCCTTTACCTCACATTGATAAGTCCAGGACTCCGTGATGGGCTCCGTTACAAACGTAGCCGCGCCATCCGAATTCAGCTTAACCTTCTTATAGCTACTCTTACCGTTCTCATCGTATTCATTGCGGTGCTTGCTCCATACATAGGTAACGCCCGTCATGTCGCTTGCACTGACCTCGACCTGTAACGTTGCTTTTGCGCCCTTTTGATATTCCGTCTGTCTTGTAATGCTTCTTGCCTGGAAATAATTGTTGATGTTTACGTTAACGTCAGTCGATTTCGTGTTGCCATACTTATCCGTAACGGTACAAGAAAACTGTTTCGCCTCCGTGATCGCAGGCGTCTGATAGCTACTCGCCGTTGCGCCCTCGATCTCTCGAGAACTATAATAGTAAAAATTATTTTCTTCATCGTATACGGGAACGCTTTCGTACCACTGATACTTAATACCCGTCATGTCATCTGCGCTAACCCTAACCTTTAATGTCGCGCGCTCACCAGAATCGACACCATATGAATACTTCTCTATTGCAACTTGCAAATGGTTTTCCACTTCTATGGTGAAGAATGCATATGCACTGCCGCCATACTGATCATTTACCTGACAGTGGTATTCCAAAGCATTCGTAACGTTTCTTATCGAGAGCTTGTTTGAAGTTTCGCCCTGCAATATTTCCCATTTACCATCTGTCCAAAGATAAGTAATGCCGGTCTTGTCGTCCGCGGAAACCGTTACCTCAAGTTCAGCATTGGATCCCTTAGTAACCACGATCCTCGGTTTTACGGCCTCTGCGCTAAAATGGTTTTCAATACCTACGCCAAACCAGACTTCGACATGGCCTCCGACACCATCCTCAACGATGCAGTAAAACTGTTCATACTTATTGATCGCATCTGTCACATAGGAACTCTGCGTCGCACCTGAAATAAGCTGTCTGTCGGTATAGGTTCCATAATCTCCCATTACCTCGACATTTTTGTACCACTTGTAGGTAACGTTCGACAGGTCATCTCCCGTCACTTTCACGTTCAGTGTCGCCTTGCCTCCTGGCGTCACTTTGAAATCAGACTGAACTGCGTTTGCAGTAAAATGGTTTTCAAAAGCAACGCGGAAATCCAAATGAATGCTTTTTCCGAAACGATCCTTGACAATACAGCGATAACGCTTGGGATTGTTGATCGACTCCGTCTGGTAACTACTCTGAGACGCACCCTGAATGCGAGTGGTGTCATATTCGTTTATAAACTCATACCATGTATAAGTCACGCCGGTAAGATCGTCACCACTAACGTTCACCTTTAATGTTGCCTTTTCACCTTTTGTGACTTTTACCGTGCTTTCTTGCGCTTCAGCTCCGAAATGATTGTTAATGCTTATATAAAATCTAGCTGCCTTTGTGTTTCCGAATTTGTCTGTTGCGGTACATTCATAATCGCAAGAACCGTCGATCTCGTCCGTAACGATCGTACTCCCTGACTCGTCCAAAGGTTCATTGTTTTCAGACTTAATGCGGATCCATTGATAGGTCAGCCCAGTCATGTCATCTGCCGTTACCATCACCGACAAAGTCACCTTTTCGCCAGGTGTCACGGTGTAAGAAGTCTGGGACGTGGTTATCGAAAGATGATTGTCCACGCCTACCTTAATCTCCACATATGCGGAATTGCCGTAGGCATCCTTGACATTACATGAATACCTGCCAGCTTCCGTTACATTCGTCAACTCCAGCGTATCCTGCGTAGCGCCTTCCAAAGCATTTGTCTGCCATCCCCAATCCGTCTGTATTATCTTGTTCCATTTATAGGTAACGCCTGCAAGATCATCACCACTGACGTTAATCTTCAGCTTTGCGGTTCCGCCATAAGGAACACTGACGTTTTCTTCTTGTGCCTTTGCGCTGAAATGATTTTCATAACCCACTTCAACCGAGGTGCCAAGGGTTGTTCCGTATTTATCCGTTACAGAGACGGCATAGGATCCACTCTCGCTCACCTCGCAGGTGGAACCTGTCGGCCCATGATTCCAACGATAAGTTATCCCGTCCATATCATCTGCAGTGGCAACGACACCGATTGTTACCGTCTGCCCAGGTACCAATGTCACCCTGTATTCGATCGGCCGGATCTCTAGATGATTCTGTACTTTAAGATAAAAATACACCCATTTCGTCGTACCATTCTGATCCGATACGGAACATGAATACATCGAATACTCCGTAATTGTTTCCGTCTGATAAGTCGTGCCTGTTTCCCCTTGCAAAGGGGTAGCAAGCGTCCCGTCCTCGACCTTTACTTCCTTATACCACTGGTAAGTCAAATTGGTCCCGGCAGGAGCAGTTGTTTCGACTTGGAGCGTCACGCGTTCGCCGCGGCCCACGGTTAAGTTTGACTGCCTCACCGTTACAGTAAAAGGTTCTTCATCCCCGTCTGCGAGCACAGACAGAGGCTCAAAAATCAATGGGCAACACATTGCCATTGTGAGCAAAAAAACTAGCAAACGTTTTTTCAGCTTTTTCACTTGTTTTTCCCTCCTTCGAAGTTCGTTTGAGCGATCTCGCCATAAATGGATATACCGATAAAATTTTACCATAAAATAGGGGTGGAAACAAGCAACAAAAACGTTAGAAAAAGGGGACGCGGTTTTTTGCCGCGTCCCCCATGTTTTGCCTATTGTAGAGATTCTCCGTTCAACGTTATGTCAGTTACTGTTTTACGGTTCCGCATATGCCTTCGCCGCGTCGCCGTACTTCATCATCGCCTTCATGAGGTTCTGGAAGGTTCCCGTCCCGCCTCCGGCCAGCTTCACGTACGTCTCGATGCTGTACGCGATCGTCACCGACTTCTTGCCGCCCTGGTGGAACGTCGCGTACACCCTGTCGCTCATCCTGCCCGCGTGGAGCTTCCTGAAGTCCACGTAGTACGAGTTCGGCGCCGCGCCGGGATCCGTCACTTTCCTGAAGTCCGATCCCGTGAACGTCCAGGCGTGTGCCTGGTCGTCCGTCATCTCCAGCGTCAGCCCGCTCAGGCTCTCCGCCGTGAACACGTAACGGATCGCCACCGTCTCGTTCAGGTACAGCGCCGCTCCGGAGAAGGCGACGCCCTCAAGGTCAGCCTCGTCCGCGTTCAGCCTCGCGCCAACGCTCACGTAATCGCGCCCCGCCGTCGCCCAGGACTGCTGCTCGGACGTCAGGCTTGCGTTCACCAGCGCGTCCGTCTTGTAGTTCATGTATTCCTGCGCAGCCGCGCCGTAGTTCAGAAGGTCCACGACCAGCGTCGAGAGCTTGTCCTTTGCCGTGCTGCCCGCAAGGACGGCGCTGCAGTACCTCGTCACCGCGTAGGAGGCGGTCATGCCCTTGACGCGCTGACTTCCGTTCATCACGTACACCGTGAACCCGACGTCGTCGCCGATCCTGTGGGGCGCGATGTCATTGCAGGTGAACGCGTAAAGCTCGTCCGTGCTCAGCGCGGGATTGGGGTTCGCCGTCACTTCCCTGCCGTTTACGTTGAACACGATGTACGGCGTCCCGTAGCCTTCCTTTGCATAAAGCGACTTGGGCGAGTACAGGTTGAAGGACAGGTTGTCCTGGAGTGAGAGGGTTACATTTGTGATCTTAAGTTCAGGGTCCGTTAACTCTTTCGTTACCGTATACACGGGAGATCGCGCAGTGAAACAGCTAAACGTATCGTTAACGCTAATCGCGCCTTCAACCGTCCACTCTTCGCCGTCCACGATGATGCTTGTCATTCCACCTTCTTCGAGCGTGGGGAAACGATAGTTACTACCGTCATCTCCGTCAATCCGGATCTGAACCTGATAGAAATACTGTCCTTCATAAAAAGTATCTCCAATGCTTACACGCGTAGCATCCTCTTCCCCATGTTCGCCCAGCTTCCAATAGCTCCCCATATGTACGTTGAAGAAATATGGAACACCATCGGGCACGTCAATAACAGGGGTAACACACATCTGACCATACGAAGGAGCAATGCCGCCTTCAGCAGTACCCTGAACGTCTTTCACGACAGTACGATCCTCAGGTCTTACATATGTCTTATTAACTGATAGCGAGATGTCTAGGTATGCGCCTGCATGGTCCGTGATCCGTACGACCAAAGGATCGTTGTTTCCCGTTACAGTCGGTGTTCCGGTGATTTTGCCCTCGGAATCCACCGTAAGCCACGAAGGGCCGGATACCTTTGAATAAGAATAGGGTTTTTCACCGCCATAAGTGTAATCACCAAAGTTGATCGTACTGATCGGAACATTCATATAGGAATCAGGAACATAGCAATTATCAGCATAGAGACCAGGCATCCACCATCCCAAAGCCGCTCCTTCGTCCGTTACTTCGTAATCCGGAGAATACACCCAGACATAAGAGTAATTGCTGCCTATAGAGGGATTTCCATTGGCTTGCCGCTCAACTCCGTTGATTTTGATCGTCAGTTCTTCCTTTGTATCTGGCAAGCGGTACTGACTGCCAAACTCTCCGTCCACTCTGATCTGATACATGTAAAACCAGGTTCCCGGAACAAAAACTGCTTTCGAAGACGGATTTACCTGTTGATTGTTGGCCACATATTGTCTTGACCATCTCCAGTAAAAAGAGCTCATGCGATAAACGGCGCCCTCCGGCTCCCCATCATACCAGCATTTCACCATTTCGCCACAGCTTGGAATCAATTCATCATATGTCAGGTTCACTTCCGTGACCACCTGACGCGTGTCATCCGTCGCCGCCTGCGCGACGCTTGGCAGTAACAGGATCACCACAAACAGCGAAGCCAAAAGTGTCATTAGTTTTCTCATCTGAAAACCCTCCTTCTCCGATGATATGTGAGTCACGTCATCTTAAGATCATAACCATACTCATTATAGCATCAAGGGTAAATCGATTCAATAGATAAAAAAGTGCCTTTTGTCCATTCTGCCTCGCGCGTCGTGGTTGCACGCCCTACAGGCGTTTCCTTCTTGCCAGGCAGATGACTGCGCCGATGCCACAAACAAGGAGTGCAATGCTGACGGGCCAGCAGACGAAAGCGGTCTTGCCGAGGCCGGTGTACTCCACAAGGAGCGCCAGCTCGTTGATTCCAACATGCATGAAGATCGGCACGAGGAAGGTACCGAAGTATTCGTAGGAATATGCGATAAAGTAACCTAGGACGGCGGCATATACGGCCTGGGCGAGGTTGCCATGGTAGACGCCAAAAAGAATGGCGGAGCCAACGATGGCAGTCTTTACGTCAAAGAACTTGCGCACGTAACCGTACACCACGCCGCGGAACAAAAGCTCCTCCGCTAGGGGGGCACAAATGCCGTAGGTCAGGATGGCTGCCCAGAGGGCCGCGCTGGACTGGAGTTGCGCCACCTTTTGAAAGCTCTCAGAGCCACCGGAGATGCCGCTTAAGGTAAGGAGCATGGCGAGTCCTAAGGATAAGCCGATGCTTCCGATCACGAGTGCAATGTAAGGCTCCTTCGGCTCGGGCTTTAGGTGCGTTAAATACATGTCCGAAATGGTCCGTTTGATGATGCCTCTCGCCACTTTGAAGATGGCAAGTCCTGCTATCAGGAAGGCAATTCCCAGAAGGACCGTGTTTGCAGTGTCGGAAATATTCTTGATCCCCAGGCCGTCCAGCGCAACGAGCGCGGCATTTTTCACCAGCCCGCGGACTGCCACGAAGATCACAAACTGTGAGATGAGGATCCAGGTCTTTTGCAGGTTGTTCAGGTCCGTCGCCATGTCCTCAAAGCCGCGAAGAAGGAACCGCTTTAGCTCCTCGACGGAGCGCACGATATAATCTGCATGGGCTTCCATGAGTTCTTCCATGGAGCCATAGCCAAAGCTCACTGCAACGGATTCGACGCCCACGTTTCTCGCGCCGATCACGTCGAACTTGCGGTCACCCACCATGAACACTCTGTGCTTTTGCACTCTTCCGTCAGGGAAGAATCTGCGGAGTGCCTCGAGAACGACCTCTGACTTGTCCGTTCTAGTGCCGTCCAGCTCACTCCCGACGATGACTTCGAAATAGCTCCGAATGCCGAAGTGGTCCAGGATCCGCTCCACGAAAACCGTGGGCTTACTTGAGGCGACGCCAAGGTGAAGGCCCCGGGCCTTCAGGCGCTTTAGCATTTGCGGAATGCCGCGGTACATTTCATTTTCAAAGATACCCGTATCATGAAATCGCTCGCGATATTTTTCAATGGCCACATCCGCTTTTTCACTGTCAAAACCGTAAAACTGCATGAAGCTGTCTTTTAGGGGCGGGCCGATAAAGGGCTCAAGCTTGTCAAGGTCCGGCTCTTCAATTCCAAAGGACTTCAGGGCATATTGGACGCAGGAGGTGATCCCAAGCTTGGGATCCGTCAGGGTGCCGTCCAGGTCGAAGAGCACATAATCCTTTTTGACCCAGATGTCGTCCTTTTCTTTACGAGGCCTAGAAGGGATTTGCTGCGCGGCTGGCGTTTTTGTGGCGCCTTCCCGGGCGTCTGCGCCGGTGCCTGTGCTTTCGGCCGTGCTCGGCTTTTCACCTTGGCTTTCCTGGTCGTCCGCGCCAGTGCTTTCCTGGCCGTCTTCGCCTGGCATTGGCTCTCCCGCCTGGCGCATCGCGATGTATCGCATCTTCTGATCTGCCATGATTTAGAAACTCCTTAGTTTGTCTGATCCGTCGTCGACCGTATTCTCGATCTTGAGGATCTTGACGTCATATTCCACCTGCGCGTTCACGTGCACTGTCACCACGTCCCCCTCTTTCTTGCCAAGGAGTGCCTTGCCAAGGGGAGATTCGTTGCTGATCAGGCCCTCAAGGGAGTTGCCGCGTACGGTGGTCACGATCTTGTAGGTTTCCTGACTTCCGTCGTCCACAAATTCCACCGTGACCGTGTTATTGATGCCCACCTCGTCCTCTGCGGAATCCTCGGAGATGATCTTGGCGGTCTTGATCATGCGTTCAAGATAGCGGATTCGGCTCTCGTTCTGGTTCTTCACCTTTTTGGCGGCGTGATATTCAAAATTCTCGGAAAGATCGCCGTGGGCGCGCGCTTCTTTTACGTCAGCCAGCGCCTGCTGCCGCACAACGACCTTACGATATTCGATCTCTTCCTGCATTTTCTTTAAGTCGCTCGGGGTTAATTCATCGTACATATTCGCTAACTCTCCTCACTTCTACTTTCGGCGCGCCTTGCGCCTTCCATTTCGGCATTATCACATTGCTTTACGCGCCACATGTTTCACGCTTTCTCAGGCGCGGCACGCCACAACATTTTGGTCTTTCTCAGGCTCGGCACGCCATGACATTTTGGTCTTTCTCAGGCTCGGCACGCCATGACATTTTGGTCTTTCTCAGGCTCGGCACGCCACAAGATAAAGCACCACGGCGCTCAGCATGATCTGGATGATGGCGAAGCGATAGACACACTGGGTGTTGGACCAATTCCAGATCTTGCGCACGTGGTCATGCAGGGGCGTGCGCACGTTCTTCATCAAATGGATCTTTGCAAAACGGATCAGCGACACCTTGATGAGGCCAAGGCCGCCATCCAGGATCAATACCAGCGCCAGCGGAACATATAGGAAGGGACACCCGCTCTTTAGGATGGCGATGGCGATAAACAGACCCATCGCGCGGGATCCTGCATCACCCATCATGAGTTTGCTGGGGGTTGCGTTAAACCAAAGGTAGGCAAGAAGCACGCCGCAGAAAAGAATGATCGGTGCAGATACGCCCGCTTCCATCTCGCGAAGGAGGTCCAGCGCGAAGATCGACAAAAGGCTGATGATGGTAAGGGTTCCGGAAAGCCCGTCCACGCCGTCCGCGCAGTTGGTCACGTTCACGGAGGCCCAGACAAGAACGATGGTCAGGATTACGTAGAGCCAGGCCGGCATCGTAAAGGTGACGCCAAAGATCGCAAGGCTTGCTTCGCTACCGTTGAACACCAGGTAGGTGATGGCCACGAGGATTGCCACGCCAAGGTCCAAAAGGCCTTTTTTATATTCTCCCCAAGGGGATTTTGCCGCATCATCGAGAAATCCCGTCAGCATGCAGACCGAAAGCAGGATCAGGTAGATGATCCTCTCGCCCGAAAACGGCAGGAACAAAAGCGCGGCGAGGACATATGCCAAAACAAAGATGATGCCAGCGCCCCGAGGCTTCCCTGCGGAAAGCTTGCCGTCATGGGCAAACTCCCTGCCGCCGTCCTTGGGAAGACGGTCCGCCAGCTTTGCCGTGAAGATCACGGTAGTGGCAAATCCAAGTAAAAGGCCCAACAGGGTCATCGCGGACTCAGGTGCGTCCGGGAACAAAAAATGAAACATGATGCTTTATTCCTCAACTTTCCGGAATCGGATCGACTCCATATTGAACTGACAGCCGGGCAGGAACACCAGGTCCATTCTGCCCTTGCCGGTAAGCTTTTCGAACGTGAAGGTCTGCGGCTCGTAGGCTTCCTTGCCGGTCCCCTTAAATTCCACCATGCGGGACTCGAACTCATCGCTCCCCTCCGGGCGGAACCGCAGGTGGATGGTGTTGACCGCAAGGGGCGTCCATCCCGTAACGGTGATGCCGTCCGCGCCAGTCTCACCGAAGTCCATGTTTTCGAATTCCATGGTCACGTTGTTGCCGATGCCGTTCACGCAAGGCGCTGCGATCGTAAATTCATCGCCGTAGATCCGCGATGCTTCCGCGGCCTTGATGACTTCGAAAGCCTTATTCAGCTTGCGGAATGAGAAGCCCTTTACGTGGATCTTTTCATCCTTCATGCGCATTCCAAGGCTGGTCACGCCGGAAAGCCTTCTTGGAAGCTTCCAGGTCTCCTCCTGGTACGTGTTCCAGATGGAGGGCTTTTGATAGGTCAGCGTCGTGATATACTTGCTCTGCTCCTCGCCCGGCATGCCTTCCCAGAGCTCGATGGAATAGGCTTCGCTGCTCAGGGCAAAGATGGGGATGGTGATCTCGTCCGATCCAAACTCACCAAAGTCTATATTTTCGAACAGCACTGCGCTTTCGCCTTCGCGCGAGAAGGAGAAGCCCTTTTCATTGCCGTTACCGATGTCGCCCTTGCTCTTTGTGTAGAGGCCGCCCGTGATGAAGCCATAAGGATCCAGGAAGGCTTGTCCGAAGCCCTTGGCGGAAAAGTCG
The DNA here is from genome assembly GCA_016290775.1 of Acetatifactor sp. Classification (GTDB taxonomy): domain Bacteria; phylum Bacillota; class Clostridia; order Lachnospirales; family Lachnospiraceae; genus Acetatifactor. Next base: position 27,787 of record JAEEVF010000017.1, on the reverse strand, counting down.
AGCTCGCTGATCACGGTGATCTTGCCGTCCGGCTCCTTCGCCATGCAGCGCACCAGGAAGTCGCCGTCGCCTAAGGCGCTCACCTTCGCCATGCGGACGTTGGAGGCAGACTTGGGAGCCGTGCCTGGCGCTTGGTCGCTGGCTTGCGCCGTGGCGCTGTCAGGCTGCGCTTGGTCGCTGGCTTGCGCCGTGTCTGGCTGCGCCTGTCCCAGGGTCACTTCCTCGATCTTGGCCACGGGAAGCTCGATGCCGCCGGGGCCAACCACCTTCCAGATAAGGTCAGGCGTTGCATTTTCCGGCAGGATCCGCACCTGCAGATACATCTCCTTCTTTCTTCTCGAAAGCTTGCACTTTGCGTCCTCCGCCGTGATCTCAAGCTTTCTGGTGGGGAAGTATGCGGGAGCGGCGGCACTCCCCGCGCCGGATTGCATTTTGGTGCAGTCCTCAAGGTATCGCTTGGTCGCGGTTTTATTAATGTTCTTCGCCTCCAGCAACACCTGGCATTCCTTGAGGCCTTCGCCGGAAGCCACGACGCGGATGTCGCCCGCCTCGCCCGTCGAAGCGATCACGGCGAGCAATTTGCCGGAAAAGAGCTTTCGCGTACTGGTTTTATATTCATCATAATCCGTGCTGTCGCCGTTATCCATGCCAAGAAGCCTTGCCGGCCCCTCGATGCGGACCGTCACGTAGTCGACGGCATTTTCCACGGGATGTCCCTTGGCATCCAGCGTCTCGATGGTCAGGAAGATCATGTCCTCCGGATCCGCATTCATGACAAACCTGTCAGGTGTCAGACTGATCTGCCTGCTGTCCTCGAAGGAGCGCCGCTCCTCTCTGCAGACTTCCTTGCCGTCTTCATCATATGCGATCGCCGTGATGACGCCAGGCTCATAGGGCACGCGCCAATTTCCCATCAGGTGCTTTCCGCTCTCATGCTCAAGCTGCTGGCGTCCCTGACGCCTTCCGTTCACAAAGAGCTCCACCTGGGGCGCATTGGAGCAGGCGCATACGTCGATCATCTGGCCCTCGTTGAAATCCCAGTAAGGGAACACGTGAACCATGGGCTTCTCGCGCCAGTTCGTCCACTCGGATTGGAACATGTAGAAGGAATCCTTGGGGAAACCTGCCGTATCGATCTGCCCAAAGTAGGAATTCTTTGTGTGATAAGGCGTGGGCTCGCCGATATAGTCGAAGCCCGTCCAAATGTAATGTCCGAACACATAAGGCGCATCGCGATGGTCCGTCAGGGCCTTCTGCGTGGTCTCCGCGCCCCAGCTCGTGGCGGAATTACCAAGGGCGGAGCACTGCTCATCCTCATCCGAAAGGATCGACTGCGAAAGCGGAAAATGATAGATGCCGCGGCTTTGCACGACTGCCGTGGTCTCGCTCCCGTAAAGAACCCAGTCCGGATGCGCCGCATGATGCGCGGCATAGCACTTCTCGCCGTAGTTATATCCTGCCAGCTTCACGAGGTCCGCGCACTTCTGCGCGCCCTCCCAAGGCATGTAATTTGACGCGATGGTCACCTGCGCATTGCCCTCAGGATCGTTTTCGCGAACATATTCCATAAGGCGCTTCGTGATCTCCTGGCCATGGGCGTCTGCGTGGGTGTCGTAGATCTCATTGCCGATGGACCACAGGAAAACGCTGGGGTGATTGCGGTCGCGGCGCACCCAGCTGCGCACGTCGCGCTGCGCCCAATCCTTAAAAAACCTGGCGTAGTCGTAAGTGGTTTTGGAGCGCTCCCACATGTCGAAGCATTCCGCATCCACCAAAAAGCCCATGCGGTCGCACAGCTCCATGAATTCCGGAGCGGGCGGATTGTGGCTGGTACGGATGCTGTTCGCACCCATCTCGCGAAGGATCGTAAACTGCCGCTCCAAAGCCTTTTTGTGGAAGGCCGCGCCAAGGCATCCAAGGTCATGATGCTCGCACACGCCCTGGATCTTGACCGTCCTGCCGTTCAGGAACAGTCCCTCGCTTGGCGTAAAGCCGATGCTGCGAAAACCGATGGTTTCCGTCTGCCAGTCAAGAAGCTCCTCGCCGTCAAAAAGCTTTATTGTAAGGCGGTAGCAATAAGGGGACTTCATGTCCCAAAGCGCCGGATCCTCAATGACGGTGCAGAGGGAAGCGTTTGCATTCGCCGTGCCGGCGCATGCCTTGTTCGCGTCGGATTCGCTGGTTGCCGTGGCGGCAGCCGCGTCGGCTTTGGTTGCCGTGGCGGGCGCTGCGTCAGCTTTGGTTGCCGTGTCGGGCGCTTCGGTCGCCTTTACGTCAGCACTCCAAGTCGCGCCCTTCCAGGTACCTGCAAATTTCTTCGTGAAATGCTCCTCGCTCTCCGTCTTGGAATCGCCAAAGTCATAGAGAGGTTCCTCGGCGATCTCATATTCCACGCGGAGGTTAGATGTTTCGGGTGCGCTCCCTTTGGCGCCCTTGCCAGAATTATCTTTTGCAGCACTTGCGGCAGAAGCGGCGTTCGTTTGCGCGCAGACCTCCGTCGTGATGGACAACTCGAAACTGTGATTCTCCTCCGTAGCGGCGCCCCGCGGCTTAGCCACGACATAGGTGCCATCCATGGGAAGATACGCCTTTTTGCAAACCTTCATCCAAACGTTGCGGTAGATGCCCGCGCCGGAATACCAGCGGGAATTAGGGCTTTGGTGACGCACCAGAACAAGGATCTCATTCTTGCCTTTTTTCAACTGATCGGTGACGTCAACGTCAAAGGTCGTATAGCCGTACTTCCAGTCTGCAACTGCCTTACCGTTGACATATACCGTACAATCCATGTATACGCCATCGAAGCGAAGCATCATGCGCTCACCATCGGAAAGCGGATTCTCGAAGACTTTGTGATACCATCCATAGCTATCTTCATAGAGATTATGGGCATCATAAATGAGCCAGTCATGAGGCAACTCCACGGGCGTAAATTCCTTCTTATGCGCGCAAGCGTCCTCATACGTGGTCCCCAACGGAACCTTCAAAAACTCCCATCCATCCGTCCATAATGTCATGTTACTGTCGCAAGATCTCATACTTCTCGCTCCTTTATTTGACTGCTTTCATGCATTCTTGATCCTAGGTCAAACTTCTTGCCTCTCCAACCTCGAGGGATGGACAGGGAAGCCATTCTTCTGTGACGATTACCTCGAGTGTCGATTGGGAAAGCCTTTTCGGGTCGAATGGTTAGCGGAAAGGCTTTCCCGAACGACACGAGCTTCTCCGCCATCTACCCCTTCGCAGCTTCCCTGCACATTCCGAGGACTCCAGTCCCCTTCTCACCTGCAGCAGCCGGCGGCTCGAGGGCTGTTCAGGTAAGTCTTTCTGGGTTGAAAAGCCTACCAGAAAGACTTACCTGAACAACCCGAGTTGGCAAGCTCTTCTGAAGCTAGTAAATCTCTCTCCCCTTCTCATCCTCTATCCCGCTCTTGCGGTAGAAGTAAGAATTCACCTGGTCTCTCCACTCGCGGGCATTGTAAAGTTGCCTTCCAAAGCGCTCCTTCACGTTATCGAAAACGCGCTCCTCAACCTTCCCCTGAAGCCCGTCCCAGGCTGCCGCAAAGGCTTCTGCCTCTTTATATCCTTCAAAGTGGCTGTCGTAGATGTGCTGGATCAGCGTCTTCCCGCTCTTAAGGACATGAGCATACGGCACGTGATGGAAGAACAACAAAAGCTCCTCCGGGCAAGTCTCCAGCGAATTGTACATGGATGCATTAGGCTCATTATATTGCTGCGCATAGCCAGTGCCCGCATCCGTGCGGTCCACGCCCATGCCAAGGTGGTCAGCCCTGTGATACGTGCCCCACCTGTCATATTCATAGCCGTCAACGCTGCAGCCATAGTGATCATGCGGCGTCACCATCCAGCCAATGCCAAGCGGACTCGTATACTTCTCATAGGTTGCGCGCGAAGGAAGAAGGATCCCCTTCACCACGCGGAGCACCTCCGCGTCCGTCGAAAACTGCATCGGTATCCACTCATCCAGGATCTCCTCCGCGGAAAGCTCGGTGTTAAATGCCAGACGGCCAAAGCCGTAAAGGTTCGCCGCCGCAAGGTAATTGCCGGTCCAGTTGACATCATTTCCGGTGTTGATGACTGCGGCGATGCCCGTATTCTTGTTGCCCATGGTGCGTCCGCTGATCACGTCCGCCACCGTGTCTGCGCCAGGCTTGCAATAGGTGTGGAAATCCAGCACCTCCTTGAACATCGGGATCAGGTAACATACGTCGATCTGATGTCCGGTATATTCCTGCGCCACCTGCACTTCCAGCATCTGGTTTGTCTTTTTCAGGCCGCCAAGCAGGGGTGAGATCGGCTCGCGGATCTGGAAATCCATGGGGCCGTTCTTGATCTGCAGGATCACGTTCTCGCGGTAGTCCCCGTCCATGCCGATGAAGTTATCATAGCCTGCACGGGCGCGGTCCGTCTTGCGGTCACGCCAGTCCTGCCTGCAGTTATAAACAAAACATCTCCAGATGATGATGCCGCCATAAGGCGCCACCGCATCCGCAAGCATGTTCGCGCCATCCGCCTGCGTCCTGCCATAGGTAAACGGTCCGGGACGCCCCTCGGAATCGGCCTTCACAAGGAAACCGCCAAGGTTCGGGATCTTCGCAAAACACTCCTGCATCTTCGCCTTCCACCACGCAATCACGCGCTCGTCAAAAGGATCCGCGCTGTCGATGCCGCCAAGCTCGATCGTTGCGGCATAATTCAGGCTAAGGAAAAACTTGATGCCATATTCCGCAAAGATTTTTGAAAGCTGAACCACCTTTTCGAAGAAGCGGTCCGTGATCAGCCAGGTGGCTGCCTGCTTTACGTTCACGTTGTTGATGACTACGCCGTTGATGCCGATGCTGGCCATCAGACGCGCGTAATCTTTGGTTCTCTCATTTATGACAATGTCGTCATTTTCAAAGAAAAAGGACCTTCCGGAATATCCTCTCTCAATGCTTCCGTCCATGTTGTCCCAGTGGTTGAACATGCGGAGAGGATTGTCCGGATTGCAAGTCACGTTACTCCCGGAAAGGCTCTTCTCGCAAGAGATCACGCGAAGGAGATGGAAGATGCCATAGAGCAGGCCGTTTTCGTCTGCGGCGGTAATCTCAAGCCTTCCGTCATTTTCGCAGAGCGCGTAGCCCTGCGCCTTGAGGGCTTTGCCGCTCTCCGTGAGCGTCCCCTCGGGGACTTTCTTGAGGACGAGGCCTGCCTGCGAGCCACTTGTCTTTCCTTGCTCGCCTGCTGCCGAGGCACCCGTAGCGCTGTTGCCTGCCTGGTCAGCGCCTGCCGCCGCGGTGCCGTTGCTCGCCTGGTCAGCGCCTGCTACCGCCTTAGCAATGTCGCCTGCCTTCATCTGCATCCCCAGCATGCCGCAAACGCCGCGCGAAAGCTCCAAGAGAGCACTCCTTACCACGCAATTTTCCGGGTCAAAGCCCACAAGCTGAGGCGCCGCCTCAAAATACTTTCCATTCCCGGCATCCACCTTCTTGTCGTAGCGCAGCCAAAGCTGCTCCCAACCGTTTTCCGTTACATTCGCCATGAGTGCTTTCTCTCTCCTAACTTCCTTTTCTTTGATCGCGCCTTCGTCTGCGCCGTACTAGATCATAAATTCAAATGCAGAAACCTTCTTGCCGGTCAGCTTTTCGCTTCTTGCGTCCGGTGCCTGGCCGCCCACATAGATCACGGTCTTGCCGCCGATCTTTAGCTCGCCGTTTTCATCAAATACGCCAAGCGCTTCCTTCGGGAGCCTGATGGAAACATCCTTGCTCTCGCCAGGTGCGAGGAAGAGCTTCTGGATACCCTTTAACTGGTAATTCGGAGCGCCGTCCTTGCAAACCTTCACATAAACCTGCATGGTCTCGCCACCTGCCATCTTGCCTGTATTCTTGACGGTCGCGTTCACGACTGCACCGTCCGCATTTGCGCTAGCGTCTACGTTCGAATATTCAAAATCCGTGTAGGACAGGCCGTAGCCGAAAGGATATAATGCATCGCTTTGCATGTAGCGATAGGTCCTGCCCTTCATGGAATAATCCGTGAATTCAGGAAGCTCGTCCGTGGACTTGTAGAAGGTCACGGGAAGCTTGCCCTCAGGGTTCTTCTCACCAAAGAGGATGTTTGCGATGGCAAGGCCGCCCTGCGCGCCGGGATACCAGCCCTGCAGGATCGCGGGCACGTTCTGATCTGCCCAGTTCACTGCCAGCGCAGAACCGGAAAGCAGCACCAATACAACGGGCTTTCCAAAGGAGCAGATGGTCTCGAGCACATGCTGCTGCAGACCCGGAAGCTCCAGATTCGGCTTGTCTCCGGAAGCATATTCATTACCCTGATCACCCTCTTCGCCTTCGAGGCCGGAGTCCAGACCAAGGCAGGCGATAATCACGTCGCTGTTCGCGCAGACTGCCTTCACCTCGGAGATGCGATCGTCCTCCTGGCCAAGGCCCTGTGCCTTCTTGTGGCAAAGATGGCAGCCCTCGCTCGCAAGCACGCGAACGTCGTCGCCGAGATACTCCTGGATGCCTTCGAGAATGGTCCAGTAACGGGAAGCGGTACCTTCATAGTTACCCACCAAAGCCCTTCTGTTATTGGCATTAGGGCCGATCACGCCGACGGTCTTCAGCGCCTTCTTGTCCAGCGGAAGAAGGCCATTTTCATTCTTCAGAAGGACCACGCACTTTTCTGCCACCTTCTGGTTCAGCGCGCGATTCTCCTTCGTGTCGACCTCTGCATATCCGATCTTGTCAAACGGGTTCTTGCCCTTTTCGTCAAACACGCCAAGCTTCATGCGGGTGGTGAAAAGGTTTACCAGCGCTTCGTCGAGGCGGCTCTCGGAAACCAGACCTTCCTCCACGGCCTGCTTCAGGAAATGGAACAGGTTGCCGCAGTTCAGGTCACAGCCATTGTTCATTGCCATTGCAACGGATTCCACGGGCGTATCCGTCACGTGGTGCCCCTCATGAAAATCCTTGATGGCCCAGCAGTCGCTGGTCACATGGCCCTTAAAGCCCCATTCGTCACGAAGGGTGTCCAAAAGCAGGGTCTTGCTGCCGCAGCAGGGCTCACCGTTGGTACGGTTGTAAGCGCCCATCACGGCCTCGACGCCGGCCTCCTGCACGCAAGCCTTGAAGGCGGGAAGATAGGTCTCAGCCATATCCTGCTTGGTCGCGATGGCATTGAAGCTGTGGCGGATGTCCTCAGGGCCGCTGTGCACAGCGAAATGCTTTGCGCAAGCCGCTGCCTTTAAGTAATTCTCATCATGTCCCTGAAGGCCCTCGATGAAGCGCACGCCAAGGCGAGAGGTCAGGTACGGATCCTCTCCGAAGGTCTCATGGCCGCGGCCCCAGCGGGGATCACGGAAGATATTCACGTTGGGCGACCAGAAGGTCAGGCCTTTGTATATGTCAGTGTCATCATATTCCTGCGCCGCGTTGAACTTTGCGCGTCCCTCTGTGGAGATGGCCGTTGCCACTTCCTCCAAAAGGTCCTCGTCAAAGGTTGCCGCGAGGCCGATGGACTGCGGGAACACGGTTGCAACGCCAGCGCGGGCCACGCCGTGCAGCGCCTCATTCCACCAATTGTATGCCTTGATCCCAAGACGTTCCACGGCTGGCGCCCAGTTTAGGGTCTGCCCTACCTTTTCTTCCAAAGTCATCTGCGAAACCAGCGCTTTTGCACGCTCGCGATACTCTTCCACCTTCGCTTTGTTTTTCCAAATTTCCATGTCCGCTCCTCCATTTCCCCATGGGCAAAAACACTAACCCCATACTATTATCATTGTATATTTTTTAGCCTTTCTTTGCAAGTAATTATCTTGCCTTGGATTTGTCGTAAATTGTCAAGTTACGAGAAGTGTTCCGTTATGCCGTAGGCTTCCCTTGCGAGCTTTTTTTGTTGCTCCAGATCGGCCTTTAGGCCTGTCGCGGACATACGCGATGCCCCGTCTCCCCAGATGATCATCTGCTCGAGTCCGTCGGAGGTTGCCACCGTGATCCGATACTTCGAAGCCATCTGATGCACGGTCCTTTCGATATATCGATCCGCCGTCTCAGCTTCCTTGGTGTAGACCACGAAGATATTACCGGCACTTTCCACCGTTTCGGGGTTTCCTTTGACCTTATATGCGTCAAACACAAGGATCAAAATGCCGCCCACATAGCCCTGGTAATCACTCATCTCACGGATGAGCCGGTCTCTTGCGCTTCCCATGTTCACCTGCATGAGATCTCTAAGCTCCGGCCATGCGTGAATGATATTATATCCGTCCACCAGCATGCAGGTTTCTAATATCTTGGGGGGTTTTGAGGGTTTAACCTTGGGGGTGCCTGACGCGGAGGCTGCTGATGTTGCTCCGGGGTCTTGCGTTGCGGCGTTTGAAGATGTCCCACCGCCTGATGTTGCCCCGGCGCCTGAAGTTGTCCTGCTGCCAGGTGCTTCCACCCTGCGTGCGCCCCGGTGATATCGGCGATAGCCCTGCAGGTCGTTTCCCTTGCGGTTTTGATTTTTGCTTCCCTGCGCGAATATGGCATCAATCTCCTCCGTGCTGATCTGACGAGGCATGGCCGAGGTGCTTCTGCCGGTCGTAATGACGGGCGCACTCTGCGCAAGGCCCTTAAGATCCTCTTCTTTCGCGCCCGTCCCCTTTTCCTGCAGGCTTTTGGCCGCTTCGAGATATTCCGTCTTTAGCGGCAAATGCGCCCATCCGTACACCTGATCCCACGGCACCGGCGTGCCCGCACCGTGAGAACAGAACACGGAAAAAGTAGGGTGCTCTAAATCCGCATCGGGATCATATGGATGCGCCTTGAGCACCTCCTCGGTGTTATGGCACGGCTCAAAGCCCTTTAACACGTAAGAGAGCTTTCCCATGCCCTTGGTATAGGCGATCATCTCTCTTTGATATCCCGCAAAGCATGCGGCTGGAACGGTTCCAAGAAGTGTCGCACTCTCCCCTTGAATGACGGGCGCGTCAAACTTTCCTTGCATGGCGGACAAATCCGTCATGGCCCTTCCAAGGCACTCCGTTGGCACCTCTAAGGTGAATTCGTATATGGGTTCGAGCAGGATCGATCGTCCGTTTCGAAGGCCCTGGCGAACGGCCCGATAGGTCGCCTGGCGAAAATCCCCGCCCTCCGTATGCTTAATATGTGCCCGTCCGTCCAAAATGCTGATATGCAGGTCCGTCACCTCCCCGCCCAAAAGGACGCCGGGATGCGTTTGCTCCATCAGGTGTGTCAGGATGAGCCTTTGCCAGTTCTTGTCGAGGTCATCCTCGCTGACGAGCGACTCGAACGTCAGGCCGCTCCCACGCTCAGCAGGCGCAAGCAAAAGCTGCACCTCCGCATAGTGCCGCAGCGGTTCGTAATGTCCAACGCCTATGACAGGCTCTGCAAGCGTCTCCTTGTAGACGATGCTTCCGTTTTCGAGCTTCGCCGTAAGTCCATAGCGCTCCTGCAGGACGGTTTGCAGGATCTCCGCCTGCACCTCGCCCATCACGGAGACATGGATTCTTTGTGCCGCCTCCTGCCAGGTCACGCGGAGCATCGGGTCCTCCTCCTCGATCTTGCGAAGCTGCCCTAAAGCGACAACGGGATCATAGCCTTCCGGAAGGCGAAGCCCATAAGTCAAGACCGGCTCCAAGCTCGGACGGACGTTCCCCCTCTCTATTCCAAAGCCCTGTCCAACGTGCGACGAAGAAAGCCCCGTCACGGCACATACCCGCCCCGCAGGCACTTCCTGAAGGATCTGATGCGCCTGGCCATTGTAAAGGCGCAGCTGGTCAGCTTTATCCTCACCGTCGATCACCTGCTTGGCGCGAAGTACGCCGCCCGTCACCTTCAGATGCGTCAGGCGGTTCCCCTGCTTATCCCTGCTGATCTTGAACACCCTTGCGCCGAATTCGGCGGGATATACCAAAGGCAAGCCATACTTTACCAGACCGTCGAGCAGCTCCTTTACGCCATACAGGCGAAGGGCTGAGCCAAAGAAGGTGGGGAATATTTTTCTTTCAGCGACGGCCTGCGCAATGCTCTCGTCGCAGATGTTCCCCGTCTCCAGGTATTCCTCCATCAGCTGTTCATCACACAGGGACAGGCTTTCATAAAAAGCTTCTTTTGCCAAGCCCGGATCAGAAGCGGGATCAGGATCGGAAAAGCATATGCACGCTTCATCCAGTTTATCCTGCAATTGTGAGAGCAGGCGCACAGGATCCGTACCCTCCTGATCCATCTTATTCACGAACAAAAACGTGGGGATCTCGTAGCGCCTTAACAGGCTCCACAAGGTCCTCGTGTGGCCCTGCACCCCATCTGCGCCGCTGATCACCAAAACGGCATTGTCCAGCACCTGCAAGGTCCTTTCCATCTCCGCTGAAAAGTCCACGTGTCCCGGCGTATCCAATAGCGTAAAATCAAGCTCCTCCGCTCCCTCAGCCTTCCAGGAAAACAAGGCCTGCTTAGAAAAGACCGTGATGCCCCTTTGCCGCTCGATGGCATAGTGATCCAGGAAGGCGTCCTGATGGTCCACGCGGCCCGCCTCCCTAAGTACTCCGGTTGTATATAATATGGCCTCCGCCAGGGTCGTTTTCCCTGCGTCCACGTGAGCCAAGATTCCGATCACGCGATGCTCTTTTTCCATAATGCTTCTCCGCTTTTTAACATTGTCTATCGTTTTCATTGTACCAAATCCCGCGGCAGGAAAAAAGACCAAATTCGCACGATGCAAAAAAGGGCTTGACAAAGTCACAAAACATCAGTATATTCATAGACGTGGCAGGCGCCTGCCACATAATAAAATACGCTAGGGGAGCACGTCGCTGAGATGAAAGGGGATCCTTTCAGACCCTCATTACTTGAACCGGATAATACCGGCGGAAGGAAGCAAGAGCCAAGCAAATATGCTTACGGCGCGGAGAGATAAAACCTTGTGTAACAAGGGTTCGCGCGGCGAGTAAATGCAAAGGCAAGACGTGATTCCTCCTGGTAACCTAGGAGGATTTTTTTATGAAAAACACCAAAGTACTTGTAGAGGGCGCGATCATGCTGGCCCTCGCCACCGTTCTCAGTTTCATCCGCATCATCAAGCTGCCCTGGGGCGGCTCCGTCACCCTCCTTGCCATGCTGCCGATCACGCTGTTTTCGATCCGCAGAGGCATTAAAATGGGCTTTGTCGTGTCCTTTTTGTTCTCCCTGATCCAGTTCGGGCAAGGCATTTTGGACGGCATCTTTGGATGGGGTCTTACGCCTGGCATGCTCATTGCCTGCATTTTGCTGGACTATCTTCTCGCCTACGGCGTGCTTGGCATCGCAGGCATCTTCCGCGAGAAAAAGCTGGCCGGTTGGCTTTCCGGCACCGCGCTTGCTCTGTTCCTTCGCTTTTTGATGCACTTCTTAAGTGGCATCATCATCTGGAAAAGCGTCGGCGCACTGTGGGGAAATTTCTCGACCGAGAACTTTTACGTCTACAGCCTGCTCTACAACGGCGCATACATGCTGCCCGAGCTGATCTTCACCGTGATCGGAACGTTTGCTCTTCTTAAGGTTCCGCAGACCAGCCGCATGCTCATGAGCGACAACGGAAAGTCGCTGGTATAAATCCCGACAACAAACAAGGCACGTACCCTCGCGGGCACGTGCCTTTTCTTATGTGCCAATGGGGACGGTTCTTTTTGGCATATAAGGCTTGGAATGCGCAGCATTCCATGATCCCGACCGAAGGGAGGGACGTGACGAAGGTCGCGCAAAATGTGCCAAAAAGAACCGTCCCCATTGGCTTATTTTGTGCTGGCGGCGTCGAAGTGGAAGGAGTAGAGGATGCGTTCCTTGACTTTCTTGCCGGTGAGGCGCTCGAGGGCCTCCTGATAATGGTCCATCTGGGCTTCGTAGCGGTTCCACAAAGCTTCGAGGGAAGGGATGCGGTCAGTCTTATAGTCCAAGAGTACAATGCCGTCCTCTTCCTCGAAATACGCGTCGATGATTCCTTGGATCAGTACGGTTTCGTCCTCGGGGAAGCTTTCCTTCAGTCGCCTTGCGGGGATCGCAAGCACGAAGGGTTGCTCGCGGCGAAGCGCTCCCGCGGCCTGGGCGCGCATCATGCGATGGCCCAGCTCGGATCTAAGGAACTTGCAGATCTTGTTCACGTTGACGGCGGCATGATATTCTTCCGAAAGCCTGTGGTCAGTAACCTCGGCCGTAAGGAATTCGCTGACTTTCTCCCACAGGATCTCCTGCGAGAGTCCGGCGCGATAGGCCTCATAATCCATGCCCTGCAAAGTTGTAAGCAACGTGGTACCCGTGGCTTCTCCAAGCAGCGCGGCGCCGAGCCCGGTAAAATCGAGCAACTCCATGACGCGGTGATATGCATTACCGCGGACGGTGCCGCTCACCTCACGCTCGCCCCTTCGGAAGGCGGGCACGTAAGCCTCTTCCTCCGTTTCCTCAAAAGCGTGGAAGGCAGCCTCGTCGGTATCTGCCATGGCAGCGATCTTCAGCTCCGAAACCGTGGTCTTGACATAAAGGCCTTCCAGATTTGCGTGCTCGTAGGAATATGCGAAGCGATCCGAAAGGGCTTCGAGGGCCACAGGATCTGCAAGCTCGCGTGCCCTTTGCAGGTGCTCGCGCGAAGCCTCGGCCATCAAGGCTCCCGTGGCATTTGCCGTCTCGAGCTCCGCAAGGAAGACTTGATACACTTCAATGCCCGTCTGATTCAGGATCGGCTCAAGGAAATCCAGATAAGAGTTCGACTTCATGAACTCTAAGTAAGACAGACGCGCATTGTCATCGCCAAAATAGGCTGATGTTTGCAACACCTTACCGACGTCTCCCACCTCTGCCGTCAGGATCAGTTTTTCCTTGGCACGGGTCATTGCCACGTATAGAAGGCGCAGCTCCTCAGACAAAAGGTCTTCTTTCATCTTGGTGCTGATGATCCTCTTGCGTAGCGTCTTTGCCTTAAGGCGACGCGCCGGATCGACATAGTCCATGCCAAGACCAAGGTCCGCGTCCAGGATCACGGCATTCGTCGTTTCTTGCTGGTTGAACTGCTTTGCCATTGCTGACACGATCGTCACCGGAAATTCCAGGCCCTTACTCTTGTGGATGCTCATGATGCGCACCACGTCGGCGTTTTCGTCCAGCGTGTCGGCCTCGCCGTAATCCTCCTGATACTTTTCCAGCATTTCAACGTAACGGAGGAAGTGGAACAGGCCAAAGAACGAAGTCTTTTCGAAATCAGAGGCCTTGACGAGCAGCATCTCCAGGTTCGCGCGGCGCTTGCTGCCGCCAGGCATGGCGGTTACGTAATTCAGGTAATCATGCTCCCATAATATGCGTTCGAGTAAGGTCCGAATGGACAGATATCCTGACTTTTCGCGGTAGCCGTCAAGCTTTGCCAGGAAGGCAACCGCCTTGGGATCCTCGGATTTCTTCAGGCACTCGTAGAGCGGCAGCTCCCTGTCCGTCCCGCGAAGCAGTGCGATCTCCTCCTCGGAGAAGCCTCCAAAGGGCGAATGGAGCGCGCCGAACATGGGAATGTCCTGCAAAGGATTGTCGATCACACGAAGGAAATTCAGGACCGTCTGAACCTCCGTGGCGGTAAAATATCCCTTCTTCGAGGTGACGTAAGCCGGGATGCCCTCCTTTTCCAAAACTGCTTTGAAGGTGTCTCCCCAGCCATCGAGCGTACGCAATAAGATCACGATATCGCGGAAACGAACGGGGCGAAGCTCCTTTGTCTCCTTGTCCGTGACCTTGGACTCCTTAAGGAGCCTTTGAATGCGGGTTGCGACCACATATGCCTCGGCTTCTCTGGCACGATATCCTTCCTCTTTGCCTGGTTTTTCCACCAAAAGAAGCTCGGTCTGCATGCCCTCGTTGGCGGGATATTCCGCGCCAAGCCAAAGTGCCGCGGCATCGTCATATTCCAGGCCGCCGATGTCCGTGCACATGGTGCGACGGAAGGTGTTGTTCACGGCATCGATCACTTCCGCGCGGCTTCGGAAATTCTTCGAAAGATCGATCCGCCGGAGCGACCCTGTGTTTTGATATTTATGATATTTTTCCAAAAACAGCTCCGGCCTTGCAAGGCGGAAGCGGTAAATGCTCTGCTTTACGTCGCCCACCATGAAGCGGTTATAGTGCTCGCTCGCCTCACCGGAGACGGCGCGCAGAAGGTACTCCTGCACAAGGTTACTGTCCTGATATTCATCGATCAGGATCTCGTAGAAATACTCCTGATATTGCTTCGCCACCTGCGTGGGCTGGGGCTCGCCGCCATTCGGATCCCTTTTTAGCAGGATGTCGAGGGCAAAATGCTCCATGTCGTTAAAGTCAATGATCTTCTTTTCCTGCTTCTTTTCCTTCATGCGACGGTCGAAGGAAAGAACCAAGTCTATCAGTTCGCAGACGGGCGCACGGCACCCTATGTCGTGCCTTTGCCGAATGAGGTCCGGAAGCCCGAAATACTGGTCGATCAAGGCTTTGTGGACCTTTTTGACCTCGTCTCGGAGATCTTGAGCAAGCTTCTTTTTTGCCTCGCTGACAGTTTCGTCCTTTTTCCCGGGAAGCTTTCCAAAAGTGATCCCCTCGAGGATCCTTCTGACACGGTCAAAGTCATTTTCGCGCTCTTCAAGCTCGTTAAGGCGCGCGAGTTCTTCCTGCTCTGCCCATTCTTCCTGGTCGGCAAGGCGCTCCTTATCTGTTTTTCGTTCCTGCTCCGTGGCGTCTGCCTTTGTCACTTGGTCCGCCTGTTCTGCCAGGGCAGCTTCTTTGTCCGCCTCGGCGAGCTTTTGCGCTTCCTCCCTCTCTGCCAGGGCACTCTCCCTGTCCTCTGCGCGTTCTGCATCATGTTCAAAGAGCTGATCCAAGGCTTCGCAGGCTTTCTCAAAGTTTTCCTGATCTGTCTCTAAGGTCTCGCCGTACATATAGGGACCGTCCGGCTGGTGAGAAAGCGCTACTGCCTGCGACAACTTTTGTGCGCAGCCCCCAAGGATGCCCTTCAGATAATGCAAAAAATACGCTCCTAGTGCACCCGTTGCCGGATCCGAAATATCAGTGTTCTCATAGTCTTTTTTGCGCGCGAGGAGCCACTCCTCAGGCCAGGGAAAGCTTGCCGCATAACGGGAAAGGTTCAGAACGTGATCCTCCAAAGCCTTCTCTCTTCCATTGGCGCAAAAGACCTCAATGCAATTATGGAATTCCGGCCGGCCCTCTTCAAAAGCTTCTTCAAACAGTTCGGCCAAAGCCTCCTGCTGCAGGAGCTTGATCTCACGCTCATCCGATACGCGAAAGGCCGGATCGAGGCCGATCTCCTGAAAATGATTCTTCACGAGGAACAGGCAAAAACTGTCGATCGTCGTGATCTGCGCATTGTGCAGGAGCGTCATCTGGCGTTGCAGATGCTCGGAGGTCGGGTTGTCCTTCAGCCTGTCGGCAAGCTTATTGCCGATGCGCTCGCGCATCTCTGCGGCTGCCGCGCTGGTAAAGGTCACGACGAGCAGACGGTCCACGTCCACCGGATGTGTTTCATCGCAGACGATCTCCACGATGCGCTCCGAAAGGACCGCCGTCTTGCCGCTTCCTGCCGCGGCCGACACCAATATGTTGCAATCTCTAAGATTGATCGCCTCTTTTTGCGCTGTCGTAAATTCCACGCCCATGCGTATCTCCTTATTTTCTAAGCCATCCGCCCTAGGGCTTTAGGCAAAGTTACCGCTTATGTCCTGTGTCACGTGGCCTGCTGATCTGGCATTTCTTCCTTGCCTTCGTTCTCTTCTCCATCGTCCATCCCCAGCTCATGCTTCATCTTTGCAAGGATCACGTCGTTGTCTTCTTTCACGATAGGTCGCACCGAGTGCCCTTGGATTGCGGGATCCAAGCCGCACACGCTATCATACGGGCAGTAGGTACAGGAGTTCTCCTTACCGCCACTGCCGCCATCCCTCTCATAGGGATTCAGCGCTACATTGCCCTCCATGATCTCCTCCGCCATGGTCTGGATCTTATGATCCACATAGCTAGAGATGATGTCCAGGCCTTCGCGGCTTAGCACGCGAGAGCTTTTTGAGGGCGTCCCGTCCTTGTTGAACTTCACGGGAATCGCGTCGGAAGCATCCGTAAACTCGCCGTCCAGAAGTTTTATGACATTCTTGTCATCATTCACGTAGCCCTTGGTACACAAGGCTTTGTCAATCTCATGCTCCAGATCTTCGTCAGAGAGTTCCTTCGTTCCTTCGATCACGGGGTCTTCTAAGTGATAGTAAAGGAGTGCCGCGGGTACCACGTTCTTGTCGGGATGCTTTTCCTTCTCCTTCTTTAGCGCCTCCCCAAGATATACCTCAAGCTGAAGTTGCAGGCCGTGGTACAGCGCCACAAGGTCCACTTCCCTGTTCCCGGACTTGTAATCCACCACCTTCACATACACGTTTTCAGGGTCCTCTGCGACGTCATATCGATCGATCGTGCCCATGAATTTTATGGCTTCGTTGTTTTCTCCCTCTCCGAGATGGACAAGGGTTTCAAAATCCATTTCATATTCCTGCGGCGTAAAGACGCCTTTTTTTAGTTGCTTTTGAAGCGTCAGGACCGTGCGGACCAAGATCCGCTCCATGCGTTTTGCATGATAAGCAAAGCGGTGATTGTCCTTTAGGATCTGTCCTCGGTATTCACTCACGACCTCCTCCATGACCTGCGCCATTTTGTTTCTCGCGTAAGTCTCGTCAAAGGAAAACCAGGTCTGATCAGCCTCGGAAAGCTCTTTGGAAAAGCGCTCGAGGGCGCCGTGATACACAATACCAAGATCTACGGGCTCGAGGCCATATTCCTCGCGCTCAGAAAGGGCAAGGCCGTAGCTTAGAAAATGCCTGTAAGCGCAGGCTGCATAGGTCTCAAGGCGGCTTACGCTGTTTCGAAGGATCTGACCGTAAACCAGCTTTGCGATCTCCTTCGCAAGACGCCCGTCCTTCGCCTTCAGGAAGGCGGCCTCAAGATACCTTTCAAGGCTTTCCCGGGCGACAGGCGTGTCATATGCCGCACAAAGTGTGTAAAGCTCGCTCTCCCGCTCCTTTGGAAGGACGCCGCCTGCATAATCGCGAAGGGACGATGCAAGAAGGCTCCTGCCCTCCGCAGGCGTCAGGATCTGCTCCAACGCGGGAAGATTCTGAGGCTGCGTTACGGTGAGCTTCGGGAACATACGCTTAAGCGTGTCGATGAGATATGCAGGGCGCAGAGCCTTACCGTCACTGCTCTGGCGCGAATAGGTCAGGTACAGCGACTGCGTGGGTTTTGTCAGGCCTTCATACAAATAAAACCTTTGGATAAAGGCCTGCTGGCGCGGCGTAGGCGCCAGGGCATGCTGGGAGTCCTTGAGGAACTCGCGTTCAATATCGGAAAGGATGCCGCCCTTGGAGGTGTTTCTGGGGATGATCCCGTCGTTCACGCCAAGGAAGAACAGCACTTTCACGGGCTTGATGCGGGTGCGCTCCATGTCGCCGAGAAGGATCCTGTCCACGCCCTGGGGGATCGTGCCGACCTGGATCTCGCCAAGGCCTGCGCTCACCACGTCCGTGAATTCCTGAAGCGTAACTTCTTCTTGCCCAAGGAGCTCGTGGATCTGCTCCAAAAGCTCGCAGACATACCGCCAGATCTGGGAATATTCCTTCGCCCTGGCCGCATCTCCGGCTTCTTCAAAAGCCTTGGCGCGGCGCGAAAGCTCCGTCGGCGCACCGGCGTTTACGAGGAAATCATAGAGCCTTTCCACGTAATTGCAGGCACTGTCCTTGGCCTTTCCGGAAAGGATCGAAACCTGGTCTGCAAAGGCTTCCCGCGTGCGATTCAAAGCCTCCAAAGGCCCTTCGTCCTCACGGTGACGACTCATGGCTCTGGTCTTTCTCGCAAAGCGCTCAAAATAGGCCTTCTTGCCGCGAACGCCCATCTCGAGAACATAGTTTTCCAGGCGGTCCACTTCCTCGGTCGGAATGCCTGCGAGGCCGCTGCGAAGGTAATGGAAGACGGATTCATAGGAGTAATTTTTCAGGGAAAGCGACAGCGCCGCAAGCATGAATTCCGTCAGCGGATTCAAGGTGATGCTGCGCGTCTGATCGATATAACAAGGGATCCCGAGGCGCTCAAACTCCGCCTCCACGTGGGGCGCATATTCCTCAAGCTCCCCCGTGAGCAGCACAAAATCGCGGTAGGAAAGATGCTTTTCGCGGATCATGCGCTGGATCTGCAGCGCCACCTGATGCACCTCCGCCGCGGGATTGGTGGTTTCATAGATATGGATCTCGCCCGTGCTTTCGCCGGAATATACAGGGGCATCATAACGAAAGACGTGCCGGGCGAGGAAGGAAAGCTGTGAGGGCTGGGGGGCGGCGCCTGGCTGGGCCGCGTTTGGCTGCTGGGCGGGGCCAGACTGGGCCGCGTTTGGCTGCTGGGCGGGGCCAGACTGGGCCGCGGGCTGCTGCGCGGCGTCCACCCACTGATCTGCGCTGCGGTCGCGGACTTCTCCGTCGTCTCGTAGGATGCGCTCAAGATCCAAAACGGTCTTTTGGGTCAGATAAAAAAGGCCTTGCTCACCAAGCAGGCGGTAGGGATCCTCTCCCTCGCCGATCACCAGCGTAATCGCCACCTCTGCGCCGACGCGAACAAGCTCGCGCACGAGGCGATATTGAATGGGCGTAAAGCCCGTATAGCCATCCAAAAGGATCTCACTGCCCCGCACGAGCTTTGACTCGGAAAGATGCCGACAGAGAATGTCCAGCGTCTCCTCCGCGGTGACAAAATGATCCTGTATATACTCCTGAAAGCCCGCATAGATGGTCTGCAGGTCACGGAGCTTGCCAGAGAGCGCTGCCTTGTCCTTAGAGAATTCGATCAGATCGCCCATGTCCTTCGGGGAGAGGCCATATTGCATGAATTCCGAGATGGCGCTCTTTACTTCGTGGACATAGCCCTGCCTGTGCAGAAAGCCACCAAGAATGGGCAGCTGGTCCTTCAAATTGGCCTGCACCTTTTGAAGCACAAGGCTCTTTCCCGTATCGTCGAGCACGGGGATTTCCCTGCAGTCCACCTCCTCCAAAACGCGGTGGGAAAGGCGCCCGAAGCTTAGCACGTCGATGTTCAGGATTCCTCCGCGGGGATGCATGGTCGCAAGTTCCTTTTGCGTCTGCATGGTAAACTGATCCGGCACGATCACAAGAAAATTGGTCTCCGGATGCTCCATGGAACGAGCGATGACTTCCCGATATGCTTTTTGACTCAATGCGCCGTCTGACGGGCCAAAATAAAAACGAAGCGCCACTTGCTCCACACCTCCTGCATCAAAAATCCATGCCGTCCTCAAGCCGCGTGTCTGCTGCCACTCGGCACTAGGCACTTAGATTCTACCACAGAGTAATGTCCCATAACATTCACAGTAAATCCAGCTCCACCGGACAATGGTCCGAACCCATCACGGCAGGATGGATCTTTGCATCCTCGATCCGGTCTTTCAGCTTTTC
This sequence comes from Acetatifactor sp., assembly GCA_016290775.1. Taxonomy (GTDB): domain Bacteria; phylum Bacillota; class Clostridia; order Lachnospirales; family Lachnospiraceae; genus Acetatifactor. Next base: position 8,295 of record JAEEVF010000017.1, on the reverse strand, counting down.
GGATACGACAAAGTAGTCAATACGCCAGCCGACGTTCTTGGCACGGGCACCGCCCATGTAAGACCACCAGGAATAGGCGTCGCGCACGTCGGGATAAAGCGAGCGGAAGGAATCCACAAAACCGTTTTCCAGCACCTTGGTGAAGCAAGCGCGCTCCTCATCCGTAAAGCCAGCATTCTTGCGATTGCTCTTGGGGTTCTTAAGGTCGATTTCCTCATGCGCCACGTTCAGATCGCCGCAGTAGATCACGGGCTTTTTGGCGTCGAGGCCTTTTACGTAAGCAAGGAAAGCCTCCTCCCACTGCATGCGATAGTCCAGCCTTGCGAGCTCACGCTGAGAGTTTGGAACATACACGACGATGAAATAAAACTCCTCAAATTCCGCGGTGATCACGCGCCCTTCATGGTCATGCTCTGGAACGCCAATGCCATAAGTAACTTGAATGGGCTCCTTTTTGGTAAAGAGCGCCGTGCCGGAATATCCCTTCTTCTCCGCATAATTCCAGTATTGATGATAGCCGGGGAGCTCTAAGTCATGCTGCCCCTCCGAAAGCTTGGTCTCCTGCAGGCAGAAGATATCGGCATCCGCCTCGCCAAAATACTCCAAAAAGCCTTTTTGCAGGCAGGCACGAAGGCCATTTACGTTCCATGAGATGAATTTCATGATCAGTTCCCCTTTCGAATGTCAGATGTTTTCTTTGCGAATGTTCTCTTGAAGAACATGGTCAGATGTTCCCTTTGCGAATGTTTTCCTGAAGAATTGCATCGGTCACTTCAAATAATTTCTCAGAGCCAAGCTTGGTCTCGCTCTGGCGGCGGTAGACCTGCGCCGCGGTCACGCCGTGCTCCTTCCAGTCATCGCCATTGTTGCTGTTGTTTAAGAGGAGCGGCTGGAGGTTGTCCATCGCACGGACAAAGCGTGCCTCAGGCGTTCGAAGCTCCTCAAAATCATCAAAAAGTGCCGTGAGCTCGGCCTTTTGGTCCTCTGGAAGCATCGAGAAAATGCGCTCCTTCGCCGCATCCTCGCGTTCCTTTTGGCTCTGTTTCGCAGTGTCATCATAGGCATAGGTGTCGCCTGCGTCAATCTCCACAATGTCGTGGATCAGACAGGTCATAAGCACCTTCGTCATGTCCACCTCTTCGTTACTATATTCCCGAAGAAGATACGCCATAACGGCCATGTGCCAAGCGTGCTCCGCGTCATTTTCCTTGCGGCCGTGCCCAGAAAGCGACGTCTGACGAAAAATGTTCTTCTCCTTGTCGATCTCCAAGGCAAATTCCAATTGTTTTTTCAAGCGTTCGTCCACGCGCATTCCCTCCGTTTCGCCGTTTTTCCCTACAGGTTTATTATACCGAAACGGTCTTCTTCTGACAAGGAGAAACCTTCGTTTTGCGATTTTGATAAAGCGAAATGCGCCCTGACCTAAGCGCATAAAAAAGCGCCCTGAACCGACCAGGGCGCTTTTCTTAGATTCTGTGTGATTCTTGTGATCTTGGGTGTTTTGCGGACATTTCCCCAATGCTTTGTCATTCTGCTGCCTCAGTAGTTTCCTGCGCTGCCTCAGGCTCCGCATTCTTCGGTGCAAGCACGCTTGCAACAATGCTGTCCATGTGGGTCGTGATCTCAACGTCCGCGTTCTTTGCGATCTCAAGATCGGAAACCTTGATGACGTCGCCGATCTTCCAATCTGAGCAATCCAGATCGATCCTCTCCACCAAATGTTCCGGCGTAGCCTTGTAAGCAACTTCCTCCAACAGCTGTTCCAGAATGCCGGCAACGATCTTCTCCTTGTTGTGAAGAACGATCTCAGCCACGGAATGAACCTTCTCACCCTTGACTAATGCCTGGAAATCCAGCTCCAGGATCTGACGCTTCATGGCGTCGTAATCCACTTCCTTCAGGAGCACGTCATACTTCTTCCCATCCAGCTCCACAAAAAGCTGGCTGCCCTTAAAGCACTCCCTGTGGATCCTCTCCGCTTCCTTCTTCTCAATGATGATCGGAATGGAACCATTCAACTCCTTACCAAACAGAGTACCCGTTACGAAGCCCTCTCTTCTGAGCTCCTTTGCCTTCTTTGCCATGTCTCTTTTTTGCACTTTTAAAGTATTCATTTGACTTTTCCTCCTACAATGCATTTTTTCGAGAACAGGGACGTTTGCGAAATGTCGTGCCAGGCGTTTCGTTTCTCTTGTTCCATCTGTGTTATAACACCACTAGCAGGAATCGTCAAGAGGAAAATCAGCAATATTTCAAAAATTACAAAGCCATGCGATAGATGGCCAAGATGTCCTCGTAGGCCAGGGGCTTGTAACCGATCAGCGTGCGGGTCTTGCCGCGGCTGCAACGGTCTGAGAGCATCTCCAGGGACTCCTCTCCAACGCCCAGCTCGCGAAGACTCGTCGGCATGCCGATGGCGCGATAATATTCTTCCTGAAGGTCAATGGCCTTCAAAATGGTCTTCTCAGGGTGCTCATAGTCCACGTCCACGTTCCAGACATGGTTGCTCCACTGCAGGAACCGCTGGATATTTGCCTGATATACGTACCTTGCCCAGCTGCACCAAAGCGCTGCAAGGCCCGCGCCGTGCGCGATCTTGGGATCCATGCCGGAGAGCTCGTGCTCGAGCTGATGCACCACCAGCTGGAACTGCCTGCCGCACTGGGTGAGACCATTGTGGGCAAGGGAAGAAGCCCACATCATGTTGGCGCGCGCCGCATAATCCGTGGGATTCTTGATGCAATCCGCGCCTGCCTTGATCGTACACTTCATGACAGCCTCCGCAAGCGCATCCGTAAGATAGGTATCCTCGCCGGGACAGAAATACCGCTCCATGGTGTGCATCGCAATGTCAACTGCTCCGCAGGCGGTCTGATATGCGTCCACCGTGTAGGTCAGCTCCGGGTTCTCGATCGCAAAATTCATGCGGTTCATGGGACTGCCGTAGCCGCGCTTCTCTCCCTGCTCCTCATCGGTGATCACGCAGGAATTGCTCATCTCCGAGCCTGCTGCCGCAAGCATTAAGATGCAGCCCTTCGGAAGCGTTTTCTTTGGCTGCGCCTTGCCCATGTTAAAGTCCCAAACGTCCACGTCTGGGTTCGCCGCGCCATTTGCAATGGCCTTTGCAGAGTCCATGACGGAACCGCCGCCTACGGCCAAAATAAAGTCCACGCCCTCGTCAAGGCAAAGTTGGATCCCCCTTCTGACCATCTTGATCTCCGGATTGGGCTGCACGCCGCCAAGGAGCACGTACGCGATCCCTTGCGCTTTCAGACACTCCTCAACTAAGCCGATCAGGCCGCTTCTCACGGCGCTTCCTCCGCCGTAATGGATGAGTACCTTCTTCGGTCCATATTCGGCGATGATCTCGCCCACCTTTTTCTCCTGTCCCTTGCCGAAATAAACCCTCGTCGGGGTATCATAAATGAAATTCTCCATGCCCTGTCTCCTTCCTTTGCGTAAGCCCCGTGCAGACGCCCGATCCTTCGCGCCGCCACTCCCCAAGACAACAAAAAAGCCTAAGGAAAGTATATCACGTTCCTTAGGCTCATGCCATATGTAAAACTAATCAATTCTTTCAGCAAGATCGATCAATTCCTCTTTACTCAGAATCCCCTGAATGCTAAATAAAACACCATTGTCCTTTTGCCATACGACTGCGTTGGATTCGCCCGGTCTTTCAGAAAGATATAATTCCGCCTGCACTCCTTTGACAAATACGGATTTCGGTTGAATGCTCTGATCGGAAGATACATACAAATCTTCTTCAGAAAGCGAGTTCATCGCTGCAAAGATCAACATGGCGCCATTCTCATTGACATACACTTCGCTAACTTGGTTTTCATCTTGCATTCGGTCCACCAACTGATAGCCATCTAGGACTTTCCCTTCCAGCGTATATCCAGAAATATCGATGTCAATTCCCATATTGTTTTGATATCTATATTCATTTTCAGAAAAGCGCTCCATGAACCATCGTCTCACGTCAGCTCTCACTTCTTCGCTAAACCCAATAGCCAAACCTCCTGCAATCCCAAGTGAAATGATCAAGGCCACGGCAATCCTGCGAACATGGAACCAAACTGGATGCTTTTCCATTTCAATAATCTGCTTCATTCTTCGCTGAAATCTCACTGAAAATTCATGGTCACATTCTGAAGTCGGAAACTGAAGCAACATACAATCCCTAATCTCAATCAGTGCACTTTTTAATTCATCATCCGTCATGGTAAGACTCTCCTCTCATTGCTTTCATGAGTTTTTCCTTTGCTCTTTGCCCAGCCTTTTTGGTTGCTTCCTTTGACATGCCGAGTATACCAGCAATCTCAGTATATTTATACTGTTGCACGACATTCAGCATCAGAATGTCCCGGTCCCTGGGCGGGAGCTTCGCGATCACCTTAGCAAGCTCCGTTTCACCAGTGTATTCTGGCGGCGTTTCTGCGCTAATAATAGCCTTCTCAAGTGGCATCTCCTTCTTCCATCGTTTTCTTTTAAGATTGTATAAGTTGATAGATGCATTTCTCGTTGCCTGCATAATGTACCACTTGGTATTGGGATCTTCAGGATCAGACAATTTATTGACATGTTTACAAGCATTAAGCAAGGCGGTTTGCACGGCATCCTCGGCATCATTGTCATCATGCAGTATTCCTAGTGCCAGTGAATACAAACCCTTTGCATAAAGCGTATATATCTGCTCCATCTTATACCGATCTTCAGGATCTTCTATGATTGAAAGAAAAAACATCATTGTCTTTTTGCCCCCCCGAACTTTTGTTCGGTTTTTGCATGTGTATCTGCTGCAATGGCCTGAGGCGTTATCTCCTCTCGTTAAGATACAATTGTGCCCTATTCTGAATGATCTCCGCAGTTTCCTGTGCTGTTTTTTTGCCCATGAAATAGGGTTCTACCTCTTCCATGATAATATTTTCAAGTTCATTCTCATGAAGAGGTGCAGCTACACAGCCCTCCAAGAATTCTTTCGCAGTCATGATAGTGCTTTTTCCGCTTTGAAGGATCCAGATCTCCTGACCGTTAATGTAATAGTTGCCATTTTCATCCTTTTCTGTTTCTGGAATGATCATTTTGAGCACGCTAAGATCAACACCATTTTGCATCGCATCACTGAATATGTCAGAAAGCAGATCCTTCACTTCTTCCGTTTTTTTCGTTCCTGAACAGATTACCAGTATGCCATCAGCATCCAGATAATTCCCTGAGTGTCCAGATGTCGGGAATCCCACATAATAACCGTTTTCGACTTCTTCCTTAAAACCAAACTCATATACAAAACTTGAGTGGGCCATGTCGAAATAGGCAAGCCTGCTCCCCTCTGCCAACCAATGTTCTTCCTCCTTTTTCCAGTCTGCGTCATTTATGAGAGCCAGAAATTCAACAAACCTTTCGCCGTCGAAATGACACTCTCCTTTTTCCCAATCGATCAGCCACGGCTCCCTCAGGATGTTTCTAATAAGCATTCTGAATGCGCCCATCGGTGCGAAACAAGTTTTCGCATTCCCATAATAGAGTCTACCATCCAGTTTATGTTCTCGCATTAGGCTGAGCATATCGTCGATGTCCCATTTATCTTGATCCCATATGTCCCTTGAGACTAGGATGGAAGATGCCCTGACACACAGAGGCAGCCCCAACAGTTTTCCGTCGTATGTTCCCAAGCCAATTGCTCCCGGCAGGATCCTGTCATTGATTTCCTTTGGGAGCAATGTTGAAATGTCCAAAAGCAATCCTTTTTCAGCCAGCGTGACAAAATCGTCCCTTGAAACATACAGAATATCTGGTCCATTTCCAGCCATCAGCTCGTTGATCAGCAGATCCTTTTGGTCCTTTGATGTGATTTCCTGGATGCTGAACGCGTCTTTCGGCATTCTTTTAGCAGTCACACTCGCAGCCTGCGTCAGGATTTTCTTTCCTTCGTCCTCGATAAGTATATCGATCTGTACGCGTTTGTTCCCGTTTTCTTTAGATACGGTGACAATCCACTCTTCAGGTTTCTCGCTCGTCTTGCTCCTCAACTGATACAGCCTTATCCGTGGTACCATGTCCTTTCCAATGACATAGAGCCTCCCTAGTGCAGACGGCAGATTGTTTTCCTGATAATCCATGAACAGCGTCCTTTCGCCGCTCTCCACATTCCACGAATAAGCCATTCCCCGCGCAGTTTCATAATAAAGAGTGTCACCTGTCATTGCACAGATTCTAGTGATGATCTCCCCTCCGTCCTTCTTGATTGGAATGCTTGCGACTTCCTTCGCGGTCGCATTCTCCGCATCAATTTGGACAATCCGCTGTTTTGCCTCTTTTTCATCGTTAAACAAAAAGAGAATCTCATCCTCTTCCGTTCTTAAATGGTCCACTGACTCCCACTTTTTCGGAATCCGGTAGTCGAATAGAAGGTTCCCGTTTTCATCAAAAACCAGCAGGCTTTCCCCGTCTTTCCTTCTGATCATCTGATAAATGTTCCCGCGTCCATCGCACAGGCATGACGAAGGCGGAATAAAGCTTCCGTCATATGCTTCCGTTTCCGACATTCCAAGCTCCTCGTACCGATCCCATAGCTCAACCTGTCGCTTCTCTCCGTTCAGATCCGTGTAGATTCTTTTGTCTGAAACCTGAAAGTATATCCCTTCGATCTCCGACACCGTCGTCCACTGAAGCATATATCGTGTTTCATCGATTCGATCTATGTCTGTAAGATAGTGAAGGTTCCCATCATCCTTTTCATCAGAAAGGCCCAACTGATCGTATGTTATCTCCTTTGTCTCCAATTGCCCCGTTTCAGTATCATAAATCTCCAGAATCCACCTTGAAGCCTTTAGGACTGGCAATGTTATCATAGCATATAATCGATAAGTCTCTCCATGCCATGCTTTAGGTGCAGATACGAAATACTTAAACTCTCCGTTTTCCTGTAGCCATGTCTCTTCTTTGATCAGCGCTTCATAATGTTCCGTCCAATATGGGTGTTCATCGTCCGTCCCTTCGGAGAATATGAATTCTTTTTCATTCAGTCCTTCTTTCATCCCCGTTCCCTTATGTTCGCACCCGACGAAACATACCATCAAGACAATCGCTAGCAGAATACATAGCGTTCTTTTCATGGCATCACCTCGTATAGGATTATCAGATGCCCCGCGAAAAAGTTTAGAACATCCTTTTTGCGGGGCCCGTGTAAGTGTCTTTGGCTTCAGTTTCTATTCCCAGTAATCCTCATCAACACAGTCAGGGTAGGAATGATCTGCTATGTGTCTTGATCCGATCCATTTTAGTCCATGAATCGTGCAGTACTTTCCCTTTTGCGTAATATCATGGGTAATGTCACAGTGTGCCGTAAGTTGGTGTCCGTACATATCAGTAAAATCTGTAAGGACATCATGATAAGTCATGTAATGGGCAACATGGGTATAGCCGCTAGACAGATACTGACCGCACATATCACAGTAGAATATCTCATTCGGTGCAGTATCACCAGCTATAACAACTGTACCAATTGTCAAGACCAAGGTCAAGGTGAGCAATATGATTACAACTGACTTTTTTATCCTTTTCATCATTATCCTCCTTCGCATGAATTTCATTTGTCAACAAAGTGTTTTGGAAACCATTGGAATCACCTCCCAGCCATTAAAAGAGGATTATGGACAAGTCTTCGTGATGTCTGCGACCGAATATGGCACACCATTAATGCTTACCGTAACCTGCATGGTATAGGTTACGCCGTGGGATACGGGTGCCGTGTCGCTAAAATCCATGTAACCGTTTGCCGTGAGATTCGTCCATTGCTTGACCGTAGAACTGCCATGCTTAAGCGTAACCGAAGCAACAATGGAATCCGTCGTATATTCGCCAAAAACCTTCAGCGTACACGTCGCCGTTGTGCCGCTAAAGCTCAGCCCAGGTCTTATGATTACGACCGACTCATTTGCCGCCTTAGCTGTTATGCTTAAGGCCAACACGATGGAAATGACTGACAATATCGCCATGAATCTGCGCATAAAAATACCCTCCTTTCCTTGTTTTACTATTTAAAACAATTCAGGAGGGAAAAAAGGGACACATTCTATAGAATTTTTAGCTTTTTCCTTAAAACTTTACCAGCATTCACGCATCAAAAGTAACTAATACGATATGGAAATCTTCTTTTCTCCTTCGCTCGAGCGGTCATAGTCTTCACCAGTAACATAATCTCTAAGTACCTTTATGACAAGCTTACGATCTTCCAGTTTCAGTCGTTCGTCCTCGTCCGCTCCTGCCAGCTTTGCCTCCGCTTCCGAC
>JAEEVF010000020.1 GCA_016290775.1 Acetatifactor sp. | reverse complement strand
AAGAGGGGTACTATGGATACGGAGTATGGATCATCGACAATCCGGATGGACAGGACTATGTGTATATGCAGGGAATTGATGACGGAGTGAGTGCAATCTCCGAATATAATCCTAATAACGGGATGATCACAGTCATGCTCAGTAATTACGGGGATAATGTATGGTCAAGAATGAGAAAAGTCAGAAAGGAAATGTATTAGCATTTTCATGAAGAATGCTCGAAATTCCATATGGCGCTGGGATCTGAGGAAGCAAATCGGATCATATGTTTCAGGAAGGATATATGATACTTATGTTCGATGGTGTGCAACTTATAGTTGCACGAATTGCAGAAAGAGCACTTTCGGGTTGGTGGAGCGATTCGCATATATCAGGTATTCTATATTTGCAACGCGGGGCACAAACGAAAACAGCAAGTATAGATGATAAGGAGGATCAACATGAGTTTTGGAAAAAATCTTCAGTATTTACGCCAACTTAGCAGAAACATGACACAAGAAGCTCTTGCGGAAAAGTTAAATGTAAGCCGCCAGACAATCTCAAAATGGGAAATGGATTCGGCGAACCCGGAAATGGATAAAGCGCTTGAAATATGTAAGATATTTAACTGTTCTTTGGATAATCTTTTCAGGGAGGAAATGGACAAACGCAGTGTTGCATATTCAAATCTGCGTGTGGAAGAGGTTGCAGGATTCCGATACATAGAGCATACTGTGATCAGTATGGATCCGGAAAGTGATGCGATAAACCGCATGTATAAAATAGCGGAGGAAAACGGGATCGAAAATCCGAGAGTGATCGGATGGGACTTTCCAAATCTTTCACAGGAGCAGATCAACGTCTTTAACATGCATGGATATACGGCCGCCTTGATCTTGCCCGATGACGCAAAACTTGAGGGGTATCAGATTAAGGAACAGCCTGCTCATAAATATGTTGCGATTCATATAGACAGACCCTTTGATAATCCGTTCGTTACAATACCGGGAGCTTATCACACCCTGTTTGATTTCATGAGAACCAACGGTCTGGAACGAGTGGAGAGCGGAGTGATCCCGTGCTTTGAAACGGACGGGGAAAGCATGGACGTTTACATCGCATGTAAGTAGGTATGGCCTATGAGTTTACGGTTAATAAAGGCAGGAACCTCGGACGCGTTGACGTTAAACGGTATTTCGAAGAGATCTTTTGACAGTGATGCTTTGATAGGAGGTCCACTTTCCGGTGGGCCTCCAGGATATATGTCCGTGCCGTTTCACACGAAGATGGCAAGGCAGGGTCATCTGTATAAATTATCGGATGACGGTTTGATCGTTGGTGGAGCGATCCTGTTTCTGAAAGGAGACGAACTGAACGTCGGCAGGATCTTCGTTGCACCGGAGCATTTCCGCAAAGGTTATGGAACATTCATGATGCGCGAAATTGAGAAGTTGTTCCCGGAAGTCAAAGAGCTTACGCTTGATACGCCAGTTTGGAATGCCAGGACAAATTCCCTCTATTCCAAGCTTGGCTACCAGGAAATAAAGCGGGATAAGGAATTTGTGTATTATTCAAAATGTCTCTGATCACCAGGACCGCGACGACGTCAAGCTTTAGGTATTCTTCCGCTATAATTGTTCTTTCTATTTTCTGAAAGCGTCTTGCTTGTGATATGTGCAGCGGCTTCCGGCAATGAATCGGGAGCCACCGTTTTCTGCGCTCCTTCGGGAGCGCTTTTTTGCGCGTTTTTTCAAATTTTTAGTGAAAATTTGCGGGGTCTTGTGATACAATAGACGGAACTAGCAGTAAAACTGCAGGAAACTTAAGCGAGAAGGTAATGGACTAGATGGAAAAAGTGAAGAACAAAGAGAAAAAGATCAAAGAAAAAAAGAACAAAGACAACAAGGAAAAGCTGTCGTTTGCGGCCACGATGAAAAACGCTTGGTTTGCCATGAAGCTTGCGGCGGCGATCTGCCCAAGCTATGTCGTGCATACCTTTATCACGTGGCTGATCGGCCAAAGTGAGTGGGTGTTCTTTGACGGCGTGTTTATGAAGGTCATCGTTAATTCGCTGTCGGAGGGCCGGGAGTTTCAAAGCATATTACGCTTCATCCTGATCTGTGGCGTTGTCTTTTGCGTGCTGGCGATCTACACGGGATACGTGGACAACGTGGTTTATCCCTTAAAGACCAACAGGCTCTACGGAGGCATCTACAAAAAGCTCTATGCCAAGGCAAAAAACGTGGAGCTTTCATGCTACGAGGATCCGGATTTTTATAACCGCTACACCATGGCCATGGACGGAGCAGAGATGAAGATCACCGCCGTCGTCAGAGGAATGATAGGCGCAGTCATTGGCACGGCTGCCTCCGTGTCGGTGTTTTACATGATGTATGAGATCGATCACTATGCGATGCTTTTCATCATTGCGCCGCTGATCGGCAATTTTGTTTTTGGAAACCTGATGAACAAATATAACTATATGAGATACCTGGAACAGGTTCCCAATGATAAGGTGTTAAACTATGTGAGCCGCATGATGTATCTTCCTGACGGAGCCAAGGAGATCAGGCTTTCCAACGTGTTTTCCCTGATGAGAAAGCAGTATGGGGATGCTACGGCCAACAACGTGAAGGTTGCGAAGAAATTTGCATTCCGCACTGCAAACATGAACTTCTGGCGCATCACGTTCACCTTTACCGTGATCTTTGAGGGCGTGCTCCTCTACGCAATCTACCGAAACAGAGTGACGGGTAGCATCTCCCTTGCGGACCTGACCATTATGACAAGCTTAATGGTTGCCATGACATGGATCCTCATCCGAGTGTTTGAAAACATCATGGAGGTGTTAAGGAACGGCATGTTCATCAATAATCTGAAGGGCTTTCTTGAGTATGAAGAAAAGATCCCTGAGGATTTTGACGGCGAGATGCCAGATCCCGACTTTCAGAGTCTGGAGTTTCGCAAGGTTTCCTTTTCCTACAAGGACAAGGAGATCATTCACGACCTTTCCTTCCAGATCAATAAGGGTGAGATTGCGGCCCTTGTGGGTCATAACGGTGCAGGAAAGACCACCATTGTAAAGCTTATGCTGAGGCTCTATGATCCAGACTCAGGAATGATCCTTTACAACGGAAAGGACATTAAGACATACAATCTGAAGGCCTACAGGGATATCTTTGCCACCACCTTCCAGGATTTCAGGCTCTTTGGAATGACGGTGAAGGAAAACGTCCTTATGGGAAGGCATTATGAAAACGAGGATGCGCTGGCGAAGGAAGCACTGAAAAAGGCAGACGTGCTTGAGCGCGTCGAAGCCTTAGAGCACGGGGTTGATACCGTGATGACAAAGGAATTTGATGAGAACGGGTGCGTGCTTTCCGGCGGTGAGAGCCAGAAGGTGGCCGTTGCCAGAACCTTTATCAAGAACGCGCCGATGAAGATCTTCGACGAGCCCTCCAGCGCCCTTGATCCCATAGCCGAGTATGAGCTTTTCAACAGCATTATCAGCGAAGGACAAAGTCACACCATGCTCTTTATATCCCACAGACTTTCCTCCGTAAAGAACTGCGACAAGGTCTTTATGCTTGAAAATGGAACGCTCATCGAGGAAGGAACCCATGCCGGACTCATGGAAAGGAATGGCAGCTATGCCGCAATGTATAAAAAACAAGCGATGAATTACCTCGCAATCGAGAATGAAGAGGAGGTGATCGCATAATGAAATACGTACCTAAGGAAGAAAGACTAAAAACAAAGCAGTCCGTAAAAACAGTGCTTGCAAACAACTTCTACGTGCTAAGGCTTATCTTCGCGGCTTCGCCCTCTTTTGTATTGTATCAGGCAGCGGATGCCGTGAGGGGTCAGGTATCCATTTTCTTCGAGCACACGGTGCTCATCGGCTATGTTCTCGAAGCGGCAGAATTTGGATATCCCTTTGAGCGTGTTGCAACGGTCATACTACTTCTTGCGGCGCTGATCACCATCGGAATGTTCTTTACGGTGTATCAAAGCAGCTATGTTGCGCCCATGGAAGAGCCCAAGGTGCGCGAGAAGATTAAGATGAAGCTTTATGAAAAGGCAAGGGACATGGATCTTGAGTGCTATGATGATCCGGAGTTTTACAACAGTCAGGTTCTTGCCATCTCCCAGATCGACGAGCAGATCGGAAGAGTCATTCGGTTTTTGATCGATACGCTCAGCGGTCTTGCGGCCTTCGTGACCACGGCGATCTATTTCATCTACAAGGATAAGACCGCAATCTTGTTTGCAATTGGCGCCTTTGTGCTGTCCCTGATCTTTGAGCAGCTTTATAACAAGCAAAACTATCTTGTGAGGATTGAGAGTATCGCCGCATCAAGAAAAAGAGATTACGTAAAAAGAATCTATTACCTGAACGATTATGCTAAGGAGATCCGACTCAATCCTAATGTTTCAGACATCCTGATCGACCGGTTTGAGAAGGCCAATGACGAAGTATATGCCATCGAAAAGAAATATGCCATGAAGAAGTGGTTCTTCGGGTTCATGAGGCGGTACATTGCCAACAGCTTCGTTGCGGATGTTTTGTTCATCGGCTATTTGGTATATCAGGCAGCCGTGCTCCACAGCATTTCCTTCAGTACCGTGGCCATCCTCTACGGCTCCTACGGAAGGCTGAAAAACAGCATGAGAGTGTTCTCGGAGACCTATCCCTTTGCCTGCGAGACAAGCCTGTACGTAAGTAAGATCAGAGAGTTCCTAAACTATGAGCCGAAGATCGTTTCCAAGGAGAATCTGGTGCCTACCTACGATGCGAAGGAGATCGAACTGGATAAGGTATCCTTTGCCTACGGGAAGAATCAGGAGATGCTTATTAAGAACCTGGATCTTCACGTGAAGCCCGGCGAAAAGATCGCACTGGTGGGATATAACGGCGCCGGCAAAACAACGCTGGTGAAGCTCCTGATGCGGCTTTATGACACCAAGGGCGGCGTGATCAAGGTGGACGGCAGGGACATTAAGGAATATGACGCGAAGAAATATCGTGAGACCATCGGTACGGTATTCCAAGACTTCCAGATCTTTGCAGGGACCGTGAAGGAGAACGTGGTGCTGGACGTTGCGGATCAGGTTGAGGAGGACGGCATCAGAAGGGCTCTTTCGGAAAGCGGCCTTTTGGAGCGTATCGGCAAGTTTGAAAAGGGCCTGGATACGGAGCTCACCACGGAGTTTTCCAAGGAGGGCGTGAACCTTTCCGGCGGCGAAAGCCAGAAGCTGGCGATCTCGAGAGTGTTCTATAAGAACGCGGGCCTGATGATATTGGATGAGCCCTCCAGCGCGTTAGATCCCATTGCGGAATACCAGCTGAACCATGCCATGCTGGAGGCAACGGGAGATAAAACCGTCATTTTCATATCCCACAGACTTTCCACCACCAGGATCGCAGACAGGATCATCATGCTTGAGAAGGGCAGCATTGTTGAGCAGGGAACCCATGAAGAGCTCCTTGCCATGGATGGAAAATACGCGCAAATGTGGAAGGTTCAGGCGGGAGCATATATTGCGGTTTAAAGGTTTTGAAGAAACAGTCGAATGCTTTTTTCCTATGCAAGGGAAGCATCCAAAATTAAACTGGGGAATTCTTACAAAAGCGTAAGATATTTGTAAGAAGATCCGATGGAGCGGGTTTTTGCCATATGCTATCTTAAGATTACAGACAGGGAAACCTGAAGGAATCGGAGGAGAGAAAAATGAGAGAAGCAGTGGCAAAGAAATATATGAGCATCCCCATGGCAGAGAGATTATACAGCAGGGCAAACTGCAAAGCCATCGCAGAGCAGATCGCAAGCGAAGAAAAAATCACCGGCATGTCCCTTAGCCAGCTTGCCTGTGAGATCTTTGCACATGCATATATCTATTACAATTTCAGATTCGTACCGAAGTTCCTTCGCGGTGCAAAGATTTTCAAGTCCATCTACAACAGTGTTGAGAACGGCGTTGATCTGGAGGATAACGGGGATAAGTGGTACAGAAGGATCGCTTACAGAATGATCTGGTTGTTCCCGGCATTTTAGAGCTCCAAAAACACATAAAAGGCGATTACGAAAATCATTAAGTAAATCCCTGAACGGAAAACGCAATGAAATAAAGGGTTTCCGACGATAAACGATAAATTGTTTATATTTACATAAAACGATTGAAAAATTAACAAATAATCGTTTACTAAATTCTCCGCAAAAAAGACGAAAAATCGACCTGCAACAAAAAACTAGATGAGAAAATTTCCCAAAAATCGGGAGTAAATTCGTAAAAAAGCCGTTTACTAAACGCTATTTAAGTAAATTTAGCCTAAATCCCAGTGATTTAGGCCTTTTTTTGACAAAAATTTAAAAAATCTTAAGAAATTAGGGCATTGCAACATTAAAAAACAAGTGCTACTATGATGTGGTGCGGTTAGGACAAAATTTAGTAAACTAGAATTTAGTAAATGGTTTTCCTAAGCATTTTTTGTTCTTAAAAAATATTAGCTGAGAATACAGTCTGGAAAGGAAGGCAAAGAAGTGAAAAAATTTGCCAAGCTTGTAAGTGTTTTACTGAGTGTCACGTTACTGACAATGTTCTGTGGTGATTCCAGTGAGCGCATCGTTCATGCGGCCCCCGGCGTCACGTATGAGGTGGATTCCAGCATCCACAACGTACGAAACCTTATGGATCAATTTGGCTACATCATCTTTAAGGATTTGACGACGCATGGTCACCAGCATGCTAACGTGATGGTTGGCGAGTTTATAGGCAAGGAAGGAAGCGAAATCGGAAACAACAGCGAATGTACCATTCGTAACCAGTTCCGTAGCAAGGGCGAATCCTTCACAAACTTCATCCGCACCATCCGATATGTCGATAGGGAATTAAAGTTCGGTTACCAGAAGGACGAACTGATCGTAGGCTCTCAGTATACGCTGAGAAAGAAGGATAAAGAGAATTACATCAACGGGAAAAAGGTTGATTCCAGCGGCACCGTTCGTCAGGAAACGGCGGATCAGCAGTATATTGATCTCGATAATCTTCAGAAAAGCTTTGCAAAGTATTCCAGGCAGCTTGCCGGCATGGATCCCTCAGTAACCGTACGCGGGAAAAGAGGTTCCAACTCGAACGTTGACGTAGACCTTACGGACATGAACAAGCTTAAGATCACCGTGAAGCAGACCAGCGGCATGGCCGTTGTGAACTTAAAGGCGGATGATCTCTCCTCTTTCGAGGATCACACGTTGATCGTCGATTATACCGGTTCGTCCAACAAGGCCGGCATTCTGATCAACGTTGATCTAAAGGGCAAGTCCAGCTTTACGGCGCACTCCCTTTCGGTGTCATATAACGGAAAGACGAAGGCGCTTGGCGAGTCTGCTTATGGCTCCAGCGACAACAGAATATACTGGAATTTTTATGATTCCAGCAAGTCGGACAAGCAATTCAGCGGTACCATCAGCGTAAACGGAGATTTTGACGGTACGATCATTGCGCCTTACGCTACGCTGAAGACCATCAACGGCATCAACGGTACGGCAGTGGCAAACAAGGCGGAGATCAAGGGTGAGTCCCACAGGATCAATGCTTACAACCTGGTTCCTCCCGCAGATACCGACGCGGATTTTGAAATTGAGAAGAAGTTCTCGGATAAGTATCTGGAGAATCTTTCCGAAAGTGACAGAAATCTTCTTTTGGAGCAAACGAAGTTTGGATTATATGATTCAACCGGTAAGACCCTGTTGGCTGGCCCGGTTTCATTGTCGTGGGATAAGAAAAAGAAGGTCGCATATGCGATTTTCGATGACTATGAGTGCTCTCCCGACGGCAAGGGGAATGAGTTTTATTTCAAGCTGAAGGAGACGAAGTCCCCGGCGGGATATGCTTTGAACGGTCTTTCCTATGATTGCAAGGTTCAGAGAGATTCCAATACCAAGGAGCTGGTTACGTATTACAAGAAGGAGGGCGCTTCAAGCTCTGAATATACAAAGCAGAGGCCTGTTTTGCAGAATGACCCGATTCTGCTAAACATTTCTAAGGTGACGGGTGAGGGCGATGCGAAGAAGGTCCTTACCGATGCGAAGCTGGAGCTGACCTATCTTGGAAGCGGTAATCTCACTGGCATTGCGTGGAATAATGATTTTGGCGGAACCGCTACGATTAGTGGAAAGAAGATCACTTGGTCGAG
Source organism: Acetatifactor sp. (assembly GCA_016290775.1). Lineage (GTDB taxonomy): Bacteria > Bacillota > Clostridia > Lachnospirales > Lachnospiraceae > Acetatifactor. The sequence continues at coordinate 1,865 of JAEEVF010000020.1, read as the reverse complement.
CACATATAATGAGTTGGAGTTAAAGTATCTTCCCGTGGGAAAATATACCCTGAAGGAAGTGGACGCTCCTGCCGGATATCTGAAGGCATCGGATCTTTCCCTGGAGATCAAGGACAACGGAGATCTGTACGTCGGAGGAACGAAGGCTGACGGCAAGTCCGTTGAGGTGAAGGACGCGGCGATCACCGTGGAAATCCAGAAGCTGGATTCCGAAAGTAGGCCCGTTGCCGGAGCAACGCTTAAGCTGGAGTATATCGGATCGGATTCGAACGTTGATCTTCGAAAGGTATCCGCGCAGCAGACCAATCCTGCCAACACATGGATCAATCAGGGGCTGGCCACGGAGATGTATTGGTTTACCGGCGAAGGAAAGATGGTTCTCACCGCGCTTCCCGTGGGCGAGTATCGTCTGACTGAGACCAATCCTCCGAAGGGATATAAGGCAGCAGATGCCATCGAATTTGAAGTGACCAGTGACGGAAAGGTCAAGGGCGCTACTTCTAACGTGATCACCATGGTTGATGAGGAGCTTAAGCCTGTCATCAACATTTATAAGTCTTTTGTTGACAAAGATGGGAAACAGATCGCTTTGGGAAATCAAAGCGGTGCTGTTTTTGCGCTCTTTAAAACCTATAACGGCAACGGTGAATGCGCCGATCAAATTGGCACAAAGGAAGCTGTGAAGGATGCGACCAGCGGCAAGTACCTTGTTCAGTTCGATGAAGGCATTCAGGTTGAGAATTCCTATTACTTCAAGGAGATCAAGGCGCCCGACGGTTTTGAGGCGTCCACCGGCGTATGGCAGTGCTACGTGGACTGGACCGGTAAGGTGTCCTGCTGGAACGTATATGGCTCCGAATATCAGGTAGACAGCGAGACGGGATATCTGATCTGCACCAATAAGGAAGTGACCGCAACCGTAACCTTCTCCAAGGAGGAGACAGGGCTGGCTGGGAAAGAGATCCCCGGCGCGAAGATCACCTTAAGTTCCGCCACGGGTACGGACCTTTCCAAGGCATCGAGGAAGTCCGGCCCCGAAATGAAGTACGACTCCGAATCCAACACGATTTCCTGGACCAGCGGAAACGAACCCCTGGTGCTTGAAGGCTTAAGGGTGGGCGAATACGTGATGAGCGAGATCGCGGCGCCCAGCGGCTACGCGGTTGCGACCGACGTCACCTTTACGGTTGAAAATGACGGAAAGATCAAGGCAACGGGCGTGAGCGCGGCAGCGGTGACTCCAGACGAGGGACTTGTCCTGATGACGGATGATGCCATCAAGGCAACGGTAACCTTCTCCAAGGAGGAGACGGGCCTTGCGGGCAAGGAGATCCCCGGCGCAAAGATCACCTTAAGTTCCGCCACGGGTGCGGACCTTTCCAAGGTATCGAGGAAGTCCGGCCCCGAAATGAAGTACGACTCCGAATCCAACACGATTTCCTGGACCAGCGGCAGCGAGCCTTTGGTACTGGAAGGCTTAAGGGTGGGCGAATACGTGATGAGCGAGATCGCCGCACCCAGCGGTTACGCGGTTGCGACGGACATCACGTTCACCGTTGAAAACGACGGAAAGATCAAGGCAACGGGCGTGAGCGCGGCGGCGGTAGATCCTGACGAAAACGTCGTTCTCATGACGGACGACGCGATCAAGGCCACCGTAACCTTCTCCAAGGAGGAGACCGGCCTTGCGGGCAAGGAGATCCCGGGCGCGAAGATCACCTTAAGTTCCGCCACGGGTGCGGACCTTTCCAAGGCAACGAGGAAGTCCGGCCCCGAAATGAAGTATGACGAAAAGACGAATTCCGTAACCTGGACCAGCGGCAGCGAACCCCTGATCCTTGAGGGGCTGCGCGTCGGCGAGTACG
>JAEEVF010000012.1 GCA_016290775.1 Acetatifactor sp. | reverse complement strand
AGTCCCAGCTGAAGGGAATGGCACCAAACGAGTACTATCAGTATCTGGTAACCAATGAATTACCGTCAGCACTGACAAAATACAACCTAAAAAATCAAACATGTCCTTGACAAAGGGTGCACTTTACTCACCATCCCGGGCGTTTTCATCAGCCGCTCAAAGACGCTCAGCGTCGCGTACTTTTGAAGGATTGCGGTCACGTTTGGCTTGCTCGTCTGATTCACCTGCGCGATCCTTCCAAGCATCTCCGTGAGGTCCGCACGCGTGGCCATCCCATGAGGGTTGATCTTTCGCTTTTCCTTTGACGCATTGGGGTCGCCCTGAAAGTCCGTGATGTTCCAGGTCGCGGCCCAGCAGATTGCTTCCCACGCGTAATTGTCGACTTCATAATAGTCCGAAAAATCATCGCTTCGGCCAAAATCGATGGCCCTCTTGTAATTCTTGAATTCGCAATACCGCATCAACATCAAGATCAAGTCCTGCCTTGTGATCCATTCCCCGACGCCAAAAGTATCAGAAGAAATGTCCGGCGACCCAATGCAAATGCTGTTTTTCTCTCCCCAGAGAAGAGCATTTTCATACCATGCGCCCTTTTTTACGTCCGTGAATCTTGACTTAAGACCCGCCGTACTTGGCTTTCCTGCCAGTTCGTAAAGGATCTGCGCCGCCAGCTCTCTGGTGAGCAGATCACTTGCTTTCGCACCGCCAGGCACTCCTTGCGTCTGCTCCTTCCCCCCCGTGCTGACTGCCGTCGCCTCAAAGGTCAAGGTCACCTTGTCGTCCACGCAAAGGAAGTACAACCCATCGTCGCTCATGGCGGAATCCCCGCCGTAATCGATCGTCCAGGAATGACCTTGGCAGACGTCATATTCCGCCTGCTTTTTCCCTTCCTGATAGGTCTTGACCAAAAAGCGATTGTTTCCCAAATTCAGCGTCGTAAAGGGATTGGTGAAGGCCTGCAGGAAATGCAGTTCGGTATTATAGGACAGGTCCAATGTATTCAATCCGTCACAGGCGCAGTCCAGATAGGCCAGCTTTGGATTATGCGACAGATCCAGGCTTTTCAGTGCCCCGTTATAGCTGCAGATCAGCCTTGTGAGCTCTGGATTATTGCTTACGTCAATGCTTGTGACGCCATTATATGCACAATTATAATATTGCAGGCCTGGATTGTGGCTTACGTCAATGCTGCCAAGGCCAGGATTGTTCCAAATGTCGAGGCGCTTCATCTTTGGATTGTGGGATACGTCCAGCGTCGTCAAGTGATTTGAGAACGCATCCAGATGTGAAAGATTCGGACAGTTGCGTAGGTTCAGGCTCGTCAGCTCGCAGGTGCCGCAGGTCAGGTGCTCCAAGAGAGGATTATGCGATACGTCCAACACAGGAAGCGGATTGGTGTTACACTCCACATATGCCATCTTCGGGTTATTTGAGATGTTCAGGCTCGTCAGATTGCAGTCATAACAATAAACCCACTCCAACTCCGGATTGGCCGAAAAATCAAGGCTCGTGAAAAGATTCCCGGAACACCAGACGCCGTGAAGCGCCTTGTTGTTACTTAGGTCCATGGAAGCGATCTGATTGTCCTTGCACCAAAGGCCCTGAAGGGCCGTAAAATGCTCCACTCCTTGCAGGGATTGAATGCCAAGGCCCTCGCAATAGATGTTCTGCACAAGACTGATCTCATTTGCATCGAGAACGCCATTCTGATCGCGGTCATAATCGCTTCCCGCGATCACGGAGCGAAAGATCGCATCCGGGAAATTTGCCGCATCAATTGAAACACCTGCTGCCTTTGCCGTATTGGAAAAGCCAAGCAGGAACACGAGTCCCACCAACACGCCGCTTCCTCGCACGACGAACTTTGTCGCCAAACGCTTTGCTGCGTGCCTCGCCGTTATGTACCTTTTCACGATGCCCTTCGTTGCCATGTTCCATCTCCTCCTTAGAGGAAAAACGGGTGCCGTGGGGCACCCGCTGAAATTCCTGATTCAATTATTCCACTCTGTTCGCATATTTGATGCGATAAACCCTGCGGAGCGAATCATTGACGCGATCTTCGGAGATCGTGCCATCCTTGACTGCTGCCAGGACGCCTTCATATGCTTCCTCAAAGCTCTCAGGGCAAAGGATCATGTCACAGCCTGCCTTGAGTGCCATGATCGCTGCCTCCTTTGAGGAGTAGAAATCCGTAATGGCCTTGTCACTGAGCATGTCCGTGATCACCAGGCCGTCATACTGCAACTGCTGACGCAGGATGCCCGTTACCACTTTATCTGACAGGCTACAAGGCGTCTTGTCACCGGTCAGGGACTGGATTGCCATGTTACCCACCATGATCATGGGTACGCCTGCTTCCGTCAGCTTGTGGAACAGTTCGATCTCACTGCCCCAAATATCCGCCTCAGAACGACTAGACTCCACGCGTCCCTTCTCGGGATCCGAGGTCACGCTTCCCATGCCGGGGAAGTGCTTCACGCAAGGAGTGATCCCCTGCTCCTGATAGCCCTTGACCATCTGCAGGACATATTCGGAAACCGTCGTCGCGTCATCGCCAAAGCTACGCTCTGCCATCACGCTCTTATCAACGTTTGCAAGATCCGCAACCGGCGCAAGGTTCATCGTGATGCCAAGCTCCCTAAGGTACGTACCGATTGTCACGCCTGCCTGATATGCATTCGCCACATCTCCGGTCGCCGCGATCGCTTTCGCGGTACTGGTCTTCGTTCCGTAATTTGCCTTCGCAAATGCCGCGTTATTTCCGCCTTCTTCCTCTACTGCGAAGAACAGCGGATATCTGCTGTATTCCGCCATGTTCGTAAGCATGGTCTGGAAGGATTCCTTGTTCTTTACGTTCTGCGTCCTAAGCAGCACGCCGCCGATGGCATATTTTCCAAAGGCCGTCTTTGTCGTCTCGCCCGCCTTGTTCACGGTCCGAACGCCGGTAAGGAGCTCCGGCGTGATCAAAAACAGGCCTGCTACTTTATCCTCAAGCGGCATCACTTCGATTGCCGCATTCACGATCTCATCAAGCTTTTCTTCATAAGTCGGTTCCACAACGACCGGCTCTGTTTCTTCAATGCTTTCCTGCGTCTCCTCTTCGGACGTGGATTCCTCCACGAAGAAGTCCGTAGACTCCTCCTCTTCAACATAGGACGATTCGCTTGCAGTGCTCTGCTCCGTCCCCTCCTTAGGCGCCTTATTAGAGATCGCATGGATCAGCGCCAATATGATCAAGGCCAAGGCCACGATCACGACGATGACTACGGAATAGGCCAGGATCTGATTTCTCTGACGCCTTTTCCTTCTCGCCTCGCGCTTTTCCTGTAATTCATTCAAGTTCTGCTTTTCTTCGCTCATGTTACTTCACCTCACCACCCACTATCATACATGAAAATGGCTTAAGTTTCCATAGGTAAAGCAGAATTTTTAGAAAAAACTAAGAAACACTTTCTCACGCGCATGACGGTCATATCACGCAAAAAAAGAGCGTATCAACAAATTCCACGTTGACACGCCCTTTCAGACTATGCTATCCAATGGTCCAGTCCTCCTTTGCAAGTTTGATAGTTTTCCGATATTCAGTTGTCATTGATGGAAATGATGTACTTTATCCACCTTCACGTAATCCGGAATCTCCGATACCTTCGAAACACTCCTTTTTACTTTTCATTCATGTACACTTAGACTCGTGCACCCTTGGTTTCTATGTACCTTGAATTCCATCCTGTCTCATCTAAGTACCGAAACTTCTGTTTCGTACCTTGTCTTTGGTACCTCCTTTTTTCTTTTCTCTCTTGCCTTAAACATATCTTACAGCAGCCCACCGAATTTGTCAATACATTTTTGCTTTTTTGTCATCTTTTTTCTCTAATTAATTTTGCATATGTCTGTTTATTCTGATAATTAGTGTTTGTATGTCAAATTATTGCAAATATTCCAAGATGTATTTGATATCATTGCACATTTCTTTGCGTCGGTGAGGATAGCTTATCCGAGGCGATGGGCTATGGATCCCTTCTCAGGCAGGTGTGCCAAGCGCCGGTACTTAGGTGGCGTATGCAACGCATATGACAGTCTTTACTGGCATATGCGATTGCAGACACCTTATGTACCGATGCGCTGCACTAGCTAGCGCGAGCGGGCCTGAGAAGGTGGTCCATGCCCACGCGCCGAGTCGTAAAATCACAAAAGGCGCTGACCTAAGCCAGCGCCTTTTCATGCGAATATTTGCCATGCAAAATTTTACAGCTTCGTCAATACGAAGATGTCATAGATTGCCTTGATGGCCGCCTCGAAATCATCATTGGACACGCCGATGATGATGTTCAGCTCGGAGGAACCCTGGTCGATCATGCGCACGTTGACGTTTGCATGGGCCAGTGCGGAGAAGATCCTGCCTGCAGTACCTCTCGTGGACTTCATGCCACGGCCCACCACTGCGATCAGTGCCAGGTCTGCCTCGATGTCGATGGTGTCAGGCTTTGCAAGACGATTGATCCCTGCCACCACCTTCTGCTCCTTGTGCATGAACTCATCCTGATGTACGAAGACGGTCAGCGTGTCAATGCCGGAGGGCACGTGCTCGAAGGAAATGCCATTCTCCTCAAAGGCCTGCAGCACCTTTCTGCCAAAACCGATCTCGGAATTCATCATGTCCTTTTCAATGTTGATCGCGCAAAAGCCCTTCTTACCTGCAATACCGGTGATCACGTACTTTGACTTCTGGCAGGTGCTGCCAACGATCCAAGTACCGCCGTCCTCCGGCGCGTTCGTATTGCGGATATTGATGGGAATGCCCTGCTGCCGCACGGGGAAGATCGCATCCTCATGCAAAACGCCTGCACCCATGTACGAAAGCTCTCTGAGCTCTCTGTAGGTGATCACGTCGATGCCGACGGGATTCTTGATGATGCGGGGATCCGCAATGAGGAATCCGGAAACGTCGGTCCAGTTTTCATATACGTCCACCTTTGCGGCCTTTGCCACGATGGATCCAGTCACGTCAGAACCGCCGCGGGAGAAGGTCTTTACCTTGCCATTTTCCTGGGATCCATAAAATCCGGGGATAACGGCGTTCTTAACGCCCACAAGCCTTGCGGACAATACCTCGTTCGTCTTCTCAGCTTCGAAATTTCCCTCTTCGTCAAAGAAGATCACCTCTGCCGCGTCAATGAATTCATATCCAAGATAATTTGCCATCACGATGCCGTTGAGGAACTCGCCGCGGGATGCCGCATAGTCCTTTCCGGCCTTTGCCTTGAACTGCTTTTCAATCTCAGCAAACTGCTGATCCAATGAAAGCTTAAGTCCAAGTCCGTCAATGATCTCCTGATATCTGGCCTTAATGTCAGAAAGTTCCTTTGAAAAATCCTTGCCCTGCTCTGCGAGGTCATAGCATGCATAAAGCATGTCCGTCACCTTCGTGTCCGCCTTGAACCTCTTTCCGGGTGCGGAAGGAACCACAAACCTGCGCTCCTTGTCTGCACGAATGATCTTGCCCACCTTCTCAAACTGCTCTGCGCTGGCGAGTGAGCTCCCGCCAAACTTCACTACCTTAGACATCTTTTTTGTATCTCCTTCGATCTATTCTTTCGCCTAACCTAAGCGAATGCTTCCAAGCACTGTATCCCCAAGACTTTCGCATGCGCTTACGAACGCGCTGTGCGCCATGGGCTTTGTGAAATATGCAAGATCCTCTGCGCGGTCGGGAAGCTCCAACGCCTCTCCCTCAGGAAATGCTGCAAGGAGCGCTGCCTTTGCGGACTTCTTCGCACGCACGTAATAAGCGCAAACGTTATTGCCTGCGTCCTCCACCGTTGCTTCCTGTGCGTCCCAGTCGCAAGGGATCTTTCTGCCGAGATTCCTCGTGCAGTCGATCACGTCACTCACGACAGCGCTGGCCGTTGCCAGCTTTCCTGCGCCCTTGCCGTAAAACATTGCCTCGCCAAGCATGTTCCCCTTGACAAGGATCGCATTGTATACAAAATTCACCATGGCAAGCGGGCTTTCCTTATCCAGCATCACGGGACTTACCATTGCCTCAAGAGAATTCTCACCAATGGCCTTGGCGCGTGCAAGAAGCTTAATGGTCCTGCCTGCTGCCTTGGCATATGCGAAATCCGCAGGCGTGATCTTGGTGATGCCCTCCGTCGGGATCTTTTCGCTGTCTACGTGCTTTCCCATCATAAGGGATGCCAGGATCGCAATCTTTCTGCGGGCATCATAGCCTTCCACGTCCGCTTCGGGATTGTGCTCCGCATATCCCTTCTCCTGCGCTCTTGCAAGGGCCACGTCAAAGCTCTTGTCCTCACGCTCCATCTTCGTCAGGATATAATTGGTCGTGCCGTTTAGGATACCGGTGATCGACTCGATCTTCTCCGCCGTCAGCGAATCATTCAGGGGACGGATGATGGGGATGCCGCCGCCCACGCTGGCTTCAAACAGATAATGGCAGGCATGCTCGCGCGCCGTCTTGATCAGCTCGGGGCCGTACTTTGCCACCATCTCCTTATTGGAGGTGCAGACGCTCTTGCCCTTTTCCAGTGCTGCCTTGGTGAACTTATATGCCGCGCCGGTGCCTCCCATGGTCTCACATACGATCTTGACCTCAGGGTCCTCCATGATCACGTTCACGTCATGAACCAGCTTTGCCTCGTAAGGGTCACCCGGGAACTCACGCAGATCAAGGATGTAAGCGACCTCAATCTCCTGTCCGGCTTTCTTCTGGATCATGTCCTTATTCTTTTCGATCACTTCGACAACGCCGCTGCCGACGGTGCCATATCCCATTACTGCAACCTTTACCATGTCTGCTTCCTCTTTCTCGCCTTAGTTTATTCCTTCGACAACACCTTTACGTGGTGCACGCCGGGTGCTTTTTCCATTAATTCGAGCATTCCGGAGACATCCTCCGTCGTCTCTAAGATCTGAATGCTAAGCGTCAGTGACGCAATCCCTCCGATGGGGATACTTTGATGGATCGTCAGGATGTTCGCGCCATAACGGGCAACGAGCTTCAGTACGTCTGACAAGATCCCGGGCTTATCCTCCATCTGACAAGTCAACGTCACCGTGGTGCCCTTGGCATTCTCATGAAATTCAAAGATATCATCCTTGTACTTGTAAAAGGAGCTTCTGCTGATCCCAACCGCCAGGGCCGCCTCTTGAACGGTCGCGGCCTTTTCGGATTCCAAAAGACGCTTTGCTTCCACAACCTTCAAAAGCACCTCCGGAACAGCCTTTCCCCTTACAACGTAGTAGACGTTTTCATTCGTCGGCATTTCTTTCTCCTCAAGCAAAATGTTTTTCTACGAAAGACAAATGTGCGTTGACGAAAGATATTCTAACACAGCCCTACAAAAATCGCAAGAGGGGAAAAACCACAAAAAAACGAAGGCCCTGCAAGGGGTCTTCGTGATTTTGCCTAAGAATCCGCGCTCATTCCCTACTTTGCGTGGGAAGCGACATATTCCGAGTAGCTCATGCCGGCATATTTCTTAAAACATCTGCCGAAATAATTCGGATCGGGAATGCCCACCTCGGCGGACGCAAGAAACATTTTCTTGCCTTGCTCCGCAAGCTGTATGGCCTTTTCCATGCGACACTCCGTCAGGCACTCCACAAAGTTCTTTCCCGTCTCCTGCTTGAACTTTCGGCTCAGATAGCTTGGGCTAAACCCAAACTGCTCCGCCACGGACGCCAGATTGATCTTGGAATCCGTGTAGTTTGCCTCGATGAACTTCTGGATCTGCTCCATAGTGTTGGGCTCGATCTCAGGACCGCCGGCGTTCTCTGCCGCGCTTTCCTCCTCAGGATCCTCGCGCTCGTCAAGTCTTTTCTTCACCCGCTCCAAAACGGCTGTGATCTCCGAACGCACCATGGGCTTTAGCATATACTCGAACACGGGAAGGCTCACGCACTTCCTTGCATACTCAAATTGATCCAGCGCCGTCATAATGATAATGATCAGATTGGGATATCTCGCCGTCGCAACCTCAGTGAATTCAATGCCGTTCATAAAGGGCATCGAGATGTCCACGAATGCGATGTCAGGGCGCATTTCGTCAATGACGTTGATGGCCTCGATGCCGCTGGCCGCTTCTCCGACCACTTCCATGTTCAGGCTCTCCCAGCCGATGGAAGCCCGCATGAGTTTTCGTGCTGATTGCTCATCATCTATGAGCATGACTCTATATTTCCTCATCTTCCGTTCTCTCCATTCTTCTTTGCGGAATAATGAACTCAACCTCCGTATATTCGCCCTCTTCGCTTCGGATCCGAACCACGTCATCATCATCGCAGAAGCACCTGATCCTTTCGATGGTGCCCCAAAGTCCAAAGCTTTCCGGCAGTTCTCCTGACCTCTCGCCCTCTCTCGGGAGCAACACCTTGTCGATCTGCTCCTTCGGCATGCCGACGCCTGTGTCGCGCACGTAGATGTGCAGCACGTCTTCCTCCATGCGGCTCGTGATCTTGATCAGACCTTCCTCACCCTTAAGGCGGATGCCGTGATAAATACTGTTTTCAACCAAGGGCTGCAGGATCAGTTTCGGGATGATGCACTCCTTCGTGTTCTCGGCGATGTCATATTCATCCTTCAAAATGTCTCCGTAACGAAGCTTTTGCAGGCGCAGATAATCCTGCACGATGCAGATCTCCCTCTTTAACGGGATCTCACGATCACCCTTGCTCAAGAAGTTGCGGTAAAAGCTTCCCAAGGTTTCTAAGGCAGTGTGCACGTTCTCCGCCCCCGCGTCCATGGCCAGAAAGCCAATGGTCTCAAGGGAGTTGTAAAGAAAGTGCGGTTTGATCTGCTCGTGAAGCACGCGCATCTCCGCCTTCTGCAGGATCTTCTCGTTCTCGATCAGTCGCTTGATCAGATCGTTTACGTGATCGATCATGTTGTTATATCCGTCCTCCAACATGCCGATCTCATTTTGAACGTTCACCACGTTGATGTGTTCGAGCTTTCCTTCCTCACGGTTCTTTTCCATGGCGGACGTCAGCTGGAACACGGGACTGGTGATATTCCTGGTGATGAAGCCTCCGGCAACAAACACGACGATCACGACCATCAAAAGCAGGAAGATCAGCACGTACGCAGTCTCGAAGGGCACAAAGGTTTCATTTAGGGGCGTTACGCACAGGATCACGAGAGGCATCTCCTCCATCTTGGCGCCGGAGACCAGCATCTTTCCCGCTTTCGTGGTTTTTGTCTTATGCACCACCTCATCGCCAAATTCGCCCTTGGTATAATATTTCTTTATGAGTTCGTTTCCGGCAAGAAACTGTCCGTCCGTGTCAAGAATGCACACGTTGTCGTTCCAGGTGGCGGCAATCTCCTGCTCAAGAACGGCATCGGAAATGTTCATCAGGAGCAGGCCCGTTCGGCGCTGCGTCAGCACGTCGTAGATGGCACGTCCGATGGTGATCACGGGTCTATTATTGTTCTTAAAGATCGTGTTGTTACTGTTGACCGAGATCACGGACCTTCCAAGGTGAGCTAAGATGTCCGCCTTCCACTCATCGGTCTCCATGCGCTCGTGGTCGAACATATAGATGCCGCGGTTTGTGGACATGTATTCGCCGTCCTCGCGGAAGATAAAGACGGAGTCCACGTTTACGGTCACGTTCAGAATGTCAAAAATGCCATTTCGAGTGATATTGATCATGTCCCTGTCCACGTCATCCTTCTTTGCGCGAAGGTACGCGACCACGTGCTCCTCCACCATGATCAGACGGGACAGCTCCTTATATCCTTCCATGTCGGAATGAATACCGTTGGAGATACTGCCGATCAGGTTTTCCGATTCGCGTTCCGCCGAATCCATTCTCTCCTTGCGGGAGAAGAAATATACGGAAATAAAGAATGCCAAAAGAATCACGAAGATGCTATAGATGACCATCATACGAAGCTTTCCCGAGAGCGACCAACTCTTCGTCTCTTTGGGCGCCATTTCCTTCGACGCCTTCTCCTTGGTCACCTTCTCCTTCGGTGCCTTTTCCTTTGGTGCCTTTTCCTTGGCCACCTTTTCCTTCGGCACCTTCTCCTTCGGCGTCTGTTCCTTATGCACTTTTTCCGGTGCGTTTTCAGCCATTTTCTGCCCTCGTTTTTGAAACAATACCCCAATTTACGACTATTCTAACACTTTTTTTCAAAAAAAGAAAGAGCAGATCTTTCGACCTGCCCTTTCATAAGGATTATTAAGGGATGATTTAAATCAAAGTTAACCTTTTACCGCACCTGCAATGAAGCTTTCCTGGATGGACTTGCTCATGAAGATGTAAGCGAACAACGTAGGGAACGTTGCGATTACCAGCGCTGCACCAATGGGACCCCATTCAATGGTATGCTGTCCGGCCAGAGCCTGGATACCAACGGGCAAGGTCTTGAATTTCTTATCGCTGATAAATACGTTTGCAAACATCAGTTCGTTCCAGCACTGCAGGAAGGTGTAAATGCTGATTGTTGCCAGGGCGGGTTTCATCAAAGGAACGATGATCCAGCCGAAGGTCTGCCACAGTCCGCAACCGTCAATCTTTGCCGCCTCATCCAGATCCTTCGGGATATCATTCATGAAGCCCGTACAGATCAAGATTGCCATGGACAGCGAGAATGCGGAATATGGAATGATCAGTGACCAATAAGAATTCAGCATCTTCATTCTGCTCAGCGTGATGAAAATAGGTACTACGGATGCATGGATGGGAATCGTGATACCCAGCATGAAGAAGCTGTTCATCAGATTGCTTGCCTTCCATACGATACGAGTGATGGCATAGGTTGCCATCAAAGCTGCGATCAGTGAGATCAAAATGGCTGTTACCGTTACGATGATACTGTTCATGAAATAAAGGGGCATGTTACCAGTGGTCATTGCCTTAGCGTAGTTGGACCATAGCCAACTCTTCGGCAGACCCATAACGTTCGCGCCGTATACTTCCTCATTGTTCTTTAAGGAGAAAGTGAACATCCAGTAAATGGGGAACAAGTCGATCACTGCCCAGATCACGAGACCTATGTAGAACAGGACCTTCACAAACTTATTCGTTTTTCCGACCTGATATTGGTCCATTCCATAATCAAACGTGTTTTTTCCTGCCATAATACTCCCTCTCCTTAAATGCTGCACTAATGATCAGCGCAAAGGCAAAACATAATAGAATCAACAGTACGGCAATCGTACTGCCCATGCCGTACCTGTTACGCAGGAACAACATGCTGATCATCAAGGTACTCGGCACCTCAGTCGCATGATAAGGGCCGCCCTCCGTCAAGACATAGATCAAGTCGAAGGATTTCAGTGAACCCGTTACGGCAAAGATCACGCTTACGCGAAGGATGTTCTTGATGCAGGGGATCACGACATACCAGTCAACCTGTGCATCCGTTGCACCGTCAAGCTTTGCAGCCTCACGAAGCTCAGGAGATACGCTGCGTACGCCCGCATACATTAAGAGCATGTGGTAACCAACGTACTGCCATAGTGTCGGTATGAAAACACACCAAATTGCGGATTTTACGTTTCCGAGCCAGCCTCCCTGCGGCATCACGGTATGTGCGGCATCTTCCTTACCAAGAAGTTCAAGAACCGCATTCAAAATGCCGTAATCGGGATTGTAGATCTTACGCCACAACTGACCGATAACCACGGTGGAAATCAGCACAGGCATGAAATAGATCGAAAGGAACGTTCTTTCACCCTTGATTCCCTTACCAAGCATCAATGCCAGTCCCAGCGCCAGAGGCAACTGAAGGAATACGGACAAAGCTGCCAGCAAAAGGGAATTGCCCAGTGCTTTCCAGAAGTTGATGGAGCCAAACGTAGGCAGATTCAGGGTAAGGAATCCAACCTTCTTGGCTTCCGTACCAATGCCTAACAACAGCTCCTTGTAGTTTCCAAGACCAAATGCTTCCGTGCCGTTTAATCTGATGCTTCTCATGTCAAACAAGCTGTAGTAACCCGACATTAAGATCGGGTAGATCAGCACGCCCACAAACAGCATCAGCGCCGGGAGCAAAAAGAAGAAAATTGTAATGTTTCTATATGCTTTATCTCTCATCTTGATTTGTTACCTTCCGGTGAATATAAAACGCGGTCTTCCCGGCTCCCCTTACGGAGAAACGGGAAAGACCGCAATTCTTATGCCATTAATGCTTAGGACTTAGATGATTATCTGATGTCCTTGGACAGACCCTTGATGAAGCCTGCGCCGTCGATCTGGCAGCCGTAAACCTGTGCTACGTAATCAAGATAGATGTTAGCTTCGTCAGCGTTCATAGCGGTATCACCGAACAGAACATAGCTGTCAGCTGCTGCACAAATCTTGGATACTTCCTGGGTCAGGCCGTTAACGGAGCTGGTGTCACCATAAGGATTCCAAGCGGGAAGTCCACAACCATCAAGGTAACCATAGTGGCAGATCTTCTTACCAAGCTCGAAGGTGTACTTAGCTGCTGCTGCTGCATTCTTGGAAGACTTTGCAACTGCAAGAGTATCAGAAGGACCACCGATGAGCTGTCCAAGCTTAGCCTTGTCTGCGTTGATAACAGGGAACTCAGCAACCTTTACCTTAGGGAAGAAGTTTGCATCGTTAGCGAAGTCTGCGCAGTTCCAAGTACCATTCATGTAGAATGCATACTTACCAGCCATGAAGTTAGCCTTAACTTCATCATTCTTCAGGGAGATACCATTGGGATCGAAGTAGCCGTCGTTAACCATCTTCTGGAAGGTGTCAACTGCAGCGCCAACTTCGCTGTTATTCCAGGTAGCTCTGCCAAGGAAGATATCGTTGAGCGCGTCAGCACCAACGGACTTCTCGATAACGGACTCAAGGTACTCGGTTACGCACCAGGTCTCAGAACCAGCGCATCCGAAAGGAATGATTCCCTTAGCCTTCAGAGCGTCGCAGCAAGCGATGAACTCGGTGTAGGAACCAGGGATCTCGTTGTAACCAGCCTGCTTAAGCAGATCCATGTTAGCGAACAGACCAACGATGTTCATGGTCAGAGGCACGCCATAGTGCTTTCCGTCATAAGTGGAGTTTCCAAGCATAACCTCAGGAAGCTCGCTCTTGTATGCCTGATATGCATCGTCAAGGCAGTAAACCTTATCAGCCTTTACGAAGTCGCCAAGGAATGCGCAGGACCAGGTGAAGAAGATGTCAGGAAGCTCGTCTGCTGCAACGGCTGCCTTAATCTTGGTCTTGTAGGACTGGTTCTCGAATGCTTCCCAGTTGAGGGTGATGTCGGGATACTCAGCCTTCATTTCCTTAATAGCTTCCTCATAAGAATGACGGTTGGAGTCACTCTCGGTAGCGATACACCACATGTTCAGGGTGATCTTCTCCTTGGTGAGGTCGGTGCTGCTGCTTCCGGAACCGCTGCCAGAACCGCTGCCAGTGTTAGTGCCGCATGCTGCCATGGAAAGGATCATAGCGCTTGCAAGCAAAGTTGCTGCTACTTTCTTCAATTTCATAATACTTTCTCCTCCTTTAATGGATACGTGGATGGGGTCTGCCCCACCCAGTTACTTTATCAAAAGGCTTTCGCCTTGTGATCAATGAAAGATAAAGGGATTGGGTATTTTGTCTACTTGACTTCCGTTCCGGTAATGACCATCGGCCAGGGATACTCGACGAAGAGCTCCTTGTCATTCAGAACGTAGTAGATGTACGTGTCCTCAAAGTGGTCATTGTACATCAACTTGATCGTCCCTGCCGCCTCATCCACCAGATAATGCCCCGGAAAGTACCCGTCCTCGTTAAACGTCCCTTTGTCCGTAAACTCATAGGACATGCGATCCTGCGGACCGCCTACCCAGACGCCTATGATCCCGTTTGGCTCCCCCAAGCCATCGAAATGATACGTCGTCTGTTCGTAAAGGTACATGCCTTCCTTGGTCATCTTATAGCGCAGCTTGAGGCTTTGGCCCTTGTCATCCGTCATGGTGATGAATTGATCATCCTTGGAGTAAGAATACTCCTGTCCCTTGAACACTGCTTTTCCGTCTTCCTGAAGTCTTAAGATCTCTTTATCGGGCTCGTGGTTGTACGCCCAACTCTCACCAGGCACAACCTCAGTTTCCTTCTTCGGATCCTCTTTCGTACATGCTGCAAGCAAAAGACAGAGCAGTAAACATCCCAGGGCAACGCGGCTAATCTTTTTCATTTCCTTCACGGCCTCATCCTTCCGCCAAAATATACAAAATACCCCATAAGAAATATTCACCTTGTACAAAGTATATGACAGCGAGCCACCTAAGTAAATGGAATTCTTTTACTTCAACAAGCACTTTTTAAACCTATTTCACTCTTTTGAACAATATCAAGCGTTTTTTTAAATTGTTTTTTGTGTATTTTGTCGAAAACACTGTTTAGTTTTTGTGAAAAACCCACGTGAGGTTGCACAAAAAAACTCCGACGCCCCAAAAAGCCGTCGGAGTTTTGCCTATTTACGTAAGAAATCTACATATCCTCATTTTTACGTAAGATTCACGTAAAAACTAGATGAGAGGATACTTGTCGGTCAAGGTCTGTACAATGGCTCTTGCCTCGGGCACCTTCTCCTCGCCGCCCTTGATCACCAGCGCGATTGCCTCTGCGATCTTGTCCATGTCCTCGGCGTTCATGCCTCTCGAGGTAACTGCAGGCGTTCCAAGACGGATGCCGCTGGTCACGAAAGGAGACTGAGGATCGTTGGGAATGGTGTTCTTGTTGCAGGTGATGTGTGCCTGATCAAGAAGCTTTTCCACTGCCTTGCCGGTCAGACCAAAGTTGGTCAGGTCAACCAGCATCAGATGGTTGTCGGTACCGCCGGATACGATCTTGATGCCACGGCTCATGAGGCCCTTGCACAGTGCCTGTGCGTTGTCAACGATGTTCTTCTGATAGGTCTTGAACTCATCGGACAGAGCTTCCTTGAAGCATACGGCCTTTGCTGCGATCACGTGCATCAGAGGGCCACCCTGGATGCCAGGGAAGATTGCCTTATTGAAGTTGAACTTATCTGCTGCTTCCTTGTTGCAAAGGATCAGGCCGCCTCTGGGTCCGCGCAGGGTCTTGTGCGTCGTGGTGGTCACAACGTCTGCATAAGGAATGGGTGAAGGATGAAGGCCTGCAGCGATCAGTCCTGCGATGTGCGCCATGTCAACCATGAGAACTGCGCCAACCTCGTCAGCCACCTCACGGAACTTCTTGAAATCAATGGTTCTTGCATATGCGGAAGCACCAGCGATGATCAGCTTGGGCTTTGCTTCCAGAGCGATCCTGCGAAGCTCGTCATAATCGATGAAGCCCTCGTCATTTACGCCATAAGGAACGATGTTGAAATACTTACCGGACATGTTCACGGGTGAACCGTGGGTCAGATGTCCGCCATGCGCAAGGTTCATGCCCATGATGGTGTCGCCAGGGTTGCAAACTGCGAACTGAACTGCCATGTTTGCCTGAGCGCCGGAATGAGGCTGAACGTTTGCATAATCACATCCAAACAGCTCCTTTGCCCTTTCGATTGCCAGCGTCTCCACAACGTCCACGCACTCGCAGCCGCCGTAATATCTCTTTCCGGGATATCCTTCCGCATACTTGTTGGTCAAGGGACTCCCCATCGCTGCCATCACTGCCTTGGAAACCCAGTTCTCCGATGCGATCAGCTCAATGTGGCTGTTCTGACGGGCCTGCTCGTCCACAATGGCCTGGGCGATCTCGGGATCCACGCTTCTTACTTCATCCAAAGAATACATGCTACTCTCCTCCTAACAATTGGTTTCGTACAAAACACTCCTAGATATCATATCAAAAAAGTCCTGCAAATGCAAACACTTTCCTTAGCAAAATTTAGGTATTGTAAACCTCGCGCCAGATGATCGGGATCATCTTCTCACGCCACTCAGGCTTCACCAGATAATACAGGAAACTGTCGATCAGCCTGCGGGGCGGATAGCTTCTTCCGTCCAGCTTAAAGTGCTGGAAGCCGGCCTCCTTATACTTCCCGTAGATCAAGTCCGTGGAAAGGAACGAGCGATTCGATTTGATCTGCCAAAACTCTCTCGCGATGTTCATGCAAGGCTTCCACTCAGGATCCGAAAACTCCAGCTGCGCCCTGCCCTGCACCACGTAATGCGCACGCCTTCTCGGGCAATTGTCCTCACAGAAGTGATCCGCGATCAGCTCCATGCGGTCCTTGTGATCCAGTGAAAACAGCTCTGGCGTGTTGTTCATGGCAGAGTCGATCACGACGATCGCATAATCCTTTTCCATCTCCGCCTTGATGTCATCCAGCTTGTCGAGGCACTTGGTCGTGGAGGAGATCAAGGGATACTTGGGATAGTTCTTACGCATGTAATCCTCGATGACCGGCGAATTCACAAGCACCTCGTTCAGCCCATTATTTGCAAGTTCCAAGGCAAAATTACAATAGGTGTCATTCAGGTGCTTTTCCTCGATAAGGGGATTGGTGAACGTGAAACGCACGGCAATGTTTCTTGCGTTCAGGTTGTCGATCACGTTTTTCATGTCATCCTTTTTGCAAGAGCCAAGGCACACTCTCCCGCCATTCCAGATCATTCCTGGAAAGCATCCGTAGGCCGATGCGATCTTCGCGCCCTCAAAAAAGCATTCAGGCGTTGCCTGCTGAATGTCTGCCAAGAAACAGATCAGCTTCACGTTGTTATAAAAATCCGGCAAATAAAAATTCGTACTCATCTGCTGCATATCCTTCCGTTAACCCATGTTTTTGTTCAAAACTGCCCGATGGCGGGCACGAAAACATCATATCACGTCTTTCTCCCATTTTCCACCAAATCTTAAGCATTTCCTATAATTCTTAAAGCTTTATTAAAAAAGGCATAAGATACGCCAAAGTATATTGACAATTTATTAACGAGTGTTATACTAACGCTAGATTTGGAGAGAAAACATATGAGAAAACGAATTGCAAACTACATTCAAGACCGGAGGCAGATCCTCTGGAGCCAATACAAACATTTGATACCGCTGGTGCTGTACATGATCTTCTACATGACCTGGTGGACGCATCTTGAAGGCGCGGTGACGACGGACTTCCGCATCATCCATATGGAGATCGATGATCATATCCCGTTCCTGGAGATCTTCATCATCCCTTACGTGGCATGGTTCGCCTATGTTTCCGTAACGGTGCTCGCGTTGTTCTTCCGCGACGACACGAAAAAGGATTATTACCGGTGCCTGATCTTCCTGTTTACCGGAATGACGCTGTTCCTTCTGATCTCGACGCTGATGCCGAACGGCCACCAGTTAAGACCTCAGGTTATGCCGAGAGACAACATGTTCACCCGCATGATCGCAGCGCTTTGGCGCACGGACACGCCGACCAACCTCTGGCCGAGCATCCACGTGTACAATTCATTGGGCGCGCACTTCGCCATTGCAAGGAGCAAAGCCTTTGAGAACCACAAGCTGATCAAGCTCGCGTCCATGCTGCTGGCACTGTCCATCATCCTTTCCACGATGTTTATCAAGCAGCACTCCTTCTTCGACGTGCTGACCGCAGTTTTCCTCGCCATCGTGATGTACGTCATCGTTTACAAGAGAAATCACGAAGCAACCCGTTCCACTCAGGAAAACCTAAGCTTGACACAAGAATAACGCAAACATAACAAGAGCCCCGATCCAATGAAGGATCGGGGCTCTTTACGCACTCTATAAGCTGTGATCAATTGAACTTAAAGACCTTCTGGCAAATGTGATAGAACCACACACAGAAGTCTCTGCCGGGCTTACCGGGAAGGTGCAGGAAAATGCCAAACGCCCCGCGGCGGATCGAGCAATAAAGCCTTTTGTCCTTTGCTTTCAGATAATCCCAAAGCTCAACTTTCTTTGCAAGGTTTTCCTCCGTGCCGGAACGGATAAGCAAGATCGAAGAAACGGCCTGAATGATCTCCAAGTAATTACGCATATACTGCCAAAGGCGCTTATGACCACGGATCTCGGGGTGCGAAACCATATAATCGATCATAAGCTTGTTGACGCGGATCTGCTGGTCCACTCTCGAGATCATGACGGATTCGTTCACGGACTGGTCCTCGCGGCCTATGTAATAGCGATAAAAATTCACGTCGAGGTAATACATTCTGTGAACAAAGGGGAGCGGCTCGAACACGTAAAGATTGTCCACGTAGAACGTGTGCTCCGGAAGGCGCAGCCCGCAGTCCTTTAAGAGCTGGGTGCGGAAGATCACGGAGTGCATCAAAATGTAATGCCCCTTTGCAAAATGCCCACATTCCTCCCAGGTAAAAACGCGGTCCGTCGGAAGGCTGTTGCGGTACTGCATCACCTTCTTTTTCGTGGCGCCGACCTTGTCATATACAAAGTTGCTCACCAGCATGTCCAGGGGCTCTTCCTCATCCGAAAACTCCCGGAGCGTCTCCAGGATTTTTAAGTAAGCACTCTTTTTCACCCAGTCATCGCTGTCCACAACCTTGAAATAAAGGCCCGTGGCATGATCGATGCCCGTATTTACGGCGGATCCGTGTCCACCGTTTTCCTTGTGGATCGCCTTGACGATGGTGGGATATTTTTCCGCATATTCATCCGCGATCTTCGCGGTGTTGTCCTTAAAGGACCCGTCATCCACGATCAGGATCTCAACCTCTTCTCCTCCTGCCAGTAATGATTCAATGCACTTTGCCATATATCCTTCCGAATTGTAACAGGGTATGGCAACGGTTAACAGCTTCATGGTACTATTCTTCCTCCAAAAATCGTTTCTTTCCTCGGATCATGGACAGCTTGGCCGCATAGGCTTCGTATGCGGAGGGAATGGGATACTTTTCCCTTGTCTCCTTCGGATCGACGTAGATCCACTTGCCCGTCTCCTCATCGGCGATGGCGTTCGCAAGCTCATCCACGCGCACTTCATATCCGATCATGTGCCATTCCTTATGCGTGAACACATGCTTTGCATCGCCCATGGGCAATATGCGAAGGACCTTAAGGCCATGCTCCGAAAGGTATTTAGCCACTTCCTTGGCGCTCACGTGCCCCGCAAGACAAGGGAATTCATACATTCCCGCCAGCAGCCCTTTGGAAGGGCGCTTTGTCAGCGCAACGCGTCCTGCGTCACGGATCAAAAGCACCGTCTTATCTTCCTTTGTCCGTGCCTTCTTTGCCTCCTTCACGGGATATGCTAGCTCACTGCCATTCGCATGTGCCTTGCACTCGAAAGCCAGCGGACAAGCCTCGCAGTGCGGCGCTCCGTTTGGCATGCAAACGCACGCACCGATTTCCATCAAAGCCTGATTAAAATCCCCCGGACGGTCCTTTGGCATACTATCCTCAAGCTCCGCTTCCACGGCCCTTCGCACCTTCTCGTCCGAGACGTTCCTTACGTCCGCGCGAAGCCTTGAAAGCACGCGAAGCACGTTGCCGTCCACCGCAGGCTTTCCCAAACCAAAGGCAATGGATGCGATCGCACCGCCCGTGTAGCTTCCAATTCCCGGGAGCGCAAGGAGCGCATCATATTCCGCCGGCATTTCGCCGCCATAGAGCTCCATGATCCTCTGGGCCGCCTTCTTTAAGTTCCGCGCGCGATTGTAATATCCAAGGCCTTCCCATAGCTTTAGGAGCTCCTCCTCATCTACGCGCGAAAGCGCAGAGATGTCCGGAAGGGCATGCATAAACCTCTCGTAATATGGCTTTACTGCTTCCACTCGGGTTTGCTGTAACATGATCTCCGAGATCCATACCCCATAGGGAGTAACCTTTTCCCTCCAGGGCAAGACCCGCTTGTTTCGATCATACCATACTAAAAGAGGTTTTGAAATGCGTTTTATGGACGCATTGTTTAATTCTTCCTTAAGAATTCCTAAATTCCGTTTCATGTCGTCACCGCATACGGTTGCATTCAAATTTTTCCATGGTGATCAGGCATTTTTTGAGCTGTGAATACCGCTCTTCCACTTCTCCTTCGCCCACCTCCACGTCACACGCCACTGCCATGGTCGTGATCATGTCCTGCGTCACCCTGTGATGCACTGCCGCAAGAATGTTCAGCCGCTCCTCATATGTGTCCGCATCCAAGAATTCCACGATCAGCGGATCAAGGTCAGGCTGCTCGGGTGCAGAAGTGCCAGTAGTTGGTGCAGGTGTGGGCGCAACTGGTGCTGGCGCGGGCGCGCTTACAGATGCGGCAGTTGGAGCCGCTGTGGTCTGCGTGCCTTTGAACATCGCTGGCGTCGGTGCTGCCTGTACAGGCGTACTTGCCGTTGGAGTTGCCGAAGTGCTCACGGCTGGCGCAGGCGTACTCTGGAACACCGTCGGTGCGGGAGCCACCCCACACTCCCTGCGCTGGCGCTCGGCATTCGGCCCCATCAGCTCGAAGCGAAACTCCTGCGTCACCTGTGGATACTTCACGCGGTCAACGCGACTTGTGAACATTGAAAGTTCCCTGGCATAAGTCTTGAAATCGCCATACATTGCCTGATAGATCACCAGCTTTTCACCCGTCTCCGAGTGCTCGGCGATCGTGACGATCTGATATAAATTGCCCTTAAAATGTCGATAAATCTCCTGCGGTCTGGGAACAAACGTCATGTCATTCTCCTCCTTCGAGCCTTACTAATAAGTAGTATACCTCTTTTTCGGAAAAAAGTCACGTCATTCTTTATGTTTCTTTCGAACTAACAAGAAAACTTCCGATCATTCTTTGCTCTCATCGTCGGTTACTCGATATAACATGAAAACCACCGAAATGCGCACCACGTCATCTGTCCACTCCATGGACTTGGCGTTAAACCCCACCCTGATCTTGTCGCCTGGTTTGAGATCCGACCAAGTTCCTTCGTATAGTGGCGTCTGGATTTTCTGAGGCTCGGAATCCCCTCTCACTTGCGTTGCGGGAATGACGACCCTTGTCGTCTCTTTCCACTTCCATTCTTCCGTTGGTTTCATTACCAAATACTCATCGGACACTTCCGTGATCTCTCCGTTGAAATAGTCGATCGAAGTATAGAACTCTCCACTTCTGGAATAGTCAGCAGGTTGTTCAATCAACCATCTCACCCCTACAAGGGCTACAACGAATACTACCGTCAGACAGATGGCGAATACATTGACAAACTTCTTCATGAGCGTCCTCCTTTCTGCGGATTCACGGGTTTCTGATATAACCATATCAAATATCCCAAGGAAGCGCAAGGCGCTATATGCGGAAACGGATGACACGAAACGCAAAAGTGCATTTCATGAAACACGGCCTTAGCGGAGTACGACCTGCATCTTGGCGTCTGCTCCAAAGCCCTCCGAAAAGTCGGACAGGTTTGATACGAGCACGATCCGGGAGTGGTCGTCAAGCTTATCGATTTTTCCGTGATGCACGGTCAGAAGGTACTCTTCGCTCCCGTCGTCCAATTCATGTCTGGTGATGGAGATCCCGCTGTTGGTATATCCCTGCGCATTGAGGTAATCGCGCACGGATGCCGTAACGCGCACTTTGCCTGAAAGGTACTGTCGCTGCTTTTCCTCGCGTTCCATGCGGTTTTTCGCGATCACCGTCATGCCAAAGCAAAGACAAAGTGCCACAAGTACCAGCGCCGTGATCAATACGATTTCCAATCCCTTCTGTGATCTCTTTTCCATTTCCTGCCATCCTTTCTAAGGCCATATGCCTTTGAAGCTCTACTCTACTTAGCGTCTTTACCGCTTTTTAGGTTACGTTTGCGGGTTTTCCCGCCTTCCGTCAGGGATCTCCCCCGATTTCGTTACCTCTAGGATAGCAGACTTTAAGTCCAATAAACCCACCTCAAAACAAGAAAAACCGGTTACCCTCATCAGAGGGTAACCGGTCTGGAATCCTTTTGTTTAATTCTTCGTTTAGATATTCTCGCTTGGTGCCTTAGTTCTCAGCTGCCGCGAGTTTTTTCTTTGCTGCCGCGGAGCAGATCGCTCTTGCGATCACAAAGAGCAGAAGACCAAACACGAGGATTGCGGAACCAATGATCAAAACGCTCGTAAGGAGCGGATCAATGAACTTGCAAGGGATCGTGCCGGGGATCCACTTTTCATGCATCAGCATTACGATGCCTGCCGCTGCATCCATCACAAGACCTGCAAGCAGGAGCGTCATTCCAACGAAGGAGAAGCCGCTGCGAATGGTCTTGCCATTGATGAGAAGAACAAGAATGCTAACAAGTAACGCAACTGCTGCAAACGCAACGATTCCCCAAATGGAAAGTCCAAACTGAACCATTCCGAAGTCGGCGCCGAGTTCTTTCTCAATGTAGCTCATCGTTACTTCATCCGTGCCAAGATCCTTGAAGGCATTCTTTACGTCAACGTCGTAAACCACCTTCTGGCCGGTCTCAGGATGCGTGTAAATAAACGAGAATCCGGTCAGCTCCAACAGATCGTCATTGTGCTTCTCAACGAAATCTAAGAAAGTCTTTGCGGAAATGGGCTCAGGCTCCTTGCCTTCCATGAAATAGCCAACAACGCCGCCGGCAAGCTCTGCCACTTCCTCTTTGACATAGGACTTGGAAAGGAACTTTTCAAGATCCTTGTTGGAAATGCCTGCAGACTTCTCAAAGTCAAATCCTGCGGCATCCGAAAGGAATTCAACGACGCCAAGCTCTTTCTTCAGATCTAGGCTCGGCAGGGTATCATCTGCCAGATCAATACTCTCAACAATGCTTTCAACTTTACTTTGCGAATAGCTCATGCGGACGCTTCCGATCGCGCCTGCGCCAATCGTCGCAAGGAAAATGATAATGCAAAGCAGGAATGAGAAGAATGCTACGATGAAAGAGGGCTTAGCCTTCGCGGGCTTCTCTGCCTTAGCGGGCTTTTCCTTTTTAGGCTTTTCCGCCTTCTTTTCCTCTACAGGCTTTTCTTCCTTCTTGGGCTCTTCCGCCTTCTTCTCTTCTACAGGCTTCTCTGCCGCTTTAGGCTCTTCCTTCTTAGGCTCTTCTGCCTTAGGCTCTTCCTTCTTAGGTTCCTCAGCCTTCTTTTCTTCTACAGGCTTCTCTTCCTTTTTAGGTTCTTCTGCCTTCGTATCCTTTGCGGGCTCCTTGGCGGGTGCCTCAGCCGGCTTCGTTTCCTCCGCCGGCTTTGCCTCTTCCTTCACTTCCTGAGCTATTCTAGTCCCACAGTTAGGACAGAAAACCACTTCATCATCCAAACGAGTTCCACAGTTTGTACAAAACATGAATCTCTCCTTCCTCTGAAGTATGCCTCAGGCGATATTAATTTACGGACAGGACTACGCTAACTTCCTCATCCAGCTTCACGGGCTTGCCACCCTTGTAGAGATACAGGTCACCCTTAGAGTACTTGGTGCTGTAATCATAGAGATACAGAACGTAACCGTTCGGCAGAACAACGGGATCATAAACGTCATCCTGGATCTTCTTTGCCTTGCCGCCGTTCTTGCTAACCTTCAGAGTACCGATTTCCTTATCGCTGTTGTAATCGGTCATGTAGAAGATCTGCTTCGTATCCTTGCAATAGTTAATGCTGTAGGCATAAACGTCGCTGTCAACCTTCTTCTTGTTGCAGTAGAGGTCGCCTGCGTTCTTCTTGTAATCCTTGAAGTAGAGCACCTTGCCATCCGTAATGGTGAGACCACGACCGGTAACGTCGGTGTCATACTTTTCAGGCTTGCCAATCTTAGAACCGGAAACGGAAATGCGATACAGGTCACCAGCGGTGCCGTCCTTGTTCAGGTCAGCGATCACGTACAGGCTCTTGCCGTCAGATGCGAAGCTTCCGCCTGCAACGTCTTCCAGATCCACCTCGTTCACGTTCTTCTTAATTGCAACGTACAGTTTTGACTTAGAGCTGCTCTCGGACTCGTTTGCGTAGAAAGCAACTGCAGTAGCCTTGGTGCTGGAGGTCACGTAACCTGCATAATACTCGGCGATCTTTTCGGAATCCTTGCCATTGTAGAAGTAAAGCATCTTGCCGCCGTCGTTCTTAATGTAATAAACTTCGCCGGTCTCAAAGGTTCTGATCACGGAAGAAATCTCAGAAGCGATCTTTTCCTTATCCTTGGTGCCAACCTTCTTGAACAGGGAACCATCCTTTACGTAGTAGATGGTCTTGTCATAAACTGCCTGAATCTTGGAGATGTCGCTGTCAAGCTTCTCACTGCCCTTCTTGGTCCACAGATAAAGCTCGCCAGTGTTCTTGCGATATACAACCTTCGCGCCGTCATCAATGATCCTGAAATCAGCAACTTCGGAAGCGATCTTTTCCTTCTCTTCCTTCTTTACGTTGTACTGATACAGATCGTCAGAAGACTTCGTATAAGTTACAAGCGTTCCGGTCTCGTTTACATAATAATCTTCCATGGAGGAATCAACCTTCACGGGATCCTTCTTCATCTTGGACAGATTTCTGAAGTACAGAGTGATTCCGTCATCAGATGCTTCCAGTCTGTCAGGGAAGAAGATGGTCTTGCCATCCTTAGAAAGCGTGCAACGAAGGTAACTTGCTGCGCCAACAAGCGTATCCGTGCTGATGTCGCCTTCCTTGGAAAGCTTCGTCGTTACCTGCTTAGCTGCCTTGGGCTTTAAGTTGGAGTACATGATCTCCTTGTCCTTCAGGTAGATGGCATAATGCTTGCCGCTGCTCTTGCTTCCGGAGCACAGAGCAATGAGGAGGATCAGGAATACGACAACGGCTGCAGCGATGGCGCCATAGGTGATCCACTTCTTGGGGATCTTCTCGCCGTCTTCTTCGCCGTCCTTCTTAGCCTCTTCCTTCTTGGCTTCTTCCTTCTTAGGCTCTTCCTTCTTGGGTTCTTCCTTCTTGGGTTCTTCCTTCTTGGGCTCTTCCTTCTTAGGCTCTTCCTTCTTAGGCTCTTCCTTCTTGGGCTCTTCCTTCTTAGCCTCTTCCTTCTTAGGCTCTTCCTTCTTGGGCTCTTCCTTCTTAGGCTCTTCCTTCTTGGGTTCTTCCTTCTTAGGCTCTTCCTTCTTAGTGTCAGCCTTCTTAGGTTCAGCCTTCTTAGGCTCTTCCTTCTTGGGCTCTTCCTTCTTGGGCTCTTCCTTCTTAGGCTCCTCAGGCTTCACGTCGGAAAGGGGAGCACCACACTTGCTGCAGAATTTAGTGCCGTCAGGCAGCTCCTTCCCACACTTCGGACATTTGATCATATCTTTTCCCTCCATCATTTTTATTTGAAAACTCAGTTTTTATTTCGCTTCCAGATACTTATAGGTCATTGCTGCAAGAGCTGCGCCAACAAGCGGTCCAACGATGAAGACCCAAACGCAGACAAGTGCATCAACGTTTCCGGTGATGGCTGCCACGATGGCGGGGCCAAGGCTTCTTGCCGGGTTCACGGAAGTGCCGGTAAGGCCAATGCCAAGGATGTGCACGAGTACCAGTGAAAGACCGATCACCAGGCCACCAAAAGAACCATGATTTGCTTTCTTGGAGGTTACGCCCAAGATTGCGAGTACAAAGATAAAGGTCAGGACGATCTCAACAAGAAGTCCTGCGATAAAGCTTCCGTTCACGCCTGCAAGGCCGTTGGAGCCAAAGCCTCCAGTCTTGTCAGTCACGCCGCCAAGCCCAAAGATTGCCGCGAGGATCCCGCTGCCAACCAATGCGCCGACGCACTGTGCGATCACGTACTGAACAAATTCCTTCACTTCCATGCCGCCCGTCATCAAAACGCCAAGGGAAACGGCCGGATTGATGTGGCATCCCGAGATGTTGCCGATGCTGTACGCCATGGCCACGATGGTCAGGCCGAAAGCCAGTGCCGTCAGGATATATCCGCCGCCTGAAGCCGCGTCACATCCCACAAGCATTGCAGTTCCGCATCCACAAACCACGAGTACGCAAGTTCCGATACATTCTGCGATCAACTTCTTCATAACCAAAACCCCTTTCATTTTTATTCCGTCGCCTCTGCGACATACCCCTAGACTTCAACAACTCTATTCTACCACGTTTCCATCAATGCAACAAGTTTTATTTCTTTTTTACGGCATATGTTTCCACCAGGCGGACCAAAAGCTCCGCGGTCTTGATCATGCCCTGCACGTGGACATATTCGAAGCGGCTGTGATAGTTCGCTCCGCCCGTGCAAAGATTCGGGCACGGAAGCCCCATGAAGGACAATCTCGCACCGTCCGTGCCGCCGCGGATCGGAACCACCTTGGGCTCCACGCCAAGCTCCTCCAATGCATCCTTGGCATTCTCGATCAGGTGCATGTAAGGCCCCATCACGTCGCGCATGTTTGCATAGGAATCCTTGATCTCCACCGTAGCGATCCCCTCACCGTACTTTTGGTTCAGGAACTCAGCGCACCTTGCGAACGTCTCCTTTTTCTTTTCAAAGAGCTTTTTGTCATGGTCGCGGATGATATATTCCGCCGTCGTCTGCTCCACGTCGCCGTTTATCTTATCGAGATGGAAGAACCCTTCATAGCCTTCCGTGTACATCGGATTCTCAAACGTGGGAAGTAGGCTCTGGAACTCCTGCGCGATCAGGATCGAATTGATCATCTTGCCCTTCGCGGTTCCGGGATGGGTGTTTCGCCCCGTCACGATCAGCTTCGCGGCCGCCGCATTAAAGTTTTCATATTCCAGCTCGCCCACCGCGCCGCCGTCGACCGTATATGCAAAGTCTGCGCCAAACAGCTTAACGTCGAAATGGTCCGGGCCGCACCCGATCTCCTCATCCGGCGTGAATGCAATGCGGATCTTGCCGTGCTTGATCTCGGGATACTTCACCAGAAACGCCGCCATCGTCATGATCTCCGCAACGCCAGCCTTGTCGTCCGCGCCAAGAAGCGTCGTTCCGTCCGTGACGATGAGGGACTGGCCCTTCAGCTCCGCCAGCTCCGGGAATTCCTCCACCTTCATGACAATGTTCTTGCGCTTGTTCAGCAAAATGTCCTTGCCGTCATATTTCTTGATGAGCCTTGGCTTTACGCCTGCTCCCGTCACTGCCGGCGACGTATCCATGTGCGCGATGAAGCCGAGGGTCGGTGCTTTTGCATATCCCCTCGAAGCGGGGATCGTCGCGTAAACATAGCAATGCTTTTTGTCGTAAACGACCTCCGTCGCGCCAAGCTCCTTCAACTCCGCAGAAAGAACCTTTGCAAGGTCATGCTGCTTTGCAGTGCTCGGGCTCATGCCCGAATTCTCGTCCGACTGCGTGTCGATCTGCACATATCTTAAAAAGCGTTCCACGGGATTCATTTTCTCCATGTACAAAACCTCCCTTTTCCAATTTGACAGTACAAAAAACTATATCTATTTTACCGCTTTTTCCGCCGATTGTAAACCTCGCCGAGCAACAAAAAACCTCCGGGGCGGAAAGCCCCGAAGGCATTTGTTTTTTTTGAATATTCAAACAGTTTACGCACTCGCCGTGTTTCCGGTGTAGAGCTGATAATACTTGCCCTTCTCCTCCAGGAGCTCCTCGTGAGTTCCGCGCTCGATGATGCGTCCCTGCTCCATGACCATGATGCAGTCGCTGTTTTGCACGGTGGAAAGTCTGTGGGCGATGACAAAGGTCGTTCTGCCCTTCATCAGCTTGTCCATGCCGTCCTGTACGATCTTTTCCGTTCTGGTATCGATGGAGCTTGTTGCCTCATCCAGGATCAGTACGGGGGGATCTGCGATGGCGGCCCTTGCGATGGCAAGGAGCTGGCGCTGGCCCTGACTTAGGTTCGCCCCGTTTCCGGTCAGGATCGTGTTATATCCGTCCGGAAGCTGGCGGATGAAGGTATCCGCATTCGCAAGCTTTGCGGCATCCACCACCTCCTCATAAGTCGCATCCAGCTTTCCAAACCGAATGTTGTCGATCACGGATGCAGTGAAAAGGTTGGTCTCCTGCAAAACGATGCCCAGGGACCTTCTAAGATCCGCCTTCTTGATCTTGTTCACGTTGATGCCGTCGTAACGGATCTTACCGTCCTGAATGTCATAGAAGCGGTTGATCAGATTCGTGATCGTGGTCTTGCCGGCACCGGTGGAACCAACAAATGCGATCTTCTGACCAGGCTTTGCAAAGAGCTTGATGTCATGCAACACCATCTTGTCGTCCGTATAGCCAAAGTCCACGCCGTCAAACACAACCTCGCCCTGAAGCTCTACGTAGGTAACACTGCCGTCTGCCTGATGGGTGTGCTTCCAAGCCCAGGTACCCGTGCGCTCCTTCGTCTCCTCATAGTAGGGCTCGATCTGGTCCATATGCTTCTTCACGCTGACAAGGGTAACGTAGCCTTCGTCCACCTCAGGCTTCTCGTCAAGCAGGTCAAACACACGCTTTGCGCCGGCCATTGCCATAACGATGGAGTTCATCTGCATGCTCACCTGATTGATGGGCATGTTAAAGCCTCTGTTCAAGGTCAGGAAGGATACGAGTCCGCCGACGGTGAATCCAAAGTTACCGCCGAGGGCAAGCACGCCGCCGACGCAGGCACAGAGCACGTACGACACGGTGCCGAGCTGTGCGTTGATGGGCATCATAATATTCGCAAATTTGTTCGCCTTATATGCGCTGTCAAAGAGCTCATTGTTCAGCTCCTTGAAGTCCTCAAGGTTCTTGCTCTCATGGCAGAATACCTTGACAACCTTCTGGCCGCTCATCATTTCCTCGATGTAGCCGTTTACGATACCGAGGTTTCTTTGCTGCGCCACGAAGTTCTTTCCGGAAAGACCTGCGATCTTGCCCGAAGTGAAAAGCATTAAGCCGACCATGGCGAGCGTAAGAAGCGTCAGAGGAACACTCAGAACGATCATCGCGATCAACGTGGAAACAACCGTGATAATGGAGTTGAACATCTGCGGCATACTCTGGCTGATCATCTGACGAAGCGTGTCCACGTCGTTCGTGTACAGCGACATGATATCACCATGCGCATGTGTGTCAAAATACTTAATGGGGAGCTTTTCCATGTGCTCGAACATCTCGTTACGAAGCCTTTTCATGGTTCCCTGAGTTATCACCAGGAGTATGCGGGCCTGCGTGTATGCAAATACAATGCCAAGCGCATAATAGATGGCAACCCTCTGCATGGCGTGGAGCAGTCCTGTATAATCGGCCCTCCCGGCAAGCTCATACTGTCCGTCTACGATTTTTAAGCCCCACGTAATCCCCTCGCCCAATGCATTGTGTGTTGATTCGTAAAGCGGTTTGATATACGCATCGATCAGAGTTCTGATAAACAAGGTACCCTGGAGGTTCGCGAGCACACTGCCGATGATACAGATCGCCACGATGATCCAGTGGAACCAATAATACTTTCCGACATATTTGATGAGCCTAAGGAATATCTTTCCGGAGTTCTCGATCTTAGCGCCCTTTACGCCTCTCGGAGGCCTTGATCCGGGGCCGCGTCCGCCGCCCATCTTCATGGTAGGTTCTGGTCTCTTAACTGCCATTAGTTCTCACCCCCATTCTCATCAAAATCTCTGTTGCCGCCAGTCTGTGCCTCATATACCTCGCGGTAGATCACGTTATTTGCAAGCAATTCCTCATGTGTTCCGACGCCGTCCACCTTACCGTCATTCATGACGATGATGCGGTCTGCATGCTGCACGCTGGAGATCCTCTGGGCGATGATCAGCTTGGTCATCTCCGGGAGCTCCTCGGCCAACGCCTTGCGGATCTTTGCGTCCGTGGCGGTATCCACGGCACTGGTGCTGTCATCGAGGATCAGGATCTTCGGTTTCTTCAAAAGGGCCCTGGCAATGCAAAGCCTCTGCTTCTGACCGCCGGAGACATTGGAGCCGCCCTGTTCGATGATGGTTTCATATCCCTGCGGCATTTTCTCGATAAACTCATCCGCGCAGGCCATGCGACACGCCCTCCTGCACTCTTCCTCCGAGGCAGTCTCATCGCCCCAGCGAAGGTTATCCAAAATCGTGCCGTAAAACAGCTCGTTCTTCTGAAGCACCATGGAAACCTGATTTCTTAAGGCTTCAAGGTCGTACTCCCGAACGTCCCAGCCGCCCACCATAACTTTTCCCGAAGAGGCGTCATACAACCGGCTGATCAGGTTCACAAGGCTTGTCTTGGAACTACCCGTACCACCAATGATGCCGATGGTCTCGCCGGATGCGATCTTCAGGTTCACGTGGTCAAGCACGGGGGTCTCGGAATGCTCGTCATAACGGAAGGTCACGTCGCGGAATTCAATGCTTCCGTCGCCTACGTTCATCACGGGGTCTTTGGGATTCTTGATGGTGCTCTCTTCGTTTAACACCTCAGCCACACGCTTTGCGCTTGCCATACTCATGGTGATCATGACAAATACCATGGAAAGCATCATCAAATTCATCAGGATGTTCATGCAATATGCAAGGAGCGTTGACAGATCACCGACCAAAAGCTCGTCGCTGACGATCATGTGTGCGCCGATCCAGCTGATGAGAAGGATACAGGTGTAAACGGTGGCCTGCATGAAGGGGCTGTTTAAGATGATCATCTTCTCTGCCCTCACGCCCAGGTCATACACGTCGCCGCTGGCCTTTTGGAACTTCTTGATCTCATAATCCTCACGCACGTATGCCTTTACCACTCTCGAAGCGGTAACGTTCTCCTGCGTGCTTTCGTTCAACGCGTCATATTTCTCAAACAACTGGGAGAAATATTTCATCGCAAATTTCATGATGGTCACAAGAACCGCGCCGAGCAAGAACACTGCCGTAAGATAGATTCTCGCGATCCTGGGGCTGACAAAGTAGGATGCCACCATGGCGATCACAAGACTGAACGGTGCGCGGATGCACATACGCAGGATCATCTGGTACGCGTTCTGAAGGTTACTTACGTCCGTTGTCAGTCGCGTCACGAGACCTGCCGTTGAAAACTTGTCAATGTTTGCAAAGGAGAAGGTCTGGATCTTCGTGAACATCGCCTCTCTTAGGTTCTTTGCAAAGCCCGTGGCAGCCCTTGCGCCGTATTTACCGCCCATGGCTCCCGCAAAAAGTCCGATGACCGCGGCGACCAGCATTGCAGCGCCCATCAGATAAATGTGCTGAATGTTCCCCTTTTCAATTCCATCGTTGATGATCGAGCCCATGAGCAGAGGGATCAGGACTTCCATCAAAACCTCCAGGATCATGAAGCAGGGGGTCAGGAGGGAATCCCTCTTAAATTCCTTGACCTGTTTTAATAGTGTCTTTACCATTTTGTTACCCTTTCTATTTTTCGAGATTCTTCCGGATTTGATCTAAGATCCGAAGGAACTCCTTTTTTTCTTCCGGAGAGATGCCCTCTTCCAGCTCGCGATGAAATTTCTCGATCTGCTTTTTCACCTTGAAGTGGCGCTCCTCTGCCTTCTTCGTCAGGACGATCTTTTTGAGGCGCTTATCCCCCGGCACCGATATCCTTTCGATCAGGCCCTTCTGCTCCATGCTCTGCAGCATGACCGTCGCCGTGGAGCGTCTGATCTGAAACCATTTCTCGATGTCCTTCTGAAACACGTCTCCCTTTTTGCTGTTGGAATAGATCGCGCCGATCACCGGTCCCTGGATGCCTCCAAGATCCTCCAAACCATTCTCCGCAAAGCGCTGATTCAGGCAACGTCTCGTCAGATTGTTGATCATGCCAAGCTCAAAACCAATGGCGCGTTCGCTGTCTTGTCCCATGTTCCACTCCTTTCCTCTTATTCCGTCCAAAAGAAAGTTAGGTGACTAACATCTTTGTTAGCCACCTAACATTATACTCTGCTCTCTGAAAAAATCAAGTACCAAAATAAAAACATTTTTTCATCAATGCGCTATGCTTCCATGATCCGCTTCTTTGCGGCCTCCAGCTCGCCGATCAGGCGGTCGCACCAGGCATCAAACTCAGGATCCTCCACCTGACATTCCGGGTGCGAAAGGATATATTCTATCGTGCTGCGAACGCCCTGTTCAAATCGAACGTTCATGCAAAGCCCGGGAACGGCACGCTTTAACTTTGTGTTGTCAAAGACAACGCAATTGGACTTGTCTCCAAGAAGTCCGCCGTAAAGATCATATTTCCCAAAGGACGCCAAATAGTCCGAAGCAACGTAATACGGCTTATACTCTACGCCCAGCACGTCCGCGATGGCCCAAAAGATCTGATTCCAGGTCAGGGTCTCATCATTTGTGATCTGATAAGCCTCACCGATGGCATGCACGTTGCCCATAAGACCGATAAAGCCCTTTGCAAAATCGCTGTTGTGTGTCATGGTCCAAAGGCTTGTGCCGTCGCCGTGAACGATCACCGGCTTTCCTTCCATCATGCGCTTTAGCACCTGGAAGCTTCCCTTACTGCCGTGAACGCCCATGGGAACGTTGCGCTCGTCATAGGTATGGCTGGGACGGATGATGGTCACGGGGAAGCCATTCTCCCGATATTCCTTCATCAAAAGCTCCTCGCACGCGATCTTGTTGCGGGAATACTCCCAATAGGGATTGGCAAGGGGCGTGCCCTCCGTGATCCGAAAATCCCCCACGGGCTTTTGATATGCCGAAGCCGAACTGATATACATGAATTGCTTTGTCCTGCCGCTAAACAGGCGCACGTCGCGCTCTACCTGTGCGGGAACAAAACCAATGAAGTCGCAGACGGTGTCAAAGGTCATGTCTCCAAGAAGCTCCGCGATCTTTGCCTCGTCTTTAATGTCGCCGTTAAGTACCTTCACGCCCTCAGGCAGTTCTTCCTTCCTGCTGCCGCGGTTTAAGAGCCACAGCTCCCACTCATCTCCCTTTGCCAGCTGCCTTGTGATGGCCATGCTGATCGTTCCTGTTCCGCCAATAAACAATGCCTTTCTCATATGCTCTCCTTTCAGAAAAACCTTCTGAAAAAATTATAGCATTTTATGAG
The DNA here is from genome assembly GCA_016290775.1 of Acetatifactor sp. Taxonomy (GTDB): domain Bacteria; phylum Bacillota; class Clostridia; order Lachnospirales; family Lachnospiraceae; genus Acetatifactor. The sequence goes on along the minus strand of JAEEVF010000012.1, from coordinate 81,537 downwards.
AAAGGCATGCTAACGTTCTCTTGCTATATGCTTCTTAATTCTTGACCATTCAGGCTTACTCTGATTTCCAGATCGGCTCAAAGGCAATGTTCAGATCCACGTCGCCCGTGATGCCGGAAACGCGCCCCTTGTCGGAGTACTGTAACACCTTGTAGTCATAGGGATAGTAAAGGTCGCCGTTATAATATGCGAACCACTTGTCATACTCTTCCAGCTTGGAAATGTCGAGGAGCACCGCACCCATCTCCAGGTTGTGATAGATCATGGGTCTGTAGCCGGCCTTGATGACCTCATCGCAGAAGGCCTTCACCACGTCAGTGCGGAGCTTTACGTCCAGCTGGTTCATTCTTGCGCTGGCGCTGGAAACACGCTCCACGTCAACGACGATGGGACAGTCAATCCGATAGCCCCGGATGATGTCGGTCACCATGCGGACCTCTTCCTTCGCCTCTTCAATGGTCGTTGCCTGGGTGTAGAAGTAAACGCCCGTTGCAATTCCGGCATTGTTTGCGCCCTTAAGGTTATCCCTTGCGCAAGGATCCTCCACAAGCGTCCCGTTTTCGCCATAGCCGCGATATCCGACACGGATGTAAGCAAAGCTTACGCCGTCTGCCGCAACCTTCTTCCAGTCAATGGTACCCTGGAACTTGGATACGTCGATGCCCTTGTAGGACGTCACTTCGCCGGACTGTACGTACTGCATCTCGCCGTTTGCCTGCTTTACGAGGTTTTCGGCGCTGTAAGAATTTCTCTTTAATGCATTGTTGATCGGAATGAAATGATAGGTTCCGCCGCTTGCCACCACAAGCTGATCCGGGTAAAGCGCACGCAAGGTCTCCACCACGCTGGTGCCGCTCTGAATGCTCTGGCGAATGCGATTAAGAACCTTCTCCTCACCGTTGTTTACGCCTTGAGAAAACTCATTCGCAAGACGCGCCTCGAGCTCAGCCTTTTGCTTTTGTTCCTCTGCAAGACTTGCTTCCTTCGAAGCCACCTGCTCCTCCAAAGAAGCAATCTGATTTTGCTTCTCCGTATAGACGTCGTAAAGCTTAAAGCCTCCGAATGCGATCGCCAAAAGCAGCACCAACACTGCGATCAGGATGAGCGGAAGACGAATGGCACTCTTTTTCTTTTTCGGTGCCTCCTGCGGTCCGTCGTAAACGGGCGCATACCTTACGCCTGCGGGTGCGGCGCCTGTGGTCTCATCCCCTGCTTCGCCGCCCTCTTGCGGTACGTCTTCAAAGTCTCCCTCGGGCTCGCCTTCATACGCTCCGTCAGGATCACCCTCATAGGTTTCTTCCAATTCGCCTTGCGCGTCTCCGAGCTCTTCGATTTCTTCAATTTCCTCGATCTCTTCAGGGAATTCCTCTTCGATCTCGCTATCGGTCACCGATCTTAGTTGCCCCAATTTCATGCTTTTGTTCTCCTAAGCCTTTATTCCATTGCCCCTTCATCGTAGCTTGCAAGCCACTGCGTGGCCTTTCTGGCTGCATCTGAATCCGGGAACAACTCAACCACGCGATTGTAAATGGTCACGGCATTTACCGCGTCTTCGTTTCCGCGATATGCATTTCCAAGGCCAAGCAGTGCCTCGGAATTCTTCGGATCATAATAAACCGCCTTGGCAAAGCTCTCGATGGCTGACTCATAATCCTTGTTGCGAAGGGAAACATAGCCTGCGTCATTATATGTCGTCGCAAGCTCCGGACCAATGATCCCAAGAAGCACGTTAAAGAGCTCCTGGAATTCCTCCGAGGTTTCCTCAACCTTTACGTTCTCACGTACCTGATCCATCAATTCCGCAGTCTGTCCCACGTCCTTCGTCGTAAGGTAAGTGGCAGCGGCCGCGAACAGCCGATCCATCTCCTGAAGCTTTCCTTCCGTGCCTTCATATTCATCAAGGCTTGCCTCCAGGCGCGCAACGGAAGCACGCAGAGTCGTCACCTGATTTTCGAGTTGCTGGATCTCATTGGTCTTGGAATCAAGCTGACCTGCAATGGTCTCAACGCGCTCTTGCGCCTCGCTCTGCGCAGCCTCTTTATTTGCCGGCAACACAAGGAAATACATTGCGGCGGCACCGATCACCAGACCGATGAACACGTTCAGGACAGTGGAGAAACCGCTCCTGGTCCCTTCCGCAAGGTTGGACGGCTGGATGATCACCTCGTTGTCGCTCTGATAGCGAACGGTTTCTTCCTTTCTGCGCCTCTTATCGTTCTTTTCAATGTCGTCGGGTGCAAGCATACGCTCCACTTCCTGGACGTAAAGCAGCGCCTGCGTGTTCCCGCGGTCCACGCTAAGGACCTTGCTCAGTTCTCTTCTTGCCCTTTCCCACTCTTCGTTGTCAATGTGAAGCAATGCAAGCAAAAGATGTGCCTTCACAAAACGAGGACTTAGCGACAGTACCTTCTTTAACTGGATCACGGCAAGGTCTTTACTGCCCTGCTGACAGTAAGCGAGTGCCTGATTAAACTTTTTCATGGTCTGTCGGATCACGTCATATCTCGAAGGATTGTTCTGGATCCTCTGGATGTAATCCGACGCAATGTTCTTCTTTGGCTCGACGTTCATGCTCAGGATCCATTCGCTCATGGCTTCCGTACATTCGCCGATCTCATAATATACCAGACCCAAAAGGTTTCTGGCTTCTACGTTTCTGCTATTAAACTTAAGGCTCTGTTCCAAGCTGTCAATGGCACCGGTCAGATCCCTTACCTTCGCCCTGTCGAGTCCCACGTTATAATAGTGGTTCGACAATGCAAGGATCTTCTTGTACAAGGAGACGTCCGCGCCGCAGGAAGTGCAATAGTCCTGCTCCGACAGTTGGCAGCCGCACTGGTAACAAACCATGTCAACCTCCTATCATCGGCTCCTGCGTTTCTTCTTTTTTAACGAACATCTGCTCGAACACGCCCGCCACGTCCGTTGCGCTGTGCTCATATATGCTGTCCTTGATGTCTTCCACCTCTGTGCTTGGATGGAACTTCTTCAATTCTTCTTCAAAGTTGATCATTTTTCAATACTCCTAAATGCGCTTTCACTTCGCCCACCAGATAAAGGCTTCCGGCTACGTAGAGAGTCTGGCTCTCCTTCTTTTGTGAAAGGAGCGTTTTCATGGCATCCTGCACTTCGTCAAACGTACCGATCTTTAGCCTTGTACCCTTGGAAAGCTTGATCGCAAGCTCCTTTAAGGTCTCAAGACTGGTCGCACGCCCGGAATGCAGCGGTACCAGGTAAAGTTCCGTGAACAAGCCGGAGGATATGATCTCCCCCAGCATCTTGTCATACTGCTTATCTTTTACGGCAGAAAAGAGCAGGATTGCCTCTTTCTTTTGCCGGTTGGCACGAACGGAATCCAAAAACGCCCTGACGCCGTCCTCATTGTGCGCGCCGTCAATAAACACGTTTTTCGCGATCTCCTCCATGCGACCAGGCCAAAAGCATTTTGCCAGTCCCGCCTTCACGTGCTCTGCAGTGATCGTCCTTCCTTTGTCCCATGCTTCAAGGGCCGAAACGGCCAATGTGGCATTCTCCATTTGGTACAGGGCATATGTATGCAGAGTAACGCTAATATCTTTATAATAACGAGTATGTAAAGAAAAATCAATGATTTTATTCCGAAATTTTGTGAGCGAGTAGTTGTCTTTCGAGATCGGACAAGGGATCGCGCCCTTTTTCTTTGCTGCTTCCAAAAGAACCTTTGCAACCGGCTTGTCGTCGGCAAGATATACTGCAGGGACACCCTTTGCCATGATCCCGGCCTTTTCGGCCGCGATCAGCTCCGTGGTGTCGCCAAGATATTCCATGTGATCAAGGCTGATCCTTGTGATCACGGCAAGGTCCTTACGGGATACGGCATTGGTGGCGTCAAGCCTGCCGCCAAGCCCCGTCTCCAAAATGCAGACGTCGGGTGCTTCCTCGCGGAACGTGACCATCGCCATGAAGAAAAGATATTCAAAAAAAGTGGGGTGATAAAAGCCCTCGGGCAAAGCGCCCGCTTCGTTAAAGGGGTCCTCTGCGGAAAGCACTTCCCAGGGGATCTGTTCATATACGGTAAGGAATGCGCTAAGGAATCGCTTTTTGCTGATCATTCTTCCGCGGATGAGAAACCGCTCGCGCACGTCCACCAAATGCGGCGAAGTGAACACGCAGGTCGTAAGGCCGGCCGCTTCGCACATGCACCGCAAATAGGCACAAACGCTTCCTTTGCCGTTTGTGCCTGCCACGTGTAAGATCCGAAGATCCTTGTCAGGATTCCCAAGGCGCCCTAAGAACGCCTTGGTATCCTCCATGCTGTTTTTCTTTGTGAAGCGGGGAATGTTCAAAAGGTATTCCACCGCTTCATCGTAAGTCTTGATTTTTTGCTTGATCATATTCCCGTTCTTTTGCCTCCCCCTTTGGGAAGGTGCCCCGCCTTGGCGGATAATGCTTACTTCAGCTGCGCAAGTCTTGCAGTCACCTGCTCCATCATCTTCTCATACTTTGCGAGCTTTTCCTTCTCCTCGGCGATCTTTGCTTCCGGTGCCTTGGAAATGAACTTCTCGTTGGAAAGCATGCCTTTGGATCTTGCGAGCTCGCCCTCAAGACGCTTTTGCTCCTTCGTAAGACGCTCGATCTCCTGCGCGATGTCCACCAGCTCCGCAAAAGGAATGTACAGCGTAGCGCCAGGGATCACTACGGAAACCGCATCGTCCGCGATGCCTGCCTTGTCGCTCTGAATGAACACTTCGCTGGCATATGCCAAAGAAGCAAAGAAGAGCTTGCCTTCGGTAAAGATGGTGCGGATGCCTTCGTCCTCACTTACCAGGTGAACGCTTGCCTTCTTCGAAGGTGCAACGTTCATTTCGCTCCGTACGTTACGGATGCCGCGAACCGCTTCCTTGATCGCCTCGATGGCCTTTTCTTCCTTCACGTAATTCCTTGCCTCGTCATAGGTGGGCCAGGTGCTGATCATGATGGACTCTTCCTCGCTCTGGAGTGTGCAGAAGATTTCCTCCGTGATGAAAGGCATGTAAGGATGAAGCAGCTTTAATGCATTGATGAGCACGTTCTTTAAGGTCCAAAGGGCCGCGTTCTGGCTCACTGCGTCGTCCGTGTTGTAAAGCCTCGGCTTTACCATCTCGATGTACCAGTCGCAGAACTCATCCCAGATGAAGTCGTAAACCTTCTGAACCGCAATGCCGAGCTCGAAGCACTCCATGTTGTCGGTCACGTCTTTTACCAGGGTGTTCAGCTTGGAAAGGATCCACTTGTCAACGGGCTGCAGATCACTTTCCGCAGGCGTGGTCACGGTCTTTCCGTCCATGTTCATCAGGATGAAACGGGAAGCGTTCCAAACCTTATTTGCAAAGTTACGGGAGTTCTCCACTCTCTCATAATAGAATCTCATGTCATTACCAGGCGCATTGCCGGTGATGAGGGTCAGACGCAGTGCATCCGCACCGTACTTATCAATGATCTCCAGAGGATCAATGCCGTTGCCGAGGGACTTACTCATCTTGCGGCCCTGGCTGTCACGCACAAGACCATGGAAGAGCACCGTCTTGAAAGGCTTTTCGCCCATCTGCTCGAAGCCCGAGAAGATCATTCTGATAACCCAGAAGAAGATGATGTCGTATCCGGTCACCAACACATCGGTGGGATAGAAATACTTCAGGTCTTCCGTCTTTTCAGGCCAGCCAAGGGTCTCAAACGGCCAGAGCGCGGATGAGAACCAGGTGTCCAGCGTGTCGGGATCCTGCGTCAGATGCTCGCAGCCGCACTTCGGGCAAACCTTCGGAGCTTCCTTCGCAACAACAATCTCGCCGCACTTGTCGCAATAATATGCAGGGATCCTGTGGCCCCACCAGAGCTGACGGCTGATACACCAGTCGCGGATGTTATCGGTCCAGTTGTAATAGGTCTTCTCCATGCGTTCAGGGATCAGCTTGATGTCGCCTTCCTGAATGGCCTTTACGGCAGGTTTGATCAGTTCGTCCATCTTTACGAACCACTGCTCTTTTACCATGGGCTCGATGGTTGCCTTACATCTGTCATGCGTACCAACGTTGTGAACGTGGTCCTCAATCTTCACGAGAAGCCCCATCTGGTCGAGTTCTTCAACGATGGCCTTTCTTGCCTCGTAGCGATCCATGCCTGCGAACTTGCCGCCGTTCTCATTGATCGTTGCGTCATCATTCATCACGTTGATCACGGGCAGGTTATGACGCTTTCCAACCTCAAAGTCGTTGGGGTCATGGGCAGGGGTGATCTTTACGACGCCGGTACCAAACTCCATGTCTACGTAGGAATCCGTAACAACGGGGATCACGCGGTTCATGAGGGGCAGCATTACGCTCTTGCCGATCAGGTGCTTGTATCTCTCATCGTCCGGATGGATTGCAACTGCGGTATCGCCGAGCATCGTCTCGGGACGCGTGGTCGCAAAGGTCAAAAACTCCGTGGCAGAAGGCGTTCCGTCCGCATTCATGATGGGATACTTGATATGCCAGAAATGTCCGGCCTGCTCCTGATATTCCACCTCTGCGTCAGAGATCGAGGTGTTACAAACAGGACACCAGTTGATCATGCGGGCGCCCTTGTATATATATCCTTTTTCATGCATCTTAACGAAGACTTCGGTCACGGCCTTGTTGCAGCCTTCGTCCATGGTGAAGCGCTCTCTGTCCCAGTCACAAGAGGACCCAAGCTTTTTCAGCTGTGAAATGATCCTTCCGCCATATACCTTCTTCCAGTCCCATGCGCGCTCGAGAAATTTCTCACGGCCCAGATCGTGCTTGTCAATGCCCTCTTCCTTCAGCTTCTCGATGATCTTGACCTCGGTCGCGATGGACGCGTGGTCCGTGCCGGGCTGCCAAAGGGCATTATATCCCTGCATCCTCTTAAAGCGGATCAGGATGTCCTGCATGGTGTTATCCAACGCATGGCCCATGTGAAGCTGTCCGGTGATGTTTGGGGGCGGGATCACGATCGTAAAAGGTTTTCTTGAATAATCCACTTCTGCATGGAAATACTTCTTGTCCAGCCACTTTTGGTAGAGCTTGTCCTCAATGCCTTGAGGGTCGTAGGTTTTTGCCAGTTCCTTGCTCATCTTTCTCCTCCTTTAATGCTGTCTGCCAATTCATAAAGAATTCTTGGAAACCGTCCGCTTCGCGTACGTCGTTGCTTTTGCAATTAGAAAAGCCCTCTGCAAACGGTTTGTTTGCAAAGGGCGTCATTAACGCGGTACCACCTTTGTTTTCAGAAGGCCTTGCGACCATCCTCTCCGTGACTTCTCCTTATCGCATCATAAGGATTAAAGCCGGATCCTGTAACGGGGATCACTCGTGAGAACCTACTGATTCGTTCAGCCCTCCGGCTCCGAAGCTACCTTCCGCTCTCCGTTCCTTGCTTGCCCTCGCAGCGCCCGGATCTTTACGACCCTTGGCAGGCAGCTCTCTGACAGGCGGTTTTAGCGTACTCTTCTTCCTCACAGCCTTTTCTTATAGGGAGACTATACACCGCGATCGCCTAAAAGTCAAGCCCTAATTCTTATGACGGGGACGGCGAGGTTGCATATCCAACGCAGGCCCCTTTAAGGAACCGCAGACGAGATATGCCGCTTAATGAGGCTTGGCACGCAGGATGAGAACAAATCGTCCGTGAACATCCTGCGTGCTTAGCCTCATTTGGCGGAGAGCTCGGCGTTGCGCGTTCCCCGGGGCCTGCGTTGGATATGCAACCCCGCCGCCCCCGTCAATATACCTCTTATTCTTTATTCTGTCGAACGTAATTAACTGCGAAGTCTGTTTAGAACTGCTTCGTCAGGCTTAAGGGAAGCTCCACATTCATGCCAAGCGGACGGTCGTTTTGCTCTCCGTCTTGGTAATACTCCATCAGCGTAAGGAGCGACCCGCGGAGCAAGAAGGTCAGGTAATCTTTCCCTTCGGACAGCTCGCTCACCGTTTCTCCTAAGTAGATGCGATCGCCTCGCACGGCATAAAAGCTTGCATAGCGCATGGCCGCATCGTCAAGTTCGCCGCCGGCCTCGCGGATAATGTCGCCGACGTAATCCTCAAGGGAAATCCCCATGAGTTTTAAGTATTGCTTGGTGCTAAGATAGCTGGAGTACTTTTGGACATAGGAATCAAAGTAGGCATATGCCGCCTCCGTGACCTGCGCCGTCACGTAATCCATGAGCGCCTGGTAGCTCTCCTCCTCCACGGAAAGCACGGCCCTGCCGTTCTCGGAAAATTGGAGCTTGGCATTGATCACAAGTTTTGTTTCATCCCACGAAAGGTAAGGCACCAGAAAGCTTGCGCTCTCCATCGCATTGTAGATATCCTCGCTGACCGAGATTGGCGTGCTAAGGAATGTCCCTTGCAGGCGCTCCCGGATGCGTGCGTCCGCTTCCGACTCCTCGCCGATGATGGTACCAAGAAGCGCGCCTTCCGTCAGGGTTTCTTCGGTGCCATCGCCAGAACCTTCCTCGCCCGTGCCGCCTTCACCAGAACCCGTGCCAGTGCCTTCGCCGCCTTCGCTGCCTTCCAGTCCGGCGCCCTCACCTGAACCTTCCGTACCTTCGCCGCTGCCAGAGCCTTCGCTGCTTCCCTCGGATCCTTCGCTGCCTTCACTGCTGCCAGTGCCCGTTCCAATACCTTCCGCATCTTCGCCAGTGCCTTCCGCACCCGTTGCGTTGCCTTCGTCCAAGTCACCTGCCTCCACGCTTTCGGCAATGGGCGGCAGCCCGCAAAGCTCCCGGACAAATGCTTCATCCGCATAACGAACTCGGCCCTCGTCAGAGCAGGCACAAAGTGCCAGCAAGACGAGCGCCGAAGCAATGAACAATATCCATTTTCTAAGCCTAGTGCTTCGCTTTGATCTCAGATTCGGATTCATAGACCGTTCCTCAAATCCTTTAGGAAAGCCTTGCCACGGAACTGCGCAGGATCATCTTTCCGCCGACCTTGATCGGCTCTTTGGAAACCTCCTGATCCTCTCCCTTCAACATTCTGATCAGCTTGTTGGCGGATGCGATCCCAACCTCCTTTAAGGGCAGTTCATTGGTCGTCAGGCCCGGATAGAAATATTCCGCCACCTGACGATTATCATAGCCTGCGATGGAAAGATCCTTGCCGATGATGATGCCCTTTTCGCGCGCATAATCATAGGCCCCGCCTGCCATCAGGTCATTCATGCACCAGATGGCCGTCAGGTTTTGACCTGCAAGCTTTTTGGCGCATTCATAGCCCGATTGCTTTTCCCAGTCGCCGTAAACCGTCCACTCGGGATTGTAAGGAATGGAAGCTTCGAACAAAGCTCTCTGACAACCAAGGAGACGCTCCCTGGTGTGCATGTTGTCCGCTGCGCCGGCAATGATGCCAATGCGCCTGTGCCCCATGTCCGTCAAGTATTTGATCATGTCATATCCACCCTTTTCGTCGTTGAGGACAACGGAAGGGAAACGGTGATTTTCGGAAGTCGCATATGCAACCACGGTCGGAAGGGAGAAATCATCCGGAAGACACTTGATGCTTCTTCCGTGACCTGCTATGTAAAGAAGCCCGTCCACCTTGATGGATTTAAGCTCGTTCAGCACGGGGCTGAGCATGCTCTGGAGCTTCGTCTCGTCGTTGTACCAAGTGTCACGCCACTTGTCGTAAAGACGCAGGTTCATGATGACCGTGCGGTATTCGTGCTCCTCGCAGCAAGCCATGGCCGCCTCAAGGATGGGCGTCGTGGAAAACTGTCCAAGATCCTCTGCAATGATGCTGATGGTCCTGGTGCTCTGCTTACGCATGTTTGCGGCATAATAGTTCGGCTGATAGCCCGTCTCCTTTACGGCCTGCCAAACCTTCTGCCTGGTCTTTTCACTCACGTTGGGCTTTCCGTTCAGTATGTTTGAAACCGTGCTGGGGGAGACATCGCACATCTTTGCAATTTCTTTCACCGTGGTCATGTCTGTTTCTCCTTCTAATTCGTTTCTGGATATGATTCTATCTTTGAGCAAGCACAACTCGATATTTGACTTTCTTACCCTGGTATTTCATAAAGCCACGCCTTTGCGGAGAAGTCTGAATCTCCGGAGCCATATTCCGCAAGGATCCGGCTGCCCGAAGGAAACTCTGGCGATGCAAAATGAGAATCCTCAAAGCGATGCAAGATCGCAAGCCGCTTTCCGTTCCACTCGCGCACGACAAACTGTTGACCTTTTGGTTTATTATACGCCGTATTTTCATAAATGTGAAGAATCGTTTTACCATTTTTAATAATTTCAGCACATTTTACGTAAAATTCCATGCCTTCTTCAACAATTTTCCATTGTTTATCAGACAGATCGTAAATCTCCCCGGACAAACACATCCGTCCAAACAAGGTAGCGATCAAGGAATATTCGATCCTCTCCTTAGAATCTCCCGCACGCAGCACCGCCCAGATCTGGCTTTGCTCAGGCCTTATCACGCGCTGTACGTTTGCCGCGATCAGCGGGATCGACTTGATCTCATGCGCATCGGAAAAGCTTGCCTGACTGCAAAGCTGCATCATGGAAGGCTCAAGGCGGTGACCGCCGCTCGAGCAGTTTTCAATGACAATGCCCGGGATCTCCTCGCGGATCTTTGCAAAGAATGCCTGGGATGCAAGAACCTTTCGGCGAAGCCCTTCTCCAAGGCTTTCGGCACCGTCACATCCCATGCCGAGAGTGTCATTGTAATCCACCTTGAGGTATCCAAAACCAGCATCCTTCAGGATCCCGATCACCTTGCGGCTTAAGTACTCTGCCACCCAAGGATCCTCCATGTCCCAAAAGCGTCTGCCGCCCACCGTAAGTGGCACGCCGTCCTTCTTTACAAGGTGCTCTGCGTCGTTATAGAACCTACTTCCGTAGGCAACGGCTTCCATCTCATACCAAAGCCCGGGGATCATGCCCTTCGATCTGACGTAATCCGCAATGGGCTTCATGCCGCCGGGAAATCTGTTTTCATTGACTTCCCAGTCGCCGACGCATTCCCACCATCTCTCATTCCCATACCAGCCGGAGTCGATGACCAGGAAGCGGATGCCCTTGCCCTCCAGCTTGTCAGCAATCTTCTTTACGTTTTCGAAGGAAGGATTGCCCCAGGTCGTGCAATACTCATTGAACAAAATGGACATGTCCTGATCCATGGGAGAGATCATGGGGTGCTGCGCCTTGACCAGCTTGTCGCAAACGTCAAGGAGCGAGGTTCCCGTTGCGATCACGGCCTGCGGCGCGTCAAAGCTTTCGCCGGGTGCGAGGGTTTTGGTCCACTGGCCAAAATCCCGATCTCCCAACCCTCCAATGACCGTAAGGAAATCGCCTTCCTTACAGAGCAGCTCCATCTGCCAGGTAGAGGCAAGGTAAAGCTGTATGCCAACGAACTCTCCTGTCTTGGAGTTTTCCAGCGCAAGGAACGGGAAATACTTTCGCACTGGCATGGAACCACTATTCCCAAATTTCTCACAGCGAAGGCCGCAGCGGTTCCAGGAGGGCTCTATGTGAAGGTCCTCCAAACTCTCCGTGCGAAGCTTCCCTTCCGCACTCCAAAAGGACTGCATCCTGTGCACACGATCAGCCACAACGCCGCGAAGCCCAAAGCTTGTCAGCATTTCAAGCGTGACTTCCTTTTCTCCTTTGTTATGGACGCTCGTCTGCACGCGCAAAGCTTCGCCGTCTTTTGTACGATTCAAGACCAGAGTGAGGCCGTCTTCGGTTTCATATACTGCGGTGCCTTCTCCAAAGTCCTCTGCCCCGCTCTTTAAGGTAAAACGCTCCATTGTCTGGCTGCCGTGCATGGTCATGCCGCAAGAAAACCCTCCCGCATATCCATCTCCCATGCATTTTATTTCAGCGAATGTCTCCACGCCTTTTGTCCCTTTCATTTTAGAAAAAAAGGGGCTGCGAAATCTCTTTCACAACCCCTTTTTCAATTTTACTTTTGGATTACTTTACAGCGTTCTTAGCGTTCAGCTCGATGGTGTACTTCTCCTTGTCGAACTGCATGAGCTTATCGAAGCCATAACCATTCAGTTCCTTGGTCATGTCATCCCACAGCTTGTCGAATTCAGCATCGGTCTTCGCATAGATCATACGCCAGGAGTACTTGTTAACAGCATCCTTACATTGACCGCGGATCAGGCTGATGTCATTGTCGTCGGTAGGAAGAGCTACGCTTACGTTAGGGCTGATCACGAGAAGGTTGTTCTTCAGCATGTACTCAGCGGGCTCCTTAGCGCCAAACTTAGCTTCCCACTCTTTTCTCATCTGGGTGTAGTTTGCTTCCTTGTAGGTGGACCAGTACTGCTTGGAGTAAGGCTCGCCAGTCAGAGGGTTCGTAGCGTTTGCGCTTACGATCCACTGGTTGATCTGGTTGTTACCATCGTTCCAGCCGCCGCCGCCCCACTCTTCGGGAACGGGAAGGTTGTCAACAAGCGCGTTAGAGTTCATCTCAACGTATCTGCCGTCATCACCCTTCTTGTAGTTGAAGCCTTCGATACCGTCATGCTGGAGCATAGCGCCTTCAGGGCTTGCATACCAATCAAGGAACTCCATGATCTTCTTATACTTGTCCTTGGAAACCTTGGAACCAACTGCAAACACACGGCCGCTTCCGAAGAAGGAGTCTGCTTCTGCGTAATACTTCTGATCCTTAACGGGAGTGTAGATGAATGCGGTGCCGTCAGCCAGTCTTTCGTTGGTGTTCCAGAAACCAACCTGCCAGCTGTACCAGAACAGGTAAACCTGACCTGCGGTCATCTTTGCACATGCATCGTCCCAAGTCTGAGAAGCGGAGTTCTCATCGATGAGGCCGCGATTGTAAGCGGTGTTCCACCACTTCAGGATCTTGTAGTAGGAACCAGCCTTATCCGTCAGAGGAATGAAGCTTCCGTCGGGCTTAAGGATCAAGGACTGCTTGATCTTCTCGCCGTACCAGGTGGTCAGCTGAACAACGTTAGCGATACCGATCATGTCATCGCCGCCGTCCCAGTCAGGCCACAGGGATGCCATGTAGCAAGGATCGCCGGAGGCATTCTTGGGATGCTTTTCCAGCATCTGCGCAATAACGTCCATAAGGCCGTTCAGATCCTTGATCTCAGGGCAGCCAAGCTCGGAGTACAGATCCCAACGAAGCATGGGGCTGGAGTAAATAACGTCCTGAGAGTAGGAAGTGGGTGAAGTGTTCATCATCTCGGTAGGGATACCGTAGATCTTGCCGTCGGGATTGTCAGGAAGGCCCTTGTTCAGAGCATCGATCTGCTGCTGGAAGGCCTTCAGGCTGTCATGCTTGTAGATCTCATCGGAGATATCCTTCACAAGTCCGTTCTTTACGCAATCCTGGAACTGTGCGGACTCAAGGATGAGGATGTCGCCCAGATTGCCGGATGCAGCTCTGGTAGCATACTGCTGCTCGCCTGTACCCTGACCGGAAATGATGTTGATCTCCAGATCAAACTTATCCTTGACTGCCTTTGCAAACCAACCGCCCTGAACGCCGTTGTAGTTTGCGGCAACGTCAAAGAATTCCAACGTGGAAGTCTTAGAACCTCCCGCACATCCTGAGAGCATGCTAACAGTCATGGTGACTGCGCACAGGAGTGCAATGATTTTTTTCGTTTTCATAAATCTCCTCCCTTTCCTGCGCTTTAGCGCAAATATAACATATGGCTTTCTGCCATTTGTTAACCCTTTACTGCACCGACCATGATGCCCTTGGTAAAGAACCGCTGGAAGAACGGATATACCAGCATGATGGGCGTTACTACCACCATGGTCACGGTCATGCGGATCGAAGTGTTGGTCGACGCCGTGGCAAGAAGCTGTGCCATGGAATCCGTCGAAGTGGAGCTGTTGACCAGTGATGCAAGCGAATTCGCGGACTGCAGATAATTGTAAAGCGTGAACTGCAGCGTGTAGAGATTCTTGTCAGTAACAAGGAGCAGCGTATCCTGGAAGGAGTTCCACTGCGCCACGGCTGCGAACACCGCGATGGTGGCGATGATCGGCTTGATGACGGGAAGAATGATGCTGAAAAACACTCTCATCGTTCCTGCGCCGTCGATCTCCGCCGCATCCTGAAGCTCACGCGGCACGGACTCTACGTAGGTCTTACACAAGATAATGTAGAAGGGCTGCACGGCCACGGGGAAAATGTAACCCCAGAAGTTATTGGTCAGCCCAAGGTTTCTCATGGTCAGGTACCAGGGAATGATGCCGGCATTGAAATACATGGTCGCCGCAACGAAGCGGAACCAAAGCTTTCTGTGCCACAGGGACTCTCTGGTGAACATGAATCCAAGGAATGCGGCCACGATCACGGTCAGGATCGTTCCGACCACGGTTCTCGCCACGGATACCTCCGCCGCCTGGATCAGGCCATCGATCTTGGCAACCTTGGCATAGTTGGTCAGGTGAAAGCCGATGGGCACCAGGAACACCTTACCCCTGGCACTCGCTTCATTGTTACTGAGGGTATTGATAAAAATGTAGTAGAACGGATACACACAGACAAACGCCAGCATTGCATACGTCACGTATATGATCACGCTGATGACCTTGTCGGTAGCGCTCATGTGCATTTTCGTCTTAGGCGGCACATAGTCCACGTAGCGACTTCTCAGGTCGGCTTCACTTCCCGCGCCGACGGCCTTGAGCTTATCCGTCTCTATGGAACTTAGGCTTTCCAGCTTGTTTGGTTCACCCATATTAAGACTTCGCCTTTCTTTTACTAGATGATGCTCTCGCCCCTGATCTTCTTGGAGATCCAGTTGGTTGCAAACAAGAGCGTGATGCTTACGATGCTCTTAAGGATACTGAAGGCCGTCGACAAGGGATAGCCTCCGATCTCTCTCGAGAGGTCATATACGTAAAGGTCGAGCACGTTGATGTAATCGCTGTTGAACTGATTGCGGAACACGAAGTACTGCTCCATGCCGTTGTTCAGGAAGCTTGCCAGGTTCAGCATCACGAGAACGAAATACGTAGGCAAAATGCCGGGGATCGTGATGTGCCAAATGATCTTCATGCGCGACGCGCCGTCCACCTTGGCCGCTTCGATCAGCTCCTCGTCAATGCCCGTGATGGCGGCCAGATACATGATGGCGGCCCATCCCGCATTCTTCCAGGTCAGCCACAGCCACATCTTGAACCACATGTGATTGCTGTTTTGCAGGAAGTTGACCGGCTTGTCGATCCAGCCTGCGTTCATGGCAAGATTACTAATGACGCCGTCGCCGTTAAAAATCGTGAACGCCACGGAAAACACCAGCACCCAGCTGATAAAGTTCGGGAGCGTCGTTACGGTCTGAACAAATTTCTTGTAAGGTACACACTTGATCTCATTCAGGAAGATCGCAAAGATCATGGGGAACCAGGAGAAAAACAGGCTGATGCCGCTGATGGCAAACGTGTTGCGGAGCACCTCCAGGAGCCTTTTCAGTCTGGTGGGATTCTCCACCATGTAAACGAACCATTTGAAGGCTACGAATTTGGAATCTGCCAGAGGAGTGGGCGGCCTGTAATCAAAGAAGGCATACACCCAACCATATAGAGGATAATAGGAAAAGATCAGAACGAGGAGCAAAAATGGCAGAATATACAGGAATTCCCGATAGCCCCTGATTTGTTTTTTTGTCAGACCACGTCTCTTCATGCCCTGCATTTCCATAGCCCCCGTAAATCGTTTTACTCCTAACACAATAATAATACGTTGTCACAGGAAAACCGTCAAGTTGATTTCTTTATTTTTTTGGCACTTTATGATTTTTTGACATTTTTAGAGGCATGATTTTGTAATAATTGAACAATCCATTTTTAGCATTGGCGAAACTATAACGTTTTTTCCAGTGTACCCAGCTTTTTCTCTTTTCGAATTGATTTATGCAATATTTTATTTTTTTTGCAATATTTCAGACACTTTAGCCAAAATCCAATAAAACGGTTCAGTGTGCCACTGGGGACGGTTCTTTTTGGCACGTTTTGGCCCTGGGTAAGGCTTGGAATGCGTAGCATTCCATGATCCCGACCGAAGGGAGGGACGTGCCGAAGGGCACGCACAAAACGTGCCAAAAAGAACCGTCCCCAGTGGCACAAAAAAACACGGACCCTTGCGGATCCGTGTCTCGTCTCAAAATTTATTCGTTCGTGTAGTTGTCGAAGTAGCCCTGGATGAGAATGATGGGGGTTCCCTTGTCGCCAGAGCCGCTGGTCAGGTCGCAGAGGGATCCGATCAGGTCGGTCAGCTGTCTGGGCGTCGTTCCCTGAGATGCCATGTTGCCCTTCAGGTTCCCGTCCTTTGCCTTAATGCTTGCGGAGATGGCCTTACGAAGTTCTTCCCCGGAAAGGTTTGCGTAATCATTGTCCGCAAGGTACTTCAGTTTTAACTCGTTTGGCGTTCCAAGAAGGCCATCGGTGAAGGCCGGTGAAACAACGGGGTCTGCCAGCTCCCAGATCTTTCCCTGCGGATCCTTGAAGGCGCCGTCGCCGTAAACCATGACTTCCACGTGCTTTCCGGTTGCCTTGAGAATCTGATCCTGAATGTCAAGCACCAGCTGCTTGCAGTCCTGCGGGAAGAGCTTGATCTTCGTCTCGGTGGACTTGTTTGAACCAAGCAGGCCGTAATTGGAATTGAATCCGCTGCCGCCGATGGGCGCCGTGCAGATGTCATCGAGTCCGCAAACAACCTTCGCTCCTGCTTCCTTAAGGATTCTCTTGGTGCGCTTTCTCGTGTGGATGTCGCAGGTCAGCACGTGATCCGTGTACTTGAGGATCGTCTTCGCCTGATTTGCAAAGATCACTTCCACCTCCGCGCCGGCTTCCGTGATGATGTCGGAATAATATTGCACATAGTCCACGCCAGTAAATTCATGTTTATTCTCACCAAAGAGCTCGCGATATCTCTCCAAAGTCAGCACGTCGGAATAAGGATTGATCCCTGCGTCGTCCAGCTGATCATAGGTGATGAGTGCGTTACCCACTTCATCGGAAGGATAGCTCAGCATCAAAACCACCTTCTTGCAGCCCATTGCGATACCCTTTAAGTTTATGGCAAAACGGTTTCTCGAAAGGATCGGGAAGATTACGCCCACGGTACCGCCGCCCAGCTTTTCGCGCACGTCCTGTGCGATGTCCTGCACCGTCACGTAGTTGCCCTGTGCCCGTGCGACGATGGACTCCGTCACTGCGATCACGTCCCTGTCGCGAAGCTCAAAACCCTCTTCCTTTGCAGCCTCCAAAACGCTGTCCACGGTGATCTCCACCAGGTTATCTCCCTCGCGGATGATGGGACCGCGAATGCCCCTTGAAATCGTACCAACTCTTCTCATGTTTTCCTCACTTCCTCGCGCCAGGCAAAATGCAGGCGCATGTTTATTCAGTCAGCAAAAATAATTATACATAGAAATCAAAGGCATGACAAGAGGTTCTTTATTATAAGTCATATTTTTTCGACCAACCAATTTCATCTGACTTTTTGTAAATTATACTTGACATATTGTCGGGAGGGTGTTATGATACACTCAGAAACGAAAGTACGACATGGCCAAAGTACGATCAAAGCACAATCAAAGGAGGTTTGAGTATATGAAGAACAATAAAAAGAAATCCTGTACCTTATGGCTCTGCATCTTAATCGGACTGCTTGCGACTGACCTGATCGTCATGCTTGCCAACTGGATCTTCAATTTCCTGAGTGATGACTGGGTAAGAACCTGTGGCGGCTGCGCACTGTGCCTGATCGCAGCAGTAAGCTTTACGGTGGTGAATATCCGCAAGGCAGATCAAGAATCATAACACATTTCTAAACTTAGGAGGCTAACCATGAAATCCAACAAGAAACTATTATCCCTGCTTGCCCTGATCCTCATCCTTCCATTCTTTGTGATGTGTGTCCTTTTCATCCAGTTGAACAACTACAAGGGTGAAAACATAATGGATTTTGAGGAGGGCATCTACCATATGGTAAGGGACGGCAAGGTCAATCCCACCGACAGTACGATCAAGGTCCCGATCCCCAAGAGGGGAGCTTACCTTTTCGACATTTCCTGGGACGTGAAAGACCCCGGCTTTAACACCGGGTGCGTGATCAAGGATGGAAGCGGTAAAATCCTGCAGTGTTTTACGGCTTTCCAGTACTCAATCCCGATCACCGTTACCTGTGACGAAGGCACTTCCGTTGAACTTTTCTTCTTAGTTGATGAAAACGACTATCGCGACTTCGCAAAGAACTACATGGGATATGCAGATGGTCCTTCCCTGGATTCCTTTGTGAACGGCCTTGCCCCCTTCGAGACTCCCAAGGACGGCGAACGCCACTTTACCTTTAAGCTAAACGTAACGGAATTGGTTGGCGCTCCCTGGATCCTTCAGCTTCTGACCATTGCCGTGGGCGCAGTACTTGTCTTGCTCTTATGGCTTGCCCTTTCGCCTGAAGGTGCTGAGGGCGTTGGCTTAAAGGAGCGCTTAGATGAGGTTGGACATCGCCTTAGCATTTTTATCTGCGCCGTCATGCTTGTGCAAATGGTCGTGATCTTTCTCCTTGGGAATTTCTTTGCAGACTTTACAAACCAGCACGGCATCATGCTCTCGCTGATCCTCGTCATCCTCAGCGTGGACCTCATCGGCTTCCCCGTGACTTACCTTGCATGCAAGGGCGTTCCCAAACAGGAGATCCCTCAAAAGAAGCTTGGCATTGGAAAGTTCCTTCTCTTTGTGCTCATGAGCTACGGCATTGTGCTCCCTGGTGCAATGCTCGGCAACATCGTTCACAATCTGATCACCCTGCCCTTTGGCGGCGCTACCTCTGCCATTCAAACACTGCTCATGAACTCCGACATGTTCTGGCGTGTTCTTGCAGTCGGCATTGGCGCACCCATCTTCGAAGAGCTTGTGTTCCGTAAGCTCCTCATCGACCGCACGATCAAGTATGGCGAATTCATCTCCATCTTCTTCTCCGGTCTTGCATTTGGACTGTTCCACGGCAACTTCCAGCAGTTCTTCTTCGCCTTTGGCCTTGGCATGCTGTTTGCCTTTGTTTACGTGCGTACCGGAAGGATCCGTTATACCATCGGCCTTCACATGGTGGTCAACATGGTCTCCTCCGTCATCACGGTATTCATCAGCCAAAAATATAATGAATATGGCGTCGCAAGCAGTGATCCCGCGGTCATTCAGGCCGCCATGCAGGCGAATCCCACCGTGGCACTTTACACGGTCCTTTACTCCCTGTGGAACGTTTTCCTCACAGTGCTCGCCATCGCCGGCGTCATTATTTTGGTCGTATTCCTGGCGCAGAAGAGATTTACCTTAAGAAAGCAGGACGGCGAACCGACAAGGGGAGAAGCACTCCGTGCCCTCTTTACCAGCAAGTGCGTCTGGATCTTCCTTCTCGGGACCCTTGGAATGTTCCTTGTATCCTATCTGCCCGTGTTCCTTCGCTAATCCTTCAGACAGACTTGACACAGCCAAACCGTTAAAGGAGTTTTGTCATGAAAGAATTTTTTACTAAGAAATCCGTAGCATCGCTCATTGCTTTCGTTGCACTCCTGTGCGTCTTCGCTGCTGCCGCCTGGACGATGAGCCATGCAGAGCGTGAAGGCACGGAGTGGCATTCTGACTGGCCCGTGACCGTCTCCGTAAAGGACGGCGTGGCGACCCCGTCACAAACCATCAATGAATTTACCATAATCAAGGAGGGGCAGTACCATCTGACCCTCCTTGGCCTCCCTGAAGGCGTCAAGGAAGCCTCAAAGGTCAAGACCTCCGACATGGGCTTTGTCACGACGGCGCTTTTGCTGGATGCGGCAGGCGAGGAAGTATTTGGCAATACCGGCACCCCGCTTCAAGGCGACATAAGCGTCGGGCTAAAGCCCGGCAAGTACCAAATGATCTTTTACTATCACACCGACAAGGCCGCGTTCATGAACTTCGCAACAGAATGGCTCTGTGGCAGTCGAAACGTGGAAAGCTGGGCGCGGGAGCAACATTTCGAGGAGCTCCAAAGGAATGGCAGCTGGACCATCCATTATGAGATGAGCGTGTACCCTGACACCTTTTTGGATGGCTATCGGATCGGAATTTTGTTTGGCATCCTGATCGCCGCCTGCGTTTGCGTCATCCTCCTTTGCGTAGTCACGAAGGGGAACCATCTTCAAAGCGCAAAATACGACGAGCGCCAGGAAATGGAACGTGGACGCGGATTCCGCTACGCCTTTGCGGTCTCCATGATGTTTATAGGCGGCACCCTCGTCTGCAGCATGATGGGGTTCCTAAGACCCGCCACGGAGCAGACGTTGGTCGCCTTTGGCCTGCTCATCGGCATCACGGTCTATTCCTCCTATTGCGTGCTGCATGAGGCTTACTTCCCGCTGAATCAAAAGTGGCTTAGCTTCGTCGTCGTAACTTTCTTCGTCGGGCTTATAAATCTTGCGTTCGTGATCTTCGATATCATAAACGGGACTCTCATCGTTGACGGCCAGCTCGGAGACGGGTCGCTGAACCTTGGCTGCGCGATCATGCTCCTCACCATCGGCAGCCTGTCGCTCTTTAAGTATCTTGCGAACAAACGACAGGCACTCGAGACCGAGGAAGAAGACGAGGAAATGGAGTAGTCAAAGCACCCCTGGGATAAAGGAGGGTTTTTATGAAGAATTTAAAATTAAAATCCGCCAGGGCTGCTTTGGATCTTTCTCAGCAGGACCTGGCAGATAAGGTCGGTGTATCCAGACAAACGATCAATGCCATTGAAAAAGGGGACTACAACCCCACCATCAATCTTTGCAGAGCCATCTGCAAAGTGCTTGGAAAAACTCTGGATGAATTATTTTGGGAAGACGAGTGATCGTCTTCCCATTTTTAATAATACTATTTAGCGATACCACTCATAATGTGAGGTCTTCTTACGTTCTCTCGCCTGCGCTTCCAAGGCTCTTTCCACCTCGTCTCTCGCATGCACCTCACGCTTGATCTCATACATCAGCCTGTCCGCCTCACGAATATACTCCTGAAGGGGATTTCCACTGTCGGGCTCCGTGATCACGTAGCCGCAGCTCGCGGAGATCCGATAAGGCCTCGTGCCGTCATTGTTCTTCGCTTCCATATACTCCAGGATGCTGTACTTGACGTGACAGGCCTGATGGTCGTCACAGTCCGGCGCAATGATCAAAAATTCATCTCCGCCAAATCGTACCGCGATCCAGTTTTCCTGAACGACGGCCTTGATGGCCTCCGCAACCGTCTTGATCGCAATGTCACCGTGGATGTGTCCAAACTGATCGTTGATGCGCTTCATGAAGTTGATGTCTACGAACATCACCATCATGGGCGAATGCTTGCGAACGCTTTCCTGATACAATGGGATCGCACGGTTCTCATATCCAAAGCGGTTGTAGAGATCCGTCATTGGATCCCTGTCGTAAAGCTTCGTCAGGTTCTTGTTGAGCATGTCCAGGCGAAGGTTCGTGCGAAGCATCTTTAACGCCTGCTGAAGCTTTTCCATGTATTCGTAAAGAAAGTTCGCCTGCACGACGCGCGACGTATCAGCCAGCACAAAATAGCCGTAATTATACTGCATGTAATGCAGCGGCAAGAGGAAGAACACTCGCTGCTCTCCTGCCTTTTTCTCATACCCCGGGATCAGCTTGGAGCGATCCACTTGATCGATCATTTGCGCCTTTCCGTCCTTCAGGGTGACCACGACCTCAAGCTTTCTTTTTGCCTTCTTTTGCTGGATCTCCTGTTCCGACGCCATCACGTCGCGGAAATAATCCGCATTGACCACGAGACTAAGCTCCGGTCCTTCATACAAGTGATACTTTTCGAAATGAGCCCGAAGGGCCGTCTTTAATTCCGCATAGCTTGTGGACTCTGAGATCTTGTGGCGCATGGTGCGTTCCCTCTGCTCCATCGTGGCATCATCCGTGTTCTTCTCGTAATAATGCTTGCAGAATTCCTTGCGAAGCGCCCAATGATCTATGTCTCCGTTGCATCCGCAGCTTTCTCCGATCACCATGTTCGCGGGGATAAGGTTCTTTTTCTTGCTCTTTTTCCCCTGGATCTGGTCATAGAGTATCTTGCAACACTGCCATCCAAGTTCTTCATAATTCTGGCGCACCGTCGTCAGGGAAGGATACAGAATGTGACCATCCGCCACATTGTCAAAGCCCGTCACGATCACGTCCTTGGGAAGGTCATACCCAAGCTTCGTGAGCTCCGTGATCACCGACATGGCCATGACGTCGTTGGCACATACGATCGCATCCGGCAGCTTACCTTCCTTTTCGAGAAGCTCATCTATGGCATCTGCCGACAGTTGATTCGTCCACATGCCGTAGCGAACATATTTCTTCGGCAGGCTGTGCCCATGCTCCTTCAAAACGGCCCTTGTGATCGCAAGACGAGCGTTGCTCTCTTCATGGTCTGGCGTTCCGCCAATGAACCAAACCTTTTTTACGCCGTGCTTTTCCACGAGATGCGTGATCATGTCGCGCATCCCGGTATTTCCGTCCACGCCCATGTAAGGGATTCCCTCAAACTCATTACCGATGCTGACCACGGGAACGCCCTGGCGTTTTGCCAGAGTGCAGGCCTCAAGTGCCTTTTCCTCCGAGTTGAACATGTTGGAAAAAACAATGACGCCGTCATAGTCCTTGAGGTTACAAAGCTTGTAAATGCCAAACTCGCCCTCTCTTTGATCCTCGGTAACGTTGTAGCTTGCAAAGCACGTGAAAACATAGACGTCAAAATCCTCCGACGCCGCGTATCGTTTGATCCCATCCAGGGCCTGTGCCAGGAACTCATAGCTCCATCCATTTGCAAAAACTGCGATTTTTTCCTTCATACGCTCCGAAAAATCCTCTTTTGTGCGGAGCCCTCCGCGTTACGCCTTCTTTTTCTCGAAACGGAATACGTTCCAGGAGAGAGGCTTTACGTGTGCGGAAAGAATGCCGCCTGCAAAGCTACCGCCAAGGTTTTCTACAGGTTTGATCCTATCCGGCTCCTCGAAACTGTTTTTCGCATCCAGATCCTGATCGCATAATTCGATATGCTTAACAAAATTATACTCCTCGAAACCACGTACGTCCAGTTCAATCGGATACTCCGCATCTTCGTTGCGGTTGATCACAAATACGGTGAGCTCCTGTGCATCCTCATCCCATGCCGTTGCGCTGTCAATGAAGGTCAGGCCTTCCTTGCCGGTATATTGCGAAGTGTCGTCGATGGCATATCCCGGAAGGTCATAGGTCTCACTCTGTATGTCCGTCTGCATGGAAGTTCCCTTTGCAAAGTTGATCAGATCCATGAAGGCATAATGCGATGCGGACCTCCAAACGTGATCATGGTTGGACGCACACAGAGCACCAAGGCCGCCCGTCATGCAACCGATCTTTACGCGGTCTGCATGGCGCAGGAACGCGAGCTGGATCGACACCATCGAAAGCATATGCAGGATGTCTCCGCCGGGGAATTGTCTGTCAGGCATCTTGTCGGGATCGTGCAAAATGTAGGGACGCTTCGGGTCAAAGCGATAATGTGCCCTTGCCATGTTGTGATAGCCGTAGCCAGGATGGAGCGGGCTGTTGGGACGCACCATTGCACCGTATTCGTCGAAGGAAAGCATGATCTTCTTGGGCGAGCGGCACTTAGCGCCAACCAGGTCGCACATTGCGATCTCGGTGTTGATGAAATCCTCGTAATATGCAGAGCCGCCAAGCAGTGCCTTCCAGTCTCCGGGAGGTGCGCTGTGATAATGATGCATGGAGAGATAGTCCACGGTTTCATAACATTCCTGAAGCACGGTCTCTTCCCAGGTGGGATAATGATCCATGAACAGTGCGGAGGAAGCACACACTGCGGTCTCAATGGAGGCATCGATCCACTTCATTGCCTTGGAAAGCTCGTTGCAGCGAACGCCGTAGCCTCTGGGATCCTTGTCCCAGGAGCCCAGCTGCCATGGGCCGTCCATCTCATTGCCAAGGTACCAGGTCTTTACGCCGTAAGGCTTCTCATGACCGTTTTTCTTACGCAGGTCGGACCAGTAGGAACCGCCCTCGAAGTTGGTATATTCCACCAAGTCCATGGCATCCTGGAAGGTGCCGGTGCCGCAGTTTACGGTGTAAAGGGGCTCAGTGCCAACCTTCTCCGCCCACTGCAGGTATTCGTCATGTCCCACGTCGTTGGGGATGAATTGATACCACGCCGGATCGAGGTGTACCTTTCTCTGATCCTTGGGGCCGATGGAATCCTTCCACTGCCATGCGGACACGAAGTTTCCGCCGGGCAGACGGCATGCAGGCATGCCAGTTCCTTTCAAGCCGTTAATGAAGTCGGTTCGAAATCCCTGCTCGTCCGCGGTGGGGTGCTTGGGGTTGTACATCGTGCCGTTCACCATGCTGCCGATCGGCTCCAAAAACGTACTGAAGAGCCGCGGGGAAATCTCCCCGATCTTGAACGACGGATGCACCGTAATTTTCGCTGTTTCTGCCATTTCTGTAACCCTCCTGTTTTATTGTATATGATTTTATATTATGTGATTTTGCCTTGTATGATTCTGCCTCGCATGTTTTTGCCTCACATGATTTTGCCTTGCATGATTTTGCCTCACATGATTTTGCCTTGCATGATTTTGCCTCGCATGATTCCGCCTTGTATGATTTTGCCTCACATGATTTTGCCTTATATGATTCTGCCTTGCATGATCTAAAGTTCTCCTACCTCCCGTCACTACCTCTTCATTTCCGCTTGCTCGGTTCTCATTTGGGTTTTCCAGGCAAGCATTTCAGTCACCTACGCTTGCCTGAGTCCAGTTTTTTATTTTTCAGGCATGTAATTGTTGCCGCTTTTGCTTGCTTATTATCCACCTTTCGCTTCTCCGGCAAGCATTTCCCACCTCTCTTGCTTGCCTGGATTCCTTTTTCATCTCTCAAGCAAGCATTTCCCACCTCTTTTACTTGCCTGGATTCCTTTTTCATCTCTCAGGCAAGCATTTCCCACCTCTTTTACTTGCCCATCGCCCACTTTCCACTTCTCAGGCAGTCGATGCTGTTTCAAAAATACTGCCTCATTTACAAAAAATCCTTCCGAGCAGTCGTTAGCTTGAGGACATTTCTGTCCCGTTTATAAAATAACATCCTAAACAGTGATAAATGAGAGCATTTTACTGTCCAATTTCATCTTTCGCAATCCAGACAGTTATTTATGGCAGAATTGTACTGTCCAAATGACAAATATCAAAAATAGCCAGTTGTAAACTACTGTCTGTCTTCCCAAAAACAAAATCTGACAGTAGACACCTTATTACTTTCACTGTTTAATAACAAAAAACGAAAGCAGGACAGTTATGAAAGGGCTAAGGACCCGTCAAATCAGCATCTTAAAGAAAACATACGGAAATCAGAGTGGTAAATCGTTTTATCTGAAAAGAGAAATAATAGGGGAGCAAATCAAATGAAATACTCCCCTATACAAAATCTAACTTACGTCACTACAACCACTTCGTTCTGTAGAATCCATCCTACATCACTACGATAACTTCGTTCTCATCCTTCATTTCGGATGCGGGAACGTAAGGCTGGTCGAGCTTTACGCCGTTGAGGTAGAACTCCTTGAAGCCGCACTGTGCGCCGCTTTCGTTGCGGACGGTGATGTGGAGCTTCTTGCCACGGAAATTCTTGTCAATGGTCATTTCCTTCCATGCCGAAGGAATGGTCGGGCAAACCCAGAGGCCGTTCAGGTCAGGTCTCATGCCGCAGATACCTTCCACACAACCTACCATACAGGTGGATGCGGTACCAGTCAGCCAATGCACGTGGCTTCTGCCATGGAAAGGAGACTCGTCTGCTTCGGTGAACTGGCCATGTACGTAAGGCTCCAGGCGACGTACGTCTGCGTCGTTGTTCTGCGATGCAGGAGAGCTCTCGGTGAAGTACTCGAAGGCTCTGTCGCCATGTCCCATCAAGGATTCCGCAAGGATGATCCATCCCTGAGGCTGCGAGAAAATACCGCCGTTCTCCTTGGTGGAGGGGTTAAAGAGCAGTGCCAGCGCGCCGTCAAATGCATGGTCAACATAGGAAGGTGCCATCACGCGAACGCCATACTTGGTGTTCAGCTCGCGGTGTACGCTCTCGAGGGCCTTCTCCGCCTGGTCCTTGGTTGCAAGGCCACTGATGACTGCCCAGGACTGAGGATTCAGCCACATGCTTGCTTCAGGATCATTCTTGGAACCGATGACCTGACCATCCTCCTTGATGCCGCGGACGAATCTGTCATCCTCCCAGCACTCCTTGTTGATGATGTCGCCCAGTTCCTTCTGCGTAGCCTCAAGATATGCAAGATATTCGGTATCATTCAGATCCTTTGCAAAGCCCTTCATAACGGTGAATGCATAGTAAAGCTGCAGTGCCACGAAGGTGGACTCACCCTTCTTGCCAAGACGCAGGCAGTCATTCCAGTCTGCATGCAGACCTGCGGGCATCTTGTGGTCGCCAAGGCGATCCATGGAGAACTGAATGGCTCTCTTCAAGTGATCGTAAACAGTGCCCTCGTCCTTGTTGGCATAAGGGATCACCTGCTTGATATAATCCTTGTTGCCGGTTTCGGAAACATATTTCCAAACGGTCGGGAAGAGCCAAAGTGCATCGTCTGCACGATATGCGGGATGTCCGGTTGCGCGAACGTAGGACTCGTCGTCCGGCGTGTCCTCATGTCCGGGATTGTGATCATATTTTACCAAAGGCAGTCCGCCACCGTTGTCCACCTGTGCGGAGAGCATAAAGGTGATCTGCTTTTCTGCCATCTCGGGATCCAGATGGATAATGCCCTGAATGTCCTGTACGGTGTCACGATAACCGTAACCGTTACGCTGTCCGCAGTAGCTGAAGGATGCCGCTCTGGACCAGGTAAAGGTGATGAAGCACTGATATGCATTCCAGGTATTGATCATGCTGTTGAATGCAGGATCCGGGGTGTTCACCTGGAAGTTCATGAGCTTGCCGTGCCAATAGGTGATG
The DNA here is from genome assembly GCA_016290775.1 of Acetatifactor sp. GTDB lineage: Bacteria > Bacillota > Clostridia > Lachnospirales > Lachnospiraceae > Acetatifactor. The sequence continues at coordinate 54,543 of JAEEVF010000012.1, read as the reverse complement.
AGCTCTTGCTTTTCCTTCTCCACAACGGAAAGGTCCTTGTATGCGGCGAGGATCTCGTCTGCCACCCAAGGCTCTGCCTGACCGAGCAGGAACGCAACTTCCTTCGTCTCGCCGGGCTCTAAGGTGATCTGCGTATGCAAAGCGCCGCAGCCGTTGGAGTTGTAATTCAGCACGTTGTCGCAAGCGCCGTTTTCCACGGCGATGGGATTGCCATAGGAATGATAATTGCCAAGGAAGGCCTGCTTGTCGCCGTTATAGGACTTCACGGTCTGACCCGCCATGCCAAAGAAACGCTCCTTGTGGTTGGAACCGGTCGCATCCTTGCCAAAGTTCTGATTGATCTTCTGGTAGATCTTATTGTTCTCAAAATAGGTGGTGGTGATGAACTGCGTGTACTGCAGGTTTACCTGATCCTGCTCGTAGTTGCTCTCATTCGTGAACTCCGCATAACCGAATACGGAAATGGTACGAGGCTTTGCGCTCTGGTTGGTCACCTTTGCGGCCCATACCTCATAGGTCTTTCCGAGGGGCACGTAGTACAGAACCTCGGAACGGATCCCGGCGTACTCTGCGATCATGGTGGAGTAAGAGGTTCCGTGATGGCACTCGCTCTTATAGTCCTTTAAGTCTTTGCCAACGGGCTGCCAGGTTGCGGACCAGAAATCCTTCGTGTCGTCATCGCGAAGATAAACATATCTGCCGGGCGTGTCATCACTGTTGAAATGATAGCGGATGATACGTCCGTTGGCGCCGCTCTTTACAAAGCTGTAACCGCCCGCGTTGTTGGAGATGATCGCGCCGTAAGCCGGGGAACCAAGGTAGTTCGCCCAAGGTGCCGGGGTGTTCGGCTTGGTGATCACGTATTCCTTTTTCGCCTCGTCAAAATAACCGTATTGCATGTTTTATACCTCCTATGGGTTTGATATCACTTTGCTTATTACTTTACCTGTTTTATTACAAACTGACAATGGATTTTATTGTCATAAAATGAAGGCTGCAACCTCCGTTTTTAACTCGTCCATACTGCTGCCAAGTTCCCGTGCCGTAACGCCCAGATGGATGATCTCCTCTTGCAGCTGCGTGAGCACGTCCTGTACCGTTTCGGCATTTTCACCGGCCTCGCCGATGATGTTGGAAATGCTTCGTACGCTCTCCACGGCCTCGAGCCTTTTGGCGTCTGCTTCATTCGTGGTCTGCGTGATCTTTTCGAGCTCCTTCGTCAGCTGTTCCATGGAACCCTGCATGCGGTCAAACACCTGCGTCGTCTGGTTCATGAGCTCGAACTGCTCATTTGCGATCTCGCGGGCCCGCGAAACGCTACCCGTACTCATCTTCGTCTGATCGTTGATCTTCTCCACCATCTTCTTGATCTCGCCTGCTGCCTTTGTGGACTCAGCGGCAAGATTGCGGATCTCCTCAGCGACGACGGCAAAGCCTTTTCCTGCTTCGCCGGCGCGGGACGCTTCGATGGAAGCATTCAGCGAAAGAAGATTGGTCTGCGCGGAGATGTTCCGGATCGTCTCCACGAAGGAATTGATCTTCGAGGTCTCACCAAGCAACGCGCCCACGGAATCCTTCACGCTGTCCGTCGCCTGCGCCGTGTCCTGTGCGCGTTCGCCCAAGGTCTTCACCATGCGCATGCCCTCGCTGATCATGGCATCCGTCTCCTCCATCACGGTCTGGATGGCACTGATCTGACGGGAAATGGCACGCATCTCGTCGGAGAGCTTATCCGTCACGGTAACGCACTCCTGCGCGTGAAGCTTTTGCTGCTTCATGCCTTCCGTCATCTCAGCCATGGCCGCCGCAATGTTTCCGGACTGTGCACCGAGCATAGCCGAGGCGTTCTGTACGTCGTTGGCACAATCCTCCACGCCGCCCACGGCGTCATCCACCTTTCCAACCAAACTCCTTGTCTGGTAGATCATTTCGGAGGTCGTTTCCGCCAGGTCTGAGAACTCGTCCCTGCCATCCGCCTCGATCTTCACGGTCAGGTCACCCTTGGCCATCTCGCCAAGACCGTCCGAAAGCTTTTTTATGTTCCTTTGAATGCGGATCGTGATCCAAAGGCCGACTGCGGATGCGATAAGGAGTGCAATGAGCACCACGATAAAGGTGAGGATCCGGATGTCCCGCGCCTCGGCCGTCACCGTGGAAAGGGGAACCAGTGCACAGACGACGCATCCTGGCTCTTCGCACAGTGCGTAGAACAAAAGGCTGTCTTCTCCGTGGTAACTGATCTCGCTCACGCCGCTCGTCGTTCCTTCGGCAATCTGCGCCTTGACTTTTCCATACATGTCCGAGCCTGCAAAAATGCTCTCCTTAGGCCAATCCAGCGCCTTGCCGGACCTGTGTGAGATCTCCCTGCCATTCATCGTGACAAGTGCGATCGTGCTTCCCTCGCCAAGGTTAATGCCGTCAAGGAATTCTTGCATGGCAGATTGCGAAACGTCCATTACGATCACTGCCGTTTTGCTCTGCGTCGTTGCGTGATAGCCGAAAAGATAGGCATCGTTTTCCTGGAAGCTTAGCTTCTCGTCCAGCAGAGGGTGAGAATCAAACCAGCCGGAGTTTCCCTGCATGGTTTCCAGGTATTCCTCAAGGAACCCTAACGGCATGCTCCGCTTCGTGGAAAACATGCGCTCACCGTCCTTGGTGATCACGTGAATGTGCCGTAGATACTCATTCCCCGTCTGCGTCGCGTTGATGTTGGCGCTCACGGCATCGGATGCCTTGTTGAACCCCTGCGGGTCGTTGGCATATTTCCCCGTCGTCAGCCGAAACAGTTCGTCGTCGAAGGAATATCGCATGGCCTCCGCCTTCACAAAGGAGGACACCAGGTCCACCTGTGCGGCTGCCATCTTCATCGTCTCATTCGTGGAGTTCACGTACTTTTCGCGCATGCCGGACTGTGCCTTATTGTACGCGATCACGCCGACCAATATGATAAATATGATTGGGATCAAAAAACTGAGTAAAACCTGATATCGGATGCCAAATCGTAGCTTTGGCAAGTCCATAGACAATTTAGGATGTTTTTTCATGAGATACCCCCAAGCCGACCTCTACAAACAAACCCCCAGAATACAGAAATATTTTATCACGTTTACGCGTACAAGGCAAAGAGAAGTTTTGCTTTTTTTAGGTCCTTGCCATGATCTCGAATGCTCTTTTCATGCTTTCTTCGTCAATGTCGCCGTAATAGATCAAAAACTTGTGTCGGTACTTTTCCTGACCACCATAGCAATAGGCCGAAACGGGGGAGAGGCGGATCCCTTCCCGCGCAAGGCGGTCAAGCCATTTTTCATCATCGCGGATGCCACGGACCTTTACGATAAAATGCAGTCCCGCGCCATGCTCCTCCAGCGTTACCCGCTCCGAAAGAGGCGAGAGGGAAAGGGCCTGCAGGATCTTGGTGCGCTGCTGGCGATAGTAATTGCGCATGCGATTTACGTGGCGTTCATAATAGCCGTCCTTCAGGAATGCCGCCAGCGTGTACTGTTCAAACGAAGAGACGGCACCGGAATAAAAGAAAAGCTTCTCCTGAAACCTTTGAAGGAGCGGCGTAGGCAACACCATAAAGGCAATGCGGATGGAAGGCGCAAGGGTTTTCGTAAAGGTATTCATGTAGATCACGACTTCGTCATTTAAGCTTGCCAGCGTTGGTACGGGCCTGCCGTCAAAGCGGAATTCGCTGTCGTAATCGTCCTCAACGAGATATGCGCCTTCCGCCTGCGCCCATGAAAGAAGGCTTCTCCTTCGTCCGATGGGCATAACGCACCCCGTCGGAAAATGGTGTGAGGGCGAAAGATGTACCAGCTTCGCATTGCTTCCCACAAGCCTTTCCGCGATGAGTCCGTTTTCGTCCACGGGTACGTGAAGGCACTTCAGGCCATGCGCCTCATAGATCTGGCCGACCTTTTTATATCCCGGATCCTCCACGGCCACGATGCGACCGGGGCCTACCAGCTGCAAGATCAAGTGATGCAGATACTCCGTCCCGGGGCCGACGACAATGCGGTCAGGCGTAACGCAAAGGCCCTTTGCCTTGCGCAGGTACTCGGAAATGGCCTCCCGAAGTTCCGGCACGCCAGTGCTCTCCGGCTTTCGAAGAAACGCCTCCTCGCGATCCTCCATAATGCGACGCATGAGTCTGGTCCACGTTGCAAAGGGAAAGGCGTCACGCCGAAGGTTCGAGGAAGAAAGATCTATCCATGCAGGGGGCGAGGCCTGTGCTTCCTGCACGCTTTGACTGCCGGACGATGCTGCCGCAGCCGTAGCGCTTTGTCTGCCGGACGCTGACGAATTTTCAGGCGTGTTTTTTTGCGTTGTCGGCGTGGCGTTCTTAGGCATGGTCTGTGTTTCAGCAAGCGCCACGCGGTTCACAAAATAACCCCGTTTTTCCTTGGCGGTGACATATCCCTCGATGATAAGCTGGGCATATGCATTCTCCACCGTGATCAGTGCGATCCCGTATCCCCCCGCCATCTCACGCTTGGACGGAAGCTTCTCGCCGGCCTTTAGGTTGCCCTGCAGAATGTCCTCGCGGATGCAGTAATACAAATATTCATAAAGGGGTTTTTTCCCTCTTTTTTCCAGATCATAGGTCAGCATGGTACCCTCTCCTTCCACATGATTTTTGTGGTCTTTGGCGTCTTTTTACGCAAAATCTGGTCTTATAAAAAAATCGTAAAATGGCACTATTCATAATACCACTTTTGCGTCATACTTGCAACAGTAATCAAAAACACTTGCAACAAGGAGCCAGACATATGAAACGGATCATGACCATCCAAGATATCTCCTGCATCGGAAAATGCTCGCTGACGGTTGCACTGCCGATCATCTCGTCCTTTGGCATCGAGACGGCCATCGTCCCTACGGCGATCCTCTCGACGCACACGCAGTTCTCGGGCTTTACGTTCCGCGACCTGACGGACGACATGGAGCCCATCCGCGAACACTGGAAAAAAGAAGGCTTTGAGTTTAGCGCCATCTACACGGGCTATCTTGGGAGCGAACGCCAGATTGCGATCGTAAGGGAATATATCAAGGACTTTAAGAGCGGAGACACGATGGTCATCGTGGACCCCGTCATGGCGGACAATGGCAAGCTCTACGCAGGCTTTGACGACAGCTTCCCGAAGAAGATGGCCGGCCTGTGTAAGGAGGCCGACGTGATCCTGCCAAATCTTTCGGAAGCTGCGCTGATGCTGGGCGTTCCCTATCCTGGAGAAGACGCTGCCCCGGAGGTGACAAAAAAGCTCCTGAAAGGACTGGCAGAATTCTGCGGCGGCCTTGTGGTGATCACGGGCGTGACCCTTGCAGACAAAGCCTTCGGCTACATGGGACTCGATGTGGCAAAGAATGAGTTTTTTGAATATGGCAATCCCAAGGTACCCTTTAAGTCTCACGGCACGGGGGATATCTTCGCGAGCACCTTTACTGGCGCCGCGGCGCGCGGGATCCCGACATGCGATGCATTAAGGCTGGCTGCGGATTACGTAACGGCCTGCATCAAGAATACTTACGAAGATCCAAACCGCGTAAATTATGCGGTGAATTTTGAAGCAGAGCTCCCCGGGCTCCACAAAATGATCAGCGAAAGAATATAAAATCAAATAGACGGAAAGAAGGGAATCATCATGGCAGAAGAAGTAAAAGAACTGATAAACGAAGAAACAAAAGCAGAAGAAACAACGGCGAAAACCGATGGCAAGGAAAAGGGAAAAGTACAGAGAAAGAAAGGCTTCAGGCTTCTCATCGTCGGACTGGTACTGGTACTCGGCAGTGCGATCTTTGCAGTATATGCAAGGCAAACCTCCTATCAGCAGTCCAAGATCGTCGGGCAGGAGCTTTCCAGCGTGAAGTCGAAGATCAGCAGCATAGAGGCAGGGAAAAGCGAAGGCAATCTGGAAAGCCTGAAAAAGACCAGCGAGTCCCTCGCAGAAGAAAAGCTAAGTCTCGAGCGCCCCTACTCCTTTAGCGTAACGCTTCTCTTCCTGGCATTGGCCCTTTTCATCAAGGGTCTTTACAACGCATTTGTCGGCGTGCATCCTTCCCAGGCACTCGACACAAAACGCCTGGCCCTGGCAGGCTTTATGGCAGCCCTTTGCTACATTGGCTTTGCATTCTTTAAGATCGACATTCCGGTAGGAACGGAAAAGACGGCCTTCCACTTGGGAAATGTGTTCTGCGTCCTTGCGGCCCTCCTTCTTGGGGGATATCTTGGCGGCCTTGCAGGCGCCGTTGGCATGACCATTGGCGACCTCACCACCTCTTACGTAACCAGCGCTCCCAAGACCTTTTTGTTAAAGCTCCTGATCGGCCTGATCGTTGGCCTTGTGGCACATAAGATCTTCAAGCTCAGCCGCGCGCATTCCGCAAAGTTCGTGACCGGCGTGACCATCCTCGCAAGCATCTGCGGCATGCTCTTTAACGTGTTTGCGGACCCGACGGTTGGATATTTTTATAAGATCTACGTCCTCGGCATTCCTCAGGAGGTCGCATCGATCTTTGCGAAGTGGACGGCCCTTACCACCTTTGTCAATGCCATCGTGGCCGTGATCTGCGCATCGGTATTCTACCTTGCGCTTCGCCCCGCACTCAAAAAATCAGGCCTCTTCCCCAGCGTATCCGCGGAGGAAGAAGCCTGAGGGCTCCTTTGTTCAATTGAATCCTTAATTGTTGAAGCTTACACGGACGCTACCTGCAGAGCACTTGATCTCTAGGTCAGCGTCCGCTTTGTTATCGATCTTTTCCGTCTTGGAAAGTCCGGCATATGTCTTCGAACCAACCTTTACGGAACCTGCGGAACACTCGATCTTTTGATCAAACTCCTTTTCTTTGTTGGTAAGTTTCACTTCCGTACTTCCTGCGGAACAGTCAAGCTTCACGTCGCCGTTTACGGCGCCTTCATAGAAAAAGCTTCCCGCGCCCACATTCGCCTCTAGCTTTTTAACAGCCGCATCCTCAATCTTCACGGAACCGGCGCCCATCTTGACTTCCAGCTTGTCACAGCCAAGGCTCTTCACCTGTGCTTCGCCTGCTCCCAATTTAATTTCGATCTTATCACCATCAATGGCATCCACCTTAAGGGCTCCGGCACCAAGCTCGATCTTCACCTCATCAAAGCTGATGTCCTCAGGAACGTAAAGGTTGATCACGCTCTTTTTGATCTCCGCGCCCTTGATGCTTCCATTCTTGGTGCTGATCACGTGGAGCGTATCATTCTTCACGTATGCCTGCAATTTGTCAACGTTCTTTGCGTCGATGGCAAAGTCTTGATCCGAGGTGGTGATCAGTTTCATGGTGCAACCACCGAGGTCCAGCTCAAGCCTATCAACGCCATTCGCAGAGATATTGAATTTTTCCACGTCGCCGGTAAATGTTGTCTGGGCGTTATCATACATCGAACCAAAGTCTTCGATGTCATAGACCTTATTGTCCATGATCCCCTTGACCTTGTCAATCACGTCGTCCGAGGTAATGTCTCCAACCTTCACGCCCATGAAATCACCGCTAGGATCCAGGCCAATGTCCACCTTTCCGCCGGTCACGTCCTTTACGACCTCGGAAACCTTATCTGCGCCGCCAAGCGCGCATCCTGCCACCGTCAGCGCTATGCCGAAGCCCAGCAGGAACAATACAATGATACAACAAGTCTTCATAAATGCTTTCATGTTTTTCTCTCCTAAACTCCCCAGGCGGGGTCTTACTTAATCCTTGCGAACAGCTTCTTTGTGCCATTCCAGCAAAACTTAAAGAAATCAATGATCTTGCCGCAGATAAACGGCGTTGCCTTGCCGGACATCCAAACGGTCAGCATCAGGAACAAGATGCCAACGCAGGCAAACAACATGCTGATGCCGAGAAGAAGGACTCCAGTCATGGGGTGTCCGATCAAGCACAGGATCGCAACGACAACTACGACAATGGCTACCACGAACATGCTAAATGCGATGGCGCCAAAGGCAATGATCAGTGCAAACCAAGTAACGAAGATGCCGCTGATCACGCCGAGCAGGCCGCCAAACACGCTTACGATGCCAGGAATGACCACGCAGATCACTGCGATCGCAATGAGGATCCAGGCCCAGAACGGAAGCTTTCTGCCAACTTCCGTGACCTTTGCAACGACCGTGCCTGTGTCAGGGTTCGCATAGCTTGAGCCACCTGCTCCGCCAGCGCCGCCTGCTCCCGCGCCGCCGGCCCCTCCGACGCCACCAAAGGCTCCGAAAAAGCTTCTGCCTCCTGCGCCAGGCGCTCCAGGCTGGCCTTGACTCGTATTGCCATTGGCATGCTCCGTCTTATCCTGAACTTCCCCTGCGGGAACGATCTGTCCATATTTCGTAAGCTTGTGCTCCCCTGCGTTTGCGCTGGTGGGGATCGCTTCTCCGCTCAGCTCCGCCTTAATGTTTTCCGCAACCTTCGCCGGGCTTCCAAGAGATTCGATCACGGACTGCTCGTTCTCAGCGCCCGCATCCTCGAAATAATCATTATAGTACTGCAGCGCTTCTTCTCTCTCCGCTGCAGGAACGTCAGCCAACAGGCTCTCCAGTTGGCCCATAAATCCGACCTTATTCATTTTGTTCTCCTTACCTTCTTACGCATTTTGATTTACGTTCGGCCCTGCCGCGTCAAACGCTCACGACGCCCTCTACAAGGGATTTTCCTTCAAAAAGGCTTGTGATCTTGTCTGCGTAATCCCTCCACTCGTTTTCATATAAATGGAGCTGTGCCCAGCCCTGGCTTGTGACCTTGTAATATCTTCGGTTTCGCCCGGAGCATTCCATGTCATACACCTCAAGGCATTCATCCTTTTGTAACCTTCGTAGCACTGGATACAACGTGGACTCGGAAAGCTCGATGACCTGTCGGACCTCCTGCGTGATCTTATATCCGTAGGTTCCTTCCGGTTCCCGGCTCACCACCGCCAGCACGATCGCATCAAGCAGCGCCGCACCCGTGTTAAAAACCATGTTCTCACCTCTTTCTGAAACAATATTATATGGCGTATACTATTGTTCGTTATCGATACTATACATCGTATAATATTATTTGTCAAGACCTAATTTTAAAATATTAATGTGCCAGTGGGGACGGTTCTTTTTGGCACGTTTTGTCCCAGGACAAAACGTGCCAAAAAGAACCGTCCCCACTGGCACATCTTTATTCACAATAACTTATTGATAAGATCGTAAATGCTTTGTCTTCGCTGCCTTCGGCCATCTTGACTTCGAAGGTGTGGTTTGCCGCTTCCTTCTCGTCCAGGACCATGATCACGTTGCAGTTGTTCCAGCCGCCGGCACTATACCCCTCGGCGGTACCAACGGCCTTGCCGTCCACAATAAACTGCGCGGTGCCAAAGCTCTTATCCGTGCTGGTCTTGTAATTCACCAGGATCTTCTTGCACTTCACCGTCATCTTCAGGGGATCGTTCTTCGTTCCGGCCTTGTGGTAAAAGTTGTTGGGGAAGGATGCGCTCTTGGTAAAGTACATCGTCACGACCTTGTCGTCCACATCCCCAAAGCTTCCCGTCTTCATGCCCTTCACCTTGTTTGCCGCATCCACCTGAACGATGCCCGTAAAGTCGCGCCCCTTGACGGCGTTCTCGGGGATCTGTGCGGGCGCTGCGCTTTCCGCCGCATCTGCCTTGGCAAAGAGATTCATCAGACAATCCTTCATGAGCTCATGCCCGTAGAACTTCGGATGATAATCATCCATGAAATATTTCGTCGCCGCCACTCTGGTCTCGTTCTTCGGCGTGAACAGTGCTTTCTTCAGGCTCACCAGCGGGATCTGATAGTGCTTTGCGATGGTCAGGTAACTGTCCTGCGTGTTCCACGCGGTCTTCGCCACGGAACAAAGGCAGATCACTGCGGCATCCTCCTTTGCGGACAACGCCTCGTAAACCATGCTCTCATAGGCCCTGCCATTTGTCGCTTCCTGCCAGTCATTCACGGCAAATTCGATGATCAAAAGGTCCGGATCCCCGCCCAGCGGCGTCACGACGTCCTGCTGATACCGCATCCATCCGAGCACGGAAGGCGTTCCGGAAAGGCCTGCGTTCACGTAAAGGATCTGATCCTTTCCGTTTGCGGCATATTCTTCCGCCAGCGCATCCAAAAACTGGTAGGCATAGCCCTTATCATTGCTTCCTGCGCCCGCGCCCTCCGTAACGGAACCGCCAAGGATCGCCAGTCGGATCTCCTCGCCCGCACGCAATTTCCCGATCAACTTCTGAATTCTTTCGTAGTTGCCCTCATACATCAGCGAGAGCTCCACCATCTGCGCGTAGATCTCCTCGGGGCTCGGCGTAGGCTCCGGCGTGGGATCGGGCGTCGCTTCCGGCGTAGGCTCTGGCGTTGCGACCTGTGATGCTTCCGGCGTTGCCTCCGCCGAAACCTGTGCCTGCGAGCTTTCCTTGCCCTCACCTTCCTGAGCGCCTGCTTTTTCGCAGCCTGCGATCATGCAAAGCATTACAACACACAGGGCAGCCAGCGCTGCCCTTTTTTTCAGATCCGTAAAGATTCTCATTTTCTCAACCTCTTATTTCTTTTTTCCTTTTTTCTTCATCACGGCTCCCACCACCAAGGGTGCGATCAGCACGGCGAGCACGTAGCTTATGATGATCGACGGCACAAGGAGCGGTGCCCAGCTTGAAAACCACATCATAAGTAGCGGCGGTGCCTGCCCCGCAGGGATCTTGGAATATGCCATCGCAACGCCCAGGAAGCTTACGACCGCGCTCACGATCACCGAATTCCCAACGGCAAGCGGGATCGAGTTGATCAAACTGAATTTCATGGAAGGCTGCGTCGCCTTTGCCTTCTTTGCAAGTGCCGCGCCCATCTTCCCAAGCGGGATCACAAGGGCCACGATCACGCCAACGATCACCGACAAAACAATATTGAGAAGACAAAAGAGCACAAATGGCGGCGTCTGCGTCTTCGGATCATAATAGATGACGATGGATGCCAAAATCCCCATTGCTACGGACATTACGATCGCCATAATGAGATTAATCTTTTTTTCTTGATTTTTCAAGTTCTTTTCCTCCCTAACTTTCACGGCAAAACCTGTCAGATTCCCAAAAGCCATATCAATAATACATCGCCAGCATGACTCCGCCAAGAAGGAGCCCGCCAAAAAGCCCAAGCAAACAAGTCGCCACGGAAAAGCGATCAAACACCCGATGCAACCTTTTGTTCAGGAGCACGTGATATACCTTATCTTCCTGATAAAACTGCTTTCTAAACACACCCTCCTCGGGGAAAAGACAAGGGATCTCCTCGCCGTCTACGAGATAATATGCCACCTTAAACTTCGAGCCTTCCTTCGGCGTATCCAGCCCCACAAACTTCGCTTCCTTCCACTTTGACGTGAGAAGAAGGATGCAGCAGACAAAGAAGGTCACTACCATCAGTGCTGCCATGAGCAGCAAAAACCCGGACATTCCAAAAAGAACGTACCCCAGGTTCCCGGTCAATACGGCGCCAAAGATAATGACAATAATGAGGATCAACAAAATCTCCACGCGCTAACTCCTTCTCCTTCGGCGCCGTCTCTTTGGCGGCGCGAGGTGCTCTCTTGCAAAGCTTTGCCTTTGCTCCAAAAGTTCCATCAAAGCAGCTTTCTTTTCAGGATCCGTCTCCTGGTCGATCTGCTTTTCCATCTCGCCCTTGCGGTACTCGGCAAGCGTCTCCTCCACCTTGGAATAATCCCGTTCAAACAAAAGGTCGCTGACCTGGCGGCTTAGCAATTCCTCCGAGATCCGATCCGGCACGCGCTCCAAGATCTTATCGCTCACCTTCTGCCTGCCCAGATCCTTATATTTTGGCATGCCATTCCATTCCGTCAGCTGCGCCAGCTCTGGTCGCCAAAGAAGGGAGAGCTTTTTCTTCCATTTCCTCTTAGGGTTCGGCTGAGGGGGCCTTAGCACATAGAAATCATATTCCCCGTCCACCAGCTCCACCGTGATGATGCCCCAGTAAGGAGGAACGTGCTCCGGCACGTGCTCGCCATGGCTTGTGCCAACGACCACAATGTTTGCGTCAAAGTACTGATCGTAGTCCTTTACCTGATCAGCCAATCTGGTATATGTATCCGCATCGCTTTTGATCTCAAGTCCGTAAACGCCGTCCTGCACCACCATCACCACATCGGCGCGGGACCTGCCCACCACCTTTTCCTCCAGGATTCTCACCTTTCCGTAAGTCTCCTCCAAAAATAAAAACAGCGGCTCGCGGATGTCCTTATCCTTCAGGGTATTATGCGCCCGCACAGCCTTTCCTGCACGCGTCCTCGTCGGCTTATCTTCCTGCGCACTTGCAGCGTTCTCTCGCGCCGCCAAGGCATCCTCGGCCTCCACAAGCTCCGCTATGTCCAAAACGATCTCGCGCACCTGCCTGCCGCTGCAGTCCACGACCTTGTGCGCATACTTTCTGTATAAGGGCTCGCGCTCCTCGTAAAGCTCTCGCAGCGTCTGCCCGGGCTGCATGGTCACGCCACGCTCGAACAGATCACCCAAACGACTTTCAATCTCCTCATAGGGGAGCTGCAGGTAGATCACATAGCCCATCCTTCGGAAATGCCGCATGGCCTTCTCGCCGTAAACGGCGCTTCCCCCGGTGGCGATCACTGCCCCATCCGCCTTCAGCGACGCATTGACCTGATTTTCCATTTCCAGAAACCCATCCACGCCATATTCACCTATCAGCTCATGCAGGAGCTTGCCATATTTTTCCTGAATGACAAGGTCCGAGTCCACAAATTTCAGCCCCAGCCTTTTTGCCAAAACCACGCCCACCGTGCTCTTTCCCGCACCGGGCATGCCAATCAAGATCAGATTCTTCATACCATCCTCTTATGCGACAATCGAGCGCCGCCAAAGCGCCTTCTCTATGTTGTGACAGACGCTTCTTTACGCCGCAAGATAAATGATGCATGCCGCCAGTACCAGCAGCACAAACCAAATGATCGCCCAGACCAGTGCGGCAATGTTTCCGTTCTTTTGGTCTGTCTTCTTAAAATACGCAAACAGCGATTCATAAGTACCGATCGTCCCGCGATTTCTGAAAATGATCGCTTCGATGACATATGCCAAAAAGCCTGTTCCGACAAACACTCCGATCGCGATCAACGCTATTTCTACTTTGCTCATGTCTCAAACTCCTTTGTTTTTCCCTTATGCCGCGGCAACGGAAACTGCGCCAGCGCCGCCTTCCCCTCCGGCGTCACCGGCTTGATCCAGGTGCCCCGGAAAAGATGGATCTGCATAAGTATATATCGGATCGGTTCATCAGAATAACAACAGGCAAACACGAACAGGGTCGGAAGATGCCACGTCATGCCGCAAAGCCAAACTAACGGCACAAGCATCACCCACATGAAAATGATCTCAAGAACCGTACCGTACACGGCGTCTCCGGCGGCGCGATAAGTGTCATTCTGCACCCAGTTGCCCATGCGGATGATCGCGGCAACCACGTAGATCAAAACTAGCCCAAAGGCGATCCGGAAGCTCTCTCCCTTCATTCCCATAATGCTCAGGATCGGCGTATGAAGAGCGATAAGTAACACGCCGATGAAGGCGATAAAGCCCTGGCAGAGGTACACAAGTCGCCAGGCTCTTACATAGGCCGTGCGAAGATTTCCCGCGCCGACCTCCTTCCCCACAAGGATCGAGGAAGCATTCGAAAAGCCTGCAAAGAATCCGATCACAAGGCCTTCCAGCGTTCGAAAGACCGCCAGTGCCGCAATGGCTTCCTCCGGCTGCCTTCCAAGAACGACGTTGATCATCATATTGCCGACGCCGATCAAAACCTCGTTTGCAAGGATCGGAAGACACTTTTTGAAATAGGCCGGGACAATCCCGTCGCTCCAGTCAAAGTGTTCCTTTACCGCGAAAACATAAGGGTGCCCATTCGCCTTTGCCAGCACTGCGATCACAAGAATGCCGACCGCCTGCGCGATCACGGTGGCAAGAGCCGCGCCGCGAACGCCCAGCGCAGGAAAGCCAAAGTGCCCGAAGATCAGCACGTAATTGAGTACGATATTCGTCGCAACGGACGCCACGGAGCCATAGAGCGGGAGGCGCACCCGCTCGGTGCACCTTAGCATGACTGCCATGGCCATGGAAAAGACCATGAGAGGATAGGAAAAACCTGCAATGCGAAGATATTCCACGCCGATCCTCTGAATGGCCTCTTTGTCCGTATAGAGCCGCATTACGTATTCAGGAAACACCGTGGCCATGATGCAAAAGCACGTGGCCACGGTCATCATACAAGTTAAAGTGATCCCGTAGGATCGATTGATGCCCTTCTCATCCTTGGCGCCCCAATATTGGGAGATGAACAGCATGCCGCCGCCAACGAAGCCCCAATATCCCGAAAACATCAGGGACGAAAACTGCGCGCACAGTCCCACTGCACCGATCTGCGTAGTCCCCAGGGATGCGATCATCATCGTATCGATCATGGAACCGGTGGTCGTCAATAGGTTTTGCAGCGCCACCGGGATGGCGATCACTGCAACCTTTGTCAGAAAATCCCACCAATTAAATTTTTCAGTCTGCATATTACTCTAAATCCTTACGTCAAGATTAGTCCTTCGGCGCGATCCTCACACAGTTCGGAACAAGGCCGTTCGTGGTATATACCACCTGTCTGGAAATGCCCGTGGAATCATCATAGGCCTCATAGGCAGGGCCATAGGATGCTCCGTCGTCTTCCCGATAGGCCGTCATTTCAAGTCCAGGCGCCAGGTAAATGGTCTGTGCAAGGTTGGACTGCTTCACCATAAGCGGAGGATATGCATCCGAATACTTTCCGCCGTAGATCTCCAGCGTCACGCCCTGATCCACCATGATGCAGCTCTCGCTACCTTCTGCCTCCAGGATCAGGCCGCCGTTGTCGATGCCATAGTCCTCGTTGAATATAAGCGAGCCCGTTCCCGTAAAGTGAACGCTGCCGCCATAGCTTGCACCCCAAATGCTCATGCGATCGATGGTATTTTCTCCGATCAGCTCAATGGTAAAGCCATTGCCCATCAGGTTGATCTCACCGTATTCCCCTTTGAAATGATCTAGGGTCAAAGTATTTGTCGCGGGATCATAGCTTGCACCGGGAATGTTCGATAAATTGTCCGTGATGCCCTCGCCTGCTGCCAGGAAGGTATACTGTGTCTCTCCCCTTCGCATGAGCGCAATGTACCACTCAGGCCCGCCGTCACTCCAGGCATAGTCTCCCGCAAAATCAGGATCCTGGTTCGGCAATATAGGCATCCAATCGGTATCGCCGTAAGTATCCGCATATTCCGTCACCTCATAGACCGCAAAATCCATGAGGATCGTGCTCAGAACGCCGTCTTCGAGTTCATATTTGGTGTCCCTGCGGATCGTTACGAACTGCATCGAATCCGGGTCACCGCCAATGCTCTCCACCCATTCTCTTGCCTCGGCAAGGCCAAGTTCACCCATTTCCGTGGGATAGTACTTGTCCCCGGTGGGCACAAAGATCACCAGGATCGGGAAGGCATCCAGCTTACTTTCCTCCGGCTCCTTTTCCAGCTCCATGCTCTCGTAGGCGTTGAAATATGCCACCGTCTTGTAAACGTCAGTCACGGTGCCTTGCGCGACATACCAATCTGAAGGATTATCCTCGTCACCAACGATAATGGCATCATCGCTGATCTCACGTCCGACATATATTTCCTCCGAGCCAACGTAGGTAATGGTATCGGGGTCACCGCCCTGCCTCAGTACCCAATGTCTTGCCTCTTCAAGGCCTTCCTCACCGGTTTCCTCCGCACGGTAGGACTCGCCCGTCGGAACGTAGGTCACGTCGATGATCACGCCCGTGATGTCGCCAGGATACTCTTTTACCTCTCGGTACTGCTTGTCACCCTTGTCACCCTTATCACCCTTGTCCTTCGACGTTCCTTCTTTCGCGCCCTTATCCTTCGTGCCTTGTTGTTCCTGCTCTTCTTCGACAACCCAATCGTCGTTATTCAAAAAGTCGTTTCCAAGCGGATCCACTCCTAAGGACGAAAAGACAATGGAAAGCGTTGCCACCGTTGCTGCAACGGGCATGAGCATGATCTGTTTGATCAGGCCATGGCGGGATTTTGCTTCCTCGCTCTCCGCCCCGCCGCTCTTTCCGTCAAATTCCAGGGAAGGCGACAAGGAAACCTCCGGTACGGCCGTAAATTCCGTCGGAACGTTCGCAGGTTCCGGCGGCGTGGCGCGTTCGCCACGCGGCATGCCGAATTCATCCGGCATACGATACTTCTCCATTTACTCACCTCCTTGCTTCGCACTTGCAAAGAGCTTATCTGTCCATATGTACGTCCACCTGAGGGAACGGTACCTCAACGCCAAGCTTCTTAAAGCCGATGAGCAGGTCGTGATTTAAGGTACGCGCGCCAGTAAAGATGTCTTTCTCGTCCACATGCACGTAGAAACGAAGAACCACTGCGCTGTCCGCCAGCTCGTTCACGCCAAGGTAAACGGGGGCTTCCTTCATCATGTCCTTATGCTTTTCGTAGATCTCCTTCATCAGGTCCGGAATCTCGCTTTCAAGCTTTTCCAGGTCCGTGCCGTAAGGGATGCCGATGTCGCTAATACTGCGGCTCGTTCTGTCGGAACGGTTCAGGATGTTCTTCATCGCGGAATTGTTCACGATCTTCACGTTGTCGCCGGGATCCGTGATGCAGGTAGTGCGGATGCCGATGTCCGTTACGGTGCCGCGGAAGCCGTCCACTTCAATGATGTCGCCCACGTTATAGTGATTTTCAAAGATCATAAATGCGCCGGTCACCACGTCAGCGATCAGGCTCTCAGCCGAGAAGCCGACGATCAGGGCAACGATCCCGACACTGGCTACGATCGTGGAAACGTTCACGCCAAGAATGGAAAGTCCCCAGCAAAGGATCACGATCGCCGCAACGTATTTCAGCAGGCTCGAAATGATGGACAAAATGGATTTTGCCCTGTGATTCTTAGGTTTTGGCAGCCCCAGAAGGAATACCAAAAGCGTCTCAACGGTGATCACGCAAACGATCATCACAAGTAGCTTCCAAACCGCTGAAAAGCTGAAATTCATGTCTTCCAGTTCCTCCATGCTGAACACCTGCGTAAGGAACCCCACAGGGATCAGAACGGCCAAGATCACAATCATGACGATCAATCTGATCAATGCGGATTTGTTCCTGCGAACCTTTTTTTCTTCCACTTTCTTCATGACTTCACTCATCTTTTTACCTCCTGTAGCTATATTTCTTTTTACGGAATGTTCCTCCGAAACCCCTTGTTTATTTTCTGAATCTCACCTTGCCCTTGGTAACCCAGAGCACTTCCTTTGCCTTAAAAGGCGTCTCGCCGTCAAAGTGTACCCACTGCGGTTCATCCGCCACAAGCCGCATGGTCTTGCAACGATGACAGTTCACGCCGCATAAGATCAAATGCTTTTTGATATACACCAGCACCACGGCCAAAAGAAGCTTCCATTTTGGCATATCCCTCACGACGCAAAGGTCCATCTTCCCGTCCGTCGCATCCGCACTGGGACAGAACGGAACGCCGCCGCCCTCGCAGGGGTGTTCCATGCCCACCACGAAGAACAAGTCACGGATCTGCATGGGCTCCCTGTCGTCGAGATAAAGCCTTGCGTTCACGGCCTTCCTGGTGAAGATCTGCTTGAGTCCGATCATCAGGTAAACAAGCTTTCCAAGATGCACCTTGTTCAGGATCTTTTTGAGCTTGCTCCGCGAAACCTCCTCGCAGATTTCGGCGTCATATCCCATGCCGCAACTGATGAGGAACCGCCTTGGCAGATGTTCGTCCGCACGCACCGTTCCATAATCAAGCCTTGTCTCCATGGGACTGTCGAGGAGCTGCGAGAGCGCCACGAGCGGATCTTTTTCCACGCAGACGTTCGCGGCAAAATCATTGCCTGAGCCCGTCCGAAGGCACGACAAAATGGTATGATCAAAATCCTGGATGCCGTTTAGCACCTCGTTGAGCGTCCCGTCGCCGCCAAGCACCAAGAGGTGACAATCCTTTGTAAGATTTTTCGTCAAATCGCGCACAAGGAGCGTAGCCTCACCCGGAGCACCCAAAATGTGCTTCCGATAAGGCACGCCCCTCGCGTCCAATTCCTTCTTTACTTTTTTCCAGACCTTCATCCCCCTGCCCGAAGAGGAAGTGGGATTGATCAATATTTCCAGCCTGCCTTTGTCTATGTTAGTCATGCTATCATCCATCCCTTTGCGAAGGATCCTGTGCCTAAAAATCCAGCCAAACCTTCTTCTTATAGCATAACATTTTTTACGAAATTTCGCAATGCAAAAGGCAAGGAAATTTATTCATGTCTCAAGGCTTCGATCGGGCTTAATTTTGCGGCCTTTTTCGCCGGATAAAGCCCAAAGAAGATGCCGACTCCCACGGAAAACAGCGTTGCGCCGAGCACGGCTCCCACGCTGATCTTTACGGAAAAACCAATGACCTTGCATATGATCGCGCCGCCGCCAATGCCAAGGATGATGCCGATCACGCCACCAAGGAGCGTGATGATCGCCGACTCCGAAAGGAACTGCAGCATGATCGAGGAGGTCCTTGCGCCAAGCGCCTTGCGGATACCAATTTCGCGCGTTCTCTCCGTCACCGATACCAGCATGATGTTCATGACGCCAATGCCGCCTACGAGAAGCGAAATGGCAGCCACCAGGCCGATGAACAGCGTGATATAATCCAGAACCTGATTCATCTCAGACATATACTGCCCAAAGTTTTCAACACTCACAAGTCCCTTTCCCTGACAATCATATTTCTCCTCGATATAGTCCACGATGTCTTGTGCCACCTGGTTTTGCGATTCCGATGAATCTGCAACGACATAGAAAAAATCATAGCCAGGCAGTGAATATCCAAAGTGACTGAAGATCGCCGTGTCCGGAAGCTCCAAGTAAACGCTCGGGATTTCTCCTTCAAACGACATGGCCTCCGCGATGTAAGCAAGGACGCCGGTCAGCTTTTCTTCCTCCCTGACGCCTATGATCTCAAGCTCAACGGGGAATCTGTTGTAAAACATGACTTCGAATTTCATGCCGATCACGTCCGCCGTTCCAAACAGCTTCTTGGCGGAATCCTCGTGTATGATACAAACGCCGTCGCCTGAGTAATACTCATTTTCGTTGAAATATCTGCCCTTGATGATCTTTTGGTCCGTGTAATTCGCGTTCATGTCGGGCGTGCCGAGGATCAGCCTCAGATCGAAATCACCCCTGCGGTTGCTGTAGTCCGTAGAATAGGTGCCCATCGAGTAGATTTCCTTGACGTGATCGATCGTTTTCTTGATCGTATCAAAGTCCTCCATCGTGAGATCCAGGTACTCACCGCGTTCATTTTGATGGTAACATTCAAAAATGATCTGATTCCCGACAAGGCTGTCCAAACCGCTGTTGACGCCATTTTTTACGCCGCTTCCGACCGTGACGATCAGGATCACGGAGGAAATGCCGATGATGATGCCCAGCATCGTCAGAAAGGCCCTACCCTTATTGGTCCTGATGTTCATCAGAGCAATCTTAAAATACTCTAACAATTGTGCCATATGTCATACCCTGTGTGCTTTTCCATGGTTTCTGCCATGGTTTGCCGTGGTTTTTTTACTCTGCGGACGAGACGTTGACCGTCATGCCCTCCTCCAGGTTGCCGTCGTACTTCGCTACGACCTCTTCACTTTCCGTGATGCCATCCGTGATCTGCACGATCCCGTGGGATACAATGCCGACCTTCACGTATTTCTTTGAGATCACGCCGTTTTGTACCAAGTAAACAAAATCTCCGTCCTTGTCGGCATTCACGGCATGCGCGGGAAGCTGGAGCGTATTCGCCGCAAAATTCGTATCGATCGTCATCTTCGCTTCCATGCCAATGTAGATGAGTTCGTCCACGCCGGAAATCTCCACCTCAAAGCCAACGGTTGCGTTATTGTTGCTGATCGTAGCGATCCTGTCAATGTGTGAGACAACGCCTTCATAGGTACGCTCTCCGATCGTCACCTCTGCCTTCTGGCCAACCTTTAAGCGCTCCATTGCATATTTATTCGCACTCGCTTTCACAATCAGCTTATCCGTGCGCTCAATGACTGCGACCGCCATGCCGGCAGCAATCTGGGTACCAGGCGTCACGTTCACGCTTCTTACGACGCCCTGCACCTGGCTTGAGATTCCTGCCCTTGCCAGCTCTGCCTCATCCAACTGCTTTTTATATGCAAGATCCGTCAGCTCCTTGTCAATGTCGAGCTGCCTGCGGTTAGAATCATCCATGACGGAAGCTTCGCCGGAGGTTTTCTGCGCCTGCATCTTTGCCTGATATTCCTTCAGCTCCGCAATCGTTTCCTGCTCCTGACTGATCTTCTTTTCAAGATCCTCCTCATAGGCAGACTTTTGCAGCAAGGACTGGGAAAGTGCGAGCTGTTCAAGCTGCGTGTTCACGCTCTCCAATGCCTTTGCCGTATTGTTGTAATCCGTTGTTCCGGGCGTCTGGGTTGCAAGCTTCGCCGTGAGGTCTGCCTGCTGCTTTTTCAGGTTATAATTCGCAAGCACCGTGTCATTGCTAGACTTCGTCTGATAGTCCTGCAATGCCTTGCTTAGGTTGTTCAGATAATTGGTATGATCCTCGATCTGCTGCTCGAGCACGGGAAGGTTCACGTTTGCTTCCTTCACCTTGCCGTTCCCCTTAGAGCTGCTGCTTATGGCTTCGTCATATGCGATCTGGCTCTTTTCGTTCTGGAGCTTTGCCTGATACAGACTCTCCTCGAGCTTGGCGAGATCATAGTCTACAATCGGATCGCCAATTTTGATCTCATCTCCCTCGCGGATGTCGACGCTTAAAACGGTTCCGGAAGCGGGCGCATAGACCGTGATCGTATCCACGCCAAACACGTTGCCCGAGCTGCTGATCTGCTCCTGCAGATCGCCGCGCGTCGCATGTGTTACCAAAACCATGGGCGTCATGTCTACGGATTGGCTTGCTCCCTTAAAGTAAAGTAACCCGCCCACAATAGCTACCAGGACGATGACCACAATGAAAATCCGTAAGCCCTTCTTCTTTTTCTTATTCTTCTTTGCTTTCATGATTCATTCCCTCTGTCGTTTTCGTTGCCTTGTTATCTGTCTTGTTATCCGCGCCGTTTTCCAGCTCGCTTTCCGTCATTTCTCCCGCGAGAAACCTTCGCAGCTCTTCGCTCATTGGTTTGGGCGGCTGTTTGGACGCCTTCTTTGACAGGTTATCGGATTCATTTTCAAGCGGCTTTTCCGTGGAAGGTTCTGCGCCAATGCTGGTGATGCTGTAGAGCTTTTCTGACTCCTTGCCGTCGGATTCCTTTCCTTCGCTTTGCCTGCCGCCCAAGTTGCCATCGTCAGGCATTTCGCCCTCCGGTTCCTTGCTGTCACTTTCGATGCGGCCGTCCATGATCTTGATGGTCCGCTCCGCGCGCGATGCGATCTCATTATTATGTGTGATCACGATCACGGTTCTTCCTTCTTTATGAAGCGTCTCAAGGATGTCCATGATCTCCCAGGTGGAATGGGAATCCAGATTACCCGTCGGCTCATCCGCCAAAATGATCGGCGGCGCCTGCGCGATGGCTCTGGCGATCGCCACTCTTTGCTGCTGACCACCCGACATTTCAGACGGTTTGTGATCCATTCGATTGGCCAGGCCGACCTTTTCGAGCGCCGTCTCGGATAACTTTCTTCTTTTTGACCTTGAAACGCCCCTGTAGATCAGCGGCAGCTCCACGTTTTCAAACGCCGTCAGGTTTGCGATCAGGTTAAACCCCTGAAACACAAAACCGATCTCCTGATTTCGGATGTCCGATAACTCGTTGTCGTCGAGTTCCGACACGTCATTTCCATGTAAAAAGTATTTTCCTTCCGTTGGGACGTCCAAACAGCCCAAAATGTTCATGAGGGTGGATTTTCCGCTTCCGGACTGACCAATGATCGCCACGTACTCACCTTCCTCGATCCTGACGGTGACGTGATCCAGTGCCCTCACTTCGTTCTCTCCGGGATTATAGACCTTGCTAATGTCCCGAATGTCTACCAGTGCTCCCATGTTTTTCTCCGTTGTTTTACTAATAGCTATTGTTATTTTATTAGTTCCGTGACTTTTTAGTTTCCTTTGACCCGTTTTCTTGGTTTGATAGCAGCCGTTTTCGCCTGTGTTCAACGCATTTGGAATAACTGTCGTTTTTAAATCGCTTTTGCCTTATTTATCCACCGAATCCACAGGGATATCCACAATGACGCATCTGTCATTCTTGCATTTTTTAAAGTGTCATTGACCGACTTGCTCTTGATTTTACCACACAACATGAGGATTTGCAACAAAATTAGTTTCCATATTTGCCCCATGAATCCCAAAATCTCTCCAATTTGCTTTCCAAAAGTGTCGTATTGACGACTTCAATGTGCTCCCATTCCCGAGGAAAACACTTCCGATAGGACAGCTGAAGGAACCTTTCGTCCAAGAGAGCGATCACGCCCACGTCCTCCTGCGTGCGGATCACTCGTCCCGCTGCCTGGAGTACCTTATTCATGCCGGGAATGCGATACGCGTAATCAAAACCATTCTCTCCCCGCTCATCAAAATACTGCTTTAACAGTTCCTTTTCAAAGCCGACCTGTGGCAAACCGGTCCCGACGATCACGGCGCCGATCAGCCGATCCTCCTTGAGGTCGATCCCTTCGCTGAAAACGCCTCCCAGAACGCAAAAACCGACCAAAGTGTCCGCATCCTCTTCCTCTTCCACGTCCATCTGGATCAATGCGCCAAGGTCGAGCTCCTCGTTACCGTTCCCCTGGAACCTTCGAAGGAACAGTTCCTTGTCCTCCTCGGACATGATCTCCTGCTGCAAAAGGCATTCCCTGCCGGGAGCGGAAAAATGCTCCGTAAAAACTTCATAGATCGATCTGAGGAACGCATGTGAAGGACAAAATACCATGTAATTCCCGGATCTGCAGCTGACCACCGAGTTAATATAACATGCGATATTATAAAATTCTTCCTGAGATCTGCGCGTATACTTCGTCGTTACGTCATTCGCTATAAATAACGCTCGTTTCTCATTATCAAACACTGATCTCGCATAGACTTCGTAGTCTTCCTTTTCCCCTCCGAGAAGCTCCTTATAATACTGAATGGGGAGTAGCGTTGCGGAGAACAGGATGGCACTTCTTCCCCTGAGCATGCATTCCTTCAGGTTTTCCCTTGGATTCACGCATAAAAGCTTGATCAGGAAGGTTGCGTCATCGCGAAGCTGCACATATTTGACATAATGCTCGTCCACGCGTTCGTACATTTCAAGGAAATGCGCAACCTGGAAAAAGAAGTCCAACAGTTCCTCCCGGCAGGGCACCTGCTCTTCCTCCTGCTCGGAAAGATAATCTGAAAGACAGGCATGGAGGCGAAGGAGGGCATTCACGAAATCATCGATCTCCTCCACCACCATCGCAGTCTCACATTCTCGTTTTAATAACAGTAGTTCTTTATTGCATTTTTCAAGATGATACGTTATTTTTTCGCCGTATCCTTCCCTGACAAAGACGCTCTTTGCCTTTCCTTTTTTCCCCTTTTTCTTGGATTTTTTCTGGCTCGACGTCTCCGTCGTTACCCTCGTCAGATCGAGAGTCAGTTGCGTGCCGCCATCCTCCGACGGTCCATCAAGACCAAGTGTTTCTTTATCGACTTTTTCCTTTTCTGAAAGAATGGCTTCTCGAACGGATCGCTTTAGCGCCAGGAAATCTTCCTTGACGAGCTCCGCAGAATACATCTCGCGTCCTCTCTCAAGAAGGTTATGTGCCTCGTCGATCAAAAACAGATAATCTCCGCCGCCGCCCTCAAAGAAGCGCTTTAAGTACACATGAGGGTCAAATAAATAGTTATAATCGCAGATGATCGCATCTGCAAAAAGGCTTAAGTCAAGTGAGGCCTCAAATGGGCAGACCTTATGTTTTTCAGCATATTCTTCGATCTTTTCACGGCTAAAACGATCTTCATGCGTGAGCATGTCGTAGAGCATGGCATTGATCCTGTCATAATGCCCCTTTGCATAGGGACAATGCTCCGGATTGCACTCCGTATGCTCCTGAAAACAGATCTTCTCTTTTGCCGTGAGCACAATGCTCTTAAAGCGCAGTTCCTGCTCACGAAGAAGCTCGATCGTGTCATCCGCAACGGTCCGCGCAATGGTCTTTGCGGTGAGATAAAAAATCCGCTCTCCCATGTTCCGGCTCATGGCCTTCATGGCCGGGAAGATTGTGGAAATGGTCTTTCCAACGCCTGTCGGCGCCTCGATAAAGAGTTTTTTCTTGTGATATATGGTTTGATAGACATAGGACACAAGCTCCTTTTGCCCATCACGATAGGTAAACGGGAAGGAAAGCGCCTCCAGGGAATCCTGACGGATCCCGCGCCATTTCCAAGTGAAATCGGACCACTTCCGATACTCCGCAAGAAGCCCCTGAAACCAGGCTTCCAGATCCTCGAAGGAATGTTCCTCGTAGAAATATCGGATGTCTTCAGACTCAATGTTGCAATAGGTGATGCGAACCTGGATCAGCCTGCGCCCGTTCACCTCCAAAAGCGGCTGGTTTTTTGCCAATTTTTGCAGGGCGTAAAGATATGCATAGCATTTCGCCTGCGCCACGTGCACGGCAACGGGTCGCTTTAGGTGATTTAAGTCACGATAGGTGCCCTTGATCTCATCGATCATGAGCTTTTCGCGCACGTCCAAAATACCGTCCGCACGGCCTTCCACGGTCAGCTTGTACCCGTCCGCAGGGAAGCTTTGGCGGAGCGAGACTTCGGCTTGATAGTCCGCACCCATGCGCTTTTGCAGCATGCGATGGATCCTGCTGCCCTCCTGCATGGCATTCTCCGCTCCCACCTGATGGCGATTGTCAATGTCGCCCTCACGAAGCAGGAATTCAACCAGCCTTCGCACCGAAACGCGCAGCTCGCCCATGGGCTGTTCCACATATGTAGTTTCATTGTCTGCCGGCCGCATTGCCGGATAGTTTGCGTCCATGCTGGTCTCCTCTAGGTCAACGGTTCCCGGAAAACGTCAAAAGCGCTTGGGAGCAACTTAAAACGCCTTCGGGCAAAAAAACACCCTAAGAATGATGTTACTCCATCTTCCTTAGGGTGTCAAATTAAGACTTTATTCTGTTGTATTGGCGATCAGCCAGAGCGCGAGCCGCGTCCTTAGCAAGCCACGGTCAGCTGCTTTAAGAGTTCCTCGAATTCTGCATTAAAACCGTCATAGGAGACCTTCAGCGGTCTGGTGAAATCCAATGCATACACTCCGAGAAATGACTTGCCGTCCACGACGTAGCGATTATAGCTCACGTCAATGTCAAAATCACACTTTGAAGCCACGTTCACGAAATTACGAACGCCATCCGGGGTCAATCGAATTGTCTTGATCATATACATCCTTCCTTTCCTCTAAAGCCAAACAATTAACTGCGAATTACTATCATTTTACACGTTTACCGCCAAAAGTAAACCGCAACGTTGACCAAAGTTTCCGCGATTCTCCCCAATATTTTGTGGTTTTTTCCGTCCATGTCCCCAAAAGGGCGGAAAAAAGTTAAAAGTTACACAAAAAAAGCCTTGCAATCGAAGAAAAAAAGCGTTTTAATAAATAGTGGCATGAATTTGCCAGAAAGGGCTATCACTATGAGCAACTTAAAACTCCCTAAGGAATATCATTCCGAACTAAACCTTTACGATACTCAGATCGCGATCAAGACCGTCAAGGACTTTTTCCAGACTCTGCTTGCAGAGAGACTTAACCTTCTTCGCGTGTCTGCGCCCCTTTTCGTTGACCCGGCTTCCGGCCTCAACGACAACCTAAACGGCGTTGAGCGCCCCGTATCCTTCGATATCAAGAACGAGGGCGGCAAATCCGGCGAGATCGTGCAGTCCCTGGCAAAGTGGAAGCGCTACGCACTGAAGAAATATGGCTTCTCCGTGAACGAAGGCCTCTACACCGACATGAGCGCCATCCGCCGCGACGAAGAGCCCGACAACATCCATTCGATCTACGTAGACCAGTGGGACTGGGAAAAGATCATCGCTAAGGAAGATCGTACCCTTGACACCTTAAAGGACACCGTCCGCACCGTGTACAAGGTACTCCGCAAGACGGAAAAATACATGTCCATCCATTATGACTACATCGAAGAGATCCTGCCGCACGACATCTTCTTCATCACCACGAGCGAGCTGGCAGAGATGTTCCCTGACAACACTCCCAAGGAGCGGGAATATTACATCGCCAAGGCCAAGGGTGCCGTATGTATCATGCAGATTGGCGACGTTCTGGAAAACGGCAAGCCTCATGACGGCCGCGCTCCGGACTATGATGACTGGGCACTCAACGCCGACATCATCGTTTATTATCCCGTTCTCGACATCGCTCTCGAGCTTTCCAGCATGGGCATCCGCGTAGATGAAAACTCCCTGCGCAGCCAGCTTGAAAAAGCAGGCTGCATGGACCGCGCAGAGCTTCCGTTCCACAAGGCGATCCTCAACTGCGAGTTGCCCTACACCATCGGCGGCGGCATCGGCCAATCCAGGATCTGCATGTTCTTCCTGCGCAAGGCCCACATCGGCGAAGTCCAGTGCTCCCTGTGGCCCGACGACCTCATGGAAGAAGCAAAGAAACAAGGTCTGCAACTACTGTAAAATCAAAGACGTGCCAACGGGGACGGTTCTTTTTGGCACATTTTGGCCAAAGGCTTGGAATGCGCAGCATTCCATGATCCCGACCGAAGGGAGGGACGTGACGAAGGTCGCGCAGGGACAAAATGTGCCAAAAAGAACCGTCCCCGTTGGCACGTCTTGCGTATCTTACTGTGGCATCCACACCACAAATCTCTCGTTCTCAAACACTTTCTCGTACCTGTAAAATCCCATGAAGCTTCGGATCAATTCCCACTTTTCATCGCCAGACGGTTCCACGCCATCCACGGAGTCACGGAAAGGATAGATTGGTCCAAACTCGGACAGTTTTTTCGACGTGATGACGATCGGTTTTTCGTGATCGTTCTTTGCAATGTCGGTCATGAGGCCCTGCAAGGTCTCAAGGCAGACGTCACGCGAAAATGAGTCAAGATCGCTCCAAGTGTGCATGGCAGGTGGCATACCCAGATAGAAAGACAGGGACGGCACGCCGCCGTGAAGGATCACTTTTCTGCCGGACAGGCCCTCTCTTTCCACAAACTCTGAAAGCTCCGACAAGGCATTCGCCCGCTCCTCGCTCATGTAGATGCCTTCTAGGGCCTTATTATGCGAAACGGCAGTGTTTGCATTCTTCACTCCGGTTCCCTCGCAGAACACGAAGAAAATCCCGAAGAGGAAAATCTGAACGCTCACAACGCCCAGGAAGGCCCACAAAACGACTGCGGCGGGAAAAACATCGACTTTTCGCTCCGACGCCGATTTGGGCCTGTTAGAGGCCTTCTCGAAGGTCCGACGCGTAAAGCCCGCAATTTCGGCCAAAACATAGGGGAAGAAAACAAACATATTGTTGAACGTGGGATAAATGCCATTGTTGCTCCCCAGGGAAGTCAGGAAACCTACAAGGATCAGCATCATCCCAAGCAACCGATCTTCTTTTTTACCTTTGAGGTAAATTATGTGCAAAAGCGCGATCCCGATCGCCAACATCCAGGTGAGTGCACAGGGCCAGTAGACGGGATCATAGCTTTGATAATAAAACGAAGTCAGCCTTCCCGCGCCCTCTTTCCTGGGGAAGACTATCCAGAACACCATGGCAAGTGATGCCGCGATCATTCCGATCCAACCAAGGACCACAAAGAATTTCTGTCCCTTTTCCCGTGCCTTTTCCGGAAGGCACAGAGGAAGATAATCGGTCACCATCACGAACAAGAATGCAACCACGGCGAAAAAGACCAGCCTTGGGATCCAATAAAGTGCTTCCTTAAACGGCCAGATCAGACCTGCGATCATGGAGAGCGGTTTGTAATCCGCGGCGTTCTCCGTCATGGCAAAAAGAAGTTTGATGCCCTGGAAATACTCTCCGATCCCATAGCGGAACGCAATCCATCCGAATCCGATGGCCAGTGGGATCACATAGCCTGCGATGCAAAGCAGCGTCCACTTGGCAAGACTCGCGAAGCCTCTTCCGATCCACGAGCCGCTTCCAGCTTCTGAATCGCCTTCTTCAGTTGCGCCCGAAGCATCCACTTCCGCCGTTTGGGCTTCCTCTTGATCTGCAGCCCGTCCGCGCTCCCATGCGTCAAAGAATGCATAGGCCCAAACGGCCAGGATCAAGCCCATCTCCGGCAAGTTCGAAAAGCGTACAAAGACATTGAGTCCAAGGCAAGCTCCTGCAAGGATCAGCATCCACCACTTCTCTTTGGTCAGGCCCTTGTACAAAAAGATCATGCAAGCCAGGAAGAAAACATAAGTCAAATAATCATATAGCTTCGCCGTGGGACACCAACACATTGACAGCGCGAGCATCTCGCCCAGGAAAGCAAAGATCGGCGAAATCTTCAGCGACCTCGTGCAGAAAAGATATCCCAAGACGGCAAGAAGGCTTGCGAACAGTCCCGTGTAAACATTCATGCCCAGCACCGTATGGCCGTAGGGCAGAAGCGTCAAAAGGTGCCCGATCGCATTGGAAAGGTAGGTCGCAAAAAACCAGGTCTTCCCCATGCTCTGGATCCCGGGATACGCAAAGTTGCCGAAGTTATATCCCACGTCCCAAAGGTCACCGCCCACCCAGACGTGACGCACGGGATAAAGGATCAGAACGGCCAAAAGGCAGGCCTCGAGAATGTGCCTGCCAATGTGTTTTGAAGTGCCCTTCTCCGCAGCGACTTTTGCTTCGGCGCCCCGCACTTTCCTATTTTGTTCCATGATATTCTGCTCGGTCATTTCGGCCTCCGTCGAAAAAGCGAGCTTGGTCTTTCTTACTTACAGAACGCAGCCCTTTTGCAGGATCACGTTGGCGTACTGACTCGTCTCCGACGTCGCAATGATGCAATATGCCTTCTTCGCCTCTTCGTAGAATTCGAAGCGCTCCAGCTTTTTGATCACGCCCGCGCCGCGTACCTCCGCTTTCTCGATCATCTTCTCATATGTCTTCCAGATGGACACGTCCGCATTGTCTCCGGGCACCCGCTCCATGAGGCTAACCGGTTGATCCACGTATTGATCAAGTGGGAACACCTCCAGGATCGCCTCGAGGATTTCCGGCACGCCATGGCCGTCCATCCGAAGCACAATGCCATTTTTCCCCATCGTCTGCGCGGGGAAATTGCCATCCGCTATTACAATAGTATCACTATGTCCCATCTCACACAAGACTTTTAATAAATCGGGGGATAACATCGGTGAAATTCCTTTTAGCATATTCTTAATCTCCTCATAACATATTTCCAATGGGCGGCAAGGGCCTTAGCCCTTCGAATCCATAGAATTTAACTGCATTTTCTCCGAGGAAGGCACGCTTGTCCTCTTCGGAAAGGCGCTCACTCTCCACGATAAAACGCACCGCGGAGCGATAGGTAATGTCCGTCATGGTGCGGGGATAATCGCTTCCCCACATAAGCTTTTCCATGCCGCAGATCGCTTTCGCCTCCAAAATGGCTTCGATGGCGGAAGGATAGGGATAAAACTCATAATGGAACAGCCAGGTCAAACCGCCGCTTTCGATGTATACGTTCTTGTTCTTTGCAAGCTCGATCTGCTTTTGCCACCCCTTAGTCGTCACCATGCCAAAGTGCCCAATGGCAATGCGAATATCCGGACAGGCATCGATCAAAAACTGAAGGCCCTCCACCTGCGCGTCGCCGTCCGCCATGTCGATCGAAATGAACTTCCCAGCCTGCTCCACTTTTTTGAAGACGGGAAGAAGCTTTGTAAGGTCCTGATCGGCAAGTCTACAAGCACAGACCTTGAGTCCGTCAAAGCCTTCCAACGCGAAGTCAGGCCGCTCCTCATATAAGGAGCAAATGCGAAACCGCTCAGGATAAGCCTTCCTCACCCGAAGAAGATAGGCATCCTGATTTCCGTCCATGTACTCCTGCGTCACGACGCAAGCATTCACCTGCGCATAATCCATGTTCGCAAGCAGGCGCTCTGCCGTGTTCGCGCCGTCCGTCAGATACGGCGGCATCATCTGCCGCACCTTTCCAAGAAAACTGCTCTTGCCGTTTTCGAGATGCACCACGGGCTTCCCTGCAATGCACCCCTCCTGCTTTTCCCACAGGTGCAGATGCGCGTCAATTTTTACACAATCCCATGCGCTCATAGCCACTCTCCCGCTTTCTCTCCGTGCCTGGCCGCAACACCTCATGCCGCCGTTTCACCCCACCTCGCAGCCTGATCGTGCAGCCCTGCCTAATCCGTCTTAGAACTCCTCCGGCTGACCGATCTCGATGAGAACCTTCGCAAGGCTGCCGTCATTGTTAGCAAGAGCCTTGAACGCCTCATCCGCGCGGTCGATCGGATATACCGCGCTCACCATGTCAAGCACGTTCACCTTTCCGGACGCGATCAGATCGATCACGGCCTGGAAATCCGTGGGATAAGAATTCCTGCTGCCAAACACGTTCAGCTCCTTCTTCAAAAGGATCGAATGCAGGAACGTGGTCTCCTTCTTCCCGTTGCCGATCAGGATAATGTTTGCAGCAAACGCCGCGCAATCAATGCAGGCAAGGAGTGTCACCGACAGTCCGCAGGCCTCAACGCACACGTCAAAGCCATTGCCGCCCGTCACCTTCATGGCCTCTTCCACAATGTTGGAGGTCTTGGAATTGATCACGCCGTCCGCGCCAAAATGCAAAGCCTTCTGAAGCCTGCCGTCCAGCACGTCTGCAACATATACTTCCGCGCCCTGCGCCTTCGCGGCGATCAGCGCGAACAGGCCGATCGGGCCCGCGCCCACCACAAGCACCTTATCGCCAGGCTTCACCTTAGCGCGGTGTAATGCATGATAACTGATGGTGAAAGGCTCCACCAAAGCCAGTTCCTTTGCGGAAAGACCCTTTCCGTCATAGATCCTTCCGACGGGCATGGAGATATATTCGCGGAATGCGCCGTCTCTCTGCACGCCCATGGTCTGGTTGTCCGTGCAGCAGTTTACGAAGCCGCGCTGGCAGGAATAACAAGTCCCGCAGTTAAAGTAAGGATTGCTGGTCACAATGTCGCCTGCCTTCAGGCCCTTGTCATTTTCCGGAATGGAAATGATCTGCGCGCTGAATTCATGCCCTGGGATCCTGGGGTAGGTCGTGAAGGGCTGGTTGCCAATATAGCTTGCCACGTCCGCGCCGCAGATCCCGCCGTAAAGCACCTTTAGGATGGCTTCTCCTTCTTTTGCGACGGGCTTTTCGGTGTCCGTCACACAGATTTCAAATGGTTTGTCGATCAGTACTGTTTTCACTTCTTTTTCTCCTTTTTACCTCTCAGGTAAATTCACATATTTCTTGTTCCAGATGACTGCCGTTTTCATCGGCGCATTTTTGCTGTAGATCTTATTTTGATAAGCGCCCATGGGGTCGCTTGTGAATTCGTCTTTATCGATCAGTTCCACGATCTCATCGTAGCTGCTCTTTGCAAGAAGCTCGATCGCATGCTCCATGTGGTCCTGACGGAAATTGATGGAGCCCATGATCAGGTGATTCTCAAAGCCAAAGGGCATCGTGTCAAAAGTGATCTTCGGCCCGAGCGAAAAGCTGTTGTACAGGCCGTTGCATCCAAGTACCCGATGTTCAAAAGCAATGCGATGCTCCACCTCACTTCCGCTCACGCCAATAAAGGTCGTTGCCCTGCCGCCGAGGGCCTCCGTGATGGCCTTCGCCAGCTCTTCTTCAGACGCAAAATCATTTTGCAGATACTGTGCCCCGGTCTGCTTTAGGGCATATTGTACCTTGTGAGAATCCCTAGGGCTCCGCGCCACGAAAAGCACCTTCGCGTTCTTATGCGCCTGCAGGATCAGATCCCCGATAAACATCCCCGTGGTGCCAAGCCCGAAGATCACCGTGCGATCAAAGATCTCCTCCTTGGCGATGGCACGCGCCTCCTCTTCCGAAACCTTGTACTTGCGCATGCACACGCGGAAGTTGTGAGCACTGCCAAGATCCTCCATGCGCTCTAGCTGGAACAGCATGCATGCGAAGGGATCTGGGAACACCATTTTCTTTGCAAAGGAAAGATCCAGCTTGCCGTCATGAACATAACCATCCGGTATGCGAAGAAGCATGTCAGGATGAAAATATTGTTTGTCTGCGAAAAGGCCGTCCGCCTTATCGCACCCATATTCAAAATAAGTTTCATCCTCGGTATATCTTGTCGGATCGTAGCTGTCGCCGCCGCGGATGAGTACGATGGCAAAGCGGTTCTCCGATGGCACCCAAACGATGCCCTCGTGACCATTGACAAGACGATTTTTCCCTTCAGGAAACTTGGGACCCAAAAGGCCCTCACTCCCCATGTGCATCAATGCATTGTCCGTTCCACAAAACCCGATCATTACGGGCTCGCACAGGATCCCGTCCTTTAATTCTTCACCGCGAAGGCGCTGCCTTCTTACGTTCGTGATCTCTACGTCACCGTATACCAAAGGATGCTCGGCATCATTTTGAAAATAGGTTCCCTTTACGATCATAGATGAACTTCCTTTCTGCACAAAGCGCACTAATTAACTCTATGATTTTATTATAATCCGATTCCTTTTCGGAACAATATTCAGAGGTGACGCTTTTTTGAAATTTATGTCGTGTTTTCGAAGTTTTTGGCGGCTATGATCCTTCCAAAAAGTGCAAAAAAAGACCGTCCCCTGAATCAATTAGGAGACGGTCCTGTCATCATTTTGAAATGCCTGCAGCCAACCGCTGCTCACATGGGCTTATGCAGATTGCCTGCCGGGACTCACCATGTCCTTAAGCTCGCATATGGCCATGAGCCCGTTTCTGAAAGCATTCACCTTCTGTTCCAAGTCTTCCTCGGGATTGTTCGGGCGAGCACTTGGCTTCTTGCTGAAAAAGCACGATTTCCCCATCCCCTCAAAGCTATCACTTTCGACGGACACCGTCATGACGTTGCCCTTAAGGCACAAGGAAAAGAAATACTTCTGACGGAGCCTTAGCAGCGTCTCGATCATGAGGGGCGAAAGGAATCGATACGCCTCTTCCTCATAGGTCGCTATGGTGTCAAAGCTTTCCGCAAATTCCTGATTCTCCGTGTCGATCACTGCAACCTCCCGATCCTTGATCTTCTTGAAGTGATTGACTTCCTTCTCCTTGCCAAAGATCGTCTTTCTCGACTTCGTGCTCATGACATTGACGCTTCCGCTTGTACTAAAGTTCGTCCGGAACTTAAAGACAAAGCCGTCGAAATACGTCGTCACATGCGTATGCCCGTCATCATCCGTACTTTCGGTATAAAGGTGCATCGCCTTGCTTTCAAACGCATCCAAGTTGCTCTCATTCTCCCAGTCATAGGAGCAGGAACCGTAAAAAGTCTCCTGACAGCCGTTCGGAATGGGCCGAATAAGGCGCGCCTCCGCCAGCGCTTTCATATACTTCATGTTCGCATCGACCAGATCGCCGCAATCTTCATGATATTCCAAAGACAGCTTCTCATCAAACAGCCGAAGCGCAGGCTCCGAAATCCTTTCCGTGAAGTTGTAGGTCTTATATTCCGGCGAGCTAAACTTCGGTCTGAGCCCAAAGACATAGAACAGTACCAGGAGAAATATAAAGAAAAAGACCGGCGCATAGGCGAGCATGAAAGGGAATAGGAACACCCCAAGAATTACAAGGAGCGCAACGCCCCCGCAACGCCCCGCCGCCAGCTTGCTCCTTAAGCCGTGCAAAAACGGCTTTGGCGCTATGGACGCAAAGTACTCATATTCCCGAAGAACTTCCTGCTTTTGATCCGGGTCAACTTCGCCACTATTCAGTTTTTGTCTTAATTCGCTATATGCCATACGCTACGCCCTTATAATTTCATGCCCATGTCAACTTCCTTCAAGGAAGCAAGATTCTCCTCATGCACATAGTCCATCTTCTTTACGCCCTTGGTGCCGCAAACGATGGAGCTAGGGAAGGAAACAATCATGTTGTTCAGCTTCGTAATGTTTCCGTTCACCGTGCGTCTCGAAGCGGAATACTGCTTCGACTGCTCGGAAAGCTGATCGATCAGATTGTTGAACAGCTGCGCGCTCTTTAATTCGGGATATGCCTCGCCCAGTGCGAACAAGCCTTTAACAACCTGCTCCTGGGACTTGGATGCCTCATTCAGTTCGCCGATCGACGCATTCTTGGGGATCTGAGACAAATTCCTTAATTCCTCAAACACCTTCTGCTCATGGATCGCATACTGCTCTGCCACCTTTTTCCCCTGCATGAGCACGTCATATCTCTGTCTGAGCTGGATCTCCACGCCCGACAAAGACTCTTCGATCTTCACCTTGATCCGGTTGATGCGGTTGCTCGTCGAAATAAACCAGCCAACGATCAAAACCACAACTGCAACAATTGCAAGAATCCAGTAAATCATTTACCCTTCCTCCTTTTTGCCAAATTGCTTTAGCCAACGTGTACCGTATGAAATCCGGAAACCATATCCTTCATACAATTACATTATATCAAATCGTCTATTTCATTACAAAGGAAACTTTCCTACGATAACGCACTTTATCGTGCAACCTGCGATCATTTCCGTGATCTTCCCAGTAATCCTCCCTGTCAAAAGCGGGGATTTTTTTCCCGTTTTAAACCGTTTTGTGGTATCCTAGAGGAGAAGAAAATGCCGCGAAACGTCCTTTCGCTGATCAGATCGATCGTCCATGAGATATGGATGGAAAGGGGCCAGAATGAAATATCGGAATCTGAAATTATCATTCACCTTGGAAAATACAAGCTTTCAGGTGCTGAGCATCAGCCTGGAAAAGATGGTGACGCCCATTCCGCGCCACAGCCACAGCACGAACAGCTACGAACTGCATTATGTCTCGTTCGGGTATGGGAAGCTGATCGC
Source organism: Acetatifactor sp. (assembly GCA_016290775.1). Lineage (GTDB taxonomy): Bacteria > Bacillota > Clostridia > Lachnospirales > Lachnospiraceae > Acetatifactor. The sequence goes on along the minus strand of JAEEVF010000012.1, from coordinate 19,448 downwards.
AGACGGGCAAAGCTATGACGTGGTCCCCGGCACCTTTTATATGACGGGGCCGGGCGTATTCCACGAGCAAGTCTCGGACCCCAAGGATCCCATGATCGAGTACGGCGTTTACCTGCAAGTCCTACAGGACGGCGCGCTGCCTGATAACGGTCTGGTGGAAAAATTCCTCGCGACCAAGTTTTGGTTTGGCGAGGCTGACGCGGCCCTCCATGAGATCATGAAACGGATCCTCTCTGAGCTGGAGCTCCGCCCCCTGGGTTATGAAAACATGCTTCCCGCTCTCCTGCAGGAGCTCATCCTGACCATTCTTAGGCTCTATCAGCAGCGCGAGCTGGCCATGATCCCTGCCCGTAGGAGCGAACCCAAAAAACTCCCTGACGACATGACCTACCTGAAGATTGAGGAGGCATTTTTGTACAATTACCGCGACCTCACGCTGGAGCAATTGGCTTCCCTGGTAAATTTAGGGATCCGCCAGACCCAGCGCCTTTTGCAGAAGCACTACGGCAAGAATTTTTCGCAGAAAAAAACAGAGGCGCGCATGTCCGCTGCCTGCTTACTTCTGCAGGATTTGAACACAAGCATCGCCTCTGTGGCTGATAAGCTGGGGTATTCCTCTTCCGAACACTTTACCACTGCCTTTAAGCAGTTTTACGGAATTACGCCCACGTCCTATCGCAAGAAAATATAAAGAACTCCCATTACTTCATGACGTCGATCTTCTTTTCTACCAGGAACTTCATGAACTCGGTGTCGCCGTGCTGAGGCGTTGCGCCCTCTGAACGGAAGCTCATGCCATCGCGCCCTTCCTTCGTGTAAGGAAGCCAGGTCGGAAGCTCATTTCCGTCCGTACCAGTACCATTAGGGTTGCCAGTCTTGATGAAGTTGCACCAATAATCACACATCTGACGAGCGAGGTCATAGTGACGACCCACAAACGGTCTCCAGCACTTTGCAAGCGTCTCAAAGAAGAACCAAAGCTCTACGGAATGGAAGGTACCGGGATTGTCCCAGCCAGGGATGTCGGGCTCGAAGCGATAGTAATATACGGGGCCGTCTCCATTCTCCTGTGCCTTTAACGCCACGGCCTTCACTGCACATTCAATGCCGCTGACGGGAGCATATCCCATGCCGCCCATACCGCCGACAACCTGTGCTTCAGGATAGGAAAGGAACTCGTCGGTCTTGTCGCCAAACCATGCCTTTGCCTTCTCAAGGAATTCCTCCTTAGACTTCGCATAAATCGCGCTCGGGAACTCATCGCCCGTGTTGCCTGCCATCAAAGCAACGGGCACGTGCTTGCCCTCCATGAACAGCTTCATGGAATTGCCAAAGCAGAACTTCATGTCTGCTACGGGGAACATTCTGTGAGGTCCCTCAGTCGCGCCAAGCATCAGGCCAGGCACAAACTCGCCATACTTTGCAAGAAGCGTCTTCGCGTCAATCTTTCTTGCCTCGTCGATGGAAGAAACGCCAAGGAACTTCAGGAACGCTTCACCATTCTTTTCAGCGGATTCCAGCGGCTCATTGCCAAAGCCGCCGTCATCATAAGGGCTGCTGATCAGACCTGACTGCACGATCGCGCCGCGGAAAAGACCCGTATTGGCAGGGCAAGTCACCTGTGCCATTACACTGCCGCCGCCTGCGGACTGACCTGCGATCGTTACCTTCTCGGGATCACCTCCAAAGGCTGCGATGTTTCTCTGCACCCACTTAAGGCCAGCCTGCTGATCAAGAAGGCCAAAGTTCGTGGGAGCGTCAGACTGCTTGGCTGTCAGCTCCGGATGTGCTAAAAAGCCAAATATGTTCAGACGATAGTTCACGGAAACCACAACAACGCCACGCCTTGCAACGCGCTCGCCGTCGAATTCCATCTCGGCGGGATAGCCCCACTGGAAGCCGCCGCCAAAGAACCAAACCACCACGGGAAGCTTTTCGTCTGCAGACTTTGCGCCCGTCCAAACGTTCAGATACAGACAATCCTCATCCATGGGGATTTCGGGATCCACGTGCCACTCACGGCAATAGATGTCAGTGCCAAGGCCCGGCGTATCCTGTACGGAGATCGGTGCGAAAGTAAAGCATTCGCGAACGCCCTCCCAATTGGCTGCAGGTTGCGGCGCGCGCCATCTGTTCTCGCCCACGGGCGGTGCTGCGAAAGGAATGCCCTTAAATGCCGTATAGCGCGGATCTGCCGCAGGAATGCCCTTCACGTAACCATTTTCTGTTTTTACGACTCTTAACATACTTCACCCTCCGTTATATTTGTATATTCTATACCTACGTGTCTATCGGATGACTGCCTCAGACACTTACTTACAGTGAAACAATAGATCAAATTAGCTTCCGTATCCCTGTTCAAAACTCTACCCAACAACAAGCGTCGTTTCAAACTCGGAATAATCGGGTCTAAGGTCCAGCTCCTCAATTACGTCAAGCATGGGCTCGCCGTCCACGTCAAAGTGCACGCGCCTGATCCCCGTGCTTCTCGGTCCGTCCACGCCAGGTCTTGCATGATACGTGTTCCAAGTGATGCCGTCCTCGTCGATGACATATGCATTATGGCCTGTGCCATATTCACCCTCATAGCTTCTCGAAGTGAACAGGGGGTAATTGTTCTTATACCAGTTCTTCGGATCCAAAAGATCCTTGCCCGCCTCGATCTGCAAAAGGCCAACCACATATGTACTGTCCACGGCCGCCGAAGAAAACGTCACGTACAGCTTGTCGCCGCGGATCAGGGCGAACGGCCCTTCATCCACAAAGGTGTGATTGTTTGCCCAGCCATATTCCGGCTTGGAAAGAACCACCGTATCGCTGGCAAGCATCCAAGGCTTCTCGCGGTTCAGCTTTGCAATGTAGAGCCATGCGCCAAGGTCCTTCGGAAGGAACTGACGCTGCGACCATATCACATAAAGCTCGCCCTGCCACTCAAACTCCGTCATGTCCAGCGTGATCTCCTTGCCGGCCTCACAGATGTCGCTCCCGTCCGCACGCACCACCCGCATGGGTCTTGACCAATCCTCTTTCTTCAGGGGATCACCGCCCTCGCGAAGCGCCATCACATGGCTCTCCTCGCAGAAAAACGGCCCAGGCGTGCAGGCATGGAACAGATACATCCTGCCATCGATCACATGGAATTCCGGTGCCCACAGAAGGCCTCCAATGCCCTCATAGGTCGTGCTGTCCAAGATCAGATGTTCCTCGGCGTCACGGATGCCTTCCAAAGAATCCGCGCAGCGCATATACAGCGTATGATTGCCATCCGCGTCATTCGTCGCGATATAATAATACTTCCCATTCCAGCGGCAAACGCAGGGATCTGCACGGTCCGTGCAGATTGGAAACTCGAAATGCGGTTGCGTGAGCCTCCCCTTTAAGGAGTATTTACCTGGGAGGTTAAAATCAATTTGGGCAAGGCTTTCAGCATCCCAAATGACATGTTTGGGAACCTGCGTGCCATCGCTGTAAAGGGCATTTACCATGACCCTCTTCAGCTCCGCTTCACTTCCAGCCTTCAACTCCGCCGGCGCCATAACGCCAACTTGCGTTGCGGGCATAAGCTTTTTCAGAAGGTATGCGCCGAGCTCATTAGGAATCTCGATGCAGTTGCAAGGCACCGCGCCTTGGATGCCGGCAAACGGGCTCTCGTTGCCAGCTTGCGAAGCGGCCGAGTTTGCGTCGGCTTTCATTGTACATGGAGCATTCACGCTGATCCCATCCTCGATCAACTGATCTCCCGAAATCACCACGCCCGCAAGCTTCACACTTGCATCGCCAATCCTAAGCTCCTCAAGAGAAGAAATTCTCTCTTTCGCCTCATACCACTGCCCATTCGACTGCTGCCACTGCAGGCGATAGAATCCCTTGGCATCGCGGCCAGCCACTTCATTTGTCGCGCTCCCACCGTTCGCGGTCTCAGATGCTTTTTCCACATACTCACACCGCACTGCCATAAGTGGCCCGTCCGCCAGCTTTATCAGCCCTTTTTCTTCATAGCACACGAGGTCCTTGCTCGTCCAGAGCACCGCCGTGCCAAGATCTTCCGTGTCCGTCTCGCCATCCGCCAGCGTTCGAACCGCAAAAACCCCATAGCCGCCTTCCTTTCGGGAAAACAACCAGGGGTTCTTCATACTCTTCGGGTTCAATGACCCGTCCTGATTCTCCGTCGCCTTCACAAAAAGCACGCCGGAATTATGATTCAAGGCACAAAACGAGCCCGCCTCATCCTGCAATGCAAGATGACAGCTGTACGCCAAACGCTTCGCATAAACCGCGTCCTCCAGCGGCTGCCTTATGTAACTTGCAATTCTCACGCCAAACTTCCTCCCATGATGATTTCAAATCTATCCCCGCGCCAACGCGCACTTCTAGTAAAACCTTTTACTAATATCTAGGATAACTCATTTTAGGAATTTTGAACATGATACATCGAAATAAGAAATTGATCTATTCTAAGATGAATCTCTTTACGTCTTTCCAGATCAAGAAAAATGATGCGGCCAAAAATACCGCAACGTAAACCGCTCCCGCAATCCAAAGATTAGGGATTGCAGTAATGACGTAAAAGGCAGTCATCAGCAGGATCATGTACGTGACGTTCTTCCATCGTGCCACTTGATATTTCTTAACAAGCGCGGCCTCGACATACATATACCAGATAAGCATGACAACGATCGAGGCAACGGATATTGCCGCCGGCGTATGAAAGAAATAATATGCGACATAGTTGGCGATCCCCGAAATAACAAGCACGACCACGCTCTTTTTGAAATACAGGAAAGAAAGATCAAGCGTTTTGTAGTAATTATACATGACGATCGAGATTGCCGAGCTGACAGCCAATCCCGGGAATATGATCCTGTAGATGGGCAATGATCCCGTGAACTTGGGAAGAAACCATTCGACAAATGCGCACAATGGGAAGTACAGGACCAGACACCCAAAAGCAAAGGCAAGAACAGTTGAGATCAGCCTCGGATAATTCCTCGGCAAAGACTCCTCTTTTGCTTTTTTGAGGCTGGGGTAAAGAACCGTAGCGATCGCAGCCGTCGCCGTCGTCACCAACGCGAGCATATTATATGCAAAGGCATACACGGCATAGGTGTTCGTATCAAACAAGATATTGACAAACTGTCTGTCCAAGGTGAGAACCAAAGACGCGCAAAGATTTGCAACCGTTAGCGGAAAGCCCAACTTGATCAGTTTTGGTATGTCGGACCACAGCTGCGTCCTTTTTCTGAAAGTTATATCCCTATAGGTGAAAACATACCATACTGCAAGAAAGGCTTCGATCAGCACGTAGAAAACAGTGTAGATTCTGTAGGAAATCTGGACGGGAGCAATCTTGGGGCTGATCCAAAGAAGGGCAACAGCCAACGCCGTAAGCACCGATTGTATGACTGTTCTTTGAGAAAGCTCACGAAATCTGCTCGTCACCTGTGAAATCGACTGAAAATACCCCGTAACGTTATGCACGATCAGATAGATACCAAGGCAAAAGAAAATAAAACGATATTCGCCCGTTAGGAACAACATGGCCACAGCGCAGATGACTGCGCCGATAACGACCTCGATCATAAACAGGGCCGCCGTATAGAACCTAAAAGAATGTCTGTCAAGGTCCTGGTAGTCCCATCCTCCATATTTCAGATGGATCCCGTCCACAATGCCAAAATGAAAGAGCCCCACATACAAGACATACAAAGTGAATGTTTTAAAATACCCATAATCCGTCACACCGACGATCTTAGGCAAAAGGAACCCAACCAAAACACCAGAAAGCAATTTCACCATGTTGCTTCCTGAAACCCTGATGATATCTGATAAAGTTTTCCGTAAGGAACTCCCGTTCTGAGACATGGCCCATCTCCAATCAATGCCTCGATCCGCAAATGCATGCAAAAGCGGAGCTAATTAAAGAAAACTAAGAATACTTTTTCAAACGAATCCTGATAATAGTTCCATGACAGGCTGCTTAGAAAGCCTAACGCAAGCAATATGACACAAAGATATTTCCTGTTGTCGCTCACCTTGTTCCCGCAATAAAAGCCCAAAATCCCATAGTTGATGATCGAAATATTACGATATAGCCTGTGGAAATTCTGTGAGATCATGAGCAACGGCAAAGTACAGCATATTGCCAGATTACATCCATAGATCAGTTCAGACATCAAGTGATACTTTTGGCATGTCGACGATTTGGATTTTTCCATGATATCCTTGTTGATCTTTGAAGAGAAGTAGAAAAATGCCTCTTGCATGATCAGAATAAAGATATTTCTCCAGTTCGTCCCCCTGTTATAGTAATTAAACTTTTTCTCCGTGGTGCTGAGCGAGAAAAGATATGTGAGCAAATTCTTAAATGAATCACTGAAGAACGACGTAAGCATTAAGAGAAACGAAGCCGCGAACACGATCCTCAAAAAAGTCTGCTTGCTTTTTTTAGTGTCATCGAGCATGACCATCAGGAACAGCAAATAGACGATCCCAAGCGCATGAAAAGAAGATGCGATCAGGATGCCGATCACATATTTGATAACGCCGCTCTTTTTTCTTTCCATCAAAAAGTGCAACGAATAAAGCATGATACTTGTCGTACAAAACAGCCGGATCTGGATCGCATCATAAACGAAAGGGAAAAATGCGTAGAGGCACAGAACAAGATTCTTATTGACGTTCAGCTTGCACAATGCCATCCAAAGAATGGAAAACACACAAACATACATGATCGTTTGAAACATTTCAAAGGAGAAACCTAACGCCTTTGCAATGTTTTTGACCAGAATAAAACCCATGTCAGGGCTATCTTCAATGCCTAGAACATATGTCCTTTTGTAGTTGTAATAGTCCGGATTATCGTTGTCGCTGATACATAAAAAAGCTAAAAAAACCAAAAAAGCCAAGGCAACCAGATCATTTAGCGAAACATATCTGTGCTTCGTTACCCTGATATGTATCGAGCCAAGTCTCTGATCGAATGGTATCAGTATGTTAGCTGCGATCAACAATATAAAGATTGAAATCTTTACGTAACTTATGTCCATGCTCAGTACTTCCTAAACTTGTTGTCTGTCGTCACCCTAAGAATCTAACAATCTCATATGTTTTTGCATTCCATGTTTCGCCGTCTGGATTACGCCTCGAAAACATCTTTGTCTGTTCATCATACATGAGTTTTTTCTGCGTTTCAAAAATCCTATCATTGAGCGAAACGTCAACTGTTCCAAAGGCCTGCGCCACATATGGATACTCAAAGGCAGGAGCATTATAGGAATATCCAAAGACATTAAAGGAACTTCCCTTTTTCAATGCGCACGGGACACCATTCCTGCGATCATACGCCGTTATGTCTAATGCGCATTCAACTGCCCTCCGAAAACGGTCGGAAGAAAACAAAGGGAGATCCCCGTACTTTTCCTTCAGCATGGCGAAGCCATACATGTCAAAAATGTGATATGCCTTAACAATATATTTTCTGTCCATTTTCTGGGGATTCAAAAACGCAAAAGGTGTTAACAGGGTTTTAATGAACAGCTTTCTGCGAATGGATTTATCAGGTAACCCAATGCTATGATACAACAATCCGTCGGAGTACAATCTGAAATCTCGATCTGCCCCTTTCGTCAGGAAATCGACGATCTGGTCATGAACCTCAAGATCCTCGCAGTAATCCTCCAGTTTTTGAGCGCACGCCGCAAACCAGACCTGATGGTTGTAGGTCGTGTCAGGGCCAATGTCCGTCCCGTCAAGTTCCGTTCGTCTCCATAGATGCAACTCTTTGTCATAAGGCTGAGAAAGGTATATTTTCCTTGCGGTCTCAAGGCATCTTTCTTCCTTGGAGATCTCGTAGTAATATAGCAAAGCATCCACAACCCAGGCTTGCCCGATCAGTCCGTTCAAATGGTCAAACTGATCACTCACCATACATTGTATGGCACCGGAAACAGTCTTTGCCTGCTCGTCACACAAATAGTCCGCGAACTTCTTGCAAAGCTCCAGATACTTCTCTTCTCGCTCTTTCTTGTAAAGGTACGAATAAATGATCAGATAATGCGCCGTGTTCCGAACGGGCGTGTCCTCATGCCCATGCGGTCCATTGTGCCCTGCGATCGCATGACCCAGTTCGAAAAAAGCGTCATAATAGTCTTTCGCCAAAAAACTTATGTATTCTTCCTGCCGTATCATACTTTCACCTTTTTCCGCCTCTTAGTAACCGCATGGCAAATGATGCGAGGCCATATTCCAAGGTTCCAAATCCCCTGGCAATGTCGAACTCTAATTGCTGGTACCAATTCAGCAAGTGGAATTTTTTATAATATTTGCTCGCTGACACCCTGTCATTCCAAAACATCTTCATGTTTGTCAGACCCACCATTTTGTGATGATGAACATATTCGTCCGTGTTGATGATCCCGGCCTTATATCCCAATTCCGATGCCTGACGGCCAGTAATGATCTCCTCGCCGTATAAGAAGATTCCTTCCCACAAAAAACCAATCTCCTGAACAAAGGAGCTTCTCAATCCAAAAAAGGCTCCGGGCACGGCATCTACATACCTGATCCCGTCAATGGCATGATCAATCTCAAAGTTTTGTTGAAAGTTCCTCGCCTTTTGAACTCCAAGTCTCGTTATCAAAAAGCAGCTGCGGATGGAATCGCGAAGCTTCGGAAAATCAAAGTACTGATGGATGATCGAGTTGTCATATCCATAGCGCTTCGTTGAGAGAAGAACAAGCTTTTCATCTTTTTCGAAATACCGGACCATGTTGACGATCGCACTGTTCTCGAAGGTTACGTCAGGGTTTGCGATGAAAACATATTTACAACCCTTTTCCTCAACGAGGTACCTTAGGCCGATATTATTGCCGGCATTATATCCGCCGTTTTTTTCGCTTTTCACGTAGTGGATCTTATCGTTTTGAAACTCTCCGTCAAAATCATCTTGGGAATGGTTGTCCACAACGCAGATCTCGTCGATCGCGTCATAATCTGCAAGCCTTTTCGCCAATGCGACCGTAAGATCATGGGAGTTATAATTCAGAATGACAATCCCAGTTTTTATTTCAGAATTCGTCTCCAGATCATGCATGTGATCACCTCAAATAAATGCTAAAAACTGATCTGCTATCTGATCCCACAGATAGTTTTCCGTAATATCGGCAATGGAATTGTGCGCCAGTGCCTCTTTCTTCTCAAGTGCCTCCTGAATCTTTTCGATCCACACGGAAACATCTTCAGAATCAACCAAAAGACCGTTTTCTCCATCTCGAATGATGTCATTGGGTCCCGGTGCCACATGAGCGATCACGGGCAGTCCGTAATACATGGCTTCCAGGATCGTCATGCCAAAAATCTCCTTGGGAGAAAGGTTGATCAGGCAATCGCAAGCCACAAAATACTTGTACATCTCCTCATAATTCACCCGACCAATATAGTGCACGGATTCCTCTAGCCCTTGTTCCTTCACGTAATCCTGAAGCGTTTCTTCCAAAGGTCCTTTTCCGATCACGTAAAGACTTGCCTTGTTTCCTCTTTCTTGGAATGCCTTCAGAATGTCACATGCCAACAAAGGCTTCTTGTAATCAACCAACCTTCCAACAAACAAAATGACGGTCTCATCGTCAGCCACGTTCAAAGCCCTGCGCGTCGCAAGATCTTTATTCTTCTCCTTTTGGAGAATGCCGTCATCGAGGCCAACACGGATCACTCCTGCACAAGGCACCTGTAGCCTTGTCATTTCATTTTTCACTTTGTTGGTTTTTGCAACGTTGACGGAATGATGATACGAACCTATATTCCTTTTGAGGATCAACTTTGTGTAGAACTGATGCAGCCATTGGGGATTGTCCGACAGCACGTTACCGAAGTAATGCACTACCTTTACTCCGTTCTTCCTTCCCCAGTTGATCACGTTCTTTGCCCACAATTGATTGTCCGAAAACAGAATGATACTCTCAGGCGAAAAGCGGGACATCAACTCAACGTTGAAAATTCCATGCAGGCCGATATGTTTGCTTGGCACGTAATATACAAACGGATACAACTCATCCTGCGTCACTTCGCTCACGGGTCTGTTCAGATACAACACCGTAACCTCGTGTCCCTTCTTGATCAAGGCGTTTGCCAGACCAACTTCTTGAACGTTATAAGTGCCGATTTTTCCAAAATCGCTGGTCCCCAGCCTCATCACTATGATCTTCACAGTTTCCAACCCCATTTGCCAAAATATCTGATCATGGAACGTATCATGATCTTGCGCATTTCGCGCGATCTATACGCGGCTCTCTTTCCTTCATGTATGATCGACAGTTTTGGAATGCATACGCATCGTCCATATTTGAGAAGCTTTCTTGTCAGATCAGCGTCTTCGTAGTAGAGGAAATACCTGTCATCAAAGCCCTTCACCTCCTGAAGGTACTTTGTCTTGATCGCCATAAAGGCGCCGGAACAAAATCCAATGTCAAAGGGTGCGCCGTCATTGTGTCTAACCTGATCTGCCATCACGTACGCGTCACGCCATTTCTGAAGGCATTTAAGACGCCCTAAAAACCTTGCCGCTATATAGTGCAGCCTAGGCTGCGCTTTGGGCGGATAGACATATTTTCCGTCTTCGGTAAACATCTCAGGCGTACAGAGCGCCACGTCCTCCGAATCCAGTAAAAACCGTGCCGTCTGACTAAGTATGTCCTTTTCAAAGCGAATGTCCGGATTGATCACAAAATGGACGTCCGACGAAAGGTGCGGCAGTGCCTGATTGTGACCATGACCATATCCACCATTGGTCTGGCTGCTGATCACCTTCGCAAAAGGGTATTTCTGCTTCACGTGTTCAGCCGTTCCATCCGTTGACGCATTGTCAATGACAAACAATTCAACGTCCGCAAAGCAATCACAGTTCTGAATGCTTTCCAACACCCCGTCAATGTCTTCCATGCTGTTGTATGTTACGATGGATATACTGATCTTCATTGAGCCTCCGTCTGGCGAATGCTTTCTTCAAACGTGAATAATTGATATTTCCCCTCAAACTCCTTTGAAAGTGCGGCGTCCACCGCCAGGCTTCCAAACGCTTTGTTCACAAGGCTTCCGATCTTGCCCGGGAAACACGCCCCCACTGGAACAAGCCAGTTCAGGCTCTTGGTGATCCATGGCTTCTTGCCATGTGCATTTGCGATCTCTCGAATAAAATCCGACGTTCTGACAAATGTCGGATCCTGCGGCCAGAAAACGCCGCCGCGTCCATCAAGGATCAATAATCTCACGAACTCGCTCAGGTTACCGATGAACAGAACGGAACGCTGGTTTTCAAATTTGGGAAACAACGGGCTTTTCATGGCGATCTTGCGCAGACCGTTGTAATTTCCCTTGCAGCCTGGGCCGTAGATCATTGGAGGCCTCAGGATTGCGATCTGAAAAGCGTCGCATGCAAGCTCCGACAGCTTCTGTTCCGCCTGCCATTTGCTGTCACCGTAAAAGTTAGAGGGCTTGGGCGTGGTTTCTCTCCCGATCAGCTCTTTGTTCCTGTAGGACCCATTTCCGCGATCGCCGTAAACCAAGAGCGAGCTCATGTAAATAAACTGCTTTACGCCTGCTTCTTTCGCGATTTTCGCCGTTTGTACGGCCAGATCACAATTCACTTTGTAATAAAGCTGCTTGGTTTCCTCGCTCACGTGGGAGATGTCAGCGTGCGCGATCCCGGCGACGTGATATACTGAATCAAAGCCGTGAAAATCAAAGTGACTCCACTCCTCGTCCAGCATGTCAAGGATCTCGATCTCAAATTCGTCCGAATGCCGCTGCAGCCAATTGGCAACATACGTGCCGACATAGCTTCCCTTGCCGGTGATCAATACTCGTTTCATTTGTCATCCTCTATAATCTCAGCCGCAATACGCCCGTCCGTCACGTGATCCTCCACGTCCTTCTGGCTCAGCACCAGACCGATCGTCTTGAAAAAGATCTTCATGTCAATCGCAAAGCTGATATGATTTACGTAATAGATCTCCTGGTCATACTTTTCCTGAAGGGTCTGGTTATTGCGTCCGTGGATCGCCGTCCAGGACGTTATGCCCGGCAACACTTCAAAGCGGACCAGCTGTTCCTCGTTATAGGAGTCGAGATCATTGATCAAAAAAGGTCTTGGGCCAATGAAACTCATCTCACCTTTCAGAATGTTCAAAAGCTGCGGCAATTCATCTACGCTTGTCTTTCTTGCAACCTTTCCGGAAAGGGTCATACGCTCCTGATCAGAAAGAGCCTTGCCGTCTTTGTCTCTTGTCTCGATCCGCATGGACCGAAGCTTGTAAAGCGTAAAGATATTCTGATGATATCCGGGACGTCGCTGTTTGAAGATCGCAGGACCTTTCGATTCAAGCCTGATCCAGATCGCAAAAACAAGCATGATGATCGAGGCTGGGATCAGAAGGATCAACGCCAAAAGGATATCCAAAACCCGTTTGATCTTCAGGTACCTTTTTTGTTTCTCCGTGAAGACATGTTTGCTCACATACGCCATGGCAGTCAGACCCCTTCGCCTTTCGCAGGATTCCCTTTTACGACAGTTTCGGCCGGTACGGGGCGAACAACAACGGCACCCATGCCAACGAATGCTTTGTCTCCGATCGATACGCCGTCGCGTATCGTACTGTTGCCCGAAATAAAGACTTGCTTTCCCGTTGAGGAACTGCCAAACATGATCGTCTCGCCGACGATCAGCGTGTCCTCACCAACTTGTACGTTATGCGAGATAAAGCATGAGTTATCGATGCGGCATCCGGAATGAATGACCGTATCGTCAATGGCGCCTTTGCAGACAACCACGTTGGCACCGATCTGCACGTTATCTTCAATGGTCACGCCGCCAAACTGTGGGATCGTCACAACCTTTCCGTCCTCACTTCTTCGCGTAGTAAGACCATCTGACCCGATCACCGTGTTCTCGCGGATAATGCAGTTGCTTCCGATCATTACGTCACCAATCAGCTTCACGCCGGAACCAATATAGCAATTGTCACCGATCACAACGCTTGAATCAACGTAAGCACCGGGAAAGATCGCACAGTCACGCCCAATGGACGCGCCTTCGCAAACATAGGCTCCGTTAACGATCTGAAATGCCTCAGGTTTGCGATTGTAAGTGATCCCGTTATCACGGAAAAACTCTGCAAATCCAAGTCTCGGTTCCCTGTGCGGGATCACGGCGTGTTTTGCCGAAAGCTCTGCCGGCACTTCAACGTTTTGAGGCCAGATCACAATGCATTCCTTGACGGAAAGCGTAGCCTCCCAGCGATCTAAGTACTCTGGGGTGACAAACATCACGGAGTTGTCCTTCGGGTGACCCAGCGAAGACGGGCGAACCACGTCGAAACTCTTTGTGGCATCATATTTGGATGCAGATACTCTAAAATATTCTTTCATAGCATCTCCGATCAACCAAAGATTTTCAAAAATCAAATGCAGCGAAAAACACAATCAAACGCCTCGGCGTAAACCCTGCCGGACTGTGCTCCACGATACGCCGCAAGCCCCTCTATTGCCTTTTTCGACCTAGGGTGAGGGTATTCCCGCATGACACCTTGATAGGCCTCCAGAGCGCTCAATTTCACGTTCAGGCCCTCTTCGCCGATCTCAACAAAAGTATTCGGAACGAATCGGTTCTCCGCCGCATTCAAACTCCATTCCGTGCTGGAAGGCACTTCCATGTAAAGCAATTCCTTCAGCCGCGGCACACCTTCCGTTCGCTGAAACAGTCTGCACGCCGCATTCACTGCCTTGCCCGTTTCGTGATGATCGATGTTGGTATCTGACGGATGGTGCGTGATCAGTACTTCTGCCTGCCAATCCAAGATACAGGATTCAATAAACTTGACAAGTGAAAGATGCGGCGTAACGTTCATTTCAATGTTCGGAAAATCGGCATGATATACCTTCTCAACGCCAAGGATCGACATTGCTTTCGCTTCGTCCTCGGACAGGGATGCGGAAAGGTTTGCCCTGGCCGCAGCCTTGCCTACCATGATCGCGATCGCAACGCGATTTCCCTCTTTGATCAATTTGCTTATTGTTGCTCCTGCTCCCAAAACCTCATCATCCGGGTGTGCTACCACTACAAGATAATTCATATGTTTTCATCTCCTCCGTCAGACCCCTCGGGCACATGGTTCTCGTCCTTGCCAGCATTTTTCATGGCCTTCGCTTCCTTCACGAACCTTCCACCCTTTATGGATAAGAAAGTCCGATAAAAGGGAAGGAACGGAAGCAGTATCTTGTATTTGTAAAAAAGAGGATAACGCTTTTCAAAACGTGCGTAATTTTCATTTTTGCGGCTGAGCGGCACGAAAAAGCGATGAAGGGAATAATCCACGGCCGTCCAATCCCGTTCGTTGCATGCGTTGGCCACCATATTGTCTATGGAACCTGTCATCGTTGAATGCATGACATAGCTTAACATTTCCCTTTCGCTTTCATTCAGCGTGACGCCATCAAAAAGATGCATGGAAAGTTCTCGATTGTCCCTTTCAAAGCCCGCTATGTCAAGCTTCTTCATTTCTGCAAGGACATAATCCATGTCAAGCTTGTTGTGCTTCAAAAAGAGGTATGTGTCGAGGATCGCGCGAAGGCCAATCCCCTCTCTGGAGTAATGCTTATACTCATGCGCGATCATATAAACGTAAAAGTCTTCCGGAGAAAGATGATAGCCATAACCGTTGTCATCATCCTTCACAAATCGGCTTTTTGCGTCATGATAATACTCAAAAAGATTCTTTTTGTGGAATTCGGCAAATAGTTTTGTGTGCATTTCAAAACTATACACCGGTTCCTTGTGATACACGTCATGATACCCATTTCCAAACTCTACCATTTGGTATCCGAGCTTCTCCATGACATCCTTGACTTCACCTGCTGCATCAGCATCGATCAAGATGTCATTATCAGTCATCTGCCTAAGTCCGTATCCAGGGTAAAGATCCTGAAGGACCACGCCCTTTAGAAGGGCATGCCAGATTCCGTTTTTCTCGAACGCCTCAAGGATCTTTCGACGCTCCGCCTCAAAAAGCATGGCCCTTTGTACTGCCTTGGCCTTTTTTTTCTGAAGCTCCACGTTTTGGATTCCGGCATGCGCGGCAGCTTCTGCCGTGATCGCATCCAGGCTGTGTCCAGTTGAGATCTGACAAAGAGCCAAAGGATCCAGACTCTTTAGTCGATTCTCATCCGGGGCCTCCCCGCGGACCAGGCAGGAGATCAGCCAGATCATGTCCATGAAATTTTTCTCATACGCATTTGCCTTCAAGGCTTCCTCTTGCGTATTTTCTTCTTCTCTTTTCATTGGCGGATCAAATCTCCCCTATAAGTGCATTGGATGGTATGTCGTCACGATCTTCTTTACCATTCTTCGGATATCTTCATCGTTTCCATATGCGGCCTGGGCCAGTTCTTCGAGTTGGCCCATGAAGGCCTCCATGTCGAAGGGGATGGGCTTGCCGATGTGAATGAGCTCGTTGGCCGTGCGCTCAAGGCCCTCTTCCGCCATGAGCTTTTCCTCATACAGCTTTTCGCCGGGGCGAAGGCCCACGTACTGGATCTTAATGTCCACGTCGGGCTTGTAACCACAAAGCTTGATCAGGTTGCGCGCCAGAGTGTCGATCTTAACAGGTTCGCCCATGTCAAGAGTGAAAATCTCGCCGCCCTTTGCGTAGGTGCCCGCCTGCAAAACGAGGCTTACGGCCTCGGGAATGGTCATGAAATAGCGGATGATGTCGGGGTGCGTGACGGTCACGGGGCCACCCTTTGCGATCTGCTTTTGGAACAGCGGGATCACGCTTCCGTTACTGCCAAGCACGTTTCCGAACCGCACGGCCACGAATTCCGTTCGAGTCTCAATCTTTTGATCCAGGAAGACCTTGCGGGAGTCCGTTTCGTCATTGTGTCCGCTGAGGTTCGGCAAAATGTCCTGCTTGCCTTCCCTGCTGATATAATCCATGGATTGGATCACCATCTCGCAAAGGCGTTTGCTTGCGCCCATGATGTTCGTAGGATTTACGGCCTTGTCCGTGCTGATGAGCACGAAGCGCTTCGCGCCATATTGCATTGCCGCGCAGGCGGTTTTGTAAGTGCCGATCACGTTATTCTTGATGGACTCGCAAGGGCTGGCCTCCATGAGGGGCACATGCTTGTGGGCTGCGGCATGATATACAATGTCGGGACGGTATTTCTCAAACACGGAATTGAGCCGCCTGCTGTCGCGCACGGAACCAATGAGAACCGTTAAGTTTAAGTTTGCATAGCTGCTCTTAAGCTCCTGTTCAATGTCATACGCATTGTTTTCGTAAACGTCAAAGATGATGAGGCGCTCAGGATTATGCCCTGCAATCTGTCTGCAAAGCTCGCTGCCGATGGATCCGCCGCCGCCAGTCACAAGGATCACTTTGCCCTCAATGCTGTTTAGGATCTCGGTTAGGTTTACCTTGATCGGCTCACGTCCGAGAAGGTCCTCCACGGCCACTTCCTTCATCCTGCTGAGGGAAACTTCTCCGTTCAAAAGCTGATACATGCCAGGAAGGAGCTTTAGCTCGCAACCCGTCTCTTTGCAGATGTCAAGAATGTCTCTGGTCTGCTCTCTGGAGGCACTCGGGATTGCAATAAGAATCAGGTCGATCTGATACTTCTCAACTGCGCTCAGAATGTCCTCCCTGCCGCCAACCACAGGTATTCCCTCAATGTTTCTGCGCCATTTGTTTGGATTGTCATCGATAAAACAGCAAACCTTGTAATTGATCTCGCTTGCGTGGAAAATGTCGCGAAGAAGCACCTGACCTGCCTCACCGGCACCAATGATCATAACCTTCTTTTCAAATTCGCTTGAGGATCGTTTCCCGCGCTCAAGCACGACAAAGCGATAGAAAAAGCGAACAACCGTCGTCAGGAAAAACTGCAGGATCACGCCAAAGAAATAATACGCAAACGGCATCCTTTGAAAGAGAAGCGTGATGCCAAAAAGTTGTACCAAAAAAGTAATGCCATTTGCCGAGATAAGTCGGATCAATTCCTTGTAGCTTGCAAACCGCCAAATGCTTTGATAGAGATAATGTGAGGCAAATGCAAACAGAACTGCGATGGAATAGATCGGGATAAAGCGGATCGCAGACTGAAGGTAGTAGTCCGGAATCTGCGAGTACTGGAAATCAAACCTCGCCCACAGTCCAAACAGATAGGATGCGTTTGAAGCCAAAATGTCGTAGCATGCCATCAGAACGGCCATGACCTGCCAATGCTGAAAGCCCTTGCCCTTTTTATTCAGTTGTTGTATGGATTGCTTTTCGTTCTCAGCCATTTGTCTTCTTTCCGATCATTTTCTTGATGTGGCGCTTTACCCACAAAATGGCGCGCTTTGCGAGGATCCGCACAGGGGCAAACATCACCCAAACCCAGGAATACACCTTGTATCCAAAGTTCTCGCACGTATAGTTCTTTCCCTTGCGCATAAACCCAGTCATGACGCCAAGAATGTCATCGTCCGTGATGCCGTACTCCTTGTTTATGCAGTTATCGCCAAGGATCACGTAATCGTCCCGGCGCACCTCGATGATCCTGTGTAGAACGTACTGCCCCGGCGGACGCCTGTAAAGCACTACGTCGTATTTCTTGCAACGTTCCTCGCCCTTTTTGGTGATGGTAAAAAGGTCGCGTCCCTGTTTGATGAGGGGGAGCATGCTGGTACCGACGTTGCAATAGGTCAAATCGCCATATTGTTCAAAGTATTCTTCGTACTTCATGTCTATTCAAGGAGGCCTGCGCCTGCCAAAGCATCAATGACCTTTGCCGCATTCACGCGTGCCACTTCCGCCGTTACGTCATATTTCTCCGTCAACGCCCGAACAATGGAATCCATGTCCGTTTCGTTTTGCAAAAGGCCTACGATAAATCCGCCCGTCTTATTCATGCGAACAAGTCCGTTAAAGCGCTCACGCCCACTGCCTGCGTCCACGGCAAACGTCTGTCCGTCGATTTCATTTACGATCACGCCTTCCTTTAGTTTCATGCCATTATTACCTCCCTAATACTCTTTCCTGTCATCGCCTCGCAAGCCATGATGGCTGCTTCAGGCGAGATGTTACATTCCATTTGCCAAAGTGGCACGCGTTTTGTTAGCTCGGCCACAAGTTCAAGTGTTTTTTTCATGCCGTCCGCCGCGTCTGGACGGTAAACGCTTGCGAGGAGCTGCACCAGGCCATCTCCCGCACTAACCTTCCAAATTCTGTTTTCCGCGCCTCGTCCAAGAAAGCAGATGCCTCCGATTGGCACGCTGACGTTCGTATCCAGATGATGTTTTCCGTTCCAGGGCGTTCCGTACGCCTGAAAACTCTCGCCGTCAAAACGGAGCAGGGGCTTGTCATCATTGATCATGAACACCCGATCACCAAAGGTTTCCCGCCACAGCCTTGTGTGCGTGGATTTTCCGGTGCCGCTGGGCGCCAGGAACAAATATGCCTTGCCGTCCATGGCAATGGCAGATGCATGGATCAAAACAACGTTCCGATGAACCAGGCGTTCACAAAGCTTACGGTAAATGGCCAGCGCCTCGATCATGCCGTCAACTGCGCGATCCGTCTCACCATTTCGCGCGGCTTCGCTGCGAACGTCAGATTCAGTGATCTGAAAGGTTTCGTCTATTTCAGGCTTACAATCAATGCCGGACATGCCCGTGACGTCGAGCTCGCATGCCTTCTTTGCGGCGACCTCATAGTCCGCAGCCATGGCCTTAAAATATTCATGTTGAAAGCTGATCCGAACCGTCGTATCAGCAAAACGATAAATCCCTTCCATTGCCTCTTCCCATCCGCTTGCCCGTAAAAAGGCATGCCTAAATAGGGCATATGCGCTACACCCCTATAGTATCCTACCATAAAACCATAGTTTCTTCAACAAAAACAACGAAAGAATGTACAAAAGAAGCATATTAAAAGGGGACGCGGTCTTTACCGCGTCCCCCAGTGTCTTGCTTATGTTTCATTTCATGGTTTTAAGGAATTGTTTCCTGCCCCAAGGCCATCAGTTACTGCCATTAAGGCTCTTGGCATATGCCTTCGCCGCGTCGCCGTACTTCATCATTGCCTTCATGAGGTTCTGGAAGGTTCCCGTCCCGCCTCCGGCCAGCTTCACGTACGTCTCGATGCTGTACGCGATCGTCACCGACTTTTTGCCGCCCTGGTGGAACGTCGCGTACACCCTGTCGCTCATCCTACCCGCGTGGAGCTTCCTGAAGTCCACGTAGTACGAGTTCGGCGTCGCGCCGGGATCCGTCACTTCCCTGAAGTCCGCCCCCGTGAACGTCCAGGCGTGCCCCTGGTCGTCCGTCATCTCCAGCGTCAGCCCGCTCAGGCTCTCCGCCGTGAACACGTAACGGATCGCCACCGTCTCGTTCAGGTACAGCGCCGCTCCGGAGAAGG
>JAEEVF010000011.1 GCA_016290775.1 Acetatifactor sp. | reverse complement strand
GTCCCATGAGAAATCAGAAAGGCCCCTTGAAGAGCACGAGGTGGATAGGGCGGGAGTGTAAGCGCGGCAACGCGTTCAGCCGACCGTCACTAATAGGCCGAGGGCTTAACCATTTTTGGCATTCCTTGATTTGGTTTGAACGGATTCAGGATAAGGAGATTTTTCGTTCGGTTTCGGTTTTGAGGGTACAATCAAGTTCCCTTAGGTTTGGCCCAGTGGCTCAGTTGGTTAGAGCGCCGCCCTGTCACGGCGGAGGTCGTCGGTTCGAGCCCGATCTGGGTCGCTCCCGTTTATGATAAATAAACCGGAGAAGCGGGGTCTTAGCTCAGCTGGGAGAGCATCTGCCTTACAAGCAGAGGGTCATAGGTTCGAGCCCTATAGGCCCCATTTCCTTTTGAAGTTCGATAACGCTATACGCCGATATGGCTCAATTGGCAGAGCAGCTGATTTGTAATCAGCAGGTTATCGGTTCGAGTCCGATTATCGGCTTTTGGAAATTTCATATGGATGGGTTCCCGAGTGGCCAAAGGGGACAGACTGTAAATCTGCTGCAAATTGCTTCGGTGGTTCGAATCCACCCCCATCCATTTCTTAAAGAACCTTATAACTTCATAACGCGGGGTGGAGCAGTCTGGAAGCTCGTCGGGCTCATAACCCGAAGGTCATAGGTTCAAATCCTATCCCCGCTACTCTAAGCAAATTTGCTTTAGATGCCCAGATAGCTCAGTTGGTAGAGCAGAGGACTGAAAATCCTCGTGTCACTGGTTCGATTCCGGTTCTGGGCATTAATTTTTTTAAATATTGGTTAACGAAAAAGGGAACTTGTGCTTGACATAAGTTCCCTTTTTCGTTAATATGAACTTAAGGGGGAAGAATCCATGGCATCCAGCATGATCCATCTTGCAATTACAAATCAGATCATAAATGACTTGCAGGTCAAGGATATAGAAAGATTGCGCCTTGGATGCATCCTTCCGGACGGCGCGATTCACGGAAACGGGCATCTCAAGATCCGCGTATATAATGAAACGAGATCGACCTATGACTTTGAAAGCTTTCGTGAACGCTTTGGGGAACGGATGAAGAGCGACGACCTTTATCTTGGCTATTATCTTCACTTGGTCCAGGACGTGTTTTACAGATATTTTGTATATTCTGAGCATAACTGGGATCCGTTGCCTTCGGGAAACGTGGAAAAACTCCATCGGGATTACGAACTCACAAATGAATATGTGGCGAAGAAATATCATTTGGATCCAGACATGATCCAGCCACTCGACTTATCAGGAGAGCCCATTCTTATGGTTGCGGAATTTGACGTAAGACAATTCGCAGCCAACATAAGAAAGCAGTTTCAGCCAGTTAATTCCAACGAAGAATGCTTTTTCTTTACCAGAGACATGGCGGATGAGTTTATCGAGCGCGCGGCCAAGCTTTGCAGGAAGGAGCTTTCGGACCTTGCAGAGGGGAAGGAAGGCATGAACAGCCTTGAGTGGAGCTGGGTAAGGCATACCTAAAACGGGGGATAAGCATGTTAATCGAAGAACGGCATCAAAAAATCTTAGATTGGCTCGAGGAAAAGGGCTATATATCCACGGACGACATTCAGGAGCAGTTCCAGGTGAGCTATGATTCCGCAAAGCGGGACCTTCGCATTCTGGACGAAAAAAAGCTCTTAAAGCGCACCCGCGGCGGGGCGCTTCCGATCCGTCAGGTGGGCATTGGTCGTCCGCCAAAGGATACGGCAAGGGACATCAAAAAGGTCAAGGAAAATTACTATCAGATCGCGCTTCGCGCGGTTTCCAAGCTTCGGAACAATGACGTGATCTTTATCACTTCGGGTACGGTAGGATATTTCATGGCACAGAACATTCCGTCCGAGCTAAAGCTTCGCGTGATCACCAACTCCATTATCGTAGCGGAGGAGCTGCGGAAAATGGACAATGTTTCCGTGATCTTACTTGGCGGCGAGATGGATGACAAGGGTTGTTGCTATGATTCCTTCGCAACGGAGATGGTAAAACGTCTTCGGTTTGACAAGTGCTTTTTGACTTCCGCTTCCATTTCGGCGGACTTTGGAATCTCCCTTCAGAGAACGGCTGCGATCGCATTTTACAACGCATTGATCGATGCCTCTAAGGAGGTGATCGGCCTTTATCCAAAGGAAAAGATCGGTTTTCATTCCGTCGTGAGCATTTGTCCGGCCGAGCGGCTAAGCCTTATGATCACTGACTGGGACGCGGCGGAGGAGGACCTGAAGCTCTTTGAGGAAAAGGGCATTCAGATCGAGATCGTGGAGAGCCCATATGCCATGACTTAAGACTGGTTTTCGGATTGAAAAGAAAGCGCGATTATGATATGATGATGGTGTATATTGTGGAATTGTCGCAACATGCACTCAACATTTAGTGGTATATGCAAATGACGATCAAACAGATCAAGGAAGAAATAAAGAAGCTCTCCGGCAACAATGCGGAGCTATATGACAAGCTAAATCCTACGGCAAAGCCTTCCGCGGGGGTGCGTCAGCCGGACCTTCGGGAATTGGCAAAAAGGATCGCAAAGGAAGATTATCGTTTTTTTCTGGAGCATAACCCCATGGACACCTACGAGATGGAAATGCTGCAGGCCTTTGTGATCGGATATGCCAAGGATGACATTCACACCATCTTGAATTACCTTCGGGAATTCATCCCCAAGGTGCATGACTGGGCCGTGAACGACGCGCTTTGCAGCACGTTCAAGATTGCGAAGAAATTCCCCAAGGAGACCTTTGATCTCCTCATGGAATTCAAGGATTCCAAGCAGGAATTTGAGGTGCGGGTCGTGGCGGTCATGTTGATGAGCCAGTTCATTACGGATGAATATATCGACAAGGCGCTGGCAATTTGGGACAGCCTTTATGCGGAAGAATATTATGCAAAGATGGGAATTGCGTGGGCAATTGCCACGGCCATGGCCAAGTACCCGGAAAAGACCTGCGCTTACATGGTAAGCAAGAAGAATCATTTGGATGACTGGACCTATCAAAAGGCCCTGCAAAAGATGCGAGAGTCCTTCCGCGTGGATAATGCGCTGGTGGACAAGATCAAGGCAGAGAGCCCGCGATATCAGGCGTAAAGAGCCCAAAACAGAAACAGCAAAAAACAGAAAACATCAGTATATTAAGCAGATCAGAAAGGTGGAAAAAGTATGAGAGAAGAATGTGCTTACAGCGAATTTGACAGAAAGGAAAACCTGCATTTTGATTCCAAGGTAGTGCACGGCGCATTGGGATGCGAGCCCATCACGGGAGCAGTCAGCTTCCCCATCTTCCAGACGGCGACCTTCCGCCACGTTACCTTTGGCGTGTCGACGGGATATAATTACTCCCGCGTGCAGAATCCGACCCGCCAGGAGCTTGAGCGCACCATGGCCATTCTTGAGAACGGAGCCGAGGGCTTTGCCTTCACTAGCGGACAGGCGGCCAACATGGCGGTGTTCAACCTTCTTGAGAACGGAGATCACGTGATCCTGTGCGATGACATTTACGGTGGCACCTTCCGTATCTGCGATGAGATCTTCAGCAAATTCAATTGTGAGTTCACCTACGTTGACATGACGGAGCTTGACAACATCAAGAACGCGCTTCGCCCCGAGACGAAGATGATCTTCCTCGAGACGCCCACCAACCCGATGATGAAGGTGGCTGACATCCAGGAGATCGCAAAGATCGCGAAGGAGAATAACTGCATTTTCGTTGTGGACAATACCTTTTTAACGCCCTATTTCCAGAAGCCCCTCGATCTCGGCGCGGACATTGTCGTGCACAGCGGCACGAAGTATCTGACCGGCCACAATGACGTGATCGCGGGCGTGGTTGTCGTAAAAGATCCCGCAAGAATTCCGTTCTTCCAGGGCCAGATCAAGTCCATGGGAGCACAGCTGGCGCCGTTTGACTGCTGGCTGATCCTCCGCGGCCTGAAGACCTTGTCCCTTCGCATGCGTCAGCATGATGAGAACGCGCGCAAGGTTGCAAACTGGCTTCTGACCCAGCCGAAGGTGAAGAAGGTATATTACGCCGGCTTCGAGAACCACAAGGGCTATGAGATCAGTAAGAAGCAGTGCACGGGCTTTGGCGGCATGATATCCTTCGAGCTTGACAGCGAAAAGACGGCCCAGGACCTGCTTTCCAACGTGAACATGATCCTGTTTGCGGAGAGTCTTGGCGGTACTGAGACTTTGATCACTTACCCTTGGACGCAGACCCACGAGTCCATTCCCGATGACACCAAGATGGCCCTTGGCATCACGAAGGCCTTCGTTCGCATTTCCATTGGCATCGAGAACGTGGACGACATCATCGCTGACCTTGACCAGGCGCTGAATCGCTGATCGATTTAGAACAAGCGCATCGCAAGGACAAAAGGCACTTCAAAAGTGCAAGAGGACGGAATCGCATGAACATCAAATTCACTAAAATGCAGGCCTTCGGCAATGATTACGTGTATGTCGACGCCATCCATCAAACCATTGAAAATCCAAATGAACTCGCGATCAAGATGTCAAATCGGCATTTTGGCATAGGCGCGGACGGGCTGGTGTTGATCTGCCCGTCCGACCGCTGTGATTTTCGCATGCGCATCTTTAATCCGGACGGCACGGAAGCGGAAATGTGCGGCAATGCCGTGCGTTCCGTCGGCAAGTTCGTCTATTATCACGGCCTGACCGATAAAACCACCGTGAAGATCGAGACGCTCGGCGGCGAAAAGACGATCCTCCTGACCGTGGAGGACGGCAAGGTCACGAATATCGAGGCGGCGATCGGCGAGCCGATCTTCACGCCGTCCCTGATCCCGGTAAGCACCGACAAGGACGAATTCTTCACCCAGCCCATCCAGGTTGGGGATAAGACGATGATCGCATCCTCGCTTTCCTGGGGCAATCCACACACGCTCATTCAGGTGGACGACTTATCCACCCTCGATATTGAGAAATACGGACCCCTTGTGGAAAACCACTCAGTTTTTCCACGCAGGACGAACGTGACTTTCGTACAGCTTGTGGACAGGCAGCACTTGAAGATCCGCGAGTGGGAGCGCGGCACGGGCGAAACGATCGGCTGTGGCACGGGGTGCTGCACGGCCGTTGTTTTCATGCACCGGCTTGGCCTATGCGACCGCATTGCGGACGTGGAGCAGATCGGCGGAACATTGCACGTGGAGTGGGACTCGCAGGGCGTGGTGCACATGAAGGGTCCCTCCTACGTGGTATATGAAGGAGAATATCATCCAGAGGCATGAAAGTAAAAGAACTTCGTTATTCCAACACCAACACGTACCTGATCGAAGGTGACCTTGGCATGATCCTTTTTGACACGGGGTGGGCTGGCACGTTTCCTGCTTTTTGCAGGGCGATGGGCGAGCTACAGATCCCCGTGCAGAAAGTGAGCGGCATTATCATATCACATTTTCATCCGGATCATTGTGGGATCGCGCAGGAGATCGCAGACCAAGGCGCTACCATCCTGATCCCGGAGTTGCAAAAGCCCTTTGTCCATGCGGCCGATGAGATTTTCGCCAAGGAAAAGGGTTCTTTTTTTGTGCCGATCCGTGACGGGGATTGCAAGGTCTTTCCGCTCGGGGAAAGCCGCGCCGTCCTCAAGGGATTTGGCATCGACGGGGAGCTCCTTCACACGCCTGGTCACAGCGACGATTCCATCTCGTTATGGCTTGACGACGGTACCCTTTTCGTGGGGGATCTGAATCTCTTATATGAGCTCGAACTGCATCGGGGCACGGAGATTGGAAAGAGTTGGGAAAAGCTCTTGAAATTAGGGCCTAAAATAGTATATTATGGACATGCGCCCAAGGCGGTTCTCGGAGGTCCCATCGAGGAGAAATCGGCCCAGGATGCGCCGCTCCGAGACAGCGAAAAATATGCCCTTGTGGAGAAGATCATGAAGCTGATCGACAAGGGATATGACATTAAAAAGATCCAGAAAAAGACAAAGGCGGATGAGAAATTCATCGAGAACGTTTGTCGCATGTATTTAACGCATCAGAATGTCTCCGTACAGGGGATTTTAGATCGGATCGAACTACGGTCAATGCATGACTGATCTGACCATAAAAGAAAGGGATTTCACATGAGATTAAGCGAACTTTTGGCGGGAATGGAATATAAGCTTTTGCAGGGCAGCCTTGAGACGGAGGTTACGGCGCTTGTTTACGACTCCAGAAAGGTGGAGAAGGGCTGCGCGTTTGTGTGCCTGAAGGGTGCGAAGTTTGACGGTCATGTCTTTGCGGCGCAGGCAGTTTCAGAAGGCGCTGCGACGCTTCTTGTGGAGGATGAGGCAGCAGTCGCGGACCTCATGAAAAACGCCGGCGCACAGAGCGGCGCTACGGCCGAAGCGCAAGGCAGCGAAGCTCCCACCGTCATCCGTGTAGAGAATACCCGCGAAGCGTTGGCATATGCGGCGAAAAACTGGTTCGGCAATCCCGCGTCGAAGCTTAAGGTTATCGGTCTGACCGGAACCAAGGGCAAGACGACCACCACGCATATGATCAAGAAGATCCTCGAAGAGGCAGGCAATAAGGTCGGCATGATCGGCACGCTTGGCGCCTTTATCGGCGAGGAAAAATTCAAAACCGCAAACACGACCCCGGAATCCTATGAGCTGCAACGCCTTTTCGCGAAGATGCTTGAGGAAGGCTGCACCTATGCAGTGATGGAGGTTTCCTCCCAGGCATTAAAGCTTGGCAGGACCGCAGGGATCGAGTTTGCATACGGCGCGTTCCTCAACATCACACCGGATCACATCAGCCCCGACGAACACAAGGATTTCCAGGAATATCTTGACTGCAAGAAATTGCTGTTCAGGCAGACCGGCCCCGTGATCGCGAACAAGGACGATCCGAGATGGCAGGAAGCAACGGAGCTTGCGAAGGACCGCGTTGTCACCGTTTCACAAAAGGGTGAGGCCGACTACATGGCAAGTGAAGTCCAGAATCTTTGGGAGGGGAGCTATCTTGGCGTTACGTTCCGGCTCTCCGGCAAGATGGACGCACAGGTCAGCATCCCGATGCCGGGTACCTTTAACGTGGAGAACGCGCTGATCGCGATCGCGATCACGGCCGAAATGGGCATCCCGAAAGAGACCATCCTCGCAGGCCTGAAGAAGGTTTACGTCAAGGGCCGCACGCAGCTGATGACCTGCATGGCAGGCCACGGCACGATGCTGATCGATTACGCGCATAACGCCGTCAGCGCCGAGAACCTTTTGTCCATGCTGAAAAGCTACAATCCGGAGCGCCTGATCTGCCTGTTTGGCGGCGGCGGAAACCGCGCGAAGGCAAGACGCTTTGACATGGGAGAGGCTTCGGGAAAATATGCTGATCTCACGGTCCTGACCATGGACAATCCCCGCGACGAAGAGGTGGAGGAGATCAACAAGACCATCATCGAAGGCCTTGCCGTGCACGGCGGAAAATATATCACGATCATTGACCGAGAGGAGGCCATTCATTACCTCATCGACAACGCAAGGCCCGGGGATATTATTGCCCTGCTTGGCAAGGGTCATGAGGAATATCAGGAGATCAAAGGCCAGAAATACTATTTCTCCGAGGAGAAGATCATCGAGGCATATTGCCGCGAAAAGTTTGGACAAGCATTGGATTGATGAAAAAGAAGTTACTCATTGGATGCATCTCAATATTGGTGATCGCTTTGCTGTCGGCAGCAGGCGTATATTATTATGGCGTTTGCCGCTACAGAGAAGTTTTTTTGCCGGGTGTTCGCATCAATGGCATTGACTGTTCGGGGCTTACGCCTGCTCGCGTTACGCAGCTTTTGGACGGCCGCCTTGCGGGCTTTCGCCTCGAGGTGCGCGGGCGCGATCCCAAGGATCCCACGCGTAACACGGTCCTTGGCGTTCTGACGCCCGAGGACGTCTCACTTCAGAAGGTGGATACGGCGCTTTACGTTTCGCAGGTTTTTGCCAAACAGGACCCTTACCGCTGGATCTTGGATTACGGAAGGTCGGCGGCGGAATATTCCTTCGAAGAGTTCACGGAATATGATCACGGAAAGCTCGAGGCGGTGGTAAAAAGCTGGGATGCCTTTGACAGAAAGGCGACTAGCGAGCCGAAGAATGCATACTTGAGTGACTATCTTCCCGAGGAGAACGCCTACCGCGTGATCCCGGACACGCTCGGCACGAGGATCGTCGCAAGAAAGGCTCTTCCCGCCATCGAGGAGGCCATGGACCGTTTGGAAAATTCGGTGGATATTGAGGGCACGGGATGTTATAATGTTGCCATGGTGAGGGCGGACGACGCGAAGCTAAACAAGCTGGCGGCGGACTTAAACCTCTTGCTTGGCGCGACCATTCGTTACAACTGGTACGGCGCGAAGTTCACCATTGGCGCGGAGCAGATGCATGAGTGGGTGAGCATTCAAAACGGGCAGGCCGTGCTGGATGAAGAAGCGGTGACGACCTTTGTGAAGGACGCGAAGAAGAAATATGATCCCAACGGAAATCATTACGTATTTCACACCTCGCTGGACGCGGAAGTGATGCTAAAGTGCAAGTCCGGCTGGCAGTCCGATGAGGAAAAGGAAGCGCCGGAGCTGATCGCGCTGATCAAGGAAGGCGCCGTGACGGACCGAAGGCCCGTCGCAAAGTCGAAGGATTACGTGTTTTTTGACGGAAACGTCGGGGACTCCTATGCGGAGATCGACCTGACAAATCAGCATATGTATTTTTATTATCAGGGCGAACTCGTTCTGGATTCGGACTTTGTGTCCGGCGACGTGCAGACCGGGCACTCAACGCCGGAGGGCATTTACGCCGTGACTTACAAGCAGACCAACCGGATTTTGCGCGGCCCGGACTATGAGAGCTTTGTATATTACTGGATGCCGTTTTACGGCGGCTATGGCATGCATGACGCGACCTGGCGCAGAAGCTTTGGCGGAAAGATTTACCTGACGAACGGGTCACACGGCTGCATTAACCTGCCAAAGAAGGTGGCGTCGGAGATATATTCTTACGTGGAGACGGGATATCCCGTCGTCGTTTATCATTATCCGAAGGGCGAGAACCCCAAGGATCGCATTGTGGAAGTGCAGATCGGAAGCGGCGGGGATGGTGCTGACGGCGGCTTGGCGGGCGATGGAACGCAAGGCGCTGAGGGCGCGGATGGCCAGGGCGACGGCACAGAGGGCTCGCAGGACGGCCAGACCACTGTGGATGGCGAAGGCGGCGAAAACTTCGAGGAAGAAGAAATCCGCGGAAGATATTGATCGTAAAGGATCTTTAGAGTATGAAGCAGCGAACGGAAAGCCTCCGCTCGAGAAGAAGGGCGGAGAGATGGAAAAGAAAATTTGAGCGTCATCGGGAGCTCCACCGGCAGATCCGGGAAGCAGCGCCCGACATTTTGCGTTCTCAAAACTTCCAATCGACCAAGGGCTGCATCCAGCACGGCGACATGACCGTCAACCAGCACTGCTTCAACGTTGCAAAAGTGAGCATCGCCATCAGCGAAAAGCTCCACATCCGCTGCGAGAAGGAGCAGATGATCCGCGGTGCGCTCCTGCATGATTATTTCCTGTACGACTGGCACGTTGGCGACGCAAGAAAGCCGCGAAACCTCCACGGGTTCTACCACCCTGGGATTGCGCTCCAGAACGCGTCGAGGGACTACGACCTCACTCCGAGGGAGCGTGACATCATCGAGAAGCATATGTGGCCGCTGACACTTACCAAGATCCCGAGATGCCGCGAGGCATGGATCGTAACCAGCGCGGACAAGTGGTGCTCCTTCCTCGAGACCATTCATTACGTGCACGGACACGGCAGGGTGGACGGTGTCGAGCCTGATCATATCACGGAGTACATGGAAGCAAGGAAAGGAAACAGGCGTCAGAGACGCAGAAGATTCAAGAGAGAAAAAGCGGCGCAGTGATCTTCCAAGCGTAAAAATATGCCGCAGTAGTCTTCCGAAAAAAGGGAAACGAGCCGAAGGTAATCTTCCGAGGACCATGGAGCATTTGTATGACAAATTAAGGGAATATGCGAAGGGGGACGATTATCCCCTGCACATGCCGGGGCACAAGCGCCGGACCTTTGGCGTGCTGCCGGAAGACCTCTTTTCCATGGATATCACGGAGATTCCTGACTTTGACGACTTGCATGCGCCGGAGGGCGTGCTCAAAGAGCTCGAGGAGCGCGTCGCAAAGCTTTACGGCGCGGACGAGAGTTTTGTTTTGGTGAATGGGAGCACCTGCGGGATCCTGAGCGCGTTAAGCTGTGCGCTTCCCGAAGGCGGGCACCTTCTCATGGCAAGGAATTGCCATAAATCAGCCTATCACGCCGCCTATCTTCGTAAATTTCGGCTGACCTACCTGATGCCTCCCGTGCTTGCGGGATTTGGCATCTGCGACGGCATCTCCCCAAAGCAGGTGGAGGAAGCACTCGCGAAGGATCCAACGATACAGGCGGTTTTGATCGTTTCGCCCACCTACGAGGGCAGGATATCACCCATTCGAGAGATCGCGGAGGTGGTGCATGGACACGGCAAGATCCTCATCGTGGATGAGGCGCATGGAGCGCACCTGGGGCTGACGAGAAGGCCTGCGGTCGAGGCAAATGGCGTCGGAAATGCAGCAGGGTCAAGAGATGTGGACGAGGCAAATGGCGTCGGAAATGCGGCAGGGTCGAGAGATGTGGACGAGGCAAATGGCGTCGGAAATGTGGCAGGGTCGAGGGGTGCAGTTCCTGAGGGGGCGGCATGGCATGAGAACAGCTGCCGCGCGGGCGCGGACCTTGTGATCCATAGCGTGCACAAGACTTTGCCGGCCATGACGCAGACGGCGCTCCTTCACGTAAACGGCGACAGAGTGGACCGCGAAAGGCTTCGCAGGTTCCTTCGCATCTACCAGTCCAGCAGCCCTTCCTATGTTCTCATGGCCAGCGTTGACAACGCCATCGCCATGATCGAGCAGGACGGCGAAAGACTATTTCATGAGTTTTATGAGAACTTCACGCGCATGACAGACGCGCTCAGCGCATGCAAGCACTTTAAGATTCTGGCCGTGAAGCGAGAGGTAGGTCTGGGACAAGGCGGCGACTCTGCCAATCAGGGCTTTGCGAGTGATACCAGCCTTGTCGCACTATGCAAAGAAAGCAGTCTGACAGCGGTGACATCCCAAGATATAGGAAAGCTTCTCATCCACGCTGGCGACAGCGGCCTTACGGGCCAGCAGATCTACGATACGCTGCACGAGAAATACCACTTACAGCTTGAAATGGCAGCAGGCGAGTACTGCCTCGCCATGTTCACCATCGGCGACACCGCAGAAGGGTTCGAGCGCACGACGAAGGCCCTCCTTGAGATGGACCGCGCAGTGGAGACATGTTTTGGCACACAATCGAGTGCCCCCGCAACAAGCCAATCCAAGCTTGCCGACATTATAGGCCAAGCAGAAGCCGGCCAATCCAAGCTTGCCGACATCACAAGCCAAGCAGGGACAAGCGACCATGCAAGTGCCGCACCCACAAGCCAAGCAGGAACAAGCCCAAGCACACAACCACGCAACGAGCAGGATGCATCACTCAACCCCGACATTATCATGAGTTTGAACGAAGCCTGGGACGCGCCTTATGAGGAGGTTCCGCTCAGCGCCTGTGAAGGCCACGTCGCAGCGGAATTCGTCAATCTCTACCCGCCCGGAACGCCCATCGTTGCACCTGGCGAAGCCTTCACAAAGAAGATTCAAGAAGACATATTGCGCGCGCAAGCCCAAGGCCTAAGCCTCCGCGGCGTATCCAAGGCCGGCACCGTCCGCGTGATCATAAACAGTTAGCATTCTCTTAGGCTACGGACGGCAAGCAAAAAAAGAACTGAAAATGCTTGCCTGAGAGGCAGAAGTGGATTCCGGGCAAGCAAAGAAGACAGTAACCGTTTGCCTGAGAAGCGAAAACGGAACACAGGCAAGCAAGGAAAGCGGAAAATGCTTGCCTGGGAAGCGAAAGCGGAATACAGGCAAGCAAAGCGGTTTGCCTGAAAGAGAAAAGTGGATTTAAAGCAAGCAAAAGGACAGAAAATGCTTGCCTGAGAGGCAGAAGTGGATTCCGGGCAAGAGAAGAAGACAGTAACCGTTTGCCTGAGAAGCGAAAACGGAACACAGGCAAGCAAAGCGGTTTGCCTGAAAGAGAAAAGTGGATTTCAAGCAAGCAAAAAGGACAGAAAATGCTTGCCTGAGAGGCAGAAGTGGATTCCGGGCAAGCAAAGAAGACAGTAACCGTTTGCCTGAGAAGCGAAAACGGAACACAGGCAAGCAAGGAAGGCAGAAACCGCTTGCCCACAAGACAAAAATGAAATCATAGCAAGCGGTTGCCTGCTTTGATAAATAATTCAGAATTTTACCGAGGAAAATCATGGGAAAGATCGTATGTTTAATGGGGAAGAGCTCTACAGGTAAGGACACCATCTACAAGGAGTTGCTAAAGCGCAAGAACATTGCGTTTCGCACGGTGGTGCCTTACACGACAAGGCCCATCCGCGCCGGAGAGCAGGAGGGCGTGGAATATCATTTCACCGACGAGGAAGGTTTTCAGGCCCTGAAGGCGCAGGGCAAGATCATTGAGGATCGCGCCTACAACACCTGCCACGGCCTTTGGAGATATTTCACCGTGGACGACGGCAAGATCGCCCAAGGCGAGACGGATGACTTGCTCATCGGTACGCTTGAGGCCTATCAAAAGCTCGTGGCATATTTCGGCGCCGAGAAGGTTCTGCCGGTGTACGTGGCGCTCGATGACGGCGTACGTCTGCAGCGCGCCTTAGACCGCGAAAAGAAGCAGGCGCAACCGAAATATGAGGAGATGTGCAGACGTTTCCTTGCAGACAGCGAGGACTTCTCGGCTGAGAAGCTGAAGGAAGCCGGCAACCCCAAGAGCTTCTACAATGACAATCTTGATGAGTGCATCAACGAAATCGAGGCATATCTCCTCGCCAACCTCAAATAATCGTCCACCAGATCGCCCCATATGCCCAAAAGCAATAAAAACTGGAAGGATCACAGAATTTATGGCTTTCTAGTCCAAAACAGTTGATTTTTGCGAAAACGGGTTTGGCGGCAGCTGATTTTGAGGGCAAAAAGCAATATGGCACGATAAAAAGCAAGTAGCCAACAAGCACCAGAACTGACCAGCAAGCACCTGCAATCGCAAATTCACAAAGAAACCTTGGCTCAAGACACGGGAAAGGAGTACTCCATGGCAACGTTTCGTGATATCGTAGGACAGGACCAGATGAAGGAGCACATGCAGAGCGCCATCGCATCCGGTAAGATATCCCATGCATATGTGATCAACGGCGAGCAGTTTTCCGGGAAGGAATTCATCGCGAAGATCTTCGCCATGGCCCTGCAATGCGAAATGCGCGGGAAAGCCGGGTCCCCTGAAACTGCCGGGAACCCCGGGACTGTCGCAAAAGCCGGAAGCGCCGAGATCCCTTGCCAAACCTGTCATTCCTGCAAGCAGGCGCTGTCCGACAACCATCCCGACATCATCAAGGTCACCCATGAAAAGCCGAACTCGATCAGCGTGGACGATGTGCGCGTGCAGATCAGCGGCGACGTGGGCGTGAAGCCCTATTCTGGCCCCTACAAGGTCTATATCATGAATGAGGCGGAGAAGATGACGACCCAGGCACAAAACGCCCTCCTGAAGACCTTAGAAGAGCCTCCGGAGTATGTCGTGATCATGCTCCTGACCACCAACGTAAATTCTTTGTTACCCACAATCTTGAGTCGCTGCGTCGTGCTGAACATGAAGCCCGTTCCGGATCATCTGATCCGTAAGTACCTCATGGAGGAGCTTCAGATCACGGACTATAAAGCCGAAGTCTGCGTTGCCTTTGCGCGCGGCAATGTCGGGAAGGCCCGCCAGCTCGCGTTCAGTGAAGGTTTTGAGGGCATGAAGAGTGAAGCCCTCTCGATCCTGAAATATGTGCACGACATGGAGCTGCAAGAGCTCGTGACCGCGGCCGCACGCATCAAAGAGCAAAAGCTTGATCGGAGCGACCTGATCGACGTCATGACGGTCTGGTACCGCGACGTGCTCCTGTTCAAGGCAACAAACGACATGAATCATCTCGTGTTCCGCGAGGAGGGAAGCACTCTGCGAGCAGTTGCGCGCCGCAGTAGCTACGAAGGGATCGAGGCAGTCCTGGAGGCCCTAGACAAAGCCAAGAAGCGCCTTGACGCCAACGTGAACCCCGACCTCGTGATGGAACTTTTGTTCCTCACCATGAAAGAGAACGGCTGACAAGCGGCCGAGCGAAAGAATATGAAAACGGCCGACAAGCGGCCAAACGAAAGAATATGAAAACGGCCGAAAAAAGGCCAAATGAAAGAACGTAAAAGCGAGAGCCAAGCATGAAAGAATTGTCAAAACCGGATCAAGTCCTTAAGAAGATTCTCCCCGTTCAAAAGCTTCGCGAGGATGCAAACTATGTTCTTTCCCAGTTTGCCCTTTCATATGTTTTCGAGGGTAAGCAGCTTCTCTATCACACCATGACGAGGCAGCTGTGGGAGCTGGAGCGCCCCTTGGAACAGCCCATCGCCGGCGCCGATATTACACAAAACCCCGACCTTACGGCACTGATGGAAGGGTATTTTCTCGTCCCCGAGGGCAAGGATGAATGCGCCTTTTACGAGGGCACGTCCCGCATGCTCCGCATCTTCCACAAATCCAAGGGCATTCAGGGCTACACGATCCTGCCCACGTTTGCCTGCAATGCGCGTTGCGTTTACTGCTACG
The DNA here is from genome assembly GCA_016290775.1 of Acetatifactor sp. GTDB lineage: Bacteria > Bacillota > Clostridia > Lachnospirales > Lachnospiraceae > Acetatifactor. The sequence goes on along the minus strand of JAEEVF010000011.1, from coordinate 103,492 downwards.
AAGAGGGCATGAAGCAAGTGACCATGACCCCGGAGATCGTGGAGCAGACGGTGCAGTACATCCTGCAGACCAAGGCCGAGGGCAAGATTGAGATCGGCTGGTTTGGCGGAGAGCCGCTCATGGGAGAAAGCATCATCGATCGTATCTGCGAACGCTTGCAGGAAGAGGGCGTGGAATATACTTCCACCATGATCACCAACGCGAGTCTTTTGACCGATGCCGTGGCCGACAAGATGGCAGGCCCATGGAAGATCAGAAGCGTCCAAGTTTCCATGGACGGCGCGGAGCGAGATTATATTGCAAGAAAGCAATATTTGCGGTATCATGAAACTTATCAGGGAGTTATGGATGCGATTAACCGCCTCGCGGCGCGGAATATCTCAGTTTCCATTCGCTGTAACGTGGACGAAGAAAACCTTGCGGGCGTTCCGGAATTCCTGTCGGACCTTTCCAAAAACATCACGGACAAACAAAAGGTGCATGTTTATATAGCGCCGCTGAACGCCGTGCGCATGGGAGAGAACGACCTGGCCCTTTGGGAGAAGGCGATGGAGCTGGAAGAACAGATCCTGGAAGCCGGTTTTAGGTCTGCCTCCTACAGTGGCAGAGGCCTTAAGCTTCGCATTCATCATTGCATGGCGGACAAGGGAAGCGTTGTCATTGCGCCGGACGGAAGCCTTTATTCCTGCGAACATTGCCCGAAAGATGCGCTGTTCGGAGACATCTTCCACGGCGTGACGGACGAGGCGACAAAGGAAAGCTTTTGCCGCGCGGACAAAACCCGTGAGAAGTGCCGAAAATGCCCGTTCCTGCCGGATTGCACGTCCTTTGCGAACTGCCCCGTATATGATACCCATTGCAGGGAAAAGCGCCAGATGCAATTTGAAAAGAGTATGGAGCGCATGCTGAAGAACAAGAAAGAAGAAACGTCGGCAGAAGAAGAGCAGCCGGTTTGCTAAAGAGGAGAATGGATCATGAAATTAAAATCATGTTTTATCACGCAGGACATCGATGACACGCAGTTTTTGGTGCCCATCAGCGCGGAGGCCTTCAGCGGCATCGTGCGTAGCAACAAAACGGCGGCATATATCATCGAACTCCTGAAAAAAGAGACGACGGAAGAAGAGATCGTGGATGCATTATATGCAAAATATGACGCACCCAAGGACCAGATCGCAAAAGACGTTCACGAAATCCTGACAACCTTGCGCGGCATCAACGCTCTGGAGGAAGCATGAATCAGGAAGAGTTTCAAAAAGTGCGGCAGGACTTGATCTACTTGGTCTCATGTGCGGTGAAAGAAATGAAGCCGGACCCGGAACGGGTGAAGGCCATGGATCTGAACGAAGTGTTCTCCCTGGCAAAATCACAATCCCTGGCCGGGGCAGCAGCCTTTGCGGTGGAAGCGGCCGGATTTCGGAGCGGGATGACGACGCGGATCCTTTCGGACGTGGTGCACAGGAACACGCGCTTTTCCATCGAAAAAGAGGCCATCACCCAAAAGCTGAAAGAAACAGGCATTTGGTACGTGCTGCTGAAGGGTGCGGTCATCAAGGATCATTATCCAAGGCCGGAAATGCGTGAAATGTCAGACTATGACATCTTGTTCGACGCTTCGCGCGCTGACGACGTAAAGTCGATCATGGAAAGCCTTGGCTATACGACCAAGAGCACGGAAGTCGGATCTGATGACATTTACTATAAGCAGCCAGTACTGAATTTTGAGATGCACAGGATGTTGTTTTCTAAGAGTGACGGAGTGGATGACTTCTTGGAATACTTCGACCATGCAACGGAACGTCTCCTCGAAGAAGGTGCCGAAAAGCATTTTTCTCCGGAAGATTTTTATGTTTACCTGATCGCTCATGAATACAAGCATTTTTACAATTATGGAACTGGTCTGCGTTCCGTGGTGGATACCTTTGTTTATCTCTCCAAAGTGGAGATGGACGAAGCGTACGTAAGCGGCGAACTGGAAAAGCTTGGCATTGCCGAGTTCGAAAAGAAAAACCGCACCTTGGCGATGCATTTATTTGGCGATGGAAAGCTTACCGAGGAAGACGAAGAGATGCTGGAATACCTTTTCTCCTGCGGCACTTATGGGACAATGAGCAACCATGTTTCAAATATGTTGCAGAAGAAAAAATGGGGCAAAACGAGGTATGTACTATCAAGATTATTTGCTCCGATCCGCAAAAGCAATCCGTATTATGACATTTATGCGAAAAAATATCCCGTATTTTACAAATACAAAGTCTTACTGCTGTTTCTGCCGTTTTATCGCGTGATCAGGGGCCTTCGGAGCGGAAAGCTTCAAAAAGAAGTGAATACGCTTAAGAACGTAAAGCAATAAACGAGACAAAGCATAAAAAAGCGCAAAAAAGAACAACGCTTGCAAGACAAATGCAAGCGTTGTTTTTGTGCTCGTTTTTCTTATTTGATCTCGCCCCAGATCCTTTGGTTGAGCTCTTTGTCTCTCTGCTCCACCAGATCCAGAACTGCCTTTGCCTTTTCCTGCATCCTTGCGGCTTCCTTCTCGTCGTTGATCAAGAATTCCAGGTTGGAGGAAATGGTATTGATGTTGTTCTTGAACTCGGTCTTCAGCTCGTCCGTTTTCGCCTTTGCCACGGAAATGATCTCGGCCATGTAGGACTCGTACTGCTGCATCGTCGTTGCGGCGAACATTGCCTCGATGTCGTTCTTGTAAGACTTCTTGTCGTTCGTCGAGAAGATGAAGATGGCCTTCTGCTTGTTGATATATTCATCCATGCGCAGCGCCTTTAACGAGGAAGGCGGGATCTGCGTGTCGGACACGTTCGCGATACGGCGTACCAGCTCTTCGTCGATGCCCTGATAACCGGTGATGGTCTTCACCAGACGGTTTCTGAGGTCTTCGATCTGAAGCTTTAAGATGATCTCGCGGTTCACCTTGTAGTACTCGTCGATCTCCATCAGGTAACGGTTCAGTTCCTGACGGATCAGGTTGTTCTTTTCCTCGAACACTTCAGGACGGATTGCGATCCACTTCATCTTGTCCGCGATCTTGGAGGCCTGGGTCTTACGCGCCTCGATGATCTCGGTGAAGGCCTGAACCTCAAGGAATCTGGAGTAGATGCTCTTCGGATTGAGGTCGGCGAGATACTCCTCGCAAGCCTTTTCGATGTCGCTCACCATCGTGGTCTTCATGGTCTGGATGTTCTGGGAGATCTGCTCCTTGGAGAGTCTCGCCTGTGCCTCGATGGCCTTGTAGTCATCGCGGATGAAGTCTACGACGCTGGAGATGCTGTCGTACAGACCCTTTGCCTTAACGGCGAGGGCATATTTCTCACCATAACGGATGATCTCTTTTTCGATCGCATACAGACCGGAGTTCACGTACACTCTGTGAAGAATGGGATGCAGGCTGTTTTCACAAGGCTCATCACATTTCTTGAGCTCCTCCATGCAGTCTTCCATGAGGCGCTTGGTGTCATTGTCGGCGTTTGCCATCTTGTCGAGCTTGAAGTACATACCGGTCTCGATTTCAGAGGATTCATTCTTCGTGAGCAGAGGATCGGAGATTGGCGTGTTGTTGATCTCGTTTCTGTGGTTTGCAAGCCAAAGGCGCTCGTCCTCGGTATCCACGTTGGCCTCGATGGCCTTTGCGATGTATGCCGCCTTGGAGGAAGCAAAGAACAGACGCTCCGTTGCAAGGTCGATATATTCTGCCTCTTCGTTGTAAATCTTGTCGGTCTCCTTCAGGGAGATGCCGACCTTCTTGTTCTTTAAGTTTGCAAGATCGGTAAGGCTTCTCGTGTCCGCCTGGTTGATGACGTGGAGCGAACGGGTCAGGTCGATGTGCACCTTGTTCTTCGTGTCCGCGTTCTCACGGGAGGAATGGATCAGCTTGTACAGCGTGGAGTTACCGGTACCTTCCATCTTCGTCGGCTCGTAGATGACGATGAGGATGGAGTTGGTCTGCTGCTGCAGGGCCTTCTGCAGAACCAGCAGGTGCTCGTTGGAGTTACTGTCCGTACCGGGCGTGTCATAGAACGTGAAGTTCAGGTTCGGATCCAGCTGAATCGGGAAGTTCACGTCGATGATGCCGTCCACATATTCCGTCGCATCCTCAGTTGCCGCATTGGGCAGCTCGTTGATGCTCTTGAGGATCTGATACAACTGCTCGTGCTGCTGCAGATGGAACACCAGCGCATTGTTGATCTCGTTCTGGATCTTGCGCTTCGTGGTCTCGCAGGGGCGCTCGGAGTTGAACGTAAATTTCTTCTTCGTCTCATCCCAGGACAGCGTCACCATGTTGGGCGACTGATAATCTGCCGAGCAAAGGAAGAACGAAACGGAAGGGTTCTTCGCATTGCGGATGCGGAACATCTTCGCGGTCTCGGAGTTAATGCTCTCGGGAAGGATACGACGTCCGATCAGCGTGTTGATGAAGGTGGATTTACCGGAGCTGTAAGTACCAACCAGGCAAAGGTTGATGTCGCTGCAGCTCAGCTGATCGCGCTTCTTTTCAAACTCCTGTTTTCTCGTCTGGAAGGACTGACGGATCTCGGAATCCTTCAGCTCCGTGTCGAAGAGCTTCAGCGTCTCATCACAGAAATCGTTGATGCGGCTGAAGATATCCGTTACTGCAGGCAGCTCGATGAAGTTGCTGATGGTAAAGCGATCTTCCTCTGCATATTTGTTGTATTCAGCGATCTTCTCGCAAAAGTCCTCATAATCGACCTGCGTTCCCTTGAACACCAGACTGATCTTTTCATTCGAGAACTGCTCGAAAATATCATCAAAGAATTTATTTCCTTGATTCTGGAGCAAGAATTCGCCATTTTCCGGGGAATAAGGGATCAGATTGGGGCAGATCTTGTAAGGTACTTCGATAAACTCCCCCTTCACCTTCGCGAGGAAATGGATCTCCTTCTTGACGGGATGGTACATGATCATTAATTCTTTCACTTTGTTACCCTCCTGCGAGCTCTTTCGAGCCCGACTGACGCATCATATTATTTTGCCGTTTCGGCCCAATCCGACGTAAAATGATACAACCTCAATGTATATTATATACACATCTTACGGAATTTTTCAAGAGTTTCCTGTTTTCAAGGGCAAACCCGTTTTTTTGTAGGTACAAAATGCATTAAAAAACGCTTTATTCTGAGGCCCTGTCTTCAAATATATATTGTCGGAAAGTGGTTTTGGTGATATAATACTATGGACGTACTGTGTGGTTGATAGATCAAGAAAGGAATGCCGCTTAGCGGCGCAAGGAAAAACATGATAAGAGTAGTAGGCGTAAGGTTTCGCACCGCAGGAAAGATTTATTTTTTCGATCCCCTGCAATTTGAATTAAAGCGGGGGGACAACGTGATCGTCGAGACCGCGCGCGGGATTGAATTTGGCACCGCAGTTTCCGGTGTCCGCGAGGTGGAGGACTCCGCCGTCGTACAGCCCTTAAAGCCCATTCTCCGCATCGCAAATCAGCGTGATAAGGAGCAGGAGGCAGGCAACAAAGAGAAGGAAAAAGAGGCTTTTAAGATCTGCCTCGAGAAGATCCAAAAGCATGGGCTGGAAATGAAGCTCATCGATGCGGAATATACCTTCGACAACAACAAGATCCTGTTTTATTTCACCGCCGACGGAAGGATCGACTTCCGCGAGCTCGTAAAGGACCTCGCCGGCGTGTTCAAGACAAGGATCGAGCTTCGTCAGATCGGCGTTCGCGACGAGACGAAGATCATGGGTGGCATTGGCATATGCGGCAGGCCACTTTGCTGTCATAGTTATTTATCGGATTTCATTGCCGTTTCCATCAAGATGGCAAAGGAACAAAATCTTTCCCTGAACCCCACGAAGATCTCGGGCGTTTGCGGAAGGCTGATGTGCTGCCTGAAGAATGAGGAGGAAACCTACGAGGAGCTGAACCGCAAGCTTCCGAACGTCGGGGACTACGTGGTCACCACCGACGGTCAGAGGGGCGAGGTGCACAGCGTGAACGTACTCCGTCAGCTGGTGAAGGTGCTCGTGGAGTCCGGTGATGACAAGGAACTCAAGGAATATAACGTCGAGCAGCTTCGGTTCCATAAGCATCACGGGAAAAAGGGTCAGGCGAACATATCTCCCGAGGAGCTCAAGGAGCTTGAAAGACTTGTGAGAGAAGAGCAGGAAGAGCTTGGCGTGGCAGGCGTTGATGAGGAGGCGGGATCGTCCCGTGAGGGCCGTCAGAAGAATGGCGACCGTCGTCCTCGTCAGGACAGAGGTGAGCGTCAGGGCAAGGATGGCCAGGATAAGGGCAACCGTCAGGGAGACGGCCAAGGCAAGCAGGGCAAGCCTCGTCAGGAGAAGGGCGAGCGCCAGGGCAAGGATGGCCAGGACAAGAATCGTCAGGGCGACGGCCAGGACAGAGGCGAGCGCCAGGGCAAGGATGGCCAGGACAAGAATGATCGTCAGGATCGTCGTCAAGGCGATCACAAGGAGCAGCCCAAGGACGGAGAAAAGCAAGGCGAACGCCAGGACAGAGGTCGTCAAGGCGACGGCCAAGGCAAGCAGGGCAAGCCTCGCCAGGACAGAAATCGTCAGGGCGATGGCCAGGGCAAGGATGGCCAGGATAAAGGCGATCGCCAGGACAGAGGTCGCCAGGGTGACGGCCAGGAAAAAGCCGAGCGCCAGGACAGAGGGCGTCAGGGCGACGGCCAGGATAAAGCCGAGCGCCAGGACAGAGGTCGTCAGGGTGACGGCCAAGGCAAGCAGGGCAAGCAAGATAAAAAGCGCGGCCTTCAGCCCGACCGCGAGGAAGCAAGACAACAAAAAGAACAGGGCCTTGAGCACAGAAACCGCCCGGACAAGGGGGCTGAAAAGGGCTCTGACAAGAATCGAAATCATAAGAATCGGTTCTTCCGCGATAAGAATCGCAATCGAAATAATAAACCGGATGGAGCGAAGGGCGAGCAAGAATAAGGGTTTTGCCCTGAGCAATGTGTCGGATGAAATCAAAAGTGACCTAGCAGGAGGCGTAAGGCCATGCCAGAGGAGATTTTGCTGAAAGAAAAGGAACGGGTGGATGACCTGCAGTTGTCGGGCCTTCACATCATCCAAAATCCCGAGAAATTCTGCTTTGGCATGGACGCCGTTCTTCTCTCTGGATTTGTGCGTGCAAAAGAGGGCGAAAGCCTTCTTGACATTGGCACGGGCACGGGGATCCTGCCGCTTTTGCTTTCCGCAAAGACCAAGTGCGCACACCTGACCGGACTTGAGATCCAGGAGGAGAGTGCGGACATGGCGCGCAGAAGCGTTGCGCTAAACCATTTGGAGGAACGGATCACTATCGTGACGGGTGACGTGAAGGAAGCAGGCTTGGTGTTCGCGCCGGCCTCTTTTGATTGTATCACCTGCAATCCGCCGTACATGATCGGCGAGCACGGGATCCAAAACCCCGACGCGCCAAAGGCCATCGCAAGGCATGAAATCCTTTGTACCTTCGAGGACGTGGCCGCCGCAACGGAAAAGCTTCTTCGGCCGGGCGGCAGGTTTTACCTGGTGCACAGGCCGTTTCGCCTGGCGGAGATCTTGGTGACTTTGACGGAGCACAAGCTTGAACCCAAGAGGATGCGGCTGGTTTACCCATATGTCGACAAGGAACCCAACATGGTGCTCATCGAGGCCGTGCGCGGCGCAAGATCCCGCATGACCGTCGAGCCCCCGCTGATCTTGTTTGAAGAGCAGGGCAAGTACACGCAGGAAATCCGGGAGAAGTTTGGATACTAGAGCCGTGAGGGCGCTTGCCGGATGTGGCGAGCGAAAGAGGAAGAAGATGTCAGGAACTCTATTTCTATGCGCCACCCCCATCGGAAATCTTGGGGATATGACGCCGCGCGTCGTGGATACGCTGATGGCCGTGGACTTGATCGCGGCGGAGGACACCAGGAACAGCATCAAGCTCCTGAACCACTTTGAGATCCACACGCCAATGACCGCATATCATGAATTCAACAAGGTGGACAAGGCGAGAGAGCTTGTGGGCAAGCTTCTTGCCGGCACGAACGTCGCACTGATCACGGACGCGGGGACCCCCGCCATTTCGGATCCGGGCGAGGAGCTTGTAAGGCAGTGCCAGGAAGCCGGCGTGCCGGTGACAAGCCTTCCGGGCGCGGCCGCATGCATCACGGCGCTGACACTTTCAGGGCTTTCCACACGGCGCTTTTGCTTTGAAGGATTTTTGCCGACGGAGAAGGCGGACAAGAAGGAACGTCGCGAGCTTCTTTCGGAGCTTTCTCAGGAAGGCCGCACGATGATCCTGTACGAGGCTCCGCACCATCTAAAGGCAACGCTGGAAGACTTGCTTGCGGCGTTGGGTGATCGGCGCATCACGCTTTGTCGCGAGCTCACAAAGAAGTTTGAAACCGTGCTTCCGACCACGCTTTCCGCGGCGGTCGCACTTTATGAAACCGAAGAACCCCGCGGGGAATATGTCCTCGTCATCGAAGGCAAGAGCCGCGAGGAAAAACGCGCGGAGGCGCAAGCCGCCTGGGAGTCCATGAGCATTGAAGAGCACGTGGCCCACTACGAGGCGCAGGGCATCGACCACAAAGAAGCCATGAAACTCGCCGCCAAAGACCGCGGCATCTCCAAACGCGACGTCTACGCCGTTTTACACGGGGCGGACTAATGTTCATTTTGGCAGGCGACTACCGCCTGGCGAGCAAAGCAAGCCAACAAGCCGTAGTGATTGGTATACCCGAGGGATCGGGATAAATAGAATTGCCAACGAAGAGAGGGCGCTACACATGTCAAGCATTAGTTGCGAATATTGTTGCTATTATACATACGATGAAGAGATGGAAGAGTATGTCTGCGACGTCAATATGGACGAAGACGACTACGGAAGGCTTGTGGAACAAGGCTTCCGCGAATGCCCATACTTCAAGGACGGCGATGAGTACAAAGTCGTCCGCCACCAGATGTAGGAAGGAACAAGGCCTCCTGACGGTAAAAGAATCCATGAATGGAACACAGCGACAGGAACGCCCAGTGCAGATACGAACTTGGAAAAGAAAACAACCCTAGCATATAAATTCATTCGGGCCTCGGTCCTTTTCTTCTACCCGAAGATGAAGGTTTACGGCGAGGAGAACCTCCCGGAAGGCCCTTGCATAGTTGCGGGAAACCACTCCCAGATCAACGGCCCCATCGCGGGCGAGCTCTATTTTCCTGGCGACCACGCCATCTGGACCATTGGCGAGATGATGGACCGAAAGACCGTTTCGGCCTATGCCTATCAAGACTTTTGGTCGGCCAAGCCAAAGCGCGTCCGCTGGTTTTACAGGATGGTCTCCCACCTGATCGGCCCCTTGTCAGAATGCGTTTTCACCAATGCGCATACGATCCCGGTCTACAAGGACCGACGCATTTTTGAAACCTTTCTGCTGACCGTCGAAGCACTAAAACAAGGCACCCGCGTGATCATATTCCCGGAATGCTATGATGAGCACAACAACATCGTGCATCAGTTTCAGCCAGGCTTTGTGGATGTGGCAAAGCGATATTACAAAGAGGCTGGCACGGCCCTTCCCTTTGTGCCGCTTTACGTGTGCCCGGCGCTGAAGCGCCTGGTGATCGGAAAGCCTATCTACTTTGACCCCGCGGCCAGGATCAAGGAAGAGCAGACCCGCATCTGCAACTACCTGATGGACGGGATTTCCGAGCTGGCCTACGACCTGCCAAGACACAAGGTCGTGCCCTATCCGAACGTGTCAAAGAAGGAATATCCTGAGAACGTGCGCGAAGACACACCCCAAGCCTGAAAACAAGAAGAATTTAGAAAGAATATTGTCATGAAAAAACCTGTAGTAGATTATACAAAATTACGTCCTTCCAACATTTTAAGCCCTGAATATCGCCATCTTTTGTGGCTTCTGGGATGGGTTTGGTACCTCGCGATGTACTTCCTGACGGAGAATCTGATCCCGCCTGAGAAGTGCCACGTGGTGCACAGCTTTATGGACGATGTCATTCCGTTCAACGAATACTTCCTGATCTTTTACGGATCCTGGTATTTTCTGATCGTGGGGACGCTTTTATATTTCCTCCTCTACGATCCTAAGAGTTTGGTGCAGATCCAGGAATTCCTGATCTTGACGCAGGTCATCGGCGTTGCGGTATATCTGATCTGGCCCTCCGTGCAATATCTGCGGCCGACGGAGTTCCCGAGAGAGAATGTGTTCACCGCGCTGCTCGGGATCATATACGGAGTGGACACGCCGACCGGCGTATGCCCGTCCCTGCACTGTGGCTTTGCCATCGCCATTCTTTCCACCTGGCATAAAAAGAAGGATGCCAATCGCTGGTGGAAGATCGCACTGGTTCCTTGGACGCTGCTGATCTGCATCTCCGTTTGCTTTGTGAAGCAGCACTCCTTTGTGGACGTTTGGACGGCATTTTTGATGTGTGCATTGATCGAGGGAATTCTTTATCGTGAGTATTGGTGGGAAAAGTTCACCGGCCTTGTGCGTAAAGGGGAGAAGACTTCCGTAGAAGGCTGCGAGGCAGCGATGGAAATCGACGCGGCGCCGGTAAGAATGGAAGGAAAGGAAGGTACGATCTGATGGGAAAAAGAAGATGGGGAGACCGTAGGGACGGCACGCTCCTTAGGGACATTGACGCGATGCATTACGTGATGCCGTTAATGTATCCCAATAGGTGCGACAACGAGGCGTATATGACCATGCGCATCCGCCTCGATGAGTGCGAGGAATATATCCGCAAAAAGAACTTGGAGAATCCGGAAGCGAAGCTGTCACTCTTCCAGGTCGTGATCGCGGCAGTGCTCAAGACCATATGGCTTCGCCCTCACATGAATCGCTTTATAGCAAATTATAATATGTATCAGCGAAACGATGTGTCCGCGGCCTTCACGGTGAAAAAGACCTTCTCCGACGAGGGCGATGAAACCTTGGCGCGCATCGTGGCCGAGGAAGGCGACACCATCGACACCCTGAATCAGAAGATCATCGAGCAGATCCAGCTTTGCAAGACGGGAACGGACGCATCCACGGACGCGATCAACGTGATCAAAAAGATTCCTGGAAAGCACTTGATAGGTGCGATCGCAAGATTCCTCGACCGCCACGGCTGGATGCCCAAATCCGTGATCGCAACGGATCCATACCAGTGCTCGGTGGTGTTAAGTAACCTCGGTTCCATTGGACTGAACATTGGCTATCATCACCTGATGAACTGGGGCACGACTTCCGTGTTCGTCGTGATCGGCAAGAAGATCAAAAAGCCCCATTATGATTCCGACGGCAACATGACCATGCGCAAGGAACTTTGCATTTCCTGCACCATCGACGAGCGCATCTCTGATGGATTCTATTACGCAAGGACCTTGAAGTTGATGAAAAAACTGATGGAGCATCCGGAACTTTTGGAGCTTCCCATTGAGCAGGAGGTTTAATTTATGAGAAAATTTGAAGGATTTCATAAGGGCGTGAATCTTGGCGGCTGGCTTTCCCAGTGCGGCAAAGACAATTACACCATTGAGCATTATGACGAGTTCATGATCGAGCGCGATTTCGCGCTGGTAAAGGAGTGGGGCCTGGACCACGTTCGCGTGCCCGTGGACGCTGAGACCGTTCAGTTTGAGGACGGGACGCTTCGCGAGGAGGGTCTTGCCTATGTTGACAAGTGCATCGCGTGGTGCCGCAAGTACGGTCTGAACATGATCCTGGATCTTCATAAGGCGCATGGATATGTTTTCGATGACGAGAGCAACTGTCAGTTTTTCTATCAGGAAAAGCTACAGGACATGTTTGTAGACCTTTGGACTGCACTTGCGAAGCGCTATGGCAAGTATCGTGACATGCTTGTGCTTGAACTTTTGAACGAAGTGACAAACCGCGAATTTGCTGAGCCATGGAACAAGATCGCAGCAAGAACGATCAAGGCCATTCGTGAGGTTGACAAGGACATCCGCATCATGGTGGGCGGCATCTTTAACGATAGCATTTTCGGACTGACCCTGCTGGATCCTCCGGCAGATGAGAACATTGTCTTTACGTTCCACTGCTACAGCCCGCTGGCCTTTACGCATCAGGGCGCATATTGGGTGGCACGCATGCCCCGTGACCCCGAAAAGTGGAAATTGGCATATCCCGGAACCACGGCAGCTTATAAGGCGCGCACCGAGGAATTCTTTGGACATGACTTTGATTCCGAATTTCCTGATACGCTTCCGGAGCAGATGGGCGTTGCCTATTTCGAAAACCTCCTCCAGCCCGCGCTTGAGGTTGCGGAGAAATACAACGTGCCGCTCTATTGCGGAGAATACGGCGTGATCGACCTTGCGGACGCAAAGGATGCGCTCGCGTGGTACAGAGACATGAATCAGGCGCTGGAGAAGTACGGCATTCCCAGAGCTGCATGGTCGCATCACAGCATGAATTTTGGACTTGCCGATCCTTGGCTGGACGGTGTTCGCGACCAGCTGGTGAAGGTGCTGTAATTAAGTTTTGGAAGACGCCCGCGAAAAGCGCCGGGAAAGCAGCCCCAGGAAGGCGCCCGCGAAAAGCGCCGGGAAAGCAGCCCAGGAAGGCGCCCGCGAAAAGCGCCGAAAAAGCAGCCCCAGGAAGGCGCCACAAGAAAAACAATGACCGCGTGAAAAACGCGTGCAAAGGAGACATACATGCAGAAATTCCTTGCAAGGATCAATCTGTCCTATCCATTCGCAGAGTCCAAAATGCAGGAGCTTGGAGGATTTTGGACGAAGCTTCTTCAGGAAATCCCTGCCGTACATGAACCCCAGCTGAGTCAGTACCGTTTCACCTTCGCAAGCTATGTGCTCAACGCAGAAACGCAGATGGAATGCCGCCAGGTCTTAAGCCAAGCATGGAAGAAGGTTTTTCGTGATCTGGAAGGCTACTCAGAGATCATCGTTTGCGAGCAAAATGAAGATGATATTTCCAGCGTCATGAAGGCGATCTACAACAACTTCTACGGTGTTGAGGATTATCAGAGGCTCGTCACGGAGATGACGGCACAGGCGCCGCTCCTTACCAAGCGTAATGCCATGGACGTGCTGCGCAAGCAGAGTTACCTTCTTGCGATCGACAATGGCTGCGGCTTTACGACGCTCCTTTCCTCTTTGGGCGATTACCTCGTGAAGCTGAAGGTATATCCAAACGAAGACGAGGATGCCCGCAGGCAGTACCTTGAGATCGAGCTTGGCGCGGAGACGGAAAAGGGCGTATACTCCCAGGATGATTTCATCGAAATGCTGCAGGAAGCCGCGAATGAGGCAAAAACGCCTTACGGCGTGATCGGCCTTGACGTGTCATATTATCTCGAAGGCAAGAAATATGATGAGCTGCGCAGGTTCCTGCGCCGTCTCGAGCATTACCAGGCCTCCTTTGTTTTCATGTTCCGCATTCCTTTTCTCGAAAAGAGAGCATTTGACGAGGTGAAAAACCTCTTTACGGATATTGCACTCCTGCGCACCATTCAGGTCCCTCCCATCGCGGATACCGCGCTGATGGAAAATGCTTGGGACATCTTGAATTCCAAGGGCTTCATCCTGAACGTCAGCATCTTGGACCTCATGCTCGAAAGGGTGCATCAGGAAAAGATGGATGGTCGTTTTTATGGCTTCAAGTCCATCGAAAAGATCGCAAACGAAATGATCCTGCTCAAGTCTGCGGACTATGCGGCAAAGATCGCAAGAGGCGACCAGGCGGATGAAGTGAATTTCCTCGCCGCCGACGTGAAGGACCTCGTGGACGGCAAGAAACAGCAGGCGACAGGATATGCCGCGCTCAAGGAATTGATCGGCATGGAGGACATCGAAGCCAAGGTTCGCGAGATGATCGCGCAGGTGAAGGTTGCCATGACGAACGAAAAGCTCGATCGCCCCTGCATCCACATGCGCTTTACGGGCGCGCCCGGAACGGGTAAGACCACCGTGGCAAGGATCATCGGCCAGATCTTGCGTGAGGAAGGCATTCTTCGTAAGGGCGGTTTTTTTGAATATACAGGGCGCGACCTTGTGGCGGAATACGTGGGTCAGACGGCGGTGAAGACCGCATCGATCTGCCGCGATTCCTACGGGTCAGTGCTTTTTATCGATGAGGCCTACGCCTTATATGACGGCGATCAGAAGACCAATGATTTCGGCAGGGAGGCGCTGACCACGCTGATCTCCGAGATGGAGAATCACCGCGACGACATGCTGGTTGTCATGGCGGGATATACGGACGAAATGGACACGCTGATGACGGCAAATCCCGGCCTTCGAAGCCGCATGCCGCGCATTCTGCATTTCCCGAATTACTCGAAGGAGCAGCTTTTCGAAATCTTCATGTTCATGGTGAAAAAGCATTTTGAATATACCCCCGAACTCGAAGAGGAAGCGAAGCGATACTTCATGGGGCTTTCCCAGGAATATATGGACTCCAAGGAATTCGCCAATGCGCGTTTTGTGAGAAACCTTTATGAGCGCACCTGGTCCAAGGCGGCGCTGCGTTGTTCCCTTGCGGGACTGCGCGACATCACGCTCGCCAAGGAGGACTTTATTGCAGCCAGCGGCGAGAAGGAGTTTGGCGAAAAGATCGAGAGAAGGAAAGTGCTCGGCTTCTAGTCGGAAAGGGACTATCATTTTCTACGGAGGAAGAGATCAATGAGTTCAGAAAATGAAAGCTTGATGATGGAAGAGAAAACAGGCAACTACGAGGTTTTCATCAGCTACTCCACGAAGAATAAGAACGTGGCAGATGCAGTCGTTGCGAATTTCGAAAAGAACGGAATCCGCTGCTGGTATGCGCCCAGGGACATTCTGCCGGGGCAGGAGTGGGTGTCGGCGATCAAGGAAGGTCTGAAGGCCGCAAAGGTTTTTATTTTGATCTTCACGCAGGAATCCAATCTTTCCAGGCAGGTCATGAATGAAGTGGCCTTGGCATTTAACGCAAGCAAAACCATCGTTCCCTTCCGCCTGACGGAGGAGATGATGAACGATGAGTTGGAATATTACCTCACCCGCGTGCACTGGCTTGACGCCGTGTCCAAGCCCCTCGAGAGAAGCATTGAGGCGCTGCGAAATTACGTGGAGGTGATCCTGCAAAAGCCCGGGAAGAGTACGGCAGCAAGTGTTGCGGGAGAGGCAGGTGCAACAGGAACAGCAGGTGCCGCAGGCTCAGCAGCCGGCGCGGGCGGTGCAGCCAATACCGGCGCAAACGCTCAAAGCACGCAGACCAAAGCAAATACGGCGCAAAAAACAGGCGAAAAGAAAAAGTCTAAGCTCGGACTTTGGATCGCGATCGCCGCGGCAGCAGTTTTGCTCATCGGCCTTGGCGTGTTTGCGGCCATAAAGCTTTCCGGGCCAAAGGCAGCAGACCTGATGGCGGAAGGATATCAAGCCTTCTACTATGGCCTTAAGGGCACGGAGGATGACGCAAAAGCCAGGGGATTTTATGAAAAGGCCGTGGAAAAAGGGGAGGCTGATGCGTATTATTATTTAGGCCAGATCTATGAGCGCGAATACGATTATCAGTCCGCAAGGGAGCAGTATGAAAAGGGTATCGAAGCAGGGAGCGACCTTGCACGCCTTGGCATGGGATATCTTTATCAGCGTGGCCTTCGCGGCGAAGCAGACGTGAAAAAAGCGTGGGAGCTTTATAACGAGGCCTTGGACAATGGCTGCGTGGAAGCAGACTTTTACCGCGCGCAGATCATTTCTGCAGGACTTGCGGGACAGGAAGCCAACTCGTCGAAGGCGGTTTCATATTACAAGAACGTGATCGAAGAGAGCAAGATCTTGAACTTTGTGAGCAATGCTTACTTCAAACTCGGCGAGATTTACCGTAAGGGCATGATGGGAATCCCGGTGGACCTGGATGCGGCTTTGGAAGCATATGACAAAGGCTATGAGGCAATGAACTCCAAGAGCGCCAAATTCATTCGGGAGTCTGACGCGGCCATGGCTTACAAGGCCAAGGGCGAAGCGGTCAAGGCGGATGATCATTACAGGGCTGCGTTTGAGATCTGCAAGGAAATGGCGGATGCCGGCTCCATCTACAACATGTATTGGTGCGGGTATTGCTGCCAGTATCAGCTGGGCACGGAGCAAAGCACCGAGGAAGCAATGCGTTGGTACGTTGCAGCAAATGACGCGGCAAAGGCGCGGAATGAAAAGGCGCGTTGCCATGAAGCCCTTTATGCCATGGGGTATCTCAGTTCCAAAGAGGCGGATTATGAGAAGGCATATGAGTACTACAAGGAAGCCTCCGATGCCGGGTACGGAAAGGCGGCCAACGCTATAGGCGACATGTATTATTACAGCCGCAGAGGAGTGGATGCAGAAGGCAATCCTGATTACCAAATGGCAAAGCAGTGGTATGAAAAGGCCATCGAGCATGGATGCACGGATGCATATCAATCCATGGGCCTGATCTACTCCGAGGGAAGGATTGGCGAGGCGGATTCTGACAAAGCACTGGAATACTATAAGCGCGGCGCGGAACTGGGAAGTGGCTCTTGTGCATTTAACGTTGCCGTTGTCTATTATCGCAATAAGGATTATGAAGAAGCCTTGAAGTGGCATAAAAATGCCGGCGATCTGCTTGGATATGCCGACTCCTATTACGTGATCGGATTCCTTTATGATGAGGGCCTTGTGGAAGGTGCGAGCAAAGACCTCGCCGTGGAGTATTTTATCAAGGCCGTTCAGGGGAATTGCTCCAAAGAGTATCGGGCCGATATCATAGAAAGTATTGTTGACGCATATTATGACGGCACGGTTTCAACGGGTGCGGATCCCGACAAAGCCTTTGAGTGGGCGCAGAAGGGCGTGGATGAAGGAAGCGCCTACTGCATGTACAAGTTGGGAGAAATGTATTATTACGGCCAAGGCACGGAAGTGAATCTGACGGAAGCTCTTGATTGGCTGACGAAGGCATCGGAAGCGGGCGAGCCCATGGCAATGTATCCTTTGGGCCTCATGCTTGTTGAGGGCACGGACGGGATTCCCAAAGATGAAGGGGCGGGCATCAGGTGGCTCATTGAGGCGGGTGAATATGGCAATCAAAGCGCACTCATCGATGCGTGCAACTATTCCTATGATCTTCAGAAGTACGATCTGGCATATACCGCGCACGTGAAAGCGGCAGAAGCAGGCATCGAAGACGCAGTCCTTTACAAGAGACTTGGCTGGATGTGCAGAAACGCAAAGGGCACGAAAGAAGATAAGACGGCTGCCGTGGATTGGTATGAAAAAGCCTATGCGGCCGGTGCGAACCTCAGTAATGATGAATTAGTATTTGTTGCATATGCGTTCTATCTGGGAGATTTTGTACAGCTAAACGGTCAAAAATCATATAAGTATTTCAAGGCGGCCGCGGAAGCGGGTGACGCAATTGGCATGTATTTCATGGGATCTTTCTACGAGTACGGAAGCGATGGTTTTCTTACCGCAGATCCCGAAAAAGCTCTTATGTGGTATGGAAAGGCTTTGGATTCAGGCGAGCTGGGAGAGGTTAACACAAAAGGTGCAAAAGATTCCATTCAGAGACTTGTCGACAACGGCCAGGTTTCCAAGGCAGACGCAGCCAAGTGGCTACAGTAAGGCTTGCGCTATCGCAAGTGATCCGTTGGTATTGCAGTTGATCAGTTGATCCGTGGAAGGGAGCGGTGTTCATGTATTATGCCAGCATAGGAATGCTTTCCATCGCAGTGCTTGCCATCATCAATTTTGATGCGCTCATGAATTTTCATTTAGGCAAGGACTTGGTAGCAAAGATCCGATATCGCCAGTTCCTGTACGGGGCAATGGTATACCTCATTTCGGACATCCTTTGGGGAATCCTTTATGGGCAAAGATGGGTGCTGCCCACCTTTATTGACACGACGATCTACTTCCTGTCGATGGTAGTCTCCGTGGTCCTTTGGACGCGCTTTGTCGTGGCCTATCTGGAGAACCAGGGGATGTTTGGCAAGCTCCTGATTTATTCCGGCTGGATCATTGCGGCTTATGAAGTGATCGTTCTTACGATCAACCTCTTCACGCCCATCGTGTTTGGCTTTGACGCAAACAAGGAATATGTTCCCGGACGCTCAAGATACGTCACGCTGTTCATTCAGATGTTCCTGTTTTTGGTGACGGCAGTATATACCATGATCATTGCGGCGAAGTCCGAGGGAAGCGCCAGACGGCACCACGTCGCCGTTGCCCTTTCCGGCATTGCGATGACCATTTTCATAGCGCTACAGTCGCTTTATCCGCTGCTTCCGTTCTATGCCGTTGGATGTCTGCTTGCCACCTGTACGATCCACTCGTTTGTTTATCGAGATGAGAGGACGGAGTTTAACAGTGCGATCGATTCCACGCGTAATCTGGCCTACAGGGATCCTTTGACGGGCGTAAAGAATAAGCTGGCATATCTGGAAAAACTCAAAGACATTGAGATCAGGATGCAGACAAAAACGCTCAAGGAATTTGGCGTGGCAGTGTTTGACTTAAACAATCTAAAAAAAGTGAATGACACGTTGGGTCATGAAGCCGGGGATCAGTACATCAAGGATGCGTGCATGTTTATCTGCCTGCACTTTAAGTATAGTCCCGTGTTCCGCATTGGCGGTGATGAATTTGTGGTGATCTTGGAAGGCCGGGATTATGAGGAAAGGGAATTTCTTTTGGAATCGTTTGAAGCGGACATCGACAAGAGCCAGGCAGACGGACTTGTGGTGATCGCCAGCGGCCTTAGCATTTTTGATCCGAAGGGAGACGATAGCTACAATAACGTTTTCATGCGCGCAGACCGCAAGATGTACGAGAGAAAGGGATTCCTTAAGGCTAGGGAAGCAGGAAACGCTTGACGACGCACTCATTGGTTTATGGGGGGTAAGGTATGTCCGAGGTTGACGGACAACTGTATATGCGATTCCTTGGCAAGGGAGACAAGGAGGCTCTGCGCACTCTGTATGAAACCTACAGGAATGGGCTGACCTTGTTTTTATGCGGCCTTGTGGGCAACCTCGATGACGCTGAGGAGCTCATGATGGACACCTTTGCGATCCTGGCCTCCGGGACGGCGAGATATGCCGCAAAAAAGGATGCCAGCTTCAAAACTTGGCTCTATGCGATCGCAAAAAACCAAGCAAGGATGCACCTTCGAAAGCACAGGGAGATTCCGCTGGACCTGCAGGAGGACAACGAATTAAGCGAGGCACCAGTCGCGGGAGAATTGCCGCAAAAGGCGCAGGCGCAAAGCGTGTCGCAGCAAACGGCAGCCGCCGCGGATCAGCCTGAGTTGGCACTTCTCGAAGGGGAGCGAAATGCGGCGCTTTGGGGCGCGATGAAATTACTCCCGCCGGATTACGCACAAGTGCTTTACCTGACCTATTTTGAAAACATGTCGACAAATGAGATCGGCACAGTCATGAAAAAGACGGTAAAACAGATCTACAACCTTTCGGCGCGTGCAAAGACCGCGCTCAAGGAAGCTTTGGAGGGGACGGAATACTCATGGGATATCTAGCAGTCTTGGAAAACATCATGATGGCTCTTCAGGTCGTGGTCCTGATCTTTGTCATCGTTTTTTCCGCGGGACTGATGAAAAAGGCTGAGAACGGGGCGTTTCCGGCCTTTTTTACGTTCGCAATGCTAAGCTACTTGCTCAGTGACCTCTACATTATCATCTATACCTTCCTTCGGCCCGAAGACAGAATGCCCTTTGCCGCAGATGAGATCGCGGAATGTGCCGCGCTCCTTCTTTTGATCGCGGGCATTGAGGCAATTTCCAAAGAGCAAAGGAAAACTGTTTCTTTCGGGTCTCTGATCTTTTCCCTTTTGTTTACGAGCGCAAACATTGCGCTTTGGATCGTGTGGTCGGGAGAGTGGGTGCAGGACATTGTGTTTGGCCTGCCGTACTTCTACTTGATCTACCTGTTAGTTGCCATGCTGAAGCGCTCCGGCGCAATGTCTGAGACCGAAATGATCGCAACGCTGATGCCTTGTACGGTATTATTCCTTTTGCACGTGTTTCAGATTTTTGTCACGAAACCGCTTCTGGGAAGCGCGCTGGATGCGACCTGCTTTGCATTGGAGATCGGCGTGACGGAATGGTTTTTCTGGAAGACTTGGCAGAACCTGCAGAATAAGGAAAAAGAGAGCGGAGAAAGGGCGCTTTACCTTTCGGTGACGGCGCTTCTTTGGACGGTTTTAGTGTGCTATATGAATGGCGGAGTACTGTATGTTGCGGCCGTTGGAGTCAATACCATGACGCTGCCACTCATGCTTGCGGCGGTAAAACGGTTGCCTGGAGATAAGAAACCTGAAGAGATGAATCCCGGGGAGAAGAAAGAACAAGGGGAAAGCTGATAAGGCGAGGAGACGAAGATGGTATATGCTGAGAATATATTGATCTGTATCGCGGTGCCGCTTGCGATCGCCCTGATGTTCCTTCGGGGCGCCGTCAGGCGTTTTGACTTTGCGTTCCTTTCGGGAATGGTGACCTGCCTTCTTGCGGCGTACATCGGCGGCTTTTTTGCGCAGGTTTCCGGCATGGGCGCGGAGAACGTGTCGATCTTTCTTTCACCCATCATCGAGGAGATCATGAAGCTTCTTCCCGTGTTGTTTTACCTGTCCCTTTATGAGCCGAAGGATACGGAGCTTTTGCAGGCTGCCGTCGGCATTGGCGCTGGCTTTGCGACGTTTGAGAACTGTTGCTACGTGCTTTCCAACGGTGCGCAGAACCTTTCGTACGTGCTGATCCGCGGCTCCGCTGTCGGAGTCATGCACCTTGTGAGCATGGTGGCACTTGCCCTCGGACTGCACCTCCTTAAGCGCTACAAGGTGTTTACGTTTTCGGGGATCATGGGCGCGCTGTCTCTTGCCGTGACCTTTCACGCAACCTACAACCTGCTGGTTTCCGAGCCCGGCGTCTCCACCTACATTGGCTACGCCCTGCCCATTCTCTTCGCCCTCATCCTCTACGCCCAGACCCACAGATACATTGAGAGAGGGGAGTAGACAAATCCAGGCCTGCTGAGAGGCGATCGCTTGACGGTTTGGTCGGCGAAAGCCCGAATTTATAGCTTTTCCTTCCCGACGGGTTCGCCCCAGTCAAATTCGTGCACATTGATCTTACCATCATATTCCGCCAGACGCTCTTCAAAAGTCTTATGCTTTTTGGGCACAAACTCAATTTTCAGAACCATGTCCATTCCTTCTGCCAATCGCTTCAAAAGGTTCACGGAAGGATTTCGCGTTCCATTCTCCAATTTGCTTATGTCGGCCTGATGAATGCCCGTGCGCTCCGCAAGTTCTTTTTGCGTGAGATTCTGCGACGCGCGTGCGTTAACAAGCGCACGAATGACATCCATTTCAGGTTGTATGTCTTGGTACTCCTTACGAAACTTTTCATCTTTCAGTTGATCCGAAAGCATATCATTTAGAGTTTTCATCTGTTTGCATCCTTTCTCGATAATCCGCCCGGCGGTCTTTGGCCAGACGCAGCTGAAACCGCTGAAAAGAGCCTCTTTTTATAGTGTATGGCATATATGCCATAATGTCAATGGTTTGGGGGCAAAAGGGCGAAACAAAAAAATAGGTGAGTAAAATCAGCGCGTGGTGCAATAAATAAATAGAGATACGTGATTAATGCGTCAGAAACCTGGTTTTGACGGGAGGAGGACAAGATTATGAAATATACGAGCGAACAGGAATTTGAGGAGATTTTAAGGCGCGGAAAGGAAATCCGTGAGAAGAAGGAGAAGCAAGTAAAGCATGTTCTGTCGGCGGCGACGGTGTGTCTGTCGGTGGCGCTGCTTGCAGTGCTCAGCGTGTTTGCAGGCGCAAAAAGCACGGGAGCGGAGACGGCATACGGGTCCTTTCTTTTGCCGATGGAGGCGGGCGGTTACATGCTGACGGCCGTGATCGCCTTTGCGCTGGGCGTTTTGGTGGCCGTGACCATTCGCCAGTACAGGAAGAAAAATGGCGCGGGAAGCAGTGCTGAAAACGATGCAGACAAAAATGATGCGGGAACCAGTGCTGAAAATGACGCAGATAAAAACGACGCGGATCAGGCGAAGTAGGGGGAGAAGAGGATGATGAAGAAAGCAAAATCAAGACACATGGGATCAAGGTTACTTAGCATCTTGCTCGCACTCGTACTCGTGCTGACCAATTTCGGCGGAACGTTCCCCGGAAAAGCAAAGGCAGACGGAGAAGGTGACGAAGGCAAATACACCATTACCGTAAAAGCGATCATTACCAAGAATAAGGCAGATGGTTCCGGGGACACCAAGGTTGTTGAAAGTTATGATTTGACCATTGACGCAAATGAATCATATAGAGCGGGAGAGACGGTTACTTGGAAGTACATCACGCCAGGGAATTCGTTTCCTGCGGGATATGATCCAGTTGGTAAGAGATGGGTATATAACGATGGCATCACGGATCATGAGATCACGGAGGACGCCGATGGGTATAAATCCTTCATCATGCCTGAAAGCAATGTGACCATAAAGTTTTACATGACCCATTTCGACGAATGGAACGATACGAGCAGTCTTCCTGGCGGAGGAAACTATATATTATTTTATGATAGCAATGTAGACGGAGGGAATTGGAAACTCACAAACAACTTGAGGCTTTTTTCTTATGCCAAGAGTGTAGACGTTATACTCAGTGGATTGGAGATTCCCGCCGATGTAGATCTTACTCTGAACGGTCCTTTTACCTTTGACATACAGCCATCCAAACCGGATGACTATGCCGTCATAGTAAATGGAACGCTAAATATGATTGGCCAAACTATGCTTAGCACTGTGGATGAGTATATGATGCTATGTAAGGGAAGCATTGTTGTTGATGGCCTTTTGGAAAAAGGGTTAGAAAGCTCAATAAGCTCATATAAGCAATTGGATTTGGTTGAAAATGGAAGCATTATTATTAAGGGCGGACTTTTAGATCCGGATGCCCCCATTGTCTTTCATGACAATGCCAAGCTTTACGTTCAAGAGAATCTCACGCAGAAAATCCATGTCAAAAGGGCGGGCACGGTTCCTTATGTCTTCACCAGCGGGCTGAAGGGCCATGGCGATGCATCCAATTTTATCTGCGATGATCCTAACTTTGAGGTCGCTTTGAATGATGAAGGCGAGGCAATGCTGGTCGGCAAGAAAAGCCAGATTTCCGTGCAGGCGAACCTTGTTGGACGCGAGTGGACGGATGAGGACGTGTTTGAGTTTACGCTTGCGAAAGCGGATGACCGTGGAAAGGTGATTGATACCGTCACCATTGGAAAGAATTCCGAGAATCATACCGCAAGTTTTTCGGAGATATCATATGACAATGCGGGAACATATTCGTATGTCATTTCCCAAGTGAACAAAGGGCAGAATAGCATGACATATGATGCCGAAGGCAAGACCGTAGATATCAAGACGAAAGCGGATGCATACGGGAATATTATAGCTGACGATGGCTCTACCCTGACCCCGACCGTAACTTTCACGAACACTTACGGCTATCAGGTTGCCACGAAGGGGATCATCAACCAAAACACTGGGGATGTCGAAAGCGATGCCGTGATCACTGCCGGAGCAGGATATTATGGAGCAGGGGATAAGGTTACCCTGACGGTGGACAGCAAATACGAAGAGGCACCTGATAATTCGACATCTTATTATCTCATCGATCGGATGTTTTATAATGACGGCACTGCGGATCATGAGATCACAAAGGACGCTGACGGAAAGTATTCTTTCATCATGCCTGAAAGCAATGTGACCGTGACGGCGCACGTGATCCAGTTTGATCCATTGGACTCGTCAACCAGCCTTCCGACAGGAGGAAATTTCTATCTAACGGAAGGAGTGTCGGTTGATGGGTGGTGCCTTGATAACTATGCTAATCTGAATCTCCACCTGAATTCTCAAAAAGTCGAGGTAGTGAACTACATTGACATAGATCATGCAACACTTAATCTATTTGATAACGAAGCAGGTGGATCCACGGGAAGTGGTGAAATAGAAGCGAAAATGATTCGGGTGGAATATGGAACGCTTAATGTGTATGGAGGAATCATTGATTCGCGGTTTGCCTATATAGATTATGGTGCACAGCGATTGATCAATGGACAGATTAAATCCTGCATTTTAAGTGTTGATGACGGTAGTAAAATAGATTTGGTTGGAGGCAGCGTCACGGATTCAGCCATATATGTAGAGGATTCCAAGATCACGCTGTCAGGCACAATCTCCACAAATACAACTATATGGCTTGGGGAAAATGATGTTATTAACATCACGGGAAAGCTCCCGACGGATGCAAAGTACAAAATTGACGCGCAGCAATTTCCTCATGTCATAACCAGCGGACTACAGGGCAATGGCGATGTGACAAATTTTATTTCGGCAGACTCGAACTATGTCGTTTGTCTGAACACAGACGGTGAAGCCGTGCTGGATTATGACCGCACGAAGTACCCTCTGTATGTGGGCGGAGTTCAGGTGAGAGAAGACAATTGCAATAACCTTGCAACAAATCATTGGAGCTATGATTTCGAAAATCATGTGCTCACGCTGAACAATTATGAGTTTGTTGGGCAGGGATATGCCTATGACATGAGAAATGGCGGAAAGAAAGGCGCCGTAATCTACTATGAGGGCGAGGAGGATCTGACGATCAATCTTGTCGGTGAGAATGTCATTACGCCGGATGGAACGGACTCTTCTGGTGACTGCGGCATCCTAAGCGTAAATGCAAATGCCACGCTGAACTTTACGGGCGACGGAAGCCTTTTCATCGAAAGCATATCGTATAAGTATTATGACGTGGCGATCGATGCTGCCGGATCGATCGTGGTAAATTCCAGTGGACAGTTTTATGCGGGAAATAATGATCCCAATTATGGTCTTCGTGTCGGTCTTGGAAAGACCTTGACGATCGGAACAAATGTCAAGCAATTCCAGGCAAAGGGCTATATGCAGGGAATCTCCGGAACGGTCAAGAATGAAGTCGAGGGAACAGGTTATGATCGGTTTAATCGTTTGTTCCGACTGGAAATTGATACGGAAGGAAGAACCCTGAATGATTATAAGAAAGTAACCTTCCCTGTCGGGGATTATAAGCTTGTTTTCGTGCCGGGAATGGAAGGAGGACCGATGGGCACGGGCTCGATGGAGGAGCAGGAGGTGTTTGAAGGACAAACCTTTACCTTCCCGGAATGCGAGTTTACTGCACCGGAAGGTATGGGGTTTGCATGGTGGGAGATGTCAGGCGTCGACATTCTTGGTATGCCTGGAGCGGAAGTTGTGATCGCGAACAATTGTGCTTCGGGCGGAATCGTTTACGTGATGGTACATTGGGGCGACATGACGCCTTCGGAAATTCATACACATCCTGCAGAAAATGCACTTAAATTCAACGGTAAGGCACAGGAACTGGTAACGAGCGGACGTGGGATAGGCGGAAAGATGAACTTTGCCCTCGGGGAGGATGACAAGACCGCTCCGACCACGGGCTGGCAGGAGGACGTACCGGAGGCTACGTTTGGAGGCAAATATTACGTATGGTACAAGGTGAAGGGCGACAGCCTGCATTATGACACCGAGCCGAAGTGCATCGTCGTGGCTCTGAAGCATGTAGCGATTTGGGCTTCCGTGGGTGATCAGTCGGCAGAATATAACGGATCCGAGCATAAGGGAAGCTCGGAAGTAACGTTTACCGGCCTTTTGGATGGACATACGGCGGAGATCGACTACACACCTGCTTCGGGAACGCTGGTAGGCGTTTACACTGGAATGTTTGACAAGAAGAGTCTTAAGGTCGTGGACGCCGACGGCAATGACATGACGGACGGCTATGTGCTGAAAAGCGCGACGCCCGGTAAGATGACGGTTATGGACAGAGCTACGAAATATCAGATCAACGTTACTGCAAATTCGTTTGTTGGGCCATATGACGGTGAAAAGCATACCGTAAGCGGATATAAAAAGGAGTATACCGTTGACGGCAATACGTATACGGTGGAAGGGATTACGGCTTCGGGTGCATCATGTAAGTTTGTCGGTATAGCATACAATGTGCTTTCCGGAACGCCGGTGGTAAGAGACGCGGCCGGAAACGACGTGACGGCCCAATTTGACGTGAGCCTGCCGTCTGGAGCGGTTGAGATCGTAAAACGTGATTTGGTGCTTGAGATAACGTCCGAATCGAAAAGTTTTGATTATGACGGACAAAAGCATTTCTACAACAAGTACACGGTATTTGAAAAGCCGGATTATGAGGTCGAAGGCACGGAAGGAAAAACGGAATTTGATCTGTATGGTGATGACAAACTGAGGATCACCCCGACGGCGGAGGGCGTCACGAAAGTCGGAAGCTACAGCGAAAACAATACGTTTACGTGGCAGATTGATCACGCGGATCAATATAATCTCAACGTGACGTGTAATTATGGCACGATTTCCGTGGATCCTTGGAAGGTGACGATCGCAGCGTCGGATGCTGAGAAGATGTATGACGGAATGGCGCTGACGAAAGACGGTTTTGGCACCAGCGGATTAAAGACGGGCGACACGCACGAATTTTCCGTGGCAATGACGGCAGACAGTAAGATCACGGATTGCGGAACGCAGGCGAACGTGATCGGAACAGTGGATGGCGTGGCAGTTACGACTGGCGTGGAAACGGCCGTGGGCAATTACCTGATCACGACGGTGGACGGAAAGCTTTCGATCGATCCGGCGCCCCTGACGATCACGGCACAGAGCAAGGAACTTACTTATGACGGCACGGCGCAGGGCTGGAGCGGATATGACGTAGTCGGCCTGGTCGGTGCGGATGCGATCACGGCGGTAACGAGCGGTACGATCACGTTCCCGAGTGAAGGAAGCGTTGCAAACAAGATTGACAGTTATGAGTTTACTACAGGAAAAGCGGGCAACTACAGCGTGACGAAGGTGGACGGCGTGCTGACGATGAAGAAGGCTTCGAATGCGATCACCATTACGGCCGCAAGCGACGAGTGGACCTATGACGGAAAAGCGCATTCGAATGCTTCAGTGACCGTGACGAGCGGAACGCTGTTTGACGGAGACACCTTGGTGGCAGAGGCAGACGGCGGACCCGTGACGACCGTTGCGGACTCGAGTCTCGGAAACAACCCTGTTGCGGAAGGATACAAGATCATGCACGGCGACGAGGACGTGACCGCGAACTACTTGATCACCTGCAATTCAGGAACGCTGAGCGTGAAGCCGAAGAAAGTGACCATCACGGCGAAGGATGCTTCGAAAGAATACGATGGCTCGGAGCTGACGGAAGGCGGATTTACCGTGTCGGCGCTGGAGAATGGCGACGTGCATGAATTCACCGTGGAAATGACGACGGACAGCACCGTTACGGGCGTCGGGACGCAGGAGAACGTGATCGCGACCGTGGACGGCGTGGCAGTTACGACCGGCGTTGAAACAATGGTGGGGAACTATCTTATCACGACGGTGGACGGCGAGTTGGAGGTAACGGCAAGCACGAAGGGACTGGTGATCACCTCCTCGACGAAGAGCTGGACCTACGACGGAATGAATCACGTGGACAATTCTTACATCGTGACCTATGACGGAGAAGAAGTTGCCGCAGATGCGACCGGTCGAGTGTTCACGCTGAGCACGGGCGATACGGTGACCATTTATCCGAGTGCGGCAGGCGTGAAGAATGTTGGAGATTACAGCGGAAACAATATCTTTATGTACTCCCTGGATAATGCGGCGAATTATACAAACGTGAGCGTGATTTGCGGAACGCTTTCGATCGAGCCGAAGAAGGTGACGATCGAGGCGGATACGGCGGTAAAGGAATATGACGGAACGCCACTGACGTCGAGCGGATTCATTATGACCGCGCTGGAGGATGGCGACACGCATGAATTCACCGTGGTAATGACGGACGACAGCACGATCACGGATTACGGTAGGCAGGCCAATGTGATCGAGAAGGTGGACGGCGTGGCAGTTGCGACCGGAGTGGAAACGCCCGTGGGGAATTACCTGATCACGACGGTGGACGGAGAGCTTTTTATCGATCCCGCGTCCGTGACGATCACGGCACAGAGCAGGGAATTTACTTATGACGGCAAGGCGCATGACTGGAGCGGGTACGACGTGGAAGGTCTTGTCGGATCGGATGCGATCACAGCGGTAACGAGCGGTACGATCACGTTCCCGAGTGAAGGAAGCGTTGCAAACGAGATTGACAGTTATGAGTTTACGACGGGAAGCGCAGGCAACTACATCGTGACGACGGTGGACGGCGAGCTGACCATGGCGAATGCTTCGAAGGCGATCACCATTACGGCTGCGGACGGCGAGTGGACGTACGACGGAAAAGCGCATACGAATGCTTCAGTGACCGTGACGAGTGGAACGTTGTTCGACGGCGATGAACTGGTGGCAACGGCAGGCGGATCCGTGACGAACGTCAGGGATAACAAGCCCGGAAACAACCCCGTGGCAGAGTACAAGATCATGCACGGCACCGAGGACGTGACCGCAAGCTACGTGGTGACTTGCGTTGCGGGAACCTTAACGTTAACGACGACGCCCGTTGTGATCACGGCACAGAGCAAGGAACTTACTTATAACGGCACGGCACAGGGCTGGGCAGGATTTGACGTGGAAGGCCTGATCGGAACGGATGCGATCACGGCAGTGACGAGCGGCACCATCACATTCCCGAGTGAAGGAACCGTTGCAAACAAGATCGCAAGCTATGAATTCACCAGCGGCGACGCGCTGAACTATACGGTGAGGACCGTGGATGGTGCGCTGACGATGGCGAATGCCGCGAGGGAGATCACCATTACCGCGGCAAGCGATGCGTGGACCTACGACGGCACGGCACATGGCAACGGCGGCGTGACGGTAACTAGCGGAAGGTTGTTCGCAGGAGATACTTTGGTGGCATCGGCGAACGGATCCGTCAAGGTCGTTGCCGACACGAAGCAGGGCAATAACCTTGTGGCGGCTGGATATAAGATCATGCATGGCACGCAGGACGTGACCGCAAGCTACGTGGTGACTTGCGTTGCGGGCACGCTGACGGTGAACCCGAAGGCGCTGTACGTAACGGCGGACGAAAAGACTAGATTCCACGGGCACAAGGATCCGGAGCTGACCTATGTTGTGACGGGCCTTGTGGACGACGACAAGATGAGCGGCGAGCTTACGAGAGAAAGCGGCGAGGCGACTGGACAATACAAGATCCTTCAGGGAAGCCTAACCGCTGGCGACAACTACACGATCATCTTTACGGGCGCGACTTTCGCGATCATGCCCAACATACTTTACACGCAGTCCCTGGCTGAACAGCTTTGGAACGCGATCGCGACTGGCGGGAAGCAGACGGTTTACTGGTCGGAGGGAGACTCCCTTCCGTTCAACATCATGAAGATCCTGCAGGATCATCCGCAGATCACGCTTGTGTTCAGCTATTCGTACAAGGGCGTGAACTACCGCGTGACGATCCCTGGGTCGGCGGCGAAGGCATATCCTAACATTCCTTGGTATGGACCGCTGTATCTGTACGGGAACTACGGCATGTACAACGAGGACGGCAGCATTAAGGACGGCGCGGTGAATCCGGGCGTTCCCGGCGGGATCGTGGACGGCACGCTGCGGACTTATATCATCCGTCGCGGCGACACGCTTTCGCGGATCGCAAGGCGCCTTGGGACGACCGTGCGCAGGCTCGTGGACCTCAACCACGTCAAGAACCCGAACCGCATTTACGCGGGACATGAGCTGATCTACGAGGCGCAGGAATAAACGGCGCAGAAGAAAGAGAATTCGCGCTTCGAACGCGAAACTGAATGTGCGAAAGCGCTTAAATGAGTGTTGACAAAAGGACAAGTCCTTGATATGTTTAAACCACATATCAGGGACTTTTCTTTACCATTTCGGTTGACTATCCCCATATGAAAACATAAAAAGAGACAGAGCATATATGAATTATACTGAGATTAGGTCAATTCTCTTTACGGGGAAGCAAAATATCCCTTGGAGGGATGTTGAAGTTTATCTGAAAAGATTTGTCGGAATGCGTTTTGTCAACCATGAATACGGTGATGAGATCCTTTGGTATGTATTTGTATGATGTCATAGACATAAAAAAAGAAGCGAGTAAGCCGATGGACTCGTAACGAGGATGCCTTCGGTAAAAAACCGCTTCTCTTTGTGGATTATTCTAATCGCTCATGTGTTTTTTGTCTAGAGCTATTTTCTGACCATGGAGGTCTTCGCTTCCTTTAGACACAAAGCACGCTAGGTCTTGAAACACGAAATGAGTGTTGACAAAAGGACAAGTCCTTGATATGTTTAAACCACATATCAGGGACTTTTCTTTACCATTTCGGTTGACTATCCCCATATGAATATCACATGAATAATGGCGGATGGCAATCGGATGAAAGATAAAGGTCGAGCTATGTCGAAAGGAAGGCAGAAGGAAAGGTAAAGGAGAGGAAACATGGTCGTTAGGGATGAGGCAAGGAAGATGAAGCTGGCGGCACCGCACATGGCGGCGGCATCGATGGAGATGCGCAATAGCGCGCTGGCGAAGATCATAGAGGTGCTGGAGGAAAATCGCGAGGCGATCTTTCGTGAGAATGCGCTGGACGTGCAGGCGGCGGAGGAGAATGGCGTTGCACAGGCAACGGTGAAGCGGCTGAAATTCGATGAGAACAAGCTACGCGATGCGATCGCGGGCATTCGTCAGATGATCGGCCTGGAAGATCCCGTTGGGAAGGTGACGCTGGAGAGAGAGTTGGACGAGGGCCTTGTGCTGAAGCGCGTGACGGTGCCCATCGGCGTGATCGGCGTGATCTTTGAGGCGCGTCCGGATGCGCTGATCCAAATTTCGTCGCTCTGCATTAAGAGCGGCAACTGCGCGATCCTTAAGGGTGGCAAGGAGACGGCAAGAACAAACCGCATCCTGTTTTCTTTGGTGCACAGCGCGGCCGTTGCTGCAGGGCTTCCCGAGAGTTGCCTTCTGCAGGTGGAGCTTCACAATGAGATCGACGAGCTTCTGAAGTGCCAGGGCGACGTGGACCTTTTGATCCCTCGCGGTTCCAATAAGTTTGTGCAGTATATCATGGACAATACCAATATTCCCGTGATGGGGCATGCGGCCGGGATCTGCCACACCTATTTGGACGAGAAGGCAGATCTCGCAAAGTCCGTCCCGGTGATCGTGGATGCGAAGACACAGTATCCTGCGGTTTGTAACGCCACGGAGACGCTTCTTGTGAACCGCAAGATCGCGGAAAAGGCATTGCCAGTCGTTTTACAGGCTCTCACTGAAAAGGGCGTAAAGCTTCGCGGTACAAAAGAAGTGGCGGAGCTTATGAGTGCATGGCAGGCGGCAGGAAAGCTTGGAAATGCAGACAATGCGGCAGCATATGAAGTCGAAATCATGGGCGAGGACGACTTTGCGACGGAATATACGGACCTGATCATTTCGTTAAAGCTTGTAGATAATGTGGCTGAGGCCGCCGATCATATCAATAAGTTTGGTTCGCATCACACGGACTGCATCCTCACGGAGGATGACGAGGCGGCGGAATACTTCCTGCAGATGGTGGATTCCGCGGGCGTTTACCGCAATTGTTCCACGCGTTTTGCGGACGGTTTCCGCTATGGTTTTGGTGCGGAGGTTGGCGTGAGCACGGGCAAGCTCCATGCGAGAGGACCCGTTGGTCTGGAAGGGCTCGTGACTTATAAGTATCGTCTGATCGGCAACGGACAGCTGGTGGGAGATTACGTTTCCGGAAAGAAGCAGTTCCATCATCGGGACCTGTAAGGTTTCGAGAGTTCGCATAAGGATTTGACAATAAAAAGGAGAAAAACATGCAAGAAGATTCCTACATGATCATTATTCCCAAGGATCCTGAGTTGATCCATGACCCTAAGGCATTTTTCGTGAATATGAAAACGCACGAGAACATTGTCGTGGAAAAGGCTGGCTTTAACAAGGAGCGCGGCGTGGAGATCGATCTGAAGATCGACGACAGGCCTTATCGCATCTGGGTTTCGCCCACCGAGATTTCGATCCCGAGCTTTGTGCGTCTCGGGCACCAGTTCACGGAAGAGGAGCTCGCGGCCATTGACGCCGTGAAGGAAGGCCTTTCCGTCAACATGGTCTATGAAGGCGATCCCAGGGTTTGCTATTATGATCAGCTGCGTCTCATCGATGCCATGATCCCTGAAAAGCTCGCGGTTTTGGATTGCCCTTCGGAAAAGCTTTTGTCCGGAAGATGGGTGGAGCTTGCCGCAAGATCGTCGGTTTTGCCGGCGCCGAGATATCTTTTCACCGTGCAGGCCATCAGCGGCGATGCGGGCGAGGACTCAAAGGAAGTGTGGCTTCACACGCATGGTCTCAAGCGCTGCGGCTTTTATGAGCTGGAGATTCTGTGTTCCACGCAGGAAACCTGCAATGATCATTATCATATTCTGGAGTCGCTTGCATACCGCATGATCGAGGCGGACGCGGAAACCCCCGTGAAGCCTGGGGATGCAGTGTTTGTGGCGCAGCTTGACGAGGATACGTTCCTTGTGGTGACGGCCGTGGATTGGAAGGAAGCGTTGAAGCTCTATCCTGAGGCGACGCTTGGAACGCCTGAGGACCGCGGTGATGACGACGTTCACACGGAAGATACCTATGTCGTGATGGCATATGCTTCACCTGACGATGAAAAGGCGAAGAAATATACCAAAGTACAGGCGTATGACGAGTTCCTGAAGCAGAATCCGATGTTCCTTATTTCCACGCCGGAGACGCAGCGCATGAGAATGCTTGCGAGAGAGCGCATGGGATACCTTGTGAAGGCTTTGGAAGACACGGAAAACACCGTGCTTGCAAAGATCGGACTCATCACGGACCAGAAGTATTGGGGCAATGAGCTCGAAGAGGAGCAGCGCGAGCACATCTGGTTTGAAGTCAAGGAGGCACAGGGTGACAAGCTGACGGCGGTTTTGACGCAGGAGCCTTATTACGTGTCTGGCATCAAGGAGGGCGACGTGGGCACCTATTCCTTCGATGACGTGACGGATTGGCTTGTGTTCACGAAGGAGCGCAGGATTTCTCCGGACGATGCTTATTTGCTGTAATGGCTTGCTGAAAATGGTTCGGCTGGGCTTGGTTGTGGCCGGACGAAAATTGAATGACGATTTAGATGAAAGAGCGGAAATTATCAGATACATTCTGAAATTTTCGCTCTTCTTTTCGGTAAGATGCATTTTTCGGGGGGTAAGATGCATTGCGAGTTCAAATTGAAAGTGCTAGCATTAATGGTGTACGAGGAAAAGCTCTTGGTTTTGAGCCAGGCAGGGAGGGGGAAACGTATGACATTCAGGGCAAGAATTGATAAAGGCGTCATGGGTTTATTACTGGCATTTCCAATCGCATCATCTTTTTTCAACGTAGTTCTCGACAACTCGGAGCTTTTTGAGATCATCATGTCCGTGCTGATCGAGTGTCTGATCGTATCGCTGATCATTTCGGCGCTGCTTTCGGTGAAATATACTCTCGAAGAGAACGAGCTGGTCATCAGCAGACTTGGCATCAAGAGCACTTTGGCATACGTAAACATTTCCGAGATCGTGGAAAGGCTTGGCATGCTGAGCTTCGAGGCACCTTCCGTTTCGCAGGTGCGCCTGACCAAGAAGGATGGGACGGCGGTCCGCATCTCGCCCGTAGACGTTAAGGGTTTCATTTCTGAGATCAAGAAGCGGATCAGATAGAGGAAGGGCAGGACCAATGGAGCAGGAACAGCACCATCACCATCATCACCACGGCCACAGTGGTCATCATCACCATCACCACCACAGTAGTGGCTACGGACGATATGGAAGTACGAAGAACGTGAAATTGACGAAGGGCCAGCGGGCGTTCAGAGTCGTGACGACAGTACTTAGCATTGCAGTATTATGCGTAATTCTATATATGGGGGGAAGGGAAATCGGCGCATCGATCTACGAATGGATCAGATATTAGGATGAGCCAAAAGGAACCGTCCCCAGTGGCACGTGCCACTGGGGACGGTTCTTTTTGGCACATTTTTGTGCTTTATGCGTTATTTGAAAGCAATCTGGGCGAAGTTATAGAAGCCGAGGTACCAGATGTTGAAGTCGTGGTTGCCGGGAAGCTCCTGCCACATGAAGTTTTCGCCGTCGACGAATTGGTCGCAGACAATGGGAAGGGTCTTAGCGGCCTGGGATGCGCTGGCATATGCAATGCCGTCATCTTTACCGCAGATGTTGTAGAAATAGTGGATCGGCAGCTCGTTGCCCTTTAGGAGGTTCGCGGTCGTGGCAGCAGGGTTGCTGGTGGGTGCCGCGGAGAAGGCGCCAAAGTAGCTGATCAGGTCGATGCATTCGCCGATGCCAATGTTGATGGTCTGCATGCCGCCCATGGAAAGGCCGGCCATGGCGCGGTGGTCGCGGGTGTCCTGCAGGGCTTTGTTGATGGCGTTTGCGTCCGCGCTTGCTTTCTGCGCTGCGAAGGCTGCCTTGTCGGCTTCGGCGTCGCCTGTCTTAGCTGTGATGGCATCGAGGCCTGCCTCGGCGAGCGCTGCGCTTGCATAGGTGGAATAGTGAGACTCAATGTAAGGCATCAGGTCGTTTCGAAGCTCTTTACCGAAGCTATAGAAGGACTGATAGTCCGAGCCGTTTGCCGCATGGTTGGTCGCGGAGCGTCCGTTGGGCGTCACGACGATAAAGGACTCGATGTCGCCGTAATAGGTCAGGTTGTCCATGATGCACTTTACGCGGGAAGTACTGCCGGTCATGCCCCATTCGTTCTCGTCGCCGCCGATGCCGTGCATCAGATAGAGCACGTTGTACTGCTTGGCGGGGTCATAGCCTGCGGGAAGATATACATTCGCTGCCTTTTCCACTTCGTCCTCGGGGTTGCCAAAGTAATCGTGCGAGGTGTAGGTGATCTTCTCGATCTTGCCACAGTCGGTGACGCGCAGGTTGATATACTTGACGGGGATTTTTTCGCTGATCTCCGCGGTGGGGATGCGCTCCTCCTCCGCGCTTTGGGTCGCGGGCTCGTCGTCGACCTTGGAGGTCTCAAGGGCGATGGCTTCGTCGATTGGGTTGTTTGACATGGTGCTTTCCTCCTCTTGGGTTTCTTGTGTTGATGGTTCGGGGCTGGTCGTTACCTGCGCCTTTGGTCCGCAGCTTGCAAGCAGCGCGGCAGCGAGCAGGAAGCCAAGTTTTCTTACGCTCTTATGTTTCATTCTTTTCATCCTTTGGTTCTTGTGTTTCTTGAATTTGATACCCTTTCACTATATGACGAAAATGGATTGTTTTCAAGGGATTTCTTGAGGGGAAGGCGGATGGTGTGAAAAAGAGTCAAGTATGAGTGCTATAAGCCACTTTTTGCTCAAAAGAGCGTGGTTCATCAAAAAATAGCGTAGTTCATCAATTGAGTGTTGAAAGGCGCAGGAAGAGTAGATAATAATGTTATTGGAGTGTTTGATTATAAATATGTTACGGGATGACCTGGATATCCTTCGCGAATGTGATGATATAATACAGATTAAAAACGGCAAAATGCTTAGCTGTGGCAATGGAATATAAACGAGAGGGAACAAGGGATGAAGCAGATGAGAATGTGTATCCGAGCATTGAGTATGTGTTTGTTGATACTGTTCATGGCAGGATGCCATAATAAAAAAACAGAAAACAAGGAATGGATATTAGATAGATGCGACATAGAAGGATTGGATGGAGCGGTGGTCGAATTAACGATGATCACGGAAGAAGAATTCTATGTTGCGACGCAAATAATGGGTTCTGATGATGGTATGGTTGAAAAAATCTATCATGTTAGTCTTGGCGAAAAAAGAGCTGAACAGATACCAATCTCTTTGGAAAAAGGGTTTTATGCTATGAACATTGTGAGCCTTGAAGAGGATGGCTTTGCTGCCATTCTGTCCAAAGAGGAAGAAGAAGTATTTCAAAAAGAAGAATTGGTTATTGTTGATCGAGAAGGAAGAATCAAAGCTAAGAAGGATATTCTGGAAATTACGGATCCGCAGGAGGTCATTACCATACTAGCGACGAAGGAAGGTGGAATTCTTGTTGTTACATCAAAGCACATATATGAGCTCGACGCATCTCTTAACAAAGCAAAAGAGCATCAAGCTTCAGCCTTGATTGAAAATGCAACGATTGATGAGGATGGACATGTACTATGTATCTGTGGTACAGAAGGCAAGGAGGATGGGGCCAAGACTCAGATATGTATTCTAGATCTTCAAATGGGAAAATGGGAAAAGTTAGTCAACCTTAAGCTTGAGCGTAATGATGTGGCTATGCGCCTGATTACTGCTGGGAAAAACTCCTTTTTGTTGTTTGGCGTCAACGGTATTTACAAATGCGATGAAAATGGAAACGCAGATATATTCCTAAAATTCGCTGAGCAGAGATTGGGGGATGAAACATGGAAATGTCTAACTGTTCTTCCGAATGGTGAATTCTTTTCCTGTGTGAACGAAGGTGGCAAAGCCATGCTGGGATATTTGAATCTTGAGGCAGTTGAAGCGCAGATAACGAAAATAGTGGTCGGCGGAATTTTCATGGACTACAGTGTTGTAAGAGAACTTAAAGAGTATCACCAGAATCATCCGGATGTTTTGGTGGAGATTCGAGAATATGATTGTGATATGAGTTCGGTCGCATCCATGA
Source organism: Acetatifactor sp. (assembly GCA_016290775.1). Taxonomy (GTDB): domain Bacteria; phylum Bacillota; class Clostridia; order Lachnospirales; family Lachnospiraceae; genus Acetatifactor. Next base: position 66,763 of record JAEEVF010000011.1, on the reverse strand, counting down.
ATGAAGCAAGCAATAGACTAAATGCGGATATACTGAGCGGAAATGGACCAGATATTGTCTATCTCCAAGGGCTCGATCATAGGATGCTATGTGAACAGGGACTTTTGGAAAACCTAGATTCATATTTTGACAAGGATCCGAAGGTTTCAATGGAGAACATAATTCCTTCGCTTCGAGAAGCTCTTTCCGTTAATGGCAGCGTTTATTATGTAGTGCCGTCATTTACTATAGCGACATTAGTCGGTAAGAGCAAGTTGGTCGGGGATTCCATGGGGTGGACGATGAAGGAAGCTTATGACTGTTGGAAAGAACATGGGGCAGACATGTTTTTAGAGAGAGGGGATAGCGCTTTTTACGGATTGATTTATGGGTTAATGCAGAACGATAATGTTGACATGGCAGATATCAGAATGGCCATGGAAATGGCGGATATGAAGGGTAAGGAAAACTCATATGTGACGGAAAAGAATGCCGCGCTAAAAGACGAAAGAGCTCTTTTGACCGTTGGAGGAATGAGCGAGTTCTGGTATATTCAGATGTTTCACGCAATGTTTGACGAAGAGAATATTACATTAAAAGGATTTCCCGGCCTGCAAGGATCAGGGGCGATGTTTTTTGTTGACAATTCAATGGGGATATCCTCGAAGTCGCCTCATAAAGATGTGGCATGGGACATGATCAAAATATTTTTGTCAGAAGAATATCAGTCTGTTAAGAACGATAATCTTTTCTATTTTCCTTCCAGAGAGGATTGCTTTGAGGAGATGCTGCGGGAATGCTCAAAGAAAAAAAGCAAATATAACTCGTATCTAGGGATGGAAATGAGTAATAATGAAGACAGAATAATTGTGACGGCCTTGTCCATAGAGGATGCGGAACGCATTAGGCAGATGGTTTATGATACAAAGATGGTATATCACAAGAGTTACCTGTATGACATGGTGATTGAAGAAGCGTCAAGTTATTTTTCGGGGAACAAGAGAATAGATGATGTGTACGAGATTATCAAAGATCGCATCGATTTATATTACAAAGAAGGGAAATAATGCAGCAAATAATTCGTGAATTCAAATGATTAAAAAGAATCGTCTCCAAGGGTATGTTCATGACAGGGAAGCGGTTCTTTTCTACATGCAATGTCGCCTTTGATACATTAAGTATAATTATCGTGCGAAAAAAGTAGTTTACAAATCCGAAATTTGTGTTATACTGAAGATACTTAATCAGACGAGGTAACAGATAATATGTTATATCTGTTCGAATAATAGAAGGAGGACATGATAATGATTACGCTTGTGATGTTGATTGTATGCTTTTCCCTGCTGGGTGGTGTTTTGAAATTTGCGGTGAAGCTGACCTGGACTTTGGCGAAGTTCTTGATCGGGTTGGTGTTCCTTCCGCTGATCATTGTGGCAATCTTGCTTGGCGGCGTGTTTATTATGGCGGTGCCGTTCCTTTTGATCGCCGGGATCATCGCAGCGCTTGCAGCCCTTAGTAAGAAGGGAGCATGACGTCTGTGTTAAACATAAAAAGAAGGTGGCGGGCGTAGCAAGAGGCTGCGCTCGCCATTTTCGTGTGCGGGAATATGGCGCCAGAACGATCTGACGTGAAGGTTTTGTATGTTTTTGGTGTATTTGGATGCGTTGAAAATTCAGTTGACGAGAGGGGAGAGGTTGGCGCAAAATAAGAAGTAGGGGCAGGAGACGCAATCTGTTCTGAAGATGAAAGAGCAGAAGCCACGCCATGCACCTGAAGGAAAACGACGAATTGAAGTTGAGCAAAAGGAAAAGGCAAGGTTGGGCGAGGAAAGCATGAGCAAGAAGAACGTTTCAGAAACGAAAGAGCGCAAGGGCAAACTGAACAAGTATTGGCGCTTGGTGATCGTACTTCTTGCGGTCACGGCGGTGCTGAATCTCCTTGGTTGTTTTCGCGCTTTTTGTGATTGGTACAAGCTTACAATTTACGGCCTGATCAGCGATGCGCTGGGGCTTTTGATGGGTTGGATCCCCGTTCCGGTGGGCGAACTTTTGGGGCTTGCGGGAATCGTGGCGGTGCTGCTTTTCGTAGTCTTGTTGGCACTTTTGATCTTCTTACGTAAGAAGGCTGGATTTCGCAGATTCGTTGGAAATTATGCGAAGGGGCTGCTTCTCACCGTGGTGTTGATCCTGTTTATTTACACGCTGAACTGGATCTTGCCGTTCCGTGCGACGATCCTAAAGGTAAAGGGTGCGACGGAGAGGGAATATTCCATTCTTGAGGTGCAGAATGTGCGAAATCACCTGGCCGAGATGCTGAATGCCTGCGCCGAGGAGGTACCGAGGGACGAAAGCGGCAGGGTGATCTACGACAAGAAGGCGCAGACCAAGGCCGTTTTTGAGGCCATGAAAGCGCAGGCGGGGGAATATCCCATGCTTTCGGGGTATTATCCGCCCATCAAGGACGCGCTCTGCTCGGATCTTCTTGAGTGGATGAACATCGGCGGGTACACCTATCCCTACACGATGGAGATCACTTGGAACCGTTATTGCGACGAGCTTTATTATCCTACGCTCCTGGCGCACGAGGCGTCGCATCATCAGGGCTATTATCAGGAAAATGAGGCGAATTTCATTGCGTTTTTGGCCTGCACGCACAGCGAAGATCCGGTGGTCCGCTATTCGGGATATCAGGATTTTTATGAATATGTAAACGGCGCATACGTTTCAACGCTGTTTGCCACGCTTGGCAGGGAGGCGGCGATCGCGCAGTATCGTGAGCAGGTGCAGATCAGCGAGCAGGTAAGTACGGACATTGAGCAGGCGATCGCGGCCAGTCAGGAACTCTATGAATCCGTAAGCCATCCGGCGGAGAGTTTTTCGGGCGAGGCGACGAAGGTGGCGGACGTGGGCTGGCAGGTGCAGGGTGATCTGCTACAGGAAAACAGTTATCACGGCGTCGTGAAGATGATCTTGGAATATTATGACGTGCTGATGAAAGGAGATCTGACGCATGGATTTTGATTTTTTGAGAGATCGGGCAGGGCGCACAAGGCGCATGATCCCCGCGCTGGAAGAATATATCCGCAAGCATTATGTTGAGGAGAGAAAAGTTGGAGCAGCGCCGCCTGCGGCAGGGGCCGGAATGGCAGGTGGGAAATTGCCTGCTGCAGGGGCCGGAGTGGCAGGTGGAGAACTGCCCGCGGCAGGGGCCGGAGTGGGAGCCGGAGCTCGGCCGGCGAACGCCGGAATGCCTGGAGAAATGCCGATGGCTGCTGCTTCCATGAATGCCGCAATGTCAATGATGTCGCGGGAGGACGCTATGCCAGATATGCGCGAGGCCCGTCCTGCGAAGTACATGGCGAAGCCGGCTGAAGAGCCGAAGAAAGAAGAGAAGAAGGCGAGAGGCTTTGATTTCTTCGGGAATGCGCTAGGTGGCGTGGCAAGTAAGCGTCGCTTTGCCAAGGAGAGCGAGTCAGAACCCTTATATGCTGAGGCAGAATGTGACTACTCGGTGTGCGCGAAAGAGGACGAGTGGGACTTTGAGGCGCATGAATCTGCTTTAAAAGAAAGGATGACACACTTGTCAGATACCTATCAGCAGTATCTGTTCTACCTCATTCAAAGCAAAGGGATGTCCAATGCTGAGGTGTACAAGCGTGCCATCGTTGATAAAAAGACGTTTGCAAAGATCAAGGCGAATGAACATTATCATCCGGCGAAGCTGACGGCCTTGCAGCTTTGCGTTGGCGCAAAGCTCAACCTGGATGAAACGCGAGACCTTCTTGCGAGGGCCGGCTATGCGCTTTCGCCCTGCGACAAGACCGACGTGATCTTCTCCTACTTCATCGAAAACGGGATTTATGACATGATCGAGATCGACATCCAGCTCGAGGAACATGGAGAACATTGTATTGTGGTTTAGCAGCAAAGCCGAGCATCGAACAAAATGAGCCAATGCCGAGTGCTTGCACTTGGGCAGAGGCTCATTTTTTGTTCGGATATTTGGCGCAGCCAAATTCATGAGCAAAACCGCACTGCGACAGCAGGGCGAAAAAGCTGCGAAGCAGCGAGTTTGCGAATGCGAGGCTTAGAGGTTTTCTCAATCAAAGACACACGACCAAATCTTATGCGGTACGTTGGGATCAATTCCCTTTTCCGCGAAGATCTGGCTTGCGGTGACGAAGGAGAATCCTTTCGCGCGAAGCTCCTTAATGATCGTGGGCAGGGCTTCGAGGGTTTTTACGTTATCCTTCATGTCGTGCATGAGCACGAGGCTTCCGTCACGCACGCCGGCAAGCACGTTGTTCACGCGGTCCTGCGCGCTCGTGGAGGGATCCCAGTCGCGGCTGTCATGACCACAGATGAAGGGCATGTTGATGTTGGCGTACATGGTGTCGGAGAGTGCGATGAAAGGAGGGCGGAAGAACATGGTCTCCACGCCGACCATGTCGCGGATGAGGTCGGAGGTTTTCATGATCTCGTCGCGAATGGTCTCAGCGGACAGTTCGCTCATGACGGAGTGGGTGAAGGAATGGTTGCAGATCTCGCACCCCTGGGCAAGCTGCCTTTCCAGAATGGGCTTTTTGTCCGGCGTAATGTTCTGACCGATCAAAAAGAAGGTGCCGACAATGCCTTCTTCCTTCAGGATGTCAAGCACTGCCTCCGTGATGTTGGAGGGGCCGTCGTCAAAGGTCAGCGCAACTAATTTTCTGTCTTCCATGGTTTTCGTTCCTCTCTTTTTGATTTTTCAAAATTTCCTCAAAAATTTTTTCAAAAAACCAATCCTAGTATACCGCATTTCGGGGAAACTTACCATTCCTTTTTAGGTTTATTTTCAGAAAATCACACACTACAAATTGTGGCGAAAAAAAACACAAACACAATCTATTGATTCGCGGGAAAAAATGCCGTTTTATTTTCGAAGTTGCCTTTTCTTTTATGGCAAAACGTGGTAAAATAAATCTGTCAAAATTGTGATTTTCTTTTCTGAAATGTGTCTTTACGAATAAGGTTTTTTGGTGTATAATCTATATTTGCGCGGGGTTTACTTAACATTTACTTAAAGAGCGTAAATCCGCGTATTGGGAATATGGGGTTAGTGAGAGAGGAGTTACGGGGTAATGGGTCTTAAGGATGTTATGGCCAACCGAAAGTTGGCGAAGATCAAGAAAATGCAGGATGACACGCAAAAGGTCAGCCAGAGCATTTCCTTGGGAGATTCCGCACAGACAGAGGCAATGAAAAATCATTTTCCGAAGGAGGTGGGCGCTCTCGAAGCGTATGCGAAGGCAGCAGAGGATCTTTTCCTGTACATTAATGCCAATCGAGAAGTAGTTTACATCTTAAAAGACATCGACATTTTGCCGCCCTTCGTGGTTTTCCCTTGGCTGGAGCCGGAGGCACCGGATTGGCGTGAAGGTCTTTGCAGTACCTATGCCGACGTGTTCAAGCGTATGATGAACCAGAAGAGCCCGAACGAGATCTACGATTACTGCAAGAAGTTCCCTTACCCGGATTGGTGGATCAACAATCCTCCTTGTCAGCCGGTGCTTTATCAGGAGTACTGGGAGATCGAGTCCGCGGAAACGGGATACGATGATCACTGGCGTTTGGCACTTTGTAAAAAATATCGTGATAAGCATTGCTCCAGATTCCATTCCGAGGAATGTGACGGCAAGAAGCCCTATCGGGATTAGGTTAGGTATCAAGTCTGTTTCTGCCTTGGCGGAAACAGACTTTTGTTTTTTGTTATTATTCAGAGCCATGCGCGAAGACAATGGCTCATGCTTGCATGAAAGCCATTGTCTTTGCATATGGCGAGAAACTTCATGGGCAAAAATGTCGGTTTTTTCGACATTTTGCGAATGAAGGCTGAATAATTTTTCGATACAAGGAGGTATGGCGATGCAGACTTACGTAATGGCATTGGATCAGGGGACGACAAGTTCGCGGTGTATCTTGTTTGACAAGGCCGGAAACATCTGCTCCATGGCGCAAAAGGAATTCGGGCAGATCTACCCGAAGCCCGGCTGGGTGGAGCACGATCCAAAGGAGATCTGGTCGAGCCAGCTTGCGGTTGCGATCGAGGCCATGGCAAGGATCGGCGTGAGCGCCGCACAGGTCAGCGCGATCGGCATCACGAATCAAAGAGAGACCACGATCGTTTGGGACAAGGCGACGGGCGAACCCGTCTACAATGCGATCGTTTGGCAGTGCAGACGGACGGCGGACCGGATCGAGAAGTTAAAGGAGGACGGCCTTGAAGCATATGTCCGCGAAAAGACGGGTCTGATCCCGGATGCATATTTCAGCGCTTCGAAAATTGCATGGATTTTGGACAACGTGCCTGGCGCAAGGGAGCGTGCCGAAAGGGGCGAGCTTTTGTTTGGCACGGTGGACACCTGGCTGATCTGGAATCTCACCAAGGGCGCGGTGCACGTAACGGACCTTACAAACTGTTCCCGCACCATGCTCTTTGACATTCATAAGCTCACTTGGGATGAGAAGATCCTTACCTATTTTGGCATTCCTAAGGCCATGCTGCCAGAGGTTTGCCCTTCCAGCCACGTTTATGGCGAAACGGATCCGTCGGTGCTTGGCGGGCGCATTCCCATCGCGGGCGCCGCAGGTGACCAGCAGGCGGCATTGTTCGGGCAGTGCTGCTTCGAGCAGGGCCAGGTGAAAAATACCTATGGCACGGGGTGCTTTCTTCTTATGAACACGGGCAAGCAGGCCATCACCTCCAAGGCGGGGCTTCTTACCACCATTGCCGCAAGCGGCGAGGATTCGGTGGAATATGCCTTAGAGGGCAGCGTTTTCGTGGCGGGCGCCGCGATCCAGTGGCTTCGCGACGGCATGCGCATGTTCCAGAAGGCGTCGCAGTCGGAAGAATATGCAAGGCGCGTTGACGACACGGCAGGGGTTTACGTGGTGCCGGCCTTTGCAGGCATGGGAGCACCTTATTGGGATCAATATGCACGGGGCACGGTGGTCGGCATCACCCGCGGCTGTACGAAGGATCATTTTGTGCGCGCAACGCTGGAATCCATAGCATATCAGACCGCCGACGTGCTTGCGGCCATGGAGACGGACAGCGGGATCAAGCTTGGGAGCATTGCGGTGGACGGCGGCGCCAGCGCCAATGATTTCCTGATGCAGTTCCAGGCGGACATTGTGGGTACGGAGGTGCTTAGGCCGAGCTGTATCGAGACGACGGCGCTGGGCGCGGCATATCTCGCCGGGCTGGCGGTCGGATACTGGGCCGGGAAAGAGGAGATCAAGGCCAACTGGAGCCTTGGCGTAAAGTTCACGCCAGGCATGCCGGAAGCGCACAGGGAAGCGCTGCTTAAGGGCTGGAAGCGGGCCGTGAGATGTGCGAGAGCCTGGGCCTTAGAGGACGATGAAAAATAATTTAAAAATATACCTTGACAGGCGAGGTATATTGTGCTATTTTATAGCTGTGATCAAAAAAACTATTGCAACCCACAGGGAATTCCTTTATAATGAGCTTGTCGAAGGACGATAAGCCCGAGGGGCGCAAAATCTAAAAGAAAGGATCGTGGAGAAAAATGTTGTGGACAATCTTTCATATCTTTGTAGCAATCGTGATCGGAGGTATCGCTGGTACTATCGCCGGTAAGCTCATGAAGAGTGAGAATGGCATTCTGATCGACATCATCCTTGGTATTGTCGGTGGCGCCATCGCAAAGGCTTTGTTCAGTCTGATCGGCATTGGAACCCAGGGCGTGTTCTCTTGGGTTGGCGACATCATCTTCGGTGTCATCGGTGCTTGCCTTGTGATCGTTGTTGTTCGTGCGATCAGGAAGAAATAAGTTCCGAGAAAATTTAATCATTTGTAATTCAAAAGAGCCGTGTTTCAGCGCATGAGACATGGCTCTTTTCATGCGCGATAAGCCCGTCAAGCGCGAAATTTCTTAGTCATTTTGCCCTCTAATGTTTACTTTATGCGGCTAGGGCTTGCCACGCCGAAAAAAATTTGATAAAATATGAAAGATGATTTGCTTTGAAGCATAAGGACACAGGAGGGACCCAGAAATGAGTGATTTTGTTTTATCTTGTTGCTCCCCGGCCGATCTTTCGAAGGACTATTTTGCGAGAAGAAACATTCACGTGATCTTCTTCCATTTCGAGGTGGACGGCGAGAGCATGCTGGACGATTGCGGAGAGAGCTTGCCGCCTGAGGAGCTTTTCCGAAGGATGGATGCCGGCGCGATGACGCATACTTCTCAAGTGTCCGTTGGTGAATATGAGGAGGCATGGAGAAAGCTTTTGGAAGAAGGGAAGGACATTCTTCACATAACGCTTTCCTCCGGAATTTCCGGAAGCTATCAGTCGGCGATGATCGCAAAGGGAGACCTGGAGAAGGAATTCCCGGACAGAAAGCTGTATGTGGTGGACTCTCTGGGAGCGTCCAGTGGATACGGCCTGTTGGTCGATGCCCTGGCGGATCTTCGCGACGCAGGCAAGTCCATCGATGAGATCTATGAGTGGGCGGAAAAGAACAAAAAGACCGTTCATCACTGGTTCTTCTCAACCGACCTGACTTATTTTATCCGCGGCGGCCGTGTTTCCAAGGGTGCAGGACTTGTGGGCCAGATGCTGAACATCTGTCCTTTGCTAAACGTGGACTACCTTGGGCGTCTTACGACCAGGGAAAAGGTGCGGGGCAAGAAGAAGGTCATTCTTCGCACTTTGGAAAAGATGAAGCAGTGCGCAAACGGCGGTACGGAATATAACGGTAAGTGCTATATCAGTCAGTCAGCGTGCTATGACGACGCAAGGCAGCTTGCGGACATGATCGAGAAGGAATTCCCGAAGCTTAACGGGAAGGTTGAGATCTATCCCATCGCCGCCACGATTGGTTGCCATACGGGCCCGGGAACGGTAGCGCTCTTCTTCTTTGGATCTGAGAGAGTAGACTAACATAAGACAAGTGATCAAGGATGCGTGGAATTCCAGGCATCCTTGTGTTGTAAAAGAAGAACACACGTGAAGGTGGCTTAGGGAATGGATCAGGAACGGCAGGTGACCGAGAGGCAGAAGGCTCAATTTCAGAAAATGACGGAAACGCCCGTTGCGCCTCTGGTGATCCGCCTCGGCATCCCGACAACCATCAGCATGCTGGTGACAAGTGTCTACAACATGGCGGACACGTTCTTCATCGGACACTACGGCGCGGGGATCGTCGAAGGCGGAGCGGCGGACTATGAAGCCGCCAGCACTAGTGCTTCCGGCGCGGTCGGCGTGGTGTTCGGACTGATGGCCATCATTCAGGCCTTTGGATTCATGTATGGGCAGGGGAGCGGAAGCATATCCTCTCGCGCACTTGGCGCAAAGGACGCCTCTCGGGCTTCCAAGATCTCGTCCACGGGTTTTTTTGCGGCGCTTCTTACCGGTGCGCTCATGACCGTGCTCGGCCTTTGTTTTTTGGATCCTTTGATGCGACTTCTCGGCAGTACGGAAACCATTTTGCCCTATGCGCGGACCTACGGCATGTACATACTGCTGGCGGCACCGTTTATGTGTTCGAGCTGCGTTCTCAACAACGTGCTTCGCTTTGAGGGACAAGCGGTGTTTTCCATGGTGGGACTTGCCTCCGGCGGACTCATCAACATCTTCGGTGACTGGCTTCTCATGAGTCAGTTTCACATGGGGATCCGGGGCGCGGGCATTTCGACGGCCGTTTCGCAGACCATCAGCTTTTGCATTTTGCTTTCCATGTTCCTGCGCGGCAAGACCTCCGGAAAGCTTTCGATCCACAACGTATCCAAGGAATTTTCTGATCTCGCGCTGATCTGTAAGACGGGTCTGCCGAGCCTTGTACGGCAAGGCCTGACCAGCATTTCCACGATGCTGCTCAATGATCGCGCGGGCCTTTACGGGGATGCGGCCGTGGCGGCCATGTCCATCGTAAATCGAATCTGTTTCTTTACCTTTGCAACGGCCCTTGGTATCGGCCAGGGCTTCCAACCCGTGTGCGCCTTCAATTATGGCGCAAAGAAATACGGGCGCGTGCGTGAGGCGTTTCTGTTCACGTTTTTGGCAGGAGAGATCTTTTTGGGCGCGGTTGCGCTTTTGGGCATCGGCTTTACGAAGCCGCTGGTGCGGATCTTCCGCAACGATCCGGAAGTGGTGCGCATCGGTGCCGTCGCGCTGACGGCGCAGTTTGTGGGGCAGCTCTTCCAGCCGCTGTCCGTCTGCACCAACATGCTTTTCCAGAGCGTCGGGAAGGTGGCGATCGCGACGCTCATGTCCATGCTTCGCAGCGGACTGTTTTTCCTGCCGGTACTTCTTTTTACTTCCCATTATTTTGGACTTCTTGGGATCCAGCTCTCTCAAGGGATCGCCGACATGCTGACCTTCTTTGTCGCGATGCCCTTTGTCATAAGGTTTTTGAGAGAAATGAAACTACTAGAGGAACAAGCGACCAAAAATGAAGAGGCTTAAGGCTGGCTTAATCACACTTGTTTTCTGCCTGTTGCTGGCAGGCCTTTGTTTCACCGTATCGGCTTCAGCTGATACGACGGACGAAGGCCTGGCCAGGGCTCTTGCGCGCAAAAATCAGGATTTTGACCCCACGGATGCAGTGCTCCATGGGGATTTTTCAGTTCATGAAACCAAAGACTACACCCTGATGGTCTATATGATCGGCTCGAACCTTGAGAGCAAGCTTGGCAGCGCAAGCTCGGACCTTGCGGAGATGGAGGATTCGGGGCTCAAATTCGACAATGTGAACCTGCTCCTTTACACGGGCGGGAGCGCCAGGTGGTTTGCGGACGTGCCCTGCGACAAAAACTGCGTGATCGACATGAGTCTGCCCGAGGAAGACCGGGTGGTCGCAAGTACGGAAAAGAATGCGGACATGGGCGCGTTTGAAACGCTTGCGGCATTTGTCAACTACTGCACGGAATGTTATCCGGCGGAGAGATATGGCTTGATCTTTTGGGATCACGGCGGCGGACCTCTTTGGGGATATGGCGCCGACGAGCTCTTTTCCGGCGACGGGCTTCTCCTTTCCGAGATGCAGCTTGCCATGGGACGCACGGTCTTTTCGAAGGACAAGAAGCTTGATTTCGTGGGCTTTGACGCATGCCTGATGGGCAACCTTGAGACCATGGCGATCTGGGCCCCCTACGCGGAGTATTATGTCGCTTCCGAGGAGTTAGAGCCCGGCGACGGTTGGGATTATCATTTCCTGAAGACGTTAAACAACAAGGTCAAGGATCCCGGGAGGATCACGGCGTCGATCGTTACGGCCTTTGAGAAATATTACAAGGAGACGAAGACCGAATACTCCAATCCGGACGTAACGCTCTCCGTGACAAAGCTTTCGGAGATCGATGCGGTGCAGACGGCGCTTGCGAACGCGGCGCTCGTCCTGACGGAAGAGTTTAGTCACGGCCAGGCGCATGCCCTGAACGCGGCGCGCGCAGGCGCGAAGAGCTTTGGCATCACGGGAAGGGCCGAGGACGGAACCCAGTTCCTTTATGATCTTGTGGACGTGGGAAGCCTTGCGACGAAGCTTTCCGCCATAGCGCCCAAGGAGGGCAAGGCACTTCTTTCGTCGTTAAAGAAATTTGTGGTCAAGAGCTATTCCAACGTGGACGACGCAAACGGCGTGACGGTATATTATCCTTCCGGCAATCGCGGGCAGTATCACGAGATGCGCGACGTTTATGAGAAGCTTGGCTTAAACCGTGAGTACTGGGATTTCATCAAGGAGATCGGCAGGTCATGGCTTGGCGGTGAGCGCAAGGACTGGGAGCTTTCTGAGATCACCCTTGGTGAAAAGGGCAAGGATTATGTCCTGCAGCTTACGCCCGAGCAGATCGAAGCGATCACCAACGTGACGGTGTCCATTCTCGTTCGAGAGAAGAACGGGGAATATTGGACCGCCATGGATCGTCTTACGGCTTATCCCGAGGCGGACGGCGCGCTTCATCTTGCGTTAGATCCCAAGCTGGTAACGCTGCAGACGGGTAATGATCAACTCCTTTGGCCCACCACGATCGCGGAGGATTCGGGTAAGAGAAGGATTTATCACACCGTCCACACGAGGCTTTTGTCCAGCGGCATTCATTTTATGGACCGTCCCGCGGTATGCTATGAGGACGTTACGGTCGTTCTGCAAGGTCAAAAGAGCGACAAGCTGACGGTCAAGACGATCAATTCCGTTTCGGAGGATGCCGAGGGCGCCGGCAAGGAGTCCATCGACGTCTCCCATTATGATTCGATCTTTTACTATTATTCGCCCAAGGTTCCCACGTGGAACAAGGATGGAGACTTCCTGCCTTATGAGGAATGGCGTCAGCCATCCGAAAATCGTTCGGGTATCCAAACCCTGGAGAACAAGTTCGGCTTTGTGTTAAAGCCTGCTTCGCAGCTTTCGGAGGATCTTTATTATGTCGTGACGCTCGAGGACGAGGGCGGACAGCTTTATGTCACGGAGCCCCGCCAGATCAATCCGAACAGACAGTTTAAGCTTGTGCGCGAAGAGACGCAGCAGGGCGAACTGATATACCAGGTTTATCGCGACCACGCAACGCTGCTTTCTTATTCCGGGACCGACGAGGAGATCACCCTGCCGACCAGGATCGAAGGAGCTTATGTCACGGAGATCGCGCCCTATGCCTTTTCTGACGTTTACGTCACGCAGAGCGGATTACCGCTGCGGCGCATCACGTTGCCGAACAGGCTAAAGAAGATCGGTACCGGCGCATTCCAGAACTGTATTTCCCTGGAGGCTCCGACCTTCCCGACCTCCCTGGATTCCATTGGTTCGAAGGCATTTTACAACTGTACCGCGCTCAGCGAGGTAAAGCTCCCCAATGCGGTGCGCACGATCGGTTCCTTTGCCTTTGCGAAGTGTACCGCCCTCAGGCAGATCACGCTCTCTACGGGTGCAGGCTCCATTGGAAAAGGCGTGTTTGCCTGCTGCGAAAACCTTGAAGAGATCGTGCTGAAGTCCAGCTCCGCCTATATGGTCAAGGACGGCGCACTCTATACGAAAAACGGGAAGACGCTTCTGGCCGTACCCGCGAAAAAGCGTGGAAGCTTTGAGGTCGGAAAGAACTGTAAGACCATCGCTTCGGATGCTTTCTCCTTCTCGAAGCTTTCGGAGGTCATTTTCCCGGAAGGGCTTGAAACCATTGAAAACTACGCATTCTACGGTGCGACGGGACTTCGCGTGCCCCAGTTCCCCGAGAGCCTGCAGAGCGTTGGGAGCTATGCTTTCTACGCAGGCTGGAACAGCCTAAAGCTTTCGCAGGTTCCAAAGGGCGTGCAGGAGATCCGTATCGGAAAGAACGTATCCTATATTGGGCGTGAGTCCTTTGTCGGCTTTGTGGAGCGCAGCTTTGTCGTGGATGAGGAGAACCCTTCCTACATGGCAAAGGAGGGCGCGCTCCTGAATAAGGCGGGCGACGCGCTTTTGGAATTTGCGGCGTCGCGTCTGAACACCGTGCTGGTGCCCGATGGCGTGAAGGTCTTTGATCTTGGCGTTTTGGAGCAGATCGGACAGGACGGAAAATATGTGGAGAATCCTCCGTATCATGTATATCTTCCCGACAGCGTCATGCGCATCACCGGAAGAACCACCTTCCTTTGGGACGTGGTGATCCACTGCCATGAGGGTTCCTATGCGGAGAAATATGCTGCGGAAAAGGAGATCAAGGTCTCTTACGAGTGGGATCCCATCCTGCACGAGATCACGCAGGATACGTCCGCCGGCGTTTTTACTTTCCAGCTGACGGACAAGAAGGCGATCCTGGTGCGCTATGAAGGCGCCGATGAAGAGCTTGTGATCCCTAAGGAGGTTGGAGGAAAGCCTGTTACGCAGATTGGAAATGGCATGACCGGTCTTGTGGGCGCGTTGACTACGAAGACGATAAAGCGCGTCGTGATCCCGGATTCCGTGGAAGTCATTGCCGCGCATGCGTTTGAATACTTTGGGACCTTTGACTGCGAACTCCCGGAGAGTCTGAAAGTGCTTGGAGATCAAGCGTTTGCATATTGCAGCGTGCCCTTTACTTCGCTTCCTTCAGGGCTTCTTGACCTTGGCGCGGAAGCGCTTGGAACCGGGTGCAACTTCATGGACGGCGTTACCATTCCTGCGGGCATCGAGCACATTGCGCCCGGTGCGTTCAAGGGCATTGCCGTGACGAAGTTCCAAATGGAAGGAAAGAGTGAGGATTATTCGGTCAGGGACGGCATGCTTTATGCCGGCGGCAAGTTCCTTCTGGCGGGCAGACTCCCGGATGCCAGCGGGATCATTGTGGTCCCTGACGGGACGGAAGCCGTTGGCACGTTCGCGTTCGCAGGCATGCCGGTCACGGAGGTCGTGATCCCTTCGAGCGTTACGATCATCTCGCAATATGCCTTCGCTTATTGTACGAGCCTTCAGAAGCTGACGCTGGCCGAGGGCCTTGAAAACATTGGATCTTATTCGTTTGTATATACGGGATTAAAGCAACTCGACCTTCCCGCCAGCTGCGAGAGGATCGGGATCGCCGCATTCTTTGGATCGCCATCGCTCGAGAAGGTTTCCGGCTCGCCCAAGACCGTGGAGCAGGCGGCGTTTGGATACTGCGAGGCACTTTGGGACGTGGGATTCTCAGAGGGGCTTTTGGAGATCGGAGATTTCGCGTTCTATCAGACGGCCGTGATCGCCATGCCGTTGCCGGACAGCCTGTATTCCATCGGAGACATGGCTTTCGCCTCGGAAGATCCTTGCGTTCGCAGCAAGGTCATGAAGGAGGTTCGGATCGGAAAGGGCTTAGAGCACATAGGGCTCAATGCGTTTGGCGCCATGCCGATCGCGAAGTTTGTCGTGGATGAAGAGAATGCGTTTTTTGCGGTAAAAGACGGGTTCCTGACGGACAAGTCGGGTCGCAGGCTTCTTTTGTGTCCTTCCGGAATGACCGGTGAGTTGACGGTGCCGGACGGTATCGCGGAGATCGGTGATTATGCATTTTATCATGCAGAATATGCTTCCTCCATCACCATTCCGGACAGCGTTCGCCTGATCGGGCTTTATGCTTTTTGTGATCACGTGCCGGACGGCGGCGAAAACGTTGGAAAGACTCTGATCCGCTGCAATGACGGGTCCGCGGCGCAGGTATATTGCGTCGCACGAAATTGGCCTGTTTTGATTGACGGCGACACGGAAAAATGATAGAATAATTATATCATTTCTGGCAAATTGTCAGAAAATATAATGAGATCATGGATCCGAAAGGAGTGATGAAGAGTGAAGGCAAAGAAGAAACTTTTCATTGTTTTAGCCTATTTCATGGCGTTTTCGATGTTTTTGGCATCCTGTGCGCAGACGCCCGTGGCATCGCAGGAAAGCAAGGGCGCCGTGACGCAGACGGAAAGCCAGGCAAGTTCGCAGGAGACGCAGCAAGCTCAGGCGTCGCAATCGACGACGGACGAGGTGCCGGGTCTTCCGGAACAGGCATCGCTGAAGACGAATCTTAACGAAATGTTCGTGAACTTCGCGGCGTCGGCGACGGACTTTCAGGGTGAAGTCATTGATTTTATCAACGCGAAGCCCATTGGCGACATGCCGGATCTCGAGGTCAAGGATCCCGAGGTTTACTCGAAGGAGCAGATCGACAAGGCAAAGCGGTCCATGCGCGATTACAAGCGCCAGGTATCCGTACAGATCATCAACAATGCGAAAGAATTCTACTGCTACAAGCTTCTGACTAAGGAGCAGCAGGGCATCTATGATGCTTATTATCTGCTGGCGCAGGATCCCACGACGCAGGAAAACATCGTTTCCTTCCAGACCTCCAAGGACATCAATTCGGAGGAGATCATGCCTGAGCTGATGATGCCCATGCTTGCGCTGGTTTACGATCATCCAGAGCTTTGGTGGATGAATCCATGGAACGGCACGGCCGAGGTTGGCTGGGGCGTCGGCGAGCAAAAGAACGGAAAGACAACGCTCTATGCAGGATTTACGCAGACCTACGCGAATTTCGAAAAGGACGTGGCGGCGTTCAACAAGTCCGTGAGCGAATTCCTGCAGGGCATCGATAAGAATGCCGGCGAGGAAAAGATCGCTCTCGCGGTGCATGACAAGCTGATCGATTGGGTGACCTATGATGACGAGGTGCTGCAGAAGGGGATGGTGGACTTCGCGCACACGGCGTTTGGTCCCATCGTGGCAAACTCCCGCGGCACGGCGCACACCTGCGTTTGTGACGGGTATTCGCAGGGATATGCTTATCTGTGTCAGCAGCTTGGCGTGACGGCACTTGTGGTGCTCGGCCCCGTGAGCAATGCCGGCGCGGACGGAAATCTTGGATTGCATGCGTGGAACATCGTGCGCATCAACGATCGCTGGTATGAAGTGGATTCCACCTGGGATGACCTTACGTATCTTCCCGATGCCGTAAAGAACACCTGGGACAAGAATACGAACGGATATGAATATTATCTCGAAATGGTAAACGATAACATTTACATGGATCGTCTTTACCACTACATGTACTGCATTACCACGAAGGAGATCGCGAATTATCAGCCGCCTTCCAGCCTTTATTACACAAGCCGCGACGGGCGCGTTCGTTTCTGCGTGATCGGTGGTTCGCAGCGCTGGCGCATGCATGAAAAGGCAGGCTCCGGAAATGGCTTTGAGGACGATTATACCGTGCTCTTGCCGGTGGCGGACGGATCGCTTGTTTCGGGCGGCACCACTTCTCAGGATGACGACAGGGATGACGATGACGACGATGAGATCTGGGACGGTGGCGGCGGCGACATCATGGACCTGATCAAGGGCTCGGATTATAAGCAGATCGCGGGTACTTACTATGTGTCCAAGTTCAATCAGTATGATCAGGCGACGCTGGAGCAGTACTACGGCAAGGATTATTATAAGCAGCTCTCCATGTTTGAATTAAAGGCAAACGGAAGCGGCACGATCTACGAGAACGGCTCGACGCTGAATTTCAATTATATTTTTGACGGCCAGTATCTTTACCTGTATTCCGATAACGGCGGCATGCTGTTCCTGATGTACAGCGGCGGCAACTTCCTGATGTCGGATTATTATGGCAATGTATATACGTTCTCTAAGCTGAAGTAAAATTGGGATCAGAATGACAAATGGCCCCCTTTTGAATCAAAAAGGGGGTCGTTTTTGCGGGATGGGAGTTGGAAATGGCAACGCAAAAGGAAGGCGGCATAAGGGCCGCGGCGCAATGGATAACGGAATGGTTTTTGGTCTTTTTGGCCTTTGGCTTCATCGGCTGGGTCTATGAGGTCGCCATCATGTACTTTGAGATGAAGCAGGGCTTTGTCAATCGCGGCTTTTTGTTGGGCCCCTGTCTGCCCTTATATGGCTTCGGCGGGCTTGCGATCGTGCTTTGCGTCAAGCGCCTGAAAAAGCATCCGCTCCTTTGCTTTCTCGCGATCTGCCTCCTGACGACCGGGACGGAGCTTTTGGTCAGCTACCTCATGGAATGGTGGATGGGGAGCTTTCTTTGGGACTACCGCGATACGGGCTTTGGCCCGACCTTTGAAGGGCGGATCGCGCTGCGCTCAAGCCTGCAGTTTGGCCTGATCGGAATGGCTGCGGTTTACCTGATCCACCCCGTGCTTGAAAAGGTGATCGGATGGCTTCGCTCGAAATGCAAGCCGCTTTACGTCGTGCTTGCGACGCTCCTTATCGCAGCTTTCCTCGCAGATCTCGTCTGGCACCTCCTTCACGGCAGCAACGCAACGTGGTAAGACTACAGAATTACTTGCCTTTTAGACGGTTTTTGTATAAAATAGAATAGAAATTGCGTACGGCAATTCTTACCAGAAAGGAAGAAAACAAATGTTAGTGCAGAAGTATAAGGATATGCTTTCGAAGAAGTCCGTGATCCGCGAGCTTTCGGAGTTTGCGACCGCGCGCGGTCAGGAGATCGGCTATGAGAACGTGTTTGATTACAGCCTTGGCAACCCGTCCGTTCCTGTGCCTAAGGCCTTTACGGACCGCATGATCCAAATGCTGGCAACGCGTGATCCCATGGAGCTTCACGGCTACAGCCCGAGCCTTGGCATCACCTCCGTTCGCGAGGCCGTTGCCGCTTCCCTAGAGGAGCGTTTTGGCATTCCTTATCGCAAGGAGCATATCTTTATGGCATCCGGCGCCGCAGGTGCGCTTTCCCATGCCTTCCGTCTCGTGACGGAGCCTGGCGACGAGATCCTGACCTTTGCGCCATATTTCCCCGAATACGGTCCGTACGTGAATCTTACGGGTGCCGTGCTGAAGGTCGTTCCGCCCAACACGGAGACCTTCCAGATCAATTTCCCGGCCTTCGAGGAAATGCTGACGGATAAGGTGATGGCAGTGCTCGTGAACACGCCGAACAATCCTTCCGGCATCGTATATTCCACCGAGACCATCCAGAAGCTCACGGACATCATGAGAAAGAAGAGCGAGGAATATGGCCACGACATCTATCTGATCTCGGACGAGCCTTATCGTGAGATCGTGTTCGAGGGCGTGGATGCACCTTGCGTGTCGAAATTCTACGACAACACCATCATGTGCTATTCTTTCTCGAAGTCCTTGTCGCTCCCCGGCGAGCGTATAGGCTACGTGGCGATCAATCCCGCCTGCAAGGACGCGGAGGACATGATCGTGATGTGCGGGCAGATTTCCCGCGGCATCGGCCACAATTGCCCGCCTTCGATCATTCAGCTGGCCGTGGCGGACGTGCTGGACAAGACGGCGGATCTTTCCGTTTATGAGACGAACATGAACTTGATCTATGATTGCCTTGTGGAGCTTGGCTTTACCGTGGTCAAGCCCGGCGGCACCTTCTATATCTTCCCGAAGGCGCTGGAGGAGGACGCATATGCGTTCTGCAACAAGGCGAAGAAATATGATCTGATCCTTGTGCCTGCGGATAATTTCGGAGCGCCCGGGTTCTTCCGCATGGCATATTGTATCTCCACCGAGAAGGTGAAGCGGTCGCTGGATGCGCTTCGCAAATTCGTGGCGGAGGAATATCCCAAAAAGGAAGAGGCGGCTGCCGTAGAACCTGCCGAGAAGGAAGAGGAAACTTCCAAGGAGGAAGGGACGCAGGCGAAGGAATCTTCCAGTGAGGGAGAAGTGACGGCACAGGCTTAAGACGGCGGTTAGGAGGACATCATGTACCAGGCAGGACTTGTTTTGGAAGGCGGCGGAATGAAGGGACTTTACACCGCCGGAGTTTTGGATTTCTTTTTGGAAAAGGGAATTGATTTTGCGAACATTTACGGCGTGTCGGCAGGAGCCTGCCACATGACCAGCTATATGTCGAGGCAAAAAGGCCGCGCGCGCGACGTGAACGTGGATTATCTCGACAATAGCATGTATTGCAGCTTCAAAAGTCTTTTGCTCACGGGCGATCTGTTCAACGTGAAGATGTGCTATCACGAGATTCCGGAAAAGCTCAATCCCCTTGACTTTGCGACCTATCGCAAATATCCGGGCAAGGCTTACAGCGTTGTCACGAACATTAAGACGGGTCTTGCGGAGTACCTTCAGGTGAAGGACGTAAAAAAGGACATTGACATGATCCGCGCATCCGCGTCGCTCCCTTTGGTGGCGCGCAACGTAAAGATCGGCGGCAAGCTGTATCTCGACGGCGGCATTGCGGATCCCATTCCCATCGCAAAATCCATCCGCGATGGTTTTCGGAAGAACGTGGTGGTCCTCACGAAGGAGGAAGGGTACGTTCGAAAGCCGGCGAGTAAGCTTGAGTTAACGCTCCTTAGACTTCGTTATTTCAGATATCCCAAGATCGCTGAGCTGATGGCGGCGCGTCATCACAGCTATAATGAGACCATGGATTATCTCTACCGCCAGGTGGAGAACGGGCAGGCCTATGTCATCCGGCCAAAGCACCCCAGCAAGGTCGGCCGCATCGAGAAGGATAAGGACCGTCTGCTTGAGCTTTATCAGCAGGGCTATGACGAAGCCGCGGCGCATTACGAAAGCTTAATGAAGTATTTGGAGGGGGACAAATAAATGAGTGCTTTTTTTGACGTGATCAAATCAATCCTTTACGGAATCGTAGAGGGTATCACGGAATGGCTTCCCGTCAGCAGCACGGGGCATTTGATCCTGGCAAAGGAGCTGATCCCGTTTAAGAACGTCAGTGAAGGCTTTTTTGACATGTTTGAGGTGGTGATCCAGCTCGGTGCGATCATCGCCGTGGTGATCCTGTTCTGGAACAAGATCTGGCCGTTCCGGCTGCCAAGGAATCAGGAGAATCCAGAACCCGGGCTTCTTGGCTACGTCAAGATGGACAAGATCATCTTGTGGCTGAAGATTGCGGTGGCGTGCGTGCCTGCAGCGATCATCGGCGTTTTGTTTGACGACGTGTTTGACGCTCTCTTTTACAATCCCGTTTGCGTGGCCATCGCGCTGATCGTCTTTGGCGTGGCCTTCATTGTCGTTGAGAGTTGGAATAAGAAGCGCAGACCCGTGATCAGACGCTTAGAGGAGATCACCTTCAAAACGGCCCTGATCATTGGCGTGTTCCAGTTGATCGCGGCGATCTTCCCCGGAACGAGCCGTTCCGGTGCAACCATCGTGGGCGCACTGCTGATTGGCGTTAGCCGCACCGTGGCCGCGGAATTCACGTTCTTTTTGGCAATTCCCGTAATGTTTGGTGCAAGCCTCTTAAAGCTGATAAAGTTTGGCTTTGGTTTTACGGGACTCGAGGTTGTGCTTCTTCTTCTCGGCACGATCGTTTCGTTTTTGGTGTCCGTATTCGTCGTTAAGTTCCTGATGGCCTTCATTAAGAAGCATAATTTCATTGTTTTTGGATGGTATCGGATCTGCCTCGGCATTTTCGTGTTGCTCTATTTTTTCATTGTGAAATAACGTCATATAGCAACATTACCAATTTTTCTCATAAAATTTTGGTAATTTTTTCGTTATAAACGTTGACAAGCCGAAATAAACACGCTATATTATAGGCGAAAAGCGCGCAATGCGCGCTAAAATAATTAGTAACATGAAAAAAAGATGCGCGGAAAGCGCGAGAATGTCAAGAAGGGAGACACGATCATGGCAGAAGAAAAGGCAGTAGTTGAAGTTAAGGCTGAAGCAAAGAAGCCCGTAGCAAAGAAACCCGAAGCAAAGAAGGCAGAGAAGCCTGCAGCAGAGAAGAAGGCAGCACCTGCAAAGAAGGCAGAGAAGCCCGCAGCAGAGAAGAAGGCAGCACCTGCAAAGAAGGCAGAGAAGCCCGCAGCAGAGAAGAAGGCAGCACCTGCAAAGAAGGCAGAGAAGCCTGCAGCAGAGAAGAAGGCAGCACCTGCAAAGAAGGCAGAGAAGAAGGCAGCTCCCGCTAAGAAGGCTGACGTTAAGGCTAACGTTTACGTTCAGTTCGCTGGCAAGTCCTTCTCTCAGGACGAGCTCGTAAAGATCGCTAAGGACGTATGGCAGTATGACATGAACATGAAGGCTGAGGATTTCAAGAAGGTTGAGATCTACGTAAAGCCTGAAGAGAATACCGCATACTTCGTAGTAAACGGCGAGTTCCCCGGCAGCTTCGTACTGTAATTCAAGTTCATAAGAAAGTGCAAGAAAGCCCTCTTTCGAAAGGAAGAGGGTTTTTTGTTGCAATTTTTATAATAATTTAAGAAATATTTCCGCCAAAAGACGTTGACAATGGTTAGCCATGGGTGTATGTTAGGTGCATAAGGTGTTAGCACTCCCGTCGATTGAGTGCTAACAATCCCAAAAGAGGTGATCTCCGGTGGAACTAGATCAAAGGAAAAAGATCATATTGAAAGCTGTGATCCGGAATTACCTGGAGACGGGCGAGCCGGTTGGCAGCCGCACGATCTCGAAGTACACGGACCTGAATTTAAGCTCCGCGACCATCCGAAATGAGATGGCAGACCTCGAGGAAATGGGTTACATCGTTCAGCCCCACACCTCCGCAGGCCGCATCCCTTCCGATCAGGGGTATCGATTCTACGTCGATACCATGATGGAGGAAAAGGATCGCGAGGTCGTGGAATTAAAGGAAATGCTTCTTGAGCGTCAGGACAAGATGGAGACGCTCTTAAAGCAGGTGGCCAAGGTGGTTGCGCAGAACACGCAGTACGCCGCCATGATCTCCGCACCGTCCACGCATCGCAACAAGGTGAAGTTCATTCAGCTCTCAAGAGTGAATCCCGAACAGCTCCTCGCGGTGATCGTCGTGGAAGGCAACGTGATCAAGAACAACATCATCAACGTGGCGGAAGAGCTTTCTGACGAAAACCTCCTAAAGCTGAACATCCTCTTGAACACGCATCTGAACGGACTTTCCATGGAGGAGATCAACCTCGGCATCATCTCCGCGATGAAGCAGCAGGCAGGAGTTCACGGGAGTCTGATCGGCGAAGTGATCGACGCCGTGGGCGAGGCCATCAAGGCGGATGAGGACCTGGAGATCTACACCAGCGGCACGAACAACATCTTCCGTTATCCTGAGCTGACGGACAACGGCAAGGCCAGCGAACTGGTGGGAACCTTTGAGGAAAAGCAGCAGCTTGGAAGTCTGATCCAGGAATCCCTTGCGGAGGACGCAGGCACCGGCATTCAGGTATATATCGGCGATGAGGCACCCATCAAGAGCATGAAGGATTGCAGCGTCGTGACGGCTACATATGAATTGGGCGAGGGCATGAAAGGCACGATCGGCATCGTGGGGCCCAAGCGAATGGATTACGATAAGGTGATCGGAACGCTTAGAACGATCCAGTCCAAGCTCGATGAGCTTTATCGGAACGAATGAACCACCAAAAACAAAATTCAAACCGCAGGGCGGGTTGAACTATAAAAGGGGGAAAGGGAAACATGTCAGAGTTGGAAAAAGATCTGGCGAAGGCCGAGGAAGCGGAAGCAACAAAAACAGATGCCTCCACGGAAGAAGCCAGGGAAGCGCCAAAGGGCGAGGAGCCTAAGGAAGGCGCACAGACCGAGGAACTAAAGGAACCTGCAAACGAGCCCACCGAGACGGAAGAAGCAAAGGAACCTGCGGAAGCGGAGGACGCCGAGGCCGAGGAAGGCGAGGAAGGCA
The DNA here is from genome assembly GCA_016290775.1 of Acetatifactor sp. GTDB lineage: Bacteria > Bacillota > Clostridia > Lachnospirales > Lachnospiraceae > Acetatifactor. Next base: position 43,698 of record JAEEVF010000011.1, on the reverse strand, counting down.
AGAAATCCTGGGCAGAGCGCAGAGCCGAAAAGAAGCAGGCCAAGGAAGACAAAAAGAGCGATGCCATGAAGGAGCAAATCGATCAGCTCCAGGACAAGGTAAAGCGTCAACTGGCAGAGTTTGAGAACTTCCGAAAGAGGAGCGAGCGGGAAAAGGAGACGATGTTCGAAACCGGCGCGCGGAGCGTGATCGAAAAGATCCTTCCGGTGGTTGACAATTTCGAAAGAGGCCTTGCCACCGTGAATCCCGAACAGGAAAATGACGCATTTGTCGATGGCATGAACAAGGTTTACAAACAGCTCATAAAAGAGCTGGATGCGATCGGAGTGAAACCCATCGAGGCAGTCGGCAAGGAGTTCGATCCAAACCTTCACAACGCAGTGATGCAGGTGGAGAGCGAGGAATATGAATCCGGCATCGTGGCTGCAGAGCTTCAAAAGGGTTATACCTACAGAGACACCGTCGTGAGACACAGCATGGTCTCCGTAGTGCAATAGATAGTATATAAAAAAAAGAGAATTCATTGTTTCCGCAAGCTGCGGCATAGACGAAGGAGGAAAAAGACATGAGCAAGATCATTGGTATTGACTTGGGTACGACAAATAGCTGCGTAGCCGTTATGGAAGGTGGTAAGCCTACCGTTATCGCAAACGCAGAGGGCGCGCGCACTACGCCGTCCATAGTAGCATTTACAAAGACCGGTGAGAGACTGGTCGGCGAGCCTGCAAAGCGTCAGGCAGTAACGAACGCAGAGAAGACCATCGCTTCCATCAAGAGAGACATGGGTACGGACAGAGGCCGCACCATCGATGGAAAGAAGTATTCTCCTCAGCAAATCTCCGCAATGATCCTTCAGAAACTGAAGGCGGATGCTGAAAGCTATCTTGGAGAAAAGGTTACGGAAGCAGTTATCACCGTTCCCGCATATTTCAACGACGCACAGCGTCAGGCAACCAAGGACGCAGGTAAGATCGCAGGCCTTGACGTAAAGCGTATCATCAACGAGCCCACCGCGGCTGCACTGGCATATGGCCTGGACAACGAGAAGGAGCAGAAGATCATGGTTTATGACCTTGGCGGCGGTACCTTCGACGTGTCCATCATCGACATCGGCGACGGCGTCATCGAGGTTCTTGCAACCAACGGCGACACGCACCTTGGCGGTGATGATTTCGATAACAAGATCATTGACTGGATGATCGCAGAGTTCAAGAAGGCTGAAGGCGTTGATCTGTCCGGCGACAAGATCGCAATGCAGAGACTCAAAGAGGCTGCAGAGAAGGCAAAGAAGGAGCTTTCCAGCGCCATGACCACCAACATCAACCTGCCTTTCATCACTGCAACGGCAGAAGGTCCTAAGCACTTTGACGTAAACCTCTCCAGAGCACAGTTCGATGAGCTGACCAGAGACCTGGTTGAGAGAACCGCGATCCCCGTACAGAACGCCATGAGAGATGCAGGCGTGACCAATGCAGACCTTGGCCAGGTGCTTCTGGTTGGTGGTTCCACCAGAATCCCTGCAGTACAGGATAAGGTAAGACAGTTGACCGGCAAGGAGCCTTCCAAGTCCCTGAACCCCGACGAGTGCGTTGCAATCGGCGCATCCGTACAGGGTGGTAAGCTTGCAGGCGATGCAGGCGCCGGCGACATCCTTCTGTTGGACGTAACGCCTCTGTCCCTTTCCATCGAGACCATGGGCGGCGTTGCAACCAGACTGATCGAGAGAAATACCACCATTCCTACCAAGAAGAGCCAGGTATTCTCCACCGCAGCTGATAATCAGACCGCAGTGGACATCAACGTGGTTCAGGGTGAGCGTCAGTTCGCAAGAGACAACAAGTCCCTTGGACAGTTCAGACTGGATGGTATCCCTCCCGCACCCAGAGGAATCCCTCAGATCGAGGTAACCTTCGACATCGACGCAAACGGTATCGTGAACGTATCCGCTAAGGATCTGGGCACCGGCAAGGAGCAGCACATCACCATTACCGCAGGCTCCAACATGTCCGATGATGATATCGCAAGAGCCGTGAAGGAAGCACAGGAGTTTGAGGCACAGGATAAGAAGCGTAAGGAAGCCGTTGAGGCAAGAAATGACGCTGACGCATTCGTATTCCAGACCGAGAAGGCACTCCGCGACGTTGGAGATAAGATCTCTGACAGCGACAAGAGCCAGGTAGAGGCTGACCTGCAGTCCGTGAAGTCCATCCTTGACAGAACCAAGAATCAGGACATGAGCGACAGCGACCTTGACGAACTCAAGGCAGCGAAGGAGAAGCTTACGACCTCCGCACAGACCCTGTTCACCAAGATGTACGAGAACGCACAGCAGGCACAGGGCGCTCAGGCAGACCCCGGCCCCGACATGGGCGCCGCTGATGCAGGCTCCGCACCGAATGATGATGTCATCGATGGGGATTTTAGAGAGGTATAAATAAATTCTTATAAAGGGGGAATGGCCCCGCAGGGGCCATTCCCCAACATCATGTAACAAAGAAAGGCATTTTTATCATGGCAGAACAAAAACGTGACTATTATGAGGTCCTCGGCGTTGACAAATCAGCCGACGAAGCAGCCCTCAAAAAAGCATACCGTACCCTGGCGAAAAAATATCATCCCGATGCAAATCCCGGGGATGCGGAGGCAGAGAAAAAATTTAAGGAAGCTTCTGAAGCCTACGCCGTACTGAGCGACCCTGAAAAGAGAAGACAGTACGATCAGTTCGGCCATGCAGCCTTTGACGGTGCGGCTGGCGGCGGCGGTGGCTTCGACTTTAGCGGCATGGATTTCACTGACATTTTCGGCGACATCTTTGGCGACATTTTTGGCGGCGGCGCAAGGTCCCGCGGAGCAAGCAATGGCCCCATGAGAGGCGCAAACCTGCGCACTAGCGTGCGCGTTACCTTCGAGGAGGCCGTTTTCGGCACCAAGAAGGAGATCGAACTGACCGTCAAGGAAACCTGTAAGACTTGTAAGGGAAGTGGCGCAAAGCCCGGCACCCAGCCTGAAACCTGTCCAAAGTGTGGAGGCAAGGGCCAGGTGGTGTTCACCCAGCAGTCCTTCTTCGGCACGGTCCGTAACGTACAGGCCTGCCCGAACTGTCAAGGTACTGGTAAGGTCATCAAGGACAAGTGTGTGGATTGTCACGGCAGCGGCTACATCCCCATGAAGAAGCGTTACTCCGCGGACATTCCCGCGGGCATTGACAATGGCCAGTCCATCCGTATGCCCGGCCTTGGCGAGCCTGGCGTAAATGGTGGTCCGAGAGGCGACGTCCTTGTGGAAGTGATCGTGGGTCGTCACCCCATTTTCCAGCGTCAGGACATGAATATCTTCTCGACCGTGCCCATTTCCTTCCCGATCGCCACGCTTGGCGGCGAGATCTTCATCGATACGGTGGATGGCAAGGTTGTTTACGAAGTAAAGCCCGGAACGCAGACCGACACTCGTGTTCGCCTGAAGGGCAAGGGCGTTCCTTCCGTGCGCAATAAGGAAATCCGCGGCGACCATTACGTGACCCTTGTGGTACAGGTGCCGGATCGCCTGAGTAATGAGGCAAAGGAACTCCTTCGCCAGTTCGACCAGGCCAACGACGATTCCCTGACGGCCGTGGAACGAGCTTCCGCTTCGAAGGATGACAAGAAAGACAGCAAGAAAAGGAAATTCTGGGAAAAGTAAAAGAAAATCAAAACCTCCGGCAGTGATGAACTGACCGGAGGTTTTTTATGTTCTTAGATCGGTATTTCGTCAGGCATTCTCTTCAGGTCCAAATAGTGCCCGAAGCTGTTTGTATTCTGCCTGCATCTTTTGGAAGGTGTCCGTGTCGCCCTCGGCGATGTCGGGATGATAAGTCTTGCAAAGGTTCTTGTAACGCTTTTCCAGCTTGTCCAGCGTGTTGCAGCCTGCAAAGAAAACGGAGGTGCCGGAAGGATTCTGAAGCTCTGCCTCGAGCTTGTTCGCAAGCTTTTGCACGTCGCTTCGCTGTCCGTCAAGAAGCTGGATCTGCGGGATGAGCTGCTTAAAGCGCGCCGCGGTCGGGGTCTTTTTACCGGAACATTCTTCCACCAGAGGACTCAGGTTTCGCATATATATGCCCCAGTAAGAGCGAAGCAAAGGATCGTCCTTTTGATCCAGAATGTTTGTCACCTTTTCGCTCAAGGGCTCCAGCATGGCCAAGTGGTCCTCCAGCGTTCGCATATACTCCAGATTCCGCTCCACCTCATCAGAGGAGCCGGAGGCCATCTTCAGGTCGCTCTTGATCAGGTCCGTTACCTCATCCGAGATTTCCTTACCGGTGATCCGAAGCTCCTTGCCCCATTCATACCATTCCATGGCCATCGCCATGATGCAGGTGATGATCATGCCCATGATCACTACATAGATCAGAATGCCAAAGATGACGTCGTGGAGCTGACACTTTGCCATATACTTGAAGAAGTTCATGCCAAAGGCCGTCTTCACGTTCTTGTTCAGGTCAAACAACGTGATGAGCACGATGCCGACGCTGGCCGTGATGCCGATCACGAGGGACAGCGTCACAAGCGTGGTGATCAGCCAGCTTAAGCCCTTCAGGATCGTAAAGAAGAGGCAGGCAACGGCATTGGGTCCCTTTCGCCCGTTCAGCGAGAGGATCTGATAATCTTCCTCGCAGGAAGTGAACAGGGAAAGGTATGCGTTGTAGGTGGTTTCGTACAGGTTGTCAAACACCTTGATGATCCCGTTCCAGACTGCGATGGCGATCACGGAGATCAGCCCGAAGAGCCAGCCTACGAGGAAGAACATCAGTGCAAACAGGATCAAAATGCAAAGCAGCACAATGATGACCTCGCCAATGTTTTTGGGCATCATGGCAAGGGACAGATAGGCAAAAAGGATCAGGGAGATCACGCCCAGCACAAGGAAGATCGTAATCTTTTCAAAGGCCTTTGCAACCAGCTTAAAGAAGGTTGCGAGTAAGAGCAGCGGGATTGCTACTAGGGAGAGCGCATTAATCTTCAAAATTTTCAAAGCTTTTTCCATGATCGTCGCCCCCTTCCTACTCAAAGACCTTCAGGTCATAGGTGATCCACCGGATGGCTGAGCCGTCGGCCTTAAAGCAGATCGTGATCCGATTGCCGCTGATGGGATCGAGGTAAACCGCCTTCGTGCTTTCCAGGTCCCACCCAAACAGGAGCATGCCTTCGAACCTTGTGGGTTCGCCGTAAAGGCCCGTCTGCTTGTGGCATATCTTTTCGGGCGCGGTCCCGAGGGTTACGCCGTCCGGGAAGACCACGGTATTCTTTGACACGGTCAGGCTAAGGACCTCGCACTTGGAGAGAGGCTGGGGCGTGGACATCTGGTTTTGCAACGTGATCGAAATGCCGCGCTCATTGTCCGTGAGCGTCGTCTTTTGCTCGCCCTCGATCACCTTGTCCATGTCGGAAAGATCCAGCTCCGTAACGATCTCCTTGATCGGCATCACCTTGTGATTCACCTGGATCAACCCGGAATATTTATCCGCCGAAAGAATTTCTGCTTCCGGATAGGTATCCTTCCAATATTGCTTAAACGCTTCCTCATTCTCGGCCAAAACGTAGACATTGGCCTCAATGCCGCGGTCAAAGGTCACGATCTCATCCGCCACCTTCACGGGAAGGTGCACAAGGGGTTCGAGCGTCGCGTAAGCCTTCACGGAATATTTTCCCGGATGCAGGGAAATCTCCTTCTTAAACTCATTCTTTTGAGTGAGCTTGATCTCATATTCCTTTTCCGTCGTGAGGTTTTTCAGCGTGACGCGGACCTCATATTCCTTCTGCAGGTTATCATCCAAAAGCGAAAACTCCTTTGGAATGCTCTTAAAGGAAACGACGCCGGCGCAGTCGCCTTCATTCAGCTTGCCCTTGTTGCCGCAGCCTGCAAGGCCTGCGATGCAAAGGAGCAAAGCACATACAAGCAAGTACGTTCGCAGTTTTTTCATATCTTTTCTCCTTGTGTGCCAATGGTGCGTGACCTTCGTCACGTCCCTCCCTTCGGTCGGGATCATGGAATGCTTCGCATTCCAAGCCCTGCGTGCCAAAAAGAACCGTCCCCATTGGCACGTTTTATTGCTGCCACTTTTTATTATAAGTCCTGCGACGAGCCTTCGCAACCTGTTTTTCTTTGACAGAAGAAGGGATTGCGTATATAATCATAATATCTATGCATTGCTTTAGAAAATCAGCGGAGGACGCTTTCATGAAGTGGACAAAATTTCAGATCAAAACCATAACGGACGCAGAGGACATCATCATCAGCACGCTGTATGACATCGGCTTGGAGGGCGCGCAGATCGAGGACAAGATACCGCTGACGCCCTTGGAAAAAGAGCAGATGTTTGTGGATATTCTGCCGGATGGCCCCGAGGACGACGGCGTGGCGTATCTTAGCTTTTTTGTGGAGGAGCAGGAGGACGGGAAGCTTTTGGTGCAAGGCGAAGAGAAGACCCGCGAGGAAATCCTTGAGGACGTAAGGCGTGAGCTGGAGGACCTCCGTGCGTTCTGCGAGATCGGCGAGGGTACCATTACAGTAGATGAGACCGAAGACATCGACTGGATCAACAACTGGAAGCAGTATTTCCATCAGTTTTACATAGATGACATCCTTGTCATTCCTTCCTGGGAGGACGTAAAACCGGAAGACGACGGTCGCATGGTGCTTCACATCGATCCCGGTACGGCCTTTGGCACGGGCATGCACGAGACGACGCAGCTTTGCATTCGCCAGCTTCGCAAATTCATCACCCCCGAGACGGAGCTTCTCGACGTGGGAACCGGCAGCGGCATCCTTGGCATTTTGTCCCTGATGTTTGGCGCGAAGCACGTGGTGGGAACGGATCTCGATCCCTGCGCTGTGCCCGCGGTGGAGGACAACTGCGCAAATAATGGCATCAAGCCCGAACAGTTCACCATGATGATCGGCAACATCATCACCGAGAAAGAAGTTCAGGATCAGGTGGGCTACGAGAAATATGACATCGTTGTCGCAAACATCCTGGCGGACGTGCTTGTGCCCCTGACACCCGTGATCCTGCATCAGCTAAAGCCCGGCGGAATCTATATCACCTCCGGCATCATCGATGACAAGGAGCAAACCGTGGTGGAGGCAGTGAAAGCCGCCGGCATGGAAGTCCTCGAAGTCACCTACCAAGGCGAGTGGGTCAGCGTAACCGCAAGGAAGTAAATGCCTTGGCAATCGGACCATGTGGAAGGTTCCATCGCATCACAGTGAGGAATGGGAATGTATCAATTCTTTGTAGAGCAAAGCCAAATTGACATAGCAAACAAAACAGTGATGATCACGGGCGCAGACGTAAATCACATAAAGAACGTGCTGCGGATGAAGGTGGGCGAGGAGCTGGCCGTGAGCAATGGACAGGATGGCAAGGAATATCGCTGCGCCATCCGCGGGTTTCATGAGAAGGGCGAGCCCACGGAAGCCCACGGGCCCGGGATCGCAGGCGGTGTGTGGCAGGAGGCCGCAGTGGACTGCGAGCTTCGCTTCATCAAGGAGGATGGCGTGGAGCTGCCCGCCAAAATCTATCTGTTTCAGGGGCTTCCCAAGGCGGACAAGCTGGAGCTCATCATTCAAAAGGCCGTGGAGCTTGGGGTTTATCAGGTGATCCCCGTGGAGACCAAGCGCTCCATCGTAAAGCTGGATGAGAAGAAGGCAAAGGCTAAGACGGCAAGGTGGCAACAGATCTCGGAGGCCGCCGCAAAGCAGAGCAAGCGCGGCATCATCCCTGAAATTAAGGAGCCCATGTCCTTTGCGAAGGCGCTCCAGATGGCAGAAGCAATGGATGTAAAGCTTATCCCATATGAGCTCGCCGAAGGCATGGAAAAGACGCGTTCGCTCATCGAAAGCGTAAAGCCGGGACAGAGCATTGCGATCTTCATTGGCCCGGAGGGCGGTTTTGACGAGGCGGAGGTCGCAGCGGCAAAGCAAGCAGGGATCGAGCCCATCACCCTCGGCAGGCGGATCCTTCGCACGGAGACGGCGCCCTTAGCCATTCTGGCATGGCTGGGATACTGGCTGGAAGCGTAGCTGAAAGCTAAAATGCCGGCAGAAGACGAAGATAGTAAGCACCACAAGGCATGCCACATTTGGCCTGGCATGCAGAAAGACAGGAAGCTTTATGGAAATTTACTTAGACAACTCCGCAACAACGCAGGTGTTCCCTGAGGTTGCAGATGAGATGACAAAGATCATGTGCATGCAATACGGCAATCCGTCGAGCATGCACCTAAAAGGACTTGAGGCGGAGCAACTCCTTAGAAAGGCCAAGGAGACCCTGGCAGGGATTCTGAAATGTACCGAGAAAGAGCTCCTCTTTACCTCGGGCGGCACGGAGTCGGACAACCTTGCGCTTCGCGGCGTGGCGGCAGCCTATCAGCGGCGCGGCAAGCATATCATTACGACGATGGTGGAGCACCCTGCCATCCTGCAGACCACAAAATACCTGGAAGAACAAGGCTTTGAAGTGACCTACCTTCCCGTGGACGGGAGCGGACGCATCCGCTTAGAGGACCTCGAGGCGGCGATCCGTGAGGACACGATCCTGGTCAGCATCATGCATACCAACAACGAGGTTGGCGCGGCGCAGCCCATCGCGGAGGCCGGAGCGCTGATCAAAAAACTCAATCCGAACACGCTCTTTCACGTGGATGCGGTGCAGGGCTTTGGCAAGGCGAAGATCCTGCCGAAGAAGATGGGCATCGATCTGATGAGCGTCAGCGGCCACAAGATCCACGGGCCCAAGGGCATCGGCTTTCTTTACGTGGGCGATAAGGTGCGCCTAAAGCCCATCGTGTTCGGCGGCGGGCAGCAGAACAACCTGCGCTCTGGCACGGAGAACGTGCCTGGCATCGCAGGCATGGCCATGGCAGCCAAACGCCTTTACGAGGACTATGACGTGGACGTTTGCAGACTTGCGGATTACAAGGCATTTTTCATCGCAGGCATCCGCGAGATCGAGGGCACGCAGGTGAACGGCCTTCTTCCGGAGAGCCCGAATGGCGAAGGCACGGCGCCGCATATCGTGAGCGTCTCCTTCCGCGGCGTACGGAGCGAAGTGTTGCTCCATGCCTTGGAAGAAAAGGGAGTATATGTCTCCGCGGGCAGCGCATGCTCCTCGCATAAGCCGCAGCCCTCCGCGACCTTAAAGGCCATGGGGCTTCCAAATGACCTTCTTGGCTCAACCATACGATTTAGTTTTTCCGTCTTTACGACCAGGGAGGAGCTAGAGTATACTCTGACGGTACTCAAAGAAATCCTTCCGGTTTTGCGGTTATACACAAGAAAGAGGTAACAAGATGTTCAAAGCGTTTTTGATCAAATATGCGGAAATTGGCGTAAAAGGGAAAAACAGGCATCTCTTTGAGGATGCATTGGTGCACCAGATTAAGGTGGCCCTAAAGCGCTGTGAGGGAAAGTTTTTCGTCCACAAGACCCAAGGCCGGATCTTTGTGGAGGCGGAAGGTGAATTTGATTTTGACGAGGTGGTGGCATGCCTGAAGCAGGTCTTTGGCATTTCCGGCATCTGCCCCGTGGTATATGCGGAGGACGCGGGCTTCGAGCAGCTTGTGAAGGACGTGCTTTCCTACGTCGACAAGGTTTATCCCGACAAGAACAAAACCTTCAAGGTGAACGCGCGCCGCGCCAACAAAAACTATCCCAAGGAATCCATGGAGATCAATGCGGACCTCGGTGAGGCCATTTTGAATACGTTCCCCGAAATGACGGTGGACGTGCACGAGCCCGACATTCTGCTAAGCGTGGAGATCCGCGAAAAAATATACATCTACTCCGAGATCATTCCCGGCCCCGGCGGCATGCCCGTCGGCACGGGCGGAAAGGCCATGCTGTTGCTTTCCGGCGGCATTGATTCTCCCGTTGCGGGCTATATGATCGCCAAGCGTGGCGTGAAGATCGACGCGGTATATTTCCACGCTCCGCCTTACACAAGTGAGCGCGCAAAGCAGAAAGTCGTGGACCTTGCGAGGATTGTGGCAAAATATACGGGCCCGATCTATCTTCACGTGGTGAATTTCACGGACGTGCAGCTCCATATTTACGAGACTTGTCCGCATGAGGAACTGACGATCATCATGAAGCGATACATGATGCGCCTTGCGGAGAAGCTGGCGTTAGATACGGAGTGCCTTGGCCTGATCACGGGCGAGAGCATCGGACAGGTGGCATCACAGACCATGGCCTCCATGGCCGTGATCAATGAGGTTTGCGAGCTTCCCGTTTACAGGCCGTTGATCGGTTTTGACAAGCAGGATATCGTGGACGTGGCAGAAAAGATCGGCACCTACGAGACTTCCATTCAGCCCTTCGAGGATTGCTGTACCATATTTGTGGCAAAGCATCCGGTGACAAAGCCGAATCCCAAGTATATCCGCAGACATGAAGAAAAGCTTGGCGAGAAGATGGAAGAACTGGTGAACAAGGCCTTAGAGACGGTAGAACTGATTGTTGTGGAGTAGAGTCGCATTCGCAAAAGCGCACCTTCGAGCCGCATTCGCAAAATCGCACCTTCGGTGCTTTCCTTTTGCTCATGATTAGGCTCTCGCCTAATAAATTTCTTTCACCATGCACTTTTGAGTGCAAGCACTCATCGTGCCCGTTGAAAGAAATTTGCTCGGCTCTGAACTTATAACAAAAAAACACCCTCCAGATTTTCTGGAGGGCGTGCGTTTCGTTTTCGTAAAGCCTTGAAGTTTTGCTTCAAGGATTGCTGAGGATTAAACCTCGTAGTTCTTCAGAACCTTCAGAACTTCCTCAGCGCCATCTTCGGTATGGATGTTCAAGTCGATGGGCTTGGAAAGATCCAGGCTGAAGATACCCATGATAGACTTGGCATCGATCACGTATCTTCCGGATACCAGATCGAAATCGTAATCGAACTTCGTAATGTCATTTACGAAGGACTTTACCTTGTCAATCGAGTTTAAAGAAATTTGAACTGTCTTCATGAATGTTACCTCCTTCTCGGTTGTCATACCTTCTGCCTACATCTTAATAGGTGGCCCTCGAAAAGTCAAGGGAAAAAAGCAGAGAATATTTGTAGAAATTTACTGGAGAATTGAATGAAAACCATAGCATTTCACAATTTGGGATGTAAGGTGAACTCGTATGAGTTGGACGTGATGCAACAAATCATGCGGGAGAAAGGCTTCGAAATTGTTCCTTTTGATCAAAAAGCCGACATTTACGTGATCAACACCTGCACCGTGACCAATATTGCCGACAGAAAGAGCCGCCAGATGCTCCATCGCGCAAAGCAAAAAAACCCCAAGGCCGTCGTCGTGGCCGTAGGCTGCTACGTGCAGACGGACTTAGAGGGCGCCTTAAAGGATCCCGCCATCGACCTGGTGATCGGGAACAATCGCAAGAAGGATATTGCGCAGATCCTGGAGGAATATTTTGCAGAGCGCGAGGTAAGCGGCGGTCAGGGCTTGAGCAAGACTAGCGGCAAACAGGGCGCGGGCGAGGGCGCTGACATGTCCTGCGCCGAGCTAAAGACCCTTGGCGGCACCACGGTCCTTGACATTGCGCATGAGAAAGCATATGAGGAAATGCAGCTAAAGACCACGGCGGAGCACACCCGCGCCTATGTCAAGATCCAGGACGGCTGCAACCAGTTTTGTTCCTACTGCGCGATCCCCCTCGCAAGAGGGCGCGTGCGCAGCAGAAAGGCCGAGGATATCATCTCGGAGATCCGCGGCATCGTAGCGGCAGGATATCTTGAGATCGTGTTGACCGGCATCCACGTAAGCTCCTACGGGATTGATTTTGCAACGAATGATGACAAATCGCCGCAAGCGAACACTTCCGCCCAGGGGGAAAGCGCCACGGCGCGGGATTACCGCGGCGAAACACACCTTTTTGACCTGATCGAGAAGATCCATGAGATCCCAGGCCTTGAGCGCATTCGCGTGAGTTCCATGGAGCCCCGTATCGTCACGCCCAAGACCGCAAAGCGCCTGGCCGCGCTGCCCAAGGTTTGCCCGCATTTTCATCTCTCGCTCCAGAGCGGGTGCGACGCGACGCTAAAGCGCATGAACCGCCACTACACGGCCAAACAATATCTTGAAAGCGTGCAGGCCCTTCGGGACGCTTACGCGCCAAGGGTTCCCGCCATCACGACGGACGTGATCGTGGGCTTCCCCGGGGAGACCGAGGAAGAATTTGAAACCACCCAGGCCTTTTTGCAAAAGGTCGGATTCTATGAGATGCACGTGTTTAAATACTCCAAGCGTAAGGGCACCAGGGCGGCCGTGATGCCGGACCAGGTGCCAGATCCAGTGAAGTCGCAGCGCAGCGACGTGCTCCTTGCGCTCGAACGCGAGCAGTCGGTCGCTTTTCGAAAAAATAAGCTGGGACAGACCGCAGAAGTCCTCTTTGAGGAGGAGAAGGTGATCGGCGGAAAGCCATATCTTTTGGGGCACACCATGGATTACGTGAAGGTTGCGCTGCCCCTTTCTAAAGGCACGGAGCACCCGAGATCCGGAGAACTCGTGCCCATGGCCTTACAGGAATTTTTGACGGAGGAAATCTTACTCGGACATGAAGCTACTCTTTTTTGACATTGACGGAACGCTGATCGCGGACCATCGCAAGATGCCGCAGTCCACCCCGCTCGCCATCAAAAAGGCGCAGGAAAACGGGCATCTTTGCATTGTGAACACGGGGCGCACCGCCTCGATCGTGCTGGATTGGCTCCCCGACCTTGCACCCTTTGACGGGTATCTTTGCGGATGCGGCACGCAGCTTTTCTTTCAGGGACAGGAGCTTTCGCACCACATATTTACGCCGGAGGAATCCGTAAGCATCATCGAAGGCTTGGAGAAGTACAAGATCGACGCCATTTTGGAAGGCGCGCTAAATGACTATTGCAACCCGCCGGACACGATGCACACCGAGACAATGCGAAAGTATGTTTCAAAGAGCTATCCAAGGCGCCATTGGGGAAATTATCAGGACGCCATCGGGAATTTCGACAAGTTTTTTTGCTTTGCCGACGACCCCACGGCCGTGCCTGCGTTCATGGCAGAGCACGCGGACTTACTTGATGCGATCGACCGCGAGCATGGCTTTTATGAGATCGTTCCGAAGGGATATTCCAAGGCGACCTGCATGGATGATCTTGTGGAATACTTAAACAATTCGGGGAAATATCCCGAAAAAATAAGTATCGAGGACACGGTGGCGATCGGAGACAGCAACAACGACCTTCCCATGTTGGAGCACGCAGGATGCGCCATCGCCATGGGCGAATCCTCGCAACAAGTCCTCGCCATGGCCGATTTCATCACCGCGCCCGTCATGCAAGACGGCATCTACAAAGCCCTGGAATGGCTCGGGTGTATCTAATGATTGAGAAAGAGGGGGAAAATAAAATGATAGAGGGATTCGATAAAAACACTGTCAGCGAAGACGAGAGGGAACAAACGGGCATCGGAGCTAAGGAACCCGAGACGGAACCGGGCTTTGAGGCAGACATGATAGAGGAAGCTTACCGCAGGAGAAGAGTGGTGTTTGGCTTTTGGGTCGGAATCATTATTGTTTGCGCCATTGTTGGTTTGATCGTATCGAAAACACAGTCCGCGGTGCTCGCGTGCAGCCTGCTTGCAGTCATAGTGGCAGCAGCGATTGGCTTCGAGCTTTTTTCGAAATACCCCAGATGTCCCTATTGCAATAGGCATATCTACGAAGACGGGGTCATGGGAATCAACAACTGTCCTTATTGCGGCGGTAGGATCAGGTAACAGGCAGACCATCAAAATATGAAAAATAGGAGGAACAGCGTATGAACATTTGGCATGACATTGACGATAGCAGGATCAATCCCATGGACTTCATGTCCGTGATCGAGATCAGCAAGGGCAGCAGCATGAAATATGAGCTCGACAAGGAGACCGGCATGCTGATGCTGGACCGCGTGCTTTACACGGCGACGCACTATCCCGCAAACTACGGCTTCATCCCCAGGACGCTGGGCGACGACCACGACCCCTTGGATGTGTTGGTGCTCTGCTCGGAGAATATTCGTCCGATGACCCTCGTTCGCAGCTATCCCATCGGCGTCATGAAGATGCTCGACTGCGGCATGGGCGACGAGAAGATCATCGCGATGCCCTACGGCGATCCGACCTACAACACCTATCATGACATCTCCGAACTGCCAAAGCACATTTTCGATGAAATTCAGCACTTCTTCACGGTTTATAAAAACCTTGAGGGCAAGGAAACCAAGGTGGATGAGATCCTCGACGCCAAGGAAGCCGTGAAGGTCATCGAACACTGCATTGACAATTATCAGAAGAAATATGCAAAGAAAGCCAAGTGAAAACTCCATTCCTGCCCCAGGGCTTGTAATTTTCCGAAAAAAGGAGTAAACTGTAAGTAATTAGAGCCTAAGATGGAGGAATATGTCGTCGAAGGGCGGCGGGGTACGAAGTCAGACATTGAGTCAGACACAAAGAGAAAGGCAAGGGGTACATATGGATCAATTGGGAAACACTCAGTATTTTACCGTGGAGTCCGAGCAGGAAACCGGTGCACAGGTGGTGCTGTCCGCAGTGTACGAAGCGCTTCGCGAGAAGGGGTATAATCCCGTGAACCAGATCGTGGGTTACGTAATGAGCGGCGATCCCACGTACATCACCAGTCACAAGAACGCCAGAAGCCTGATCATGAAGGTTGAGAGGGATGAGCTGGTGGAGGAGATGCTGCGCTTCTACATCGACTTTAAGCTGGAAAATAACTAGGATCAGAGGGAGGCTTACCATGCGGATCATGGGACTGGATTTTGGCTCTAAGACGGTGGGGGTTGCAATCAGCGATCCACTCTTACTCACCGCGCAGGGCAAGGAGATCATCCGACGCAAGGAGGAAAACAAGCTCCGCCAGACCTATGCAAGGATCGAAGAGCTCGCTAAGGAATATGAGGTCGAAAAGATCGTGCTGGGTAGGCCAAAGCATATGAACGGGACGGAAGGCGTGCGCGTGGAGCTGACGGAGGAATTCAAGGCGAACCTCGAGCGCAGGACGGGACTGCCCGTGGTTTTTTGGGATGAGCGCCTGACCACCGTGGCGGCCGACAAGGCCATGATGGAAGCGGGGATCCGCAGGGAGCACCGCAAGGAATATGTTGACATGATCGCGGCGACCTTGATCTTGCAAGGGTATCTGGACTACCTTGCAAATCAGCCGAAGGAATGAGCTGCGCGAAAGGTTTGAGCATGGAAAAGATTTTGTTCACTCCCGAAGGGGAGGATCCGGTAGAATTTTACGTACTGGAGCAGACCCGCATTGGCGGGAAGAATTACATTCTCGTGACGGATACGGAAGATGGGGACGGGGAAGCATGGATCATGAAGGATCTGTCCGAGGATGGCGAGGCGGAAGGATCGTTTGTCTTTGTGGAAGACGACGATGAACTTGCCGCCGTTGGAGGCGTGTTTGAAAACATGCTGGAAGACGTAAGTTTGGAATGACGACGGGGGCTTAGTCCCCTTTCGTTTTGCATTTGATTTGGAGGAATTGATTTGAGAAAGAAAAAAGAGAATATAACTGGTCCGTCGCTGAAGGTCATTCCCTTGGGCGGCTTGGAGCAGATCGGAATGAACATTACTGCCTTCGAATATGAAGACAGTATTATTGTCGTGGATTGCGGTCTGGCATTCCCTGCCGATGACATGCTCGGCATCGACCTCGTAATCCCCGACGTGACTTACTTAAAGGAGAACATTGACCGCGTCAAGGGCTTTGTGATCACCCACGGACATGAGGATCACATCGGCGCCCTGCCTTACATTTTGAAGGAGGTCAACGTTCCCGTTTATGCGACGCGCCTGACCATGGGCCTCATTGAGCACAAGCTCGAGGAGCATGACCTGATGAAGGGCACGAAGCGCAAGGTCGTGAAATTTGGACAGACCGTGAATCTTGGACAGTTTCGCGTTGAGTTTATCAAGACGAATCACAGCATCGTGGATGCGGCAGCGCTTGCGATCTATTCGCCCGCCGGCACCGTGGTGCACACAGGCGACTTTAAGGTGGATTTCACGCCGGTTTACGGCGACGCCATCGACCTGCAGCGTTTTGCGGAGATCGGCCGTAAGGGCGTGCTTGCCCTGATGTGCGACTCTACCAATGCGGAGCGCCCGGGCTTTACGCCTTCGGAAAAAACCGTTGGCCGTACCTTTGACAATCTTTTCGAGGAGCATAAGGATTCGCGCATTTTCGTCGCAACCTTTGCTTCGAACGTGGACCGCGTGCAGCAGATCATCAACTCTGCATATAAGCGCGGCCGCAAGGTGGCCGTGGAGGGCCGCAGCATGGTCAGCGTCATCGAGACGGCGATCGAGTTAGGCTGCATCACCATCCCGGAGAACACTCTGGTGGATCTTGACACGCTGAAGAACGTGCCTGCGGAAAAGCAGGTGATCATCACCACCGGCAGCCAGGGCGAAAGCATGGCAGCCTTGTCCCGCATGGCCTTTAACATGCATAAGAAGATCAGCATCGGAGCTGGTGACACGGTCATCTTCTCGTCCTCGCCGATCCCCGGCAATGAAAAGTCCATCACGAGGATCATCAATGAGTTGCAACGCAAGGGCGCAGACGTGATCTTCCAGGACGTGCATGTTTCGG
This sequence comes from Acetatifactor sp., assembly GCA_016290775.1. Taxonomy (GTDB): domain Bacteria; phylum Bacillota; class Clostridia; order Lachnospirales; family Lachnospiraceae; genus Acetatifactor. The sequence goes on along the minus strand of JAEEVF010000011.1, from coordinate 27,018 downwards.
GGCACGCCTGTCAGGAAGAGATCAAGCTTATTTACACGCTGGTTCAGCCGAAATATGCGATCCCCGTGCACGGTGAGTATAAGCACTTAAAGGCACAGGCGAAGATCGCGGCAATGCTTGGGATCCCCAAGGAGAATATTTTTATCCTTTCGACCGGCGACGTGATAGAATTAAACGAAGAATGCGCAAGAGTGACGGATCACGTGACCACCGGCGGCATTCTGGTGGACGGACTTGGCGTGGGCGACGTGGGGAACGTGGTGCTCCGCGACCGTCATTTGCTTTCCGAGGAAGGCATCATGATCGTAGTCATGGGGTTAGACAGCGAGACCGGGCAGCTCATTTCGGGCCCCGAGATCGTATCCCGCGGCTTTGTGTACGTGCGTGAGGCGGATGAGTTGATCGAGGAGGCAAGGCTGATCGTGGATGAGGCGGTGCAGGCGTGCCTTGACCGCGGCATCACCGACTGGGGAAAGCTTAAGAGCACGACGAAGGACGTTCTCACGGATTTCGTATGGAAGAAGACAAAAAGAAGGCCTATGATCCTGCCGATCATCATGGAGGTTTAAGGAATGAACGAAGTGGATACGGCGACGGAAGCGCTGGTGCAGGCGATTCTGACCTCCGACGTCTATCAGGAATATCAAAGGTGTCTTGCAAAGGTGAAGGAGCAACCGGAGCTGAAGGCGCAGATCGATGAATTCCGCACGCGTAACTACGAGCTCCAGCAGAGCCCGGATTATGCATTTGACAAGATGGAGCAATTCCAGAGGGAATATCAAAGCTTTCGCGAAAACCCTTTGGTTTCAGACTTTTTGGCGGCGGAGCTGGCGTTCTGTCGTATGGTGCAGGAAATGGAAAGCCGCATCACGTCGCAAATAGATTTTGAGTAAAGATTGGAGTGGAATTAGGAGCAATGAAAAGGGACAGTATCATCCTGGGTTTTTTGGGCATCGCGATCCACGTGGCGCTGCTGGTCATGGCCGTCATGTTGATCCGTCAGTATGCGATGAAATGTTATGACCTGGGATATCGCGTATTTAAGGAACCACCGGTGACGCAGGAAGGCACGGCAAAGGCCATCACCATCACCATCACGGACGGCGTTTCGCCCAAGGCGATCGGTGAGATCTTGGAGGCCAAGGGCCTGATCCGAGACAGCAAGCTTTTTATCCTGCAGTATTATTGTTCGGAATATCGCAAGGAGATCAAGGCGGGTACATATGAATTGGATTCGTCCATGACGGCGGAGGACATGTTCGCCACCATGGCCGGTTACGTGGAGGAAGAGGAAGAATGATCATTGACCCTAGGATGGCAACCTTCATTGATTCCATGGATCCTGGCAATCCGCCCTACCTAGACGAGCTGGAAAAAGTGGCCATCGCAGGGGACATTCCCATCATTCGGAAGCCCCTGCAGAGCTTTTTTAAGTTTTTGCTGAGATACGTAAAGCCGAAGAGCATCCTGGAAGTCGGGACGGCCATCGGCTTTTCTGCAATTTTAATGAGCGAGTATGCGCCAAAGGATTGCAAGATCACGACCATTGAAAAATATGAAAAGCGCATTCCCGTGGCGAAGGAGAACTTCCGAAAGTACGGGAAGGAAGCGCAGATCGAGCTCTTAGAGGGCGACGCGGCCGAGATCTTAAAAGACCTCACAGGCCCGTATGACCTGATCTTTATGGACGCGGCAAAGGGGCAGTACCTGGCATTTTTGCCAGACGTGCTTCGGCTCCTCGCGCCGGGCGGACTCCTTCTTTCGGACAATGTGCTGCAGGACGGCGACGTGATCGAATCCCGCTTTGCACTGGAGCGCAGAAAGCGTACCACCCATGCGAGAATGCGCGAGTACCTGTATGAATTAAAGCACATGCCCGGGCTCGAGACGGTCATTTTGCCCGTCGGCGACGGCATCACCCTCACCACGAAGCAGTAAAGCTGCAAAACCACGCCCAAAGGCAATAAAGCCACGCGGAAAAAGTGGAATTATTGCTTTTTCGCCAGGCAGGCAGCAAAAAACAAGCCAAAAGGCAATAAAACCATGCAGAAAGAGCGGAATTATTGCTTTTTCACCTGACAGCCAGCAAAAAACAAGCCAAAAGGCAATAAAACCACGCGGAAAGAGTGGAATTATTGCTTTTTCACCTGACAGCCAGCAAAAAACAAGCCAAAAGGCAATAAAATCATGCGGAAAGAGCGGAATTATTGCTTTTCAACCTGGCAGGCAGAAATGTGCAACGAAAAACAAGAAAAATCCGAGGAATCGTTGTAGGCTAGGAAGAAACCAAGAAGCCAAAGAAGCGGGAGAGAAAGGAACGGATGGAACAGGAAAAGATAGCAAGGAAAAAACCGGAGCTCCTGATCCCGGCCAGCAGTCTTGAAGTTTTGAAGACTGCAGTGCTTTACGGAGCGGACGCGGTATATATCGGCGGCGAGGCCTTCAGCCTTCGTGCAAAAGCAAAGAACTTTTCCACGGAGGAGATGGCGGAAGGCATTGCTTTCGCGCATGAGCATGGCGTGAAGGTTTACGTGACCGCAAACATCCTCGCGCACAACGCGGACCTCGCCGAGGCGAGGGAGTACTTTGCAGTGCTAAGGGACCTTGAGTTCACGCCTGCCGAGGCAGACTCAGACGGCGAGCCAAAAGCGCCGACGCCCCAGAGCGTGCCTGCGCAGCCCGATGCCCTGATCATTTCGGATCCCGGCATGTTCATGATCGCGCGGGAAGTCTGGCCGGACTGTGAGATCCATGTCTCCACCCAGGCCAATAATACAAACTACGAGACCTATCTTTTCTGGTGGAAGCTGGGCGCGAAGCGCGTCGTGAGCGCACGCGAGCTTTCCCTCGCGGAGATCCGCGAAATTCGGGAACATATCCCCGAAGAAATGGAAATTGAGAGTTTTATCCACGGTTCCATGTGCATTTCCTATTCGGGCAGGTGCCTTCTTAGCAATTATTTTACGGGAAGAGACGCCAATCAGGGGAACTGCACGCATCCCTGCCGTTGGAAGTATGCGGTGATGGAAGAGAGCCGACCCGGAGAGTATCTCCCCGTATATGAAAACGATCGCGGCACGTTCCTCTTTAATTCCAAGGACCTTTGCATGATCGAGCACGTGCCTGAGATGGTGGAAGCGGGGATCGACAGTTTTAAGATCGAGGGCCGCATGAAGACAGCGCTTTACGTGGCGGCCGTGACGAGGACCTACCGCAAGGCCATCGATGATTATTTTGAGAGCGAGGAGACCTACCGCGCGAACATTGAGTGGTATCGCACGGAGATCGCAAAATGCACCTATCGCCAATATTCCACGGGCTTTTATTTTGGCAAGCCCAGCGAGGAGAATCAGATCTACGACAACAGTACCTATGTCAGCGAGGCCATCTATCTTGGCATCGCCGAGGACGGGATGATCGTCTGGAGTGATTTCACGAAGGATTATCAGGACGGAACGAATCTGGAGTGGATCAAAGCGCAGATGGAAAGCGGCGCGATCTGCTGGATGGATGCGCCCAAAGAGGAAGCGTCTGAAGAGAAGGAGCAAAGGCTGGTAGGGTTTTTGCCTCTCATCGGACTGACGCAGCGCAATAAGTTCTGCGTGGGCGATCGGATCGAAGTCATGAAGAGCGACGGACGCGACATATCGGCCCGCGTCGGTGCCATCTACAACGAGGACTGCGAGCCCATGGAGAGCGCACCCCATGCAAAGCAAAAGCTTTGGGTGTGGCTGATGGATGATCAGACCTATCAAAGAGTTGACGTGTCGACTGGCGACGTGCTCCGCATGGACGCGGCCGACAAAACGGCGAAATAAGAAATGTTGCCAAAGCCTCGAAATGGCAAGCAATAAAGGAAAACAGGAAAGCGACCTAACGCATGGAAAACAAGGAACGGAAGGACAATCGCATATCAAACCGCATCTGGGTGCACGTCGCAGTGGCACTCTATGGCCTTGCGTGCATTTGGCTGTATTATCACCAGTCCTTGGCAGACCTTAACGGCGTGGCGCCGATCGCTTATCAGTCGGACCTGCCGGCGCATCTTTCCATGGTGCTGCAGGACCACTGGTATTACAGTTTCACGGCCTATGCATACGTGTTCCTTTCCTGGCTCTGTAACGGCAACACCATCGGGATCGCACTGTTTCTGGCGGGCGTCACCGTGGCGAGTGTATATGCTACCGAAAACCTTCTTTGCCTGTTTGTAAAGGAAAAGGCAAAAACCTGGGGCACTTTGGCACTGGCACTGAGCCTGAATTTCGTGATGCCGATCTTCATCCGCGTCGTAGGCGAGTTCCGCTATGTCAGCTATCAGTCGCCCAACGTTTGGCACAACTCCACCTACCTTTGCATGAAGCTGGTGGCACTGATCACGATCTGGTATTATTTTAGGCTTGCGGAGCATTATGAAAAGGGCATTTCCCTCAAGGAATGGATCATTTTCATGCTCCTGAACGTCCTTTGCACGGGCATCAAGCCAAGCTTTCTTCTGGCATTTTCGCCTATCATGGGGATCTTCCTTTTGGTGGATCTGTTCCGAAAGGTCCCGCTGAAGAACATCCTGATCTTTGGCTCGGCGCTGCTTCCCAGCGGCCTTGTGATCCTGTGGCAGAACGCCGTTTTGTTCGGTGACGATACGGGCAACGGCATGGGCTTTGATCCTTGGTATTCCTTCTCTTTGCATACCAACATACCAAAGCTTGCAGTCATCTGTTCCGCACTGTTTTGCGTTCTTGTGGTGGCAGCGACCATCCTAAAGGACTTTAAGGACAGGCAATATCTTTTCGTACTCTGCATGACTGCGCTGGGCTTTTTGGAGGCGCTGTGCCTGGTGGAGAACGGTTCCAGGTCCGTGGACGGCAATTTTCTTTGGGGCTACGGGTTCTGCCTGTTTGTGCTCTTTGTGCTTTGCGCCGTGAAGTGCGTTGAAAGCTTATGGAGTAAGGACCAAACGATGGCGCGGCGCATCCCGTGGATCGCATTTTCCATTGTTTACGCATGGCACCTATGGTGCGGCATCTTCTTTTTCGTAAGGCTTCTTTTGGGTGAGGGCTTTTTCATGCGCTGACCTGACTGGCCCAAGCATTCCGCCTGCGCCGCCCTCTGGCCCAAGCATTCCGCCTGCGCCGCCCTCTGGTCCAAGCATTCCGCCTGCGCCGGCCCCTTGCTTTCGTATCTGTCAAAAACCCTGCGAAAATGCTACAAAAAGGAATTGACCAAAGGCGGAAGAAAGTATAGAATATTCGATATGTTGATATAGAGTTTTTGAAAGGACTGACTGCAAATGAGTGAAATGACAAACGTGGAAGAGATCTTTGCCAGCAAAGTCTTTACGCTGAGCAAAATGCGTGAAAGGCTTCCGAAGGATGCCTATGCGGAAGTGCGCAAGGTCATGGATCAGGGCGGCGAGCTTTCGCCCTCAACCGCAGACGTGGTGGCAAAGGCCATGAAGGAATGGGCCGTGGAAAACGGCGCAACCCATTACACGCACTGGTTCCAGCCGCTGACCGGCGTTACGGCGGAAAAGCATGACGCATTCGTAACCCATCCCGATGCAGAAGGCCGCATGCTCCTGGAGTTCAAAGGAAAAGAGCTGATCAAGGGCGAGCCTGATGCCTCCTCCTTCCCCTCCGGCGGACTTCGCTCCACCTTCGAGGCGAGAGGATATACTACTTGGGATATCACTTCGCCTGCGTTCCTTAAGGAGAGCGCTGCGGGAACGATCCTTTGCATCCCCACGGCCTTTTGTTCCTATAAGGGCGAAGCGCTTGACAAAAAGACGCCGCTTCTTCGCTCCATGGAAGCGATCAGCCAGCAGGCTCTGCGTATCGTAAGGCTTTTTGGAAATACCCAGGCCACGAAGGTCATCCCCAGCGTCGGCCCTGAGCAGGAATATTTCCTCGTTGACCACGAAAAATACTTGAAGCGCGAGGACCTGATCTTCGCAGGCCGCACGCTCTTTGGCGCGCCCGCGCCTAAGGGTCAGGAGCTTGAGGATCACTATTTTGGAACGATCCGCGAGCGTATCGGCGCCTTCATGAAGGATCTTAACGTAGAGCTTTGGAAGCTTGGCGTGACCGCAAAGACGCAGCACAACGAGGTAGCGCCCGCGCAGCATGAACTCGCGCCGATCTACGAAACCGCAAACATTGCCGTGGACCACAACCAGATCATCATGGAGACAATGAAGAAGGTTGCCGTGCGCCATGGCTTGAACTGCCTGCTTCATGAGAAGCCCTTCGCCGGCGTGAACGGTTCCGGCAAGCACAACAACTGGTCCCTCACTACCGACAACGGCGTGAACATGCTCGATCCCGGGGATACCCCCAACGAGAACATCCAGTTTCTTCTGGTCCTGGCATGCGTCATGAAGGCTGTCGACACTCATGCGGACCTGCTCCGTCAGAGCGCCGCTGACGTGGGAAATGATCACAGACTTGGTGCCAACGAGGCACCGCCCGCGATCGTCTCCATGTTCCTTGGCGAACAGCTCGAGGACGTGGTGGAACAGCTTGTGGAGACTGGCGTTGCCGCAAGAGCGCTGCAGGGCGGAAAGCTTGAGACCGGTGTTTCCACGCTGCCCAACATGGACAGAGATGCGACCGACCGTAACAGAACCTCACCCTTCGCCTTTACGGGTAACAAGTTTGAGTTCCGTAGCGTCGGAAGCTCGGATTCCGTTGCAGACGCAAACGTGGTGCTCAATGCCATTGTTGCGGAAGCCTTCTGCGACGCGGCAGATCGTCTGGAGAAAGCGGAAGACTTTGACATGGCGGTCCATGACCTCATCAAGGAATATATGACCGCGCATCAGCGTATCATTTTCAACGGTGACGGCTACTCGGAGGAGTGGGTGAAGGAAGCGGAAAGACGCGGACTTCCCAACATCAAGTCCATGGTGGAAGCCTCCTGTGCGCTGACCACGGAAAAGTCCATCGCCCTTTTCGAGAAGTTTGGTATCTTTACAAAGGCAGAGCTTGAATCCCGCGAGGAGATCCTGTACGAAACCTATTCGAAGACCATTAATATTGAGGCCCTGACCATGATCGACATGGCAAAGAAGCAGATCCTGCCGGCCGTGAACAGATATGTCGGATGCCTTGCACAGACCGTAAATGCCGTAAAGGCAGCAGGCGTGACGGAGCCGTCCGTACAGGTGGACATGCTAAAGGAGGTTTCCGAAAAGCTTGCCGAGGCCCGCGCAGCAGAGCTCGCGCTTGAAAGCATCGTTGCCAAGGCACCTTCCATCACCAACGAAAAGGCAAAGGCCTTCTTCTACAAGGATCAGGTAGTGGTTGCCATGAAGGCGCTTCGTACCCCCGTGGACGAGCTTGAAATGCTTGTAGACAAATCCGTATGGCCCATGCCGACCTACGGCGACCTGATCTTTGAAGTATAGGGTTTTGAAACATTCGAAGCATGGACGTTAATTTCTTGAAAATTGTTCTTGCATTTTCAAAACACTTAGTGTATAATTCATCAAGTAGCCGTCCAAAACGACTACTTGATGAACACCATAGCGCTATCGCCAAACGGTAAGGCAACGGACTCTGACTCCGTCATTTCAAGGTTCGAATCCTTGTAGCGCTGCTTAAGGGAGCTGATGATCAGCTCCTTTTTTGTTGCCCGGTTTGCAAATTGCTAAGGTTGTAGGATTTTAAAAAACTTGGCGGAATGGCTTTTGACGTATTATAATCTAGTTAACGGGGAAACTGATTGACGATGATTTGAAGAGGGTGTGGTGGATTATTTCACGCAAAAGTGCGTATGGAAGGATGTTTCGGCGATGGAATATGATGCCGAAGCCCATGCATTCTATGTAAACGCGGACGACTTCGCCAAGGAAAACGAGAGGTATTACAGCTTCGGTGTTTATAATGACAGTAAGGAACCATTTGAACTGGCTGTCTTGGCAGCCGTGCGCGGCGAGGACGGAAAACTAAGGCTGTTATATTTCGTGACATATGATTTGTAAAGGGATTTGGGGATTGAGGAGCATGACTTCTGCGGCTTTAAGGCTGAGGTTGTCATTGCGCGAAAGGCAAGGAGGAGGCCCATGAAAAAAAGACTTGTTTCAATACTGGCAGTTGTTTTGGCTTGTGCCATGCTTGTGAGTTGTAGCGATTCATCTGTACAAACGAAGGATGGCGATCAGAAAACGACGGAAAGTTCATCAGAAGTAGAAAGCGGCGCCTTGCTGCCTGACGGAGAGATTGTTCGGATCGAGGTGTCTTCCTCCGAAGGGGACTTTCATTTTTCATTTTCTGACAGTGAAACCATCAAGACATTAAAGGAATATTTTGACACTTTGGAGCTGGAGTCGGATTTTCCTGAGAACCCTCAAGATCTTCTGGGGATGACTTGGATTCTGGAATTCTTATATTCAGATCAAAGTACGGCAACCGTTTATCATTCTGGGAACACGATCGTAAGAAACAAGAATGGTAACTGGTACAAGATGAAATATGAGCAAGCTGCAAAACTAGAGGATCTCATGGGATTTGTTATCCCTGGGACGCAGGAGCAGACCGTCACGACGCCATGGGAATATCCGATCCAGCCAGGTTCTGAGGAGTGGAAGGCGCTGGATATTACGGAGGCCGTTGCCATGCTTGACGTGCCGAAGGACGTGGTATATTCCATGACGACGAAGGCCTTATTCGAAACGGTCATGACCTATCCTTTGATCGATAACATTTATGGTTACGACAGCGTTCACTTTGGCATCACTGCAACGAAAAACAGCTTTTTTGCGCTGGATGCCTTTCTGGAGCGCGAGGATGCGCTGGAAGTGCTTTACGATGACCTGTCTGCGTGCTATGACAGTCTGTACAAAGCATCCGATGAGAAGGAAAAGGAAGACGTCGAGAGCAGAATCAACACCGTAACGCTTTTTTACAAGTATATTGCGGGAAAAGAACCTAACATGCCGCGAAAGACCTTAGAATCGGAGCAGTTTCTGCTTGCTGGTGCAAATTATCCGAAGCTTGACAAGAAGCCGAAGGAGAAGGATTTTGATGCGAATGGAAACGGCGCGATTGAGGCTGAAGAATTCAAAGCATATTCTCAGGCGTTAGAGGAATGGGCCACCAAAGCAGCGGAGAAAAGAAGCGTTGAAGGGTATGACGGAACTTTTGGAGAAGCAACGCTGCTTCGCTTTAACGCCAAGGTGATGCAGGAGTTCCTAAAGGAGACAAATCACGAGAACAGGATCTACTCCCCGATCAATGTTTTCATGGCGCTTGGCATGCTCGCCGAGACCTCGGAGGGGAACACGAGAAAGCAGGTTTTGGACCTTCTCGGAATGGAGAAGGTGGAGGATTTGCGAACGCTGGTCAAGGGGCTTTGGAACAGTGTTTATAAGAACGCAGATATGAAAAGCGTTCTCGGCGCATCCATTTGGCTTCGCGATGACATGAAGTACAATAAGGCGACGCTGGACATATTGGCGAAGGAATATTTTGCGTCATCCTATGCCGGAGAAATGGGTTCGCAGGAATATACAAAGGCGTTTCAGAGCTGGCTGAATGACCAGACGGACGGGATTCTTGAGGAACAGGTCAGCGGTCTTGAGCTTGATCCGCAGACCGTGATGGCGCTTGCAACGACAGTGTGCTTTAGTGCAAGATGGCAGAATGAGTTCCGCCCGGAGAACACAAAGCAAGACATATTCCATGCTGCGGACGGCGACGTGCTGCGCGACTTTATGAGAAGCTCAGGGACGGACTGGTATTATTACGGAGATCAGTTTGGCGCGATCAGGAAATGGTTCGATGGCAGTTATGGATCGATGATCTTTATCCTGCCGGATGAGGGCGTCAGCGTATATGATCTGTTAAGTGATAAGCAGGTCATGGAGTACCTGGAAAAGGGTTATGATTACGAGAATAAAAAGGGTGTGATCATCGATATCGCCATCCCTAGATTTGACGTCTCGTCCGACAGTGACTTGTCGGAGGGTCTGAAAAAGCTGGGCGTCACGGATGCGTTTGACAGGAGCAAGGCTGATTTTTCGCCTGTTTCGGATGAGTCTGACGGCATCTGGGTCAACAAGGTGGAGCATGGCGTGCGCGTGATCACCGATGAAGAGGGTGTCAGGGCGGCAGCATATACGGTAGAGATGCTGGAAGGAGCCGCCAGACCGCCCGAGGAAAGGGTCGAGTTCGTCCTCGACCGCCCGTTCCTCTTTGTCATCCAGATTGGCAACATACCGATGTTCATCGGCATCGTGGAAAACCCTTAAGGAACTGAGAAATCAGTTCCTTTTTTATTGTAAGAAAATCAGAATCCTACAGAATGCTTTGCAGCTTGGCCTTTTCCTCGTCGATCACTTTCTTGTCGATGCGCTGGAACAGGATTTCCGTCTCGGGCAAGGAGAGGCCCGCCGGAACGCTTTGCGGGTGCCAGCTCAGGTCGGCTCCCAGCCAGCGGCTCACCTTTTCCGATGAGAACGGCAGGAAGGGCGCGAGGAGCGTGGCGAGGTTTGCGATGATCTGAACACACTGAAAGATCGTGTCCTCGCACTTTGCGGGATCAGAAGTTCTTGTGATCCAAGGCTGCTCCGTGTCAAAGAATTTGTTCGCGAAGCGTACAAGGTCAAAGATCCCGCCAAGGCAGTCACGGAAGTCGCCGTTTTCAATCTGCGCGGCGGCTGTGGCATATAAATCCGAAATGCGTTCGGCGATGGAAGAAGAGAGTGTGCCCTTGGGAACGACGCCGTCAAAATACTTCGTGATAAAGGCGAGCGTGCGGTTGACAAGGTTGCCGTATTGCCCAAGGAGTTCGCCGTTGTGGCTGTTCACGTAATTCTCCCAGGAAAAGTCCGCGTCTCTTTTTTCGGGGCCGTTCGACAGGAAGTAATAGCGAATGGAGTCAGCGTCAAAGCGGTCCAAGAGCTCCCGGATCCAGATGGCGTAATTGCGGCTCGTCGAGATCTTGCGTCCCTCGAGCGTGCAATATTCACTTGATATGATGCGGTCGGGCAAGCGCCAGCCGTCGCCGTTTGCAATTAGGAGCGCAGGCAAAATGATGGTGTGGAAGGGGATGTTATCCTTGCCATGCACATAGTAGTGGATGCAGTCGGGGCTTTGAGCATCCCAAAGCGTCTTGTAGCGCTCGGGCGTGCCGGCATCCTGCAAAATGTCGGAAATCGTCTCCGCGGCACCTGTCGGCGAAGTTTCGCCTTGCGCCTTCCTTGCCGCAACCTCGCTGGCGGAGAGATAGCCCAGCACGTTTTCGGCCCAGATGTAGATGGTTTTGCCCTCATAGCCTTCCTTTGGAACGGGGATGCCCCATTCGAGATCTCTTGTCAGCGCGCGGTCGCGCAGTCCCTCTTCAATGTACTTGTTCGTAAAGGCGATGGCATTCTTTCGCCACTCGGGATGGCCATCCACTAAGGTTTTCAGCTCTTTTTCAAGCTTTGAGATCGCAATGTAAAGATGCTTGGAATTTCGGAACTGAATGGGTTTTCCACAGACGGCGCAGACTGGATTTTCCAAATTCTCAGGCTCTAACACCGTGCCGCAGGCGTCGCACTGATCACCCCTTGCGGGCGCGCCGCACTTCGGACAAAGCCCCGTCACAAAGCGGTCCGCAAGGAAGGTATTGCATTCTTCGCAAAAGGCTTGTGGTGATTCTTTCTCGTAGACGTAAGGACTTTCGTAGAGTTTTTTGTGGAATCTCCGGATAAAATCTTTGTGCTCCTCTGCGGAAGTCTTCGTGTAGACGTCATAGGAAAATCCAAGCTTTTCAAAGCATTCCGTAAACTCGGCATGATAATGGTCACTCACCTCGCAGGGCGTCTTTCCTTCCTGCTTTGCGCGGATCGCCACGGGCGTGCCGTGACAGTCACTTCCCGATACGAAATACACCTCATCGCCCAAGGCTCTGTGGTACCTTGCAAGTAAATCTCCGGGCAGCAGACCTGCCACGTGCCCGATGTGTAATGACCCATTCGCGTAGGGCCAAGCTCCTCCGATCAAAATCTTTCTCATATTCATACACCTCATTTCTCATCAAATAAAATTAACAACGGGTTGCAACAAACCAGCTCATTTTTTGCATCAAAAAAGCCCTCCTCTCTGAAAATTTCTTTTCAGGGACGAGAGCCTAAGCTTCGTGGTACCACCCTAATTTATCGATACCTCGCGATACCGACCTTTGCAGCTACGGACGAAAGTGTTCATCGATAGCCTGTCACGATAACGGGTGAACCCGTCGCAGCCTTGGCCTTTCGGCTTCGGTGCGCAGCTCCGAGACCATGTTCAGCAATCCCTTTTGCGTCTGTTCTCACCCTTCCAGACTCTCTGTAGCATATCTGACCGCCTACTCTTCTCTTCATTGCCTTTTTTGTTTTGACAATCATATAACATGCGTTCAAAAACGTCAACAACAATTTTACATTCCGCTAACATTTTTTGTACCCGAAACATTTCATTTGTGATATGATATTATTACAAACCTGATCATGCAGATGAATGCGGAAAGAAGGAAGAGCAATGGATAACAGACCGAGATCAAGAGATAAAAACGTACTTGGAGGAAGCGGCAGCGTCGAAAAGCGCGGCAGCGGCCTTGGCTCAGGCCCCGTCGGGACCGGGAGCGGAAGGTCTGGCAGCGGATATCGTCCCAGCGGTTCCGGTAACGGATCTGGCGGTGGCGGCGGCCTCGGAAAATTCGCCGGGATCATCGTCGTCATAGTCGTGATCTACCTGTTGTCCCGCACCATGTCGGGCGGCGGTTCGGGAGGCGGCTCCGGTTCGGGCATCCTTGGAAATCTGACCAACGTGGCAGGATCCATGATCGATCTGACGGGCGGCGCCGGCAATGTTGCGGATGAATTTGCAGTCGGCTCGCAGGGCATGGGCAATTTGCAGCTTTCGTCCGCGACCCTCGACACCAAGGTGGCAGCAGGCTCTCGCGACAAATACACGCAGATCCTCGGCAACGGCCAGGACAAGGTCACGATCATGGCATATATGTGCGGCACGGACCTTGAGTCCAAGCACGGCATGGCGACCTCAGACCTTCAGGAAATGATGAAGGCAAGCTTTGGCGACAACGTCAACTTGATCGTATATACCGGCGGCTGCAAAAAATGGAAGAACAACGTTGTCAGCAGCGACAAGAACCAGATCTATCAGATCAAGAACGGAAAGCTTGTCTGCCTGGAAAAGGACATGGGGAGCGATTCCATGACCAAGCCGTCAACGCTGACCAAGTTCATCCAGTACTGTAGCAAGAACTTCCCCGCGAACCGCAACATGTTGATCTTCTGGGATCACGGCGGCGGATCGCTGACGGGCTACGGCTATGATGAAAAGAACGCGTCCAGCGGCTCCATGAGCCTTTCGGAGATCGACGACGCGCTGAAAACGGCAGGCATCAAGTACGACTTCATCGGCTTCGACGCATGCCTGATGGCAACCTATGAAACCGCAGTGACGATCGCGGATTACGCGGACTATATGATCGCCTCCGAGGAGACGGAACCTGGCGTCGGCTGGTATTACGTGAACTGGCTGACGGCCCTTGGAAGCAACACTTCCATGCCGACGATCGAAATCGGAAAGAAGATCGTGGACGATTTCGTCGAGGTCTGCGACAGAAGGTGTAACGGCCAAAAGACCACCCTTTCCGTAGTGGATCTTGCGGAGTTTACCCACACCGTTCCAGACAAGATGTCAGCCTTTTCCTCCTCTCTTGGCGACATGATCCGCAACAACGATTATCAGTCGCTTTCCGAGGCAAGACATAACACGAGAGAGTTTGCACAGTCCTCTAAGATCGATCAGGTGGACCTGGTGCACCTTGCGCAGAACGTTTCCGGCAAAGAAGCCAATGAGCTGAAGAATGCCGTAATGAGTGCGGTGAAGTACAACCGTTTCTCCTCTAACATGACCAACGCCAACGGCATTTCCATCTACTTCCCGTACAAGAAGTCGGGCAAGGTGGATTCCGCGGTGAAGGAATATGAACAGATCGGCATGGACTCCGAGTACACAAAGGCGATCAAGGAGTTTGCAAACTTAAGCTACAGCGGTCAGGCACACGCCGTGAGCACCAGCGTTGACGGTGCTGCAGTTGGTTCACCTTTGGCATCCCTTCTTGGCGGCATGATCTCCGGAAATGGCCTGAGCAGTCTGACGACCAGCATCGCACCCAGCGGTTGGACGCAAAACGCACAGACCGAAAGCTATGTGGAGAGCCACTCCCTTGACGCTTCGAAGCTCAAGTGGACGAAGGATTCGGACGGCAAGTACAAGCTGATTCTCTCCGAGGAGCAGTGGAAACTGGTGCAGGATCTCGACCTGAACGTGTTCGTGGATGACGGCGAAGGCTTTATCGACCTTGGCCTGGACAATGTTTTTGAGTTTGACTCCAAGAAGAACCTGATCGGTGAATTTGATGACACCTGGCTTTCCATCAATGGTCAGATCGTGGCATATTATCACTTGGATACGATGGAAGAGGGCAACCATTATTCCATCACGGGCTACGTGCCGGTGGAGATCAATGGTGTCCGCTCCGAGCTGATCTTAGTGTTTGACGACGCAAGGCCGTATGGCTATATCGCAGGTGCAAGGGATGTTTACCAGAGCGGTGAGACCGACGTAGAGGCCAAGAGTCTGACGGAGATTCAGGCGGGAGACCGTTTTGATTTCCTTTGCGATTATTATTCCTACGACGGCACCTATCTGGACAGCTACCATCTTGGGAAAACCATGATCTACGACGGCAACGCCGTGATAGGGAATCTTCGGATCGAAAACGAGAAAACGAATGCGGCATTCCGCATCACGGACATCTACCAGCAGACCTATTGGACGCCCGTCATTCCGTAGGCTTTGAAAGCGCATCCGAAATTTCAAAATCTTGCCGCTTGCGCTTGAACAAAAAGCGTAAACGTTATATAATCTAAGAACAAAAACGTAACTTACAACCAGTTTGTTTTTAGGAGGTATTCAATGATTGTACGTGGTATTATCTGTGAACCGGGAAAGCCTCCGATGGAAGCAGAGGTAGATACCCAGTTCCTTGGAACGATCATGGGAGACAACAGGCTGTTACTGCGGCCTTTTAAGGACAGAAACGTTGGCGTGCTCGTGAATGAGAATTATGCGAACGGTAACACGGGAATGGAGCACAATCGAAACATTGGCGGGCTTTTTAAGAGTGTTTCGATCTACGGCAATATGTTCGTAGCGGGCCTTGAGGTGGATGGCTCTTTGTTATCCCTGAGCGATCAGCAGATCAAGCTGTATATGAAACAGCTGGCGAAATAAAATCAAATAAATCATTAAAGTGAGGACCTAACCCATGCAAAAAAAATGGAAACTTGTCTTGACGGGCATGCTGCTTGCCATCGTGCTCACGGCCTGCACGGATGCAGACAATAAGCCGTCAGATCCGGACAACATCCTGACCGGAGAGCCCATTACGATCGTGGAACCCACGCTGGCGCCGCCTCCAGAGACCTCAAGTTCTGAGGAGTCAAAGACGGAGGAAGTAAAGGCAACCCCCGCACCTGATCGTAAGAATCAGTACCGGAGTGAGCTGACCGGCGAATGGATCGACAAGGAACTGAAGGACCAGCGCCCCGTTGCCATTATGGTGGACAACGAGATCCTGACCTATCCCCATTACGGCATCAATCAGGCGGACGTTGTTTACGAGATCATGAACTCCACCGCAAACGGAAGGATCACGCGTTTCATGTGTATCGTGAAGGACTACGCACAGATCGAGCGCTTTGGCGGCGTTCGTTCGATCCGTCCCACGAACTTCCTGGTGGGCTTCCCTTACGAAGCGATCTTCTGTCATGACGGCGGCCCCTTCTACATCAACGATTACGTGGCGAAGAAATACTGCAACCACTTCAGTGGCATTTTCGGAAGGTTCACAAGACCTTCCAGCGAGCGTCCCTCCTGGGCAACGTCTTACGCAGGCAGAACTTATGCATCTGAGTTCACGGAGTTCGTAACCTACGAAAATTACAAGAATCCCGACACCGGAAAGTCCTACACGGGTCTGAAGAGTGCATTGGAAAAGGCAAGCTTTAGCAAGGAGTATTCTTCCTCCTACAAGGGAACCGGCTTTAACTTCCTTGAGGATGAGGAGACCGATCTCTCCGACGTAAAGGGTGTTAAGACGGCGACGGAAGTAAGTCTTCCTTTCCCTCACAACAGTCCGGGACTGAAGTACAACAAGGAAACCAAGACCTACGACCTGTATCAGTACGGCAATGCTCATACGGATGCAGCGGATGACGACAACGTGACAACGTTCAAGAACGTGCTGCTTCTTTCCTGTTCCTTCTCTCAGTTGGATGAGCATGGCTACATGATCTACAACTACTACAATTACTACTCTGGCAACAAGACCAAGGGTGACGGCTTCTATCTGACCAACGGCAATGCGATCCCGATCAAGTGGACGAAGTCCAACAAGGATGATGATCCCGCGCATTATTATGACGCAAAGAGCGGCGAAGAGCTTGTGATGAACGCAGGTAAGATCTACATCAGCCTCGTTCCCTCCGACAGCTGGAGCAAGGTAACCATTAAGTAAATAAAAATTCAAACATGAAAGCCCTCGGTAGCAAGTTGCTGCCGAGGGCTTTTTTGGAATCTTATTTGATGTTTCGAAGTGCCCAGTATCTTGAGAGGTTAAAGTGTCGAATGCTTTGATTTTCCTCGTAAACGTCACTCATGTGTGACAGGAAACGCCTCCAGGATCTGTCTTCAGGCCAGGATCTGTTCGAGATTGTAGAGGTATCAATGCCCTCTTGTTCCAAGTAAGGAAGGAGAACGGGCGCCGCATCTGCGGACAGGGTGTTCAGGTAAGCAATGTCCACGGGCTGTTTCGCGGAGTATTCCAGATTGTACTTTGCACAGATATAATCCGGATGGGAGAACGCCAGCGCTATGTAGAACACGGTCACAACGGCAACTCCATAGCGAAAGAGCGGGAAGTCCATACGGAAAATGGAAGCGACCACGCCGATGAACAAAAGGAATAACACTGCAAGCGCCCAAAGCACGATGATCCGAAGGAAGGTCAGGTCATATGTGGAAACATAAAGGATCATACGCATTGCACTGGAGGCGATCATAATGAAAGTGCAAAGTGACATCACAGTCAGGACTGCCTTCAGGATCTTGCTTTCCTTGAAGAAGGCCATGCAGATCAGCACGATGATGAGGTTTAGGATCGACACTGCAAGAAGCTGGAAAAAGCCTTCTCTTGCATATGCTGCATAGGTGTAGCCATCGGGAAGCCGGAGCTGTCCGAGGAACAGGCCGAAGATCTGGATCCCGCTGAACACCAGGTACATCAGAGACAACATGCTGGTCACGGTGATCGCAAGAATGGGCTCGCCGTGGCGATGGTCGGTAACGTCCTCGCGAATGCTCTTTTTGCAGAGCTTTGCCACGATCATATAAGTTCCGAAATACCAAAGGACAATGCGGACCACGACGCCAAGGACATTCGAAAGGTTGACGAATGCAACAATCTTGTCCGTGATCTGGCGAAAGAACACGTCCGCGCTGCTAAGGAGTGCACCAACCAGCAAAAAGATCGGGATCGTAAAGAGGAGGCCGAGCAGCACTAAAATAACGTTCCTCGTCTTTGGCGACTGATCCTTTTTTGTAAAGCCGGACATGTCGGAAACGGGGCGCGGGAGCTCTTCCAAAGCCGATGCCAGTAAGGTGACGATGGAGGAGACATACTTTCCGAAGCCCCATTTGCTCACGTCAAAAAACTGTGAGATGAGGAAGCTGATCGTCAGAAGAAAGATCCCGGTTTTGTTCAGCACGATGATCCTTGCGTCATCCGTGCAGAACGTCGCGATGGAAAGGAGCATGACGCTCACTGCGTAGAACACGCTGCCGCTTTTCAAGGTAATCTCGAGTTTTTTCAACGTAAAGTAAAAATAGCAGAGCGTGATTGCGACGAAAAAAGGGAAGGTCACTCCGGAGGCATTCTTGTACATGCAAAATGCGTAGAATATGGCATAGAGGGCCGTTACAGGTCCAAAAAACAGGTAGTTTTCCTTCAGACTCTTGGTTGCTTCCGTCGCCCGAATGGAGGGTTTTGCGCCTTGGATCACTTCAAGGGTGGTGCCTTCGGTCGCAGGATTTTTTTGTGGCTGTCCGCCGCTAACCATTTGTTCTTCCATGATGGATTCCTTTCTAAGTCTTAGATTCCAGACTCATCAAATGCGCTTGTTGCGCCATTTATTTTATGTGCTTCTCAGTCAGGCCTTGGGTCGATACTCCAGAAGGTCGCCGGGCTGGCAGTCCAGCGCGTCGCAAAGCTTTGTGAGCGTTGACACTTTGATGGCTTTGGCCTTTCCGGTCTTTAGGATGGACATGTTGGCCAGCGTGATGCCTACGCGGTTTGCAAGCTCGCCGACACTCATTTTCCTTTTTGCAAGCATGACGTCAATGTTGAATATGATCGTGCCATTCAACGATTCTTCTCTTAATTCTTCATCCATTGCATTTCACCTCCTGCCTGCATGTTAAATCGTCAGGTCGCTTTGCTCTTGGAGCGATGCGGCCTTTTTTACTAAGTGTGAAAGACATGCGGCTGCAACCGTGATCGTGATGCCTGCAAAAACCACTACCATTGCGATCAAAACGATGCCGGGATGGCTCATGCCGCAAAGCAAAAGTACGATGTTTCCGACAAAAAAGAATGCGGAATCCCCTGCGCCAAGCCTTGCGATCCAGCGAAGAAGATTGGAATTCTCCTGTGAAAAGGACTTGTCGCGAGCGATGTTCGTCGCGATCATCCAGCAGAGAACGAGAGCTGCAAAGCAAGGGATTGCCGCGATCCAAAGGAAGATCAGCCAGGGCCAGAACGCGAAAGCGTATTCGGGAGCGATCTCCTTAGCCGTAAGTCCGTAGGACGGCAGCAGATAAAGGAAAATAAAGAGGGCGCAGATGCCAACGCCGATGATCACGAATTTTAACCATTTAGAAAGTGTTTTTTGTTCCATGTTTTTTGCTCCTTTCGGGAGTGGTTGTCCACCCATCTGTCCCTACCATACCACTGCAAATGGAAATTGTCAATAAGAAATTATCGCAATACGATAAATTGTTTTCGCGAAATCATGTTTGAACTCGCTGGGCAATTGCTGACGTCCCCTTTATTTCCTTGACCATTTTCTTGACATCGAAACGGGCGCAAGGTAGACTAAAAATGTAGGCAATCATCGGCGCATGGGCCGTTTTGCGTAAAACATGAGTTGGATTTCGACTTCAAAGGAAAGGGGCAGGTTATGAACGAAAACATCGTAAAAAGAAATGAATTGCTGGCACAGAAGGTGATCAAGGGACTGGAGTCCCGCAATATGTCGGGATATTACGCCGCCACCAAGGAAGAGGCGTTGCAAAAGGCGCTGGAGCTGATCCCGAAGGGCAGCAGCATTACCATGGGCGGCTGCATGAGCGCAAATGAGATCGGGCTTGTAGATGCAGTGAAGACGGCGGAATATCGGTTTATCGATAGGTACGCGGCTGCGGACAGGGCGGCCGCAGAGCGCGAGAGCTACGCGGCTGACGTTTATCTTGCAAGCGCAAATGCCATGACGGAGGACGGCGTTCTTGTCAACATCGACGGAAATTCTAACCGTGTGTCGGCGATCGCATATGGTCCGAAAAAGGTCATTTTCATTGTCGGAATGAACAAGGTTTGCGATGACGTGGACGGCGCGATGAAGCGCGCACGGAACGTGGCGGCACCCATCAACGCACAGCGCTTCGGGCTGGCAACGCCTTGCGCAAAGACGGGCTCTTGCATGAACTGCAAATCGCCTGACACAATCTGCTGCCAGTTCCTGATCACGAGATATTCCAAGCATCCCGGTCGTATTCACGTGATCCTCGTGAACGACAACCTGGGGTTCTAAGGAAGTCGCAGAAGACAAATAGAGAGAGGTGTCACATGGGAAATTCAAAGGTATATTTTACCGATTTTCGAACGACGAACGGGGTCAGTCTCACGACGAAACTGCAAAAGCTGATCCGAAGGGCTGGCATCGGAGAGATTGATTTTAACGGCAAATTCGTGGCGATCAAGATGCATTTTGGAGAGCTGGGGAACCTGGCATATCTTCGGTCCAATTATGCAAAGGCAGTGGCGGACGTGGTAAAGGAGCTTGGGGGACTTCCGTTCCTTACGGACTGTAACACGCTGTATCCGGGGAGCCGCAAGCATGCGCTGGAGCATTTGGACTGCGCGAACATTAACGGGTTCAATACGATAACGACAGGGTGCCAGATCCTGATCGGGGACGGCCTTCGCGGAACGGATGACATTGCGGTTCCCGTGCCGAACGGAGAATATTGCAAGGAAGCATACATCGGACGCGCGATCATGGACGCGGACATTTTCATTTCGCTCAATCATTTCAAGGGCCATGAGATGGCGGGCTTTGGTGGCGCCATCAAGAACATTGGCATGGGCTGCGGGAGCCGCGCGGGAAAGATGCAACAGCATAACAGTGGCCAGCCCCACGTGATCAATTCCAAGTGCAAGGGCTGCAAGAGATGCGCGAAGGAATGCGGCTCGGACGCGATCGAATACCGCGAGGACAAGGCTTGGATCGATCCGGAAAAGTGTAAGGGTTGTGGGCGTTGCATCGGAGCCTGCGCCTTTGATGCCATCGTGAACAATAACTGGGACGCAGCGCAGCAGCTTGGAAGGAAGATGGCGGAATATACCGCCGCCGTGGTCACCGGCCGGCCGAATTTCCACATCAGTTTGATCACGGACGTTTCGCCGAACTGTGATTGCCACAGCGAAAATGATGCGCCCATTCTTCCTGACATCGGAATGCTGGCATCCTTCGATCCCGTGGCGCTGGATCAGGCCTGCGTGGATCTTTGCCAGAAGGCGGAGCCGGTGCGTAACAGCCAGCTTGGCGACAACATGGCGAGCGAGCACTTCCATGATCACGGGGACGTTTGGCACAACAGCAATCCCAACGTTTCCTGGGCGGAGACCCTTGAGCACGCGCAAAAGATCGGAGTCGGCACGAGAGAATATGAATTGATCGTCATGAAGTAAGTGTCGATCTGCAACGACATGGCCGTGAATTGGGCAAGCGGCGAGGACGTGACGTGGACGGCGCCCGTGACAAACGTCACGGCAAGAGCAAAAAACAAGTGACAGATTCCATATGGCAGATTTTTTAGGGCGAAGGTATGATAGAGTCAGAAGGAGGCAATCGATATGAAATCTGTCGGCGCAAACTTGTGTGTACTACTATTCTTATTCTTGTTTGGAATGCTGTTTTCCGGCTGCACCCTTAGCCCGAAGGACGTAAAACTCCACACCCGGGAAGAGATGGAGCAGATCCTGAACGACCGATATGGTGACGCGGAGTTTGTGAGCGTGGAGAAACTCGAAGAGACAAACCAGCTTGTATATACCTTCAAGGACACAAAGTACGGCTTTACCTATAAGGCAACCTCCCATCCGAGAGGCGTTGGCATGGACGGATCGAACTTTTACTACGACGGCGCGAGTATCTACTATGAGTATATGGAGCCGTTCCTTTCATATTTCATCGAGCAGGAAAAGGACGTGTTCGAGGCGCAGGGCATCGAGCTGCGCGAGGAGGTTGACCCGCATTATGGCGAAAAGTCTTTGAGTAAACGGTTTTCTCTGAAGGACAAGAACCTGATCACCACTGAGGAGGATTTTGAAAAGGATCTTGCGTTTGTACTTAAGCGCGTTCAGGCCTACAAAGAAGTCCCGGAGATCATGAGTGATTTTGAACTCAAGGTCTATGCCTTCGAGGGGAGCGATTGGAGTTATCTTGGTTCCTGGAAGGATCAGAGCTTCACGACGGCCGAGCAGCAGCGGATCGAGAATTATATGTATGAGGCGAAGATCCTCGGGAAGATAGAATGTGAGCCCACTTACCTTCGCACGGAGCAAAAAAGGGTCAGTGAGCTTGGTCTTGAGGACCAGGAGTTTTATAACCGAAAGATCAAGGAGAATGACAAAAAGGTCAATGTCTATTACTTCGAAGTCGATGGCCAGGAATACTTCATCATCGATGAGTGGGTAGCACAGAAGCGTGACCCGGAGGACGGCGGCATATTCCAGTACTATCAGAATTACAAGTACTACGAAATCGCCAGATAGAGTGAGACGGAACGGTTGCGCACCCTGCGAGAAAGGAGCACGCCATGGATGAGAGAAGATATAGCCTTGTTGTGAAAGCACCGCTGTTTTTGGGGATCGTGGCTGCCGTTATACCATTGTTTGTTTGGAGCGTGTGGTGGATCCCGGCGGCAATCGAAGACATATTGTTTTTTGCAGGATGGCCTTTGGCACTGGGCGGGATCCTGCTCGCCTTCAAAAACAAGAAACGCACCGTGGGAGAGAAAATGTTCTTTGTGTTTGGCCTTAGCATCTGCGGCATCATGTTTCTGTTCTCACTGGCTTTCTTTCTAAGTTTTGCGTCAATATAGTCGGCAACGAATTCAGTTTGGGGATAGAGCGCCCTACAGGAAAGGAGTCTGTTATGGATGAGAGAAGAGAAGATTATGGTCTTATAGTGACGTTACCGCTGTACCTGGCACTTGGTTCCTTTTTAAGCCTGGGAGCTGCATTTGTCGTGTGTGCGTTTGACGTTCCCATTTCGTTCGTACTCGTTGTGGCCTTATTCTTGGCCGGATGGGCCATGTCGGTGGCCGGGTTCCTGTTCACCAAGGAAAACCTGAAGCGTACCCACACGGAAAGAGTATGCTTCTATGTTGGTCGAGTCACCTGCGCCAGCGCATTTATATGCTATCTTGTGATATCTTTTTACTTGCTCTCCTGCGCGTGTGCATTTGCCAGGGGCGTGGATGCTCTTTTGAGTCAAATTGGATAACCGCATAAGAAAGACGGGCAATATATGCCTGGAATCAAATATGTACCGCTTAGCGGTCAAAAAGTGCAACCTATCCTTGGATGGGTTGCTTTTTTGTGCGGAGTTTTGTATGGTAGAATCAAGAAGGATTTATCAAAAGCACCAGCGCCGCAGAGGTTCTTTTGAAAGGCTGGTCGCGGAGGCGGCATGACAAGGCTTGGCGGAGTGGCAGCGGCAGGACGGCAGACAATATTGGTTGCCGTGGCTGGCTTGGAGATATGTTGAGGGAGCAGGAGAATCATGAAGATTCGGATCGAGCAGATAAAGGATGGCGAGACGGAAGTGGTGCTTCGATACCGCGAAAAGACGCGGGAGGTCGAGGAACTGCTTGCGTACCTGAATAAGCGAAGCCGCACGCTCCCGTGCCGAAAGGATGGGGAGGACGTGCTGGTGAAGCCGGGCGACGTGATCTACCTAGAGAGCGTTGACGGCACGACCTACGCATACACAGAAGGCGAAGTGCTGCAGACGCAGCTTTCTCTGGCTGGCGCGGAGGCGGAATATGCAAACGACGGGTTCTTCCGCTGCAGCAAATCCATGGTCATCAACATCTACCACATCGAAAGGCTCCGAAGCGAGTCGGGGCGACGCATCGACGCACAGATGACCGGCGGCGAACACGTGATCATATCAAGGCGCTACGCCAAAGTGCTCCGCAGGATCTTGGCGGGGAAGGAATAAAAATAGTCTGAAGAGAAGGCTGGAGAAGGCACAGAGGAAAGCCAGGAGAAAGCCTAAAGGACGGCTGGAGAGAAGAAAAAAGAGAGGTTGAGTCGGATGGAAAAGTTTCGGAAATTTCTGCTCGCAGAGGTGGGCATTGAATTCAAGGCGTGCATGTATTTCTTCGCAATCTTGTTTTTTTACTGCATTTATCGGATCACGCAGGGAAGCTTTCAGGCGGACATGCTGGTCATGCTGGAGATGATCATTACGACCTATGTCATGGGTTACGTGCAGGTGTATCTGCTGAAGAATTTCGAGGAATCAGACCACATGGGAGCCTTTGAATTACTTGCTTCCATTGGCTGCTCGCTGGTTTACGTGGGGCTGAGCTTTTTGTTTTCCTGGTTTGATCGGAAGTGGCTGCCCGGCGTTTTATTCTTCGCATATGTCATGCTCTGTTACATATCCATTTTTCTGATCTATTACGTAAGACGCCATTTTGACACGGAAGAACTCAACTTTGAACTGGAAGCGTTCAAGAAAAGTAAAAAGCAATAATTATACTGCACGAAAGGAGAAGCACATGGGAAACAATGCCATAGAGATTACTGGTTTGACGAAGTATTACGGGAAGAATAAGGGCGTGGAGAAGCTGAGCCTGACCGTGGGGGAGGGCGACATTTATGGGTTCCTCGGGCCCAACGGCGCCGGAAAATCCACGACGATCCGTTGCATGCTGGGCCTTGCAAGATTTCAGGAGGGCGAGATCAAGCTCCTTGGAAAGGACGCAATAAAGGACCATGTGGAGCTTCTTC
This sequence comes from Acetatifactor sp., assembly GCA_016290775.1. Lineage (GTDB taxonomy): Bacteria > Bacillota > Clostridia > Lachnospirales > Lachnospiraceae > Acetatifactor. The sequence goes on along the minus strand of JAEEVF010000011.1, from coordinate 2,601 downwards.
GGGAGATCGGGTATATGCCTTCGGAGGCCTGGTTTTATCCGGAGATGCGCGTGCGCGACGTGATCCGTTATGCAGCGCAGATGCGCGGCCTGGATTGCAGCGAGGAAGCAAAAATGCTCTGCGACAGGCTTCAGCTTGACGAAGGCAAGAAGGTTGAGGAATTATCCCTCGGAAACCGCAAGAAGGTGAGCATCGTCTGCGCCATGCAGCACAAGCCAAAGCTCTTTATTTTCGATGAGCCGACGAGTGGTCTTGACCCCTTGATGCAGGCGGAGTTTTTCAAGCTGATCATGGAATATAACGCCCAGGGAGCGACTTGTTTCCTTTCTTCGCACGTGCTCTCTGAGATCAAGAAATATTGCAAGCATGCGGCCATCATCCGTGAGGGCGAATTGATCCGCACGGACACCGTGGAGAACCTGACAAAAACCCACGCAAAGCATGTGCGCGTCTTAAAGGACGGCACCGAGGAAGATTTCATCTACCGCGGCAACATCAACGATCTTCTGCAAAGCCTCGCGGGCTTCGAGATCTCCGACCTAGTGATCGAAGAACCCGAACTCGAAGAAGTGTTCATGCACTTCTACGAGGAGAAGGCCTAATTCTTTTTTGGAAGGGAGAACAAGATGGGTTTATATAAACAAGAATTAAAATCGAATTTTAAGGGATTTACGATCTGGTTTTTGGTCGTTGTCGGAATGTGCTTCGGGTGCATATTATTGTATTCCAGCGTGGAGAGTTCCTTGGAGGCCATGGGAGATCTTTATTCCAAGATGGGTCTTTTGTCGAAGGCCTTTGGCATGGACCGGCTAAGCATGGCGACCATGAGCGGATATTTTGCAACGGAGATCGCGATGTTGCACGCGCTTGGCGGCGGCATGTTCGCGGCGATCCTCGGCAGCAATCTGCTGAGCAAGGAAGAGTATGGTCACACCATTGAATTTCTGGGGGTTCTGCCACTTGGCCGCATGTCCATGCTGGTGCAGAAGTTTCTCGCAATGGTGAGCATGCTGGTTTGTTTCCAGGTGCTTGGCACGCTTTGCTATGCAGGCGGTTTCGCCATCATGGGCGAAGAGATCCAGGGCAAGCACTTCTGGCTCATGGGGGCCACCCAGTTTTTGATGCTCATCGAGATCGCAAGCATCTGCTTTTGCATCTCGGCATTTTCCCGCAAGAACCGCATGGGCGCAGGCCTTGGCATCGCAATGATCTTCTTCGCCATGGACATCATGTGCCGCATCATTCCCGCCATTGAGGACCTGAAATACGTCACGCCCTTCTACTACTGCAACGCCACGGACATCTTTACGGATGAGAAACTCCCCGCGGCAGGCCTTGCGATCGCAGCCTGTGCCATCGTGGCATCCCTGGCCCTTTCCGCATTCTGGTACCAGAAAAAGGACTTGCAGTAAATGGTTTTTTGATCCATGGAGTCGAAAGACAGATCTGAAGATAAGGTCAATTGAAGTATTGGGAGATTTTCTCCTTGACTGTCTTGATGTTCAGAGGATGGTCCGTAGACTCCATGGAAGTGATCAGGTTTTTTCCAACAAACAATCCGTTGGTTTCATACATTTCCAGCTTTCTAAACGCTTTCTGGGCATATTCTTGATCATCTGTCAGTCCAAAGTGCTCCCAATAATATGTTTTTCTGCTTTTGACGTTCAAGAGAATAAAATCAGGGTAGACGGTTAGATAGCCTTGGAGTTCAAGCAAGGGCTCATATTGGTAAGGAATATCCATTGCATGGAAAAGGTCGGCAAGGATTTTTTCTGATTTGGACCGAACGGTTTCTCCGCGTTCCGTGAGATAGGACCCAGCTTCTGGGAAGGGATTCTTATTTCCTGGATGTTCTTCCATCCATTGCTCTATAAACATGTCATCACTGGGAAGGATGGGAGTCACTAAGGTTTTCCTTCCAGGGCAAAGTTTTTCATAGAGATTCTTGACGGAAAGAATATCATATGTGGACAGAAAGTGCCGCAACGAACTTCTTAGTTTCCTTAGTAGGGCCAGCATTCTTTTGTCATATTCTGCTTGAGCAAGTTGTTTGATCAGTTTGCGCTCCGAGGAATGTAAGTACCTTCGCTCGGATGAATCAGCATCTTGAAAATAGTATTGTGGGTAACCGTGACTTGCCTTAACATACATGTGACCTTGTGGTAAAAGGCTTGTTTTTTTCATGTTCTTTTCTGCTACAAGTAGCAGAGAATCAATTTCTTTTAGTTGTTCATGTAGAGCTTTGGAATAATCTTCCATAGAATCCTCCTTTTAGATGTTTTTTTGATGACAATACCGCATAAAGAGTTGCTTTAAGGAATGTGCGGTATGGCTTTTGTACTAGGATTTCATTTGGTACCGTATTTGTGGAAAATGGGGAAGTTTGCGGTAGATGATTTGAAGCAAGATTTAAATCGTTACCGCATGGATGATAAGAACAGATAAAATTCGGTAGGGCATTGGGGAGGGGGAAGGTAAAGTGCACCCTTTGTCAAGGACATGTTTGATTTTTTAGGTTGTATTTTGTCAGTGCTGACGGTAATTCATTGGTTACCAGATACTGATAGTACTCGTTTGGTGCCATTCCCTTCAGCTGGGACT
>JAEEVF010000016.1 GCA_016290775.1 Acetatifactor sp. | reverse complement strand
CAGTCCCAACTGAAGGGAATGGCACCAAACGAGTACTATCATTATCTGGTAACCAATGAATTGCCATCAGCACTGACAAAATACAACCTAAAAAATCAAACATGTCCTTGACAAAGGGTGCACTTTACCTGGTTTGCCTCGCCCAGAAGCTCTGTGGCTTCACAGGGGGCTTGCTGCGGCAAAACGGCCGTTGCTGAGCAACAAACACCTTACACAACGATATCAGCGGGTGTGATGCGGGCGACGGATATGAGGTCGGCGGGGGCGAGTTCGATCTGGAAGCCGACCTTGCCGGCGCTGACGAAGATCTTGTCGAGCGTTGGCGCAGTTTCATGGATGAAGGTCGGGAAGGGCTTCTTCATGCCTATGGGCGAGCAACCGCCGTGGACATAGCCCGTCAGAGGCAACAAGTCCTTTTGCTTGATCATGGCGATGGACTTCTCCCCGGAAGCTTTCGCAGCCTTCTTCAGATCCAATTCTTCCTTTACGGGTACGACAAAGACATAGTACGCGCCTGTCTTGCCTTGTGTCACAAGGGTTTTGAACACCTTCTCGGCGGGCTCGCCCAAGATTCCTGCAATCTGCTCTCCCGTCAGCGTCGGATCCGCCTCGTACGAATGGCTTTCGTACGCAACCTTCTTCGCGTCCAGCACCCTCATAACATTTGTCTTGTCATTTGCTTTCATTGTCCATTCCTCTCCCTCTCAGGTAGTTATTTTCTTGTTGGCTTCGGCTTTTTCTTTGCTTCTTTCGCTCTGGTCACCCATAGAAATTTCACAAAAGCAATAAATCCAAGCTTCTTGGCTTGTTTTATTGCTTTTCCACTGTCAGAAACCCATGGAAACTTCAAAAAGGCAATAAATCCAAGCTTCTTGGCTTGTTTTATTGCTTTTCCACCTGCCAAAAACCCATGGAGACCTCAAAAAGGCAATAAATTCAAGCATCTTGGGCTATTTTATTGCTTTTTTGTTTGTTGGATGCCCTTGGAAACTTCTCAACAGCTAATAATTCAGGTATCTTGGCCTGTTTTTTAGCTTTTTCACTTGCCAAAAACCCTTTGAAGCTTCTTAAAAGCTAATATTTCAGGCATCTTGGCTTGTTTTTTAGCTTTTTCGCCTGCGTGGTGCTCGAAAAGGCTAATATTTCATAGATTCGAGCTTGATCTTTAGCTTTTCGGCCAAGGAAGCTTCAAAAAGGACTAAGGAAGGTTCATACGGGAGCAAGAGGCCCCAAGGAAGCTTCAAAAGCCTGCCGTCGGGGCTTGTTTGTTGCTCTACCCCAGCAATTCCTTCAATGTCTTCATGATCGCGGGGATGTCGTAGGGTTTGGCGAGGTGGCCGTTCATGCCGGCGCCAAGGGCGCTCTGGCGGTCTTCCTCGAAGGCGTTTGCGGTGACGGCCACGATGGGGATGTTGGCCTTGACAGGGTCGTCCAATGCGCGGATCTGGTTTGTGGCCTCGTAGCCATCCATCTTGGGCATCTGGATGTCCATCAGGACGATGTCGAAGTAGCCCGCTTCCGCGGTCTTCATCTTCTCCACAGCCACGGTGCCGTCGCCTGCGATCTCAACTACCAAACCGACACCTGTCAAGATGTTCTCAGCCAGCATTTGGTTGATCTCATTATCTTCCACAAGCAGGACTCGCTGTCCCTCAAAGTGTGGAAGTGGTTCTTCCTTCTTTTGCGCAGACCGTCTTCCATACTGTGCAAACTGGGTTCCGGCTTGCTTGGACTGAGCATGCGCGGATTGCTTGTTTTGCTCGGATGATTGTCCTTGCCTGGTCTGAGCTTGTGAGGATTGCTTGTCTTGCCCTGTGGACTGGCCTTGCGTGGACTGCGCTTGCCCATCGAGGTGCTCGCAATTTTGTGTGGACTGTCCCTGCCCATCGAGGTGCTCGCAATTTTGAGCAGACTGTCCCTGCCCGGCGGCTTGCTCGCCGTTCTTCGCGGTCACTTCATTTTCAGCAGCTTGCTCGCCCTCGTGTGTGGCCAAGAATGGCTTCGCCAAAACACTTCTCAGTTCCGACATAAACAATGGCTTGGAGCAGAAGGCGGTCACGCCTGCCTCTCTCGCTTCATCCTCAATGTCGGCCCAGTCGTAGGCGGTCAAGATGAAGATCGGCGCGCCATCACCAATGACCTTGCGGATCCTCCGCACTGTCTCGATACCGTTCAGGTCGGGCATCTGCCAATCGATGATATATGCTTTGAATTCGTCGGCGCTGTCCAGCGCATCCTTCGCGCGGATCACGGCCTCCTTGCCATAATTCGTCCAGTCGGGGCGCATGCCGATCTCGCGCAGCATGGAGCACACGGAAAGGCAAGTGTCCGTGTCGTCGTCCGCCACGAGGGCGCGCAGGCCCTGGAGCTCCGGAAGCGGCTCGAACTTCAGCGGAACGCTGCTGATCTTGCACGGAATCTGAACCACAAACTCGCTCCCCTTGCCTTCCACGGAATGTACGGAGATTTCGCCGCCCATCATGTCGACGATGTTCTTCGCGATGGCCATGCCAAGGCCCGTGCCCTGGATGCCGCTGACCGTACTGGTCCGCTCGCGCGAAAACGCGTCAAATATGGTCTTCTGAAACTCTTCACTCATGCCGATGCCGTTGTCTTTGATGCGGAATTCAAAATTCGCGATGCCATCCGCCGGTGACGGTTTTTCGATCACGCGGAAGTTGATCATACCACCCGCGGGCGTGAATTTAATGGCATTCGAGAGTATATTCAAGAGCACTTGGTTGAGCCTTAGTTTGTCGGTGATGATGTCCTCGTGGGCCACGTCCTGCGTGTCGATGAAGAGCTCGAGCTGCTTCGAGGTGACATTGGACTGGATGATCGTCCTAAGGTCGTGGATCACGTCGGGCAGGTGCACTTCCGTCTCTTCGATGGTGACTTTTCCGCTTTCGATGCGGCTCATGTCAAGCACGTCGTTGATCAGGGACAGCAGGTGCTGGCTGGACACGGAGATCTTGCCGAGGTAGTCCTGCACCTGTTCTTTGTTGTCGACGTGCGACGCCGCGAGGGCCGTGAAGCCTACGATCGCGTTCATGGGCGTGCGGATGTCGTGGGACATGTTGTTGAGGAATGTCGTTTTTGCGCGGTTTGCATGCTCCGCGACCATCAGTGCGTCGGACAAAGCCTTCTGGCTCTCGGCCAGTTCATTGTTTTTGGACTCGAGCTCACGGCGCGCTTCTTCCTTCTCTCGCACTTCTTTTCTCGTGCGCCGCACGGCCTGGAAAAGGAATACAACGATCAGGGCTGCAATGAGCAGCAGGACCGTTCCAACCCACGCCATATGCTCTCGCACTGCATCCAAGATGCCGTAGTGGTAAAGACCACTCGTGTAGCGATAGGATATGCTTTGGGCGTAATCTTCGCCAAGGATTTTCACGCCGCGGTTTAAGAGCTTGAGAAGGCCTTCGTTACCGATCTCGACGCCAAAGCAGCGTGCGTCGTTGTAGCTTGTCTGGTAGAGCGATAGGTCTTCGTATTTCGCGTTGCGCAGCATGTCGTTGGCGCGAAGGCCGTTCAGGGTCGCGCAACCCGCCTTGCCGGAAAGCACGGCGGAAAGGCAGTCCTCGCTCGACGGATAGAAGGTGATCTCCGCGTCCGGGTAGTTTGTGCGGACGAAGTAATATTGCATGCGATTGTTCTCGTTGACCGCGAAATGCTTCGTCGTGTTCTCATCGAATTCGCCTTTATATACGAGCTCCGCATGGGACGAGGAAACTGGATTTGAAAGGTAGATGCCGTTTTCCTCAGAATAATACAGGCCGCCGCCCACGGGAAAGGCCACGTCGACGTCGCCCGCGCAGACCGCGGCGATCATGTCATCGTAGCTTACGTAAGCTTTGTAATTGACCGTAACGTTTGACATTCCAAGGGCGCTCATCATGGCGGGAACGACATCCTTCACGATGCCCGTCACTTCGCCCTGGGCATTCGTTTCGCTGTAGGGCAGGTAGTGCTCGAGATAGCCGATGCTGAGGGTGTCATGCTCGCTCATCCACTCGCGCTCCGCCTGGGAAAACGCGCGGGCAGTAACGCTGACGGAGTAATACTTCGCCCGCAGGGAATTCAGGTAGTTGGGCTCTTCCGCGGCAAGGAGCGTCTGCGCGGAATTCAGCTCCGCCAAGAGGTCGGGACGCTTTTTGCTGACGCAAAGATAATAGTCCGAAGTGCCGAAAACGGTCAAAACTTCCGCGTGGTCCCTGCCGTGGGCGCCGTCGCTTTCCGCCGCGAGGATGTCGACTTTGTTGGAGTCGAAGGCCTCGAAGAGCTGCGTGTAGTCGGGGTAAGTAACGACCTTGGCGGTCACGTGGTTCGCCTCAAGATACTGGTTCAGGGCGCTGACCATGGCGCTGTCGAGCACGCCGATCTTGCTGCCATTCAACGTGGCGGGATCGGCCGTGATGCTTGCGGCTTTGTCATGCTTGACGAGATAATATGATTCATTGCCCATGACGGCGGTCGGATAACCGATCAGGCTGGTGCGGTCTTCGCGCCACGCGAGGCCCGCCAGGAAGTCGATCTTGCCGTCCAGAAGCATCTGATAAAGCTCGCTGAAATCACCGTAGACATACTCATACTCCCAGCCCGTGTATTCCGAAAGCTTGCGGTAGTATTCATAGGCGTAGCCGCTCTTGACCTCGCCTTCGCCCGCCCCTTCCTGGAAGATTTCATTCTCGTAGTAGCCCACCCGGACAACGCTCGCGTCAGTGGAGGCGAGGGCGATGGTTGGGGTGGCGAGGATCAGTAGGAACATGCAAGCCAAAAGCACTAGCTTGCGGAATGAAACTATGTGAAGTTTGTTGTGAACTTGCTTCATGACCTATCCTCCTTGTGGGGGTGGGGGTGGTTTGTTGCTTTTTATCTTGTTTTGTTGCTTTTTTGCTTGCTTTGGGCCCTTCAAGCTTCCAAAAAGCAATAAATTTGGGCTTTTTGCCTTATTTTGTTGCTTTTTTGCCTGCTTTGGGCCCTTCAAGCTTCTAGAAAAGCAATAAATTCGGGCTTTTTGCTCCATTTTGTTGCTTTTTCTTCCTTCAAGCTTCTTGAAAGGCAACTATTTCAAGCTTTTTGCTCCTTTTTGTTGCTTTTCCGCCTGCCATGCTTGCCCAAAAGCAACATCGGCTGGCATTTGGGGCTTGTTTTGTTGCTTTCCCGCCTTCCATGCTTGCTCAAAAGCAACATCGGCTGGCATTTGGGCTTGTTTTGTTGCTTTCCCGCCTTCCATGCTTGTCAAAAGCAACACTGGTCGGCATTTGGGGCTTGGTTTGTTGCTTTTCCGCCTTCCATGCTTGCCCAAAAGCAACATCGGCTGGCATTTTGCATTGTTTTGTTGCTTTTCCGCCTTCCATGCTTGCTCAAAAGCAACACTGGCCGGCATTGGGGGCTTGTTTTGTTGCTTTCCCGCCTGCTAATGCCTGATCCTGCCAATGCCTTATCCCTCCAATGCCTTATCCTGCCAATGCCTTATCCTGCCAATGCCTTATCCTGCCGATGCCTTATCTAACATACCCTCGGATGCGCTCAAAGCACTCGTTGAGCATGGCGAAATCAATGGTTCCGTCGGCGGCGAGGGCTGTCGTCTCAACCGTGAAATCGCCGTCATAGCCGTATGCGAAAATGCCAGAGAAAAAGGCGTCGAAGTCGACATGGCCGCGGCCGATGGGAAGGACCGCCATGTTGCTCCAGTCCTTGTAGCCGCCGCCGTAATCGTTCACGTGCAGGTGCTTGATGCGCCCCTCCCTCAAAAGCCGAAGGTTCGGCTCCTCAAATAGCTTCAGGGTCTGCCCGTGAAACTCGGCCATTTTCGTGTCATAGACAAAGTGGGCGTCGGCATATGCATCCGCCACCCGATTCATATTGCTGAGTGGATCATTGACATTGCAGATGACATTCTCCACCATCAGGTCCACGCCAGTCTCGTCGGCAAGCTTCTTCCATGCGCCAAAACGCTTGATGTTATTGTCAAGGCGGCGATCGGACGGAACGCCGTTCCAAAGGTGAAGCACCATCTTCTCCGCCTGAAGTTCCTTCGCCGCCTTGAGGTTGAGCTTATAAAGCTCCGTGCCACGATCGAACAGCTCCTGCTCCTCTTCGTCCGTCATGAAGTATTCCTGGAATGCGCCATTTTCAAAGGTTCGCGTCATGCCGCAGAGATATTCCCCAAGCATTTTGTTTGCATGGATCACGGGAATGCACAGGCCGAAGGACTTCACCGTTTCGATCATCTCATCCAGTTGGGAGTACCAGGACCGGCCGATCATCAGTTCAAACCCATCGCAGGTAAGCTCCTTGGCGAACTGCCCAAGAAGCTTGTAATCATTGTGATTTGCCTTGCCCAGAATCGCTCCCGAAGAGCATAATATCTTGTTCATTGTTGTCTTCCTTGCTGCGTTTCTTGCTGCGCTGCGACGCCTTCCTCATTGACGACAATGGCCCAAATGATTCTTACTCTTTCCTTCATGATTGATTAGCTCCTTTTCTCTGTTGTTTCATGAATTCTTCATGCGTACGGCGGTGGAGAACGACCTCCACTTTACAATCGCCCTGCGCGGATACGGGTTACGCCGTCTTGCCAACCTAGCAGATACAAGTCCGCGCACAAACCACTAGGTGGATATTTTCGAATTTCTTTCGCCCCAGAAACCTTTGGTGGCCTGGATGCGCCACGCGTCCCCAGAAACCTTTGGTGGCCTGGATGCGCCACGCGTCTGGGTGGAGGTTGGGCCTTAGAAATTCCCTCCATTCCAACCCCAGTCGGTGGTGGTGGCATACTTCACATAGATGTGATCGGGCGAGATGCCGAAGAGGTCACCGTAGATCTTGGTGAGTTCGCCTGTCATCTTTGAGAATGCGGAAGGGTTCGCGTTGCCGTAAACGCTCACGTCCACGAATGCGATGGGCTGGCTGTCATCGCCGCGGAAGTACATCTTCTGCTCGTCCTGCAGGTCCACCATGAGCCATGATTCGCTCTTCCCGGGAATGATGGCAATGGCCTGGCCAAGGCGCTTCTTCAGCTCCGTCTTCTGCTCCTCTGTTGCTTTAACACTGATCTTAGAATTAATGAATGGCATGTCGTTTTCCTCCTTTGTCCTTTCCAAATCTATGTGTTTTCTTTTTTGGGTTTGCTGTCTTATGCAATTCTCTCTCCATTTGACTGTATTTCGTGAAATCCAGTTTTGAGTCAAACCGTTAACCCTCTTCCTTTGACTGCGTTCCATGAAATTCATATCTGAGTCAAATCTATCGACCACTTTGCTTGACTGCATCTCAAGAAATTCATATTTGAGTCAAAACTATCGGCCGCTTTGCTTGACTGCATCTCATGAAATTCATATTTGAGTCAAAACTATCGGCCACTTTGCTTGACTGCATTCCATGAAATTCATATTTGAGTCAAAACCATCGACCACTTTTCTTGACCGCATTTCAAGAAATTCAAATCTGAGCCAAAACTATCGGCCACTTTGTTTGACTGCAATCCAAAAAATGAAATATGAGTCAAACAAAAGTATATCAAAACCTCTTCATCAGCACAAGATATTCGCTTGTGCCTTCTTCCAGTTTCTTATCGCCGGTCAGGGCGAAGCCGTGGCGCTCGTAGAAGCGGATGGCCTTGACGTTCTTCTCCAGCGCCCACAAGTGGTCGGCTCCGTGCTCCCGCACGGCAAATTCCAGGAGTGCGGAACCAATGGCGGCGTTTTGGAGCACGGGCTCGACAAACAACCGCGCGATATAGGTCCCCTCCACCTTGATAAAGCCTTTGACCACGCCGTCGTCGTAGACGTAAGTGCCGTCGAGCGAGCCCTCGTACTTCTCCATCAGCGCGGGCACTTGAAGCTCGGCGAAGTAATATTCATCCGCCTGAAAAATCGGATAAAAGTACAGGCGGTAGTTGAATATCTGGATCTCCGCGATGCGCGCCAGATCACTAGTTGTTGCTGGTCTGATATTGGTCGATGGGCTAAATGCATCGATAAAGCCTTCATCCATAGTAAACGCCGCGTCAATCGTGACATGATCAGCATTCCGAAGATACACCTCTTTCATGCCCTTCGGCCAACTGCTGCCATCAGGCGACTTCTCAGCATTCATTGCCTTTCTTCCGCGCGCGGACGGTCTCTCATCAAGCAGAATCTGCGTCTTACCGCTTTGGTTCATGAAAGAAAACTCAGAACTTGTGATGCTAACTGTTCCTATAGGAGAATACTCTTCTCCGGCAATCACGATGGGCGCCTCCCCCGTAATGCAAATGTGGTCCATCGTTATGTCGCGGATCATGCCAGGAATTCGCCCGCCTTCTTGCCTTTGGGTCGCGGAGATGAAGATGGGCTCGCCCTCTCCCCACCAGGTACAAACGCCTTCAAACCGCGTTCTGCTGTCCGCGAAATTTCTGGTGTTTCCTCTGACGTGATGAACGTCAATGTTGTAAATCTCGCCACCGTCCCTCGACCAGATGCCAATCCCTCTGATGCTGTCCCTGACAGTGCAGTCCGAAACGGTCACGTCGTGAATGTCTCCGAAGGTTTCAGTGCCTATCTTGATCGCAGTGCAGCTCGATGACAGAATGCATCCGCTCACCACAATGCCTTTGCATTCAGCATATTTTTTCGCCATGGGCGCCGTTGCCTTTAGGACAATGCAGTCGTCACCGGATTTGATCCTGCAATCTCTGATGATCACGTTCTGGCAACAATCCGGGTCAATCCCGTCATTGTTGGGACCCCTTTTGTTATTATCGATCACAATGTTTTCGATGCGTACGTTCCTGCATCCCGCCATGTGAAGCGTCCAAAAAGCCGAGTCAAAAAACGTAACGTCAGAAACCAAGAGGTTTTCCACGTCCTCAAGGTAACTCATTCGAGGTCTGAAGCCCTTGACGTTTAAGGGACATTCATGCTCTGCATCCTCCGGGTCGTCGTCAAAGAATACCTTTCTTCCTTGTCCGTCAATCGTACCCGTTCCAGTGATCGCAATGTTTTTCTCATGCAGGGCAAACAAAAAGCATCCGCCCTCCCATCCATCAACGTCCTCCCCTTCGGATGAATCCTTGAAGTAATCGATCGCATCCTCTGGATCCAGGCTGGACAACAGAACCGCTCCGTGTGCCAGGCAGAGTTCCACGTTGGATCTGAGGCGCAGCGTGCCTGACAAAAAAGTGCCGTCAGGAATGATCACCCTTCCTCCGCTTTTGGTGCATTCGTCAATCGCTGTTTGGATTGCCACCGTGCATTTTGTTTTTCCGTCGGGGATTGCGCCATAATCAAGGATATCATAATCCATTGTATCTTGATAGCTCCTTTCCGTCCAAATCAGTTTCCAGACGTTCGCCTCTTTCGAAGGATATCACTTCTCTCCCGTCAATAAAGGCATGTGCCTTGTTTCCCTCATGTTCCAGCCTGTAGACGTGTCCGTACATGTGCTGTTCGTAGGTACCCTCATCCTCTCTTGCGCTGCTCCAGATGAGCTTATCCCTGTGAAGCACGACTCCATACATTCTGCTGATATACTCCAGAACGGCCAGCATTGCCGGCCCATAGGCATCCTGTTTCCCTTCGATGCCGATCAGCGAAGGTTTCATCGTGAAGGGATCATATTGCTGAACAAAAACGCAGTCTTCCCCAATGGCCTCAAAAAGCTTTCTTCCTAGCCTTGGGATAACGGAATAATATCCATAATTTTCAAGCGCCCGGATCGCTCTTTGATAGGTCAGCGCTTGCGGCTGACCACTCCAGTTATTGACGGTGTCATTGCGATAGAGCGGATCTGAAACGGAAACGGAAGGAAGCGGCAGTTTTGTCCAAAACTCCTTTTCATTCAAAAGGTGCTCCTTAACGAACCTCTCTGCGTCCTCTTTTGACATGCTATTCCAGTACATCATCCTTAAGTTATTGTGGGTCAGAGTTTGCATCTGCCTGTGGCTTCGATCCCTGTCAAAAAAGGCACCCTTTTCCTCGTCCCACAGATAGGCTCTGATGCGCTTTTTTAGGGCGTCCGCGTCGGTCTTGTGGAACGCATACAACGCTTGATCCCCTTTGATCGCTGCAATCTGCGCCATGGTCTCCTTTGCGGAATAAGAATAGCTCATGAAATCCATGGATGCCATTGGAACGACTTCAAATCCCGTCGGTGCCTCTTCCCCTTCCCAATAGTTCGGTGCATCGGCATATCTTATCGCGTTGTCTTCACCAGTGTCATATTTGCACCAACTCTCAAGGCATCCGTCATGATCAGAATCCCGAAATTTCCACAGATATGCATCATATTTTCTCAAGACCTCATAGAGCTGGTCAAGATATTCCGCTTTTTTGCCTGTCAGAAAATAGACGTCAAGCGCGGGCTCGGCAAAGCAAAATCCCTGAAACTTATTGTACTGCGGGATGATTGCTCCGTCCTTATATTCAATGCTTCCCGGGAGCCTTCCGTCCTCCCTTTGCGCGTCCATGAAGATCTTCTGGTTGTTGAGGGCGATCTCGAGATCTCTTTTGGCATACATGGCGCCGCCCATAGGCTGCGTCTCGATCCACACCTTATGATATCCGCCGCCTTCGATCAGCACTTTTTTATCCCCAAAGAACCTTTCGTTCTGACGGCACTTCTCCTGTGCCGTATCGAAAAGCTTTTGAACAAGACTGTTTGAACTATGGAAAACCACTTTCGTTTCACTCATTTTATTCTTGCTCTTCCCTCGAAAAATGATATGCTATATGATATAAAACAAAAAAGGGGGTTGTATCATGAAGCTAGAAGACATCAATATTCGCGATCCTTTTGTGTTGCCATTTCATAATGTCTACTACATGTACGGAACAAGGGCCAAAACCTGTTGGGGACCCGCCGACGGCTTTGACTGCTATACCAGCAGCGATCTTCAAAACTGGGACGGACCGTTTGAGGTCTTCCACCGCCCCGAAGGTTTCTGGGCCGACAAGAATTACTGGGCTCCAGAGGTACACCTCTACAATAACATGTTTTATATGTTCGCGACATTCAACTCCGAAGCCTTGAATAAAAAGGGAACCATGATCCTTGCTTCGGACAAGCCTCTCGGGCCGTTCCACATGCACAGCGAGGGAAAAATCACCCCTGAGGAATGGAACTGTCTTGACGGAACTTTCTATGTCTCAAAATGCGGAAAGCCCTACATGGTGTTTTGTCATGAATGGGTGGACCTTGGCGACGGTGAAATCTGCTCCGTCGAGCTCTCCTTAGATCTCAAAAGAACCGTATCCAAGCCTGTCACATTGTTTCAGGCTTCCCATGCAAAGCCTTGGGTCAGAAGCATCTCCCACAGGCTTTGGAACACCCCTGTTTTCGTCACGGACGGGCCCTTCCTTCACCGCCTTGAAAGCGGCGAACTGATCATGCTATGGGCATCCTTCTCTGACGGTGGTTACGCTGAAGGGATAGCCCGATCAGACAATGGCGAGATCGACGGCAATTGGACAATTGACCAAACGCCGCTTTTCGATCGTGACGGCGGTCACGGAATGCTGTTCAAAACCTTTGACGGGAAGCTTACTCTCATACTTCATCAGCCCAATGAAACGCCGCTTGAACACCCCGTGTTAATCCCCGTCAGTGAAGGGCTGTTTGCTTCTTCCTTTACTTCATCTTGATCATCACGCCGACCTTTTTGATCTTCTCGGGTTCGACAACGCCGACCTTGCCGAGGAGTTCTTTGATTTCGGCCTTGACGCCGTCCGTGTAGCTTTGATCGTCGCCAGGATTCTTGTCGGCATTTTCCAGCGCGGCCTCAAGGCACTTCTTCGCCTTCGTGTTGTGCTTCAGGTTGTACTCGATCTCGCCCAAGTTGTAATATGCCAGCGTCAACCCGATCTTCGCGGCCGAAAGGTCCTTTTCCCTCACGAGCGTCAGGCGGTACTCCAGCGATGCCTCCGCCAGGGGCTTGGCCTTTCTGTACTTTCCGTTGTCCATGTAGTACCAGATCATGTAATCATATGCGGGCAGCACTTCGGCAAATCCCTCGTCCGTGCCCGCCATTTCAGCATATTTCCTCGAATACTCAATGTCCTTGAGGCATAGTTCTTCCGTTTCTTTTTTGTACGAGCCCATAGCGAACAACGCCTCGTAATAGCGGCCAAGGGATCCTACGATCCATCCGAGGGGCTGCATCGTCCATAGTTTGTGGTACTTTTCATCAAGCTTCTCGGCGAACGCTTTCAGGGCTTCCGCGCTGGAGGTCTTCAAAAACCTGTCCTCGGTGCCCAGGGACTTGACAAATCCAAACGCCGTCATAAGGGTAATCATGTCCTTCTTTTCGGCTTTGCCGGCGCGTGCATATGCCCGCTGGATCTCCGTGAAACGAGTCTGCTGCTTTAACAGATCAGTAAGCTCCGGCAGACGGCCCAGCTCCTTGTTCTCCACGGTGAAGATCGGAAGAACGTTCACGGGGTTCTTGTTGTCAGCGCGGAACTGCTTCTCAGCCAGCTTCGCATACAACTTGCTTACCTCTGAATCCGCTTTGAGAAGGCCTTTTCCGACGGGTATGACCACGTAATCGATATGGGCCTTTTTCAGTTCGGCTTCCGTCGGTGCAAACCCAGGCTCGCCGTAATATAGCACGCATCCGGGAATGCTCAGGATCCCGTCTGCGATGGCGTCGAAATACACATGAAAATCCTCCGGATGCGCAAGATAGAGCATCTCTACCTTCCTCTCCGTAAACTGCTCCTTACTCATTTTGCAATTCAGATCACTCTTTTTCATATTCTTCTACGCTCCTTTTACTCCTGTATGATTTCAGGGCACCGAAACATGCCATTCTGATTCTCCACAAAATACGAAAGATCCTTGATCGTGCGGACGATCTTGCCGCTTTGAAAGAGGTCTATGACCTCGTCGCGCGTCATCCACGCGGCCTGCGCTACCTCATCGGTGGAAGCCTTAGAAAGCGGGATTTCGCCGTCATAAGAAAACAAATACACGTCATTTATGTCATTTACTCTTGTGCCGTCCGCAAAGTCGCGGATCTGTGTAAGCACCTTGCCGCCGTTCTCAGGGCGAAGCTGAATGCCAACCTCCTCGGCCACTTCGCGCAGCGCTGCCGTCAAACTGTCCTCGCCCTGCAAAACAGAGCCTCCGACGCACTCCCACGCAAGTGGAAATGTTTTCTTGTTAGCGCTCCGCTGCGTCATCAGGTACTTTCCTTCCGAATTGCGGATCCATACATGGACGACGAGGTGATATCCCTCTTCCGGCATGGGCGTACCTCTTTTATGTTCGCCAATGATTTCGCCGTTCAAGTTATACAAATCCCAAATTTCCATGTTATTTACTCTCCATCTGCTGTTTTAGGAACAGCGCCACGGCGTTTTCTTCATTGCTTCCAAGGATGCCCGTGGCGTATTGTTTTAACTCAGGAAGCGCGTTGCCGACTGCATATGCTTCGTCCGCAATCTTGAACATCGGTATGTCATTAAGGCCGTCGCCAAAAACAACCAAGCGATCATAACCATAGCGCTCTTTCAGCTTTTGAATCGTCTTTGATTTCGTGCAGTTCCTGGGGCAGATTTCGAGCCAATACTCCTCGCGGTAGGTGTCCTTTTGGAAAAGGGTCTCCCAGCCTTCATATGCCTTTACACACTCGTATAATGCCCCTATTTCCTCCTTTGGACCGATCAGGGTAACATAGCCAGGCTCGCCGCAGAAAAGCTCCTCATTCGTTGAAACAGGCCTGACGGTCGGATTGGACTCATAATAGTCGAGGTATCCTTGAAGCTCCGGCGAGTGCTCGCCGTCCACGTACAGGCGGTGCATCTCCTCCCCGAGAAAGCAGGAAACGAAGCCATATTTCGGAAGCTCTGGAAGGAATTCCTTGATCAGGTCAACTTCAGCCTTGGTAAACAAAGCCTTCTCCAAATGCTTTCCCGTCGCGTTATCCGCCAGCACGCAGCCATTTCTGGTAATCACCGGAAGCTTTAACTGTAGCCCGCCCGTAATGGTCCGCGCGCTTTCAATGGATCTCGCCGTTGCAAATGTGAAGTCAAGTCCTTTCTCAACAAGCTCATTGATCATCTGAACCGTTTCCGGAGAAAGCGTTTCGTCATTTTTCATCAGCGTGCCGTCTAAGTCTGATACATAAAGCGTTTTATTCATCTTTTACTCCTGTATGATTTCAGGGTAGATTTCGGTCAGGACGAATCTTCGCAGGTCCTTCGCGTTGTTTTTACCTCTTACCTAAGATCAAGAAGCTGTTTGTATTCATGGTCCGGATTCTTCTCAAAGAACATTTTCTCTTTACCGTCAGTCATGTCGCAATTGATGATATTGTAAACATGCCATCCGTAATACCAATTCTGGCTGTCAGGATCGATATATCGGTTGTTGTATATGATCCTGCCATATTGATTTTTTCCGAGAAGGAAGGCCGTTTCATTGAGGCTGTCCTTGTGATAGAAAATCGAGTCTGCGTCGCGATATGCTTCATTGTGCCCACGGCGTTTCGTCGGGCACCACTCAACGTTTTCATCACAAAACATGATCCTGTATTTCTCTTTCTCCTTGAAAATTCGGATGAATTGCAGCAGATCATTAAAATTATGATACCGATCCATAGTTCCTTCGGTGAAGATTTCTTTCCCGTACAGCCTATATTTCTCAATATATGTCTGTGCGAGCGACACTTTCCCATCCTCGCCATATCTGAGGCTGAGCAAATGCGCAAAGACTTCGCACTCTTTAATCTGGTTAAGATCGATCTTCCGAAACATGTCGTCGTTTCTTAATCTTGCATATTCCGCCGACCGTTCCTGCTTATGATAATATGTGTTAAGCGATTGAATAAAAAGCATCATTTACTCCTGTATGATTTCAGGGCAGATTGAATACATATGCATATGTGAGGCCGCATTGAGATTCACTTTTCGATTTTTCTAAACTATTTTTATACATCTCCGGATTAACCTTATAGATGAAAACCACTTCGCTAAAAGCATCGACATCCTCTTTTGTAACACGCGAATTAGGATATCTTTTTTGACCTATCTCCGAAGTCCCCCGTGAAACAAAGAATTCATGGTCCAGGCCGTGACAGATCTCAACGAGTGTCAAGCTGATTCCCCAATAGCGCTCCAGTAGCAATTGCGGGTCGTATTCCAAGTCCAGTTCGGTCAGCATGCCCGTTTTACCTTCTTCACTCTCACCTGTCTTGATAAATTCAACATTGTTGCATTTGTCAAAATCTACGGAATCATATAATTTTTCATTTGTGAAAATGAACGCCCGAAACTCATATATACAAGGGTACTTACGATAACTCAGCTCCCCCAGCCTCTCAAATGCTTCAACCATTTTAATGTCATCCGTAGAGTACAGATAAATGTTATAACGCCCAACCTCATGTGAGTAGTTAGTCACATCTTTATAAAAATGGAATTTGGTAAAATACTCACCAAGGATGTCGTTAAATTCCACCTCCAGATCAACTTCATCCTTCATGGTCTGATACCTGTGATCTATGGTGATTTCCCGTTCAAAACGCGACACTTCCCCCGTCTCTTCATCATACAAAGTAAAACCATCATTGAAAACGCCCTCAACGGAAATTGCGTATTTCGGATTGAAAACATTCACCTTGTAGGCATGACCGTTTTGCACCCTTACGAATCTTCGATCAAATATGCTGGGGCCATCAATTCCGGGTCCAATATACGTTGTATGCGTCAGGTCCCTTGTATTTAAGATCTCCACTTCGACCTCGTCCCCAAAGTTCTGAAACACATAATCTTTCACGGCATCTATGATTCCCTGCTCACTCAGGGGGGGTTCCTCAACAGTCGCAGACATGTGCTCTTCTTCCTTGCAACTGGCCAAAAAAAGACACGAAAGGACAATGACCAAAAGGAACCATAGCTTAGGTTTATGTTTATTGCAAATCATGGGGTCATCGCTCCTTTCCTTCTCATTCATTTGTTTCTCCTGTTATACCAACCGTAATCCGTTCGTGGCCAAATGCGCAAGGGTTTCTTCCGATATGTGCCCCGCGTCCCTAAAGGTCTGAGATTTGCGGAAGTAGTGGCTGCAGGTGTAGTCCAAGCCGTTCTCGGTGCGCTCAAAAACATACTCAAATCGATTGGGATTAAAGATGCGATCCGGCATCATTGTCTGGACAAGGTATGCCGTCATCTGCATCGGATATTTCTGGAAATCCGTGAACTGCCATGCGTGAGCAAGAACGTCGCCATCATATTCATAATACTCCGCGTTAATGATGACGTCATCCTTGGCACTCCCGCTGCCACGGAAAATTTCCGCTTCTATGAGCCTGTCGGCGGAATCATATTCATACCACTCAAACTCGAGCATGCCATGGGTCATGGCGCCGTTTAGATCAGGTTCAAGCGTATAAGTGACGGTCAACTGCCTTGAAATGTAGACAATTGCTATATTATAGGCGCCCTCATCCCCAAAAAGCGCTGCCCTTACGTTTCCTTCGGCGTCATATTTCAGCGTAACGTAATTGGCCGGATTTCCATTTTTAGGAATCTTCGCGGAAGGCGACTTCGGGAAAGTGTTCTTGCGGTTCGTAACCTTTGGGATCAAAAGCTTTTCAAAGGGATTGAGCTTTCGCCAGGCGTCGTTAAACCGAACATAGCGCGTCGTCCCGTCTGCCAGCTCAAAGTCCGGCTCGTAAGGCGCGATCTGCTCATCGTAGATGCGTACGTATTTCTCCAACAGTTCCTCGCGTGGAAATTCCATGTCTTACCTCCCCATTCATTCACTCAGTCTGTAAAACTCTCTGAACGAAGTCATCATCACGTCTTTTGGCAGCTTCAGCTCGCTCCCCTCCCTAAACAATGCACTCTTCTGATCCAAAACGAGACCGTGCCCATCCTGATCCGTGTTGCATTCATAAACGATCTTATACCCGTCAAATTCATAGATGTGAAAAAAGAAATACTTAGTGCATTTGACATTCATCCTGCGGGCCAGATCGATGATCGCTTCTTTGTCAAAATTCTCTTCATCCGTAAGGCGCTGTCGAAACTCCCACGTTTTCGGGTCTTCCCCATTCGTGGTCACGTCAACGGAAAGCCGCGAGGGCTCAAAGCTCTCGTAATTGCCCCTATGCTTAGTCTTATAAAACACGCTTTCCCTCATAACGTGAAATCCATTGCCATCCAAGGCAAAATAGCCCCTGTACGCGGCGATAAGGCCATTGTCGGCCCCCGCATATATCAAATACTTCGGATTTCTTTTCGGTTGATATCTTTTCGTCAAAAGATCAATGAACCCCTTCCAAAGCTCAACAATGACAAGTAACATGATTATAAAAAAGTCTTTCATCGCTTATCTCCTCATGTTTCCTTCTCGAGCTCCAACCTGAAAGTGATCCGGAACCTTTAGATTCGAAACATCTATAGTTGGAATAATGCTACTCTTATTATTTTTCTCGATAAAACCTATGGCATATAAGGGATAGGTATAAAAACCTTGTCCTGTCCCAACATTCGTGTCAGAAAACTTCATTGCGGGGTGAGTGCCGTATTTTTGTGGATTCGCAAGGACAAACTTCATACTCGTGGCACGGTTATTAGAGGACTTACATTCCACGATGGTCGTCTCCCCATCTTTCTCAAATAAGAAATCCAGTTCTGGCGAACCGCTGGGAGCATGAAAATAGTATATCTCTCTCCCGCTTACGGCTAAAGCTGATGCGACCATGTTTTCTGCAATTGCGCCCTTATAAGCACTAATATCTCCAGAAAGAATCTTCAATGGAACTTCTTCACCCATTTGTGAAACCAGCAGACCCGTATCAATGAAGAACACCTTAAACTCCGTCGGAATCCTTACGCCTTCCAACGGATATGCTATTTCTCGTGTGTTGTAGGCCCTTACCACAAGCCCTACATCCTCAAGATATTGAAGTCCTTCTTCTTTTTCAGGAGAATGACCTTTGGCATTCACTAGGCTGTACTGAAACTTTTTATATTCTTTTGATAACTGCGTTGGCAGGGAATCCAAGCATGCTTCCGCACGTAATTTGAGTGTTTCGTTAATCTTGTCATTCCCATCTCTATCTTTATATCTTCCGAAATCATCTCGTATGGAATTCAGTATTCTGCGTTGAATATCTCTTACGGCATTAAGATCATGTTTCAAAAAGAATTCACTGACCGCTTCAGGCATTCCGCCTACTATAAGGTATTGATAATACAAAGAGCGAAGGCTTTCATGAATGGTTTTTTCGATAACAGAATGCTCCTTGAACGAGTTCCTTATGTATTTAAGGATGTCCTCGCTTATACCGGAATTCCTCAAAAACTCGTGAAAAGAAAGCGGGTACATTGATATTTGCTCTTCGTATCCCACCGGTATTCCTCTAACATACGGTTTTCGAAATCCTTTTACGCCCAGAAAACTTCCCGTGGCAATGACGTCATACCTTCCGTCCATATCCCAGTATTTTAGCGAACTTCTTGCATTAGGACAGTCTTGTATTTCGTCAAAGATTATGAGGGTTTCGCCAGGTAAGAATCTTGCGGTCGGTATCGCCGCTGAAATGGACATCACCATCCCATCAACGGAAAAGTCACCCTCAAACGCCGCATGAACGGTTTTATTGGCACGCAGATCCACATATACCGTGTTCTTATAGAATTGTTTCCCAAATTCCCTAACTATGAATGTTTTTCCAGTCTGTCGCAAACCTTTTATGATGAGCGGCCGATGCTTACGGTTTTTCCATTCTATTAGTTCTTCCCATATGTCTCTACTAAGCATGATCATCCCTCCGATAATCATATTAGCATAAATATTGTCATTTTTCAATGGATAATTTGATGTTGCTCTGTCATTTTTAAGAGGTAATCCAGCAAAAACACTGTCATTTTTCAAAACTAATGATTTCAATACCGTCCCTCAAAAAAGCCTCCATGGATTGCTCCATGGAGGCCCTTATCATCTGTCCGCGACGGAATCCCTGATGATGATCTCCCCGCTGATCACGCGTCTTCCGCTGACCTTGTGGGGCGTCTTCAGCCTGTCGACCATAAGTTGTACTGCGACCCTGCTCATTTCCTCCATGTCTACGCGAAAGGTGGTGAGCTGCGGCGTACACAGCGTTGCGAAGATATAGTCGTCAAACCCTACCAGAGATACGTCTTCCGGTATGCGCACTTTTTTCTTTTTGAGTTGTTCCACCAGCCGGTAAGCAATTTCGTCGCAGTTGCAGACGAAAGCGTCCGGCATGTCGTCAGGCAGCTCTATCTCCTTGAAAAGACCATCTGCCGTTCTGTCGGGCAAAAGGTAGTCCTGACGAATGGGGAGATGGTGCTGCATCATGGCCTTTAGGTATCCGAGATATCTGTCCATAATAGAATTTGTGGCATTGATGTCTCCCACAAAGGCAATTTTCCGATGTCCCTTATCGATCAGATAATTTGTCAGCACGTGGGAGCCGTACAGATTGTCGCTTACCACGCAATCCATGATCTCCTCCGGCGAGTAATTATCCACGAAAACATAGGGAGTGTCCATTCGAAGAATGTTGTTTAGGCAGGCATCTGACATGGGTCCAAGCACAATGAGACCGTCCAGCATCTTTCCCGCCGCGTTCATGGGCAGGATGCCTTCCTTCTCGTTCTTGTGGTGGATAATCTCCAGCATGCAGCCATAACCCAGCTTTCCAAATTCGATGGCAAGATTCTGAAAAAGCCTGGAATAAAACGCATTGTCAGAGAAATAATTCTGAGAAACCATTACGCCAATGTTATAGTGCTCTTTTGCCTCCGTCTTGGGCGAAACATATTCATACCCCATTTCCTTCGCCGTCTTTAGGATCATCTCCCGGACCGGCTCACTGACCCCGTCCTTCCCGGATATCGCTTTAGACACGGAGACTGCGCTGACGTTTAATCTCTTGGCGATGTCGCGCATCGTTACCCCTTTGCTCATACTAGTCTTGCTCCTCATCTGAAACCATTTTCTTGCATCGGCCTGGCATATAATATTTATAACTCATAGTCAATCTTTTGTCAAACCAAGTGTCCTCGCAGTGCATTGCTTCCGGCGGGTGCCAAGTCACCCGCCGGAGTGCAATTTCCTACTGGAAAATGGCGTTCAGTGCATCCTGAAATTCCTGTTTGTAAGTTTCCTGGAACTGTGCGGGCGTCATGGATCCGTTAATGATGGATTCGAGATCATAGCCTACGCCAAGGTCACCATAAAGCTCAAAATTAGGATGGCTTAAGCAGTCCTTTTGTACCTCAAAGTTGGAGTCATTGATCTCCTTCACCTTAGCCGTCTCGTTATACCACCAGTTAAGAAGCGCCGGATTGTCACGCTTTGCGGTGTCTCCCTCAAACCAGTTGTAAAGGTCATACAGGAAATTGTAAACCTGCTCGGGATCCTTTACGCCAACAGGGATTACGAAGAAGTTGCTGTCGTTTGCCTTATAGCCTGCATTCTGTGCCTTGTCTCCGGAAGGTCCAACGGGCCAACGAACAAAGGCGGTGTCCCAGGTAAGGTTTCCTTCTTTTCCTTCAGGATAGTTATCGTTCGCATTCTGGATCCATACGGCGATGGGGAAGAATGCAACATTGCCCTGATTATACTGCGTTCTCATGGAATCCGAAGGATTTCCGCCGTCAGCGGAATAATCATAAGGGTAGCAAACATTGTACTTGTTGTACATGTCCTGCATCAGCTGAAGGCATTCGCCCACGGGTGCGGAGGTCAGCGTGCACTGTGCGCTGCCGGCGATGGATGCGCCGTTGGACATCAGGAGCTCTTGCAGAGTCTCCTCTGCATAACCGCAGTATCCGTACTGATCGATCTGACCGTCACCGTCCGTATCCTGGGTCAGCTTCTTGCAGTATTCAATGAACTTATCCCAGGTCCACTCGCCGCGTGCATAAAGCTCTCTGGGGTCCTCAAGATTGTTGTCCTTGAGCATCTGCAGATTAAAGCCCAGAGGATAGGTGTTGCTGAAGTTACCGTTCACCTGAAGGATGCATGCCTTTCCGTCGCCAAGATCCAGATAAGAGAATACCTTCTGATCCGTGAAAAGGTCACTGTCCTCGGGGAGGATCGTCTTCAGATCCACCAGCAATCCATTGGACTGCGCGGGAATGGCCATGGAGGACTGAACCATGTAAATGTCACAGTCAGGAGATCCCGCCAAAATGGAGGTGTTAATGGACTCCTTTGTTCCGTCAAACGTCAGGTTCACCCACTTAAAGTCACAGTTGTACTTCTCTTCCAGCATGGAGACTCTGTCCCATTTGATCTGGCATACCTCGCGGTTGATCTCCTTCTGAGCCGCAGTTTCAGGATCATCTCCGTCTGCAGGCTGTGCCGCCGTCCAGTCAGCGGAAACGTCCATGGTCTCATCCGTGGAATCATAATACTGTCTCCACCAGGAACCAATGGTAAAATGTCTGATTCCTCCCTGTGATGCCTCCTTTTCCTTCGGCTTTGTATCGCAAGCCGTCATGGAAAGAGTCATGATGGTGGCAAGTCCGATGGCCACCAGTCTTTTCAAGTTTTTCATCCTTTTTTCCTCCAAAATTTATTGCTTTCCAATTTCCACGCCGTAAACTTCCCAGTCAGAAGAGCTCTCAAACTGGAGCATTGCTCCCCACGTGGATTTGTCTTCTCCGCACAGAGCCTCGATCTGCTCATAGGTTACGTAGCAATATCCGTCCGCGCAAACTGCTTCATCGTCCGTGCCCGCCTGACCGACACGCATCCAGCCTGCCTGTGCCCAAGGAACAACAGCCCAAAGAGTACCGTCAGCAGAAGTATACTGCGCCCTGATCACGTCGCCGGGCTGAAGTGCTTCCATGTCGATCTCAAAGCCGTTCTGCGCCCATGCACCTGCCTTGCAGGCAAAACCATCCAGCGCCTTAAGGCCATGGAGCTTGGGAACGCTCGCTCCTGCCTTTCCAATGTTTACGGAATATACCTCCCACTTAGAGGAGCTCTCTGCCTGAAGCATTACGCCCCAAGTAGATTTGTCTTCTCCGCAAAGAGCTTCAATCTGCTCATAGGTTACGTAGCAATATCCGTCGTTGCAAACTGCCGGATCATCCGTGCCTGCCTGACCAACGCGCATCCAGCCTGCCTCAGCCCAAGGAACCACAACCCAAAGGTTTCCGTCTTCAGAGGTATACTGCAGTCTGATGACACTTCCAGATACCAAAGCATTCAGGATATCCTCAGACATCTCAAGGCCGTTCTGTGCCCAAGCATCTCCAGAGCATGCAAAGCCTTCAAATTCCACGCCGGGCTGGAAGGCGATATCCGCTGCCTTTTTGCCGACCTTCAGGGAATATACCTCCCACTTGGAAGAGCTCTCGCACTGAAGCATTGCGCCCCAGGTAGCCTTATCTTCGCCGCACAGAGCCTCGATCTGCTCGTAGGTCACCTGTGCCACGTTCTTGGAATTGTTCAGGTAAGCATCGTTCTGCGCAACGCGCATCCAGCCTGCCTCTGCCCAAGGAATGACGATCCACATCTCGCCGTCTTCGGAGGCATATTCTACCTCGATCACGCTTCCGGGTACCAGAGCATCCACAATGCTTTGAGGCATTTCAGCACCGTTTTGCGCCCAAGCGTCTCCGGAGCATGCAAAGCCCTCAAACTCTACTACGTCAGAAAGTGCAAAAAGATTGCTTCTGTCAGCTTCCGTCACCTCAGGGATCACAAACTCTGCGGAAGAATCTGCCGCAAGCACCTTCCCTGAAGCGTCCTTAAAGGAAATGGAATAGAGATACAGTGCTGTCTGACGATCTGCCAAAAAGCTGTTACCATCGTTTACTTCCAGGGACAAAACAAGCGTATTTCCCGCTACTGCCTTAGCGGGTAATTCGTAGGACACAGTCTTGGGATTGGCCTTCTCAAGATAGATGGACCATGCCTTTTCACTTCTTTCGTTGTCTTCTCCCAAATAAGAATAGATCTTTCCGGAGGTGGCCACGAAATTGCCCTTGTCCTTACACTCCGACTCCAGCGTAAACTCAACGGTCTTGACGTCGCCGATCTTGTCTCCCAGCAGGGCATCCATCTGAATGCCTGCATAGAGCTTTCCAGCGCCGGCCGAGGTGATCTTTACGGCCTTTTGTCCGTCTCTGCTCACGCTCTCAAAAACTGTTTCCTTTGCTGCCGGGTTGATGGAGGAATCACTGCCGAGAAACCCCATTTTCCCATCCTCAAAGGTAATGCTTGCCGCGGTGTCATACGCAAAGGGTTTTGTCTCCTCCACCTGACTTTCCACGACCTCGCTTTGCGACTCGCTCGCGTCGCCTTGCTGATCGCACGCTGCCATGGACACTGCCATGACTCCTGCTAAGAAGCAGGCTAGTAGTCTGTGCTTTTTCAACTTTTTCATCCTCCTTTTTTGTTGAAATTTGCATATATGAATCCTTTACGAAAGGATTTCATTTCGTTTATCCCACAATGCCGCTGCGCTCCACGCCTTCAATAAAGCGTTTTTGCAGGATCAGATAAAGCACCAGGACAGGCAGAATCACCAGCAGAATGCCTGCATTGGTGTATTGCTGCTGAATGGTCACGTTCAGGATCTTGTCCTGGTTTGCCAAAACGCTGGCAAGGGACGAAACCTTTTTACTGATCACCACGTCCTCGCTGACAAGGAACAGCTTGGAATAGAACGTGTCGTTAAACTGCCAAACCAAGGAAAACACTGCAACCGTGATCACGGCAGGCTTGGCGTTTACCAGCATGATGCGAAAATAGGTATACCAGGTGCCAGCGCCGTCCACCAAAGCGGCTTCCTCGATCTCCTTGGGAAGTCCCCTGAAAAACTGGTTGAAAATGTAAATATATAGTCCCGACCTTACGCCGCACCCCAAAATCGTCATAAGATACATGGGGACAACGGTTCCCATAATGCCGGGGGATCCCTTGATGGCCGTCACGATCCCAAAGGGATCAAAGGACTTGAACGTCACATAGATCGGCAGCATAATGGTGTGCATGGGAATGGTGATCATCAGGACGACGCAGCCAAACAGCAATTTCTTAAAGGGAAATTGAAATCTGGCGAAACCATATCCCACCATGGAACATACAAGCACTTGGATCGCAGTGAGGGTCGCAACGTAGATCAGATCCTTCAAAATGGTCTTGTAGTAATCCATTCTCTCGATCACCAGGGCATATTTTTCCATGGTCGGGTGCTTCGGGAGCAGAAACATCATGGGATTGTAAATGTCCTCCGTAGAGGCAATGGAGCTGACGATCATGCCAATGATGGGGGACAGGATGGTATATCCCACTCCTATCAGGATCAACGCTCTCATCAGTCCTATCAAAAATCTCTTGACCTTGATCAAAACGCGTCCTCCTCTCCTAGTTGTAATAGAATGTATTCTTTTGGATCGCCCTTACCAGCAGGGCCAGGATCAAAAGCGTGACCACCGTGCTTATAATGCTGAACACGGCGCTGAGTCCGTAATTGAATTCCGTAAATGCGGTCGAATAGGCCAGCTCCACCACGTCACTGCGTGAAAAATGATCCACGATGGTATATACCATGTTTGTGATCACGTGCGGCATGACCAGAGGAAGGGTGACCTTCCAGAAGGTCTCGTAAGCCGTTGCACCCTCGATCCGCGCCACCTCATACATGGAGGAGGGAATGGACTGCAATGCCGCAATGAAAATGATGATCTGAACGCCGGAGGCAGAGATAATGTCATTGATCCGTCCAACGGCAGCGGTCACGTAGCTCAAAACCTTTACGGGAAGCCCGAAATTCACAAACATATTGATCAGATAATCCAAATCAAATGCCAAAACGGAACTGGCAGCCCCGCTCACCTCAGCGGCTTGTGTTGCAATACCTCCGTTCATCATGGCTTCGCTGAGGGAAATTGCCGCCTTCAGCGCATCCGAGTTCAAAATGACCGGCAGGAAAAAGATTGCCCTCACAATGCCTCTGCCCCTAAACTTCTGGTTTAGCAAAAGTGCCATGAACAGGCTGAAGAAAAGGATCAGCGGAACGTCGATCAGCATGTTTCCGACGGAGGAGGTCAGGGTTTGCTTAAAGGAGCCGTGGGCCCGAAAGGCATACAGGTAGTTCTCCAGTCCTTTGCCCTCCAAGCTGTAGCCACCTGCTCCAGGCGAAACCGTAAGCTTTGCAAAGGAAAATTCCACCGTCATGATCAGGCTTCGTACGTAAAAGATTGCAAACCCTATGAACCAGGGAAGTATGAACAGATATCCTTTTAGTCCTCTCTTCTGGGTGAGAGTCAGTTTTCTTTTCTCTTTCATCTCGTCCCCTCCAAATGGTAACTCTTGGCCGGCACCGTAATCCCTCCGTCTGAAAGCGCCTCCGCGGAATAGTTCACGCGGATGACATTTCCATTGTCATACGTGATCCTGCGAAGTCCGTTGTCCAATATCTCATGATTTTGCATCTTGGCACCGTTGACCTCACGAAGCACTTCATTCACCTTTTCGTAGACAAAAGCCGCTTCCTCCTTCCAATTGGCAAAGGTCGTGCAATAGAAGGAATTCATGGCCGTGTTCTTCATTTCGCTCGATTCCTCGCGGGTGAAGACAAAGTGCGGCGACGCTCCGCTTTCGATCAACTCGAGCAGGGCAGTCGCAAGGCGGTCCTTATCCTCAAAATTCATCAGGTCGCCGGCATAGGAAACGCTGCCGTGAAGGATCATTCCATAGAGCGGAACGTCTGCGTCCGTGATCCGGTACTGATTCGCCGAAACCGGCGCGTTGATCACGTCGTCGGAATATGCAAAGGCATATGCATTGGCTGCGTTTGTCATCAGGCTCTTGCCCGTTTTCTTCAACTCTTCAAACTGTCCCTTGACGACGCTAAGGGCCTGCTCTCTGTCAATGATATTCGTTCTTCTCTTGTCGGAAGCAAGCACGTTTCCCAGATCCCGCAAGGATATCCCGTCCACGTCATACTTCCCGATCTGTTTCACAAATTTTTTCACGTATCTTGGCAGATATTTCGGTGAAAGCAGGTTGTATCGGATCTCCTTATACCCCAGATTCGCCGTGTTTCGAAGGGTCGTCGGGTCCACGGCACCAAAGCTTACGACATAGCCGGAGTAATACCGTGAAGCCTCCATGTTGTAGGGGAATCCGTTATCTGCAAAGCTCACCTTCTGAAACTGCACGTCCAGATAGAGCCGTCCGCCCTTTTCCCGTAAGAGTTCACTCAGCTGCCTTAAATCCTTTTTGCTTCCCAAAACCCGAAGCGGATGAACCACGTCGGCAGCATCGTGATAATATCCTCCGTTAAACCATCCCTGGAGATTCATCACTTGCTTGGAGATCCCTGCTTCGGTCAGCTCCTTCGACATCTCTTTTGCCTCATCGTAGGTTGTCATGGCAAAGGAATGCAGGTACTGTACGCCAAGGAAATGGGATGTTTCCCTGATCCCCGCGATCACGTCGCAGTAGAACGGAATGTCTCCCGAATCAGGCGTCGCCTTCAGCGCGCCTTCACCAAGAAGCCGATTCCTGTAATAGGTACCCACGCCCACATATCCCTTGTTTTCTTCCGTCAGGAAGCTATATCTGACCGTGCAATCCACGTTGTAGGGTTCCTTTTCCAGAACATATACGTCCTGCGTGTTATCGCCAAACATCCTGAGATTGTCCGCATTTCTTACCACAAAGGTGGCATATGCGTAATTGTAATCATTAAACTTGCCTGCCACGTCCGCACTGATCAGAGAAAGACTTGCACCGGATTCAATGGTGCCAAGAACGCTGTTCTTCTCGCGGCAAAGCGCAAACAAGGGTAATTTGGCGGGAATCACGTTCTCAATGGTCGTGTAGTTGGAAACCAACGGATCCAGTTCATAGACATATTGAGAATATGCGCTCTCCTGCGTCTTTCCGTTGTTGAAGTAAATCAAAGATCCGCAGCCGTTGGGGACGACGGTATATCCGCTCTCCTTTGCGGAAGCTGCGCCAAAATACCGCAGCAGCTGAATTCGGTAAATGCTTCCGTTATATTCCTTTACCTGTCCCGCGGGGACTGTCGCCTCAAGATAGTCATCCTTTAGGCGATACTCCAAGGGAACCTCAAAATGAATGGCGTTCTCACTAGGTTCTCCCATGGCGTACACGAATCGGATCCCGTCCTTGAGTTTTTCAGCCGTTAGCCGCTTCTTGGAAACGCTGACGGAGTAAGAATCCATGGTGCCGGACACCACGTCGGAATTGTAATATTGCAAGATCAGCTGAGACTTCAAGTAATTCAGATTCACCTTGTTTGCCACGCTGTCCTGATCCGCATCCGGAGGGTTGGAATAAACCGTCTGGCCGTTTCTCTTGTCATAGACAGCCACCTCGCCCGTCTTTACGTTGGCATACAGCTTTAGGCATTTACTTTCGGCCGCCAGTTCCATGCCTGCCACGTCCTTTGAGGCATCCGCAAGCGCCCGAAACGGTGTTCCCTCTTCATAGACGTTTTCGTTTAGGTAGGCTCGATATGCATGATAAAACTGGTAACGCACAAGGTAATGACAAAGCCACGCTGCCGCGATAAAAACAAGCACCGCCAGCACGATCAAACCCCATCTTTTTTTCTTATGCAAAAAGCTTATAATCTTTCCCGCTTTCATGATCAGACTCCTTAGGTTCTAAAAATGATCTCTATGTACAGGCTTCTGAAGAAATTGAACACCAGTGCAAGACGGTTCGACAAAAGTAGGATCAAAAAGATAATGATAAACAAGGCGATGACCGTCAAAAAAAGCGTAAGCAATGTTTTTCCCAAGGTGTAGTTATGGATCTGCATAATGCCGATCAGCATCATGATGGCGCCATATGCGACACCAAGGCCAAGGAGAATGCCATAGAAGGCTTGTTCGTCATCCGCAACAAACTGGCTATAGATCGTCGCAATCAGCAGGGAAAGGCTGATGGGCACCGTGCCGTAGCCAATGGCAACCGCAATGTCCTTAAGACGCCCCTCCCCGTTCATCAGACAGGTGACGGACCAGTTGCTCACACAAAGGAGCAGATAAAACGCAAGCACTCCAAGAAGCTCATACAGGCTGTCGATCCCTCGGGGATCAAGATCATTGACGACAAAGCTTGCAAGAAGGCGATTCGCCGTAAAGCAAAAGGAAAACAGGATCACGGACAAAATTGCAATGGGCACGTTCCCCTTCTCAGCGTGTCGGATCCAGTAATAACCATCCATGGGATGCGTCAACGTGTATAACAGATAGAACCAGTCATCTTTTTTGAATAACTTACGCATCCGTCATCTCCTCCTTTTCTTTTTCCGGAACCTGCGAGCCACAAGAAGCGCGATCACAAGGATCACCATGCAGCTCAGGAAGGCGCTTGCGCCCTTTCTTAGCATCTCATTCCGATAACGTCTGTAGGCTACGGAGTAATATTCCCTCGCCATGCCTATCTTGAGATGCTTCATGGCTTGCTTATAGTCCCCTGCGGTCAGATAGGCTTTCCCAATTCCCACGTGGGCCAATTCGTTGTTTTCATCCAGCTCCAGCACTCTCTCCCAGATCCCTACCGCCGAAGCCTCGTCTCCGTCGTAACGAAGGGCCGTAGCCTCATTGATCAGCCTTCCGTACTCCGTCACCTCAAAGGTGAGGATCTCACAAAGAGTCCCGTCCAGCACCAGGATTTTCCCGTTCACTTCCTCGATGGCAGTGGGCAGACGGAATGTCCCGTCCTGGGTCCCAAGGCCGCCGAAAACATAAAGAAGATTTCCCTCATGATCGTAGGTAAATATCCTTCCCCTCTTTCGGTCGAGGCAGGAATAAATGCCATTTTCACGATAGGTTACGTCTGTAAATTGGGATGGCCCTGCATATTCCGTCGTTCCAGCCGTCTGAAGGTCTCCGCCAAGGTTCAGGTTTTGGCCCTTTTTAATCACGTCCACGCCGGAAGGGTTGAGGCGTCGCACGCCCTGAATTCCGTTGGCGTCAAGGTTTGTGGCATATACAAATCCCTTGGGATCCGTGTCGAGTCCGGTGAACTCCGTGGGAATGTAAAGCTTTTGCTTGGAGCGCTCTTCCTTCGTTGCCACCCTCTTCCAAAACTTGTCCCAAAGAGAGATCTCAACGTCGATGGTGCCAAAAAAGGTGGAAAACTTTCCATTCTCTTCAAACACCATGATGCCTTCAAACATATTTTGGGCGATGACGTAAAGTCGATCCGCATAATCCACGGCAATCCTCAAGGGCGTGAACACAAACCCGTCCTCCAGACTCTCAGACTGCGGATCCGCTATGATACGCGTCAAGGTGTGGTCCTTTTCCAATACGACGACTCTCCTGTTTTGGGAGTCGGCTACGTAAATCTGACCTTTTTCCGAAATGCATACTCCGCCGGGCTGATTGAAACCATCCTCTTTCCCCTGATTGATAAAGCCGTCAATGACGTCCTCAATGCGGGTCAGGGCTTCGTCCATCACGACGATCCGGTTGTTTCCCGTATCTGCCACGTAAACCCGGCCCTTGCCGTCCGCACAAAGGTCCTGCGGGGAAAGAAGCTTTCCTACGGGGCTCCCCTGAAAGACGTAATCTGCAATGTCCACGTTTCCCGCGGGCAGATAGGCTGCGGGCGTATAGCGTATGTATTCGCGATAGTCATAATTGTAGCTGTCATAGGGTATGGACTTTGCGCTGACCGGCAATGACTGCGACAGAACAAATACGGCCATTCCCAGCAGGCAAGCCAGTTTTTTCCAACAATGACTCTTTTTCAACGCCGGTTCCTCCTTATTCCTTGATTCCTGAAGTCGTCATGGTTTCCAGCACGTTCTTCTGGCAGAT
The DNA here is from genome assembly GCA_016290775.1 of Acetatifactor sp. Lineage (GTDB taxonomy): Bacteria > Bacillota > Clostridia > Lachnospirales > Lachnospiraceae > Acetatifactor. The sequence goes on along the minus strand of JAEEVF010000016.1, from coordinate 16,385 downwards.
CAGAAAGAAGGTGATGGGAACCGCCGCAATGATAAAGGTCACTGCTGCTGCCGCTCCGGCTCTGGCCGCACCACCTGCCGAAATCTGAAACAAGGCATACTGCAAAGGCTTCAGTTCCTCGTCCCGAAGGAAAGTGGACCCCGTATTACCCCACATCTGCTGGAATTGAAAGATGGCCAATGTAAGCCACGCAGGTTTCACGTTTGGCATGACGATCTGCCAAAAGACCTGCCATTCATTGGCACCGTCGAGTCTTGCCGACTCCATCAGGGAATCGGGGAGCTGTTCCATGAACTGTTTCATCAGGTAAAGCCCCATGCCAAAGGAACAGGCCGGAAGGATCAATGCCATGTAGGTATTGTTTATGTGAAGCCAGGAAATGATCACGTATTGCGGTATCTGCGTTACCGTCCAGGAGAACATCATGGAAAGCACCACCATGCGAAACAGGGTATCTTTTCCCGGGAACCTGTGCTTTGCCAAAGGATATGCCGCCAGGGACGCGATGATCACGTGTCCCAGCATGCCGCCTCCCGTGATCAGGATCGTGTTCAGGATATATCTTGAGAACGGCACCCAGGAATCATTCATCAGTCGAAAGAGATCTGAAAAGTTCTCAAGCGTCGGATTCCTTACAAAGATCTTTGGCGGGTACTGAAACAGTTCATCCAACGGCTTTAAGCAGTTGTTCACCACCATGACCAAGGGAAGGATCATGGCCAGCCCGCACGCGATCATGAGCAGAAACAAGAGCGTGTTTCCCGCCATGGAGCGGTTCAACCTTTTCTCTCTTTTTACGCGAAAGAGTTTAATGGCCTTCATTTTACTCACCCACCCTTCCCAAAAGCTTTTGTACCAGCTTGTTGGAGCCTACCATCAAGAGGAACAGCACCGTTGCGATGGCGGATGCATATCCCATCTCAAAACGCACGGTTCCGTAATCGAGCAGGTGCGTTACCACCGTTGCGCCTGCATAGTTTACGGAGGGATTTCCTGCCAGCTGAAGGGAAACGTCCGCGATCGCAAAGGATTGCGTGATCTGCATCACTGCGCCAAACATCAGCTGCGGCTTCATGGCAGGGAGCGTAATGTACCAAAGCTCCTGCCAACGGTTCTTGACGCCGTCCAACGCTCCCGCCTCGTACAAGGTCTTGTCAATGGTCTGCAAGCCTGCGATAAAGGCAAGAAATCCTGTTCCCAAGGAAAGCCAAAGCTGAACGATCACGAGCATGGGTAAAACGTATTTTTCTGTCTTCATCCAGACGATGGCTTCATCCAGGATCCCCAGCTTTAAGAGCAAACCATTCAGATAACCGTAACGGTCTCCCGAAAGGATCAGATTCCATACAACGTAAGCATTTCCGCAAATGCTCGGTGCATAGAAGATCAAGGTCAGAAATGCCCTGAGCCAACCCTTGAATTCATTGATGATCCATGCAAACAAAAGGCATAAAAAGTAACTTACCGGTCCCGTGATCACCGCGAGAAGAAGCGTGTTGCGCAGGGACGTGAGAAATACGTCATCTTCCAAAAACAGCTTTACATAATTCTTCCAACCAACAAATTTCGGCATTTCGAGCATGTTATAGTATGTAAAAGAAAAGAATATACTCATAACGACCGGAAGCACCGTAAACAAAAAGAACAGAATAAAATACGGCGCGATCATCAGGTAGGAGCTTTTGCTCAGTTTGATCCTTTTCATCAGCGTTGAGTCCATGAATCTTCCCCTTTCCTAATCGTCTGCTCGATCCAGCTCGAGTTCTTCTCTCTTGTAACCAATCTCTGCATTGACGTAAATAATCTTATCCATCAGCTCTTCTCTCGGCAAAGCCTTGTCTGAATTGGTCACCACGCTATAAAACGCGTTATAGACGTTTCGCCAGGAATAATATCCTCCGGGAACCTGCGGAATTCCTCTCGTCCACGTGATGGCTTCTTTCAGGGTCTGAAAATCCTCCATCGGCCAAGGCATCTGAAGAAATGCTTCATAGTTTGCGACAGGCACTCTGGCTGCGCTTCCCATCAGGCCCTCCATCTCCCGGCCATAGCTTGCCTGTGTTTTGGCGCTGGTCCACCATTTTGCAAACTCCCAGGCATCGTCAGGCGACTTCGTACCCGACATGATCATGGTTGCCAGCCCCGTGCACGCCACGGAATGATCCACGCTTCCGTCCTCTTTGACCGTTCCGGGGATCTGGGTGAAACCCCATAATCCGGCGATGTCAGGAGCGGAAACCGCGAAATTATTGTAGGTCGTATAATCCGAGATCATGAGCGGACATTCACCCGTTCTAAAGCGCTCCTCCACCGAGGTTTCCTTGTCGATCTTATAGTCCGTATAGAACTCGCAAAACTCCTTGAAGGTTTTCACTGCCACGTCCGAATCTAATGCCGAAGCAGTCGCGTTTTCGTTGTAGTACTGACCGCCGTTCTGGTATAAAAGAGAGGCAAACAGCTGCTCATTGGCCAACATGCCAAATTCCATCTGATTCTTTGCCAAAACGGTCATGGCAACCTTCACTTCCTCCCAGGTTTCCGGAATGGGAAGCCCAATCTCCGCCAAAATATCCTTGCGATAAAACATGACGGGATAAGTGATCGTTTCAGGGAGGGCATACGTGGCTCCATCGAAGCAAAACTGCGTCCTGATCGACTCGGGGAATCTCTCCTGCACCTCTGGCAGGTCGTTAAATTGCGCCAGATCCAATACGGCATGTCGAATGCCATAATTAACCGGCGTATCGTTTCCCGTGTAAAGCACCGCCCCGGCAACGCCATTGGTATTGGGTACCTGTATTGCCACGTCAGGACCTTCTCCCACAAGCGAGGCCTTTAAGAGGGTAGACATGTCTACCAGCTGAACGTTCACACTGATGCCCGTGTCTCTTGTAAAGCTTTCATCGATCAGTGCCTTGATCACGTTCGCCTGATCGCGTCCGGATCCAACCCAGATGGTTATGGTTCTGCCATCCTTTTCCTTCGACACGGAACCAATGTTGTTGTAATCGATGGTGAAGGAATAAACCAGCCTTGCCATCTCATATCCAAAGCCGGAAAAGAAGCCTCTTTTGCGGATCACCTTTTTCGCATCGGGCGAATAGACAAAGATCCTGTCGATCTGAAGAGGCTGGCTGATCACGGAGGTGATCCAGTTTCCAAGCGCACGTACATTGATCTTGTAGGAAGAAATGGTGCGGACAAAATATTCCTCATCCTTGATCAGGTCATCCAGCTGATCTCGCATGGTCAGGAGTACTGCCTTTTTGTCCGAGTTTTTCCCTGCAACCTTTTCCAGCTTTACCAATGCCTCATTCAGCGTATCCCTTGCCATCTCAAGCTCTCCGCGAAGGTTGGGAAGCGTCGCCGCCAGCTGGTAGTCCCGATAGGTATCCGGGTTTACTCCCGTCACCTTGATCACCTGACGGTAAATGGCGCTCAGCTGCCTTACGGAGCTCTCCACAAGGCTCACGACCTCCGAGAAATCTCCCAAAACCACTTCCATGCGAAGGGTGTGGCGTCCCGCGGTAAGATAAAATGCATAGGGATCGCCCTTGGACGTCTTTAGTATGTCCTCACGCCAGTGATTGGCGTAATCAAAGGCATAGGCACTCATTTCCTGAAAGGGAACCTCTCCGTCGATGCTGATCCGGCGAGACACCTGTATGCCCCTGGAAAAGCTCTGTCTGTCATAAAGTGACATGTAATAATAGCCATCCGCGGGCACCTCGAACTCCCACTCGATCCATTGGCCTTCCAAACGCCAGGAATTCCCTCCGATGGTGTTGTTGAGAAGCTCCTTGGGGCTGGAGGGGCTCACGGAAGGCGAGGATTGATCCTGTATGGGATAGAGCATTTGGGACGATGTCTTCGTCGCGTTTTCTCCCTCAATGATAAGGAGTGTGCCTGAGGAGTTTTTGGCTCCTGCCGCATCCTGCGCCGCCTTTACCTGCGCATACGTATCCAGCTTTTTCTTGTTGTCAAAGGATATGCTTTTGAGCAGCATGGGTTCCCGGACGGAGACTAGCGTAATCTCATGCGTCCCTTGGGTTAGATAGACCGCCAGCGGCTCCGTCACGTAGCCGTCACTGTCATAGACATACTGCCTGATCCATTCAGGCTTTTCCACCATGGCAGGTTTGTTGTCATTTCCTTGATTGTCCTTGGTCCACTTATAGGCGGCGACGCCATTTTTCATTTCATCCAACGGCGCGTCATATTTCCAGATTCTGTGAAAACTTACCAAGGAAAGTTCTTCATAAGGCAGTTTTCCGTCGATCAACACGGACCTCTCAATGTCTGCGCTCTTTCCAGCCACGGGATAATATTCCAAGGTAATGTTATAAAAACCCTCTTTCGCAATCTGAAACTCCATTTCGATCAGGGAATTTTCACTCGTCAGGACACTCCCGCCCTTTGTTCCTTCATAATCCGCGAAGACCTGCGGAGTCGTCTTTTTTCCGTCTTCTTCGTATCTTACGTAATCTGCAGCCGAAACGATAATCTCCTCAGACGGAAAAACTTCTTGAAACGCACTTTTATACTCTCTGTAGGAAACGGAATCCGGAAGGATGGAGTAGGCGCTGATCAGCGCTTCAAACTCTTCCATGGCCATGGTTGTTTTGGCATGACTTTTCCCGAGGATCCCTGCGAAGACCAACATTGGCGTCAGGATTGCCAATAGGATCGCTATTTTTCGTATCAATGCCTTTTTCACAAGCTCTGTCTCCTTTTGCTATTTTTCGCGAATCTTATAGGTTTTCAGATCTGGCAGCTCGTCCAGGGTGATCACCTTTTCATGGTTGTAGATCTTTTTCATCACGCTTTTTTCCGTGTATTTTTCCGAATAGGTGATCTTGATCCCTTCGTTGATGACAAACTCGCCCTCCCATGTACAAAACATCCCCCACATGGCACCGTCCCTCACGGCGGCATCAATGTCAGGCATGGTTCCATTCTCTGACAGGATGATCATCTTTCCCGGTCCGACCCACTCATACAGCTCCAAAAACTTGGATATATGCGAAGCATATTCGTGTTCCTTCGGATAGATGTCCGTGCCCACAATGTCCACATATTCATCTCCCGGATACCAATCGCGATCCTGTCCGTTCCAGACCCAGATCAGATTGTCCAGTCCGTAAACCTCCGTAAGCTGCTGATACATGAGCACATATAGCTTTTTATATGCTTCCGCTCCATGCGCTCCCCACCAAAACCATCCGCCGGCTGCTTCGTGCAGGGGCCTCCAGAGCACGGGAACCCCCGCCTCCTTCAGTTCCCTAAGCTGACCTGCCAGAATCTCGATGTCCTTCAAAAGCAGTTCCATGCCCTCTTCGTCTTCCCCATTCATGATCTTCTCCAAAGGGATGTTCACTGCCTCCTTGTAAAAGCCCTTCCACCAAATTCCGGTCAGATACTTCTCAGGCGCCAGCCAGTGATAGCACATGGTGACAATGGCGCCCCTCTCCCAGGCATCCTTGGCACTCTTTACGGAAGGGTGCGTAAACTGATTGTCCAGGGCCGTCTGACAACAATGCCCCATCTCCAGTCCGATCACGGCAGGTTCCTTTCCGCCGTTGTTTTCCTTGAGCTTGAAGACCTCCCAGCTGGCATAGCCGCCATCCGCATATTGACCTGACAGAATGCTTTTCCCGTAGTTGTCGCAAAGGTAGCTCATAACTCTCTTCGCGTTGTCGCTTGCATTGGGATTGGAAAGCTTTGCCGACGCCTGATAAAGGTCCTTGGGAAGGGGTGCGCTCTCATAGACCTCCAGCTTGTCCCAGTTGATCCATCCCCAGCTTTTTTTCAGCTTCACCTTGTGCTTACCTGCTGACAAAAACACGCGATTAAGGGATGCTTCTTCCACCTTGCCGCTGTCGCACGTCACGCTTCCTTGTTGCACGCCGTCCACAAAAACAAAGTTTTCCTTGTGGCCACCCTTTGACTGGATCAGGAACGCCAGGTCATAAAACCCATCCTTGGGAACGGAAAAAGCAACCTCGCAGGAATCCTCGTCCTGCTCAAACCCAGTGACAAACCCATCTCCGGAATAGCTTTCTTTTCCGGTGGTCGCCTTTACGTTTCCAAAAAAGCTTCCGCTCTCCGCTTCAACAGAAGTAACAAGCTTTCTTTGCTTCTCTCCCTGCCCGCTTTTTGTGGAACAGGCACCAAAGATAGCGAGCGCAAACAGTAATGTCGCAAGAAAAATGATCTTAAAACTCATATCACCCATTATCATCACCCATTTTGTAACCTAACATTATAGGTTTACTCGTTTTCTTTTTGTTTTGCGCGCGTTTTGTAAAGTAATTTTAAAAAAGTAAAAGCGCACCTTTTTAGTAAAGTTTACTAAATAGATGCGCTTTTTTCAAGTATTTATTAAATATTCGTATATACTAAACAAAATGTGAATCCAGTTTATCACTGTTATTCACAACAACTTTTGATTTTGTTAAGTTACAATATTAAAAATCCGTATTATTGTCCTCATTTTTCAAAAAATTGCAATTTTATCCAATGCCCATGCACTCGAGACAAATTCGGATCGCTTTGTTTTTGACGTCCTGAAAACCATTGGAAGAAAGGCCCAAAGCCAGAAAAGCGATGATGAGAACCACTAAGACAATCCTGAGAACTGTCTTGGCCGCGGGCTTGCCGAAGGCTTCCCTGCCAGTGGGCGCAGATGGTTGCCGTGCAGGCCTGCCGACACCATAATGGATCGCATCTACGGGGCAGCTTGCAATACACTCTCCGCACTGGATGCACTCCCGATCGCACACCTTCTTTACGTCCATCTTACAATGGCGCACGCAGGCGTCGCAGTGGATGCACTTCGACCGGTCCACGCGGATGCCAAAAAAAGAAACAGGATTGAAGAAAGAATAGATTGCGCCCAAAGGGCAAAGAAAACGACAAAAGGCTCGATAGCACAGGATGCAACCCACAAGAATCAAAACCAACAGTGCAACCTTCCATGTGAACAAGACTCCCGTCAGGGCGCGAAGCCTTTCTTGCAGGAGTGTCAGCGGAATGCCGGCTTCTAATGTGCCCGCCGGGCATATATACTCGCAAAAGCCCGGCACTGGCGCGATCAGCGGCATCGCTATGACAAAGACAAGAAGAATGACATATTTTAGCAAGGACAGGGCGCGAGTTACCCTGCTCTTTTGGAGCTTTGGCGTAGGAATCTTGTGCAGAAGCTCCTGCAAAAAACCAAAGGGGCACAAAAACCCGCAGATCAGCCTTCCCAAAAGCAGGCCAAGGAGCAAAAGCGTCCCCAAAACATAATACGGGAACTTATATTTCGACGAAAGAAGCGCCGTCTGAAGGCTCCCCAAGGGACAGGCGGCGACGGCGCCCGGGCAGGAATAGCAGTTCAGTCCGGGGGCGCAAAGTCCCTTCGTGCTTCCCTGCCAAATGTTGCCCGTGGCAAACCCTTTGAAATTACAGTTATAAAGTACCGCCGCAAGGAGCTGGATATAGCGCCTTGCAAAACGCTTAAAATGATTCGCTTTCATATTCACCGTTTGCCCATTTCCCCTGCTGTTTGCGCGTTCGTTCGCCGATTTTGCCCGTGCATTTCCATCAGCCGCTGCGCCTTATTCCGCAAGGCACGCGTCGATGGCGCCTTTATATTCCTTATACTGCGTTTCGGCGTCTCTCGCGCCCAGATATATCTTGGCGATCACGCCCTTGTTGATCACAAGGGTATAGGGAATGCCATCGGTGGGATAATATTTTCCGATGACGCCGTCCTCATCGTAGGCGATGGCGAAAGAAAACTTCTCCTTATTCACGTAGGTATCCACGGTTTTCTTCTCTTCCATGCAGTCAACACAAAGGATCGCAACGCCCTCCAGGCCGTCATTTTGCAGCTTTTCAAAGGCCGGCATCTCGCGCATGCAAGGGCCGCACCAGGTGGCGAAGAAATTCAAAAGAACCACTTCTCCGTCATGCTCAGACAAAGTGAAGGTGCTTCCATCCACCAGCGTCGCCGTAAAGTCCGGCGCCACGTCTCCCTCCTTCAGCACCTTGACCTGTCCCTCTCCCGTGGTCGCATTCGCGCGGTCCGGGAAATTCGCATTCTGCGTCCCCCCCGAGGCGGCCTCATTCGATGCCTCCTTAGAAGAGCCCTCCTGCGAAGCACCCTCCTTAGAAGTACCATCCGTCGCGGTGCCCTCCTTGGAGGAATCATTCACCCAAACCTCCTGTGAAGTGCTTTCGCCGGCGCCCGCACATCCCGTAGCGCCGCCAGCCAGCATCACTGTCGCCAGCGCAATACAAACAAACCTGATCCAATTCGTATGTTTCATATTTCAATCTCCAAGCCCGCTGCCATTTCAAAAAGTTCCTCCGGCGCGTATGCCTTTTCCGACATTTTCCTGCGATAAAACTCAATATATCGATCCATATCGGTAAAATTATAGGTTTTCCCGATCAATTCTTCGGTATAATATTCCGCCAAGCCCTCGTATCGATCATAGGCTTCCAGCGAGAAGGGAATCCTTTTTCCAAGCAGCGTAATGATATACTCATGCAAAAACAAGGCTCTTGCGGAATTGTAATCCCTGTCGATGCTAAAGAGATCAACCGTATTGCCGTCCTCCGTCTCGTATATGATCGCTTCCACCCCATGTCCGATGGAACTGATCAGGGAAGCGAAGAAAATGGTCTCACTTCGGATCCCTACAAGCCTTTCTGCCTTCTCGTCCAGCCCCTCCTCATCAAACCTCCTCTGCCATTCCCTCGCAGTTTGATCCAGGAGCTTTTCCTCTTCCGGCCAGATCCTTTTGCAATAATCGTCATAATACTTTACGAAAATTCCAAAGATCTCCAAAAGGGCATCATGATAGGCTTCAAACCCGGGAAATCCCCCCTCGCTTTGGATCTTATGGATGGCGTCCTTTGCATTTCCGACATACATTCCAGTCCAGAAGAGCTTCCCGTTATATTCCCCGCCCTTCATCGTCAGTTCCTTCTCATACTTCCTTAAAGTGGCCACGTCCTCTTCTGACATGCTATCTTTGTGCTTTTCCCCGTAGGCATTGTCATATCCCACCTTAGCGACGGACATCAAATGAAAGAAATAGTTATTATCCTTGTCATAAACACATTGAATCTTTCCCATTTTCCACCTCTGATCGTTGATTCCATTTGCTTTGCAGGTTTTCTCTAACTCACGAAATAGCCCCTGCGCTATTCCGTGATGACGATACTCTGGCAGCACATATTCCATGACTCCGAGGACTATTTTTCTGCTTCCTTCTTATTTCTGATGAACATGCGAATGATAACACCTCATGGGCCACTAACCCCGTCCCCTAGGCACCTCAAACATGCGCTTCTCTTTTCTATTCTTCTTCATTCTTTTCTTGTTTTTCAATATGAAAACGAGGAGCGGCTCCTTATACAGATAATAGCAATCTATGGCGCCCACCCCTAGAACAATCCATCATAGTCATCCGGATCAAGCCCGGCCCTTTCAATGACGCGGTTCCTCTCCGCCCTGCTCATCCGTTCCAGTTCAAATATGCTGTATCCGGTTCGTTCCTCAAGTTCATCCTCCAGTTCCTCGTCAGCCTCATCGTCAAAAAATCCCATACTCCTTACCTTCCTTTCTCACGCTTTGCGTGTCTAAAATACCTGCAGTTCCCTTGTCTTTGCTCCTTAAGACCCTACTTCAAATGCCACATTTCTCCATTTGGCATCTGCATTACGTCCCCGGGAAGTGTCTCGATTACATTTCCGTTAAGATCCCGAACTATAGTCTCCTCCCAGTACTTGTAATCCACGCCTTCCCCTTCTTCAAACCATCTGTTAAAGAACAGCTTCTCTCCATCCCGCAAAAAGAAGGAATCATGATCCTCCATTGAAAGGCTTACCTTCTCCGGCCAAACAATATCCAATTCATTGCCTCTCTGCCTCGAAAGCGTAAGTGGGCTGATATGCAGCTGCAGATTATAGCAATCCTTCACCGATGAAAGCGGAAGCTCCGCGTGAATGCTTACCTGATGATCATTGCAGTCGAATCTGATGATCCTGATCGCTCCATTCGGAAAATCCACGTCAAGCATATATATTCCGCCGTCAAAGAATACCGGTTTCTCGCTATAATGCCCCTGTGTCTTCGGAACCGGAAAGAAAACCTCTCCATTCGGATAATGGACAAGGACAAGCTTTCTTCCTTTTACGGTATGACCACCGTTAAAAAGCTCTTCGGCCTCATAAAGATCACCGTGTTCATAATCCATGCCGTAATACCATTCACTTGTGGCTCCGGGAACAGGCTCAACATATGTAATTCCGTTAGTTTCTATCATCTTTATCTTCATAAATGAACCCTATCACTCGCAACTTTCCAACAATGCATAGGACTTTTCGTTTATGCTCGTATAAATCCTGCGTCCTCTTTCGGCATTTCTTCCGAAACAAACCGCTCTACCCTCATGTGCAGATCATATTTCTCTCGCAGGTTCGCTATCGTCTGCATCATCGGCGAAGCATGATGCACGTCAATTGCTTCCTGATCCACCCATGCATCTATCAGCAAAACAGTCTCCGGATCGTTCATGGGAAAGAAATATTCGTATCGAACGTTCCCCTTCTCCGCACGGATTTTATCCGCCGTTCCGCTGCTCTCCATTTCTTCGGCAAAGCGCCGCGCATTTCCTTTTTCCCCAGTATAATAAAGATTCACCACGATCATGATTCATTCACCTGCCCCTCTGACAAAATCAATCTATTTCTCATGAAACTCCTCCATGATATCTTCCAGAATATCCACCGCGCTTGCAACCATCTTAGGGCAAAACTCCGTAAATAAGCCTTTCTCCCTGACCTTCTGCGCCCCCTCCGGCGTTGAGATGTCATATCCAAGAAGATCATTGCATTTGTAAGATCCGTTGGCTTCCTTAAAACGACGCATCATAAGGTCATTCAGGCGGTTTGAAAGCTCGCGCTCTTCCCTATTCCCAAGGTGCGTCTCACCATAAAGGAGCCCCAATACCATAAGCGCTCCCGTGCACGCTCCGCAAACCTCACCCTTACGCATCCCGCTTCCAAAGCAGGATCCAAGCCTGAAGGCCTGCTCTTTTGATATCCCGCATTCTTCTGAAAATGCCGCCAGCACCGACTGCGAACAGTGCATTTTGGCGGAAAAAATCTCTAATGCCCTGTCTCGTTTATTCTTCTCACTCATCCTCTTTTGTCCTGTCTTCCACTTTTCTGCATGCTTCATTATAGATCCGCAGCGCCTCCAGGACCTTGTCCTGATCGCTCTTTTCGATCATTGAAAAAACCTTTTGAAACTCTATATACATGTCCTTCTCGATTCTTTCGAATCTGGCGCTTCCCCTCTCGGTGAGCTTCAGCACAACGCAGCGTCTGTCCGTCTTCGATGGCTGTCTTGTCACGCAGCCCTTTTTCACCAGCTCCTCAACACTTCGGCTCACTCCGCTCTTGTCTACCTTTAGTATCCCGGCCAGCTCTTTAATGCTGATCCCTGGTTTGCGCCCGATCTCTACGATCAAAAAGCACTCGGCCTTACTGACGCCACATTGACAGCAATCCGCCTGATTTATATTGTCCAGATGACATTCCAATTCCCTTGTATGCTCCCGAAACTGTTCTACCTTGTCCATCCACTTCCCTCCTTTTATTAGATGATATTCGCATTAGTTGCGTTTGTCAACTATTATTTTAAAAAATAAAGAATCCCATGAGGGATTCTGAAAAAAACTCGCCGCATCTTAGCAGCGAGGCCCCAAAAAACGCCTAAAATATATAAATATCGACTTTTATCTCTTTGTATTTTGTACTGAAGAAGCGCATGCCAAATCAATTCCGGTTATCTCTACATTTTCAAATGCGGAAAAATCGTATCCCTTCATCTCATCACTACTTTCTGTTTTGGGTTCTTCTTATATCACGCCTTTTCAAAGGTCGGTCTCCAGCCTGCAAACTGGACAAGCTGCTCATCTGTCCTGTGATAATATCTCTCATTTTTATCAAGCTCCGCTATCTTAGCCAACTCTTCGTCCGTCAGCTTAAAATCGAGAATGTTGAGATTATCTTTGATATGGTCTTTCGTTTTGCTGCCGGGGATCACCACAAATCCCATCTGAGTGTGCCAGCGGAGAATGATCTGCGCGGGAGATTTTCCGTACTTCTTTCCAATCTCGGCAAATACCGGTTCATTTATAAGACTCCTATCGCCGTGTCCCAAGGGATACCAGCTCATAAGCTTGATGTCATACTTATCAAGCGTTTTTCTCAGTTCCTTCTGTGTAAAATATGGATGCGCCTCTACCTGAATAAACTGAGGCACGATGTCCCACTTTGTTTCAAGCTCCTCGGTATACTTCCCTTCAAAATTTGAGATACCGATGCTCTTAGCCTTGCCTTCCTTATAAGCCTTCTCAAGCTGTCTGTATCCTGCGAGCCAGTTACCGGCAGGCTGATGGATATAAAGAAGGTCCACGTAGTCAACCCCAAGGCGCTCCAAAGTCTCATCTACGGCATTCGGATTCTCATATTCACTGGGCCAGAGCTTTGTGGAAAGAAAGATCTCTTCTCTCTTTACACCGCTGTCCTTCATGCCTCTTCCTACTGCCCGTTCGTTTACATATGCATTGGCAGTATCAATGAGACGATATCCCATCTTAAGCGCTTCTCTTACACTGTTCTCTGCATCAACAGGCGAAAGCATAAATGTTCCGATCCCGACCACAGGACATTCCAGTTTGTTATTAAGTGTTACGTGTTCCATCGCACAATCCTCCATTCATTAATAGGTTGACGCCTTTGAACTCGTCAATTTAAATCAGCCTGTTAGCTGCAAACCATTTCTTTACCGCATCCTTGGAATCTGCCGCTTTAGAACCGGTGATCGCAAGTCCGTTCTTTACTGTTGCTCCTTTGGCAGACTTTTTAATATCACTCTCACTGGATCCCATTCCGCTTCCTTCATTGGTGCAAAGTGGAAGGATGGTCTTTCCGGTGAAATCATATCTTTCCAGGAAAGTTGCGACTGCCATCGGGAAAGTCCCCCAGTAGTTCGGGTAACCAAGAACGATTGTGTCATACTCATCGATACTGTCTAAGTATCCGGTAAGCTCGGGTCTTGCATTATTCTGCTTATCTTTCTTTGCTTCATCGATACAGGTCACGTAGACCGGTGAATAAGGATCCTTCATCTCGATCTTATATGTATCCGCATCAATCAGTTCCTTCATAAAACCTGCTACGATCTCGGTGTTCCCGATCTTTACGTATCTCATTGCTCCGCCAAAGTAGTTCTCATCCGCTCTTGAAAAGAATGCGATCAGTGTTTTAGCCATCGTGTTATCCTCCGTTTATTTGTTTCGTTGATTAAATTATTGCACAAAGCACTTGAAATTTCCAATTCAAATATCCTATAATTGATTTAATTATTAAATAGCAGATTTTCAGGAGATTACACGATGACTACCAAACAGATCGATTATTGTATAGAACTGGCACGAACGCTCAATTTCAGCCGCGCCGCAGAGAACGCATTTGTGAGCCAGCCCACCTTTTCCTATCAGGTAAAACTGTTGGAAGATGAAGTTGGTTTCAAGATATTTGAGAGAAATGGCAAGGGAGCCGCACTGACTCCTGCCGGTCAGCAGTTTGTAACGTACCTTTCCGGTATGCGCGAGGATATGAAAAGAGCCATAGAACAGGGGCAGAATTTCAGTGCCAGGTATGCTGACAACATAACCGTTTCCATGATGGTCAGACAGGCCATATACTTCCTGCCGGAGGCCATCCGCATATTTGAAAAGGAGCAACCCGGTGTCCAGGTTACTCCTCTGTTTCAGTACGATAACGGTGTGGAAAGCTTTTTAAAGGATGAGTCCGACATCCTCTTTGCGCTTATAGAACAGACAAAACATATCCCGGGGATCAACGTCCACAAGCTCTTTGACTCCGGAATCTATCTGATTGCCGATAAAAACGATCCACTGGCGAAAAAGAACGTCATCACGGATGAAGATATCCATGGACGCACCCTCATGGTAGGCGGCGGATCTCCAAACGCCTTACGATCTGTCCAGCAGAAGCTCATCTTCTCAGGAAAAATCGAATATTTTAACAGTCCCGATCACGATTCTACTCTTGTGAATGTTGCATCCGGCAAAGGCATCTGCCTTGCTCCCGGATTCTTGAACGACCACAGCGGACAATTTGCGTGGATCCCTTATGACAGCAAGGAATGCTTTCACTGTGTTCTCTGCACCCACAAAACGGATAGTCGCGAGAGTCTTGCTGCATTTATACAAACACTTCAGAAGCTGTACAAAGATGCAGTGGCTTTCCCGCTTTAACTTCCGGTATAATAAAGAATAGTACGCTACGCAAATAAAGAATCAAATAATTCAGTCAATACCAGTCATGCTTTTCGCCTCGATCCAGCAGCGAAATCTTCTCCATTTCATCTTCTGTCAGTTCAAACCCGAACAGATCGAGGTTCTCTTTTATATGATCCGGATTTCCTGATCCCGGTATGACCACAATGCCTCTTTGCAGATCCCAACGCAAAATGACCTGCGCAGATGATACTCCGTGAGCTTCTGCAATGGATTTTATAGTCTCATCACCGAGAAGTTCTGATGTATGTCCTCTTCCTCCCAGAGGGTACCAGCACTGAACTACAATACCTTTCTCCTGAATGAACGGAACAACTTCCTGTTCCTGGTAGTATGGATGGATCTCATTTTGAACAAGAGCCGGAGTAATGGTAATCTGTGGCAGAAAATCCGTCAACTCTTCCACATACCAGTTCGACAAACCAAGAGACCGAATCTTTCCCTCTTCCACATATCTTTCCATCGTCTTGTATGCTTCCACATCCCCATTCCCGGGGTGGTGCAAAAGCATCATGTCGATGTATCCGATATCAAGTTTTTCAAGCGCCATGTCTATAGCAGCTTCAGGATCACCAAACTGGCTCGGATATATCTTTGTAATCACAAATATCTCTTCGCGGGAAATACCGTACTCTTCCATCGCCTGACGTATGCCTTCCCCTACGACGTCTTCATTCCCATACATATATGCCGTGTCTATCAGTCTGCCTCCGTTTTGCAGCAATGTCTTCACAGAATTCACGCAGGTGTCATGGTCAAGCGAATAAGTTCCAAGCCCCATGATGGGCATTTCATATCCGCTGTTAAGCATGACTGTTCTGTCCGCAAAATCAAAAGACTTCGTCGCTTCTGAAGCTGTTTGTGCTCCGACACTTAAACTGATCGTAACGTCACCGTTTCCGAAAGTATCTTCAAGTTCTTTTTCATCAAGTCCCGTGATCTTTCCCAGCCTCGTATATGCCCAGGAATTTGAACCATAAAAGATGACTATCTGGTTTCCTGAATAAAGTACAATGTCACCCGGACTCGTAGTCGTCTGACTGTCATTTCGCGGAAGAGAAGTACCAATACTTCCGACCTGTTCGAATCCCCCATACATGGACATATTGATATTCATTCCGGATCCGGCAAGATCTTTGAGCGCATCCACACTCTCGTTATCTTCCCATTCAACAGACATTCTTTTATCCCCGACCGAAAGGCATAACTCATTCATAGCTACCGCCTCTTCTTTTGATCCTTCCTGTTCCGGCATTTCATCGCTGCCATTCCCCGGCGAAGCAGTCATAGTCATCTCTTCTGTTTCTTTGGAAATCTCTTCCTGCCCGCTCATTGAAACCGCACTATCGTTTGACGTTCTCCCTGCGCACGCTGAGATCACAAACATCATCATGATCGTGCAAATAACACTCTTTACTCTTTTCATTCATCCACCTTTATTTAAGATGCTCGCTCATGAAACTCTCTATTTTATCGAACGGAATATAATCCTTGTCTCCGCCGTCATACAGATCAGTGTGTACGGCTTCAGGAATGATCATGAGCTCCTTGTTATCCGCATACTTGCTGTCCTTTGTCATATCAGCATAGGCATCCTTTGAGAAGTAGCACGAATGAGCCTTTTCTCCGTGGATAAGCAGCACTGCGCTTCTGATCTCACTGCTGTATTTAAGAATAGGCTGATTTATGAAAGACTCACACCCGATGACGTTCCATCCACCATTAGAGTTAAGGCTTCTCTTATGATATCCTCTGTCAGTCTTGTAGTAGTCATAGTAGTCCTTAACAAAGAAAGGTGCATCCGAAGGCAATGGATCGACAACTCCACCGCCAAGCTTATAATCACCCGATTTCAGATCCTCCAACCTCTGAGCACACATAGCTTTCTTCTTCTCATAACGTGCCTCTTCACTGTCCTCACTGTCAAAGTAACCTTTTGCGTTCACCCTGGTCATATCATACATGGTGGATGCCACGGTTGCCTTTATTCTC
>JAEEVF010000001.1 GCA_016290775.1 Acetatifactor sp. | reverse complement strand
AGGACCGGGACGGACGGACCTCCGGTGCATCAGTTGGGAATCAGTCCCATGGCTGAGTAGCCGTGTCCGGCCGGGATAAACGCTGAAGGCATCTAAGCGTGAAGCCCCCCCCGAGATGAGACGTCCCGTGAGAAATCAGAAAGGCCCCTTGAAGAGTACGAGGTGGATAGGGCGGGAGTGTAAGCGCGGCAACGCGTTCAGCCGACCGTCACTAATAGGCCGAGGGCTTAACCATTTTTGGTTTCCTTAGTTTGGATCGGATCCAAAGTTTTTTCGTTCGGTTTCGGTTTTGAGGGTACAATCCTGAAGGAAGTGATGATTCACTTCCTTTTTTTGTGCCAAAAAGAACCGTCCCCATTGGCACATTTTTGATTTGATTTATGCTTTGTGAGTGTGATATACTGAATTTGTATCGAAATAACTTCCATGCTCCTGAAATGAGAGGTACCTTGATGGATACGAACATTTTATTGGAAAACGGAACAAATGAGCTGGAGATCCTGGAATTCATCCTGGATGGATATTCCTACGGCATTAACGTGGCGAAGATCCGCGAGATCATACCATATCAGCGCGTGACGCCCATTCCGAATGCCCATCCAAGCATCGAAGGGATCTTTATGCCGCGTGAGACGATGATCACCGCGATCAATCTTTCCAACTGCCTTGGGCATGAGGATACGCTGGTCGGCGGCATGTTTATCATCACGAATTTCAACCAGCTGAACATCGCATTTCACGTGGAGGACGTGCTGGGCATTCATCGTCTTTCCTGGACGGAGCTTGTGAAGCCGGATCATTCCTTTGGCTCTCTGGAAGATACTGTGATCACGGGAGTCGTAAAGCGAGATGATCATCTGATCGTACTTTTAGACTTCGAAAAGATCATCTGTGACATTAATCCTGAGACGGGCCTTCGTACTTCCGCTGTGGAAGCAATGGGAAAGCGCAGTAAGAATAATGTTCCAATCTTGATCGCAGAGGATTCGCCGCTTTTGAATAAGCTGATCGTGGAAGCACTCAATAAGGCAGGATATGAGAACCTTACGCATACGGAAAACGGTCAGGAAGCATATGATTTCGTTCAGAAGTGCAAGAAGGAAGGAACGCTGAAGGAAAAGGTTCGCTGTATCATCACGGATATTGAGATGCCCATGATGGACGGGCATCGCCTGACAAAGCTGATCAAGAGTGACGAGGCAACGAAGCACATTCCCGTCGTGATCTTTTCGTCGCTTGTGAACGAGGACATGAAACGCAAGGGCAAGGCCTTGGGCGTGGACGCACAGATATCTAAGCCTGAGGTTGGTGATCTTGTGAAGGTGATCGAAGAATTGCTATAATTAAATGGCGTGCCAGTGGGGACGGTTCTTTTTGGCACGTTTTGCCTACTTGGCAAAACGTGCCAAAAAGAACCGTCCCCACTGGCACGCCTTAACTCATGTGGAGTTGAAGTGATGGAGAAAGAATTGTTGCAGGAAATTGAAGAAGCGCAGATGGTGCTGGTGGGATTTGGAGAAGCTCTTGATGCAGTGGAGTTTCAAAAGATGGAATCCTATGCGGAGTCAGCGCTGAATGAAGTGGGAGTGTCTTGGCTGGCGCCTCTTTTTTGGGAGCGGCTGCGCGAGGATATATACTCGAAAGGGCTGGAGAGGCTTGCAAAGCTTCTGGAGCATAAGAATTATTTTGTGATCTCGCAGGCGCAAAACAGTGCCATTTTCCAGACGAAGTGGCGTGAGGGAAGGCTTGTGATGCCTTATGGCTGCTGGAGGAAGAAGCAGTGTACTTGTATGGAGGATGAAATCGTACCAACGCCTCTTGACGACGAAGCTGCAAAGGCTTTGACGAGGGCCGTGGATTCTTATGTCGCGGTGGTTCGCTCTGTAGGGAGCTTCGCATCGCATGACAATGATGCAGGTTCAGTGGGTGCTTGCTCTGCTTTCAAGAACGGATCAGAGACGCAGAACGAATGCGCGGGCATAGGCAACTTAGAGAGTCTTCCGGACCCGGTGCGTGAGGCGATGGAGGAGATCCAAAGGCGCAAGGAGATCACGGATGCGGCAAATGAGCTAAAGCGTGCCGCAGAAGGGATCCTTGGCAAGTGCGAACGCTGCGGAGCCCCGTATACGCTGAACGTCATTCAGAATAAGAACTATGACATGCATGGTTACCAGCTGGATTGGGAAAGATATACGAAATGGCTTTCGGGGAGCGTGAATCGAAAGCTCCTTTTGCTGGAAATCGGTGCGGACGAGCGCATCCCAGGTCTGATCCATGGGCCTTTTGCCAAGATTTCGGAACTAAACTTGAAGTCTACGCTCAGAACTTACGCGAATGCCATTGATTGGCTAGGAAACCTGTGATACACTATCTATGTGATTGCGGGCGCAATCCGCGAAAAGATATATTACGAGTAGGAGTTTTTGGACATGATCGCCATCATAGACTATGACGCCGGAAACATCAAGAGTGTGGAAAAGGCAATTCAATATTTGGGAGAAGAGGCCGTCGTGACAAGGGACCGCGAAGTGATCCTCAGCGCGGACGGTGTGATCCTGCCGGGCGTCGGAGCGTTTGGCGATGCCATGGGAAGGCTTCATGAATATGGTCTGGTGGAAGTGATCCACGAGTGCGTTGCAAAGAAGATCCCGTTCCTTGGTATATGCCTTGGACTGCAGCTTCTGTTTGAAAGCAGCGAGGAGAGCCCTGGCGTGGCGGGACTTGGCGTGCTTGAGGGCAAGATCGTTCGCCTTCCTGCAGAAAGTGGCCTAAAGATCCCGCACATCGGATGGAACAACCTGAAGTTCCCGAGAAAAGGCAAGCTTTTTGAAGGCGTTCCCGAGGATTCTTACGTTTACTTTGTGCACTCGTATTATCTTCAGGCAAAGGATCCCGCAATCGTTGCGGCGACGACGGAATATGGCGCAACCGTGCACGCATCCGTGGAAAAGGAAAACGTGTTTGCGTGCCAGTACCATCCCGAGAAGAGCTCGGCCGTGGGACTGAAGATGCTGGAGAACTTTATCAAGCTGACGAAATAACACCTCATCCCTAGAAAGAAAGGTATTTGAGATGCATACAAAAAGAATTATTCCCTGCCTGGACGTAAAGGACGGCAGGGTTGTCAAAGGAATCAATTTTGTGAATCTTCGCGACGCGGGAGACCCGGCTGAGGTTTCGGCGGCATATGATAAAGCAGGGGCGGACGAGGTCGTATTCCTCGACATCACGGCTTCCGCTGACAGCCGTGCAACGCAGCTTGAGTGGGTGCGGCAGGTGGCGAGCAAGGTGTTCATCCCGTTCACCGTGGGCGGAGGGATCCGCACCGTGGATGATTTCAAGGCCATCCTTCGCGAGGGTGCGGACAAGATCTCGATCAATTCCGCAGCAATTATGAATCCGCAGCTCATCAGCGATGCGGCGGAGAAGTTTGGCAGCCAGTGCGTGGTCGTGGCGATCGACGCAAAGCGGCGCGCAGACGACAGCGGCTGGACCATCTACAAGAACGGCGGACGCGTTGACATGGGCATAGATGCCGTGGAATGGGCAAGAACCGCTGAAAAGATGGGCGCGGGTGAGATTTTGCTCACCAGCATGGACTGCGACGGCACGAAGTCGGGATATGACATCGAACTCACCAAGGCAATCTCTCAGACGGTGGGCATTCCCGTGATCGCATCGGGCGGCGCCGGCACGCTGGAGCACTTTTATGATGCTCTGACCGAGGGCGGTGCGGAGGCAGCATTGGCAGCTTCGCTGTTCCACTACAAGGAGCTCGAGATCAAGGAAGTGAAGGAGTACCTGAGAGGCAGGGGCGTAAGCGTGAGACTGTAGAGGTGCACTCATCCGTCAGGCTGCGCCTGACTCATTCTCCGCATGGAGAAGGCTTTCAATGGTAGCGATTTTAAGGGTAAGAGAATGGGCATGATCGACAATGATTGGCTGCCGGCGCTGGCGCCGGAATTTCGGAAGCCATATTATAAAAAGCTCTATGAATTCATCAAGGAAGAATATAACACGAAGCAGATCTTTCCGCCGGCCGAGGACATCTTCAATGCGTTCCACTTAACGCCGCTTTCGAAGGTGAAGGTTGTGATCCTGGGACAGGACCCTTATCATGACGTGGGGCAGGCGCACGGATTATGCTTTTCGGTACGACCCGGCATTGACACGCCGAGATCGCTCGTGAATATTTACAAGGAGTTGCATGATGACCTGGGCTGCAAGATCCCGAACAACGGATATCTTGAAAAATGGGCCAAGCAGGGCGTGCTTCTTCTAAACACTGTGCTGACGGTGCAGGCGCACCAAGCCTTTTCGCACAGGGGCAAGGGTTGGGAAGAATTCACGAACGCCGCGATCCAAGTCTTGAACGAGCAGGATCGGCCGATGGTGTTCATTCTCTGGGGGAGACCTGCGCAGGAAAAGAAAGCGTTCCTGAATAACCCCAAGCACCTGATCCTGGAATCGCCTCATCCAAGCCCGCTTTCCGCGAGCAGGGGATTCTTTGGGAGCAGGCCCTTTAGCAAGACCAATCTCTTCCTGGAAGAGAACGGCATCGCGCCAATTGACTGGCAGATCGAAGATATATAATGAATGACAACACAGGAGACTAACATGGAAAAGAAAGCTTTTGTAACCAAAGAGATGATCGAAGAGATCACAAAGACCTATCCCACGCCGTTCCACATCTACGATGAGAAGGGGATCCGCGAGAACGCGAAGGCGCTGAAGGAAGCGTTCGCCTGGAATAAGGGCTATCGCGAATTCTTCGCAGTGAAGGCTACGCCCAATCCCTTTATCATTAACATCCTTCGGGATTACGGGTGCGGCACGGACTGCGCGTCCCTGACCGAGCTGATGCTCAGCCACGCGATGGGGATCCCGGGCGAGGAGATCATGTTCTCTTCGAATGACACGCCAGCGTCGGAGTTTGCATATGCCGCAAAGATCGGCGCAACCATCAACCTCGACGACTTTACGCACATTCAGTTCTTGGAAGATACGATCGGCTACCTGCCCAAGACCCTGAGCTGCCGCTATAACCCCGGCGGATACTTTGCCATCGCCAACAGCATCATGGACAATCCGGGCGATGCGAAGTACGGCTTCACGACGGAGCAGATGTTTGAAGGCTTCAAGCTTATGAAGTCGAAGGGCGTGGAGAACTTTGGCATCCATGCATTCCTTGCAAGTAATACCGTGACGAACGATTACTATCCGACCTTGGCAAAGCAGCTCTTCGAGCTTGCCGTGAAGCTTAAGGAGGAGACTGGCGCGCACATCGCATTCATCAACCTGTCCGGCGGCGTCGGCGTGCCGTATCGCCCTGACCAGGAGCCCAACGACATCCGCGTGATCGGAGAGGGCGTGCGCAAGGTATATGAGGAAATCCTCGTGCCCGCAGGCATGGGCGACGTGAAGATCTACACCGAGCTTGGAAGGTTTATGCTTGCGCCGTTCGGTCACCTCGTGACGAAGGTGATCCACGAGAAGCACACCCACAAGGAATATCTTGGCGTGGACGCATGCGCCGTGAATCTGATGAGACCCGCAATGTATGGCGCATACCATCACATCACCGTGCTCGGCAAGGAAAATGAGCCTTGCGATCACAAATATGACGTGACGGGTTCGCTTTGCGAGAACAATGACAAGTTTGCCATCGACCGCATGCTGCCGAAGGTGGAGATCGGAGACTACATTGCGATCCATGAAGCCGGGGCGCATGGATATTCGATGGGATATAATTACAACGGAAAATTGAAATCCGCGGAGCTGCTCCTCAAGGAGGACGGAAGCGTCCAGCTGATCCGAAGGGCAGAGACACCGAAGGACTACTTTGCAACGTTTGATCAGTTTGAGTTTTATAAGAAGCTGGGGTTCTAGGGGCGGCGTGGTCTGTTCGCTGAAGAATCTGGCGTGCAAGACCGCAGTTGCGGTCGCGAGTTTTTGAAGTTGGCGAAATGATATACGAAGAAAGGATGGATTAGGGTATGGAAAAGCAGGATGGCATGCAATCCGACATTTTGATCGAAAGAGAAAAAACCAAGCTGGTGACGATCTTGATGGTCATTTCCATCGTACCGCTCCTTATCACGATCCTGGTGATCGGGATCCTTGGCATGGTGATGCAACAGCAGGGCATGGCAGGCACGACCGCAATCCTTGTGTCGATGATCGTGGCGCTTGTGCTGGTGGTGCTGTTCGGGCTCCTTACCTGGTTTGTCAGCAAACGCCTGATCCGTTCCATCCGCGCCGTCGGGAAGTGCATGGACGCGCTCGCCGCCGGCGACCTTTCGAAGACCAACATGGATGACAGTATGGTGACTGAAGTTGCAAGCCTTGCGGAATCCGCGACGGGACTGCAACTCAACCTGGACCACACTATCGGAAACGTAAAAGCCACGTCGGCCGTGCTCGTCGAGAAGATTGGCGACGTGACCGAGCTGGCCGGAAGCACCTTTGAACGCGCAAACCAGATCGAGGAAGTTATCCTGAACCTTACCGATGCCACCAACAGCATGTCCGAGAACGTCCAGAACATCAACCAGCAGGTCATGGAGATCGGGAACTGCGTCAATGATATTTACGGGAAGGTGGACATCCTGCGCGACAACTCCGAGAATATTTTGGAAGTAAACTCCAAGACCAGCCAGGACATGACCATCATCATGGAAAACAGTGACCGCTCCGTGGAAGCCGTTCGGAACATCACGCAGCAAATCAAGGAAGCCAATGATTCCATCCGCGAGATCGATACCGCCGTGGAACTCATATTGAACATTTCGGATCAGACCAACCTGCTTTCCCTGAACGCCAGCATTGAGGCGGCGCGCGCAGGCGAGCACGGCAAGGGCTTTGCAGTCGTGGCCGAGGAAATCCGCTCCTTGTCTGAGCAGAGTGCGGAAGGTGCGGAAATGATCCGCCACCTCGCACAGAAGATCACCAAGGAATCCGGCAAGACCGTGACGCTGGCAAACCAAGTCCTCAACCTTATTAAAGAGGGAAGCGACAAGGTGGGCCTCGCGCAGGAGCAGTACCTTGAACTCAGCCAGAAGATTCAGCACTCGGCCGAGGAGATCCGTGCCCTCATGGAAAAGGCTGACTTGCTGAGCGAATATAAGGCGCAGATCGTTGAGAACATTCATGACCTCTCCGCAATCAGTGAAGAGAACGCGGCGAGCCACCAGGAAGTGAATGCAAACGTGACCGAGATCGTAACCGAAGTCAAGGCCGTCAAGACTGACTGCGAAGACATGAACGCAAAGGCCAGGGAGCTGGAAAAGGTTGTGGAGTATTTTCATAAGTAAGCGGAGAAAATAAGCCTATGAAGCCCATTCAAAAAGATGCGCTGAAAGAGCATTCCATACAAATCGAAACAGCGGTCTTTATTGTGGCGTTATTGCTCGTTGGGTTTTTGTATGTGCTTTTTTATAAGCATTATGTTCCCTACGGGTTTGATGAGAAGTATCATACGATTTTTGCGGAAAAGCTTTTTAAGCAAAGTCTTGAGAGCATGAAGGCTGAAGATCATGACATTCCGATATGGGCTGTGACATATCCGTTTTATCATGTTTCCTTGAAAGCATTCGCTTTTTTGCTGGGGAACAAGTTCTTTGAAGCTACATATTTGCTGAATGCACTATGTGTTGTATTAGCCATTCTTTTGATCCGGGTATTTCTTCTTCGGATTTATCCGACGAAGGAATGGAAGGAGAGGACGCTTTATGACGTGATCAGCGTTTGCTCCGTTGTATTTGTGACAGCAAGCGGACCGCTGAATGGATGGCGTATGTACGCAAGGCAAAGCGCGGCAAACCCCGTACATAACCCAACGGTTTTGTTTGTAAGACCATTCGGTATATTGGTTGTTCTCGCATTTTTGTTGTTTTTGGAAAGCTTTGACAAGAAGGAACCATGTGCCGGGAATGTGGTGCTGTTTGGATTACTAAGCTTTTTCTCCATTCTGGCGAAGCCCAATTTTGCATTTGTTTTTCTGCCGGCAATGGGGATCATCATATTGGAAAATATGATCCGCGAAAGATCTATTCGCATCGGCATTATGGCATTTCTTGCCGTACTTCCTTCCTTGATCCTTATGCTTTGGCAGTTTTGCTTTATCACGGATGATTCGGTTGCAATCAAGGTGCGATTCTCCTTTGGTTCTTTCTCTGAGTTTACGCCATTAGAAGTGGTTGTTGTGTCATTGGTGACATTCCCGGTTCCGATCATTCTCGCTTCAAAGAAGCTATTTGTAAGCGACGTGACTTACCGACTTGCAATTTATGCATTGGTGATCGGATGGTTTCAGATGTTTTTCCTGACAAATGGCCAAAGCGGCGATTTTACTTGGGGATATGATCTGGCAATCCAGTTTGCAACAGTCGTAGCGCTTGTTAGTGCTTTTAAGGCAAAACTCCCGCAATGGAGATGGACACTGGCGTTTATGGCGTTAGTATATCAGGTGGTATGCGGTATCTCTTATCTGAGCACAGTCTATCGTACTTTAGAAATTTGGATCTAATCTAAAAAAATGATTTGGATTGCTTGCAATTTATGTGAGACTATGGTAAGATAGCCATTGTCGCGGATATTCGTGATCCCAAAAGCCGGCGTGGCGGAATGGCAGACGCGGCAGACTCAAAATCTGTTAATGGCAACATTGTGCGGGTTCAAGTCCCGCCGCCGGCATGAAATAATAAATGATGAAGCTCTCCGAACAGGAGGGCTTTTTTACAATCAATGTTTTGCACATGAAGCATATCTGGCACTTGACATGGGGGATGAGTGAGAGATGGAAAAGCAGGGAAAACAGATAAAGAAGAATAAAGAATCAAAACCAATCACGAGTGAGCAGTACAGAAAACTGTTTTTATTCTTGTCCTTTTTTGTGCCATTCGAGATGATGATACTGGCTTTTGCTAGAAGTATCATTTATCCGTTTGGAGAGGAAAGCTTTCTTGTCTCGGATCTATACCATCAGTACTTTCCGATTTTTCAAGAATTTGTAAACAAGATTCGCTCAGGGGAAGGAATTCTTTATACATGGAACATGGGATTGGGAATGAATTTTTACGTCGTATATGCGAACAATCTTGCGAGTCCTCTTAATTGGCTTGCTTTTTTAATCCCAGATTCGCATCTTTTGGAATTCGTTACTTACCAGGTAACTGTGAAAGTCGGTTTGGCGGGTTTGACTTCCTATTTACTTTTTGTCAACAGGAATAAAGAAGATCGTTCTACTCGCACGGCTTTTTTTGCTTTGGTTTTTTCTTTCTGCTATGCCATGAGCGGTTATGTTGCGGCATATAATAATACGATCATGTGGCTTGACTGCATTTTCCTGGCCCCCTTGGTACTGATGGGGCTTGAAAGATTGGTGAAAGATGGGAAAATGGGAATCTACGTTGCTTCGCTCGCAGCGTGTATCATAACGAATTTTTATATTGCGTTTCTAATCTGTATCTTTCTTGTATTGTATTTTGCGATTCTGTTTGTAACTGAAAAAAGAGAAAAGGGTTGCTTCCTGAAATTTTCGTTAGGTTCGCTTTTGGCAGGCGGATTATCTTCCTTTATTGTGATTCCTATCGCTGTCTTCATGATGAATTCCAACTTTGAACATGCACAGTTTCCTAAAAAGATAGAATTCTATTTTTCGGTATTTGAGGAATTTGCGAGGCATTGCATGATGATCAGACCTTCAGCATCTGAGGGTCATTGGCCAAACATATATTGTGGTACGGCAGTTTTTCTTTTTCTGCCGTTGTATGTCATAAACAGATCAATTCCCTTAAAGAAGAAAGTGTTATCCCTCGCACTGGCCGCTTTCTTCCTTCTTAGCTTTATGACAAATAGTCTTGACTATATATGGCACGGAATGAACTATCCCGCAGGATTTCCGGCAAGACAGTCTTTTTTGTATATTCTTCTTTTGATCTCTATGGGGTATGATTGCATTGTTAGCATCGACCATTTGTGTGTCAAAAAGGTTTTGATTTCATATGGGATTGGCGCAGGATTTATTGTGCTTACTAGGTTATTCTTTCAAAATGAAGACTTCTACAAAGAGGCTTTTCCGTTAACATTGTTGTTTGTTACCGCTTATGCCGTATCTTTGAGCATATATTTAGTAAAAGACTCGCAAAAGGTTAAGGAAAGACTGGCAATTATCTGTTATGTGCTCATTGTGGCTGAATGTACTTATAACATGGGAGAGACCAGCCTGAAGACTACTCCGAGAGAAGAGTATTTGGAGGATATCAGTGATTACAGGGCGCTGTATGATCGACACAAGGATTATTCTGATGGGTTTCAGCGCTTTGAAAGCTCGGACACGATGACGGAGGATGATTCCGCCCTTTACGGTTATCCGTCGG
This sequence comes from Acetatifactor sp., assembly GCA_016290775.1. Classification (GTDB taxonomy): domain Bacteria; phylum Bacillota; class Clostridia; order Lachnospirales; family Lachnospiraceae; genus Acetatifactor. The sequence continues at coordinate 882,193 of JAEEVF010000001.1, read as the reverse complement.
GATCCGTGTTTGCGTCCATGTTGAACACGAATGTGGCGGAGTTTTATGGAAGAATGGGTATGCCTCACGGTAAGGTGTATTATGATAATAATGTTGTATCACCGTTGACATCAGCTCTTTTGAATGTTGGATATTTATTCTCTTGGTTTGATAACAATGAAAATGAGCTTTGGGGTATTGAAGACAAAGAGGATAATATTTGTCTGTATGAGGCAGTTTATACATTGCCTTTTGGTTATGTTGCGCCAAAGGGTTTTGATCTTGAATCCCGGGGAGATGCGATAGAGCAGCAGAATGCTATTATCAGAAAGCTTGGGATTGGCGAAAAACTTTTCGAAAAGGAGTTTGCTGGCGGAACTGACGCTGGAATTGTGTTTACATCAAGCCAGAGTGGGAGATACTATGCCGTTTTGCACAATGCAAATGTCACATCCGTCGTGCTGGACGTTCAGGACGGAGGTGGATGTTACTATGATCACCTGAAAGAGAATTATCTTTTGGACCTGGGGAGCATAAATAGCGGACAAAAAGCATCTTTAAGGGCTGGCAGTGATGACGAAAAGATCGATGCCAGCATATATAGATTAAACCCTGATGTGTTGGGAGAAGCACTGGGCAGATTGCAGCGAGAGCACATGACAAATGTCGAGATTAAGGATAATAGAGTGTTTGGAAAACTCTATTTGGGAGAGGCTGGACGACTTGTATTATCCGTACCTTATGATCAGGGGTGGACTGTTACCATAAATGGCGTGCAAAGGAAGCCAGGGACATTTGGTGGCGCATTAATGGCATTTGACCTGGAACAAGGATCTTATGAGATAGAGATGCATTATTTCCCGCTGGGTTTGAAATTGGGGATTGGAATCTCATTTTTTTCTTTGCTTATTTTCGCTTTGCTTATTTTTTGCGGCATAAGAAAATCGATTGTGCACTTTTCATGAAAATTTAATCGTTTTCGTAAATAATTGAGTAATTTTGCAAAAAACTCTTTTCAAAATGCGAAAGATGTAGTAAAATAACCTTAAGATTTCATAAAAAGTTTTCAATTTGTTTACGTAACTGCACAGTTTCACTAAAAGAAGCGGGGAAAGCGACCATTTTCTCGTGATTTTTCAATTTTGCTTCCTTTATGGAAACCAAAAGTTACAAATAAGTTTTACGAAAAGGTAACAAATTTGTGATAATTTGTTATCAATCATTGACAGTAGTAGCTTGTAGGCATAGAATAACCTTAAGTATGTATAGTACTTGATGTATTGGAGGAGCTTCCGCCATGATGGAGCGTTGGGTAACCTATTCACGTAAAAAAAGACTTGGTGAGTTGCTGGTTGACGCCGGTGCCATCACACAGGAGCAATTGGAACTTGCTCTGGCGGAACAAAAAAAGAAGACTGGGCAAAAGCTTGGCGCAGTTCTGATCGATCAAGGGTTCATTGATGAGAATCAGATGCTGGATGCCTTGACCAACCAGCTGGGTTATCCCAGGGTGAACCTTCGAGAATTCAAGATTGATGATGAGATCCTTGCAATGGCAGACGAGGCCTTCCTAAGGAAGAACAGCATCATGCCATTCGGATTTAGCTCAAACAACCCGAACCTGTTGAAACTGGCAATGAGCGATCCCTTGGACATTCGTGCTACGGACGACTTCTTCCTGGTAACGGGTCACCAAGCCGAGATCTACATTGCAACGCCTGCCGACATTTCCAACTGCATTGGTCGTTATTATGGCTCCGCAGAGGCGAAGAGAATGGCAGAGCAGTTCTCCAAGGAACGAGCAGAATCCGGAAGAGGACAGAGCACGAACGATGAGGAAAACGAAGCTCTTCAGCAGGCGCCCATCGTTAAGCTGGTAACACAGATCATTGAACAGGCGGTTCGTAAGAGAACCTCTGATATTCATATTGAACCTTTTGAAGACGTTCTCCGTATCCGCTACCGCGTCGACGGCGTGTTGCAGCAGGAGATGGAGCATAAGATGGACATTCACTCCGCAATGATCGCACGTATCAAGATCATTTCCGGAATGGACATCGCTGAAAAGAGAAAACCTCAGGACGGTCGTGCAACCGCGATCGTTGACAGAACCGAATATGATATTCGTGTATCCATGCTACCCACCGTTTACGGCGAGAAAGTGGTTATGCGTCTTACCATGAAGAAGGCTCTGTCGAGAGACAAGAAAGACTTGGGCTTCCCGCCCGAGGAACTCGCAAAGTTTGAAAAAATCATCAGCAGACCCAACGGCATCATGTTGGTTACAGGGCCTACCGGTTCCGGTAAATCAACAACGCTTTACACGGCACTGAGTGAGCTAAACACCATCGGCGTGAACATCATCACCGTTGAGGACCCCGTCGAGGCAAACATCTTCGGTATCAACCAGGTACAGACGAATGAAAAAGCAGGACTGACATTCGCAAGCGCCCTTCGCTCCATCTTGCGTCAGGACCCAGATATCATCATGATCGGTGAGATCCGTGACCAGGAGACCGCAGGCATTGCCGTTAAGGCTGCTATTACCGGACACTTGGTAGTAAGCACGTTGCATACGAACTCCGCAGCCAGCACCATTACCCGTTTGGCGGACATGGGCGTTGAAGATTACCTGATCGCAGACTCTGTTATCGGAGTTATCGCACAGCGTCTGGTAAGAAGAATCTGCAAATCCTGTTGCCAAGACGTGATTGCGGATGAATATGAGCGCCAGCTCCTCCAGATTCCTGAAACGGACGGCCCTGTGATGATCAAGCATCCCGGACATGATCACAACTGCCTGGAATGCGGCGGATCCGGATATCACGGACGAATTGGTATTTACGAGATCATGCCTCTGTCGGCAAAGCTTAAGAGCGTGATCAGCCGTGGCGGACTTCCCGAAGAAATTGAGAAGACGGCACTGGAAGAGGGGATGAAGACCCTGAGAATGCAGGCAATCAGCTACGCATTGCAGGGCATCACTTCCGTAGAGGAAGTGAAGCGTGTGACTTATGAGGAGTAACACGTAAATAAAGATATATGAGGGGAAGAAACTTATGAACGCAACGATTTCCAGCTTTCTGATGGTAGCAAAGCAGTTTGGAGCATCTGACCTGCACTTGACGGTAGGTGTTCGTCCCAAGGTTCGTATCCGCGGTACTTTGCAAGAGATCGCAGTGGCCGACAGGTTGATGCCTTCGGACGCAAAGGAGCTTGTTGAATCCATGTTCAAGCCCCGCCAGAAGGAAATCTTTGACAAGTATGGTGAAGTTGACTTCGCATATGCGGTTCCGGACATCGGCCGTTTCCGTGTAAATGCGTTTAAGCAGAGAGGCTCTTACGGTGCCGTTCTTCGTCTGGTTGGTACCGAGATCCCTTCGCCTGCAACGCTTGGTATTCCCATTTCCGTTGTGGAACTGACCAAGAGAAAAAGAGGACTCGTGCTTGTGACTGGTCCTACCGGTTCAGGTAAGTCCACCACGTTGGCTTCCCTGATCGACATCATTAACAAGAACTACAACTCCCACATCATCACCCTGGAGGACCCGATCGAGTACCTGCACAACCACAACAAGGCGATCGTAAACCAGAGAGAGATTGGTATTGATACTCAGAGTTACGCTAACGGACTTCGCGCAGCACTTCGTGAAGACCCTGACGTTATCCTCGTAGGTGAGATGAGAGACCTTGAGACCATCTCCACTGCAATTACCGCAGCCGAGACTGGACACTTGGTTTTCTCGACCTTGCATACCATTGGTGCGGCGCCTACCATCGACCGTGTGATCGACGTATTCCCGCCTCACCAGCAAGACCAGATCCGCGTGCAGCTTGCATCCGTGCTTGAGTGTGTTATTTCCCAGCAGCTCTGCCCGACTGCGGATGGCAAGGGACGCGTTGCAGCGTTCGAGGTCATGCATGCGAATGCAGCTATCCGTAACCTGATCCGTGAAGCAAAGTCTCACCAGATCGACGGTATGATCCAGACCAATAAGAAGCAAGGCATGCAGACCATGGATGACGCCCTGTTTGAACTGTACTTGAAGCACAGGATTGATGGTGCAACCTGTATTGAATTCGCTCAGGATCCCCTGGTAATGCAGGAGAAGGTTTACTAAGACGAAAAATTACAAAAATTTGGATTTTTTGTTAAAAAATTGTGAATTTTACCTAAAATGATTCTCTGCACTGGCCGATATAAAAAGTGTAGGGGAATGCATCGAAAGGACGAACCAGAATGGCAACTTATAAGTATGAGATCATCGACCCCAACGGAAAACATAAAAGAGGTACGATCGACGCCAACGACGAAATGACGGCGAGGCAAACCTTAAAGACCGATGGCAGTACGCTGGTTTCCATTGGAATGGCAGGTGCGCTGGACAAGGAAATTGACATCCAGATCGGACCGCCCGTTAAGCCCAAGGAATTGGCAGTGTTCTGCAACATGTTCCGATCCATCCTGGCAGCCGGCGTTACGATCATTGAAGCGCTGGGAATGCTGGCAGAGCAGACTGAGAATAAACGCTTCAAAGCAGTGATTGAGGAAGTGCACGATGACGTTCAAAAGGGCGAGACCCTTTCATCGGCCTTCGCAAAGCACCCGAAGTTTTTCCCAGAGATGATGATCCAGATGGCAAACGCCGGTGAGGCTTCTGGTTCCCTGGAGACTTCCTTTGGACGACTTTCCACCCACTTCGAGAAGGATGCACACTTGAAGGCTTTGGTGGCAAAGTCCATGGTTTACCCGATCATTTTGATCGCAGTTATCGTAGGCGTTGTTATCCTGATGATGACCGTCATCGTTCCTCAGTTCACCTCCACCTTTGATGACATTGGCGCAGAACTCCCCTTCATTACGAAAGCGGTTATGGGCGTCAGCGATTTTATCCTTCACTGGTGGTGGCTGGGACTTATCATTATCGCAGGCGTGATTATTTTCATAAGAGCGTTCATGAAGACAGAGCGTGGCGCCTGGTTTTTTGGACAGCTTGGGTTGCACGCACCGCTTTTTGGCAACCTAACCATTAAGCAAGCTGCAGCAAGAATGACCCGAACTCTCAGTACCCTGATCTCCTCTGGTATGGCGCTTGTGGAAGCGATTCATATCACCGCAAAGATCATGGGCAACGAAGTGGTTAGAAGAGCGATGTATAAGGCGGAAGAGGATGTGACGCAAGGTTTCCCTCTCTCCACTCCTTTGATGGAAGCGGAGGTGTTCCCAGTAATGGTTCCTCAGATGGTTAAGATCGGTGAGGAAACCGGTAGTTTGGACGAGATGCTTTCCAAGATCGCAGACTATTACGACGAGGAAGTGGAAATCGCAACCGAGGCTTTGGTGGCTGCAATGGAACCTCTCATCATCATTGTGATGGCCGGTACCGTGGTTCCAATCATTTTGGCGGTGCTGATGCCCATGTTCAGCCTGTACAGTGCACTTGGTTAAACACAATTCAATAAGGTTATCTACCCATGCCATGGTGGGTTTGATACGATATAACATTTTAACATTTTTTCAAGGAGGATGATTCAAATGAAAAAGTTAAACAACAAAGGTTTCTCGCTGGTTGAGCTGATCATCGTTATCGCTATTATGGCAATCCTGGTTGGCGTTGTTGGTACTCAGGTTATCCCTTATCTGGAGAACTCCAGAAAGGCTAAGGATACCCAGATCTTCAGTGCATGGAATACCGCAGCTGTATCTGCATATTCTACTGAGGCTGGCAACCTTGACGCTTTGAAGACCTATGTTATCACCGTGAGCAAGGATGCAAACGTATCCGTTACCGCTGAGAAGGGTTATGAGAATCTTGCAAAGACTTTCCTTGAGCTGACCGATCTTGCTGATGAATCCGGCAACTCCAAGTACAACTTCGAGACCGAGTGCTCTTCCAAGGCTGGTAAGGACGTGCTGAAGGTTGAGATCACCGTTAATGGCGGTAATGGACAGGTTTATACGCATGTAACGAATGCTACCCCTTCCAAGTACAGCTTCGACGACATCGAGAACAAGTAATCTAAGTTAACTAAATCATTTGGAGATATTTCATGATCACTTTGGCTCTTAAGTTTTTGCTTGCATGTGTTGTGGGAATGATGTTTGGAATTCCGGTCAACATGTTGATCAGCCTCTTCTTAAAGAAGCTTGGGAATGAGAAATATGCATACTGTGGCGCATGCAAGAAAGAGCCAAAGTGGTATGAGAGATGCTCCGTTCCATCGTTCTTATTACTAAAAGGCAGATGCCGCTCCTGCGGAGCGAAGGCAAATAAAAGGTTCCTCTTAGTGGAACTCCTGAATGGCCTTTTGTACGGGATCGTTTTCATGGCGAACGGTATTCACGTCCAAAGCCTTCTGTTTTGCCTTATGACGTCTGCCTTTTTGGTAATAAGCTTTGTGGATGAGAACACATTGGAGATTCCAATGCCCTGTAATCTCTTTTTGGGGGGTATCGGAATCCTTATGTGCGTTATGGATTTAACTTCTATCAAAAGCCGCATTCTAGGTTTCCTGATCATCGGCGCCGCTTTGTACACTCTTTATGCTTTGTCCAAAGGAGCGGCGATTGGTGGCGGCGACGTGAAACTCATGGCTGCTATGGGCTTGATCCTTGGCTGGAAAAAGGTAATCCTAGCATTCCTTTTGGGATGCGTTATAGGCTCTGTGTGTCACGTAATCCGCATGAGGGTTTCCAAGGCGGAGAGAGTGCTTGCAATGGGACCCTATCTGTGTATCGGATCTTTTTTGTGCGCACTTTGGGGTGATGCTATGATCAATTGGTATCTCGGCTTGTTGGTACGATAATTTTAGCTTTCCTTTTCTGATTCCCTAATCGTCAGGGGAGGGATCCTCTTCTTTTTGCTTAGGCAATGAGAAAAGGAAGGTACAAAACACAAAGGAGAATACGTTTATGGCGAAAAAAATCTTAAGTATTCAGACAGGTATTTGGTGGACAAAGGTAGCACTCATGGAGTATGGCGTTAAGCACCCTCGCGTGCTCGACGTTTTTACGTTCCGTTCTCCGGAGAATTCCGTAGAGGATGGCTACATTCGTGAAAGAGAAAGCCTTGCCAACCAACTTCGCGCAGAACTTTCCAAGCGTAAGATTACGGAGAGAAAGGTTATCTTTTCAATAAACTCCGGTAAGGTTGTCTCCAGGGAAGTTATGATCCCGAAGGTTAGCGGAAGACAGCTTAAGACTCTCGCCATGGAGCAGGCTAGAGAGAACTTCCCCATGGACATTGCGAGCTATACCATCAGCTATACAAAGATGGGCATGTTGGACGGCGATCCGAAGCAGCAGATGAAGCTGCTCCTTCTTGCGGTTCCCGACAACCTGCTTTCAAACTATGTGCAGTTTGCAGAGCTCTGCGGTCTTGAAATCGAGACCTTCGAGTACATGGGCAACTGCGCAATGCAGTTCATTGCAAAGAACTTCATCGAGGACTCTGTCATCGTTCAGTTGGAGGAACGTTCCACGATCGTTTCAGTTGTAAAGAACGGAAAGTTGGTATTCCAGCGTGTGGCACCTCACGGATATGATTCCACTCTGATCGCAGCAATGGATCATCCCGTTTTGGGTCTCAAGGAAGATCAGGAAACCTTTGAATTTCTGTGTGAGAACAACATCACTAGAGATAAGCCTAAGGCAGAGATGTTCCCTGATAGCGTAATTGCTGACCCTGAGGAAAGACTTTACGCAATCCAGCAGGCATATGAAGCCATCAAGGAGTCTATGGATTACCATGTAAGGATTGTGGTTTCCGCATTGGAATTCTATCAGAACCAGTATAAGACGCCCCTGCGTGGTACCCTCCACCTCATTGGTGATGGTATGCGTATCCAGGGCATGATCAAGAACTTCGACTCAAAAATAAACATCGAAGTTGAAAAGGGCGATTACATGTCGCTCGTGAAGATTGACAAAAAGAGCAGCCTGGCATCTGGCGAGGGCCTTGGACTTCTTTCCATCATGGGCGCAGTTCTTGAACCCATGAACATCACTCCTAAGGAGTTAGCGGACCGCGCCAATAAGAGGAATTCCACCAAGGTCGCTTCCGGCGTATTTGCAATCGCTGTACTTGCCAGCCTTGCTTTAGTTGGCACCTCGTTCTATCGAAAGACGGTCGCGGAGCAGAAACAGAAAGAGCTGAAGCAGAGAATCGTTGAACTTTCTCCCGTGCAAGAAATATACAAAGAGAATGTCAAGTATAGAAATCTATATAATGAATACGCTTCCTTTGACAAGGCTACTAAAACACAGAACGAAAAGCTTGGTCAGTTGATCGTGGATCTTGAGGGAACATTCCCGACTCCTGTTATCGTTAAAACCTTCTCGGCTTCTGACGGACATATAACCATGACGATGCAAGCTGACATTAAGATGACGGTTGCACAGTTACTGAGGAGCCTTAAGGAAATTGATTACATCTCCAATGTAAGTATCGGTGGAATATCAAGAGAGAAAAAAGAAGTAAATCCGGACGAAGAGAAGGATAAAGAAGAGGAAGAAGTAATCGAGGAGACTCCGGTAGAGGGCGAAGAGGGAGAAGATGTCGAGGAAGAAAAGGTTTATTTCGGAGAATCTGAATATACATTTTGGAATTACACACTGTCCTTTGATATAATCGACGCTCCCAAGAAGGCTGACGCAAAATAGTGGATGATAAGGAGATGGAAGAATGAAAAAACTTAGCATAACGGATTCCGAAAAAAAATTACTTTTTATTATCCTGGCACTTGGTATTCTTGCAGCATCCTATTTCTTTGGATTTACAAAGCTGAATGAGAAAGCTGCTGAAATTGAAGCGAGCAATCAAGCGGATCAAGCAACCGTGACAAAGCTTGAGGGCATGGTAGCGAAGCAGGCTGAGACGGAAGCCGAAACCCAAAAATATAAGGATAACATTAAAAAGATCATTGCAAAGTACCCGTCGAACATTAAGCAAGATAAGACGATCTCGTTGGTTCAGGACATGCAGGATGAGATTGAAATTGACATAAGTTCCATTACTTTTTCGATGAACAAGCAGGTTCAGGCTTTCAGTGGTGACAATAAGTCTGTAGGTAAGTATGCGCTTTTGAATCTTAGCTACACTTGTGATTATGACCAGTTTAAGAATCTGCTTGCATATGTAAAAGAATTTCCTGACAGAACTACCATTCCTTTTATCAACGCTACTTATGATCAAAAGTCTGGTAAGTTGAAGGGGGCCATCAATTACAAGATGTATTACCTAACCAACACGGACAAGAAGTATGTTGACTATGATGAAACGGGCATCCCTGAAGGTAAGGCAGGCATCTTCTATCCTGATGACTGGTATCCTCTTCAGGAGTTTGATGAGTTAATGGAAGAGCTTGAGGCTCTTGAACAGCAGTAAGATAATTAAATTTTTCATGCGGCCGCCTTAAAATGACGGCCGCTTCTAAAGTATTTTTAAAAAGTGTCGATAAATATGATAGGGTCATAAACTGAATACCTGTTTTTACGGAGGTAATTTCCATGAACGAAAGGAAAAATATGGGGAATAAAGGTTTTACCTTGGTCGAGGTTATGCTGTCCATTGCAATCTTGGCCTTGATTTCCGTGCCATTAATGAAGTATTTTTCTGATTCGCTCAGATATGCAGCACAGACTGCCGAAAAGCAGAAGGCTACTATGATTGCTCAGGAAACGGTTGAGTATATAAAGAGCCAGAAAAAGATTGTAAAATGGGACGACGTGACCACGATGCCGACTCCTGTTGCTACAGACGAGCCGGATCCGGACGCAGAACCAACTCCAGAGCCTACGCCCGTTTCTCCCATAACTGTTAAGACATATTTTCTTGCGCCGGAGTTGCAAACTCTTTTTGGCGGATACGCAGGAGCACCCACCCCGGAGGTTGAAATCCCTGGTCTCTTTTCAGAAACGGGTGCAACGCTTGGAACATCCGGAAGTCCGGAACCCATGGTTTACCGATACATTGACCAGAGATCCGGAAAGTACCTTGTAGAGGTCACCATGAATTGTACAGTTCCCATGTCTGAGGTTGACAGCCCTGCGATCATGCAGATTGATGATACCAGAAATGTTGTGATTGCTGAGCGAAGTGAGGTAATGGACGCCATTACCCATTTCTCGACGCTAAACCTCAATACTTATATGAGCTGGCATGGTGGCTTTTTGGAAGATCCCAGCCTTACTCCCGAACCGACGCCGGATGAATTTGTTTATATAACGCCGGAACCGGATCCGGATGATCCGATTGGAGTTATCGAATACAGGGAGTTAAGTGAAGCAGAGATCCGAGCGAACATGGATCGCATCATTTACATCACCATCTCAAAAGGTGTAACGGACACGCAATACAACATCAGTGCATACTATCAATTCTTCTGCAAGGATGTTTTCGGCCCTGGTACGGATTCCGACATGGAATACCCGTCCTCCACGCTTTGCGAAGCAACAGTTGAGACGCTGGAAGGTATTTTCCTGATGTTCAACAAGATGAGCGATACGAATGACTATGTTCAGATTCAGTGGAATGTAGCAGACGACACACCTTATCCTGATTTCCGTTTTGTCGTTCAGGATGACATTGAAATCTCGGATGATTCCGATGACGGCGGAGACGATGATGGCGGAGACGATGATGGAGATGGAGACGGCGATGGAGACGGCGATGCGGATTCCGACGACGGAGACAGCGAACCCGAAGGAGATGGTGATGCTGACGATGGTTCGGATGACGATGAAGACGATGGCTCCGAGGATCCTTCTGACGGATATAAGCTGACAATTGACCTGCTTGGCTTTACGAGCAGTGAATCCAAACCGACAGTTCACTCCAATCTTGGCGGAAGCAGCTTCGTTTTCAGTGACATTACTTCTGAAGTAACGAAACCTGGCTCCGCTGGTCAGATTGCTGCCGGAGCTGCTCAGAGAACAGACATTCCCGTTCTTACGCTGACGGGCGACGGCGTTCCTGTAAGGCTATTCGACATCACCGTTAAGGTTTACAAAAACGAAAAAGCGTATGAGGATGATCCAACCAATCCGCTTGTTGAGTTAAAGACAACGAAGGTAGAGTAATCGAAAAGAGGTTTTAATTGTTTTGACATACCGCATGACTTGTGCGCAAGGAGGTTTTCATGAAGAAGAACCGTTTATTTCAGCTGAATAACAGAGGCGCATCCCTCATCGCCGTGCTTGTTGCAATTGTTGTTGTAGGCGTTATGGGATCTGTGATTATGCAGTTGACGATCACAAACCTTCAGATGAAGGAGGTTGAGCGTCAAAGTAAAAAGAACTTTTACAGCGCTGAAGAATTCATGGGTTACCTGACAAACCGGATCAATGTCCAGTCAGGTAAAGAGCTGCAGGAATCCTTCAATGACATGCTTGCGCGTTACAAGTCGGTGTCTCAGTCGGAACTGAAGCTTCGCAAAGCTTTCTCAAAGGCATATCTTGATCGAATGATCAGTTACTACAAGCTGGCAGGATCCACGCCGAGCCAGAAGATTGTGGACGAAGAGGTGACCTACGAGATCAACTATTATGACGCTAGCAAGGTGACCAATCTGATTTATGCCGCAAGTGACACTGAAGTGCCTGCAGCAATTAAATCATCCACCGACAAATATGGTTTTGAAATCGTAGACTCTCAGGCATTCTATTATGCTGATTATGATAATGCAACCTTCACTCTAAGTAATGTCTGCGTATTCGCGAAGGATGATTTTGGTAACAAGAACAAGATCCAGACGGACATCGTGTTCCATGTTCCTGACATCAATCTTGACGGTAACAATGTTGTCAAGGAGTTCATGCGTTACAGCCTGATTGCGGACGACAAGATTTATCTGTATACCACGAACTTTACCGTAGACGGTAATGTCTATGCGGGCGAGGGTGGTATTGAATGTGAGTCGAACCAGTACGGCAAGCTGATTGGCAAGAGGATCATTACTCGTGGCGACATTGTTGCAAATCAGTCTGACGAGGACGGACACGAGTTTCAGGTTGGAAATACTTCAAACATTAACTACTCTCAGATCTGGCTGAACAACTATGTGACTGCTAAGGATGATGTCGCAACTCGTGGCGCAAAGCTTACAATTTCAGGAAATAGTTTCGTGGCAGATGACCTGACCATTAATGGCAAAAGCGATCGCGTCACCATCCGCGGAAGCTATTATGGTTACAACTTCCAGGAGAATTACGAAGAGGAAGAGAGGACGGAGGACTCCGCCTACTCGAGTGCGATCCTTATAAACGGAAGAGACGCATTTGTTGATGTCAGAGAGGCCATAAATCTTATGATTGCAGGCCGTGCATTTATCGGAAGAAACAAGAATGTCACTGAGAATTCCAATGACATTCTGACCGGTGAATCTATTTCCGTCAAGGCCAATCAAATTGCGTATTATGTTCCTGATAATTGCGTGACTGGTCTTACGATCGACGAGACGAAGTTCAAGGAGTTTTCCGGAATTGAGAATGTAACGGATTACCTTGACAGTACGGAAAACGTAACGCCGTATAATTATCGTGATTCCACTGGCCAACACACGGTTTACTACCTGAACTTTGCAAGCGATCTGGCGGCGAATATATTCTTCAACAAATACTTTAACCAGAAGAAGATCGTTATGATGTCGAAGGTAAACAGATACATCAGCGATGATTCCTATACATACAATGTGACGGTTGAAGATGGAACGGTACAAACCAAGGTTTACAGATCTTTAGTAATCGATACGAAGAACAATCCGGTAATTCGCGGTGACTATATTCATACCGATCCCGATACGGGAGACATAGGTGTTCAGGGTATGAACATTAGTGCTGATTGGTGGGGCCTGGGAGGCATTTATTATTCCTTTGCACGGGATCATGCAATCCGCTATAAGTCATTGGTGCTTACGCTTGAAGACAACTTAGATCCTTCCGTGGCAGGCAATGTTCACCTGGAGGATACGGATCCCACTTTGTTTAACAACCTGATCGATATGACTCAGTGGCCTGGCTTTTTTGAGAAGCTGAACGAAAGATCTGATCCCCATCTGGTTGATGGATATAAGTATATCAATAGCTGGACAGAAGCAGGTTTGGGAGAGAGCTCTGACGTTATCGTGGCTATCGTAAACAATGTTGGTGAACACAATACCACATTTACGATTCCGGAAGACTACACCAGCGGTCTTGTAATCGCTAAGGGCGACGTAGAGGTGTCCCGAAACTTTAGGGGTACGGTCATCAGCGGCGGAAAGATCACGGTAGACGGGTCCGGCAGCGTGATCGAAGCGGATGAGGTTCTGATTTCCAAAATGATCTCCCATGATGCAACGCTGAAGCACGACGCAGTGTTCTCGAAGCTCTTCAAGGGCTACGCAGAGGTGGCAGAGGAAATCATGAGCGGTACCTCCATTGATAAGTACATGACTTTTGACAACTGGACGAAGACGATCGAATAAACCATAAGCAGGAGGAAGGGTTTTATGAGATTTCATGAAGACCAAAAGGGATTTACGCTGGTCGAACTTGTGATCGTGACAGCTATCGTTGCGATTATGGCAGCGCTTTCCCTGACCATGCTTGCAAGAATTAAATATGCCAACACGGAGAAGATGGTGACACATGTCACGGATGCTCTTTCGAAGCTGCAGATCCTTGCAATGACAAAAGAAACGCCGAGATATATGCACATCTACAAGGTTGGCGACGACTATTATGTTTGTGTTAACGATTCTGCAGTTTCGACAGACGGTAAGGGCGGCAACTGCCTTGGGTCCAACCTCGAGATTTACAAAGTGGTTGGTGATGGCGGCGATGAAGAGCTTGTCACTTCAATTACACAAGCCGTTGTGTCCTTTAAGAGAGATGGAACTCTTAGAACCGTAGGTTCGGAAGACATTCGTAAGATCGTTGTTTGCGGTTCTTTTGACACGGAGATCAGGATCAATCCTAAAACGGGAAAGCACTTCGCTGAGAAACGATAAATGCAATTTCTGGAAACGGAGGAGCACAGGGTGAAAAAGCTCAATAACAAAGGTTTAACCCTAGTAGAATTAGTAATTGCGATTGGTATGTCCACCATCGTAATCGGTGCTGCAACATTATTCCTATACAATGCCGAGAGGAGCTATCGAATCTCGCAGTATAGCGTGGATCTTCAGATGGAATCACAGATCCTGATGGAGCAGCTGAGCAACTGGGTGATGGAAAGCAACCGAATCGAGATTGGTGAAGCTGGAAAGGTATTGATCTTGTATCGTATGCCGACTTCCAAGTTAGTATATGCGACTGGAGAGCCCGTTGTAGACTCGAGCATGAAGTATTACCGGACCATCATCTACTGTCGAGGAGGAAAGCTTTACGCTGAGTTCGACGAGGCAACTGATCCGACGGCATACAACACTGAGATTGAAGCGGCAGGATATGCAGCCTACCCATGTCTGGAGCCTACCGCGACACTTGCCCCCGAAGACGTAATCGGTGAGCATGTTGAAATGATTGATCTCTATGTGCCAAGTGGCGTTGACCCGAACAACATGAACGCAGTTGAGATCAAGCTTAGCTTAAAAGAAGGCAATCAGAACACTCAGGCACAAAGCTACATCGTATCCGATGTCTTTAGCCTGAGGAATTCCGTATATAAAATGCCGACGGAAACCACGGAACCGACTCCGGAACCGTCTCCTGAAGCATCAGACGAACCTTAACCTTACGGCTCATAAGGAGGAACGAATTCTATGAGAAAAGTTCAAACGAAACAGATGACAAGAAGAGTGCTTTCCGTTCTCCTGGTTCTGTGCATGGTATTTGCAATGATACCTGCAGAGAGTATTTTTGCTGCTGCAAAAAGAGTAACTAAGGACGATAACGGAAATGTTACTACGAGCGAGTACAACACCGTGAAAAACGGAAAGGTTCTTACCCGCGAGAGAAAAGTGATCAAGGAGAATGCTTCATCCGCTGCCTCTCTGACACATGGCGAGGCTAAGGGCACGTCAGCGAATCCTTTCTTGATACTGGAAGTTGTGCCGGCACTCGATTTTTCCTCGATCGGTTATCTTGTAGCTGATTGTGAGCCGGTTGATATGGAGATGCTTCGCGGAAACGCGATGGCAATCAAGGACCTCACCGGTAGTGAAGACGGCGGGGATTTCTTTGGCTTTGGTAAATGGACGAAGATTGCCGGAAACCTGTTCTTCTTCCCCGATGAGGCAGAAGGCCAGATCACCTTCTATCAGAATACAAACCTTACCGCTACGGACAAGAGCGATGAGGAAGGCGGCGTTGAAGCAGGAAAGAGCAAACTGCGTTTTACGACCGATGAATGGGATGCAAAAGAAAAGACGGAAGCCAAAGAGATTTATGGCTACTATGAAGTTGTAAAGCAGGGTACTGGTACTTTTATCCTGAAGGAAGAAGCCTCGACCGATGCGGATGGTAACCCGATCACCGTAAGAAGCATTGTGAAGGCTGATCCTCTCAATTCAGCAGAAGTTGCGCAGACCACGCTTGTTTGGCATACGACAAATACATATCTTATGAATCAATATAGGTCAGAGGGAATGTTTAACAACCTTTACCTTGACCTGGAAGCAAACCTGAACAGTGATGTTTACTTCCCGAGACTGAAGATTGACAATCAGACATACATTGGAAATCGCTTTTACACCGTTCGTAAGGCAAATACTTCCGACCCTTATTTTGATGTAACGGGTTGTCTGTATAACTACGAAAGCTATGACCTTTTGGTAAAGAAGTCCATCGTTGCCAAGGAAGCAGATGCAAAGAATTACTCTGTGATCGTAAAGACTATCACAGCTGAAGATCTGAAGTCAAACCAGGCATGGGTTAATAAGGCTGATCTTATTTACTTCAACGCTGATCTGAAGCTCTTTTATGACAAGAACAATGATGGCACTCAGGACGAAGATGAAGCAGGTCTTCTTGATCTTTGGAGAGGCAAGAATGTCAATGATGCTACGATGAATCGTTTCAACCTTCCCAAGAGCACTTTGACGACGAAAGGCTTTAGAGGAACTCAGGAGCTAGATGCAGACTCTGCATACAAGATTCTTGAGAGAGTTTCTAAGTATAGCAACTATGTTGCTTTGGTTATTGATTCCATCTGCATCGCTGATGATTATACTGACATCATGACGGGCAGAACCTATGGCAGATATAGACTTGATCGAACTCTGATTGATCATGGCAATGGCGCAACCGGCTACAAGAACAACCTTGCAAAGCTATGGCTTGCCTGCACTTCAGCAAATCCTGGTTTTGCAATCAAATATTTCTTTGACGGTGGTCCACAGTCCTCGGGTGCAGTTAAAGCTGAGGATAAAAGAAAGCGTTTCGATGTTGGCGGCGATGGCATTATGCGCTTTAACAACCCGCTCATGACGGAGGATGAGAAGCTGTATTGGTCTGGTGTATCCTTCTATTGTGCGGAGGAAAGATACTCCGGAAGCGAGAATGCATACAAGAAGGCATATTGGAATAATTACGCAGGTGATACACTGCATGCCTATTTTGATGGGACCAATTGGAACAGAGAAGATGATTATTATGTTCAGGGACATGTATTTGTAACACCGACGGATGTTGCGCTGATAGAGAATTATACGAAGCTATATGATCCTTCTTCGTTGAAGTATCTTTCCACGGGCGCAAACAAATGGGGCGCAGAGGATAAGTACGACGATTTTAACTTCTTCCTTGAGAAATATGAAAAGATTTCAAACAAGGCAAACAATGCTTCTTCAAGCCTTGCGATGAAGTATGTCATCGATGCAAGCGAGTTGGTAAACTATTATTTTGATAATTCAATTACCGTTTTGGATTTGGAACCCAGTGTCAAGATGGCGGAAGATGGTATTAGCTATGAGTGGAATTTCGACGGAAGTGACGTGCTCAAACTTATACCGAAGCGCATCGGCACGGATACATCCATCTCCAAGATTGAGCATCAGGTAATGCAACAGTTTGTATCTAAGAATGAAGACCTGAACAGTAAGTATGACTTGATCTATATTGGAGACTATACGGGCGGTTTGTGGACCGGAAGTGATGTATATAAAGCTGGATTTGCCACTAGTAAAGTAATCGGTCAAGAGCCTGTGACTGTCATGAGAAAAGTATGGAAACCCAACACTGGGCAAAACAAGGGTACGTGGTATGTTGAGAATGCTGACGGTTATTTTGATGATGGGAGGAGAAAGGCTGGAAGAAAAGACTCGAGACAGGTATCAAACGGCTGGTGGGGCGGAACGCGAACAGAATATGGTGAATGGGGATACACCGCTGGTCAAGGAAAAGAAGTAGAGACTCCTGTTATTGAGTATCGTGATGTTCTTGGTGTTGACGGTGCCACTGCAGGCGCGAACCGTACAGATTTCGTTGACAACAGTATGGATGGCCTGGTTTATTTCCATATTGGTGACACGTTAAGAATAAATACCAGTAAAAGAGATGATGATGGGTATTGGACAAATGAGGCTGCTTTCCTTGGAACGTCAGGTAGTGTTACAAGACAGGCGGGCAACGATCTGACCTATAAAAAGCAGGCTAAACTAGTTGAATTCCTTAAAGCTGAGTATGCGATTGTAATTGCTGATACGCTATATAAGAATGGAAGCATGGATCATCCTTATGTTGATCAGTCTTCACAATGCGTAATGAAGCAGTTCCTTGATAATTATGACCCCGAAAAGCCGGGCGTTGAGTACAGTTATTATACCAAGGATATGCTGGATAAGATTGACAGAATGGTAAGTAATCGCTTGAAAGGCAGGGCTCAGATTCTTTCCGGTCCTAAGGTATATGATAGTGCGGTTGCAGATGTTAATGCAAGATATCTTGCAGAATCTGATGGACAGCCTGTGCTTTCGTTCCATGTAGTAGTTCCCAACAAGACGGATTATGCTTACCGAGTTTTCGTTGACAGAAACAAGGATAGCGTATTTACCGAAGATTGGACGAATGATGAGAAGAACGAAGTCATTACGCCTAGAATGGTTCCGATAACCGAAACTGATAGCACGATCAGTGTTAAAATGCCTGACAAATGGGTTGGTTTTGTTCAGTGGCGTATTGAAGTTGTAAGCAGGGATAATATTTACAAGAGATACTCGTTGGAAGGATGTTCGGCAGTCAAAGCACAAACTAGCGAACATGGAGAAGCCGTTTCTCCGGACAGAGCAGTGCAGAAGATCGTCGCATTACAGATTATCCCTACGCATAACACGGGTAACAAGAATGAGAATAACGTTGCAGCGTCAAACAAAGAAAACCCTTATACTCTGGTAGATCTTTCCAACAACGCATTGAACGGAAAAAGAAGTACAACGAGATCTAACGGGAATTGGCAGACACTATACTCTGATGTCAAAGACTTTGACATCACCGTGGTAAAGATGACTTGGCGTCAGTTCATGCAAGTGTTCAAGAAATCATACGACAACCACAATACCTTTAAATTTGACATGGGCAGTCCGATCAATATCACGAACGATGCCACTTCAAACCCGAATAAGGATGTGTTGCATGAGATAGAGTCAACGCCTTTGGCTTTCAGAGATTACAATGCCACTACAAACCCGTATGCATCCGAGCTGATAACAGTGACGGGTGATGCTGCGAATGATTACTATACTCTTGGCGACTTCAACATGATCGTGGTTGGTTTTGATGATGCCTATGGTTTTACCGACATGATCAATACTTATGGTAACGCAGAGTATCTTTACTACTTTGCCGCAAAGGGATGTAGCATTCTGTTTACCCATGACACGACGTCTTCCTACACGAATCCTAACAATAAAGTATTCAACCTTGGTTGGACCAGCATCAATGTGAATTCGCCTTGGAAGGAAATTGAGTCGAGAAGATATGGATATACTGCAAATACGATGATGCGCGAGCTCATGGGTATGAATCGTTATATGCAGTACAGCAATTATTTGTCTAGTGATAATGGCTATTTCCGTTCTGGACTAAAGAATGACATATCAAATTACATTAACAATAATGTTAGATATGACGCAGGTTATATTGGATCAACGAAAGATGGCCTTCAGGGCTTTTCGCTATACAACACGATCTGTTACTCATGCGCAGGCAATAACGATGGTAAAAACGGACGCATCCAGAACAAGTACATGGTTTTGAATCCGAAAGACAACAAGCCGCTTTATTCCGGTAACAGCGCAGGTGGTACGAACAGTCCTTATTATGGTAATACTTTATCACAGGTGGTTACCAGAGTAAACGAAGGACAGATTACCCAGTATCCTTATACGATCAACATAGATTTCGTCGTTGGTGAAACGCACGGCCAGTGGTGGCAGCTGAATATGGAGGATGCGGATCTTACGGTATGGTATACATTACAAGATCCTGCAATGTCTTCCCTGGCTAATGATTCTCGTGTTAATTCTGGATACAAAAAGAGAGAAACCGCTAATAATAATTCAAGATACATAGCCTTGATGTACAGCGCAGTTCCTCAGGATGCTGCAAACAACTACTACATTTTTAGTAAGGGCAACATTTTCTATTCAGGCGTGGGACATTCAGCTGTTGCAAACGGCGAAGAACGAAAGTTGTTTGTAAATACTCTGGTTGCTGCATATCGCCCGAAGTATGGTCTACCTTTTATTCAGGTGACCAGCACGGAGGCAAATCTCACTAATCTTTCACCTGAGAGAATTTACAACATTACCCTTCCCGTAGACTACCTGTATAACGAAGATGGTTCATATGCTGGAACGGAAGTGCTTCTCAGCGAAGGTGATTTCTCTGATTCGACTTATGCATACGTGAAGTTCAAAGCAATGGATAATAACGGATGTACCGAAATCTTCACGAAGGCAATGTTTGATGACGACGATGAAGAAATGATGATCTATGCATCACTTGAAGATGCAAAATCACCGGGTTCAACCGAAGTAGAGAAGTTACACGGTGATTACAAGCTGACGGTAGGCGAAGAGTATTATGTGAGATATAAGTTGAGCTTCTTGGATGAGGGAAGGACCACAATTAGGTTTGAGTCGACCAATACCAGAACAACATCAGACGATAGGGCTATAACTAAGGTGGAATTCAGCTCACAACCTCTCTTCAGACTCGACTAATCTTACGGCACAAAATCAATATTTCTAAAACTTTTGGGGCTCGGCCAGCGCCGAGCCCCTTATATTGCAAGACGAGAGGCGCAATTTTTGTTGCGAGATCCGTATTTCAACAGGCTTTTCCTTAGTTTTTGTAGATTTTGCATGAATTTGAGAATTTTTCAAACAATTTGTTCGACGAAATGAAAAAAAGCCCTTGAAAAATCGGCTACACCTTGTTATTATAGTATTATCAAACACGACATAGCATTTCATATAGCCGTCATCCAACTTGGATTGCGGGTATTTTTGTCATTATGCGACTCAGTGGGGGCTAATGAAGTACTTGGAAGGAGGTCACTTTTATGGAAGGGGCACAAGTTTTCACTTGTAAATCAGGCGGTAATTTAAGGAGCATCTTAAGTAGGAACAATGACGCCGCCATGTTCCTTAAAGTGGAGAACAACAAAATATCCGGTAAGGGATATATCTGTAACACCGAAGGTAAGAACGGTTACAGTGATGAATTTGAAGTAAGCATCGGCAAGATCAGCAGCATTTTCGAAACCGAGTATTCCGGAGAGCCTGCGCTTGCGATCAATACGAGTCTGGACAATCTGTATGGCTCAAAGAAGGTTCAGTTGGTATTCCCTCAGCTGAAGGATATGGATCTGGCAGCAAAGCTTCTGAAGAAGCTTCGCGCAGACGGCGGATTTGTAGATGAGGCTCCGAAGGTGGCAGCATACAATGCTCGTGTTGGCGATCTTGCACAGACGCAGCAACAGCAAGAGCAGTCCGCAGAGGAAAAGGGTCAGGCTAAGTCAGTGGCAGAGCTTCGCAATGCGAATGCTCCTAAACCCGCACCTGCTCCGGCACCTACGCCTGCACCTGCACCTGCTCCCAAGCCTACGCCGGCACCCGCGCCCACTCCAAAGCCCGCGCCTGCTCCGGCACCTGCACCGAAGCCCGAACCCGCTCCGGCACCTGCACCGGCTCCTGCACCCGCACCGAAGGGCAAGATGTCCGTTGAGGAGTACAACGAGCGCGTTGACAAGCTGAACGTTCTTCGTGATTGTGGCGTTCTTGGCGAGAAGGAGTACTACACCAAGAAGTTTGAGATCGTTTGTGAGTACAATGATCTGACTGACTTCAACGAGAAGATCCAGAAGCTCATCGTTCTTGTAGATTGTGGACTGCTTTCCGAGAAGGAATTTGAGAATAACTGCAATGACATCATCAAGGAATGCTGTGACGTAAACGTTACGGATCCTGCAGAGTATCGCAGAAACATCCAGAAGCTTGTCTGCATGGAAGCCGGCGGTATCCTTACTTCTGATGAGTACAACAAGTACAAGCAGGTAATGGTTAACGACGTTGCAATTACCTTGGAAGACAGCCCTGAAGTGTTCATCGCAAAGCTTCGTAAGCTCCCTGTTTTGGTAGATTGCCAGATGATCTCCCAGAACGAGCACAAGCAGATGATGACCGCATTGTTCAACATGATCGACGTAAAGCCTGGTCAGGCTCTGACTGGCATGGTAGACAGAATGAACAAGTGGCCGCTTCTTTCTCAAGAGCGCATCATTTCCGAGGCAGACCTTCGCAAGAAGCAGACCCCTGTTATCGATGCAGTCATGATGAAAGAAATCACTGGTCCTTCAGACGTTCAGGAAATCGGCCAGAATCTTGTGGCACTGAAGGATGGCGGCTGGCTCACTGCTGAGGATTTCGAATCCAAGAAGAAAGGCCTGCTCTCCAAGATCGACAGCATCCCGGATTTCGTTACCAGAATTTCCGTATATGTGGCGCTGCCTAAGATGGGTCTTGAGACCGAAGCTGAGTATCAGGCACAGAAGAAGAAGTGCATCGATGCAATCTTCGCACCTTACACTGGCATGGACGAGTTCAAGAAGCGCGTAACCAACCTGATGGATCTCCAGAAGGCTGGCATGCTTACCGAGGCAGAGTTCAATACTCACAAGGGAAAGCTGATGGGTTCCCTGTAAACCAAATAAGTTATCACAGGCGGGTGTCCAATGGACACCCGCTTTTCTTTGTATCATTTCCCCAAAATCTTCAAAAAACATTGAATATTTTCTCGTTTCCATATATACTAGAATTGGTATGTTTATGTGGCTTTTTATACAAGTATTTGTATATGAACGCATATTTTGCCGCGTGATTTCATGTTGGTTTTATGGAGACGAGGAGTTTTTTATGGATGTAGAAGATCGCAAGTTAGCGTTACTCATTGATGCGGATAATATTTCTCCAATTTACGTGAATATAATGCTGAATGAGGCCAAGAACTATGGGACCGTGAGTGTTCGCAGGATTTACGGTGATTGGACAAGTTCTGGAAAGAACAGTTGGAAGAGCGTGATGCTAGATGCATCGCTGACGCCAATCCAGCAATATAGCTACACCTACGGCAAGAACGCTTCGGACAGCGCGATGATCATTGATGCGATGGACATTCTTTATGCAGATCATGTCGATGGCTTTATTCTTGCGTCCTCGGACAGTGATTTTACGCGTCTTGCAATGCGTCTTCGCGAGGCTGGTAAGTTTGTGATCGGTATGGGCGAGTCCAAGACACCGGCACCCTTTGTCAAGTCCTGTGATGAATTTAAAGTACTGGACATTCTGCTAAAGAACT
Organism: Acetatifactor sp.; assembly: GCA_016290775.1. Lineage (GTDB taxonomy): Bacteria > Bacillota > Clostridia > Lachnospirales > Lachnospiraceae > Acetatifactor. Next base: position 859,437 of record JAEEVF010000001.1, on the reverse strand, counting down.
CCATCTCGGATGAAGAAGAAAAGCGTCTTGCAAAAACGGGCGGAGCAACAAGCGCTACGGAGCAGGAAAGTGTTCCTACGCCTATCACCAAGCTTTCCGTGATCAAGAAGAGCATGCTGGACATTATTGACAAGAATTCAGACGAAAACGGCCAGATCCAGATGAGTAAGCTGGCTAGCATGTTGACGCGTCTTTATTCCGATTTCGATGCAAGAAACTACGGAAAATACAGCAAATTCAGCAATTTTGTGAAGGCACTACCTGAGTTTGAAGTGACAAGCCAAAACGCTATGCTTTATGTAAAGCATGTGGAGGAGAAGGTGGAGGCACCTGCCAAGCAAACAGGGAAGCAGGCAGAAAAACAACCTTCGAAGCAAAAGCAATCTGCAACAAGATCTGCAAGCAAGAAATCATCAAAAAAGAAGAAATCAACTGCAAAAGCAACAAAGAAGGCACATACTGCAAACGCTGAAAGCATAAAGTCCGAGAGTGGCAAGTCGGGCGGCGCTGAAAGCGCTGGAGAAACAACAGAGGCGTAGGCGTTGTATTGTGGAGGCATAACGCATGACATGTAAGGAATTCGAAAAACTGATTCCGGATTATGTGGCGAAAAAGCTGGACTACTTGACCCTCAAAGACTTTTATGAGCACATGCAAAGCTGTGAGGACTGCAAGGAGGAAATGACGATCAATTTCCTTGTGACCGACGGTTTGCAAAAGCTTGAAAACGGCGAAGCCTTTGATCTGCACAAGGAGTGGGGGCGTCGCTTGGATGAGTCCAAACGCAAGATCCGCCGCAATGAAGGCATGATCCAGCTGGGCTTTTGGATCGAAGTGGTTGCCGTCGGCGTGATCGCTGGCGTCGCAATCTGGCTTCTGATGGTCTGAAGACTGTGGTTCAAAGGTGCATAGGCATACATCACATGCATGGCGTGCGTGTGGCTTGAAGAGAGTTAAAGGGGTATTTCATGAGCGAGAAACTGGTTCTCATTGATGGGCATAGCATATTAAATCGCGCATTCTACGGCCTTCCGGACCTGACGAACTCGGAGGGACTGCATACGAATGCGGTCTACGGATTTCTGAACATTATGTTCCGAATTTTGGAAGAGGAGCAGCCGCAGTACCTGGCGGTTGCTTTTGATGTGCATGCAAAGACCTTCCGCCACCAGCTTTACGAGGCCTACAAGGGCACGAGAAAGCCTATGCCGGATGAGCTTCGCGAGCAGGTACCGCTGATCAAGGAGGTTCTGCGTGCCATGCATGTGGAAATCCTTGAAAAAGAAGGCTTCGAGGCGGATGACGTCCTTGGCACTTTGGCCCGCAAGGCGGAAAATGCAGGCCTTGAAGTTGCGCTGGTTTCGGGCGACCGCGACCTTTTGCAGATTGCATCGGATCATGTGAAGATCCGCATTCCCAAGACCAAGATGGGACGCACGGAGATAGAAGATTATTATGCTGCTGACGTCAAAGCAAAGCTCCAGGTGACACCTGCGCAGTTCATTGAGTTAAAAGCGTTGATGGGCGATACGGCCGACAATATCCCTGGAGTTCCCAAGGTGGGTGAAAAGACCGCCACGGACCTCATGCTGACCTATGGCTCGATCGACGAGATATACAACCATCTTGATGAGATTCAAAAGAAGAGCATCCGCGAGACGCTTGCCGAGAACCGCAATCTGGCAGACCTCTCGAAGGTTTTGGCCACCATAAAGACGGACTGTGACCTGACCCTGGATTATGATTCCGCCAAGGCGGAAGGATATTATACGCCAGAAGCATATGCGCTGTTTAAGAAGCTGGAATTCCGCAACATGCTTTCTCGCTTCGAAGAAGGCGCACAAACTGGCAAGGCGAAGCTTTGGGAGGAATTGGTCACCCTCGATGATTTGGAGGCGTTAAAGGGCATTCTGGCGAAGTCTTCTTCTGAGATTGGCTTTATGCCCCTTCTTGAAGATGGCAAGATCCTTGCCATTGCGGTGTCGACTGACGACAAGACGGCATATTTCTTCGAACCGTCCCAAGTAAAGGAAGAGCCCAAGCAGCTCAGCCTATTTGATTTCATGGGCATGACGACGGATGGGATGCCGCAGACGGAGAGCGGAAACGACGCAAAAGCAGGCGCCGGAAACGACCTATCGCAAAAGGACAATGCAAACAGCAGGGCAACAACTGCCAGCGAATCTTCCCTTCGCACCTACCTGCAAGAAATTTCCCGCAAGCTTTCCATCGCGACCTTTGACATCAAGCACCAATATGCCTTCCTGGATCAAACCTCCACGGATCGCTATTTTGATACCCTGATCGCGGCCTATCTTATAAATCCCTTAAAGAGCGATTATGAGATGGACACGATCGCTTCCGAGCACTTGAACGTTCTGATCCCTGGCAAGGTGGAGACCTTTGGCAAGAAGAGCGCATCGCAGGCTATGAAAGAAGATGCGGACAAGGTAAAGGAGTACCTATGCAGCTGCGCTTGTGCCGCCCGAAAGGTTGCGCCAATCCTGAAGCAAAAGTTAAAGGATCAGGGCATGGACCGCCTCATGACGGAGGTGGAGATGCCGCTGTCCCTTGTTTTATATGACATGGAGCGCGAGGGCGTGATCGCAAAGCGCGAGGAGCTGAAAGCTTATGGCGAAGCGCTGATGAGCCGCATCACCGAGCTTGAGCACTCGATCCATGAAAAAGCAGGTCGTGAGTTCAACATTCTGTCTCCCAAGCAACTCGGCGAGATCCTGTTCGAAGAAATGAAGCTTCCGGGCGGCAAGAAGACGAAGACGGGATATTCCACCGCCGCGGACGTTCTTGAAAAGCTCGCACCCGACGTGCCGATCGTGAGCGAAATACTTGAATACAGAGGCCTTACGAAGCTGAAATCCACCTACGCGGACGGGCTTGCCTCCTGCATTGCCGACGATGGAAGGATCCACACCAGCTTTAACCAGACCATTACGGCTACGGGACGCATCAGTTCCACGGAGCCCAATCTCCAGAACATCCCGATGCGCATGGAACTTGGCCGAAGGATACGCAAGGTCTTTGTGCCCGCGCCGGAGCATGTGTTCCTCGACGCGGACTATTCGCAGATCGAGCTTCGCATTCTGGCACATATGTCGCATGATGCGCAGTTGATTGAGGCCTATCATATGGACGCAGACATTCACCGCATCACGGCGTCCAAGGTGTTTCACGTGCCGTTTGATGAGGTGACGCCCCTGCAGAGGCGCAACGCCAAGGCCGTGAACTTCGGCATCGTATACGGCATCAGTTCCTTTGGCCTCAGCCAGGACCTGAGCATTACGCCGAAGGAAGCGGCGGTTTACATTCAGCAGTATTTTGCGACCTATCCTGGCATCAAGGTGTTCCTCGACGCCTGCGTTTCAAGCGCGAAGGACAAGGGTTACAGCGTGACCATGTTTGGCCGTAGGCGCCCCATCCCTGAGCTTTCCTCCTCGAATGGCATGCAGCGCGCCTTTGGTGAGCGCGTGGCCATGAATTCGCCGATCCAGGGTACGGCGGCCGATATCATCAAGATCGCGATGGTGAAGGTGTGGAAGGCTTTGAAAGACGCAGGCCTCAAGTCGAAGTTAATCCTTCAGGTGCACGATGAACTCATCATCGAAGCCAGAAAAGATGAAGCCGAGAAGGCGAAGCAAATCCTTGAGGATTGCATGAAATCTGCAGCAGATCTGGCTGTCGAGCTTGTGGTGGACGTCCACGAAGGTGACAATTGGTACGATGCAAAATAATGCAGTTAGAATCATGAGTCGCCGCAAAAATTTGGAAAACGGACATGTTGTGTGAGAGCAAAGAGGTGTCAAATGAAATTCATCGGTATCACGGGCGGCGTGGGCGCCGGAAAATCCGCCATTCTGACATATATACGAGAGCATTATCCCTGCGAGATTTATCTTGCAGATGAAGTCGCCCATGAGGTGAAAAAGCCTGGCACGGCGTGCTTCCGAAAGTTAGTTCAAATTCTCGGGAAAGACGTTCTGAATGAGGACGGCGACATTGACAAGAAGCGCATGGCGGACAAGATCTTTGCGGACGAAACGCTCCTTTTGAAGATCAACGCCATCGTGCATCCTGCAGTAAAAGAGTATCTCCTAAAAAAGCTGGAAAAAGCCCGCAAAAAGGGCACGGTGAAGCTTTTCTTTGTGGAGGCGGCGCTTCTTATCGAGTGCGGTTATAAAGAGCTTGTGGACGAGATGTGGTATATCTATGCGAAGAAATCAGTCCGCAAAGAAAGACTGATGAAGGACCGCGGCTATAGCGAGGAAAAGGTGCGGCAGATCATGGCCGCGCAGCTGACCGAAAAGGAATTTCGCGCAGGGAGCGACTTCGTGATCGACAACAGCGGCGAGCTTGAGAAAGCGTACAGGCAGATCGATCGAAGGCTCGCTAAAATAAAATTTTAAGTTAGGAAATAGGAATCATGAGACTTTGTAGCATCGCTAGCGGAAGCAGCGGAAATTGCACTTACGTGGGATCGGAGTGCACACATTTACTGGTGGATGTCGGCATCAGCGGGAAGAAGGCAGAATGCGGCTTGAATTCGCTTGGCCTGTCCGGACGCGACGTGGACGGGATACTTATCACACACGAGCACGCAGACCACATCGCGGGACTTGGCGTTTTGGCGAGGAAATATGACATCCCGATTTACGCAACGAAGGGCACGATCAAGGCCATTCAGAAGATGAAGCAGACCGGTGACATCGCACCGGACCTGTTTTATGAGATCAGGGAAGACGAGAAGTTCACGATCAAGGACCTCACCGTCAATCCCATGAAAATCTCTCACGACGCCGCACAGCCCGTCGGATTTCGCATTTCCTACGGTTCCAAGAAGGTCGGTATCTGTACGGACCTTGGCATTTACAATGACTATACGGTCGACTGCCTTCGTGGCATGGATGCGCTGCTTATCGAGGCAAATCACGACGTGAACATGCTGCAGGTTGGGCCGTACCCGTATTATCTCAAACAAAGAATTCTGGGTGACCGCGGCCACCTTTCGAATGAGAATTCCGGAAAGCTTCTATGCAGAGTCCTTCATGACAACTTGCAGGAGATCATTTTGGGACACCTCAGCAAGGAAAACAACCTGCCGGAGTTGGCCTATGAAGCCGTACGCCTCGAGATCAATCTTGGCGACAACCCTTATCAGGCGGGAGATTTCAGACTCAGCGTGGCCAAAAGGGATGAAGTTTCGAGGGTAGTAGAAATAGCTTAAAAAGAAGCAAATTGCGGCGCGGAATGATAATTAAGAAAATCGCTCCGAAAGCGCTTTTGAAAAGATGCCTTAACGCAAGAAGATTGAATAATTGACGGTTTTTGACGATATATAATTATAGGCTTTTTTCGGAGAAGTTCATAAAGGAATGAAGATTTCGATCTGATGACTGAAGGAAGAGCCGTGGAAGGAAAGAGAGTGGATCATGGAAGAGAACATGAAATCAAACAAACAATCCAAATTCATTGAATGGCTGATTTTTGCGGCATATGCCGTGCTTCTAATCGTGATCGCATGCTTCCACGAACCTTGGTACGACGAGGCTGAGGCCTGGCAGATGGCCCGCGGCGCAAGCATTCATGACCTGTTGTTCTACATTCCGCATTACGAGGGTCATCCGTCCCTTTGGTATTTGATCCTGGCCATTCCCGCAAAGCTTGGCGTGCCTTACGAAATAGGGTTAAAATCCGTAGCGATCCTTGCTGCGCTGATCTACGGCTGGTTGTTTTTATTCAAGTCTCCGTTTCCGAAGCTGGTTCGTTACAGCCTTCCATTCCATTATTTCTTCTTTTACCAATACGGCATTATCTCCAGACCTTACGGCCTGAGCGTGCTCTGCCTGCTCCTCATGGCAATGGCGTTTAAGACACGAAACGAAAAGCCTTGGAGATTCATCCTTCCGATGGCGTTCCTTTGTGCCTTCAGTGGCTATGGCATTGTTCTTGCCGGCGGTATCTGCATCGCGTGGCTTTGGGACATCTGCAGAGAAAAAGAGTGGGATCTCTACAGCGCAAAATTCTGGAAAGACAAGCGCATCTTGGGCTTGGCGTGCCTCCTTGTCGTAGCTGTTTTGATCATCCTGCAGATCATGCCGAGGTCCGACACCTATGCAACTTCTGGCGGAGCGGCATCGAACAGTATCATCACAAGACTTCTCTATACTTTCTTTGTGATGCTTCCTGACAGCACGGTACTTACGGTGCTTGAGGGCGCGGCATACCTTAGCCGCGCGAGCATATCTTTCGCGATCCTTCTTGTAGGCATCGTACTTGGATTGATCTACCTTGCCGTGATCCTCGGTATTTCCAACAAGAAAAACCGCCATTATTACTTGATTCCATATGTTCTGTTCGCTGTTTTCGCGGCTGTGGTATATTTCTGTGCCCACCACATGGGCATGCTTCTTGCTTTTACGATCTTTTGGCTTTGGATCGCACTGGAAGACGAAGACAAGTGTGAGACCTGGAAAGCATGGAAAGAGAAGCTGAAGATCAAAGAACAAGACCAGAAAACCCTCGGAATGGTTGGAAAGTTTGGACTTGCGCTTGTTCTGATCATGCCGTTATACTGGACGATCGGAGCGTCCTTCCTTGACGTAACGACACAGTATTATTACGGCAGGGACATGGCGAAGTTCCTGAAAGAGACCGGTCTTTATGAACTTAAGGTCATGGCGGAATATGACATCACTGTTCCTTATGAAGTTCGTGAGACGGACTATGATGCCATGGATTATGTCAATACCGAGATCGTGGCGCGTCCCGTGGCGGTGATTCCGTATTTTGACCACAACTTCTGCATGAACCTTGGTATGGGAACGGACGAAGCAGCCTATGTGCTACACCGCGTGCCGAGTCGAGAGGAGAATGAGCGCGTAATGGCAGCCTGGAAGGAAATGGGCCTGCCCGACGTGATCATCCATGAGACGAACTTAAAGCTTTTGTTTGGGGATGACGTGAAATCATCGGATTACGTGGCTGTTTATGAATACCCGCCTTATCCAAACATTTGGAAAGCATTTCCGTCACAATACAACATTATATCTAAGGGATATATCTATGTTCACAAGGATTTGATCGAAAAGTACGGATTAAGTCCCGTGAACACCTACTAAACCCCTGTCGATATGCCGATAAATATATTATGACTATTCAAGGTTTTTGATAATAATGTGGATTTGATCCGCGATGAAAGAGAGGAAAAACGAATGAAAAAAATTGTCGTGATCGGTGCGGGCCCTGCTGGTATTACTGCTGCATATGAATTGTTAAAGGACCAGGATCAATATGAAATTGTGATTCTGGAAGCTTCAGATAAGGTGGGTGGCATTTCCAGAACGGTTCGACATGGCCAAAACCGCATAGACATTGGCGGACATCGCTTTTTCTCAAAGGATGATCGCGTCATGGAATGGTGGCGCGGAATCTTGGATTATCAGGGCGCACCGTCGAAGGATGACCTGATCCTTGGAAGAGAATCCAGACTTGTAGAGGGCGGCCCAGACCCCGAGAAGACGGACGAAGTGTTCTTGATCCGCCATCGCGTAAGCCGCATCTACTACAACGGGAAATTCTTTGATTATCCCATTAGCATGAAGCCCCAGACCTTTATCAACATGGGGTTCCTGACCAGCATGAAGGCAGGTTTTTCCTACCTCGGAAGTTGCCTTCATAAGCTTCCTGAGACCTCTCTTGAGAACTTTTATATTAACCGCTTTGGCAAAAAGCTTTATTCCATGTTCTTCGAAGGATATACGGAAAAACTTTGGGGGCGTCATCCCCGCGTGATCAGTGCCGATTGGGGCGCTCAGCGCGTGAAAGGCCTTTCCATCTGGGCTCTTGTAAAAAATGTGTTTGGAAAGCTGATCCCGAAGAAGAATCGTCAGGTGGAAACATCCCTGATCGAAGAGTTTTATTATCCTAAGCATGGTCCTGGCCAGCTTTGGGAGAAAGCGCTTTCCGTAGCGCAGGAAAAGGGCGCAAAGGTTGTATTTGGAGCAAAAGTGAGCGGTATTGATTTGGATGAGAACGGCCGCATCACCACTGTACACTGCGAGGACGGCACTTCATATGAAGCAGATGAAGTGATCTCCAGCATGCCGCTGAAGGATTTGCTTGAAGCGTTCAAGGCATCAAATGGCGTGAAGGGCCAAGATGAAACTTCGGCTGAAGTGAATTCAAAGGTTCCTGAGGAAGCGCTCAAGATCGCTGAAGGCCTTCCTTATCGCGATTTCGTAACAGTTGGTCTTTTGGTTGACCGCCTTGCCCTTAAGAATCAGACCAACATCAAAACCTTGGGCAACATTGTTCCGGATTGCTGGATCTACGTTCAGGACACAAGCGTAAAGCTTGGCCGCATTCAGATCTTCAACAACTGGTCACCGTACATGCTTGCAGACCCTGAGCATTCCGTATGGATCGGCTTGGAATACTTCTGCGACGAGGGCGATGACTTCTGGAACATGACCGATGAGGACTGCATTGCCATGGCAACCGCAGAACTTCGGAAGATCGGAGTGATCGATGACAATGCAAAGATTCTTGAGACTTGCCGCGAAAAGGTACAGAAGGCATATCCCGCTTATTTTGACACCTATTCCGACATTGACAAACTGATCACTTATCTGAATGGCATTGATAACCTTTGCTGCGTCGGAAGAAATGGTCAGCACCGTTACAACAACATGGACCACTCCATGGTAACCGCATTTGTTGCGGCTGACGTGATCCGAGGCACTGGCAAGAAGGAAGACCTCTGGGCCGTGAACACTGAGAAGTCTTATCACGAGGAGAAAGAAAAGAAATAAGCAGAAGTAGTCTGTATACAGGTGGTCATTCAATGAAGGATAACACGAAAGTACTTCAAGAAAAGAAGATTGGAACAAAGGGGATTCAGTCAAGCCACGGCTTGACTGAATCTATTGTGTTTGCGTTTTTTATGATTTCGCTTATCATAGTGAATCTGTTTCACGAACCTTGGTTTGACGAAGCGCAAGCATGGCAGATTGCAAGATGTGCAAGCCTCAAAGAGATTCTATTTGAGATTCCTCATTACGAGGGGCATCCTGCTTTGTGGCATTTAATGCTATTCATACCGGCAAAACTTGGTTTTCCCTATGAACTGACTTTACATTTTTTCTCTGCCTTGGCAATAGGCATTTCCGGGTGGTTAATTCTTTTTCGTTCCGCATTTCCGAAGGTGGTAAAGTGTTTGCTGCCTTTCCATTATTTCATCTTTTACCAAAATGGCGTTGTTTCAAGACCTTATGGTTACATCACGCTTGCACTTATGCTTATGGCATTGACTTTCAAGGGAAGGAAAGAGCATCCTTGGCGTTTTATGCTTTCCATGGCATTTCTTTGCGCACTGAGCGGATACGGGATCGTGATCGCAGGTGGCGTGGCTGTCGCATGGACTCTTGAAATCTGCGTTGAGAAACAATGGAAGATGAATAGTATCGCATTCTGGAAGGATAGAAGAGTCTTTTCGTTGCTGACATTATTAGCATTTGCAGTCGTTTTGCTTGCTCAGATCATGCCAAGGCCAGATACCTTTGCGTTCTCCATTGAACAGGCAAATCCAACTTGGCTTTGTATGTTGTATTCGTTCTTTGCGATGTTGCCTGACGCAACACTGTTAAACATTCTTTCATGCGAGGGAATGCCACGCTTTTCTTCTCTTAATTCGGGTCAGTTTTATGCTGCGCTTCTGATAGGTATTCTTTTCCTGATCATTGTATGGCTTTGGGGGACGAAGAAAAATCGAAGCTTCTTCTATGTCCCATATGTTTTATATTCGCTTTTTACAGGCGTCGTTTATTTCTCGGCACATCATTTGGGTGTGATCATCGCATTTGTAGTCTTTTGGTTCTGGATTGCTTTTGAGGATGAAGATCGAGGGTTCTCGCTAAAGCAAGTTACAGGCAAACTGACCCTATCGGAAAAGGATGCGGACGCGCTTAAAAAGTTGGCTGTGTTTCTTTGCATGATCCCGTTAGTTATCCCAATCCTTTGGACTGCTGTTGCGTCCATGAATGACATTCGCTTTGATTATTTCAATGCGAGAGGGATCGCTAAATTTATTAAAGAGAATCATTTGGAAAATGCTACTTTTCTTGTGGAATGGGGTGAGGTTACGGAGCCTGAATGGTCCGACGAAGAGTTTTTTGAAAAGGTCAATGCGTATGGACTTGATGTTTCCATTGATCCTGTAGCGGTGATGCCATACTTTGAGCATAATTTCTGCATCAATCTGAACGGCGGAAGAGATGACATGGCATATGCAAGGCATCAATTTGCAAGCGCAGAAGAGAGCAGGGAAGTGTTCAGACAGTTGAAAGAACAAGGCCCTCCGGACTTGGTAGTAGGACTGATAGACCTAGACAGGATTTATGGAGATGAGGTCTCCAGGAAGGATTATGTTCCCGTATACAAGATATCGCCACGATATATCAGCGTTTGGAAAATGCTTCGCACTTTTGGCGATTCCTTTAAGACCAGGTACATTTACATGCGAGCAGACCTTGCGGAACAATACGGGATAAAGCCTATAGAGAATTAACCCTTTGGTAGAAAGAAGAGTTGTGATGAATAGATTCAAAGATAAAAAAGTTGAGTTGTTTGTTTTTGCCATGTTGATCATTTCACTGATCATTGTCAGCATTTTTCATGAGCCTTGGTTTGATGAAGCACAGGCATGGCAGATCGCAAGATGCGCTAGCCTTCGTGACATATTGTTTTTGATCCCGCATTATGAGGGGCATCCGGCGTTATGGCATCTGATCCTTTGTATTCCCGCCAAACTCGGATTGCCATATGAAATCAGTTTGAATGTGATCTCGTTGATCGCACCGATTCTTTCCGGATATTTGATCCTGTTTTATTCTCCGTTTCCGAGAGTGATCAGATGTCTGTTGCCGTTTCATTATTTTCTGTTCTATCAATATGGAGTTATTTGCAGGCCATATGGGTATATGGTGCTTGCGATCATATTGATTGCCTTGCAGTTTCGCAAGAAAGATGAGCACCCGGTTCGTTTTGTCCTTACGATGTTGTTCCTTTGCTTACTTGGTGCCTATGGCATTCTTGTGGCAGGGGGCATTTCGGCAGCATGGCTATTTGATATTTGCCAAGAAAAGCATTGGAAGATTTTTAGTAAGGACTTTGGGAAGGATCTGCGAGTTCTAACACTTATGGCATTACTTTTATGCACGATGCTTATCATGGTGCAGATCATGCCATATCCGACAACCTCGGGAGTGTCCATTGAGGTACAGAACTCCGTGTTTGTTCGATTGCTATATGCCGTTTTCGCAATGCTTCCTGACTGCCTTTTTATGAATATATTCATGGAAGGCGGGTATCTGCAGAATATTACTCTAGTGACGTCAAACTTGGTTTTGGGATGTATTGTTGGCTTGATTATGCTTGTGATCATGATCTGCTTGTCGAAAAAGCATGACCTGAAGTATTTTCTATTGCCGTATGTGACTTTTTCACTCTTTGCAGGAATTGTTTATTTGTATGCACATCATATCGGCATCATGTACGGGCTCTTTTTGTACTGGGCATGGATATCGTGGGGCGGAGAAAGAGAAGAGCGTATTTTTGTGCCCCAAATGAGTGATTTAAAATGTTCTGAAGAAATGAAGAAAATTCTTCCAATATGTGTTAAACTAGTAGTAGCGTATGTTTTGTGTATGCCAATTGTATGGACAGTAGTTGCATCCTGGCATGACATTCGTCTTCCGTATTTTTGGGGGCGTGAAGCGGCTCAATTTATAAAAGATAATGATTTAGAGGATGCATCCATGATGGCGAGGTGGGAGAACGATGACATCAACGACATGTGGATCATTATTGGTGTTTTGCCATATCTAGACCATACGCCATGCCTCAATCTGAACATGGGGCAAGAAGATCGCGCATTTGTGATCCACCTGACGGCAGATGATGAGGATGTTGACAATGCGCTTTCCAGAATCGCTCAAATCGGATATCCTGATTTTACGATCGGTAAGATGACTTTCCGAGGAGTGCCTTTTGAGGAGGAAGCGCCCGAGTATGTTTTGGGGCACGAATTATCACCAATTTGGGTCGGGATTTGGAAAAACCAGTTGTCGTATGGAAATTATGAGAGCAAGATAGGGATTTACGTAAAAAAGGATTTGAGCAAATAAACTAGTGATAGTAATGAGAGAAAGCGGATAATTGATTTGCGCAAAGGAATAGGTGTAAAGCATGGCAAGAGCATTGTCAAAAAAGAGCTTGGATTTTTTGATCCGAATTGTCGAGTTTGTCCTCGTGCTTATCATAATACTTGATTGTAATTCTGTCTATCGCGTTTGCTTTGAACAGGATCTTGAGCCAAAGTTTTATGCGATGTGGATTGCAATCTTATCGGTATATATATTGATCTTATTATATTTGATCAAGGACAAAAGAAATTTCGAATGCATCAAGAACTTGATGACGCTATTTTTTATTTCTTTCGTCTTTACGTTTGAGTTTGTTGTTTTAAATGATTCGCCCAATCCTAACACGGGCTTTTTAGGATATTTCTTTTTTTTCATGAATGGAATGGTTGCATTGTTTTGCATTCATAGAAAAAATGAAGAACCATTCCGGCTGATATACTTAATGGAGTATATCATTCTATTTTTGGCAATATGTTCGCTCATTCTTTGGTTTGGGGCGTGCGTATTGAAACTGTGGGGTAAGAAGCTTGACGTCATGGTGTTTTGGGGTGGGAGCTATTATAACACCAATTATCTTAACCTTTGTTTTAGGAGATGGATTTTTCGCTTTGCACGAGATACCTATAGGAATCTGGGCATATTTGCTGAGGGACCCATGTACGGTTTGTTTCTCGGATTTGGGATTTATACGGAACTATTCTTGAAAAAGAAAAGCAATCTGGCTATAGTTGTCTGTTTTTTGCTTGCACTTTTGTCAAGCAAAGCTATGTTGGCTATATTGATCGTGCTTGTGGCATTTGCTTTTGTTTTTGTAGAGCTTATCAAAGAGAAACGATATGCCAAGATTTCAATATCATTGATTTCTGTCGCAGTACTATCGATTGGGATTGGTGCCTTCCTGCACAAAATGAATAACAGTTTAGGCAGTTTGGCAATCCATGTTGACGATTACGTGGCTACGATCAAGTGTTGGATCCATTATCCGATTCTGGGATGTGGCTTTGACTATGAGATCCCAATTCAAAGTTACATGGCAGCTTTTCGGTCGGATAACGTGGGTTTTAATAATGTTGGTTTGAGCAATTCAGCCGGCGTGGTATTGGCCGAGGGAGGAATTGTTCTTTTTGCGTATTATCTCCTGCCTTTTTTGATCATGATGTTTGCTCTTTTCAAGAAAAATCCAAAACTAGCTTACTGGGGCGCTGGCATGTTCATGTTTTGGGTTGTCGTGATATTCCATACCAGACTGTATGTCTTTTTCCTGCTTGCATTTGGATATGCCATGCTTGAATTGAAGGTAAGATTGTTGCATGTGAAAGAAAATGAGAAGCGAGTAGAACTGGGTCTTGCAAATTACAAGGAGTATGTGACAGAGGAAAACAATGCCAAGACATTCTGGGAAAAACTTAAAGCCATGTTCCGCATAAGCATTTTCGATATTCCGAGCGGATTTCTGATGGTCATGAGTACCATTCTGGCAGTCGTTTCAATATATGCGCTGATCAATGCAAAACAGTTTTCTGCGTCATCCATCATCGCTTGTGCGATCATTTTGGTTTCCGAGATCGTTATCTTAGTATTGTATATCATGAAGAAATTCAAGGCAAAGAAGTGGATCATTATTGCACAAATGATCCTCTGGGGGATTTTCATGATCATTGGTCATGCATATCGAGTGCTGGACAGCTTTATGGCCGCAACAAGTCTGCGCCTCCAGGATTCCAGATGGCACTTTGTGGTGCTGACAGTGATCCTTTACGCGGTTGGAACAGCGTATGCGATTTTTGTCAAACGTGAAAGCAATGATGGTATTGCCTGACGAGCGTCTCATGTAATATTACCATTGTATATGTTTCCGATATGTGTTATATTACCTATTGCAATAAGCTTGAAATACGCAAATTGAAAGAGGATGATTCAATGAAAAAAACAATCATTACCGTAGTTGGCAAGGATACCGTGGGCATTATTGCAAAGGTGTGCACATATCTTGCCGAGAATGGGATCAACATTCAGGACATTTCGCAGACAATCGTGCAGGATTATTTCACGATGATGATGATCGTGGACATGAATGGCACGGCGAAGAGCTTTGGCGACGTGGCAGATGAGCTCGAAGAGCTCGGAAAGAGCATGGGACTGGTGATCAAGTGCCAGAAGGAAGAAATTTTTGATCAAATGCACAGGATTTAGGAGATTATTATGATCAATATCTACGAGGTCGTTGAGACCAATAATATGATCGAGAAGGAAAACCTCGACGTGCGTACGATCACGCTGGGGATTTCGCTTCTGGATTGCATCGACAGCGACTTAAATAAGCTGAACGAGAAGATATACAAGAAGATCTATGAGGCCGCTAAGGACCTTGTGAAGACGGGAGAGGAGATCTCGAAGGAATTCGGGATTCCGATCGTGAACAAGCGTATTTCCGTGACGCCCATCGCGCTGATCGGTGGCGCGGCTTGTAAGACGGTGGAAGATTTCGCAAGCATCGCGAAGACGCTGGACAATGTTGCGAAGGAAGTTGGCGTGAACTTTATCGGCGGATATTCCGCACTGGTGTGCAAGGGCATGACCGCCGCAGATGAACTGCTGATCCGTTCAATCCCGCTGGCACTTTCCACGACGGAGCGTGTCTGCAGCTCCGTGAACCTTGGCAGCACCCGTACCGGCATCAACATGGACGCAGTAAAGCTCATGGGCGAGATGGTGAAGAAAACTGCGGAGTTTACGAAGGAGCAGGATTCCCTTGGCTGTGCAAAGCTTGTAGTGTTCTGCAACGCACCCGATGACAATCCGTTTATGGCAGGCGCTTTCCACGGCGTAACTGAAGCGGATAAGATCATTAACGTGGGTGTCAGTGGCCCCGGCGTAGTCAAGACGGCACTGGAAAAGGTGCGTGGCGAGAATTTTGAAGTGCTCTGCGAGACGATCAAGAAGACGGCGTTTAAGGTGACGCGTGTAGGCCAGTTGGTGGCGCAGGAAGCATCGAAAATGCTTGGCGTGCCGTTTGGCATTGTGGATCTGTCGCTGGCACCGACGCCGGCTGTAGGCGATTCCGTGGCGGACATTCTTTGTGAGATTGGTTTGGAGCATGCAGGTGCGCCTGGTACGACTGCAGCGCTTGCACTTTTGAACGATCAGGTCAAGAAGGGCGGCGTAATGGCATCTTCCTATGTTGGCGGTCTTTCCGGTGCATTCATTCCTGTCAGCGAGGATCAGGGTATGATCGATGCCGTGACGGCTGGAGCATTGACACTGGAAAAGCTGGAGGCCATGACCTGCGTTTGTTCCGTGGGCCTTGACATGATCGCAATCCCCGGTGACACGAAGGCAACCACGATTTCTGGCATTATCGCAGATGAGATGGCGATTGGAATGGTCAACCAAAAGACGACTGCAGTCCGTATCATTCCGGTGATCGGAAAGGGTGTGGGAGAGCAGGTGGAGTTTGGCGGTCTTCTTGGTTATGCACCGATCATGCCCGTAAATCAATTCTCCTGCGATGCATTTGTGAACCGCGGCGGAAGAATTCCGGCACCGATCCACAGCTTTAAGAACTAATAAATTATGCTCAACCTGTGGCGTTGCGAATGAATATGAAAAAAACGATACCCTTTGCACGTAGAAATTGCAAAGGGTATTTTTATGCATTTTTGACAGAAATATACAATGGTATTAAACTTCTGAAAAAAGCTGCCGATGTAATATTATTAGATAATTTTGCCAATAGTTCGTTTTTTCAAAATTATTAGCAAAATTACGTCATTATGTCGCTTAAAACCTCTAAAAACTCTTTTTTCCGTCCGATAAAATGTAATGTGAGGAGTGATGAACACATGAATGGTACGGACGAGAAAAGGAAACTGCAGAAAGTTAAGAGTGGCATAAGGAATTATGCGAATGAGATGTTGGTGTTTGCGCATTTTGCGTTGACTTACACAATTCTCATGACTGGATTTATCAGCGACGGGACGATGTTATACATGGTTCTTCTGTCGTTGTGTTTAGCAATGCCAATTCTAATTCTGGAGGTCTTATTGCCAATTAGTTATAAGACCATCTGTATCACTAACACCGTTCTGTTCTTCTTGATCTTTTATATCAACGAACTCGTCATTATTTCAAGGGGCCGACCGCTTAATTACGTGGATGTATTTACTATTTCTGATGCATGGTCCGTCAAAGATCATTATTCTATGCCCATTAATACAAGTATTGCCATTAGGTTCGTATTAAGCTTCCTTATTGCGGCAGTATTCTGTTTTGTCACTAAATCCTTAGAAAAGCAATCACTTGGCAAGCGTAAGAATAGGATCAAGATGGCATTATTATGCGGAATCCTTTCGCCCGTGCTGGTTTTTGGCGGTTATAAGTGTAATTTAATAGCATTTGCTTCGCCAGGATTCAACGAGGATGCATATATTGCAAAGAATACATTGTTAGTAGCATGGGTGTCAGAATTTATCAATAGCAAAATTGTCGAGCCATCAGGCTATGACTCTATGATGACTGATCGCCTTTTTGCACTTTATCCGGCAACGGAAGAATATGATGAGAACGAGATCCCGGAAAATATCATTGTTATTATGAATGAATCTCTTGCGGATTATACGCTAATTGGGAATACGACATTAAAGAATGACCCGTTACCGTTTATTCATTCCCTAAGTGAGAATTGCGCAAAAGGCAAGCTGGCCGTAGGTATCTATGGAGGAAGTACTTGTAATTCGGAATTTGAGTTTTTAACAGGAAATTCACTGTTCTTCATGCCTTGGGGAGCGAATCCATATGTCAGGTATCGACTCGATGGATGTGAATCTTTGGCAGAGTGCCTCAGCGATATCGGATATAATGCGACGGCAGTACATCCTTATTATGCCGAGGAATGGAAAAGATCTCAAAACTATGTAGCCTTAGGTTTTCAGGACTTCATTTCCGGAGAAGATTTTGGCACGGGATATGTACAAAAGGCTGACATTGATCTGTTCCGCGATCTGAATAATGGCGTTATGCGAGATTTTGGCTCTGAATTGGAATATTATCGCGGATTTATCAGCGACAGGGAGTGTTATAAAAGAATTCTGAATACGGTTAAGGCTGATAACGAGCGCGGACAGAAATCATTCGTATTTGCGGTGACAATTCAAAACCATGGTGCTTACGACTCAAAGGTTTTGGAATATGACGAAGCATTACAATATACGGATGAGGGAGAACCGGCTGTAGAGCAGTACTTAAACCTGTGCAGGATATCAGACGATGCATTTAAGGAATTGATAACGGAAGTTGAAAAGATGCCTCAAAAAACGGTTGTTGTTATGTTCGGAGATCATCAACCGCGAATAGATTTTACTTACTATAAGAATGGCAGAACATATTCATACGGTAGTAATACGTGGTGCGCTGCTTCGGATAAATATATCGTTCCATATATTATGTGGGCAAATTATGACGTCGATTGGATACAAGAGGAAAGCGTAAGCGCTAATTATCTGTCTGCCATCATGAAAAAAAGCGTCGGGTTGCCATTGACTTCTTTTGACAACCTAAGGTTAGCCTGCATGGAAGAAGTTCCTGTTTTGACAAAATCTTTTTGCGCGGATAAGAATGGTTTTTATACGCATGCAGGAGTGGTCGCATCTGCAAAACACATGAAGGTATATGAGTTGATTCAATACAAAAGAATGTTTGATCAGTAGTCAGCTAATTTGAAGAGTGTCTGAATTCGTCGCCAAGCTTTTAGAGATATGTGGCCGGTGCAAGTGATATGAGGGAAAGTAATAAATTGTTTAAGTCTAACCCCAAAGTAAATATTCATTTCATAGAGATTATTAGCATACTGTTGCTTTCGGGCCTGGAGTTTTATTTCTTGCAGAGTAGTTGTTCCGTGCAGAGATATCAGGTAACTTTTGCAAGAGGTCTTCTAAATGTTTGTTTGCTTGTCTTGCTTAACCTTGTGTTGCTGACGCTATTAGCGCAACTGAAAATGACGATCTTTCTGTCTTTATTCCTTTGTGCGTCGCTGGCGATCATAAACTATTACACGATTTGTTTGCATGGCAGCCCGCTAAATATTGACGAAGTAGAAAACGTATTTGCTGCGTTTGATGCTTTATCAGGTTATGATATCCAGTTGGATCAAATTCCTGCAATCATAGTTGTATGTTTTTGCCTTATCTGTTTGATTTTGGTATTTTTCAAAAGGAACGATAAGCTGCCGGTCAAACGCTTTACGTTACATCGGACTGTATTGTTCGTAGCAGCATCTATTTACATAGTGCTTTGTTATGCTTTGCCATCTGCGATAAGACCTAAATATGTGATCACTTGGTCATGGCAAAATGCATACGGAACTTATGGATATGTTACTTGTTGTATTGAGGATATTTATTCAAGAAGTAAAGTGATTGTTGAACCAGATGATTATGAGATGCTGGAAACATATAATCTTGCCCAAGTATTAAGCAACAAGAATAATGCTGACAGAGACGGGCAGATTCTAAGAAAAAAGGTAGATCCAGATATTATTCTTATTCTAAACGAAACATTTTATGACTTGAACAGAGCGGCGAACGTGGAATTAGACGAAGATCCTTTTGTGAAAATCCATTCCATGGATGATTTATATCATGGTTATGTGGTGGTTCCAACCATTGGAGGTGGGACGAATCGCTCAGAATATGAATTACTCACAAGTAATTCGCTTTCGATCATGAGAAGCAACATTACGCCCTTCAATTTGCTGAATCTAAAAGATGCAAACTCGATAGTCTCATGCATGAATGAATTGGGCTATGTAACTATAGGGGCTCATCCTGCAATCGAAACAAATTATAACAGAAATAATGCGTATTTTGATCTGGGGTTTGATCAAGTATATTTCAAGCCTGATTTCAAAGACGTAAAATGTTACCGTCAGTATATATCTGATGAATGCGCGTATTCTAATTTGATCGAGTGGTACGAAAACTCTAAAGAAGAGGGACCGGTTTTTGCGTATTTATTAACAATACAGAATCATGGTGATTACGCGGGAATCAATCAGGCGCCAGAATTAATTCATGATAATAGTGGTTTATTCTCAGATCCCGATATGACAGATGAATTTATTACTAGTGTATCGAAGTCAGATGAGGCATTTTTTGCTTTGACTGAGTATTTTAAGAATTCTGACAGGCCTGTTATCATTGGCATGGTGGGAGATCATTGTCCTGCTTTTGCAAAAGAGTTGTTAGAAGTTGAACATGATGACGAGTTGGATGTTCTTTTAAGAGAAACGCCAGCATATATCTGGGCAAACTATGATCTTGGCATTCAAGATTATGATATCGGTGAGATGTCTTTAATCAGTTTTGTCCCACTCATGCTTAAGATGGCGGGTATTCCCAATAATCCATATTACGATTATATATTACAATTAAAAGAGAATGTCCCCATATTTACGGTAAACGGTGAAGCATATACAAGTGATCACAAAAGAATTCCTGACGGAAGCGAGTTTTTGAAAACTTATCAGCAATTGGAGTATTTCAATATTAAAAACACGGAATGGGAATAAATAACAGCTAAAGTATTTCACTGTAGAAGGACATGGTATGAAAGCGCTAAAGTTGAAATTGACTAAAACCTTTGTTAGATGTTTACAATCTGTCTTTGCCTTTCGTCCATCGCAGCTCGGCCTGCTTTGATGGCGGCGATGCTTTCATAGATGCTTCCTTTGCGGAGGTCTTCGGTAAGAAGTGCATGGGTGGTTTCATCCAGCACTTCTTTTGCGTCCGCGAGCTTTGTGACGAGTGGGATCTTGCTGTTTTTCTTGATCTCGGTGAGGAGCGGAGCGGCATCCTTGCGGAAGCCGAGCACGCGGGCGTAGGGCACGGGCGGGCAAGAGGCGTTCGTCTGCGTGCTCTCGCGGCTCTGTTTGCCGGATGCTTGAACCTCTTTGCTCACGGTGCCATTGGCGCCGTCTTTTTTATCATCCAGCAGAATATGTAGCAGACTCCTGCTAATCCTTGCATAAGTCATGTTTTTGCTCTTTAGCACGTCGCAAAACTGAGAGAATCCATGGTAATCTTTGAGCATGTTTTTGATGCGGTCTGAGAGCTCGGGCGTTACGTCCACGTAATCGTCAAAACCGGCATCCTTTTCCATCAAAAGCTTGTAAAGCAGCATTTGAGAGAAGTCCTCCGAGGTGATGGGAGGGGTCTCGATCAGGCTTTCCGACAAAATGCGGAAGGCCTTTTTAGGCATCTGGGAAGCCAGGGTTAAGGGCTTTTGGTCAGAATTCAAGGCCTCACGTAAAGCCAGGGCGGAGCAATATTCCGCGCCGAAGAGGCGGTCGTGGTAATTGGCGCCTGCTCTTTGAATGGTGTGGGGCTTGATCTTGCTGTCAAAGGAAAGAAGCGCTTTGATATACTCGATCCCAAGGATGTTGTTGGGTGAGGCGAGGATGTTTTCGTACTTCGCGAGTTCGGGCGCATAGTCCATGAGGGCGCGGTTGCGCGCAACGGGGTAGGAGTGGCCTGCCGCGAGGCCGCTCTTAAGATCCTTGACAAATCTGGCAGGTTCTTCGAGCAGGATTTTGGCGAATCGCTCCAGAATATCGACCTTTCCGCATTCGCTTCCAAAGCACAGATAATCCACGACGCCGAGTTGATGTAAAATCGATACGCCGCCGCGGGCAAAATACTCCGCGCTGGCCGCGGAGCAGAAGATCGGAAGCTCCAAAACGAGGTCTGCGCCGCATTCCAATGCCATTTTTGCGCGCGCGAATTTGTCG
The DNA here is from genome assembly GCA_016290775.1 of Acetatifactor sp. Taxonomy (GTDB): domain Bacteria; phylum Bacillota; class Clostridia; order Lachnospirales; family Lachnospiraceae; genus Acetatifactor. The sequence goes on along the minus strand of JAEEVF010000001.1, from coordinate 838,440 downwards.
AGAATGGCGGGCTCGCCACGCTGCGTAAAATTGCTGCTGAGGACGACGACATTATAGTCCGCGCCAGTCTCCATGCGGCTTCGCTCCAGGTGATACTGATGGCCGTTGTGGAAGGGGTTATATTCTGCAATGATGCCGTTGACGGTCATGGTTTTTCCTCCGCAGAGCCGTGGCTCTGTTCTTAAAAATATACAATCTTTGCGCATAAATCATCTTGTTAACGAGTTGTGACAATAGTATAATATAAAATAGTGATTTTGTTAAGCAAAATATGCAATGTAAGCGATACCAGAAAGGAGAACGTCATGTCATACATTGATAAGATCAAAGAGCGTGCAAGGCTGGACAGAAAGACGATCGTGCTGCCGGAGTCCAATGATAAAAGGACGCTGATCGCGGCGGCAAAGATCATGGAAGAGGGCATTGCAAATATCATCATGATCGGCAGTGAGGAAAAGATCATGGATGGCGCAGGCTGGCTGGAGGTAGATCTTTCCGGCGTGAAAGTGGTCGACCCCACGAAATGTGATAAGCTCGACGCTTACGTGAACCTGCTTTATGAAACCCGTAAGGCAAAGGGCATGACGCTTGAGAAGGCTCGCGAGATCCTTCTGACGGACAATCTGACCTTCGGTATCGTGATGGTTAAGGCCAATGATGCTGACGGTATGGTGGCCGGTGCTTGTCATGCAACGGCTGACACGCTGCGTCCCGCATTGCAGATCCTGAAGACGGCGCCCGGCGTAAAGCTTGTGAGCGGTTTCTTCGTGATGGATACGCAGTTTAAGGACATGGGAGACAACGGTACCTTTATTTTTGCAGATTGCGGTCTGAATCAGGATCCGAACGCAGAGGAGCTTGCGGCGATCGCTGACAGTTCGGCAAGGAGCTTCCGTCTTCTGGTTGGTCCGAGACCAGTGATCGCAATGCTGAGTCATTCCACGAAGGGTAGCGCTAAGCATGCATTGGTAGATAAGGTCGTTGAGGCAACGCGTATCGCGCATGAGCAGTATCCGCAGCTGATCCTTGACGGTGAGCTTCAGTTGGATGCGGCACTGGTTCCGAGCGTTGCAAAGTCCAAGGCACCCGGTTCTTCCATCGCAGGTAAGGCGAACGTCCTCATCTTCCCGAACTTGGATGCTGGTAACATTGGATATAAGCTCGTTCAGCGTCTTGGCGGCGCAGAAGCTTACGGCCCGATGCTCCAGGGCATCGCAAAGCCTGTAAACGACTTGTCCCGCGGCTGCTCCTGGCAAGACATCGTCGGCGTAGTTGCCCTCACCGCAGTTCAGGCGCAAGTGTTGTAAACAATTATAAAAGTAATTCAAAAAGAGTTTTGAAGTAATGTTGTTCCAAGAGCAGTAGAGTAAGTGGCCGACAGATGACGCCCTCTTGGAACAATTAGCCAGCAGCACTTAGTGAACCAAGGACTGATAAGCCGCAGCGTGAGATTTGAAATCGAACGCAAGGCTTTGCATGAAGGCCGAAGGTTAACTTAGTGCAGTCTGAGCCGTTCCAAGAGGACGCCATCTGGAAGCCACGAAGATTTTTGAATCAAGGAAGTATAGGAGAAATTACAATGAACATTCTTGTTATCAACTGTGGCAGTTCATCCCTGAAATTCCAGCTCATCAATTCCGACAGCGAGCAGTGCATCGCAAAGGGCCTTTGTGAGCGCATCGGGATCGACGGAAGCCAGATCAGCTATACCCCCGCGGGCGGGCAGAAGGAAGTCAAGGTGACGCCCATGCCGGATCACACGGAGGCGATCCGCCTGGTGCTTGAGGCACTCACGAACCCTGCGACCGGCGTTGTAAAGAGTCTTAGCGAGATTGATGCCGTTGGTCATCGTATCGTGCACGGCGGCGAGAAATTCGCGGAGTCCACGATCATTGACGCGGACGTGCTGAAGGCGATCGAAGAGTGTAACGACCTTGCCCCCCTTCATAACCCTGCAAACCTGATCGGCATTCATGCCTGCCAGAAGCTTATGCCGAACACGCCGATGGTGGCCGTATTTGACACCTCCTTCCATCAGACCATGCCGGAAGAAGCATATATGTACGGCCTTCCGTATGAATATTACAAGAAATACAAGGTTCGCCGCTATGGCTTCCATGGCACGAGTCATTCCTACGTTTCAAAGCGTGCGGCTGAGATCCTTGGCGTTCCTTATGAAAGCCTGAAGATCATCGTTTGCCACCTTGGCAACGGCGCCAGCATTTCTGCAGTTAAGAACGGCAAGTGCGTGGACACTTCCATGGGTCTGACCCCGCTTGAGGGTCTGATCATGGGCACGCGCTGCGGCGACGTGGATCCCGCGATCCTTGAGTTTATTGCAAAGAAGGAGCATTTGGACCTTCCAGAGCTGATGAACGTGCTGAACAAGAAGTCGGGCGTGCTTGGCCTTTCCGACGGCCTTTCTTCCGACTTCCGTGACATCGAGGCTGGATATGACAAGGGTGATGAGAATGCAGTTCGTGCAATGAATACCTATTGCTATCATGTCGCTAAATATGTTGGTTCCTATGTCGCAGCCATGAATGGCGTGGACGTGATCGCATTTACGGCAGGCGTTGGCGAGAACGGACCTTTGGTGAGAAGACTTGTCTGCGAGCACTTTGGATTCCTGGGCGTGGAGCTGGATCCCGTGATGAACGCAAAGCGCGGCGAGGACCTTGTGATCAGCACTCCGAACAGCAAGGTGAAGGTGATGATGATCCCCACCAATGAGGAGCTTGCCATTGCAAGAGAGACGGTGAGACTTGTTAAGTAAAGTGATCAAATAAGGCAACAAGAGGTCAAAGCGACAAAAAGTAAGAAGTTTAGATAAAAAAATAGGTTGACAAACAAACTTCGAAGGAATAAAATTCAACACAAGTGATGAAAGTCACGACAACTTCATATGCGGACAGAAACCGAAGAAGTGGAGATAAAAACAGTAAATGCGCTTACAGAGAGACCGGATGCTGAGAAAGGTTGGAAATGCAGGCTGTTAAATGGACCACGGAGGGCGCTTAGAAATGGATCGCATGATTCAGAGTATGGGGCGACGTTAGGCATGCGTCAATTGCACAGGATATGTTGGTATCCGATAAGAGCACTACCCTAAGAGGGAGTGAATCAAGGTGGCACCGCGGGAACAAAGTATAACCCGTCCTTGAAAGTATCGAAAGGTATTTTCAGGGACGTTCTTATTTTAAATTTTTTAATCAAGGAGGACCAGTCATGAAGCTCAACTTAAGTTTGGAGGAGTGCAAAAACCTATCCCGTGAGGGCGCGTACGGCGTGATCCCTTTGGCGACGGAAATCTACGGCGACGCCAAGACCCCTATCGAGATTCTGCGGATCTTGAAGCGTGTCAGCCGTCACGTGTATCTGCTGGAAAGTGCAGATTCCCAAAAGCGATGGTCTCGTTATTCCTTCTTAGGCTTCGATCCCGTCCTCGAGATTTCATGCAGAAATGGTGAGACGAAGGTGAAGACGGCGCTGACGACGCAGGTGGAGACCAAGGACGTAAAGAGCTGCATCCGCGAAATCCTGAGTGATAACAAGAGCCCGATCCTTTCGGATCTTCCGGGCTTTACGGGTGGCCTTGTGGGATATTTCTCCTACGACTATATCAAATATGCGGAGCCGACGCTGAAGCTTGACGCGAAGGACGAGGAAGGCTTTTCAGACGTAAATCTGATGCTGTTCCACAAGGTGGTCGCATTTGATCACTTCCGCCAGAAGGTCATTTTGATCACCAACGTAAAGACGGATGACCTTGAGATCAATTACAATAAGGCTCTGCTAGAGCTTGACACGATGAGCCGCCTCATCACGGACGGCGAGCGTGCAAAGGCAGAGAAGGTAGTCCTTAAATCTGAATTCAAGTCGCTTTTTAGCAAAGAAGAATACTGCAACATGGTGGAGCGTGGAAAGCATTATATCAAGGAGGGTGACATTTTCCAGGTGGTGCTTTCGAACCGAATGGAAGCACAGATGGAAGGAAGCCTTTTGGATGCATACCGCGTGCTCAGAACACAAAATCCTTCACCTTACATGTTTTATTTCTCCGGCCAGGACGGCGAGTTCACGGGTGCGAGCCCTGAGACGCTGGTAAAGCTGGAGAACGGAAAGGTCTTCACTTATCCTCTTGCCGGAACCAGAAAGCGCGGCGCAACGCCCGCGGAGGATGCGGCGCTGGAAAAGGAGCTTCTCGCAGACGAGAAGGAAAGAGCAGAGCACAACATGCTGGTAGACCTTGGAAGAAACGACATTGGCAAGGTCAGCAAGATCGGCACCGTACAGGTGGAAAAGTACATGGAAATCGAGCGTTATTCCCACGTGATGCACATCGGCTCCACGGTAAGCGGTCAGCTGGATGACGGGAAGGACGCTTTGGATTGCATCGATGCGATCCTCCCTGCAGGAACGCTTTCCGGAGCACCGAAGCTTCGGGCCTGCGAGATCATAAACGAGCTCGAGAACAACAAGCGTGGCATTTACGGCGGAGCGATCGGATATCTTTCCTTTACCGGAAACATGGACACCTGCATCGGCATCAGACTTGCATTCGCTAAGAACGGTAAGGTGTTTATCCGCTCGGGTGCCGGGATCGTGGCTGACAGTGTTCCTGAGAAGGAGTATCAAGAGAGCCTGCAGAAGGCAGCCGCAGTGAAGGAAGCGATCGTTGCGGCGAGCGAAGGAATTTAAGAGGAGGAAACGCGAAATGATTCTACTGATCGATAATTATGACAGTTTTTCCTATAACGTATATCAGATGGTGGGCGCCATCGAGCCCGATATCAAGGTGGTCAGAAATGACGAGGTGACAATCGAAGAGATCGAAAAGCTCGCACCCGATCATATTATTATGTCGCCTGGCCCCGGGAGACCCGCGGACGCAGGCATCTGCGAGGAAGTGGTAAAGGCATTTGCAGGGAAGATCCCGATGCTGGGAATCTGCCTTGGACACCAGGCAATCTGCGAGGCACTTGGCGGGACGATAGGATATGCTAAAGAGTTGATGCACGGCAAGCAGAGCGTTGCCAAGATTGATACGAAGAGCAAGCTTTTTGCAGGCATGCATGAGGAGATGACCGTGGGAAGATATCATTCGCTTTCCGCATCCGAAGAGGGATTGCCCGAGTGCCTGCACGTGATCGCGAGGACGGCGGACGGCGAGATCATGGCGGTGGAGCACGTGGACGCGCCAGTATATGGCGTGCAGTTCCATCCCGAATCGATCCTGACGCCTGAAGGAAACCGCGTTTTAGAAAACTTCCTTGGGAAGGGTAACGTGGACGCAAAAGCGGCGCCCGCGGAAGAGAAAAAGCCTTCGGCAGACATGATCAAGAAGGCGATCGTGCTTCTTAGCCGCAAGGAAGACATAGGTTATGACATGGCCAAGGCCGTGATGAATGAGATCATGGACGGCAACACCTCTGAAGTGCAAAAGAGTGCATATCTCACCGCACTTTCCATGAAGGGTGAAACTATTGAGGAGATCACGGGTTCCGCTGAGGCAATGCGTGATCACAGCTTAAAGCTCCACGCAGACAAGCCCACGCTTGAGATCGTTGGAACCGGCGGTGACAATGCGAACTCCTTTAACATTTCAACGACTTCCGCAATGGTGATCTCGGCTGCGGGCGTGCCGGTGACAAAGCACGGTAACCGCGCCGCAAGCTCGAAGTCGGGCGCGGCAGATTGCCTTGAGGCACTTGGCGCGAACATCACGATCGGACCGGAAAAGAGCATTGACGTGCTGAACGAGGCGGGAATTTGTTTCCTGTTTGCGCAGAAGTATCACAGCGCGATGAAATATGTCGGACCGATCCGTAAGGAGCTTGGAATCCGCACGATCTTCAATATCTTGGGACCTCTGACCAATCCCGCATGTCCTTCCATGATCGTGCTTGGCGTATATGATGAGAGCCTGCTTGAGCCGCTTGCAAGAGTTCTTTCGAACCTGGGGATTCAGAGAGGCCTTGTAGTGTTCGGCCGCGAAAAGCTCGATGAGATCTCTGCGGTTGGCGAGACGGCGGTTTGCGAGATCGATCATGGCAATTTCAAGAAATATGTGATCACGCCGGAAGAGATGGGACTTTCCCATTGCGGTCAGCAAGATCTTTTGGGCGGAACGCCTGCGGAGAATGCGGAGATCACGAAGGCAGTGCTTCGCGGAAAAGAGCAGGGCGGCAAGCGCACGGCAGTGCTGATGAATGCAGGTGCGGCGCTGTATGTGGCAGGCAAGGCAAACTCCATTAAGGAGGGCGTGGCACTGGCGGCGCAGACCATCGACAGCGGCGCAGCGCTTCAGAAGATGGAAGAGTTTGTAAGGCTGACGAATCAGTAAGCAGGAGATATCAAAATGACGATTCTGGATACAATAGCAGAAAAGACAAGGCAGAGGATCGAAGCGGAGAAGCGCCATTTGTCGCTTTCAGAGCTGAAGGCCAGAGTGAGCGACATGACCCAGGACGATGAGGAGTTTCGATTTGAGGAAGCCCTTAAAAAACAAGGCATGAGCTTCATCTGTGAGGTGAAGAAGGCATCGCCTTCAAAGGGTTTGATCGCACCGGACTTTCCTTACGTTGACATTGCGAAAGCATATGAATCCGCCGGCGCAGACGCAATCTCGGTTTTGACGGAGCCGTTTTATTTCCTCGGAAGCGATACATATCTTCGTGAGATCCGAAAGGCGGTTGTGACACCGATCCTTCGAAAGGATTTTACGGTGGATGAGTACATGATCTACCAGGCAAAGGAAATGCATGCGGACGCTGTGCTCCTTATTTGCTCGATCCTTTCCAAGATGCAGCTTTCGGAGTATTTGGGGCTGGCGACGGAGCTGGGGCTTTCAGCTTTGGTGGAAACCCATGACGACGCGGAGATCGAGACAGCGCTTTCCGTTGGGGCCAGGATCATCGGAGTAAACAATCGGAATCTGAAGGATTTCACCGTGGACTCGGGTAATTCCATGAAGCTACGGGAATTGGTTCCCGCGGACAAGATTTTTGTTTCGGAGAGCGGGATCAAAACAAGAGAGGATGTTGCAAGGCTTGAAGCGGCTGGCGTGAATGCGGTACTCGTCGGCGAGACCCTGATGAGAAGCGCTGATAAGAAGGCAATGCTGGATACGCTGGCTGGACGTAGGTGACAAGGAGTTCAAAGCGCTGGAATGCCCGCGGGACGCAAGGAAGAAATAGGTGGTCGGAGATGAAGATCAAGATCTGTGGTTTGCGAAGAAAAGAAGACATTGCCTATGCGAATGAAGTACGACCTGATTTCGTTGGGTTTATCCTCACGGAGGGGTTTCGCCGAAGCATCACGGATGACGAGGCAAGGAAGCTAAGGAGCGAGTTGGATGTAGGAATTCCAGTTGTTGGCGTGTTCGTAAATGACTCCGAGGAGCGCATTGCGACGCTTTTGGAAGAAGGCGTGATCGATGCCGCGCAGCTTCACGGAACGGAAGATGAGGAGACGATCGTATATCTCAAAGCCAGAACGGGAAAGCCGGTGATCAAGGCAGTCAAGGCAGAAAACCGATTTGTGGTGGAAGCATGGCTGGACTCGGCGGCGGATTACTTGCTTCTTGACAGTGGAACCGGGAGCGGCAAGACCTTTAACTGGAATGTTCTCGACGAGGTGATGGAAGCATATGGCGGCGAATTGCCAAAGCAGTTTTTCCTCGCAGGCGGCATCCATGCAGGTAACGTCGAGGAGGCCCACAAACGATGGCGTCCTTACGCCGTGGACTTAAGCAGCAGCGTGGAAACGGACGGCGCCAAAGACCTTGGGAAGATGCATGAGGCAGTCGAAGCAGTACGAAGCTTGTGAAAAGCAACAAAATAAGGCCAAAACGACGCACAGGTAGCTTTTGCTGGCTGGAGATAGGCGAAAGTAAGAAGAAATCAGACGAAAAAACAAATGAATTCACAGCGGGAAAGGATATAAAAAGATGAGTAAGGGAAGATATGGGATCCATGGCGGACAGTACATTTCGGAGACATTGATGAATGAACTGATCAGGCTGGAGGAAGCCTATGAACATTATAAAAACGATCCAGAGTTTAATGCGGAGCTTACAAAGCTCTTTAACGAATATGCAGGCCGGCCGTCACTCCTTTATTATGCGGAGAAGATGACAAAGGACCTCGGCGGCGCGAAGATCTACCTTAAGCGTGAGGACTTGAATCACACGGGATCTCACAAGATCAATAACGTGCTGGGCCAGGCGCTTCTCGCAAAGAAGATGGGGAAGACGAGACTGATCGCGGAGACGGGCGCAGGCCAGCATGGCGTGGCAACAGCAACGGCTGCGGCGCTGCTTGGCATGGAATGCGAGATCTTCATGGGCAAGGAAGATACGGACCGTCAGGCGCTGAATGTTTACCGCATGGAGCTTCTTGGCGCAAAGGTGCATCCCGTGACGAGCGGCACGATGACGCTTAAGGATGCCGTGAATGAGACCATGCGCGAGTGGACGAACCGTGTGCATGACACGCATTACTGCCTTGGTTCCGTGATGGGTCCTCATCCTTTCCCGATGATCGTGCGTGACTTCCAGAGCGTGATCAGCAAGGAGATGAAGGAGCAGATCCTGAAGGCGGAGGGCAAGCTCCCCGCAGCCGTGATCGCCTGTGTGGGCGGCGGCAGCAATGCCATGGGCGCTTTTTATAACTTCATCGAGGACAAGGACGTGCAGCTGATCGGCTGTGAGGCCGCAGGCAAGGGCGTTGACACGGCTCTGACCGCTGCGACGATCGCAACGGGAAGCCTTGGCATTTTTCATGGCATGAAATCCTATTTCTGCCAGGATGAATATGGCCAGATCGCGCCGGTATATTCCATCTCCGCGGGACTTGACTATCCCGGAATTGGACCGGAGCACGCATATCTTCACGACATCGGCCGCGCACAGTACGTGCCGATCACGGACGATGAAGCCGTGGATGCGTTTGAATATCTTGCGAGAACGGAAGGCATCATTTGCGCAATCGAAAGCGCACATGCCGTTGCGCATGCGCTGAAGATCGCCAAGAACTTTGGAAAAGACGAGAGCATCATCATCAATATCTCAGGGCGCGGCGACAAGGACGTGGCAGCGATCGCACGTTACCGTGGCGTGGACATTCACGACTAAGAATGACAAAAGCATGACAGGAACGCACTTGACGATGGACAGTCGAGTAGAAAGTGAGAAAGAAAATGTACGAAGATAAATTTGCGAAAAATAAGATCAAAAAAGCTTTTGAAACTGCGAACGGGAAGGCATTTATCGCGTTCCTTACCGCGGGTGATCCGGATGCGGACAGCACCGTAAGATTCGTGCTGGAAATGGAAAAGGCAGGCGCCGACCTGATCGAGATCGGCATCCCTTTTTCTGATCCCACGGCGGAGGGCGTCGTGATCCAGGATGCCAACATCCGTGCGCTGAAAAACGGCATGACGACGGATGGGGCGTTTGAGATCGTGCGTCGCATTCGTGAAGTCAGCCAGATCCCGCTGTGCTTCATGACCTATTGCAATCCTGTGTTCCATTATGGCTATGACAGGTTCTTTTCGAAGTGTGAGGAGCTTGGCGTGGACGGCATCATCCTTCCGGATCTCCCTTATGAGGAGAAGGCGGAGATGGAAGAGCCTGCGAATGCGCATGGCGTAGCGGTGATCTCCATGATCGCACCGACTTCTGAGGCCAGGATCCAGACGACGGCGAAGGAAGCCAAGGGCTTTATCTACGTGGTAAGTTCCATGGGCGTTACCGGCGTTCGCAGTGAGATCAAGACTGACCTTGCTTCCATCGTTCAGAGCGTTCGCGAGGTGACGGACGTACCTTGTGCCATCGGTTTTGGCATCAGCACGCCGGAGCAGGCAAAGAAGATGGCCGGTATCAGTGACGGAAGCATTGTGGGCAGCGCCATCGTAAAGATCATCGCCGCAAAGGGGAAGGATGCAGCGCCAGACCTTGCGGAATACGTAAGATCCATGAAGGAAGCCGTGGCTTTGGCCTAGGCGCAACATCGTGAAACAAAAAGGCATGGACACAATTCTGACAGATGCAGAACGCACCCCGCAGCCCTAAAAAAACTAGTTGACAAAAAGGAATGCATTCGTTATAATCATCTAGTGTGTAAAAAGGAGTTGCTATGCTGATCAATCTCTCCGATGTTTTTAAGGAACAAGGAAAGGTCATGAAGGTGACGACACCGGTGGAAATGAATGCATTTCGACTGGGTCAGAAGTATGAGATCATTGAAAAGAATGATTTCGAATGGACCTTGACGAACATCGAACCCGGAAGGGCGAAGGTGGAAGGCAAGGGAAGGATTTCCTTCAAAGCCCCTTGCGACAGATGTCTTAGCGACGTAAAGGTGGACTTAGACCTTGCGCCGGAAAGATTTGTCGTGCCGCCTGAGAAACAAAGTGATGAGGATGAGGAAGTTGACGACCTGAGCTTTTTGGAAGGGTACGAACTCAACACGGAAACTCTTTTGTACAATGAATTAATGGAAAACTGGCCAGCAAAGATTCTCTGCAAGGAAGACTGCAAGGGTTTGTGCCCTGTGTGTGGCAGGAATCTGAACGAGGGGGAATGCGGATGTGATCGTTTCGTTCCCGACCCGCGCTTGGCAGGCATACAAGATCTTTTTAAGCGCATGAAGGAGGTGTAAGCGATGTCAATCTGTCCCAAGAATAAGTCTTCTAAAGCAAGAAGAGACAAGAGGAGAGCAAACTGGAAGATGAGTGCTCCCACTCTCGTAAAGTGCAGCAAGTGCGGCGCCCTGATGGTTCCCCACAGAGTTTGCAAGAACTGCGGTTCCTACAACAAGAAGCAGGTTGTATCCGTAGAGGACTAATCGTATCGAAATTTGCCAATGACAAAAACCTTTTCAGTAAACTACTGGAAAGGTTTTTTTGTGTTGATTTTTCCGCGTTTTTTTAGTATAATAAAATGAATTTTTGTGTAATAAATCGGGAGGTGACGGTATGGCAGAAATGGTCAACGTGGCAGTAGACGCAATGGGCGGTGACAACGCTCCTTTAGAGATCGTAAAAGGTGCCATTGAGGCGGCAAATGAGGACAAGCGCATCAAGGTGTTTCTGGTCGGCAGACAGGATGACGTAAATGCGGAGCTTGCAAAATATGAATATGATCCCGCTCAGGTGGAGGTCGTGAATGCGACCGAGGTGATCGAGACGGCAGAGCCTCCTGTGGTAGCGATCCGCACGAAGAAGGATTCCTCCCTTGTAAAGTGCATGAAAATGGTGAAGGAAGGTACCTGCGACGGCCTTGTGACGGCAGGAAGCACCGGCGCGACTTTGGTTGGCGGTCAGCTCGTCGTAGGACGCATCAAGGGCGTTGAGAGATCTCCGCTGGCACCGCTCATCCCGACGGAAAAGGGCGTGGCGCTCCTTATCGACTGCGGTGCAAACGTGGACGCAAGGTCTTCACATCTGGTACAGTTCGCAAAAATGGGCAGTGTCTACATGGAAAGCGTCATGGGCGTAAAGAACCCTACGGTTGGCATCGTGAACATCGGCGCGGAGGAAGAGAAGGGCAATGCCCTTGTAAAAGAGACGTTCCCGCTTCTTAAGGCCTGCAAGGACATCAATTTCATCGGCAGCGTGGAGGCCCGCGACATTCCCGCGGGCGCGGCAGACGTGCTGGTGTGTGAGGCCTTTGTCGGCAACGTGATCCTAAAGATGTATGAGGGCGTTGGCAAGAGCCTTCTGCACGTGATCAAAAAGGGTTTGATGAGCAATCTTCGCAGTAAGATCGGAGCACTTCTTGTAAAGCCTGCGCTGAAAGAGACCATGAAGGGTTTTAGCGTGGAGGATTACGGCGGAGCACCGATGCTTGGCCTTACTGGTCTTGTGGTCAAGACCCACGGAAGCTCCGAAGCGATCGAGATCAAGAACTCCGTTTTGCAGTGCATCGCATTCAAAGAGCAGAGGATCAGCGAGAAGATCCGCGAAAAGATCACGGAGGCTTAAAGAGATGACGTATGAAAGACTTGCGGAAATCATAGCGAGCGTTCTGAACAAGGACCCAAGCCAGATCAGGAGGGACCAAAACTTAAATGACCTGGGCGCGGATTCTCTGGACGTCTTTCAGATCCTGTATCAGATCGAAGAGGAATTACAGACGCACTTTGATCCGTCGCGGGCGGAAAAGCTTCGCACGGTGGGCGACGTAGAAAACCTGATCGAACAGATTTCCAAGACTGGCATGGACAGCCGGGAGGGAGAGCTTTGAAGGAATATACCATAGAAAACCTGGAAGAAAGGATTTCTTATCATTTCAAAAAACGGGAATTGCTTTTGCAGGCAATGACGCACAGCTCCTTTACGAATGAGCAAAAGAAGGAAAAAACGCCGAATTACGAGCGGCTGGAGTTCCTTGGCGATGCCGTGCTGGAGCTCGTTTCGAGTGAATATCTTTTCGAGACGATGGGAAATGTCGCGGAAGGAACATTGACGAAAAAGCGTGCGTCCATGGTCTGTGAGCCTTCGCTGGCCTTTTGCGCAAAGGACCTTGAGCTTGGCAAGTACATGCGGCTTGGTAAGGGCGAGGAAGCCACGGGCGGCAGAACGCGTGAAAGCATTATCGCGGACGGCATGGAGGCCGTGATCGGTGCGATCTATCTTGACGGCGGCATGGAAGAAGCGAAGAAATTCATCTATCGTTTTATCCTGAATGACCTTGAGAACAAGCAGCTCTTCTATGACAGCAAGAGTAACCTGCAGGAGCTCGTGCAGGCAAACTTTAAGGCGGAGATCGTATATGAGCTCGCCGGGGAGAACGGCCCGGAGCATAACAAGTCCTTCACCGTGAAGGTGTACCTTGGCAAGGAGGTTGTTGGTGAAGGCAACGGAAAGACAAAAAAGGCGGCGGAGCAGCAAGCTGCTTATCAGGCGCTTCTGAGGTTGAGGGAACAAGGCTATGTATTTAAAAAGCATTGAGGTTCAGGGCTTTAAGTCCTTTGCAAATAAGATCACCTTTCAGTTTCACAACGGCATCACGGGTATCGTGGGACCGAACGGAAGCGGGAAGAGTAACGTGGCGGACGCCGTTCGTTGGGTGCTTGGCGAGCAGAGGATCAAGCAGCTGCGCGGCGCAAGCATGCAGGACGTGATCTTTTCCGGAACGGAGCTTCGTAAGCCCTTAAGCTACGCATACGTGGCGATCACTCTGGACAATTCGGACCATCAGCTGGCGATCGATTACGATGAGGTGACTGTCGCAAGAAGGCTGTATCGTTCAGGCGAGAGCGAATATCTTCTAAATGGCACCATCTGTCGTCTGAAGGACGTAAACGAGCTCTTTTATGATACTGGTATCGGTAAAGAGGGATATTCGATCATCGGGCAGGGCCAGATCGATAAGATCCTGAGCGGTAAGCCTGAGGAGAGGCGTGAGCTGTTCGACGAGGCGGCCGGCATCGTGAAATTCAAGCGCAGAAAGGCCGCGGCGATCCTTAAGATGGAGAGCGAAAAGGCGAACCTGGTCCGCGTCAGCGACATCCTCGCAGAACTGGAAAAGCAGATCGGACCGTTAGAGAAGCAGTCTGAGACGGCGAAAATATATTTAAAGCACAAGGAGACCTTGAAAACGCTGGACATCAATGTCTTCTTGCTGGAGCACAAGCGCTTAAAGAAGGCGTTGGACGACGTGCTTGAGAAGTATCGCAACGCGAGCGCTGAGTACGACGAGTCGACGAAGGAATATCAAAACATCAAGGAAGAATATGAATCCGTTCAGGCGCAGATCGAAGAGCTTGACGCAAAGGTCGAAGAGGCCAGGAAGATCCTGAGTGAATCCGGCCTTTATCGCCAGCGCCTTGAGGGCGAGATCGGCGTCTTGAATGAGCAGATCAATTCGGCTCAGGCAAGTGACGCGCACCTTTGCAACAGAAAGACGGCGCTGGAAAACGAGATTGCTGAGCATGAAAAGGAAAAGTCAGACATCTTGAATGACAAGCAGGACACCGATGCCAAGGTGGAAGAGCTTGCCGCGACGGCCCTTTCCATGCGTAAGGAATTAGAGGAGATCCAGAACAGGATCGAGGAACTGAACAACTCGATCGAAGAAGACAAAAACGCCATCATGAACGAGCTCTCACAGCGGGCTTCGATCAAGTCAAAGCTCGGTCGTTTTGACACCATGATGGAGCAGGTGAGCATCCGCAAGGCGGAGCTGAATTCTAAGCTGCTCCGTGCAAAGTCGGACGAGGAAACGCGTACGGACGCATTGAAAAAGCTCGAGGAAACCTTCCAAAAGCTCACCGAGGAGATCGGAGAGAAGAATAAGCAGGTGCAGACCAAGGAGGCGGAACTGTTCGAGATCCGTCAGAGCCTTGGCGCGAAGGATGCTAAGCTTCGCGAAGCACAGCAGAACTACCATATGCAAAAGTCGAAGCTGGAAGCGCTCTCGAACCTGACGGAGCGATATGAAGGCTACGGCGGTTCCGTGAAAAAGGTCATGGAACAAAAGGAGAAGGAAAAGGGCATCATCGGCGTTGTTGCTGACATCATCAAGGTGGACCAGAAATATGAAGTCGCCATCGAGACTGCGCTTGGCGGCAACATTCAGAACGTCGTTACGGACAATGAAGAAACGGCAAAGAAGATGATCCGGTTCCTGAAGGATGGAAAGTTTGGACGCGTGACCTTCCTGCCCCTGACCAGCATCAAGGATCCTCAGGAATTCAAGAACCCAGAAGCCTTGAAGGAAAAGGGCGTTCTTGGCATGGCGGACGAGCTTGTGCACGTGGAGAAGCAATATGCTGACGTGGCAAAGGCCATGCTCGGAAGGATTGTTGTCGTTGACAACGTGGACAATGCCGTAAAGATCGCGAGGAAATATCAATACGGCATCCGCATGGTAACGCTGGAGGGCGAGCTTCTTGTGCCCGGCGGTGCCATCAGCGGCGGTGCGTTTAAGAATAGTTCCAATCTCCTGAGCCGTCGGCGTGAGCTGGACGAGCTGGAGAAGAAGGTGAAGGAATATCTTGCCGAAGTGGAGCGTTGCGGCAAGGATATCGAGGATACCAAGGCCAGAAGAAACGAGCTTAGATTGGAGCTCGAGAACCTTCGGAGTGATATACAGAAGAAGTCCATTGAGCAGAATACGGCAAGGCTGAGCATTGCACAGTCCCGCGAACGTATGGAAGAAGAGGAAGAGGGCGTGGCAGACCTTCGCCGCGAGGTCAAGGACTTGGAAGAGCAAGTGCTTGAGATGAACAGCGGCAAGGAAAGTGCTGCTGAGGAGCTTCAAAAGAGCGAAGCCTTGGAGCAGGAGCTCCAGGAAAAGATCAAGCTTTGCCAGATCGAGCTTGAGGAAAAGCGAAAGGCTGAGACGGAAAGCGCCGAAAACTGTGCGCAGTGGGATCTGAAGGTGGAAAAGATCCGTCAGGCACAGGGCTTTAAGCAGGCGAACGTCGATCGTATCGACGGCGAGATCGCTCGCGCCGGCAAGGAACTGCAGGAAATCCTGGATGCCATGGGCGCGAATGCACAGTTGATCGAGGAAAAGAACGCGAACATCGCAAAGATCCGTAAGACTATTGAGGCATCCTATGACGCCGAAAGCAATTCTGAGAAGGTGCTTTCGGAGGATACGAAGAAGAAGGAAGAGCTTTCCGCAAAGCAGAAGTCCTTCTTTACAAGGCGTGAGGAATTGGCTGAGCGAAATGCGGCTCTGGACAAGGAAGTGTTCCGCCTGAATTCGTCGAAGGAGCGCCTGGAGGAAAGCATTGAAAGCCACATCAATTACATGTGGGATGAATATGAGATCACACTTTCTGCGGCGGCAGAGCTTCGAAATGAGGAAATGACGGACCTGCCTGCCATGAAGCGCGAGATCGAGTCTCTGAAGGATAAGATTCGTAAGCTCGGGAACGTGAACGTGAACGCCATCGAGGATTATAAAAACTTGATGGAGCGCTATACGTTCATGAAGACGCAGCATGATGATCTCGTGGAGTCGCAAAAGGCTCTGGAAGCCCTCATCGAGGAGCTGGACGGCGCAATGCGCAAGCAGTTCCTGGAGAAGTTCGCTGAGATCAGCACGGAATATGACAAGGTGTTCAAGGAGCTGTTTGGAGGCGGTAAGGCAACGCTGGAATTGCAAGAGGAGGAAGATATCCTCGAAGCAGGCATCCGTATCATTGCGCAGCCGCCAGGAAAGAAGCTCCAAAACATGATGCAGCTGTCCGGCGGCGAGAAGGCACTTTCTGCGATCGCGCTTTTGTTTGCGATCCAGAATCTGAAGCCTTCACCGTTCTGTCTGCTGGATGAGATCGAGGCGGCGCTGGATGATTCGAACGTTGGGCGTTTTGCAAAGTATCTGCATAAGCTGACGAAGAATACGCAGTTTATCGTGATCACGCACAGAAGAGGCACCATGGAACAGGTGGACCGACTGTATGGAATCACCATGCAGGAGAAGGGCGTGTCAACGCTCGTAAGCGTGAGCTTGATAGATAAGGATTTGACGGACTAAGACTAAGGGCGTCCTGCAAATTGTTTCTCGAGGACCATTGCGATGTCACTTGGTTTGCAGAAGGGGGCAATGCATAAGCAAGTCAATTGGTACAAATGTACGGAACATGAAATTCTAAGGCATAAGATTAGGAGTAGTTGTATGTGGAAGTTTTGGAAGAAAAAGTCAGTAGATGAAGAGGAAGTAGAAGCTGCAGAAACAACAGAAACAACAGAAGAAGTCTCGGAGGAAAGCGAAGGCATAGAAGTGGCCGACGGGGCTGAGGTGGAGAGCGTCGAAGCAGAAGTTGCTGAGGCAGTTGAGGCCGAAATAAGCGTTGTACAAGAGGTAGACGATAAAGTCGATGCCGGAATAAGTGATGTAGAAGCTGCGACTGAGGGCGTTGTGGAAGATGCGGCGGATGAGTGGGATCGGGAGGAGGCTTTGGCGGATGAGGTTGCGCCGGAGCCCGAGAATATGCCTGAGTTGATCGAAGCTCCTGAGATGACGCAGGAGAAGAAGAGCTTTTTCCAGCGTTTGAAGGAAGGCCTGGCGAAGACCCGTGACAACATCGTGAAGGGCATGGACCGTCTATTCACGGGCAGTTCCATCGATGATGACTTTTACGAGGAGCTTGAAGAGATCCTGATCATGGGAGACATTGGCGTGAATGCCACGACTTCGATCATCGAGCGCCTAAAGCAGCAGGTGAAGGAGCGTCACTTAAAGGAGACGAAGGAATGTAAGGAATTCCTGATCCAGAGCATCCGCGAGCAGATGGAAGTCGGTGAGACGGCATATGATTTCGAAACGAAGCAGTCGATCATCATGGTGATCGGCGTAAATGGCGTAGGTAAGACGACGACGGTCGGCAAGCTTGCCTGGAAGCTGAAGGATGACGGCAAGAAGGTGCTCATCGCTGCGGCGGATACGTTCCGCGCGGCGGCAGGCGATCAGCTCGCTGAATGGGCGAGGAGAGCCGGCGTTCCCATGATCGGAGGCAAGGAGGGCGCAGACCCCGCAAGCGTCGTGTTTGACGCGGTCAATGCCGCAAAGGCGAGGAACGTGGACGTATTACTCATCGATACTGCAGGACGCCTTCATAACAAGAAGAACCTGATGGAAGAGCTTCGCAAGATGAACCGCATCATCGACAAGGAATATCCCGACGCACACAGGGAGAACCTGATCGTGCTCGACGGAACGACGGGTCAGAATGCGCTTGCCCAGGCCAGGGAATTTGGCGACGTGACGAATCTTACGGGCATTGTTCTTACGAAGATGGACGGTACCGCAAAGGGCGGCATTGCCGTAGCGATCCAGTCGGAGCTTGGCATTCCCGTGAAATATATCGGCGTCGGTGAGACGACGCAGGACCTGCAGAAATTCAATCCTGACGAATTCGTAAGGGCATTGTTTGAAGTGGACCTGAACGATCAAAACGCGGCGGAAGAATAGATTGCGGAAATATATCGCAAAACGCGACAAAACATATAGGCATAAGGTGAGGGAGAGGAAATGGACGAGAAGGAACAAATGTTGACACTTGAAAAATTTGAGGAGGCCAGCGAGGTCGTAGGCAAGGTGACCCTCGAGACGAAGCTGGTATACAGTGATTATTTCAGCGCACAGACGGGCAACAAGGTGTACTTAAAGCCCGAGAACATGCAGTTTACGGGCGCTTACAAGGTGCGCGGCGCATACTACAAGATGAGCACGCTCACACCCGAGGAGAGGAGCCGCGGACTTATCACCGCATCTGCAGGAAATCACGCACAGGGCGTGGCTTATGCGGCGAAGTGCTATGGCGCAAAGGCAACGATCGTGATGCCCACGACGACGCCCCTCATGAAGGTCAATCGAACGAAGAGCTATGGCGCGGAAGTGGTTTTGTTTGGCGACGTTTATGACGAGGCCTGTGCGAAGGCATATGAGCTCGCCGAGGAGCACGGCTACACGTTCATTCATCCCTTTGACGACCTGACGGTGGCAACCGGACAGGGCACCATCGCCATGGAGATCGTAAAGGAGCTTCCTCTTGTGGATTATATTCTCGTGCCCATCGGCGGCGGTGGATTGGCAACCGGCGTGTCCACGCTGGCAAAGCTTCTGAACCCGAAGATCAAGGTGATCGGCGTGGAGCCCGCGGGCGCAAATTGCATGCAGGAGAGCCTTAAGAACGCAAAAGTGACGACGCTTCCCGTGGTCAATACGATTGCAGACGGTACTGCGGTAAAGACGCCCGGTAGCAAGCTTTTCCCGTATATTCAAAAGAATCTTGACGACATCATCACCGTGGAGGATGAGGAGCTTGTGGTTGCGTTCCTTGACATGGTGGAGAATCACAAGATGATCGTTGAGAATTCAGGCCTTCTTTCCGTAGCGGCCTTGAAGCACCTTGACGTAAAGGATAAGAAGATCGTATCGATCTTAAGCGGCGGTAACATGGACGTGATCACGATGAGCAGCGTGGTTCAGCAGGGTCTGATCTTCCGCGACAGGATTTTCACCGTATCCGTGCTTTTGCCGGATAAGCCTGGTGAGCTGCATCGCGTCTCCGGCATCATCGCAAAGGAGAGCGGAAACGTCATCAAGCTGGAGCACAATCAGTTTGTTTCGATCAACCGTAACGCTGCCGTGGAGCTTCGCATCACAATGGAAGCCTTCGGCACGGAGCATAAGAATCGCATTATGGAGACGCTTGAGAAGGAAGGCTACAAGCCGAAGCTCGTGCGTACCAACATCTAAAAGGAGTATCTCGTGAGCAAGGAAGGAAGCGGTCAGGGCAGACATAAAGGTTGGAGAAGAGTTCTCGATTATGGCGTGATGACGGTTGCTGCCGCAATCTATGGCATCGCCATTGGCCTTTTTCTGGATCCGAACCGTCTGGCGCCAGGCGGGGTCGCAGGTACGGCAGTCATATTAAACCGCCTTTTGCCGCTTGCAACCGGTACCTTGATCCTCATCATGAACGTCCCGATCTTCTTGTTTGGCCTTTGGAAATTCGGCCTTCGGTTTATGATCTCGACGTTTTATTCCACAACTCTTGCGTCGCTTTGCATCAACTTCTTTGGAAGGTATCCTGCGATCACGCAGGAGCCCCTCCTTGCGGCACTGGTGGGCGGAAGCCTTTCTGCGATCGGCCTTGGCCTGACCTTCCGCGCCGGCTCTACGACCGGAGGCTCGGACATTATCGTAAAGTACCTTCGTCAGAAATTCCCTTACCTGAAAACGGGGATCATTATGATGGCGATCGACGTCGTCGTGGTCACGGCCTCCGCTATTGTATTTGGCGACATTGAACGCGCGCTTTACGCAGGCATCAGCGTTGGCGTGACGAGCTTTGTGCTGGATCTCGTGTTATATGGCCGCGACGGCGCAAAACTGATCTATATCATCAGCGATCATCCTGAAGAGATCGCAAAGCGGCTTTTGGAGGAGCTTGACGTTGGCGTGACCTATCTGGAGGGAGCGGGAGCGTACAGCGGAAAGGAAAAGCAGGTGATCTTTTGCGTGCTCAGAAAGCCTTTGTCTCCAAGGGCGGAGGACATCGTGAAGAAGGAAGATCCCCAGGCATTTATGATCGTTACGAACGCTACGGAAATCTACGGAGAAGGGTACAAAAGTTATTTTGGAGAGAAATTATAGCAATTTTCAAAAAAATGCTTGCAATTTTTGGAGAGATGACGTAGAATACAAAAGTACCGCAAATGCGGGACACAAAATAACGGTTGTGGCTGATTGGTCAAGCGGTTAAGACGCCGCCCTCTCACGGCGGAAACAGGGGTTCGATTCCCCTATCAGCTGCGCTCAAGGTCGAGGTTCGAAAGGACCTCGACCTTTCTTTATATGCAATTATTCAGAGCCATGAGCGAAGACAATTGCTCATGCTTGCATGAAAGCCATTGTCTTCGCATATGGCGAGAAACCACATGAGCAAAAATGTCGAACTTTGACATTTTGCGAATGGGGTTCTGAATAATTCAAAATTACTCCTTGACAAATATGGTACAATGTACTATTATACAAATAGTACAAAATACCACAAAAGGAGGGGCGCGGATGAGGGACAGCGAATATCTAAGGTCTGGACAGATTTCGCAGGAAGAGCGTGAGTTCTTGGAGCAATATGATCCGGACCGATATAAAAAGCCTTCCGTGACAGCCGACGTCGTCACGTTAACGGTGAATGAAGAGGATCAGCTCTGCATCCTGTTGATCCGAAGGGGCGGTTTTCCATATAAAGGGAAATGGGCTTTGCCCGGAGGCTTTATGGAAGTGGATGCGGAATCCGTAACCCAGGCCGCAAAGAGAGAGCTTTTCGAGGAGACGGGCGTGAAGGATGCATCGCTTAGGCAACTATATACCTTCAGTGATCCCGGAAGAGATCCGAGAATGCACGTGGTTTCGGTTGCATATACGGCGCTCATTCCTAAGGGAAGCCTTAAGGTAAGGGCCGGAGATGACGCCTGGGAGGCAGAGGTTTTCAAGATCACATATGACGTTGACGGGATTGTGTTCCAGTCAGGAGCGACGCAGGTTCGCGAGGAGAATCTGGCATTTGACCACAAGCAGATCATCCGAATGGCGATCAAAAGGCTCCGGAGCCGCATCAAATATGAACCCGACGCGTTCTGGCTCCTTCGCAACAAGAAGGAATTCGCTATTTCAGAGCTGAAGGCAATTCACGAGACAATCCTGAATGAAAAGCTCGATACCGCGAATTTCCGTAAGGCGTTTCTTCGGGATTACGTTGAGACCGGAAAAGTGAAGCCGCTGAACAAAAAGGGAGGCGCCAAAAGGCCAGCCATGCTTTATGACATGACACAGGATCTTTTGGAGGAAGAAATCTGAAAGGAGGAAGGGCTTATGAAGAAGGTTTTGATCGTTGTTGACATGCAAAATGATTTTGTGACGGGCTGCCTTGGAAGCAAAGAGGCACAGGCGATCGTTCCGGAAATGGTGAAGTTCGTGGAAAGCTTTGACGGAACGGTGATCTTTACAAAGGACACGCATGGTGAGAATTATATGGAGTCGCAGGAAGGCAAAAAGCTTCCGGTTCCGCACTGTATCAAGGGGACGGAAGGCTGGGAGATCATCCCTGAGCTGAAGGCGTTCGCCGATAAGGCGACCGTATATGAAAAGCCCACGTTTGGAAGCAAGGAGCTTGCCGCCGACATTGCGAACGAAGCGCCGGACGAGGTGACGCTGATCGGCGTATGCACCGGCATCTGCGTATTAAACAATGCAACGCTCATCAAGGCGTTCGCGCCTGAGATTCCCGTTAAGGTGGTCGCCGGGCTTTGTGCCTGCGTAACGCCGGATACTCATAAAACCGCACTCGATGCAATGGCGACCTGCCAGATCGAGATCATATAATAAACGGAGGATACGAATATGAAATTACCTAGGATCATCACTTCTTTACTGGAGACCGATCTTTACAAGTTCAGCATGGGGCAGGCCATTTATCATCAGTTCCCGTCCTATGAGACCACCTGGAGCTTTAAGTGCCGTAATGAGGACGTGAAGTTCACGGAAGAGATGGTGGAAGAGATCAAGGAGCAGATCAAGGCGTACTGCGAACTGCGCTTTACCGAGGAAGAGCTTACTTACTTAAAGAGCATCGAGTGGTTCAAGCGTTCTTACGTGGATTATCTTCGCCTGTGGCAGCCTCGCTTTGAGGAATTTACGATCACGACCGAAGGCGACAGAGGACTTACCATCGAGACTGAGGGCACTTGGCTGAACACTTCCATGTATGAGATCCCGACGCTGGCGATCGTCAACGAAGTATATTTCAGAATGCGCTATGATTATGACGAGCTGCTGGAGAGCTTTAAGGAAAAGCTGGAGGAGAAGTTCGGGTGGCTGAAATCCAATAAGTATTACATTGGAAGCTTTTCTGAGTTCGGAATGCGCAGAAGACTTTCCGCAGAGGCGCAGGAGATGGCAGTGGAAAAGCTGTCTCACCTGAATGACACGATGCACAGCGCATCCAAGTTTGTCGGAACCAGTAACGTGTATTTGGCGAAGAAATATCATTTGCTTCCCGTGGGAACGATGGCGCATGAGTGGATCATGTGCACCGGCCAGGGCGATCACAGACACAATCCTGCATATTCCAACTATTACGCACTTCGCGCATGGGTGGATGAGTACGGCGTATTAAACGGAACCGCCCTGACGGATGCGATCACGACGGATTGCTTCCTTCGCGACTTTGACAAGACCTATTGCACTTTGTTCAGCGGCGTTCGTCATGACTCCGGCGATCCCATCGAATGGGGCGAGAAGATGATCGCGCATTATGAGAGCATGAAGATCGATCCGAAGACGAAGACCTTGCTATTTAGCGACAGCCTGGATTTCGAAAAGGCGGATAAGATTTATCGTCACTTTAACGGGAGAGCAAAGGTGGCATTCGGTATTGGTACTTACATCGCAAATGACACGAAGGTGGAGCCTTTGAACATTGTTATGAAGACCACGGCCTGCAACGGAATGGACGTGGCGAAGATCTCCGATACGCCTGGTAAGGGAATGTGCAAGAACGAGGCGTACGTGAAGTATCTGCAGAGGTCCATTAAGTGGAGGATGGAGAACGATAAGTAGGCGGCCCGCTCGCGCCACGTGATTTTACGTAACGGATGCTAAGGGATCTGGCGGAATGCTCGCGGAACTCGGGGCTTGGTCAGCCGCTGACTCGGGGCTTGGTCAGCCGCTGACTCGGGGCTTGGTCCGCATATCCCTTCTGCGGCCCGCTCGCGCTACGTGATTTTACGTAACGGATGCTAAGGGATCTGGCGGAATGCTCGCGGAACTCGGGGCTTGGTCAGCCGCTGACTCGGGGCTTGGTCCGCATATCCCTTCTGCGGCCCGTTCGCACTACGTGATTTTACGTAGCGGTTGCTAAGGCATCTCAAATGTTGCAAGATCAGCAACATTTGATACGCTGCCTAAGCACCGACGTAAAATACGTACCTCAGAAGGGATATGTCGGACATCCCCTCGAGGCACATGCAGCGATGCAAGTTTTGAATTGGCTGCAAGGTTGAACGAGCGATGCAATATTGGATGAAGTAAAAGAGTATTTGTTGAATAGGGTTTTTCTCGCACATAATAAACATATAGGTGGAAGGAGAAAAATGATGAAGGAGTTTGATGCTGTAAGGGTACGGAAGGAGATTGTGGAGTGGATTCGGGAGTGGTTTGAGGAGAATGGTCCGAAGGCCACGGCGGTGATCGGAATCTCGGGAGGTAAGGATTCGAGTGTGACGGCTGCGCTTCTTAAGGAGGCGCTTGGTAAGGATCGTGTGATGGGTGTTATGATGCCGCAGGGCGTTCAGCCGGACATTGACGATTCCATTAGGGTTGTGGAATCCTTGGGGATCCCGCATTGCACAATTTCCGTGGGAACGGGCGTTGACGCCGTGCTTTCTGAGGTGGCGAAGGCGATGGTACCTTCGAGAGATGCGCAGATCAATACGCCGCCCAGGATCAGGATGGCGACACTTTATGCAGTGGCGGCTAGCATGCCGAATGGCGGTCGCGTTGCGAACACCTGTAACTTATCTGAGGACTGGATCGGTTATAGCACGAAATATGGCGACGCCGCAGGTGATTTTTCACCGATTTCAGACCTGACGGTGCAAGAGGTGAAGGCCATCGGTGACACCTATGAGGAGCTTCCGAAGGAGCTGGTGCACAAGACGCCGTCCGACGGTCTTTGCGGGCAAAGTGATGAGGATAAGATCGGCTTTACTTATGCAACTTTGGACCGTTACATCCGCGAAGGTATCTGCGAGGATGAGGAGATCAGAAAGAAGATTGACAGGATGCATGCGCTCAATATCCATAAGCTGAGAGTCATTCCCAAATTCCAACAAAAATGACGTAAATATTGAAAAAAGCCTGGCTTTTCCGTATAATCATAATAAGGAATATTATACGGAAAAACAGGTTTTTTTATTTGCTTTTGTTTTGAGGATGAGAGTTTGGGAGACGAAATTCTGGTAAAAACTGAATATGTTTCTCCTTTGGACGACGTTCAGATCGAAGGCTTGATCTCGAATGAACCTGCGCCGTTACCTGGGGCGGAGAAGGGTTCTAAGCTGGTCAAGGAACCTGTCATCAGCAAGAAGGTACAGGCAACCATCGAAAAGGTCCGCGAAGCGGATTTTTCCCGCATCAGCGTCTCTGAGAACGTAAAAAATCGCGTGGCAAGAGGGATCCAGTACCTGTTTAGCAATTCGTCTGACGTGGATTTTATGGACACGACGGAAAACGTGGCTGCCGAACTAATGAAGGCGATCGAAAACAACGGTGACATTGTTGCAGACGTAGGAACGCTTCGGATCAGTGATGAGTACACCTTCAAACATTGCGTCGACGTGGCAACGATGTCTATGGTGATCGCGAAGAACTATGGCTTGAATGACAAGGAAGTGCGCGACGTCGGGATTGCCGGGCTGTTACATGACATCGGTAAGCTTCGGATCCCGCGGGATATCCTTAATAAGCCTTCCCATCTTACAAATGAAGAGTTTGAACAGATGAAGCAGCATGCACGTTTTGGCTATGAAATGCTCAAGGAGAAAAACACCTTCAATGACGCGATCCTAATGGGCGTTCTACAGCATCACGAAAAACTGTCCGGAGGCGGATATCCGAATGGACTTACGGGCGACGAGATCCATCTTTATGCGAAGATCATCTCCATTGCGGACATTTTCGATTCCCTGGTGACGAAGCGACCGTATAAACAAAGTTTTTCGAAGCGGGATGCGATCGAGATCATCATGGGCCTGACTTCGGAGCTTGACATTTTTGTCATGCAAAGCTTCCTTGCAAGTGTGATCCTTTACCCGGTGGACAGTATTGTTTCCCTAAGTAACGGAGAGCAGGCAAAGGTCGTAAAAAACAATCCGGGCTTCATGCTTCGTCCCAACGTGGTTGGGATCCGCAGCGGTCGTCTTTACAAGTTGGCAGAGGACATTTCCTGCGCCAGCATCGTCATTTTGTAAATGAAATTTTTCACGGTAATTCCTTGTATATTTAGAAGTTTTACGCACAAGGCCGAGGTTGGCATCGCCGACCAAAACGGTTTTGTGCGTTTTTCATGAAATTTAAAAAAGGTCTTGCGCCCTCAAATTTTTTAGTGTATAGTGTTTCACGATTGACGCAGAGAACAAATTTTATTTCGCATCATCAAAAAAGGGGATGAAAATCATGGCAAAAAATCTTGTGATCGTGGAGTCTCCCTCCAAGATAAAGACCATTAAGAAGTTCCTCGGAAGTAACTTTGAGGTCGTGGCGAGCAATGGGCATGTCAGAGACCTTCCCAAGAGCCAGCTTGGCTTTTCTCCCGAGGACGACTATGAGCCTAAATATATTACGATCCGCGGAAAGGGCGACATTCTTGCAAACCTTCGTAAGGAAGTGAAGAAGGCTGACAAGATCTATCTTGCAACTGACCCTGACCGTGAAGGAG
Source organism: Acetatifactor sp. (assembly GCA_016290775.1). GTDB lineage: Bacteria > Bacillota > Clostridia > Lachnospirales > Lachnospiraceae > Acetatifactor. The sequence continues at coordinate 812,470 of JAEEVF010000001.1, read as the reverse complement.
AAGCAATTTCCTGGCATTTAATGCATGCATTAAAGCTAGATGACAAAAAGGTTTACCGCATTACCTTTAATGAGATCACGAAGAACGTAGTCAAGGAGAGCTTGAAGCACGCACGTGAGATCGACATGAATCTTGTCGATGCTCAGCAGGCAAGACGTATGCTTGACCGTATGGTTGGTTATCGGATCTCACCGCTCCTTTGGGCAAAGATCAAAAGAGGACTTTCCGCTGGACGCGTACAGTCCGTTGCGCTCCGCATCATATGCGATCGCGAGGCCGAGATTGAGGCATTTAAGCCGGAAGAGTACTGGAGCATTGAGGCAGACCTGAAAATTCCCGGCGTTAAGAAGAATGCCGTGGCGAAGTATTATGGAAATGGATCCTCCAAGCAGGAACTTACCTGTAAGGAGGACGTTGATAAGGTTCTGAAGGGCTTAAAGGGTGCTTCCTATGTCGTTAAGGAAGTGAAAAAGGGCGAGCGCACAAAGAAGGCGCCGCTTCCGTTCACGACTTCAACGCTTCAGCAGGAGGCCAGCAAGGTACTGAATTTCTCTACCAGCAAGACCATGAATCTGGCGCAGCAGCTTTATGAAGGCGTTGAGATCAAGGGCGAGGGTACCATTGGTCTGATCACTTACCTTCGTACGGATTCCGTTCGCGTGTCCGAGGAGGCCGCAAATACCGCTGCCGCATACATTGAAAGCAACTACGGAAAAGAATATGTGGATCCCTCCAATGCGGATCAGAAGAAGACCAAGAGGATCCAGGATGCGCACGAAGCTATCCGCCCTACGGACATTACGCTGTTGCCCATTGCGATCAAGGATCAGCTTCCCAGAGATTTGTTCCGCCTGTATCAGCTGATCTGGCAGCGCTTCACCGCAAGCCAGATGTCAGCGGCGAAATATGAGACAACTTCCGTAAAGATCGCGGCCGGAAAGAGCATTTTCACCATGGCATCCTCAAGACCTACGTTTGACGGTTTTACGCGTGTTTACGTGCAAAAAGAGGATGAGGACGAAAAGTCTAGCTTTACCGGAACGCTGGAAAAGGGTCAGACCCTGGAGTGCGCTGAGGTTAGACCTGAGCAGCACTTTACGCAGCCGCCCGCACACTTTACCGAAGCTTCTTTGGTAAAGACCTTGGAGGAACAAGGCATTGGGCGTCCCAGTACCTATGCACCGACCATCGGAACCATTCTTGGCAGGCATTACGTTGCAAAGGATGGCAAGAATCTCATCGTGACGGAACTCGGTGAAGTGGTCAACCGGATGATGGTGGAAGCATTCCCGACAATCGTGGACATTAACTTCACGGCAAATCTGGAAGCGCTCCTCGATGGCGTGGAAGAGGGGACCGTTAAGTGGAAGACCATCATTGAAAACTTCTATCCTGATCTCGAGAAGGCCGTACAGCAGGCAGAAAAGGACCTGAGCGAGGTCAAGGTTGCTGACGAAGAGTCGGACGAGGTCTGCGAGAAGTGCGGACGCCGCATGGTGATCAAATATGGCAGAAGGGGCAGATTCCTTGCATGTCCTGGTTTCCCTGAGTGCCAGAACGCAAAGCCGTACTACGAAAAGATCGGAATGCCGTGTCCAAAATGTGGTAAGGACATTGTGATCAAGCGTACGCAAAAGGGCAGAAGATATTATGGTTGCATCGGCAATCCGGAATGTGACTACATGGTTTGGCAGAAGCCGACGGCTGAAAAATAAATTCTGAAAATTCAAAAATATACCGAAAATAAGCGATAATTTCGCGAAATAGTCATTGAAATCTGAAATTGTTTGTGTTAAACTAGAGGGGAGCTTGAAAAAGCTCCCTTTTTTACGTTTTGTTTTTTGACCGAATGATTGGGGGATCATGACGGGAAAGGTATTCTTTGATAGAAAAACGGAGGATGGCAGATGAGTAGCGTGCAACTTCTGGATAAAACCAGAAAAATCGGAAAATTGTTACACAATAACAACTCCAGCAAAGTTGTTTTTAATGATATCTGCAGCGTGATGAAGGACATCCTGTATTCCAACGTGCTTGTGATCAGTAAGAAGGGCAAGCTCCTTGGGATCGGCGAGTCAGATGGCACGGAGACCATCATGGAGCTTCTTGGGAACAGCGTCGGAGAGTTCATTGATCCTATGCTCAATGAGCGTTTTCTTGGCGTACTTTCCACGAAGGAGAACGTGAACCTTGAGACGCTTGGTTTCGAAAAGATCGACGTTCGCAGGTATCAGGCCATCATTGCGCCGATCGAGATCGCAGGTGAGCGTCTTGGAACGCTCTTTATCTACAAATGCGACGCGCAATATGACATCGACGACATCATTCTGTGCGAATATGGCACGACCGTTGTGGGCCTTGAGATGCTCCGTGCGGTGAATGAGGAAAGCTCTGAGGAAAGCAGAAAGGTCGCAGTCGTGAAGTCCGCGATCGGTACGCTTAGTTTCTCCGAGATGGAAGCCATCACGCATATCTTTGATGAACTGAACGGCATGGAGGGCATTTTGGTTGCCTCCAAGATCGCTGACAGAGTCGGCATCACGCGTTCCGTGATCGTGAATGCGCTTCGGAAATTCGAAAGTGCAGGCGTCATCGAGTCCAGATCTTCCGGAATGAAGGGAACCTACATCAAGGTGCTCAACGACGTGGTTTTCGAGGAGATCGAAGAGCTCAAGCGAAAGAATAAAAGAAGATAAGCATAGTAAAAGCCTTGCCGATTTTGGCAGGGCTTTTTTTATGCGTATTTGTGTTGATTTCGTAAAAAAGGTTGTGTTTTCCACTGGATTTATTATAATATAATAAAGTGGTCATAATATGGCCATATAAGAAAAACAGATATGTATTGGCCCTCTTTTTGGCAGGAATGCAAAGAGGGTGCGGAGGAGAAGGGAATGGCAAAAAGTGTTTTGATCTGCGATGACGCAGCTTTTATGAGAATGATGATCCGTGACATTCTCACGAAAAATGGCTTTGTCGTTGCAGGGGAGGCGGAAAACGGCGTCCGGGCGATCGAAAAGTACAAGGAGACGAACCCGGATCTGGTGTTGATGGACATCACCATGCCGGAAATGGACGGCATTCAGGCCTTAAAGGAGATCCGTAAGGAAAACGGTGACGCTAAGGTCGTTATGTGTTCCGCCATGGGTCAGCAGGCGATGGTCATTGAATCCATCCAGGCCGGCGCAAGGGATTTTATTGTGAAACCGTTTCAGGCAGACCGAGTGATCGAGGCTGTCCGTAAAGTGTTGGAGTAATTTATGCAAGACAAGAAGAGAATACTCGTCGTGGATGATTCGCCCCTCATGAGAAGAATGCTGGGCGACATCATCAGCAGCGATAAGAGATTTCAGGTGACTGCCAAGGCGGCAGACGGCGTGGAAGCCTTCGACCTGTTGTCCCGAGAGAGCTTCGATGCAGTCGTTCTTGACTTGAACATGCCAAGGATGAATGGCATAGAACTTCTTACGGAACTACGAAAGTACAGGATCGCCGCGAGAGTAATGATCGCGAGCACGGACTGCGCGGAAGGCGCTGAAGTGACCATGGACGCATTGAATCTTGGTGCTTTGGATTTCATTCAAAAGCCAGGTTCCACGTTTGAATGTCGCGGCGCAGACTTTACGCAAAGCTTTCTCGGCATATTATATGCGGTCTCCGAAGGTAAGCTTCCAAGCTATGACAAGCCGCCGGCACCCATACCGGAAAAGGTTGACAAGAAAAGCTTACCGCCAAGGCCAAAGCCTTGTTCTGATAAGATCGACAAGATTGTTGCCATTGCAAGTTCCACGGGCGGGCCAAGCTCACTGCTTAGCATAATCCCGCAACTGCCCAAGGAACTCGATGCGCCGATCCTGATGGTGCAGCATATGCCAAAGGGCTTTACTTCTTCTTTCGCCGAGAGATTAAACGGCGTGAGCAAGATCGAAGTACGGGAGGCACAGGAAGGCGAAGTGCTTGAAAAGGGCGTCGCCTACGTGGCAATGAGCGGAAGGCACATGAACTTAAAGCGTGGGCCGCGAGGAAGCTTTGTGATCAGATATTCCGACGAACCGATCCGCGCGGGCGTTCGTCCCAGCGCAAATTACCTGTTTGAATCCCTGATCAATGCAGGGGACGCAGAACTGACCTGCATCGTGCTGACGGGCATGGGCTCTGACGGCACGGAAGGGATCAGGAACCTAAAGAAAGAAAAAGAGGCTTACGTGATCACCCAGGACCAAGAAAGCAGTGTTGTTTACGGCATGCCGAAAAGCGTTGCGCAGGCGGGGTTGTCTGACAAGTCGCTGCCACTGAAGTCCATTGCAAAAGCGATCATTGAACGCGTTGGGGTTACGGATAAGTAGTTTTAAGGATTTAAGGCAGATCTGAAAAAGGCGGAGGACGTACATGGACGTTAGTCAATATCTAGACATGTTTTTGGACGAGACAAAAGAACATTTACAGAATCTGAACGATCAGATCATGCACCTTGAAGAGGAGCCGGAGGATGAGGGCACCATCAATGAGATTTTCCGCGCGGCGCATACCTTAAAGGGCATGGCGGGGACCATGGGCTTTCAGAGGATGCAGACGTTGACCCATGACATGGAAAACGTGTTTTCTGAAGTTCGGAGCGGGAATCTTAAGGTTCAACCGAAAATCATCGACGTTCTGTTCTCCTGCCTGGATGCTTTGGAAGAATATACTAAGAACATTCAGGAAACTTCGGATGAAGGAACCAATGACAATGAAGAATTGATCCGAGCCCTAAATGAATGTCTGAAAAAAGAGGCGCCGGCGTCCCAAGATAAGAAGGCTTCGACACCCAAAGAAAAAGACAAGAAGACAGACGAAGTGCCGTCACAGCCTGCCGAGAAGTGGGAACAGGTTGCTTTGAATGATACTTTGAAAAATGCCATTAAGGAAGCCAGGGCAGATGGCGAAGAGTGCTATGGCATTAACGTAAAGATCCAGGAAAAATGCCTGCTCAAGGCAGCTCGGGCATTCCTGGTGGTCCGCACTGTCGGCGAAAAGGGTGAGATCATTGCCTCGAACCCGAGCATGGCGGACATAGAAGATGAGAAATTTGACTGGGATTTCACTTTGGTCGTGATCTCTTCCGCATCTTTGGAGGAAGTGATCAAGGCGGCCGGAAACGTTTCGGAGATCGAGAACGTAACCGGCGGTATCCTGGATCTGGATAAGGCTGGCGTATTCCCTGGAAAAGCGGATGCAGATCAGGAGCCCAAGCAGAAGGAAAGTGAGCAGACCGCCGCGGAAAAGAAAGAAGAACAGCCTTCGAAAGCGCCGCAAGATAAGGCAGAAGAAAAAGAAGAAGATCAGACGGAAGAGGGCACGGCAGCTACGGCAGAAGGATCACAAACAGAGAAGAAAGCGCCTCCCGCAGGAAAGCATGCAGGCGGAAAGACCATTCGAGTCGACATTGAAAAGCTGGATGAGTTGATGAACCTTGTCAGCGAGCTGATCATCGCAAAGAACTCCATTGTGTCGGCAACGCAAGAAAGCCTTCATGCGCAAAAGGGCCTGAAGGATAACGTGGAGTATCTGGAAAGGGTTACTTCAAACCTTCATGAATCGGTCATGAAGGCTCGCATGGTTCCGATCGAGAACGTGACGAACAAATTCCCTCGGATGATCAGGGACATATCGAAGAAGCTTGACAAGAAGATGGAATTATATATGACTGGTGAAGACACGGAGCTGGATCGCACCGTGGTAGACGAGCTTGGTGATCCACTGATGCATCTTCTTCGGAACTCAGCCGATCACGGACTTGAGGAAGAAAGCGTACGTATCAGTCGAGGAAAAAATCCCGTGGGCTCCATCTTTCTGGATGCACGTCAGGTCGGGAATAACGTCGTGATCGAGGTTCGGGACGACGGTAACGGAATTGACGTAGAAGCCATAAAGAAGAAGGCTTTGGAACGCGGCGTGATCACTGCGGAAGCGGCAGAGACCATGACGGACAAGGAACTCATAGACCTGTTGTTCCTTCCAAGTTTTTCCACGGCAAAGAAGGTTACGGACGTTTCGGGAAGAGGCGTCGGTCTCGACGTGGTAAAGTCAAAGATAGAATCCCTGAGTGGTGAAGTGGAAGTGCATAGCACGCTTGGCGAGGGCAGCACTTGGACAATCCGCCTGCCCATGACGCTTGCGATCATCAAGGCCCTCATGGTGCGCGTCGGGAACGAAAAATATGCGATCCCGTTGGCATCCATCCTTAGCATTGAAAGCATTCATCGAGGGGATATAAAAACCATACAGAACAGAGAAGTCATCAACCTGCGCGGAGACGTCATTCCGCTGGTCCGTCTCTTTGACGTACTGGAGGTAGTGGGCGATAAGGTTCCCGCCGAGGAAATGACGGCGGTTGTCGTTAAAAAGGGAGATCGCAGCGCCGCACTGGTGATCGATGAGCTCCTTGGTCAGCTTGAGATCGTGATCAAGCCGCTTGGAAAGTATATCAAGCAGTGCAAGTACGTCAGTGGCGCTACCATTCTTGGTGATGGCGAGGTTGCGCTGATCCTTGATGCCAATGCGTGTGTTTAGGAGGGAGGACGAAGACATGAATGAAGTGACAGAACAGAAAAAAGCTTCTGAGAATCGTCAGTTTATCGTCATCCGCCTAATGAATGAGCAGTATGGCATTGACATCCGAAACGTCGATAACATCGTCAGAATGCAAAAGATCACGCGTATCCCAAAGATGCCGAAACACCTTGTAGGCATCATCAACCTGCGGGGAGAGGTGCTTCCCGTGATGAGCCTTCGCGTAAAGATGGGCCTTGAGAAGGACGTTTATGAAAAGAAAACAAGGATCATCGTGGTGAAGACAGAGCAGGAAGGGAATCTTGGCGTGATCGTGGATGAAGTCAGGGAAGTTGTGACCTTGGAAGATGCGCAGGTGGACAGTACCCTTGACGTAAGACAGGACGGAAAGGCATATGTATCCGGCGTTGGAAAGCGTGAAAACGGTGACCTGATCTCACTTCTGGACATGGGAGTGATATCGCTGGAAGACATAAACTGAGGACTCTGATCCAAAAAAGAGCCCTAAGGAGAAGAAACATGGGCATGGTCAATTTGCAAAAGATCACGGACGTATATTGTGATCTCCTAAAGGAAATAGGGAACATTGGAGCAGGAAACGCCATGACGGCGCTGTCCCAGATGCTTCAATGTAAGGTGGACATGCGTGTTCCCGTTGTGAACCTCCTTGATTTCGATGAGGTCGGAAGCATCATGGGAGGCGAGGAACAGATCATGGCCTGCGTTTTGTTCGGCGTTGCCGGCGACGTTTCAGGAAAGATGATGTTCATGATCGAGAAAAATAGCGCAAAACGCTTGATCGACAAGATCATGTGCGGACTTGGCGATGGTGACGAGGAGTTCTCGGAGATGGAGGCCTCGGCCCTCTCGGAAGTCGGAAACATCATCACGGGTGCTTATCTCAATGCACTTGCAACCTTTACAAACATGAAGATCGTTTCTACGCCGCCGCAGATGGCGGTCGACATGGCAGGCGCAATCCTTTCCGTTCCCGCCATTGAATTCGGGATGCTTGGCGACAAGCTATTGCTCATTCAAACGCAATTCTTTGATGAGCTTCGCATTGACGGATATTTCATCCTCATCCCTGACGTGGGATCTTACTTAAAGATCATCGGTGCCTTAGGGCTGCCGACGGACGGTTTCACGGAGGAAGAGTTTTAAGACAGTTTGTTATCAAAGATTAGACAGATTTGGGGAATATGCCAATGAGTGAGATCATCAAAGTGGGGATGGCGGACCTAAAAGTCGCGCTGTCGCCGGATGGCCTGACCACCATGGGACTGGGCTCTTGCGTTGCCGTAGCGCTTCGTGACCCCGTGACCAAGGTCGGAGGAATGGTACACGTGATGTTACCTGATTCCAAGGCAATCCGAACGGCGACCACAAACCCCGCAAAGTTTGCAGATACGGGAATAGCGGAACTGATCGATCAGATGGAAAGCAAGGGCGCAAGGAGAAGCAGGCTGACTGCAAAGCTTGCCGGCGGTGCGACCATGTTTGCCATATCAGGCGGAAGCGACTGGGCGCAGATCGGTGACAGAAACGTTGAAGCATGCAGAAAAATACTTGCAGATTTAAAGATTCCGATCCTTGCGGAATCGACCGGTGAAAACCACGGCCGCACCGTGATATTCTATCCACAGACCGGAGAATACGTGATCAAGGCCGTTGGTAAGGAAGTACAGACGATTTGATGCTTTAGGTTAGGGAACGAAGGTATGTTTTATGAATGAAGCAGAAAGAAAACAACTACTAGATGAATATGATCGTACCAAGTCTCCGCGCCTTCGCGAGCAGATCATCATTGAGTATGCTCAGCTCGTAAAGCTTGTTGCAGGAAGGCTTTCCATGTATCTTGGATACAACGTGGAATATGATGACTTAGTGAGTTATGGAATCTTTGGCCTGATCGACGCCATTGATAAATTTGATTATCAAGGCGACGTGAAGTTTGAGACTTACGCGAGCCTGCGTATCCGCGGTGCCATCCTAGACCACGTGCGTAAGCTTGACTGGATCCCGAGGACCATTCGCCAGAGACAAAAGAAGGTGAACATGGTCGTCAAGGCACTGGAGCAGGCAAAAGGTCGCACGCCTACGGACGATGAGGTGGCGCAGGCCATGGGGATCAGCCTTGAGGAGTATCTTGACATTCAGAACCAGATGAAGGTTTCGGGTCTGATCTCCCTCAACGAGTACATGGAGCAGGGCAGTGACGTCAGTCAGGATACGATGCAGAGCACGGCTTCGCGTATTGACGGCCCTGAAGAAAGTTATGAAAAGAAGGAGCTGGCCCAGGCTTTGAGTAAGGCGATGGAGCTCCTTACGGATAAGGAACAAAAGGTTATCACGTTATATTATTTCGAAGAGCTGACGCTCAAGGAGATCAGTAACGTCCTTGAGGTCTCCGTTTCGAGAGTGTCACAGCTCCACACACGTGCTCTACAGAAGATGCGCGAGCAGATGGGCGATTACATGGGGATCCTTTTCAAAGTTTAACAGTATCATTGGGAGTAATGGCATATGACGACGATCATAGTTTTGAACGTAACGCTGCTTGTGATCAGCGCAATCCTTTTTGTGATCAGCTTTCTCATCCCGGACAAAAAGCCGGACGAAAGCGGCATTGATCAAGAGCTGGCAAAGCAAGAAGTGCATGAAATGGTAGAGCATGAGAAAGAGCTGCTCAAGGAGCCGCTGAAGGCCATGGCGGAAGAATATGCTGACGAAGCGTTCACAAATGCGTCCATGAACCTTGACGAAGCCGTTGGCGAAAAGATCGACCAGATCTCTGAACGCTCGCAAGAGGTGCTCACGCAGATTCGTAAAGAAGAGGAAGACGCCGTTAGTCTTCACCAGGCAGTCAAGCAGGAGCGCGAAAGCCTTGATCAGACCGTTCACGCGGCCGGAAAGGCAGCGCAGTCAATGAAGGAGAGCGTTGAAAAGGTGCAGAACATGCGACCCATCGAGATTTCCGTGGGTGAAAACAACCTGAAGATCGCGCCCATGGCAACTTCAAAGCCAGAAGAGGCGGAAGATGCAAAGAAGCCCGAAGCAAAAGAATCGTAAAGGCAATGGAAAAGGAATAAAACGCGGATGAAAATCGACAAGAGAATGAAGCTTAAATACTATCTGCGAGGATTGGCGACGGGACTTGTGATCGCCACGGCACTGATGTCTTTCGCAGTACTTTTACAATAATCGAAAAATTTGAAAAAACTTCGAAAACCCCTTGCAGAAGGGGTTTTCTTATGGTATAATCGTGGCGTTGCAAATAGACACGCAGCTTTATTTGCAGGTGGTGCGTTCCAATGGAACGTAGCCTGCAGAGCTTACGAAGCCTTGTAACGCGGGTCCGTAGGAAAAGCATGCGGAAGAAAAACCAAATGGAGGGAAAAAACATGAGCGTTATTTCAATGAAGCAGTTACTTGAAGCAGGTGTTCATTTTGGACATCAGACCAGAAGATGGAACCCTAAGATGGCTCCTTACATCTTCACCGAGAGAAACGGGATCCACATCATCGACCTTCAGAAGTCCGTTGGCAAGGTTGACGAGGCTTACAAGGCAATCTCCGAGATCGCTGCACAGGGCGGCACCATTCTTTTCGTTGGTACCAAGAAGCAGGCTCAGGACGCAGTAAAGACTGAGGCAGAGCGTTGCGGTATGTACTACGTAAACGAGAGATGGCTCGGCGGCATGCTGACCAACTTCAAGACCATCCAGTCCCGTATCGAGAGACTTCACAAGATCGAGACCATGTCCGAGGACGGCACCTTTGACGTACTACCCAAGAAGGAAGTTATCCAGCTCAAGAAGGAGTGGGAGAAGCTTGAGAAGAACCTTGGCGGTATCAAGAACATGACCAGAATCCCTGATGCGATCTTCGTAGTAGATCCCAAGAAGGAGAAGATCTGCGTTCAGGAAGCACATGCACTTGGCATTACCCTGATCGGTATCGGCGACACCAACTGCGATCCTGAAGAACTTGATTACATCATCCCCGGCAACGATGACGCCATCAGAGCCGTAAAGCTGATCGTTTCCAAGATGGCTGACGCAGTCATCGAGGCAAACCAGGGCGAAGCAGTATATGCCGGTGAGGAAGCTCCCGCAGCGGAAGCTACTGACATCGAAGAGATCGCACAAAGCGACGAGCAGTAAGCCGTAACAAGGATTAAAGATTGAATCTAACGAAAGGTGGAGATAAACATGGCAGAGATTACCGCATCCATGGTGAAAGAGCTGCGTGAGGCTACTGGCGCAGGTATGATGGATTGTAAGAAGGCACTTACCAAGACGAACGGAGATTTTGATGCAGCCGTTGAAGAACTGAGAAAGAGCGGCGCTGCAAAGGCTGAGAAGAAGGCAAGCCGTATTGCTGCAGAGGGTATCACCCGCGTGGCTACCGACGGTGACAAGGTTGCAGCCGTTGTAGAAGTTAACTCCGAGACCGACTTTGTTGCAAAGAACGAGAAGTTCCAGGCATATGTTGAGCAGGTTGCTAAGCAGGCTGTTAAGACGAATGCAAAGAATATTGATGAATTCCTCGCAGAGCCTTGGCTTGAGGATGCATCCAAGACCGTTAGCGAAGTACTTGTTGAGATGATCGCAGTGATCGGCGAGAAGCTGAGCATCCGTCGTTTCGAGAAGGTAGAAGCTAAGAATGGTTGCGTTGTGACTTACGTTCACGGCGGCGGAAGAATTTCCGTAGTTGTTGAGGCTGAGACCGCAAACGTAAATGATGCAGTGAAGGAAGCGCTTGTGAACATCGCAATGCAGATCGCTGCAATGAATCCTCAGTACGTAAGCAGAAGCGATATCTCTGACGCAGAGATGGCTAAGCTTCGTGAGATCACCATCGACAGCGCACTCAATGACCCCGCATCTCTTCCGAAGCCCATGCTTCAGAAGCTCATCGACAAGGCTGTTTCCGAGAAGCTTTGGAGTGATGAGGATATTGCGATCTACGAAGAGAAGAAGAGCAACATGAACTTCCTGTTCAACTTCCTTTCCAAGGAAGCTGCCGCTACTCTTGCACAGAACGCACTTGCTCAGAAGGATGCATTTGTTGCAGACAAGATTTTCGCTGGTCTTGTTGAGGGTCGTATCTCCAAGCACGTGAAGGAGATCTGCCTGATGGATCAGGTTTACGTTAAGGCTGAGGATGGCAAGCAGAACGTTGCAGCTTATCTTAAGAGCGTATCCGCTGATCTGAAGATCGCGAAGTTCGTTCGTTTCGAGACCGGTGAAGGCCTTGAGAAGAAGAGCGAGGACTTTGCAGCAGAGGTTGCAGCACAGTTGAAGTAAATTCGGCTTAGCGCAACGCAGAATATTGATTGCATAATGAAACCCCATGAGTTTTGGCTCATGGGGTTTTTTGTTGCTATTTTAGATAACAGAAGAACTCGGGGCTTGGTCCGAATGCCCCTTCTGCGGCACGCTCGCGCTATGTGATTTTACGTAGCGGTTGCGGAGGTGTCTTTAGAAAATGTGGCATGTAGCAAACTCGGGGCTTGGTCCGCATGTCCCTTCTGCGGCCCGCTCGCGCTACGTGATTTTACGTAACGGATGCTAAGGCATCTCAAATGTTGCAAGGGCAGCAACATTTGATACGCTGCCTAAGCACCGACGTAAAATACGTACCTCAGAAGGGACATGTCGGACATCCCCTCGAGGTACGTATACATTAAGAGTGATTATTTACAAAGAGTTGTTAAGTATACATACTCTGTGGGCCATATATGATAAGGGTTAAAGAGCTTATTTTGCGACTAGTACCCATGTCTTAAACCATTTTAGGTACTTAGTGACATAATTCACGTCTACGGGTTGGCCGGAGAGGATGGGGTAGAACATGATGAAGAGGGCGAAGACCAGGGCGGCGTAGGCGATGGTTAGGGTCAGGTAGGTCTTTTTGGAGGTTTTCTCCTTGATGTTGCGGAAGGAGTAACCAATCATGAGCACCAGGAAAACGACGCTTGGGAAGTAGTGGTAGATAAAGGTGAGTCTGGTCACTAAAACCCAAGGTAGGTATTGGCTTGCAAAACCGATGAGAAGGAAGCCTGCGCGTTTGTCCTTCTTGCAGAGGAAAAGATAAACCATGTAGCACGCTGCAGGGAGTCCTGCCCACCAAACAAAAGGATTTCCAAAGGAATTGATGGTCTCGCGCATGGTGGAATCGATCACGCGGGAATAATACCAAATGGGCTTTCGAATGAAGGGCCATTCATAAAAGGGTGATGAAAAATAATGGGTTGCTTCAAGCTTGCTATGATAATTAAACATACCCTGCTGGTTTCTAAGCGCTCTTTGGAGGAGGCCCTTCGAAACACTGTCGCGGAAGGGAATATAGCTTAGAAGATAGATCACACAAGGGATCAACACAAAGAAGATCAGGCAAAAACCGATGATCTTAATGGTTCGTTTGCCAAGGTCTGACTTAAGGAGCATCATGGTCTTGCCCATGCTTTTTCCTTCGACTTTTTCCATGCTGGGGAGCTTCGATGCCGCCTTCCATGACAGGATCAAATGGATCAGGAACAGGAGTCCCATGCCGAGGCCTGCATAAACGCCAGTCCATTTGGAAGCAACGCCAAAGCCCATGGAGATGCCACATAGTCCGAGAGGGATCAGCAGTTTTTTCAGGGGAGTAGCTGCATAGTCCTTGCAAAGGAACAGGTAGAGGAAATAGTACATGCAAAGGACAAAGAAAACAATATACACGTCAATGGTAGCTATTCTTGTCTGCGCAAAATGCATGAAATCAAAGGCGAAGATAAAGCAGGTCAGTGCAGCGGCCGGCGTATCGCCTGTGAGCTTTTTGGCAAAGCAATAGAGGATGGGAAGCATGAATATGCCAAACAGGGTGCCAATGATCCTCCATCCAAAGGGATTCATTCCGAAAATGGTAATGCCAAGGGAAATCAGGATCTTTCCAAAGGGCGGGTGAGTGTTTTCATAGCTTCTCATTTCATGCAGGTACTCATAAGCGGTTCTTGCATGGTAGATCTCGTCGAAGTAGGTGCTGTTGCGGAAGCTGAAGGTGTCAGGATATAGGTCGGCTTCATCAAAAAGGTTGGCATATTCTGACGCATTCAAAGGCATTACCAGATTGCCTTGACCATCAAGGAATATCAGCTCGATGATGTTTGAATTCTTTTTCAGCGCCGTAAGGGTAAGACTCTTGCAATCCCCTGGAAGCTCCAACCTTTTCCAGCAAAATACGGTTTCAAGCTTGATCTGGACCGTTCTTTCCGCAGCCACGTCTGAAGTGGTCACACAGGAGAGCTCGTATTCCTGGTTGTGCTCCGGGGCGATGTAATAGGAAAGATATTTGGCTTCATGCCCCTCCGGAAATTCAAAGGTCATGGACTCTGAAACGGCAGGAGAGTAAACACTCTCGGGTGCCTTAGCATCGCCAAGGTCATAAAGCGCAAAGCAGGAATAGGCGACTATGATGGCAAGGAGAAGAACAAGGTCGAGCTTTGTCATCTTTGTTTTCGCTTCCTCAATCTTTATAGGCGGATTTGTGAGTTGGAAGGAGGACTCCTGCACGTTCAATGCCAATTCCTTGCTGGTCTGGAGCCGAAAGACCAGTAGATAAAACGCAAGCGTTGCCACTGTCATAAGGATCCCTGCAAGCTTAATGTTCACGGCTTCCCAGTCGTAATTTGCAGGATCATAGTGGAACAGAATGTCTGAAGTATTATAAAAATGCAGTGTCGTGATAAACGTAAAGACGGCAAGATATCCATAACGGAGCGTCGGAGAAAGAAGCCACTCCTTTGTTTCCCCCTCCCTTGAGGCTGGAACGGTACGAAGCTGCCTTTCGCAAAACCCGATAAGTCCGAAGATCAGAAGCGGGATCGCAGGGTAGAGGTATCTCTCATGCATTCTCACGCTGAACGTAAAGACGGTGATGATGAGAAAGCTGCCAATGAATGCATATTTCCCGCGCAGCGCCTTTAGGCGGAAGCCTAAAATGAGTGAAAAGCACGTGACAAGGACAATGGCAATGAAGCCCCAGGTGCTGCAAGGCAAGGCAAAGAAATTGGTGTCCTGAGGACGCCAGTTGAGACCCATGCCTGCCCAGAAATTATATGCATTTACCGAAGCATAGGGGCAGGATTTAAGGGTGTCAAAATATTGGCCATAGACATTTATAAGCCCGAAGGGCATGGCAAGCAAAATAACCATTGCCATGGTCAAAAGTGCGTAGGCACAAGCCCTGACATAGGCCTTGATGGAGAAAACGCCACGAAATATGTAAAAGAGCGCGCCAATGATCAGAAGCGGCGTAAAGATAAGCATCTGAGGCTTCATAAGTACGCCAAGGCCGTAAAAAACCATGGCAGCCAGGAGGTTATGACTCTCCAGAAATACACAGACCAGGACGACAAACAACGTAAACACGGAATCTACCTGGCCCCAAACGGAGCTGTTCAGAAGCACGGCGGGATGGAACAGATAAAGTGCGGAAAAAAAGATTGCGGACAGAAGACCTAAGTGCTTTTTTGCCTCACGATAGATCAAGAATCCGATTGCCATGTCGGACAGAATGGACGGGAGCTTGAGTAAAAGCAGATGGATCTCGGAGTAGCGCGGGATGTTGAACAGGTTCTTTAGGAAACCAATGGGAGTGATGATGTAAAGGTAAAGCGGAGGATAGTCAGAAAAATAGTCCTTCGCATAGAATTCGGCAGGTCCAAGGGTAGCCATGCGCTCTGACCATGCGGAAAAACAGCTCATGTCCGCTGCATGGCCAAGATAGCTTACGGCCAAAACGGCGCGGAGCGTGAACGCCAGAAGAAGGATCAAGGGAACGGTGAAACGACCGATGGTGACTTTTTTCGCATGAGGCCTTGGAAGGGCAAGGTACAAAAGGAAAGCAGAAAACGGAATGGTTGCGATGATGGCAAGTTTTATTATGTCCATAAGAAGCTCCTTAAAGAAATAGGCATTTTCATTTATTGATATTTTTGATATAATTCTTAGTGGAAACTTGTTCCTTACCCATTATAACAGATGAAATCAAAAAGGCAAAGCCATGACAAAAGATTTTATATGTTTTCAAAACGTCCGAAAGGTCTATCGGACAGGTGAAGTCAATATTGAAGCCCTTAGGGACGTGAATTTTACCGTGAATGAAGGGGAGTTCTGTGTGATCGTGGGCGCTTCGGGCGCGGGCAAAACAACCATTTTGAACATCCTAGGAGGAATGGACACGCTCACGGAAGGTAGAGTCCTTCTGGACGGGCAGGACATATCAAGGTTTGACAAAAGGCGACTTACGGAGTACAGACGCCATGAGGTTGGTTTTGTTTTCCAATTCTATAATCTCGTGCAAAACCTGACGGCGCTGGAAAACGTGGAGCTTGCGGCGCAGATCTGCAGAGATCCTCTGGATGCGGCCATGGTATTGAATGAAGTCGGTCTTGCTGACCGTAAGGCGAACTTCCCGGCACAGCTTTCCGGAGGAGAGCAGCAACGAGTTGCGATTGCAAGGGCCCTTGCGAAAAATCCCAAGCTCCTGCTTTGCGATGAACCCACGGGTGCGTTGGATTATCAGACGGGTAAAGCAATCCTAAAGCTCTTGCAGGACACCTGCAGGCAAATGGGAAAGACCGTGATCGTGATCACACACAATTCGGCCTTGCGAGCCATGGCGGACCGCGTGATCACGGTAAAGAGCGGAACAGTGACGTCGATTGAACTGAATCCAGTTCCGACGGACATTAGTGAAATTGAATGGTAAAGTGGCGGAGAGCGAGAACATGCATCATTCCATGATCTGGAGATCTGCGATCCGCGAGATCAAGGGAAGCCTTGGAAGATTCCTTGCCATCTTTGGCATTGTGGCACTTGGCGTAGCAATCTTTGCGGGTCTGAAGGTCGTAAAGGATGACTTCTACAAGTCAACAACTAGATATTTTGAGAGAACCTCTTTTTATGATTATCACGTTCTTGGAGAATTGGGGTTTTCGGATGAGCAGGTAGAGCTTCTGGCTGCGCAGGAAGACTGTGCGGCGGCGGAGGGAGCTCTTTCTTTCGATGCCTATTATTTGTTTGGCGATTCCACTGCAAGGAACGTTGGGCGGTTTCACAGCATCACGATGGACGTAAACCAGTTGGTCCTTGTCGCGGGGAGAATGCCCGAGGCGGAGGGCGAGATCCTTGCGGATGAATATTATCTTAGGAATTCCCTGAACAGAACCATCCGCATCGTTCCTGAAAACGAAGGTGACGAGATCACTGATTTTGAGCACACGGAATATCGTATCGTAGGCCTTGTCAAATCACCACTCTACATTCAGTTTGAACGCGGCACTTCCGCATTGGGAACGGGCACCGTGGATGCCTTCTTTTTCCTTCCAAGAGAAGAGTTTTCTTCAAAAGATTACACCGAAATCTATGTGAAACTAAAGGAGAATTTCCCGCTCTATTCGGAAGAATATGATGCCTATCTAGAAGGAAGGGAGGATCGCTGGAAGGATCTTTTGGTGCAAGCAGGCCAGATGCGCCTTGAGGAACTGCCAAGAGTGATCCGCGATGCGAGGGACATTCTCACCGAAAAAAGTGCGAAAGGCAAAGCGGAGCTTGCCGCAGCGAAGAAAAAGCTTGCGGATGCGAATGAAGAACTGACTGACGGAGAGGCAAAGCTGAAGGAGGGAAGAGAAGCCATTTCGCAGGCAAAGCAAGATCTTGAGCAGGCAAAGAAAGACTTAGAGGACGGAAAGGCGCAAATAGAAGAGAAAGAGCCGGAGTTAGAAAAGGGAAGGCAGGAGCTTGAGAAGGCGAAAAAGCAGATCGAAGAAAACGAAAAGCTTCTTGCCGAAAAGGAAGCACAGCTGACGGAAGGAAAGACGCAGGCAGAGGCCGCAAAAATGACGCTTCAGTTGGGGGAAATGCAGGTTCAGTTTGCCTTGGAAGATGAGATCGCAGAGCAAAAGGAGATCGATCAGGCGAAGGAAGACCTGGAAAAAAGGACGAAATCCTTAGGCTACAGGGAGCAGACGGCGAAAAATCTTGGCCTTTCTGGCCTCTATGCAGAAGAATTTGAAAAAGAGCGGGAAGCCATCGAAAGCGAGCAAAAAAAGCTGGACCAAAAGCTTGCCGACCTGAGCAAACGCTATCAGGAGACCACCGCTCAGATTGCGCAGATCAATGCAGGGAAACAAGAACTGGAGGAGAGCCTAAAGCGGATCAAGGAAGGCGAGGAGGCGATCCTAAAAGGCAAAGAGGCCCTTTACGAGGGCAAGAAGGCATTGCTGGAGAATCAAAAAAAGCTGGAGCAGGGCGAAGCGGACCTAAAGGCAGGAAAAAGAAAGCTGGAGGATGGCAAAAGACAAATTGAGGAAGCGGAGCGCACCATCCCGGAAAAAGAAAAAGAACTCAATGATGCGGAAGTGACCTTAAGGGAAGCGCGGACGGAATATGAAAAGGGCTTTCAGGAATATTCCGACGGCCTTTCAGAATATGAAGAAAAAACCACCGATGCGAAGGGGGAGATCCAAAAGCTTAAGGACCGCCTTGACAGGGGAGAAGCTCCAAAGTCCTACCTGCTTGGCAGAGACACGAACATTGGGTACGTTTGCTTTGAAAGTGATTCGGCCATCGTGGACGGTATCGCCAATGTTTTTCCCGTGTTTTTCTTCCTCGTTGCGGCACTGATCTGCGTGACTACAATGAATCGCATGGTGGAAGAGCAAAGAACACAGATCGGCGTATTAAAGGCCCTTGGATATTCCGACGGCAGGATCATGTTTAAGTTTCTGTTTTATTCCGGATCCGCCGCACTGACTGGTGCGATCGTTGGCTATGCCTTCGGCACGCATTTCTTCCCGTGGGTCATCTGGACGGTGTACGGGATCATATACTCCGCAGGCCCCATTGCATTTGTCTTTGATCCGATGCTTGCATGCATCTCTCTTGTGGTATCCATTCTTTGCAGCGTGGGTGCGACCTATCTTTCCTGTAATAAGGAACTACATGCGAATGCAAGCGAATTGATGCGTCCAAGGGCGCCCAAGGCCGGCAAACGCGTGATCCTGGAATACTTGCCGTTTCTCTGGAAGCGCCTGAGCTTCTTGCGCAAGGTCGCCGTTCGAAACGTCCTTCGCTACAAAAAGCGTTTTTTCATGATGGTGCTTGGCATTGGCGGATGCACGGCGCTTCTTCTCACGGGATTTGGCCTTAAGGACTCCATCGCAGGGGTTGCAGACATGCAATACTCTGAGATCCAGTTGCAGGACATAAGCGTTATGCTTCAAAACGAAGCGGATGACGCATTCCTTCAAAAGCTGGAGGCACTGAAGGAAAAAGGGGTGGACCGCTATATGATCTATCAGGAGACTTCCCTTGACCTTGTGGGCTCCAAGGGGCAAAAGGGGGTTACGGTCATCACGTTTGAGGATGATCTGTCACAGGAGGAGCTTCGGGAATTTGTCTCGTTAAAAGCGAAGGATGGCGAAGAAATAACAAAGCCAAAGATGGGAGAAGCCGTAGTTACGGACGGTGTTGCGGAGCTGCTGGGGATCAAGGAGGGAGACGAGGTAGTCCTTAGGGACCAGGATCAAAGGGAGCTTCAAGTTTACGTAAAGGGAATTTCCAAAAACTATATCTTTAACTATGTCTATCTGACCAGATCCACATATGAGGACGCATTTTCAAAATATGCGCCAGCAAATGCTTATATCAAGGTTTCGGAGGGCACGAGCGCGGGAGAGATCGCTCCGCGCATCATGCGGATGAGCGGCGTTACGAGCGTCTCCATGACAAAGGAAATGGTGAAACGCTTTAGCGCCATGATGAAGAGCATGGACCTGATCGTAGTCGTGATCATCATCTGCGCGGCAGGTCTTGCGTTCATTGTTCTTTATAACCTGACGAACATTAATATCACGGAGCGTATAAGGGAGATTGCGACAATCAAGGTGCTTGGCTTTTATTCCGGCGAGACGGCGCTTTACGTCTTTCGTGAAAACATTTTACTCACGATCCTGGGGGCATTTGTGGGGCTTTTTATGGGAAAATGGCTCCATGCCTTTGTCATGCACGAGATCAAGGTGGAAATGGTCACCTTTGGCGTAAGGATCTCTCCCATAAGCTTCCTTTACAGTGTGATCTTAACCCTTCTTTTCTCGTTTTTGATCAGCCTTATGATGAATCGGAAGCTTGAGGAGATCAGCATGACCGAAAGTCTAAAGAGTGTTGACTAAACAGGTAAAAAGTTTTCGTTTTTTGTCATTTTAAAAGAATATGAAGAAGGTTTCTCGAGATTTTAAAACAAGGTTAAGAATGTTACGGAAATATGAAGAAATCGCGGTTTTTCTTTAGGAATTCTTAAGTTGACAAATCCATGCTACTTTGACATAATGAACGCGGAAGGGAGATTTCGGGACGCCTCGGAGTTTCCATTCCAAGCGGCTAGTTTAAGGGTGATTCGTGGAGGAGAAAACATGAGATTCAACAAAGAAATAAAAAGCAAAAAATGGTTAGTTTTAGGGGCAATCCTGATCCTTTCCCTGGCACTGACGGCATGTAGCAATGCGAAAAAGGGGACAAAGGCAGACAACGCGAAGACTGGCAAATCCGTGGATGAGCCTGTGCCTGAATTCACCTATGTTGCCAGGTTTATTGACCTTCCTGCCAACATGATGAGTATGTCGTCCGTTGCAATTGGCAAGGATGCGGCATATTCGATCAAATATGATTATTCAAACAATTATTCCGTGGACGAGAACGGAGATTATGTTTTTCAGGGAAGCGATGACGCTGAAGAAGCGGATTATGGCACGTCTTATTCCATCGTGAAGTATCCGCTGACTTCGGAAGGCTTAGGAGAGGAACAAACCATCGCAAAGCTTCCGAAAGGCTATGAGGCAAACGGCCTTTGCGTAGATGAAGCAGGGAATGTTTACTATGTTGCTACGATCCGTCCCAAGCAGCCCGGAGAAGGCGCGACGGACGATGAGTGGAACGCATATTATGAAAAGATGTATGCAATGTCGGATTATCATATGATCAAACTTGATCCGAACGGCAACCAACTCTATGACATGGATTTCACCGAGATCGCAAGAGAGCAGGAGAGCTTTTACGGACAAGATATGGCAGCTGATTCTAAGGGAAGGGTCTGTGTCTATTCTTACAACGCGGGTCTCATGCTCTTCGACGAAAATGGCAAATACATTGGCAAGATTGAAGACAACCCCAACTCATGGATCGCAGGACTTGGCACCGGAAAAGACGGAAACATTTATGCGGCATTTAATGATTATTCCAGTGTAACCAACGAATGCGTTTTGTCGCTTATAGATTTTGAAGGGAAGAAATTTGGGAAGAAATATTCAAAATTCCCGACTTCAAACGGAAATGCATGCATCCTGCCCGGCCTCGAGAAAGACGTGCTTTGCTGTGACAGTAATTCCGTTCAGGAATATTCCCTCGAAAAGGAAGAATCCACGAAGCTTCTGAATTGGATGGATTGTGACGTTGACGGAAGCATGGTTACGGATATTTATGTCTACGACGGAAAGATTTTTGCCCTCATCTACGACTGGAATAACGGGAACTCACAGCTTGCGGAGCTTACCAAGATGAGGACCGAGGATGTCGTAAGACGCGAGACCATCACGATCGGCACGCTTTATCAGGATCAGTCTTTGAACAAGAAAGCTTTGGAATTCAACAAAACAAATGAAAAGTATCGCGTGACCATTAAGACCTATATGGATGAGAACAATTGGAGTGAAACAAGCTACACTGATGCGATCACTACCATGACCAATGAGCTGATCGCAGGAAAAGGACCTGACATTATTGATCTTTCTTACTTTGACGGCGAGACGTTCGCAAAGAAGGGAGTCTTGGAAGATCTGGCTCCTTACTTGGCAAAGAGCACGGTACTCCATAAGGAGGATTTCCTCGATAGAATCCTTGAAGCCGGTACCATAAACGGCAAACTTGTTTCACTGGCATCGACCTTCACCCTTGAAACGATGGCAGGGAAAAAATCCGTGGTTGGCGACAAGATGGGATGGACCGTTTCCGACATGATCAAGCTGAAGAAAGCTTATCCGAACTCAAATCTTATTGAGTATGAAACCAAAGAGCAGATTTTGTCGGTTGTAGTATTGATGCTGAATTTGGATCACTTTATGGACGTTGCAAAGGGTACTTGTGACTTTGACAACGATGAATTCAAGGAAATCCTGCAATTTGCAAATATGTTCCCTGCGGACGTTGACTACGAAGCACCGAGACCTCTTACGCCGTATCAGCTTGCAGACAACAGCCTTCTCCTTAACATGACCTGGATCTACGGATTCCGTGACATGCAAAGTGAAGTGGCGTATTTTGGCGACGAACCGGTCACCTTTATCGGATTCCCGAATTATGACGGTGGCAATGGTTGTATGCTGAGACTTGAGGATCAATATGCCATCAATGCCGCTTCAACCAAAAAAGAAGCAGCATGGTCCTTCCTTGAAAGCGTGATCACCGCGGAGCAGGATGAAAGCATGATGTTTGCAGGCTTCCCGACGCTGAAGGCCCTTTATGAAAAGCAGAAAGCCAAATCACTTGAGGTTCATTACTTACTTGATGAGAATGGAGAGAAACTGTTGGACGTAAACGGTAATCCGATCATTGAGGATTACTATGGTGGCGGTTACACCATGATCGGTGACAACGGTGAGGAATGGAGTTACAACTACAAGCCGATCACCAAGGAAGAGGTTGACATGGTGGACACGCTCCTTGCAGGCTCAAAGCTGCCGAGTTCCGGCTATGATGAAGAGATGTTTAAGATCATTACCGAAGAAGCAGATGGATATTTCAACGGAGCAAAGAGCGTTGATGAAGCAGCAAAAGTCATCCAGAGCCGCTTAAATCTCTACTTAAAGGAAAACAAATAAGATTCGAGGAAGTTGTTTTGGACAAAAAGATCTCATTAACAAAAGCAAAAACACATTCCGAAGAACCAAAAACAAAGGTCAAGCGCCCGAAGCGAAACCTAAAGCGATTCTTAAAGCTTTGGTTCAAATCAGGCCTGTTCATCGCTCCCAGTTTTCTGGGAGTGATGACCTTTTTCTTGGTTCCTTTTGGCGTTATCATATTCTACTCCCTGGTTGACAGCCCCATCGATCCGATTTTCGTTGGCATCGAGAACTATAAGAGCGTTGCGACCAATGAAGCATTTTTGACCGCAGTGAAGAACACTGCGCTATTTTCCGCGATAGCAGTTCCACTGGCCATGGTGCTTAGCTTGATCCTGGCCATGGTGCTGGATTTGAATATCCCGTTTAGAAGCCAGTTTAGGACCTTTTTCTTAAGCCCCATGATGGTGCCTGTGGCATCCATCGTATTGATCTGGCAGGTGCTGTTTCATAACAACGGTGCCGTAAACGACCTGATCATGAAATTTGGCTTGGAACGTATCGACTGGATGAAATCGGACTATTCGATCATCGTGATCGTTGTCCTGTTCCTGTGGAAGAATCTGGGTTACAACATGATCCTTTTCATGGCAGCCCTCGCCAGCATCCCGAAGGACATGCTCGAGGTGGCAAGACTGGAAAGCGCAAACCCGTTCCAGACCTTCTTTTACGTGAAGATCCGTTATCTTTCTTCCACCATTTTATTCGTGACAATCATGTCCCTGATCAGCTCCTTTAAGATCTTCCGCGAGATCTACCTGTTGACCACGGATTATCCATACCCGAGCATGTATATGCTGCAGCACTATATGAATAACAAATTTAAGAGGCTGGACTACCAGGCACTTTCAGCAGGCGCCATCATGATGTCGCTTGTAATGATCGTGATCATAGGTCTTTTATTCCTGATCGAGGAACGCTTCGGAAAGGACGTGGAAGGCTAATGATTGATGACGTTGCTGAAATCATGAAAGAAATACGAGTAGATCAGTCCGAACTCGAAGCCAATGAAACTCCGAAGTCCGAAGAAAGCACGGCAGTTCTGGAAAACGCAGTGGTTCAGGAAAGCGAAGCGGTTCAGGAAAACGTAGTAGCTTCGGAAAATGTGGCAGTTCCGGAAAACACAGTGGTTCCGGAAAGCGAAGCAGTTCTGGAAAACGTAGCAGCTTCGGAAAATGCGGCAGTTCAGGAAAACATGGCGCTTCCCGAGATTCCGGAAGAGAATAAGATCCCTGAGGTTCACAAGGCACAAGAGCTGTCCGAGAAATCCGGTGTTTTCAAGGGACTTGAGATCCGCAAGGCTGTTGAGCCTACGAAGGCCCAAGAGGAGCCCAAAGTTTCAGAAGTAAAGACGGACACGGACATTGCAAAGGCAGAGCAAGACGAAGAGGAACCTGTCGTTCCCGTAGTTCCGAAGGCCCCTCCTAAGGAGGTCATCTGGCAGCGCAAAGGCAAAGTGCTGACCAAAGAGATGATCGTCAAGATGGATAAGCGCCAGGCAAGGCGTAAAAAGATCGATAAGGCCATTCGCCTGACTCTTGCGACAATCGTGGCTGCAATCTTTGCATTCCTGTTCCTCATGCCGATCGTACTTACGATCTCCAATTCCTTTATGGGATCGGCGGAGATCGCAAGCAATTACGGAAGCGTTTTTGCAACCAACGCGAATGGCGGTAAGGTATATATTTCCGAAAAGGTAAACCTGAAGTTCATTCCGGACATTGTTTCCTTTAGCCAGTATATCACGGTGCTGTTTAAGAGCCCGCAGTATTTGCTGAAGTTTTGGAACTCCGTCGTGCTGGTCGGACCGATCGTGTTGTTCCAGCTGATCGTTGCGACCCTTGCATCCTATGGCTTTGCAAGATATACCGGAAAGCTTCGCGCGATCATCTTTTTCGCTTACGTGATCTTGATGCTGATGCCTTATCAGGTTACCTTGGTACCCAATTACCTGGTGAGTGAGAAGCTTAAGATACTTGATACTTATTGGTCCATATGGCTGCCCGGAATCTTTTCACCCTTTGCCGTTTACCTGCTGACAAAGTTTATGAGGAGGATCCCCCAATCCATGATCGAAGCCGCGCAGATTGACGGCGCAGGTGAATGGCAGATCTATCGAAGGATCTGCTTGCCGCTGTGTAAAGGCGCCATCTGTTCCGCCGCGATCCTGGTCTTCATCGATTACTGGAACATGGTGGAACAGCCCCTCATCCTTCTTGCGGACGGAGAAAAGCATCCCTTGTCCGTGTTCCTAAGTAAGATCAACAGCGGTGAGGTGGGACTTGCATTCGCAGTTGCCACGATCTACATGGTACCGACGCTCCTTGTTTTCCTCTACGGAGAGGAGTACTTGGTAGATGGCATCACTTACCAAGGCGGCGTAAAGGGATAAATATTCATAGTAAGATAAGCGTTTGAAATGCATAAAGGAGAGATACAATGAACGAAAAACGCAGTAAGAGAAGAGAATGGGTGAAGTCAGCGGCAATCGTGTTTTTGTCCGTGCTTTTGGTGTTAACCTTCTTTTCCAATACGATCATGAATCATTCGTTGCCTGAGGTGGCAACAAAGTTTGTCCAGAGCGGCACCATTACCTCCAAGATCCGCGGACAGGGGAACGTGGAGAGTGGTGATCCCTATACCATCGAGATCCCGGCATCCCTGACGGGAAGAAAAGTTGCCAGCATCAATTTCAGAGTCGGCGATAAGGTGGAAAAGGGCGATGTGCTCATGACCTTAGCGGATGGCGACGGTGCAGAGCTTGAGGCAGCCAAGAATGAACTCGAAGATGCGAAAAAAGCTTTGGAAATGGCACAAAACGCATATGATGACGCCATCCTGAAGGCTAACATCACAAACGACGACATCAACACTTCGAAGGGAAACTTTTCCGCAGCCAGCTATCGTCAGATGATCACGGATAAGCAGAATCAATTAAAAGCTGCGCAGGATAAGGTCGCAGAGCAACAAAAGAAATATGATGAGATCGATCAAAAGATCCGTGACTGCAGACAACAGATCAGCTATGAGAATGAGCAGGATACCTACGCCGCGGCAAGACTTACCACGGCTCAGACTGCACAGACGCAGGCACAGACCGCATTGACGGACGCACAGACCGCTGAGAAGGCTGCGCAGGCCGCAAGGGACGCGATCCAGGCAGAAAGTGATGCCTTGGAGGCTGCATATGCCGCAGATCCGACTTCGGTAGAAGATATTGATGCTTCCAGAGCCGACGTGGCTACAAGACTTGCAGCCGCCGACGCAACGCTTACGGAAAAGAAGACCGCAACGACCAATGCAACTGCTGCACTTGCTAAGGCCGATGAAGAGGTTGTAAATGCAACCGCGGCAAAGGATGCAAGACAAATAAGCCCCGTCATCAACAACATGAATAAAGCGATCTCCGAATTTACGATCGCACAGTATTCTGTTGAGAAAGAAAAGGCTGCAGCTGAGGCAGAAGAGGCAAAGATCCAGGGAGAACTCAATGACTTGATCAGCATCATCGGCGACGTATCAAGTCTGCAGACTCTTCAGGATTCCATCAATTCGGCCAAGAAGACCGTGAATGAGAAAAAGAAAAAGGTGGAAGAACTCGAAGGCGAAAACAACGGAAGCGAGATCAAGTCTGACATTGCCGGCACCATCATTTCCATCAATGCTTCCAGCGGTAAGAAGCTTGAGGACAGAAACGTTTGCGTGCTTCAGCCGCAGGGTCAGGGTTACTATATGACCATGACCGTGACCAATGAGCAGGCAAGACTCGTTCAGGTGGGTGATCGCGCCAGTCTTGTAAACTCTTGGTATTACAATGACATGGAGATCGTTCTGCAAAGCATTAAACCTGACAGGCAGAACCCTTCCAAGAACAAGATGTTGACGTTTACCGTGGATGGCGACAGCGTTACGGTAGGACAGCAGCTCAACATTTCCGTTGGACAAAAGAGTCAGACCTATGATTGCATCATTCCTTTGAGCGCACTTCGAAATGATACGAACGGAGATTACATTTTGATCGTGGAATCCAAGAGCACGCCTCTTGGTAACCGCTATATCGCAACGAGAGTGGACGTACAGGTGCTTGCAAAGGACGACACGCAGGCAGCCGTAAGCGGTGCATTGAACGGATGGGGAGACTACGTGATCACAACTTCGTCTGCGCCCATTAAGGCAGGTTCCCAGGTGAGAATGACGGATAACTAAGGCAGGAGCATTGATCGAATTGAGAAAACGTATATTTTCAAAACAAACTTTCATAGGATTCGTGCTTTGCGTCTTTTTGCTACTTGTAGGCTGTGTGCTTGCGTTTGCCAGGTCGAGGATCGAAAACAGGCTGGTCAGTCAGCAGATGGCAAAACGTTGGAGCGATACCGGTGACGTGGCACAGATCAGCTGTTTCTTTTCGAGAAACGCAGGGATCACAAGAGATCGCCTGATCGGATTGGAGCATCAGCTAGATTCGGCGCTGGAAGAGGCCTCGATCAAGGTAGAAAGCGATAACCTGGGCGCAAAGCTTTGGAAGGATACCTACAGTGCGCAGGGGAGCGTTAACGTTTCCACGGATCGTGCCTCGCTCTATAGCGTAAAGGCATTGGGCGTTGGCGGTGATTTCTTCGCGTTCCACCCACAGGAGCTTTTGTACGGCAATTACTTTACGGAAAGCGACGTGAATCAGGATTATGTCGTTATCGATGAAGAAATTGCCTGGCAGTTGTTTGGAGGTATTGACGTTCATGGGATGAACGTTGAGATCAACGGAAGACCTTTTGTGATCTCCGGCGTGATCCACAGACCCCAGGGGAAGATGGAGCAGCACGCGGGACTCGTGGATTCAGTCATTTACATGTCCTACGAGGCGCTGGAGCAATATGGCAGCATTGAGCCCATCAGCCATTTTGAGATTGTCATGCCAAACCCGATCAAGAACTTTGCAATGACGATGCTCAAGGAAAATCTGAGGGCGGAC
Source organism: Acetatifactor sp. (assembly GCA_016290775.1). Lineage (GTDB taxonomy): Bacteria > Bacillota > Clostridia > Lachnospirales > Lachnospiraceae > Acetatifactor. Next base: position 785,009 of record JAEEVF010000001.1, on the reverse strand, counting down.
GAATATGAAACGACCTATGTTGAGAATTCGAGCAGATATAGCTATGCAAACAGCTTAAAGAGCATTAGGGATTTCCCTTACAGATCCATGAACGATAAGGCGATCCTTTATCCCTATTGGGAGAACGTGGCGAGAGCCTACGAAGATTATCTTGCCATTATGGCATTGTTTGTGGTATTATTCCTTGGTGTGCCTGCGCTGATCATCTTTATATGGCTGATCTACCGCTGGAAGCACAAAAAATGGACTTGGAGAAGCGTGCGCGACAAATTGATCTCCTTTAAGGACCGGATCATAGACGCGCTTCGAGATAAAATCAGAGCAAAAAAAACCAACGAAGAAAGAAAGCCTATCAGCATTTCTTTTGATGACGAGGAGGATGATTATGAAGAAATTATGTAATTGGAAACGAATCCTGGCCATGGGATTGGCACTGGTCATGACCCTGAGCATGGCTGGGTGTGACAATGCCAAAGGTAAGGATAAAGAAGGCGGGAAAAACGGTAAGGGTGACAAGACCGTTGAAGCTGATTCCAGCCTTGCGAAGCAATATGTTTACCGTTATCAGGACTTAAAGCTTGGAGATCTTGATGGCAAAGAGATCAACCTGAATGGCGCAAGAAAGACCTCAGACCGCGTTGAATTGGTCTGCACCGTTTATAGCTATGAAAACGGTGAAGGTCAGACGGTTAAGCTGATCAGCATGAAGCATGACGGTTCCGACGTAAAGATCATTGAACTTGAGAGAAAAGACATCGTCAGCGAGGGCAGTGAAGGAAATGGCGGCACCGCACCGAAGCCCATTGTCTATGACGGCGCTATGGTGGAAGATGACGTTTATTATCCTTCCGCTTACGAGGGAACGAGCTACTACAATTTCTGTCTGACGGAGGATGCCGTTTACGGTCTTGCAAATCACTGGAAAGAGAGCTACAGCGACGACTACGAAGATTATTCGTATGAGAATGAAACTTATATCTGTGCGTGGAACAAGACGGATGGCTCCATGAACTTCATGACTGAGATCGACATGGATCAGTATCAGAATGAAGAAAGCTACAGCTATGTTAGCCGCATGCTTTCCATGGGCGAAGGAAAGCTTGGCATCATGATGGCTGGCGACAATGCTGGCATTATCACGGTGGACAAGGACGGCAACATGTCCCCCATCAAAAAGTTTGATTCCAGTAGCGAAGCTTTATCCAACGATCCTGCTTTTGCTGAAAGATCCGACGGAACGCTCTTTGTGTCCTACTATAATCAAGACTGGTCCAAGCAATACATTACGACCTTTGATCCTAAGACGGGTAAGCTTGGTCAGGCCTATGACGTACCTGCCGTTGCGAGAAATAACGGCTTCTATAACTTTAGCGAGGGTACCACCAAGGACGTAATGTATACCACGAGTGATGGCGTTTACGGCTTTAACCTTGGCGAGACGGAAGTTACCAAGATCATGGACTATGTAAACTCCGACCTTGCAACCTACAATCTGAATAACATGATTGCCATTGACGGCACACATTTCATCGCTGGTTACTATGATCAGACAACCTATCGTCAGATCCTGGCATTGTTCTCTTACGTTAAGCCTGAGGACATCGTTGATAAGAAGGTTTTGGTATATGCAGGCGTTTATATTGACGGCGATTCCAAGGCAGCCGTGATCCGCTTCAACAAAACGAACTCGGAGTACAGGATCGCCATAGACGATTATAGCAGATATAACGACGGCGAGGATTACATGAGACCCTACACAGTGCTGAGCAATGATATCATTGCCGGAAAGATCCCTGACATTCTCCAGCTCGACAGCTCCATGCCTGTGGGCAGCTATGTTTCCAAGGGTTTGTTTGCAAACATTGATGATCTGATCAAGAACGATGCGGAGCTTTCACAGAACGAATACATGGATAACGTGTTCGAGGCGTTCCGCGTAGATGGCAAGCTTTACCGCGTGGTACCTTCCTTCTTCGTCAGCACCTGGGTCGGCAAGAAGAGCTTGGTCGGTGATCGCACCGGCTGGACCATGGCTGAAGTAAAGGAAGCCGCAAGTCGCTTGACCGGCGAGAAGACGATCTTTGGCCTCGGCATGACGAGAAGTAATTTCATTGATACCGTAATGAACTATTGCGGTGCGGATTTTGTTGACGTTACCACCGGAAAGTGCAACTTTGACAATCAGAACTTTGTGAACCTTCTGGAGTATGCAAAGACCCTTCCTGAACAGGAGAACATGGACTATACCGACGATGAATATTGGCAGAATTACTGGAAGACCTACCAGTCCCAGTATCGTGAGAACAAGTCCCTGCTGCTGGAGTGCTATATCGGTGATATCTACAGCATGAAGTACAACATCAAGGGCACAATCGGTGAGGACGTGACCTACGTGGGATTCCCGACCGAGGGAAGTGCAGGCTCTTACGTTGACTCTTATCGTTCCTATGCGATCTCTGCAAAGTCCGCAAACATTGATGGCGCATGGCAGTATTTAAGATTCTTCCTGACCAGGGATTATCAGAAGAACGAGGATAACAAGTACGGCTATCATGACGGACTTCCCATTTTCAAGGATATGATCCGCGAAAGCCTTAAGCCCCTCACGGAGAGACCTTACTGGGAGGACGAAAACGGCGAGAAGCAGTACTATGATGACACCTATTATATCAATGAGCAGGAAATCATCCTGGAGCCCTTCACCCAGGCTGAGGTAGATGAGCTGTTCAACTTTATCTGCAGCGTAAAGACCGCCAGATATTCGGATGAGGACGTAAGGAAGATCGTATCCGAGGAAGTAGAAGCCTTCTTTAATGGCTCTAAGTCCGCACAGGATACGGCGACCATGATCCAGAACCGTGTTCAGCTTTACGTAAACGAAAACAAATAAGTAAGATACTAACAAAAAGAGAACCGCGGCAGGTCTTGTCGCGGTTCTTTTCAAGATTCATGAGATGGGAGTTTGAAGGAATGGCAGAAGTAAAGGGCAAGTGCATTTTGATCGGCGCAGGAGACCTGACGGTGAGCGAGATCGCCGTTGGGGAGGGGGATTATGTCATCGCTCTCGACGGGGGGCTTGGATATTGCGACTTTTTGCAGATAGAGCCGGACCTGATCATAGGAGATTTTGACTCCGTGATGGAAGGAGAGCTTGCCGCAGTGGAAGCGATCGAAAAGGCTGTGCCTGAAAAGGTTCTTCGCCTAAAGCCCGAAAAAGATGATACCGACATGCTTTATGCCATAAAGCATGCGCTTGGCATGGGATATAAGGAGTTTCGGATCTATGCGGCGACAGGCGGCAGGTTTGATCATACACTGGCCAACATTCAATGCCTATTATATCTGAAAAACCACAATGCCTGCGGGTACCTCATGGACGGGAACGGAATGATCCTTGTGATCAAGGACGAGGAAGTGCGTTTTCGTGAAAACATGGAAGGGTACCTGAGCCTGTTTTCCATGGGTGAAAAATGTGAAGGCGTAACGATAGGGGGCCTGAAATATGAACTGAACGACGCCGTGATCACCAATGATTTCCCAATAGGGATCAGCAACGAATTTATCGGCAAAATGGGCATGATCTCAGTGAAAAGGGGTGCGCTTTGCTGCATGATCAGCTACCCATCCTGAGAATTGCTCTCATTTCTCAAAAAAAAGTGGAATTTGTATTCCTTTCGTGGTATGATGTGTATCGATGAAATTTGATTGTCAATAAGGAGGATTTTGAAAATGAGTAAACCTGTTGTACTGATTGTCATGGACGGCGTTGGTGAAACTCCCGTTGAACTTGGCAACATGGTCATGAGAGCGAATACTCCGACCTTGGACGAGCTGAAGGCAACCTGTCCCTGGATCTGCATCAAGGCACATGGCGACGCAGTTGGACTTCCGAGCGACGATGACATGGGAAACAGTGAGGTGGGCCATAACGCCCTTGGCTGTGGCCAGATTTACTCCCAGGGTGCAAAGCTTGTAAATGAGTCCATCGAATCCGGAGACATTTACCAGAGCGAGACCTGGAAGGATCTGATCTCCAACGTAAATGGCGCAGACAAGACCCTGCATTTTATCGGACTTCTTTCCGATGGTAACGTTCATTCCAACATCAAGCATTTACTTGCAATGCTCGAAGAGGCAAAGAAGGAAGGCGTAAAGAAGGCTCGCGTGCATATTCTTTTGGATGGCCGTGACGTTCCCGCAACTTCCGCTCTTGAGTACGTTGGCATGCTGGAGGAAACCCTTGCAAAGCTGAACGATGCAAGCTTTGACGGACAGATCGCTTCCGGCGGCGGAAGAATGACCATCACGATGGATCGTTATCAGGCAAACTGGCCCATGGTTAAGGAAGGCTGGGACGTACACGTTCACGGCGAAGGCCGTCAGTTTGCAAGCGCTACCGAAGCAATCGAAACGCTCCGTAATGAAACGAGCGCGATCGATCAGGACCTCCCTGCATTCGTGATCGCAAAGGATGGAAAGCCTGTTGGCGCAATGGTAGACGGCGACAGCGTGATCCTTTACAACTTCCGTGGCGACCGCGCACTTGAGATTTCCATGGCATTTGACGGAGATGCTTCCTTCAACAAGTTCGATCGTGGCGTGATCCCGAACGTAAAGTATGCAGGCATGCTGGAATATGACGGAGATTTGAAGATCCCTCATCATTATCTTGTGAACCCGCCTAAGATCAAGGATACTTTGACCGAGCTCCTTGTAAATCACGGCATCAAGGAATATGCTGTTTCTGAGACGCAGAAGTACGGTCACGTAACTTATTTCTGGAATGGAAACCGTTCCGGTAAGGTGTCCGAGGAACTGGAAGATTATTGCGAGATTCCCAGCGACGTTCGTTCCTTTGACGAGTGCCCTTGGATGAAGGCTACGGAGATCGCCGACAAGGTGATCGAGGCGATCGAGAGCAAGAAATATGGTTTCATCCGCTGCAATTTCCCCAACGGTGACATGGTTGGTCATACCGGCAACCTCGATGCAACGGAGATCGCAGTGGAGAGCGTTGACCTTCAGATCGCTCGCATCAAGAAGGTTGTGGATGCGGAGGGTGCGATCCTGGTTGTTACCGCAGACCATGGTAACTCCGATCAGATGCTCGAGAAGAACAAGAAGGGCAATATTGAAGTTCGTACCGCTCACAGTCTGAACCCCGTTCCCTTCATTATCTATGACAAGGATGAGCGTCATGAGCTGAAGGAAGGTAAGTTTGGTCTTGCAAACGTGGCTCCTACCGTTGCAGGCCTGATGGGTATCAAACCCTTTGACAGTTGGCAGGAGAGCATGTTAAAATAAGCCTGAGAGGGCCTTTAGCATGAAATACGATCAATTTGGTCATTTTGAAGCAAGGCTTCGTCAAATCCCGCTTGAGAAAGTGGGAGGTGACGGAGCCTATCTTTACATTAAGCATAAAAACGGACGATTTACCCATGGCGGCGATCAGAACTGGTGGCTGGACGACGAGATGGATGAGTTTTCGCACGCCAAAGACAAGATCAGGTTTCAGATGTGTCGAAAGAATGACCGATTCCGCTTGTCAAACCTTGGCTGCGGCGTGATCGCAATGATCGATCTCGAGATCTATCTTAGTCGCGCCCATGGAAAAGAAAAAGGACAAGTAGACAAAGGTGATCCCATCACAAAGGAAACCTATGAAGAATATGCCAAGCAAAGGTGGGAGAAACAATATAACATCGGAAAAAGCTATGTCAGCTTTAAGGCAGGGCTTAACCCATGGAAGATGGAGCGTGGCCTTCGGGAATTCTTGAAAGAACAAGGACTCGACCGCAGGCACGTAAGGTGGGCGCCTTTTGTGCTTCATGGAAAAGAGAAACAAAAGGAACTAGTCATGGCTTCGATCAAGGACATGTTGGATGCGGATTATCCCGTCGTTTTTGCCTATCATACCTTTGACGAGGAGAATTCATCCATAAATCTTTTTCGAAATCTGGAAGATGCAGTTTTCGCCATTGAAGGCAGGAAAGGCAATGAACGCATTGCAAGCCATTACATGACGATCATAGGCGTTTTTGTAGGGAACAACGGGCAGGTTGTACTGCAGGTTGAAAGCTGGGGCAGGATTTATTATGTCCTTTATGAGGAATTTGCAAGTAAGCTCAGTTACTTTACAAACATTCTCTGCATTCGCCCTTAAAAAGGAGGAACGGCATGACGAAAGTAAAGCTCGGCAAAACAGGCATCGTAGTGGAAAAGAACGCTTTTGGAGCACTTCCGGTACAAAGAGTAACGCAGGAAGAGGCCGTAAGGCTCCTTCGTAAGGCATATGACGGCGGTATGCGATTCTTTGACACGGCACGCTTTTACACGGACAGCGAAGTGAAGCTCGGCCAGGCCTTTGATGGTATGCGTGAAAAGGTCTATATTGCGACCAAGACAGGTGCGACCACTGCGGAAAACTTTTGGAAGGACTTAAAAACCTCCCTTGGAAATCTGCGTACGGATTACGTGGACCTGTATCAGTTCCATAATCCCGCTTTTTGCCCTAAGCCTGGTGACGGGAGCGGACTTTACGAAGCCATGCTCGAAGCAAAGGAGCAGGGTTTTGTCCGGCACGTCGGCATTACAAATCATCGCCTGAGCGTTGCCAAGGAAGCGATAGAAAGCGGGCTTTATGAAACCTTGCAGTTCCCGTTTTGTTACTTGGCAACGGAAAAGGACTTAGAGCTTGTGGAGCTCTGCAAGAAGGCAGACATGGGCTTTATCGCCATGAAGGCCCTGTCGGGAGGCCTCATTACCAATTCGGCGGCGGCATATGCCTATCTTGCGCAGTTTGACAACGTGCTTCCGATCTGGGGAATCCAAAGAGCGCGCGAGTTAGATGAGTTTTTGTCATATATCAAAGAGCCGCCGACAATGACTGACGAATTAAAGGCGGTGATCGATCATGACAGAAAGGAGCTTTTAGGAGAGTTCTGCAGAGGGTGCGGTTATTGCATGCCTTGTCCTGTTGGGATCGAGATCAATAATGCGGCAAGAATGAGCCTGATGCTAAGGCGAGCACCTTCGAAAGCCTGGCTGACAGAAAGCTGGCAGGAGAAGATGAAGCTCATCGAGAAGTGCCTCCATTGCGGGAAATGTATGTCGAAATGTCCGTATGGACTTGATACGCCGACATTGCTTGAAAAGAATTACAAGGATTATCAAGAAATCCTGAACGGAAAACCAATGTAACATAACGTGATATGATTTAACGGATCATGAAAAGGCCTTCCCATTGCGGGAAGGCCTTTGTTTTACTTTTGAGCTGCTTCCTCGCGGAGTGCTTTCTGTGCGGAGGAGAGCATGAGTTTGATGCGGTTTAGCTGGTTTACTTCGCTGGCGCCGGGATCATAATCAATCGCAACGACGTTGGACTCGGGATATGCCTTGCGAAGTGCCTTGATGACGCCCTTTCCAACGACATGGTTTGGAAGACATCCAAAGGGTTGGGTGCAAACAATGTTGGGCACGCCTTCATGGATGAGCTCCACCATTTCACCTGTTAGGAACCATCCCTCACCGGTCTGATTTCCGATCGAAACGATGGGCTTTGCAAATTCCACGGTTTTGCGGATCGGATTCGGAGGGATAAAGTGTTTGCTCTTTTTGAACTCCTTATTGGATGCGCCGCGAACAATGTGCTCGATGGCCCAAATACCAAGATTGGAGAATCGTGCGGCCTTCTTGCTGGTTCCAAGGTGCTCAGCTTTATAGATCTGGTTGTAGAAGCAATAAAGCATAAAGTCCATAAGGTCAGGAACAACGGCCTCAGCGCCTTCGCTTTCCAAAAGCTCCACCAAATGGTTGTTTCCGGCGGGAGAGAACTTTACGAGGATCTCACCAACGATGCCGACGCGAGGCTTCTTAACGTCGAGCAGGGGAATCTGGTCAAAGTCACGGATGATCTTCCTGCAAAGCCCATTGAACTTCAGCAGGTTCACGTGCTTTGCGGAAACATAGTCCTGAACGACCTTCAGCCATTTCCGGTGAACGGCATCGACGCTTCCCGGAGTTGCTTCATAGGGACGCATGCGATAAACGCAGCGCATGAAGATATCACCGAATGCAGCGGCTAAGGCACCGCGCAGCAAAAGCTCCGTATTGATGGGAAAGCCGGGGTTTGTCTCAATGCCGCCGATGTTCAGGGAGATTACGGGGATCTGCTCCATTCCAGCCTTTTTCAGGGCACGACGGATAAAACCAATGTAGTTGGTCGCACGACATCCGCCGCCGGTCTGGGTGATGATCAGCGCCGTGCGGTTCAGATCATATTCTCCCGAAAGGAGTGCCTGCATGAGCTGCCCTACGACCAAAAGGGAAGGGTAGCAGGCATCATTGTTAACATATTTCAGACCTACGTCAACGGCGTGCTTATTATCGTTGCCAAGGACTTTGAAACGATAGCCGATGGCTGCGAAAGCAGGCTCCATGACGTCGAAATGGATGGGACTCATCTGAGGACAAAGGATGGTATAGGTATCCTTCATTTCCTCCGTGAATTTCACTTTTTCAATGTTGGTAGGCCTGATGGTACGAGACTTTCCGAGCTTTTCGCGAACTCGGATCGCAGACAGAAGGGAGCGTACGCGGATCCTTGCGGCGCCTAGATTGTTTACTTCATCGATCTTCAGGCAAGTGTAGATCTTATCGGAGCCGGAAAGAATGTCATTCACCTGGTCAGTAGTTACGGCGTCAAGTCCACAGCCGAAGGAATTCAGCTGGATCAGGTCAAGGTTTTCAACGGTGCGGACATAGGTTGCCGCCGCGTACAGTCTGCTGTGGTACATCCACTGGTCGGAAACGATCAAAGGTCTGTCAGGACAGCCAAGGTGGGAGATGGAATCCTCAGTCAACACTGCCAGACCATAGGAAGTGATCAACTCGGGAATGCCGTGGTTGATCTCAGGATCCACGTGATAGGGACGACCTGCGAGAACAATGCCGCGCTTGCCGGTCTCTTTCAGGTACTGCAGGGTTTCTTCGCCCTTTGCACGCATGTCTGCGCGAAGCTTATCCATCTCTTTCCAGGCTTCTTCACAGGCGGAGCGGATCTCGGAGGCAGGAATCTCTTTGAATTCCTTGATGAGCGCGTCGCTTACGGTGTTCACGTTTTCAAAGGACATGAACGGATTGCGCAACCTTACCTTGCCGCTGGAGATGGACTCCACGTTATTTTTGATGTTCTCGGAATAGGACGTAACGATGGGACAATTGTAGTGATTGTTTGCATCGGGCATTTCATTGCGCTCATAGAACAACGCGGGATAGAAGATAAAGTCTACGTTTGCGTTGATCAGCCATTCCACGTGACCATGCGCCAGCTTCGCAGGATAGCATTCCGACTCGCTGGGAATGGACTCAATGCCGAGCTCATAGATCTTACGGTTGGAGCTGGGCGAGAGCACCACGCGATAGCCAAGCTTCGTAAAGAACACGTGCCAGAAGGGATAGTCCTCGTACATGTTCAAGACTCTGGGAATGCCAACGGTTCCTCTCGTAGCCGCTTCGGGCTCAAGAGAAGCGTAATTGAAAAGCCGATGGAGCTTATATTCAAACAGATTAGGAACGTTGTGAGCGTTCTTTTGGCCGCCGATGCCGCGTTCGCAACGGTTGCCGGAGATATATTGACGACCGCCTGAAAACTTGTTGATCGTCAGACGGCAGTTGTTCGTACAGCCCTTACACTTAGCCATGCTGGTCTCAAACTTGAGAGCGCAGATCTTCTCGTAGGAGAGCATGGTGCTTTCATAGCCTTCCTCATAACGCTCTCTGGCGATGAGTGCTGCACCAAACGCGCCCATGATGCCGGCAATGTCGGGACGGATCGCCTCACAGCCTGCAATCTTTTCGAAGCTGCGGAGAACTGCATCGTTATAGAAAGTGCCACCCTGAACGACAATCTGATTTCCAAGGGAAGAAGCATCGGACACCTTGATCACCTTGAAAAGTGCGTTCTTGATGACGGAATATGCAAGGCCGGCGGAAATATCAGCAACGGAAGCGCCTTCCTTCTGGGCCTGTTTTACTTTGGAGTTCATGAACACGGTACAGCGCGTACCGAGGTCGATGGGATGCTCTGCGAAAAGAGCAGTTTTTGCAAAATCCTGAACGCTGTAATTTAGGGACCTCGCAAAGGTCTCGATAAAGGAACCACAACCTGAAGAACATGCCTCGTTCAGGAGCACGCTGTCTACGGTCTGGTTTTTGATCTTAATGCATTTCATGTCCTGACCGCCGATGTCGAGGATGCAATCCACCTGCGGATTAAAGAAAGCGGCGGCATAGTAATGCGCAACGGTTTCAACTTCGCCGTCGTCTAAAAGGAACGCAGCCTTCATCAAAGCTTCGCCGTAACCGGTGGAGCAGGAGCGAACGATCTTTACGTCGGGAGGAAGCTGCTCAAAAATCTCCTTCAGAGAACCGATGGCCGTCGTCAAAGGACTACCGCCGTTGTTGCTGTAGAAGGAATAAAGCAGTGACCCGTCCTCGCCTACGAGTGCAATCTTTGTGGTCGTAGAGCCGGAGTCAATGCCAAGAAAGGCATTGCCGTGATAATCGGAAAGCTTGCCTGTCTGGACATGACTTCCTGCGTGACGAGCGCAGAATTCATCATATTCTTCCTGCGTGGCAAACAGGGGCTCCATTCTTTCCACTTCGAATTCCATGTGGATCTCAGAAGAGAGCTTACCAACCATTTCAGACAGGGTATAATGCGTTCCGGGCTTTGCCATGGAGGCGGAACCGCCACCAGCAGTTGCAACCTCGGCGGGATATTTCTTGCCTTCGGCGGCATTCATGGCACTACCCATGGCTGCAAACAAGTGAGAGTGATCCAGATCGATCACATGCTCGTCATCTAGCTTTAAGGTGCGGATAAAGGCAACCTTTAACTGGTCCAGGAAATGAAGAGGACCGCCAAGGAAGGCCACGTGTCCGCGGATGGGCTTACCGCAGGCCAGGCCGGAAATGGTCTGGTTTACAACGGCCTGGAAGATGGAAGCGGCAAGATCCTCCTTCGTCGCACCTTCGTTGATGAGGGGCTGGATGTCGGTCTTTGCGAAAACGCCGCAACGAGCCGCGATCGTATATAATGAGTGATAATCCTTTGCATATTCGTTCAGGCCGGCTGCATCCGTCTGGATGAGGGACGCCATCTGATCGATAAAGGAGCCGGTACCGCCTGCGCAGATACCGTTCATGCGCTGCTCCACGTTGCCGCCTTCAAAGTAAATGATCTTTGCGTCCTCACCGCCGAGCTCGATGGCAACGTCGGTCTTTGGAGCGAGGGTCTTAAGGGCAGTCGCAACGGCGATCACTTCCTGCGTAAAGGGAACCTGCAGGTGGTTGGCCAGCGTAAGGCCGCCGGAACCGGTGATCATGGGGTAAAGCATCAGCTCGCCAAGCTGTTCATATGCTTCCTGCAAAAGATCTGACAAGGTCTCGCGGATGTTCGCAAAGTGCCTTCTGTAATCGGAAAACAATAGCTCGTTGTTTTCGTTTAAGATGGCAATCTTTACTGTTGTGGAACCAATGTCGATGCCGAGTGTGGCCTCTTGCAGAGTATTCTGATTTTCAAGATTTGAGATCGTTTCTTGCATTTCAAAAACCTTTCCTTTTGACATTCTTTTAGATTATACGACAAAAAGCATGAAAAAGCAACGAACAAAAAGAAAGAAAAGGGGAAAGAATCCTTAAAAGAATATAAATTCGACGCACTCGGTTTACTTCTTTCGCACATAATGGTAAAATACGAGAGTGGAGGATTTGAAATATGAGCAAATTTGAACGGAAGTTTGGAAAATACGCGATCAAGAACCTTACCTTGATCCTGATCGGATGCTATGTCATCGGTTATATTATGCAATATGTGAACTCCAACTTTTTGAACTGGCTGACGCTGGATGTTTATCAGATCATCACGAAGATCCAGGTATGGCGCGTGATCACTTGGATCATTGTACCGCCTGAAACCTTTGACATCTTCACCGTGATCATGCTGTTTTTCTATTACAGCATCGGCACGACCATGGAACGTACCATGGGAACCTACAAGTACAACGTCTTTATCTTCCGAGGCATCTTAGTGACTGTTTTATTTGCTTTTGTGTGTTTTGCTTTTAGCTATTTTCTGCCGGCCCTTTTGCCCGAGACAAGAGTCATAGTGCTTGACTATATGTTGAAATATGGACAGGAGCCAACCAAGATCCAGATACTGCAAAATCTTTGGCAGGTTTTCTCCCTTTCCTTTAGCACGTATTATATTAACATGTCGATCTTCCTTGCGTTTGCGATCGTATATCCTGAGATGCAGGTGCTTTTGATGTTCGTGATCCCGATCAAGGTGAAGTGGCTCGGCATCCTTGACCTCGTTCTTTTGGGATATTCCTTCATTGTTGGAGGCGTGTTTGGAAAGTTTGCGATCGGAGCAGCCCTGATCAACGTTGCGATTTTCTTCTTCATGGTGCGCAACCTTAGCCACCTAAGACCCTCGCAGATCAAACGCAGAGCCGAATTCCAGCACAAAGTGCAGAAGGCCCAATCCATCACAAAGCATAAATGCGCGATTTGCGGCCAGACGGAATGCGATGATCCAAATCTCGAGTTCCGGTTCTGCTCGAAGTGCAATGGGAATTATGAGTATTGCGAGAAGCATTTGTATACGCATGAGCATGTGAAGTAATGTATGGTAATATGACGACTCGGGGTGATGCATGGGCGCTCCCTCTCAGGGACGCTCTCGCTCTGAGTGGCGTGCCCTTCGGCACGTCCTTCGCTTCGCTCAGGATCAGGGGCAAAGCCCCTGACAAATTCGGCGCATCGGTACATATGTTGTTGCAATTTGAAAATGACAATGCATGGTTCTTCCAAAAACCCGAGGGGAATGCTTGGATGCTCACTCTCAGGGCTTAGTTCCTAAGCGTCGGTACTTAGTCCTCGTATCACGAGAGACCATTCTTTTTTGGTCTCGAAGTGAGAGGACTTATGTACCGATACGCTGAACTCAGAGCGCGAGCGTCCCTGAGAGGGAGCTTCCATGCATCACCCCGAGTTAGCTGAAAGCAAACATTTTACAAATTTGGATTTATAACTCAAGGAGAAATATACATGAGCAGGGAACAGGAATTTGCGAAGATATTGGAGGACGTTAAGGCCCTGGCGAGGGGGCAGGGGAATATGGTCACGGAGGCGCAGGTAATGGATGCGTTTGCGGGGCTTTCGCTGTCGGGCGAGCAGATGCAGATGGTGTACGATTATCTGCTGCAGAGCAAGATCGGGATTGGGCAGCATCTGGATCCGGAGGAATATCTGACCGAGAAGGAAATGGACTATCTCGAGGAGTATCTGTCCGAGATCGAAGGGCTGGGCGACGTAACTGAGGGCGAGAAGGAAGCGATCACCTTATCTGCCATGGCAGGAGATGCGGATGCGCAGACGAGATTAACCGAGATCTACCTAAAGGAGGTTCCGCAGATCGCAAAGCTCTATGCAGGGCAGGGCGTTTACTTAGAGGATCTGATCGGTGAGGGCAACGTGGCACTTGCCATCGGCGTTTCGATGCTTGGCAGCCAGGAAAGCGCGCAGGAAGCGTTGGGTCTTCTTGGAAAGATGATCATGGATGCCATGGAATCCCACATCCGCGAGAACACGGATGCGAAAAAGCTGGACGCAAAGGTGGCCGACAAGGTCAATCTTGTGGCTGACAAGGCGAGAGAGCTTTCAGAAGAACTCAGAAGGAACGTCACGGTTCAGGAACTGGCGGAAGAAAGCGGTCTTTCCGAAAACGCGATCCGCGATGCGATCCGCATGAGCGGTTTCAAGATCGAAGGGATTGACTTAAACGAATAACGAAAAGGGGGGAGCGGCGTGGGAAACGGTAGAATCTATGAAGATGGCAAATATGCCATTCAGGACGTTGGGACCATATACGTGGGCTGCAAGTTCACCTTTGAAGAGCTTTTGGAGTGCGAGGAGGTTCCATTCAAATTTCGCCTGGTCTGTGAGAGGTATTTGCTTCCAGAAGCAGACCTAGAGGATACGTTAGAGACACATCTTTATTATCTTGACCCAAAGAGCTTCGAAGTTAAGATCCTTAAGCAACTCAAAGCAAAGATCAAGGTCAATTTGCTGGCCGTCAAAGAAAATCTGTTTGGTTATGCTTCGAATGAATATATCACAAAAAACCTTGGAGTGGATGAGCTTTGCTCGCTAAAACCTGAAGAAAAAGAAGAGCTTGGCATGGTCATCCAGGAGATCGCAGTGAGCAAATTTGCATTGATGGCATTCTAATGCAGGGGAAATGCGGTCAAACGCAATCAAACGCGATCAAAGAAGAATAAGAAAATATGACGTAATTTGTATGCAAAATACACATGAAAGGAACAAGTGCATGGAACAATACAAGGGTTATCAAACAATCAGTGAGCAGGAGTTTTCCATCGGATCCTTCAAGACGAAGGCGAAGGTGCTCCGCCACGCGAAAACGGGAGCAAAGGTTGCGCTTCTTGAAAACAACGATGAAAACAAGGTTTTTTATATTGGATTTCGCACGCCGCCCATGGATTCCACGGGCGTAGCGCACATTACGGAGCATTCCGTGCTTTGCGGTTCGGAGAAGTTCCCGTTAAAAGACCCGTTTGTGGAGTTGGTAAAGGGGTCGCTGAACACGTTCCTCAATGCCGTGACCTATTCAGACAAGACCGTATATCCCATCGCAAGCTGCAATGATCAGGATTTCCAGAATCTGATGGATGTTTATCTGGACGCAGTGTTCCATCCGAACATGTACAAAAACAGGGCAATCTTCCTGCAGGAGGGCTGGCACTATGAGCTTGATGACGAGGGGAAGCTTACCTATAACGGCGTCGTATATAACGAGATGAAGGGTGCTTTTTCTAACGCAGACCAGATCTTTTATCGTCAGATCACGACCTGCCTTTATCCTGACACGCAATATGCCGTGGAATCCGGCGGTCAGCCGGAGCACATTCCGGACCTGACCTATGAGGATTTCCTGGCATTTCACGGGAAGTTCTATCATCCCTCCAACAGCTACATCTACCTTTACGGCGACATGAACATGGCTGAAAAGCTGGGGTTCATTGACAAGGAGTATCTCTCCAAGTTCGACGCGCTGGAAGTGGATTCCAAGATTAACATGCAGTCGGCATTTACGGAGCAAAGACGTTGCGAGATGGAATATCCCATCGACGAGGGAGACGATGAGAAGGGAAAAGCATATCTCTCTTTGAATTTCTCCGTTGGCACTTCCCTTGATCCGATCAGATATATTGCATTGGCGATGATTTCAAAGATCATATTGGATCAAAGCGGTGCGCCGTTAAAACAGGCCCTTTTGGACGCAGGGCTTGGCAAGGATGTCTATGGAATCTACGAAAATGGCATTCAGCAGCCGTTCTTTAGCATTGTCGCTAAGGATGCGGACGAAGCAAGGGAAGGAGAATTCCTCGAGATCATTGAGTCCACGTTAAAGAAGATCGTTAGCGAAGGCCTGGACAAGAAGGCTCTGACTGCATGCCTGAATAAGTATGAATTCAAGTATCTCGAAGCAGATTTCGGTCGCTATCCGAAGGGACTGATGTATGGCCTTCAGGCGCTTGACAGCTGGCTCTACGATGATGAAAAACCTTTTATCCACATTTTTGCGAATGAGACCCTTGCATTCCTTCGAAAGATGGTGGATACGGACTTTTATGAGAAGCTGATCGAAGAGTGCTTACTGAACAATCCGCACAGGGCCGTTCTGGTGCTGAAACCTAAGGCAGGGCTTTTACAAGAACGCGAAAAGGCTTTGGAGGAAAAGCTTGCGAAGATCCGTCAGGGCATGACAGAGGCCGACATTGAAAGGATCAAAGCTGACAAGGAAGCACTTGAGGCTTATCAGGACCGCGAGGACACGCAAGAAGAGCTGGACACGATCCCCGTGCTTCGCCGCGAGGACCTAAAGAAGGAAGCACCAAAGCTGCATAATGAGCCCATGGACGTGGACGGCACGGAAGTGGTATTCCATGACATTTTCACCAATGGCGTGGCATATCTCAATCTGTCCTTTAAGCTGGATGATATCCCTGAGGAGTATTTTCCTTATTTGGGACTGCTTAGAAACGTACTGTTTGAACTGAGCACGGAGCATTTCAGCTATGGCGAACTTGTGAAGGAGATCGATCTTTACGCGGGCGGCGTGGGAGATGACACGAGCATTGTCAGAATGGAGCATGAGATCGATCAGTGCAAGCTTTATATGTTGCTCAATGCGAAGTTTCTGTATAAGAACATGAGCAAGGTCATGGAAATCCTGAAGGAAGTGGCAACGACGAGCCAATATGGCGACGAAAAGCGACTTCTCGAGATCCTTCGGGAATATTGTACGAACACGAAGCAAGCAATGATCGCTGACGGAACTTTATTGGCCACGGCCCATGCACTTGCCTATGAAAACAAGTGCGCGGCATACAACGAGATTTTGAACAGATTACCGCTGTATCGCCTTGCTTCTGAGATCGAAGAGCATTTTGAGGAGAAAAAGAAGGAATTTACCGATAAGCTCAGCATGCTTGCAAAGATGATATTCCGTCCGGAAAACTTGCGCGTAGACTTTGCGGCTGACAGGGCACAGCTTTCGGCACTTTTCGAAGAAATCCGAAAGTTCAAAGAGAGCTTATTTACGGAGGACGTGCCTAAAGGGAAATTCGTTCCGAAACTTTCGAAGAAAAACGAAGGCTTTATGGTACCGAGCCAGGTACAGTATGTGTGCCGCGCCGGGAATTATGCGAAAAAAGGCCTGAAATATGACGGAAGCCTTCGTGCCCTCAAGGTCATGATGGGTTATGAGTATCTTTGGATGAATGTGCGTGTCCGCGGCGGGGCTTATGGATGCGTGGCAAACTTTGGCAGCACCGGAGAGAGCTTTTTCACTTCTTATCGCGATCCTCAGCTTTCCAACACCGTGGAAGTGTTTGAAGGCGCGGCAGATTTCGTCCGGAATTTTGAGGCGGACGAAAGGACCATGACAAAGTATGTCATCGGCGCGATCGGTGATTTGGACACACCTATGACGCCTTCTGCCCTTGCAGGTTTTTCAAAGGATTGTTACTTGGATGGTACGACGGAAGAAGACCTTCAGAGAGAGCGCGACGAACTTCTTGCGACCACGCCCGAAAAGATCAGAAGTCTTGCAAAATATATCGAGGCATTCATGGAAGATGATTGCTTCTGCGTTGTAGGAAACACGGGCAAGATCAAAGAAAATGAAAAAATGTTTGGGGAGATCAAGAACCTTTTCTGAAAACGTGCGTCTTATATGGATAGAAGGCGATGGCCTTCCTGAAACATGAGAATGCATAAGGCGCAAGCCGAGGAGGAGATTATGAAAAAGGGAAATTTATGGAAGGGTTTGGCAAAGACACTTGCCTGCTTGTGTGCAGTCAGCATGCTCGCGGCATGCGGCGCGGAGGGCTATAACAAATCAGCGGATGCCAATTATGAACGCGGTTATGCTGAGTCCGTGGCGAGCTATAGCAACATGGCAAAGGGCGGAGATGCCTATGGGGACGAAGAGCTCTGGAGCGAAAACGGGGGCAATTCCAGTGGAGGCTCGACGCAGATCGATCCGGAACATAGCTCTACGACTGCCCAGGCAACTAAGAGAAAGCTCATCAAGAACGTGAGCATGAACGTGGAGACGCAGGAATATAACACGCTGATGGCAAATCTTGAGGCACGTGTCAAAGAGCTTGGCGGTTATGTTCAGAACATGGAAAGCTATAACGGTAGCAGCTATAGCAGGAATTCCTACGTAAGACATGCAAACCTGACGGTCCGCATTCCTCAGAACAAGCTGGATGAGTTTGTGAATTCCGTTTCGGAGCTTGCCAACGTGACGAGCCGTTCTGAGAACGTAGAGGACGTAACGCTCCAATATGTGGACGTGAAGAGCCACAAGGAGTCCCTGCAGGTGGAGCAGCAAAGACTTTTGGAGCTCCTTGAGCGTGCGACGAACCTTGAGGACATCATTACTCTGGAAAACAGACTTTCCACCGTTCGTTATCAGATCGAGAGCATGGAATCCACGCTACGTACCTATGACGACCTTGTGGATTACAGCACGGTTCGCCTGACGATCAATGAGGTTGAGGTATATACGCCCGTTGTTGAAGAGAAAGAATCCAACTGGCAGCGTATGACCAGGGGCTTCATGGAAAGCCTTGTGAGCGTTGGCAATGGTTTCCTGAACTTTGGTATCTGGTTTGTGATCAAGCTTCCGTTCATCGTTGTTTGGGCGATCGTGATCACGCTGATTGTTGTCCTGATCAAGATCCTTCGCAAGAACAAAAAGGACAAAAACGAAAACGGCGGAAAGGCCGAGAAGAAAACCAGAAAATTTGGAAAGCCGAAGGCTGCGGAAGAGGAAGCAAAAGAAAACGCAGCAGAAGAGACACCGGTATATTTTGGCAATAACAAGCCGGAAGAGAAGAAGTAAAAAACGATCAAATAAGTTGGTAAAAAAGAACGCTGGCCTGATCATCACTCGGCCAGCGTTTCCCATTCTTCATATTTCTTTTCCAATTCTTGTCTTAATTCGTCTTGCTCCTTTGTGAGTTCCTGTAGTCTGAGAGATTTCGTTGCAACTTCGGGATCGCTCATTTCCTCATCGATCGCGGCAATGCGTTCTTCCAGCTTGGCAATACGTTCCTCACATTTCTTCAGGTCGTTTTCCTTTTTTCGGATCCTTGCGGCTTCTTCCTTCTTTGCCTTCCAGTCCTGAGCACTTGCGGTCAGAGCCTTTCCGGCACTTTCCTGAGCTTTGCCGGAGCCTTGTTCCTGAGAAGAGGATGCAGATTGCTGCGTTTTCTTTTCGAGATAATAGTCATAATTTCCAACGTAATTGACAAAATGATTTCCCGTAAGCTCCAGGATGCGATGCGCCGTTTTGTTGATGAAATAACGGTCATGGCTTACGTAAAGGATGGTTCCTTCATAGCTGTTTAGGGCATCCTCGAGGATTTCCTTCGAAGCGATGTCCAAATGATTGGTGGGCTCATCCAAGATCAGGAAATTAGCGTTCCCAAGCATGAGTTTTGCCAAGGAAACACGGCCTCTTTCGCCGCCGCTTAAGTCGCGGATCAGCTTGAATACGTCGTCCCCCGTAAAGAGAAAGGCAGCCAGGAGATTTCTGATCTCGGTATTTGTAAGGTACGGATGCTCGTCAGAGATCTCTTCAAATAAGGATTTTTCGGGATGCAGCACGTGATGCTCCTGATCATAGTAACCGATCTCAACATTGGTACCAAGTACGAAGTCACCTTCGTCAGGAGGGAGCACTTCGTTTAGGATCTTCAGTAGCGTCGTCTTGCCGGTACCATTGTCTCCAAGGATCGCAACGTGTTCGCCGCGCTTGATCTCAAAGGATACGTTTTGGAAGAGAAGCTTGTTGCCAAAGGATTTTCCAAGGTTTTCCACCTTGAGGACATCCTTCCCGCTTTCACGACGCGGGGTAAGGCGTAACTTCATGTCCGTATTGACTTCCGTGGGCTTTTCTATGCGCTCGATCTTCTCAAGCATTTTCTCACGGCTTTCCGCACGCTTGATGGATTTCTCGCGGTTGAAGGAGCGGAGTTTTTCAATCACCGCTTCCTGATGCTGGATCTCACGCTGCTGATTGAGATAAGCATTCATCGCAGCAACGCGAAGTTGCTGTTTTTTTACGGCATAGTCGGAATAATTTCCGAGAAAGGTCGTCGCTTTTGTCTGGTCGATCTCAATGATCTTTGTCGCGATGCGGTCGAGGAAATACCGGTCGTGAGATACAATCAGAACGGCACCTTTATAGTTCATCAGATAGGTTTCAAGCCAGGAGATGGAGCTTACGTCCAAATGGTTCGTAGGCTCGTCCAAAAGGATCAGGTCTGGCTTTTGTAAAAGAAGCTTACCGAGCGCAACCCTAGTCTTTTCGCCCCCGGAAAGGGTATCAACCGATTTGGTGAATTCTTCCTCCAAAAAGCCGAGGCCTTTCAGAACGCCGATCAATTCGCTTCGGTAGGTGTAACCGTCCCCGATCTCAAAGGCATGAGTGAGGTCCGAATAGCGCTTCATAAGAGCTTCCAGTTCACTTTCCGTGGCATGCTTCATGTCGACTTCGCACTTTCGCATGTTTGCTTCGATGGCAAGAAGGTCTTTTTTGACGGAGAGAAGCTCTTCATAGATGGTATTCTCGGAGGTTACAACATTATTTTGCGCAAGATAACCAAAGGTCTTGTCCTTAGCAAGGGTTACAAGACCTTCATCGGGCTTCATTTCACCCACGATGATGCGAAGAAGCGTCGTTTTGCCGGCACCGTTGATCCCGACGATGGCCGCCTTTTCGTGATCCTCAATATGAAAGCTGACGTCTTTCAGCACTTTTTTTTCTACAAATTCTTTGCTTATGTTTGCGCAGGACAAGATCATGACTGAAATACTCTAAAACACCTTTTGCTTGCTTATGACAAGCAATATTCTAGTGGTTAACTCCTTTTCTGTCAAGAAAGCTTTTCCAATATTGACACGTTTTTAACAAAGTGATATAGTTTTCTTTGGAAATATATAAAATACATAGATGGAAACGGAGGAAACGGCCTTGACGGAGAATGAAAAAGGAATTTCCCAGGCGGTGATCAGTCGCCTGCCAAGATATTTTCGATATTTGGGCGAGCTTCGTGACGCGGGTGTTGAGAGGATTTCTTCTCAGGATCTTTCAGAGCTCATGAAGGTCACTGCGTCTCAGATCCGCCAGGATTTCAATAATTTCGGCGGTTTTGGACAACAAGGGTATGGATATAACGTCGAATATCTTTACCGCGAGATCGGTAAGATCCTTGGCTTGGACCAGACGCATAATTTCATTATCGTCGGATCCGGAAATCTTGGCCGCGCCCTTGGAAACTATTTGAATTTTGAACGCCGCGGATTCCTCCTTAAGGGAATGTTTGATCAAAACCCGAAAGTGATCGGAACCGAAGTGCGTGGCGTCAAGGTCATGCCCATGGAAGAGATGGAGAAGTTCGTCCGCGAGAATGACATTGACATTGCCGTTTTGACGCTGCCAAAGACCAGTGCGGTAGGCATCGCGGAAAAGCTTGCGCAGAACGGTATCAAGGCGTTCTGGAATTTCGCACACTGTGATCTGAATCTCCCTAAGGGAATTCAGGTGGAAAACGTGCATCTTTCGGACAGTTTGATGAAGCTGTCCTATAATCTGACTCGTTATCGCAAGGAGCAGGAAGAGTAAATGCGTTATCTTGTGACCGCTGAGGAAATGAGAAAATATGACGGGAACATGATTCAAAGGATCGGTATCCCGGGCATGGTCCTGATGGAGCGCGCCGCATATGAGACCTTTCTTGTGCTTTGGGAAAAGGGCTTAGTTGTCAAGGGCGAAAATGCGTTTGTGCTGGCAGGACATGGCAATAATGGCGGTGACGGACTTGCCCTTGCAAGGATGCTTATCGATGCGGGAATGGAAGTCGACTTAAAGCTTGTCGGCGACGAGGCAAAAGCCTCAGAGCAGTGGAAAGAGCAAAGAAAGATACTTCAGGCTTATCCCGTGAAGTTTGTTCCGGGTGATACTTCGAAGATATATCATTTTGTGATCGACGCACTTTTTGGCGTGGGACTTTCCAGAAGAATAGAAGGTGAATATGCCAAAGCGATCGAAATGGTCAATGCAATGAAGGGCTTTAAGGTCGCGATGGACGTGCCGAGCGGCATTCATTCAGATGACGGCTCAGAGCTTGGCATTTCATTCAAGGCTGACTTGACGGTCACATATGGCTTCGTCAAAAGAGGTCTGTGCTTATATCCGGGATGCAGTAGCGCCGGAGAAGTAAGGCTCGCTCCCATAGGGATCGGAGAGCAGTCGTTTTTCGGGGAAGCGCCGACTTGTTTTACCATGGATGAATCCATGGAAGAACTGCTTCCAAAGCGCAAGGCGGACGGAAACAAAGGGACCTTCGGGAAGGCCTTAGTCATTGCCGGAAGCAAGAACATGGCGGGGGCCGCGATCCTGTGCGCGAGAGCATGTTATCGCCTTGGCGCAGGCATGGTAAAAGTCCTTTCGCAGGAAGAAAACCGAGTGATCCTTCAGGAAAGCCTGCCGGAAGCATTACTAGGCATGCTTGATGACAAGGAAGAATTATGGAAGAGCATTGCGTGGAGTGACGTGATCTGCATTGGCCCAGGCCTTGGAAGATCAGTGGAAGCAAAGGATGCTTTGGAAACATTGCTCTCCATGCGTGAATTATATGAAAAGCCTTTTGTGATCGATGCGGACGGACTAAACATGATCGCAGCCGAGGCAGGCCTTGTTGAAAAGTTAAAAGGTCAGGCAAAGAGTGGAAGGACAATCGTTCTGACACCGCATCCCATGGAGCTTCGCCGATTATATGATGCGCTTTATGCCAAAGAGAAAGAGCTTCCCGTGGAAGAATTCAAGAAGAACCTGGAAAAGGCCGCAAAAAGGATCACTGAAGAACTTGGCGTGATCGTTGTCGCCAAGGACGCTAGGACCTTTGTGGTGGCGAAAGGGGAAGCCTCTTATCTGAATCTTTCCGGGAACAGCGGCATGGGAACTGCAGGAAGCGGAGACGTGCTTGCAGGGATCATCACTTCGTTTTTGGCGCAGGGAAAAGCGAATCCTTTCCTCGAAACCTGCAAGGCCGTAAGAGTCCATGGCCTGTTGGGGGACGAGGCGGCAGGGAAGCTTGGAGAACATGGCGTCATGGCCGGCGATCTGATATTATGATGGTGATGGAATAAAATCCAAGATCCGTTGGAGGATATTATGTTATCAATACAGGAATCCGTAGATTCATATCAGCGCGTTCGGGTGGACATTGACCTGGATGCTGCAGTGGAAAACATGAAGAACATGAAGCAAAATCTCGCGGAGTCGACGAAGATGTTGGCGGTCGTGAAGACGGATGGCTATGGCCACGGCGCACCGCAGATCGCAAGTGTCCTGGAGCCGCTGGATTTTGTCTGGGGCTATGCGACCGCAACCTTTGAGGAAGCGCATCTGCTTCGTATGGCGGGTCTGAAGAAGCCGATCCTGATTCTGTCCTACAGCTTCCCTTACTGTTATCCAAAGCTCGCTGAGAATGACGTTCGTCCCGCGGTATTTCGTGAGGACACGCTGGAGCAGCTTGAAGAAGCAGCGAAGAAGACTGGCGAAAAGATCAAGGTGCACGTCAAGGTCGACACTGGCATGGGACGCATCGGCATTTCGCCGGATGAAAAAGGACTTGCCTTTCTTCAAAAGCTGATCACTTATCCGCACATAGAGCTGGAAGGGATCTTTACACACTTTGCAAGAGCTGATGAAATAGACAAGACCAATGCGAAGATGCAATATCGTTGCTTTGTTGATTTCGTGGATTATGCAGAGAAGGAGCTTGGCATCCGGATTCCCTTAAAGCATTGCTCCAACAGCGCAGGTATTTTGGAACTGCCTGAAGCAAACATGGATCTGGTGCGCGCGGGAATTACACTTTATGGATTATATCCTTCCGACGAGGTCAGAAAGGACGTGGTACCGCTAAAGCCCGTGCTAAGTCTCCATAGTCACGTGGTGTATGTGAAGGACGTCATGCCAGGCCAGAGCATCAGCTACGGCGGAACCTTTACGGCGGATCATCCGATGCGGGTGGCAACAATACCGGTGGGATATGGCGACGGGTATCCGAGAAGCCTTTCCTCAAAAGGGTTTGTGCTGATTCACGGAAAGCAGGCAAAAATCCTGGGGCGTGTCTGCATGGACCAATTTATGGTCGACGTTACGGAGATCCCTGAATGCCAGAACGGCGATGAGGTTACGCTGATCGGCGACGGACTTACGGCGGAGCTGGTGGGAGAGCTATCAGGAAGATTCAATTACGAGCTTGTCTGCGACCTTGGTAAGAGAATCCCGCGCGTGTTTTACCTAAACGGCGAGCCCGTAGCCGTCAGAGACTATTATCAGGATTAGGTTTTCCATAGAAAAATCTTGAAGAAGTGCCCAAATAATGTTATAATAATTTGATATTTCAAGTTTATATTCATGTAAAAAGGAGTAATAACCATGTCAGGACATTCCAAATTTGCGAACATTAAGCATAAAAAGGAGAAGAACGACGCCGCTAAGGGAAAAATCTTTACCATCATCGGTCGTGAGATCGCCGTTGCAGTAAAAGAAGGCGGACCCGATCCAAACAACAACTTCAAGCTTGCTACCGTTATTGCAAAGGCAAAGGCAAACAACATGCCCAATGATACCATTGAGAGAGGTATCAAGAAGGCTGCAGGCGACGTCGGCAACGTAAACTATAAATACGTAACCTACGAAGGTTATGGACCGAACGGCATCGCGATCATCGTAGATGCACTTACTGATAACACGAACCGTACCGCAGCAAACGTAAGAAGCGCATTTACCAAGGGCCAGGGCAACGTTGGAACTCCCGGATGCGTGTCCTTCATGTTTGACAAGAAGGGTCAGATCATCATTGACAAGGAAGAATGCGACATGGAAGCAGACGATCTGATGATGATCGCTCTTGACGCAGGCGCAGAAGACTTCAGTGATGAAGAGGACAGCTTTGAGATCCTTACGGATCCCGATGCTTTTGAGCAGGTAAGAAAGAACCTTGAGGACGCAGGCATCCCGATGATGAGCGCTGAGGTAACGATGATCCCTCAGAATTATGTGGAGCTCACGGATGAGACGGCGATCAAGAATCTTCAGAGAACCTTGGATCTGTTGGATGAGGATGATGACGTTCAGGCAGTATATCACAACTGGGATGAATAAAACTAGTTAGAGGGTGGAGGATGACCATGGGAAACAACTACAGAATCGAAACAAAATGCGTACAGTCAGGCTGGCAGCCGAAGAACGGCGAGCCAAGGGTTTTGCCGATCTACCAGAGCACGACCTTTAAGTATGAGACCTCTGAGCAGATGGGAAAGCTTTTTGACTTGGAAGCGAGCGGATATTTTTATACAAGACTTCAGAACCCGACCAATGACTTTGTGGCGGCTAAGATCTGCGACTTAGAGGGCGGCGTTGCCGCAATGCTCACCAGCTCCGGTCAGGCAGCGAACTATTATGCAGTATTCAACATTTGTGAGACCGGTGACCACTGCATCATGTCTGCATCCATTTATGGCGGCACGTTCAACCTGTTGACCGTGACCATGAAGAAGATGGGCATCGACTGCACGGTTGTAGATCCTGACCTTCCGAAGGAAGAGCTGGCAAAGGCATTCCGTCCCAACACCAAGTGTGTGCTCGCGGAGACCATTGCAAATCCTACCAACATCGTATTGGACATCGAGAAATTTGCTGCTGTTGCACATGAGCACGGCGTGCCCCTGATCGTGGACAACACTTTTGCAACGCCCATCAATTGCCGTCCCTTTGAGTGGGGCGCAGACATTGTTACCCATTCCACCACGAAGTATATGGACGGACATGCAATGAGCGTTGGCGGATGCATTGTGGATTCAGGCAATTTCGATTGGGAAAAGTATGCTGATAAATTCCCCGGATTGACCACTCCGGACGAATCCTATCACGGGATCACCTACACAAAGAAGTTTGGCAAGGGTGCTTATATCACCAAGGCAACCGCCCAGCTGATGAGAGACCTTGGTTCCATTCAGGCACCTCAGAATGCATTCCTTTTGAACGTAGGTCTTGAGACGCTTGCGTTGAGAATGGAAAAGCATTGCAGCAATGCGCTGAAGGTTGCAGAATTCCTGCAAAAGCATGAGAAAGTGGCTTGGGTCAATTACGCAGGCCTTCCTGAGAACAAGTATTACAGCCTTGCGAAGAAATATATGCCAAAGGGTACTTGCGGCGTGATTGCATTTGGCATGAAGGGCGGAAGAAAACAGTCAGAGGAGCTGATGGATCACTTAAAGCTCGCTGCGATCGTTACGCATGTTGCGGATGCAAGAACTTGCGTGCTTCATCCCGCAAGCCATACCCATCGCCAGCTGACGGATGAGCAGCTTCGTGCAGGCGGCATCGCGCCCGAACTGATCAGAATGTCCGTTGGAATTGAGAACGTAAATGACATCATTGAGGATCTTGAGCAGGCATTAGCGCAGGTATAAAAAAGGACGATTCGATTATGGATAAACTTGCTGTCATCATTCCGTGCTATAACGAAGAGGCGGCCTTGAAGATCGCTTCCGAGACGCTTCGAGGCGTTCTTGGCGATCTCGAAGGTAAAGGAAAGATTTCATCTGAGAGCTTTCTGCTCTTTGTGAACGATGGCAGCACCGATCGAACATGGGAACTCATCGAGGAAGAGCATGCTCTGTATCCCACAAAGGTTTTGGGCGTAAAGCTTGCCGGAAACGTGGGGCATCAGTTTGCACTGACGGCAGGATTGATGACGGCAATGGAGCTCTGTGACGTGTGCATTTCCATCGATGCGGATCTTCAGGACGACGTGTCCGTCATGGAGGAGATGATAGACAAGTTTCATGAGGGGAAAGACATTGTCTACGGCGTTCGTAAGGAACGAAAAACGGACAAGTTCATGAAACGCGTCACGGCCCAAGGGTTTTATAAATTCCAAAAGCTCATGGGCGTAAAGGCAATCTACAATCATGCGGATTTCCGCCTGATGAGCAAAAGGGCAGTTTTGCAGTTTTCAAAGTATCAAGAAACGAATCTTTACATTCGAGGCGTGATGCCGATGATCGGGTATGATACCGACGTGGTTCTTTACGATCGCAAGGAAAGAGTGGCCGGTACTTCGAAATATCCCCTGAAAAAGATGCTGGCACTGGCTTTAGACGGGATTTCTTCCTTCAGCGTAAAGCCGATATCCCTTGTTCTTGGAGCAGGCGTCGTGATCGTACTTTTGTCGATCTTGGCGGCGATTTACGCATTCATATCATATTTTACCGGAAACGTAGAACCTGGATGGACCTCGCTTATTCTTTCCATTTGGTTCCTTGGCGGCATGCAACTTCTGGCCATCGGACTTGTGGGAGAGTACATTGGAAAGGTCTATCTTGAGGTCAAGCACAGACCTAGATACAACGTAGAAAAAGTCTTAACCACAGAAAGTGACGAGACGATCAAAAATGGATTGGAAGAGAACAAAGGTTAGTTATGTGCTCTGGGCGCTCTTTCTGGCCATGACCGCCATTGCATCATGGCAGATCCTGGAAGTGTTTTGCGGACAAAAGGGCATCCATGGATATTACGTTTATTTGATCACGGCAGGAGTCCTTCTCGTAGGAGGGGCTGTTGGCGCTTTGATCATTGTGGCCAGAAATAAGCTTTTTCCTCATGTCAAAGAGAATGCTTTGGCCTTACTTGTCTTTGAAGCGGTCATTTTGATCGCGGCTCTTGTGGCAGGGATCCTATCGCGGATCCAAGCTCTCCCGAATGCAGAAAGCGGGAATCTGTATCTTCTCGCGCAGATGCGTTATCAAACGCAGCTTCCTGAAACTGCGCACGTTGGAGAGAATATCTATCTTGCCCTTCTTCATTTTGTTTGTTTTATGCTGGGAAACATCCCGGAAATAGTTTTGCGTTTTCAGATGATCCTGACCATCCTTGCAGGGTTAGTCTGGTACACGAGCGTCCGCAGGCTCGCGGGAGTTTTGCCGGCATTGTTCTTTGCGGGGTTTTACTTCCTGGATGAGAGAATGATCGGTATGGCCAGCCATCTTACCGCAGAGCCCTTGATCTTACTCCTCTATGGTATTGGCCTGTGCTTTATCGGCGCCGCTTTGAAAGAGCATGGCAAAAGCTTTGTTTTATATCTCATCGCCGGTCTGTGGATCGGCATCACGGCGCATGCGGACATCCTTGGCTTTACCTTGCTTGCTTTTGCATTGTCTATATGGCATTTGGACAAAGAGAAGGGTGAAGGAAGGATTTATGGCAAAACGGCCGCGGCTGCTTTCCTGTTTCTCGGTACTTCCGTAGGATTCCTGGCCTGCGAGGCCCTTTGGTCGTTGATCCACGTGATGCGATTCGGAGGGGGGTTCATGGCTGCCTTCGGAAACCAGTGGCAAGGGGTGCAAAGCTTTGCGTTTGTCGGATTGCCGGCGTTCCGAGAGATCTTCAACGGTTACCTTGGAAGCATTTGTTCCGTGATCCTTGTTGGCGTTTTGGCGTTTGGCATTTGCGGTTTTTTCAGAAAAGATCAGAAGGAGCGCATCAGTCCCTGGATCGTGATCTCTTTGTTTGTCCTTGGCGCAATGCTCATCAAACAATTACCGACGATCACTGCGGATGGACTCAAAGGATTGACCTTCTCCGTATCAGGTGTGATCGACAAACCTTTTGACGGAAGCGTTTTGCTGATCCTTTGTTTCTTCGTCCTTGGCGCAATTGGCATCACAAATATCTTTAGACCAGAAGTTTTTGAAAGTGAGCAAAAGGAATCCAAAGTTAAGGCGAAGCTTCAGAGCTTTAGGCTCAGAGACATTCCTGCTTACTTCCGCAGAAGAAAAGCGGAGCGTAAGGCGGCGCTTATATATGCCGTTGATCATCCTGAAGTCATGAACAGGAAGAATCCCGTCTCTAAGATCTTATATGCAAGAGCAAAGAAGAGGATTGAAAGCCAGCGCGAAATCGATAAGGTTATGTATGCGCTGAATTCCCTGTCTGGTGACCATATAGTACTTGAAGATTTCTCGAGGGATCCTTATCCGGAAGCTACACTGAAGGAAAACGTGGGTGGCTTGTTCCATCATAAGAAGCATGATGAGGAAGCTAAGAAAGAGACTAAGGCTGAACCGCTTCAGAAGACATCTGGAAATGAAGAACTGCCTGTCGCTTCGGAAGCAAACATGGCTGAGGCCGTATTAAAGACTGAAGTGAAGCCTGAAGAAAAGGCTGAAGTGAAGGCTGAGGTAAAGGCAGAAGAAAAGGCAGAAGAAAAGGCAGAACTGAAGCCTGAAGAGAAGTCGACTGCCGGCATGGATATCTCCAGCCTGACGGACAAGTTGATCTTTGAAGCCATTGCGAAAGCCGAAGCGGAAGAATCGGCAAGCCATGAGGAAGAGACACCTGCCGTGACGGGCGATGACGCGAAACCTGAAAAGGTAGATGCATCCAAGAAGGAAGAGCCGGAGAAGCCCGTTGAGGTTGCGGCGGGAAAGAAGGAAGAGCCGAAGAAACCTGTAGAGGTTTCGATGGTCAAGAAGGAAGAGCCGAAGAAACCTGTAGAGGTAGCTGCAGTGAAGAAAGAAGAGCCCGCAAAGGCAAAAGAGGTTGCGCCGGTTAGGAAAGAGGAGACCGAGCTGCCTAAAGAAATGACTGCAGTGAAACCTGCAGAACCCATGATTATTGGAGTAAAGAAGGAAGAACCCGTGATGCTTGAAGATTTGGCAGCGACCAATCCCGAGAATACTGTGATTTCTGAAGAAACAACGGGTATTAAGGTTGACGCACCTGTGATCCCTGAAAAGACAGGAGAAACGATTTCTGATGATTCGGAAGACGACAAGTTCCGTGATCTGAAACTTTTCCTTGAAGGGAAGCTTACGTTCGAAGAGAATACACAAGAAAGTCTGGCAGACAAGTGGAAGCGAGAAGCGAAAACCCGTAAGGCCCAAGAAGAGGCAGAAGCAAAGAAGGATGACCTTGAGATCCTTGAAGAGCCTGCTCGGCCGAAGGCTGAGGAGCAAGTGATCCCCAAAGAGCCTGTTAAGGCAAAGGCTGATGATCTTATCATCCTTGAAGAGCCTGCTAAGGCAAAGGCGGATGATCTTATCATCCTTGAAGAGCCTGCTAAGCCAAAGGCCGATGACCTTGTGATCCTTGAAGAAGCAATAAGCACGAAGGCGCAGACACCGACAAGCGTGGCAAAAGCTTTGGAAGATCAGGAAAAAGAACTTGGCGCCCCTGCGGAAAAACTTGAAGGGAATGTGCAAAGGCCCGAAAAGGAAGACAAAGAAGCCATCAAGATCGTTGAGATCGAAGATCTTGGAGAGCCGAAAACAGAAGATAAGACAAATGCAGAGAAGCCAAAGTCAGAAGACTTCATGTATGTTTCGCTTCATTCAAGGCATTCGAAGGAAAGGGCTGAAGAGAAGCCTGCTTCCAACAATGAATCTGCAAGTGCTGACGATTTCAGATTTGAATCCATCAGAGATCGAAGCTCGAAACGACTAAGGCCCGGAGAGAAGTTACATAATCCGTTACCGCTGCCCAAAAAGCATGTTACGAGCGAAATGGATTATGACTACGAAGTTTCCGACGATGACGATTATGACATTGACTAAACGCGGTATCCACATACCGCGTTTTTTCGTGGCGGAAAAAGGCAAAAAAAGAGGCCCAAAGCCCAAAAAACAAGTGACAAGAGGCGCTTGAAATGATATAATACATTAGTAAAATTGCGTGGACTGGAAAGATCAGCGCTTTTACGTGAAATAGTAGAAACATGAGGTACAAAGGACATGGCGACGGCATCCGGAAGAAATTCCTCTGGGAAAAAGAATCTTCCTGCTAAGAGTCAGACGAGGACGAATACTGGAGGCGCAAGAAAAACCTCCGCACCCAAAAAGAAGATTGATCAAGAACAAGCTGCAAAGGACAGGGCTCTATATCATGAGATCGGCCTGATTGCTTTATTTGTGGCAGTTGTTTTTTTGTTTTTATGTAATTTTGGCATACTTGGAGCAGTAGGTAATGCGATCAGCAAAGTGATGTTTGGCTTATTTGGATTCACTGCTTACGTTGCTCCGATCTTGTTGTTCCTTGCCATGGCATTTTGGTTTGCAAATGAGGGAAGTCCTACGGCGGTCAGGAAAATGATCGCTGCAGGGGTTCTGTTTTTGATGGTCGGAGTGATCTGCGAACTGATCACGGATAACGTCAGAGAAATGACGGTATACAGCGCAAAAACCATCTACGCATTTAGCAGTGCACACAGAAAAGGCGGTGGCATTTTCGCGGGAAGTCTTACATATCTGCTGCATCACTATCTTGAGACCCTCGGAACGATTCTGGTAGTGATCCTTCTTAGCATCATCTCATTGATCCTCCTGACGGAAAGATCCTTTATCGATGGCGTAAAAAATGGCGGACAGAAGCTTCGCGACAAGACTCGC
This sequence comes from Acetatifactor sp., assembly GCA_016290775.1. Classification (GTDB taxonomy): domain Bacteria; phylum Bacillota; class Clostridia; order Lachnospirales; family Lachnospiraceae; genus Acetatifactor. The sequence continues at coordinate 753,878 of JAEEVF010000001.1, read as the reverse complement.
GAGGATTATGAACTGCGCAAGGAATATATTGAAAAAAGGCGCGCAGAGCAGGAAAGCCTGAGAGAATTACGCGAGGAAGAGAGAAGACGTAAGGCGGAGGAAAAGGAAAACGAGAAAATCCTACGCATGGACAAAAAGGTGGCCGGCGTTAGTAAGGACACCACTCTGAAAGCCGAGAGAAATGCTTCTGATCCGTATTCGACAAGAAGAAATGACGTTCACGAGATCACTCTGACGGAAGAGTCCTATGAGGGTGAGCGTCAGACAGGTTTTAACACGCAGCAGACCATGAATGAGAAACGTCAGGCCGGCGGCGTTCATGAAATCCATCCCAGAAAGGAACTGGAAGGAATCCCTGAGCCAAAGGTTGTGGCAAGAAGGCCTGCTGAAACTGCACAGTCTGCAGTGGATGCAGTTGATAAACAAATTGCCGCAGCCAAAGAACGCATGGAAAAGCAGTATCAGCGCGATCAGATCGCAAGAAATGCCGAAGCTGGCAGAGAAAGATTTGACAATGACGGCAACATGATCTATTCCGGCGAAGCGCAAAGGATCCAAGTGCACAGCGCGACCACGGGGGATGGCGCAGGACACGGTGCCGCGGGTTATCAGAATCCCACGCCCGTAAGAAAAGTTACCGCAGGACAAGAGGCGGCTTCGGATGATCTCATGAAAAAGGATCTTCGCCAGGCGGAGAAAAAACCGCCGAAGAAATATGTATTTCCACCGATCTCCAGATTGCAAAAGGGTGCCACTTCAAGCAATGACAATAGCGCAGAACTGAAGGAAACGGCACTTAGGCTAAGGGATACGTTACATACCTTTGGCGTTAACGTGACAATTACTGACATCAGTCAGGGACCCAGCGTTACAAGGTATGAGCTTCAGCCCGAGCAGGGCGTAAAGGTCAGCAAGATCGTTGGTCTTGCGGATGACATTAAACTGAACCTTGCCGCGACCGACATTCGAATTGAAGCACCGATCCCTGGCAAGGCGGCGATCGGTATCGAAGTGCCGAACAAAGAAAACATGATGGTCGCACTGAGAGACCTCTTGGAAAGCAAGCAGTTCCAAGAATTTGACTCGAAGCTTGCGTTTGCAGTCGGTAAGGACATTGCGGGTCAGATCGTGGTGGCGGACATCGCAAAGATGCCCCACATGTTGATCGCAGGATCAACCGGTTCGGGTAAGTCGGTATGCATCAACACCTTGATCATGAGCATTCTTTACAAGGCGCATCCGGATGAAGTTAAGCTTATCATGGTGGATCCGAAGGTCGTTGAATTGTCCGTATATAATGGCATTCCCCATCTTTTGATCCCGGTTGTGACCGATCCCAAGAAAGCTTCCGCAGCGCTGCACTGGGCCGTGTCCGAGATGGAAGACAGATACCGCAAGTTCGCGGACATGAACGTTCGTGACTTGAAGGGATATAATAAAAAGCTTGATAGCATGCGGGACAGCGGAGAGCCAGACGTGCCTAAGCGGCTGCCTCAGATCGTCATCATCGTGGATGAGCTTGCCGATCTTATGATGGTAAGCCCCGGAGAGGTGGAGGAATCCATTTGCCGTCTGGCACAGCTGGCAAGAGCCTGCGGCATCCACCTGATCATTGCAACGCAAAGACCGAGCGTCGACGTCATCACGGGTCTGATCAAGGCAAACATGCCGAGCCGTGTTGCCTTTGCCGTATCGAGTGGCGTTGATTCCAGGACCATCCTCGACATGGTTGGCGCAGAAAAGCTTCTTGGTAAGGGCGACATGCTGTTTTATCCCCAGGGATATTCCAAGCCTGCAAGAATTCAGGGTGCATTCGTGTCCGACAAGGAAGTCAGCGACGTGGTAGATTTCCTGAAAAACCAGATGATCGGGAATACCTACGCCGAAGAGATCGAAGAAAAGATCAAGAACATGGGGAATTCCTCGGGAGGTTCTTCTTCGGGCGGTACTTCAGGTTCGGATTCCGGCTTGGATGAATACTTCGAAAAGGCCGGAAGATTTGTCATTGAAAACATGGATAAGAACAAAGCGTCGGTCGGAAGCCTGCAAAGACTCCTAAAGATTGGCTTTAACCGTGCGGCAAGGATCATGGATCAGCTTTGTGAATATGGCGTCGTTGGCGAATCAGAGGGCACAAAGGCAAGACAAGTACTGATGTCCATGGAAGAGTTTGAACGACTCTTAGAAACACTTTCATAAAACGTGAGGAAACAAAATGAAGACAGACATTGAGATCGCACAGGAAGCGGTAATGCAACCGATCACGCAAGTCGCTGCAAGACTTGGCATTTCGGAGGATGACATAGAGCTTTATGGAAAGTACAAGGCAAAGCTCTCTGAGGAATTCTTACAAAGCCTTGAAGGAAAGCCGGAAGGGAAACTCATTCTGATGACGGCCATCAACCCGACTCCTGCAGGAGAAGGGAAGACAACCACGACGGTCGGCCTTGGCGAAGCCTTTGGGAAGATGGGCAAAAAGGCAGTGATCGCCCTTCGCGAGCCCTCCTTGGGACCTTGCTTTGGCATCAAGGGCGGCGCCGCAGGCGGCGGATATGCACAGGTTGTTCCCATGGAGGAACTGAACCTCCATTTTACGGGTGACTTTCATGCGATCACTTCCGCAAACAATTTGCTTGCCGCACTTTTGGACAACTCCATGCAGCAAGGAAACCCCTTGAATATTGATCCCAGACAGGTTGTTTGGAAGAGATGTCTGGACATGAATGACAGGGCACTCCGCAACGTGATCGTTGGCCTTGGCGGTAAGACGGAAGGCATCCCCAGAGAGGATCATTTCGTGATCACCGTGGCAAGCGAGATCATGGCAATCCTCTGTCTTGCAAAGGACATGAAGGATCTCAAGGAGAGGCTTTCCAGGATCGTTGTAGCGTATAACTATCAGGGAGAGCCTGTGACTGCAGGTCAGCTTCAGGCCGTAGGTTCCATGGCAGCCCTGCTTAAAGATGCATTAAAGCCTAACATGATCCAGACGCTTGAGCATACTCCCGCGCTTGTTCATGGCGGTCCCTTCGCGAACATCGCACATGGATGCAATTCCGTCAGGGCGACGAAGGCAGCCCTGAAGATGGCAGATTACGTGATCACGGAGGCAGGCTTTGGCGCAGACCTTGGCGCGGAGAAGTTCTTTGACGTAAAGTGCCGCATGACTGGCTTAAAGCCTGACGCAGTTGTTCTTGTTGCAACGATCCGTGCATTAAAGTACAACGGCGGCGTTCCCAAGGCAGAGCTTTCCGCAGAGAACATGGATGCCCTAAAGAAGGGTATCGTAAATCTTGAAAAGCATATTGAAAACCTGCAAAAATATGACGTTCCCGTTGTGGTAACGCTGAATTCGTTTGTCACGGATACGGAAGCAGAGACGGCATATGTTAAGGAATTCTGTGAGAGCAGAGGCTGTGAATTTGCACTTTCCGAGGTTTGGGCCAAGGGAGGAGAGGGCGGCATCGCTCTTGCTGAAAAAGTCCTGAAAACTCTGGAGGAAAAAGAGAGTCATTTCCATCCGTTGTATCCCGATGAGCTGAGTCTTACGCAGAAGATCGAGACCGTTGCCAAAGAAATCTATGGCGCGGGAAGCGTGAAGTATGCGCCTGCTGCCGTAAAGCAGCTGAAGAAGCTTGAAGAACTCGGCTTTGGCAAGATGCCCGTCTGCATGGCAAAAACGCAGTATTCCCTTTCGGACGATCCGACATTGCTTGGAAGACCTGATGGCTTTGAGATGAACGTCAGAGAAGCATATGTTTCCGCGGGCGCAGGCTTTGTGGTAGTACTGACCGGAGCAGTCATGACCATGCCCGGTTTGTCCAAGACGCCGGCGGCATATAATATCGACGTGAACGAAGAAGGAAAGATCACTGGATTATTCTGATTTCTACTTGAAAAAAATCCTCAAAATGATACAATATTACTTGTCAAAAATTTAACATGCCAAGTGGCGAGAGCATAGAACGCCAAAGAGCGCGGAAAGGACGAAAAAGTGACGCAGATTATTGACGGAAAAGCAATCTCAACGCAGATCAAGGATGAATTAAAAGAACAGGTGGCCGAGATGAAGGCAAAAGGCATCACGCTTTGCCTGGCAGTGATCCAAGTTGGCGCGGATCCCGCATCCTGCGTTTACGTGCGCAATAAGAAAAAGGCTTGTGAGTACGTCGGCATCGAATCTTTGTCCTATGAGCTCCCTGAGGAGACGACTGAGGAACAGCTTCTTGATCTAATCAGAGAACTGAATGCAAGAAAGGACGTAAATGGCATTTTGGTGCAGCTTCCCCTGCCCAAGGGCCTGAATGAAGAGAAGATCCTGGATGAAATTGATCCCTTAAAGGACGTGGATGGCTTCCATCCCATGAACGTCGGGAACTTAAGCATTGGCAGAAAAGGTTTTGTGAGCTGTACGCCTGCAGGCGTGATCCAGCTTCTGAAGCGCTCCGGAATCGAGATCGCCGGAAAGGAATGCGTTGTCATCGGACGAAGCAATATCGTTGGCAAGCCTATGGGAATGCTTCTTCTTCGTGAGAACGGAACAGTTACGACGGCGCACAGCAAAACGAAGAATCTCCAGGAAGTGACAAAGCGTGCAGACATTCTCGTCGCAGCCGTTGGCAAGCCTCGGATGATCACGGCAGATTACGTCAAGGAAGGTGCCGTTGTCATCGACGTAGGCATCCATCGTAACGAAGACAATAAACTCTGCGGAGACGTGGATTATGAAAGCGTTGCACCGAAGTGCAGTGCCATCACCCCCGTACCCGGCGGAGTTGGTCCCATGACCATCGCAATGCTGATGAAAAACTGCGTGGAATCCTATTCTTTACAGAACGCTTAGGAGCGGAGGCACAAAACAATGGTTTGTCCGAAATGTGGCGCTGAAATGCCAGAGGGAGCCTTGCTTTGTGAGAAATGCGGAGAAGAGATCAGAGTCGTACCTGATTATGATCCGTCGATGGACCTGGCATTCGCCGCTCAGGAAGAAAGCGAGGAGCAAAGCAAGGACCCAGAGGATAAGGCAGAAAAAGACAAAAAGAAAAGGTTGAAAAGACGCATTGCGGTCTATGGATGCTTTTCCATTCTTTTGATCGCGATCATTGTGCTTTGCGTAATGATCAACAAGAATCTAAAGAACATGAATTCTTTGGAATATCAGCTCGAACAGGCCGATAAACTTAGAAGTCTTGGTGAGTATTCCAAAGCGATCGAGGCATATCTTCGCGCCGAGGAATTGGATCCCGGAAACGTAAAAGTCTTACAGGATCTTGCGGGAGTTTACTTCCTGAAAAACGAAGTGACGAAATACGAAGCGACGCTCCTTCAGATCATGTCTCATAAGCAGGCAAGCGATGAACAGATCACATGGGCAAGAGAAAAGGTTTTGCCGATCATGATCCAAAAGGGCAATTTCGAAGGGGTTTGTAAGCTTGTGACCCAAAGCCAGGATGCGAGACTGTGGGAACAATACAAGGAATATCTTTCCCCTGCACCGGTCTTTTCCATGGATGAGGGTACCTATCAAGGGATGCAGGCGTTAACCATTTTCTGCGCCGGCAATGGCGAGGTGTATTATACGCTCGATGGCACGACGCCCAACGAAAACAGTGATGCATACACGGTTCCGATCGTGCTCGACGTGGGCGAAACGACTGTCAAGGCGTGCCTCATCAATGAATACGGCGTAAAGAGCGAGATCACGGCAGCGACCTACGTGATCCAAAGTCAAGCAGAACAGAAATAAAAAGAAATTTTTATAATATAATCCCGAGAGGGATGGAGAGGTGGAATATGTACAAGATTTTAAAGAAACAGGAACTGACGACAAACATTTTTCTCATGGACGTGGAAGCTCCTCGCGTGGCACAGGGTTGTCTTCCCGGGCAATTCGTCATCGTTCGCATGGATAAGGATGCTGAGAGAATCCCTCTGACCATCTGCGATTATGACAGAAAAGCCGGCACGATCACCATCGTGTTCCAGATCGTTGGCGCTGGCACAAAGATGATGGCGGGACTGAACGAAGGTGATTCCTTCCATGATTTCGTTGGCCCTCTTGGCTGTCCTTCCGAGCTGGTGAAGGAAGACCTTGAAAGCCTGAAAAAGAAGAACATCCTGTTTGTGGCAGGTGGCGTTGGAACGGCGCCCGTATATCCCCAGGTAAAATGGCTTCATGAGAACGGCGTTGCTGCAGACGTCATCATGGGCAGCAAGACCAAGGATCTTTTGATCCTCGAGAAGGAAATGGAAGCAGTTGCCGGAAACTTGTACGTGACCACTGATGACGGTTCCTATGGCAGAAGCGGAATGGTAACGCAGGTGATCAAGGATCTGGTTGCAGAAGGCAAGAAGTACGACGTTTGCATCGCGATCGGACCGATGATCATGATGAAGTTTGTATGTCTTTTGACCAAGGAACTCGAGATCCCCACCATCGTAAGCCTGAACCCGATCATGGTAGACGGAACCGGAATGTGCGGCGCGTGTCGCGTGACTGTTGGCGGAAAAGTGAAATTTGCATGCGTTGACGGACCTGAGTTTGACGGACATCAGGTGAACTTTGACGAAGCCATGAGAAGACAGACCTTGTATCGCACCGAGGAAGGACGCGCCATGCTTGCATTGCAGGAAGGCGATACCCACCACGGCGGATGCGGGAACTGCAACTAAGGAAATAGCAAGAAAGGATATGGTGATAAATAGATGGACGTTATGACAAAGGTTCCTGTAAGAGAACAAGAGGCAAAAGTAAGAGCGACAAACTTTGAAGAGGTTTGCCTTGGCTATAACATGGAAGAGGCTCAGTGTGAGGCTTCCAGATGTATCAACTGCAAAAACGCACAGTGCGTTAAGGGTTGTCCCGTTGCGATCGACATTCCTGCATTCATTCATGAAGTGAAGGAAGGCAACATTGAGAAGGCATATCAGATCATCAGCGAAGCAAGTGCGCTTCCTGCAGTCTGCGGTCGTGTTTGCCCTCAGGAGACCCAATGCGAAGGCAAGTGCATCCGCGGCATCAAGGGTGATCCGATCAGCATTGGTAAGCTGGAGCGTTTTGTGGCTGACTGGGCCAGAGAGAATGGCATCAAGCCCGCAGGCGCTACCGAGAAGAAGGGTAAGAAGGTTGCAGTGATCGGTTCCGGCCCGGCAGGCCTTACCTGTGCAGGAGATCTTGCAAAGATGGGCTACGACGTTACGATCTTTGAGGCTTTGCACGAGGCAGGCGGCGTGCTTGTTTATGGTATTCCCGAGTTCCGTCTCCCCAAGGAAGCAGTTGTTGCTAAGGAAATCGAGAATGTGAAGTCTCTTGGCGTTAAGATCGAGACCAATGTTGTGATCGGTAAGTCCGTTACCATTGACGAGCTGATGGAGAAGGAAGGCTTCTCTGCAGTGTTCATTGGCTCCGGCGCAGGTCTTCCGAAGTTCATGGGAATCCCCGGAGAGAACTCCAACGGCGTGTTCTCCGCGAATGAATATCTGACCAGAAGCAATCTGATGAAGGCATTTAATCCTGCATCCCCGACGCCCATTATGCGAGGCAAGAAGGTTGCTGTCGTTGGCGGCGGTAACGTGGCAATGGATGCCGCCAGAACGGCACTGAGACTTGGCGCTGAGGTTCATATCGTTTACAGAAGAAGTGAAGAAGAGCTTCCTGCAAGAGTCGAAGAAGTGCATCACGCAAAGGAAGAGGGCATTATCTTTGATCTTCTGACAAATCCTACCGAAGTCCTTGCAGACGAGAAGGGTTGGGTAACCGGCATGAAGTGCATTAAGATGGCTCTTGGCGAGCCGGACGAATCCGGAAGACGTCGTCCCGTAGAGGTTCCCGGCTCTGAATTCGTGATGGAACTTGATACCGTGATCATGTCTCTCGGTACTTCACCGAACCCGCTGATCTCTTCTACGACGGCAGGTCTTGAGACTAACAAGTGGAAGTGCATCATCGCAGATGAAGAGAATGGTAAGACCACGAAGGAAGGCGTATATGCCGGCGGCGATGCCGTAACAGGCGCAGCAACCGTTATTCTTGCAATGGGGGCAGGAAAGGCCGCTGCAAAGGGAATTGACGAATATCTGAGCAAATAAAGCGAAGAAAGGGTGGTTTAGGGTATGGCATGGTGTCCGATCTGTAAGAATGAGTACCGTCCCGGGATCAAGGTTTGTGCGGATTGCGGAGCGGAATTGGTGGAATCTTTGGATGAGAATCCTTTTGTCCCCGTTCTGTTTGGCGACGAAGACCTGATGAAGAAATTGGGCGAGTTCCTGGTTGCAAATGGCATCAGCAAGACTGCATATAATTTTGTTCCTGAAAAGAATGTTTTTTCCGTCGAAGTTCCAAAGAATGAGTTCCAAAAGGCCGAAAGCATCACTCAGACATTCATGAATGAATATATGAGCGGCGTTCAGAAGAAGGCACAGGAAGAAGCGCTGGCCAATGCGACGCCTGAGCAACAGGAAATGATCAAAAGGGAGATCGCAGCCGCGAGTGCTCCGAAAAAAGCAAAGGTTTACGAGAGCAGTGCCAAGAAGATGGAAGAAAACAAGGCGGCTGCCTGGAGCCTTTTGCTTGTCGGCCTCCTCGGCATTGCCTTCGTGGCATTAAGTCTTCTTGGAATCATTCCGTTGCCTGCATTCTTTAAAGGCGCGTACCTGTTCTTTGGCGTTCTTGGCGGCCTTTGCCTGATTTTTGTGATCATGGGCTTCGTGTCGTTCCGCAATGCAAAGAGCTTTGTAAAGGACGTGGAATCCGAGAACAGTCTTAAGGCTTCATTGGAGACTTGGTGTAAGGAAAACCTTCGCGGCGAGGATATAGACCGTTATATCAAAATGCGTGATCCGAGTCTTGAAGGTGATTCGTTGTTCTTCCCGAGAAACGAACTGATCAAGGCAAGGATCAATCACCAGTTCATGAATCTGGATCAGGATTTCCTGGACAGGTTCGTGGACGACGTCGTTTATGAAATGGTATTCCCTGAAAAGTAATTGTCATGAAGATCACGATACTTTGCGTAGGTAAGATCAAAGAAGCTTTTTACCGTGATGCGATCGCTGAGTTTGAGAAAAGACTTAGCAGATATTGCAAGCTTGAGATCATAGAAGTGGCTGATGAACAGACGCCGGATAACGCAAGCGATGCAATGCAGACGCAGATCCGTGACAAGGAAGGAGAAAGACTTCTTGCTAAGCTAAAAGAGGAGTCTTTCGTTGCCACCTTGGAGATCGCCGGGAGAAAGATGGATTCAGTTGCATTTTCCAGGTTTATCGAAAACGCAGCCGTAAAGGGAAAGGGTCAGATCATGTTCGTCATCGGAGGGTCTTTAGGGCTTTCCGAAGCAGTATGTAAGAAGTCTGATCAAGCGATCAGCTTTTCGGACATGACCTTTCCTCATCAGCTCATGCGAGTGATCCTTTGCGAACAGATCTACCGCGGATTTCGCATCATGCATGGTGAACCCTATCACAAATAACTGTTGATCAGACGAGGGATCGGATGAAAAGAAGCACAGATCCGTTAAAGAAAAGAAAAGCCTTGGCGCTCCAGGTCATTGAACGCTTGAAGATGCAATATCCTGATTCCTCCTGTACCTTAACCTATGACAGGGAGCAGGCATGGAAGCTGCTTGTCAGCGTTCGCCTTGCGGCGCAGTGTACGGATGCGAGAGTCAATGTCGTCGTGGAAGACTTGTATCGCCGTTTTCCGACCGTGGAAGCACTGGCAGATGCTGAAGTGAACGAGATCGAAAAGCTGGTTCATCCCTGCGGACTTGGAAATAGTAAGGCTAGGGACATCAGTGCCTGCATGAAGATGCTTCGCGACAAGTATCACGGCATTGTGCCGGATACGATGGAAGAACTACTTGCACTGCCTGGAGTAGGCAGGAAAAGTGCTAATCTGATCCTGGGAGACGTGTACGGAAAGCCGGCCATTGTGACTGATACTCATTGCATTCGCTTGTCCAACCGAATTGGCCTCGTCGAAAATATAAGCGAGCCAGGGAAGGTGGAACGTGAGCTTTGGAAGATCATTCCGCCAGAGGAAGGGAACGAGCTTTGTCACAGGCTTGTGGACCATGGCAGGGCAGTATGTACCGCGAGGACCAAGCCACATTGTGAAATCTGTTGCTTAAAGGAGATCTGTAAGAAAAACGGGGTTTAGAGAGGGGGTAATTCGCATATGAGAATGTATGATCTTATCATGAAGAAACGTAATGGCGGAGAGCTTTCTAGGGAAGAACTCCGCTTTTTTATTGAAAATTATACCAACGGGACCATCCCTGATTACCAGGTTTCCGCATTGATGATGGCAATCTATTTCCAAAAAATGACGGAAAAAGAGACCTATGAGCTTACGATGGCTATGGCAGAAAGCGGCGAAATGCTTGATCTTTCAGACATTCATGGGATCAAGGTGGATAAGCACTCCACGGGTGGCGTTGGCGACAAGACCTCCCTGGCGCTTGCGCCAATGGTTGCCGCATGCGGACTTCCCGTGGCTAAAATGAGCGGCCGGGGACTTGGCCATACGGGTGGGACAATCGATAAGCTGGAAAGCTTTCCTGGCTTTCACACAGGGCTTTCCACGAAGGAATTCAAGGAGAACGTCAATCGCATCGGAATCGCAATTATGGGCCAGACGGCGGATCTTGCGCCGGCCGACAAGAAGCTTTATGCGCTTAGAGACGTAACGGCGACCGTGGACAACCTGTCCTTGATTGCAAGCTCGATCATGAGCAAAAAACTGGCTTCTGGAGCAGATGCGATCGTTCTGGACGTTAAGACGGGCAGCGGCGCCTTCATGAAGAAGGAAGAGGACGCATTTGCCCTTGCAAAAGAGATGGTTAAGATCGGAAGAAGCGCGGGTAGGGACGTTCGTGCCCTTGTTACGGACATGGATCAGCCACTTGGAAGAGCCGTCGGGAATGCGCTGGAAGTAAAGGAAGCCATTCAGACCCTGAAGGGACAAGGCCCTGAGGATTTCACCGAATTGGTATATTCCCTCGGAACGCAGATGTTACTTGCGGGGAAGGCTGCAAATACCGAAAAAGAAGCCAGAGACTTGCTGCTTGACGCGGTCCGTAGCGGTAAGGCTTTGGAAAAATTTGAAGAATTCATCAAGGCGCAGGGCGGAGATGAAAGGGCAGTTCGCGACGAAAGCCTGCTGCCGTCGGCAAAATATGTCACTGAGATCCCTTCTCCCGTAAACGGTTATGTTTCACATATCATCTGTGATGAGATCGGAAGTTGTTGCCTGATGCTCGGCGGCGGAAGAGAGACAAAAGAGAGCGAGATCGACCTTTCCGTGGGCTTTGTGATCCACAAAAAGGTCGGAGATGCCGTAAAGGTTGGAGAAAGCCTGGCTACGATGCATGCCAACGACGAAGCAAAGGCAGCTGCTTCCATGAGTCGTTTCTTGGAAGCATATTCCTTCTCTGAGACTCCACCGGAAAGAAAGCCTTTGATCAAAGGCATCATATAATACGTTTTTTCGAAAAAAACGGTACAAAACGTGAAAAAAATGTTAGAATAGGAATAGAGTTTCCTTGGGGAGGTTTGAATATTTGACGGAAATTGACGTGACGGAAAATAGGGCTGGAAGCGGCGCGGAGCTGATCACCCGCGAAATGGAAGTCCCGGCCAAAGAGCTTCGGGAAGTCTTTGGAGCCGCTGACAGACACGTAAAAAAGCTGGAAAACGGTTTCGGAGTCAGCATTGTTGACAGAAACGGGAAGGTGCAGATCAAGGGAAAGCCGGAAAGCGTACAGAAGGCAAGCAACGTGTTTCTGCAGCTTGTGCACATGATCAGCAGAGGAAATGAGATCGAGGATCAAAACGTGGATTACGCAATAGAATTAGGACAAGAAGAAAACGAAGAGATTTTGGAAGAGATTGACGGCGACATCATCTGCCATACGGTGAACGGAAAGCCGATCAAGCCCAAAACGGCAGGCCAGAAGGCATATGTAGACGCCATCCGAAATAACATGATCGTCTTTGGATTAGGCCCTGCAGGAACTGGTAAAACCTATCTTGCCATGGCAATGGCGATCACGGCGTTCAAAAAGGAAGAGGTCAACCGCATCATCCTGACAAGACCTGCCATTGAGGCGGGTGAAAAGCTTGGATTCCTGCCTGGAGATCTGCAGAGCAAAGTAGATCCGTATTTAAGACCCTTATATGACGCGCTATATCAGATCATGGGCGCTGAAAGCTTTGCAAAGAACATGGAAAAGGGGCTGATCGAGGTTGCACCTCTGGCTTACATGAGAGGCCGCACTCTGGATAATGCATATATCATCCTTGATGAGGCGCAGAACACGACGCCTGCGCAGATGAAGATGTTCCTGACGCGTATTGGATTCGGTTCCAAGGTGGTCATCACGGGTGACGGTTCGCAAAAAGACCTTGCGCAAGGAACCCAATCGGGCCTTGACGTTGCAGAACGTGTTCTCGCAAAGATCGATGACATTGCATTTTGCAAATTGACCAGTAAGGATGTCGTAAGACATCCGTTAGTACAAAAGATCGTAAAGGCCTATGAGAGCTACGAGGAAAAGGAAAATGCCAGGGCTCTTAGGGCGCGCGAACGGGCAGAAAAGGCGCCAAGAAGGAGAACGGAAGGCAGGCTTCGTGAGCGCAGATCTTGATGCCATGTGTGAGTGCCATTCGTTGAATTAGGGGGAATTGACTATGACGCTTTATGCGGAAAACGAGACGGAAGTCACTTTTGATTTTGAGATGGAAGAGACCGCAAAAATGGTCATCAATGCCGTCCTGGCATCGGAAAAGTGCCCGTCTGATGCAACCGTGAATCTTCTTCTTACGGATGACGAGGGGATTCGGACGTATAACAAAGAGTATCGTGGCATTGATAAGGCGACGGACGTGCTTTCATTTCCGAATCTGGATTTTGACAGGCCGGCTGATTTTAGCAAGGTGATGAAGCATCAGGCAGATTATTTCGACATGGAGTCGGGGGAATTGATCCTGGGAGACATCATCCTTTCGGTTGATAAGGTGAAGGATCAGGCAAAAGCCTACGGACATGGCGAAAAGCGGGAGTTTTGTTTTTTGATCGCGCACAGTATGTTACATTTGTGCGGCTACGATCACATGGAAGACGAAGAACGCCTAGTCATGGAACAGAAACAGGAAGAAGTATTGCAAAGCCTGGGGATCACAAGATAAAGAGCAATTACTGAACTTGGATGGGGAAACGCAATGAGACAAATCGAAATCAAAAGAAAACAGATCGAATATTTGTCAATGGCACTGGAGATCATATTGCTTTTGGCGATCGAACGCAAATTAAAGCTGGAGGGAATGGGATTTTTCCTGATTCCCGTTGTGCTTTTTGCAATTGCATGGACCTTTGTCGGTGAGAATCTGCCGGAAGTACTTGCAAAGTTGATCCGCATCAGGCGCTCCAAGGGGCAACACAAAAGCGTAAAGAATATCCATAGGTATTCACTGATCTGCCAGATCGCACTTGGCGCGGTCGGTACGTTTCTTATGCTTACCGTTGGCAGCTACCTTGGGGAACATGTTTTTTCATGCCCGTTTGCCAGCCTGATGATCTGGATCTTGTCGCCCCTTCTTTTCCTGCGCAGCATGAGCAGCCTTCTTTTGGGGTACTGTCAGGGCGAAGGGTTTGAACTTCCAGGCGTCATCACCTGTCTTCTTCGTATCGTCGTGATCTATGGATTTGGCATCATTCTTGGCACCGTGGCGGGAGAATATGGCACAAAAGTAAGTGCACTTCTCAAAGTGGAGCATTACGTTGCAATGTATATTGGCGCGGGCTGGTGCCTTGCCATTGTTATGGCGGAGCTGGTCGTCATCTTGTTCCTGTTCTTTTCTTTCCTCGGGACGAGAAGAAGAAAACAGCGTGCGGAATCGGAAAGCATGCGAGCATCCGTTAGCCTTCAGGGATATATCGGAGCATCGTTCCGCAACGTGATCTTTAAGGTACTCGTAAATTTTTGCGAGTTATTTCCTTTTGCCATTGGAATGCTTCTGTTTTATCACAAGGAAGGCGCAGATGCGCCGCTGACCTACGGAACCTTCTTTGTGGGATATCTTGCCGTGTGCATTCTGATCTATCGTCTGATGAATGCCATGTCCGTGCCTTATTGGAACAAGATTGCAGGATTCTTTAAACATGATGAAGTGCGTCTTGGAAGAGTTTGTTATCATGCAGGCATGGAATTTCTGATCGCCTTTGCATTATATGTCTGCGTATCGATTTCCGCGATGGCAACGCAGGTTGGCGCAGTTGCGGGCTTTACCTCACCTAACCTTGTTAAAGTTGTGGTTCCCGGAAGCTTTTTGATCCTGTTTGCTTCTTTGGCATTCTATTTTTCCAGATTGCTGATGCGTTTTGGAAAGAACGTGATCGTTCTAGGCATCGGTATCATTTGTGACATTTTGTACGTCCTTATCTTCATGGTGCTTTGGACTGATGAGAGGATGAACCTGCTTTCACTTACCTACGCAGGCCTGATTTCCTTTGGCATCTATGCCGCTCTCCTTGGAATGATCACGACGCAGCTCGTGGGCGGCAGAATGAACTGGCTGAAAGAGATTGTGATTCCCATTGGTCTTGCGGCCGTGATGGGAATCATTGAAGCATTGTGCGTGAAATTCATGGGCGAAAAGCTCGAAAGCATCTACATCGTTCTTTTCGTCGGAGGCTTTGGTTTCCTGGTTTATTGGTGCGCGATCGTGTTCCTTAGAAGCTTTACGGAAGAAGAGCTTTCCGTTATGCCATTTGGCGGCGTTCTGCTGTCCATTGGCAAAATGATCGGGACCTTCTAAGCGAAAGCGCGTAAGCGATCATAAGCCAATACTCACGCGATGAAGGCAAAAAGCTGCTAGTCATGCGAGTATTGGTTTATTTATGTTCAAACGTAAAGGAAGAATTATGAAAGATTTGAGGATTGGCATCATTGGCGGCGGCGCCGCCGGAATGGCCTGTGCGATCACGGCCGCAAGAGCTTGTGGGGAAGTGACCATTATTGAGGCGGGCGAACGGATGGGACAAAAGATCCTTTCCACCGGGAATGGAAAATGTAATCTGGGAAACATGGAATTGGATGCTTCGCAGTATCATGGAACCTGCGCATTTCTTTCGGATGCCTTTTCTAAATTCGGCACGAAGGAGACCATTGCATTCTTTGAATCCCTTGGCCTTTACGTGAAGGAGAAAAGTGGATATCTGTATCCGCAAAGTGAGCAGGCAAGTGCGGTATCGGATGCTCTGCGATATGAGATCGCCGCCCTTGGGATCAAGGTTGTTACGGGTTTTCGCGTAACGCAGGTGAAAAAAGGAAAGAAACAAGTTGCGGCAGGCGGGATGGCTTCGGAATGCTTTGTTGTCTCAGATGGTAAAAGAGAGCTTACTTTTGATAGATTGGTTCTTACTTGTGGCGGTAAAGCAATGCCAAAAACTGGATCAGACGGAAGCGGATGGGATCTTGCCAAAAAGCTTGGTCATACCATTGTTCCCGTGGTCCCCGCTCTTACAAACCTAAAATGCAAGGAGCAGTTTTTTAAGGCGATTTCAGGCGTAAGAACGGACGCAAGGGTTACGCTATTGGGTCAAAGTAGCTTGAGTCACGGCGGCGCTGCTGTTCATGACAAAGCTTTGGCGTGCGAACGGGGTGAGCTTCAACTTACCGACCAAGGCATTTCCGGCATTCCCGTGTTCCAGCTGAGCAGAGAAGTGGCCTATCTTTTGAAAAAACAAAAGGAAATTGGGATTTTGATCGATTTTTTGCCGATGTTTACGGATGCTGAGCTTTGCGAAATGGCTAAGAACCGCATGAGTCTTCGCAATGGAAGGACCATAGAAGAGTTCTTTACGGGAATCCTGCCCAAAAAGATCATGAGCCTTCTTTTGAAGCTAAGCGGCCTGAAGCATACGGAACCGGCAGAAAACCTTACGGAACAAGACGTGACGGCACTTTTGCTTTGTGCGAAAAAGTTTTTGGTTCACGCCATAGGGACTGGTGATTTTTCGAATTGCCAGGTTTGCGCCGGTGGCGTGGATTGCAATGAGATCACGGATTTCATGGAATCTAAGATGGTTAAGGGGCTATATTTCGCAGGCGAGATCCTTGACGTGGACGGGAGATGTGGCGGATACAACCTGCAATGGGCATGGACCAGCGGGTATTTGGCTGGCATGAATGCGGCAAGAAAATAAGTCATGTACTTGAATATGGAGAAAAAATAACAGAGAATACCGTGCTACATGATACGATGAATTACATGAAATTGGAAAGCAGAAAGGACATAAGGCATTGATTCTGGTCTCACAGTTAAAACTACATATTCCGCATGAAATGGCAGATGTGCTGTGCGCGACTGCGAGAAGCCTTGGGCTAAGGGAAGATGAAATCCTTCACTTTGAGATCCAAAGGCGTTCCATCGATGCAAGGAAAAAGCCTGAGCTTTTCTATGTCTATTCGGTTTGCGTAAAGGTCGCAAATGAAAAGAAGGTTCTTGAAAGGGCACTCAGAAACAAGAGGGCAAAAGAGCAGTTTTCGATAGCTGAGAAAACCACTTTTGCATTTCCCGCGCCCAAGACGGAAGAATTTCGAAATTGCCGTCCCGTGATCATTGGCGCCGGCCCGGCAGGCCTTTTTTGCGCATATTACCTCGCGCTTGCAGGTCTACGCCCCCTTCTCTTGGAACGTGGCAAGAGAGTTGAAGAACGTCAGGCCGACGTAGAGCGCTTTTGGCAGACGGGAAAGCTAGATCCAAATTCCAACGTTCAGTTTGGAGAAGGTGGCGCCGGAACGTTTTCAGACGGTAAGCTGAACACCTTGGTCAAGGATAAAGAAGGCAGAAACCATGCTGTCTTGGAAACCTTTGTGAAGTTTGGCGCAAAGGAAGAAATCCTTTATGATTCAAAGCCACACATCGGCACGGATGAACTTTCGAAGATCATAAAGAACATGAGAAACGCGATCCTGGAGCTTGGCGGGGAAATGCGTTTTGAAAGCCAGATGACGGAAGTTTTGATCGAAGACGAAAAGCTTTGCGGCATCATGGTAAATGACAACGAAAAGATCGAATGCAATGCCTTGGTTTTGGCCATTGGTCATAGCGCAAGAGACACCTTTTCCATGCTTTATCAAAAAGGCATTCCAATGGAAGCAAAGCCTTTTGCCGTGGGCTTTCGGGCGGAACACCCCCAGGAAATGATCAATTTCAGCCAATATGGCCTGAAGGATCCGGGAGTGCTTGGGGCGGCGCCATATAAGGTGACGGCAAAGACGAAAAGCGGCAGGGGAGTATATTCCTTCTGCATGTGTCCCGGAGGGTATGTGGTCAACGCCTCTTCTGAAGAAGGCCGCCTGGCCGTAAACGGAATGAGTTACAGTGCCCGTGACGGTAAGAATGCCAACAGCGCCGTGATCGTCACCGTAGATCCGGTTGATTTTGGCGGAGACGGGCCCCTTTCAGGCATTGCATTCCAAAGAGAGCTCGAAGAAAAAGCGTACAGGCTTGGCGGCGGTAAGATCCCCGTTCAAAGGTTTGGAAATTATCAAAAACCGTTGGAAGAAGCAGATGATCCGAAGGCATTTGAGAGTGAGCTAAAGCCATGCTGTAAGGGGGAATATGCCTGGGCAGACCTGCGTACTTTATTGCCTGAAGAATGCAGATCATCCTTGATCGAGGGAATGCATCAATTTGGCCGTCAGATCAAGGGGTTTGACCGCGACGATTGCATATTCTCGGGGATTGAGAGCAGAACCTCATCGCCCGTTCGGATCCTTCGTGACGAACGGCTATCCTCAAAGATCCAAGGCATTTATCCATGCGGAGAAGGCGCCGGATATGCCGGCGGCATCACTTCCGCGGCGATGGATGGGCTTCGAGTTGCGCAGGAACTTACGAAACGATTGACGAATCCATAAAAAAGAAGTAGAATAAAGCATTATATTCATTGGACTTAGGAGTAACGACATGGTAAACTTAAGGGAGTTGATCAAAGATAAAAAGAGAATCGTGGTCAAGATCGGTTCCTCCTCCTTACAGCATAAGGAAACCGGAGACATGGATTATATCAGGCTGGAGAAGCTTGTACGCGAGCTTTCCGACATCCGCAATCAGGGCAAGGACGTGATCCTTGTGACCAGCGGCGCCATTGCGGCCGGGAAGAAGGCAGTTGGCATCACCGAGATCAAAAGTGAATCAAATTCCCATGCCATGGCCGTAAAACAGGCATGTTCGGCCATCGGTCAGGCAAGACTGATGATGACCTATAACAAACTCTTTTCAGAGTATAATCAGGTCTCCGCACAGATTTTGATGACGAAGAACACGATCGTTGACAATCTGAACAGATATAATGCACACAACACGTTTACCGAGCTCCTTGCCATGGGAGTGATCCCGGTCGTAAATGAAAACGACACGGTCGCAACCTATGAGATCGAAATCGGAGACAACGACACGCTTTCCGCGATCGTTGCAGCCCTTGTGGACGCAGATCTTCTGATCCTGCTTTCCGACATTGACGGGCTTTATACGGACGATCCCAGAAAGAACAAGGACGCAAAGTTTATTGACCTTGTGGAAGAAATCACTCCGGAACTGATGGAAATGGGTAAGGCGAGCACGGGTAGCGGCGTAGGGACCGGCGGAATGAGCACAAAGCTTATCGCAGCAAAGATCGCGACGGCCTCCGGCGCAGACATGGTCATTGCGAACAGCGAGGACATTGGCGTGCTTCACCGCATTATGAACGGTAAGAACATTGGAACTTTGTTCGCCTCAAACAAAGACGATAACTTTGACTTAGTGGGATTCGTGGAGAATCTCCATAAGTGATTTTTGTACATATGTAATTGGTGATTTATATGAACATGAATGATAAGATCAAGAGGATCAACGAGCTTTATCATAAATCAAAGTCCGTTGGCCTTACGGAAGAGGAAAAGGCAGAGCAGGCGCAGCTTCGAAAGGAGTACGTCGAAAGCATCCGCGGGAACCTTCGAAGTCAGCTCGACAGCATGGTGATCCAGCATGCGGACGGCACGAAGGAACGCGTGAGCGACCGCAGAAAGCGTGTGGAAGCAAGCGAGGAGCTTGACGTCATAGAACAAAAGAAGGCGCTTCGAAAAGAGCTTTTGCATCGCAGAAATGCTCTTTCTGAAATGGAACAGAAGCGTGCGGAGGTTTTGATCACGGAGCGGATCCTGGGACATCAATGGTATTACTTATCAGATACGATTCTGGGATTTGTGAGCTACGGGAGCGAGATCCGCACGCGTGACTTACTGAATGAAGCATTAAAGGCCGGGAAAAAGGTGTTCGTCCCCAAGATTGAAAAAGGCCCTGAAGGCGCGGAGGAAATGAATTTCTACCAGATCGGGTCGCTGGACGAATTACAAGAAGGCTATCGCGGCATTTTGGAACCTAAAGGCAATTCGGAAAGATATGCATATGATGCCGAAAAGGCAAGAAAAACCTTGCTTCTCATGCCTGGAGTAGGCTTTGACCCCTACAGGAACCGGATGGGATACGGCAAAGGGTTTTATGACAAATTCCTTTCCGACAAAGAAGAGCTTTGGGTTCGCAGCATCGCCATCGGGCATGCGTGCCAGCAGGTCGACGAACTCCCAATCGATCAAAAAGATATCAAACCATACCAAGTGATCCTTGTGTAGACAATAGAAAAGAGGTAAATGAAAATGAAGATCAGAACAAGATATGCGCCGAGCCCGACAGGAAAGATGCATGTGGGCAACTTACGTACGGCGCTTTATGAGTTCCTTACCGCAAAGCATGCGGGAGGAGATTTTATGCTTCGTATCGAGGATACGGACCAAGAAAGATTTGTTGACGGTGCCATTGAGATCATCAACAAGACGCTGGAGGAGACCGGGCTTGTACATGACGAAGGCCCCGATAAGGACGGCGGCTACGGCCCCTATGTTCAGAGCGAGCGCGTAAAAACAGGCATTTACATGAAATACGCAAAAGAGCTGGTCGACAAAGGCGAGGCATATTATTGCTTCTGCGACAAGGAGCGCCTTGCAAGCCTGAAGACCGAAGTCGTTGAGGGCAAAGAGATCTGCATGTATGACAAGCATTGCCTTGGACTTTCCAAGGAGGAGATTCAGGCAAACCTGGACGCAGGGAAGCCCTTTGTCATTCGCCAGAACATCCCCAATGAGGGTACGACGACCTTTCATGACGAGCTTTACGGTGACATTACGGTAGATAACGCCGAGCTGGACGACATGATCCTGATCAAGTCCGACGGCTTCCCCACCTATAACTTTGCAAACGTCGTAGACGATCACACCATGAACATCACGCACGTGGTACGCGGAAACGAGTATATCTCCTCGTCGCCAAAATATCAAAGACTGTATGATGCCTTTGGTTGGGAGAGCCCCGTTTACATTCACCTTCCGCTGATCACGGACGAGAATCACAAGAAGCTTTCGAAAAGATGCGGACATTCCTCCTTTGAGGATCTGATCCAGCAAGGCTTTGTGAGCGAGGCGATCGTGAATTATATTGCGCTCCTTGGCTGGAGCCCCGAGGACAACCGCGAGATCTTTAGCCTGGACGAGCTGATCAAAGAGTTTGATTACCACAGGATCAGCAAGAGCCCTGCAGTGTTCGACATCGTGAAGCTTCGCTGGATGAACGGCGAGTATATCAAGGCCATGGATTTCGACAAGTTCTATGAGATGGCTGAGCCGTACTTAAAGAAGGCACTGACCAAGGATTTTGACTTAAAGAAGATCGCTGCCATGGTAAAGACCAGGATCGAGGTGTTCCCTGACATCCCTGAGCTGGTGGATTTCTTCGAGGCACTTCCGGAATATTCGCCCGAGATGTATACGCACAAGAAGATGAAGACGAATTCCGAGACTTCACTTCAGGTGCTGAAGGACATGGTACCCATTTTGGAGGCGCAGGAGGACTACAGCAATGACGGGCTGTACGCGACTCTTTGCAAATATGTTGAGGAGAAGGGCGTTAAGAATGGCTATGTTATGTGGCCGATCCGTACTGCCGTATCCGGCAAGCAGATGACGCCTGCCGGCGCAACGGAGATCATGGAGATCATTGGTAAGGAAGAGACCCTAAAGAGAATTCAGAAGGGAATCGAGCTTCTGGAGAATGCCTGATCTTAAGACGGAGCTTGAAAGATTAAATCCGGCCCAAAGAGAGGCCGTGACCTATGTTGGACCGGGACCGCTGCTTGTATTGGCAGGCCCCGGATCTGGCAAAACCCACGTGATCACAAGACGGGTGCGGTACCTGACTGAAGTGATGGGCATCGCACCCGAAAAGATCCTGGTCTTAACCTTTACCAAGGATGCCGCAACCTCCATGAAGGAGCGGTATCTCAAAGAAATCTCCTCAAAGAATTCTAATAGATCCAAAACCGTCAATTTCGGAACCATTCATTCCATCTTTTATCATCTCTTACAAGATTCAGTAAGTTTACCAGAAGAACACTTATTAATGGACATGGAAAAGAAAAAACTCCTGATGCCGATTCTGGAGTCTTTTTTGCCGAACGCAAATTTCATGGAGATCAATAACTTTTCCATGGATATGATGTCGTCGATCAGCTTTTTCAAGAATACGGGAAATCGGAAGGAGGCAGAGCGTCGCCTGCATCCATATTTGCGTGATCGATTTGATGATATTTTTAACTCTTATGAAAAACGCAGAAAAAATCTCGGGAAGCTTGATTTTGATGACATGCTGGCAGACTGCAAGAGATTGCTTTCAGAAAACAAAACGCTACGGGAATACTGGCAAAGTCGATATGAACATATTCTCATCGATGAGTTTCAGGACGTGAATCCGGCGCAATATGACGTGATCAAGTTACTTGCGGCCCCGCCGTACAATCTTTTTGGCGTGGGAGATGACGATCAATCCATTTATGGCTTTCGCGGCGCTGATCCAGGAGTCATGCAAGTTTTTGCGAAGGAATATCATGCGAAACAGGTAACGCTAAACGTGAATTACAGGTGCAATGAGGAAATCGTAAAGGCTTCGCTGAGGCTGATTGGGCACAACAAGGAAAGGTTTGTCAAGAAACTAGTGTCGTATAAGGCACTTGAGAAGAAGGATAAGAAAAACTTCTTGTGTAAGCTTTTCAAAGGAATCGGCGAAGAAGCTGCAAAGAAAGAACAGGAAGGAGGAAAGAAGAAAGGGGTTCGAAAGCTTTCTTACAGGACGCAGGAGGAAGAGTATCAAAGCATTTGTGAGATCTGTGAGGAGTCGCTGCGCTCTGGAGGCACGATGGCAGTGCTTGCAAGGACAAATCGGTTGTTAGATCGGTTTGCCAGAGAATTAAAGATCAGAGGAATCCCTTTTGATACAACGCAAGACGGAAAACTGGCGCTTATGACCGTGCACGGCTCTAAGGGGCTGGAATTTGACAGAGTAGTCCTTTTGGATTGTAATGAAAGGACCTTTCCGCATGGCTTTAATCTGGATCAAAAAACAATGGAAGAGGAACGAAGGATCTTTTACGTCGGAATGACCAGGGCGAAGTCGGAGCTGTTATTGCCATATGTGGCAGGGACGAAGAAACATGCGGAGGAGGCGTCGAGGTTTTTGGCGGAGTTCTGAAAAAAGAATGCTGATGCGTGTCAGAGCGGTGAAGCTAAAAAAGAAGGAGAGGCGTCATGGCGCTTCTCCTTCCTGATTTAGTTGACTTATTTGAATCCGTAAAAGTAGCGATTGTCAAAAACCTATACAAGCTCATCAAACTCGCAATTGTCAAGATACTCATCGAAAGCTTCAGCAACCTTCTCGTAAGCATCGTCATCGTCGATATATTCCAGAGTGGGCTCTTCGTTCGGGTCGTCGGGATTCTCGGAATATCCGTAGAACCAAACCTCTCCGTCATCGTTTTCGCCCTTTTCATTCAAGGGGAGAAGAGCGATGTAATCCTTGCCTTCCACCTCCAAGATGGTCACGATGGAACAGGTAACGGTAGAACCGTCCTCAAGATCCAAAGTAACAGTCATTTCCTCATCTGCTTCGTAATTATCTTTTGCCATGTTTGGCCTCCTTGTTTTATGTGTTTTCGCTTGTGATTTTACCTCAAATCAGTTATAATGTAACATGAGAAATTGGGAAAAGTCAACGCTTTTCTTTTCATATGACTTAAGGATGGAAGGCATCTATGGATCACTCGTACCTTTTTAGCCTCGTTTCCGAAACAGGGGCCGCCCAAATCGTCTTTTTTGACGCAAAAACCAAACAAGAATTATTCCGAAAGGCATTTCCGACGAAGAATCGCGTAGGGAAGGTCTTTCGTTTGGCGCTTTCTTTGGAAGAACTGAAAGAAGAAGCAATAAAGGCGATCACTTTGCAGGGAGGCACGGCTGGGCGTAAAGAACTTCTTTATCAATTCCAGGAAGGAGATCAGCGCTTCCCGGATCCGAGAGGACGTGCCTTTGTATCTGACAAAAAGTACGGACAAGAGAAGCTGCCATCGGACGTATATACCGTATTGGAAGTTCCTGGATTTGATTGGAAGGGTTCAGAGAATCCCAAAATCCCTTATGAAGACAGCCTGATCTACTGCATGCATGTGAGAGGTTTCACGAAGCATGCGACCTCGGGCGTATCGCACAGAGGGACGTTCAGGGGCGTTGCCGAGAAGATCCCGTACCTTAAGGAGATTGGCGTTACGACGCTCGAATTCCAGCCAATCTATGAGTTCATTGAAAAGCCGGCACGCGTTGCCAATCAGGTAAGTTCGCTCCGTGAGGCGAAAGTTAATTATTGGGGCTACGTACAAGGATACTACCTAGCGCCGAAGGCGGATTATGCTTCCGGAGAGGCGACCTTTGAGTGCAAGGAGATGATCCGAGCGCTGCACGAAGCCGGCATGGAAGCGGTTTTGCAGTTTTATTTCCCGGCGCAGTTCAATCCAATGAGCATTCCTGAGATCCTCCACTATTGGGTGGAGGAATATCACGTCGACGGGTTCCATTTGATCGGCGAAAACCTTCCTTCAGAGCTTCTGGCAAAGGATCCGGAGCTTTCCGAGACAAAGCTTTGGTATTATCATATGGACGCGCCGGCCATCTATGGCAGGCATGAAGTGCCGAAATATAAGAATCTTGCGCTCCTTCGAGACGATTTCATGTACGAAGTGCGCAGGTTCCTCAAGGGTGACGAAGGCCTTGTGCCACAACTCATGCAAATGATACGTGAGGTGCCCGAAAGCGTTGGAAAGATCAATTACTTAACGACCTATTGGGGCTTTACGCTGATGGACATGGTTTCCTATGATTTCAAGCACAATGAGGCGAATGGCGAAGAAAACCATGACGGCACGGACTATAACTGCAGCTGGAACTGCGGCGAAGAAGGACCTTCCAAGAAGAAAAAGGTGCAGAGGCTTCGCATGGCACAGATGAAGAATGCACTATGCCTGCTCCTCTTTGCACAAGGGACGCCAAGGATCTTCATGGGTGATGAGTTCGGTAACACCCAAAAGGGTAATAATAACCCCTATTGTCAGGACAATGAGGTGACCTGGCTCAATTGGAAGAATGTTGAAAAACATAAGGAACTTTTTGAATTCTTCAAACTGCTTGTTAATCTCCGAAAGGAAAATGCGGTGCTTCGGCCAGGGACCGAGTCTGGCATGATGGATTCCATTGCGTGCGGATATCCCGAACTGTCCTTCCACGGAGAGACGGCCTGGAAGCCCCAGTTTGAATGCTACGGAAGGCAACTCGGCGTCTTGTACTGCGGCTTATATGCCAGAAAGAAAGGGGAGGAATACTTCGATGAAAAGAAATCCTATAACTTTCTTTATCTTGCCGTCAATGCGCATTGGGAAAGTCACAGACTGGCTCTGCCAAGGCTTCCAAAGGGGATGCGCTGGGAACTTTTATTTGCCACTTCCGACGCAGGTGCCGAGAAAGAACCTGCATTAGACCACGTGACGCTTTCGGGTAAGACAACGGCACTTTACGTAAGCGTGGTGGTGAAAGGTTTTACTTGATAAGTCACACCCCGTATGATAAAATATAATGAGCATTTCTAGCAGGAGGCAACATCATGGCAAAGGATAAATACGTTGCATACGTATCCACTTATACGCAAGGAGACAGACACGGCATCAAGATCTATGACGTGGACATGGAAAAGGGACGTTTTACGGAGAAGGACAAGGTCGAGATCACGAACAGCTCCTATGTCAGCATCTCCCACAATGGAAAATACCTATATTCCATCACCGACATGGGTGTGGAAAGCTACAAGATCCAGAAGGACGGGAGCCTTAAGTTCATCAATTTTGGTTCCATCAACGGCATGAGAGGATGCTACGTTTCGACGGACTATACCGATGGATTTCTTTTTGTCGCTGGATATCACGACGGCAAACTGACAATCCTTCGCTTAAACGATGACGGAAGCATTGGCGAGATCACGGATGAGGTGTATCATAAGGGCCTCGGAAGCGGAATCGAGCGGAATTTCCGCCCCCACATCAACTGCGCGCGCATGACTCACGACAATCGTTACCTTTTGGTGGCAGACGAGGGCATGGACCACATCAATGTCTATGAGTTCGACGTGACCAGAGGTACCGTAAAGCTTGCGGACATCTTAAGATCCGAGCTTGAATCGGCGCCGCGCCACATCAAGATCTCCAAGAACGGCAAGTTTATTTACATCGTTCACGAATGGAAGTGCTTCATTGACGTATATCGCTATGAGTTCAAGAAGGGAAGCCCGAAATTTGAAAAGATTCAGACCATCGAGACGACTTCCATGCCGAAGGGCAGCAACAATGCAGCCAGCGCGCTGAGCTTTTCCGCTGACTACAAGTATCTTTTAAGCTCCAATGCGGGTGATAATTCGGTTGTCATCTACGACGTAGATCAAAAGACTGGACTGCTCACCAAGAATTTCTGCCTGCCGATCAGCGGCGAATACCCGAAGGACGCTGAGATATTCCCGAACAATAAGTTCCTTGTGAGCCTGAATCACGAGACGAACGCAATGACCTTCTTTAGCATCGACCTTGAAAAGCACACCATGATCATGAACGGCGCGCCCATGAAGGTGAACGTGCCTAACTGCATCGTGTTCTACAAGGTCAGCGGAGGCAGCGAGGAAGAATAATTATTCGCGATATTTATTCTGAGAGGGATGGACCGTGAATAGAAAACATATCAAAGGTTGGCAAAAACACTGGGATTTCATTTTTTTAGATTTGTTCTGCCTACAATTTAGTTCTTTGATTGCTTTTTGGGCTACTAAAGGTTTTTGCAATCCATATTTGTCTAATAGTGCATATCGATACCATTCTGGTATACTTTTAGCATGCCAGTTTGTTACTGATATGTTTACGATGAATTATAGGGGCATTTTAAGAAGAAAAAAATTCGATGAAATACTTAGTGTGATCAAGTTTACGGCGCAAGTATTTCTTACATATTTTGCATTGCTATTTGCTTTACATGATTCATCCGCATCACGATTACATACGGGTTTTACGATAGTTTTCTTTGCTGTTTTGTCTTTTGCTTTCCGTGAACTGAATAAATTCCGTGTATTGGATAATGCAAACAGGAAAAAATATAGAAGACCAGTTGTCCTTATGACGGGAAAGGACGTTGTTAAGGAAACACTAGATAAGCTCAATCAAGATGGATATTATCAAGATTTTTATATTTATAAAGTAATTCTGTTAGACATAAAAGATGAACCCAAAGAGGGCATATCACTTGAAGGGGTAGACATACCCATATGCGCTTTGAACAGTGATTCCGTGGAAGTCCTTTCTCATGAATTTGTCGAAGAAGCGTTCATACTTCAGCCTGAGAATCTTCCCTTTCCAAGGAAGTTAATGGATGAGTTGACAACCATGGGAATTACGGTCAATTATACTTTGACCGCTCTCGATAATGACCTTTGGCCATCTGCTGATTTACGCAAGTTTGGCCAATATAAAGTTTTAACAAGAAGCATCAGATTTGCGACTGTGGAACAAACCATGATCAAAAGGATCATGGACATAATTGGTGGTTTCCTTGGTTGTATTTTGACTGGTATTGTTCTTCTTTTCGTTGGCCCATTGATTTACGTTAAATCGCCGGGACCGATCATTTTTACACAAAACAGAATTGGAAAAAACGGCAAAATCTTCAAGATTCATAAGATTCGAAGCATGTATCTTGATGCTGAAGACCGTAAAGCCTCTCTTATGTCACAAAACGAATGTAAAGACGGCTTAATGTTTAAAATGGAAGATGATCCAAGGATCATCGGAAGTGAAAAGAAAGATAAGAACGGAAAACCTAAAGGAATTGGAAATTTTATCCGAAATACTTCATTAGATGAATTCCCGCAGTTTTATGATGTTTTGATCGGGAAAATGTCACTTGTAGGAACGAGACCCCCAACAATTGACGAATGGAATAAATATGATCTGGAACATCGCGCGAGAATGAGCATAAAACCAGGCATAACTGGTATGTGGCAAGTAAACGGCCGAAGTCAGATTGCCGATTTTGAGGAAGTTGTAAGACTTGACAAAGAATACATTGAGAACTGGAGCATCTTGTTGGACTTAAAAATTTTGCTTAAAACTGTGTTGGTTGTTATTACGGAAAAAGGTGCCAAATAGCTACTTTCACGGTTCTGATTTCACTTGATTCCATATTGTTTTTGTGGTATTTTTATAGTATAGAATATTGCTGAGGGGATGATTGCTTTGAACGAGCTGATTTCCGTGATCGTGCCCGTCTTTAAGGTTGAGGCATATTTAG
Organism: Acetatifactor sp.; assembly: GCA_016290775.1. GTDB lineage: Bacteria > Bacillota > Clostridia > Lachnospirales > Lachnospiraceae > Acetatifactor. The sequence goes on along the minus strand of JAEEVF010000001.1, from coordinate 726,078 downwards.
CAAAGTGCATAGATTCCATCAGAGCTCAGACCTATCAAAATTTCGAATTGATCCTGGTGGATGACGGATCTCCGGACGGAAGCCCGCAGATCTGTGACGATTATGCTGCAGTGGATGACCGCATTCAGGTGATCCACAAGAATAATCGCGGCCTTTCGTCGGCCAGAAATGCAGGTCTTGATGTTTGCAAGGGCGATTTCATCTGCTTCATCGACAGCGATGACTACATCAAGCCGAACTATCTTGAGACGCTCCTTACGCTTCAACGCAAAAACAACGCAGACCTCGTGATCTGTGAATATGATTACGTGGAAAAGAACGGCAATGTGTACGAACATCGCAAGATCCCGTGGAGCAAGCAGATTACCCATAAGGATTTCTGGCTTTTGTTCTGTGAGTCGGATTACCGCGTGTTCAGCGCCGTGGCCTGGAACAAGATCTACCGCGCAAAGATATTCAAGGAACTCCGTTACACTCAGGGCAAGTGCATGGAGGATAACTTCATCATCAAAGCCGTGATTGAACAATGCGAAGGCATTTACGTGACCAACGAGCCCCTTTATTACTACCTGCAGAGACCTGACAGCATCATGGGACGCTTTTCTATCAAGCATCTTGATGGCGTGGAAGCCCAGCTTGACATCTGCAATTACTTCAATGGCATTGGCTGGCAGGAATGCTCGCAAAAGCTCCTTGGATCCATTACGAACTCTTTGTTCAGGGCGTACCGCGAGGCTGACTTCATTGTAAAGTTCAACCGCGAACGTTACAGAGAGCTGAAAAAAGCATATAAAGAGGTCGTGAATCGCTCTTTCGGACCAAGAGAGCACAATCAACTTTGGGTGAAATATAAAATCTTCGGTTTCAGCGAAGGACTGTACCGTATCATGTACAACAACGGACTGATGCTACAGATCATGAGCCTAAGGAATAAGGACAAAATTCAGTATCACTAATAACGTAAGATTTTTAAGCCACTTCCGTATAGGAGGTGGCTTTTTTGATGACTCAATTGTAATTTGAAAATTATTTGGTTGTCTTTCATCTTTCTTTCATGTATAATAACAGAGTGTGGAAAATTCTCTTGACCTCTGCTCTGTAGTTTCCACTGAAAGGATCGCATTTTTATGACTATTTTTGATATCATCAGCCTTTTTGGTGGTTTGGCCATGTTCCTTTATGGCATGCGGCTGATGGGAAACGGACTGAAGGACAGTTCTTCGGGCACTTTGAAAAAAGCACTGGAGATGGTGACGAGGACGCCGTTTACGGCGTTTCTGATGGGCGTTGGAATGACGGCGGTCATTCAAAGCTCGACGGCGACGATCGTCATTACAGCCGGCCTGGTGGGAGCGGGAGTGATCTCGCTAAGAAACTCACTCGGGATCGTGATCGGTGCAAATGTTGGTACGACGGTGACGGGCCAGATCATCAGACTCCTTGATCTGAATTCGCAAGGAACTTCGTTCCTGGAATTCTTTAAGCCTTCGACGCTGGCACCGCTAGCGCTGATCATTGGCGTTGTTGCAGTAATGAACAATAAGATGCGCATTTCCGAAAAGACTGCGCAGATCATTATTGGATTCGGTATCTTGTTCTCAGGACTGCTAAAAATGACTGAATCCGTAACGGTTCTTACGGAAACTGGTATCATTGATCGCCTTTTCACAATGATGGGCGACAATCCGGTGATCGGATATGTAGTCGGCGCGGGCGTGGCATTCGTTTTGCAAAGCTCATCGGCTACGATCGGTATTTTGCAGGCATTCTCGACTTCGGGTCAGATGACCTTTAGTGAGATTTATGCAGTTTTGGTTGGTATTTATCTTGGCGACTGTGTGACGACGGCTATCGTTTGTAACATTGGCGCAAGGCCTGATGCAAAGCGTGTCGGCCTGGTGAATATTCTGTTTAACTTGAGCGAGACGGTTCTGATCCTGACGGTAGTGACGATCCTTCACTCCCTTGGATTTCTTGATTTCATCTGGAACAGCACGATCCGTTCGGGCGGCATTGCGAACACGAACACGATTTTCAATCTGACTTGTGCGATCACGTTGCTTCCGATGCTGGGCGTTTATGAAAAGATCAGCCGAAAGCTTGTGAAAGATGAGCCTGGAGAAGCGGTTAGCGAGCACAATGAAAAGCTTGATGCTCTGAATCCAGTGTTCTTCAGTACGCCGGCGATCGCATTCAATGCTTGTTATGAAGTACTTCTTGAGATGTTCCAGCTGGGACGGAAAAACGTGCTTCGAAGCTTTGAATTGATCACGAAATATGACCCCGAAAAGGTCAAGAAAATCGACGATAATGAGCGCTTGATCGATCTGATGGCGGATAAGGTAAACAATTATCTGATCCAGATCAGCGGGCACATCACTTCGCAGAATCATATTGAGATCTTGAATCACTATTATACGGTGATCGGTGAGTTTGAGCATCTTGGCGACAAGGCGACGAACATCAGTGAGATTGCTCAGTTTATGCAGCAGGAGAATATTTCATTTTCAGATAGTGCGTTGAAGGAGCTGAACGTTCTGCGTGAACTCTTGATGACGGTCATGGACTATACGGACGTCACGTTCCGAAGGTGTGACGTGGAAGCGGCAAAGCATATTGAACCGCTTGAAGAAGTCGTTGATGATATGGTGGCAATCCTCAAGGAAAATCATATGAACAGACTTCGTACGGGAGAGTGTAATGTCTTTAGTGGGACGGAGTTCTTGAATCTCCTTGCGGAAGTGGAGCACATCTCCGACATCTGTTCGAACGTTGGTCTTGCGACCGTTTCGCGTGTGACGCCTGAGATCAAGCATCAGATTCACGATTATCTGTCATCGCTCCATTCGGGTAAAGACGCAACATTTAACAAGGAGTATAAAGAAGCAAAGGAGCGTTATTTCCGATTATTGGCATAGGAGACGCGTGAGGGCAAGCGCTTTCGAATGGCGCCAATATATCATAGAATAAGATTTGGGGAATCGGGGGACTATATATGAATGTGATCTTACTTTCTGGCGGCTCGGGCAAGCGCCTGTGGCCGCTGAGCAATGATTTTCGAAGCAAGCAGTTTTTGCAGCTTTTCAAGGGCCGCGACGGCAATTATGAGAGCATGCTGCAGCGGGTTTATCGTCAGCTGAACAACATTGGCATTCAGACAAAAGTGACCGTTGCGACCAGCAAAAAGCAGGTTTCGGCGATATATGCGCAGCTTGGAAACAATGTAGACATGTGCGTGGAGCCCTGCAGGAAGGACACTTTCCCTGCAATTGCGCTTTCTGCTGCATATCTTGTCGACATTAAGGGCGTGAAGCCAACTGAGGCCGTTGTAGCTTGTCCCGTGGATCCTTTGGTTACGAATGAGTATTTCCGTGCCTTGATCGCTTTGCAGTATCAGGCTGAGCGAGAGATGTCGAACATTGTCCTTATGGGCATTGTTCCGACGCAACCGACGGATAAATATGGATATATTGTTCCGGATGGAGACAAAAAGCTTGCAAGCGTGAAGAGCTTTAAGGAAAAGCCTTCCATGGAGACGGCAGAAGAGCTGATAAAGCAGGGCGCACTTTGGAACGGCGGAGTGTTCGCGTTTAAGCTTCAGTATGTGCTGAATAAAGCTCGTGAGCTTCTTGGTTACAGCAAATACGATGACCTTTTGGCGCATTATGACAGCTTTGAAGAGGTTTCCTTTGACGTGGCTGTCGTTGAGAAGGAGAAGAGCGTTCAGGTGATGCGTTTCTCCGGCGACTGGGTGGACATGGGTACCTGGAATACGCTTGCGGATGCCATGACGGATCCGATCATGGGTAATGGCGTGATCGATGAAACCTCATCGGGCGTGCAGATCGTGAATGAAATGGATCTTCCGATCCTTGCAATGGGATTGCATGACGTGGTGATCTCTGCATCTTCCGAGGGTATTTTGGTTGCCGATAAGGAGATGAGTTCCTTTATCAAGCCGTTTGTGGACCGCTTTGATCAGCAGGTTCGTTTCGCGGAGAAGAGCTGGGGAAGCTTTAAGGTGCTTGACATTGAGAAGGGAAGCCAGACGATCAAAGTGACGCTGAACCGTGGAAATTCGATGCAATATCACAGCCACAAGCGCCGTGATGAGATTTGGGTTGTGATCGCGGGTGAAGGGCAGGCCATCCTGGATGGGCAGCGCAGCAACGTGAAGGCCGGTGACATCATTACGATGAAGGCAGGATGCAAGCACACGATCACTGCTGCAAAAGAGCTGATATTGATCGAGATTCAGCTTGGTGAGGAGATCAGTGCAGATGACAAGCAGAAGTTTGATCTGCTGACCGCGCTGAACAATACGTCGAAGTAGACTCTAACCGTGCATAAAAGAAAAAGTGATTTAGAAGAATGATTAAAAAAGGATGAGGCGAAAACCTCATCCTTTTGAATTGAAAACCTACTTCTCATAAAGCTTTTGAAGTGACTCCAGCTTACTGGTTGCCCCGACGAGCATTGCATCCAGTACCGTTATTGCGGTCATGCATTCCATGACGACAACGGCTCTGGGAACGATGACGGGGTCGTGACGGCCTTTGATCTGAAGTTCGATTTCTTCGCCCTTTTGATTCACGGTTCTTTGCGGCTGGTAAATCGAGGGAGTCGGCTTAACGTGGGCACGGATCACGATCTGTGAGCCGTCGCTGATGCCGCCAAGAATGCCGCCGGCATGGTTGGTGGCTTTGCCGATTGCACCCAAGGCTTTGCCAATTGTGTCCGAGGATATTTCAGACGGATTCGTAGCAGAAGAGTCAGTCACAGAAACAAACGAGTCATTATTTTCGCTGCCTTTTCTGGTCGAAACGGCAACGCCATCACCGATTTCCACGGCCTTTACGGCGCCGATGGACATGATCGCTTTGGCGAGGTTGGCATCAAGTTTCTCAAAAACAGGATCGCCAATGCCTGCCGGAAGGCCGTCAACAATGCATTCCATGCATCCGCCGACGGAATCCTGGTCTTCGCGGGCTTTTTGCAAATAGGCCATAGCCGCCTCGTTTGCAGCAGCATCTGGCATGCAAGTAGGAGTGGTGAGGCGAAGCTTATCGAATGTATCCTGCGTAGACATAGTAAGACCCGAATCATCTAATTCAGAAGATGACAAAGGAGCGGAATCAACAGCAGATGATGAACACTGCCGGGAAGTGTTAGGTCTGGCGGTACATATTCCTGACATAGAAGGATCAATCGAAATCGGTCCTATAGACTTCGTATATGCCTTCACGCTTACGCCAAGACTTTCCAGAACTTTCGCCGCAATCGCGCCAGCTGCCACGCGGCCAATGGTTTCGCGTCCGGAGGACCTTCCGCCGCCGCGATGGTCACGGAAACCATATTTGGCATCAAAAGTAAAGTCTGCATGGCCAGGGCGATAGCATTCCTTAAGTTCATCGTAATCTGAGGAAATCTGGGACTCATTCCGTACGATCAATGAAATTGGCGTTCCGGTTGTTTTTCCTTCGAATACTCCTGAGAGGATCTCAACTCTATCGCTTTCCTTACGCTGCGTCGTAACGGCGCTGGTTCCAGGCTTTCTGCGGTCCAGGAAGGCCTGAATGTCTTCTTCGCAGAGTTCCATACCTGCAGGGCAGCCGTCTACAATGACGCCGAGAGCTTTTCCATGGGATTCGCCCCAAGTAGTGATCTTGAATATTGTACCAAATGATGAGCCAGCCATGTTGATTCCCTTTCGCTTACATAGTTTCCTCAAAACCTAGAACCATTATAAAGCATAACCCTCTCGATGGCAAGAAATGAATTGAAAGGCGCCCCCATAAGGTTTTCATTGAAAACAAGCCCAATCAATGCTATAATATTTTCGTAATTATGTGCAACCTCGTCTTCAGGTCAAAAAGCAATCGAAAAGGTACGGGAGAAGGCTATGAAAACATTTTTGATCGTATTGGAAGCCATTATCATATTGATCCTTCTTTTCTTTATGATCCGAGATTATGTTCATAAAAAGGTGCTGATGAAGCAGGCGAACCTGATCAAGAAGCGTCGCATGGACTTGGATGACATCGATCACGAGGGCACGGATTCGCTGGCGGCGCTGGCTGGTGCACTGAATGTGATCAAGAACAACATGTTGACCTTTCTGGAGTCAACGAAGAGTAACGTAGTCGTGCTTTCGGATGCGATTGACGTGCTTTCAAATGGCGCGGACTTAAACCGCGAGGGCAGCCAGCGTATCGCCGAAAGCCTGAACAACGTAGTATATAAAGTCGAAGAGCAGCTCGAGCTTGTAAAGTCCTGCCTTGACCTGATCGAGAACAATACCGGGAAGATGACGGAGATCGATGATTCCGTGACTGAGATCGGGCGTCTCCTTGCCGAAACCGTGGAAAGCTGTAAAAACGGCGTTTCCAGCATGGAAAAATATGAAAATAACATGTCGACGGTTTCCGAGAAGCTGGATCGAAGCGAGAAGATTTTGGAAGAGTTCACGGACAAGATCAATGAGATCAACGAGATCGGCGCATTCATCGTAAGCATCAGTGAATCGCTGAAGATGCTGGCTTTGAACGCTTCGATCGAGGCGGCGCGAGTTGGCGCGGCCGGCAGTGGTTTCGCGGTTGTCGCGAAAGAGATGGGCGTCATGAGTGCTAAAACACAGCAGGGTATCGGCACCATCAATGAGATCCTGGATAATGTCATTGAGAGTAGTGACCAGGTAACGAAGGAAATTCAGAACAGTGTTGAAATGTTCACCGCAAGCCGTAAGGAATTTGATGCGATCAGTGCTTCGTTCCGTGCGATCGATCAGCAGTCTGGCGTCATCAATGACAAGATGCAGCTGATCTTGACGGAGATCGATGACATCACTAAGAATTCCGTGGTGACGAAGGAGCGCGCAGAACAGGCTTACGTAACTTCGGAGGAGATCACTTCGGGCACGCAGGAGATCTCGCAGGTTTCCGAGCAGACAAGCGAAGTTTCCAAGACGATCATTGAGAATGTTGGAAACTTGAATTCCATGTTGGATGGTCTGGAGCAGCTGCTTCGTCAGTTCACGACGGCCGTTGAACCAGTGAGCAAGAGAACCGGTAAGAAGATCAAGATTGGCGTGTTCTGTATTGACGATAATGACTTTTGGCACACTCTTCGCCGCGGCGTGATTTACGCGAAGAAGGAACTTGAAGTACATGGCGCCATCGTCAGGTGTTCGTTCTTCCCTGCTTGGGGGGATATGCTTGCGCAGATGCCGGGTCTTATGGACCGCATGATGAAGGAGAATTTTGACGGTTATGTTTTGCCTGGATTCTTCGTTGGCACGATCGAGGAGAAGATCCAAGAAGTCCTAAAGATGGGCAAGAAGGTGTTCCTGCTTAATGATGACACTACGGACAAGTCCCTTCGAAATGCAATTTTCCAGCAGGATGCGGCTGATGCGGCTTCCATGGCTGCAAAACTCTTGGCAAATGCCATCGGAAAGAAGGGCAATGTCCTGGTGGTTGAAGCAAGCCGCGAGATGGTTGCAAACTGTATCCGAAGCGATGCGTTCCAGGACGCATTGGATCAATACAGACGGATCAATCTGGACTTGATCCACGGTGACATTCCTGAAGACGTGGCCTATAAGCAATTGGCAGAATATCTTGCCGAGCATCCGAACACGGACGGCATTTACGTGACAACCGGAATGGGCGCAGCCTGTGCGAGGGCTGTGGAAGACAGTGGAGTCAATGCAAAGCTGGTGGTTTATGACCACACGCAGGAGATCTTCCAGTACATCAAGAAGGGATATATTGCCGCCGCGATCGGTCAGGATCCCTTCAGTCAGGGTCATGACCCCGTGGTTTGGATGTATAACTGCATTGTGACGGGCGAGGCGCTTCCTTCAGAGTATATGAAGTGTCGCTCCAGCATTGTGGATAAGACGAACGTAGACAATTTGATCGAGGTTTAGTTTTGAATGGATCACAGCCCTTTGTGAAGGCAAAGGGCTTGATTTTTGCAATAGAATTATAACGAGGTTTGACATGGCTAAGTATGAATTGTTAAAAACGGAAGGAAGAGCGAAGAGAGCGCGCTTTGAGACCGTGCATGGCGTCATTGAGACGCCGGTTTTTATGAACGTTGGCACGGTTGCGGCGATCAAAGGTGCCGTATCCACGGAGGACCTGGAACGGATCGGAACCCAGGTGCAGCTTTCGAACACATATCATTTGCACGTGCGCCCGGGCGACAAGGTGATCAAGCAGCTTGGCGGATTACACAAATTCATGAGTTGGAACAAGCCGATCCTTACGGATTCCGGCGGATTTCAGGTGTTTTCCCTTGCGGGACTTCGAAAGATCAAGGAAGAAGGCGTGTTCTTTAATTCGCACATTGACGGTCACAAGATCTTCATGGGGCCGGAGGAGAGCATGCAGATTCAGTCAAACCTTGGTTCGACGATAGCAATGGCATTTGACGAATGTCCGTCAAGCAAAGCGGAGAGGGCTTACGTTCAGGCTTCCGTGGACCGCACCACAAGGTGGCTGGAGCGTTGCAAGACGGAGATGAAGCGGCTGAATGGCCTTGAGGATACGGTGAATCCTTCGCAGCTTCTGTTTGGCATCAATCAGGGCGCGGTTTTTGATGACATTCGTATCGAGCATGCAAAGCGGATCTCTGAGTTTGACTTGGACGGATATGCCATCGGTGGCCTTGCCGTGGGTGAGACGCATGAAGAAATGTATCATGTGATCGAGGAGGTCGTGCCTTACCTGCCAAAGGATAAGCCGACTTATCTAATGGGCGTCGGCACGCCGGCAAATATCTTGGAAGCCGTGGAACGCGGCATTGACTTTTTTGACTGTGTTTACCCGACCAGAAACGGACGCCATGCGCATCTTTATACTAATCACGGAAAGATCAATCTGTTCAATGCAAAATATGAGCTTGACGCAAGGCCCATCGAGGAAGGCTGCGGATGCCCGACCTGCAGAAGGTATTCAAGAGCTTACGTAAGGCACCTCTTAAAGGCCAAGGAAATGCTTGGAATGCGCCTTTGCGTTCTGCATAATCTGTATTTTTATAACACGATGATGACTGAGATCCGTGATGCGCTTGACAGGGGTGAATTTTCGGCTTATAAGAAGCAAAAGCTGGAAAACATGGAAACGCCGATCGACTAGAAATCACTTGACGAAACCCACCATAGCGTGTATGATTTATTTGTTTGTAAAACTGAAATATTGATATTTAGGAGGCACTATGTTTTATTTATTGACTGAAACGACTGGTGAAGCAGCTGCAGCACCTGCTTGGATGAGTTGGATGGGTGTAGTAGTTGTTTATGGTTTGTTCTTCCTGGCACTTTGGTTTTTCCTGTTCCGCCCTCAGAGCAAGGAGCGTAAGAGAATTGCCGGAATGATCGCGAACATGGAAGTTGGCGACTGCGTTCTGACGACTTCCGGTTTCTACGGCATCGTGATCGACATCACGGATGATACCGTGATCGTAGAGTTCGGAAACAACAAGAATTGCCGTATTCCCATGGACAAATCAGCCATCAGCAAGGTGGAAAAGGCGAACGAATAATTTATGTGAAATAATGGGCGAAGCTTTCGAAGCTTCGCCTATTTTGTTATTGAAAAAACATTCAAAATAGGGTAATATAATATGATAGCCGTGTTATGGATAAAAATGCGGTTATCGTGATATTTACATAAAGGAGATGGACGGAATGGACTTACGGATCACTTGCATTCCAGGCGACGGCATTGGCCCTGAGATCGTCGCGGAAGCAAAGAAGGTACTGGACAAGGTGGCGGAGGTATATGGCCACAAGATGAATTACACGGACATTTTGATGGGCGGCGCTTCGATTGACGTGCACGGCGTTCCCCTGACGGATGAGGCAATTGCAACGGCAAAGGCCGCAGACGCAGTCCTGATGGGCTCGATCGGCGGTAACACGACGACTTCGCCATGGTACAAGCTTCCTCCGAATCTTCGACCTGAAGCCGGACTTCTTAAGATCCGTAAAGCTTTGAATTTATTTGCGAACCTTCGTCCTGCATATCTATACAGTGAGCTTGCCGGCGCATGTCCTTTGAAAGAGGAGATCAGTGCTCAAGGGTTCGATATGTTGATCATGAGAGAGCTGACCGGCGGTCTTTACTTTGGTGATAGAAAGACCATTGAAGAAAATGGCGTTCTGAAGGCCATTGATACCTTGACCTACGACGAAAACGAGATCCGTCGCATTGCCATCAAGGGTTTTGACATTGCAATGAAGCGTCGTAAGAAGGTGACGAGCGTTGATAAAGCAAACGTGCTGGATTCTTCCAGACTTTGGAGAAAGGTTGTGGAAGAGGTCGCAAAGGATTATCCTGAAGTGACGCTGGAGCATATGCTGGTAGATAACTGCGCCATGCAGCTTGTAAAGGATCCCGCACAGTTTGACGTGATCCTGACGGAGAATATGTTTGGCGATATCCTTTCGGATGAGGCAAGCATGGTGACGGGTTCCATCGGAATGCTTTCTTCCGCAAGCCTGAATGACACGAAGTTTGGCCTGTATGAGCCCAGCCACGGTTCGGCTCCTGACATCGCAGGCATGGACATTGCAAACCCGATCGCGACGATCCTGAGCGCTTCGATGATGCTGCGTTACAGCTTCGACCTCGACAAGGAGGCTGACGCGATCGATGCAGCAGTTAAGAAGGTCCTGCAGGATGGTTTCCGCACCGGAGACATTATGTCTGAGGGCTGCACGAAGGTTGGATGCTCGCAGATGGGCAGCCTGATCGCCGAAAGAATAGCATGAGTGAAAAGGAGAGAATAGCAATGAGAAGTGATTCCGTAAAGGTTGGTAATGCGCAGGCGCCCCACAGGAGCTTGTTTAATGCACTTGGATATACTGAAGAAGAGAGAAAGCGCCCCCTGATCGGCGTGGTTTGCTCTTACAATGAGATTGTTCCCGGTCACATGAACCTGGATAAGATCGCACAGGCCGTAAAGATGGGCGTCGCAATGGCAGGCGGTACTCCCATCATGTTCCCTGCTATCGCTGTTTGTGACGGTATTGCAATGGGCCACGTTGGCATGAAGTATTCCCTTGTAACAAGAGATCTGATCGCAGACAGCACGGAGTGTATGGCTCTGGCGCACGGCTTTGACGGTCTTGTCTGCATCCCGAACTGTGACAAGAACGTCCCTGGCCTTCTGATGGCTGCAGCTCGTTTGAACATTCCCACGATCTTTGTTTCCGGCGGCCCCATGCTGGCTGGTCGTATCCACGGAAAGAAGAGAAGCCTTTCCTCCATCTTCGAGGCAGTAGGAAGCGTGGAAGCTGGCACCATGACCCAGGAAGAGCTGTGCCTCTATGAAGAGAAGGTTTGCCCGACCTGTGGTTCCTGCTCCGGCATGTATACTGCAAACTCCATGAACTGCTTGACGGAAGCGATCGGCATGGGTCTTCGCGGCAACGGAACCATTCCGGCAGTATATTCCGACAGAATCCGCCTGGCAAAGCATGCCGGCATGAAGATCATGGAGCTCGTTGAGAAGGATATCAAGCCGCGCGACATCATGACGAAGGATGCTTTCCTAAACGCTCTGACCGTTGACATGGCGCTTGGTTGCTCCACGAACACGATGCTTCATATCCCTGCGATCGCAAAGGAAGCAGGCGTTGACCTGAACCTTGACATCGCGAATGAGCTTTCCGCAAAGACGCCGAACCTGTGCCATCTGGCACCTGCAGGTCCTACCTACATGGAAGATCTGAATGAGGCCGGCGGCGTATATGCAGTAATGAATGAACTGACCAAGAAGAATTTGTTACATCTCGATTGCATGACCGTAAACGGCACGACGATCGGTGAGAATATCAAGAACTGCGTGAATATGGATCCAGAGGTCATTCGTCCCATTGAGAATCCTTATTCCGAGACTGGCGGAATTGCAGTGCTGAAGGGCAATCTGGCTCCTGACAGCGGAGTTGTAAAGCGTTCCGCAGTGGTTCCTGAGATGATGGTACATGAAGGACCCGCAAGAGTCTTTGATTGTGAGGAAGATGCGATCGCAGCCATCAAGGGTGGCAAGATCGTTCCTGGCGACGTTGTCGTGATCCGTTACGAAGGTCCTAAGGGCGGCCCTGGCATGAGAGAGATGCTCAATCCTACCTCCGCAATCGCAGGCATGGGTCTTGGATCATCCGTGGCACTGATCACGGACGGACGTTTCTCCGGAGCTTCCAGAGGCGCATCCATCGGCCACGTTTCTCCTGAAGCAGCCGTTGGCGGCCCCATCGCACTTGTTGAAGAAGGCGACATCATTCGCGTTGACATCCCTGCGAACAAGCTTGACGTACTCGTGAGCGACGAAGTCCTCGCAGAGCGCCGCGCAAAGTGGCAGCCCAGAGAGCCCCGCGTGACCACCGGATACCTTGCACGCTACCACGAACTTGTAACTAGCGGAAATAGAGGAGCTGTACTTGAAGTTCCCATGAAATAAAAGGAATCAGTTTACTCGGGCGCGCAGCGAATCCACCGTTCAGGCCCGCTCGCGCTATGAGTTCGGCGTATCGGTACATAAGTCCGCTCACGCTGCATCTTCCATAAGCATCCAAGCGAGCTTGTCTGCTTATGTTGATTCGCGTGATACGCGGACTAAGTACCGACGCCTAGGAACTAATGCCTGAAGGGGGATGCCGCTGTTCACCCTCGGGTTTGAACGGCAACTCATGATCATTAGCATATAGAACTGAATTATCTCAGTTTACTTAAAGAAGGAGATACGACAATGCAATTAAACGGCTCAGAAATCGTAATAGAATGTCTCAAGGAGCAGGGTGTTGACACCGTCTTCGGTTATCCGGGAGGTACCATCCTGAACGTATATGACGCACTGTATAAGCATGGCGACGAGATCCGCCACATCCTGACCAGCCACGAGCAGGGCGCAGCACACGCGGCGGACGGATATGCAAGAGCAACCGGTAAGGTTGGCGTTTGCATGGCAACCAGCGGTCCTGGCGCGACCAATCTGGTCACCGGAATCGCGACTGCTTACATGGATTCCGTGCCCGTGGTGGCGATCACGGCAAACGTTGCTCTTCCCAGCCTTGGAAAGGATTCCTTCCAGGAAGTGGATATCGCAGGCGTGACCATGCCGATCACGAAGCACAACTACATCGTGAAAAAGGTGGAAGACCTTGCGCCCATTATGCGTGAAGCCTTCCAGATCGCAAAGAGCGGACGCCCTGGCCCCGTTCTTGTGGACATTACCAAGGACGTAACGGCGGCAACCTGTGAATATACCGCAGAAAAGCCTGCAACCTATGAGCCGAAGGCATATATTTCCGAAACTGAGCTTCAGAAGGCTCTGAAATTCATCAATGAAGCAAAGAAGCCCTTCATTTATCTTGGCGGCGGCGCCGTAATCTCCGGAGCTTCCAAGGAAGTTGCAGAATTTGCGGAGCTTGTGGATGCACCCGTTTGTGATACCTTGATGGGCAAGGGCGCATTTGACGGCTACAGCGAGCGTTACACCGGCATGATCGGCATGCACGGCACGAAGGCTTCCAACCTTGGCGTGAGTGAATGCGATCTTTTGATCGCGCTTGGCGCAAGATTTTCTGACCGCGTGATCGGAAATCCCAAGAAGTTCTGCGAGAATGCTAAGATCATCCACGTAGACATCGATAAGGCTGAGGTTAACAAGAACATTCGCGTAGATGCTTCCCTTGTTGGTGATCTCAAGGCGGTTCTTCAGGTGTTGAACACCAGGATTGAGAAGAAGGATCACTCCGACTGGATGGCTCGCGTACAGGAACTGAAGATTAAGTTCCCGATGAAATATGAGGATGAGAACCTTGCATGCCCTTACGTGATCGAAGAGCTTGACCGTGTTACCAAGGGTGAAGCGATCATTACGACCGACGTTGGACAGCATCAGATGTGGGCGGCGCAGTATTATAAATATACCAAGCCTCGCACCTTCCTTTCCTCAGGCGGTCTTGGCACCATGGGGTATGGCCTTGGTGCGTGCATCGGCGCGCAGGTTGGCAATCCCGATAAGGTCTGCGTCAATATCGCAGGCGACGGATGCTTTAGAATGAACATGCAGGAGCTGGCAACTGCCAGTCGATATAATATACCGATTGTTGAGATCGTGATCAACAATCACGTACTTGGCATGGTACGTCAGTGGCAGACGCTTTTCTACGGAAAGCGTTATTCCCAGACCGTGCTTCAGGACAAGGTAGATTTCTGCAAGGTTGCAGAGGGACTTGGTTGTGAGGCGATCCGCGTGACAAAGAAGGAAGAGGTTGCGCCAGCACTCGAAAAGGCCATTTCACTGAAGGCTCCCGTGCTTGTTGAAGTCATGATCCCCGAGGATGATAAGGTGTTCCCGATGGTTCCCGCAGGAGCACCCATTAGTGAAGTCTTTGACGGAGAGGATTTGAAAAACCGCGAAGCATAAGAAAGTGGTGATGAGTATTTGAAGAAACAATGGCTGATCAAACTTGGATGCGTAGGTTTTGTGGTTGTCGTGCTTGTTTTTGCAGGATATCTAGGGATGAACAAGTACGTAAAGGACAGGTATGCGCCAAACACCTGGGTGAACGGCGTTTACGTAACGGGCAAAACGCCTGATGAAGTCAATCAAGACTTGATCGTCGACGCATCGGCGCCGGATCTGATCGTCTTTGATTCACGGAATAAGGAATATGATTTCGACCTGAACGAAGCGTCGCCCATATTCGATTATTCCCTGAGCCTTCGTGCGTATCAAAAGCATCAGACGTCCCTTGGGTGGCTATCCATGCTCTGGCGGGAAAACCAGATCACGACAGGCGCGCCAAACTTTGCCTATGACGAGGGAAAGCTGCGCGATTGGTGGGATTCGCTTGAAATCGTGAAGAACGAGAACACGGTCACGTTTGTTTCTATGTCCTGGGATGACAAGGACGGTTATTATATCTCTCATAACCTCAATGGACATCTCGACGTGGAAAAGGGCTATGAAACCATTCGCGATGCCATAAACGAGCGCATAAGAGTGGTAGATCTTGCAAAGTCAGATTGTTATTTTGACTATGAGATGACCGATGCGCAGAAAAAGACCGTACAGATCTGTGAGGATCTGGATGAGTTGGAAGAGTGCGGTCTTGTCTACGACATGGGAGATGAGCAGATCGCCTTTACGGAAGGCATCATGAGCGGTTTTATCGCAAAGGATGAGCAAAATAATCCCTTAAAGGATGAAAATGGCTCTTATTACTATGATCTCAAAGCGGCAGATGCCTTTATGGAGGAGCTCTGCGAAAAGTATCATACCTACGGCGTGGAACGGCAGTTCAAGACCAGCAGGGAAAGCGGTGAAGTCGTAACGGTTAAGCCCGGCAACTTTGGAACGGAGATCGACGTGGAAGCTGAGAAAGCATTCCTGAGAGAAATCTTGAGTGATCCAAAGCTTCGGAAAGCAAAAACCGTTCACGTGCCGACATATCTTCACGAAACGTTGCACCGCGGTCTCGATGACACTGGCGGAACATACATTGAGGTAGATAAGCTCGAACAGAAGATCTACTATTATCAGGAAGGTAAGCTGATCGTGACCTCCGGAGTCGTGACAGGCGACATAAGAAGACGGCATGACACCTATGAAGGCGCTTTTTACATCAAGGAAAAGCTGACAAACCGCGTTCTTCGCGGACCTGGATATGCTTCCTTTGTAAGGCGTTGGATGCCGATCTATGAATCCATCGGTCTTCATGACGCAGACTGGAGAAAAGAAGAGGAATTCGGCGGAGATACCTATCTGAGGAATGGTTCCCACGGGTGCGTTAACATGCCGGATGAGACCACGGACATCATCTTTGATAACGTCGAGATTGGAACGCCAGTTTTCATTTTTAAGTAAGCCGAAAAAAGAATGGTAATATTTTAACAATTTAATCGAGTAAAGTCTTGACTTTACGCCAAAGAAAGAATATTCTAGTATCTAATGAAATAAAGCCAAAAACAGGAGGAGAAAAGTTATGGCAAGAGTTTACAATTTCTCAGCAGGGCCTGCGGTTCTGCCTGAGGAGGTACTGAAGGAAGCTGCTGACGAGATGCTTGATTACAAGGGAACTGGCATGTCCGTTATGGAGATGAGCCATCGTTCGAAAGCATATCAGGCAATCATCGATGAGGCTGAGGCTGATCTTCGTGAGCTGATGAACATCCCTGACAATTACAAGGTTCTGTTCCTTCAGGGCGGCGCAAGCCAGCAGTTCGCAATGATCCCCATGAACCTGATGAAGAACAAGGTTGCTGACTACATCGTGACCGGTCAGTGGGCAAAGAAGGCATATCAGGAAGCACAGATCTATGGTAAGGCAAACAAGATCGCTTCTTCTGAGGACAAGACCTTTTCTTACATTCCTGATTGTTCCGACCTCCCCATCAGCGAGGATGCAGACTATGTATATATCTGCGAGAACAATACGATTTATGGTACCAAGTTTAAGACTCTGCCTAACACGAAGGGTAAGACCCTTGTTGCAGACGTTTCCAGCTGCTTCCTTTCCGAGCCCGTTGACGTGACCAAGTACGGCGTGATCTACGGCGGCGTTCAGAAGAACATTGGACCTGCAGGCGTTGTGATCGTGATCATCCGTGAGGATTTGATCACTGAGGACACCCTTCCCGGAACTCCTACCATGCTGAAATATAAGATCCATGCTGACAACGGCAGCATGTACAACACTCCTCCCGCATACGGCATCTACATCTGCGGCAAGGTATTCAAGTGGATCAAGAAGATGGGCGGCCTTCAGGCTATGAAGGAGCGCAACGAGGCTAAGGCTAAGGTTCTTTATGATTTCCTTGATGAGAGCAAGCTCTTTAAGGGCACCGTTCGCAAGGAAGACAGATCCCTGATGAACGTTCCTTTCGTTACCGGTAACGAGGAACTGGATGCCAAGTTCGTTAAGGAAGCTACCGCAGCCGGTTTTGTAAACCTTAAGGGCCACAGAACCGTAGGTGGCATGAGAGCCTCCATCTACAATGCAATGCCCATCGAAGGCGTGCAGAAGCTCGTTGAGTTCATGAAGAAGTTTGAAGAGGAGAACGCATAATGAAGATTCATTGCTTAAATCCAATTGCCCAGGTAGGGCTGAAGAATTTTTCTGCTGAATATGAAATGACGCAAAACGTAAACGAGGCAGAGGGAATCCTGGTAAGAAGCGCATCCATGCATGAGATGGAGCTTCCTGACAGCCTTCTTGCAGTTGCAAGAGCAGGTGCCGGCACCAACAACATTCCTCTGGACAAGTGCGCTGAAAAGGGTATCGTGGTTTTCAATACCCCCGGTGCAAACGCAAACGGCGTTAAGGAGCTTGTGATCGCAGGCATGCTGCTTGCTGCAAGAGACATCGTTGGCGGTATCGAATGGGTAAAGGCTAACAAGGATGACGCAAACATCGCTAAGACCGCAGAGAAGGAGAAGAAGAACTATGCAGGTACCGAGCTGATGGGCAAGAAGCTTGGCGTTATCGGCCTTGGCGCGATCGGCGCGAAGGTTGCAAATACCGCGATCAGCCTTGGCATGGAAGTATATGGTTACGACCCTTATCTTTCCGTAAATGCTGCATGGCAGCTTTCCAGATCCGTTAAGCACGTGATCAATGTAGACGACATCTACGCAGATTGCGATTATATCACGATCCACGTTCCTCTGCTTGATTCCACCAAGGGCAGCGTAAACCGCGAAGCAATCGCAAAGATGAAGGATGGCGTTGTAATTCTGAACTTTGCAAGAGATCTGCTTTGCAATGAGGCAGACGTGCTTGAAGGCATCAAGAACGGAAAGATCGCTCGTTACGTATCCGATTTCCCGAATCCGACGACCGCTGGCCAGGCTGGATGCATCGTGATCCCTCACCTTGGCGCAAGCACCGAGGAGAGTGAAGACAACTGTGCGATCATGGCAGTGCAGGAGATGACCGATTACCTTGAGAATGGTAACATTCGCAACTCCGTGAACTATCCCGCATGTGATATGGGCGTTTGCGCTGCTGCAGGTCGTATCGCGATCTTCCACAAGAACATTGCGAATATGATCACGAAGTTCACTGGCGCATTTGGTGAGAAGAACATCAATATCACGAACATGACCAACAAGTCTCGTGGAGATTATGCTTACACCATGTGTGACGTTGAAGCTCCCGTTCCCGCAGACATCGTTAAGAGTCTTGAGGCAATTGACGGCGTTTTCCGCGTGAGAATCGTGAAGTAAGGTTCGGATAAGTTAAAAAGATAAGTTAAGGCCTCCCATTGCCGGGAGGCCTTTTTTATTGTTGCTCTGCAAAACTCGCGTGGTCGGATGGGGCTCTTTGGAACGGGCACGCTTTGAGAGCGCTATTGATAGCTAACTCGCGCGGTCGGATGGGGTCCTCGGAACGGCTCAGACTGCACTAAGTTCACCTTCGGCCCTCAGGCTAAGCCTGGCCAAAAATTTCAAATTTTTGTCTGCGGCTTTTCGGTCCTCGGTTCACTAAGTGCTGCTGGCTAATTGTTCCGATGGGCCCCACCACGCCCACGCTCGAGTGTTCTGTAATCTTAACAAATTTCAATGAGTCATCTCAACAGGCATTTACAAACTTAGTCTCTGTATAGAAGAGGCATGTCGCCACCCATGTTTAAGTCCTTAAGCTGATCCTGGAGCTTTTGGTCGGAGGCTACGGATGCCTCGCTCTGAATGTCCATATAGAGGATAAACACATCCTCTAATGACATATTCTTTTCTTTTGCAATTTCGTCCATTATAGGCTTCAGTTTTTCTAGTTGCATAGAAACTGGCACCTTCTGAGGATCAATATCCCCTAACACCTCCTCCGCATACTTATTTATCCTCGTAAGAATAGCTCTGTTCTCATCAGTCATTTTCTTTATTCCTCCAGCTTTCTAGTCTTTTTCTTATCAACCACACACAATATGGCTTTTTTCATGGTGTGTTAACGATGTATTTATAATTGATCCTAAGAGTCACAACTTGCACGACCCCCGAGACATTCCTTATACCCAATCTTTAATCCAACATAGATACACTCTACCACAAAAAACCATATTGTGCAAATCCCCTTTATTTGCTATAATAATAAGGATTTTACGAGACCAAAAAAGGAGATTATCATGGCAGACATAAGACCTTTTCGGGCGTATCGCCCGGCACCTGGAAAAGAAAAAGAAATCGCGGCACTTCCCTATGACGTTTATAATCGCAAAGAGGCCTGCGAGGTCGTAAAACGAAACCCTGGTTCCTTCCTTGCGATCGACCGCGCAGAAACGCAGTTTGGACCTGAAGTGGACACTTATGCGCCCGAGGTTTATCAGAAGGCGCATGACATGATCCAGGCATGGATCGCAGAGGGCAGATTTGTCCAAGAAGACAAGCCCTGTTATTATCTCTATGAGCAGGTAATGGATGGCAGAAGCCAGACGGGCATTGTGGCCTGCGCCTCCATTGATGATTATCAGAATAACGTGATCAAGAAGCATGAGAACACCCGCGCCGACAAGGAGCAGGACAGGATCAATCACGTTGATATCTGCAACATGCAGACCGGCCCGATTTTCCTTGCATATCGCGCAGGCGGAAAGCTTCGCGAGATCATCGCAAAGGAGCGCGCAAAAGCTCCCGTATATGATTTCGTCTCTGATGACGGCATTGCTCACAGAGTCTGGGTGGTGGACGACGAAGCCGTGATCGCTGACATCCAGAATGCGTTTAAGGAGATTCCTGCCGTATATATCGCCGACGGCCATCACAGATGTGCTTCTGCGGTCAAGGTGGGCCAGAAGAGAAGAGCTGAGAATCCTGCATATACCGGAGCAGAAGAATATAATTATTTCCTTTCCGTTCTTTTCCCTGATGAGGAACTGAAGATCCTGGACTATAACCGCTTTGTCAAGGATCTGAACGGGCTTTCCGAAAAAGCCTTTTTGGGCAAGGTTTCTGAATGCTTCGAAGTATCCCAGAACCCCGACGAAGACAAGCCCTACGCGCCCAAGGCAAAGGGTGAGTTTGGAATGTATCTTGACGGAACCTGGTATCGACTGAAGGCAAAGAAGAGCATTCTGAGTGATGATCCCGTGGAAGGATTGGACGTGTCCGTGCTTCAGAATCACCTGCTTTCCACGATCCTTGGCATTGGCGATCCCAAGACCGATCACCGCATTGACTTCATCGGCGGCATCAGAGGTCTGAAGGAATTGGAGCGCAGATGTGCCGAGGTTCCCGGCAGCGTTGCATTCTCCATGTATCCGACATCAATCGGAGAGCTGTTCTCCGTTGCTGACGCAGGAAGGCTGATGCCTCCGAAATCCACTTGGTTTGAGCCGAAACTGCGGAGTGGTCTTTTCTTACATGAACTTGGATGATCTTAAATTCTTGATTTGGGAGCGTGACAAGATGGATAAAAAGCTTTACAAGTTGATGAATTGGCCATTGATCGAGGAGATCGTTTACTCGGAATCCTCGGATCCCCATCGGATTCTTGGCGTGCAAAAGGCCGGAAATCAGACCCTGGTCCAGGCGTTTTTCCCAAAGGCGAAAGAAGTGTACTTGCACTGGATCCAGCGCGAAAAGGATAAAGAGACGGGGAAACTTACTGATTTTGCCTATGATGCAAAAATGCAGGTGGCGGATCAGGATGGCTTTTATGCAGTCTTAATTCCTGCAAAAAAGCTGGATGGCTATTATTTCCGCGTTCTCTCGCAGAACGGAAGTGAGACGAAGGTGACGGATCCCTATTCCTTCGAGCCCGTACTTACGAAGGAAGACATCGTCAGATTCCAAAATGGCATTCATTATACCATCTATGAGAAGCTTGGCGCGCATCCCATGGTCGTGAACGGCGTGGAGGGCGTTTTGTTCGCGGTATGGGCGCCGAATTGCAGGCGCGTCAGCGTTGTCGGCGATTTTAATGACTGGGACGGTCGCGTGCATCAGATGCGCAACATCTATGATAGCGGTGTCTTCGAGCTCTTTGTTCCCGGCGTGCCCGTTGGCTCGTTTTATAAGTTCGAGATGAAGCTGAAAAGCGGCGTTACGTACCTCAAGGCGGATCCATATGCCAATGCTTCGCAGCTTCGTCCTGACACGGCCTCCATTGTCACGGACCTTTCCGAATTTGCATGGGAAGATGCCGGCTTTATCAGAAGGCGTCCTTCCTTCCAAAACGGCAGCGCTCCCATCAGTATCTATGAGTTGTATCTTGGCTCCATGATGGAGAAGGATAAAACTGGTGCACTCCCGAATTACAAAGTGCTTGCAGAAAAGGTGATCGCATACGTAAAGGAGATGGGATATACTCATGTCGAGCTTATGCCGGTCATGGAACATACCATGGATGCTTCCTGGGGCTATCAGATCACTGGTTATTATGCACCCACGGCAAGATATGGCAGTCCCATGGATTTCATGGCGTTTGTAAATGAGCTTCATAAGGCTGGCATTGGCGTGATCCTTGACTGGAATGCCGCACATTTCCCCAAGGACGATCATGGACTTGCATCCTTTGACGGCACATGTCTCTATGAGCATCAAGACCCCAGAAAGGGCGTTCATCCCCTTTATGGCACTCTGCTTTATCAATATGAGCGTCCCGAGGTTTCTAACTTCCTGATCGCCAATGCGCTGTTCTGGGTGGAGAAATATCATGCAGACGGCATCCGCATGGACGGCGTCGGCAGCATGCTTTATCTGGATCATGGCCGTGAGGGCAAGGAATGGCTTCCAAATGCCTACGGCGGGCGCGAAAACCTTGGCGCGATCGAGATGGTAAAGCATCTGAATTCCATCTTAAAGCAGCGAGATCCCGGTGTTCTTAGCATCGCGGAAGATGACGCCGCATTCCCCATGGTCACCGGGGCTCTCGATGAAGAAGGCCTTGGCTTTGACCTCAAATGGAATAAGGGCTTTGTGAATGATTATCTGGGCTATGTTTCCTACGACCCGTATTTTAGATCACACCATCACGGAAGCCTTACGTTTAGCATGGTCTACGCCTATACGGAAAAGTTCCTGCTTGCCTTATCTCATGAAGAGGTGGCAGGCGGAAAGCCCGGACTGATCACGATCATGCCTGGCATGCGCGATCAAAAGTTTGCGAACCTTCGCCTTTCGTATGCATATACCATGGTACATCCAGGCAAAAAGCTTCTGTTCATGGGCCAGGATCTGGCAGAGTTTGACGGCTGGAACGAAAACGAGGTTGTTGACTTTAACCTGAAGACTTATCCAGGACATCGCGGCGTTTTGGCAATCGTCAAAGCACTGAACGGTCTCTACAAGGAACAGAAGGCTTTATATGAACTCGACGAGGAGCCTGAAGGCTTTGAGTGGATCAATCATATGAGTGCGAATGAATCCTATGTTTCATTTGCTCGTAAGGGAAAGAACGCAGAAGACCTGCTTTTGGTTGTTGCAAACTTCTCTGGCACGGCCGAGGAGATCAAGACGGGCGTTCCAATCCCCGGAAAGTATAAGGAAATCCTCAACACGGACGCAAAAGCTTTTGATGGCAGCGGCGTAGTCAATGCAAGAGCACTTTCCTCCAAGGAAATCGAGTGCGATGACAGAGCCGAGTCCATTACGGTAAAGCTTGCACCGCTGTCCTTAAGCGTATTAAAGTTTTCACCGTTTACCAAGGCGGAACAAAAGCGCAGGGAAGAGGAGAATGCACTGATTCTTGCAAAAGAGAACTTAAAGCATACGCAGGAAGAGGAATTGCTTGCGCAAAAGAAAGCGGAAGAGGCCATCAGGAAGGCCGAAGCCTTAGAGCAGGAAGCGAAAGCCGCAAAGCTTGCCGCAAAGCAGGCCAAGGAATCCTTAGAGCATGCAAGAATGCATACGATGGATGCGCTTTCTGCCGTTGAACACGAGGCAGAAAAGCTTCGTAACATGAAGTCAAAGAAGGAAGACTAAAATGACGTTAGAAGAATTGAATGAATTTTTTACGACTGGCGTGTCCGGTTCCTTGTTCCACCTGTTGACTCGGATCTTATTTACGATCATCGTCTTTTTCGTAGGCGTTAAGCTGATCAATTATGCACTGAAGCTCCTTCAAAAGTCGATGGAGAAGGCAAAAGCCGAAAAAGGCGTGATCACCTTTGTGATATCTTTCCTGAAGGTGGCAATGTACGTTGTCCTTTGCTTTGTGATCGCTGCAAAGCTTGGCGTTGACGCGGCAAGCATTGTGGCACTTCTTGGATCTGCCGGTGTTGCGATCGGTCTCGCGATCCAGGGGAGCCTTTCCAATTTTGCAGGCGGCGTATTGATCCTTCTTCTTCGCCCTTTCCGCGTGGGGGATTACATCATTGACCACTCCGGAAAAGAAGGCGTTGTCACGGAGATCCAGATCTTTTATACCAAGCTGACAACCTTTGACAATCGCGTGATCGTGTTGCCGAACGGCACGCTTGCAAACAACAGCATCACAAACGTAACCGCTGAAAAAACCAGGCGCCTTGACATTTCCCTTCAGATCGCATATGGTGCAGACCTAAAGAAAGCAAAAGAAGTTCTCATGAATATGCTTGAAGAAAGCGAATTTGCGATCAAGGATCAGGTAAAACGTGTTGTCGTAGAAGCTCTTGAAGACAGTGGCGTTGCGTTAAAAATGCAGTGTTGGGTACAGACGACGGACTATTGGGCCGCAAAGTGGGATCTGACGGAAAAAGCAAAGCTGACCTTGGATGAGAACCACATTGAAATCCCGTTCCCTCAGGTAGACGTGCACATGAAATAGTTTTTCTTGTTTCATGCAGCGAAAAAAGGAGAAGTCATAAGCCATGTTCCGCATATTTGATAAGATTCAGAACAACGAAGTATATGTTATCGCCGAGATGAGCGCCAATCATGGCGGAAGCCTGGAAAACGCGCTAAGGATCGTGCGTGAGGTTGCAAAGACCGGCGCGGATTGCCTAAAGATCCAGACTTATACCGCCGACAGCATCACGATCGATTGCGATAATGAGTTTTTCCGTATCAAGGACACGCTTTGGGACGGATATAAGCTCTATGACCTTTACAGGGATGCCGGAACGCCTTATGAATGGCAGGAGCAGATCAAGAATGAATGCGAAGCGTTAGGGCTTGACTTTCTGTCCACGCCTTTTGACAACGGTGCCGTTGATTTCCTTGAAAGCATTGGCTGTGAAGCCTATAAGATCGCCAGCTTTGAGCTTGTGGACATTCCGCTGATCGAATATGCCGCTTCCAAAGGCAAACCCATGATCATGTCCTGTGGCATGGCGAGCGCGGAAGAGATCGCAGACGCCGTGGACGCCTGCAAGCGCATGGGGAATGAGCAGATCGTATTGCTTAAGTGTTGCAGTGAATATCCTGCAAATTGGGAGGACATGCATCTCGCAAACATTCCGGACATGCTTGCAAATTATGGCGTGCCTGTTGGACTTTCTGATCACAGCGAAGGGTATCTGGCCGCTGTCGTTTGCGTCTCCATGGGAGCCTGCGTTGTGGAAAAGCATGTGAAGCTGGAGGGCGTGGAAAGCGCTGACAGTGCATTTAGCATGACCATGGAAGGCTTTGCCGAAATGGTAAAGGCCGTGAAGGATGCAAAGGTTATCGCTGGCACCGTAAAATATGGACCTACGGAAGGCGAAAAAAAGCTTTTGCCCTTTAGAAGGAGCCTTTTCGTCGTAAAGGACGTGAAGGAAGGCGAAGTATTTACGACGGAGAACGTTCGAAGCATCAGACCTAGTCAAGGCATGCCTACAAAATACATGGCAAACATTTTAGGAAAGAAAGCCCTGTGCGACATTGCATATGGCACGCCGCTTTCCACAAAGTGCGTTAAGCTGGTTCCGAGCTTGAAAACAAAGCGCCTGATCCTCAGTGAGATCACGGAAGAAGATACGCAAGTGATCATGGATCTTCGAAATGATCCGGAAGTGTTTGCGTATTTCCTGAATCCCCACGCGCTTGAACTCGAGGAGCATTTGAAATGGTTCCATAACACTTACGAAAAGGATCCGGATCGCTTTGACTGGCTTGGGCGCGATGAGAACGGAAAGGTTGTTGGAACTTTCCGCTTAAAGCGAAACGGCGAGATCGTTGAAGCGAGTTATCTTGTCGCAAAAGAGTTTTATGGCCAAGGCTATGCGAAGGAAGCATTACTTAAGATCCTTTCCTTTGCAAAAGAAGTTCTGGGCTGTACAACGGCCATTGCGGAGATCCACAAGGAAAACGAAAAGTCCCTTCGGTTCATTCAAAAGCTTGGTTTTGAGAAGAAGATCAAGGAAGGAAACTTTTACACCTATCAGAGGACGTTATGATCGTATTTCGCGCAGACGGAAATGAATATGTAGGTTACGGCCACGTCATGCGGTGTCTTGCCATGGCAGATGCCTTTGTTTCCTATGGCGAAGAATGCGTTTTTGTCCTCGCGGATGATAAAATGCAAGGCAGGATCAATCAAAGAGGATATGAAACCTTTATCCTTGGATCGTCTTATCAAGACATGGAAGCCGAGTGTGGCACTTTTTGCGCCTTCCTTTCCACGAGATACGTCAATCTTTTGATCGTGGACAGTTACCAGGTGACGGACCGATATTTCCAGGCTCTTTCCGGCTTTGCGGGCAGGATTGTTTACGTGGATGACCTGGCAGATCATCCCTATGACGTTGACATTCTCATCAATTACAATGTTTATGCGCAGAAAAGCGATTATCAGAAGCTTTATGCAGCTGCCGGTCAGCCTGTGCCAAGACTTCTTGTTGGTCCCCAATATGCGCCGCTGCGAAGCGAATATGAAGACGTAAAGCGCCCTGAGATTGCTGAAAAAGTGACGAATGTCTGCATTTCAACTGGCGGTACTGACCCGATCGGTCTTGCTAAGTCACTGATGTCTTATCTTTTACAAAACAAGGACAGAACCCTTGTGGAAACGGGCTTTCAGTTCCATTTTCTGATTGGGAACGGCAATCCTGACAAAGAAACATTGCTTTCCATGGCAAAAGAGGAGCCTGCGATTCATACCTACTGTGATCTGCCTGAGGTGAAAAGCCTTTTTTCAAAATGCGATATGATCCTTTCCGCTGCGGGTTCGACTTTATATGAAATCTGTGCCCTTGGGATCCCCTGCATCACTTATGCGCTTGCAGATAACCAATTACAGGGAAATGCCGCGTTTGAAGAATCCGGGATGATGTTATCGTTAGGTGACGTTCGCAAAGTGAGTGACGTTGCGCCTAAAGCATTTGAGGTGATAAACGACCTTGCGAAGGATGAGGCAAAAAGGCGCGAAATTTCGGAGAAAATGCGTGCTTTAGTAGGCGGAAAAGGCGCAAAAAGGCTCGCCGGAGAGATTGTTTATCCAGATTTGTTGTAATTGTATCATATTTTTGTTGCAATTTTCGAAAAGAGACTGTATAATACACTAGTGGAAGTTCCAAAAACATATTTGCTGAAATAGCTCAGTCGGTAGAGCACTTCACTCGTAATGAAGGGGTCGGGGGTTCAAGTCCCCCTTTCAGCTCGGCTGATGAATTTTAAGTTCAGCTATATACCTAGGATAGCTTAACGGCTATCCTATCATTTTATCTGAGGAAATGCGCTTGATGAAGGATAGAATCTATATTTGTCATACGTATTATCACGTTTACGTTGCCTTCCTGAAGGAATTGTATCTTCCTGTCTCGGAGCGGGGCAAAGCATCGATTTTGCTCAGCACCATATCCTGTAATTTCGAAAACCTAAAAGAGAGAATTGACAAAACAGGGCTTTTTGCTGAATGCATTCCATTCCACGAAAAGCTTTTTACGGCATATCCGGAACTTGAAAAATACTATCGACCGAGAAACAATCTGGTGTTGCATCTCATTCAAAGGATCATTTTTACCAAAAAGTATGGTCGCCTGACGGCAAAAACCGTTCCCGTGAACCTTCGGGAGTATAAGGACATTTACGTGTTCTGTGATGCGGATCCGATCGGATACTATCTGAATTGCCATCGCATTAAGTACCATGCGCTTGAGGATGGTTTAAACAGCGTTGTAAACTGTAATGGAGCGCGTTATGACAATCGCGGGCACTTTGAACTGAAAGCCTTTCTCTCTGAGCGCCTAAACCTCATCTTTATCCAGGGAGGGTACGGAAAGTACTGCATCGACATGGAAGTCAATGACGTCGCGGCGATCAAATATCCTTATCGCAAATATGTTGAAGTGAGAAGACAAGACCTTGTAGATCATTTGTCGGACTCTGATAAGGAATTGATCCTGAACGCTTTTATTCGCAACCGCAAAGAGCTCGAAGAGAAAATGGCACATGTCATGGGCGAAGAAAAGAAGATCTTGATCCTTACGGAGCCACTGTGCGATCTCGTGACAAGAGAACGGATCTTCCGCGACCTGATCGAGCAGTATGGCAAAGAGGGAACCGTTTTCCTGAAGCCTCACCCGAGGGATGAGCTGGATTACGCAAAGTGTTTTCCTGAAGTCCCTTTGATCGACGCAACCGTGCCGATGGAAATCCTAAATTACTTCCCGAACGTTTGCTTTGACAAAGCCATAGCAGTCCTTACGGAAGTGAGCGGCATTCATTTTGCAAAGGAAAACGTTCGTCTTGGGATGGACTTTATGGATAAATATGAGGATCCCAAGATCCATCGTCAAAACGAGCAGATTTAGGTTGAACATTTGGGGAGAGAACATATGAGTCAGCAGATGAAACGACTTGCGATCATCACGGCGCGCGGCGGAAGCAAGCGCATTCCGCGAAAGAACATAAAAGAATTCCTTGGAAAGCCCATTTTGGCATATTCAATCGAAGCTGCGCTGCAAAGCGGCTTGTTTGATGAGGTAATGGTGTCCACGGATGATGAAGAAATCGCGCAGATTGCGAAAAGCTTTGGCGCCTCCGTGCCCTTTTATCGAAGCGAAAAGACCTCGGGAGATTTTGCAACGACGGCAGACGTTTTGTTGGAAGTTTTGGATGAGTATCATAAAAAGGGAATGGATTTTGAAGTATGTGCCTGCATTTATCCGACCGCCCCATTTGTCACGTCAGCTAAGCTTCAGAGTGCAATGGATAAGCTTCTTGTTTCCGATGCAGACACTTTGATCTCGGTTGTTCCCTTTTCTTATCCGCCAAAGCGTGGGCTTGTGATCCGGAACGATCGCCTTGTGTTTGAATATCCCGAATTTCTTGACACGAGAAGTCAGGACATTGAGAAAAGTTATCATGACGCAGGACAGTTTTATCTGTTCCGCGTTCCCGGTTTTTTGAAGAATCAAAAGCTCATGACGGGGAACATTCTTCCCTTTGAGCTTTCTGAGCTTGAGGTGCAGGACATCGACAACATGGTGGACTGGGAATTGGCAGAGTTAAAGTATCGCTTCATGGTTGAAAGAAATGGTGCGCAAGCTTGACACAGAAGGCTTTTGTACCTATGATTGATTTAGGAAAATCGCGTAAAAACGAAAGGTTTGGACGGTAACATGGATTTTGAAAAAGGGATCGGAGAGGAGCTATATGACCTCGCCGGAAAGATCTTCCCAATCTGCAGAAGCATTACGGGAGACGGCGTACGCGAAACGCTAAGGATCTTAAATGAATATCTTGGCAAGGATGGTCTTTCCTTTGAGATTACTGAAGTTCCTTCCGGATCAAAGGTTCTTGACTGGACCGTTCCAAAGGAATGGCGCATCCGCGATGCTTACGTGGCGGATGAAAGTGGCAAGAGAGTGATCGATTTTCAGAAGAACAACCTTCATGTCGTTGGATACTCTCTGCCCATGGATGAATGGCTAAACAAGGAAGAACTCGGAAAGATCATATACACGCAAAAAGACCAGCCTGACGTGATCCCTTACGTTACGTCTTATTACAAGGAGCGCAGCGGTTTTTGCATCTCCCAGAAGGATTGGGATGCACTTCCGGAGCAGAAATATCATGTCGTGATCGACAGTGAGCTGTTTGACGGCAGCCTTACTTACGCAGATCTTGTGATCCCTGGCGTATCTGAAAAAGAAATCCTGATCACAAGCTATACCTGCCATCCGTCCATGGCAAACAATGAATGCTCCGGACCTGTTTTATTGGTTGCGCTTGCAAGGTACGTGAATTCCCTGAAGGACAGGCAATATACTTATCGCTTTGTGCTAAACCCCGAGACCATCGGTTCCATTACCTATCTGAGCAGGAACTTAGAGCACCTGAAAAAGAATGTCATTGCGGGAGTCGTGCTTTCCTGCGTTGGCGATGACCATCATTATTCGATGATCGCGTCGAGATATGCCAACACTTTGGCGGACAAAGCGTTTGAAACCATTCTTTGCGATAAGGAAAACTATGAGTATTATAGCTTCTTAAAGCGTGGATCTGACGAAAGACAGTACAACGCACCTGGGATCGAACTTCCGGTAGTTGGTTTTTGCAGATCCAAATATGGCGAATTCCCGGAATATCATACCTCTGCCGATAACATGAGCTATGTTTCCGCAAAAGGCTTTGAGGGATCCTTTGAAGTCATGAAAGACTGGATCAACTGTCTGGAATGGAATGGATACTACCGAATGACGGTTCTCGGAGAGCCGCAGTTGGGAAAGAAGGGACTTTATCCCACCGTCAGTCAAAAGGGAAGCTATGACGGCGTCATGGCAATGATGAATCTGATCACCTATTGCGATGGACGAAATGACCTTTTTGATCTGTCCGACTTGATTGACGTCGCTCCACAGGAACTGATACCGATCGTTCAAAAACTATTGGAGCACGGATTATTGGAGAAAATTGATCGTGAATGAGTTCAATGCTTTTCACAATCGAATAAAAGACCTTTGCGATGACAGGGAATTTGTCCTGGACATAAGGGAAGGGATATGGCATAGCCATGCCGAAATCTTCCGAAAAGCGTGTAATCTGGCGGAGAGATTTGAGGCGCTCGGATCAAAAAAGATCGCACTTGTCATGGAAAATGGCATGGATCTTTTTCTTTCCTATTTCGCCGCCATGCTTTCATATGTTACGATCCTTCCGATCGATCCTCAGAAATCAGAGAATGAGATCGGTTTAATCTTAAAGGACTATGAAGGCATTCCCGTACTTAGAAATGATAATGCCATATTTGAATCGCCGGACACAAATTTCGAAGAAGATTGCCTGATAAAAAGGCTTGAAGCGATCGATCTTGACAGAGAATTCATGATCACCTTTACTTCAGGCAGCACAGGGATTCCAAAAGGAGTGCTCCACACGCTTCGAAACCTTTTTCTTACGGCAGATTCCTTTGGACATGCAGTCTCTCTTGGGAGTGATCACGTTATGTGTCACGTCATGCCAATGACTTACATGGCTGGAATCCTAAACACGATCATTATGCCGTTTCTTCGCGGCTGCAAGATCGTTCTTTTGCCCAGATTTGACGTCATGTCGGCCGTTTCCTTCTGGAAAAGCGTGAAGGCTTTCGGCATCAATTCCTTTTGGCTTTCTCCGACTATGTTGAACGTTCTCATGGCAATTGATAAAAAGGGGCACGGCAAGGAAGCTTTAGAAGGCAAAGAGCCTTTGTTCTTCATTGGCACGGCACCGCTTTACGAAGAAGTGCGAAAGAAATTTGAAGCACTTTATGAAGTTAAGCTTTTACAAAGCTACGGACTCTCGGAGACCTTGTTCTTATCCACGGAGATTCCTGGTAAGGAGAGTGATACGGCAGCCGTTGGTTATCTTTTGCCCGAAGTAAAACTTACCTTTGCGGATGACGGAGAAATCCTGATCGACGTTCCTTGGATGTTTCTTGGATATTCTAACGATGACACGCAAAGTTATTTCAAGGGGAATAGTTATTGTAGCGGAGACCTCGGCATTGTAAAAGGCGGTGTCTTGTTCCTGACAGGACGGAAGAAAGACTTGATCATCAAGGGTGGCATGAACATCAGCCCGAGGCAGATCGAGGTTGCGATCCTGAAAAGCAATGCTGTTACGGAACTAGCCGTTGTTGGCGTGAAAAGCAAAGAAGAAGAGAGGATCGTTTGCTTTTACGTTCCTGCAGACAACGGGGACTTTGATGAAGCGTCGATCAACAAGCTTGTGGAGGCAGAATGTGGAAAGCATTGCAGGATCGATCATTTTCAGAAAGTACCGGAGATTCCCAAAAACCTAAACGGAAAGGCTGATAAGAAAGCCCTTTTGAAAGATTTTAAGTTATGATAATCAAATTCGATCATATTGCACTCACCTGTAAAATTTCAGAATGGAAGGAAGTTTCAGGAAAGCTTCAAGGGTATATGCCGCTTTTTGCGGAAGAAAACGTACCAAATCTTTCTCTAAAAGCCGCTTTAATGAGCACTTGGCATGAAAACCATGTCATATCACTTTTGGCCTCAAACGAGGGCCTTCCGATCGAGATTACGGCATATGATACCGTGGCCAAAGAACCGCAAAAGTACCTGCTGGCAGAGGATTCGATCATTGTTCGTACAAAGGCTCTGCGTGATTCCATGGCGTTTTACGAAGCCCTCGGATTTCGCACCTTAAGTGAAACGGAGATGGAAAAGAGTTTTCTGATCGCGCCATCTAAACTGCATCTGCAATTTGAAGAAGAGAAAGAAGCGGAGGAATCACCGCTGCGGCACTTGCCCTACCTGGACCAGGCCGGTTATTGTTGTCTTGCTTTTGTGACGAATAACGCCGAAAAGGAAAGAATGAATCTGATTCGTAAAGGCGTTCAGGTTACGGAAGTGGATGAATTACCACTTGGCCAAAAGACCATGAAGATCTTTTTTGTCTACAATCTTTTGGGCGATGTTTGTGAACTGATCGAAGTGAAATAATAAGGAGTAACAAAATGAAGATCATAGATTTATCCCACGTCATTGACAATGAATGCATGACTTGCGGAACCCCTTGGCATGAAAAGGTGCGTATTGAACGCCTCGGAAAGCTTTCTGAGGTGGGCCGTAACACTTCAAGATTTGTCTTGGGAAGTCATTCTGCAACGCATATGGATGCGCCCTTGCACTTTCTTGAGGGCAAGCACGGGATCGACGGACTTGATCTGAACGTTTGCGTAGGCCCCGTGACTTGCATCGACGTTCGAAGCTTCGGACAAGGCGCAGTCGTGGAAAAGAAAGACTTAGAAGGCATTCAGGTGACGGAGCGGATGCTCTTTGTGTTTGGCTGGAACAAGCGCTGGAAAACACCAGAATTTTATAAGGGCTTTCCCTATTTTTCCGAGGAGGCCATTGAGTACCTTTTGGAGCGTGGCATGAAGCTGATCGCAATGGACACGCCTTCTCCGGATGACGGGAGCGGCATCCAAAAGCAAGGAGAAAATGACTCTCCGAATCACATAAAGCTACTGAGCAAAGACGTGATCATAGTAGAGTATCTGACCAATACGGAACAGATTGATTTTTCGAAATCATATGATATCGCCGCACTTCCCTTGAAGATCAAGGATGCGGACGGTGCGCCGGCCAGAGTCATCTTGACGGAAAGATAAAAGAAAGAAGGATAATCAGATGGATAATATCATGGATTGGCTGATCGAGTGGTTTGCTGAGAATTCGGGCCAGGATGAAGACCTGGTCAGAGACTGCGTTGATGATAATTATTTTGAGAAGGGATTCATTGATTCCTTTGCCTTTATTTCGCTTTTGGGTGACATTGAAGATGAGTTTGGGATCGAGTTTAGCAATGATCAGTTTGAGGATCGCAGCTTTTCAACGATTTCAGGACTCGCAAGCATTATTGAGGAGATCGCAGGGGAATGAAAAGTGATTATTCCGTAAAAGATCTGGAAAACTGCATCAGATCCATAGGCATCAAAGCGGGAGATCACCTTTTCATACATTCCAACATTGGCTTTTTTGGACGCATGGAAAACGTAAAAAGTGCGGATGAGCTTTGCGCGAGTTTTCTTAACGCATTGATCAGCGTAGTCACCGAAGACGGAACGGTCGTTTTCCCGACCTTTTCCTATTCGTTTTGCCACAATGAGATCTACGATCCAAAAAATACAAAAACAAACTGTGGCATGCTTTCGGAATATGCCTGCAAAAAAGAAGGGGCAATCCGATCCTTGGATCCAAATTTCTCCATCGTCGCCTACGGAAGACTCGCGAAAGCCTTTACGGAGGAACCGACGCATGAATCCTTTGGAAAGGGTTCTTTTTGGGATCGCTTCTTGCAGCAGGAAGGCAAGATCGTATGCATGAATTTTGACTGCGGCTCCACCTTCGTACACTATGCGGAAAGAATGCATTCCGTAGCCTATCGGTTCAATAAGGCCTTTAACGGAACCATGATCCTTGAAGACGGCTCGTTAAAAAGGGATTATGCGGTCCACTATGTTTTCGAAGGGGAAGAGGATTATCCCTGTTTTGACCTTTTGGATCAAAAATGCCGTGAAAAAGGGATCTGCAAGGTCGCAAATCTTGGCAGAGGCACAATGCTTGCCATGAACGTGCGCGAGTATTATGATCTGATTGATGAAATGCTGAATGAGAGCCCGCGCTCTCTGACAAAAGGAGGTCTTGCATGAGCAATCTAAAGATCATGGACGTGACCCTTAGGGATGGAAGCTATGCGATCGACTTTCAGTTTTCCTGCGTTCAGCAGAAAATGATCACGGAAGGCCTTGAACGCCTTGGGATTGAGTATATCGAGATCGGGCATGGCATGGGCCTCCACGCGAGCTGTCCTGAAAATGGGCTGGCGCTTCATTCGGATGAGGAATATCTTCTCACCGCCAAAGAAACGCTGAAAAAGGCGAAATACGGAATGTTTTGTATCCCTGGCGTTGCAAGGCTTGAAGACGTGGACATGGCCTGTGACCTTGGCGCGTCGTTTCTTAGGATCGGTGCAAACGTAACCGAGATCGAACGCACGGAAAAATATATCAAGAGAGCAAAAGATCATCATGTTTTCGTTACAACGAATTATATGAAATCGTATGTCGTTTCGCCTGAGGAATTCGCAGAAAAGGTTGTCAGATCCGAAAGCTACGGGGCTGACCTCGCCTATGTGGTTGATTCGGCAGGTTGCATGACTCCGGATGAATTGGAGCGGATCTACGAAGCCGTTCGAAAAAGATCCAACCTGGCACTTGGCTTCCATGGGCATGACAATACGGGACTGGCGATGACGAACAGCCTGAAGGCGGCTGAGCTTGGATTTGAGTTTATCGATTGCTCTCTGCAGGGAATGGGAAGAAGCTCCGGAAACACCTCGACGGAATTGTTTGCGATCAACGCAAAAAAGTTTGGCTATGACGTCGACGTTGACGTTAAGGAAATGCTAAAGCTCAGCAAGCGTTTTGTTTATCCACTTGCCAAAAAGATCAATCTGATCGACGTGATGTGCGGATATACCGGCTTCCATACAAGCTATTTGCAAGACATCCACAAGATTGCCGGAAAATATGGCGTGGATCCGCTGGAGCTCATGGAAAGGTACACCGCGATCGATCAGGTGCATATGGACGTAAATAAGCTTGACGAGATTGCAAAGACCATGAAAGTTGACATGGACAGCTTTATGATCTGCGACTTTAACGGATATTTTGGACACGAACAAAAATAATTTGAATTTCGTGTTGTGTACTTTGAGTTTATGTGGTATTATTTCTTTCATATTTAGCGATGGGAGATCGAAAAGATGGCACAATTGTGGGGCGGACGCTTTACAAAACAAACCGATCAAAAGGTATATGATTTCAATGCATCCATCAGTTTTGACAAGAGATTGTTCCATGTCGACGTGGAGGGCAGCAAGGCGCATGTAAAGATGCTTGCAAAGCAAGGGATCCTTACGGAAGCGGAGCGCGACCAGATCCTTGCCGGCTTGGAGTCGATCGTCAAGGACGTGGATGAAGGCAACCTTAACATCGGAATGGAATATGAAGACGTGCACAGCTTCGTGGAAGCAAACCTGACGGAGCGCATTGGCGATGCCGGCAAAAAGCTGCATACCGGCCGAAGCAGGAATGATCAGGTTGCGCTTGACATGCGTCTTTACACCAGAGAGAGAATCTGCGAGATTGACGGGCTTCTTAGGGAGCTCCTGGAAGTTTTGTTAAATGTCTGCGAAGAAAATCTTGAAACATATATGCCCGGATTTACGCATCTTCAAAAAGCGCAGCCGGTAACGCTGGCGCACCATTATGGCGCGTATTTTGAGATGTTTAAACGCGACAGACAGCGCATGAAGGACATTCTTTGCCGAATGAATTATTGCCCTCTTGGCGCGGGTGCCCTTGCAGGAACGACTTATCCTTTGGACCGCGCTTATGTTGCAGGGCTTCTTGGCTTTGACGGACCAACCCGAAACAGCATGGATTCCGTGTCGGATCGTGATTACGTGATCGAGTTTTTGTCGGCACTTTCGATCATTATGATGCACCTGAGCCGTTTTTGCGAAGAGATCATTTTGTGGAATTCGAATGAATATCAATTCGTTGAGATCGATGATGCGTTTTCCACGGGAAGCAGCATCATGCCGCAGAAAAAGAATCCTGACATTGCAGAGCTTGTTCGGGGTAAGACGGGACGCGTTTACGGCGCTTTGATGAGCCTTCTTACGACCATGAAGGGAATTCCTCTGGCTTACAATAAAGACATGCAGGAAGACAAGGAAATGGCCTTTGACGCGATGGATACCGCATCGAATTGCCTCGAGCTCTTTACAGGCATGATCGCAACGATGAAATTCCGCAAGGACCGCATGGCTGTCAGTGCAATGAAGGGCTTTACCAATGCGACGGATCTTGCTGATTACCTTGTGGTAAAGGGCGTTCCTTTCCGTGATGCACATGGCATTGTAGGACGCGTTGTTCTTGCCTGCATTGAAAAGAACTGCGCGATCGAAGAGCTTTCGCTTTCAGAGTTAAAAGAGTTTAGCGAATGCTTTGGCGAAGACGTTTATGATGCAATCTCGCTGAAGACCTGCGTGGAGAAGCGCGTCACTATTGGGGCTCCGGGCCCAGTGTCGATGAAGTCGCAGATCGAAGCAGGAAAGGCTTACCTGGAGTCGGAGCCGGCGCTAAAAGTTAACTAAGATAAGAATTTAATGATATATGAGAGTGAGGAAAAGAAGATGAGTGAGAAGCTAAAAGTTGGTATTTTAGGTGCTACGGGCATGGTTGGGCAGAGATTCATCGCCCTTTTGGAGAACCATCCCTGGTTTGAAGTGGTCGCAGTGGCAGCAAGCCCTCGTTCCGCAGGAAAGACCTATGAGGAAGCAGTCGGTGATCGTTGGAAAATGGATACGCCCATGCCGGAAGCCGTAAAGAAGCTTGTTGTTCTGAACGTAGATGAAATTGAAAAGGTTGCTTCCCAGGTTGATTTCGTATTCAGTGCATACGAAGGCACGAAGGAAGCCATTCAGCAGGCAGAGGAAGCATATGCCAAGACGGAGACGCCCGTTGTTTCCAATAACAGCGCACATCGCTGGACGCCCGACGTACCTATGATGGTTCCTGAAATCAATCCTGAGCATGCAAAGGTGATCGAGTTCCAAAAGAAGCGCCTTGGCACGACGAGAGGTTTCATCGCAGTAAAACCGAACTGCTCGATCCAGAGCTACGCGCCCGTACTTACGGCTTGGAAGGAGTTCGAGCCCTATGAGGTTGTTGCAACGACCTATCAGGCAATCTCCGGCGCAGGTAAGAACTTTAAGGAATGGCCTGAGATGATCGAGAACATCATTCCTTACATCGGCGGAGAAGAGGAAAAGAGTGAGAAGGAGCCCCTTCGTCTTTGGGGTCAGATCGAGGATGGCAAGATTGTTCCCGCAACGAGTCCCGTGATCACCTGTCAGTGTATCCGCGTACCCGTTCTGTACGGTCATACGGCAGCCGTTTTTGTAAAGTTTAGAAAGAACCCCACCAAGGAGCAGCTGATCGCAAAGCTGAACGAGTTCTCCGGAATCCCTCAGGAGCTTGGTCTTCCCAGCGCTCCCAAGCAGTTCATCCAGTATCTTGAGGAGGACAATCGTCCTCAGGTTGCACTGGACGTAAACTATGAGAACGGAATGGGTGTCAGCGTTGGCCGACTTCGCAAGGACACGGTTTACGACTGGAAGTTCGTGGGACTTTCCCACAATACGGTCCGCGGCGCTGCCGGCGGTGCCGTTCTGTGCGCAGAACTCTTAAAGGCGCAAGGATATATCACCAAAAAATAAGTCTTTCATCAAAGGGGTTATCGCATGAACGAAACTCGTTACCAGATGGATCTCTTAAAAGCAATGAATCAGAATCTTAGCGCAAGGGAAAGAATGTACCGGATGATCTGTGACATGACGGACGGTGCATTCCTTTACCTTGATGCGTTCAAAAATGAGATCATTACCGTCGGGAAATGGGCAGAGTTCTTTGATTTTGAGATCCGCGAGAAGCGTGATCTTGAAAAACTCTATGAGAGAATTGACGAGCCTTACGTGATCCCGTTAAGGGAAGTACTTTTGCTGGACAAGTCCGGTAAGGAAGATGCAAAGCTTGACGTAAAGCTTAAGGGAAGCGAAATCTGGATCCGCATTCAGGCGCGTGCTGCTTATGATAAAGACGGCAAGCTTACGGACAAGGTCATTGGCGTGATCAACGTGACCGAAAAGACCAAGCAGACGCAGGCCTTGGATTATTATTCCTATTATGACGTGATCACGGGTCTTTACAATCGCAATTATTTCATCCGCCTTTTGGGTGAACTGATCACTAAGGCCAAAAAAGAAGGAACCAAGGTCAGTGTCATGATGATCGACATTGATGATTTCCATAAGATCAACGACGGTATGGGAATGATCTATGGCGACGATATGATCAAGCAGCTTGGCTCCGTTTTGGAAGGTTTTTGCAATGAGAAAGTCTTTGCTTGTCATTTGAATAGCGATATCTATGCGATGGCGATCTATGATCCGAAGGGAAAGGATACGCCTGCAGGAGTGCATGAGGCGATCACGAAGCGCCTTTCTGCGCCCTTTTATTTCAGCGGTGACAAGAGCGTACGGATCACCGTGACGATCGGTGTCGCAGAGTATCCGGAAGCTGCAGACCACGCACTCGATCTAATGAACTGTGCCGAGATTGTTACCCTGAAGGGGAAGTCTCTCGGCAAGGATTCTTTTGTCTATTTTGATCAACCCATCCTGAAGGAGTTTATGCTCGGTCTAGAGCTCGAGTCAAAACTTAAGGATGCGGTCATTCACAATCAGTTTGAATTGTATTATCAGCCTCAGTTTTATTGCGGAAACAAAAAGCTCCGTGGCTTTGAAGCGCTGCTTCGGCTCAAGAATACGGAAAGACAGATCAGTCCGTCTGTCTTTATTCCCGTTGCAGAAAAGAACGGCGA
Organism: Acetatifactor sp.; assembly: GCA_016290775.1. Classification (GTDB taxonomy): domain Bacteria; phylum Bacillota; class Clostridia; order Lachnospirales; family Lachnospiraceae; genus Acetatifactor. The sequence goes on along the minus strand of JAEEVF010000001.1, from coordinate 687,757 downwards.
GATCATTCCCATCGGAAATTGGGTAGTGGAAGAGGCCATAAAGCAATATGGCTATTGGAAGTCTGTTTTTGACTGCCATTTTATCCTGTCGATCAACGTTTCCGCAAGACAGTTTAATCAAGAGGATTTTGTGACCAGGTTATTTGATGCGTTGGAGCGTTATCACGTAGCGCCTTATGACATCGAACTCGAGATGACGGAAAGCATTCTCATCGAGGATTTTGCCTCCGTCAGCGACAAGATGAAGCTCCTTGGAAGCAAGGGCGTTCGCATCTCCTTGGACGACTTTGGAACTGGATTCTCATCCCTTAGTTACTTGAAAAAGCTCCCAATCAACACGCTTAAGATCGATAAATCATTTATCGATACCTTGCTTTTGGATTCCACCACTAGGATCATCACGGATTCCATCGTTGGGATGGTTCGGTCCCTTGGCTTTGAATCCATCGCGGAAGGCGTGGAAGAGGAACAGCAATATAAATATCTGCACGCGATCGGCTGCGACGTGATCCAGGGCTATCTGTTCGGAAAGCCGCTGAATGCCGAGGGCGTTGAAAAACTTCTGCGACAATAGAGAGCGAAGTCAGCAGACAGAGAGGTAATTCGTTTGGGTAAAAATCTTTTCATAGCTGAAAAGCCTAGCGTGGCAAGGGAATTTGCCAATGCTTTGAAAGAAAACATGCAAAAGCGTGACGGGTACATGGAGTCCGAAAACTGCGTTGTCACCTGGTGTGTCGGACATTTGGTGACGATGAGCTATCCGGAAGCATATGATGAAAAGCTTCGCAGATGGAGCTTTGACACCATTCCATTCCTGCCCGCCGAGTTTAAATACGAGGTCATTGCCAATTCCGCCAAGCAGTTTGGAGTGGTCAGTGGCCTTTTAAAGCGTGCCGACGTGGAACGCATCTATGTCTGCACCGACTCAGGGCGTGAGGGAGAATATATCTACCGCCTTGTGGAACAAATGTCCGGCGTGACCGGCAAGGAGCGAAGAAGAGTCTGGATCGATTCCCAGACGGAGGAAGAGATCCTGCGCGGCATTCGTGAAGCCAAGGATCTTTCGGCCTATGACGCCTTAAGTGACGCGGCATATCTTCGCGCCAAGGAAGATTATCTGATGGGCATCAATTTTTCTCGCGTGCTCACTTTGAAATACGGAAATGCCGTGAAATCCTACCTGAAAAGAGATAAAGCAGTCATCAGTGTTGGACGCGTCATGACCTGCGTGCTTGGCATGGTGGTCAATCGTGAGCGAGAAATCCGTAACTTCGTTAAAACACCGTTTTACCGCGTGATCGGTAACTTCCTCTTGGAAGGCAGGGGTTTTCCCGGAGAATGGCGTGCCGTGGAAGGTTCCAAGTATTTCATGTCACCTGCGCTCTATAAGGAGAATGGCTTCAAGGAAGAAAAAACGGCTAAAGAGCTGATCGCGCATCTGGAAGAAGAGCCGGTTGGCCCTATCATCGTGGAGCAGATCGAAAAGAAAAAAGAAAACCGGAACGCGCCGCTCCTTTATAATCTTGCGGAGCTTCAAAACGATTGCTCAAAGTATTTTAAGATCAGTCCGGACCAGACCCTGCAGATCATCCAGGAGCTTTACGAGAAGAAAATGGTCACCTATCCTCGTACGGACGCAAGAGTCTTGTCCACGGCAGTTGCGAAGGAAATCTACAAAAACATCGGCGGCCTTCGCGGGTATGCCCTTGTTTCGGAATATGCGAACGAAATCCTTCAGAACGGAAGCCATAAGAACATTGCAAAGACCCGTTACGTCAATGATAAGCAGATCACGGACCACTATGCGATCATCCCGACCGGCCAGGGCCTTGGGAACTTAAATTCCCTCTCGCCACTGAGCGCAAAGGTGTACGAAGTCATTGTCAGAAGGTTCCTTAGCATTTTCTATCCGCCTGCAGTATATCAAAAGTTTGCGCTGACCATTCTGGTAAAGGAAGAGCGATTCTTCTCAAACTTCAAAGTGCTTGTGGAAGAAGGATTCCTTAAGGTTTCGGCTTTCTCCTTCAAGAAGGACGCCGCAAGTGATGCCGGAAACACGAAGAAAACAGCAGATGCAGCGGACAAGGATGCCGATAAGGATGCGGAAAAGGACGGAGATAAGGATCAAGAGGGCGAGCAGGAGCTGAAATGCGACGAAGAGTTCATGAAGCTTCTTATGGCTTTGAAAAAGGGCGCTGCCATTGACGTAAAATCCTACGAGATCAAGGAAGGCGAGACCAAGCCTCCCAAGCGATACACTTCAGGAAGCATCATCCTTACCATGGAGAATGCGGGACAATTCATTGAAGACGAGGAGCTGCGCGCCCAGATCAAGGGAAGCGGCATCGGAACCAGCGCAACCCGTGCAGAGATCCTGAAAAAGCTCGTGAACATAGAATATCTGGCCCTCAATAAGAAAACGCAGGTGTTAACGCCGACGCAAATGGGCGAGATGATCTATGACGTCGTGGAAGGTTCCATCAAGCCTCTGTTAGAGCCCAAGCTTACGGCAAGCTGGGAAAAGGGATTGACCATGGTGGCCGACGGGAACATCTCTTCGGAAGAATATATGGGAAAGCTCACTGATTTCGTCGGAAGGCGGACGAACATGGTGAAGCAGCTCAATAATCAGGGCATGCTCTTCGAGAAATTCCGCGCAGTGGAACCCTTTTACCGAAAGGGCGGAAAACAGACAAAAGAGAAGGCCTAAAAAATCTTGATTTTGTCGGAGTTGATACTTGTTTTTTTCATCCAAACGTGAGAAAATATCTCAGATATGATATTTTTTTATCAAAGAGAGAAAATCGAAAGGAGATTTCACATGATTTATTCAAAGGAAGTTGAAGAAATGTGTCCCGTGGCCCAAGGCGTGCATCATGGCTGTGCTCCCATCCCTGAAGAAGCAAAGTGGGTACAGGCAAAGAGAGTGGAAGACATCTCTGGTTTCACTCATGGCGTTGGCTGGTGTGCACCTCAGCAGGGTGCCTGCAAGCTTTCCCTGAACGTTAAGGAGGGTATCATCCAGGAGGCTCTGGTTGAGACGATCGGCTGCTCCGGCATGACCCACTCCGCAGCTATGGCTGCTGAGATCCTTCCCGGCCTTACCGTTATGGAAGCACTGAACACTGACCTTGTTTGCGACGCGATCAATACCGCTATGAGAGAGCTCTTCCTACAGATCGTTTACGGCCGCAGCCAGAGTGCTTTCTCTGAGGAAGGTCTTCCCGTTGGCGCTGGTCTTGAGGACCTTGGAAAGGGCCTTAGAAGCCAGGTTGGTACCATGTATGGTACTCTTGCAAAGGGACCTCGTTATCTTGAGATGGCAGAAGGTTACGTTACCGGCATCGCTCTGGATGCTGAGAACCAGATCATTGGTTACAAGTTCGTAAGCCTTGGCAAGATGACTGATTTCATCAAGAAGGGTGATGATCCTAACACCGCATATGAGAAGGCTTGTGGTCAGTATGGCCGCGTTGCTGACGCAGTGAAGATCATCGATCCCAGAACTGACAAAGAAGTGAAATAAGGAAGAGGAGGCAAATACAATGGCATTATTTGAATCATATGAAAGACGTATTGATCAGATCAATAAAGTATTAAACAGCTATGGCATCTCTTCCTTGGAAGAGGCTGAGAAGATCACGAAGGATGCAGGCCTCGACGTTTATGAGCAGGTAAAGAAGATCCAGCCTATCTGCTTCGAGAACGCTTGCTGGGCATACACCGTTGGTGCTGCCATCGCGATCAAGAAGAACTGCCGCAAGGCTGCTGACGCTGCTGCAGCGATCGGTGAAGGTCTTCAGGCATTCTGCATTCCCGGATCCGTTGCTGATACCCGTAAGGTAGGTCTTGGCCATGGTAACCTTGGCAAGATGCTTCTTGAGGAGGAGACCGATTGCTTCTGCTTCCTTGCTGGTCACGAGAGCTTCGCTGCAGCTGAGGGCGCCATCGGTATCGCTGAGAAGGCAAACAAGGTTCGTCAGAAGCCCCTCCGCGTTATCTTGAACGGTCTTGGAAAGGACGCAGCTCAGATCATCTCCAGGATCAATGGATTCACCTTCGTTGAGACCGAATATGATCCTTACACCAATACCGTTAAGGAAGTATCCCGCAAGGCATATTCCGACGGCCTTCGCGCAAAGGTTAACTGCTATGGCGCAAACTCCGTTCCTGAAGGCGTTGCGATCATGTGGAAAGAGAACGTGGACGTATCCATCACCGGTAACTCCACCAATCCTACCAGATTCCAGCATCCCGTTGCAGGCACCTACAAGAAGGAGCGTACCGAGGCTGGTAAGAAGTACTTCTCCGTTGCATCCGGCGGCGGTACCGGACGTACCCTGCATCCCGATAACATGGCAGCTGGTCCTGCTTCCTACGGCATGACCGATACCCTTGGAAGAATGCACAGCGATGCTCAGTTCGCCGGTTCCTCCTCCGTACCTGCTCACGTTGAGATGATGGGCCTGATCGGTATGGGTAACAACCCCATGGTTGGCGCTACCGTAGCAGTTGCAGTAGGCATCGAGGAAGCTGCAAACGCAGGTAAGTTCTAAGTCAAAAGAGTAGAATCAGACATAAGAAAACGGCTGCTTGCGGGCAGCCGTTTTTGATTTAGAAGTTTAGTGATTTTTGATGTTTTCGATCTGTCAGCATTGCACTGACCTCTTGTTTATTCTGCGGCGGAACTTCCTTCGTAGGAGATGATCACGTTGGTATCATCAGGGGTCTCACCCTTTAAGAACGTGATGATGATCTTGATTCTCTTGATGGCTCTGGAATAATTCTCCTGAGCGTATTCGGCAGTATATTCATTGTAGGAACCATTGGAAAAAGCGTTGTGGTAATATTCCACGGCTACTGACATATATGAGCTGGCCTCATCCGCAAGGTTTTCAAGATAATCAAATTCAGCAGGGAAATCAAGATCCGCAAAATTCTTGAAGCGAAGCTCAACTTCATCAAGATATCCTAAAAGCTGAGTCGTTGCCGTATCGGAAGTGGCATCGATCTTATTGATGGAAGCATCCAGTTCGGCAATACTGTTGCAGAAGTTGTCAACGTCATTTTTGAACTTTACGTGCTCCGGATTCGTCTTTTCGCCACAACCACACGCTAAAGCACAAAGGAGCAGGATGCAGGCAAGAATTTTACAGGTCCTAGACATTTTCATTCCTCCAAGTCAGTCATGGGATAGGATCATTTCCAAATCCTAAACAGATACAATTTATCACGTTTTAAAAGATTATTCAACCTAAAAAACGCGACCTTAAAAGAATTTTAAGTTTTTCCCATTGTCTGTAAGAATGAGAACGTGCTATGATAGTAAAGATTGAAAAACCTTTCGTTTTGAAAGCTGAGGAAGCATATGACAAAGAAAGAATTTTGGGATTTGGCGAAGGATCATTTTATATATTTGGACGGTGCGACGGGATCGAACCTTGTGAAGGCAGGAATGCCTGCAGGCGTATGTCCCGAAGATTGGATCTTGCACCATGCGGACGTCATGCTGGACCTTCAAAAGCGTTATGTTGCGGCTGGCACGGACATTCTTTATGCCCCCACGTTTACGGCCAACCGCATCAAGCTTGCGGAATATGGTCTCGAAGAAAACATGGAAGAGATGATAGGCGGTCTTGTCAAGATTTCAAAGGAGGCTGCCGCCTTTGCGACAGATCGTAAGGTTTATGTCGCAGGTGACCTGACCATGACGGGCCAGACCTTAAAGCCCATGGGTACCATGGAGCTGGAGGACTTGATCGACGTCTACAAAGAGCAGATCATCTGTCTTGAGAAGGCAGGCGTTGACCTGCTTGTCGTTGAGACCATGATGAGCCTTGCGGAATCCAGGGCTGCACTCATTGCGGCGAAAGAAGTAAGTGAGCTTCCGGTGATGGTGACGCTCACGTTCGAGCCTGACGGGAGAACGCTTTACGGAACGGATGCCGCAACTGCGGGAATCGTTTGCGAAAGTCTTGGAGCCGTTGCGGTCGGTGCAAACTGTTCCACTGGACCGGCTCACATGGAAGGCATCATATCTTCACTCGCATCCGTTACAAGCATTCCGGTCATTGCAAAACCCAATGCAGGCCTTCCTTTCTTGGATGCGGACGGAAAGACCTGCTATAGCATGGCGGCAGCTGAATTTGTTGAGGAAATGAAGGTGCTTGTGAATGCAGGCGCATCGATCCTTGGCGGATGCTGTGGTACGGATCCTGATTATATCGCAGGTCTGCATCTGCAGTTTGGAAAAACGAACGAGATCAAGGTACAAAGGCGTCCTGACGGGATCCGTTATCTCACAAGTGAAAGGCAGACCTTATCCTTTGGCTTAAGTGACCCCTTCATGATCGTCGGCGAACGCATCAACCCCACCGGAAAAAAGGCCCTGCAGGCGCAACTTCGCGAAGGAAACATGGAGAAGGTATTGCAGTTTGCGGAAGAGCAGGAAGCTGCTGGCGCACAGGTTCTCGACGTAAACATGGGTATGAGCGGAATCGACGAAAAGGAGATGATGCTCCGCTCGATCAGTGAGATCAGCGGCGTAACGAACCTTCCGCTTTCATTGGATTCCAGCCATGTTTCCGTGTTGGAGGCTGCGCTAAGACATTACCCTGGCCGTGCCCTGATCAATTCGATCTCATATGAGTCCGTGAAATTTGAAAATCTTTTGCCCATCGCTGCAAAATATGGCGCAATGTTTATCCTGCTTCCTTTGTCCGATGAGGGATTGCCGAAGGACATTGAAGAGAAAAAGGAGATCATTGGAAAGATCTATGCCAGAGCCTTAGAACTTGGCATGCGTAAGGAAGATATCGTTGTGGATGGCCTTGTGGCTACAATCGGCGCAAACAAAAAGGCTGCTTTGGAATGTATGGAAACGGTACGCTACGCAAAGAGTGAGGGCTTTGCGACCATCTGCGGGCTTTCAAACATTTCCTTTGGCATGCCTGAGAGAAGCTACGTAAACACTGCCTTTCTTGCTTTGATGATCCAGTCCGGCCTGACCATGGCAATTTCCAATCCTTCGCAGGAAATGCTGGTAAGCTGCGCTTTGGCGACGGACGTGCTTTTGAACAAAGAGGGCGCTGACCTGAGATATATTGAATATGCCGGGACCGTAAAGGAAAACCGCGAGAAAAAGGAAGCGGAGCTGCAGGCAAAGCTCTCTGCGGCAGAGCGTGCCATGGAGGCGCTCAAAGGAAACAAAGAAGCTTTGGAGGCTTTGAACGGCGCTGGCGAAGTGAGCGATGCCGTATCCAAAGGGCAGGCAGGCTCTGGCACCGGCAATCAGAGCAGCCCTGCAAGGGAAGCACTCTATAAGGCCGTGATGAAGGGGAACCGAAACGGCATCGCGAAGATCACGCAGGATGCCTTAAACGCAGGAGAAGAGGCTTCCGCGCTTCTCAATGAGATCCTGCTTCCTGCGATCAATGAGGTCGGAGAGTTGTTTGACAAGGGCAAATACTTCTTGCCTCAACTGATCGCAAGTGCGGAAGCGATGAAGAACGGCATTGAAGTCTTAGAGCCATTGCTCCTTTCCAGTCAAAGTACAGAAGACATGCCGACCGTCGTCATTGCAACCGTGGAAGGTGACATCCATGACATTGGAAAGAACCTTGTGGCGCTGATGCTGAAGAACTATGGTTTCCGCGTGATCGATCTTGGGAAGGACGTGCCTGCAAGTACGATCATTGAGGCGGCGAAAGAGCATCATGCAAAGATCATTGCACTTTCCGCACTGATGACGACGACCATGCAGAGAATGCGCGAGGTCATCGAAGAAGTAAGGCGCATCAAGCTTCCGGTCAAGGTCATGATCGGCGGCGCAGTCATTACACAGGAATATGCTGACGAAATCGGAGCAGACGGCTATTCCCGGGATGCGGCAGATGCCGTAAAATTAGCAAAACGCTTGAATTCATAAGCCGAAAGTAGTATAATCCATGATTAAATACTTACCGAGGAGGAAAAAAGATGAACGGAGCAGATGCCATCATCAAATGTCTGGAAGCAGAGGGAGTAACAACCGTCTTTGGCTATCCCGGCGTTGCGATCTGTCCTTTTTATAATTCCATTTTGGATTCCGACATTCGGACCATCCTGATCCGCACGGAGCAGAATGCTGCACATGCGGCCAGCGGCATGGCCAGGATCACCGGAAAACCTGGAGTCTGCGCCGTCACCAGCGGCCCCGGGGCAACCAACGTGATCACGGGTATCGCTACGGCGTTTGCGGACAGCATTCCTCTGGTTTGCATCACGGGCCAGGTAAACAGCGAACTTCTTGGAAGCGACGTATTCCAGGAAGCGGACATTACGGGTGCCGTGGAATCCTTTGTAAAATATAGCTATCTTGTACGTGACGCGAAGGACATCCCGAAGATCTTCAAGGAAGCGTTCCACATCGCAAATACAGGAAGAAAAGGGCCCGTTTTGATCGACGTTCCCATCGACATTCAGAATGCGCCCATTGATAAGTTTTCATATCCTTCCGAGATCAACATGCGAACCTATAAGCCAACCGTAAAGGGTAATATGGTTCAGATCAAGAAGGTCGTAAAGGAACTGGAAAAGGCAAAAAAGCCCCTTCTTTGCGTGGGCGGCGGCGTCCTTCTTTCCCAGGCTGAAGGTGAGATCCGTGAGTTTTCAAAGCGTTATGGCGTACCCGTTGTCTCCACGATGATGGGCATCGGTGTAATGCCGACGAAGGATCCTTTGTATTTTGGCATGGTCGGGAACAACGGAAAGCCTTATGCAAACAAGGCCATTCAGGATTGCGACCTGCTCATCATGGTGGGCGCGAGAGTTGCTGACAGAGCCGTGAACCAGCCTGAGATCATTACCAGAAATAAGGTTTTGGTACACATTGACGTGGATCCCGCGGAGATCGGTAAGAACGCAGGTCCCACCATTCCTTTGGTAGGCGATGCGAAGCATATCTTTGCGGACCTTATGGAGCAGGGGATCACTTGTGAATGTAAGGCATGGTTGAAGGAGCTTTCCGAGAACCGCATTTCCATGGCTCCCAAGCGCAATCCCAATCCGGATTACGTGGATCCTGCGGCCTTTATCACAAAGCTTTCCGAGAAGATGCAGGACAATGCGATCTATGTTGCAGACGTAGGCCAGAACCAGATCTGGTCTTGTGCGTACCATATCGTTAAAAACGGAAGATTTATGACCTCCGGCGGCATGGGGACGATGGGATATTCCATCCCTGCAGCAATGGGCGCAAAGCTTGCCGCTCCTGATCGTCAGGTCATCGCAGTATGTGGCGACGGTTCGTTCCAGATGTCCATGATGGAGCTTGCAACCATGCGGCAGCATAACGTTCCCGTAAAGATCATTGTCATTGCGAATAAATACCTTGGCATGGTAAGACAGTATCAGCATTTCACCTATAAGGATCATTATTCCGTCGTTGACCTTGACGGAAGCCCTGATCTTGAAAAGCTGGTAAGTGCCTATGACATGAAGTATCTTCGCCTCGAGAACATGAAGAAGGCAGACGCAGTGATCAAGGAGTTCCTGAAGGATGACAAGTCCGTCCTTTTGGAAGTCATCGTAGATCCCATGGATCTTGTCTAAGGGAGGTGCGCCATGAAAAAGAAGATTTATTCCGTTTTGGTGGAAAACCGTTCCGGCGTTCTTAGCAAGGTTGCCGGGCTGTTTTCCAGAAGAAACTTTAATATCGAAAGTCTTGCCGTGGGTGAAACGGATGCAAAGGACGTGTCCTGCATGACCATCGTTTCCTCAGGCGATCAGCACACGATCGAGCAGATCGAAAAGCAACTCAATAAAAAGATCGACGTCATTAAGGTGAAGACCTTTGACGAGTCGCAGGTCATCGCAAGAGAGCTGATGCTGATCAAGGTGAAATATAATAAGACCAATCGTCGCGACGTCATGGAAATCTGTGACATCATGAAGGCTCAGATCGTTGACATGTCCAAGCATTATGCGATGATCCAGCTGTGCGACCTTCCGGAACGCACAAACCTCATGATCGACATGCTCTCAAGCATCAGCATCGTTGAAGTTGCCCGCACCGGAACGCTTGCCCTCGGCAAATGCATGGAGAATGATTAAGCCTTTTGTTGCTTGACATTTTGGGGAAGAGTTGATATATTAAAGAAAGACTTTCGCAAGTTATTCCATTAAAGTAAAAAAGTGTCGGAAAGGCAAAGAAAATGCAGCAAAGAGTATTTCAATTATTGACCAATAATACTTCCGGCGTTTTAAGCCGTATCACGGGGCTTTTTTCGCGCAGAGGTTATAACATTGAAAGCATTACCGCAGGCGTGACTGCGGACCCTAAGTACAGCCGCATCACAATCGTGACCAGCGGTGACGATGAGATCCTTGAGCAGATCGAAAAGCAGCTTGAAAAGCTGGTTGACGTCAAGGACATCAAGGAGTTAAAGCCTGAGGAGAGCGTATATCGTGAGCTCGTTCTGATCAAGATACGCGTGACGGCCGAGCAGCGCCAAAATGTTCTGTCCGTCGCCAACATCTTCCGCGCAAACGTGATCGACGTCAGCGCAGACAGCCTGATCGTGGAACTCACTGGTAATCAGAGCAAGATCGAAGCATTTATCAATCTTTTGGAAGGTTACGAGATCCTTGAGATCGCAAGAACCGGTATCGCAGGCCTTTGCCGCGGCACGAAGAACGTCGTAATGCTTTAAGTAATTGTTAGCTCTAGGCGGATGCCTATCAGTTATATATAACAAATCATATTATATAATTAGCACATGGAGGAAAGAAAAATGGCTAAGATTTTCTACCAGGAAGATTGTAATCTGTCCCTTCTTGAGGGCAAGACAATCGCAATTATCGGCTATGGCAGCCAGGGACACGCACACGCACTGAACTTAAAGGATTCCGGATGCCACGTGATCATCGGTCTGTATCAGGGTTCTAAGAGCTGGGACAAGGCAGTTGCACAGGGCTTTGAAGTTTATACCGCTGCAGAAGCTGCTAAGAAGGCTGACATTATCATGATCCTGATCAATGATGAGAAGCAGGCTGACCTTTACAAGAAGGACATTGAGCCCAACCTGGAAGCTGGCAACATGCTGATGTTTGCTCATGGCTTCAACATTCACTTTGGTTGCATCGTTCCTCCTGCAGACGTTGACGTTACCATGATCGCTCCTAAGGGACCTGGTCACACCGTTCGTTCTGAGTATCAGGCTGGCAAGGGCGTTCCTTGTCTGATCGCAGTTCAGCAGAACGCTACCGGTAAGGCACAGGATCTTGCACTTGCATATGCTCTCGGCATCGGCGGCGCTAGAGCAGGCGTTCTTGAGACCACCTTCAGAACCGAGACCGAGACCGACCTGTTCGGTGAGCAGGCAGTTCTTTGCGGCGGCGTATGCGCTTTGATGCAGGCTGGTTTTGAGACTCTGGTTGAGGCTGGATATGATGAGAGAAATGCATACTTCGAGTGCATCCACGAGATGAAGCTGATCGTTGACCTGATCTATCAGTCCGGTTTCGCAGGAATGAGATATTCCATCTCCAACACTGCTGAGTACGGCGATTACGTAACTGGTCCTAAGCTGATCACCGAGGAGACCAAGAAGACCATGAAGAAGATTCTGAGCGACATTCAGGATGGTACCTTCGCTAAGGAATTCCTTCTTGACATGAGCCCTGCAGGAAAGCAGGTTCACTTCAAGGCTATGAGAAAGCTTGCAAGCGAGCATCCTTCAGAGAAGGTTGGCGAGCAGATCAGAAAGCTGTACAGCTGGAACAATGAGGCTGATAAGCTGATCAACAACTAATCGCATGAATATGATTTATGAGGGCTGGCATGAAAGTGCCAGCCCTGTTTTTATGCATAAATAGTTAAAATTATCTATTTCCTTTTGTATTAAAGTATGGTAGGATATCATACATGTAAAGATTATAGAGAAATGCGGAGGTACGAGACATGGGTATGACGATGACGCAGAAGATCTTGGCGCATGCGGCCGGACTGGATAAGGTCGTGGCTGGACAGCTCATTGAGGCGAACCTTGATCTGGTGCTTGGAAATGACATTACCAGCCCCGTTGCGATCAAGGAAATGGATAAAATGAAGGTGAACGGCGTGTTCGATAAGGACAAGATCGCCTTGGTTCCCGATCATTTTGTCCCGAATAAGGACATTAAGTCCGCTGAGCATTGCAAGTGCGTAAGGGAGTTTGCAAGAAGAAACGAGATCACCAATTATTTTGAGGTCGGAGAGATGGGCATTGAGCATGCCCTGCTTCCTGAAAGAGGCCTTACCGTAGCCGGAGACGTGATCATCGGTGCCGATTCTCATACCTGTACTTATGGTGCGCTTGGCGCCTTTTCCACCGGCGTGGGAAGCACCGACATGGCTGCCGGCATGGCAACTGGCAAGGCGTGGTTTAAGGTTCCTTCCGCAATTAAATTCATATTGACCGGAAAGCCTTCCAAGTGGGTGAGCGGTAAGGACGTGATCCTGCACATCATTGGAATGATCGGCGTGGACGGCGCTCTCTACAAATCCATGGAGTTCGTTGGCGACGGCATTGCAAACCTTTCCATGGATGACCGCTTTACCATCGCGAACATGGCGATCGAGGCAGGCGGAAAGAATGGCATTTTCCCTGTAGATGCACTCGCCGAGCAGTATATGAAAGAGCATTCGACGAGAAAATATACCATCTATGAAGCAGATGAAGACGCAGTCTATGATGAGACTTATACCATCGACCTTAGCACGCTTCGTCCGACCGTGGCATTCCCTCATCTTCCTGAGAACACCCACACTATCGATGAGATCCATGAGATGGACGATATCGTGATCGATCAGGTGGTGATCGGTTCTTGCACCAACGGCCGTCTTGACGACCTTCGATGCGCAGCAGAGATACTGAAGGGCAGAAAGGTAAAGAAGGGGATTCGTTGCATCGTGATCCCTGCAACACAGAAGATTTATCTGCAGGCCATGGAAGAAGGGCTTCTTCGCACCTTTATCGAGGCCGGCGCCGTAGTCAGCACTCCGACCTGTGGCCCTTGCCTTGGCGGATACATGGGAATTCTGGCAGAGGGAGAGAGATGCGTTTCCACGACCAACCGTAACTTTGTCGGCAGAATGGGACACGTAACTTCTGAAATCTATCTTGCAAGCCCTGCAGTTGCGGCTGCAAGCGCCATCACCGGCAAGATTTCCTGCCCCTGCGAACTGTAATCTAAAGCATAGGAGAGAAGAACATGAAAAACGCGATCGGTACTGTTTTTAAGTTTGGAGACAACGTCGATACTGACGTGATCATCCCCGCAAGATATTTGAATTCCTCTGATCCTGCAGAGCTGGCGACGCATTGCATGGAAGATATCGATAAGGATTTTGTAAAGAACGTAAAGAAGGGCGACATCATTGTTGCCACTAAGAATTTTGGCTGCGGTTCCTCGAGAGAGCATGCTCCCATCGCCATCAAGGCGGCGGGCGTTAGCTGCGTGATCGCGGAGACCTTCGCCAGAATATTCTATCGTAACAGCATTAACATTGGACTTCCCATCGTGGAATGTCCTGAAGCAGCAAAAGGCATTGACGCCGGCGATCAGGTCGAAGTCAATTTCGACACGGGCGTGATCACGAACCTTACGAAGGGTACCACCTTCCAAGGTCAGGCATTTCCGGAGTTCATGCAAAAGATCATTGCAGCGGAAGGTTTGGTTAACTATATCAATGCAAAGTAAGCCTTCCGAATGACATATCAACGTTTATGCTGCTTAGCGAATCCATGCGGTTTGCTAAGCAGTTGTGTTTAGAAGGAGGCGATCCGATGACGGAAGAAGTAAAGTCCGTAAAGCAAAAAAGAGCAAAATCCTACGAGATCGACATGTGCAACGGTCCGCTTCTTGGAAAGATCATCCTGTTCTATGTTCCTTTGATGCTTTCAAGCATATTGCAGCTCCTTTTTAACGCCGCCGACGTGATCGTCGTCGGAAGATTTGCTGGTGATGATGCGCTCGCGGCAGTCGGATCGACGGGGTCTCTGATCAACCTGATCGTAAATGTTTTCATAGGGCTTTCCGTAGGCACGAACGTGCTTGTGTCAAGATTCTTTGGCGCTGGTCAGAAAAAAGAATTGGACGGCATAGTACATACCTCCATCCTTACTGCACTGATCAGTGGCGTGATCCTTGTTTTTGTAGGCTTTTTCCTTGCGCCCTTCTCGCTTCGCCTCATGTCGGTGCCGGAAGACGTCATAGACTTGTCCATTCTTTATCTGCGGATCTATTTTGCAGGCATGCCAGTAATGATGGCATATAATTTCGGAAGCGCTATCCTTCGCGCCGTAGGAGATACCAAAAGACCTCTGTACTATCTTTTGATCGCAGGCGTTGTCAACGTGATCCTGAATCTGATCTTTGTGATCCCGCTTCACATGAGCGTTGCCGGCGTTGCGCTTGCAACCGTGATCGCGCAGGGGCTCTCAGCCGTTTTGGTGCTAAGATGTTTGATCAAGACAGACTCTGACTATAAGCTTTGTCTAAGCAAACTTCGCATTGAAAGTGACAAGCTTTTGAAGATGATCCAGATTGGTCTGCCCGCAGGCTTGCAGGGCGCACTGTTTTCGGTATCCAATGTTTTGATCCAGTCTTCCGTGAATTCCTTTGGAAAGATCGCGATGGCCGGAAATACTGCGGCGTGTAACATCGAGGGCTTTGTTTATGTGTCCATGAACGCCCTGCATCAGTCGTCCGTAAGCTTCACGGGACAAAACTACGGTGCGAAAAAGTTTGACCGTATCGGACGGATCTTAATGATCTGCCTGGCTCTTGTGATCGGAGTTGGCATTGTGCTCGGTAACGGTGCATATCTCGCAAGCCCTTTATTACTGAGACTCTATACGGATAATGCCGAGGCGATCTCATATGGCGTATTAAGACTTTCCGTGATCTGTACGACCTATTGTCTTTGCGGCATGATGGACGTGATCGTCGGCTCGATCCGCGGAATGGGGTACGGTATCATGCCGATGCTGGTTTCACTGACGGGCGCGTGTCTGTTCCGCGTTGTTTGGATCTTTACGGTCTTTCAGAGGATCCATACGCTGGAATGCCTTTATCTGTCTTATCCGATCAGCTGGGCGCTTACGTTTGGCGTTCACATGATCTGCTTTTTCATCGTATTTCAAAAAGAGAAGAAAAAATAACTTGAAACATATGTTCGATTATGGTACGATGGTAAAGGGAAAAAGGAGGAGACTGCCATGATCGGTTTTGTCCATGGGATCGTAGAATATGTTTCAGAAGAGCTCGCCATTCTTGACGTGGGTGGCATTGGCTATAACATCCACATATCTGCGGATACGGCGTCCAAAATGCCAGGGCTCGGAGAGGAAGCAAAGCTTTACACCTACACGTCCGTGCGTGAGGATGCGATCTGGCTATACGGTTTTCTGACAAGGCAGGATCTGGAGATCTTCAAGAAGTGCATTACCGTGAGCGGAATCGGCCCGAAGGGAGCTTTATCCATTCTTTCCGTCATGGATGCGGACACGTTGCGATATGCGATCATGGCAGGCGACAAAAAGGCGATCTCTAAGGCGCCGGGCGTTGGCCCCAAGATGGCGGAGCGCCTGATCTTGGAGCTGAAAGATAAGGTTTCCATCGATGATGACATGATCGGTCGTGAGATCGCTCAGACGGCGACCGGAAATCCTTTGATGGCAGCTGACACGCCAGAGAAAAAAGAAGCCGTGGAAGCACTGGTTGCGCTTGGATATGGGCAAACGGAAAGCGTTCGCGCCGTCAATGCAGTGCCCGGGGTTGAATCCATGGATTCCGGAAGCATCCTGAAGGCAGCATTAAAGAAAATGTTTTAGGAGGGGCAGGCATGGCCAGAAGAATGATCGAAACCTCTGCCACCGAAGAGGACGTAAAACTCGAAGGCTCCCTTAGGCCCCAGTGTCTTGCGGATTACATCGGACAGTCAAAGATCAAAGAAAACCTAAAGATTTATATTGAGGCGGCCAAGCAAAGAGGAGACGCTTTGGATCACGTGCTCCTTTATGGCCCTCCCGGACTTGGTAAAACAACTCTGGCAGGCGTCATTGCCAATGAGATGGGCGTGCACCTTCGCGTGACCAGTGGTCCGGCAATTGAAAAACCCGGGGAAATGGCGGCGATCCTTAACAACCTGGAAGAGGGGGATCTTTTGTTCATCGACGAGATCCATCGCTTAAACCGCCAGGTGGAAGAAGTCCTTTATCCTGCAATGGAAGATTATTGTATCGACATCATGATCGGTAAGGGTTCCTCAGCGCGTTCCGTGCGCCTGGACCTTCCCAAGTTCACCTTGGTTGGCGCGACTACAAGGGCAGGTCTTTTGTCTGCACCGCTACGTGATCGTTTTGGCATGATCCATCATCTGGAATTTTATGAGATCGCAGAACTGCAGCAGATCATCATGCACTCCGCAAAGATCCTGGAAGTTGAGATCGATCCGAACGGTGCCAGGGAAATGGCAAAGAGAAGCCGCGGAACGCCGAGAATTGCCAACAGGATCCTAAAGCGCGTTCGTGACTTTGCGCAGGTGAAATATGAAGGCATCATCACGGAGGACGTGGCCAGGACGGCCTTAGACCTCATGGACGTGGACAAGCTGGGGCTCGATCGCATTGACCGAAACATCCTCATGACCATGATCGACAAATTTGAGGGCGGTCCCGTGGGCCTTGATACCCTTGCAGCCGCAATTGGAGAGGATGCGGGAACCATCGAAGACGTCTACGAGCCTTATCTGATCAAGAATGGCTTCATCAACAGAACGCCCCGCGGAAGAGTCGTAACGGACCATGCCTATAAACACCTTCTGCCATGATTTGGAAGCTTGCGGCCAAAATTGTGCGAAAACTCTTGTCTATAGTCAAACATTCAGTTATAATAGTTCATGGAATGTTTGTTTATGCAAAAACAATGGGTAAGGGGTACGCAAAATGGCATCCAAAACAGCTACGGAAGTTTTGATCGGCGGTAAGGTCTTAAAGCTTAGCGGATATGAAAGCGAAGAGTATCTGCAGAAGGTTGCGACCTATATCAACAACAAGATCAATGAATATAATCGTTTGGACGGATTTCGAAAGCAATCTATCGATACGCAAGGCGTTTTGCTTCAGTTAAACATCGCTGATGATTATTTCAAGGCAAAGCGTCAGATTGCAATCCTGGAAGCTGAAATGCAGTCCAAGGAGAAGGAATATACTGATCTGAAGCATGAGCTTGTTTCCTGTCAGATCCAGCTGGACAATGCCAAGAATCAGGTGAAGGATCTGCAGACGCAATGTGATGAACAGGGACGCACGATCTTTCAGCTGCAAACGGAATTAAAGAACAAATAAACCAAAGCTGTCCGCATCACGGGCAGCTTTTTTCAAAGAACGAATTTGGATCAGGTACGAAAAACCAAACGCTGATCCATGGAAGAGGTGCAAGCAGATGCAACAAGTGGAATTGCTTTCTCCTGCGGGTAATGCGGAAAGCTTTTATGGCGCGATCAATGCCGGCGCAGACGCAGTCTATCTTGCCGGAGATCGTTTTGGCGCAAGGGCTTATGCAGACAATTTTTCGACTGATGAATTAAGAAAATGCCTGCAATATGCCCATCTCTTTCACAAAAAAATATATCTTACCGTCAATACGCTGCTCAAGGAAGAGGAGCTTGATACCTTACCAGCCTTCCTAAGACCTTACGTGGAAGAGGGCCTTGACGGCGTGATCGTGCAAGATCTCGGGGTATTGCGATGCATACGCGAAACCTTTCCTGAGCTTCCTTTGCATGCAAGCACACAAATGAGCGTGACTGGTGCTTATGGCGCAAAACTCCTTAAAAAAATGGGGGCATCACGCATCGTTCCCGCAAGAGAGTTGTCATTGGATGAGATCCGCGAACTTAAACGGGAAAGTGGCATGGAATTAGAGACCTTTATTCACGGCGCGATGTGTTATTCTTATTCCGGTCAATGCCTTTTTAGCTCAATCCTTGGCGGCAGAAGCGGTAATCGCGGCCGTTGTGCGCAGCCCTGCAGGCTCCCTTATCGTATCATTCATGACGGAAAGGCAGGAGCGGAATGCTATCCCTTAAGCCTGAAAGACATGTGTACGGTTTCCATTCTGCCGGAGCTGATAGGCGCCGGCATCGACTCCCTTAAGATCGAAGGCAGGATGAAAAAACCGGAATATGTTGCAGGCGTCACGGCATATTATCGAAGATACATTGATCAATATCTTGAGACAGGAAAGGTATCCGTCTCGAAAAAGGACATGGAGAATCTTTCTCATCTCTATGTGAGAACGGAGCTTGGGACGGGATATTATCACGAAAAGAACGGTAAATCCATGATCACGCTTTGCAGCCCTGCCTATGCGGCAAGTGACGAAAAGCTTCTGGAAAACATTCGTAATGAATTCATTTCAGACAAGAAAAGGATCCCCGTACAGATCAAGGCTTTCTTAAGCGCAGGGAAGCCTGCGGGCGTTTGGATCTGCGATGCATCCGATCCTGACTGTTTTGCGTTTGTGGAAGGCGACGTGGTGGAGCAGGCCAAAAGTGCGCCTCTCGCAAAGGAAAGCGTGATAAAACAACTCTCCAAGCTTGGCGAAAGCAGTTTTTGCCTCGAAAAAGAAGAGGATGCAACCGTCGAGATCGAGGGAGCAGTGTTTTATTCCCTAAAGAGCCTAAATGAACTTCGAAGAAGGGCCGTATCGGCTTTGGAGGAGGTGATCCGTAATGCCTGATCAAAAGCATTTTAATGTTTCACTTTTGAACAAAGAGCATCTTCTCGCCTTAAAAGAAATTACAGAAAACAATGCGGACTTACCGATTTCGCGGGTTTATCTAAACGCTGACCTTGCCTTTGATGAAGATATCCTATCCATTTGCCAGTCGGTCAAGGAACTCGTCCCCGAAGCGGAATGGATCTTAGAGCTTCCAAAGATCCTACGTAAAGGCGATACAGCCTATTTGGAGCGTGTTTCAAACTTAACTAACGGATCGTCCATGTTTCAAGGCGTTTTGATCGGAAATCTCGAGGCTGCAGGTTTCTTTGATGAAAAAAGTTCTCAAATAAAGCTTTATGGAGATCATAATCTTTATTTATGGAATTCAAAGGCCGTGGAAGAGTGGGGAAATCTCCTTTCAGGAGGCTGCCTCCCTCTGGAACTTCGACGCGAAGAACTGCAAGAGATGCTTAAAATGTCGTTTTTGTGGGAAAAAGTTGTCTATGGAAGGATTCCCATGATGGTGACGGCCAATTGCGTTGCAAAAACAAACGGAAATTGTCCGGCGCCTCCCAATGAAAGCTTCAAACTACGCGACAGAATGGGGAAGGACTTTCCGGTCTATCGAAACTGCACGCATTGCTACAACGTGATATATAATTCCTTGCCCTTATCCCTTCACGGAAGCCTTTCAAAGTATGCAGACGACATATTGCTTCGCATCGCTTTGACCACGGAAGGAAAACGGGAAGCCGTGCAAGTTCTGTCGTATTTTCTTCTTGGTTTGTGGGAAAGGAACGTTCCTTTTTCGGTAGAATATACCACGGGCCACGAAAAGCGGGGCGCACTATAAAAAACCTTGCATAGAGCGTTGATTTAGACTATACTAGACATAGGTTGTGTGTTACGCCGACAGGAGGGATTGCAATGATTGAAGCAACAAGCTGTGGCGGGGTCGTGATTTTTCGCGGCAAGATCCTTCTTTTGTACAAAAACGTGCGAAACAAGTATGAAGGCTGGGTCCTCCCCAAAGGAACAGTAGAAGAGGGAGAGGAGTGGCCTCAGACGGCGCTTCGCGAGGTATTGGAAGAGTCTGGTTCGAAAGCCGTGATCGTAAAATACGTCGGTAAGAGTGAGTACACCTTTACCGTGCCCGAGGATGTCGTAGAAAAAGAAGTTCATTGGTACTTGATGATGGCGGACAGCTACTATAGCAAACCGCAAAAAGAAGAATTCTTTATGGATTCCGGCTTTTATAAATATCATGAAGCCTATCATTTGCTGAAATTTGCGAACGAAAAGCAGATTTTGGAAAAAGCATATGCGGAATATCAGGAATTAAAGAAAAACAATGCGTGGGGTATTCACAGGCTTGAAGGTTAAAGAACTTTTTCGCGTAAAGAAGCAAAGGATGATCGAGTTTTCTCCAAATCTTTATCTTGGGGAATCCATGCGCGAAAAGGATTTTGAGAAAGCAAAGGAGCAAATTCTCGAAACCCCGCTTTTATCGAATGTTTTTCTTTTGACTTTGCCACGCGGAGGGACTGACCAGCTGGAAGTGATCTCTTCAAGATATCTGGCGCAGGGATATTATGCCGATCACGTTGTCAGGGTTGTCGGTGTCGCTAAGGATCATGAGGATGCAGTAGCCTTGATCATCAAGATCACTGAGGATTGTCTTTCCATCCGAAAGGATTGCAATTTGAAGGAGTTTTGTGAATGGCAGTCATAGGCCGCATACTTTTGGGAATACTCATATTTCTGCTTGCCGTGATCTTGCTGTTATTGTTCTTTCCGATTTCTTATGAGGTCAGTGGAGAACTCAGCGAAGAAAAAAAGGACGTCACGGTTCGCGTGCGCTGGCTCTTTGGTTTCGTGAGATTTTTCATGACCTTGCCAAAGCCGGCAACGCCGACGCTCAAAGTCTTGTGGTTTTCCATTCTGGGAAAGAAAGATTCTGACAAAAAAAAGAAAAAGCCAACGAAAAAAAGCATGCAAAGCAACGGGCAAGAACCTCCAGCAGATGATGCGAAGCCTGAAAGTCAAAGCGAGACAGCGCAAGATGAGCTTGATCAAAACGAGACGATGCAGGATGTGACGCAGGGCGAACATGGATCAGGAGATGCTAAGCAGCCTTCAGAAGTAAGCGAAGAGGCTCCCGGAGATACTGAGACTACCTCAGAATTAGCAGACACAACCTCGAATGCCAGTGAAACTGTATCAGAATCAGACAAACCTGCGCAGGAAGGCCATAAGTTCGGAAAAAAGAAGAAGAAAGAAAAAAAGTCCGAGAATAAAAAGCCCGGAACAAAGAAGCCGCTGAAAGAAAAGGTGGGTGAACTGATCGAAGAGATCAAGTTTTATAAGGCCCTTTGGGAAGACGGCAATACAAAGCCTTTTGTCCAGGCTGCCTTGGCCAAGGTGCTGCACCTACTTAAAAACCTTTTCCCAAGAAAGATCAGAGGGAGAATCCTCTTTGGAGCAGCGTCACCTGACGTTACGGGATATGTTTATGGCGGATATACGGTTCTAAGGTCACTTTATCCAAAGCGCTTTAAGGTATTTACCTTTACGCCGGATTTTGAACGGAAGATCTTGGAAGGAGAGCTCTTCGTAAAAGGCTGGTTTATGTTATTTACGGTGATCTGGGATGCGCTTCGGATCCTTTTGGACAAGCGTTTCAAGATCCTTCGAAAAAAGTGGAAAGCACATAAAAACGAAAAAAATAAATCGGAAGAGGGCGCATAAAGCGCAGAATGGAGGATGGACATGGCAACAAATGACAATCAATTTCAAAGCGTGGTGGAATCTCTGCTTGCCGGCATGAATTCCGTTCTTTCAACGAAAACCGTCGTTGGTGAGGCTACTAAGATCGGGGATACCATTATCCTTCCGCTGGTTGACGTAACCTTTGGCGTTGGCGCAGGTTCCGGAAGCAATGGCGAGAAGCAAAAGGGATCTGGTGCCGGCGGTATTGGCGGTAAGATGACCCCTTCCGCAGTTTTGGTCATTCAGAATGGAAGCGTAAAGCTTGTAAACGTAAAGAACCAGGATACCGTTACCAAGGTTTTGGACATGGTGCCTGACATGGTGGACAAATTCCTTGATAAGAAGAAGGATAAGGCTACTGAAGAAGTTTCTGATGAGCAGGCTTTGGACGCAGCATTCCCGCAGGAAGAGGAGAACTAGGAAGCTCCTTGACGGAGTATGTTTTTCATAAAACCAAGCAGAAAAAAGCAACAAAAAAACGGGCTGGAATTCCAACCCGTTTTTGTTTGATTGATTTAAGCTCTTTCTACTTTGTTGGAGCGTAAGCAACTGGTGCAGACATGGAGCTTCTTCGATACGCCGTTAACCTTGCACTTAACGTTCTTTACGTTCGAATTCCAAATCGCATTGCTTCTTCTATGAGAGTGGCTTACGTTGTTACCAAAATGTACTCCCTTGCCACAAATATCACATTTAGCCATCCTGACACCTCCTGTCTGACCGATCTCACAAATTCAAGTCGCGAATTTTCACAACAGTGTTATAATAACAGATACCGCTTAGAAAAGCAAGCAAAAAAATACTTTTTTTTCAAAAAACCCATATTTTTATGATTTGAACTTTATTTTTTCGGAAAAAGACGTTATAGTGTTATAGATAGCGTTTAGCTGTCAAGGAATCTTCAAATCGGAAACGGAAAGGTATGGTGACTCTATGAAGAATTCTTCGATTGATACTCACATGGGCAGTATTGCCATTAATCAAGACGTCATCGCGCAATATGCAGGCAGCGTTGCAGTGGAATGCTTTGGTATCGTTGGAATGACGGTTGCCAACGTGCGCGACGGCCTCGTTCGCATCTTAAAGTTTGACAGTTTAAGTAAGGGCATCAACGTGTCCTTCAGCGCAAATCATAAGCTGATTCTGGACTTCCACGTGATCGTTGCTTATGGTGTCAGCATTGTTGCAGTTGCAGACAATCTCATCGGCAACGTAAAGTACAAGGTCGAGCAGTTTACCGGTCTTGAAGTAGAAAAAATCAACATCTTTGTCGAAGGTGTGAGAGTGATTGATTAAGGAGGATTTTGTTGTGTCTTACCAAGAAATCGATGCTAAAATGCTTTCCAAGATGTTTTTAGCCGGTGCGAAGTGTTTGGAGAGTAAAAAGGAATACATCAATGAGCTGAACGTATTCCCTGTACCTGACGGAGACACGGGTACAAACATGACGATGACGATCATGTCAGCGGCAAAGGAAGTAACCGCACTTGGAGAGGCTCCTTCCATGGAAGCACTTTGCAAGGCAATCTCGAGCGGATCGCTTCGCGGCGCAAGAGGAAACTCGGGCGTGATCCTGTCCCAGCTGTTCCGCGGTCTTACCAAGGTGATCAAGACCTATGACAAATTAAACGTTGCGATCATCACCGAAAGCTGTGAAAAGGCCGTTGAGACGGCATATAAAGCCGTTATGAAGCCCAAGGAGGGCACTATTCTTACCGTTGCAAAAGGCATTTCCGAGAAAGCCGCAGAGCTTTCCGCCGCAGGCGTTACCGACCTGGCAGAGTTTGTCGGTCAGGTGCTTGAGCACGGCAGATATGTTTTGAGCCAGACCCCGGAGCTTCTTCCCGTACTAAAGCAGGCAGGCGTAGTGGACTCGGGCGGACAGGGACTCATCGAAGTGCTTTCGGGCGCATATGATGCACTCTGTGGCAAGGAAGTCAGCTATACAGTTTCTGACAACGCGCCGAGCGATGAAAAGAAAACAAGTGCAGGCCAGTCGGAAGCAGACATCAAATTTGGTTATTGTACTGAGTTTATCATTCTCTTAAACAAGAATTTCAACATCAAGACTGAAATGGATTTCAAGGCTTATCTTGAATCCATTGGCGATTCCATCGTTTGCGTTTGCGACGGTGAGGTTGTAAAGGTTCATGTACACACGAACGATCCCGGTCTCGCGATCCAGAAGGGCTTAAAGTTCGGGCAACTCACGAACATGAAGATCGACAACATGCGTCTTGAGCATGAGGAAAAGCTTTTCAAGGAAGCGCAGAAGGCAGAAGAGCAAAAGGCAAAGGAAGTAAAGAAGCCCAAGGAGCCGCCCAAGAAGGTTGGTTTCATTGCAATCTCCGCAGGCGAAGGCCTTAGTGAGATTTTCAAGAGCATTGGCGTGGATCACGTGATCGAAGGCGGACAGACCATGAACCCGAGCACGGCTGACATTCTGGACGCCGTGGAAATGGTCAATGCGGAAAACGTTTTTGTCCTTCCGAACAATAAGAACATCATTCTTGCGGCGCGTCAGGCAGCTGAGCTGACGACGGACAAGAACCTCCTGGTGATCCCGACGAAGACGATCCCCCAGGGCATCACGGCCGTGATCAATTACATGGACGGATCCTCCGTGGATGAAAACGAGGAAGTGATGATCAGCGAGATCGGCAAGGTGAAAACCGGTCAGATCACGTATGCCGTTCGTGACACCGTGATCGATGACAAGGAGATCAAAAAAGACGATTACATGGGTGTCGGTGATGACGGCATTCTCGCTAACGGCAAGGAGCTTACGGAAGTCGTTTTGGAGACCGTTAAGGCGATGATCGATCCTGATTCCGAGCTCATCAGCATCTACTACGGAAGTGACGTAAGTGCACAGGACGCTGAGGCGATGCGCAACGAGGTGGCAAAGGCCAATCCGAATCTCGACATCGAGCTTCAAAATGGAGGTCAACCGATCTATTATTACTTGATTTCCGTCGAATAAAGTTTTGAATTTATGGGGCGCTTTTGCATTGGCAGGAACGCCCCTCTTTTTCAATCATGAGTTTTTTAGGTCCGTGACACGAATTATAGGAAAGGGTATGTAACGTGGCATTAACAAAGGATTCCTCCCTTCTTGAGCTGAAGGGCATTGGCGAAAAAAGCCAGAAATTATATACAAAGCTTGGCCTCTTGACCGTCGGGGATCTTTTGCGCAATTTTCCAAAGGACTATGAACGGTTTGAAAAGCCCGTGAAGATCAAGGCTCTCACGAACAGCACTATTTCCGCCGTACTTGGGACCGTCTTGACAACGCCTGCAAGCAGAAAAGGAAAGCGCCTTACCATCACGACGGTAAACGTAAAAGACGACACGGGTCTCCTTTCCCTTGTCTTTTTTAACATGCCTTTCCAAACAAAGATCCTAAAACCAGGCGCAACCTATATTTTCCGCGGCAGAGTGGAAGTGAAGGGCCCTTCCTTTGTCATGGAGCAGCCAAAGTATTATTCTCCGGCGGAATATGACCGCCTGACCGGCATCCTGCAGCCGAAATATTCCCTGACAAAGGGACTTACCAATCAAGCCATGCAAAAAGCGGTCAAAACGGCGCTTTCTTCCTATGCTTTTCCGGAAGAATATCTTCCCGCCGACATGCTTTCGCGCGCAGAAATAACGGACTTGAAAACGGCACTTCATGACATTCACCTGCCTACAAGTGAAAAAGACGCGATCACGGCGCGAAGAAGGCTTGTTTTTGATGAGTTTTTCAACTTTCTTTTTTGCATGCGCAAGAACAAGGATTTTGTCGCGACGATCGCGAACGAATATCCCATGATTGAAACTGCAGATACCGTACGATACGTGGAATCCTTGCCATTTCGGCTGACCAAAGGGCAAAAGCAGGTCTGGGCAGAGATCCGTGAAGACATGGAAGGCCAAAGGTGCATGAACCGTCTGATCCAGGGCGACGTGGGTTCAGGAAAGACGATCGTTGCATTCCTTGCACTTCTCATGGCCGTGGCGAATGGATATCAAGGCGCTTTAATGGCGCCGACGGAAGTGCTTGCCATGCAGCATTATGAAAATGTCTGCAAGGACATTAAAAAGTATCATCTCGCCTTCAAACCCGTTCTTTTGGTGGGATCCATGACCGCAAAGGAAAAAAGGGAACAGTATGAGAAGATTGCCTCGGGTGAGGCAAACCTGATCATCGGTACCCATGCACTCATACAAGAAAAGGTTGTATTCAAGAATTTGGCTTTGGTAGTCACGGATGAGCAACACAGATTTGGCGTGCGTCAGCGAGAGACCCTTGCAGAAAAAGGGCTCAGACCTCACGTGCTTGTCATGAGCGCGACGCCGATCCCTAGGACGCTTGCGATCATCCTGTACGGTGATCTTCAGATTTCCGTGATCAAGGAATTGCCGGAAGGAAGGCTTCCGATCAAAAACTGTGTCGTTGGCACTTCTTACAGGCCTAAGGCATGGCAATTCATAGAAAAGCAAGTGGCAGAAGGACATCAAGCCTATGTGATCTGTCCGCAGGTGGAAGAGGGCGAAATGGATGACCTGGAGAACGTAACGGACTATGCAGAAAAGCTACGTTCGGCCCTTTCCCCATCGATCGTAGTTGCGTATCTGCACGGTAAGATGAAGGCTGCGGACAAAACCCGGATCATGGAGGATTTTGCACATAAAAACATTGACGTCTTGGTCAGCACAACCGTGATCGAGGTGGGGATCAACGTACCGAACGCCACGGTGATGATGGTGGAAAATGCAGAGAGATTTGGACTTGCGCAGCTCCATCAGTTGCGAGGTCGTGTCGGAAGAGGCGACGCGCAGAGCTATTGCATCTTCCTGAGTACGAATGAATCCAAGGAGACCATGGAAAGGCTGGGGATCCTAAACCGCTCCAATGACGGATTCTTTGTCGCTTCTGAGGATCTAAGGCTTCGAGGCCCCGGTGACCTGTTTGGGATCCGCCAGAGCGGTGAGTTTTCGTTTCATATCGGTGACATTTATAACGATGCAGAGCTTCTAAAACTTTCATCGGACATCGTGGATGATCTGATGCGAAAAGACCCTGATCTGGCGCTCCCTGAGCATCAGCGGCTCAAGGCGTATTTTACGGACGGCACCGCAAATACAGTTGACTTTCGCTCAATTTAATAGTAACATGACATTATTACGAGAAGATGCAAGAGAGGCAAAAAGCGCATGAGCAAGATCGCAATCGTAACGGACAGCAATAGCGGCATCACCAAAGAAGAGGCAGACCGCCTTGGCATCTTTGTCATCCCTATGCCTTTTATGATCGACGATGAGCATTTTTATGAAGGCGTCAACCTGACGCAGGAAGAGTTCTACGAAAAACAGACCGGCGGGGCGGTGATCTCCACCAGCCAGCCTTCCCCTGAAGAGGTTTGTAGGCTTTGGGATCAGATTCTTTTGAACTATGACGAGATTTTGCACCTTCCAATGAGCAGTGGTCTTTCCGGCGCATGCCAGACGGCGATGATGCTTGCTCAGGATGCTCCTTATGAGGGCAAGGTCTTTGTCGTGAACAATCAGCGTATTTCCGTGACGCTCCATCAATCTCTTTTGGACGCAAAGATCCTGATCGGGAAAGGCTTTGACGCGAAGACCATTCGTGAAAAGCTCGAAGAAGATAAATTCAGCTGCACCATTTATATTATGCTGGATACGCTGGAGTATCTGAAAAAGGGCGGAAGGATCACGCCGGCGGCGGCTGCGATCGGAACGCTTCTTAAGATCAAACCGATCCTGCAGATCCAGGGCGAGAAGCTGGATGCGTTTTCGAAGGCCCGCACCTTATCGCAGGGCAAATCCGTGATGCTCGGTGCTTTGAAAAACGACATTGAAACGCGTTTTGGCGGCGTTGTTCCTGCGCCTGGTAAAGTATGGCTCAAGATCGCACACACGGCGAATGAGGAAGCTGCGCTTCAGTTAAAAGAGGAGATGCTTGAGATCTTCCCTGGTTATGAAGTCGAGATCGCACCGCTCCCCTTAAGCATTGCCTGCCACGTTGGTCCTGGCGCTTTGGGCGTTGGATGCTGTCAAAAAACCTTTGCTTAGAACCTTCGTTCATCTCAAAACAGAGTTGCGAAAAGCAGCTCTGTTTTTTTGCTTGTAAAAAGTGCCGAAAATGTCCAAAATACGCATGATTTAGTATATTTTCCTTTGCAAAACCACAATATCTATGGTAAAATATTCATGGTGCGCAAAGAGATCCCCCAAAGGAAAACGATGCGTGCCACTATGAAAAAAGGAGTTGGCAACATGGCAAAAGAACCGGAATACGGAGCTTCAAGCATTACCGTCTTAGAAGGCCTCGAAGCAGTCCGCAAACGTCCTGGCATGTATATCGGCAGCGTGTCCACCAAGGGCCTCAATCACTTGATCTATGAGATCTTGGACAATTCCGTGGACGAGCATCTTGCGGGCTATTGCGATAAGATCTGCGTCACGCTTGAGGCAGATGGTTCCGCAACCGTTACCGACAATGGCCGAGGCATTCCCGTCGGCATGCATGAAAAGGGCATCAGCGCTGAGCGTCTTGTGTTTACGACCCTCCATGCCGGCGGTAAATTTGATAATTCTGCATATAAGACCAGCGGCGGTCTTCATGGCGTGGGTTCCTCCGTCGTGAACGCATTGTCCACAAGACTTTCCGTTCGCGTAAAGGTTGGCGGGAATATCTACGAGGATACTTATGAACGCGGCATTCCAACAACTGAGCTGCAGGGTGGGCTTCTTCCAATCGTCGGAAAGACCAGGGAGACCGGTACCACGATCAGCTTTTTGCCGGATGACACGATCTTTGACCGCACAAGATTCAAAGAGGACGAGGTGAAAAGCCGCCTTCATGAAACGGCTTATCTGAACCCGGGCCTAACGATCCTTTATGAAGACAAACGCCCTGAATCGGCTGAAAAGATCACTTATCACGAGCCTGAAGGCATTGTCGGATTCATCAAGGACATGAACAAAGCGAAGGAAACCGTCACAGACGTGATCTACTTTAGCGGCGAGAGCGAAGGGATCTCCGTGGAAGTGGCTTTCCAGTACGTCAATGAATTCCATGAGAACGTGCTTGGCTTTTGTAATAATATTTATAATTCCGAAGGCGGAACGCATCTGACGGGCTTTAAGACCAACTTCACCGCGGTCATCAACAATTACGCGAGAGAGCTTGGCGTTCTTAAGGATAAAGACATCAACTTTACCGGTGCGGACGTGCGTAACGGCATGACGGCAGTGGTTTCGATCAAGCATCCCGATCCCAGGTTCGAGGGTCAGACCAAGACGAAGCTGGATAACCAGGATGCCGCAAAGGTGGTAAGCAAGATCACGGGCGACGAAGTCGTACACTTCTTTGACCGTAACCTTGAGACCCTTAAGAGTGTGATCTCTTGTGCGGAAAAGGCTGCAAAGATCCGTAAGTCGGAAGAGAAGGCGAAGACAAACCTTCTGACGAAGCAAAAGTATTCCTTCGACTCCAACGGAAAGCTTGCGAACTGCGAATCCAAGGATGCTTCCAAGTGTGAGATCTTTATCGTAGAGGGTGATTCCGCCGGCGGCAGCGCGAAGACCGCAAGAAACCGCATGTATCAGGCCATCCTGCCAATCCGAGGCAAGATCCTGAACGTGGAAAAGGCCAGCATCGACAAGATCCTTGCAAACGCTGAGATCAAAACCATGATCAACGCCTTTGGATGTGGCTTTTCGGAAGGATATGGCAACGATTTTGACATTTCAAAGCTCCGCTACGACAAGATCATCATCATGGCCGATGCGGACGTGGACGGTGCGCACATATCCACCTTGCTCTTGACATTGTTTTACCGCTTTATGCCGGAGCTGATCTTCGAGGGACATGTTTACATTGCCATGCCTCCGCTTTATAAGGCGATGCCAAGCAAGGGTGAAGAGCAGTATCTTTACGACGACAAGGCATTGGAAAAATACCGCAAGACCCACAAAGGGCCCTTCACCCTGCAGCGCTATAAGGGACTGGGCGAAATGGATGCCGAGCAGCTTTGGGAGACCACCCTTGACCCCGAAACCCGCATGATGAAGCAGGTTGAGATCGAGGACGCGAGAATGGCCAGCGAGATCACGGAACTCCTTATGGGAACCGAGGTTCCGCCCAGGAAAGCATATATTTATGACCACGCAAGGGAAGCGGCATTGGACGTATAATTCTTAGGAACACGGGAGTTCTCCATGAATTCAAACGAACGAATCATTAAAACCGAATACTCCGAGGAAATGCAAAAATCCTTTATCGACTATGCCATGAGCGTCATCATCGCCAGGGCATTGCCGGACGTACGGGATGGCCTAAAGCCCGTACAAAGAAGGACTTTATATGATATGCATGAGCTTGGCATCCGTTACGACAAGCCTTATCGTAAGAGTGCCCGCATCGTCGGTGATACCATGGGTAAGTACCATCCCCATGGCGATAGCTCCATTTATGAAGCACTCGTCAACATGACGCAGGATTTCAAGAAGGGCATGCCTCTCGTAGACGGCCACGGAAACTTCGGCAATATCGAAGGCGACGGCGCAGCTGCCATGCGTTATACGGAAGCAAGGCTTCAGAAGGTGACGCAGGAAGCCTTTCTTGCCGATCTCGACAAGGACGTCGTGGATTTCATCCCTAACTTCGATGAGACGGAGAAAGAGCCCGGCGTTCTGCCCGTTAAGATCCCGAACATTTTGGTCAACGGTTCGGACGGTATCGCAGTCGGCATGGTGACCAGCATTCCGCCACACAATCTTTGTGAAGTCATTGACGCGACGAAAGCATATCTTTACGACGAAAACATCTCGACGCGTGAGCTGATGCGTTATATCAAAGGCCCTGATTTCCCGACGGGCGGCATTGTCATCAACCAAGATGAACTCCTTGAAATCTATGAGACTGGAAGCGGTAAGATCAAGCTTCGCGGCAAGGTGGAATACGAAAAGCAAAAGGGCGGTAAGACCAACGTGGTCATTACCGAGATCCCTTATCCCATGATCGGTGCAAACATTTCGAAGTTCTTAACGGACGTTGCGGCGCTTGCGGAGCAGAAGAAGACGGCTGACATCGTTGATATTTCCAACCAGAGTTCCAAAGAAGGCATCCGCATCGTGATCGAGCTAAGAAAGGATGCCGACGCCGAGAACTTTGTCAACATGCTTTACAAAAAGACGCGCCTTGAGGACACCTTTGGCGTGAATATGCTTGCGATCCACGAGGGGCGTCCGGAGACGATGAGCCTTCGCGAGATCATCAAGGCGAACGTGGATTTCCAATTTGAGATCGCGACGAGGAAATATACCAATCTGCTCGCGAGAGAACTAGAAAAAAAGGAGATCCAGGAGGGCCTGATCAAGGCCTGCAACGTGATCGACCTGATCATTGAGATCCTGCGCGGGTCCAAGGATCGCGCCATGGCAAAGGCTTGCCTTGTGGAAGGAAAGATCGACGGGATCCGTTTCCGCTCAAAGGAATCCAAGATCATGGCAACACAGCTCATGTTCTCCGAAAAACAGGCAAATGCCATTTTGGAGATGCGACTCTATAAGCTGATCGGACTTGAGATCGAGGCACTGATCGCAGAACACGAGGAGACGCTGGCGAACATCTATCGCTATGAGGATATTTTGGACCGCCGTGATTCCATGGCACAGGTCATCATCAGCGAGCTCGACGGCTTTAAGAAGGAATATGGCAGGCCTAGACGCACCGTCATTGAAAACGGCGTTGAGGCGGTATATAAGGAGAAGGAGATCGAGGAGACCGACGTTTACTTCCTGATGGACCGCTTTGGATATGCCAAGACCATCGACGTGCAGACCTACGAGAGAAACAAAGAGGTTGCGGAAACGGAGTTCAAATATTCCTTTGTCTGCAAGAACGTCGGAAAGGTGTGTCTCTTTACGGATACCGGCGTCATGCATACCATCAAAGTCATGGACCTGCCTGCAGGAAAGCTTCGCGACAAGGGTACGCCCATCGACAATGTCAGCAATTTCAACTCGAAAGAGGAGAACATTGTCTGCATTGCTTCGCAATCTGACCTGAATCTAAGGCAACTGATCTTTGTCACGAAACAGAGCATGATGAAGGTCGTGGACGGCGGAGAGTTTGACGTTCGGAGCCGTAGCGTTGCTGCAACCAAGCTCGGTGACGGTGACGCGGTCGTAAGCGTACAGCCGCTGATCGATCAAAAGAACATTGTTCTTCGGACCAAGGAAGGGTTCTTCCTAAGATTCCCGTTAGAGCAGATCCCTGAAAAGAAAAAGACGGCCGTGGGCGTACGCGGCATGAAGCTTTCACCGAAGGACGAGGTGGAAGAGGTATATTACCTTCGAAACGGCGTGGAAGTGACCGTGGAACACAAGGGTAAGACGCTTTCGCTGAATGGCATCAAGCTTGGCTCAAGGGACTCCAAGGGCATCAAGGTTCGCGGATAATCAGCAGTTAGAGGTATAAGATATGATGAGAGTGATCGCGGGCACGGCGAGGAGCCTGCCCCTAAAAGCACCGGAAGGTCAGGACACCAGGCCGACCACGGACAGGATCAAGGAAACTTTGTTTAATATACTGCAGAATGACGTGCCGGGAAGCGTTTTCGTGGATCTTTATTCGGGAAGCGGAGCAATTGGCATTGAAGCGATCAGCCGCGGCGCAAAGAAAGCATATTTCATCGAAAACGCTGCACCTGCGCTTTCCTGCATTCATCAAAATCTGGCATTTACGAAATTCCAGGACCGTGCTATAGTAATAAAGCAGGATGCGGCCGCAGCCCTGACCCAGATCCACGAAAAGCACGTCGACGTGATCTTCATGGATCCGCCCTACGGCAAGGGCGAGGACGAAAGAATTTTAAGGGCCCTTTGCAACATGCCTTTCGTTGATGATGAGACGCTGATCATCATTGAGGAGGAGAAAAAGCGCGATTTCGCCTTTGCAGCCGATCTTGGCTATGAAATAAAGCGTGAGAAAACCTATAAAACCAATAAACACGTGTTCCTTCAAAAAGCGTAAAGCGTGAGGAAAAAGAGGAAAAAACATGATAAGAGCAGTCTACCCCGGAAGCTTTGATCCCATGACTTATGGACACCTGGACGTCATCAAAAGAGCGTCCTCCATGTTCGACGAATTGATCGTCGCCGTTTTGAACAATAAAGAAAAAAGTGCGTTGTTTTCTGTAGAGGAACGTGTTAATATATTAAAGGAGGCCACGAAGGACCTTGTAAACGTTAAGATTGACAGCTTCAGCGGGCTCCTCATCAATTATGCGGCGAGCAATGATATCCACGTTGCAGTCAGAGGCCTTCGTGCCGTGACGGACTTCGAATACGAACTGCAGCTTGCTCAGACGAACCGTCAGCTTTCCCACGAGAAATTGGATACGGTATTCCTGACAACCAGTTTGGAATATGCCTACTTAAGTTCCTCGGGCGTGAAAGAAATCGCATATTTTGGCGGCGACGTCAGTCCGTGCGTGCCTGATTTCGTGGCAAAGATGATCCAGGATAAATATAAAGGGAAGGGCGAATGAAGTTATGAACAGCATTAACAAGATCGAACAGATCATTACTGACATTGAAAACTATCTTGCCAACAGTAAGAACCGCATGTTTTCCAGTACCGACGTGATAGTTAATCGCGAGGAAATGGAAGAAATGCTTCAGGAGCTTCGTCGCAAGACCCCTGATGAGATCAAACAGTACCAGAAGATCATCGCTAATAAGGATGCGATCCTGCAGGACGCAGCAGAGCGCGCCGAGGCAATGAAGGCTGAGGCAGAGCAACAGGCAAGAGCCCTTTTGGAGCAGGCGACCATCGAGCACAATCAGATGATCAGCGAGCATGAGGTTATGCTCCGTGCGCATGCAAGAGCAGATGAATTTGTGAACATGGCAGTCAATAAGGCTCAGGGCATCATTGACAACGCGACGATCGAAGCCAACAACTTAAAGGATGCTGCGAATGCATATATGGACGACGTGCTTCAGCACCTTGCAAAGATCATTGAGTCCGCAAGCAATTCCGCAACCGCTAACTACAGCAGAAGCGTACAGAGCACTCAGGACAGCTACGACAAGCTGATCAGCTCCTTAAATGAGTATCAGACCTTGATCCAGAACAACATCAACCAGCTTCATCCCGCTCCCGAGCCTGAAGCAGCGCCTGAGCAAGACGAGGACGAGCAGGAAGAGTAACAGCAAGATAAAACAATAGCTTTTTACTGATAAACCAGTTTTCCCTTCGAAAGCTGGTTTATCTTATAGATAGTCAAAAAAGGAGGCACAAAAATGCATAAGAAACACATTTTCAGCGGAATCCTCCTATGCGTTGCGTTCCTTATTCTTTGCATGAACGCAAGTGCCGCTCCCAGGATTCAAAAGACAAAGGATCCCATCATTCTCGTGTTGGATCCCGGTCACGGCGGCGAAAACAACGGAACGGAAGAGGGCGCATACCTAGAAAAAGACATGAATCTTTTGACTGCACAGGTCATGGCCGAAGAACTCAGAAAATACGATGGCATCAAAGTGTATCTGACCCGCGAGGACGATACGGACCTGTCACTGAAGGATCGCGCAAAGGTTGCGGCGGACCTGAATGCAGATTTCCTGGTCAGCATTCATTACAACGCATCTGAAAGCCATGCTCTGTTTGGCGCTGAGGCCTGGATCTCATTGATACCGGAATATCATGCGCAAGGCTATCAGCTCGCCACTTGTTTTCTTCGCGAATATCGCGACATGGGCGTCTTTATCCGCGGCGTCAAGACAAGGCGTCACAGCAAAGGAAATGATTATTACGGCGTCATTCGTGAATCCGTTACCCTCGGCGTGCCTGCGCTCATTGTGGAGCATTGTCACGTAGACCATCCCCTCGATCAGGAATTCTGTGATTCCGAGGAGGATTGGAAGCTTTTTGGAAAAGCGGATGCACTTGCCGTTGCGAAGTATTTTGGTCTTAAGAGCAAATCCCTCGGCGAAGATCACACGGAAGATGCACAGGATCTCCCTGAAGTGACCAAGAATCAATTGGTACCAAGAGCCATGCAGGATCTGACGGAGCCGCTCTATTGTCACATTACGCTCATTGATGCGAAATATGAAGAGGACCTTGTTTCGGTATATCTGACCGGCGAAGATCCAGATTCCAATTTGATCTATTATTCCGTAAGCTTTGACGGCGGCGAAACCTTTGGAAGCGGGATCCCGCTGCCTGGCGGCGACATCCTTACGGGTGAAATGCCGGATAGTTTCCGGATAGACATTGAGGTACCGGACAAATCGACGCCAAGACTTGCGCTTCGAGTTTATAACCCCTATGATCTTGACTGCATCAGTAACGTACTGACCTTTGATCAGATGTTCCAAAAGCCCGTTCCAACCCTTGAAGCGACGAAAGAGATCCGCGAGGTACAGGTAGACCCTGAGCCGGAAGCACCAAGTCCCGAAGCAGACAAGAAAGCGAAATTATTCAAAGTGATCGGGATCGCCTGCATTGCTACGGGAGTGTTGTTATTTTTCATCATTCTTTTTACCCTGTTGCTCCCGCGGAAAAAGAAAGAAGATTAGCCAAGGAAAGAAAATGAGACTTGATAAGTTTTTGACCGAATGCAATCTTGGGACCAGAACCCAAGTCAAGGAAATATTGCGCAGAAAAGAAGTGTCCGTGAACGGGAAGACCATGACCTCGCCACAGGAACAGATCGATCCCAAGAAGGACCAGGTGCTATGGAAAGGCGAGAAGCTAACCTATGAAGCCTTTCAATACTTTGTGCTGAATAAGCCTGCCGGAGTCATCTCTGCAACGAAAGATCAGCTGTCCGAGACGGTGATCGGCCTTCTTCCTGAAGGTGCAAGAAAGGACCTTTTCCCCGTAGGTCGCCTTGATAAGGATACGGAAGGACTCCTGCTTTTAACAAATGACGGTGCGCTTGCACATAACCTGCTTTCCCCTAAGAAACATGTTCCAAAGACCTATCTCGTACAACTGGAAAAACCGCTGTCAGATAAGGACATGAAGGCTTTGGAAGAAGGCGTGGACATAGGTGATGAAACGCCTACGAAGCCAGCCTTTGTCACAAAAGCAAAAGACACGGACGTAGAGGGCGAATGGATTCACCTGACCATTTGTGAGGGTCGTTTTCATCAGGTAAAACGTATGCTCGAAGCCGTTGGGAATCGCGTTACGTACTTAAAGCGCATGCGTTTTGGCGCATTATCGCTTGATCCTTTGCTTGGGCCCGGAGAGTGCAGGGCACTGAAGATAGAGGAAGTGGAGCTCCTTCGCGGATCAAGATCTGTGATCGAAGAAAAAAGGCACATGATCGAGGGCAAGAAGGCCGTGATCTTTGACCTGGACGGTTCTTTGGTCGATTCCATGTGGATCTGGGGCGAGATTGATAAGGAATATCTTGGAAGATTTGGCATTACCTTAGAATGCCGCGAGGAGATCAAATCCAAGATCGAAGGCATGAGTTTTCATGAGACTGCCATCTACGTCAAAGAAACCTATAAAATCCCTGACAGCATTGAGCAGATGAAGGCTGACTGGAATCACATGGCATGGGATAAATATGAAAAAGAGGTACCTCTTAAGCCTGGAATCCCTGACTTTTTGGAAGGCTGCAAGAGGAACGGCATCCGCCTTGGGATTGCGACCAGCAATTCCAGGGAGCTAGCCGAAAACGTTCTCCGCGTTCACGGTCTGTTGGACGTGTTTTCCTGTGTCCTGACGGGCAGTGAAGTGCTGAAGGGAAAACCCGCACCCGACATTTATCTGGAAGTGGCAAAGAAACTGGGCGTGTCGCCATGTGACTGCCTTGTGTTTGAGGACATTCTTCCTGGGATCTGTGCCGGAAAGAATGCAAACATGACGGTCTGCGCCGTGGCCGATGAGGATTCTCAGGACAACTGGGAGGAGATTAAGAAGGCGGCGGACACTTCCGTTTTTGACTTTTTTGATTTTTTTGACTTTTGATTTTTGGATCAAATTTCCACCAGGAAGGACGAAGCATTTTCATGAACCTGATCAGATTACTTTCCGGCGAATCCATGAAAGGGACTAAGCATTATCTTAAGACGCAAAAGCACTATGAGATCGCTAAAACGGTGCTTCTTTATGCGCTTTCGGCGGCGCTTTTCTTTGCCGGATGGTTTACGACAAAGACGAGGCTTAATCTATTGACCATTGTGGCCGTTCTTGGGATTCTTCCCGCCACCAAATCTCTTGTGGTCACGATCATGTTCTGTATTGCAAAAGGACTTGGCGATGAGGACGCAAAAAAGATCGAAGAGCACAGTGCGGGACTTGCGTGCTTATATGATCTTTTCTTTACCAGCAACGAGAAAAACCACAATATCAGTCATTTGACCGTTAAAGGCAATACGGTTTGCGGATATTCTTTCGACCCGAAGTTTGATGAATCCGCCTTCACAAAGCACGTGGAACAAAGACTGAAGGCAGACCAGTTAAAGAATGTGAACGTCAAGGTCTTTACGGACCTTTCAAAGTACCTTGACCGGTTGGATCAAATGCAAGAGCTTTCCTGCGACGAATCCAATACTGCAAGAATTCTTGAAACGCTAAAGGCCATTACTTTATAACGATAAGGAAAATGTCATGAAAGAGTTACGGATCGGGCCCAACGAAGCAGGGCAGCGACTAGATAGGTTTCTAAAGAAAGCATTGCCAAATGCGCCGCAAAGCCTTCTGTATCAGCAGCTTCGAAAGAAGAATCTGACGCTGAACGGAAAGAAGGCAGAAGGGAAGGAACCCTTGAAAACCGGCGACGTCATACAATGCTTTTTTAGCGATGAAACCTTTCAGAAGTTTTCTGACGCAAAGCTATGCGAAGATTCCATGGCGACTTATGAGAACGCATATCGTAAGTTTACCGGGATCAAGGTGCTTTACGAGACGCCGCATGTATTGATCATTGATAAGCCTAACGGCGTTTTAAGCCAAAAGGCAAAGCCTGAAGACTTATCCGCAAATGAGTGGACAATAGGATATCTGCTCGCCAAAGGAGAGGTGGACAAAAAATCACTTTCTAAGTTTCGCCCATCGATCTGCAACAGACTTGATCGAAACACAAGCGGAATTCTTCTTTGCGGCAAAACGCTTCCCGGATCTCGTGTTTTATCCTACCTGATCCGCGAGCGAAAGATCGGAAAGTTCTATCAGACCATCTGCCATGGCATCATAAGTGAACCTGGTCAGATCGAAGGGTATCTTTCAAAAGACGAAAACACCAATCAGGTAACGGTTTCAAAAGAAGAACTCCCTGATTCTTCCTATGTCTGCACAAAGTACAGGCCGATCAAACTCGGGAAGGAACACACGCTTTTGGAACTCGAGTTGATCACGGGGAAAACGCATCAGATCCGCGCACACCTTTCTTCCATTGGCCATCCCATCCTGGGAGATTGCAAGTACAGTACGCCGGAGCTTTTCGCCATAGACAAGAAAAACTTCGGCAGAAAGTCGCAGCTATTGCATTGTCATCACGTAACGTTTCCTGATATGAATGAAGTACAAGACCTTCCGCTGGAAGATTTAGACGTTTTGATGCCTCTTTCTAACATGAGCATCACGGCGCCGCTTCCAAATGATTTTGAGATGATTTCAGGCAGCCTTTTTGAATAAGGCATTAAATTGCTAGTTTTTTGTTCCAAAAGGAATGCCCTGAAAGGAGAGGAGGATCATGGCAACCTGGAATTCAAGGGGCCTTCGAGGTTCCACGTTAGAGGAAATGATCAATCGTACCAACGAGCGCTATGACGAGCTTGGCCTTGCCTTGATCCAAAAGGTGCCAACCCCCATTACGCCCGTGAAAATGGATCCCGGCAAAAACCAGATCACGCTTGCCTATTTTGACCAGAAGAGTACCGTCGATTACGTGGGTGCGGTACAGGGCATTCCCGTTTGCTTTGATGCGAAGGAATGTGCCGTGGACACCTTTAACCTTCAGAACATCCACGCCCATCAGGTCTCGTTCATGGAGCGATTTGAAAAGCAGGGAGGCATTGCCTTCTTTTTGATCTTTTATTCTCATAAAGACATTCTGTATTACCTGCCCTATGAAATGCTGAAGTACTTCTGGGACCGTGCGCAAAGCGGAGGCAGAAAGAGCTTTCGATATGACGAACTCAATCCTGCCTATGTGCTTCCTAAGGTGAATGGAGTTCTTGTCCCTTATCTTGAGGGCCTGAAGATCGATCTCGAGGACAGGGAAGGGCTGGAATAATTTATTGAATTTTCTTATTGACAGAAACAATTTAGTATGGTAGTATGGTAGCAAATTAGCACGCTACCACGCTAAAGTGCGAGGAAAAACAATGAATCAAAGACTACTGCACACGCCGGAAGGCGTGAGA
This sequence comes from Acetatifactor sp., assembly GCA_016290775.1. GTDB lineage: Bacteria > Bacillota > Clostridia > Lachnospirales > Lachnospiraceae > Acetatifactor. The sequence continues at coordinate 648,829 of JAEEVF010000001.1, read as the reverse complement.
GACATTTATGGAAAAGAATATGCGAGAAAGCTTGAGGTGGAAAACCGCCTGCATTCCCTGATCGCAAGCTATGGCTACGAAGACATACAGACGCCGACCTTTGAATATTTCGACGTCTTTTCCAAGGAGATCGGAACCATACCGAGCAAGGAGCTTTATAAGTTCTTTGACAAGGAAGGGAACACGCTGGCGCTTCGTCCTGATTTTACGCCTTCCATGGCAAGATGTGCGGCGAAATATTTCATGGAAGAGACGCATCCCATTCGCTTTACCTATAAGGGCAACACCTACGTAAACACTTCGAATCTTCAGGGAAAGCTCAAGGAAGTAACGCAAATGGGAGCGGAGCTGATCGGTGATGCTTCCGTTGAGGCGGACGGCGAGATGATCGCCCTTGTGGTGGAATCCTTAAAGAAGGCCGGCCTTCAGGAGTTTCAGGTCAGCATCGGTCAGGTGGAGTACTTTAAGGGCCTTTGCCAGGAAGCCGGACTTGACGAAGAGACGGAGATGGACCTTAGAGCCTGCATTTCCGGTAAGAACTTTTTTGCGGCTGCAGAGCTTTTGAAGGAGCGCAACGTATCTGACCCTTACCGCGAAACGCTTCTTAAGGTGGCCGACCTGTTTAACAGCATGACCTCCTTGAATGATGCGAAGAAGTTAGTTCATAACGAACGTTCCCTTGCAGCGATCGAACGACTTGAAAAGCTCGATGAAGTGCTCAGGCTTTACGGCGTGGCTGATTACGTATCTTATGACCTCGGCATGCTCAGCAAATACAACTATTATACAGGCGTGATCTTCAAAGCCTATACTTACGGCGTAGGCAATGCGATCATCACCGGCGGTCGCTACAACACCTTGCTGGCTCGTTTTGGCAAGGATGCTCCCGCAGTTGGGTTTGCCATCGTGATCGATGACCTGATGGAAGCCTTAGCGCGCCAGAAGGCACAGATTCCCACGGGCGAGACCCTGCAGGTAGAATATACTCCCGGAAACGCCTCCGTTTTTGCGAGTGCACTTTCCAAGGCAATGGAACTAAGGGCGCAGGGCAAATGCGTATCCCTCATTGCAAAAGAGAACTGATGAAAGGGAATAAAATGGAATCCAAGTTTAATGATGAAAGATATCTGACCTTCGCCTTGGGAAAGGGAAGGCTTGCGAGCAAAACACTTGATATCTTTGAGAAGATCGGCATCACCTGCGAGGAGATGCGAGATAAAAGTTCAAGAAAGCTGATCTTTGTCAATGAAGAGCTGAAGATGAAGTTCTTCCTTGCAAAGGGTCCGGACGTACCGACCTACGTGGAGCTCGGAAGCGCCGACATTGGCGTTGTCGGCTATGACACCATTCTCGAAGAAAACCGCAACGTCTACGAAGTGCTTGATCTTGGGTTTGGCAAATGCAGAATGTGCGTCTGCGGACCGGAGAGCGCAAAGGACCTTCTTTTGCACCATGAGAGAATTCGCGTGGCGAGCAAATATCCCAATATCGCAAAGGATTATTTCTACAACAAGAAGCATCAGACCGTCGACATCATCAAATTGAACGGTTCCGTGGAGCTTGGCCCCTTGGTACAGCTTTCCGACGTGATCGTTGACATCGTTGAAACCGGTTCGACGCTTCGCGAAAACGGGCTTGGCGTCCTCGAGGAGGTTTGCCCCTTGAGCGCAAGAATGATTGTAAATCCCGTCAGCATGCAGATGGAAAAGGCAAGGATCCGCGAGCTTGTCATGAAGATCCGTGCCTACCTGGAATCGGAAAACCAGGAAAACAAATAAGACTTGAAAGAAGGAAAAGAATATGAGGATCATAAATCTTACAAAAGAAAGCAAGAAAAACCTCTTGGGCGATCTTCTGAAAAGAAGCCCGAACCAATATGGGAAATATGAGGCAACCGTGAATGAGATCCTTGAGAATGTCAAGGAAAACGGGGATGCCGCAGTGTTTGAATACACAAAGAAGTTTGACCGTTTTGAATTAACCCCTGAAAACATCAAAGTAACGAGAGCGGAGATCGATGAGGCATACGGAAAACTGGATGCAAAGCTTGTCGAAGTGATCCGTAAGTCGGCGGAAAACATTCGCATCTTTCACGAGAAGCAGCTTCGAAACAGCTGGTTTGACGCAAAGCCCGACGGCACGATGCTTGGCATGAAGTTCACCGCAATCGAGAAGGTTGGCGTTTACGTTCCCGGCGGCAAGGCTGCATATCCTTCCAGCGTTCTGATGAACGTCGTGCCCGCGAGGGTGGCAGGCGTTGACCGCATCATCATGACGACGCCTCCCGGACCGGACGGAAGCGTCAATCCCGGAACCCTTGTGGCAGCTGACATTGCCGGCGTAGACGAGATCTACAAGGTTGGCGGCGCACAGGCGATCGCGGCGATGGCATATGGCACCGCATCCATTCCTAAAGTTTACAAGATCACGGGCCCCGGAAACATCTTTGTGGCCCTTGCAAAGAAAGCCGTTTACGGTTACGTGAGCATTGATTCCATCGCAGGTCCCAGCGAGATCCTGGTTCTTGCAGATGAGAGCGCAAATGCAAGATATGTTGCCGCAGACCTCCTTTCCCAGGCAGAGCACGATGAGCTTGCAAGCGCCATTCTGATCACGACCTCCAAGGAGCTTGCCGAGCAGGTTTCCAAGGAAGTGGATGGCTTCACGGCAGTCCTTGAGCGTAAGGAGATCATTCAAAAGTCCCTCGATAATTACGGATATATCTTAGTTGCCGAGAACATGGACGATGCGATCGATGCAGTCAACGACATTGCATCTGAGCACTTAGAGCTCCTCACTAAGAATCCCTTTGACACCATGACGAAGATCCGCAATGCAGGCGCGATCTTCCTTGGAGAATATGCTTCCGAGCCTCTTGGCGATTATTTCGCAGGCCCGAACCACATTCTTCCGACCAACGGAACGGCGAAGTTCTTCTCACCCGTGAACGTAGATGACTTTATCAAAAAGACAAGCATTATTTCTTATTCTCGCGAAGCGCTCGAAAAGGTCAGCGATGACATTCAGTGCTTTGCAAAGAGCGAGGGTCTGACGGCTCACGCAAACAGCATCAAGGTTCGATTTGAGTAAATAAAGGAGGCACGCATGGATAACAGGATCGCAAAAATCGAAAGAACCACAAAGGAAACCGACATCAGCATAACGCTTGACCTCGACGGAAGCGGAAAAAGCAGCGTGAGCACCGGCATTGGATTCTTTGATCACATGCTTGAGGGCTTTGCAAAACACGGCTTCTTTGATCTGGATTGTACCGTGAAGGGCGACCTTCAGGTGGACGGACATCACAGTGTTGAGGATTGCGGGATCGTTCTTGGTCAGGCGATTGCAAAGGCCGTAGGGGATAAGGCCGGGATCAGACGCTTTGGTTATTTCATTTTGCCGATGGACGATGCGCTCGTGCTTTGTGCCGTGGATCTTTGCGGCAGGCCATACTTAAATTTCGAATGCGATTTTAATACCGAACGCGTTGGCGCGCTTGACACGGAGCTTGTTCGTGAATTCTTTTATGCGGTAAGCTATTCCGCAGGCATGAACATCCACGTTAAAAAGCTGGCTGGTTCGAACAGTCACCATGTCATCGAAGCCATGTTCAAGGCGTTCGCAAAAGCTTTGGACGATGCCGTGAGCTATGACCCTAGGGTTACCGGCGTTCTGAGCACGAAGGGAGCACTGTAAGTACAATGAAAAAAAGATTCGTCTCAAGTATGTATCTCTATCAGGGAAAGGCCGTACAGAACTTAAACGACCTTACCGTGATCAATGAAGATCCTTTAAGCCTTGCGAAATATTATGACGAAAACGGCGTGGATGAAATCCTGATCTTTGACCTTTCCAAAGGTGATCAGGAGCATGACCACACCATCGATCAGATCAAGGAAATCTGCGAGGCTGTAGAAGCGGACGTGATCGGAGCAGGCAACATCAAACGCATGGAGGACGTAAAAAAGCTCCTCTATGCAGGCTGCAAGAAGGTTGCGCTGAACTTTGAACTGGAATCCAACGTAGAGATCACTCAGGAAGTTTCGCAGAAGTTTGGCAAGAATAAGATCTTAGCTTGCTTTGGCAAGGTGGAGACGATCTTTGATCACTTAAAGACCGCCAACGAATTCTTGTCTGGCCTGATCTTACTCAATCCGCACGTGATCCATGAGGTAAATGAGATCACAAAGCTGCCTTGCCTTATCTTTATCGGCCAGATCGCATTGAACAAGCTGATCGAGGTGCTTGGAGAAGAGAACGTGTCCGGTCTTACTGGAAATGCGATCAATGACAACGCCACCGAGATCACGGCATTAAAAGATCTTTGCATGCAGAACGGGATCGAAGTGGAGCGCCTGACTCCCGCCTTTTCGTGGGAGCAGCTGAAGAAGGGCGAAAATGGTCTTGTTCCCGTGGTTGTTCAGGATTATCGCACGCTCGAAGTGCTCATGGTGGCATATATGAACGAAGAAGCCTATGAGCAGACGCTAAAGACCGGCAAGATGCATTATTACAGTCGCTCAAGGCAGTCACAGTGGCTCAAGGGTGAGACCAGCGGACATTTCCAGTTTGTTCGGAGCCTGTCCGCGGATTGCGACTTTGACACCATCCTCGCAAAGGTCAATCAGATCGGCGTTGCCTGCCATACGGGCGCAAGAAGCTGTTTCTTTAACGAGATCGCGAAGAAGGAATATGAAGAAGCAGACAATCCTCTTCAGGTCTTCGAGGAAGTTTTCGCAGTCATCAAGGACCGCAAGGTGCATCCCAAGGAAGGCTCCTACACCAATTACCTGTTCGATAAGGGAATTGACAAGATCCTAAAAAAACTGGGAGAGGAAGCCACGGAGATCGTCATCGCCGCCAAGAATCCAAACCCCAATGAGATCAAATATGAGATCAGTGATTTCCTGTATCACTGCATGGTACTTATGGCAGAAAAGGACATCACCTGGGAAGAGATCACCCAGGAGCTGGCAAACAGATAACATGTTGATCAATGGTCAGGAGAAGACATTTCTCCTGGCCATTTTGTTGTATGTATTTTGTTGTATTGGACACGATTTTGTGCTAAAATAGTTTTCATGGAATTTGGATGTACAGGGGGTACACAAAATGGCAAATCTTGGGTATGAATTTCACGAAAAACTACTTCAAAACTTAGGCGAAGTCATCGTCGGAAAGGATGACGTACTGACTTTGATCTTTTCTGCAATGGTTGCGGGCGGTCACGTGCTTTTGGAGGACGTTCCCGGAACTGGTAAGACAAAGCTGGCGAAAGCGCTGGCGAGATCTTTTGATCTTTCTTTCTCCCGTATTCAGTTTACGCCCGACTTACTTCCCACCGACGTAACTGGTCTGAACGTCTATGATCCCAAGACGGGCGATTTCGTGCTGCGTACCGGCCCTGTTTTTACGAACATTCTGTTGGCCGATGAGATCAACCGAGCAACGCCGAGAACGCAGGCCGGCCTCTTGGAGGTCATGGAAGAGCGCCAGGTGACGATTGACGGACAGACCTATCTGCCCGGAAATCCTTTCTTTGTCATCGCTACGCAAAACCCAGTGGAGACCGCAGGAACCTTCCCGCTTCCGGAAGCGCAGCTCGACCGTTTCATGATGAAGCTTTCCGTTGGCTTCCCTTCTCATGAGGAGGAGATCAAGATCCTGAATAAGTATATGGATTCTGATCCTCTAGAGACGCTTCACAGCGTGGTTACGGCAAGTGAACTCGAAGCAGTTCGCAAGGAAGCCGGAGCCGTTCACGTATCCCTCGGCATTCAGGATTATATCGTAAGGATGACCACTGCAACACGGAACAACAATGACGTGCTTATGGGCGTCAGCCCCAGAGGAACCCTTGCACTCATGCATGCGGCGAAAGCATATGCTTGTCTGCGCGGAAGTGCCTTTGTCATTCCGGATGATGTAAAGAAGGTGGCACCTGCCGTGCTCACGCACAGGATCATTCTTGGCTACGGCAAAAGCACGGATTGTGAGAAGTTTGTACAGAACCTGATCAAGGAAACCGTTGTCCCCACTGAGGATTTTGAAAAATGATCCAAACCATCATCATCGCAGTGATCATGCTCATTGCGGTGCTCTTGCAGAGAAAATATTATATCACGCACTGGCTGGACCAATTGGAAGTCCGCGTGAAATTCTGTGAGGCTGAGGTTCCGCAGTACAGCAAGGGAACGCTTCAGATCATCGTGGAGAATCACAAAAAGCTTCCGTTGCCCATGCTCAACGTAAAGTTCCAGACGAACAGAAATCTGGAATTTGAAAAGAACCGCGGCTCCATCGTGACTGATCAGTTCTATCACAATGACATTTTCCAGATCAGCGGCGGAGAACGTGTCACGCGAACGCTTTATTACTATGGCAAAAAGCGCGGCTACTATCAGATCCGTAACGTGGACCTGACAAGCTCCGATCTGATCATGTCCTGTGAAATGCATTCCTCGTTTCAGCCGCAGGAGAGTGTTTACATGCTTCCGAAGGCCTTGGAGAGTAGGGAATTCCAGCTGATGCTGCAGCAATTAAACGGTGAAATGCTCACCAAAAGAAATCTCTATGAAGATCCCTTTGAGCTTCGCGGGATCAGGGAGTATCAGCCCTTTGACAGCATGAAAAGCATCAACTGGAAGGCCACCGCAAAAACAGGGCATTTCATGGTCAATCAAAAGAATTACACGGCACCGAAAACCGTTCGGATTTTCTTAAATCTCGAGGATAAGCACCTTATCCGTAACGTGGATGAGCTTGAGGATGCGATCCGTCTTGCGGCCGGCCTTGCAAAATATCTTTTGGAGCAGGGCATTAAGGTGTCCTTCTTCTGCAACGGTCCTGACGTATTGACCGGGGAACCCATGTACCGCAGTGCTTCAAAAGGGCCGAACCAGCAATCCGCGATCCTGCGCGGGCTTTCCCGCGTGGACACGGAAAAGGATGCACTGGATTTCGATAAGCTCTTTCGTCGCAGGATTTTGACGGAGCAGGAGAATACATATACTTGTTTTGTTTCGGCCACCTATGACGAAGTCTTTTTGGACATTCTTCGGGAATTCTCCATGCAGGGAAGAGTTTATTCCTGGTTCCATCCGAAGTCAAAGCGCTTTGTCTTGGATGAGATACCAACTGTCGTAAGACCAAGCGTAAAAGCCATCAGCGTGACGTAGATCATTTCATTTGCGAGTGTATATATAAGCGAAAAGGGAAGGAGGGAATTGCCATGTTCAGAGCAGAAACGTTAAAAGCAACTTTGAATGCACAAGCCTATCACTGGGCTTTGTTTCCCCTTGTCCTGATCATCGCTGAAAACCCAAGACCTTCCGGCTTTATGCTCCTTGGCTTTATCATCACGAGCATTTTCCCTCTTGTTTTATTCCTTGCAAGAGAGCTGGCGAAAAGCTTTATTTTGCAGATCATTTTTCTTCCCGTTCTTGCGGGAGTGATCGCCCTGCTTCCCATCGATCCGCCCTCGATCAAGCTGATCTATGCATTATTTGCTCTGGCATATCTGATCGCAAGCCTTATGACGAGCATTCATAAAGAAGATGAATCCAATTATCAGATTCCGCCATTTATTCCCTTGATCATCAATCTGATCTTTTGCGCGATCGCGATGATCTACTGCAAATTTGAGTTTACCTTCATGATGCACGTGGCAACGATCCTTTCGATCATCTGCGCAGTGTTGTCTTATTATTTGAGCGGATACATCGTGTTTACGCATTCCAACGAAGGCATCTCCTCGAACATGCCAAAGGGAAAGATCCTGTATTCCGGGCTGACCGGGAGCCTTAAATACTTTGGTGTGTTTATTATTTTCATGCTCCTTGTTTCTTCCTTTTCCGTTTCGAATGAGTTTTTCTGGAAAATCGGAAATAAGTTCCATGAGTTATGGGCAAAGTTTATCTGGGCGATCCGAGGTCTTTTCGGGCGTGGTCAGGAACCGACGGAGGCTGTACTTGAAGACGGTAAGTATGTGGCCAATGAGCTTTCGGAACGCGCCGCGGCCCCTGAAACTTCGCCTCTGGCGCGTGTTTTTGAAGTCATTGCGTTCTTCCTTGTGGCTATTATTTTGACCTTTGCGTTAGTTTCGATCGTTATTGCGGTTGTCAAGTTCCTTATGGGGAAAGCAAACACCTTGCATTTATTGGAACAAGGCGATGATGAGCCCGAGGATGCTCGCGAGAGTCTTACCGAAGCAGTCATTTATAGTGCTCCCGAAGACGATGACAGATACCTGTCGCCCTCTCGAAGGATCCGCAGACTCTATCAGAAAAGAGCATTACAAACCTCCAAGGATTCTCATGACTTAGGTCGCATGACCGCAAGGGAATTTGCGATGGAAGAGAAGAACGAGCTGATCGCGCTGATCTATGAAAAGGCGAGATATTCCACGGAAGCTTGTACCAATGACGACGTAAAGCGGATGCAACAAGCCGTCAGGAGGAAATCATAAAGTGAACAGAGATCATTTGGCTTTGTCAGATGACATATTGATGAAAATCGAAAAGCCTGCAAGATATATCGGGCATGAATATAACAGCGTCGTAAAGGATCTAAGCGAAGTTGACGTTCGTTTTGCCATGTGCTTCCCGGACGTTTACGAGATCGGAATGTCTCATCTTGGGATACAGATCCTTTATGACATGTTTAACAAGATGGATGGCGTATGGTGCGAGCGCGTATATTCTCCCTGGATGGATCTGGATGAGATCATGCGCAAGGAACGGATCCCTTTGTTTGCGCTCGAGTCTCAGGATCCGATCAAAGACTTTGATTTTCTTGGGATCACGATCCAATATGAAATGTGCTACACCAACATCCTGCAGGTGCTTGACCTTTCACAGATCCCGCTTCTTTCGAAGGATCGTGACGATGACGATCCCATTGTGATCGGCGGCGGACCTTGTACCTATAACCCCGAGCCCATTGCAGACTTCTTTGACTTATTTTATATTGGCGAAGGCGAGACCAGATATGCCGAGCTCCTTGCACTCTATCGAAAGCATAGAAAAGAAGGTTTTGACCGTGAAAACTTCCTTCGCGAGGCTGCCAAGATCCCTGGCATGTACGTTCCTTCACTTTATGACGTGACTTATCACGAGGATGGCACGATTGCTGCTTTTTCGCCGCGTTTTGATGACGTTCCGGAAAAGGTCCTCAAGGAAGTGGTGATGGATCTGTCGTCAACTTATTATCCCATGAAGCCTGTGGTACCTTACATGAAGGTCACGCAGGACCGCGTGGTGCTCGAGATCCAGCGCGGATGCATCAGGGGCTGCCGTTTTTGCCAGGCAGGACAGCTCTATCGTCCCGTCCGTGAGCGTAACGTGGACGTGCTTAAGGAATATGCCATGACCATGTTAAAGAACACAGGCCATGAAGAGGTTTCCTTGAGCTCTTTGAGCTCCAGCGATTACTCCAAGCTCCCTGAACTGATCGATTATCTGATCGAGGAATGTGACAAGCGGCACATCAATATATCCTTGCCGAGCCTTCGTATTGACGCATTCTCGCTTGACGTCATGAGCAAGGTTCAAGACATCAAAAAGTCGAGCCTTACCTTTGCGCCCGAGGCTGGCAGCCAAAGGCTCCGCAACGTGATCAATAAGGGGCTCACGGAGGAAGTGATCCTTCGCGGCGCACATCTCGCATTTGAAGGCGGTTGGACGAGAGTAAAGCTTTATTTCATGTTGGGGCAGCCTACGGAGACGGAGGATGACATTCGCGGCATTGCTGAGCTGTGTAACAAGATCGCGGCTGAATTCTTCGAAACCGTGCCAAAGGAAAAGCGCGTGAACGGAAGAGTACAGATCGTTGCAAGCACGTCCTTCTTTGTTCCAAAGCCCTTTACGCCCTTTCAGTGGGCGCCTCAGTGCACGAAGGACCAGTTCGTGGAGAAAGCATATTTCACGAGAAAATGCATTTCGGAACAGCTCAACCAAAAGAGCATCAAGTACAATTGGCATGAGGCGGACGCCAGCGTCATGGAAGGTGTTCTCGCAAGAGGCGACAGAAGGCTTGCCGAGGTCATCCTGAAGGTTTATCAGAAGGGCTGTTTTTATGATGCCTGGAGTGAATATTATAAACATCGCGTCTGGCTTGAAACCATTGAAGAATGCGGACTTACGCCCGAGTTTTACACTTCCAGGGAACGTTCTTTGGATGAGATTCTTCCATGGGATTACATTGACGCCGGCGTGACCAAGGAATTCCTGAAGCGCGAATGGCAAAAGGCGCAGAATGAGATGATATCCGAAAACTGCAAAGTGAAATGTCAGGGCTGCGGCGCCGCAAGGTTTGGCGGCGGTATCTGCTTTGAAGAAAGGGTGGCGGGAGATGAGTGATAACATGAGACTTCGCGTCAGATTCGAGAAAACCGGCGCCATCCGTTACATCGGACACCTTGACGTCATGCGTTTTTTCCAAAAGTGCCTGCGCCGCGCTGAGATTGACGTAGCCTTTACGGGCGGCTTTAGCCCGCATATGATCATGACCTTTGCCCAACCCTTAAGCGTTGGCCTTGAGAGTCATGGAGAATACATGGACATTGAAGTCCATTCCGTAACGGATTCGCAAGATATGCTTGAGCGCATGAATGCCGCCAGCGTGCCTGAGATCAAGATTGTCAGCGTAAAAAGGCTTCCGGAGAATGCGGGAAATGCAATGGCAAGCGTAGCGGCGGCGAAATATCTTGTAAGTTTTAGGGAAGGTCGTACGCCTGCTTTGTTCAAAGAAGATCCTGCGAGGGTGAACGAAGCGATTTCCGAGTTCCTTTCAAAAGAAACCATTCCTTATGTGAAAGAAGGGAAAAAAGGCACTCGTGAGGTTGACCTTCGACCTGGCATCTTTGAATTTTTCGTCAAGGAAGATCAATCGCTGGAGATGCTTTTGGAGGCTTCCAGCGGCGATAACGTAAAGCCGGCGCAGGTGCTTGATGCACTTCTTGCACTGCATGATGACAGCCTTTCTGAAAACGCTTTGCAGATCTCGCGCCTTGACACCTATACGCGCAAGGTGTCCGTGGATGGAATCCTTGGGGAGCTTCTCTCCATGGATGAGGTCGGGGAAATATTCTAATGTATATACAATCTTTAAAATCTTTTAGGAAGTGATTCTTATGGATGGTAAACTGATTTTCACAAAAGTGCATGACAGGCGCTGTGCCGTTCTGATGAATGGCCAAAAGCTCATGGCCGCGTCTTTTCAGGGTGAAAAAGAAAAGGTCACCGGCGGTATTTACGTTGCAAGGATCCGCGACGTCGTAAAGGACCTCAATGCATGCTTCGCGGAGATTGAAAAAGGAAACGTGTGCTTTCTGCCAGGTTCACAGATGCAGACGCCGTTTTATTTAAGCGGAGACGGGCCTTCTGAAGGCAGAAAGCTAAAACAGGGCGATCTGATCCTGGTACAAGGGATCCGAGAAGCGCAAAAGACAAAGCAGCCCGCCGTCACAACAAAGATTTCCGTCTCTAATCGTTTCTTTGTTCTGGCGCTTGGATCGAACAAGACGAATTTCTCCACAAAGCTTCCCGCTCAAAGGAAATCTGAGATCAAGGCGGCGGTGTGCTGCGGGAAATACTTTGATGAAGAGGGGAATCTTCTCCCATGGTCCTGGATCTCAAAGGAAGAATGCGAATACGTGGACCGCTTCCCGCCCGTAGGACTGATCGTGCGTACGGAATGCCGTGAGGTTCCGACGGAACTGCTTAAGAAGGCCCTTGACGGTTTGATAAAAGAGTTTTTTGCGCTTCTGAACACTGCGTTTTACCGCAATGTTTACACATGCCTTAGGAAACCGCCAAGCCCATGGCAGGATGCAATCAATCACTTTGTTCTGCCGGAAGAATATCAAGAGATCGTGACGGACGATCCTGAGCTTTTGGAGGAAATGCAAGGAGATGAGATCATTCCTCCCGGAAAGACGATCCGGTTTTATGAAGACTTGGATTATCCGCTCGAAAAGCTCTACAGCTTATCCTCCAAGCTCGAAGGTGCCCTATCAACGCGTGTGTGGCTCAAATCCGGAGCTTATCTGATCATTGAGCCAACGGAAGCCTTAACCGTGATCGACGTAAATTCGGGCAAATTTGAAGCGCAGAAGGGCGAACAAGACTATTATCGCGCCATCAACATGGAAGCTGCGGAGGAAATCGCTTTTCAGATCAGGCTCAGAAACCTTTCCGGCATGATTCTGGTTGATTTCATCAATATGTCTGATCCGCAGGACCATGAAGATCTGATCAAGGTGATGCAGCATCTCCTGCAAAGAGACCGCGTAAAAACCGTTGTCGTGGACATCACAAAACTTGGCCTCATGGAGATCACTCGCATGAAGACCGTGCCGCCGCTTTGGGAGCAGGCGAAAAAATATAAATATCCCGTTCCGCGAAAGCCTAAGCTTCAATAAAAGAATTGAATACAGTAAAGAGCGGGGAATTAAGAGAATACATAAAATAGAAGAGGACTGACATGAGATTTGTGGTACAACGCACGAAACACGCAAGCGTCACGGTGGAAGGCGAAGTGATCGGCGCCATTGAAAAAGGATTTATGGTCTTGATCGGCGTCACTCATGATGACACCGTACAGATTGCCGATAAAATGATTTCCAAGCTCTTGGGCCTTCGCATTTTTGAAGATGCCGAGGGAAAAACTAACCTGGATCTGAACAGCGTCAATGGAAACTTGCTCCTTGTTCCACAGTTTACTTTATATGCTGACTGTAGGAAAGGGAACCGTCCTTCCTTCACGGATGCAGCCAGACCACCTCTGGCCACGGATCTCTATGAATACGTCGTGAAAGAATGTCGTCGGCTACTCGGCGAAAGCCGCGTACAGACTGGATCTTTCGGTGCTGACATGAAAGTCTCTTTATTAAATGACGGACCCTTTACCGTCCTTTTAGACTCCAAGGAAATCGTTCCTAAAGTGCATCCAAAAGACAAATAGGCACTGATAATGTGCTAAAAATGATTCTGTTCTTTTTGGAAACTCCATGCTATAATTCATTCAACAATAAAAAAAAGGAGGAAACAAACATGCCCTACATCACCACACCACTTATCATTGTTGCCATTGCAGTAGTGGCACTCGCGATCATCTTGGCTTCCGGTTACGTGAAAGCTTCACCGGATACCGCAATGATCATCTCTGGTCTTCGCAAGAAGCCCAAGGTCCTGATCGGTAAGGCCGGGATCAAGTTCCCGTTCTTAGAGAGAAAGGATGAACTGAATCTTCAGTTGATCCCCATCGACGTAAAAACGAGCAATGCCGTACCGACCGCTGATTACATCAACATCAACGTTGACGCAACCGTTAACGTAAAGATCAGCGACAACCCCGACAAGCTTCGTCTTGCAGCTCAGAACTTCTTGAATAAGAAGCCTGATTACATCGCAAGAGTTGCAAGAGAGGTGCTGGAAGGTAACGTTCGTGAGATCGTTGGTAAGATGGCTCTCGAAGAAATGGTTTCCGATCGTCAGAAATTTGCAACTCTTGTAAAAGAGAATGCTGAGCCTGACCTCGCAGCAATGGGTCTTGACATCGTATCCTTCAACGTGCAGAACTTCGTTGACGGCAACGGCGTTATTGAAAACCTCGGTGTTGATAACATCGTAAAGATCCAGAAGAATGCAGCTATTTCCCGTGCAGAGAGCGAAAAAGAAATCGCTAAGGCACAGGCTATGGCTCGCAAGGAAGCAAACGATGCGCAGGTAACCTCTGATCTGGAGATCGCCAATGCGAAGGCAAGGGCTGAGAAGGAGAAATCCATCGTTCAGGCAATTGCTGAAAGAGAAGCTCAGGAAGCAAAGATCAGTGCTGATACCCTGATCGCTCAAAAGGAAAACGAACTCGCGATCACTAAGGCTGAACTGCAGAAGTCCGCTGATACCAAGAAGGCTATCGCTGATGCTGCATATCAGATTCAGCAAGAGACCGAGCGTAAGACCGTTGAGATCACGACCGCTGACGCAAACATTGCTCGTCAGGAAAAGGAAATTCTCTTGAAGCAGAAAGAGGCCGAGGTTATGGAGCAGGCCCTGGATGCAGAGGTGAAGAAGAAGGCCGAGGCTGAAAAGTTTGCTCGTCAGCAACAGGCAGACGCACAACTCTATGAAATCCAGAGAAATTCCGAGGCTCAGTTGTTTGAGCGTCAGAAGAGAGCAGAAGCTGAGAAGTTCGAGAAGGAAAAGGAAGCAGAAGCAAAGAAGGCAACTGCAGATGCTCAGAAGTACACCATGGAGCAAGAAGCAGAAGGTATCCGTGCAAAGGGTCTTGCAGAAGCAGAAGCCATCCGTGCAAAGTCCCTTGCTGAAGCAGAAGGTATCGAGAAGAAGGCAATCGCAATGCAGAAGATGGGCGAGGCAGCCGTACTCGATATGTACTTCAAGGCACTGCCTGACGTTGTTAAGAATGCTGCAGAGCCTCTTACCCAGGTTGACAAGATCACAATGTACGGTGACGGCAATTCCGCAAAGCTAGTAAAGGACATCATGGGTACCGTTGTTCAGGTAACCGATGGCATGAAGGAGTCCACCGGCGTTGATCTGAGCGCCGTTCTGGCAGGCTTCCTTGGCGGAAAAGCTGCAAGCATCCCTGCAGCTACAGCAAAGAATGATTCCGAGAAATAAATTCTACTGATTAAATTGAGCAATTAGACTCATAATAATCTGCGACTTGGAAGAGTATTTCACAAAAGCAGTGGAAGAGTACCAAAGACATAAAGAGATCCCGTAGGATAAATTCCTTCGGGATCTTTTTATGTCATTTCGTTTATGTGTTTTTCGCCTGTTTTCACGATACAGGCATTTGGGAGTGATTCTCGTAAAATTCACTTATTAAGTGTGTTCACGCCAGTTTCGAGTCTCTTTGGACACATTATTTGCCGCTTTGGCGTAAATATTGGTTGTTTCAAGACGCTTATGATTCATGCGGTTTTGTAGTGCCAATATGTCATGCCCGCCATATTTGGGGTCACGCATGTAAAACTCCATGGCAAAACTAGACCTTAATTTGTGGCAATTAATGGTTCCGTAGCGATCCGGAAGCGCCGCGTTGACATATTTCGGAACAATGTTTTCATATTGGCGAACGGTCAGCCTGGTACCTTTTTCCGAAATGATCAGCGGATCCCCTGGGCGGTTGTACAAAGGAAGGTTTCTTTCTTTTTCCTGCATGTAATCCTTAAGATATTCGGCAGCTTCGTCGCTAAAATACACCTTGTTGATGGATCCGCCTTTTCTTGTAACAATGATGCTACATTCAGAAAGGTCCACGTCCTTATTGTCAGCGCCCTGAAGCTCAGATGCACGAAGGCCCGTGTCCAATAAAAGGAAAACCATTGCGAGGTCGCGTTTTACGTAGCGTTTATGCAAGGATTTTTCGCGTTCCGTAAGGCCTGTACCGTAAATAATTGTATTTAATAATTGTTCTTGTTCCTGAAGATTCAAATATACAACATAATCCTTTTTAGGTACGTCGACCCTCTGAACGCCAAGAACAGGGTTATACGATATTGCGCGTAAAGTATTCGCCAAATACTGATACATAGATGAAATGGACGATTTCATGCGTGCAATGGTCGGTTTTTCGTGATCCTCTGAATAAATGCCAATGAAAAGGTCCAAGTCCTCAACAGAGAGTTTTTCCATGTCGCTCGGCAATATGTCCTTAACGGATTTGCTCTGGAAGTACTTCACGTTTTTTATGACATATTCAAAGAATGTCTTCAGATTTCTTGCATAACCAATTCGTGTTGCCATGCTGCGATCATTGGCACGCACGATCAGATATCCCTTGCAAAAATCCGGAAGACATTCGACCAGTTCATATAATATTTCTGCGTTTGATTTCTTTTCTTTCATGAAAAAATGGCTCCAATTAGGGGAATTAGGCACTTCTCTTCAAAAATCCCCGTTGTACTCTTCGGAAAATCAGCATTTTCCGAAGAGTTACATATTGAGAAATCTTATCCTCTTTCATCCTCAGGATCTTCAGATTCCTTAGCGGTGGCTACGGATTCCTCAGTTTGGATTTCTTGCGTTGCCTGTTCCCCATCTAATCTGTTTTCTTTTTTCTTTTTCTTTGAAGGTTTTGTGATGCTTTGCGTCATAAAATCGCCGCTGATAATTTCATCATTATCGCTGATAAATCGCTGGCCGAACTGATAAATGTCTTTATCGTTTTTGTTTTGTTTGCGTTCAGGCGTATACGTGTGCAGACCGCATTCGTCAATTGCACAAACATAGGTATATTCATTCGAATCCAGTGGCAAATCTTTCTTTTTCAATTTTGTATCAACGATTGACTTGATTGCTGCATAGATCACGGCAAACAAAGGCACGCCAACTATCATTCCAGGGATCTTCCATATGCCGCCGAAGAACGTGATCGCAAAGATCACCCAGAAGCTCGACAGACCGGTCGAGTCACCCAAAATGAACGGCCCAAGGATGTTCCCGTCAAATTGTTGCAGTGCAAGGACAAATAATGCAAAAAAGACACAATTTAGCGGGTGCAAGGGATCCACGATAAAAATCAGGAACAAGGAAGGAATTGCGCCCAAAAACGGTCCAAAGAAGGGAATAAAGTTCGTCACGCCAATGATCACGCTGATCAATGCCGGGAACGGGAACTGCAAGATCGTCATGCCAATAAAGCAGATCAGTCCAATAATGATGGAATCCAGTACTTTTCCACCGATGAATCCGCCGAAGGTTCTGTGCGTGAATTTTACGTTGTTAATGATGATGTTTGCCGTGTTCGTGTCATAAAATGCATAGATGATCTTTTTGAACTGACCACTGAATTTCTCTTTGTTGCTCATGACATAGACTGAAATGATGATACCAATGATCAGATTCCAGAGAACTTTCAGGCTGCTCCATACGCTTACGGATACAACCTTCACCAGATCACTCGTCTTCGTCAAAACCGTCGTATTGATCCAGGAATTGATCTCATTGGAATAATTATCCAGGATCTTCATTGCATTTTCACGAAGCATCGGATTGTTTTCCAAAGTTTTATTCAACCAAGCCGTGATGTTATCAAGATAAACGTCGTAGTTATTCGCGATCGCAAGTACGCTGGGAACGATCTGCGAGATCAACATGGAGATCAATTCGTAGATGCAAAAGAAAAACAGTAACAGAGTGATCAGAATGCACCAGATGCGGATCAGTCCGCTTCTCTTCTTCGTCGCCTTCCATGGCAATTTATTGCAAAGCGGCGTAAAGATCCGGACTTCGAAATAGTCCATGACAGGCGACAAAAGGTATGCCAAAATGAGGCCAAACATGACGGGCATTAAGATGTAAAATACACGCCCTATGTTCGTAAGAAGCTTTGAACCATGAAACATTAAGTAGTAAACGCCAAGTACTGCACTAAGTACCAAAAATGCGGTGATCCCCCAGGCAATGTATTTGTTATTCAAATTCCATTTTTTCATGTGATCTGCTCTCCCACCCTGCCATTTAGGTATTCACAAAATACCCACATTTTCATCATACATCGAATTTTCCGAAATCACAAGAAAATATCATAAAAATGCATAAATTATGAAAGAGCTATTGTAGGATCATCTGAAAAAAGCTAAAATGTTGTTTGGATGACAGAAAGGAAGGCTTACGATGAAGCTACAACAGCTCTTAAGCAGAGTAAGAAAAGCGGTAGATGATTATCATATGATCGAGGAAGGCGATAAGATTGCAGTCGGTATTTCCGGCGGAAAAGACAGCCTTACTCTTTTGAAGGCAATGCGTTCCTTACAATTCTTCTACCCCAAGAAATTTGAATTATGTGCCATTACCGTACATTTAGGCTTTGACAACCTGGATCTTACTGCGATCAAGCAATTCTGTGAGGAATTACAGGTCGAATACCGTATTGTAGAGACAGACATCGCAAAGATCATCTTTAAAGACCGCAAGGAAAGCAATCCCTGTTCTCTCTGTGCAAAAATGCGTAAAGGCGCTTTGAATGTTGCAGCCAAAGAAATGTGTTGTAACAAAATTGCATATGCGCATCACATGGATGACGTCGTTGACACCATGATGATGTCCCTGATCTATGAAGGACGGCTGCACACATTCTCTCCCGTCACCTATCTCGACCGCATGGACCTTACCGTGATACGTCCTCTTCTTTACATAAAGGAAGTTGACGTGATCGGGTTTGTGAATAAAAATGAGCTGCCGGTTGCCAAAAGTCCTTGCCCTGCCGATGGAAATACAAAACGTCAGTACGTAAAAGATCTCATCCGGCAGATCAATCTGGAGAACCCTGGCGTGAAAGACCGTATGTTCACGGCCATTCAAAACGGCAGCCTAAAAGGATGGGAAATCTCAAGCAATACGAACGAACAGGAATAACAAAAATCAATTAGCAATATACTCAGTGGAATAATAAGGAACAATAAGCATCTTCCCTGCCATGACGTCATCTTCGTCATGAATGTGGTTGATGCTTTTTACTTCTTCAATATAAGAAGCATTGGTATAGATCTCTTCGTCCATGTACTTTTCAGACAGAGACCATAGCGTCTCGCCATAGCTTAGCTGTACGCTCGTATAATACTTGAATTTATGTTGCTTCTCAGCCTCTGCTTTTCCATGAAGCGCAAACCTGCCAAACACAAAGATCACGGCACATGCGAATGCACAGATCAATACTGCTTTCTTTACAAGACGTTCGCGTCTTCTGCGAGCCTTTTGACTTCTCAGGATCTCCCTTCTTCTTAAATCACCAAGATCCATTCTGCGCTCCGTTCCTTTGTTCTCATAAGCTTCTTTCATTTCCGTTCCTCTCATATCTAAACCCTCCACAGGCAACCGGCGAACATTTGTTCTTATATCTGCATTATATCGAACACACATTCGTTTGTCAAGAGAAAATCGAACATATTTTCGCGAAAATATGTTTGCTTTTTTAAAAATGTGTGTTATAATGAATTAACAAGTTGTATGTCAATATCGTCTACGGAGGAGCGTATATGAGCAGAAGCAAGATCACAAATAAGCAACAGGAGATCCTAAATTACATTAAAGATGAAATCCTTAAAAAGGGCTATCCGCCCACGGTGCGTGAGATCTGTGAGACCGTAAATCTCAAGTCCACTTCTTCCGTACACTCTCATCTGGAGACCCTTGAGAAGAACGGCTACATCCGCCGCGACCCTACCAAGCCCCGCGCAATCGAGATCTGCGATGACAGTTTTCAGATGGTGCGCACTGAAATGGTCAGCATTCCAGTAGTCGGAAACGTTGCCGCAGGTCAGCCGATCCTTGCTGAAGAGAACATTCAGGACTACTTCCCCGTTCCGGCCGACAAGGTTCCCAGAGGTGAAAGCTTTATGCTGAACGTTCGCGGCGATTCCATGATCAATGCGGGAATCTTCGACGGTGACTGCATTCTCGTGAATTGCTGTGAGACCGCACACAATGGAGAGATTGTCGTTGCGCTGATCGATGATTCCGCGACCGTAAAGACCTTCTATAAGGAAAAGGGTCACATCAGACTTCAGCCTGAGAATGACACCATGGATCCGATCATCGTTGACAATTGTCAGATCATGGGTAAGGTTTTCGGTGTATTCCGTTTCTACCGCTAAACCTCAGCCTTCCAACTTCTGTCATCCAAAAAAGAGCCTGATGCAACAAACTGCGTCAGGCTCTTTTTTTATCATATTCTCTTGCTAAATCCTATTCTACTTCCTTAGAACTCTTCTGCCGACATGATCTTACCGTCTCTCCAGATCCTCTCCAAGTCGAATAGCAAGCGATTTTCCTTATCAAAGATATGTACGATCACGTCGCCGAAATCCATGAGCACCCAGTTTGCGGTCTCATAGCCTTCAATCTGACGGCACTCATATCCGGCACGGCCAAGCACTTCTTGTACATTGTCGCACATTGCGCGGATCTGATTCGGGTTGGTCCCTCCTGCAATGATGAAGGAGTCTGCGATCACGCTAACCTCACTGATGTCGATGACTTTTACGTCCTCGGCCTTCTTATCCTCCAATGCCGAAATGGCAAGCTTTGTTACGTCTACAGAACTCTTTTCCACTTTTACTTCTCCTTTTTCTGGTAATATTCGTAAGTCTTCGCCGTCATGGGATCGATCTCGCTGTCGCTCCCTTTTTCTCCTTCAAGATACTTCAGCGTGTCCTTTAAAATCCTTCTTACCGCTCCATCGAGATCTTCAAAAGCAAGTTTTCTTACCTTCGCAAGATTTGGTGCCTTGTCTCTTCCGGGTTCGACGTAATCTGCCACAAAAACGATCTTATCCAGATCCGTCATGCCAGGACGTCCCGTCGTATGGTACGTAATGGCATCTAGAATCTCTTCATCGTCGATGTCATATTCCTTCGTGGCAAGCATCGCTCCCACCTTTGCATGTAAAAGATAGGGATTTCTTCGCTCCACGTCGGTCACTTCAATGTTTTCCTTCTCAGAAAGCTTTAGAAGCTTTTCATCTGACATACACTTTGCGCAATCATGTAAAAGCCCGGCGATCAGAGCTTTCTTTACGTCCACTTCGTATTTCATTGCCATGGCCGCGGCAGTATATGCAACTCCCAGCGTGTGCTGGAACCTTTTGCCGCTTAAGGTTTCCTCCATGGCTTTTGTCAGCTTTCTGACATCATCATCTGTCTTTTTAGCCACTATCTTCCTCTTTCACGCCAAATAAATCTACTTAAAAAATTTGCGCTTCTTGATTTCTTTAAAAACTGCTTCCGGCAAAAGGTCGCTTGTATCCTTACCTGCCTTTAGCCTTTCACGGATCTGCGTCGAAGAAATGTCCATTTCCTCAAATCGAAGGATCCTGATCCTGGCGCCAAACCTTTCTTCCAGATCCCTTGCTTTTCTCTGCATTTCAGCATAGGACTTTCCGTCACGGCGTGCGACCAAAAGCTCCGCCATTCTAAAGATGTCATCGGCGCGATACCAGCTTTCCATGCTGAACAGGCAATCTGCTCCGATGATAAAGCAAAATTCATGTTCAGGATAGGATTTCTTAAGCTCCTCTAAGGTTTCCACGGTATAGGTATTACCCGGCCGTTTGATCTCGACGTCCAGGGCCTTCATCCGAGGATTCCCTTGAATGGCCAGTTCCACCAAATGAAGGCGCTCTTCCCCCGTTAGCATTTTCATGCCTGCCTTCAGGTAGGAAACGCCTGTGGGAATGAACCACACTTCACGAACGATCCTTTTGTCAAGGCAGTATTGCCCTAGCTGCAAATGTCCGTTATGAATAGGATGGAACGAACCGCCAAGAATGCCGATCTTTGCCATAGTACACCTCCAAACGCTTATTTGGGAAGTACGATCTTCGGATTTTCCTTGAAAGGTTTATATAAAACAAATTTCTTTCCGATCACCTGTACCAGTTCGGAATGGGTGCGCTCTGCAACATACTCGGCGATCTCGCGAGGATCATCTGCGCAATTCTTCAAAACCGATACCTTGATCAGCTCATTGTTGTTAAAGCTCTCGCCGATAGCTTCCGTGATCTCAGGCGTCAGGGAAGACTTTCCCACCTGAAATGTCGGATTCAGTACGCTTGCGAGACTCTTTAAATACGCTCTTTGCTTACTCGTCATTTTTCAATTCCTCATTTACTTATAATAATCGAAGGACAAGCCATAAAGTCTTACGGTGTCACCGTCCTTGATGCCAAGCTTCTCAAGCTCATCCAAAATGCCGTTCTCCTTTAGGAACTTCTGGAAGAATTGGAAGCCCTTTTCACTGTCAAGATTCGTATATCCAAGCATTTTCTCGATGCGAGGACCTTCGACGACATATTCCGCCTCTTCGGGATCATAGGTCACGGTATATGGCTCCGAAGCGAGCTCAGAAAGCTTTTCAGGGAAGTACTCTCGCTCGAACACCGTCCGATCTTCCCCTACCTGCTCAAGCATCTTGCTCACTTCATACAAAAGCTCTGAAAGTCCCTGGCCGCTTACGGCACTGATGGGGAACACCTTGATGCCCTTGGGCTCAAACTCTTCGCGAAGGCCTTTAAGCACCTCATCGGCATCCTCTTCATAGATCGCATCCATCTTGTTTGCCGCGATCACTTGCGGTCTTTCTGCGATCCCAGGATTGTAGGTCTCAAGTTCCTTATTGATGGCATAGATATCCGCAATGGGGTCACGTCCTTCCGTGCCTGCGGCATCCACCACATGGATGATGACCTTCGTGCGTTCGATGTGACGTAAGAATTCATATCCCAGTCCGACGCCCTCAGATGCGCCCTCGATCAGCCCCGGAATGTCAGCGATCACAAAGTCTTTCGCGCCCTCCAGGTCCACAACGCCGAGGTTCGGACTTAAGGTCGTAAAATGATAATTTGCGATCTTAGGTCTTGCATTGGTAACGCGTGACAAAAGCGTTGATTTCCCGACGTTCGGGAAGCCTACAAGGCCAACGTCAGCGATCACCTTGAGTTCCAGCGTAAGCTCCAGCTCCTGCGCAGGTTGACCAGGCTGCGCATATTTCGGCGCCTGCATGGTCGGAGTTGCATAATGCTGGTTACCATTGCCGCCTCTTCCGCCCTTTAGCAAAACAACTCTCTGGTTGTCACCCGACATGTCGATGATGACCTTATCAGAATTGGCTTCTTTGATAACAGTACCCTCCGGGATCTTAATGATCACGTCTTCGCCGTCTTTGCCGCGGCAATTCTTTTTTCCGCCTTCTTCACCGTCTCCGGCTTTATATTTCCTCACGTGCCGAAAATCGATCAGCGTGTTCAGTCCTTTATCAACTTGAAAGATCACGTCGCCGCCCGTTCCGCCGTCTCCGCCGTCCGGTCCGCCGTCCGGAACGAACTTTTCACGACGAAAGGAAACATGTCCGTCGCCGCCTTTTCCGCTGCGTACAATGATCCTGGCTCTGTCCACAAACATTGAGCCGTCCTCCTTTACCTAAGAAAACACTTTAAAAACAAAGGCTTCAAACTATATCAGTTTGAAGCCCCGGGATAACAAAATTTACTGCTCTTCCTTGGGATAAACGGAAGCCTGCTTTTTGTCGCGGCCCTTTCTCTCGAAACGAAGAACTCCGTCTACCAAAGCGTACAGCGTGTCGTCACCGCCAATCCCTACGTTCACGCCGGGATGGATCTTGGTTCCGCGCTGCTTGTAAAGAATATTGCCGGCCTTCACAAACTGTCCGTCCGCTCTCTTTGCGCCTAATCTCTTGGACTCGGAATCTCTGCCGTTCTTGGTAGAGCCCACGCCCTTTTTATGAGCGAACAATTGAAGGTTTATTCTCAACATGGTTTTACACCTCCTCAAACTTGATTTGTAGATACTTTTTTCCGTACTCCTGACTTAGTTTTTCCAGGGAATACACCATGGCATCCATCAGAAATGCGGATCGTTCCTGCAGTTCGCTTTCAAACTCAACCTTCAGGAAGCCCGTTTCCTCATTGGTCACGCTGCTTACCTTTTCCTTTGCTAATTCCTCTAAAGCATTTGCAGTAGAGATCGTCAGCGTTGAGATCGCTGCACAGAGCACGTCAGCTCCTTGCTTTTTCGCGAATCCTGCATGTCCCATACAGGTGAAACCCCGATAGGAACCATTTTTTGTTTTTTGGATCACGATCGTCGTCATATTACAGATTGATCTTGTCGATCTTTACCTGGGTAAAGTACTGTCTGTGACCATTCTTCTTATGATATCCGGATTTTCTCTTGTACTTGTAAACAATAACCTTCCGGTATCTGCCCTGCTCCATAACGGTTGCGGAAACGCTAGCGTTTGCTACGTCGTCGCCAACCTTCAGGGTATCATCACTTACTGCAATTACCTGATCAAACGTTACAGTGTTTCCCTCTTCAACGTCAAGCTTTTCAACCTTGATCACGTCGCCCTCGGAAACCTTGTACTGCTTACCGCCAGTTGCAATGATTGCGTACATAAAATAAGGCACCTCCTTACGCTAAAAACTCGCTAACTTTGGTGGCGCATGGGCGCACTTTTACCTAGTTATGCGGCATACTGTAGTATCATAGCATAAGGGTGCCTTATATGTCAATAGCTTTTTGCCATTAATTGGCATTCGCCTGCTCTTTTTCCATGGATCTCTTTTCAAAATCTTCCACGTACTGGATGATAAGCTTTATGGTGCCTTCCACGCCAAGCACGCTGGAATTGATGCAAAGGTCGTAGCTGTCAGCCCTGCCCCATTTCTTGGAAGAATAGTAATTGTAATAGCTTTGACGCTGCTTATCCTTCTTGCTGATCATCTCCTGCGCTTTGTACTCGCTGAGCTGATATTTTTCCATGACACGCTTGATCCGGGTTTCTTCATCGGCAAAGATGAAAAGATGCACGCAGTTTTCATAATCCGCCAAAGCATAGTCCGCGCAACGTCCGACAATCACGCAAGGGCCTTCGTCGGCGATCTTTTTGATCGTGTCAAACTGTGCAAGGAACACCTTGTGGCTGATCGGCATGTCCACAAAGGAGGAGGCATTGTAGCCAAAGGAATAAGTGTCCATGACGAGATTGTAAAGGAACGAATTCGTCGGGCGTTCATCATGGTTCTGGATCATTTCCTCACAGAAACCACTCTCCTTTGCCGCCCTGGTCAAAAGCTCCTTGTCATAACACTTGATGCCAAAGTGTTCGGCCACCTTCTCGCCGATCTCCCTGCCAGCCGAGCCAAACTGTCTTCCAATCGTAATGACCGTATTCATAACCGCACCCGCCTTTCCCCAAAAAGTGTTTGCTGATTCCCCAATACCATATATTTATTATATTCTTTTTCCGCTATTTTCTCAAGTGTTTTTCATGATTTCGAAGTGCGAAAAATCCTTAAAATCTCTTGAAAGTACAAAGGTAAATCACAGGTTACTTCCAAGTATTCTCCCGTTCGCGGATGAACAAATCCAAGCACCCCCGCGTGCAGGATCTGGCCCATTCCTTTATAATCCTTGCCGCCGTATATAGTATCGCCAAGAATGGGATGCCCAAGGCTCGATAAGTGCACGCGGATCTGATGCGTCCTGCCCGTTTCGAGCGAGCATTCCAAATAAGTATAGTTACCAAAGCGTTCCAAAACCTTCCCGTGTGTCACGGCACGTCTTGCATTCTTGTCCGTGCTCACGCACATTTTCTTACGATCCACCGGATGCCTTGCGATTGCCTTATCAACCGTAAATTCGTCTTCCTTAACATTCCCCTGACAGATGCAATAATATTTCCTCGTGATCGAATGGACCGCAAATTGCTGTGCAAGCGCATGATGCGTCGCATCATTTTTGCAAACGACCAAGGAACCGCTGGTATCCTTGTCGATCCTGTGGACAATTCCCGGCCTAAGCACGCCATTGATGCCTGAAAGACTGCCCTTGCAGTGAAACATCAGCGCATTTACAAGCGTTCCCTCGAGATGCCCTGGTGCAGGATGCACCACCATACCCTTGGGTTTAGATACGATAAGAAGATCTTCGTCTTCATAAAGGATCGTCAGCGGAATGTCCTCAGCCTTGATCTCAGGATCGATCGGGTCATTTAGCGTAAACGAGATCACGTCATCTGCATGCAACGCAAAGCTGACCTTCTCGGCCTTCCCGTTGACGGTCATTTCCCCGGCCTTGATCATCTTTTGGATCGCTGACCTGGAAAGCTTTTCGCCCATGAGTTCGCTCACGCATTTGTCCAGTCGCACTTCTTCATATTCTTCCGGAACGGTCAACTCGATCTGCTCCATAGGTCACTCCCCGCTTTTGTCGTCTTTTGCCTTCCCACGTTTCGTCTTCCAAAGGAAGGTAAGTTCCTCCTCCTTATAAACAAATATCAGAAGGATTGCAAGCAATATGGTTGAAACGGTAATGTAGATATCCGCCACGTTAAACACCGGAAAATGGATCAACACAAAAGAGAAAAAGTCCACGACGTAACCAAGCACAAAGCGGTCGATCATGTTGCCGATGCCTCCCGCCATGATAAACGCAGCAAGAAGGCGCAGGGGCACAAAGCGTTTTTCTGTCGGTGCTTTGTAAAGGAAATAGCACAAAAACGCCATAAAGACAACGCCGACGATCAAAAGAAAAACCTTTTTTCCCTGAAACATTCCAAAGGCAGATCCGCGATTTTCCAGGTATTCCAATTCAAATACGTTCCTTAGGATCACAAAGGCTTCCCCGCCCTTTAGCTTAGCCACCGCAAGGGCTTTTGTCCATTGATCCAGAGCGATCAAAGCCGCTGCCAGGAGGATGTCACGGCAAAACCAGACAATCCTTTTCTTATCTTGTTCCTTCATCAATCATTTGCCTCTTCGTCAAAATAGATTTCCTTGATGGCCGCAAGGATCTCATCGTCCGTTACGGAAGTGTCGATCACGGCCTTCCCGATCTTCTTAAGCAGAATAAACTTGATATGGTCGCCGTCTTTCTTCTTGTCAGACTTTGTCAGCTTCAGCACTTCTTCTGGACTGATCCCGTCAACCGTGATCGGCAGACAGAACGGAACGAACATGTCGCGGATCTCATAATATTCCTCCATGGAAAGCATTTCCTTTTTCCAGGAAATATATGCAGCCGCCACGCATCCAAGCGCAACGCATTCTCCGTGGAACAGCGCAAAGTTCTTTGCCTTTTCGATGGCATGTCCGATCGTGTGACCCAGATTCAACAGTGCTCTGTCGCCTTGCTCCGTCGGATCCCTTTCCACTACAAGCTTTTTCACCATGCAGCTTCTCTGGAGCATTTCTTTAAGAACGCTTAAGTCTCTTTCATGGATCTCATACATATTCTCGAGGAGCCACTCGTAAAACTCCGCATCCTTGATCAAACCGTGCTTCATGATCTCCGCAAATCCAGAATAATACTGTCTCTCATCCAGTGTCTTAAGCGTCTCAAAATTCATGAAAACAAGTTTCGGCATCTTGAAAGCGCCAACCATGTTCTTATAACCGTCAAAGTCAACGCCCGTCTTTCCGCCGATGGAGCTGTCTGCCTGTGCGAGTAGCGTTGTAGGCACCTGGATGAAATCAATGCCCCTAAGATAGGTCGCAGCGACGAATCCGGTCAAGTCTCCAACGACGCCTCCGCCCAGCGCGATCAAAAGATCTTTTCGGTCAAAATGGTTCTGGATCAGGAAAACATACGCATCTCGTACCGTATCTAAGTTCTTGTTCTCCTCTCCCGCAGGAAAAACGAATCGGAAAACCTCCTTGCAGCAAGGTTTGATCGCGTTTGCAACCACTTCTCCGTAGATCGGATCCACGTTTGAGTCCGTGATAATGCAGATCTTTCGGCCCTGTAACTCCATTTCGGAAAGCTCCATCGCCAGTTCATTCCAATCCGTGGAAAAAACGATGGAATAACAGGGCTTTTTATTCATTTGAACTTCAAGTCTCTCGGCCAATTCCTTATACCTCCATAATATGATACATAACGAAAGAAAAGCTTCCCGCCGCTTTGCGGGAAGCTTTCCGCACTTTTGATTTTGATCAGAGATTATAAAACAGTGTTCAACATTGAAGAATCAAAACCGCCTAAGATATTCTGAAAATCTCCGGAAATGTCAACGCTTGCGGGCGTGATGATGAAGATATACATGGAAATCTTCTGCAGGTTGCCATCAATCGCATAGCAGGAACCGGAAGTGAAATCCAGGATGCGCTGTGCCACGTCAACGTCAAGGCCTTCTAAGTTCATCACGATCGTTCTGTTCTTCAGAAGTGTTTCAGTGATCTCTCTTGCATCCTCAAAGCTCGTAGGCTTGATCACGCAAACTTCCATGCCGGCTGCATTGCCCTTCTTGGGGTTCGCACGCATCGGCGTTACCTTACTAGGTGCTGCAACGGGACGGGATACGGGGCGTCTTGCAGGCGCTGGCTCCTCGTCGTCATAATCATCATTTGAAGAAGGCTTGGAAACAAAAGGTTTTTTAGGCGCAGGCGCTTCATCTGCCTCGTCATCATCTAAAAAATCATTGTCATAATACTCATCCTCATTATCATTCAGCTTCATGTAATTCAGGAACTTATCCATTACTCCCATGACAATTCTCTCCTTTACGTTTCCTTAAATCTCGTAGTTTCTTTCTCCGAAAATCCCGGTTCCAACCCTTACGAAAGTTGCGCCCTCTTCGACCGCAACTTCATAGTCTCCCGTCATTCCCATCGAAAGCACGTTCATACTAACATTATCGATGTTTTTCTCCGAGATGTCAACTGCCAATTGTCTCAATTTTGCAAAAATTAGCCTATTTTCTTCCGGATCAGTTACGTACGGCGCGATCGTCATCAGCCCTTGCAGCGAAATGCCCGGAAGCTTCGACAATCCTATGGCAAGCTGCGGTGCTTCCTCTGGTGAGACGCCATATTTCGTGTCCTCTCCCGCCACGTTCACTTCGATCAGGATCCGCACGGTCACGCCATGCTTTACGGCTTCCTTGCTGATCTCCTCGCCTAGCCTTAGGGAGTCGACGCCATGGATCATGTACACCTTGTCCACGATATACTTGACCTTATTCCTTTGCAGGTGGCCGATCATGTGCCAGCGGATGTCTTCCGGCATCTGCGGGATCTTATCCACAAGCTCCTGAACCTTATTCTCGCCAAAGTCCCTTGCGCCCGCCTCATAGGCTTCCCTCAGGTCTTCTAACGGTTTGGTCTTGCTTACTGCAATAAGCGTCACGCCGTCCCTATTTCTCCCGGCCCTGTCGCAAGCCTTCCCAACCTTCTCATTTACTTCAAAATAGTTTTCTTTGATCATGTCTTTACTTATTAATGAATTGCTGATCCTTCACGGAGTCCGCATTCAGCACGATATAATCATATACCTTCAAGCCATATTCCGTGCCAGACTTTACGATCGCATATTCCTCATTCTGATAGAGGATGCTGATCTCTCTAAAGTCTGCGTATCCCTTATTGATGTTATATACTCCGATCAGCGTTGCCCTCTCCCGGACCACGTCCGTTGTCTGATTGTCCAGCTGATGCAAAATGTCGCCCGTGTTAAGCAGCGTTGCGTCAACGTAATATTTCCCCGTCGTCTCGTCATGACTGTAAACGCCCACGGAAAGACGCTCGGTCGAAATGGTACCGTCTTCAAGATAACACTGGCGGATGACCGTACGCTTGCCCTTCTGGCCTTCGTCGATGAGATAAGGCTCTTCCAGCAGGAAGAATTCCTTTTCCACGATGGCCGTCAGCGGGATTTTCAGCCCCGTCTCCTCCTCGAGGATCAGCTGCACGTCCAGGAAACGGTCAGCGGCAAAGGTGACCATGGAATTATTGAATTCCAGATCAAGATAGGTCTTGCCGTCCGTTCCGTAAATAAGCTTTGTCGCGCCCCAGGATTCATACTGATTCTTCTGGAATCGAACCTTGACGTATCCGTCTTCCTCAAGCGCCTTACCCCGCTCTTCCTCGATCGGGATCACCAGGTGCCAGATCTCGCTGGTACAGATCTTGTAGATGGGCGCTTCTTTTTCCACGACCTCATCCGCGACGATCTGTTTTTTGTCATAATCCTTCTTTTCAAAGTCCTTTTCCGTCAGATCCGCAGGGGAAGTCCCTTCATATCCGTCCGTCCAATAGGACACAATGCCGGTCTGCGGCGCATAGCAATAGTTGATCACGTCGTTCGTGCTCAGCTCTTCGATGTTATTAAGGAGATTTGCATTGGAGATCTTCGCAACCGTATTTTTCAACTGCCTTTTGAAATCATATACCGTGTCAAAGCTCTTATCATCAAAGCCATGCATGTAGCTTATGATCTCGCTTCGAAATTCCCTAAGCTCCTGATCAGAAAGCTTGCTCTCCTCAAACTGCCCGCTGTTCCCGACCTCAAGCCGGCCCGTCTCGTCCACGGTATAGACAAGGTCGCCAACCGCCGTTCGCTCGCCGTCATAAATGTAGAAATTCACGTAGCCTGCCGACGGATTCGTCACCACCATTTCCTCGCGCAGAGCGATCCCGGTGTATACGTTGCTGACCATCAGCGATCCTTCGCGCACCTCGTGCCTCTCCACGTGATTGGTGTTTAGGAACGTGATCAGATAGATCAACATCTGGATAAAGACGAAACCAAAGATCACGAGACCGATGTTGATTCGCGGCGGAGCCTTTCTTTCCAGCTGGATCACGTTATTCTGTTTTCCGCGATTTGCTCTGTCTGCCAAAGAAATGCCTCCGATTGCTTTTTACTTATCAAAAGCCCCGGTCGTTGGCCCGAGGCTTTTGTGAAAGTGAAATTCACTTAATATTCAAAACTACAGGGAAATTAAAACCTTACTCTTTAATTCTTCAGGAAGTGCATCTTCATTCAAGGAAACACTTAAGATGAAGTCTACGCCAAATCTCTCACTGATCTTCTCGAGTTTAGCGATCGCGGGCGTGATGTCCTGCCCTTCAAGCTTCGCGATTTTAAGGAAGCTGTCAAAATACATTTGCTGCAGATCATGATCCTGGGAAATGATCCCGCTGATAAAACCTAAGAATTCCGCGTTATCCTCGATCGCATACTGGGAAACGTCGATCAAGCGAACCTTATTGTTAAGTTCATACATGTGCTTGGTGCTCTTGTCCAGATATACGATGTTACCGGGGATCGTCTTTATTTCATTATTCACTTTATCCAAGAGATGCTTTGTCTTACCCTTTCCTTTTTCTCCTACGATCAACTGAACCATTGGCATGTCCTCCTGAAGTGTGTATTTCGTTGATTGATCAACTTAAGTATATTATACGGTATTTAAGCCCAAAAAACAACGTCTAATTGTTGATTTCTTCCAATAAATTAACCATTTCGGCATAGAGCACGTCACTATTTAAACAACGCATCACGACTGCGATGTAGGAATTCCCCTTGTTGTCCTTCACGTGCAAAATCAGACAGTGTCCGGCAGCGTTTGTGGTGCCCGTTTTTCCGCCAAGGATCGTTATGTTCTCGGGCGGCGCAACCTGTCCCTTAAAGAATCGATTCGTCGTGGACGAGTTGAACTGGATCGGATTTGCGGCCCTGTCGTAATAGGTCGTCTGATAGGTATTCATGTTGATGATCTGATTAAACACGTCATATTTGATCGCCTCGTTAAAGATGAGGTACATGTCATATGCCGTCGTGTAATGATCTACGTCCGTGAGGCCGTGTGCATTTGTAAAATGCGTGTTTGTCGCTCCAAGCTCGGCTGCCTTCTCATTCATCATCGCAATGAAGTTTTCGATACTTCCGCCGACGCCTTCCGCGATCAGATTGGCCACGTCATTTGCAGATGCAAGGAGCAGAATGTGAAGCGCCTGATCGAGGGTCATGGAATCCCCGGCCTTCAGCTTTGCCGTTGCGGCTCCGGATTCCGTGATCTTTACCTTGTCCGTTGCCTCAAGCACCTGATCAAGCGATCCGTTTTCCAAAGCCACGATCGCCGTCATCACCTTCGTGAGGCTTGCGGGATACATCTTTTCGTGAACGCCCTTTGCATAAAGGACTTCTTTATTCTTAAGGTCAAACAGCCCTGCGGCGCCGGCATTGATCTCCTCCATATTTGCAGGGATCACGTCGCCCTCAGCCACACAAAGAGAAGACGCAAAGGAGACGGCTCTTGACCTGCTCACCTCTACGCCGTAACGCGTGGGCGCAAAGACACCCCCTGCAGAATAGGCAAGCTCATACGAAGTCTTGCCGCAACCCGTAAGGAAGCAAAGCGCCAATATCAAGCTAAGAATGCGAATGCGCCTACTTGTACATTTCACGCCACTCAAGGTCTCCTCTGTCAAGTGATTTGATCAACAGTTCCGCCGTTGCAAGATTGGTCGCCAGGGGAATGTTGTACATGTCACAGAGCTTCACGACATGGTTTACGTCGGGCTCATGAGACTTTGGCGTAAGCGGATCTCTCAGAAAGATCACAAGGTCCATCTGATTGTGCTCAATCTGTGCACCGATCTGCTGTTCTCCGCCAAGATGCCCTGCCAGGAACTTGTGGATCGAAAGGTTGGTCACCTCTTCCACAAGCTTACCCGTGGTACCCGTCGCATAAAGCTCGTTCTTGCTTAGGATCCCGCGGTAAGCGATACAGAAATTCTGCATCAGTTTCTTTTTTGCATCATGTGCGATCAATGCAATGTTCATGGTCATACCCTCTCTTTTTTTCTTTTTGCGCTATTCTTCCGTCAGTTTCTTGTCCTTGGCCTGCATTCTCACGTTGAGCACAAAACCCATGCCCGCGTAAAGACTCATCAGAGACGTAAGGCCATAACTCACAAACGGAAGCGGCAATCCCGTGTTCGGGAGGAGAAACGTTGCTACCCCAATGTTTATGAATCCTTGAAAAGCGATCAGGACCCCCATTCCTGCCGCGATGACGGTGCCTGCCATATCCTTTGCCTTCCGTGCTGCCGAAAGACATTCGAGTGAGATCAGCGTGATAATGACGATGATCACGACAGATCCCCTAAATCCAAATTCCTCTCCGATCACTGCGAAGATAAAGTCTGTCTGCGTCTCGGAGATATATTCTCCGTTCTTAACGCTGGTAAATTCGTTGTTCTTGTAGCCCTTTCCCTCGAGCTGTCCCGAACCGATCGCCATCACGCTGTTTAAGCTCTGCATTGCCTCGGAGTTCGCATATTCCTCTGGATACCTCCAGGCGTTAATGCGGTTGAGCTGATAGGACTGCACAAAGGGAAGCTTCCCGCTCATCACCAGGTAGATGACGACGAGCGTCGCAGGAATGATGACGCCGAGGATCCCAAAGATGATGCGGTATTTCAGTCCGGCAGCAAACATGATCATGCAAAAAACGACGATGAGCAGGATGCTGGTCGAGAGGTCTGGCTGTAACATGATGAGTGCCAAAGGGACGGCAACGAGCGTCACACAGCTAACGACCACTTGAAAAGAATTCAATTTCTCCTTATATCTCATAATAAACTGTGCAAAGAATAAAATCAACAAAATTTTGGAAGTTTCAGACGGCTGAAAACGGAGGGAACCGATCTCAAACCACCTTTGTGCGCCATGGGAATCAGAACCAAAAAAGATCACGGCAAGGAGCAGTCCAAGATTCATAAGATACATCAGCCAATGAAACTTCAGGACGAAGGAATAATTGAAGATCGAAATAAAAAGCATCACGAAAACGCCGGCGATCACGCCCGCCAGCTGCTTTTGCTGCAATGATTCCTCGGCGCTGCCAATGGCAAACACGCCCATGATCGACAACGTAACGACCATGATCACCAGCTTCAAGTCAAATTTTCGAAGATTGAAACCACGAAACACTTTTTATTCCCGTCCTAAATCATGAAAACTTTTTGAAATGCTCTTTGGAAAAGGGCTCAAGCACGATGGCGCCGTCAAAGATCCTTGCCACCTTCGGCTCATCTTCTTTCTTTTTGCCCCATTTTGGCTTCTTTTCTGAAGCTTCCAGCCGGAATCTCCCGATGGTCAGCTCCTCCGGTGCCATTTCAACGGCCGCGACAATTGCGGTCCGCAGATAGGATTCAAATCCCGCATGCGCTTTTCCGTATAGGCCTCCCAAAACGCAGATATTCCTCTCCGAAGTTACCGTGCAGCCGGCCTCCACGTCGCCAAAGATCACGACGGAACTTTGCGTCACAAGCTCCTCTCCCTTTGTCAGGGAACGCCGTACAACCTCCACCTCTTGTTCCATCTCCGTGGAGATCAGCTTTCTCACCTCTGCCAGGTCCATCGCCTTCACGAACAGGCGCTCCTTTGCGGGATCCTTTTCCACAATGCAACGGATCTTCAGATAGCAGTTATATTCTATGCATTCTAAGAGCTGGATCTCTTCCTCGTCAGAAAGCTTTCTGCCATGAAAGGAGATCGCCACCGTCTCTTTGCCAAAGAAATTCTTGCTCTCAGCGAATTTCTCCGCAACGATCGAAAGCAATTCGTCAAAGGGGATCTTATCGTCCATTTGAAGGACCAACCCTTTTGCAAAACTTTTGATCCGAACCATTTCCTTCAATGCGTTCACCCTTTCTTTTCCGTTACCATTCCATTACCATTCATTTGTGATACCTGCATCCGGCGTGTTTGCGGTACCCGTCACGAGATCCTCTTCCTCGGCAAGTCCGTAATAATACATGATCACGTCCCTCGACACCTGTGCGGCATAGTCGGAAGAATATCCAAAGGGAATTCTTGTTGCAATTGCGATCTCAGGCTTGTCATAAGGAGCATAGCAAACAAACAACGCGTGGCTGGGCCTCGTGTCCGTCTGCTGTGCAGTACCGGTCTTACCGGCGACCTCAACGGCCAGATCATTAAAATAGCTCTTATTCTGCACCACCATGCGCATGCCCTTATGCAGGCTGTCCCAGTACTTCTTCTCCATGTCTATGGTGTTACGGATCTTAGGCTCAAACTTTGTGATCAGATTCCCCTGCTGATCGGACACGTGGTCAAGAAGCGTCAGATTGTAGACGGTACCTCCGTTTGCAACTGCAGAAACATATCTTGCAAGTCCCACGGACGTAAAGCTGTTGCTTGCCTGACCGATGGCGGAACGAACGGGGTCATTGTCGGAAACCTGCGGCGAGCTTTCCGTGATCTCAATGCCGGACTTGTCAGACAGGCCAAAGAAATCCGCGTATTGATACAGCGTGTTCAATCCCTTTTCTTCGTTGAAGGTGCCATTCTGCAGGGACAGACGATACCCTACGTCATAAAAGTAATAGTTACAGGAATCCCGGATCGCCGTCACGACCGTTTCATTCCCATGGCCCCAGCGCTGCCAGCACCTGGGCGACGGCGTGATGTTCGTGTAGGTTCCGGAACAGTTGATCTTTGTATTTAAATTGATCGCGCCCTCCATCAGACCGGCCGACGCGGTGACCATCTTGAACGTGGAACCGGGCGCCGCCTTATATTGCGTCGCATAATTGTTCCATGGATAGGATTTGTCCGCATTCAGCTTTGCGTAATAATCCGCATCGATGGAGTTCGCAAGCTTGTTGTTGTCATAGCCGGGATAAGAAACCAGCGCAAGCACCTGTCCCGAATTGACGTCCGTGATGACCACCGAACCGTTGCAGGGATCCAGCGCAAGCTGCGCCGGCGTGACGTCGATGTTCTTGATCCTGTTCATCATGAACTGATATGCGGACAGCTTGTTCTTGTAAAGCGCATCCTCATCTTTCAGCGGCACGTCGATCTTTCTTTGCTCACAGAGGATCATACAGATCTGCTTGCCACTGATCTTGTCATTGAGAAGCATATACTTATAAAAACGCTTCTGGAACTCAGCGTTCTCATCCATTGCCGTGACCAGATAATTTGCAAGCTTTTCAAAGACTTCCGTGGAATCGGAATATTCTCCCGTCAGCTTTAGCTTCCCGGCATCGATCCAGTTCTGATTGATCAGATAGGTCAGATATTCGCTGAGCGAGATTGTCTCGTCCTTTGTCCATGCGATCACGGTCTTATCGTTTTGATCCACAAGATCCGAATTGATGATCCCGTTTTTCGTAAGCAGATTCACGATATTGCTCTCGTAGACTTGATACTCCTTCGAAAGCTTTGAGTATACGGTCTTCTTTTCAAAAAGCTCCTGACGGATCCGCTCGTAAACTTTGTCCTTATATTCAAGATAGGCTTGATATACGGCCTTTTCCGTCTCTCCGGCCTTGGGCTTTGTGAAGTGATCCGTGTCGATCACGTTATTGTTGATCAAGGCGAAGTACACGTCGTAGATCGGGATCACAATATCGGAACTGCTGGCGTTTTCTTTTGCGATATATTCCTTTTTGTTCACGATCTTGCTTGCGATCAGACCCGCCAAATGCTGCTCCAGGATCTCATAAACCGCTTCCGTCAGGTCCTTATCGATGGTAAGATAAACGTCCTTTCCGCTGGTTGCGTCCTTACGGTCCGTGATGGCGATCACCTTACCCATGTGATCCACGACAACGGTTTCATAGCCCTTATTCCCCTGGAGCGTCAGCTCCATATAGCTTTCAATGCCACTCTTTCCAACCACGTCATTGATGCCATATTGCTTCTCATCGTTGCCTTCCGCCGCCAGCTTCTCGTTAAGCTGCGTCAGTTCGTCGGAGGAAACCTTGCCGGTATATCCAAGCACGTGCGCAAAATAAACGCTGTCCACGTATCTGCGGATGGTGTCCTCCTCAATGGTCACGCCAGGGAGATCCTCAGCATTTTCCATGATCGCGGCAACCGTCTTTTGAGAAACGTTCGTGGCAACGGTTGTTCCCAAATACTTTCGAAAGCTCGTAAGGCTCATGGCATAGCG
Organism: Acetatifactor sp.; assembly: GCA_016290775.1. Lineage (GTDB taxonomy): Bacteria > Bacillota > Clostridia > Lachnospirales > Lachnospiraceae > Acetatifactor. The sequence goes on along the minus strand of JAEEVF010000001.1, from coordinate 612,563 downwards.
GATGTTGATGATCTTCAGCCAATCACTCTTATCATATCCCTTTCCGGGGATGAATTTTGATTTTCTGTCACCAGGTATTTCATATTCTCCGATGGCAAAGCCACCTTTCTCCTTGCGACTTAAGAAATTCATGACGTCGAGCGGCGTGGAAGCCCTTTGTTCGGCATCCAGCTGATCGATATAGGATTTCCCGTAAACGTCAGCCAGGAAACGCAGAAGCGAATTTCCGGACACCGTATACTCAAAATTCCCGTCCTCTCCGATCACGATCTTGAAATCCGTGATCACGTGGTCACCATTCTTTTCCACCATGCGGATCAGCCGAAGCACCGTCTCGTTCATCTGCTGGTTTTTCGTCGAACCGGACTCCAGAACGTCTTCCATCTTGACGGAATATGCCAGTTCATTATATGCCAGAAGATTTCCGTTCCTGTCGTAGATATTGCCGCGTACGGAGGAGATATCTCTCGTCTTTTGCGTCATCAGCATGAATTCCTCAAGATACTCCGCACCGTGCACGATCTGAAGCTGAAAGCAACGGTTGATCAGCACGATGCAAAGTCCGATCACGATCACCATCAGAAACGTCGATCTGCTCGTTATGAAGTTGATGATCCTTTTTTTGATCAGTTCAAGCAAGATTAATGTTCTCTCTTTCTTTTACCGTGCAAAAGCCATTCATTCATTTTTAGGAACAAAGGGTAAAAAATGATCGTCGCGATCAGCGTCACAAGCATTTCCGGGAGGATCACGTGAAGGAAATAATACGGGAAGTCAAACTTTCCCCAGATCAGGAACAGAAATACGTAACACGTCAGACTGTAGGTCAGGTCACTTACGGTGATCAGCGCCAGGGGAAGCTTTAGGTCTTCCGGATAAAACACCCTGTAAAACTTTCCGTTCAAAAAGCCCACGTAGAGGAACAAAAGCGCATGAAAGCCGATCACGCCGCCAAAGAAGGCGTCATAAAGAAGTCCACAAAAAAAGCCCACGACCATTCCCACGTTCTCGCCTTTCATGAACCCCAGTGCCGCCGTAAAGATGATCAGCAGGTTCGGATAGACGTGGATCGGGAGAACCGCAGGAAAGATTGCGGTCTGCAAAAGAAAACTGAAAAATAACACCAAAGCATTCAAAAAGAAGCCAAGCATAAGGTCACTCCTCTATGGTCTGCTTTTGATCCGTGATCACCAAAACTTCGGACAAATGTTCAAAATCCACTGCAGGGATCAACGTACCGGACTTGGTCAGATTATTATTGTCGTCGGCGATCGTATAGATATATCCGATCAAAATGCCCGGCAAAAACTTGTCGCTGACGTCACTGGTAACGATCTTATCGCCCGCGTTCACCGCGCCCTTAGAATCCAAGAGCTTCGAGAAGTAGATCACTCCTTCATCCATGCCCTTAAGGCTTCCCGAGACGATCAGGTGATCCTCCGTAGCCAGCGTCATGCCGGATACGTTCGCATTGTCAGATATGATCGCGGTCACCCTCGCCCAATTCGGCCCAACGGCACTGATCCTTCCCACAAGGCCGCCGCCGGCGATCACGTTCATGTCGACCTTAAGTCCGTCCTTTTCGCCTTTGTCGATCACAAATGCAGAGTACCAGTTCCCGGAATCTCTTGAAATGATCCTGGCCCCAACCTTGTGGTACTCCTCGTATTGTTCGTCCAGCTCAAACAGCTGGCGAAGCTTATTCAGTTCATACTTGTCCTGTTGAAGCAAAGTGTTCTCCTCCGTGAGGCGCGCCACCTGCTCCTTCAGCTCCGTGTTCTCCTTGATCAGGGATCTGATCTGCGCAAGTTCATCCTTGCGGCCGGAAAACCATTTTCCGACGGATCCGATCCCCTTTTCAAAGGGAACGACCGCATATCCGACAATACTGCGAAACGGCTTGTCAAAGACGTCCGTCGCAAACGTAAAGATCATCAATGCGGTACATACAATTGTTAAAATAAAGAGGAGCCATTTACTCGGCAGAGTAAATCTCTCCCCTTTCCGTTTTACGATTGGGCTCATTTACTCATCCCTTCGATTGCGTAAGCTACAGTTTTGTAGTTGTCTTCCTTGATGATCTTGGCTAGCCCAAGCGCAACGCTTGCAATGGGCTCTTCTGCCTGATTGACCTTAAGGCCCGTACCGGTGCCAAGACGCTCGGCCATGTGATTAACCTGAGACGCTCCGCCGGTCAGATAAATGCCCTTTCGGAAAATGTCTGCCGCAAGCTCAGGCGGCGTTCTCTCAAGGATTACCTTCACGTTGTCCACAATGGTGTTAAAGTGCTCCTGCATTGCGTCAACGACAAGCTTCGTAGGGATCGTGCGCTCCACGGGAAGTCCCGTCACGATGTCGCGTCCGTAAACCACGGCGCCTTCCTCGTTTTCTTCGAGGTTCTTTAAGTTCATCTTGATGTTTTCCGCAGTCTTTCCGCCAATGATCAGGGAATATTCCTTACGCACGGCATTTCGGATGGCCTCGTCAAATTTCATGCCGCCGACCTTGATAAGGCGGCTCAGTACGATGCCTCCAAGGGAAAGGATGGAAATTTCCGTGGTCTCATAGCCTACGTCAACCACGAGAACCCCCTGGGAGTTCTTAACGTCAACGTCGAGACCAAGTCCGTCGGCCACGGCCTTTTCCACGACCATGATCTTTCTGGCCTTTACGCCGGCATCCTTGATCAGATCGTAAAATGCCCTCTTTTCCACTTCCGTCACGTCCGTCGGCACTGCAATGTAAAAATCTGCAGGCTTCACGAGACCCTTTTGCATGTCACCGATGAAATACTTCACCAGCGTCTCCATATTCTTGATGTCGGCAATGACGCCGTTCGACAGCGGATAAGAAATCTGGATGTTGCTCGGTGCCTTTTCATACATTTCAAATGCGGAGTTGCCGTATGCAAAAAGGGTTGTCTTATTTTCGATGGCGATCATGTTCTTCTCGATGACCACCTTGTCCTCATTCCTGTCGTAGATTTTGATGTTGTTGGTACCAAGGTCGATACCGAAAGCGTTAAAGACCAATGTTCCTGCTCCTTTCCGTTATCCGTTTTCTCAGATGATCAAGCCTTCTTTTCGAAAGCTGTAATACTTGTTGTCTCCAATGATCACGTGGTCCAAAAGAGGCACGTCCAGCTTTGCGCCCAATTCCTCAATGTTTTTTGTGACATCCGTGTCAGCCCCGCTGGGTGTCGGATCTCCGCTGGGATGATTGTGTACCAAGATCACGTTGACTGCCTCTTCCCGAAGCGCCGTGATGAAAACATCCCTCGGCGAGATCAGCGATTTGTTGACGCTCCCTTCCGAAAGCCTGCTTTCCTTCAGGATCAATCCCTTGGAATCCAAACACAAGAGGTATACGCATTCCGTCTTTCTGTGCCGCAGCTTTTCCATGAAATAAGCCGCGATCGTGTCCGGATCCTTGACGTTCAGTCCAAGCTTTGCGTCAGATCTCGAGATCCGCATCGCCAGCTCCGTAAGGCACTTTAGCTTGATCGCCTTAACCTCTCCGATCCCTTTGACCTGCATGATGTCCTCAATGCTCAGGTCATGAAGTCCAAGCAGCCCAGTCCTAGGATATTTTCCAAGGGATAGGACTTCGTTTGCCAAAACGAGCGCGGGTTTCTCCTGCGTTCCCGTCCTTAGGATGATCGCAAGAAGTTCGCCCTCCGTAAGGCTTTCTGCCCCGAATCTTTGAAATTTCTCATAGGGCTGTTCCTGCACTGTCAGATTTTGTTTTTTGTTCATTCGTCTCCTTCCGCCAATTCCCGAAAGTCTACGAACAAACCCAGACCAAATAGTTTAAGTTTCTCCCACTTGTATATGGTATCACAAATCCGTTAAGAAGTATATAACAAAGTGGCGAACAATGCTTGTTTTTTAGAAAAAAGTGTATGCCACGCTTCGTAAAACAGCGGCCAGTGCGCCCTATAATGTTATGATCCCCTTAGACGCAAGGCTTTCCAAGGAACGAAGAATGCCAAATTTTGCATGCGGCCAGGTAAGTCCGCCCTGGAAGTACACGGCATATGGCGGTTTGATCGGTCCGTCAGCAGAAAGCTCAATGGAAGAACCGGACACAAAGGCTCCTGCAGCCATGATCACTTTTGCGTCATATCCCGGCATGTCCCAAGGCTCAGGAGTTACGTGACTGTCAACGGGTGCCGCCGCCTGGATCCCTTCGCAAAACGCGATGACGCCCTCAGGATTGCCAAAAGTGACTGCTTGAATGATGTCATGTCTTGATTCCGACCCATTCGGGATCACAGGGAATCCAAGTTTTTCATATAGGTTCGCCGCAAAGATCGCTCCTTTTAACGCACTGGCAGTGACGGTCGGCGCCAAAAAGAATCCCTGGTAGAGCTGCGGTAAAACGCCAAGGGATGCCCCGACTTCTTTTCCCAGTCCGGGACTCGTCAGTCTCCTGGCAGCATTTTCGACGCATTCCTTTTTCCCTGCAATATACCCTCCGATCGGTGCAAGTCCACCTCCCGGATTCTTGATCAGGGAACCCACCACCATGTCCGCTCCCACGTCTGAGGGCTCACGAGTCTCCACAAATTCTCCATAGCAATTATCCACCATGCAGATCACAGAAGGCTTGATTTTCTTGATAAAATCAATTAATTGACCAATTCGGTCTACGGACAACGTGGGCCTCGTTTGATATCCTTTCGACCTCTGAACGGTGACCAGTTTGGTCTTTTCATTGATCGCAGCCTTGATCCCGTCGAAATCAAAGGATCCGTCTTCCAGAAGGTCCACTTGTTTGTAACTCACTCCATATTCCGCCAGGCTCCCCATGGAGGGCCGGATGCCGATCACTTCCTCCAGCGTGTCATAGGGCTTCCCTACCGGCGACAAAAGCTCATCGCCAGGACGGAGATTGCTCATCAGTGCCAGCGCCAGTGCATGGGTACCACAGGTGATCTGCGGACGCACAAGGGCATCCTCCGTATGGAATACGGAGGCATAGACCGCCTCTAACGCATCCCTTCCAAGATCGTTATAGCCATATCCGGTTGTCCCGAGAAGGCACGCTTCACTCACTTGGTGTTTTTGCATCGCACCGAGGACTTTTAACTGATTGATCTCTGCGACCTTATCGATTTCCTCAAAACGCTCCTTTAATTCTTTCAGAACGCTTTCTCCGAATGCATATGTTTTTTCCGAAATGCCCATGTCAAGATAGGCATTTTTTATCTGTTCCATCTAACTAAAACCTCTTCTTTCTTCAAACCTCTTTGATCAATTTTGAATCTTTTTTAGCAATGAATGATTCCCTGTTCCGAAAGGCACCTTTTCATCTCCGAGAGGATCCTTTGGTCGTCGTATCCGAAATCCGGTTTGTTCAGCCAGATCACGTCCCCTTCTCTACGAAACCAAGTAAGTTGTCTCTTTGCAAAGTGCCTGGTCTCTAGCTTGATTTTAGCGATCGCATCCTCCAAGCTGCACTCTCCCGCAAGATAATCCAGGATTTCTTTGTAGCCAAGTCCCTGCATCGAAGTCATCGTCCGAATGCATCCCATGTCTTTGAGGCGCTTCACCTCATCAACCAGCCCGTCACGGATCATTTCATCCACGCGCGCTTCAATCCTTTCGTACAAAAGCTCTCTTTTGTCATTTAGGACAAAATAGCAGGAATTATATGCCCTCTCCTTTGCCCTTTGCTCTTCGTTATGCTTCGAAATGGGCGTTCCGGTCAATTTAAAGAACTCCAGCGCGCGGATTGTCCTTTTTACATTATTCTCGTGGATCGCTTCGGCTGACGCGGGATCTACCTTGATCAGCATTTCATGGAGCACTTGCGGGCCTTCCTTCTTCGCAAGCTCTTCCAGCGACCTTCGATACTCCGTATTGTCCTCATTTTCAGTAAAATCGATCCCTCGAAGGAGCGCTTGTACGTAAAACCCGGTACCCCCGACCACGACAGGAATCTTGCCCCTCTCGTAGATGCCTTTTAGGGCTTCCTGGCAGAGGCTTTGGAACGTCACGACGTTGAACTCTTCCCAAGGCTTTAAGACGTCGATCAGGTGGTGTCTTACGCCCTGCATTTCCTCTTTTGTGATCTTCGCGGAACCGATGTCCATGAATTCGTAAACCTGCATGGAATCAGCGGAGATGATCTCTCCGCCGATCTCTTTCGCAAGTGCGATGGAAAGCTTTGTTTTGCCCACGCCGGTAGGCCCGGAAAGGATCACCATGGGCGGCAGCAAGGAAGCTTTCTTTTCTTGTTCGGCCATGAACTCCCCTCCTTCTTTACACGATCCTTTTGAACTTCTTTTCCATTTCACTCTTCGATATGGTGATGATCGTAGGTCTTCCATGAGGACAATTGTAAGGATTGTCCAACGTAAGAAGCTCGGCGATCAATTCATTTGCTTCTTCATAGCTCAGCCTGTTATTTCCCTTCACTGCGGCCTTGCAGGACATGGAGGCGATCTTTTCCTCAACGACCTTTGGATTCTGTCTTGTTACGCCAGATTCAAGCTCGTCGAGTACCTCCAAAAACATCTCCTTTTCGCTACAGCCGTAAAGGTCCGTCGGTACGCTGCGAAGTGCATATTCATTGCCGCCAAAGTTTTCGATCTCAAAACCAAGCCGTTCAAACACGGGCATGCATTCCTTCAAAACCGCTTCCTCCTGACCGTTTAAGCTCACGATCACGGGCGGGAACAAGGTCTGAGAAGTCATTTCCTTCTCATGATACCGCTTCATGAATCTTTCGTACTTGACTTTTTCATGCGCCGCATGCTGATCCAAGATGCATAGCTTATCCTCATACTGGAACATCCAATAGGTGTCAAACACCTGCCCTATGATATGAAAGAGCGAGCGATGATCCTGCGTTAGGATCTTCTCCTCAAACAGGTTGAGCTGCTTGGGCTTTATGGTTTCAAGTTCTTCCACGCCTTTTTCAGGTTGCGAAGGCACTGTTTTCTGCGCAGCAGCGGCGACATAAGCGGAATCAGCAGCAGTCACGGTAATGCTATTCTCAGCAAGTTCTTGCTCTCTCGCGTTTTCTTCCGTCGTCTCGACGAAGAAGGAATCCTGCGTCCCCAAAAGCTCGCCAGAAAACTCCTTGGGAGCCTCCATAAGAGGCTCTTTTGAGGGCTGCGCAGTCGGCGCGCACTCGGCTTTCCGCACGGAGGGCGTACTGATCGCCCTGACGCGTTCCCAAACGGCACTGTTTTCAAAATCGTCCTTTGCGGGAGCCTGCGCATGATAGGGAGAATCTTCGCGGACTGCATCCGTTGCCCTTCGTTTTGTTTCAAAGGGCTCTGACACCGTCATTTTGGCAATTTCGGCGCGTTTGTTCTTCTCCTCTTGGATTGCTTCTTTTTCATCCGTCAGGGTCTCATTCGGGATCATTTCCTTGCCTGACAGCACGCCTTTTACGGCCTCAGCGATCGTCTGCGAAACTTCAAAATTGTCCGAAAAACGCACGTCCATCTTCGTGGGATGTACGTTGACGTCAACACTCTCGGGATCCATTGTAAAATGCAACACGCAAAACGGGAATTTGTGCTGCATCAAATATTCTTTATATCCTTCCTCAATGGCCTTTGCAATGACCGTGCTGCGGATAAACCTGCCATTGACGAAATAGATCTCATAATTGCGGTTAGAACGCACCAAAACGGGCTTTCCGAGGTAACCTTGCACATGTATTCCGTTATCGCTCACCTGAATGGGAACAAGCGCATTTGCGATCTCTCTGCCGTAGATGCGATAGATCACTTCTTTCAGGTCGCCATTTCCGGAAGTATGAAAACGCATTTGACTTCCGATCACGAATTTGAAGGAAACGTCAGGTCTCGAAAGGGCCAAATGCTCCATCAGGTCGGTAACGTAGCCGCCCTCCGTCGGGGGTTGCTTTAAGAACTTTTTGCGCACCGGCACGTTGAAAAAGAGGTTTCTCATGACAAAGGTCGTTCCATCCGGGGCACCAACCTCCTGAATGGACTGTTCCACGCCGCCTTCGATGCAATATCGTACGCCGGTCAATTCCTTTTGCGTTTTTGTGATGATCTCGACCTGCGAAACGGCTGCAATGCTTGACAAAGCCTCTCCTCTAAATCCAAGGCTCTCGATCCTTGCAAGATCTGAAGCCACCTGGATCTTGCTGGTCGCATGACGAAGAAAAGCCTTGTGCACCTGGCTTTCTTCCATGCCACAGCCATTATCCGTGACGCGGATCATGGCAATGCCGCCCTCGCGGATCTCCACCGTAATGGCGTCCGCACCTGCATCCAGCGCATTCTCCACAAGCTCCTTCACGACGCTTGCCGGGCGCTCGACCACCTCTCCTGCCGCGATCTTATCAATTGTCTCTGAGTCTAAAACGTGAATTTCCGGCATTGTCTCTCCTTAATTCCCTGTCCAACGGTTCTTTAGCTTATTTTGCAGACGATAAAGGGTGTTCAGCGCATCAAGAGGCGTCAGGGTCGAGATCTCGATCTCTTCAAGCTCCTTGATCACGTCCTCATCCTTTACCGTGTCAAACAGGGACATCTGCCCCAGGTCGATCTCATCATAGGTCACGGGCTTTTTCGGTTTCGCATCGCCCTTGGTATCCACTGCGATGCTTTGCACCTTTTGCGTAATGTCATTGTCAGAAAGCTGCTCCGCGATCTCCTTTGCCCTGTCGATGACCATGTCAGGCACTCCCGCGAGCTTCGCCACCTGAATGCCGTAGCTTCGGTCCGCGCCGCCCTTTACGATCTTTCGAAGGAACACGATGTCGTCGCCCCGTTCCTTAACGGCAATGCAATAATTGTTGACGTTATGCATTTTGCCTTCCAGCTCGGTGAGCTCATGATAATGGGTTGCAAAAAGTGTTTTCGCGCCCAAAAGCTTTTTATTGCTCACGTGCTCGATCACCGCCCAGGCAATGGACAGGCCGTCAAACGTCGAGGTGCCGCGACCGATCTCATCTAAGATCAAAAGGCTGTTTGCCGTAGCATTTCGAAGAATGTTTGCGACCTCATTCATTTCTACCATGAACGTGGACTGGCCGCTTGCAAGGTCATCCGATGCTCCCACTCTCGTGAATATCCGGTCCACGATGCCGATGTCAGCGCTTCTGGCGGGCACAAAGCTGCCCATTTGCGCCATCAGGACGATCAGTGCGCTCTGACGCATATAAGTCGATTTACCGGCCATATTCGGCCCTGTGATGATGCTGATGCAATGCTTACCATTGTCCAGATAGGTATCATTTGCAATGAACATGTCATCCGTCAGCATCTGCTCCACCACGGGATGGCGCCCGTCCTTGACGTCGATGATGCCCTTTTCATTGAGCTTTGGTCTGACATAGCGGTTTCGCTCCGCCACAAGGCTTAAGGAACAGAATACGTCCAGTCTTGCAATGGCTTTTGCCGTCTTTTGAATGCGGTCGATCTCCAGGGAGATGCTGTCGCGGATCTGGCAGAACAGGTCATATTCCAGGGTCTGCAGCTTGTCCTCGGCGTTGAGGATGGAATCCTCAAGCTCCTTTAGTTTTGGTGTCGTATATCTCTCCGCATTAGCCAAAGTCTGCTTTCTGATATAGTCCTCAGGCACCAGGTTCCGATAGGAATTCGTCACTTCGAAATAATATCCGAACACCTTATTATATTTGATCTTCAGACCTTTGATGCCCGTTCTCTCGCGGTCTTCTTCCTCGAGCTGTGCCAGCCATTTTTTTCCGTCATGCTTGGCACTGCGAAGAAGGTCCACGTTCTCGTCGAACCCGTCCCGGATCATTCCGCCCTCACGGATCGTGATCGGCGGTTCCTCTTCGATGGAACGAAGGATCAGCTGATAGATATCCTCCAAGCCGTCGATCTCGTCATGGCAGGACCTGAGCTCTTTTGATGAGAATCCCGAGAGCACGGTCCGAATGTGCGGAAGCATCTCCAGCGAATTCCGAAATGCGATCAAATCCCTCGGATTTGCGGTCTTGTAGGTGATCCTGGCAAGAAGGCGTTCGAGATCATATACCGGATTCAAGTATTCACGGATCTCATCGCGGGAGACGCTGTTCTTTCCAAGCTCTTCCACTGCATCCAGGCGCTCTTCCATGGCCTGCTTGTCCACCAGAGGCTGCTCCAGCATGCTGCGGAGCATTCTGCCGCCCATGGCCGTTTTGGTCTTGTCCAGAACCCAAAGGAGCGATCCGCGCTTTTGCTTTTCACGGAGTGTCTCCGTCAGCTCCAGGTTTCTTCGCGTGGAGCTGTCCAGCAACATGTATTTGTTCGTGAGATAGGGATAGAGATGCCTAAAATGGCTCAGATCCGTTTTTTGCGTGTCATAAAGATATGCAAGCAAGGCTCCGGCAGCAACAAGGCCTATGGGGAAATCCTCGATGCCAAGGCCGATGAGGGTGTTCACCTTAAAGTGCTTCTGAAGCCTTCTCTTGCAGGCTTCATCATCAAAAAGGCGCGCTTCCAACGGGTTGACGCTGATATGAAGCCTTCCCCTGAGGTCCTCCATGTCAATGCCGCTGACAAGAAACGCATCATTGCATATGATCTCGGAGGGCTCATATTTCATGAGTTCATCCATGAGCTTTTTTAGGTCATCCACCTCCGTGAGATAATAATCTCCCGTGGTCACGTCCGCTACGGAAAGCCCGATCTTCGTCGTGGTATATGCAATGCAGGCCAGATAATTGTTCCTGGATTCCTCCAGGGATTGCATGTTTAGGTTCGTTCCGGGCGTCACGACGCGGATCACTTCGCGCTTTACCAGGCCCTTTGCAAGCTTCGGATCTTCGACCTGCTCGCAGATGGCGACCTTATATCCCCTGCTCACGAGCTTGGAAAGATACCCTTCCACCGCATGGAAGGGCACGCCGCACATGGGTGCGCGCTCTTCAAGGCCACAATCCTTTCCGGTCAGCGTGATCTCCAATTCCTTCGAGGCAAGGATTGCATCGTCAAAAAACATTTCATAGAAATCTCCAAGCCGATAAAACAGGATACAATCCTTGTATTCCTGCTTGGTCTCCATATATTTTGTCATCATGGGCGTCATTTCTGCCATGTCCATGTCCCGCCTTTGTCCATCTTTGATCCAAGATCCTTATGTCTTTCGTTATTGCTTAAGTTTTATGCTTTATGAAGACGCCAATTTCTTAGCATGCTCCAGTGCTTCGTCAATGTGTTCGCAGAAGTTTGCTTCTCCCACTTTTTTGTCAAACCGTGCCTTTTTCATGGCCTTCATCGGCTGGGGATTTACGTGGGAGAATACCATTTTGATCCCCTTTGCTTCCATGCTGTCATAGAGCCGCTCCAGGTTATGAAGTGCCGTGGCGTCGATCGCGGTAACGCTCCTCATGCGGAGCACCAAAACCTTCGTATCTTCTCTGATGGAAATGTCGAGGATCTTGCCTGCAGCGGCAAAGAACATGGGGCCGGAGATCTCATATACCATCACTTGATCCGGAAGCTGTCTCAGGTTAATGCTCTCAGGGTCATTTTCCTCATCGATCTCTCTCCAGCCTTCCACCTGGGTTTCATCGCTCATACGCTTCATGAACAGGATTGCCGCGAGAACGATCCCCACCTCGATCGCGACCACAAGATCAAAGATCACGGTCAGCAAGAAGGTCGTGACTAATACAAGAACGTCGCTCAGGGGTGAGGCTTTGCATAGATTCACAAAGGTTTTCCATCCGCTCATGTTGTATGCAACCTGGAACAGGATTGCCGCGATGCAGGGCATCGGGATCAGCTTAGCAAGGGGCATAAAGAATAGCACGACAAGCACGAGCGACAGGGAATGCACGATGCCGGAAACCGGCGTGCGACCGCCATTTTTGATGTTTGCGGCAGTTCTTGCGATTGCGCCCGTCGCGGGGATGCCGCCCAGGGAAGCTGAGCCAATGTTTGCAATACCCTGTGCGATCAGCTCCATGTTGGAACGATGCTTTGACCCGATCATGCTGTCAGCCACGACCGCAGAAAGAAGGGACTCGATCCCCGCCAGGATCGCGATGGTCACGGCATTGTTGATCTGTCCGCGGATCATATGCACGTTGAACAATTCCATGTTTAGGGTGATGCCGGGAAGTCCCGTTTTGATGTCCGCAAACGCCTTTCCAATGGTCTGCACGTCCAAATGCAAAAGTTCCACGACTGCCGACGTAATGATCACTGCGATGAGACTCCCAGGGATCTTTTTGAAGAATTTGGGCCAAATGATCAGGATCACAAGCGCCAGCGCGCCAACCAGGATGGCCTGGTAATTGATGGTATTTAGGTTAAATGCGAGCGCTTCCACCTTTTCGATGGTTTCGATGGGCTTTTCTCCGTGCTGATATGCAATGCCCGCGAAGTCCTTGATCTGTCCGATAAACAGCGTCACTGCAATGCCTGCGGTAAAGCCTGTTGTGATCGTAAACGGAATGAATTTCAGGAGATTTCCGAACTTGCAAAGTCCCATGACGATCAGCATTAGCCCTGCCATGATCGTTGCGATCATCAGTCCTTCCGTGCCATCCGTTGCGACAATGCCTGCGACGATCGTCGCAAAGGCCGCAGTCGGGCCGGCGATCTGTACGCGGCTTCCGCCAAAAAATGACACCAAAAAGCCTGCAACTATCGCAGTGTAGATGCCGGCTTCAGGACCGACGCCCGAAGCGATCGCAAGGGCGATCGAAAGCGGCAAGGCGATGATCGCGACGATGATGCCTGCCACCACGTCCTTAACGAACTGCTCTTTGGTATAGGTTTTCATTACGGAAAACAATTTGGGTTTTAACTTTTGATTCATGATTTTTTATTGCTCCTTGCACGAAAGATCTTTTTCGTTGCCCCCACAACAAAAACCCCAAGTGCCGCTGCGCTGATCACCCAGGCAAATAATGCCGGGATCCTGCCCAGTCCAAGAAATAACCCATAGATCGGATCGCATAAATGTCGCAGAACCGTTTCTAACAGATAAGTGCCAAACACGCCGCTCCCGCAAAAGATCCAAAAGCTTTCCAACTTTTTCGGACATTGCCACCTTTCGAAGCAATACTTCACGGCAATATAGATCGTCACCGTGTAGAGAAAGACGTAAAAGGCTTCAAACAAATCCTTTTTGGCCTCCATCATTACCAGATTGATCACGGTGACCACCAGTGATGCCAAGATCAATGCAAGCACCGTCCTGCCCTTCTTAAAGATTTCCTCCCGATCGCACACATAGCCGACCAGCGGGAAAAACGCGCAGTTTGCAAACAGCGGGAATTGCAGTCCGGATGGCGGCAGATGCTGCCATCGCTCGAAAAAAGGATATACGATCGTGACGAGAAGATACAGCGCAAGCAGATACCATATAAGCTGTTTTTCTTCCAGCGCCTTTGCTGCGTAACGCAGGAAAGGAAGCAAAAGCAAAAAGCTCAGATAAGCGAACAAAAACCAGTGCTGATAGATCGCGCCCGTGGAATGAAACATTGTCCAAAGGTCTGAAAACGAAAAGGACGATCGGAACACAGGTTCCTCCGGATGCCACATCGCATAGATCGGATGCCCCGCGATTTCATACAAGTACTGCAGAAAGATTGCCAGGACCGTGATGACGGAAAACCGAAGAACGCGATGTCTTAAATGCGTTTGTAAATCTTCTTTTCTTGGCAGGAGGAGCGCACCTGAGATCATGAAAAAGATAGGCACGCAAACCTGTGAAAACAATAGCGCGATCTTACTGAACCAATATTCAAACGGAACGTCCGTCACTTCATAGAGCGTCAGCCCTCGCGCCGCCGTGTGGCAATAGATCACGCCTATGATCGAGAAAACGCGAAGGCATTCCAAATATGCTTTTTTCTTCTTCACCTTTTCTTATCCTTTCTTGTTTTAGGCGTTCTGCTCCGTTACGATGTGTCCAAAATAGTAAAAACCGTGACACTTATCGAGACGCACGTTCACAAAGGTCCCTATCTGAGAAGCGTTTCCGGGGAAATGAACGATCGTATTGTTCGAAAGGCGACCCGTCAGAAGTATTTCTCCCTCTTTCGCTCCCATCTCCCGCAGCGCGTCAGCCGCATTTTTCCCCGTGTTTTCTTCTTCCACAAGGGCTTCCATCACGCGTCCTTCAAATCTGACAATGCGCTCTCTTGCCATGTCCTGCACGCACTTTAACACTTCATCAAACTCTTCATGTACCTGATCCTCAGGCACCTGTTCCATCTTGGCAGCAGGCGTTCCGGTTCGCTTTGAATAAATGAACGTAAATGCATTGTCATATTGCGCCTTGCGGATCACGTCAATGGTCTCTTTGACGTCTTCCCTGGTCTCTCCGGGGAACCCGACAATAATGTCCGTCGTGATGGAAATGTCAGGGATTTCCTTCCTGATCTTCTCCACAAGCGCAAGGTATTGCTCTTTTGTATAGCACCGATTCATGGTCTTTAAGACGCGGTCAGACCCTGCCTGAAGCGGCAAATGCAAATGTCTGCAGATCTTTTTTGACTCCTTCATCACGCAGATGAGCTCATCAGAGAGGTCCTTGGGATGCGAAGTCATAAAACGGATCCTGTGAAGGCCTTCAATCTTTTCGACCTCCCGAAGAAGCTGCGCGAACGTAATGCCGTTTTCAAGGTTTTTGCCGTAGGAATTCACGTTCTGACCAAGCAACATGATCTCAACGACGCCATCAGCGACAAGCTGCTCGATCTCGCGAAGGATCTCTTTCGGTTCCCTGCTTCTCTCCCTGCCTCGCACATAAGGAACAATGCAATAGCTGCAGAAATTATTACAGCCAAACATGATGTTAATGCCTGATTTAAAGGGATATTTGCGGTCCACGGGCAGATCTTCCACGATGCGATCCGTTCCCTCCCATACTTCGACGAGCATGCCTTTTTTCGAAAAACACTTGTAAACAAGCTCGGCGAACTCATATAGATTATGCGTTCCAAAGACCAGATCCACAAAAGGATAACTGGCCTTGATCTTTTCTACCGCCGAGGCTTCCTGCGTCATGCAGCCACAAAGCGCGATCTTCATGCCAGGATTCTTTTTCTTGTAATTCCCAAGAACGCCAAGACGGCCGTAAACCTTTTGATCCGCATTGTCGCGGACCGTACAGGTGTTATAGATCACAAAATCAGAATTCTCATCCTCCGAAAGCACAAAACCCGTCTTTTTCAGGATCCCGCAAAGCTTCTCGGAATCCCTTGCATTCATCTGACACCCAAAGGTCACGACGCATGCGGTAAGGTCTCTTCCGATTTCTTTCGCCCTCTGACTTACAAGGTCGCTAAGAAGCGCCATATAATAATACTGGCGCGCGGGTTCTTCCTCCGGCGCGCCTGGCGCCAAGGAAACGTCTTTCAAAAAACTTTCACTTCCCAAAAACTTTTTCCTCTGCTTTCATTTCTTCCTGTAAAAGTATACCTTGCAAAGGCCATGATTTCAAGCCAAATCTTTGATAAAATTCCTTTACAAAAAAGCAGTGACCAAGTTTGGTCACCGCTTGTTCTTCTTATGACTTTGTCGTGCTGCCAAAGCCGCCGTTTCGAATGCCCTGCGCATCATCATCCACGGTGATGCCATATTCCAAAAAGATCCCTTGTGCAAAGCCGCTTCCGGCGGCTACCTCGACGGTCTTTCTCTCCCTCGAGTCATTGGTCATCTTGATGAAAATATGCCCTTCATTGTCGGAATAATAATAGTCGCTGTCAATGATCCCGACCGTGTTATTCATCTGGAGGCGGTACTTAAAGCCCAAGCCGCTTCTCGGATAGAGCTTCAGCACCCAGTCTTCGTCCATCTTTGCACGGATCCCGGTAGGAATCTTGATCGAACTTCCGGCCGGCAGGGTAAATGCAAAAGGTGCGAAGAAATCATAGCCTGCGCTGCCTTTTGTCGCACGCTGCGGCAACTTTATGGATTCATACATGTCAAGGAGTTCCTGCTCGGAATACTGGGGATGATCGTCCCGCATGGCTCCTAAGAATTGTTCTTTGCTGACTTTGAAAAATTGAGCGATCCTCTTCACGAAGGCCTCCTAAGCTGAATTTGAATGGTTTTCTCAGGGCGTGATCACAAAAGACATGAGGATACGGGTGCATCCTGCAGGGTTTGCGGCGCCGTCATGGGTTCTCTCGTATAATCTCCGCAGTGCAATATCGGGATCGTCGGATCCTCCTTGGCAAGGCTTTCCTGGACCTTGATCACGCGCTGGTTCTTGCTCCCCTTCCAGAGAAGCTGCGGATCTCTTTCCTCAATGTGGAATTCGCCGTCCACGAGAACGTCCACGAATTTCATCATGGGATATTGATAGATATCCTCCCAGGAATCACCGGTATAGAGCCAGATCGTCTTGTTTGGATACTTTGCCTTGATCTCCTCCATAAGGCTCCTTACGTCGGCACGATTTGCGGGATGCAAGGGATCTCCGCCCGAAAAAGTGATGCCGGAAATATAGCTTTTTTCAAGCTGCTCAAAAATCTCCTGCTTTGCTGCCTCGTCAAAGGGCAGGCCGCCATCCGGATCCCAGGTGATCGGGTTGTGGCATTCCTTGCAGCAATGCTGACATCCGGCCACCCAAAGGACCACGCGCAGTCCGTCACCGTTTAACATGTCATCCTTGGTGATGTTATGATAACGCATAATGCTTTAACGCTCCGTTTCTGATCTTCTTACATGGACACTCTTTCTTTGATCTCCGCCATCTTTGCATCGTTGAGGCGGCTGTCTCCATGGACTCTTGAATAGGACAGATAGCCGTTCATGCGGTCGATCTTCGTCAGATTCCTGCTTCCGCACTTCGGACAAACATCCATCTCCAGCTCCTGGTGACCGCAATCGTCACAATATGCCAGAGAAAGGTTCACGCCCTCGTAAAAGCCCATGTCCATGGCTCTGTGGATCAAGGATTTCACGGCTTCAATGTTGTAATCGATCGGGTACTTTACGTACTGGATCTTTCCGCCGTTTGCCAGATCCCAGAAGCGATTCTCAAGATCCTGCTTTTGGATCGGAGTAATGTTCTCCGTCACGTGGCAATGGAAGGAATTGCTGACGTACTCTCTGTCGGAAACGCCTTCGATAATGCCGTATTTCTTACGGAATTGCTTTACCTGAAGGCCGCAGAGGCTTTCAGCAGGCGTGCCGTAGATCGCATAGAGGTTTCCGTCTGCTTCCTTGAACTCTGCGATCTTCTTGTTGATGTGCTCCATCACTTCTACGGCAAAGGCGCCATCTTCCACAAGTGACTTGCCATTATAAAGCTCCTGAAGCTCATTTAACGCCGTAATGCCAAAGCTTGCAGTTGCAGCCTTAAGTAGCGGCTTGATCTTGTCCGTGAGCTTTAGGTGTCCGCCAAGGAATCCGCCCTCACAATAAGCCAGCGGGTTGGTGGAGGCACGCATTTCGCCAAGATATGCATAGGTACGGATATGCAGCTGGCGGATCAGATTCAGGTAGTAATCCAGCACTTCATAGAAATCCCTGCTCTCCTTACGAGACTTCTCAAGAATCATCGGCAGATGGAGCGACACGGCGCCGATGTTAAAGCGGCCAACGAAAATTGGCTTGTCGTCATCATCCGCAGGATGCATTCCGCCTCTTTCATACCAAGGAGAAAGGAAGGCACGGCATCCCATCGGGGATACCACTCTGCCATACTGCTTGTACATGCTTGCCACGTAGCCTTTACCGGTCAGGCTCAGCCAGTCGGGATACATGGTCTTTGCAGAGCATTCCACGCCAGCATTGAACACATCCTCCATGGGCTTTCCGGGGCCATGCAGGTTCTCATCATAAAGGAATACGATCTTGGGGAAGAGCACGGGCTTCTTGCAGTTTTCCTTGCCCTGGCCCTTTCTTCTCACGTTCAGCATCTGGATCGTGCCGATCTTCGCAAAACGTCCCGTTCCAAGTCCTGCGGTCACGGTGATGAAAGGATAGTCGCCGCGGGAGGATGCAACGGTGTTGAATTTATACTCCCAGCCCTGGAAGCCCTGCTCAAAGTCTCTGGTCACGTCGGCGAGAGCAACTTCCGCGGCCTTCTCCTCCCCGATGCCAAGTCCCACGTACTTGTCAAAATACTTCTTATAAGACTTCTCAGCATAAGGCTCAAGGATCTTGTCCACTTCGGGAACGGTAAATCCGCCGTACTGCTGGCTTGCGGCCGACAGAACGATGTCTCCGATCACGTCAAATGCCGTGTCCAGAGTCTTGGGCTCATTGTACCAAATGTTACCCATTTCAAATCCGCCGGTGAGTACGCTCTGTACGTCAAACAGACAGCAGTTCATGGTGTCGCGTCTTGCGCTCATGTCATGAACGTAAATATATCCGTCGCGACATGCCTGGATCTCTTCCGTCGTCATGAAGAACTTCTGATAAAGCTCCTTATTGAACTGATTGAACACCAGGCTTCTCTTCGTGGAAACCAAGGCGGAGTCCGTGTTTGCGTTCTCCTTATCGCCAATGTACATGATGGACTGGCTCTTCTTATAAACGTCATCCATCATGCGGACAAAGTCCTGTTTATAATTTCGATAATCGCGATAGCTCTTTGCAACAATGGGCTTTACTTCCTCAAGGGCGGATTCCACGACATTGTGCATGATCGCGATCGGGATCTCATTGCTCTCAAATTCATTTACCTTATCGATCACGTGCTGACAAATGCTTCTCTTTTCTTCCTCAGTAAACTTTGTCAGGGCACGATATGCACTCTTTCCAACCGCATTGATGACCTTCTGTACGTTGAAGGCCTCTTTGCTCCCGTCTTTTTTGATGACAAATACTTCTTTGGAAGGACGATATTCCTTCCCGTAATCCACTTCATCTGCTTGCTGTGCGTGATCAAAATTGCTGCTCATACGTTCGACCTCCCCACAAGATATAGATAAGATTTTTACAAATGATCCTAGATATTGTACCAGCTTATTCATTATAAGAAGAATCAATCTTTATTGTCAACGTACAAACGTACAGAAAAGGTGCCTAGAATTTTAGACACCTTTTCCTAACTGTTTCATGATTCAATTGGGTCAAAACAATTTTTGACGATTTCTTCGAGATAACTTCGATATTCCAGCCTGACCCGGTCCGGACTCACGATCTTTGCGTCCTTCCCAAGGCCCGCCATCCATCCGAAAAATTGTCCGGATACTGCAAGTCTTGTCCTGACGCGGATCTTGCCATCCGGCATTTCTCTGAGCGCTATGTCTTTACCAAAGCGGTCAATCACGACTCCCGTAAGGTGTATTGGCAAAGATAAGGTGACAAGCTCCTCTCTTCCTCCAAACATTCCAAAGGTCTGATTGGAATAGGAAGCCAGGTCGATCTTTTGAAACTCCTTTGCGCCCTTACGTGTTTTTTCCGTCACGCAGACGTCACTCATCTTGTCAACGCGAAAATGCTTCACGCCCTTGCTTTCTTCATCATATGCGATCAAATAATAATATTCATTGTTCCAAAGGAGCGCCCAGGGACTGACGATACGCTTAGACGCAGAGCGCGGTACCATCTCCTTTTTCACGTTCCAATCCATATAGGTAAACTCGATCTGTCGATTTCCCTGCATGCCATTGTGAATGGCATCAACGCTGTAATAGACCCCTTCATTTTCCGTCTTGGCCCGACCGACGACGTGAACCTCTCTTTGTAGCTTTCCCGCATCCCGTTTTCCGGCCATGCGTTCCAGCTTTTCGATCAGTTCCCTCGTTTTCTTCATGGTGATAAAACGGGAAGACAAAACGGCATCTACCAGGAGCTTTAGCTCAGGCAGTTCAAATTCCCGCTCGCCAAGATAGTATCCGCCACCCGTGCGATTGCTGCCATTCTTTATGACGTCGAAGCCAAAATCCACCAGCTTTTCCATGTCATCATAGATGCTCTTCCGTTCCGCACTAATGCCTTGAGCGGAAAGATACTCGATCATTCGGCTTACTGCGACCGGGCTGTCTTCACTGCCTTCCTCGTAAAGAAGTCTTAGCAAATACAAAAGCTTTAGTTTTTGTCCTGCGCTTCTTGCCATTCTTCCTTCTTCTCTCTTTCCAGCTTAGCATCCTTTCTCTTACGCATGAAAAGCCCAAGAAAGACCCCAGCTACGGCCACGACTACAAAGCACAGAATGACCAGTCCATAGCTTAACAACGCACTCAAAAACTGCATGAGAACACCTCACTTCCGCGGCCTTGCCGCTTTATCTACTAATTCATACTATCGAAGGAACGCCCTAAAGTCAAGACCATTTCCCCGTCTGCATAAAGTCCTCCGCACGCTTTTGTGCCATTTCAGTGATCTCGGCGTCATAGCCCATGATTTCCAAAAGCTTTATGGCATTGCGCGTCGTTGCCTTGCCTTCCAGAAGCCTGTATTCAAAGGAAACGTCGCCATCCTTTACGTCTTCTTCAAAATGATAGTTGTCAAATTCTCGCTTCAAAAGTTCCGTGAGTTCCACGTCATGGGTTGCTGCAAAACAAAGGATTCTATTTCCATGCAGACTCTTTAGGATTTGCGTGGAAGCTGCGATACGCTCAACAGTATTGGTGCCGCGCAGCACTTCATCCACGAAGCAAAGGACGATCCTTCCCTCTTCCTTCGCCGCAGTCAGTATCCTCTTTAAGGATTTGATCTCAACCACGTAATAACTGTCGCCGCTCTCTAAGTCATCGCGAAGCGACATGGAGGAAAAGATCCGAAAAAGCGGTGCTTCCCATGCGTTGGCCGTGCAGGTATGAATGGTCTGTGCAAGCAGCGCATTGATTGCGACGGTCTTAAGAAAGGTGGATTTTCCAGAAGCGTTTGATCCGGTAAGGAGTACGCCATTCCGTGTCTTTACGGAGTTCTTTACGGGCTCGGAAAGCAAGGGATGATATCCTTCCTCCATCCATAGCGATTTATCTTCTTCAGAAAGGAATCTTGGAATGCAATATCCGTTCGTTCTCTGCAGTGAAACGCGAAATGCGCCAATAGAGATGGCCGTCTCGCATTTTCCAAGGATCGTATTGATGCCATCCACTTCCTCATAGTGCTCCCGCAGGAATTTCAGCATCTGATTGAACCGAATGAGGTCCACGTGAAAAGTCATTTTGATATAATCATTCAAAAGATCCACGGGATTTCCCGATAAAGAACCCTGTCCGGAAACAACCCAGTAAGAGCCTCGTTGAAGCGGTTTCATGCGGTCTCCCAGCTCGCGCAGCTCACCTCGCATGGCCTCTAAGCCGTTTGTCTCCTCTTCAAGGCTCAGTTTCTCCACCTTTTCAGCGATGTCAAGGAGCTTCAGAACATACTTAAAACTAACGATATATGGTTCAATTTCGCTCTTTTCGCGAAAATACGTGACGATGTTAAACAGCATCAGCGCAATGATGCCGATCAGCGCATAGCTGAATGTAAAAGGCAATAAAACAATGAGAGGCACGAACAAAAGATCACACAGGATTGCTTTCTTGTTCGAGCGTACTCCCAGGATATCCAGATTGTCCAGATAATCATAAATGGAGAATTTCCCCATGTAGCCAAGCTTTGCCATGAGAACCTGAACCTGTACGCGTTCCTCCTCGTGACTGTCAAAATATTGTATCAAACTCTCAAGCTCCGAAAGCTCCTCTTCGCTTTTCCCCGCGCTACGAAGCGTATGATAAAGGTATTCTTCGCCCGATGCCGAATAAGTGTGATTCATGCTTCGGAATATGTCATCCATACCAAGGTCATTCCAGGTAATGTCGTCAATCTGTCCCTCTTCCGGATGCTTTTTATAATAGCTGCCCATGCGGGCGAAGCGCTCCAGGTTCTCGTCTCGCTTTCTGAGCTCACCGTAGTTTTCCCGAAGACTGATCTTGAAAAGCTTTGCTTTTTTCCATTCGTTATATGCATTTTTGATGAGCACTGCCGCGATAAACGCTGCGGCAAGCGCAAAAAATATCAAGTACTCCATGATGTCTTTCCTTATCCTTTGAAAAGGCGGGCAGCTCCTTTTTGGAGTTTGCCCGCCATTTGATTTTATGTCAAACTAAGAGCTCTGACCTTTTATGCTGCCAGGAAGAACTTCACAAGGAAGATCGCGCTGAGCACGTAAGTCAGGATGGAAACGTCCTTTGCCTTGCCGGTGAAGAGTTTGATCACGGTGTAGCTGATCAGGCCGATACCGATGGCATGTCCGATGGAGCTGGAGATCGGCATTGCGATCAGCATCAGACCCACGGGAACAGACTGGGTAATATCGTCAAACTTAATGTTCTTAAGGCCACTCATCATCAGAAGACCAACATAGATCAGTGCTGCAGAGGTTGCAGGGGAAGGAATGATGGCTGCGATGGGTGCGATAAAGATACAAGCAATGAACATCACTGCGGTGGTCAGTGCGGTCAGACCGGTGCGTCCGCCTGCTTCCACGCCGGATGCAGATTCAATAAAGGTCGTAACGGTGGAGGTACCAGTTACGGAACCAGTTACGGTACCAACTGCGTCAGCAAGTAGTGCCTCTTTCATCTTCGGCATCTTGCCGTCCTTGTCGAGCATGCCTGCACGGCTCGCCGTACCAACAAGGGTTCCAATGGTATCAAACATGTCAATGATGCAGAAGGTAACGACCAAGGTGATGACCGTAAACCATCCGATCTCAGCAAAGCCCTTGAAGTTCAGCTTGAACAGGGTCGTATTTGCCATGTCAGCGAAAGGCGGAACGAAGGATGCTTCTGCAAGGCTAGCGAAAGGATTTTCGCCAAGGAATACAAGATCTCCTATCCAGTAAATAACGCTTGCGATGAGCATGCCAAGGATCACGGCTGCCTTAACGCCCTTTTGTGCAAGAATGATGATTGCAAACAGGCCGATAAAAGCGGTTGCAACGTAAAGCACCATCTGGCCATAGCCGCTTCCCATGGTATCCTTAGCCATGCCTGCGGTCAAGGAACCAAAGAAATCACGCATCATGAAGAAGGGGCCACCCTTGTCGGAATATACGCCCGCATTGGAGCCAAGACCGATGTTCAGGAGCATGATGCCGATCGCGGGCGCAATGCCAAGGCGAACGCCAAGAGGAATAGCTTCCACGATCTTTTCGCGAACCTTGAATACGGAAAGCACGATGAAAATGATACCTTCCACGAAGATGATCACCAGGGCTGCCTGATAAGCTTTCAGATAAGTCAGTCCGGTGATGCCGACGATCTGACCTACAACAACTGCAAAGAAGCTGTTGAGGCCCATGCCGGGCGCCATTGCAAAGGGCTTATTTGCCGCGAATGCCATAACCAGCATACCAACGGCAGATGCAAGACAGGTTGCCATGAAGACGCCATTCCAAAGGTCCATTCCTTCAGCGCCAAAGCCTGTCAGCAGATTGGGGTTCAGGGCGATGATATATGCCATCGTCATGAACGTGGTGAGACCGGCGATGATCTCTGTGCGGACCGTCGTGCCGTTCTCTTTGAGCTTAAATACCTTCTCTAACATGATTTTCCCTCCTATCATTATAGTTTATTAGAGATAAGCTTTATGATGAACCCGCCCCACGCAGGTACCATCCATCTTAAAGTGCAAAGCCGTGCGGAAGCATCTCCCCCAAAGAATAGACTCTAAAATCTTCCGGGCTCTTTGCAACAATGATCATAAAATCTTCATCGCAGAATTCGCTCATGACCTGTCTGCAGATGCCGCAGGGATATGCATATACTTCCGCCTTGGCATCATTCGGTGCGCCAACGATCGCGATTGCCGTAAAGTCCCGCTCCCCCTCCTGTACGGCACGAAAGAATGCCACGCGTTCAGCGCAGACCGTTCCACCATACGAGGCGTTCTCAATGTTGCATCCGGGATAAACGCGCCCCTGTGCGGAAAGCAGCGCCGCTCCAACGCAAAAGCCCGAATAGGGTGCATATGCTTTCGTTCTGGCCCCAAAGGCCTGCAGGATAAGTTTCCTTACGTCAAATCCTTCTACCATGATCTCTTCCCCATTTTTGTGATTGCACAGGAAACAAGCTTCGTAAAGCTCTTTGATGCCGCGTCAGCTGCTTCCTTGACCTCCTGGTGACTCAAGGGCTTGCCCGTCATTCCTGCAGCCATGTTGCAGATACAGGAAACGCCACAGATCTTAAGCCCCATGTGATTTGCCGCGATCGCTTCCACCACCGTACTCATGCCGACGGCATCCGTTCCAAGGGTGCGGAGCAACTTGATCTCCGCAGGGCTTTCATAGGAAGGCCCCGTCAGCTGCGTGTAAACGCCCTCCTGCAGAGGAACGTCACTCTCCTTTGCTGCTTCCTTAAGGATTTCGCAAAGCGCTTTGTCATAAACATGCGTCATGTCAGGGAATCTGGTCCCGAGCGTCTGCGCATTGGGTCCGATCAAAGGATTCGGAACGAAGATCGAAACATGATCGGTGATCATCATCAGGTCGCCCGCATGAAAGCTTTCATTTAAGCCGCCTGAAGCATTGGTCAAAAACAGGATCTTCGCTCCCAGAAGGCCCATCAGTCGGATCGGTAGCACCACGTCGCTCATGGAATAGCCTTCGTAATAATGTACGCGCCCTTTCATGCAGACCACGGGAACGTCGCCGAGATAACCAAAAATGAATTTTCCCTCATGTCCCGAAACGGTGGAAACCGGAAAATCAGAAAGCTCGGCATATGCAATCTCTGACTCCACCTTAAGTTGCTGCGCAAAATCACCAAGCCCCGATCCGAGGACAAGTGCTACAAGCGGCGAAAAATCAGTTTTTTCGCGTACCTGCGCCAATGTTTTACGTAGCTTTTCTTCGGCTTTCGTCAGATTTTCCATGGCCAAGCTTCCTTTTCATGATCAACTTTTAGCGATAAGTGATCCCACTCTTAGAGTATACCTTTTTTCTGGCGGAAAATCAATTCCTTTCGAAGATTTATGCCTTGATAATTCTCTTAAAATTCTTCTTTCCTCTTTTTACGATCATGCCCTCTCCGGCGAATCTCTCAGGATCAAAGGTAAGCTTTACGTCTGCCACCTTTTCACCATCCACGGTCACGCCTCCCTGCTCAACGGCACGTCTCGCCTCGCTTCTCGAAGCGCAAAGTCCGGAACTCGCAAGAACGCCAAGAATATCGATCTTTCCGTTCAGGAAATCCGAATCCTGTAACTCATAGGTCGGCATGTTTGCATCGTCTCCGCCGCCTGCAAAAAGTGCCTTGGCGCTCTCCTGTGCCTTTAGTGCTTCCTCCTCGCCGTGTACAAGCTTTGTCAGTTCAAAGGCAAGGATTTCCTTAGCGGTGTTCAACTGGCTTCCTTCCCACTTGTCCATCTCATCGATCTGCTCAAGAGGCAGGAAGGTCAGCATACGCATGCACTTGAGCACGTCTTCGTCGCCCACGTTTCTCCAGTACTGGTAAAACTCGAAGGGAGAAGTCTTTTCGGGATCCAGCCATACGGCACCCTTCTGGGTCTTGCCCATCTTCTTGCCCTCGGAATTGAGGAGCAACGTGATGGTCATTGCGCAAGCGTTCTTTCCAAGCTTTCTGCGGATCAGCTCCGTGCCACCCAGCATGTTGCTCCACTGGTCGTCGCCGCCAAACTGCAGATTACAGCCGTAGCGCTGGAAGAGCTCCAGGAAATCGTAGCTCTGCAAGATCATGTAGTTAAACTCAAGGAAGCTCAGTCCCTTCTCCATACGCTGCTTGTAGCACTCAGCGGTAAGCATGCGGTTTACGGAGAAATGTGCTCCCACCTCGCGCAGGAACTCAATGTAGTTCAGGCCCCTGAGCCAGTCTGCATTGTTTACCATCATGGCCTTGCCTTCGCCGAATTCGATGAAGCGGCTCATCTGCTTCTTAAAGCATTCGCAGTTGTGGTCGATCTGCTCCACGGTCATCATGGTACGCATGTCGCTTCTGCCAGAAGGATCGCCGATCATGGCCGTGCCGCCGCCGATCAGTGCAATGGGGCGGTTGCCAGCCATCTGCAGACGCTTCATCAGGCAAAGAGCCATGAAGTGTCCTACGTGAAGGCTGTCAGCAGTCGGGTCAAAGCCAATATAGAATACGGCCTTCCCGTTGTTGATCAGTTCCTTGATCTCGTCCTCGTCCGTCAGCTGTGCCAGAAGTCCTCTGGCCTTCAGTTCGTCAAAAATAGTCATCTCATTTCCTCTCTTTCTGCCCTTTAGGCGATGTTTTAGGGTTTTTCAGGGAGGGTTTTAAAAACATACGGGGCCCACCCTTTTCAAAAGGGTGAGCCCTCACTCACGTTACCACCTTTGTTCCCACATGCCTCGCGACATATGGCTCAGCGAGTATCCAACAATACTCTTGTCCGATATCGGGGACCACCGTCAACGCCTACTCCCGAAAGGTTTTGGGTTGCTGCTCCGAGATGTATTCCCAAAAGACTTTTCGCGCCTCTCACCGGCCGGCTGCTCTCTGTCAAAAGTTCCCTCTTGGTACTCTTTCTCTTCATCGCATTTGTTTATGATATTGTGATATTAAATCATCCTCCGTGCTTTGTCAAGCACTTCTTTGGAATTATCTGTTTACCATAAGCTTCACCATGGCCTGATTGAGCCCATCCACGGTCAGCTTGTACATGGGGAAAAGTTCCTTGATCGCAGTCTCTGCCTCACGCCAAGGCGCGCGTCCCGGCGCCATCTTTGGATTGAGCCAAACGACCTTTTTGTAATGGCGTTTGATCTGACCTAGCCACTGCCAGCCTGAAAGCCCGCCATTCGGTCCGCGATAGTTGCCAGTGTCAGAATAAAGCTCCTCCGGTGCCATTGCGGCGTCTCCCACAATGATCACCTTGTAATCGCTGTCCACGTTGCGGAACATCCACTCCGTGTCCACCCAGTCACCGTTCTCGCACTCAGGCGTCTTATAAACCTTACTGTAGATGCAGTTGTGGAAATAGTAGGTCTTTACGTCCTTGTAATGATTGGACTTATGCACTGCCTGGAACAGGTCATTCAAAAGGCTGCTAAAGGGAATCATCGTACCGCCCGAATCCATGAGCAGCAAGAGTTTCACGGCGTTTTTGCGAGGCTTTTTCATGACAATCTGTAGGCACCCGCCATTGTTACAGGTCTTGTCCACCGTGCCGTCAATATCTAGCTCCGTCTCCGGAATGTCAAGCCTTGACGAGAACTGCCGCAGCTTTCGGAATGCCAGCTGGAACTGACGATTATCAAGCACTCTGTCATCTCTGAAATCGCGATATTTTCTCGCCCCCACAACGGAGAATGCGGATTGATATCCCGTCTGTCCGCCGACGCGAACGCCGCCGACGTTACCGCCCATGTTACCGAAGGAGGTTTTTCCCATGGTACCGATCCAAAAGCTTCCGCCGTTATGCTCTTCATTCTGGTCACGAAGACGTTGCTTAAAGGTCTCTTCCACCATCTCCTTGTCGACCTGAATGTCTTCCATCTGATTCAGATGCGCCCTGGCTTCCTCATGGGCAAGCTCAAGCATGTCAGACTTATCCAGCCAGCGCAGCATCTGCGCGCCGACCTCCGTCTCCTTCTGGGCAGGCTTAAAGCACTCCTCAAAGGCCATGTCAAACTTGTCATAATCCGTTTCGGATTTTACAAGGATCATGCGGGCGACATAATAAAACTGCGTAAGAGAACTGCCGCAAAGCCCTTTATCTAAGGCCTCCTGCAACGTCAAAAACTCGCCAAAGGTCACGTGAAGCCCTTTTCCTCTTAAGTTTTCGAAGAACTCCGTAAACATGCCTTCCGCGTTCCTTTCCTTAGTGGTTTCCGTGCTTTACAAGCTCGAGATCTTCATCCTTCTTTACGACCACGCCGACAAACGGCAACTCTGCTTTGATCCGATCCGCGGAAATCCCGCCGATCTGGAGCGCATTCACCCAATCGATCAGTTCAGAAGTGCTGGGTTTCTTACGGATGTCGTGTATAGAACGGATCTCATAAAAGGCATCCATTGCCTGCTTTAACAGGTTTTCTTCCACGTTCGGGAAGTGCACCTTTACGATCTCTTCCATTAACGCCTTGTCAGGGAAATCAATGTAATGGAAAATGCAACGTCGAAGGAATGCATCCGGCAACTCCTTTTCCGCATTGGACGTAATGATCACGATGGGACGATGCTTTGCCTTGATGGTACGCTTCGTCTCGTTGATGTAGAATTCCATCTGATCCAGCTCCCACAAAAGGTCATTGGGGAACTCCAGGTCTGCCTTGTCGATCTCATCGATCAAAAGCACCACCTGATCCTCGGAAGCAAATGCTTCGCCAAGCTTTCCAAGCTTGATGTACTTGGCGATGTCATCCACGCCTTCTACGCCAAACTGGCCGTCATAGAGACGCTGAATAGTGTCATAAACGTAAAGGCCTTCCTGCGCCTTCGTCGTCGATTTGATATTCCAAATGATCAGCCTCTTGCCAAGGTTTTTGGCAACGGCCTCTGCAAGCATGGTCTTGCCCGTACCAGGCTCACCCTTTATAAGAAGCGGCTTTTTTAATGCGATCGCGATGTTCACGCTTGCCATCAGCTCTTGGCTTGCCACATATTCCTTCGTGCCCTGAAAATTCATTCCTTCCACGGTTGTCCTCACAATCTGCCAATATGGCTCTTACTTCATTGAATTTCTAAACAGTATTTATTATAACGTACTCCCTTGTCAAAAATCAATCGAAACGCACGAATCCGCCTTGCAAAATCCTGTTGAATTCACATTCAAAAGCCTATATAATGGCTTTAGTGAGTTTATTGCAAGATGACAGACAAAAAGAGGGAGTTATGGAACAGACAAAACGCCTTTATTCCTTTGATCTTCTTAGAATCCTGGCCGCCTTCAGCGTCGTGGTGCTTCATGCGACGGCGCAGCGTTGGTATGACCTTCCCTTAGAGAGCACGGATTGGTTTCTGACCAATGCGATCAACGTGCTTTCTCGTTTTGGCGTCCCAATTTTCGTGATGCTAAGCGGTGCCCTGTTTCTCTCGAAGGATCGGCTCCTCTCGACAAAGCGCCTCTGGACGCATTATATTCTCCGACTTTTCATCCTTTACGCGGTATGGTCCTTCCTCTATGGCACGCTCGGGTATCTGACGCTCCATCCGGAAGTATATTCCGTAAAGGATTATCTCAAATGCATTCTTTCCGGACATTATCATCTTTGGTATCTTCCCATGATGATCGGAATCTATGCGCTCGTCCCCCTGCTTCGAAGAATGGTCCATGCCTGCACTCGCAAGGAGCTTGAATATTTCCTGCTTCTTTTCGTGATATTCGAAGTGCTGTTTACGACGGTTCGCGTCTTCGTGAAAACGCCGCAGGTCCTTTCGCTTATGGATTCGTTCAACATTCCGATGGTCTGCAGCTATCTTGGATATTTCATTTTAGGGCATTACCTGACGCAATATGAGCTCTCCAAAATCGTTGATCGCATGCTTGCGATCCTCTTTCCCGTTTGCATGGTCGTCAACGTTGTCGTCAGCGCCATGCAGTCGAGAAAAGAAGGCGTTCCCATGAGCGAATTTACCAATAGCTTTGGGCTTTTCACCTTCCTCATGACGGTCGCGATCTTCCGCTTCTTCTGCAAAAACGAAAATGCCAAGCGCATCTATTTTGAAAAGCACAAAACGTTTGGTCAGTTTGTTTTGTCGCTTTCCAAAAGCACACTTGGCATTTATCTGATCCATCTGGCCATTATGGAGTCAAAGCTTGTCAGCCCGCTCTTCGGAATCATGAATCCCGTTCTCGCGGCGCTTGTCGCACTTGTGATCTGCTTTGTCCTCAGCGCCGTCCTGGCAACGCTTCTTCGAAAGATCCCAGTTGTTGGAAGATATCTTTGTTAACTTAAGCACTATGATCTTAGTTCCAGCTCGCCACGGATACCTCGCTCTTTTTGTCTCTGAGCATCAGTTCCTTCACGGCCTGTGCAGGACTCTTTCCTTCGAACAAAACATGATTGACCTGTTCAATGATGGGGAGCTGCACCTTATATTTTTCCGCCAGCTTCATGGCAGCCTTTGCACTGTAAACACCCTCAACCACCTGATTGACCTCGGCCATGGCCTCCTGATAGGTTTTGCCCTGTCCGATCAGGATTCCCGCGCGTCTGTTTCTGGAATGCATGCTCGCGCAGGTTACGATCAGATCGCCGATGCCGGTCAATCCGCTGAAGGTTTCCGCCTGTCCGCCCATGGCCGTTCCAAGACGCGAAATCTCGGTAATGCCACGCGTGATCAGCGCCGCCTTTGCATTGTCTCCATAGCCAAGGCCGTCTGCAATGCCGGCTGCAAGTGCAACCACGTTCTTTAAGGATCCGCCAAGCTCGATGCCCAACACGTCAGGACTTGTATAGACACGGAACACCGGACTCATAAACACGTTCTGAATATATTCTGCCGTCTCCCTGCTCTTTGCGCCGACAACGACCGTCGTGGGAAGTCCTCTGCTCACCTCTTCCGCGTGAGAAGGTCCGGACAGAACTGCAACGTCAGCCTGCGGAATCTCATCCTCAATGACCTGGGAAAGCGTCTTCATGGTTGCTTCTTCAATGCCCTTTGCCACGTTCACGATGATCTGGCCTTTCTTGACAAGCATGGAGATACTGTCAGCCGTTCTTCTGGTAAAGGCACTCGCAACCGCCATCACCAGAATGCTCTGGCCCTTGATCGCTTCCTCATCATCCATCGTATACTTGATGTCCTCAGGCAAAACAACGCCCGGAAGACTCGGATGCGCATGGTCCTTTCGAAGCGCCGCGATCTCTTTTTCAACGGCAGACCATACGGTCACCTCATGCCCATTATTTGAAAGCAGTGCGGCCAGGGCGATGCCCCAGGTTCCGCCTCCCAAAACACAAACTCTTGCCATAACACCCTCCTTAAGCCCGATCAGTTTTCCGAAGTCTTTACCTGCAGCTCTTCAGGATCCTTTTCCAGATTCTTTTCCTTATTCTTCTTGGAAAGATAGGTTTTTCTCTCCGTGCCCTTGATCAGTCTGACGATATTCTCGCGATGCTTCCAAATCGCCAGCGCCGTGAGCAAGAGGAATAAAATATATGCCTCGATGACGTTGGCCTGCGTAAACCCATCAAAGTATCCGCACTGTCCGCAAATGATCATCATCAGGAACAATACAAGATAAGTCACGACGGAACAAAGGGACACCAAATGCGTGATGAAAAACAGTCCAAAGAAGGTGATCACGCCGACCAGCGTAAACCAGGGGTCAAATGCGATCATCATACCGGCAGTCGCCGCAATTCCCTTACCGCCCTTAAAGTTCATGTAGAACGGATAATTGTGTCCCAAAATGGTGCCGGCGCCCGTATAGAGGCAAAGGAGCTTGATGATCTCTTCATGGCTCTGACCGAATATAGCCCTTACCAACAGCGCCGCAAATATGCACTTCAGGCAGTCCCCCAAGAATACGATCAGTCCTGCTTTGCGCCCAAGGACGCGAAGCGCATTGGTCGTGCCCGAATTGCCGCTCCCGTGCTCCCTGATGTCAATTCCTTTCAGCTTTCCATAAAAGAAAGCCGTCTGAAACAATCCAAAAACATATCCGATCAAAACTGCAGCAACACGTGCTAACATCTCTAAGATCTCCTTCGCAAGTCTTTACTTTTCTTCATTGCGCTCTCGGATGATGAACCGAAGCGGCGTTCCGCGAAATCCAAAGGTCTCACGGATCTGATTCTCAATATATCTTGTATAAGAAAAATGCATCAGTTCCTTGTCATTCACAAAAATGACAAAGGTCGGAGGTTTTACGGCCACCTGTGTGATGTAGTAAAGCTTCAGGCGCTTACCCTTATCGGTCGGGGGCTGCTGCATTGCAACGGCCTCAGTCATGATCTCATTGAGCACGCCCGTCTGAACACGCATGGCATGATTCTCACTCACGACGTCGATCGTCTCGAACAGTTTATTCATTCGCTGACCGGTCTGTGCCGAAATGAACAGGATCTCCGCATAGG
Source organism: Acetatifactor sp. (assembly GCA_016290775.1). Lineage (GTDB taxonomy): Bacteria > Bacillota > Clostridia > Lachnospirales > Lachnospiraceae > Acetatifactor. Next base: position 580,695 of record JAEEVF010000001.1, on the reverse strand, counting down.
GCATAAAGCTCAACGTTTCACGGATCTTCTCAGTAAAGCGATAGATCGTCTTGTCATTCTTTTCGATCGCATCCCACTTGTTCACCGCAATGATCACGGCCTTGCCTCGGTCATGCGCAATACCTGCGATCTTTGCATCCTGCTCCGTCACGCCCTCTTTCGCGTCGATCACGAGCACTGCAATGTCAGCGCGTTCCACGGCACTTACCGTACGCACGATCATGAAGTGCTCCAGCTCTTCTTTGATCTTGTTCTTGCGACGAAGTCCTGCCGTATCAATGAACACGTACTCCTTGCCATGGAATTTCACCTCAGCGTCCACGGCATCTCTTGTCGTACCTGCAACGTCAGATACAATGAGGCGGTTTTCTCCAAGGAGCTTGTTGATGATCGAGGATTTGCCGACGTTTGGTTTCCCGATGATCGCAACCTTCGGCCTTTCATCTTCCTCATCGGAAGTGTCCCACTCAGGGAAATGCGCGCTCACCGCTTCAAGCATGTCGCCAAGACCCGTTCGGTTTGCCGCCGAGATCGGGATCGGATCGCCAATGCCGAGCTGATAGAATTCATATACCTCCGCCATGAATTTATTTACGGAGTCTACTTTGTTGACCACTAAGATCACAGGCTTTTTCGAGCGGCGAAGAATGTCTGCCACCTTAGAATCCGCATCCTGAAGGCCCTGCTTTACGTCAACCAAAAAGATGATCACGTCCGCCGTATCGATCGCAATCTGCGCTTGCTCGCGCATCTGCGAAAGGATCACATCCTTGGATTCCGGCTCAATACCTCCCGTATCGATCAGCGTAAAGGTTTTGTCCAGCCAAGTCACGTCCGTATAGATCCTGTCTCTTGTGATGCCCGGCGTATCCTTTACGATGGAGATGTTTTCTCCTGCCAAAGCGTTAAACAGGGTTGATTTTCCGACGTTTGGTCTTCCAACCACTGCAACGATCGGCTTTCTGTTCTTACTCATTTCTTTAGATCCCTTTCCTTACTTACCGCCATCCTGATCAAGGATTGCCTCTACAAAATCGCGTCCGCTTGATTTTACAATATAAATTGGCACTTGTAAAGCATTTTCCACTTCGTTCAAATGGATGTCATCCAAAAAAACGTCTTCCCCGCTCCGAAGCACGTTGCAGGGCAGATAAAGTCTGCTTCCCTTTTCCCGCCCCTTCATCTGCGCAATGATATCCTGCGCCGTAAGAAGGCCTGCCACCGTGATGCGCTCTCCAAAGAAATCATTTCTGATGTCATATATATGCAAGGTAAGACCAGGACAGAGTTCCATCAGTTCCTCGGCCATGCGCTTTAGGTACGGGTAGATCAGCTTGCCTGTCGCGAGGGAATATACCCTCTTTTCTTCCTTCATTGGAAGGAGGCCTTCTTTCTTTCTGCGTTCAACTTCCTCATGAAATTCGTTCAAAAGAAGTCGCACCATGCCGACGCCGTTTTCCAGCTGAAGATAACCGTCATACCTTTCTTCCTCGGGAATTTCCTCCTCGGCAAGGATGTACCATTCATCACTTGCGTGGATAAAATGAATGCCATACTTTTCCATACAAAGCTTCTGATAGCGATGGATCAGCTCCAGCGTCTCCTTCGCATCCTCTTTTTCAAAGGGTTCCAGCGGATAAAGGCCCTCTCGATATTTGGAAAGCCCCACCGGCACCACGGATACGCTCTGTAGGTTCGGAATGTATTTCATCATCTCTTTGATGGAGAATTCAAGCTCCTTGCCGTCGTTGACTCCCTTACACAGAACGATCTGCCCATTCATCTGAATGCCTGCTTCGCCTAGCTTATCAACCTTCTTTAGCGCCTCACCCGCAAAACGATTGTTCAGCATCATGCAGCGAAGCTTGGGATTCATGGTCTGGAAGGAAATGTTGATAGGACTAAGGTGATACCTGCAGATCCGATCCACGTCATGGTCCGACATGTTCGTCAACGTCACGTAATTTCCCTGCAAAAAGGAAAGCCTCGAATCATCATCCTTGAAATACAGCGTCTCCCGCATGCCCTTTGGCATTTGATCGATAAAGCAAAAGATGCATTTGTTATGGCAATGTCTGTATTCGTCCATCAGTCCGCTCTCGAAAGTGATACCAAGGTCCTCGTCGAATTCCTTGTCCACCTCGAGAAGCCATTGCTCTCCGTCCTTCTTTTCCACAAGGACTTCGATGTAGGTATCCTGCACCAAAAACTGATAATCAAAGATGTCTTCGATCGGCGTGTCATCAATGGCAAGGATCGCGTCACCGACTTCCACCTCAAGCTCCTCGGCGATGCTTCCGGGCGCAACGGACTTAACAATATGCTTTTTCATGTTTGGCTTCTCTTTTGCCATGTCAAGCTCCCAAAAACTCCTCGTAAATTGTATGGAATACCACCGCGGCCAAGGGGTGATGACACCTTAAATCTCTTGACGTGCTTGTGGCCAAATGATATAAATAAGTTACAAATCAAAACAAATTGGAGAAAAAACATGCCTGATCTGAGTGAACTTGAAAATGCGATGCCCGTCGCCCCGCTAAAGATCGTTGCACTGCCTTCGGCCGCAAAAATGGGACGCCGCATCAACAATTATCTCGTGGAATTCCGTAAAAACGTCCATAATGACAAGGTCAAAAGCGACCCCGCATTCCATGGATATTTTGAAAAGAATTACCTTGTCGATTTTGACACGCCACGCTTTGGCAGCGGTGAAGGAAAGGCCGTTTTTAACGAGTCCATCCGCGGCAAGGACCTTTTCATCCTGGTGGACGTCTGCAACCACAGCATCACCTATGAGATGAACGGTTACACGAACCACATGTCTCCCGACGATCATTATCAGGACTTAAAGCGCGTGATCGCCGCTTGCACGGGCAAGGCACGCAGGATCAATGTGATCATGCCCTTCCTTTACGAAGGCAGACAGCATAAGCGTAACGGCCGTGAATCCTTAGACTGTGCATATGCTCTCACCGAGCTTCGCGACATGGGCGTGAACAATTTCATCACCTTTGACGCACACGATCCCCGCGTCGCAAACGCTACTCCGCTTGCAGGCTTTGACAATTTCCTTCCGCCCTATCAGTTCATCAAAGCGCTCCTGAACGCTGAGATCGACCTTTTGGTGGACAAGGATCACCTGATCGTCATCAGCCCGGATGAAGGTGCACTAGACCGCGCGATCTACTTCGCGAGCGTTCTTGGCGTTGACACCGGCATGTTCTATAAGCGTCGTGATTATTCCGTCATCGTGAACGGAAAGAACCCCATTGTCGCGCATGAATTCCTCGGCGACAACATTGACGGCAAGGACATCATCATCATTGACGACATGATCTCCTCCGGAGGCAGCATGCTCGACACGGCAAAGCAGCTCAAAGGCATGAACGCACGACGCGTCTTCATCTGCACGACGTTCGGCCTCTTTACGGATGGTCTGGACGCCTTTGACAAGGCCTATGAAAAAGGCTACTTTGACAAAGTGATCACGACGGATCTGACTTACCTTCCGCCCGAGCTTTACACCAGACCTTATTTCGTGGAAGCTGACATGAGCAAGTTCATCGCTTCCATCATCGACTTTATGAACCACGACGCTTCCCTTTCCGGCGTCATGGCAACCACTGAAAAGATCCACTCCATCCTTGAGAGCTACAACAACCGCTCCAACATGGACATCATCGAGTGATCTTACGAGTCTTTTGATTTTTCTGCAGAGTCTGAGGTTTCCTTTACGGGAGCCTCGGGCTCTTTTTCTTTTGTCTTTCTGTCAGCCTTGCTCGCCTTCTCTGGCAGGACATTCTCTGCTTCCTTTACCGGTTCCTTTTCTTCTGGCTTTTCCGTCTCAGGAACATACAGCGGGAAGGTCAGATATACCTTGAAAAGGTCGCCATCCAGTTGGATCTCGAAGGTACCGCCGAGCACGTTCGTAAGGCTCTTTGCGATGTAGAGGCCAAGGCCGCTTCCCTCCGTACTTCTGGAGCTGTCACCGCGGATAAATCGTTCGGTCAACTCGTCTGCATGAATGTTCATCTGTGCCTTGGAAACATTCTTGATCTGCAGGGTCACCGTCTCTTCCTCGACCTGAACCTCGGCATATACGCGCGTGCCCTCCATGGCGTATTTGCAGATGTTGTTAAAGAGGTTCTCCATAATGCGCCACATTCTGCGGCTGTCTGCGTAAACCAGCGCAGGCGTATCGTCAATCTCCGCTACGGCCTTCAGGTTTGCGGCTTCCAGCTTCTCGGACAATTCTCCGATGGTCTGATTGAGCAATTCTCCAAGATCCAAAACTTCAAGGTTTAGCTCAATGTTTCCGGAGCTGATCTTCGATGCCTCCACGAGATCATCCGTCAGGTCCTTCAGCCTTTGAGACTTACTCTCCAAGATATCCACGTAATTCTTCGCCTGCGGATCCTGAATGTTGGAGCGCTTCAGAAGATCCACGTAATTGATGATCGAGGTCAAGGGCGTCTTCAAGTCATGGGATACGTTCGTGATCAGGTCGGTCTTTAAGCGCTCGTCCTTCACGCTTGTCTTTACGGCATTGTCGATACCGTCACCAATATTATTCACGGCGTCCGCAAGGAACTTATTCATGCCGTGTAAATTATCCAGCTTTAATTTATATTCAGCTTCTCCTGCCCTGATGCGGTTGATGCCGTCAATGATGTCATTGAACTCTGCATTGCGTCTGAAAAGCCGAACTCCCACAAGGACGTCCAAAATGATCAGGAAGCCCAAGATCACAAGCTTTCTTACGATACTCGTAAAGTAGATGAATCCGACCAGCCCAAAAACATTCAAAAGCAAGAAGATCGCATATGGCAAAAGCACACTGATGAGGGAGCTCTGGTGCGCCATGACCGTCTCAAACAGCGCGTAAATGCCATTCATGATGCGTCTAAGCAAGCTGTCCCGATAGAAATTGAAGGACTTGAGCCTTCTGACCATGCTGTACCAGAACACGCAAAAAACAAGGCTTACTGCAAACCCAAAGAGCGCGTAGCAGCCGTAATGGTACAAGCTGTCCCACGCATTTGTACGCTCTAAGCTCATGCGGTTTTCATAGACGGCCAGCGTCATTGCCCTCAGGTACAAAGCGCCGCGATAGGTCGCATATCCTGCACCAGCGATGAAGAGCAAGTGAACCTCGGTCCACATCTTATCAAAAGCGTTGAGATAATACCCCGTCTGGCCATCCTCATTGGTCACGTAACCGGCCGTTACCGTCAGATAGATGAGCAAGCCCAGCCACAGAATGGTCAGGATCACGAGAATTGTCAAAATTGCAGCCGTATTCGGCACGATGCGTTCGAACATCTCATGTGCTGCGTAAAATGCGTCATCCGTATTTTCATAGCCCGTGTCGACGGATATCCAAATGAAAACGTCCTCCAGATAGGGATAATGCGCCGCGCGAAGAAGCTCATAGATCGACCCTTCAGTGAAGTCAGAGTTCCCCATGATCTCAAGGCTGTTCGGATAATAGATCAGGTATCTGCTGTTCTCTTCGAACACCTCCGTAAGGCTCTCCTCGTCCATTTCAGCCACAGAGGATACGTTTGTGAAGATTTCCTTCTCGCCCTGATCATTGCGCATGCGAACGACATACTTTAAGTTACTGTGTCCCTCTGCATATTGCTTCGCACAGTTCCTATAAAGCTCGTAGTTTTCCGCAAGGGTTTTTATCGTATCAGCCACGTTTTTCTGCAGCTTCATGTAATCCGCCCAGTTGTCCACAAGGCTGTAAAGCTGATTCTTATGATCAACGGTGGAATACCTGCAATAGAGCGTATTAACGTAGGCCGTAAGGTTTCCGTCGTCTTCCTTGTTGAGCGTAATGCCGTCAGCAACCTTTCCCATGATGTAAGAAAAAGCCATGTCCTCAAGCTGAGCGTCGGAATACTCCGACATCTTTTCAAGCACGGGCTGCTTTTCTTCCAGAAATTCCATGCTGTACTCTTTCAGGTTGTTATAGCCCGTAAAGATCAGGTTATCATCATCGTCCAAAACGAAGTTCTCGGGAACGCATGCGTCTGCATAGTAATTCACAAACTCGGAAAGACTCATGGTACGGTTCTTATATTCCAGGCCGAAACGGTACCAAAGGAGCAAGTCTTCGAGCTCATATTTCGCCGTCGCGACGCCGTAATCAAGACCGGATGCGCCATATCTTTTCATAAAGGCCGTCACGTCGATCACTTTGTTCGAGTCGAAGGTTCCGTTTGTCTCCAACTGATCCTGAATGATTCCAAGACGGATCACGTCATTGACAGCCGTCTGGAAAAGGTCCTGGAACACCTCTGATTCCTCAAAGCTCGTCTTCTGCTCCAAAGGATTCATGGAATAGGTCTTTTGGCCGTTCATCGTCTGAACGGTCATATAGGAGTTGAACAAAATGCCGGCCAAAAGCACCAAAACAAGGGCTGCCACCAGATGCTGTGCCACCCCAAGTCCCAGTCTTTTGAAGATCGGTATTTTCACGCCTTTTCTCATTGCCTTATCCTTTTGCTTTCTGTCAGATCAAATTACTGTTCGTTGTCGATCTTATATCCAATGCCCCATACAACCTTAAGGTACTTGGGCTCTCTCGGATTGATCTCGATCTTTTCGCGGATGTGACGGATGTGCACTGCAACCGTATTGTCCACGCCGATCGCTTCCTCGTTCCAGATGTTTTCATAGATCTCATTGATGGAATAGACCTTGCCCTGATTCTTGACCAAAAGAAGCAAAATGCTGTATTCGATCGGTGTCATCTTCACGGGTTCGCCGTCCACGAACACCTGCTTATTCTCATCATTGATCAAAAGTCCGCCCACCTGATACTGCGACTTTCCCTCTCCGTTTGCCGAACCAAGGGCCGTGTATCTGCGCACGTTGGACTTGACTCTCGCAACAAGCTCCAACGGATTAAAGGGCTTTGTTACGTAATCATCCGCGCCCACGTTCAGTCCAAGGATCTTGTCGGAATCCTCTGATTTTGCAGAAAGAATGATAATGGGAATGCTGCTGTATTCACGGATCTTCAGCGTTGCACGAATGCCGTCAAGCTTTGGCATCATTATGTCCATGATCAGAAGCTTTACGTCGTGATGACCAAGAAGCTCCAACGCCTGCTCGCCGTCATAGGCCTTCAATACCTGAAATCCCTCCTGGGTCAGATAGATCTCTATGGCATCCACAATTTCCTTATCATCATCACATACGAGTATTTGATTCATTTCAGTCTCCTTTTCAAGTTTGTATTATCATTGTCTCATTTGTCGGTTAGTTTTATGAATGCGCCCATGTTGCCACGCTTTCCCTGACTTGCGCGATGTGAGAACAAAACCTCTTTGTTTTCTGCCGTGCAAAGATCGGTTACGTCAACCCGCTCTGGCAAAACGCCTGCGCGAACAAGAAGGATCAGGTTGGCGAGCCATAGGTCCAGCTGATATTTTCCCGCAGACTTACCGTCTTCCAAAACCTTCCTGAATCCCCAGTTTTCCTTGACGGGATATGATCCCGAACGGTCAATCGCCTCCAGCTCCGTCGTGACTTCTCCCAATAGCTCACGGAATGCGATCGCGACGGTTTCGTCGACTTCATAGCATTTCTGGCAGATGGAAGGGCCAATGGCGCAGATTAGGTCACTTGGCTTCGTTCCAAATTCCGCTTCCATGCGCTTTACCATTTTTCCGGCCATATCTGCCGCCGTTCCGCGCCATCCGGAATGTGCAAGCCCAATGGCCTTTTTTACGGGATCCACAAAATAGATCGGAACGCAATCGGCCGTAAACGCAGCCAATGCAATGCCTGGTATGTTTGTCACGAGGCCGTCCACGTTATCATAGTCCGGCTCCTTGCAGACCACCTTCCCGCGGTCTTCTTCCGTTACGCGCCTAATGTTTGTCGTATGCGTCTGCACCGTGCCCGTAATGTCTGAAACGTCACATTGCAGGATTCCTGCAATCCTTCGATAGTTCTCGAGCACGTTTTCCCTGGCATCCCCAAGTCTTACGCTAAAGTTCATGGAGCGAAACTGCCCCGTGCTTACGCCACCTTCCCGCGTGGTGAAAAGGTGCGTCACGATACCGCAGGCGTCCAGCTTCGGGAAAGTCAGGTACGGGATGCCATTCTCCTCACGGAGCGCAAGGACGCGCTTTTCTCTTTTGTCGTATATGAATTCCATGGTTTGCACCTCAAAGTCTATTCACAATGTGGGAATGCATTCTTGATCCAAGTGATCTGATCCCCTTCGATGGCGATGACGTCATATCTTATCGCCGTGCCAAGAGAAATCCCGTGATAGGTCCGATAAACCGCCGCGACGCGGCAGATCTTCTTTTGTTTCCTAAATCCCACCGCTTCCCCCGGCGTTCCCATGGCGTGGTCCTTTCGAAATTTCACTTCACAAAAGACCAGGTACTCTCCGTCCTGAGCCACAAGGTCGATCTCGCCCTGGCGGCAGCGATAATTCTTTGCCAAAACCCTTGCGCCATGCTGCGTAAGATAACGGGCAGCCGCCTCTTCCTTATCCGCGCCGAGTCTTCGCTTGTTCAGCTTTTCTTCTTCCGTATCGGCATCCTCCCGTCACATTCCTTAAACCAAATCAGGATCAAACGTAATTATGGATGAAGCTGCTCCTGTGAATGGGCGTCGGACCATATTTCTGAAGGGCCTCAATGTGTTCCTTCGTCCCGTAACCCTTGTTCCTTGCGAAACCATATTCCGGATAGAGCTTGTCATATTCCAAAAGCATCCGGTCTCTCGTTACTTTTGCCATGATGCTTGCAGCACCAATGGATGCACTCTTTGCATCTCCCTTGATGATCTTCACCTGTGGCAGATCCACGCCAGGAATGATCACGGCGTCATTTAACAAAAGGTTCGGCTGCGGAATTAACTTCGAAATGGCTTCCCGCATGGCTTCGTAAGTGGCCTGCAGAATGTTGATCTCATCGATCCTTTGTGCGGAAACCACGCCTACGGCCCATGAAACGGCCTTTTCCTTGATCACTTCATAGAGTTCTTCTCTTTTTTGCTCGGAAAGCTTTTTGGAGTCGTTGATGTACAGGATGTCACAATCCTTTGGAAGGATCACCGCACCAGCCACCACGGGGCCGACCCAGGGGCCTCTCCCTGCCTCGTCAATGCCGCAGATATAGGGATACTGTGCATATTCGCGCTCATATTCGAAAAGGGCATACATGCGCTCCTTTTCCTTTTCAAGCTTGAGAAGCCTTTTTTGTTCCCGTTCCTCTTCCTTCTTCTGCCTTACGCCTGTCTTTTCCATTTACCTTTTGTCCCTTGTAACTACTTACTTTTTTTGTTAACGATGCCAATCTTATTGAGGGGCCAGATCCTGATCCAAGCCTTACCGATGATGTCATCCTTTGACACGTTCCCCACAGCTTCGCTTCGGCTGTCACCACTGTGGTTGCGGTTATCGCCCATGACGAAATATTCATTCTCGCCCAGAGTCACTTCATTTGCGGCGCGTCCGCGGTTCTCAGATCGGATCACTTCTTTTCCGTAGCCTTCGTAAAGCTTTTCGCCGTTGACATAGATCGTGCCGTCCTTATCGATCTTGATCGTCTCACCGGGCAGCGCGATGATCCTCTTGATATAAAAGGTCTTTGATTCATATTCATAAGGCTTTAGAACGATCACGTCGAAGCGCTTCGGCTCTCCAAAACGGTAGCTCAGCTTATCCACCATCAGGTTCTCCCCGTTGTAAAGCGTCGGCTCCATTGATTCGCCTTCTACCTGCGTTCTTTGAACGACGAATTTAACAATGAGCAGTGCAACCACCAGAACGCCAAGAAAATAAAGCACCGTACTGATAACCTCCTTTATGACGTCCTGTTTCGTGACCTCTTTTTTTTCGCCGTCCTCTTTAGTGACTTTCTTCTTTGTCTCTTCGTTTTGCATTATTCACAATCCTCCAGGGTCATTCTTCCAATTCTTCCGCTCCTAAAATCCTCGATCAGGATGGATGCGGCCTTTGACAGATCCAGCTCGCCGCCCTTGGAAAAGCAGCCTCTGCTCTGCGCGATACGCTCCAAAACCGTTGCCAGCTTTGCATCTTCTTCGATCTCATATCGCGCAGAAAGTGCACCGGGATAACGGGTTTGGATCGTCCCAATCAATTCTAAGGCGAGATCATCCAAAACAATGATCTCGTCATTCATGGAACCAATAAATGCAAGGTGGATGCCCACTTCGCGGTCTTCAAATTTCGGCCAGAGGATTCCGGGCGTGTCAAGGAGCTCAAGGTTCTTTCCCATGCGGATCCATTGCTTTCCCTTGGTGACGCCAGGCTTATTTCCGGTCTTCGTGCAGGCTTTTCCTGCAAATGCATTGATAAAAGTGGACTTCCCGACGTTCGGGATACCAACCACCATCGCTCTGATAGGACGGTTTACGATGCCGCGCCGTCTGTCACGCTCGATCTTTTCCTTACAAGCCTTTTCCACAAGGCCTCGGATGTTCTTTACGCCTGCGCCGCTTTTCGCATTGATCTCAAGCACGTGCGCTCCCATCGCCTCAAAGTGCCTGATCCATTTTTGATTTCCCTTTGGATCCGCGAGGTCTGATTTGTTGAGCAGGATGATCCGACTCTTTCCTTTTGCCAGCTCGTCAATGTCGGGATTACGGCTCGCATAGGGAATCCTTGCGTCAAGTACTTCGATCACAAGATCGATCAGCACCATGCTTTCCTGCATCATCCGCCTGGCCTTTGTCATATGCCCGGGATACCAATTCAGGCTCATTTTTTCTTCACTCATGTAATTCCAGTCTTCCTTTCAAGGCTTCGTGTTCCTTCACGCGCCTTACCAAATGGATATGGTCTCGGAATATAAAACCTTCTTCTCAGGTTCCGGCGTTGTTGCCGTGATCACAAGCTCATAGGGCACGCGGCTCATTCCGCGGTATTTCGGAAGACATCCGTAAAAAAGATCCGGCGTCTCCTCCATCAGCTTTGCGACCTCATCATCATGCTTTTCCTTGACCTTTCCGATCCCGATCGGCACGTAAACCCGATTGTCCGGAACTTCTTCCCCTCCAAAACGGATCGCCTTTAAATATACGGGCTCAAGCATGCCCTTATCCATCATCATGTGTGCTTTCCCAAGAGAGTCGATCGCTGCAAACCCAGTGATCTGCTCTTTCTTATCCCAAAACTTCCATGCATCTCTCCACTTCATGGTTCTACCCCCAAGCTATTTGATCCATCCCATTTTATTCTTGTCCGTTTTCATATGCCACCAGGCTTTGCCAACGATGTCTTCCTTTTCCACGGGTCCAATGTTCGCCTGCCTGCTGTCCTCACCGTCGTCCGGATTGTCGCCCATGCAAAAGTATTGTCCGTTCTTTAACGTTAGCTCATTCTCGGCAATGCCGGCATAGGAAACATATTCCGTGACAAGTTCCGAAGCCTCTCCGTTGACGTAAAGCTGGCCGCCTTTGATGCTCACCACGTCTCCAGGTCCGGCGACGATCCGCTTTACGTAATAGTGAGAATGTTCGTTGCCATGCGGCAAAAACACGACTACGTCACCCTTTTTCGGAACCAACAACGTATAGGCAAAGCGATTGATCAGAATGTCCTGGCCGCTATAGAGTCCCGGCTCCATGGACGTTCCGACCACGCTGCATTTCATCCCAAAGAAATATACGCTCACCACGGCCATAAAGACTGCGATCATGGCTATGATCAGGCACAGGAAGATCTCGGAGATCACGGGAAAATGATTCTTTTTTTCAGGCTCGTAAAAGCTCAGCCCCACATTCTTTTTCATGGTTTTCCTTTGTTCCTTTGATCTATCTTCGGAACTTGCGCGCATAGCTTCGCAAAATCCCAAGTTATTATAACACATAATTTTAAAATAGAAAAGGACGTTCCCATGGGAAACGCCCTTTTTTCTTGCGGAAATTATCTAACCAGCTCTTTTACCTTTGCCTTCTTACCCACGCGGTCTCTTAAGTAGTTCAGCTTAGCACGACGGATCTTACCACGACGGATCACTTCAATCTTCTCCACGTTGGGAGAATGAAGGGGCCAGGTCTTCTCAACGCCTACGCCGTTAGAGGTCTTTCTTACGGTGAAGGTCTCTCTGTTGCTGCCGCCCTGTCTCTTCAGGACAACGCCCTCAAACACCTGGATTCTTTCGCGGTTACCCTCTTTGATCTTACCGTACACTCTTACGGTATCACCTACGTTGAACTCGTCAACGGAAGACTTCAGCTGTGCGTCTTCAATTTCCTTGATAATGTCATATGCACTCATTTTTGTGCCTCCTTTATAAATTTGACGTTCTTAATACCAATACGGTAACAGAGGACCATCTCTTCTTTAGCAACTTTGATATAATATCATATATTTTCGCGAAACGCAAGGAAAAAAACCATAAAACCTAAAAATCCTTGCGATAGGTCCAAAAAATCGTTCTTTTTCCGACGTAAAGCCCCATCTTTTCCTGCATTTTCACGGATGCTTCATTCGAAATGCGGATATGCGCGTAAGGGAATCCCCCTCGTTCCAAAGCAAGATTTACAAGATACGATGCAAGTGAAGAACCAATGCTCGTTCTGCGATACGTCGGATCTACGTATAACAGTCCAAGGCTTCCTCCGGCATGAACGCCGCAAAATCCTGCGATCTTGTCACCGTCATAGGCTGCAAAGAACTCTCCCGCCTTGATCCTGTCCGCAATGTACGGGCCGGAATTCGTACCGTAATTGGCGGCCGCATATTCCAGCGCCTCCATCGGATAGGGTCTGATGTCCTTGTGCGCGATGGGCATCAGGTTCTTTTGCGTATAGACGGACTGGAAACACTCATCTCCAACCTCCAGGCCAAGGACTTCCTTGATCTTTTCGTTCAAAGGTGCGAAATTATGGATCAGGCGCTTGCAATCCTTCGGAACCAATGAAAGCAGCTTTTCGCCCGCCTCCAGATCATCGCAACAGATCATCCAGTTGTCCGTTTTCTTATCCCTTGCAAGGACCTGTGCCCCATCAGCGCAAATGACCTCCGCCGTGTCACGCATGAGGCAGTCGATCATATATGCATTTTCCTTCTTTTGCTTCATCAAAAGCTTAATGAGGTCTTGACGCCTTTTATACTTTTCATAAAGGTCCGGGCGAACCTTTTTCGTGCGCTTTTCAGACTCCTTCGTCCGCCATTCCCGGATCTTTGCGTGATCTCCGGACAAAAGGACTGCCGGTACGGACTTGCCGTGCCAAACCTCGGGTCTGGAATACTGCGGATACTCCAAAAGATCCCCCTCAAGGCTTTCCGTCTCTGCAGATTCGTCGCTTCCGAGAACGCCGGGGATCAGCCTTGAAATGGCATCGATCATCACCATGGCGGGAAGTTCGCCTCCCGTAAGCACGTAGTCCCCGATGGAGATGCGCTCTGCGCCGATCTCATCAAGGGCTCTCTCATCAATGCCTTCATAGTGACCGCAAAGGATCACTAGCTCTTCTTCCTTGGCAAATTCTTTTGCAAGCTCCTGCGAAAACAGGCTTCCCTGTGGCGTTACGTAGATCGTACGAAGCTTTTTGTCACCGCAAACATGCTGCCAGGCATCGTAAACCGGCTGTGCCTGCATGAGCATCCCCGCGCCGCCGCCATAGGTATAATCATCCACTTTACCGTGCTTTTCCGTCGTGTGATCGCGAATGTCCTCAGGGCAGACTTCCACAAGCCCCTTTTCCATTGCACGCTTTAGGATGGAATTGTCACAGCCCTGCCTGATCATATCAGGAAAGAGCGTCAATACGTGAAACCGCATGTTACCTGCCTCCAAACTATAACAGACCATCTAAAACGTGAACACGGACAAAGCCCTCTTCCACGTTGACTTCCAAAATGCATTGCTTGATCGCGGGAAGAAGGAGCTCTCTGCCATCCAAAAGACGGATCACGTAAACGTCATTGGCGCCTGTCTCCATCACGTCCTCTAAGGTTCCAAGCTCCGCATCTTCTGCGTCGCCGTCAAGGACCTTAAGTCCCATGAGGTCTGCGATGAAATATTCATCCTCCTTTAGCCTTACGGCCTTTTCCCTGGGTACGAAAAGACTGCACTGGCGCAGTTTTTCCACGGCATCACGATCATCATAGCCCGCAAGCCTTAGGATCACCATGTTCTTAAAGAACTTTACGCTTTCGATCTCTACCGTCTTTTCATTCTTTCCCTGTACCAGGATCACTTCCTTAAGGCGTCTGAAGCGCTTAGGATCATCCGTGGTCGGAAATACGTTGACCTCACCGATCACGCCGTGAGGCGAAGTGATCACGCCAACCTGAAATCTTGTTTCCATTCTTTTCCCTCTTGTAAACAAATAAGAGAAGAGACCGTCCCCATCGGAAACGGCCTCAACGCCAATCGATTCGACTCGATTCGTTAAACGATCTCCACGTCAACTCTGGTATTATCCTTGAATGACGCTGCCTTTACAACGGTTCGGATTGCCTTTGCGATCCTCCCTTGCTTTCCAATCACTTTACCCATATCGGAGGCAGCCACGTGAAGCTCGATCACGATGTTTCTTCCCTCAGTCTTTTCGGTGACAACGACTTCGTCGGGATTATCGACCAGAGCTTTCGCTACTACTTCAACTAATTCCTTCATCAATCAATCCACCTCCAACAAGAAATCATTACTTCTCGATGCCAGCGGCCTTGAACAGCTTTCCAACAACTTCGGTAGGCTGAGCGCCGTTAGCAAGCCACTTCTTTGCAGCCTCCTCGTCGATCTTAAAGGTGGAAGGATCGGTGGAAGGATCATAGGTACCGATCTCCTCGATGAATCTGCCGTCTCTGGGGGAACGGGAATCAGCAACGATAATTCTATAAAAAGGTGCCTTCTTCTGTCCCATTCTTCTCAATCTGATCTTTACTGCCATTTCTTTTTCCTCCATTTTCATTTATAAAATTGATCTATTACTCAAAAATCATCTTTCTCCTTACGGAACGTGATTTTTTCGTCAGGTTATGTAGTATATGCTTTCGAAAAGCTTTTCGTTTCAGAAAGGGAATCTTCCGCCTCTGCCGGGGAAGCCGCCAAAGCCACCCCTTCGCTTTCCGCCCATGCCGCCGAATTGCTTCATCATCTTCTGGGTCTGCTCAAACTGCTTGATAAAGCGGTTTACCATTGCCACGTCAACGCCTGCGCCCTTTGCAATGCGGAACTTTCTCTGGGGATTCAAAAGCTTGGGATTTCTTCTCTCCTGCTTAGTCATGGAAAGCACAATGGCTTCCATCTGCTTCATCTGCTTTTCATCCACCATGCCTTCAAGCTCAGAAGGCTTGACTCCCATGCCGGGAAGCATTCCAAGAATGCTGGTCAGGCCGCCCATGTTGCGCATCTGCTTCATGCTTTCAAGGTAGTCTTCAAAATCAAACTTACCCTTCTTCATGCGATCCGCCATGTCGCGGCTCTTATCCTCATCAATGTCGATGGCTTCCTGTGCCTTCTCGATGAGGGTCAAAACGTCGCCCATGCCAAGGATCCGGTTTGCCATTCTGTCAGGATAGAACTGCTCCATGTCCGTGAGCTTTTCACCCATGCTGACGTAAAGGATCGGCTTACCCGTTACAGCCTTGATGGAAAGGGCCGCACCACCTCTGGTGTCGCCGTCCATCTTAGAAAGGATCACGCCGTCTACGCCAACCTTTTGGTCAAATTCGCTTGCAACGTTGACTGCATCCTGACCTGTCATGGCATCCACCACGAGGAGCGTCTGGTGAACGGTCACGTTCGCCTTGATCTCCTGAAGCTCTGCCATCATGTCCTCATCTACGTGAAGTCGGCCGGCCGTATCCAAAATAACGACATTGTGGCCGTTCTTTTCCGCATGCTTTAACGCTTCTTTCGCGATCTCCACAGGCTTAACGTCGGTGCCCATGTCGAATACGTCGATGCCGATCTTATTACCGTTTACGTGCAACTGTTCCACGGCCGCGGGACGATACACGTCGCAGGCAACGAGCAGGCACTTCTTGCCCTTCTGGCGAAGCTTTCCGGCAAGCTTTGCCGTCGCGGTCGTTTTACCTGCACCCTGAAGACCTGCCATCATGATGACGGTAATGGCCTTACCGGGCTGGAACTGCACCTCCGTGGTTTCACTCCCCATCAATGCGATCATTTCCTCGTTAACGATCTTGATCACCATCTGACCGGGATTCAGGCCGTTCATGACATCCTGTCCAACGGCACGCTCTTCCACGGATTTCACAAACTGCTTTACCACCTTGAAGTTTACGTCGGCTTCCAGCAGCGCCATTTTGACTTCCTTGAGGGCAGTCTTAACGTCTTCCTCAGTCAGTCTTCCTTTTCCGCGAAGGTTCTTAAATATATTTTGAAGTTTATCGGTTAAGCTTTCAAATGCCACGCCTTGCACTCCTTCATTCTCATCAATGGTTCGGGGGGGTTACAGGGTATCAAGTAAGTCCTTCGTCAGATCCCTGATCTCCCTAAGTCTTTCTGAAAGCGCCTCTGCGGAGTCTTTTTTATCACCGCCCTGTGTTAACGCCTCGATCTGTGAGATCTTTTGCTTTGCCTTTGTGAAGCGATCCACCAAATGGAGCTTTGCCTCATATTCCAGCAGGATCTTGTCACACCTTTTGATCAGATCATGCACGCCCTGCCTGCTGATCCCCTGCTCCGACGCGATCTCCCCAAGAGACATATCGTCAAAAACGGCGGATTCATATACCTGCCTTTGATGCTCCGTAAGCAAGTCTCCGTAAAAATCATAAAGCAGCGCCTGCTCAAAAATCTTTTCCATATTGATCGCCATACCTTTCAACAAAAAAAGATACAACAGGCACCTACCCCAGGCACCTGTTGTATCATACAACACTTCCTTTATGCTGTCAAGTATTTTTTCTTTACACCTACATCTTTTTCATTTGGATATAGTATTCCGTGCCTTCGCCTTCCTGTGAAACATAAGGTCCGTACATCGGGATGTTGCAGCACAAGGTCTTTCTCCCGGCGGGGAACAAGAGCTCAAAGCCGTTGCTGGAATGCAGTCCCGGAAGCTCGCTTTCATCGCCGCCAAAGGAGATCACCTTTGCGGAAGCCCCAATCTTCAAAGGGAATCCGCCAACGGGAGGCTTTGCGTATAATTCTTCCTTCTTTCCAAAATCGAAATAGGTGTAGCTGACGGTGCTTTCCACCTGTCTTGGCTCTTTTGCGCGCTCTGTGAGAAGAGGCTTTTCCTTGATGTCATAGAAAGAAACTTCACCAGTCTTTCGCACGATCCTTGCGATCAGCTTTTCCGTCTGCAGTTCTATGTAATCCTTGGTTTCTTTGATCCTGACTTTTCCGTGCGCTTCTTTGAATTCCTTCGCCATTTGCGGGAAGGTTTTCCCGTGTCCCTTGACAAAGCACACTCTGATCGCATCCTTTCCGGCCGCCTCTACCCGAAGCGTTCCGTAGGTGCAAAGGATCTGCACTGCATCCTTTTCCGTAAAGCACATCCGAACGGCACAGTCAACGCGTCCGTGTCCTAAAGGCATCAGTTCTTTTTGTTCCGGCATGGAGCCAAACTCTCGCTCCTTCCTTGCGTTTGTTGCAGGCTTTTCGGGCTTTTTCGAAGAGGGGCCTTCCGCCATCTTTTGCTCATAATAGCTTGGAAGCTTCATCGAATCGCTGATCTTGATCGGTTTCGCTTTCGGCGTATCAACCTTCTGTGCCTCGGAAAGTTCAATCCTTCGAGGTCCGATGTAGTGTCTCTCCTGGATCAAAACTTCGCCCCACTCTGCCCGTTCCTTGGCAATCTCGGCATGGGTCTTTTCTTCTGGCGGCGGAAGTGCAGGCCTTGTCGGCTTTGAGCTTTCCACAATGGCTTTGCTCCGCTCCTTTTCCGTAACGGGTCTTGCGATGAGAGGCGTAAGATTCCCTTGGTAAAGCACTGTGAGTTCATGCAATGCTCTGGTTGCCGCAACGTAAAGGCGCTTTACCGCTCCGTCTTCTTCGGGATATGCCTTCTCATTGCAGTCATAGATCAGCACGGCATCAAATTCAAGGCCTTTGACATATTCGATCGAAAGCACGATCACGCCGTTTGCAAAGCCCATTTCCTTCCCTTGATTCGGAAGGAGCTTTACCTTTTTTCCAAGAAGCTTAGTCACCCTATCTGCTGATGCCTGGTCTGCGCAGACGACGGCAATGGTCTCATAACCCTTTTTCTGCCAGGCTTTGATCACTTGACTTGTTTTTTCAATCTGCTCTTCTTCGCTTTTGCATTGCATATTTGCGACGGGCTCGCCATGTCTTACGATGGGCTGCACCGGGTAAACCTGAAAGCTTCCGTGATGCAGGATCTCCGTTGCGAATTCAGAGATCTCGATCGTGTTACGATAGCTTTTCCTAAGGAGTCCAAAATAGTCAAATTCATTCGGGAGCATCACTTCCCGAAGCTCCTTCCAGTCGTTCAGGCCGTAATCCTGAAAGACGTTCTGCGATACGTCGCCCATGATGGTGTAGGTACAAGTGCTCAGGCAATACTTCAGCGAGCAATATGCCATCATGCCGAAATCCTGTGCTTCGTCGATGACCACGTGCCCCGCCTCGCGGATGATCTCCGTCTCCTTCAGCCGCTTGTAAAGGTAAGCAAGGGCGGCGAGATCATATACGTCAAAGCAACCGGAAGGTTTCGTGACTTTGTTTCCGTCTGCCGCCTGCTCGTCCAGGAAGGCATCATAAAGTTCAAAGATCGATCCCTTCCACTCCCTTCTTCCGAAATGATATCCAAATGTCCTTCGCAGGGTCTTTTTCTCATCTTCCGAATAGGAGTAGTACTTACCGCAGATCTCGTTTTCCAGTTTTCCAAGGAGCCTTTCCGTTAGCATCGAAATCTTGTCCGCCCGGGAGAGCTTGTCAAACCGTTTGAGGAGGCTTTCTATGGTATCACCGCTCATGATGCGCACGTGATTCTTTTCAACGTACACGTCATCACGCGGGATCAGGGACCATTCATATTCCCGCGCGAACATCTCCAACGCCCCAAACCATTTCCTGGTGCCCTTGATAGGCTCCGTAACGCCTCTTACGATAGGTTTCACCTTAAATCTCTTCGGATCCCAGTCTTCATAAAGAAGTCTTACGAAGAGCTGTTCCATGGTCATCTGCGATACTCCGTACACATTGAGTTCCGGAAGCACGCCCGTAACGTAATTCAGGAGCACCTCATTGCTGCCGATCACGTAAAAGTCCTCTGGTTTGAATTCCAAGTCGTAATTGTAAAGAATGTACGAGATCCGGTGCATGGCCACGGTGGTCTTACCGGAACCTGCCGCACCTTGGATGATCATGTTGTGCTGGGGTTTTTTTCGGATCACCTCATTTTGTTCCTGCTGGATCGTTGCAATGATCTCGCCAAGCACGGCCTGCTTATTCTTCGCAAGATACTTGGTCAGCAGTTCATCGTTTGCAACCACTTCGCTGTCATAGAAATCCTTGAGCTTGTCGTCCTCGATCTCATAGGTGCGCTTGCGCCGAAGATCGATCACGAACTTTCCTTCTCCTTTGACAGAGTAGCTTGTCTCTCCAAGTTTGGAATCGTAGTAAACGCTTGCGATCGGGGCTCTCCAGTCGATGACTTCCGGATGGGCCGGATCCCTTGCGATCACGGAACGCCCGACGTAATATGCTTCGAGCTTCTTGCCGTCTGCATCCGCAAAATCGATCCTGCCAAAGTAGGGCTTTTTGCGGGCTTGGGAAAGCCTTTGCAGCTCCTGCTTTGTCTCCCGAAATCTTGCATCCGCATTGTGCCATAGCGTTTGCTGTTCCTTGTCGCTTTCGTCAAAGTCCTGTTGCATTGCATGCAGCTCTTCCTCGAGGGCGCGCACGTCTGCCTTCGCATTGTTCAGCTTGCCCTGTGCGATCTCAAGGATCTCTTCGAGATTCTTTTCTTCTTCCTGCCTTGTGATTCCTGGTATTTGATCCATTCTACCTCCCGTGAAACTCATGTTTTCTTGCCGGCAAAAAAGATTATAGGCGATTTTAAAAAATTTTACTAGACTTTTTCTTTTGGTTGTGTTACAGTATGTACTGTAGTCGTGCCTAAAAAAGCCACCCCCTTTCGGGATGGCTTTTTTCATGCTTATTTGCTCGCTTTCGCGATTGCTTTCTTAGGACATTTCTCCGCACATGCGCCGCATCCGACGCACTTTTCCTGATCGATCGATGCCAGGAAGTTTTCCACTTTGACTGCCTCCACGGGACAATTCTTTGCGCAGAGCATGCAGCCAATACATCCGACGCTGCACTCCTTCATGGTCACGGGACCACGCTCCGTGTTATTGCAGGCCACGACATATTTCGCATCATACGGGATCATGGAGATCAAATGCTTCGGACATGCCGCAATGCACTTCCCGCAGGCCTTACACTTGTCTTTGTCCACTACCGCCACGCCCTTTACAACGTGGATTGCATCAAAGGGACATTCCTTTTCGCAAGTGCCAAATCCGCAGCACCCTTGTGAGCAGGCCTTTGGTCCGCCGCCGGGAACAAACGGGATCATGCGGCAATCCTCGGCGCCGACATATTCATAATTGCTCTGGGCCTTTTCGCAATCTCCCTGACAATGTACGAAGGCAACCATTTTCTTTCCGGAATCTGCGGAAACACCCATGATCTCACCGATCTTTTTTGCCACGGCCTCGCCGCCCACGGGACAGGCATTCACGGGAGCTTCCCCCTTTGCGATCGCTGCCGCAAGACCGGCACACCCTGCAAATCCGCAGCCGCCACAATTGTTCATGGGCAGAGCCGACAAAACGGCCTCTTCCTTTTCATCCACCTGCACTCGGAACTTGATCCCCGCGAGACCGAGGAACAAGCCGATCAGGATGCCAACTGCCGCAACAATGACTGTTGCGATCAAAATGTTTGTCACACTCATCTTTCTTTCCTCCGTTCGCTACAAAAGACCTGAAAATCCGCAGAATGCAATGGCCATAAGGCCTGCGGTGAGAAGCACCATGGGCATGCCCTTAAAGCTTTCCGGCACGTCATTGTATGCCGTCTTCTCGCGGATGCCCGCTAAGATAATGATGGCGATGGTAAATCCAAGGGCAGTGCCAAAACCGTTCACGATACCGGTGAGGATCCCGTATTCCTTTTGTACGTTCGTCAGCGCCACGCCAAGCACGGCGCAGTTCGTCGTGATCAGGGGCAGGTACACGCCAAGCGCCTGATAAAGGCCTTGGGAATTCTTTTTCAGGAACATCTCCACGAATTGCACTAATGCAGCGATCACAAGGATAAACACGATCGTCTGCAGGTATTCGATCCCAAGGGGTACCAGAATAAACTTGTAGATCAGGCCCGCCACGGCACTTGCAAGCGTGATGACAAAGATCACGGCAACGCCCATGCTTGCGGCCGTCTTCACCTTTTTCGAAACGCCAAGGAACGGGCAAAGTCCAAGGAACTGGCTGAGCACGACATTGCTCACCAGGGAGGATCCGATCAGAAGGATTAACAAATCTTTTACGTCAGTCATTCTTTACGCCCTCCTTTTCTTCCGTATTCTTATCTGCAGCTTGATTCTTGCTCTTTTCCAAGGCAGCCCTTTTTTGCATTTCTGCCTCTTCCTTGATCTGGCGGAAGGTTTTCTCAGGTGAAGCCACAGATTCCTTGGCCTGTTCCTTCACCATTCCCGTAGCCTCCCGTTTTATTTCAGCAAAGGACTTTTCTTCCTGATCTTCTGCGGGCTTCTCCTCTACCTTTTCTACCGGTTGCTCTTCCCGAATTGCGAATGCAGGCTTTTCATTCTTCTCTGCTGCTTTCGCTTCAACCGCCTTCGCTTCTATTGCTTTCTCTTCTGCAACTTTTGCCTCAACTGCCTTCGCTTCTACTGCATTCTCTTTTGCTGCTTTCGCTTCTGCAGCTTTCGTTTCGACAGTTTTCACTTCTGCCACTTTGGCTTTTTCTGCTTTCTTTTCTGCTGCTTTCGCCTCAGCCGCTTTGGCTTTTTCTGCTTTCTTTTCTGCTGCTTTCGCCTCAGCCGCTTTCGCTTTTTTCGCTTTCGCTTCTGATTTCTTGGAATCATCGTAGAAGCGCTTTGAGCAGCCCTTATCAGGACAGTTCATGCAGTCTTCATTGCAGCCGGACTGGATCTTTGCAGCCTTTTCATGCTTTCCGGCCTTCTTTAAGCAGATCCTGACATAGTTTTGCAGTGCGGTCAACGCCGCAAGCACAAAGAATGCGCCAGGCGCCAGCACAAAGATATTGATCGGCACGTAGGATGCGGGCATGACCGCGTGATCAAACGCCTTGCCTGCGCCAAGCAGCTCTCTTACGAGACCTATACAGGTCAACGCAAAGGAGAATCCAAGTCCCATGCCAAGTCCGTCAAAAAACGACGGGATGGGCGGATTAGAATATGCATATGCTTCCGCCCTGCCAAGGATAATGCAGTTCACGACGATCAGCGGCACGTAGATGCCAAGCGACGCATTGATGGCGGGAAGATATGCTTCCATCAGAAATTGAACGACCGTCACGAATGTCGCGATGATCACGATAAATGCAGGAATCCTGACACGGTTCGGGATCACCTTGCGAAGAAGCGAGATGATCAGGTTACTCATCATGAGCACTGCCGTCGTCGCAAGGCCCATGCCAAGACCATTCATTGCTGAGGTCGTCACAGCAAGGGTCGGGCACATGCCAAGCAAAAGAACAAAGGTAGGGTTCTCCTTAAAGAGACCATTTAACAGGCGCTCCAAGGGGGAATCTGATTTCTTTTTCTTAGAAAGATCACTCATCTTCCTCACCTCCTAACTCCCGGGCCATACGAAGCGCACCATTGACCGCATTTGTCACGGCCTTCGTCGTAATGGTGGCACCGCTGATGGCATCGATCTCATTCTCTTCACTCGCGCCATTCTTCGTATAGGCGATCTGATCTACCGCCTTTTGATGAAGCTGCGGCACCAGCACTTCCTCTGCGCGCATGCCAAGACCAGGCGTCTCAGAAATGCTAAGGATCGATACGTCATTCAAAACGCCCTCAGTCGTCACGCCAACGTAAAGCACGATGTTTCCGCCATATCCTTCCGAAGTGGTGGCCTCGATCACGTAACCACAAGCGTCGCCTGAGGCTCCAATCGCCTTAAAGACCTTTCCGATCGACACGCCATTTTGCGAAAGCTGCGCCAAAAGCATCTCGCTTGGAATGACTTTCTGTTGTTCAAAGCTTACGCCTGCCTCTTGTGAGAAAACAGCCTTACAAGCATTCTGCACGGCAAGCTCCTGTTGTTTCTTGATGGGGTCCTTGGTCAGCTCATGCACGTAACCAAGAAGAAGTCCCGAGATCAAAGTGATCACCGTCAAGATCAATGCTTCCTTGATCATCACGGAAACGTCACTGTTCTTTGCTTTCTTTGCGACGGTCTTAACTTCTTTCTTTTCATCAGCCATGGCGCTTTCCCCCCTTTCCACCAAACGGAATGGGTCTGGTATATTTCTCGATCAAAGGAACCAAAAGGTTACCAAGAACGATCGCAAAGGATACGCCCTCGGCGCCAGGACCAAGGAATCTAAAGATTCCGGTCATGATACCCAGGAAAATGCCATAAACATATTGTCCACGCGCAGTGATCGGGCGCGTCACGTAATCCGTAGCCATGAAGAAGGCACCAAGCATCAGGCCGCCGCCCGCAAGCTGTGCGGAAAGATATGCCGGTTCAAAACCATGTCCGCCAAAAAGGATCGTGAAGATCGCAAAGGAAACAATGTAGCTTCCGGGAACCCTAAGGTCGATCACGCCGAAAAGAAGCAAAATGCATGCACCGATCACGATGGCGATCATGGAAGTCTCACCGATGGTACCGGTCGTCTTACCGATGATCATGTCCATCACGTTCACGCTCTCTCCTGATTTAATGAGAGCCAGAGGCGTTGCGCCGGTATATGCATCCAAAGCGCCGGCGCCCGTGCTGATGAAGTTCGTCATCTGACGCGGGAAAGAGATCACCAAAAAGCACCTTGCCGCCAGAGCAGGGTTCATGAAGTTCTGTCCAAGGCCGCCAAACAGGCACTTAACCACTAAAATCGCGAAAACGCCGCCCAGCGCTGCCATCCAAAGCGGAATGGTCACAGGCAGGTTCATGCCAAGAAGAAGTCCCGTCACCACGGCCGAAAGGTCCGTGATCGTCAGCTTCTTTTTGTAAAGTCCAAATAAAAACTCCGTACCAACGCAGGATACGATGGTCACAAGAAGCACCAGAGCCGCTCTTGCGCCAAAATTATAGATTCCAAAACCAGCCGCGGGAAGAAGCGCAATGACCACAAGCATCATAATGCTTGCCGTGGACGATGCCGCGCGAACGTGTGGATTGGATGATACTTTGAATTTCTCACTCATTCGCTTTTCCTCCTACTTTTTTCTCTTCGCCAGCTGAATCTTACGCATGGACTTGATCTCCTGCGTCAGGGGACGCTTTGCGGGGCATATGAAGCTACAGCACCCACATTCACAGCACTCCATGCCGTGCATTTCCAAAAAAGCTTCTTCATCAAAGCGTTCTGCCGCATCTGCAAGCTTACTCGGCATCACGCGTCCGGGACATACCTCAAGGCATCGCCCGCAATTGATGCAAGGCCCAGGCTCCATGGCTGAAACCGCATCCTTCGTAAATGCAAGAAGCGCCGTGCTGGTCTTCGTCACGGGAATGTCCGTGCTAAAGATCGCAACGCCCATCATGGGCCCGCCGCAAATGATCTTTTCCGGCTTTTCGGCAAATCCGCCCGCGAATTCAAGGATCTCCGTATAACTGATACCCGTGGGAACCTTATAGTTTCTGGGATTCTTGATCGCATCGCCCGTCACGGTCACGATACGCTCCATCAGGGGCTTTCCTTCCGTCACGGCGCGCTGCACTGCCACGATCGTATCAACATTGTTTACGATGCATCCAACGTCCGCGGGAAGCATGGAAGAATTGATCTGCCTGCCCGTCGTTGCGTAGATGAGCGAACGCTCACCGCCCTGAGGATATTTCGTAATGAGCGCGCGCACGCTGATCCTTGTCTCATTCTTTGTAAGGGACCTAAGAAGAGTAATGCAACCGGGCTTGTTATCCTCGATCGCAATGATGCCCTGCGCCTTGTCAAACAAGCGCAAAATGATCTTCAGGCCCTCCACCAGTTTCTCCGGTTCCTCAAGCATTCTGCGATAGTCGCTCGTCAGATAAGGCTCACACTCAGCGCAGTTTGCGATCACATATTCAATCTTGTCCGGCTCCTTGGGAGAAAGCTTTACGTGCGTCGGGAAGCCTGCGCCTCCCATGCCAACAATGCCGGCTTCTCTGATCGCAGTCAGAATCTGCTCCTTTGTCAGTGCCTCGATATCCTTCGGTACGTCATACGCTACCTCCAGGTTTTGCCCGTCATTCTCGATCACGATGCTCATGACCATGTCGCCCGATGCCACGCGGCGCGGCTCGATTGCCTTCACGGTTCCTGATACGGAGGAATGTACAGGCGCTGACACAAACCCTCCTGCTTCCGCGATCTTCTGCCCGCGAAGCACGTGGTCTCCTTTCGCCACGATCGGTTTTGCAGGTGCTCCGATGTGCTGGCTCAGCGGGAAAACCAAAACGCTTCCGGCTTCAAGGGAAACGATGGGTTTGTCCTTGGAAATATCCTTGCCGTCGTAGGGATGAATACCGCCACGAAACGTATATTTCGCCATCTATGTTCCACTCCTTTCTAAGAGTTCTCATCAATTCAAATCCATTTATTACTATACTATTTTTTTCAACAAAATACTACCTTTAAAATCGAATTTCTGCTATACTTATGGAAAATCAAGGGATTGTGAGGCAAATCCATGAAAGTGACCTTTCAGGCCATCGAAAATTTCATCCTGCAATACCCCATCGAGCACCTTTGCCCAAAGGAGCAGGCTTTGTTTCTTGACATTGAGACAACCGGCTTTACGGCGCGAAGTTCCAATCTCTATCTCATCGGCTGTGCCTATTATTCCGAAGGCAGCTGGCGCGTGATCCAGTGGATGGCCGAGAATCCCTCGCAGCAAAAGGATATTTTAGATGCTTTCTTTTCCTTTGCCGAAAAACGAAGCTTTCTTTTCCATTTCAACGGCAACCAGTTTGACCTGCCTTACCTTACGCAAAAATGCGCTCAGCTAGAGCTTCCCTACAGTCTTGACGGCTTTAGCGGCTGCGATATCTACCGCCGCATTTTCCCATACAAAGCGTTCCTTGGCCTGTTAAACTTAAAGCAAAAGACGATCGAAAGCTTTCTTTCCATCGATCGGGAGGATCGCTTCAGCGGAGGCGAACTGATCGCCTTTTATCAGGACTTCGTATCTCACCCCACGCAGGAAACCTGCGACACGCTTCTTTTGCATAACCGCGAAGACATACTCGGCATGCTTGAGATCCTTCCCATCCTTTCCTATTTTGACGCCTTTCACGAAAGCCTTACGGCGCAAAAGGTGCAGGCCAATCATTACCTTGACGTAAACGGCAATCGAAGAACGGAACTCATGATCTATGCGACACTTGCGGTGCCTGTTCCAAAAGAGGTCAGCGTTCAAAAGGAAGGCATTTATGCCAGGCTTTCCGGCGACACACTTACGCTTCGCGTCCCAGTCTATGAGGAAGAACTAAAATACTTTTATTCCAACTACAAGGAATATTATTATCTTCCCAAGGAGGACATGGCATTACACCAGTCTGTCGGTTCCTTTGTCGATAAGGATCATCGCGAAAATGCGACGGCACGCAATTGCTACACAAGGAAGCATTCCGCATATCTTCTCGAATGGGACGCTTTGTTCATGCCGTTCTTTAAGCGAAGCTACGAGGATCACGACCTCTTCTTCGAACTCACGGATGAAATGAAGAGGGACCGCGAAGCCTTTGCAACTTATGCTTCCCACGTCTTAAGTCACCTTGCCTCCATCGGATCATAAAGGAAAAAGCCTTCTTTCTCGAATAAAAGAAGGCTTTTTTAGCGCACGTAAAAGAAGGAATTCATTCTTTGATATCCAATTTCCTTATAGTCCATGATCTGCTCCGTACTGCCGATAAAGAAGGTTCCTCCAAAAATAAGGCAGTCGTAAAACCTGCGGAACAATGCATCCTTGGTATCTTCGGTAAAATAGATCAAGACGTTCCTGCAGATCACCAGATGACAATCCCTCGGGTATGGATCCTTTAACAGGTCATGTCTTTGAAACGTTACCCTGTTTTTGATCTCATCTTTGATCTTATAATTTGAACCGACTTGCGTAAAATACTTTTTCTTGAGATCAGTCGGAACATGTTCAATGCTTTTATCAACATACAGACCGATCTTTGCCTTTTCAAGGGCCCTTCTGTCAATGTCCGTGGCTAAGATCTGGATCTGCGCCAAAGGCATATACTTTGCAAGCGTCATCACAAGGGAATAAGGCTCATCTCCCGTGGAACAGGCTGCGCTCCAGATCTTTAAGTTCTTTCCAAACTTTTGGAACAGGTACGGCAACACTTCTTTTTCAAGAAAGACCCACTGCTCAGGATTCCTGTAAAACTCCGAAACATTGATCGTCATGTAGCTAAGGAAATCATCAAACACGGATGGATTCTGCTTCATGGCCAGAATGTATTTCTCATAGGTTTCAAACTTCTTGTTCCGGATCATCGTGTCAATGCGACGCTTCATCTGTCGTTCCTTGTAGCAATTTAGGTCGATCGACGTCAGCTTATAAATTTCCCTTTTGAAGTATTCATAATCATTCATAGGAAATCCCCTAACGATAAAAGGAGCCGCCAAAACTTGGCAGCTCCTTGGTTTTTACGGATTATTGCTCTTCGGAAGCGATGACTGCATCAATGTCAACGGGAACCACGTCTCCGTCATCCTCTGCCTTGGGCTCGGGAGCATACATTGCCTTGATGCTCAGGGAGATCTTCTTGTCAGCCTCATTGAAATCAACAACCTTTGCGGTCACTTCCTGTCCTACGGAAAGAACGTCTGCAGGCTTCTCCACGTGCTCCTTAGAGATCTGGGATACGTGAAGCAGTGCATCAACGCCAACCTCCAGCTCAACAAATGCGCCGAAGTCAGTCATTCTTGCAACCTTACCGGTTACAATGTTGCCTACTGCATATTTCTCAGCTGCGTTCTTCCAGGGATTTGCATCATCGAACTTTAAGGAAAGTGCGATCTTGTTGCCATTGATCTCCTTGATCAGGACCTTACGGGTCTCACCAACCTTGAACACCTTCTTGGGATGCTCAATGCGGCCCCAGCTCATCTCGGAAACGTGAAGCAGTCCGTCTGCACCGCCCAGATCGATGAATGCGCCGAAATCGGTAATGTTCTTAACAACGCCTTCAACAATGTCGCCTTCATGGATCTTCTCGAACAGAGCCTTCTGCTGCTCAGCCTTCTTCTCCATCAGAAGTGCACGACGGTCGCCGATGTAACGTCTTCTCTTAGGATTGTACTCGCTGATCACGAACTCGATTTCCTGACCTGCGAACTTGGTGAGATCTTTTTCATAAGTATCGGAAACCAGGCTGGCGGGGATGAAGATGCGAACTTCGTCAACCACAACGGAAAGACCGCCGTCAAGCACCTGTGCTACGGTTGCCTTCAGGACTTCCTTGTTGTTGAAGGCTTCTTCGATCCTCTTGTTTCCTCTGTCAGCGGCAAGTCTCTTGTAGGTCAGAGCTACCTGGCCTTCGCCGTCATTTACTTTGAGAACCTTGACTTCCATCGTGTCGCCAACCTTTACGGCCTGCGTCAGATCGATGGATGCGTCATTGGAATATTCACTCTTCGGCAGGATGCCGTCAGACTTGTATCCGATGTTCAGCACGATCTCATCTGGCTTAACGTCAATGACCTTACCCTCAACTACCTCCCCAGTATGAATTGTCTTGAAAGATTCTTCCAGCATTTGTTCAAAAGTTAATTCTGACATAATTTTGAACCTCCTCGATTAATTTGTTTGGGGTGGAAGCCCCCGCTGTAATACCCACTAGGCGGACAGTTGTCGGTAAGACCAAACTCAAGTCATCCAGTGTCTGTATATAATAGGTGTTTGCACATTCCTGGCTGCAGATCTCATACAGCTTTCTTGTATTGGAGCTGTGCTTGCCTCCTATTACGATCATTACGTCAGCTCTTTTTGCCAGTTCTTTTGCGGCTTGCTGACGTTCTTGTGTTGCGTTACAGATAGTATTCACAACAGTACCATTATAACCGCTTTGTGAATAGATTTCAACTATATTATCAAATTTGTTGTAATTATACGTGGTCTGAGCAACAAGAATTCCCCGTTTTTTGTCATCAAAGTTTATTTTTTGCGCTTCTTCGGGAGTTTCCACTACAATTGCCTCTCCATGGCACCATCCGCAGATACCTTCGACCTCCGGGTGTCCGGGATTTCCTGCGACGTAAATCTGGTTTCCGGCGAGGCTCCCCTCTTCCACGACGCGGTGGATGCGTTTCACGAAGGGACAGGTGGCATCAATACATTCGATGCCTTTGCTCTCAATGATCTCGATGATCTCTTTGGGAACGCCGTGAGCACGGATGACAACGGCAACGCGTTCGCCTTCCGAAGGGGTAAGGGCGAGGAGCTCGTCCTTCGTATTGAGCACTCGTACGCCTTGTTCTTCAAGTTCTTTGACAACCTCTTCGTTGTGAACGATGGGCCCGTAGGTATATATTGTCTTGCCTGTTTTAAGTTGTTCTTGTACGGTATCTACTGCGCGTTTTACGCCAAAGCAAAAGCCGGCGTATTTCGCAAGTTCTACGTTCATAAGGGCTCCTAGTCAACTCGGGGCCAGGACCGGAAGCTCTTTCTGGTAACCTTTCGACCCAGAAAGAGCATCCGGCCCTTCCCCTCGAGGTATTGGTTGTATTAATAATTCTCAGCAAAGACTGAGACAATCCTTATTTCGTTTCAGCCAACTCGAGGATTCTGGAAACAACCTCTTCAATCGACATGTAGGAGGTGTCGACGAGGATTGCGTCGTCAGCCTGCTTGAGTGGCGAGATCTCACGGTGCATATCGCGGTAATCACGCTCCTCAATGTCTGCCTTGATCTGCGCGAGGTCGCATTCCTGGCCCTTCGCGACGAGTTCGTCGTAGCGGCGCTTTGCACGTACTTCCGAGCTTGCGGTCAGATAAATCTTCAAGTCTGCGTTAGGGAGCACGACAGTACCAATGTCACGGCCGTCCATGATCAGGTCCGTCGTCTTTGCAAGCGCCTGTTGCTTTTCCACAAGTTTTGCACGAACCTCGGCGATCACGCTGATCGTGGAAGCCATGATCCCAACCGCTTCCGTGCGGATCAGACCATTCACGTTCTCTCCGTTCAGATATACCACCTGCTGGCCGTCCTCATGGCCGAGCGTTATGTTTGCGTCTGCACACTTTTCGATGATCGCTTTCATATCTTTGGGATCCACGTTCTCGCGGAGCATATACAGCGCAATCGCACGATACATTGCACCCGTATCCACGTAAATGATCCCCTTTTCTTTCGCCACAAGCTTTGCGATGGTGCTCTTTCCTGCACCCGCCGGACCATCCACTGCAATATTATAACTCATTTTCTGATCTCCTTTTAATGTCTTTGGCTTCTCTTCGGCTTGGTCCAAAGCGCTCTCCTTACTTTGCGGCTTTGGAAACTCGATCTTCAAAGGCTCGGCCTTCGCAGCGCTTGTTCCGGCAAGATATCCCGTGGACCATGCGATCTGCAAATTGAACCCACCGGTCAATGCGTCAAGATCAAGCACTTCACCCGCAAAATATAGCCCCGAAACCAATTTCGATTCCATGGTGGAGGGATTGACCTGCTTTACGGAAATACCGCCTTGCGTGATGATGGCTTCCACAAAGCCTCGCGTTCCTTTAACGGTAAGCGGCAGATGCTTGATGAGGTGCCCAAAGGAAAGTCTTTCTTCCTTGCTGATCTCCGATACCTTTTTGTCAGGATCGATCCCTGAGAGCCTGATCATCACAGGGATCAGCTTTGAAGGAAACAAGGCGCCAAGAGCATTCCTAAACTGCTTTGCCTTATGTTCCTCAAACTCCCTAAGAAGCCTTCTGTCAAGCTGCTGCGCATCAAGAGCCGGCTTTAAATCAATGGAAAGCAGCGTCTTCTCGCCGCTAGTTTCTCCCTTGACTGCCATGCCCTGGTCCGCGCCGCCCTGATTCTTCTTGGCCTTTTCTTTCTTGCCCGAGCCCATATAATAAAAGCTGCTCGCGGAAAGTACCAAAGGTCCAGTCACGCCAAAATGGGTGAACATCATCTCGCCGAAGCCTTCATAAAGCGTTTTCTTTCCACGCGTCATGCAAAGCCCCACATTTTTCAGGGAGAGTCCCATGACTTCTTCAGGCCATGTTTCCACTGTTTCCAGCGGTACCAATGCAGGATGTGTTGCCGTTACTTCATGCCCTAGCTCTTTTGCGAAAGCATAGCCGTCTCCCGTCGAACCCGTGCTTGGATAGGACACGCCGCCCGTGCAAAGAATGCATGCATCCGCCATGATGGTCTCGCCGCCCCGAAGCCTTACAGCTTCAAAGTGTCCGTCCTTTGCGATGATTTCCTCCACCGCTTCATTCAGGCGCACCTTGACGCGTACCTTGTCCAACAGCCTTTTCATCGCCGCGATCACGTCCGAGGAATGGTCTGAAACCGGGAAAACGCGATCACCGCGCTCAATCTTTAGGGGACATCCTGCCTTCTCAAACAACTCCATCACGGCCGCATTGTCAAAGCCGTAAAATGCACTGTATAAAAACTTTTGATTGGTGCAAACATTCTGGAAAAGCGTCTCCATGTCCTTTGCGGCATTGCAGACGTTGCACCGTCCTTTTCCGGTGATAAAAAGCTTCTTTCCAAGCTTTTCGTTTTTTTCTATTAAGGTGACCCTTGCGCCTTCTTTGGCTGCGGCATATGCCGCCATCATTCCGGCCGCTCCGCCACCGATCACGATCACATGTTTCATATTGCTCTACAATCGTACCTTTCTCGTGCCCAAATCATTACAGAAAGGATTCGCAAACATTCTCCAGCATGGTCTTCGTCTCATCATCCGACAGGTCATAATCTCCCGTCATTGCCATGCATGCCGCGCCATGGATAAAGATCCAGATCTTCATGAAAAGCGCACCGGGATCAGCGCATCCCTGCTCCCTCGCCTTCATGATCTCAGCCTTTACGTTTTCGCTCTCGCCATTCAAGATCTCATACAGCGACTTCCTTGGCTTTTCAGGTACAAAAAGCATGCGGAAGAGCTCCTTTTCCTCCCTCGCGAAGGCCACGTAGGCCATTCCAAGGTTGCAAAAAGGCGCTTTGAGAGGCTTCGGGAATTCGTCATAATATGCCTGGAAAAAGGCCACTGCTCTGTCATATACATCCGCCGTCAGCTCATCCATGTTCAAAAAAGAACGGAAAATGGGCTGCGTGGAGCAATTCGCGCGCTCTGCCACGTGTCTTGCCGTAATGCTCCGTGCGCCTTCTTCGCGCGCCATTTCAAAAGCCACGTCCAGGATCATCTGCTTTGTGATGCTTTCCTTCCTTGCCATCGTCATTCCTCCCACAAAAAAACAAGCGCTAAAAACGCATCTTAAGGCATCCGTTTTGTAACACTTGTTATTTTAATATGCATTCGATTCGTTTGTCAAGGGGTTTCCGCAAGAAACCCTTATTTTCTAGGATTATTCGTTCTTTTCCAGTCGATAACCCATGCCGCGCACGGTCTTGATCAGCTTTCCGTCGGAATCGCCGATCTTCTCGCGGATGCGTTTCATGGTCACGGAAAGCGTGTTGTCATTGACATAGTTCCCGTAGAGATCCCACACGGAAGCAAGGATCTCCTCACGCCCAAAGACTTTGTTCGGATGCGTCATCATTGCAGAAAGAATACGGAATTCCAGCTTTGTCAGAACAACCTCCTTGCCGCCCGCAAAAACCTTCCCGCTCTCCGGGTTTAAGATGAGCTCGCCGCACTTCAGGGCTTTACCATCCTCCGCGCCCTGCCCGTCCTTCCTGCGAAGGCCATTGCGGATCCTCGAGATCAGCTCACGATTTCGAAACGGCTTCATCACGTAATCCACGGCTCCAAGGTCAAATCCACGCACCACGTCGCTTTCTTCCTCTCTAGCCGTCAGAAAGATCACCGGTATATCAAATCGCTCCCGCATATACTTGCAAAGCTCGAACCCGTCACCGTCCGGAAGCATTACGTCAAGCAGCGCAAGATCAAAGCCTTCCTTTTCCCGAAGTGCCTCCTTGGCTTCCCTGACAGTGACTGCAACCCTCGTCTCAAAGCCTTCCTGCGCGAGCAGATATTTCAGGCCAAGCACAATGGCCTCATTGTCTTCCACTAGTAAGATCCGTTCCATTTCGGTATTCCTCCCACATCTCAAGCGCAACTACGATCCTCAAGGTCCGAATATACCATCGTCATCCCTGATACTTTAGGATCCTTACGTAAAAGCATGTCCCGTTTTCGCCCGAATCCACCGTGATCGAGCCGTTTTGACGCTCCACGATCTCCTTGGCGAGCGCAAGACCGATCCCCACGTTTTCATTCTCCACCTTTGAAGCGCGATAAAACCGCTCAAACAAATGCTTTTGATCCAGATCCGAAATCCCTTCGCCGTGGTCTCTCACGGATATTTGCGCGTAAACGTCATTCTCCGAGCATTCGAGTTCGATCACGCCGCCCTGCGGACTGTGCTCAATGGCATTCTTAATGATATTCTGGAGTGCCTCCGAAAGCCATTTCCCGTCGCCGTTTACGGTCACGTCCTCCAGCCTTGTCTCAAAACAGATCTCCTTCCACTGCGCCATCATCTCAAGATTCGTCATGGCTTCCTTTGCGATCTCGCCAAGACTGACCCTTTCGTTTTGCAGCTCCACGACGCCCGCATCCAGCCTCGAGAGCTTGAGCATCGAGATGACAAGCCACTTCATGCCGACCAGCTGTCTGCTGACCTCCTGCAGGAATTTCGTGCGCGTTTTGAGCTCCATGTCAGGCGATTCCAAAAGATTGTCCGTCAAGATCACGGCGCTTGTGAGCGGCGTCTTTAGCTGATGCGATATGTTCGCCACGGAGTCCGCGAGTGCGGCCTTTCCCGCGAGTGCAGCCTCTGCCTGCTCCTTATAAAGCACCGTCAGCTTGTAAAGCTCATTGCGAAGTCCGCTCAGCTCATCCTCCAGGTTCTTTTGAAGCTCGAGTTCATAATGTCCGTGACTGACGCGGTCCACATAGCTTCCAAGCTCGCGCAGCTTTTGACTCCTTCTTTTCCAAAACAAAATCAAAATCCCAAGAGAAATCAAAACCGCAAAAAGAAAAATTCCGTTCACGCAGAGCATGCTCATGCTTCTCTCATGGCTTTGCCCTTTATAGAGCTCGCCGTCCTTCAAAATGCCATATTGCCGAAGGACGTCCTCACCCTCCTTCGAAGGCGCGGTGTGTGTAAGGCTCTTTATGATTTCTTCCTCGGGTGCCTCCGGATATGCTTTCCTGATCTCACCAAGGATCCCTGCGTAAGCGCTATATTGCTCCGCCCTCATCCTTTCATGATATCGAAAAAAGGCGAGGTTTATCAAAACCCCGCCAATGATCCAGGTCAGCGCGAGACCCCAAAAGATCCGTTTCACGTCTTTATTCCAAAATGCGCTCATATCACGTCGCTCCTTTGCACAAGGCATTCATTATGTTTATGATACCGCAACGGCGTGCCTTTCGCAACCCAAAGAAACTACTGGTTTTCATTTCGAAGCGTTTCCACAATGTTTCTGCGCTCCATTTTCCGAATGCGTCGTTCCGTGATGATGGCAAGAAGAATGCTCACAAACGCGATACTGATTGCGATCTCTAACACAGGCACGCGGAATGCGAAATCAAAGGATTTGTCGCTGCTCTCCCAAAGGAAGCGATAAAGCGCGTAGGAAATGCCCGTACCGATGAGAACGCCGTAAAGCATGCCCTTGCCGCCAAGGATCAGCATCTCAGCGCGCACCATTTGCCTGAGCTGCCCGCCCGTCATGCCAATGGACCGAAGTCTTGCAAACTCGTGGGAACGAAGCTCCATGTTTGTTCCGATGGCATTGATGACGTTCGTGATCCCGATCATCGAAATGATAAACATAAAGCTGCAAAGGAACATTTTGATCAGGATCTCGGTATATAACAATTTGCGATATTCCTTGTCAAAGTTATCGATCTCTGCGCCCATAATGTCAGCCTCGACAAGCGCTTCCTCAAGAGCGTTTACGTCATCAGCCAGATAACATCCCTGCACGCTAAAGTTGTTCCCCATCTCTGAAACCTCAGGATGCTCCGCAAGCCAGGATTCTCCGACGTAAACGGTAACGCATCCATACGGCTCCACGTCCACGAGTGCAAATACGTCATCCGCCTGTCCCGCAATCTCTACTTCCGTCGGGACACGGTGCTCTTCCCACTTACCGCCAAGGCTATTTTCATTCTCCTCTTCAATCTTTGTGTAGTAGTGATAATAGCATTGAAACAGGTCTCCCTTTTGAAAAGCCGCGAAGCTCTCACCCGTCTCAACTCTGTCCTTGAGCATAGGCGCATTCTTCCAGGGGACGTAAAGGACCTCGGCACAGTTGGCAATCCCCTTGCCCCTCGCTTCCTCATAGTCGACTCCGGACTTCTCGCAGTGCAGCTTAAAACTCTCCTCATCTAAAACATAGAGAAAGGCCACTCTACTGGATGGCATATATTCCGCGGGCTTTCCCGGCAGCCAGGGAATGTTCATCTCATCTCCTATTATGAGCGGGATCATAAAGCTGAACTCCGCTCTTGTGACGCCGTCCACGCCTTCCGTGATGTTTTTCAGGGTGTCAAACATTCCAGTACGCCCCACTTCATCACTGACATATACCTTCAGCTGACAGTTTGTCTCCTCCCAGATGGAATCCTTTCCCTGCGCGTACACCGTTGTAATGAAGCTGATCCCTAAAAACAGCGTAATGCTCAGTGCGATCGAAGTGACGGATGCGCGATATTTGATCTTCGCGCGCTCGTAATTTCGAAGGGCCATGGAGCCACTCACGCCAAACAGTTTTTTGATGAGCTTCGAGTGTTTTTTTTGCTTTTCTTTTTTGGAATTCGAACTCCGTTTCCCCTTTGCTTTCGCCTTCCCGGACTTGATCTCTTCATTGGACCTTATCGCGGCGATGGGCGAAACCTTTGAGGCACGTACGGCCGACTCCCATGCCGAAAGGAAGATCATCAGAGCTGAAACCGCCGCTCCCAATGCAAACGCGGTCAGGTTCACGCGAAATACCATGTGAAACTGCGACACGTTGCCAACCATCAAAAGAATCAGATTCGTCAGACGAACCAATATAAAAGTAAAGAGTATTCCTATGAGAAGCCCAAGCGGAATACCATACGCGCCGATCACCACGCCTTCAAACAGCACGAGCTTTCGGCGCTGGCGCTTTGTCGTGCCGATCGATGACATCAGACCGTAAAAGCGCACGCGCTCCGTAAAGGTCAAGTCAAAGCTGTTATTGATGCAGAAGACTCCGGCGTACATCAAAATGAGAAATACCAGCGCGAGCAGATAGATCATTTCATAGGTTTGTTGGTTGATGATCTGTCCGCTCTCCAAATGCATTAAACCGAAGGCATCGTCCTTCGCAGCTACGTCCTTCGCAACCTCAGTCGCCGCAAGGAGTTCCTCGGCAGTCGGACTCTGCTTCCAATAGTTGATCCAAACCTTTTTGTAAAGCTCTGTCGAGACGCCAAGAAGCCCTGCGGTCAGTTCCTCCTGATCCTTCAAGGCAGCCTTTTTATATCGAATGGAAACATCGTAGAACTGCTCCTCATCCGGTGACTCCACTTCCTTTTGCAGGTCATCCGGGGAGAGATAGGTATATGCCTTGTAAGTGTGGGAGTAGAATTGTCTTTCCCGCCGCATGTGCATAGACATGCTGCCGGCTTCTCCATCCGTGAAGCCAACGATCACATAGGTTTTCTCGAACTTGGGCTGAAGCACTTCTTCTTTGTTGTAGGCTGTTCCAAGACGGACCTTCTGACCATTCAAGGTTCGCTCTCCCACCGTCAGCGTGATCTCATCCCCAATCTGGAGCTTCTGCTTCAGCTCCGTGCGAAGCCTCCGGTCCAAGGCGATTTCATGATCCTTTTCCGGCATTCTGCCTTTCACAAGCTCCGTGCCGTTATCATGATGCGCAAGCCACTCCGGCGAGACTGCCTCCAATTCGATAAAGCTTCTCGCGTTCGTTATTCTTTGGTCTTCTATGCTTGCATAGCCTTCCCTGCGTGCGATCCAAACCTGATCCACGCTCTGATTGTTCATAAAGCGCTTTAGGTCCTTTCCCGAAACGCCTTGAAAGATCACGTGCGCGTCGCCTTCCGTATTTTTGAGGTATTCCGTATAACTCGCAAGAAGGCTCACGCCAAGACATGCTACAGCCGTGATCAGCCCCGTCGCCAGTGCAACGCCGAGGATGGTCACGATCGTGCGATTTTTATTTTCTTTTAGATTGCGCTTACAGCATTTCCATAAAACGTTCATGCCGCTCCTCCCTGCATGACAGGCTTACCACTAATCTAGATGTTTTCATTACGAATTGTTTCAATGATATTTCTTTTTTCCACTTTTTTGACATGCGCATTCAAAACCAGGTAAAGCAATAGCACGACAACGGCGGCGCCTGCAAGCATCTGCCCGATCGGAAGGTGGAATTCCAAAAGCACTCTGTAATATGGATCCGCAAACAACATGTCTGAGCTTTCCACAAAAAGTCTGTGAAGGACATAATAGATGCCACAGCCGAAAAGATATCCCCAAAACAATCCCTTTATTGCGATGAAAATGCCTTCTGCAAAGATCATGCCACGGAACTGTTTTCTCGTCATGCCGACGGCACGAAGCTTTGCGAACTCCGAAGCGCGCATTTCCATGTTGGAATTGATTGCATTGATCACATTGGTCGTTCCGATCGCAATTACAAGAAACAGGAAACCGATCATGAACATGTAAATGATGACCTTAAAAAGCTGGGTCATTTGATAAACCTCATTGTAGTTCATGAAAGATGCGCCCAAAATATCTTCCTTCTCCACAGCTTCACAAAAAGCATTCGCATCCTTACACGTAAAATATCCCGTTGCCTTTCCGTCGATCAGGTTTTCATGCGCTCTGATCCAGCTTTCGCTTACGATCACGCCATCATATTCCGTGAAATAGTCCGGAATACTTCCAGCATCAATTTCTCCTGCAATCTCAATGCTAAATGGAACTCCAGGAATGCCTTGTCTTACTTTAAAGCTATTGTTTTTCTCTCCAACAAAGATTTCTCCAACACTCAAATACTTGTTTCTTTTTGAGATCAAGCCTTTATCAATGGCACTATGAGAATCGATATTATTTTCCTTACAGATCTGTTCAAAGGTCTTATCGTCCCATGTTTCAACATAAATGATGCGTCTTGGAACATCATTCTCTTCGTTTTCCGAATCTATTGTTTCGTATGCGGGAAAACTATTTCTTTTGATTATGCATTTCGTTACGCCATCCCAAGTTTCTAGTTCCTTGATCTTCTCATATCCGGCGGAATGGTCGATTTGAACCTGAACCTGATAATTCATTCCACCATATTCCAACTGGAAATCTCCCTCCAGAAAGCGGAACAAAAAAGGAATAAACGTCATGCCGAGAAGGAATGCCATGCTGACCGCGATCGAAACAATGGTCGCGCGGTATTTCACTTTAGATCTCCTGAAATTCTGCCAAGCAACTCCTCCGCCCACGCCGAAGATCTTTTTCATGAACCTCGGCGTCTTTCTTTGCTTCTTTTTCAGCGCAATATTCCGGCTTATCGTATCATTGGATCTTATGGCTTCGATGGGTGAGATCTTGGCCGCCCGAAAGGCTGATTCCATTGCTGACAATGCGATCATGAGTACTGCTTGGAAAACAGCGATCAGGATTGCCCACCATGCAACTCGAAAGATCATGCGGAACTGAAGCGAAGGCATAAAATACTGGCATGCAATATCCACAACCCTTACCAGCCCAAACGATAATGCCACACCAAGCAAAATGCCTAAGGGAATGCCAAACACACCGATGACAAATGCTTCCATCCAGACGATCATCCTGCGTTGTCTCTTTGTTGAGCCAACGGAACTGATCATTCCGTAAAAACGGATCCTTTCCGTGATGGAAATGTCAAAACTGTTATTGATGCAAAACACTCCGGCAAGAACAAAAAACAGGAAGATCACCTCAGAAAAAGCAATGATCCAAACGGTCGCCTGCGTCAAATGAAATGGACTTAGGCCCTCCAATGATTCCAACAACTCGTTTTGGTCGAATCCAGCGACTCTGGAGTGTAGCTTCGCATTTTCCTCTCTACCAATGTTCGTCATGAAAGCATAAGGATTCTTATATGCTTTCTCATATAGCTCCTGCGGAACGTCCATAAGAGATGCTGCGATCTCATCGCGACGGTACAAGGCAGATTTCTTATAGCGAACGCTAACGTCATAAGCTCCTGCCTCATTGGAATCCCCGTTCCAATAGGTGTATGCTTCAATAATGAAATATCTTTGCCAAACCTCATCGCTTTCTTCATCAAGAACCGAATTCAAATGATAAGCCCAGAGAGGATCACTTTCATAGACTAGTTGAATGTCTGTTTCATCCACAAAGCCTACGACAAACAACGATCTTTCTGCTTTTCCAGAGCGTTCCGTGATCTTATCTCCTACACGAATGTCGCATCCCAGGGATGAACGGATTTTTTTCGGCAAAACAATCTCATTTTCGCGTTCAGCGAACCTTCCTTCTACAAGTTTAAGACCCTGCGCCTCAAACCAGCCTTCCTCCGCACCGATTAGGCCAATGATGTACTTAAATCCATTATCATCTTCTAAGTCGATGCGAAAGTAATCCAGATCCTTTTTCAGCCAGATTTCTTCAAAGCTTTGATTATTAAGAAAGTACTTGAGGTTCTCCTGCTCCACGCCAATATAGGTCTCATGTGCAGTTCCATCAGCGGATTTTAAGAACTGTACAACCGAGGCAAGGATGCTGGTTCCGATACAGGCGAGGGTCGTGATGAGAACCGTCGCCATGGTAACGCCAAGGATCGTCACGATGGTTCTTGCCTTATTCTCTTTTAATGACCTAATACAGCATTTCCATAATGTTTTCACAATGTCGTCCCCTTATTTAAGCCTGCGCGTTCTCAGTTTCCTCTGCTTCTTGCGCCTGTGCACTTTCCGCGGCTTTTACGCTCCCGCTCTCCCGTACCATACCATCTTCCATGACAAGGATCCGATCTGCCTGCTTGGCAAGCTCCAAATTGTGCGTGATCATAATAATGGTCTGTTTATACTTTCGATTCGATGCCTTCAAAAGCTCCATGATCTCATTGCCGTTTTTGGTGTCAAGATTTCCTGTCGGCTCGTCCGCAAGCAGGATCGCGGGACGCGTAATGAGGGATCTTCCAATGGCAACCCTTTGCTGCTGACCGCCGGAAAGCTCGTTTGGCAAGTGCATGCGCACTTTGTCCAGGCCAAGGGTTCCAAGAAGCTCTTCAAGAAGCGCCTTGTCCACTTCCTTTCCATCCAGTTCGCATGGCAGCGTGATATTCTCCTCCACGTTCAGCACGGGGATCAGATTGTAAAACTGGTAGATCAGTCCGACCTGCCTTCTTCTGAAAACCGCAAGGCGATCGTCATTCATGGCGTAGATATCCTCATTCTCCACAAACACCTTGCCCGAGGTCGGTCTGTCAACTCCTCCAAGCATGTGCATTAGCGTGGATTTGCCGCTACCGGAACTCCCGACCACTGCAACAAACTCGCCCTTTTCGATCATGATGTTTGCGTCCTTCACGGCCTGAACTGCATTATCGTCCTTTCCATAGGTCTTGCAAAGATTCTCCGTCCTTAAGATTTCCATGAATTTCCTCTCCTTTTTACTCCTGCATCGCCTTGCTGAAACTCTAGTTCCAGCTTTCATCGTTCTCATCGTAACATAAAAAAATGACGTTTCGGTGACATTTTCAAAACTTGTCACGGGAAACGCCATTTTTTTATGCTTTTACAAGAAACTTTGAACCTCTAGAAAAGAATGCCGCAAGGGATCTTTACCACGCAGGCAAAGGTCTTCTTTACTTTGTCATATACTAATTTATATTTCCACGAATGCCGATCGAGGATATGCGCCACGATTGCGAGGCCAAGGCCCGTTCCGCGCCCCGTCCTGCTGTCTTCGCCGCGTACGAAAGGCTCCCAAAGGCGCTTTAAGGATCCCTGATATTCAATCTGCGTTTCGTTTTCAAGCGTGAAGCCATGCTTCTCAAGCTTTAAGGCGATATTTCCGCCTTCCGTCGTGTATCTTACGCAATTCGTAACCAAGTTTTCCGCCACCTTTTTCAAAAGCTCCTCGTCACCCTTCGCAGTGAGCTCTCCTTCGATCGAAAGCTTTTGCTTTTTCTCGTCCAACAAGTCCTGATAGCGTTCAAAGGCTTCTTCAAAGACTTCTCGCACGTTAACGCTCTTTCGGACGAGCTTTTTGTGCTCCTTGTCGAACTTGAGAAGCTCTAAATTCTTCATGACGACGTCGTTCATATATCCAACGCTCTTTTGAATCTCATCAGCATAGTGGTCACGCTTCTCGTCGTTCATATGATCCTTTAGGTTTTCCGCATAACCGCCGATTGCCATGAGCGGCGATTTTAAGTCATGCGCCATGGAATCCATGAGGATGTTGCGATATTCCTGCGTCATGAAGACATGTCGGTTTTTCAGGTAATGTAAGTAAGACGTGATCACTGAAAGCAGGAAGAAGAACAGCCCATACCAGATGGCCCAACACATGACAAAGTAAAGGTTTCCTTGGAACAGCTTTGACATGTTCTGGTAAACGCTGACCTTATATCTTTGCCCCTCTGCATCTTGGAGAAACGCCGTCCTTACAAACTTCATCTCGCCATTCAGGAAATAGGTCAAAGGATTTCCAGAAAGAAATCCGCCGCCTAGGTCACTGGCCCGACCCTCGATCCTCGCCGAGGCAATCTCTGAAAGCGCATTCTGCCGATATAAGTCATCAGGATGCCACGCTTCAGTCCCCGTATAAGTTGATCCGCTGTTGATATTTATAAAGATAGCAGCCTCCACCTTCGGATCGCACTTATAAAGCGTATACCCGGAAAGATCTTTTGGCTCTGAAACATAAGTCTCAACTAGCGTTATGTCTGCGTCATCGGGCAAGATTGTGTAATTGGTTGCAGAAGCGAAATAATAGAGCGAAGCCTTTGCCGGATAAAAACGATCCCCTTTTACGTAAAACTCATCTAATTGCCAACGAAAATACCTTTTTAATGCATCAGGTTCTTCTGCTTTGTACTGCTCCCACCATTTTTCCTTGATCTGCTCTAGCGTATCCAAATAAGGATCCACAAGTGCCTTGTCACAGTATAGAACGTTTTCATATTCATACCTATAGACAACTGATTTACTATACATGGAATCAGATTCCAAATACTTATTGATCAGATGAAGAACATATAGCTCGTTTCCATGTCCCGTCTCAAGAACCACCTCGCCGCCATTCGTATTTTGAACGAAGCCGCATCCTGTCCCAAGGCCACTAATAAGGGTGTTTCCTTCTCCATCCATCCCTAGACCGGAGATATAGAAAAAATGTTCTTCAAAATCATTCAAGCGGACGCTCAAGAGGGAGCCCACTCCTCCGTCCAAATAAGTGTGATTGCCTAGATTCCCGGCACGACTCATCTCCTCAAGCGCCCGTGTCACTTCTGCCTCAACGTCCATCAGGGCTTTGTCACTAACAAGGTATTGGATCTTCTCCATGCCTTCATAGAAATTGACAGCTGTCTTCTGCTTTTCCTTTTCAAAGATCACAAGAAAGCAGATCTGCAAGAACACATACATCACCACGAACCACAAAACAAACGCCGCAAAGAAATGCTTTCGAAAGAAATATCCATAATTCCGTTTGCGATATCTTTTCATAAAACTCCTCCTTCCTTCGTTATTCCTTTACCATTTTATATCCTTTCGCGTAAACTGTTTTGATCTGACTTCCCGCACTGCCAAGGCTCTTTCTGAGCTTTTTTACGTGATTGTCCACGGTACGGTCAGTTCCGTCATAATCCGCGCCCCAGACAATGTCGAGAAGCATGTCGCGGGAATATACAAGGTTGGGGTGACTGATGAACGTAAGAAGGAGATCCAGCTCCTTCGGCGACAGTTCCAGTTTCTTACCATCTACTGTCACGTCAAGGCTTTGCCTGTCAATGCTGATCTTACCGCAGGAAATGACCCGTCTTCTGCTGCCTGCTTCCATGTTGCCTTCCTGCTCCTTCGAAGCCTTGAATCTTCGAAGCACCGCCCCAACTTTTGCGTAAAGCTCCGCCAAGGAGAATGGCTTGCAGACATAGTCATCGCAGCCGAGCTCATAGCCGAGAAGCCTGTCTGCCTCGCGTACCTTTGCAGTGATGATGATCACGGGCATGTCCTTTGTGCGCCTGATCTCGCGAAGGATTGAAAAACCGTTTTTCCCTGGAAGCATAATGTCAAGCAGGATCAAGTCATATTCATTTTTACGGATCAGTTCCATGCCCGTTAAGCCGTCCAAGGCACATTCGATGTCATATGGCTCTTTATGTCCCACAAAGTAATCCCGGATCACCTCCGTGATCTGCGGGTCATCCTCCACCAGTAAGATACGCTCTGTCATATGTTTGCTCCTTTTGTTTTTCCGCGGAAAACAGGGTTTCTAAAAAGGATACGTCCCCCTGTCTTAAGTTCATCATAAAAGGGAAACGTATCCATTTGATATCCATATAAAAAAATTTAGTAATAAATTCTTCTGCCTTCTTTTTCCTTTTCTTCCCTCTCTCGCATCTTGTTTTGGATCACGGCGATCATTTTCGAGCACTCCTCGATCTTTACGCTTGTCGTATGCTGGTTGAATTTCTTGCTGATCTCCATGGCAAAGGAAAGTCCGGAATTCAAGTAGGCCTTAAAGATCCAGGCGAATCCAAAGTATTCGACGTAATATCCCAAAATGTGACCGATGGGCAACATCGGAAGAAACGACCTGGCGGAAACCTTGCCGTCCACCCAGGAAGACAACGCATTGATCAAGATGCCA
The DNA here is from genome assembly GCA_016290775.1 of Acetatifactor sp. GTDB lineage: Bacteria > Bacillota > Clostridia > Lachnospirales > Lachnospiraceae > Acetatifactor. The sequence continues at coordinate 536,502 of JAEEVF010000001.1, read as the reverse complement.
AGGAGAATGATTCCAACGCCTTCCAGTGCAATGAAACCGGTTTCTTTCTGCTCTTTGTAATACCGCACTTTGTTGTCCTTCTCACGCTGCAGGATCTTATCTAAGTCATAGGCCGTGCCCAGAAAACACTCTTTATATTTCTGCGAATCCTCAAAAGGCGGCTCAATCTCTGCCTTAAAGCCTCCAAAGGTCAGAAGCATGAGGCTTGCCACTGCAAGACAGATCAGCCCGATCACCAGCCCGGCCATCGTGCCCTGAAAAGGAAAGCTGATGAGCAACCGTATGCCGACATATAGAAAAAATGCCGTAATATGAAATGCTTTCTTGGGCCTTAGTACCCGCATGACTCAATCCCCCTTGTACCTTACATGGATTACTTCACATTGCTCCACAAATACTATCATACCACAAAAAGAAAACGTTTCGATGATAAATTTTAAAAATATCATCGAAACGCCATCTTTTTGTTTTTATTTGTTTGATCGTTCTTTATGGCTTATTGCGCTGATGCACCGTAAGTGGCCTGATACCAAGTGCCGAAGGAAGTGAAGAAATCCTCGCCAAAGGTTGCTTTCATGATGGATGCATATTGTATTTTTTGTTCTTCGGTCATATAGCCATAATATGCATTCATGTTTTCAGCATTAACGTTTGCAAAGAAATCGCGAAGAAAGTACTTCCCATAGGATTGCGCTGCATAGCTACAAAGCAATCTTCCAAACGTGTATTCGTCACCTCTCTCTGCATATGGAAGAAAATAAAAATCTTGAATGAAAAAGTTTTCGGCATTCTCCGGCGTGATATCATCTTTGTGACCATAATACAGATTCATCTCTTCATACTGAAAACAGGAATTCATAAACTCAAGATTCTTGGCAAAATCCTCAGAAACATCCGTTAAGGAATTGATTACATTCAATGCATAATAATCCGCAGATCCTTCAGCCATAATTCTCGTGTTCACACAGTGCCTTAATGTTAACGTATGTGTGAGCTCATGCGCAAATGTCGAATAATCTATGTAATCATTTAGTCGCCATGGATTATTCTTATATGACGGAACACTATTCCATAGTTCTACACTAAAAAGCTCGTTCATGACTATTGTAACGTCAGAATCTGACGCGCCACTGCCATATCCAACATCCTCACGGTCAACAAAAATGTAAATTGGCACTTTTGCGCCGAAATCAAGATCGTTCCAAGGATCAAATCCAAACCTTATGGTAGACACATCACATCTTCTAATCTCTTCACAGTCCATAAAGGAAAGTCCGCTTTCCTCTTCCAGCTGATCCATGATCAGCGCAATATTGTTCGCAATATCCCCTGGCAGTTCAACGTCCGGCTCCATCAAGAGGAAGAACTTCTCGCCTTCCACATAACAATATCTGTCAGTGATAATATGATCTTCGCGATTTCCGCTGAGCGTGATCTCATTCATTCCGCTGGTTTCATCTGCGGGACGCTCAAGAGGTCTCCAGTTGGCGTAGAAATTCGCACCATAGTTATGAAGATAAATATCACCTTCAGAATAAACCTCGTCAGGATGCGTCGTAGTAATCCAACCACCGAATTCATAGCCCTTACGATAAGGCTTTGTCAAAGAAAGGGTGAGCGGTTCATCCTTGATCTTCGTTTGGTTCTCAGGTGCGCCGTAACCACCATTGGCGTCATAATGGATCGTGAATTCGCTCACGTCCCAGATGGCATAAAACTTCGCACCGCGGTTTTCGTTATACTCTGCGCCGGCAGGATAAATGGTCTGGGGATCCGTCGTAGTTGCCCAACCGCGGAACTCGAAACCATCTCTCGTCGGTGTTTCGATTGGAAGAACTAAAGTCTCATCCTTCACCTTCCAAACGGTGTCCGGTGCTCCCTCACCGCCATTGGCATTAAAGGTAACCGTGTAGCTCTCCTTAATTGTCCGAACAGGCCCTTCAACAACTTTGTCATACTTGTCGGTAACTACGCAACGCACCTGCAATCCCTTATGCCCAGGTTGCATGATGAAGTGGAAATTAGGTGTCTTAGCAGAAGGATCCAGAGCATTCTTAAAATCAGCGTCATAAGTGAATTTCACCTGCCACTGATAAGTAGGTTCCGCACCTGTCGCCTCCACGGTAAAGGATGCTTCCTCTCCGTTTTTCCAGACTAGATCCTCCTGATACATTCCCACAGAAAGTGTTACCCATTCATAGCACGTTACGGTTCTGCTTGTCACGCTGGCGCCATTCTTATCCGTAATGACGCAACGCACTTCCATGCCTTTGTGACCGTTCTGCATCGTGAAGTAATAATATGGCGTCTTCGCCGATGGTGCAAGCGCATTCTTAAACTCGCTTTGTCCGGCAAATTTCACCTGCCATTGATACGAAAGGTCCTCGCCGCTTGCCTCCACGGTAAAGTTTGCGGGGTTATCAACTCTCCACATCTCATGCTTTGGTTGAGCCGTGATCTTCGGCCCTGACGCCGCAAACACGGTTGCAGGGAACAAAATGATGGCAATGACAAATGCCAAAAGCCAACTAGTTACATGATGTCTACGATTCTTTTTCATCTTTGCCCTCCTCCTAAAAAATAAGATACATCCTCGTGACAATGCTAACATATCACAAAGATGTATCTTTTTTATGTCCTTTTGAAAATAGTTTCCAAGATTATTCCTGATAAAGCATTTGGAAAATCTGCATTACCGCGTCAAATGCAGGCTTGGGATTTAAATCCTTGTCGAAGAGTCTCGCGTTGGTCTTGTCGCCGGGCGTATAATGATCTTTCAGGCCAAAGAACGTCACGCTGGTGATGTTGCAGTTTCCGCCGCCCTGCGTATCCAAAGCTTTAAGATTCAGGAAGATGTTGCGATATCTCTTCGCCTGCTTTTCAAATGCCTCTGGCGTTTCTTCGTCAACGCCCACGGAAAGCTCCGTGATCTGGATCTCAAGATCAAGCCTTGCATAAGTGGAGATTGCACTGGTGATCGCAGTAATGTTCGGATAATCGATTCCCCAATAGCCCTGCATGCCAATGCCATCGATGAGCCCCTTGGATTTTAGGTCCTCGCAGAGCGCATAGATCGCATTTCTCTTTAGGGTTTCATAGGTGTTGAAATCGTTGTAGATGAGCTTGACGTCCGGATCTGCATACGCCCTCGCAAAGCGGAAGGCCGCCTCAACATATTCAGGTCCAATGGTCTCATACCAGGGATTCGGGCCACCTTCAAACTCCGTTCTGCAAAGGAACCCGCTGTCCTTGTCACCTGAAGCTGGATCCACTGCCTCATTAACCACGTCCCAGCAATAGATCACGCCTGGGTAATTCGTCTGCACATGCTCGAGCATCTGCTTGATATAACTCTCCATGCGCGCCAGCATGGTCTCTTTGTCAACATACTTTCCATTATCCTTATAGCCTTCACGGAAAAACCACTCTGGCGCCTGCGTATGCCAAACAAGCGTGTGTCCACGCATCTTCACGCCATTGTCCATGCACCACTGCAATGTATCGTCAATCGTCGTAAAGTCCAGCACCGGCATTCCGTCCGCACTCTCCTGACTTGCCTTTTGCTGAAGGATATAGCAGGATTTCATCAGGTTCGAAAGCGTAACGCTGTTAAAGTGCTTTTTCACCATGGCCATGTACTCGTCGTCATAGGTCGTAAGATTCTCTAGCGTACTTCCGTTGATCCCGACACCCAGCATAAAATACTTGCTGCAGGCGTCCTTCAGTGCAATGTCTTCATTCGCCTTATCGCCCGCATCGCCATTTTCGCTGCCAGATTGTGTTTCAGAGCTGGCTGATTGTCCCTGCGGATTTGATTCATCTACCTTAGACTCTGTAACATTCGTCTCCTCCGTCGCCGAGTCCGCTTTGCTTCCCGTGCCAGCTCCATTACCTCCACATGCAGCAAGGCTCATGCATAGAACGATTACCCCTATCTCTAAAAGCATTTTGATTCTCTTATGAAACATTTAACACTATCTCCCGATTCCTTAGTTTTCCTCTTTTTATGGCCTACGACCACGCCAGACTTTCATTCTCGAGTATAACAAACCATGCTTTTTCAGTCAATTATGCGACGATATATCATTCATCATTTGTCGTTTTTAGCATCCATAAATCGTCTTCGTAAACTTCTTTGGGGCATCATTTCAATGTCATTCAAGCATAAGTTTCAAGCATCATTTCAAGATCGCTTCAATTTTCTTTCTGAGCACTGCTATATTGAGTGGGCAGTCAGCCGTTTCGAATGACACCATCAAAGTATCGCCAAGAAGAATTCCATTTTGCTCATAAAGCGCCAGTTTTTCATGATTCTTGCTCACATACGCATCCATATTCAAAAGCCCTAAATGTTCCCAATAGATTGTCTTGCGTTTTCTGACATTCAGGCAAGTAAAATCTGGATAAACAAGATGGTTTATTCCCAAGTTGAGCTGCGCCTCATACTGATACGGCACCTTCATCTTGTATAATGTATCTGCAATGATCTTCTCGGATTTCGACCGAACAAATTCACCCTGCATCGTTTCGTATTTTCCTGTTTCTGGATATGGATTTTTCTCTCCCAAATGCTCTTCTAACCATTTCTCGACATACATGGCATCTGTTATTTCAAGCGGCTTTACAACTGCCTTTCTTCCTTCACACAAATTTTCGTAAAAATCTTCAATCTCTTTAGAATTATAATTTCTAAGAAACCGATTTATGTCTCTTTTCATTTTGTCCAGTTTCCGTAAGGCATCCCTGTCATATTCCCTTTGAACCAGTTTATAAGCCAACTCTTTATCCTTTTCATGTAGATATTCCGATTTTGTATCTCCTTCTTTTCGAAAGAAGTATTGCGCCTTTCCTCTGGAGGCAGTAACTCTGATTGTCCCTTTCGGTAGACCTTTATACATGCTTTCTCGATTTTTCAGTTGTTGAATTAGTTGATCAATTTCATCCTGCTGTGCTTTTAGTTCCTTTGAATAATCATTCATTCGTTTCCCTCCTATAAAAACAATTTTATGCATGCCTAGATTCCATTTTCGTCTACTAAGCACTTTCGTTCTAATATTCCACTTGCCCAGAAGAAACTTTCTTCCTACAGGCAAGCAACATTTGCATACCGTGATTGCCTAGACGAAATTTTTCAACTGTCGGCAAGCGTTTTGCCCCTTCTCCGCTTGCCTATAGAAATCATTTTACCTTCAGGCAAGCATTTCTTCTCGTCTTCGCTTGCCCTGAAAACAATTCCTGTTTATAAGCAAGCATATGTGCTTGCTTTATTGAAACTTCTCCTTTTCAAGCAAGCGATTTAGGCATTGTTTGCTTGCTCTGAAGAGACTTTTCCTTGACAAGCAAGTGATTCCGTCTTTATTTGCTTGCCTAGAAGAAACTTTTCCTGACAAGCATGCAATCGTCTCCGTTTTTGCTTGCTCACAAGAAACTTTGCCCTATAAAGCAAGCAATCACCGCCATTTTTGCTTGCCCAGACGCAATTCTGCCTTTGAAAGGCAAGCAACACAAATAGATATATGCGGATTTGTAAGAATTCAATGGATTTGTGGCGTTTGAGGCCCAGCCACGGGGCGAAAGATTGAAAGAAATCATTGGCAGCACGAAATGTACTGCCAATGATTGATGAATTAGAAATATAGTGTGAACTTCGTCACATTTTTTATCACTTCGTTAGAAACTGCAAGCAAAGCAATAAACAATTATACAGGATATGCTCCGTTCGCGGTGTCTGCGATGGACTGGTCCACTTTTTCCTGCTGTGCCTGACGATACTTGAAGAAGTCCGTTGCAACCTGAGGGAACAATGCATAGGACAGAACGTCCTCGTCTTGTTGCTTCCATTCCTTCATCTCGCTCTCGAGCTTGTCCAGCTCGTTGGGGATCAGGTCTGCGGGACGGCAAGTGATCCTCTTCTCGCCAGGGATAACCTTGTCGATGACTTCCTGGCTCATGGGCTTGATGGTCTGGCCATACTCGCCGCGAAGCACTGCCTTGGTCTCCTTCGTAGCCATCTTGTAACGCTCGCCCATCAGCACGTTGAACACTGCCTGCGTACCAACGATCTGGGAAGAAGGCGTAACCAGAGGGGGCTCACCAAGGTCTTTACGAACCTTAGGAATTTCCTTGAGCACGTCATAGTACTTATCTTCTGCATTCTGCTCCTTCAGCTGGCTCACCATGTTGGAAAGCATGCCGCCAGGCACCTGATAAAGCAGGGTCTTGATGTCTACGCCCATTACCTTCGGGTTGAGCAGGCCGGTCTTCAGGCACTCATCCCTGTAAGGACGGAAGTAATCTGCGATCTCTGCAAGAAGGTTCTGATCATAACCGGTGTCATAAGGCGTCCCCTTGAAGGTCTCAACCATAACCTCGGTTGCAGGCTGTGAAGTACCCATTGCGAACGGGCTCATTGCACAGTCGATCACGTCAACGCCTGCCTCTACGGCTTTCAGGTAGGTCATGCCTGCCACGCCGGAGGTGTAGTGCGTATGCAGCTGAATGGGAAGGCTCGTTACGCTCTTCATGGCGGAGATCATCTCAGATGCCTTGTAAGGAACAAGAAGTCCTGCCATGTCTTTGATACAGATGGAATCTGCACCCATCTCCTCAATCTTCTTTGCCATGTCCATCCAATATTCGATGGTATATGCATCGCCCAGGGTGTAGGAAAGTGCAACCTGTGCATGGCCGCGGCCTTCCTGTACCTTGAACTTGTTGGTAGCGTCTACGGCTGCCTGCAGGTTTCTAAGGTCGTTCAGGCAGTCAAAAATACGAATGATGTCGATACCGTTGGAAATGGACTTCTGTACGAAGTATTCCACAACATCGTCTGCGTAAGGTCTGTAACCAAGAATGTTCTGGCCACGGAACAGCATCTGCAGCTTGGTCTTCTTGAATCTCTCGCGGAGCTTTCTGAGTCTGTCCCAAGGATCTTCCTTCAGGAAACGAAGCGCTGCATCGAAGGTAGCGCCGCCCCAGCACTCTACGGAATGATAGCCCACCTGATCCATCTTCTCTGCGATGGGGAGCATCAGCTCGGTCGGCATTCTTGTTGCGATCAGGGACTGATGTGCGTCACGAAGGACGGTCTCCGTTATCCCAATCGGTTTCTTTTCTATTTCAGCCATTGTAATTTCCTCCATTTATATGTTTTAGAATACTCCGAACACGGCCATGAACGTACCGGCCGCAACTGCCGTTCCGATAACGCCTGCAACGTTAGGTCCCATTGCATGCATCAGAAGGAAGTTCGTGGGGTCAGCCTCCGCACCGACCTTCTGCGATACGCGGGCTGCCATGGGCACTGCGGATACGCCTGCAGAACCGATGAGGGGATTGGTCTTCCCTTTCGTGACAAGCATCATCAGATCGCCAAACAGAACGCCGGCTGCAGTACCAAAGATAAATGCTGCAAGGCCAAGGCCTACGATCTTTAAGGTGCTCAGGTTCAGAAATGCCTCTGCGCTGGTGGTTGCACCAACGGAGGTACCAAGCAGAATAACCACGATGTACATCAGCGCATTGGATGCAGTATCGGTCAGCTGTCTTACCACGCCGCTCTCACGGAAGAGGTTACCAAGCATCAGCATACCAACAAGGGGCACGGTGGTGGGAAGGATCAGGCCAACCACGATCGTAACGATGATGGGAAACAGGATCCTCTCCAGCTTGGAGATGGGACGAAGCTGATTCATCTTGATCTTTCTCCACTTGTCCTTGGTAAGGAGCTTCATTACGGGAGGCTGAATGATCGGCACGAGGGACATGTAGGAATATGCCGCCACGGCGATGGGTCCAAGAAGTCCCGTCTGTCCGAGCTTACTTGCAAGGAAGATGGAGGTCGGGCCGTCAGCACCGCCAATGATGGAGATGGCTGCGGCTGCCTTGTCGTTAAAGCCAAGAGCAATGGCTCCGAAATATGCGGCAAAGATACCAAACTGTGCTGCCGCGCCGAGGAGGAAGCTCTTCGGGTTTGCAATGAGGGGACCAAAGTCCGTCATTGCTCCAACGCCCATGAAGATCAGGGAAGGAAGGATGGCCCATTCATCCAAGAGATAGAAATAATGGAGAAGGCCGCCAACGCCGTTGGGTGAGCTCTCGATCGACATCATAATGTCGGGATAAATGTTTACCAGAAGCATGCCGAATGCGATGGGGGTCAGGAGCAATGGCTCGAACCCATGCCGGATGGCCAGGTAAAGGAAGAAGCATGCAACGCCGATCATCAGGTAGTTACCCCAGGTGAGGTTAAAGAAGGCTGTCTGATGGATCAGGTTGCTAAACGTATTCACGATATAGTCCATTTGTAGACCTCCTGTTGTTCTAGTTGTTATGCGCCATTACTCTTAGTTCATGGTTGCCAGCAGCGCACCAGCTTCAACAGGGTCGCCAACGTTTGCATTGATGCTTGCGATGGTGCCGTCCTGAGGAGCCACAACAGGGATTTCCATCTTCATGGCTTCCAGGATCACGACTGCGTCACCGCGCTTAACGGCCTGGCCAACCTTTGCTTCAATCTTGAACACCTTGCCGGCTGCGCCTGCTTCGATCTTAACGCCGCCTGCCGCGCCGCTTGCTGCTGCGGGTGCTGCCGCTACGGGAGCCTTGGGAGCTGCCTTGGGTGCTGCGGGAGCCTTTACAACAGGTGCTCCGGTGGATGCGCCCTCTTCTACAACAACGTCATACACGTTTCCGTTTACGGTAATGGTATAATTCTTCATTTTATTCTCCTTCTGCCGCTTTCCTTGCGGCTGTCATTTTGTTTTATCTTCTGCGGATGGACCTTACCACAAAGCCATCCGTGTTCGTGCTGCCCTCATATGCTGCGATCGCAGCGGCAATGACAGCCACAAGTTCCGTGTCATCTTCCTCACTCTGTGCGGGCACTACGGGTGCGCTCACGGGTGCGCTGGGTTCTTCAGGCGCTTTCTTCTTTGCAAGGGCATCCTGGATCTTCGGGATCAGGCCAAAGCAAGCAATGATCAGGCTGATCAGGATCAGTACCGCAAACACGGTACCCATGCCGATCAAAGTGTTCATGCCAGCCTTCTGCATCAATTCACCAAAGGTGGACTTGGGATTTAAGGAGCCGCCCTCAAGCTTCATAAAAATGTCATTCGTGAAGATCAATTCCACGTCGGCATTTTTCTTGTCGCCCTTTACGATCGCGGTAGCGATGATCTGGTCACCGCTGACCTTTGCGGTCACGTCACCGCGAAGAATGGCACCTTCATCATTCGTCTGAAGCGCACCACACGCCTCCTTGGAATTGCGGAAGGATTCCACTGCGGTGTGAAGACCATGTCCGTCCACGTAGAAGTTGTTGGTCTCGTCATTAAAGATGTGTTCTACTTCTTCATTGTCGTAGCAGCTTACGATCGAATATACCTCATCCGTGGTCAGATAATCGATCAGGCCGATCATCTCGTCGAAGAGATACTGCTCGATCATGTCGATCTTCTGCTGATCGATCTTGACCTGCTGCTCCTGCTTTGCAACTTCCGCATCCGTTTTCTGACAAGCCGCAAGGCCAAGGATGCAAAGGAGCGTGCAAAGGATCGTAACTAATCTTTTCATTCTTCCGTTCCCTTTCTAGACTGTGCCATGCTTCTTAGCCGGACGGTCTTCGGTCTTGGTGTAAAGCATTTCAATGGCGCCGATCACGTACTTTCTCGTAAGGCCAGGCTCTACCACCTGATCCACGTAGCCTCTTCTCGCTGCGCTTAAGACGTTGGACTGGAGCTTTTGATATTCAGCCGCCTGCTCGTCAATGACTTCAGCGCCCTGTCCGTCAAACATGATCTTTGCGGCAAGCTTGCTGTCCATGGTGCCGATCTCTGCGGTCGGCCATGCGATTGTCAGGTCTGCGCCGGTTGCCTTGGAGTTCATTACGGTATATGCGGTTCCATATGCCTTTCCAACGATCACGTTCACCTTGGGAACGGTTGCGTCTGCAAATGCTGCAGTCAGCTTTGCGGCCGCCTTAGCCATGCCCTTTTCGGAGCAGGTCGTTGCCTCAAAGCCTGTAACGTTGGTCAGCGTAACGATGGGGATTTCGAAAGCATCACAGAAATTGATGAACTGGGTTGCCTTCTGGCAGCCCTTCTTGGTCAGAACGGTTCCGAGCTTTTCCGTTACCTTGCCGTTCTCATCGCAGATCTCACTGCGGTTTGCAACGACGCCAACGGTTGCGCCATTCAGACGCATAAAGCCGGTCACCATGCTCTTGGCATAGTCTTTCTTTACTTCAAAGAAATCATTGTTGTCTGCAAGAATGGAAGCAGCAACGGAGGTGTCGCCTACGCAACCGGCGATCTCAGGATTTACTCTGTTCAGGTCGTCCTCGCACTCGATCAGATAGCTTGCGTCATCTTCATTGTTCTGAGGCAGGATGCAAACAAGCTCACGGATCTTTTCGATCACGGATGCCTCGTCGCCGACGAAGTCAACGATGCCAGCTTCCTCTGCCTGGAACTTTGCGGCTGCAGTGTCGCACTTTGCAACATTATTGCCATCCAGCGTGTTCGGTGCATTCACGAAAAGCTTTCCGCTCTTCTCCTCCATAAAGGTGAAGTCTGCCATTGCGGAAAGAACGGCAAGTCCGCCGCCACAGTTTCCCATGACTGCAGTGATCTGAGGGATCACTCCGGATGCCATGGTCTGCTTGAAATAAAGCTCACCAAACGCATTCAATGCGTCCGTTGCTTCCTGCAGACGAAGACCTGCGCTGTCAAGAAGTCCGATCACCGGGGTTCCGGTCTTCATGGCCAGGTCATACAGGTTGGCAATCTTCTTCGCGTGCATTTCACCCAAGGTACCGTTCATCACGGATACGTCCTGGCTATAAACGTACACGGGATTGCCGCCGATCACTCCGTAACCGGTCATACAACCGTCTGACGGAGCATCGCTGGGTTTCTGATTGAAATCCGTTGCCCTGGCAGTCACCAGCGCACCGATCTCAACGAAACTGTTGTCATCGAGCAAAGCAGTAATTCTTTGACTCGCTTTCGATGTGTTACTCATGCTTTCAGCCCTCCATTTAATGTATAAAAACATTCACTTATTTGAACTTTTGGGTAATGATAAACCAATTCTCCCCCATTATTCAAAAATCTTAACTAGTATATCACAAAAAAAGCAATTCGCCTAGAGGCAAATTGCTTTTTTTTACTAATTTTTTGTTAGTTTTTTCATGTCCTCCACTTTCTCACGAAGAAGTCTTTGCGCATCCGAAAACGTGCTGCTGCTCGTATGAAGGGAAATCCGTCCGCGAAGAAGCGGGAGCACGTTCGACTGCACCTCACCGATCCTGTCGGCCATGGCTTTCAGGGAATCCTCCGAGAGTTTGATCTGCTCTGAAAAGCTTGCCGCAACGGCCTTTGTGGTCTCCAGCTCGGTTACGCGCTTGCTTCCGGCAAGCTCACGAAAGGAAAACTGTTGGGTTTTCACATACCCCTCAACTTCCTTGATGTTTTCGTCCAGGCGCACGATATAGGCATCATTTGTCATGCGAAGGCTTTCAAGAAGCTTTTCTTCTTTTAAGAGCTCGATCCGCTCCCTCGTCAGCTCTCCCTCGATTTCTTCCATCCTTTTTTCAAAGGATACCAACTCACCCTGATCTTCGCCCGACACGGCCAGGATCTCATCGAAAAGTGCCATGACCCGGTCAAGATCACGCTCTTTGACGATCTTAGATACTACTCTGTTCAGGGACGCAACGTCATGTTGTGTGTCCAATCCAAACTCGAGCGTGTCTAAGACATCATGAAATCTCTTTTTGCTCATACGTTTTCCTCACGGTATTTCAAAAACTCAGGTACGACGATCGAATCCGAAAGATGCAATTTCGCGAAGAAACTCTCAGCATCTTTATAGATATCTTTCCCTTCAATCCCCATTTCAATGGGCGATCCGATCACGATGTCTTCCTTGTTGATCTTCATGCATTCTGAAAGCAAGGCCGCCGGCAAAACGCCGCCATATCCGATACCCCAATTGGCGCGAAACGGCATGGATTCCTTGACGCGGACCAAGATTCTTCTGATAAACTCTTTACCACAGAGCGGGAAATAACATTTTCCGACGTTGATCACTTCTCCGGGATTCTTAAGGCGCACTTCCGCCAAGAAGATCTCATTTTTGAAATAGCTGCCTTCAAATGCATATAGGTCGACGCCGATCTGATGCTGCTCCAGCAAGGTAACCAGATTCAGCGTCAGGATCCCGCGGTTTCGGATCTGCTCCTCCGTCGTGTCGCCGCTGTAAGCCAGATTGATCAAGATCTTGACAAACTTTCTTTCTTTTGCGCGGTCCATTCTGGCCATGGTCTTTGGCGTTCCCGCGACGAAATTTGGAATGTGCGGTCTTGAGCCGATCAGATCCGGTACGGAATGGCGAAAGCCTTGTGCATGGACGGTTTTTGCGTCGAATTCCTTCTTCATCCGAAGGAAGACTTCAAAGCCTTTTTCATAGCCACCATGACAGTATTCAATGGCCTTATCCAGGGGCTCTCCCGCAAACTTTTCCGGCATGTAAACGCTTTTTTGCGACGGAAACACCAGCGTATTCACCTTCGGGTCGGACTTTAAATACAATTCCAGCGCAGTCAACGACCGAAAGAGAATGCGGCACACTATGTACTTTTCTCCTGTTGTCGTCACAAGAAAGGAGGTTGTCTGCATTAGTATCTCTTTCCTTTAGTCCTTGCAATATTTGCTTCTTCCGCAAAGAGCTTGAAGATTTCGTTGCCCTTGTTGCCTTTCGCCATGTTGTTTCCAATCTCATTCACCAGGAATCCAAGATACTCCGGTTCCTTGGTCTGGATGAATTCATAATTCATGATCTTCTTTGGCGTAAAGCTCTTCTCATCCAAGTATTGTTTTACTCTGAATGCGTCTCTTGTCGTAAAGATTCCTTGAGCGGAGGTACCGCTCACCTCGCTCCAGCGCGCGGTTGCCGCACGGAAGGCACAGGCAAACGCAAACCAGTCCGGATAGTCCTTCAGGATGGCCTTTTCCACGCGATTATCATAATCCACGTAGATCGGGATCATACGTTGGAGGACGGATTCCTCAATCTTCTCACGAGTGCTATAGTTCACGTCACCGCCGCTACCGTCGGTATTACCTGCCGCGATCATCCGGAAGTTCGGATGCTTATCCACGCTTTCGCCGCCGGGGAAGGAATACTTTGCATTCACACGGTTCACCAGGAAGGAATTCAGTTTCACGGTTGCCTTTGCGTTACCATTGTCCAGCTCATCGCAGAATGCGATGCCACCGTATTTATACAGCCTGTAGAAATTTGATTCGCAATAGTTGCCGACTGCGTTGACATAACCTAAGATGTCATATTCCTCGTTGATATATCCGATGTCTGTGCAATCCACGCCAAGGATCTCGCTGATCTGGGAAACCATAAAGGTTTTGCCGCAACCGGAAGGTCCGATCAGATACGGGTTTGCCTCCTCCATGACTGCCGTGATCACGTCATCGAACATCTCATGGAAAAGCTCGCCTTTATCCATTCTGCGCTTCTTTTCCTTTTGAACCAACGCAAAGCGGTCCACAAAAGGAATCTTTCGATCCATCAAAGGATTCACCTTCGGGATCGGGCGTTCCTCATGCGCCTTACGCGAAGAAGTGATCGGAACGTCATATCCAGGCAACGTTTCCTGAGGTGCAACGGCTGATGCAGGTGCGGCTTGCGTTGCGGCCTGTTTTGCGCCCTTGGGCGCGTCCTTAGAAGCGGCCTGCTCGGGCGCAGCAACAACTTGCACGGTGCGGGAGCCAAGTGCCTCAATGCTGGCATCATTCAGCACGGAAAGCTTTTCAATCTTGTCAAGAAGTGCCTCATCCTTGCGGGATTTCTTTAAGAACTCCTGGATCCTGCCGTCCTGATTGACCATGAAGTCAATGCGTCTCGTCATTTCGTCCGCATCCTTGCCAAGGCTTTGGAGCTTCGCAGCCGTCGTGGCAGAAATGCTTTCCGCCAATGCCTTGTATTTCTGCATCCTCGTCTCGGCATCCGAAAAGACTTCTTTCAGGAAGATCTCTTTGTCCATTGAAATTGACTTTTTCTGTCCGTCAACATATTCCGTCAAAACCCTCTCGACACTGCTCTTGGCGCTTTCCGCCTTGGCATCGAGATCTAGCTTCGCATTACGCTTGATCTCTCTCGCGAGCTCATCCATCTCTTCCGTGAGCGTCCAAATGCTTTTGCATTTATCATCCAGCGCAGAAAGCATGTCACGACCTCTGTCAAGGATCGATGCGGCCTCCTGGACGCGTGCTTCCGCCTGCGCAAGGCGCGCCGGATCGATGTCATAGATGCCGTTGCTTCTGCGAAGCCTTGCAATCTCTTCTGCCAAGACCGCTTCATGCTTCTCATTGATCGTTTTGTTAAGTAACGTCACCACCTTCAGCAAATGGGTCAGATAGACAAGGTCGTCTACAAGATATTCTCTGGCAGAAGGCGCATAGGTTACGATCCGGTTAAAGATTGCGCGTTCATTCTTCGATTCGTTGATCGCCTGAACCAGCAGGAAATAGTTCATCTTGTCGCTAAAGGAAGAAAACAGCGTCAGATCAAAGAATCCAAGGGATACCGCGCCATTATTGCTGAGCATGGCAAGAAACACGGGGGCATTTTCCTTAAATCCCGGAGTGTCTGGGCCAAGAGCAAACATCTCCTCGTAAATCTGCTCTGCTGCATCGACCTGCTGCACAAACTCCTCCTTCGTGGTTCTCCTCTTCCAGAGAGTTTCCAGCACGTCAAGATATAAGGACAAGGGATTGATCTTACCCTCGTTCGGATGCGTCTTACGGTATTCAAGCCTCGCGACAAGATCATCAAACAAGGCGGAAACGTCCTTTGTTGAATTATTCTTTCTGAGGGTCCTAATGACTGACGTAGTCCTTCTTGTCAAACTTATATTATCATCAATCTCTTGAATGTTCACTGCCATCTTCGCTCACCCTTTGTCCTATCGTTTTTGTTCTGATAAAGTATCTTCCTGCGTATCTGTTTTCGTAAACGCCGGCTCCGACTCCCGGCACGCCTATGTGGAGAAGGTGCACCTCTTCATTCACCTCTCGTTCGTAAAGGTGAAATGCAATGATCCCCAAGCTTGCTTCATTCTGAGGATTCTCCGACAGGCGTTTGGACCTTGTTCCGATACTCACGGTTGCGCCGATCCCTTCAGCAACATATGCTACCGCTTCCTCTCCATTTGAACTTGCAAAATAAAATTTGAGGCCCCAGGGAAGCCTGTATGCTTTCCAATCGGCTCCATTCTTTGCAAGGAAGCTTTGCGCGCTTGGCGAAGGTGCGTCTCCCTCGATCACTTCACAGTCTGCCGACGAAACTTCTGCTTCCTTTCCATGCTCGCAGATCCGAAGCATTGTTACGGGCTCCTTAGCCCCAAAGCTTACGTTCAGCGCTCCGCTTAGAAAATATGCCTGTTCCTCGAAGGTTGCCGTGACGCCTTTTCTCCCGTAGGATAATTTCATCTTCAGTTGATTCCCGGCCTTAAGCACGTTGCTGACCGTGATGGCGTAGGCTTCCTCCGCCGTCTCGTCAAAATAATACGGGAATCGCTTTGGACCCGCATCGGAATTTGCCAAGAGAACGCCCTGCGTAAACCAATGGCTCTCGTTTACGTCAAATTCCAGGGAAGCATTTTTGAACTCGTAAAGCTTTTGAACGACATATTGCACGACGGGTAACACGAACTGCCACGCATATGCTTTCTGCACGCACATGGGGACCTTTTCTTCCTCGAAGCCCTCTAGCACTGCATCATATCCGTTCGTGCGGATCGCCCTGCATTTTTCCAGGAAATCCTTTGTCGCCTCGTCCGTCACGATCTTTCGGAAAACGCTTTCGGAAAAATACACCTTGGCGAGATGATCCAAAAGAAGCTCGAATCCGGGATCAGCCTCACACAGGTTGATGACCTCATCATCGTAAAGAGCACAAACGCCGCCGATGGAATGTCCTTCTCCAAAAAGCTGATAGAGCCGTATCATTTTTAAGTTTTTGATCTGAAGGATCCTGTTTTGGATCTTCTTATCAAGCATGTGCACTCATCCTCCGTGCATTTTATTGAACTAGCTTAATCCAGGCGGATCTTTACTTCTGCCTCCGCCTGCGCCTTGAATTCCTCCATCTGAACCGTAGAGAGCTCAGGAAGGTCTTCGAGGCTCTTCACTCCAAAGGTGCGAAGGAATTGCTCCGTTGTGCCAAAAAGGATCGGCCTTCCGGGCGCATCAAGCCTTCCAAGCTCCGTGATCAGGTCATATTCCAAAAGCTTATTGATCGCATGATCGCAGTTCACGCCGCGGATGTTCTCCACGTCGAGTCTCGTCACGGGCTGCTTGTATGCGATGATGGAAAGGGTCTCGATCACCGTGTCCGTAAGAACGATCTTCTTGGGATTCTTTGCGATCTTGATCAGATATTCATAGGTTTCCGGCTTCGTACTAAGCTGTACCGCGTTTTCAAACCATGATAGTTGGATGCCGCGATCACTCTTCTGATAACGGTCCTCCATCTTTTTTAGGACCTTCTTCGTCGCCCGCACGTCCATGCCGACGGCATCTGCGAGTTTACTGATCTCCACGGAATCTCCCATGGCAAACAGGATGGCTTCGAACACGGGCTCCGCCTCACTTTCCGTAAGGTGCTTACTCTCATCCTGTGCATCCTGGGCGTCCGGAGCTTCCTGTGCATTCGATGCTTCAGACATTTCCGAAACTTCCTGTTCTTCCTGTATTTCCTGCGCTTCCGTTACTTCTGACATTTCCGTCTCGTTCATTTCTTCCGTCTTATTCATATGATTCCGACTCTTTCTTTTCTAAATCCACTTTTTCCTGCGTCGCCTCATGGCAGGAAGTGATGATGATGTCATCAAACAGATTCTCCTGACTGATCTTGATCTTTCCGGTCTTCATCAGTTCCAGGATGATCAGGAACGTCACAATGATCTCCGCGCGACTTCCCTGTTTTTCCAGTAGCTTTCTAAAGCTAAAGGAACCGTGTTCCCTTGCATACGCTTCAACGTAAAGCGTCTTGGCGCTCATGTCGATCTCTTCTTTTTCGATCTTACCGTACTGGCTTCGAATAGGATCGATCTTATCCTCCTGCCTGCGAATGACGGAGCGGAAGATCTCCTGAAGCTTTCCAAGATTCAGGTCTCCGATCAGCTCTTCATAATCAAGCGGCGGTTTGTATTGTGCCACTTCCTCCGGGACGTTGGGACTGCGATACATGTTTTTCGCGGCGTCCACCTGTCTGTCGCGAAGCTCAAGGGACATATACTTGTACATCTTGTACTCGAGCAGCTTTTGTACCAGCTCCGCCCTGGGATCTTCCTCTTCTCCCTCTTCGTTCACTTCGGCAGGCAGAAGCATTTTGCATTTGATGTCGAGGAGAGTTGCGGCCATGACAAGGAACTCACTCATCACGTTCATGTCCTCTTCCTGCATCTGCTTCACGTAATCCAGATACTGCGCCGTGATCTCCACGATCGGGATGTCGTAGATGTCGATCTTATTCTTTTCTATCAAGTGAAGCAGAAGGTCCAGCGGCCCTTCGAACTTCTCAAGTTTCACTGAAATGGCCATGCCAATTTCTTTTCCTCTCTTGAAGATACTCTACTATTTTACCATGTCTTGCTTCTTTTTCCTAGACATTTTTTCTACCTGAAACTCTTCTCCGGGGCAGAAGGAAAGAAAGATCAGATCGCACGGATTAAACAGGCGTATGGGGATCGTGTGACTGCCAAGTCCCCTGCTAAGAAGCATGCAGGATTTTCCTTCCCAAAAGAGACCTCCGTCGTATTTTGGGAGGAGTTTGATCGAAGGTGAGATCAGACCTTTGTTCCAAAAAGGGATCCTCACGACGCCGCCGTGCACGTGCCCTGAAAGAACAAGATTGGCATGCCATGCGGCATATTCGGGGAAATATTCCGGATTGTGCGCCAGGAGAATGGTCAGCTTTTCTTCATCAGGCGTGCCAAGAAGCCTTGGGAGGTAGGTCGAACGCATTTCCTGTTTGTGACGTCTTTTGTAAAACCGCGCGTTGATCTGGCTTCCCACCACGCTAATGCCAAGATCGTCAAAGTCCTTCTTCTCATTTCTCATCATGCGAACGCCGACTTCCTTAAGCGCGGCATCATATTCTTTCCCCATGTCACCATAGACTTTGCGATATAGCTTTAGCCGATATTCATGATTGCCGACGCCGTAGCATACGGGGAAGTCCTTTGCAAGCTCTGAGGCCAACGAAACGGCGCAGGAAAAGTCCTCCCTGGGCCTTGCGGTCAGGATGTCACCTCCCAAAAGGACAAGGTCCGGTTTTCCGTCGCGTATGGCCTGCAGCAAAAGTGCATTGTCCCTTCCATATCTTTTCCCATGAAGGTCGGAAAGGAAAACCGCCCGAAAAGGCTTTTTGATGCGAGGGTCCGTTACAGTATATTCAGTTGTTTCAAATTGCGTTGTGTCGTGCAGCATGATCCAAAAAAGGATCAGACACAAGACGCCTAAAAGAACAAGCAATATCTCCATGGCATCCCTTTGCAAACGAGCCACGCCTCCATCTCTCACAAGAAAGAAATGCCGGCGTGGCTCGAATTTTAAACGATCATTCTGTTTTTGAAGTTTCAGTTTCTTTTGAGGCTTCCGCGATCTCAACGTTTTCAGGGGCTTTGGAAGATTCTTCCGGAACTGCTATGTCCGTCTCCTTCGCCTTGCCGGCGCCATCCGGATGATTGACAAGGCTTGCGCGGCTGATATCAGGTGTTTCCTTCATGCCTGGCCCGCCAAGGACTTTGGGCCATCCAAAGATCTGGCTGAACTGCACCAGGTAATCAATGAATGCCAAAAAATAGATGACGATCAGCATCAGAACGCCAAGTCGCTTGTCGATCAGGTCGACCACGTGAAGCATGAAATCATGCAGGAAGTGCACGACCACAAGCGCGTAAATGCCCCAGGCGAGCGTGCTCTCCAGGCAAATGATCCCTTGATAGTTAAAGGGCTTATCCTTGTAGTCCCACCAGAGTTCACCGAGGGATTTGATCATCAGCTTACCGACGATAAACTCAAAAGTTGTCGCGACAATGCTGCCGAAAATATAGACCAAAACATACTTGCCCTTAAATGGTGCGAAAACCAGATAGCCGCCAATACAGCCAACACCGTAGATCGGGCAAAAGGGCCCTTTCGCGAAGCCACGATTTGTCACTTTGCGATTACAGATGGACATGTAGATCGACTCGATCAGCCAACCCATCATGCTGTAAATCGCAAACAGTGAGAAGAAATGATAGGGATCCAGCTTGTGGATCTCTTCCATCCAGATCTCAATCATCAAAGCTTCCCTCCTTGAATACGATTTCAATTAAAATCCCCAGTCGCGATCGGCTGGGGATTCTTTTGTTTAATTATATTTGCGTTTTCTAGCAGCCTCAGACTTCTTCTTACGCTTTACGCTAGGCTTCTCGTAATGCTCGCGCTTACGAATCTCCTGCTGGATACCAGCCTTTGCACAGCTTCTTTTGAAGCGACGCAAAGCACTGTCCAAAGTCTCGTTCTCTTTTACGATAATGTTAGACATATTTTACACCCGACCCTCCCTTCAGTCCCATTGGCATTTCTGACTGATTGGGTTATTTTTTGCGCCTGTTTTTCAGCACGCTAATGACATTATATCATAAAAAATGCATTCGTCAACTACTTTTTCACGCTTTATGGCAAAAATCAAATGAGGTTCCAAGCGCACATTCTATTTCTTGAAATAAAAATTCCAATAGGTTCCTTTGTATTTGAGATCATATTCATTTTCGCGTTTTTCGTATAGCCACTTTGGCATTCCAGTGCTTTCTAAGCCCTGATAACAAGGAACCGCAAGTACCGTTGGCTCTTTTTGTGGATATGCTTTCCAGTACTCCTTCATGTCCTCGGAATAATACGGCGTATTGATCACGGAATAGGTTCCGACGCCAAAGTCCGTTACGAGATACCAGATCGGATCCAACCCGAATTCCTGAATGATCAGTACTTGGTCAGTAACCTTTATGTTTCCCTCCCATTCGGCGATCCCATATTTCATTTCATTGCAGGCGTTTAATGAGGTGACAACGCCAAACAAAGGGCCTTTGCGAACATAGTTTTCCGCATTGCCAAGACTATTGATCCCCTGACTGAACATAATGACAAACACGCAACAATATAGAGGGAAACAGCTGATCCTTGCTGCGTGATACTGCCCTTCGGATCTTTTTGTGATGAATTCACTAAGCGGGATAAAGGAAACCATGCATGCCAAGTGAAGATAACCGACGATCGTGATGAATGAAAGGTTTGTAAGAAGCCCTACCGAAAGCAACACTCCCATTGACAAAAGCATTCCAGTCACATAGATGACCTTTTTTTGATCCTGAAGAAGTTTCACCCCGGTAAGTCCCAGTAGGATCACGGCAAATATGGCAATGTTCCCAAATGCCCAAAACGCAACGTTCTGATGATGATAAACGGACGGCAAAAGCACTTTCGCCAGGCATAATGCAAAGGTCACAAGGATACACTGCAAAAAGACCGTCTTGGGTTTGCTTTGTAACTTCGCTTTTTCTAACAGAAAACTTATGCCCAAACCAACTGCCCATGATATGCCCATGATCAAAAGCCCTAACAGCAGTTCTTCAAAATATGCGATCCCTGAATAGGTCCTTTCCAGTGAATGCGTATCGGCATGGACGATCTTAGATAACGTTTCCAGCCATGGTCCGAATCCCATGCTGAGAACAAAATAGCCTGCGAAAAGAGCTCCGCACAACGCGCAGCATCCCGTAAAAGTAAGCACGTCACGCCATTTCCTGGCTGAATACAGAAATAAAACAAGAATGGACGGAACCCATAAAAGAACGCAAGATGGATAGACCAGAACGATAAGGCACAGGGACAATGCGGCTGCAATGAGCGTTCCAATCCTGGGCTTTACCAAGAGATATCGGATCAGGAAAATAAAAGTCAATACGGAAAAAAAGATACACAAATTGGAATAATCCGGAAGCTGGACCATTTTGGGTCGCAAAACAAAAAGCAAAATTGCGGCACAGATCGCAACGTTATTCCCTGTAAACTTCTCCAGCGTCTTCTTCAAAAAAACAGATAATACAAAAAAAGACAAGGTCATGACCACGTGTGCAAAAAGTACCACACCAGTCCTTGTCTGAAACACTGTCTCGAACAGCTTTAGAATGGGCGCCATGACAAACACGGACGTTTGATGCGGCTCCCACATTTCGCGAAATAGCCTGTCCCCATTCAGAAGCCTTTGCGCCATTGCGAAAGTATATCCCGAATCAGCACAATAATCCAAAAAGATGGACTTAACGTTGATCAGCCATGCAACCGCCCAAAAGATCAACTCCTTTTTCTTTTTCATGCTCCGTGTCCTTTCGAAATATCAGAGTTGATACTGAAACTCGTCCCGAAGAATGCCGTACCACTTCCAGTTTACGGGCTTTCCGTCGATCACGAAATGCTCACGGAATTCCCCCTCAAAACGAAAACCGCAATTTTCATAAAGAGTGATGGCGTTTTCGTTGTTGGAATAGACACTGAGATACACTCTGCGAAGGTCGTATTCCTCAAATGCCTTTTTTAGCAGAAGCTTTGTTGCCTGAAAGGCCACGCCGGTACCATGTGCCTTCCTGCGCGTTGCGATGGCAAATTCAGCCGTCTTATTCTTTATGTCAATGTTTTTCAGGCTAATGGTGCCAAGATACTCATCCTCTTCATTTGCAATGGCAAAATGAAGGCTCTGTCCCTCTCTTTTCAGCCTGTCATTTCCATGCGCGTCCTGAATAAACTTAAGGGCGTCCTCCAAGGACGCCTCAAGCATATTCTTTTTAAATCCACTCTGAACTTCCGTATCATGCATCCACTCAAGCATCAGAGGTGCATCTTTTTCCATTAGCTCTCGTAATCTGATCATGATTTTCTCTCATCAAAATTCGTATCTTCAATGACATAAGGAGGTCTCTTGCGCGAAGCATCGAAGGTTCTCCAAAGATACTCACCAAGGATTCCCATTGACAGCATTGTGATGCCAAAACTAAGCAGATTGAAAATGAACATCGTCGTGAAACCATCCACCGGAATGTCTCCTGCGAGTTTTGCGATAAACACGATCACCGCCCAGATGACTCCGATGACAAATGCCAGGAATCCAACAAGCTCCAAAATGCGGATCGGCAAAGTGGAAAAGCTAAAGAGCGTGTCCGAAACCAATCGGATCTTCTTTTTCAAAGTCCATTTGCTCGTTCCGATCTCACGAGCCTTCCTGGTATAATATACAACGCCCGTGCGGAAGCCGCTCCACAGGATCTGGCCCGTGATCGCGCTGTTCTTTTCATCCAGCTGGTCGATCACGCCCACCACCTTACGGTCCAGCAGGTAAATGTCAAAGCCATTCTTAGGCATCTGCGGAAGCGAAGTCTTTCTGACCATCCAATAATATAGATCCGCAAAGCCCTTTTGGCTTTTGCTCTCTTCTCGGTCGCTCCTGCAGGCCAGGACCACGTTATTCCCGCTCTTCCAGCTCTCTACCATCTCAAGGAGGAGCTCCGTCGGCTCCTGAAGGTCAGCCGCCTTGATCACCGCGCAATCGCCCGTAGAATTCGCAAGACCGCAAAGACACGCTGCATGGGATCCAAAGTTCCTTGAAAGGGAAATGATCCTGACGTTCGGATCCTTCTTTGCAATCTCTTGCATCACTTCGTAGCTCTTATCCTTAGAGCCATCATTGACCATGATGATCTCATATTCATAGTCGATCTTGCTGATAAACCTCTCTCTAAGGTCTTCGTACAGAGGCATCAAGTTGTCTTCGTTATAATAGACGGGTATTACGACGGAAACTTTCATCTTAGGCTTCTCCATGAATGATCTTTAAGAATGTGTCATAGTCCCTGATATATTCTTCCGCATCATAGTGCGTGCTCGCGAGGCAGAGCAAAACGGAGTCCTCACTAAAATCATACATTTCCTTCCAGATCATCTTCGGAAGGTAAATGCCCGTGTGAGGACGGTCCAAGGAATAGATCGTTTCATTTCCTCTGCCGTCCATCACTTTGACTTTGCTGGTTCCGGCTACGTTGATCAGGACAAATTCGCTTTCTCGGTTCGCATGATTGCCACGGACCACGTCCTTGTCTGAGCCATAGATGTAAAATATCCTTTTGATCTCAAAGGGGATGTCCTGCATGCCTTCCACGATCACCAGGTATCCTCTTTCATCGCCCTTCTCAGAAAACTCCATCATTCGCGGCATATTTGATTCGCTCATAGCTCAACCTCGCGCAGAAATAACTGCTCTTTCGTTTCCCCAAACACTTACAGCTGTTTTTCCAAAACCTTAGCCGCTTCTTCAATCGCTGCGGGGATGCCTGCGGGATTCTTGCCTCCGGCCTGAGCCATGTTCGGGCGTCCGCCGCCGCCACCGCCAACAAGCGCTGCGATTCCCTTGATGAGGTTTCCTGCATGCGCGCCGGCCTTCACTGCACCGTCGGTTGCCATGGCGATCATGTTCACCTTGCCATCCATCTCAGAAAGGAGAACCACCACGCCCTCACCGAGCTTGTCTTTCAGTTGATCTCCAAGATCGCGAAGGCCGTTCATGTCTACGCCTGCAACGCTGGTTGCAAGAAGCTTCATGCCCTTTACTTCCTTCACCTGGTCCATAACGTCGCCAAGGGAATTCTGTGCAAGCTTGGATTTCAAGGATTCATTCTCCGAGGAGAGTGCCTTTACTTCCGCCTGAAGATGCGTGATCTTCTCAACAAGATTTGCCGTCGTGGACTTTGCAGCGGCTGCAGCCTGCTTTAAGGTCTCCTCGATGGCCTTGTAATACTCAATGACATTGGCACTTGTAAGGCCTTCGATCCTTCGAACGCCGGCTGCAATGCCGCTCTCGGAAAGGATCTTGAAGGATGCGATGTCACCGGTGCGCTTTACGTGCGTGCCGCCACAGAATTCCTTGGAGAAATCGCCAACGGATACCACGCGAACGGTCTCACCATACTTTTCGCCAAACAGTGCCATTGCACCGCTCTTCTTTGCCTCTTCAATGTTCATTACGTCGGTTACGACGGGAATGTCTTCCAAAATCTTTGCATTGACGATCTCTTCCACCTTTGCGATTTCTTCTTCGGTCATCGCGCGGCCAAAACTAAAGTCAAATCTGGTTCTGGCGCCGTCCTGATAGGAACCCTGCTGATGAACGTCGCTGCCAAGAACCTGCTGAAGCGCTGCCTGCAGAAGGTGCGTTGCCGTATGGTTCTTACAGGTGCTTGCGCGGTTAGCGGCATCCACTTCCATGCGAACGTGGTCGCCTGCGGAAATCTTACCGGAAACAACCTTACCAACGTGACCAACTCTTCCGCCAGGAAGCTTTACTGCCTCTTCCACTTCAAACAGACCGTTCGCGCCGCGGATCAGACCGAAGTCACCCTTTTGTCCGCCCATGGTTGCATAAAATGCCGTCACGGGAACGACGATGGTTCCGCTCTCGCCCTCAGAGAGGCTCTCCTTTCTGGCACCTTCAGATGCGATCGCAGCCACCTGCGTTTCATTCATGGTCACGTCATAGCCTACGAAATCAGTCGTAAATGCTTCTCCAAGATCGTCAAAGAGATTTGCATCGGTAGACAGCTTTGCGGAGAAGTTTGCATTCTCACGCGCCTTTGCCTTCTGCTCAGCCATGGCCGTTGCGAAACCTGCTTCGTCCACGGAAAGGCCCTCTTCCTGTGCAAGCTCAACGGTGAGCTCGATGGGGAAGCCAAAGGTGTCATACAGATAGAATGCGGACTTGCCGTCAATCTGGGTAGCCTTGTCTGCCTTCACCTGCTCAAGGATCTTGCCATATTCCTTCATGCCGTTTTCCAGCGTTGCCTCAAAGCGCTCGATCTCCTTGCCAAGCTCAGAAAGGATGAACTCCTGATTCTTCTTCACCAGAGGATAGCTCTCTGCATAGACCTCGATGTACTTCTCAGAAACCTTTAAGATGTTCTCCTTCTTAAGCCCAAGGGTTCTCGCGTGTCTTACCGCACGACGGATCAGACGACGGAGCACATAGCCTGCGCCTGCATTTGAAGGAAGAAGCTTTGCGGCATCTCCGATCAGCATGGTCGCGGTTCTGGTATGATCAGCCAGGATCCTCATGGATCTGGTGAGCTTCTCGTCGCTGTCATATTTGATCCCGCTTGCCTCTTCGATATATGCGATCGCAGGGGCATGCACGTCGATCTTATATACGTCATCAAAACCGTTCAGGAACGCAAGGATTCTCTCCATGCCCCAACCGGTATCTACGTTCTTCTGCTTTAAGGGCGTGAGCGTGCCGTCATGATGCTTTTCATACTGCATGAACACGTCATTACCGATCTCGGTATATTTGCCGCAATGGCATCCGGGCTTGCAGTCAGGGCCACAGGGAGGAACGTCCTTCACGTAGAACATCTCACTGTCCGGGCCGCAGGGACCATACTCAAGGCCCCACCAGTTGTCTTCGGCGGGAAGATAGTAAATGCGATCCTTACGGAAGCCAGAAGCGATACGGAACTGCGCGCCTTCCTCATCGCGAGGGGCATTCTCATCTCCCTCGAAAACGGTGGCAGCCAAATGATCCGCATCAAATCCAAACAATCCGGTCAAGAGTTCAAAGCTCCACTCGCAACGCTCCTTCTTGAAATAATCGCCAAGGCTCCAGCTGCCCAGCATCTCAAAGAAGGTGCCGTGGCTCTTGTCACCAACGGAATCAATATCATTGGTACGTACGCAGCCTTGCACGTTGCAAAGCCTTGTGCCCATGGGATGCTTCTCTCCAAGAAGATAAGGCATCAAGGGCTGCATGCCTGCCACGTTAAACATAACGCCCGTAGAGCCATCTGACACCAAGGACACGGCTCCCACGTCCTTATGACCTCTCTCTACGTAAAACTGAATCCAAGCCTTTCTCAGCTCGGTTGACGTGAATTTCTTCATAACTATCTCCTTAGAACGTAAATTTATCAGCAAAATATGCATCCAAGTCTGCAATGGCCACACGCTCCTGCTCCATGGAGTCACGGAAACGAACGGTTACGCAGCCATCGGTCTCGGAATCGAAATCATAGGTTACGCAGAACGGCGTGCCGATCTCATCCTGACGACGATATCTCTTACCAATGTTGCCTCTGTCATCAAATTCGCAGTTATATTTCTTGCAAAGCTGGGTGTAAATCTTCTCTGCGCCCTCGTTCAGCTTCTTGGAAAGAGGCAGAACGCCGATCTTCACGGGCGCCAGTGCGGGATGGAAATGAAGCACGGTTCTCATGTCGCCGCCTTCAAGCTCCTCTTCATCATATGCCGCGCAAAGGAATGCAAGCACCACGCGGTCTGCGCCAAGGGAAGGCTCCACGACGTAGGGGATGTACTTCTCATTGGTCTCATCGTCGAAATAGGTCATGTCCTCGCCGGACGTGGTCTGATGCTGATTCAGGTCATAATCGGTTCTGTCAGCGATGCCCCAAAGCTCGCCCCAGCCAAAGGGGAACAAGAACTCGATGTCCGTCGTGCCCTTGCTGTAGAAGCAAAGCTCTTCAGGGCTGTGGTCACGAAGGCGGATCTCCTCTTCCTTCATGCCAAGGGAGAACAGCCAGTCACGGCAGAACCCTCTCCAGTACTGGAACCAGTCAAGGTCGGTGCCGGGCTTGCAGAAGAACTCCAGCTCCATCTGCTCGAACTCTCTGGTACGGAAGGTGAAGTTGCCGGGAGTGATCTCGTTACGGAAGGACTTACCGATCTGGCCGATACCGAAGGGAAGCTTCTTACGAGAGGTTCTCTGCACGTTCTTGAAGTTTACGAAAATACCCTGAGCGGTCTCGGGACGAAGATATACGGTGTTCTTTGCATCCTCGGTCACGCCCTGGAAGGTCTTGAACATCAGGTTGAACTGACGGATGTCGGTGAAATTGTGCTTACCGCAGGTCGGGCAGGGAATGTTGTTCTCCTCAACGAAGTTCTTCATCTTCTCCTGTGACCAAGCGTCAACGCTCTCTTCGAGCTTGATGCCCTTTTCTTCACAATAATCCTCGATCAGCTTGTCAGCGCGGAAACGCTCATGACATTCCTTACAATCCATCAGAGGATCGGAAAAGCCTCCAAGGTGTCCGCTGGCCACCCAAGTCTGCGGGTTCATCAGGATTGCGCAGTCCACGCCCACGTTATAAGGGTTTTCCTGCACGAATTTCTGCCACCAGGCCTTCTTTACGTTGTTCTTCAGTTCAACGCCAAGATTACCGTAATCCCAAGTGTTCGCCAGTCCGCCGTATATCTCGGAACCGGGGTACACAAAGCCTCTGGCCTTTGCCAACGCTACGATTTTTTCCATTGTCTTTTCCATGTTTCTTCCTCTTCTTTTCTCTTTATTTCTTCCCTGTGGGATTTATTTCTTTAAGATGATCGTGGCAGTGCCGCTGCAACCCAGCGTATCAACGCTTCCGTCCTTCCGGATGGTCACGCCGTAGCTATAGTATTCCACTTCATACGGTACTTCTATGATGGACTTGGCATCCGTGACGATCACGTGCCTGCCTTTTAGCTTTTCCTTGTTTTCCTCGTCCATTTTGATCGATCCGGTTTCGTTGTAAAGATCGATCCCCGTAAAGAGGTGCTTTGCTTCCAAGGCTTCTCCAACCGTTTCAAAGTACAATTTCTCGGTGAAGAAGGCAGTGTATACGTCGCCTCCGCTGAAGCGATAGGTGACGCGGACCATGTTCTGCGCCTCATCCAGTCTCGCCACTTCCAAAACGGCTGCTGATCCGCCATTCTGTTTATATTCTCCGTTGAAGTAACTCGTCTCCTCAACCGCCATTTGCCTTAGCTCGTCGAGATCATAATAGTCTTTTTCAAAACCATCAATGATACAACAGGTCACTTGACCGTCCTTTTGGATCAGCGTCCTCTCCTCCGTCCAACTCTCCCACGGCGCGTCATTTCCGCAACCGCAAAGAAAAACAAGGAAGACAAGGAGCGCCCAAAATACGGCATGCCCTTTGCTTCGTTTTTTCATGTGCTTACCAGCTTTCTTAAACCCTGTTTCAGGATCCGATCCGATATGGTAATTCAATATATTATACCTAATGGCCATGAAAATTTCAACACAAAGCTTTTAGAATTTCAAGACTTTTGAAGGCATGACGCACATATTTTCTTTGATATTCCTCCGCCACGCCTTGCATTTCCCGAAGGACCTCGTCCGTAACGGTAAAGGTGTAGAGTTTTTCGAGACTGCTTTGGCCGATATATTCGAGCGCATATACCGCCGATTCCGAAAGGCCTGCGTTTTTTGGCGCGCCGGGATACTCTCCGTTCACGGCTAAGGCTTTACATTCAAAGATCGTGCGCACCAACGGCCTTGACAGAGATGGCACTGAAAGCGCCTTCAGGGACTGATACAAAAGGCCAAGGAGCATTCTCTCATCGTTGTTCTCCCTGCCATAATAATCCGCAACCTCCGCAAAATACATGCCATAATAGGCACCCTCAAAATCATTCATGAGGCCTTCGAAATAATTGCTGATCTCGGCGCCCACCAGCGTATATGCGTCCCTGCCATGATAGAGTTTAAACTGACCGAAGGCAAAGGAATTCGTGGCGGCTGCCAAGGAATTCCCCTGCCTTCTTGCTCCCCTCGCAAAAGCGACCACCTTGCCGCGTTCCTTCGTAAGGATGGTCACTCTTCGGTCATATTCTCCGGAGGGGGACTGCTTTAGAACCATTCCGGTCACCGTGATCTGATCTTGCACGTCCCTCCTCCTTTCACGTTAGTTCTCGTCTGATTTTGCGTCCTTGGGATTGTACCCAAAATTCTTCATGAGAAGGTCGCTGTCACGCCAATCCTTCTTTACCTTGACCCAAAGCTGCAGGTTCACTTGCATTTCCAAAAGATCTTCGATCTCAGGGCGTGCTTTCGAGCCGATCTTCTTGAGCATCTGACCGCCTTTTCCAATGATGATGCCCTTATGCGAATCCTTTTCGCATACGATGGTTGCTTCGATGTGGCAGATCTTGCCCTGTTCCTTCATGGACTCGATCGTAACGGCAACGCCGTGCGGGATCTCTTCATCAAGGCATCTGAGCGCCTTCTCGCGGATCAGTTCCGCTACGATCTGACGCATGGGCTGGTCCGTGATCGTGTCCTCATCATAAAACGGATCCCCGTAAGGCAGATACTTGAAAATGCATTTTAGGAGCTCATCAGTGTTCGTCTTCTTGAGCGCCGAAACAGGCACGATCTCGGCAAAATCATATTGCTTACGATAAACGTCAATGCAGGGCAAAAGCTCTTCTTTCTTCACGGTATCAAGCTTGTTGATCACGAGAATGACGGGAGTTTTCGTCTTCTGCAGCTGTTCAATGATGTGCTGCTCTCCTGCGCCGATGAAGGTCGTCGGCTCCACCAGCCAGCAGATTACGTCCACCTCATTGAGGGTGCGCTCCGCCACGTTTACCATGTAATCGCCAAGCTTATTTTTTGCCTTATGGATGCCCGGCGTGTCAAGGAAAACAATCTGGCCTTCTTCCGTTGTCAGAACGGTCTGTATGCGATTTCTGGTGGTCTGTGGCTTGCTTGAAGTGATCGCGATCTTTTGACCGATCAGATGGTTCATCAGGGTCGATTTTCCAACGTTCGGGCGACCGATCAAGGTCACAAAACCTGATTTATACTGCGCTGCGTTCAAGGTTTGTCCTCTTTTCGAATTTACTCTGTGGGGTGGCTCGCACCTGATTCACGTTAGGTGCTTCCCACTTTACTACCACACTAAAATATAACAAAGTTTGGGCGGTTCGTCAACCGATACTGTATATCTGCGAATCGAAGCTTCTCCATGTAATTGGCAGACTGCGGGGAATTAAAAACCGCTGCATGTGCCCCTCCTTGGAACAATTAGCCAGCAGCACTTAGCGAACCAAGGCCGTCGCGGGCAAGGTCCATGCCCGCGATCCTGAGCGAAGCGAAGGACGTGCCGAATGGCACGCTCCGATAAGCCGCAGCCTGAGATTTGAAATCGAAGGCAAGGCTTCGCCTGAGGGCCGAAGGTGAGCTTAGTGCAGTCTGAGCCGTTCCAAGGAGGGGTACTGCAGCGGTTTATTGTGTTGCCTCCAAGTTTCGTTCAGAAAGAATTGCTTTAAACTAATTCATGCGTTCAAAAACTGGCATGTATTCTATGGGTGCGTCGACCGTGACGGTCTGGCCGCCTTGGTAGATGGTGCCGTCGGACGTGAGCTTCCACTGGCCTGCGGGGAGATATACCTCGCGGCTGAACTGATTCAGTGCGAAGATCGGCGCTACCAGATATTTTGCGCCAAACATATACTGGTCGTTTAACTCCCAGCATTTTGCGTCATCGGGGAATTCAAAGAACATGGCGCGGATCAACGGCGAGCCGTTTGCGGATGCTTCTTCGTACAGGCTCCTTACATAATCATGCATTGCGATGCGGATGTCGTAATACTTGCGCATGATCTTGTAGTTGTCCTCGCCATAGCTCCAAAGCTCGTTGGGCTGGCCGGTATGAAGATATCCGCCGCCCCAGTCACGATTGTCCAGAGGCGGAATGTTGTAAGGGCCTCTGTCGCCGTGCATGCGGAGCACTGCGGAATATACTGCGAACTGATACCAACGGATGAGGAGCTGTCTGAAATCAGGATCCTTAACGTCATCCGTCATGAAGCCGCCGATATCCGTCGTCCACCAAGGAATGCCCGCGATACCCATGTTCAGGCCTGCCATCACCTGCTCCCTAAAAGAGTAGAAGGTCGAAGGCACGTCGCCCGACCAGATCACGTTGCCGTACTTCTGGCTGCCGGCCCAGGCACATCTCATCAGGTTCACCACCGTGCCGTCGCCCATTTCCTTCATGGGATCGTTGAACACGCGGCTGTACATCTGAGGGTAAAGGTTGCTGCATTCCAGCGCGGGACCAATGCTGTAACGATAGTTTTCGAAATCATATACTCCATAGTCAGGCTCGGAATTGTCCAGCCAGAACCCGTCAAATCCGAGGTCATAGTAATTGCGCTTGCAAACTTCCCAGACATACTTGCGGCATTCAGGATTAAACGGATCGATCTCCACGCAGTCGCCTTGATAATCATATGTCTGCGCCGCGCCACGCTCAGTTTTGATCAGGAGTCCTCTGTCCATCATGGGATAGAAATTCTCACTCTTTCTGTCCACGGAAGGCCATACGGATACAATGACCTTGATGCCCATGGAATGAAGCTCCTCCACCATGGCCTTGGGATCCGGCCAATAAGTCTTGTCAAACTTCCAGTCGCCCTGCACGGTCCAGTGGAAGAAATCGATCACGATCATGTCGATCTTGATGCCTTCTTTCTGATAGGCATGTGCCACCTCAAGGACCTCTTCCTGCGTGCGGTAACGCAGCTTGCATTGCCAAAGACCCATCAGGCTTTCAGGAAACTTCGGCGCGCGACCGGTCACGCCCGTGTAGGTCCTTAGGATTTCCTTCGGCGTCTCGCCAACGGTGATCCAATAATCCATCTGTCTGGTGGACCTTGCGATCCATTCCGTGTAGTTGTTCGCAAAGCTTACGCGGCCCACTGCAGGGTTGTTCCACAGCATGCCGTAGCCCTTATTGCTGATATAGAAAGGCACGGACGCCTGAGAATTTCTTTGTGCAAGCTCCAGAACACATCCCTTCATGTCCATGTAGCTTTGCTGATATTGCCCCATTCCGTAAATCTTTTCGCCGTCATTTGCATCAAATTTCAGGTTCAGCTCATATCCGGTGCCGCCAATGATGCCCTTCCACTCACGGTTTACGAGCTTTAAGCATCTGCTTCCCTCAGAGATCGTTCCATCATAGGAACGATAATATTCACGAAGAAGGAGCTTTTCGCCCTCAAAGAATGAGATAATGCCGACAAAATTGACTTCCGCGCGGATCTTGCCGTTGGTGATGGACGCATATTGTCTCTTGTCGATGTTTCCGTCGCCAACCCAGTGATCGCGCTCAAAGAATTCCACCTTGCCTTGCGTAATGGATGGCTTCTCTGTCAGCGCCCAGTCGTTTCCCGTAAACTCCGGAAGCATCGTAGCGCGAACGCGCAGCGAATTTTCTCCCCAGGCTTCAATGCGGACTGTTTCCCCTGCACGCTTAAAAACCAATGCACCATTGTCGTTCCTAAATTCCATGGATCTTCCTCCTAAGCATATATTCTCGAAGGCCCCTTAGGCCCATTTCTTGTAACTGTTTACGTCTATAATAAGCCTACCGATTGTAGCTGAAAAAGTCAATGCTTATCTTGCCCTTTCCATGTAGTTTCTTGACGGAATATACGCAAGCAGGACCTGCGCCCTACGGGCTTATCGCGCAAAAAAGCCGGCTGTTTTCACAACCGGCTTTCATATCCTTATGTTTGATCAAAAGCGATCACAGAAGTCCTTCGAGAGTCTCGCGGATCGCCTTGATAAAGTCAAGACTGTTCAGGATCATGGGGTTCTCGCAGGTAGAGATGAGGGACAGGCTCTTGGTCATCTTGCCGTCCTCCACGGTCTTGATGCAAGCCTGCTCGAGTTTCTCTGCAAAGCTTACAAGCTCAGGGATCTTGTCAAGCTCGCCGCGCTTTCTCAGAGCGCCCGTCCATGCGAAGATCGTTGCGATGGAGTTCGTCGAGGTCTCCTCGCCCTTTAAGTACTTGTAATAATGGCGCTGTACCGTGCCATGTGCGGCTTCA
This sequence comes from Acetatifactor sp., assembly GCA_016290775.1. Classification (GTDB taxonomy): domain Bacteria; phylum Bacillota; class Clostridia; order Lachnospirales; family Lachnospiraceae; genus Acetatifactor. The sequence goes on along the minus strand of JAEEVF010000001.1, from coordinate 503,689 downwards.
TATTCATAAGCACCGTTGGGGCTAACAAGCACGCTCGTCATCATGGAAAGGTCGCCGTAAGCCGTTGCCACCATGTCGCTCATCACGTCGCCGTCATAGTTCTTGCAGGCCCAGATGAAACCGCCCTCCGAACGGATCACGCGCGCCACGGCATCATCGATCAAGGTGTAGAAATACTCAATGCCAAGCTCCTCGAACTTTGCCTTATATTCGTTCTCATAAATCTCCTGGAAAATGTCCTTGAAGTTATGGTCATACTTCTTGGAGATGGTGTCCTTGGTTGCAAACCACAGGTCCTGCTTCGTGTCGATCGCATAGCCAAAGCAAGCTCTTGCAAAGCTGGAAATGGACTTATCCGTGTTGTGGATGCCCTGAATGATGCCGCTTCCGGTAAAGTTGTGGATGACTTCTCTGATCTCAGTGCCATCCTCAGCCGTAAATACCAATTCAGCCTTGCCTGCGCCAGGAACCTTGATCTCCACGTTCTTGTAAACGTCGCCATAGGCGTGACGAGCGATGGTGATGGGCTTTTTCCAGTTGGAAACATAGGGAACAATGCCCTTCACCAGGATCGGTGCGCGGAACACGGTACCGTCCAGGATCGCACGGATCGTGCCGTTCGGGCTCTTCCACATTTCTTTCAGATTATATTCCGTCATGCGTGCCGCATTGGGCGTGATCGTTGCGCATTTTACTGCCACGCCGTACTTCAGGGTAGCATTTGCGGAATCCACGGTCACCTGATCATCCGTCTCATTTCTGTGCTCCAGGCCGAGATCATAATACTCCGTCTTCAGATCGATAAAGGGAATGAGCAGCTCGTCCTTGATCATCTTCCAAAGGATACGGGTCATTTCGTCTCCGTCCATTTCCACAAGCGGTGTCGTCATTTGAATCTTCGTCATTTAGCTTTCCTCCAGTTATTTATGTTTGTGTTCTTCTTTTTGGTCTATTTCTTCGCAGACGCACTTTCTTCAAAGAGCTCATGAAGGCCACATTTTACCATGTTTTCATAGGCATTGATCATGTGGTCATGCGCCAGCTTCTCAGCCAGTTCGCCATTTCCTTCCTTGATCGCGTTCAAGATCCCTTCATGCTCCAGGTTGGATTTCGGCCCGCGGTTCTTGCTGCTCAGCGTTCTCTTTCGCACCCGCAGAACATACTGATGAAAGTCCTTGAGCTGATGCTCGAGCATCTTGCTGTTGCAGGCTTCATAAAGGATCTCATGAAAACGATTATCCAGCTCAGTCATCTGATCCAGATGCCCCTTTTCGGCATGGAACTTTCCAAGATAAACGTTCTCCTCAAGCTCCTCGAGCTGCTCTGTCGTGATATGCTCCGTCGCCCACCTCGCACACAGCCCTTCCAGAAGCGAACGGATCATGTAGATGTCCTTTACGTCCTTCTCCGTGATACCCGTAACGTAAGCGCCCTTATTCGGAATGATCTGAATGAGACCCTCTAACTCCAGCTGCCTGAAAGCCTCACGCACCGGCGTCCTTGAAACCCCAAGCTCCTCGCCGATTGCAACCTCCTTCAGCTCCTCATTCTCCTCATACTTCCCACTCAGAATATCGTCCCGAAGCTTACTAAAAACCCTTCCTCTTAACGAATACTTATCCGTTACCTCTTTCTTTACGTCATAACTCATACCATGACCTTACCTTTCTCATAAGGGCCATACTTCCATCAATTCACTTCTCAGTCAAATGCATCATTATCCAATGTCACCGTCCACAGCCACGGGAAACGTGCAGTATCCATTTTCAGGGCCGTACTCGACGTCGGTGCTTAGGCAGCGTATCACGGACGACCCTAGGAGTCCGTGAGATGCCTTAGCATCCGCTACGTCGAGTCACGGAGTGCGAACGTCCCTGAAACATGGATCTGCGCGGTCGCACGTGGCGTCACTCGCCGCGGAGACACTGCTTAAACTCCAATCTTATACCCTTTCTCAAGGCAAACCTTATTGACCTGCGCCACGATCTCGCTGTCCGTCATGACGGTCACGCGCCCGTCCGCATATTCCTGATCCACCCAAGCCTTCAGATCCTTTACGAGATCATCCGTCTTCTGCACCTGTTTCTCGCCCTTGAGCTTATAAAATGTGTTCAGCCAATGCGCAATGCCTGCAAGCCCCGAAGTGTTCGAGATCGCGCAAAGCACAGGCCTGTTCAGGAACTTCTCCGTATCGAAAATATTATAGATCTCCTCGTTCTTAAGGAGCCCGTCCGCATGGATCCCGGCCCTTGTCACGTTAAAGTTCTTTCCAACAAAAGGCGTTCTCTCAGGAATATGATATCCGATCTCTTTTTCGTAATACTCTGCGAGCTCCGTGATCACGGTCGTATCCATGCCATTCAAGTCACCGCGAAGCTGCGCATACTCAAATACCATGGCCTCAAGAGGCGTGTTACCGGTTCTCTCGCCAATGCCAAAGAGCGAAGTGTTAACGCTCCCGCACCCATAAAGCCAGGCCGTCGTGGAATTGACCACGGCCTTATAAAAATCGTTGTGGCCATGCCACTCAATGAGTTCGCTGGGAACGCCTGCGTGCACGTGGATGGCATAAATAATTCCCTGCACGCTTCTGGGAATCACAGCGCCAGGGAAATTCACGCCATACCCCATTGTATCGCAAGCTCTTACTTTGATCGGAATCTTGTACTCCTCCATCAGCTTCATCAGCTCATGGCAGAACGGAACTACGTAACCATATATGTCTGCTCTTGTGATGTCCTCCAGATGGCATCTTACGCTGATGCCCTCCTCCAAGCAATCGCGGACAACGCTCAGGTAATGCTCCATGGCCTGTCTGCGATTCATCTTCAGCTTCAGGAATATATGATAGTCAGAGCAGCTGACCAAAATGCCTGTCTCCGGCATGCCGATTTCCTTAACAAGCTTGAAATCTTCCTTGCTCGCACGGATCCAGCTGGTCACCTCGGGGAACTGATAGCCCCTTTCCATGCACTTATACACGGCATCGCGGTCCTTCTTGCTGTACAGGAAGAATTCGCTCGCGCGGATCATGCCATTCGGCCCGCCTAGCTTATGCAGATAATCATAGATCGTAACGATCTGCTCCGTCGTATAAGGCGCCCTGGACTGCTGTCCGTCGCGGAACGTCGTATCCGTGATATAAATGTCCTTAGGCATATTGTGAGGCACGATCCTGTCATTGAATGGGATCTTGGGCACTTCTGAATAAGGAAACATGTTACGGAACACATTGGGCTTTTCCACGTCATCGAGAATGTACATATGCTCCTCGATCTGAAGCAGATTGTTCTTGCTGTTCATGGACACCGGCCTGTTGGCGAACATGCTTTCATCTTCCCCTAAATAAGTCATCTTTACTGCCTGCCTTTCTATCAATAGTTCTTTCATTCTAGCGAATGCTTACTTGTATGATTGTATACAATCATACGAAATGTGTCAAGTCGTTTCCCGAAAATAATTCTCATTCCCACAAAAAAAGCACTCCTGCAAAGCCTTTTTTAGACTTGCGGGAGTGCCCTTTCATTGTTTTATATTATTTCGCTACGATGTTTACCAGTCTTCCGGGCACGTAGATCTCCTTGATGATGTTGCCGGAGAGCTTATCGCCCAAAGCTTCCTTTGCCTTAGCGATGGCATCTGCCTGTGCCTCATCCTTTGCGATCATGATCGTGGTCTTCACCTTACCGTTGATCTGTACTGCGATCTCGATCGTGGATTCGATGGTCTTCGCCTCATCGAAGGTCGGCCAGCTTTGCTGGTATACGCGGCCTTCAAAGCCAACTGCCTGCCAAAGTTCCTCGGTGATGTGAGGTGCCACGGGATTTAAAAGGATCAGGAAGGTCTTATATTCTGCCTTGTTGATCGAATTCTTCTTAAAGAATTCATTGATCAACCCCATCATAGCCGCAATTGCGGTATTGTACTTCAGGCACTCAAAGTCGGAAGAAACCTTCTTGATGGTCTGATGGATCTTGGTCTCAAGGTCTGCGCTATATGCATCGCCGTCCACCAGGATGTCCTGCAGCTTCCAGACTCTCTCAAGGAATCTGCGGCAACCCTTTACGCCATCCTCACTCCATGCTGCGGAGAGATCAAAGGCACCGATGAACATCTCATAGGTACGGAGCGTATCTGCGCCGTAATCCTGAACGATGTCGTCCGGATTGACCACGTTTCCGCGGGACTTGGACATCTTCTCACCGTTAGAACCAAGGATCATGCCGTGGCTCGTTCTCTTCTGGTAGGGTTCGGGAGTAGGAACAACGCCCTGATCATAAAGGAATCTGTGCCAGAAACGGGAATACAGAAGGTGCAGCGTCGTATGCTCCATGCCGCCGTTGTACCAGTCAACGGGAAGCCAGTACTTCAGTGCTTCCTGGCTCGCAAGTGCTTCTTTATTTGTAGGATCGGTATATCTCAGGAAATACCATGAGGAACCAGCCCACTGAGGCATGGTATCCGTCTCTCTCTTTGCGGGGCCGCCGCAGCAAGGACAGGTGGTATTTACCCAATCGGTCATGGCTGCAAGAGGTGACTCGCCGTTATCCGTAGGCATATAGCTCTCCACCTCAGGAAGCTCTAACGGAAGCTCGGACTCATCAAGAGGCACGAATCCGCACTTCTCACACTTTACGATGGGAATGGGCTCACCCCAGTATCTCTGGCGGGAGAACACCCAGTCACGCAGCTTATAGTTCGTCTTGCTGGTGCCAATGCCCTTTTCCTCTAAGAACTCAATGATCTTCTTCTTTGCCTCTGCAACGGAAAGTCCGTTGAGGAAATCGGAATTCACGAGGATGCCTGTCTGTACGTCGGTGAACACCTGCTCCTGTACGGAAACAGGGCTACCTGCCACTACCTCAATGATGGGAAGACCAAACTTCTTTGCGAAATCCCAGTCACGCTCATCATGTGCAGGCACTGCCATGATGGCGCCGGTACCATAGCTCATCAGCACGTAATCTGAGATCCAGATCGGGATCTCCTTGCCGTTTACTGGATTGATCGCGGAAAGGCCGTTGATCTGTACGCCCGTCTTATCCTTAGCGAGCTCCGTACGCTCGAAATCAGACTTTCTTGCTGCCATCTCGCGATATGCGATCACTTCGTCCATGTTCTTGATCTCGCTCTGATACTTGTCGATCAGGGGATGCTCGGGAGAAATGACCATGTAGGTCGCGCCAAACAACGTGTCAGGACGCGTCGTGTAAACGCGAAGCTTCTCTTCTTTTCCTTCCAGCTGGAAATCTACTTCCGCACCGGTGGACTTGCCGATCCAGTTCTTCTGGGAAACCTTAACCTTCTCAATGTAATCAACGGTGTCAAGGCCTTCGATCAGTTTCTCAGCATATTCAGTGATCTTCAGCATCCACTGGCTCTTTACCTTGCGGACAACTTCGCTGCCGCAACGCTCACAAACGCCGTTTACAACCTCTTCGTTTGCAAGTCCGACCTTACAGGAGGTACACCAGTTGATGGGCATCTCCGTCTTGTATGCAAGTCCTGCCTTGAAGAGCTTCAGGAAGATCCACTGCGTCCACTTATAATAATCAGGATCGGTGGTGTTGATCTCACGATCCCAGTCGAAGGAATATCCCAACGAATGAAGCTGGTTCTTAAAGCGCGCAACGTTATTCTTGGTCACGATCCTGGGGTGGATGTGATTCTTGATGGCATAATTCTCGGTGGGCAGGCCAAATGCGTCCCAGCCCATGGGATAGAGCACGTTATAGCCCTGCATTCTTCTCTTTCTTGCCACGATGTCAAGCGCCGTGTAAGGTCTGGGGTGACCTACGTGAAGGCCCTGTCCTGAAGGATAAGGGAACTCCACCAATGCATAAAACTTGGGCTTGGAGTAATCATTCGAAGTTGCAAAAGCCTTCTCCTGATCCCAGATCCCCTGCCATTTTGATTCTACTTCATGATGATTATAAGGAACTGCCATATGATCGTCCTCCTGGTTTGCTCTGTTAAATTCACATTGTACTCGTTTTTTACGGTTATGTCAAGGCAAGAAAACGCCCAAAATAAAGGAGCCTTGCGATCTGCAAGGCCCCTTCTTTCCATGTTTTTTTGCTTTTCGTTATTCTTCCACGTCGTTCTCTGCAACCTTTGCCGCTCTTGCTGCAACTTCCTTCTCCTGAACGTCGCTGGGAGCCTGCTCATAACGAGCGAATTCATAGGAATACTCTCCGCGGCCGCCCGTCATGGAACGAAGGTCGGTGCAATAACCGAACAGTGCGCTCATGGGAACGTCTGCTTCAACCTGCTGCTTGCCGCCGGGAAGAGGATTCATGCCAAGAACGCGCCCTCTTCTCTTATTGAGGTCACCCATAACGTCACCGGTGAAGCTGTCAGGAACCACAACCTTCAGGGAAACGATGGGCTCAAGCAGTACGGGCTGTGCTTCCATGAAGCCCTTCTTGAAGGCCTGAACGGTTGCAACCTTGAATGCCATTTCCGAAGAGTCTACGGGATGGTAGGAACCATCGTAAAGCACTGCCTTTACGCCAACAACGGGATATGCTGCCAACGGTCCTCTGAGAACGGAATCCTGCAAGCCCTTTTCCACTGCGGGGAAGTAGTTCTTGGGAACGGCACCGCCCACAACCTCGGTCTCGAATACGTATGGCGTCTCAAGGTCTCCGGAAGGTGAGAAGCGCATCTTTACGTGACCATACTGGCCATGTCCGCCGGATTGCTTCTTGTACTTATATTCCACGTCCGAATTCTTCTTGATGGTCTCGCGGTAAGCCACCTTAGGCTGCGTCAGATCCACTTCTACCTTGTACTCGTTGAGCAGTCTGCTCACGATGATCTCAAGATGCTGATCGCCCATTCCGTAAAGAAGCAACTGGCTGTTCTCGGAATCGTTGACGGTCTTCATGGTCAGGTCCTCATGACCGATCTTCTGAAGTGCCTGGGAGATCTTGTCCACGTCCGCCTTATTCTTGGGCTTATATCTCATGTAAGTATAAGGCGTGGAGATCTCGAACTTACCAAATTTAATGGTGGTCGCCTTCGTGGAAAGGCTGTTGCCGGTACGAGCCGCGGTCAGCTTTGCAAGTGCGCCGATGTCGCCTGCATGAAGCTCCGGAACCTCGATGGGCTTGTTGCCCTGGAGCACGTAGATCTTACCGATCTTCTCCTCGATGTCCTTGTCCACATTGTACATAACGTCGTCGGTCTTAAGAACGCCGGAATTCACCTTGATCAGGGAATACTTACCGATGAACGGATCCACGATGGTCTTCCAGATGTATGCGGATTTCGCCTTGGAGAAATCATAATCTGCATGATAGATCTCACCGGTCTTGTTGTTAATGCCTGCAACCTCACGGTTCTCAGGGCTCGGGAAGTACTTGATGATGTCGTCAAGCAACGTGTAAACGCCCTGGCACAGAACGCTCGAACCCATGGTCATGGGAACGATCGCGCAATCACAAACGCTGATGCGCAGTGCGGAACGGATCTCAGCCTCGGTGAATTCCTCACCGCCAAAATAACGCTCCATCATCTCTTCACTGGTCTCTGCTACGGATTCCATTAAGGTATCACGGCAGATCTGAAGGTTTGCCTTGCTGTACTCAGGTACGTCGCAAGCTACAACTTCCTTGCCGTTCCAACGGTTACCTGTCTCGGTGATGACGTTAACGTAACCCACGAACTTCTCGTTCTCACGAATGGGCAGATGGAACGGAGCCATCTTCTTGCCGTAAAGGTTCGTCATATCTTCCACTACCTGGCGGAAGGATGCGTTGTCCACGTCCATGTTGGAAACGTAAATGATCCTGGGCAGCTTATACTTTTCACAAAGCTCCCAAGCCTTGATGGTGCCAACTTCGATGCCGGCCTTACCATTTACCACAATAACGGCTGCGCCTGCGGCGCTGACAGCCTCTTCCACCTCACCAACAAAGTCAAAATAGCCGGGGGTATCCAAAACGTTGATCTTCACGCCTTCCCACTCAATGGGGATCACGGAAGTACTGATGGAAAACTGGCGCTTCTGCTCTTCCTTGCCAAAGTCGCTGATGGTATTTCCGTCTGCTACCTTACCCATTCTGGAAGTGATTCCGGAAATATAACCAAAAGCCTCTGCCAAAGAGGTCTTTCCTGCTCCGCCATGTCCAAGCAGCACCACGTTACGGATCTTGTCTGTTGTGTAAACATTCATATGTCTTTCCTCCAATAGCTCGTTTTTGGGGAAACCCCATAAAGCTATTTTACTAAATATTCTGTCAAATTACAAGGAAAAATCTACGAATCCGTCATTTTTTTCTTCGTTTGCAGGTAATTACTCGGAAAAATATACAAAAATCAAACAAAACTCGCGAAGACCCTTGTATTTAACGATTGAATTTTGTGCTTTAAAGTGGTATAGTATGTCTGTAAAATAAATGAAAAGGCATGCAAAAGCACCTTCTCACGGAGGAATGTGAAATTGAAGACTTACGGATTTATTGGATTGGGATTGATCGGAGGCTCCATCGCAAGAGGGATCAGAGAAACAAAAAAGGATGCTCGCATCCTTGCCTTTGACGTAAACAAAGAGTCCCTGGAGCTCGCGCTCTCAGACGGGGTTGCAAACGAAGTGACCACCGTGATCGACGAGCGCTTTTTGGCCTGCGATCAGATTTTCTTATGCGCACCCGTGCAAAAGAATGATTCCAATCTTGTCCTTTTGAAACCATATCTTTCCCCGGATTGCCTTCTGACCGATGTCGGAAGCGTCAAGACGGACATCCACGAGAACATAAAAAAACTGGGCCTTCAGGCTCAGTTCATCGGCGGACACCCCATGGCGGGCAGCGAGCGGATCGGCTACGTGAATTCCAAGTCCGTACTGCTCCAGAATGCATATTATATTCTCACGCCTACGGACGAGGTGCCAAAGGAAAAGCTTGAGGAATATAAAGACCTCGTGATCAGACTTGGCGCGATCCCTTTGATCTTAAGCTGCGAGCAGCATGACCACGTGACTGCGGCAGTTAGCCATCTGCCTCACGTGATCTCCGCTTCCCTTGTAAACCTTGTGCGGGACAGCGACAATGCGGACGGCCTCATGAAGATGATCGCCGCCGGCGGCTTTAAGGACATCACGCGCATTTCCTCCTCTTCCGCCGCCATGTGGCAACAGATCTGCCTTACCAACACCGGCAACATCGAGGAACTTCTTGATCAGTACATTGCTTCCCTGCAAAAGTTCCGCACTTATCTGGAAGCCAGGGATTCTGATAAGCTTTTTGAGACCTTTGACGGCGCACGCATCTACCGCGATTCCTTCATCAGCGCTTCCAGCGGTCCCATCAAAAAGAGCTTTGTGCTTACGGTTGACATCGCAGATGAACCTGGTGCAATCGCAGCCATCGCAACCATCCTCGCTCTCAGCCAGGTCAGCATCAAAAACATTGGCATCACGCACAATCGCGAATATGAAGGCGGCGTGCTCCGCATCGAATTCTATGATCAGGAAAGCACGGACAAGGCCCATGACATCTTGAAGAACAAGGGCTATACGCTCTATGCGCGCGACTAACTAAAAATGTATGATCGCAAGAAGATCTTTTAAGACGCCGTCATAGCAGACAACGCAAACGGGATACCTTGGATCGCAGCAGGCATTATAATTGAACTGAATGTTAAATGCATCCCGCTCCTTTGTGTAACGGACTCTCAACGCATCCGTCTTGCTTAGATCTTCAGTATAGGCTTGATCCTCAGGGTCATTGTCCATGATCTTAGTAAGGCTTTCGCCGCGCAAGATCCACTTTCCGCCTGCGGCGATTTCAGCTTCGCTTAAACCCAACTCTTTTAATACGGGGATTTCTTCAGACGCGCCCTCCACGCTGATCACGGTCACGAGGTCGCTTTGTCCGAAAAGAAGCCTCAGTCTTTCCTCAGGATCTTCCGCCACGGTAAGATCCTGTTTTAGTTTCTCATGCTCATACCACTCAAGGTCCTGATCCCAATGGGAATAACGATCATCTCCCCTGTGATCTGCCAGTTCATAGTGGCTTCGCAAGTACTCCTGAAGGTAATGCGTCACCTTCTCGGCACCGTTTGCATTGCAATGCTTATTGTCCATGAAATCCTTTTTGGGATCCAAGTCGAGCTCAGAAAACAATGGATTTAAATCTAACAGATCGATGCCGCGATCTGCAAGATATGCATTCGCCGCATTGATCTTCATCTGTTCTTCTCTGGTAATCTTAAACGGAATGACAAAAAAGACCAGATCAAATCCATTCTCTTTGCTCGCCTTGATCAGACGATCCAACCATTCTTGATTTTCCTTTGAAAGCTCTCCTACCTGATCAACGTTCCATTCTCCTTGTGCACTCTCCGTGCTTTCATGCCAGGAAAAGAACGCACCGCGACCATAGATACTTGGCTCATATTGAATAAAATCGTACTTTTCAAGCTCCCAGAATCGCGTATGTACGATGGGCCAGCGAAGCAGATAATCCAGCTGATCCTCTTTTTCCACATACTCCTTCACGAGTTCCACGGAATTCTTTGAGGTCTTCATGGAAAGCATGTTGCGGTAAACGTTTCCTTCGATCTCATTTCGGTCAAACAAAAGTCCGTATGCATCGATCATCACGACCTTTGGCGACTGGGTTTTTAAGGTCTCCGTCAGCATATGCACCGTTGAAGCGCGGTCCTGACCCGAAACGGACATGTCAAAGGCCGCGATCCCTGCATCCCGCCAAAGAACCGCAGGATAGACGCCGCAATAACAGTGACTGCTCCCCATGAACACCACGTCCACGGTGTGCTCAGGCGTGTGGTAGAGCTGTGAGGTCGAGGAAAGATAATCTCCCGTGGTATCCTTCCAGGAAAGGACACGATAAACGCGACACAAAACAAACGCAAGTAATGCGCAGAAGATCAAAATCGCTATGCACTTTTTGGCGATCTCTCCTTTGCTTTGCATGCCGCCTATCCTTTCCTAAAAGTCGAAATAGATGAATTTTCCGGAATCAAAGTGGATCCCGTATTCCCCATAAACCAAAATGATCACGATCAGAACAATGAATACCCCAATTCGGAACCATAGGTTTTGCTGCCAGAGGTACTCTCCCACGTCCACCTTTTTCACGTAGCGGACGATTTCTCCGAGAAGCAAAATTCCTAAAAAGGCTACTACGATCTTGACGTCATCCCGATTGATGTTCAGATAATCCAGTCCTCCGCCAAACACGATCCAGAGATTGGGCTTTGTGAGCATCCTGTTGAAATACAGTATCAGGTTTTCCCAAGTCCTCGCACGAAAAAAAATCCAAGCGAAGGTGGTCAGCCCATAGGTGATCATGATCTGCCCAAGCTTGTAGCTGAAGGTCTCCGTCTTCACCTTGAAAAAGTCATTGACCTTTTGCTTGATCGGGCGAAGGAGGTCGCCTATGATCTGGAATGCGCCATGAAGCCCGCCCCAGAAAACAAACGTCCAGGAAGCGCCATGCCAAAGGCCACTGGCCAAGAACGTGATCATGATGTTACGATATTTCTTCAGCTTCGAGCACCTGCTTCCTCCAAGCGGAATGTAAAGATAGTCACGGAACCAGCTGCTCAGCGAAACATGCCATCTCCTCCAAAAGTCTTGGATCGAAGTTGCAAAATAAGGCGTGTTGAAGTTTTCCATCAGGGAAAAGCCCATGACCCTTGCCGCACCGATCGCGACGGCGGAATAACCTGCAAAATCACAATAGATCTGAATGGAGAACAAAATGGCGGATGCCACCGTCTCCACGGTTCCTGCCGCGAACAGATTCGCATGCACCGCATCCACAAAAACAGCACAGCGATCCGCCACCACGACCTTTTGGAACATGCCCCAGAGCATCAGTCCAAAGCCTGAAACGATCTTGGAATAATCCCAAAGACGCTTTTTGCTCATTTCGTCGATCTGACCCAAAAGGTTTTTGGAGCGCTCGATCGGGCCAGCAACCAACTGTGGGAAAAAGCTCACAAACAATGCATAACGGAAAAAGTTCTTTTCCGGCTCGATCTCCTTCCGATAAACGTCGATCGTATATCCCAATGCCTGGAACGTATAGAAGGAAATGCCCACTGGCAAGAGAACGTCAAAGGGATTGTTGATGATCTTAAGACCAACTGCGGAAAGGATGCCATTGACGTTCCCAAGCAGGAAATCAAAGTACTTAAAGAATGCCAGAATCCCTAAATTGACCGTAAAACTCGCAGCGACGATCAGATTTTTCTTCTTTTTGTCGTCGGTCTTGCCCAAAAAGAGCCCCGCAAGATAAGTTATGATCGTGGAAAAAGCGATGAGAAGGGCATACTTGGCGTTCCAGCTCATGTAGAAGAAATAGCTGGTCACCAAGAGCCAAAGATATTTGAACTTCTTAGGGATCAGGAAATAGATCCCAACGACGATCGGAAAAAACACAAGAAATTGAACGGAATTAAACTGCACCTTTTTTTCTCCTCATACTTAGATAAATCCGCACGCAAAGCATGCAGAGCAACAGTCCAAAACATCCGCCAGACGTATCCAACAGAACGTCGAGGAAATTACCGCATCTGTCAGCGACAAAGGTTTGATGCCATTCGTCAAGCGATGCGGAAACGAAGACCCAAGCGATCACCAGTATGTTTCTCTTAAAGCCCTTTCGCGTCCACGGGTTCCAGACGAGAAACACAAGAATTCCCATCACGGCATAGATTGAAAAATGAGCGAGTTTTCGAACGGGATGCTCCCAGTACTCGATCATGCTCGTTCTTATGTCCGCCGTCCAGGCGGGGTGCGTGATCTTCTCCCAGCTTGCCACGATCCACTTGGAGACCTCATGACTCAAGGCGCCAGAGGTCGCTCCGTCCTGCTCTGAAAACAAAAAGATCACACAATATAGCATAACAAGAAAGATGGCAGCCACAATGCTGACTGCCAAGTGTATTCTCTTATTCTTTTGATCAAAAGGAATGATCTTCGTATTCTTACTCATTACCCTCTTCTGAGTCCTCATGCAGATTCTCGGCTACCGTCTGATAGACCTCAATACGGTTCGCTTCCATTTCCGGCATGCCGACAAAACGGGCTCCATACCCATAATGGTTCTCCTTCAGGAGGTCAATGCGCACGATCTGCAGGAATGCATGGATCACCTCATGTGTCCAAATGGTAAGAAATGCTTCATAAACTGCCCCGATCTTTAAGGGCTTACCCGCAGTAAAACCGACGCCGTCCTTTGATACGTCGACGATGTCGATCTCAACCTCATGATCCTCCTGTGCATCAAGCCTCTTGACGATCAGTCTTGACGCCAGCTTTGTCCGCTTGCTCTTTCTTCTTTCGTCCAAAACATAACCCTCCCGTTAAAAACTCCCCATTTTTGTAACCTTTCCTACGCTTCATCTTAGCATAGGCTCCTTGAAAACTCAAGGCTGAAATCATTGCAGGATGATCATGGCATCCCCAAAGCTAAAGAACCGATACCTTTCTTTGATTGCTTCTTCATATGCGGCAAGCACATGCTCGCGACCTGCAAGTGCGCTGACCAGCATCACAAGCGTAGACTCTGGCAGATGAAAGTTCGTGATCAGTCCGTCCAGCACCTTGAAATGATAGCCCGGATAGATAAAGATCTGCGTATCTCCGCTTCCCGCCTGTACTTTGCCAGTCTCATCCGCCGCGCTTTCAATGGTGCGACAGCTCGTCGTTCCGACACAGATGACCCGACCGCCTGCACTTTTCGTGTCATTGATGGTCTTTGCGGCCTCCGGCGTCACCTGATACCACTCGGAATGCATGTGATGCTCCAGGACGTTCTCCTCTTTCACGGGCCGGAACGTGCCAAGGCCTACATGGAGCGTTACGTAAACGATGCGGATCCCCTGCTCTTCGATCTTTGCAAGAAGTTCCTTCGTGAAATGCAGTCCTGCCGTCGGCGCCGCCGCGGAGCCTTCATATTTCGCATATACCGTCTGATAACGATTTTTATCCTTCAGCTTATGCGTGATATAAGGCGGGAGCGGCATTTCCCCAAGACGATCGAGAACCTCTTCCCAGATACCGTCATAAAAGAACTTGACTTTACGATTCCCATCCTCCATGGTCTCAAGGACTTCTGCCTTCAAAAGGCCGTCCCCAAAGGTAAGACGCGTGCCCGGCTTACACTTCTTTCCTGGCTTTACCAGGGTTTCCCAAACATCGCCTTCTTTTCTGGAAAGCAGGAGCACTTCCACGTGTCCGCCAGTCCCTTCCCTCTGCCCAAGAAGTCTTGCCGGGATCACCTTCGTGTTATTCAGGACAAGGCAGTCACCAGGCTTTAGGAATTCCGTCACGTCGCGAAAGACATGATGTGTCACCTCTCCTGTCAACGGGTCCAGATGAAGGAGTCTTGACGCGCTGCGATCCTCGAGAGGATCCTGTGCGATCAGCTCCTTTGGCAAATCAAAATAAAAATCGGATTTTTTTAATTCCATGTCACTTACGTTTTCCATTACTTAACTATCGTACGCGCATATCAGAAGCACGCGTCCTCCGCAAATGCCTTGTATCCGCGATATGCTTCGTAGATGTCCGCCTTACTGGTGCACTCCCAAGGTGCATGCATGTTCAGAACGGCCACGCCGCTGTCGATCACGTTCATGCCATAAAGCGCGAGGATATATGCGATGGTACCTCCGCCGCCTTGATCCACCTTCCCAAGCTCCGCCGTCTGCCAAACCACCTTCTTGTCATCCAGGATCTTGCGAAGGTGTGCAATATATTCCGCATTGGCATCATTGGATCCGGATTTCCCGCGTGCGCCCGTGAATTTGTTGAAGCACATGCCTGCGCCGATCCATGCGGCATTGTTCCTGTCAAATGCACTGTCATAGGTGGGATCATACCCTGCGCTGACGTCGGAAGAAAGCATGCAGCTCTTGGAGAGTGCCCTTCTTACGGCCAGTTCACTGTATTCACCGGTAAGGTTCATCAGCTCTGCAACGGAATTCTCAAAGAATGCGGACTGCATGCCGGTTGCGCCCACGGAACCGATCTCCTCCTTGTCCACAAG
This sequence comes from Acetatifactor sp., assembly GCA_016290775.1. Taxonomy (GTDB): domain Bacteria; phylum Bacillota; class Clostridia; order Lachnospirales; family Lachnospiraceae; genus Acetatifactor. The sequence goes on along the minus strand of JAEEVF010000001.1, from coordinate 488,660 downwards.
GATGCAGCAAAGAGTTCTGTCAAGGTTCTTTACGTCAAGCATGGCGCGCATGGAAGTGAAGGCACAAACCCTGTCATCCTGTCCGTAGCCAAGGATCATGCTTCGATCAAACCCTGCATCCCTTGCCTTGCCTGCAGGAACGACTTCCAGCTCAGCGGAGAGGAAATCATCCTCATCGAAATCATAGGATTTCTTCAGAACGTCAAGCACTCCGGCTTTGATCACGTCCTTAGGTGCCTTGCCGTCCTGTTCCTCACCCTTCTTCCAAACAAGGGGCTTGGAGCCTGCAATCAGATCGAGTGCCTCGCCTTCGATGACCTTCGCGCCCTTCTTCTCCAGCTGGTCAGCCGCCAAATGGATCAAAAGATCCGATACAAAGAAAACGGGATCGTCCTCTTCCTCTCCAAGGTTCAACTCGATCGTCGTTCCGTCCTTCTTCACGACTACGCCGTGGATCGCAAGGGGGATCGTTACCCACTGATACTTTTTCACGCCGCCATAGTAATGCGTGTCAAGATATGCAAACGCATGGAAGATATCTTCATAAAGGGGAACCTGCTTTACGTCAAGTCTCGGGCTGTCAATGTGAGCGCCAAGGATGTTCATGCCCTCCGTGATGGGCTTTTTGCCGATCCGGAACATGACAACGGTCTTGTTCATCCAAACGGCATACACCTTGTCTCCCGCCTTCAGCTTTCCGCCTTCGCGGATAATGCTTTCCATTTCGCGATAGCCTTCCTTTTCGATGGTATTCACGATCAGGTCCACGCATTCACGCTCCGTCTTGCCCTGATCGAGGAAATCGCGATACTCCTTGCAGATTTTTTCGAGCTTTTTCAGATCCTTTTCATCGTAGGAATCCCAAGCACATTTCTTTAACATCTTTTTCCTCCTGATACTTAATATTCCTTTGATCACTCATGTTTATTTATTTTCAAGCGCGGCAAAAAGCTCCATGGCGCGCTCTACGGTGCGGTCGGAATTATAATGCTCGTGCTCCCCCCATCTTCCAAGCCCGATCACGCCTCGCTCCTTCGCAAAGGAAAGGATTTCCTTGATCTTTTCCGGCTTATCGATAGTGTTCAATGGGTAGGTATATTCATTCGCAAAGGCCGCCTGTTCCCCGGTCGTGGTCTTTTCCGGAACGCTTCCGTCCATGAGGCTTAAGCGATTTAGGTTCGTCTCGAGCCAATAGCCTTTGCTTCCCTCGCAGAAATTGCTGCGGACTAAGATCCTGTGATGTGCCTTCTTTTCGCTCGGAACATATGTCCAATGCGCCTTCGTGTCAAGTGTTTTCTCACAGTAGCGGATTTCCGTGCCCGTATGCTTCAAGGCCTGAACGCAGGATCGGAACGCATCATCGGCGCCTGTAAATTCCGAAATGGACTTCCAGGGAATGGTCGTGATGATCGTTTCTGCCGCATAATTGCTACCGTCTGCGCAAGTCACGGTCTTTTGTGCAAAGTCCATTTCCTTCACGGCCGCATTATACTTGATCCGATCCCCAAGTGCCTCCGCCATGCGAAGCCAAAGCTCCCCGTAGCCGTATTTCTTGGGATAATAAAATCGCGCATGTCCAGGCTGCGTTCCGTAAGGCTTTCGGTTCAGACAGGAAAGCAATGTTTCCTCGAAGGAAACGTTCGGCAGCTTTTCAAGCCAATAGGTTCCAAGGCTGTCAAGCTCTCCGCCAAACATCTTGCCATTGTACGGAAGCATATAATCCTGAGCGATCTTTTCGCCAAGCTTCCAAGTGATCCAATCCACGAATTTTTCGGGCTTCGGCTGGTCAAGGTTGCAGCCTGCGATCGCGATGGATTTTAAGTACTTTACCTGTTCGTCCTGAGGCATTTGCCAAATGTTTGCCTCGAAGGGATGCCCAATCTCGTACGTGCCCATGTCAATGCGGGAATCACGGTCATAGACATTCCACTCTTCTTCCGGCATAAAGGAAAACAGAAACTCATTGACCTTCGGGCGACGAACGTCCAAAAAGTGACCGCCGCCAATGTCAAGCGGGCTTCCGTCCACGTCCTTTGATCTGCAAAGGCCGCCTGCCTCCTGCTCCTTTTCCAGCACAAGAAAGGATTTTTCGGGGCAGTTTCTCTTCAGAAGATTTGCAAAGGTAAGACCGGCGGGGCCAGCTCCCAGGATCAGATAATCAACTCGTTCCATAAATCCTCCAGATGTGAATTCTTGTTTGGGCTCTTGCCCTTCGGAACAGATCATTTCAGGCCACGCCTAATCTCAAACCATAAATATCGCAGGAGCTTTTTTCCCGTGGCAAATGCCTTGAAATGACTGGTTCCTGCGATCCTCTCGCATTCCGTCGTCGGGAACTCAATGCGCTTTAGGTGAAGCTTGTAGCTGCGGCAAGTCATCTCAATATCGATGGAAGGCGACATGTCAGTGATCTCACATTTTTTGAAGGCCTCCACCGTCATGCCACGGAAACCGTGCAACGTATCCCAGACAGTATTTCCTTCTCTCTTGAATAGGATCTTGGCTGCCAGTCCGAGGCAAAGCACAAACCACTTTCTCGGCTTGATCAGCTTACCATCCTCTTCATTCCTGGCGCCCTTCATCATGCGGCTTCCAACGACGAATTCATAGCCTTCTTCGAAGTATTTCCGAAACTTGTAGGAATCCTCCACGGGAATGCTTCCCTTGGGATGAAAGAATACGAAAGCATCACAATGGCAATGATCGCACCCGTCCTTGCAGGCCTGATTCAGGCCCTTAGCACTTTGAGGATACACCGTGATCCCCTGACTTTCCAAGTATTCCACGGTACCGTCCGTGCTTCCGCCGTCAATGCAATAGATCTCGTCAAACTGCGAGCGATCGATCCGCGGAATGTCATATTTACAACCGTCAATTTCATTCCATGTCACTAAACACAGTGCGATTTTCATGCTTCCTCCAATTGTGCACCTTTTTCTTTTTTATTGACCTTCCTGCATTGTCCAAAATAAACCAGCAATAATATGAACGAGCAGGCGTAAACTGCGCAGAAATAGCTCAGAACGCGCTCAGGCATGACCATGGTGATGATCGCATACTGTCCAAGAAGCATTGCGGACATATATGCAAACAGTAGGTCTTTCAGCGTCTTTTGACCCTTCGCTTTCTTGAAGAACTTGATCACGCCCTGCAGGAAGATGCATCCGCAGAGAAGTGGAATGGAAAACAGGATCACGAATGATACGTAAGTCTTCTTTCGAAGCTCCGCAAGTCGGTTCCCCAAATTCTCAAACCTAGTCGCAAAGCCTTTTCTCAGTCTCCATTCATACCATTTCAGGACGAGCGGTGCAGTAAAGAGTTCCTGCTCTCCCACCTGCCAAGCCCTGAATTCCCAGTTTGGATATTCCTGGGACAATGCTTCGTTTGACGATTCGATATAAGGCTGATCCGTCATGCAAAGGACCACGCGAAGGAGCCCTAGCTGCGTTCTCAGGTAGATCTTGGGATTGTGTAGAGCGATGCCGTAAAATGCTTTTACATATGCCTTTCCGGCTTCCATGCTTGCCACTGACTGGTTCATGTCCGTCACGTGACCGTTCATGTAATTATATCGCCGATATCCGTCCAGTCCATAAGCCTTTATGGCTTCGATGGGGACGATGGCCTCAATGGCTTCTACATCCTCCTTTGCTCCTTCATAGCTTAGGTTTGCGTCCGCCCTGTTAAAGACGTTGCGCAAAACAAAGAAGGAATTGATGATGGAATAGTCGCTCCCATAATATTTCTTGTTTCCGACCTTTTGCGGGAAGGAAATGAGCAGAAATGCAAAGCCAAAAATGACAAGCCAGGCAATCACTTTCCTTAGCTTCACCTTTTTCTCGAAGATCAGGATCGCAAAAAAGCCCATGCCGCCAAGCAGGATCCCTTCGGTTCTCCAAACGGCGAGAAATGCGCTGAAAAACGCCATGACGGCAAGCCAAAAGGTGGAATAAGTCCTGTCTTCCCATATGTCAAAGATCACTTTTGTCAGGTAGAGCATGCATGCCAATGCGTAGATTTCAGTGCGATAGGCGTCCATGACCATGTAGTAGGTGCCTGGCACAAAAATGATCGCGAAAACGAACCATTTCGCCGCTTTTCTGACGTGCGGGTTTGCATCCATCCTTGTGAACAGATACCCTAAGTCAAACACGAAAAGGAGCACCTGAAGAAGACTGATCGCAATGGGATGCGGCAGTACCATCATGCAGGCGCTGTAGATCACGCTAGTATATGCGCTGTGCCAGTATTCGGGATAAAGATGGATCGCATAAGAATAGGTTACGTAATTGTCGTAGCTGTGGATAAAACCGTTCGGCCACAGAACACAACGCAGCAACACTCCCGCGAGGAAAAGGATCGTGAAGAAACGGATCGTCTTGTTCGTCTTAAACTCCCGGAGGATCTTGAACACAAGTTTCCAGATCCCCCAGATGAAAAGCGCTGCAAAAAGCTTTGAAAGCCCATACGCCAGCCCTCGCTCAAAGGCGTCACTGTAGGAATCGTTTTTGGCGATGGCCGTCACGATCTCCTGTTTCGGCTGAAACCGAAGAATGAGCCACTCATAGGCAAAGGAAGCCAAAAAGTGAAACGCCAGAATTACATATTCTGCTTTCAAAAATCTGCTGAGCGATCGTTTTTTCTCCATTTGCCTTATCCTTCATGACGCCAAGACGAGCCTAACGTCAGATTCCTCTTCCTTCTTTGCACACACGGAATATTATACACTAATTAAACAGAATAAGCAAATGAAGATTCCCTTAAGAAAATGGCTCTTAAGTTAGCTTCTAAGGTCAATGTCGAGTTGATATTTCAGATTGCCAAGGATCTTCTTTACGAAGCGGTCCACGCTGTCGGCCTCGAAGGGTTCCTCCCCCGGAACAAAGTCAATGGTGAATGCCATGCTCTTTTTCGTGGGCGGGATCGGAGCGCCTTCGTACTTGTCAAAGAGCTTTACGCCCTTTACATACTTGCAGGCTCCCTTGATGCATTCCTCCACCTGTCCGCAGGTGATCTCCTTGTCCATCACAAGTGCAAGGTCACGGCTCTCTCCCGGGAACTTAGGCAACGGCTCAAAGCTTGCCTTGCCTGCAGGGATCTCACCAAGCGTCTTGAGGTCGATCTCCAAAAGATATGCATCCGTACGAAGGTCGAGCTTTTCGGCAACTGGATATGCCACCTTGCCAAGATAACCGATCTCCGTGCCATTGCAAAGGATCGTTGCCGTCTGATAGGGATGCAGATAGGGCTTCTTCGAAGGTTCATAGGTGAACTGATAATACAGGCTCTCCGCCACCTTCTCGGCCATGCCCTTCAGCGTAAAGAAGCTCTCGTTTTCGCCGAAGATACCAATGCAGAGCGTCTCTCTCTCGTCAGGATACTCCTGAATGGGGAGCTGCTTTGCGATGAATTTCTTGCCGATCTCATAAAGTCTTCCGGCCAGATTACCCTTCTTTTGGTTACGGCTGATGGCGTTCAGCATGGAAGCTGCCAGCGTCGTGCGCATCAGGGAAAGCTCTTCATTGATCGGATTTAAGATCCGAATGGTCCTGCGCTCTGGCGCTTCCTTCGGTAGTCTTAAAAGATCAAGGTCTGAAGGCGAGAAGAAGGAATAATGAATGCATTCATATGCCCCCGTCGCGCAAAGGTCCTTCTTCAACTTCAGCTCCCTGCGTTGCTTCTCGTTCATGCCGCCGGTGGTCACCTTGGCTCCGGGCATGAAGGTCGGCTTTACGTGGTCATAGCCATACATGCGGATCACTTCCTCAGCAACGTCCGGGTAAGAATCCATGTCCTCGCGATATGCGGGAACCCAAATGGTAAGCTCGTCTCCGTCCACGGTCGGCTTGAAATCAAGACTTTCCATGATCGCAAGCACGTCACTTGTGGGCACTTCAATGCCAAGCACGTCATTCACCTTCGTAAGGCTCACCTTCATACCGCGGGGTGCAATGGAATTGCCCGTATTGCAGTCCACGTGCGTCGAGGAAACCTTACCACAGCCAAGCTCTTCCACCAAGTGTAATGCACGTTTCATGGCATATACGGTAGTATATTCATCCACGCCCTTTTCGAATTTCGCACTGGAATCCGTGCGCTTTCCAAGTGCTCTTGCGGTTTTACGGATGTTATCTCTTGCGAATTTAGCCGCCTCGAACAACACGGCATTCGTCGTATCCCTGATCTCGGAATTCAGGCCACCCATGACACCTGCAAGCGCAACGGGCTTTACGCCATCACAGATCACAAGGTTATTTTGCGTGAGAGCATATTCCTGCTCATCGAGTGTCGTGATCTTTTCGCCGTCCTTCGCGCGTCTTACGACAATGACACCGCCTTCCACATAGCTTTCATCAAAGGCATGCATGGGCTGACCCATCTCAAGCATGACGTAGTTCGTGATGTCAACGATGTTGGAGATGGCATTTTGCCCAACCAGTGCCAGTCTTCTCTTCATCCAAAGAGGAGAATCACCGATCTTGACATCATAAACGTAATGTCCAATGTATCTGGGGCAAAGGTCAGGAGCTTCTACCGTAACGTTGAAGCCATCCTTTTTCACTTCCGTCTCATGATATTCATAAGAGGGCTCTTTTAAGGGCTTTTTGAGGACTGCGGCTACTTCCCTCGCAAGTCCGAGAATGCTCTGGCAATCCGGACGATTTGCAGTGATGGACACGTCAAAGATCCAGTCATCCAGGCCTAAGATAGGCTTTACGTCTGCGCCGATCTGCGCGTCAGCAGGCAATACCAAAAGGCCGTTGTAGCCTGCACCGGGATAAAGATCCTCCGAAACGCCAAGCTCAACTCCGGAGCAAAGCATGCCTTCGGAATCATATCCGCGAAGCTTGCCTTTCTTGATCGTCATGACGCCTTCTACCGTCTTGTGGTCCTTTGCGGTTGCATATACGCTCGCGCCCACAAGTGCCAGCGGGTACTTTCCGCCTGCTTCCACGTTATCCGCGCCGCAGCACACCTGGAAGGTTCCATACTCTCCCGCATTCACCTTGCAGACATGCAGATGGGTCTCGGGAATGGCCTCACACTCTTCCACGTAGCCGACAACGACATTGCTGACGTCCTTTCCCACTTCCCAAAGCTCTTCTACTTCAAAGCCGCAGGAGAACAGCTTCTTTTCCAGCTCCTTTGGCGTAACGTCGATATCCACGTAATCCTTTAACCAACTCAATGGTACTAACATATCGTTTCCTCCGATCTGATCTCATTCTATGATTCTCATTAGTCAACTGGCACTGCAGCGTTTCTCTTAGTTGTGGTCGATCTGTTCGAGCACCTTCAGGTCCGACTCAAAGAGAAGCTTGATGTTGTTGATGCCATATTTCAACATCGTTGCGCGCTCAAGGCCAATGCCAAACGCAAGTCCGCTGTACTCATCCGGATCAATGCCACAGTTGGAAAGGACCTTACGGTTTACAATGCCGGCACCCAAAATCTCGATCCAGCCCGTGCCCTTGCAGAGCTTACAGCCCTTGCCGCCACACTCGAAGCAGGAAACGTCCACCTCAACGGAAGGCTCAGTGAACGGGAAATAGGAAGGACGAAGCCTTGTCGTAGTGCCTTCGCCGTAAATCTTCTGCACAAACACGTCCAACATGCCCTTCAGGTCACAAAGCGTGATCTTCTTATCGACCACAAGACCTTCCATCTGATGGAACATGGGCGAATGCGTTGCGTCATCATCGGAACGGAACACCTTGCCGGGGCACAGGATTTTGATGGGAGGCTTCTTTGCTTCCATCGTGTGGATCTGTGCGGCAGAGGTCTGCGTTGCCAAAAGGAATTCGGGCGAGAGATAGAAGGTATCCTGCATGTCTCTGGCCGGATGGTCCTTAGGCGTGTTCAGTGCCGTGAAGTTATAATAATCATTCTCGATCTCTCTGTTTTCGAATACTTCAAAACCCATGCCCGAGAAAACGTCAATGATCTCATTTCTCATCTGCGTGATGGGATGCAGATTCCCTGCCTTCATCTCCACAGCGGGCTCCGTTACGTCGACCTTCTCGGACTCATAACGACGATCCAGCTCCTTCGCGCGAACCATCTCCTCCAGATCGGCAAAGCGCTGTCCAGCCCACTCCTTTAATTCATTGACGCCTTTACCAAAGCTCGCCCTTTCCTCAGGAGCGATGTTTTTCATCTCCTTCATCAAAAGACCGATCTTGCCTGCCTTGGAATCCAAAAACTGCTTTTTGAATTCATAGACTGCTTTGGAACTGGCAAGGTTGTCAATGCCGTCTAAGATCTCTTGTTTGATCTCACCAAACTTCTCATTCATGCGTTTTTCCTCCTTATCATTTGAAACATAAAAAATCCCTTGCACGGTTTTGCCATGCAAGGGACGAAATGATCGCGGTACCACCCTGTTTCCTGATCTTTCAGATTTCAAGATCAGACACTCGTAGCGTGCTTAACGTGCACGATGCGGCTTCGACTACTCGCCATAAGGCTTTGATCCAAGCGGCTCCGGTGGGAAATTCGGAAAGAAATGTCTTTACCTGGGATGCTTTCAGCCGGTGGCAATCCCTCTCTGACTTGTTTAGGAAGACAGCTCCTACTTTGGCTCTTATGCCTGTTTGCACCATCTGCGCCTTTTTCATTTATTTAGTCATTCTAACGGACTTTCCGTAAAATGTCAAGAGAAACAAAAAAATAAAGCATCAAACGATGCTTCGGATTTTTTATCTGTGGGGTTACGATAGGTTGCCCCATCGTAACTCCACGGAAAACCACATGTCTCAAAGATAGATCGATATTTTAGAACAAATTATTAACTAATCATGCATGATTAATCACAAAGAATGAATGAACACTCTTTATTATTTCTGAAGGCGAGCCTTCTTTGCGCAAACAACTGCACCTGCCATCATAAGCATAGCAAGGATTGCAGAAATGGCGATCACTTCGCCGGTCTTAGGTGCTACAACAGCAGCGCCCGTAGCGGTACCCTCAGCGATTGCAAAAGGAGAGGTGCCCTTTACGTGTGCGGAAAGAGTCTTTCCGTTAACGGTGCAAGGGATGATCTCCCAAGCATTGGGATCGGTGTACTCTTTCTCCCAGTTAGTGCCGATGAAGTGAAGCAGAACATAGGTCTTACCAGCCTCTAACTTGTCGCAGGTAACGCTGAAGTCAAAGTCCTTAGCGTTAGATCTGAGGTCAAAGATGGTAACAACGTTGCCGATTTCAGCCTTCTTACCAGCGAAGTCCTTAGCTCTCTGAAGCCAGTCCTCGTTCAGGGGGTAAATTGCAGTACCCTCGGGAGCAGTAAGGCTGTAGTTCAGTGCATAAGCTTCCTGAGCAACCTGGTCGTTAGCTGCACTTGAGGTAGAGGTGCTAGTGCTGTTTGCAGCCATAGCTACCATACCAAAAACAAGTACGCAAGCAACGGTAAGTGCGATAGTTCTCATTAACTTTCTCATTGGATTGGTCCTCCTTTCTTTCAGAATCATGTGGTTATATCAAGCCTCGCGGCCTAATACCAATTTAGTCCTCGATGACGTCGTAGAACACCTTTAAGATCAACTCATAAAGACCTTGATCGTCTACGTAAAACTCCTCAAACTTCTCTCCCATCTTGATCTCGCCGGGAACGGAGTAAATGTGCTTGTCATCAAATTTGTAATCTGCAACCTGCGTGGAGAAGTAGCTGACCTCATCCACCGTAATGTCTGTCACCATGTATTTTTTTATGGTGTTGTACAGCGTCACCATCAAGGTTACGTCTTTCTTGATGGCCTGTTTTGCCGTATCCGCATATGCAAGCAGATACTGTTTCTGGCGCTCCAGCCTCTTGCTGGCGCTCCCTTCTTTCGTGGTGTCACGGGTCCGAAGATAAGTCACCGCATTCTTGCCTTTTAGGTGTACTTGCTTTCCTTCCTGGAAAACCAGCTTGCCATTATCCTTGACATCCTCTAACGCCGTCAAAGTCACACCTCCCACGGCATCATTGATCTTTGGGATGGCACCATAGTTTATGGCACAGTACCCATGGATAGGTAAATTATACATCAACTTAGAGACAGATGCAAGAGTTCTTTCACAACTTTGCTCTTTTCCGTCCCCGTAACCATGCTGCAACGTCAGCTGAGCCTTTGTCGTTAAAAGGAAACTGCCCTTTTTATCATATATGTCAATGTCCGTCATGGTATCGCGATTGATGGCCACCAAAGAAGCTTCCTTGGTCTTTGGATTGAGTGCCAAAAGGAAAATGGCATCCGACTGACCGCCGTCAATGCCGTTCTTTGCCTCTTTCACGGTGCCGTCCTTGTCGATGCCAAGGAACAAAAACGTCAGCATTTCCGCATTGTAACGATAATGAACGCCTTTATAACGAAGGTCGCCCTCTTCCCAGTTCTCACTGTCTTCCTCCACGATCAAAATGGGCTGCGTGGGCTGTCCGCCCTCCTGGGTCGATCCCTCCACGCTCTCTTCTGCCCACGAGATGTTGGCGCTGGCCAGATCCGGCTTCTTGTTGGCGCTCTTGTTGTACAGCCTGTTCTTACCGGAAATCTGCAAACACAGGAAAACAACTGCACCAATGACCATGACGATCACCAGGCCAAGCAGGACCTTTAGGATGCTGCGGTGGATTTTGAATGGTTTCTTATTCTTCATTCACAAGAACTCCCTGTACCAGATAACGATTCTCTGGCTTGTTGTTAATGCAGGTGGAAAGCGTAATGATATGCTGTCCCTCACCGGTCAGCTCCACGTCATCCGCGAAAATGCGGTGCATGTTGCGCCCTTCCTGCACTTTTTTGAAATAATAACAAAAGCTGTAGGCATCCTCAAAATCATTGTTGAACAGAAGATGCTGATTGCTGTGCTCATATGCGGCAAAGATCTTATAACACAGAAGGCGTTCATCCGTGTAAACGTAGATGTAGCGGTTCTCGTTAAAGAAATCCTCATCCTCATATCTGTGGATGCTTCCGAACATGGTGCCGTTCTTCATGTTATGTCCATAAAGAACCGTGTTCGCATCCGTGAAATCCTTGGAATTATATTTCTTCTCAGTAAAGATGCATCCAGGATATCCCTTCGAACCGTCCAAATTATAATTTAGATAATACGTATCATCCGTTTCATGCTGCAAAACGGGGTAATTCACCTTGGTGCCGGGCACGTAGATCCATGCGTAGATATCCTTGTTTACGGTTTCGCGCAGGTTCTGCAGGTCCACCTCCAGATCAGGGATCGGAATGCCTGCCTCAGTGATCAGGCGAACGCTCTTATCCCAAGGGTCTTCCGGCTCCGGCGTGGGTTCCGGCGTTGCTTCTGCCGAAGGATCAGTCGTCTCTTCAGGCTTTGCAGTCACCTCAGGCGTTGAGATCGGCTCAGCCGACACGGCGCCGCTCCCAGTGCTCACAAGTCCACTCATCTGGTCGGCACGATTCTTCTGGTCGATCATCGTTTTGATGAAAAATCCCAAGAACACGAGCGCTGCCACAAAAAACAATACGGCAAAAAGCGCCCACACGTTAAACTTCTTTTGATTCTGGTCTTTGTTTTGATCTTGGTTGCTCATTACTTTCTTTGCTTCGTCCTTATCGATTCATCATTTTGGACAAAAAATCTTGTCGTTCTTTATAAATAATATACAAAGCCTATTTTAGCGAATCACTTCTTAAATGTCAAGAAAAATAACAAAAAAGCAACCAAACGAAAGCGTCTGGTTGCTTTTCCTTACTGCATTTTAACCCCCGAAATGCCGCGTCTTGTTTTTTGACTCCTAGCTCGCGCCAGGTGGGTGACCGCAACCAAGCTTTTGCCTTCCCTTCCAATCCTCTGTTCCAGGCATGCCTGGGAGTGAGGGCTTGACAGCTACTTGGCAATATAAGAATCCCATGAAAGTAAATGTAGGTTCAAAACTAACAAGCTTTATCGAACATTCCAGGTTAGCTTTATTATATACCTTGCTCGCAGAAAAATCAACTGATAAATCTGCTTTTCCTTGCCTTTTATCAGAAAACAGAGGCAATTAATTGCACTTCTTGAGCAATTCTTCCCATCTCTTGTCTACTTCTTTCTGGAAGGCCTCGATCAGGTACTCGTTTCCAGGTGTGAAGAGATGCTTAAATCTTCCCTGCTTGCGAAGGAAGTCCTCCAAAGGAAGCTTGTGCTTGGGCTGATAATTCAGGCGCCACTCGCCTTCCACCACTTCAAACAAAGGCCAGTAACAGGTCTCAACGCCCAGCTTGCAGATCTCGATGATGTCAGGCGCATCGTATTTCCAGCCTCGAGGGCAGGGTGCCATGATGTTCAGGAATGCCGCGCCAGGGGTGTAGATTGCTCTCTCCGCCTTTACGTACAGATCCTTAAGGTTCCCAATGAAGGTCGTCTGAGCAACATAAGGAATGTTATGCGCTGCGATAATGGTCGCGAGGTCCTTTCTGGACTGAGGCTTACCATTGGAATTCTTTCCGGTGGGCGTCGTGGTCGTGTCCGCAAACATGGGCGTTGCGGAAGATCTCTGCACGCCCGTGTTCATGTAAGCGCCATTGTCATAGCATACGTAAACCATGTCATGACCGCGCTCCATCGCGCCGGACAGGGACTGAAGGCCAATGTCATAGGTACCGCCGTCACCGCCAAAGGTGATGAACTTATACTCCGAACCAAGCTTTCCTCTCTTTTTCAGCGCATGATATGCGGTCTCCACGCCGGAAAGCGTTGCACCCGCATTCTCAAATGCGTTGTGGATATAGCTGTCCTCATATGCCGTATAGGGATACATATACGAAGAAACTTCAAGGCATCCGGTCGCATTACCGATCACGGCCTTGTCTCCGGGATGAAGTGCCTTGAGCACATTACGTACAGCGATCGTACCGCCGCAGCCCGCACACATTCTATGTCCGGGTGCAAGACGCTCTTCCCTCGCCTGGATCTCTCTAAAATTAAAAGCTGTCTGCTCCATTTTCTATTCTCCTGCTCTCAACACGATTACACACAGTCACTCTGATCTGCACTGCGAAGTCCCAGATAAGGATAAGCGCCAAATACGTTCTCTCCGTCGGCCAGCTTTTTCAGCTTTTCGTACACGCGCTCCACGTCGGAGACTCTCACGTCACGTCCGGACAGACCGTAAATAATGTTCACGGTCTCAGCCTGACATTTTGCGCGATACATTGCCGCCGTCACTTCCGCTCCGACGGGACCGCCAACGCTGTTATAGCCCTCGCTTCTGTCCAAAATGCCAACTGCCTTACAGTGCTTCAAAGCCTCTGCAAACTCTTCTCCGGGGAAAGGACGGAATACACGGATCTTAAGAAGACCGACCTTCTTGCCTTCTTCGCGGAGCTTGTCGATCGCATCCTTGATGGTTCCGCAAACACTTCCGATGGCAACGAGGGCGTAATCTGCATCTTCGAGCTGATATCCCTCATAGAAGCCATATTTCCTTCCGGAAAGCTGCTCAAATTCCTTCGCCACGTCCAGGATGACCTTTTTCGCATTGATCATGCCCTGTGCCTGCGCACGCTTTGCCTCCATGCAATAAGGAGAGATCGCATAAGGGCCGACTGCCATGCTCTCATCTTCCTTGAGAAGGTAATGCTCGGGCTGATACTCTCCCACGAATTCCTTAACCGGTCCGTCCGGAAGAAGCATAATGTTCTCCACGGCGTGGCTGGTGATGAAACCGTCCTGACAGATCATGATGGGGAGCTTCACGTCCGGATGCTCTGCGATGCGATATGCCTGAAGGGTGTTGTCATATGCTTCCTGATTGTTCTCAGCATAGATCTGAAGCCATCCGCTGTCTCTTGCGCCCATGCTGTCGGAATGCTCTGCGTTGATGTTGATCGGGCCGGAAAGCGCACGATTTACAAGCTCCAGCATAAGGGGCAGACGATTGGACGCAGCCACGTACAAAACCTCCCACATGAATGCAAGTCCGCAGGATGAGGTTGCCGTCAAAGTTCTCGCGCCGGCCGCCTCGGAACCGATGGCCGCACTCATGGAACTGTGCTCGCTCTCCACGGGAATGAATTCCGTGTCGATCTGTCCATTTGCGATCATGGAGGACACAAACTGAGGGATCTCGGTAGAAGGCGTGATGGGGAATGCAGGCATCACGTCAGGATTGATCTGACGGATGGCTTCCGCTACCGCTTCATTACCGGACATTCTCTGGGGAATTCCTTTTTCACTCATCTTATTGCCCCTCCTTCATCTCAATTGCGCCGAAGGGACAAGCCTTTACGCAGATGCCGCAGCCCTTGCAGTGATCATAATCGAATTCTTCTCTTTTATTATTCTTGGCAAGGATGCAGCTGTCGGGGCAATAAGGAACGCAAAGCAGGCACTGCTTGCACTTTTCCTTATTCCATACGGGCGTGTTCGTTCTCCATTGGCCCGTCATAAAACCCTTTGAAGTTGCAGGCTCGTGGATCTGTAAGCCTTCCGTTACGTCCTGCCAAACCACGTGTTCATCGATCTTACTTGCTGACAGTGCCATTAACGTACCTCCTCCATCGCAAGTCTGAGTGCCTTCATGTTGCCTTCAAGCACCTCAGGCTTCTTTGCGAATTTATGTTCCAGTGACTCTTTCATCAGATTGATAAAGGTTTCGGGCTCGATCACGCCGGACACCTTTACGATGGCTGCCAGCATGGGCGTGTTCGGGAAATACTTTCCAAGCGTCTCATGGCAGACCTTTCTGGCGTCGATGATATGAACTTCGCCCTCATAACCCTTTAAGTGAGGAATGATCTCCTCCTTCGGCTTTGTCGTATTGACTAAAATGGCGCCTTCCTTCTTCAGTCCGGCCGTCACGTCAACAGATTCCAAAAGCGTGTCATCCACGACTACGACATAATCCGGCTCATATATATTCGAATGAACGCGGATCGGCTGATCGCTGATGCGGTCATAGGCCGTAATGGGAGCGCCCATTCTCTCGGGGCCATATTCCGGAAAGCCCTGCACGTGCTTGCCAAGCTGAAATGCCACGTCTGCCAACAAAAGGGCTGCCGTCTTGGCACCCTGGCCACCGCGGCCATGCCATCTGATCTCCGTCAAACTGTTCATTTTCATGATCCTTTCATGGTTTTTCTTACTGTTTGCGCATACACGCTTGATATTATACTTCTTTTTTTCTCATTAGTAAAGTGGATTTTTTATATAAAAAAGCCCTTCCCTTTCGGGAAAGGCTTTTAGGTGATTCAGGATTTGATTACAGCTGAGGACCTGCGGAAACAAGTGCCTTACCAGCCTCATTGCCTTCATACTTCTTGAAGTTCTTGATGAATCTCTCAGCAAGATCCTTTGCCTTGGTCTCCCACTCGGAAGCGTTAGCGTAGGTATCTCTGGGATCAAGGATAGCGGGATCCACTCCGGGAAGTGCGGTAGGAACCTCGAAATCAAAGATGGGGATCTTCTTGGTAGGTGCGTTGTTCACGTCGCCGTTCAGGATTGCATCGATGATGCCTCTGGTATCCTTAATGGAGATTCTCTTGCCGGTGCCGTTCCAACCAGTGTTTACAAGGTAAGCCTTAGCGCCGCTCTTCTGCATCTTCTTAACGAGCTCCTCGCCGTACTTGGTGGGATGAAGCTCAAGGAATGCCTGACCAAAGCATGCGGAGAAGGTAGGAGTAGGCTCGGTGATGCCTCTCTCGGTACCTGCCAGCTTAGCGGTGAATCCGGACAGGAAGTAGTACTGGGTCTGCTCAGGAGTCAGGATGGACACGGGAGGCAGAACTCCAAATGCATCTGCGGAAAGGAAGATCACGTTCTTTGCGGCAGGGCCGGAAGAAGTAGGATTAACCTTCAGCACGATGTTGTTGATATGATCGATGGGGTAAGATACACGAGTATTCTCGGTTACGGACTTATCTGCAAAATCGATCTTACCAGCTGCATCTACGGTAACGTTCTCAAGAAGTGCGTTTCTCTTGATCGCATTGTAGATGTCGGGCTCGGAATCCTTGTCAAGGTTGATAACCTTTGCATAGCAGCCGCCCTCGAAGTTGAACACGCCGTTGTCGTCCCAGCCGTGCTCGTCATCACCGATGAGCAGTCTCTTGGGATCGGTGGAAAGGGTGGTCTTACCGGTTCCGGACAGACCAAAGAAGATTGCGGTGTTCTCGCCCTTCATGTCGGTGTTAGCGGAGCAGTGCATGGAAGCAATGCCCTTCAGAGGCAGATAGTAGTTCATCATGGAGAACATACCCTTCTTCATCTCGCCGCCGTACCAGGTGTTCAGGATCACCTGCTCTCTGCTGGTGATGTTGAAAGCTACGCAGGTCTCGGAGTTGAGGCCGAGCTCTTTGTAATTGTCAACCTTTGCCTTGGATGCGGTATATACTACAAAGTCAGGGGTGAAGTTTGCTTCTTCCTCAGCGGTGGGCTGGATGAACATGTTTCTTACGAAATGTGCCTGCCAAGCCACTTCCATGATGAAGCGAACTGCCATGCGGGTGTCCTTGTTTGCGCCGCAGAATGCATCTACAACGAAAAGTCTCTTATTGGAAAGAGCCTTCTTTGCGATGTCCTTTACGATCGCCCAAGTCTCCTCGCTCATTGCGTGGTTGTCATTCTTGTACTCGTCGGTTGTCCACCATACGGTGTCCTTGGAGTTCTCATCCATAACGATGTACTTATCCTTAGGGGAACGACCGGTGTAAACGCCCGTCATAACGTTTACGGTGCCCAGCTCGGTGAGCTGTCCCTTGTCAAATCCGGTAAGATCAGACTTCATCTCCTCGTCAAAGAGGACGTCGTAGGAAGGATTGTAAACAATCTCCGTACTTCCGGTAATGCCATACTTGCTAAGATCAATTGCTGCCATGTGTACTTACTCCTTTTCCTTTATATATTTTTGTGACATTTTGTAACGGCCAAAAAATACTCCAAAAATTGCCATGTATCATTATATACGAAAGCCCTCCAAAAAGCAACAGAAAATTCATGTTTTTAGATGGCTTTTGTCTCCTCTTTCAGCCACTCTCTTTCGTCCTCGGTAAGATATGGAGAAAGTTTCTCAAATACCATGTTCTGGTAGGCGTTGATCTGCTCTCTTTGCCTGTCCGTAAGGAAGCGAACGTCAAGGGCGCTTCTCTCAAGAGGGACCCAGGTCAGCGTGTCAAAATACATGAACTGACCATATTCATTCTTCTCCCCTTTCTTTGCCACCATCACGTTCTCAATGCGAATGCCGTGACTGCCTTCCACGTAGATGCCAGGCTCATTCGTCACGTCCATGCCCTCTTCGAAGGCATATTCCCTCGCGCCCTGAACATATTGCCAGCGAAGCGCCTGAGGGCCTTCGTGCACGTTCAGGATATAGCCAACACCATGGCCGGTACCGCATTTATAATCCAGCCCCTTTTCCCAGAGCGGCTCTCTTGCAAGGATGTCAAGGTTTCTTCCGGTACAGCCGTAAAGGAATCTCGCATTGGTCATTTGGATCATGCCGGCGGCAACCAAGGTATAGTGATAAATCTCCTCCTCCGTCAAAGGTCCAACGGCAATGGTACGCGTTACGTCCGTCGTGCCGCCCAGATACTGTCCGCCGGAATCCACCAAAAGGAATCCCTTTTGCTCCAGCACGGCGTGGCACTCCGGCGTTGCCTCATAATGCATCATGGCCGCATTCGCGCCATAGCCTGCGATCGTCGGGAAGGAAAGCTCCAAAAAACCGGGGATTGCCCTGCGAAACTCCTCCAGTTGGTCGGAAGCGGAAATCTCCGTGATCTCAAACTTCCCCATGTTGGTCTTGAGCCAATAAATAAACTTTGTAAGCGCCACGTTGTCTGCCATGTAGATCCTTTCCATGTTGGCAAGCTCCGTGGGGTTCTTTACCGACTTTAGGAGCTCCGTCGGATTCGGCGCATCAATGATATGATTTCGCCCACCCACGTTCTGCCAGATGGAATAGCTGCAATACCTGCGGTCAAGCAGGATCTCTTCATCCGCAAGGCTCCCTATAAACGCAAAAACGTTCTCGTAAGGTTCTATGGCAACGCCATAGGAAACAAGATATCTTTTTACCTCATTGGTCAATGCCAGATCCTGCACGAAGAAACGGATCTCGCTCTTTGACACATACAGATAAGAGATCACAACGGGATTGCATTCCACGTCGTTACCGCGGAGGTTAAGGAACCACGCAATGTCGTCCAGCTTCGTTAAGAGCATGCTCTGCGCGCCCTGCGAGGCCAGGCTTTCGCGTACGTCCTTCGCTTTCTCGGCGATGGTCTTTCCCGTGATGTTTTCTGGGATGAGATAGGCTTTCGCCGCAGGGAAATCCGGTCTGTCACTCCAAATGGCATCGGCCAGGTCCTCATCATAAGCAAAGCGAATGATCTTGTCGCCAAAGGCGTCTTCAATGTCCTTCCCTTCCTTTTCGCTGATGGTCCTGCCGTCAAAGCCAAGCGTCTGACCGTTCTTCATCTGCGTTGCAAGGAATTCTTCAATGGTCGGAACGCCTTCCTCTCGCATTTTCATCAGCGTAACGCCCGTTCCATCAAGTTCAGCGGCTGCCTGAATGAAATACCTTCCATCCGTCCAAAGCGCTGCACCCTCCTGCCATACGAGAAGGGTTCCATTCGATCCCGTAAAACCGGAGAGGAATTCTCGTACTTTGAAATAATCATTCACGTACTCGGAGCCGTGAAAGTCCGCCGTCGAGATCATATAATAATCAATGTTTTTTTGTTGCATTACGCTGCGGAGCTTTTGCAACCTGTTTTGAATTACTTCGTTCATGAGCTACTCCTTTACGATTTATCAATATCCTTCCGTCGCTTCTCCCTTGAGGAGTCCTACTGCTCTGGAGGTTCCGATGCGATCGCACCCGAGATCCAGAAATGCCTTAAGATCATCAATGGTGGAAATGCCGCCTGCGGCCTTGATCTTCACGCTTGGGCCAATGTTCTCCTTGAAGAGTTTTACATCCTCTATGGTGGCGCCGCCCGTGCCAAAGCCGGTAGAGGTCTTGATGTAGTCAGCGCCCGCATTGGTGACTGCGTGGCACATGGCAATCTTTTCTTCCGTCGTCAGGTAACAGGTCTCGATGATCACCTTGAGAACGTGGTCGCCGCATGCTGCCTTCAGGGTGCGGATCTCCTCTTCGACTTTGTCAAAATCGCCGTTTTTTACGTCGCTGATATTGATCACCATGTCGATCTCATTGCAGCCTTCGGTGAGTGCCTGCTTTACTTCTGCAACCTTGGCGGCAGTTACGCTGTAGCCCAAGGGGAAGCCGACAACGGTGCAGATGTTGATCTTCTCGCCGTAGGTGTCATGGACGCGCTTTATGTACGCGGGCGGGATGCAGACGGAGGCGGTGCCGAAGGCGATGGCTTCGTCGCAGAGTTTTTGGATGTCTGACCAAGTGGCGAAGGGCTTGAGTTGGGTGTGGTCGACGTGGTGGAGCATTTCTTTTGCGTTCATGGGGGTCTCCTTTCGAAACATGTGGTTAAAAAAGCTGACTCGGGGCCTAGTTTGTGTGTCCCCTTCAGTTTGAGTTTTGCGTTTTGTGATAGCAAACTCGGGGCCTAGTTTGTGTGTCCCCTTCAGTTTGAGTTTTGCGTTTTGTGATAGCAATCTCGGGGCCTAGTTTGTGTGTCCCCTTGCAGGGACGTTCGCACTCCGTGATTCGACGTAGCGGGTACTAAGGCGTCAAAGGACGCCGCCTAAGTACCGACGTCGAATACGGCCCTGCAAGGGGACCACACAAACTCTCCCCTCGGAGTCGGATTCGTTGTAATAATCGAGCCATTCCGTCACGTGCTTCCATGACGCATGAAAGAATAGGTAATGGATCGTCATCGAGAATGAAAATATCCCATGCCAAGTGTGATTGGCATGGGAATGAAATTTAAATACCAAGGAATTCTCTGACAACGGTCTGCATCTTGTCGATGTCGCATTGTTTGTCGTGAAGGACGGGCGCGGTGCGGATCTCTTCAATGGCGTTGGGAACTTTGACGTTTGCAATCTTGGAAAGTTCGTCAACGAGTTCGAAGTCGGTCATGGAATCGTACTTGGTGTCAATCGCATTCATGACGCTTCTGGTGAATTTGAAGGGGCTGGCGGTTGAGGCGATGACGGTCTTGGTGGCGTCAGCGGTTTCGGTTTTGTATTTGTCATATACTGCCGCTGCAACTGCCGTATGGGTGTCGATCACATAGCCGCAGTCTTCGTAGATCTTCTTAATGGTCTCCGCGGTCTCCTTCTCGCTGGCGTAATTTCCGTAGAAATCAGCGAGGCCTGCTTTCATGGAGTCGTCAATCACGTATTTCCCCTGGCCGCTCAGAGCCTTCATGAACTCAGCGTTCTTGGCCGCGTCGTTACCGGCGATGCGGTAGATCAGGCGTTCAAGGTTGCTGGAGATCAGAATGTCCATGGAAGGTGAGCTGGTCAGCATGAATTCTCTGTTGCGGTCGTATATGCCAGTGCTAAAGAAGTCAAAGAGCACCTTGTTCTCATTGGACGCGCAGATGAGTTTTGCAATGGGAAGTCCCATGTTCTTTGCGTAGAATGCCGCAAGGATGTTGCCGAAGTTGCCCGTAGGAACAACGACGTTGATCTTCTCTCCCTCTGCGATCTTGCCCTCGGAAAGGAGCTTTGCATAGGCATAAACATAATAGCAGACCTGAGGTACCAGACGTCCGATGTTGATGGAGTTTGCAGAAGAGAACTGGAATCCCTTCTCGTCCATTTCCTTCGCCAGTGCCTTATCGGAAAAGATCTTCTTCACTCCGGTCTGTGCATCGTCAAAATTTCCGTGAATGCCGACAACGAGCGTGTTCGCGCCCTTTTGCGTCACCATCTGCTTTTCCTGGATGGGGCTTACGCCGTTCTTAGGATAGAAAACGATGATCCTCGTTCCCTCCACGTTTGCGAAGCCGGCCAAAGCGGCCTTTCCGGTATCTCCGGAGGTTGCGGTCAGGATAACGATCTCATTCTTCACCTGATTCTTTCTCGCAGAAGTGATGAGAAGGTGCGGCAGGATCGAAAGTGCCATGTCCTTGAACGCGATCGTGGAACCGTGAAAGAGCTCGAGGAAATATGCTCCGTCTGCCGAAACAAGCGGTGCGATCACTTCCGTGTCAAATTTCGCATCATATGCTTTCGCAATGCAGGATTTGAGTTCTTCCTCCGTAAAGTCGGTCAGGAAAAGCTTCATGACTTCATAAGCCACTTCTTGATAGGTCATGCCTGCAAGCTCGGAAAGGCTCTTGTCAAGTGCGGGCACGTGGTCCGGCACAAACAATCCGCCGTCATCCGAAAGGCCCTTTAAGATTGCCTGAGAAGCCGTCACGCCTTTGCCTTCGCTTCTCGTGCTGTGGTAAAATACTTCCATGTCATTTCTCCTTTAGGTCTAATTCACTAATACGCCAAAAATGATATATCTGTTCTCCGGCTTGTTCTTAATGCAGGTCGAGAGTGCCACGATCTTGCTGTTGGAATCGATGCTCACGCCGTCACGCACGTGGCTGTTGCCGGAATTCGTCGCAAGTACGGTTCCGAAGAAGGAATCAAACTCAGTAGAGTTATAGAAATTGTGATTCCCGATCAAATGTTCATTTGTATGCACGTAAGCCGAAAAGATCTGATATTTCAAGGTCTTGTCGGGCGTGTATATGTAGAAGAATTCATGCTTGTCAAAGAAATCCTGCTTTTCAAACTTGTGCAGCTGATGGAACATTGTGCCGGTTGAACGCATGTCGTGACCATAAAGCACCGTGACGGGATCCGTCCATTCCTTGCTGTTGCAGTTCTCCGTGTAGATACACCCAGGATAGCCCTGGCTGCCGTTCAGGTTATGATAGAGATAATATCCGTCATCCGTAGGATGGCGAAGCACGGGATAATCAACATTCGTTCCGGGAACGCTGATCCATGCGTAAATGTGACCATTCTTCTTTGATTGCAAGGTCGCGAAATCGATCACTCGGGTCATGGGATCGTTCGATTGTGCCGTTGCCTTCGCCACGGCCTGCTCGCCTTCCTTTTGCTTTGCCTTCTCCTCTTCGCTGACGGTTTGCTGTGTGGCCTGTGTTTCTTCGGAAGGCTTAGCGGTTTCCTGGGGCTCCGGAGTGGCTTCTACGGTTTCTTTTGTCTCTTCCGTCGGTTCCTCAGAAGGTTCCGGCGTCTCCTCTGCGTTTGAGGTTTCTACCGATGCTTCTTCGCTCTCCGTCTCTAGAGTCGCTGCCTCGGCGCTTTCCTGCGAAGCGGATTCAATCTTCTTTGCCACCTCTTCGGGCGTATTTTCGGATACGCTAAAGGTTGCTTCCTCTGCTAGCGAAAAAGGCTCTGACTTCTCATTCAGTTCCTGATTCTTCTTCCAAAGGAAACACCCAAGTCCCACAATAACAAGAAGAAGGGCCACGGAAAGCGCGATAAAGCCCGCGCTTCCATGCCTCTTCTTCGAAGTGTTCTTTTTGGATCCTTCAGGATCATTTGGATTAATTTGATTGATCGCCATAATTTCCGTAATACTTTCCGTAATATTTCCCGTAATACTTGCCATAGTACTTGCCGTAATAGCCCTTACCGGAAATATTTACTTTATTCAGTATAACGCCGAGGATGCGGATCCCCGCCACGTCCAACTGTTCCTTTACCTTGCGGACGAAGCGATAGCTTACGTCTCCGCAGGATACTACGATCACCGCGCCGTCACAGCACTTAGAAACGACTGCGGTATCGATCACGCTTCCCAGAGGAGGCGTGTCAATGATGATCATGTCATAATATTCTCTCGCATCAGCAATCATCTTCTTGAAACGATTGTTTCCAAGGAGCTCACTGGGGTTGGGCGGCACGGGACCGGAAAAGATCATGTCGAGATTGCGCACGTTCGTCGTGCAAAGCGCCTCTTCCAGCTTTGCCTTACCAACCAGATAGTTTGCAAGGCCAAGACGTACCTTACCTTTTTTATGACGCTGTCTCATGACGGACTTACGAAGGTCTGCGTCCACAAGGAGAACCTTCTTGCCCATCTGAGCATATGAGATCGCAAGCTCAAAGGATACGGAACTCTTACCTTCGTTCGGGGTGGCACTGGTCACGCAGACCACCTTGATGTCATCACCGGAGAACTCAATGTTGGTACGAAGGGTTTTATATGCCTCTCGCGTTCTGTAATCCAATTCTTCCAGATTCAGCTCGATATTCTGCATGATCAACCCTCCTCTCTGGACTTAAGATCCTGAACAACAACGTCCATGTTTGCGTTTTCTTCGTCAACGGCCTTCACCATCTCGGAATCAAAGTGTTCTCTATGGCCAGACTTCTTCTTTGTCTTATCATTCTTCTCAACGACGGGGATCATTGCCAGGGTGCTAAGGCCAAGATAACGCTCAACGTCCTCGGCACTCTTGATGGTGTCATCAAGGAGATACTGGATCACAAGGATTGCCGCGCATGCAAAAACGCCAAGGAGTGCACCGATCAGGCCCCACTTCTTTGCATTCGGTCCTGCGGGTCTCGTCGGAAGGTTTGCTTCCGTCTCCAGGTTTGCCGCCTCTACCTTCATTACTTCAACAATGTGTTCGGATGCCTCCAGACGCACTTCCTTTGCAAGGAGCTGCGCCATGGACGGATCAGCGTCCGTTACCGTGATGGCGATCAGGTTGGTATCATTTACCGTAGCAACCTTTACTCTGCTTGACAGGCTCTCAAAGGTTTCCTGCAGGCCACAGGTTTCAATCACCTTTTCCAGAACGGCACGGCTCTTGATCAGCGGTGAATAGTTTTTCGTAAGCAACGTGGAGGACTGCAGATCCTGATAGGATACGACGGAATCATTGTTCCGGTTCAAGATGTAAATCCTCGTAGTAGATTCATACCAGGGCGTTACGGTCAATTTACATGCGAGAAACCCGACCAGTCCGGCCACGATCCCGCACAGTGCCAAAAGCCACAGCCAATGAAAAAGAAGCATTACCAATTCTTGCAGATCGATCTCGATCACGTCATCCTTGCTTTGCATGAGTCTTCTCCTGCCTTTTTCTTACAATATTTTAGAAAAAATACTTTTCTTTAGTTCAAAAAATCCCTTGTCGCATTTTGACCTAGCAGGTCATCGGCATATCCTTCGTCGCAGACCTTTCGGATCTGCACAGCGCATTTCTCCATGTCAGGGATTCTGCTTTTTTGATCATGTGCGTCCGTGCCGACGTAATCCACCAACTGCTCTTTAAGGAGCTTTTTGATGAAGTGCTTGACCTTAAAACCATAGCTTCCGTCAACACTGCTCGCATTTACCTGAATGCGACAGCCCATCTCGTGAAGGATCCTTACGTGCTCCACGCTTCCCAGCATGCACTGGTATCTCTCCACGTGTGCCAGGACCGGCTTGTATCCAAGGCTGAACACGTCATCGATCGCGTTTCGGATATAAGGAAAGGTTTCAAAGGGGCTAAACTCCACCAACACAAATTCCGTATCGTTCATGGTGGCAAGCCATCCGCTTTCCAGCTTTTCCTCCAGCGACGAATGATAGTAAACCTCCGTACCCGGGTGAAGCTTTACGGTGATGCCGCTCAGCTTGGCGTACTGCTCCACCTTGTCGATCATCTCGCCGATGACCTTTCTCGGCGTGCCCACGCGCCCCTGCTTGTAATGCGGGGTGACGATCATGTCGCTAATGCCGCTTCGCTCAGCGATCCGAAGCATTTCCATGGTTTCGTCCATGTCCGAAGAGCCGTCATCCACGCCCGGTAATACGTGACAATGTACGTCAATATATCCCATCGTTGCCCTCTCAAAAAGCACAATCAAGCAACCCTCACAGGTTACCGCATTTTAGTATAGCTTAGGTAAAACGTTTCGTCAAGTACATTTTCATGCATGAATTTTAGCCGAAAAAAGACTCTATTTTCCGTTCAGAACGTACGGCGTTACCTGATATACATAGTAATTCAGCCAGTTGCTGTAAAGGTTGTTACTGTGAGATCTCCAGGACAAGAGGGGCCTTTGGCTCGGGTCATCCTGCGGGAAATAATTGTAAGGCACCTGGATGGGAAGTCCCTTGTTCAGATCCCTGAAATACTCGTTGCTCAGCGTCAACCTGTCATACTCCGGGTGACCGGTCACAAAGATCTTCTTTCCGTTTTCCGCAAACGCCAGGAATACGCCGGCCGCTTCGCTCTCCGCCAGGATCGTCAGATCCTTACAGGCATGAATGTCCTCCGCGCGCGTCTCCGTATGGCGGCTGTGCGGTGCAAGGAACATGTCGTCAAAGCCGCGCACCAGCTCGATCTTGCGGTTCAAAACCTTATGCTCGTATATGCCAAAGAGCTTTTGGGGAAGCTTGTGCTTGTTGATCCCATAATAATGATAGAATCCGGCCTGCGCCGCCCAACAGATGTGAAGCGTGCTGGTCACGTGAGTCTCGGCCCAGTCCATGATCTGGCAGGTCTCTTCCCAGTAATCCACCTCTTCAAAATCGATGTCCTCCACGGGCGCTCCCGTGATGATCAGGCCGTCGTAGTATTCTTCCTTGATCTTATCGAACGTCGTATAAAATTTGTTTAGATGGCTCTGCGGCGTGTTGCGCGAAACATGCGTCACGGTGTTCATCAGCGTCACTTCCACCTGCAGCGGCGTGTTTGACAGCGCCCGAAGAAGCTGCAACTCCGTGTCCTGCTTGATCGGCATGTTGTTCAAGATCAGAATGCGAAGGGGACGGATGTCCTGATGCATCGATCTGGTCTCGTCCATGACGAATATATTCTCGCTCTCCAAAATCTCCTTAGCCGGTAATGAGCTTTGTGTTTTAATCGGCATGGTCCATTCCTCCAAAATAAGTTCTTAAAAAATCATCCTCAGAAAGGATCTTGACGCCCAATTCCTTCGCGGTCTTGTTTTTCGTGGAATTGGAATTCACGTCATTATTGATCAGGCACTCCGTCTTTCCGGTAACGCTTCCCGTCACCTTACCGCCGCGCGCCTCGATCTCTTCCTTGAGGTCATTTCTGCTTGCATAATGCACAAGACTTCCCGTCACCACAAAGGAAAGCCCTGCAAGGTTTTGCTTCTCCGTGCTCTGCACGGGCTTTTCGATCGTAAGCTCTGCGAGCAGGTCAAGAAGCTTTGCCCGATTATCAGCGTCGGACATATATTCCACATAGGATCTTGCGATCACGTCGCCGATCCCCGGGATGGCGCTCAGTTCCTCAGCACTTGCATTCATAAGTCGATCTACGTCATGATCAAACTCCTTGCAAAGAAGCTTTGCATTAGAAAGGCCAACGTTTGCGATCCCCAAAGAATAGATGACGCGCGGAAGCGTCGTATTCCTTGCCTTGTCGATGCTGTCTAGCAGATTCTGGCAAGACTTTTCTCCAAAGCCTTCCATCTTCGCGATCTCATCCCTGTGATCCGACAGATGGAACAGATCCGCAAATTCCTTCACAAAGCCAAGATCCACCAGCTTTTCCAAGGTCGCCTCGGAAAGGCCGTCCACGTTCATGGCATCCCTGCTGACAAAGAGCACAAAGCTTCCGATCTGCTTTGCAGGACACTTTTCATTCACGCAATAGAGCACCTGTGCTTCCCCCGTGCTACGGATCTGCGTAGGTCCGCCGCATACGGGACAGGTTTCAGGGATCACCAGAGAACCACTGGCCGTGAGATTCTCCGCGATCTGCGGGATGATCATGTTCGCCTTATATACGGTCACACGGTCACCGATCCCAAGTCTCAGCGCCCTGACAACGCTCACGTTATGCACGGACGCCCTGCTCACCGTCGTGCCCTCAAGCTCTACGGGCTCAAAAATGGCAACGGGATTGATCAGGCCAGTTCTGCTCGGGCTCCACTCCACCTCAAGGAGGGTGGTCTCCCGTAGCTCATCCGCCCACTTGAAAGCGATGGAATGCCGCGGGAATTTTGCCGTTCTGCCAAGGGACCTGCCATATTCAATGTCTTCATAGGTCAGAACAAGTCCGTCGGAGGGCACGTCATAGGTTTCTATCTTCTTTTCAAAGGCTTCGATCGTAGCCATAATGGTCTCTTCCGTGACAAGGTAATGCTCCACCACGGAGAAGCCCTGGGTCTTCAAAAACTCAAATTCCTTCTGTCTGGAATTCTCAAATTCCACCTGGGTGCCGTCATCCTGGATGGCCTCCACCAGGGAAAATGCAAAAAAGCGCACGCTCCTCTGTGCAGTCACGCTGCTGTCAAGCTGGCGAACGGAACCGCTGCAAAGGTTCCTGGGATTCTTATATTTCTCGCCCTCTTCGGGAATGCTTGCATTGATCTTCTCAAAATCAGAATATGTGATGACTGCTTCGCCGCGAAGCACAAGCCTGCCGCCAAACGCGATCTTTGCAGGGAGATTCACAAAAGTCTTGGCATTTGCCGTGATCACTTCTCCCACTTCGCCATTGCCTCTGGTCACGGCCTTAGAAAGGCTCCCGCCTTCATATGTAAGAACGACTGTCAGCCCGTCAAGCTTCCAGCTAAGAAGCCCTTCATGCCCCGAAAGCCAGTCCCGAAGCGCTTCCCTGCTCTTCGTCTTATCCAAAGAGAGCATGGGTGCGGCGTGACGCTCCTTCGGCAAGAAATCTACGGCCTCATAGCCCACCTTGACCGTGGGGGACCCAGCCAGCACAAAGCCGGTCTCAGCCTCAAGTCTGACAAGTTCATCATAGAGCCTGTCATACTCTAAGTTGCTCATGACCTCCACGTCTTCGGCATAGTAAGCCTGCGCCGCCCGATTTAAGATCGGAACGAGTTCGCGGATCCGTTCCATTTTGGCTGCCTTATCGTCTCTGATTTCCTTGTTTTCTTCTTCCGGCATGTTTTTCTCCATCATCTGAAAGCTTTGCTTTCGTTTGCTTTTTCTGCCCTGCACCAAATCGTAGCGCCTTCCAAAGTCCTTCGACTTCCTGCGCCGTTGCCTCGCGGTACTGGCCCTTTGGCAAGTCGCCAAGTTCCAGATTGACTACGCGATATCTCATCAGATGCACCACTCGATATCCAAGAGTTTCACACATTCGGCGGATCTGGCGGTTCAGCCCCTGCGTCAGAACGATGCGAAACGACTTCTCGCCCGTCTTTCTGACCTCGCAGGGTCTTGTGGTAACGTCTAATTCTTCCAGGTAAACGCCCGCGGCCATTTCCTTCAGGTCAGATGCCTGGATCGGGCGGTTCACCCATACTTCATATTCTTTCTCATGTCCGTTGGCGCCGCGCATCATTTCCTCGATCAGGTCGCCATCGTTCGTTAGAAGGAGCAGTCCCTCGGATTCCTTATCCAGCCTGCCTGCATATGTTACACGAAGTGGATAGTCGATCTCCGTCGCAATGGTCCGCTTTGCGTGTGCGTCCCTTTGCGTGCAGGTCACGCCCGCCGGCTTATGATACAAAAGAACGACTTTCTTCTGCTCTTCTCCGACTTTTTTCCCTTCGCAGATGATCTCCTCGCTTCCGTCCACGAGCATTCCCATTTGCGCTGGCGCGCCGTTCACCGTAACGGATCCGCTTTCGATCAGCCTGTCCGCTTCCCGCCTTGAACAGATCCCGCGAGATGCAAGAAACTTGTTGAGCCGCATCAATTCCATGTTTCCAATTCCTCTAACATCCTGATGGGCGGAACGCCCTTTGCCTCTTCCAAGGCTCTCTTTGCCGTCTTGTCGGCGAGTTCATTGTATTCCACCTTGGCATGGGCGGTGACCTTGTGATAGCTCACCTTGATCTGCGTCCCCCATGTTCTCATGGCCTCAGCATATTTCTTCGTGTGGTCCTTTTTCGCCTTCCATTCGCCGGTCACCCACTTTTCAATGCCTTCGTAATCATAGTAAATATCTACGGAAGTAAAGCCATTCTTCATCGCGGTTTTCACTGCATACATGGCGCCGAGCATCTCACCCGTTACGTTTCGCATCGAAACCGTGTCCGGGTTTTCGCCATTGCCCATTGCCAGATAAATGCCACCCTGTGGAGGAAGGAACACGCAGCCGAAGGCATATCGTTTTAGTTCATCATTATAACTGCCATCCACGTAAGCCGTCAGCGTGTTTTCCGCTCCCATGAAGCCTCGTTCCTCCTTCCACGTGAATTTATCTTCCGTCACGCCTTACAGTCGTAAAAGCCCACAGCGCGTTTCGCCATGGGCCTTTCCCTATAACGCCTTTTTGATCGCCGCAAGAAGCTCCTCATAGGTCTCGTATGCGGGAAGCTCTGGATGATCTGCCTTGATCTGCTCGGTGCTCTTAAACAGGAACCCTGCCTTGCTTGCAAGGATCATTCCGAGGTCATTATGGCTGTCGCCGCTTGCGATGGTCTCAAAACCGATGGACTGCAGTGCCTTCACCGTCGTCAGCTTGGACTGCTCGCAGCGCATCCGAAAGCCCGTGATCTCGCCATTTTCAGCAACCTCAAGCTCATTGCAGAAGATCGTCGGGTATCCTAATTTCTTCATCAAAGGACCGGCAAATTGGGAAAAGGTATCGCTGATGATGAGCACCTGCGTGATGCTGCGAAGCTCATCCAAAAACTCCTTTGCCCCGGGCATTGGATCGATCTTTGCAATCGTCTCCTGGATCTCCTTGAGCCCAAGTCCATGCTCCTTTAAGATTCCGATCCTCCATTTCATCAATTTATCATAATCCGGCTCGTCACGCGTTGTCCTGCGAAGCTCCGGGATCCCGCTCGCCTCCGAAAAAGCGATCCAGATCTCCGGCACGAGCACGCCTTCAAGATCCAAGCAAACAATGTTCATTCCATGATCCTCCTGTCAAATGCTTACAAACAAAGGTAGTATAGCACAAATTGGGCAGCGACGTCAAACAATCGCCCCCTGAATTTTCCTACAGTTTTTTCTTCTTTAAGGTTGATAAATTGTTTTGAATTCTATATAATAGGGAAAGGAGCACTTGGCACGACGTAAAAATGGTCAAGTGGAAGGAAAGGAGCTTTCTTATGGATCAATTCAATCAGGGTGCGTTTCCCAGCAATGAGATCGAAGCTTTAACGCTTCTCTACTTACAGAATCAGTCTCTTTCAGGCCTGGCTCCTGAGGAGATCTATGACAAGTACTTAGATGCCATCAAGAGAATGACCGCGCAAAAAGAGCGTGATCTTTCAGAGCAGGAAGAAAACTATTAATTTACAAACGAACCTATGATTAAGGCGGTGAACGAATTGTTCACCGCCTTATGTTTTGTCTATATTGTTTTATCTATAGTATTTTCTCTTCCATTCAGGATCATCGAAGTTTGCCTTGTCAGACATCTGGATCCACAGACAAAGGTCATCCGCCATCTCCATGATGACGTCATATAATTCCAGATCCTTCTTCCACTTCTCATCGATGGCATCGAACCCGACCAGTGCGCCAAGAATGTTTCCGGCGATGGCTCCGGTGGAATCGCTGTCTCCTGCGTGATTTACCGCGGCGATAATGCCGGCCGAGAAATCACCTTGATGACGCAGTGCGCAATAAATCGCGATGGCCAAGGTTTCTTCTGCAACCCAGCCCTCACCGATCTTTCGGATGTTGTCCTGATCGCTTTCCTCATTCTCGGAAAGGGAAATGGCCAGATCAATGATGTCCGCAAGTTCATTCAGGTGCTCATCCCCTGCAAACAATTCCATGGCTCTGCCTACGGCTTCCACCACGATCTCCTTTAAGGTGAGCTGCTCTTTCGGGAACACGATGCGGTTGATAACGTGCGTCAGGATCGCCGCGGGCATATATCCCAGAGAATTGCCGTGGGTGATCGCCGCGATCTGTGCGCCCTCGCTGTCCAGACGCAAAGTGTTCATCTTATGGAAGGTAAGTCCAAGAGGCGCAATGCGCATCACGCCGCCACAACCCTTACTGTTGTTCACCGTGTCCTTAGTATAGTCTTCCGCAAAATATTCCGCATTCTTGCGGAGCTTCAAGGCTGACAGGCAAGTGTTGCCGGGAAGCCTTCTGCTGTAAAGTTCAGGGATGTCGGAAAGCCAGGAAACGCTATGTTTTCCGGAGGTCTCCATCTCCTCTGAGGACTTTAAGTACTCCTCATAGCTCATCTCCTGCGTTCTGAGCCAGTCCTGATAAGCCATGGCCACGTAGCTTCTCGGCCAGACCTGAATGCCGCCGATCTTCGCCTTCGTGTCCGCGACCAAAAGTCCGTTGGCCGTAAACAACGTCATCTGCGTATCGTCCGAGATCATGGCCTTGCCGCCCTTTCTCGTGATCTGATACTCCGTGATCCCGCTCTCGCCAAAATTCTTTTGGATTTCTTCCTCATTCATAAAAACAACCGAATAGCCAAGGGCATTTCCAGCCGCGCCTCCAAGAAGGCAGCCCCTGATCTGATCCGGATTCACCTGCGTGTCATTTCCCGTATAGAATCTTTGAAGGATCTTATTAACGTACATTCACGTTCTCCTTTCACAGTAAACCATGTAACAACAAAACACCTACTTACATAATAGCCCGAAGACATGTGAAAGTCAACGAAAAAGCCACCTTGGGAGGCACTAAAAAAGTAACGATTCCGTTACAAAAAGAAAGCCCCATGACCTTGCGGTCACGGGGCCCGAAACGCTATTTACTATACAATACCCTGAGCAGTCATTGCCTCAGCAACCTTCAGGAAACCTGCAATGTTAGCGCCTGCAACGTAGTCGCCATCTTTGCCGTACTTCTTAGCTGCTGCGTCAAGGTTGTGGAAGATGTTCACCATGATGGTCTTCAGCTTAGCATCAACCTCTTCGAAGGTCCAGGAAAGTCTCTCGCTGTTCTGGCTCATCTCCAGAGCGGAGGTAGCTACGCCACCAGCGTTTGCAGCCTTACCAGGGCAGAACAGAACGCCGTTCTCCTGAAGGTACTTGGTAGCCTCAAGAGTGGTAGGCATGTTAGCGCCCTCTGCAACAGCCATAACGCCGTTTGCAACGAGGTTCTTAGCATCGTCAAGGTTCAGCTCGTTCTGGGTTGCGCAAGGAAGAGCAACGTCAACCTTGATGATCCACTGATTATTGCCCTCGGTAGCCTTGTCATGATACTGAGCGGAAGGTCTCTTTGCAGCGTACTCGGTCAGTCTTGCTCTCTTAACTTCCTTAACCTCCTTGAGGAGTGCAACGTCGATTCCTTCGGGATCATATACCCAACCGGTGGAATCAGAGCAGGTCACTACGTTAGCGCCAAGCTGCTGAGCCTTCTCGATCGCGTAGATTGCAACGTTACCGGAACCGGAAACTGCAACGGTCTTGCCAGCGATGTCCTTGCCATTGCACTTGAGCATTTCCTCGGTCAGGTAAAGCAAGCCGTAACCAGTTGCCTGAGTTCTTGCAAGGGATCCGCCGTAGGAAAGGCCTTTACCGGTCAGAACGCCTTCGTAAAGTCCGGTCAGTCTCTTGTACTGGCCATACATATAACCGATCTCTCTAGCGCCGGTACCAATGTCACCTGCAGGTACGTCGGTGTCTGCGCCGATGTGTCTGTAAAGCTCATTGATAAAGCTCTGGCAGAATGCCATTACTTCTCTGTCGGATTTGCCCTTAGGATCGAAATCGGAACCACCCTTGCCGCCGCCGATGGGAAGGCCGGTCAGGGAATTCTTGAAGATCTGCTCGAAGCCAAGGAATTTAATGATACCAAGGTTTACTGAAGGATGAAGGCGAAGGCCTCCCTTGTAAGGTCCAATTGCGGAATTGAACTGTACGCGGAAACCATTGTTTACCTGAACCTGACCCTTGTCATCTACCCAGGGAACGCGGAACAGGATCTGTCTCTCGGGAGTTACGATTCTCTCAAGAAGTGCATCCTTACGATACTGCTCTTCGTTTGCTTCGATCACAACACGAAGGGACTCGAGAACTTCCTTTACTGCCTGATGGAATTCGGGCTGTGCAGGGTTCTTAGCAACTACCAGGTCAAAAACCTCATCAACATATGACATTTTCATGTCCTCCTTATATTTTTGTGGATCCTGCGCTCCGACAACGAAAAAGGACAAAGTGTCCCCTTTTCAGAACGCCTTTGTCCCATTGGTGCTATTATATACCCGCATTTTGCAAAATGCAACGTACTTTATCGCATTAACTTGTAAAATTTCATTCTGATTTTTTGTGTGAAATGCACAAAATCACTCGCGCTCCACATACTCTGCCTTCACGTACGCGATCTGGTCCTTGAAATTGATCTTGCACCATTCGCCTTCCACTGCAAGCAGGTCCACGCTGTCACCCTTGACCAGAGTACCGATCTTGGAGGAATCCGCGCTTGCGTCCGCACGCACGTTGATGTTGTCCGTCGCCTTGACTTTTCCGATCGGAGTAAATTTCTTGGCCGATTCCTGAACCTTCAGGTACTTGGACATCACGTAGCCTTCTTTTTTCTCGTAGACGATCTTGGTCCATCCATTGACCATCTGCTCGAGCACCTGCACCTTCGTGCCACCCGTCAGCCTGCCGATCTTCTCAGCCTTTTCACTGTCGGACTTACGGACGTTGACCGTCGTGGATGCGATCGCGTAAATGATCTCCTCTGTCTGCTCTTCCGTCGGAAGGCTGGGGTCATCCGTACCGCCCTCGCCACCTTCTCCGCCTTCACCGGTCTCGCCGTTTGGATCCGTTTCTTCCGTGTTGTTCTCGCCCTTCTGATTGCCAAGCTCGATGCCAACCATGCGCATCACTTCCTCGGAAACGTCATTCATGTATCCGAGAAGATCCGGCTGGCTCTCCATAAGCTCATCAAACTCCACCTTGATGCGGTTGGTCAGCTCCAGGACGTCCGCCTCGTTGCTCACCTTGAGCACGTATTCGTTCGCCGCATCGGAAAGGTTGGTCCGCTTCATGTACAAAGAACCATCCTCGGCAGTGCAGAGATAATGACGCATGTAGCCCGGATAAGGCGTTTCCTTACCCGTCAGCTTTACCATGAAGCAAACATATGCGATGGTTTCGCCCTCCGCATATCCCGGCTTCGTGTAAACATCCAGTGCGGGATAATACTCCACGTACTTCGAAGTCTCCAAGAACCAAAGCATGTCCATCTCTTCCACCTTGTCACAGATGGCATTCAGGGCAGCCTCATCTCCCTCGGCAAGCGCATTATAATACGTCTCCACTGCCTGAAGGATCGCGGGGTCTTCGTTCTTGACCAGCGCGATCTCCTCCTTTGTTTCCGAGGTTGAAGTTGCCGTCTGACTCTCGAAGGTGGTGATCGTCTCGCCGATCTTATTTAGTTCTTCGCGATGAACGCCACTTGCCTTGAGTGCGATCACGACGGTGATCGCAACTGCGGCGCAGACAACCACGGGAAAGATATACTTCCCGTTCCTCATCACGATTTCCCAGATTTGTCTTACTTTTTCTTTCATTGAACCCTCTTATGCTCATCAAGGTGGCGCATCGTGCGACCGACAGGACTCGAACCTGCAACAACGGCGTCGGAGGCCATCGTTTTATCCATTAGACTACGATCGCAAAATGCTTTGGAACTGATTTTTGATCGGGCATCATGCCGATCATTTTGGATGGCGCCACCTTGATAATACTACCATAATTCAACGAAAATGTCTACCTTCTTTTAAGAACAAAGCCTTGTTTTTCGGTATTTATGCCCCCTGCAAAGCCCTCTCACATGCCATTTTAATGGTTTTGCTGGCCCTGTCATAGTAATAAAGCCTGTCTGAAAGGACATCCGTCGGCGGCACCTCCTTGTTGACTTCCTTGATCATATCCTGGAGCCCTATCTCATCCGCCCCCTCCTTGACTGGCATCACAATGACCTCATGGATTGAGCTCGGGATAAGGTACAGACTCTGACCAAAGCTGTCAGAAAGCCGTTCCAGATAGTGATCGTAAAGGATGACGGACGCCCCAAACGTCCTTTGCCGGTTTGTCAGTACCCGCATCATCGGCAGGAAATGCTCCATATCCTCTTCCGAAGGCAACTCCGGCCATTCTTCCCCCTTTATCATGCCAGTCAATTCCATCAAAATGTCTCCCATGGGACAACATTGCTGTGGGAAGAGTCTTTGCGTATTCTCATTCGCAACGCGCCAAAGGTCCTTCACGTTCACGCCCCATCTTTTGATATGCTCGTTGGTGATCTGAATGCTGCCATATCCGATCTCCTCATGATGAAAGGGATAGAAAAACGTAATGGCAAGATCCAAAAACGGAAGGTTCGGGATCGTCTCAAGAAGCTTTTCATTGCGGTCATAATGGATCAGTCGATAACAGATCTGATCCTTGACGTTATCAAATTCGGTAAAGAACTCCATGTGAACCCTTTGCTTTGGCATGCCCTTTCGAAGGCTTGAGATCACCAGGGCCGCGATGCCCTCTACGCTCCGTCCGTTTTGATAATCCTTATAAAGTTCATCCAGGTAGATCGTGGGCGCCACCTGGCTGCACTTATCCGTCAACGTAACGCCAATCAGCGTAACGCCATTGTTCTTGGTCACCTCCCGGAGGCCGACCTCATATGCTTCGCCAAGATCATCTTTCACAAAACGCTTGATCTCTTCCGCAAATTCCAGTTTATTCATTTCATGTCCATTTACAAGCCAA
Source organism: Acetatifactor sp. (assembly GCA_016290775.1). Lineage (GTDB taxonomy): Bacteria > Bacillota > Clostridia > Lachnospirales > Lachnospiraceae > Acetatifactor. The sequence goes on along the minus strand of JAEEVF010000001.1, from coordinate 453,167 downwards.
ACTCCCAAAGGCGCGGCATCCCCTCCGCTCCCTCTTTGAATCCTTGAAAGCAAAATCCTTAAAGTCAAACCCATGAAACCAAAATTTAAAATCAGAAAGGCAATGACTCTCCTTCGAAAATCATTGCCTTACAAGTCTGTTTTTCTGCTTTGGGAGTTCGCCCCGTATTATACGCGGGACAGATACTCACCAGTTCTGGTGTCGATCTTGATCTTGTCACCCTGCTCAACGAACAGAGGAACCATTACCTGCGCGCCAGTCTCAACGATCGCGGGCTTGCTTGCGCCGGTTGCGGTGTCGCCCTTGAAGCCAGGCTCGGTATCCGTGATGGTCAGCTCTACGAACAGAGGAGGCTCAACGGAGAACACGCTGCCATTGTGGGAGCAGATCTTGCAAACTTCGTTCTCAACCACGAACTTCAGTGCATCACCAACGGTCTCGGAATTCAGAGCGATCTGATCGTAGGTCTCAGTGTCCATAAAGTAGAACAGATCTCCGTCAGAATAGGAATACTGCATGTCCTTTCTGTCGATACGCGCCTGAGGGCACTTCTCGGTAGGACGGAAGGTTCTTTCCACTACGCCGCCACTCTTGATGTTCTTAAGCTTGGTGCGTACGAATGCAGCGCCCTTACCAGGCTTTACGTGCTGGAATTCCACGATCTGGAACACGTTATTATCCAATTCAATGGTCATACCATTTCTGAAATCACCTGCAGAAATCATAAAAAAATATCCTCCTAAAAATTTTCGCGCTTATAATTCTTAATCAGTTTAATATAAATGACTCAATATTTCAACAATTTTTTTCAAAAAATTTTCAATTAACGATCTGCCAGGAGTCTGAGCACTTCATCAATGGCCATGCAGTACCCCTCCAGCCCATGTCCGTAAATCTGTCCGTCGCAGGCGGGAGCCGTCACTGAAACCTTTCGGAAATCCTCACGCTTCGTAATGTCCGAGATGTGGATCTCGATCTTGGGCAGTCCCTGAATGCTTGCCAACGCGTCATGGATCGCATAAGAATAGTGAGTATATGCTCCCGGATTGATCACGATGCCCTTCGTCCCGTCAAAATATGCTTCCTGAATGCGGTCGATGATCGCGCCCTCGTGGTTGCTCTGAAAGACCTCGATCTCACATCCGACCTGCTCTCCCTTTTCCTTGATCATGTTCAGCAAATACTGATAATCCTGCGTTCCGTAAACCTCTTTTTCCCGGATCCCCAGGAAATTTAAATTGGGACCATTGATCACTAAAAGCTTCATTTTTCTTCCTCCAAAATCCCCACAAGCCTTGTGGCGCATTCCTCCGCGCTGAGTTCATCCACGTCCAGGATCACGTCGGCGCAGGACTCATATGCTTCCTTCCTTGACTCCATAAGTCTTTGAATGGTCCCAAGCGGATCGTCGCCCTGTAAAAGCGGCCTTGACTTGTCTCCTTTTAGCCTTGCATATACTGTCTCCGGCCGAACGCGCAGGTAGATCACCGTTCCGCACCTTCTAAGGAGCTTTCGGTTCTCCTCGCGCACCGGCGTCCCGCCGCCCACGGAAAGAATCCTGCGATAGGGGCGCTTGCTGATCTCGCGAAGAAGGTTCGTCTCCATCTCACGAAAGGCTTCCTCCCCTTCCGTCCGAAAGATCTCGGAAATGGCCTTCCCCGTCCTTTTCTCGATCAGCTTGTCCGTGTCCTCCACGGGAATGCGCAGCTTCCAGGAAAGCTTGAGGCCCACTGACGTCTTGCCAGCTCCCATAAAGCCGATCAGCAGGATGTTCTGTTTTCTGTCCGTCTTATTCTTGTTCATTCTTCTTATTGCTTTTCCTTTTTCTGCATCAAGTCCAAAACCACCGCATAGGTCTCGTTTGCGATCTCTTCAGGAACCTGCGTTCCCGTCCAAAGCTCAAATGCGATGATCCCTTGATATAAAAGCATCTTCAGGCCATGATATGCCTTGCCGCCTGATTCCCTGACAAGCTGCATGAATCTTGTTTCCAAGGGATTGTACACAAGATCGTAACCAACCCTGACGTGATCGTAGAAATCCTTTTCCGAAAGGATTGCCACGCCCTCGTTGGGATGCATGCCAACGTTCGTCGCCTGGATCGCGATAAACTTTTCATCCTCAGGAAGCTCCCTGTAAGCGCCAAGTTCCATGGGGATCACGATCTTCTTTCCGGTCGCCCCTTCGATCTCACTGGCAATCGCCTGTGCCTTTTCCAGCGTGCGGTTTAACATTCTGATCTCGGAGACGCCCTTTTGTGCGAGCATCATGGCCACGGCCCTTGCGGCGCCGCCCGCTCCAAGAATCAACACCTTCTCCCCTTCTAAGGAGATCCCGTCGGAACACATCGCGCGATAGAGTCCGGGCATGTCGGTGTTATATCCATAGAAGCCTTCGTCCTTACGGACCAGCGTGTTCACGGCACCGATCTGCGCGGCAAGATCATCCACGCCGCAAAGAAGCGGTAACACGTCGCTCTTAAAAGGGATCGTCACGTTCAGGCCAAGCACGTCGAGTGCATATGCACCCTTGATCGCGTCAGAAAGCCCCTCCTTTTCCACAAGGAAAGGAAGGTACGCCATGTGGATCCCAATCTTCTCTGCCAGGAAATTATGGATCTGGGGGGACATCGTGTGTGCGATCGGATTTCCGATCACGCCGCAAACCTTTGTGGTTCCGTCAATCCTCATGCCCTTTTCTCCTTCAAAACCTTTTCTTGAAAAACTTATTCAATACAAACTCTGACTTCCAAAAAAGGCTGCCGATCAGGGCAGCCCTTTGTTGTTTTCTTTCATGATAAAGCCTTTTGTTTATTAAGCCTTCTTGGCAGCTTTCTTTGCAGCCTTTGCTTCAAGCGCCTTGTCGGTGGGTCTTACCAGGATCAGGCAAAGAACCAACGCGATGATATACAGCGCGATCGTGAAGTAAAGAACGTTCTGATATCCAACGGGATTCATCTTCACGCCCTCATGATCGATCCACTCACCGGAGTGGTTTACGATGTAGGTTGCCACCTGGTTACCAGTCAGACCTGCAAATGCCCAAGCGGAAAGCGTAATGCCATGGATGGCACTGATGGAACCCATGCCGTAATGATCCGAAAGGAGCGTCGGCACGTTGGAGAAGCCACCGCCGTATCCTGCGTTTACGAAGAAGATCAAAACCAGTACAAGGATGATCAAAAGCACGTTGCCTTCGCCATTCTTGATGCCGCTCGTTACCATTACGAGAGCCGTGAAAGCGATGGACAGGATGAAGATCATCTTGTAGATGGTGTTTCTGTCCTTCATGGTGTCAGCCCATGCGGAGAAGCCAAGACGACCGCCCGCATTGAAGATTGCGGAGATCGTGGAGATAATACCTACGGAAGCTGCAAGGCCGATGCACTTCACGATCATCTTCTCCTGAGAGATCAGTGCAAGGCCACAAGTAATGTTGATGTAGAACATCAGCCAAATGCCAATATAGTTGGTGATGGGCTTGGTCCTTAGCACCTGCATGATGCTGGGCTTTGCGTCCTTGGACTGAGGCTCATGCCAGCCTTCAGGCTTCTTTAAGAGCAAGTGACCAATGAACATCATTACGAAGTAAACGCCTGCAAGGATGATGAACATCTTGTAGATACCGCCCTCGCCAAGGCCGTGGAGCATCCACTGCATGATCGGGCTTGCGATTGCCTTTGCGGCGCCAAAGCCTGCCACTGCAAGACCGGTTGCAAGGCCCTTTCTGTCAGAGAACCAAAGCATCAGCGTCTTAACGGGAGAAAGATATCCGGTACCAAGACCGATTCCCATGATGAAACCATAGGAAATGTAGATACCGATCAGGGATACCACGCTTCCCTTGTTCTGACCGCCCAGGAAAATGAAAAAGCCCGTGCCGGCCATACCGATGGCAAAGCAGATCGTTGCGATCAGGGAAGACTTGTGAATGTCCTTCTCAACCACGTTTCCAAGGAATGCAGCAGACATGCCGAGGAAGAAAATGGCAAAGCTGAAAGCCCATTCCGTTGCGCCCTTGGAGAATCCGATGTAATCAGCGATCTCCTGGCTGAAAATACTCCAGCAGTAAACGGTACCGATACTACAATGCAACAGCAGTGCGGGGATTGCGGCTCTCACCCATTTGTTTGCGCGCCAGCCGCCGGTTTTTGTTTCCTTCGTCTCCATAACCAAACCTCTTTTTTATAATATTCTTTCGAAAAAACTTGTATTTACGGGCTTTTTTACGACCCTAAAATCCGAAAGACATTATACATCTTTTCTTTTGAGATTTCAACCATATTTTTCAAGGCTTACATAAAATCAAAAAGGCTGATCTGGTTGCTCTCCGGCAATCCCTCCAAGAGCCCAAGCCGCGTCATGGTGTCGATCGTAGTCTGCGCCACCTTCGTCCTGTCCTTAAAGTCATCTCTCGAAAGGAACGGACCGTCCTTTGCGGCCTCCATCACGCCGTCCGCCGCCTTCTCTCCCATGCCTTCAATGCTGGTAAAGGGAGGCATCAGCTTGCCGTCAATGATCTGGAAGTGCCTCGAATGCGCCCTGTAAATGTCAATAGGCAGGAATTCGAAGCCGCGCGCATACATCTCCTGCACGATACGCATGTCACTGATCTGATCCTTATCCTTATTCTGCTGATCCTCCTTGGCACGAAGTTCCGCGAGCTTCTGCTCGAGATGCGCCTTTCCCTGACACATGAGTTCGTACGAAAAGGCCTTCGCGCGGATCGTGAAGTAGGCGGCGTAATATGCCAAAGGATAATGGATCTTGCAGTAAGCGATTCGCCAAGCCATCATGACATATGCTGCCGCATGCGCCTTCGGGAACATGTACGCGATCTTTTTACAGGAACCGATGTACCAATCCGGCACGTCGTGTGCCTTCATGTCCGCCGACCATTCCTCCCACTGCGCACACTTCCCTTTTGCGACAATACCTTTACGCACGTTCTCCATGATCTTAAAGGACTTCTCAGGCTCCACGCCCTTTCCGATCAGATAAGTCATGATGTCATCACGGGTACAGATGGCCGTGGAAATGGTCGCGGTCCCGCTCTTGATCAGATCCTGCGCATTGCCAAGCCACACGTCCGTGCCGTGAGAAAGACCCGAGATACGCACCAGATCCGAGAAGGATTTTGGCTGCGCATCGATAACCATCTGCATTGCGAAGTCCGTACCAAACTCAGGAATTCCAAGCGCGCCAAGCTTTGTCCCGCCAATCTGCTCCGGCGTTACGCCAAGCGCATCCGTGTTCTGGAACAGGCTCATCACGTCCGCGCCGTCCAGCGGGATCGTCAAAGGATCGATCCCCGTGAGGTCCTGCAGCATTCTGATCATGGTCGGATCATCGTGCCCGAGAATGTCAAGCTTTAGCAAGTTATGGTCGATGGAGTGATAATCAAAGTGCGTCGTCACCGTGTCCGTCGTCATATCGTTTGCGGGGTGCTGCACCGGCGTGAAGGAATTGATGTCCTGACCGAGTGGCAACACAACGATACCGCCGGGGTGCTGACCCGTGCTCCTGCGTACGCCCGTGCATCCCGCCGCAAGACGCTCGATCTCGCTTCTGCGCTTTACGACGCCGCGCTCCTCATAGTATTTCTTGACGAAACCATATGCCGTCTTGTCTGCCAACGTGCCGATGGTGCCTGCGCGGAAGGTCTGTCCCGCGCCAAAAATAACCTCGGTATATTTATGCGCCTTGGATTGGTATTCTCCCGAGAAGTTCAGGTCGATATCAGGCTCCTTGTCGCCCTTGAATCCAAGGAAGGTCTCGAAGGGAATGTCAAAGCCGTCCTTATGGAGCTTTTCGCCGCAAACGGGGCAGAGCTTGTCCGGCATGTCCACGCCCGCCTTACCAGCGTAGGCCTTCACCTCGTCCGAATCAAAGTCCACGTAGTGGCACTTGCTGCAGTAATAATGCGGGCTTAAAGGATTTACCTCCGTGATCCCTGCCATGGTCGCCACAAAGGAACTTCCGACGGAACCACGGGAACCAACCAGGTACCCGTCCTCCACGGACTTCCAAACCAGCTTTTGCGCGATGATATACATCACGGCGAATCCGTTGGAAATAATGGAATTCAGCTCGCGCTTTAGTCTTGCTTCCACGACCTCGGGAAGGTCCGGGCCGTAGATCTCATGAGCCCTGTCATAACAGATCTTGGTCAGCGTCTTGTCACTGTCTTCGATGACGGGAGGACACTTGTCAGGGCGCACCGGCGAGATCGTCTCGATCATGTCCGCGATCATGTTGGTATTCTTGACCACGACCTCATACGCCTTGTCGCTCCCAAGATACGCAAACTCGTCTAGCATTTCCTCGGTGGTGTGCAGGTACAGCGGTGCCTGATCATCCGCATCCGCAAAATCCTTGCCTGCCATGATGATCCGACGATACACCTCATCCTGGGGATCCAGGAAATGCACGTCACAGGTCGCAACCACGGGCTTGTGGAACTTCTCGCCCAGCTTTACGATCTTGCGGTTGACTTCCTGAATGTCCTCAATGCTCTCGATACTCCTAACCTTATCGGACTTGACCATAAAGGCATTGTTTCCCACAGGCTGGATCTCCAGATAGTCATAAAAATCAACGATCCTTGCAATCTGCTGATCAGATTGTCCGTCCAGCAAAGCGCGATAAAGCTCGCCCGCCTCACACGCACTTCCAAGGATCAAGCCCTCGCGGTATTTCTGCACCAGACTCTTGGGCACTCTAGGCGTTCTGTGGAAGTACTTTAGGTGCGATTCCGAAACCAGCTTGTAAAGATGGGTCCTGCCAAGGTCATTCTTTGCAAGGATGATCGCATGGTAAGAAGGCGACTTTTGCACGATGGACGCGCTGTCTTCGCCAAGTTTGTTCAGCTCTGCCAGGGTGAATATCTGCCGCTCCGCAAGCATCTTGATGAACTTTTCAAAAATATGCGCCGTCGCTTCGGCGTCATCTACCGCGCGATGGTGGTTTTCAAGCGAGATTCCAAGAGTCTTACAGATGGCGTCGAGCGTATGTCTTGCCTGATCCACAAGGATTGCTCTCGAAATCTGCACCGTATCGACAAAGGTGAATTTGTCAGGTAAGCCCTGTCTTCTGCAATTCTCCATGATAAAACTCATGTCGAAATTTGCATTGTGAGCAACCATGACCGCACCGTCGCAAAACGCCATGAACTCAGGCAACACCGCCTCAATGAGGGGCGCGTCGATCACCATGTCGTCATTGATGCTCGTCAGCCTTTGGATCTCAAAGGGAATAGGTACCTGTGGATTCACAAAGGTCGAAAAGCGATCCACGATCGCACCGCCCGAAACCTTCACGGCACCGATCTCAATAATATGATCCGAAACAGGCGAAAAGCCCGTGGTCTCAATGTCAAATACAACAAAATCATCCTGCAGGGTCTGCCCGGCATCCCCCGTCACGATCTCACGAAGGTCGTCGACAAGATACGCCTCCATACCGTAGATCACCTTGAAAAAGTCCTGCTTGTCCGGCGCAGGTTCGCCCTTGTCCTTGCACTCGCCCTTCTTCGCCTTCCAAAGGTCGTCCCAAACGTGACCTGCATCCGTAAAGCCCTGCACCACGCCATGATCCGTGATGGCGATGGCGCGATGCCCCCACTTGTAGGCACGCTTTACAATGTCCTTCGCCTCGGAAACACCGTCCATGTCGCTCATCTTCGTGTGGCAATGGAGCTCCACACGCTTGCGCACCGCAAGGTCCTTCCTGCTCACGGAAAAGTCCCCTGTCTTCTTGATGCCCGCGATGGAACCGATGGAAAGCTCATGATCGAACTTATCCATCATGGCAACGCCCTTGATCTTAACAAAATTACCTTCCTTCAGGCCCGCCTTGACCTCAGGCACCTGCTCGTTCTTCAGGAACGTCTTCACCGTGATCGTGTCCGTAAAGTCCGTCACGTCAAAGATGATGATCGTCTTTTCATTCTTGATCTCCCGGGCATCGAGCTTCAGGATCTTGCCCTGGATCACGACCTCACCGACCTCACCGATGATCTCCTCGATCTTCTGCGGCACCTCTTCAAAATCCCTGCCGTAGATCACGTCGGGATTGTCTGATTTCTTTGCAGAGCCACGGTCATACCCGCGGTCGCCCTTCTTGAACTTGGAGAATTCACCCTTTCCGGAGAAGGACTTCGTGCCAGCGCCCGCATTTGCTGCTGCTCCCTTCGAAGGCGCCGTCTGCGCTCCAGCCTTGTCGCCAGCCGCGCCTTGCGCCCCTGCACCTCCGACAGCGGCATTTGCGGCATCGCCCTCGGCCGCCTTTTCGCCCGCATTTTCACCAGCGGCACCTGCTTCGCCAGATGCATCCGCTGCGCCTTCGCCCTCGCCCGACTTGCCTTTCCCTTCAAAGAGCCTCGTGATCTCCGCCACGCGCTGGCTGATCTTCCGCTCCTCTTCTTCGCTTCGGTCCTTCTTCTCCTTCTCGCGGTACTCCAGCTCGATCTTCACGCCAAAGCCACAGCGCTCCACCAAGATCTTCTCCAAGATCCTGTGAAGCTCTTCTTCCTTGCCGCGAACCAGCACGGAATCCTCAAGATTTGCGATCACCCGCCCTTCTTCCGGGTAAGAAAACCGCGCGTTTTTTAAAGCCACGAAAAGCACGTGACTGTAATCCATCAGTTCTTCCAAAATGCTCTCGCGATACACATCCAGGAGCTTTTCGGGAGTATATTGCGCCGAAAGCTCAAAACGCTCGTAAATCTTGATGTCTATGAGAACACCTGGAAAGAGCTGTTTCTTCAATTCTTTTTCAACTCTGTGGATATCCTTTTTCTCGATCAGATTCTTCGAAGTCAGGTAAATCCGAAGGAAATCCTTCGCCTTTGTCGAAGTGATCTTCTCGATCACAGTCTGCTCCATGAGGTCATGCAGGCCCTTTGGCAACTGCACGCTAGGAAATGCCTCAAAAAAAGCCTTCATTGAATCCTTACGCCTCCCAATGATCCAATTCCTCTTTCAGTGCCAAAAGAAGCCCTTCTTCCGGCACCTTGCGCAGGATCTCTCCCTTCTTGAAAAGGAGCCCTTCTCCCTGGCCTCCTGCGACGCCAAGGTCTGCTTCCCTGGCCTCTCCGGGCCCGTTCACGACGCACCCCATCACGGCCACCTTAATGTCCAGCGGATAATCCGCCACCAATTGCTCCACCTTCGCTGCAAGACCGATCAGGTCAATCTGCGTCCTGCCACAGGTCGGGCAGCTCACCACCTCGATGCCGCCCTTACGAAGCCCGAGGGTGCGCAGGATCAGCTTCGCGGAGTAGATCTCCTCCACCGGATCACCCGTAAGGGAAACGCGGATCGTATCGCCAATGCCCTGACTCAGGATCATCCCAAGGCCAAGCGCTGACTTAATGTTTCCGCTTCGCACCGTACCCGACTCCGTGATGCCAACGTGCAAAGGATACTGCGTCTTTCCCGCCAGCAACTCATGCGCCCTCACACACATGAGCACATCCGAAGACTTGATGCTGATCACAAGGTTGTCGTAGCCCATGTCCTCGATGAGACGCACCTTGTCCAGCGCACTCTCAACGATCCCCTCGGCCGTTACGCCGCCATACTTCTCGATCAAGGGCTTTTCCAGCGAACCACTGTTCACGCCCACGCGGATGGGAACGCCTCGCTCCTTCGCGCAGTCCACGACCGCCTTGACGCGCTCTGCGCTGCCAATGTTCCCAGGGTTGATGCGGATCTTATCTGCCCCGTTTTCCATGGCCGCGATCGCCATCTGATAGTCAAAATGAATGTCTGCCACCAGGGGAATGTGAATCTGCTTTTTGATCTCCGACAGCGCCTTTGCAGCCTCTAGCGTCGGCACCGTGCAGCGGATAATCTCGCACCCCGCCTTTTCCAGCCGCAGGATCTGCGCTACCGTCGCGGCAATGTCCTCCGTCTTGGTATTTGTCATGGACTGGATCAGCACGGGATTCCCCCCGCCGATCTTCCTGTCCCCTATCTGAATGACCTTTGTCTCGTCACGAAAACTCATGCTTTCTCTCCTGTCTGAAGGCCCCCTCGTCCTCAAAAACTCGACTTGTCCAAAACCCGACACGCAGGTTCCTTATGGGGCTCTTCCACCAAGATATAGTATACGCCACCCCCGCACCACTCCACAAGACGTATTTTTGCCCAAAAATCACCCAACATTTTCGTGAGAAGTTTTTTAGAATTTTCGCCAAGAAAGGACCGTAAAACCGCCAAGTTTCGAAAGCAGGGCATAAAAAAGCAACCTTCCGACAGACATCCTGTCATCGGGTTGCCTTTTATTCTTATCCAGCTCTCAAGAATGCGCCGCGAGCCTACTTCACGACCTTCTCAAAATCACTTGCAGGATGCTTACAGATCGGGCAAATGAAATCATCGGGAAGCTCTTCGCCGACATATTCATAACCACAGATCTTGCATCTCCAAACCGTCTGCCCTTCCGGCGTCTTTGCAACTGCTTCAGGCTTCGGTTTGATGTTGGCGAAATAATATGCATAGGTTGCGGAGGGAACCTGATTAAAGATCTCGCCGTCCGTCACCTGCGCGATGAACAGCATGTGACTTCCAAGATCGATCATCTGCTGAACGTAAGCGGAAATATATGCATTCGTCCCCGCCGTGATCGCCATGGTCCCATTCGCCACGCGCTTGCAGTCCGTATAAGTCGCAAACTTGTTCACGTCCCTGCCGGACTGGAATCCAAAATGCTTGAACGTATCAAAGGTTGCCGCCTCGCTCAGGATCGAGATCGTGAACTTGCGCGTCTCCTTGATCATGTCGCAGGTGAAATTCGCCTTATTGACCGAAATGCTGATCATCAGAGGCTCCGATGCCACCTGGCAAGGCGTGTTAATGATGCAGCCATTGTCCTTCCCGTCCTGATTGGCGGTCAGAACAAACAAACCATAACTGAGTTTCTGTAACACCTTCTGATCCATGAACCTCTCCTTTCTTGCAATCGCAAAATCTTAGTAGTTCGCCTCATGCACCTCGAAGAAGCTCTGGGGATGGTTGCAAACGGGGCAAACCTCCGGTGCCTTCTCGCCAACGCAAATGTGACCGCAGTTTCTGCACTCCCAAACCTTTACGGTGCTCTTTTCGAATACCTGCTTCGTCTCTACATTCTGAAGGAGCGCGCGATATCTCTCCTCATGCGCCTTCTCGATCGCAGCAACGCCGCGGAACTTCGCGGCCAGCTCAGGGAAGCCTTCCTCCTCAGCCGTCTTTGCAAAGCCTTCGTACATGTCCGTCCACTCGTAGTTCTCGCCGTCAGCGGCCGCAGCAAGGTTCTGCGCCGTATTACCAATGCCCTGCAGCTCCTTGAACCACATCTTGGCATGTTCCTTCTCATTGTCCGCCGTCTTTAAGAACAATGCGGCGATCTGCTCATAGCCTTCCTTCTTTGCGGTCGAAGCAAAGTAAGTATATTTATTTCTCGCCTGAGACTCTCCCGCGAAAGCCGCCTGGAGATTCTTTTCCGTCTGTGTTCCAGCATATTTATTCGCCATGTCCATATCCTCCTTCTACCTTCCGGCCTTTCATCAAAGGCCTTCTCTCATGCAAAATCTTCATTCCAGCCTTCTCATCAAAGGCTTCTCCGTGCTTAAGTCTTACGCTTCCTTCTTCCACAGTCCGTGCAGGTTGCAATATGCATAAACTGCCTCAACGACTTCGTCCTCGCAAATTGCGAATACGGCCTTCGGCTCCTGACCGGGCGCGAGCTTCTTCATCTGCGTTCCCTTATTGGTCTCGATGAAGATCCACTCGATATAATGCGCATCCACCATGGGATGGATCACCTCACCAACCTGAACGTAAACCTTGCCATCCTTCACTTCAAACGCCGGCACGTGCTTCTCCACCGCCGCATCCGTCGTCCCAGGGATCAGCTCCGTCATCTTCTGCCCACAACACATCATGGGAACCTTCGCGTCCTTCACAACTGCCACCATGTTCCCGCAATGCTCACATACAAAAAACCTTGTAGCCATAACTCATAACCCTCCTTTTCTGCCTTAAATGATTGTTCCAATTCGGCTCCTGCGATACCGCCCTCGCCATGATTCCATTATACTATAAATCGGGGGGGAATGCAAGAGAAAGACGGGGAATCCTCGGGGGGGCAATTTGTCTATATTATTCCTCCTCACAAATCCCATCCCAATAGCTTTCCCTGATCACCAACCCAGTAATGGCATCAACATAAATATCACTGGTGTCGTTGATGACGAAGTCATATTCCAAAGTGTCGGTGAGGACATTGTAGGTCAGGAGGTACTTAGAGTATAAGCCTTGGGAATTATAGTTGCAGAGCTCGTCCGCATGCTCCAGCGCCAGTTCCTTGACGGCGGGGAAAAGGGTCGGCGCCTGTATCACCCACGAAGTGTCGAGCTCCTTTACGGGCTCGCCCCTTACGAGAACCAGATTGGGCGTTGCAGTATCAACGTCCGTCCAGTACCGCACCTCAGGGATCACCGCGCCATTCAAGTACTGCTCTGCGTAAAAACGCCATCTGCCAGTCTGACTCATTTTGGTGAAGCCGGTGATAAATACGTCCTCCGTGAGGTCCTGATCCACTCTTTTCAGGTATTCAACGATCTCCTTCTCGTCATCTTTCGAAAGATGCCTTCCCTCAAAGACATTGTAGGAATAGTAAACATGCTCGCCGATCTTCCCCATTACGTCGTCTCGGAAAATCTCTTGCATGAGAACATACTGGCCGTCCTTTGACTTAACATCGCGTTCTCTGGCATATGCATCCGCCGCGTCATTACTAAGTACCACTGCCAGCACTGTCATCCATACCAAAACAAAAGAAAGTCTTTCCATAAAAATCCCTCCTGCGTGCATCTCTTTGAACATATAGACGACACCCGGGAGGAAAAGTTTTAAATGATCACTTTAAGAGCGCATTCAGCAATCTTTCCCTGTCATTGATAAAGGTCTCCGTCACCTTGTAACTGTCGGTTTCTTCGTAGCTGCAGGGGTGCAGCTTGCCGTCATCAAAAGTCAGAATTTCCGCGCCCGGCAGGCCTAGAAGTATGGGCGAATGCGTCGCAATGATAAACTGCGCCCCTTGCTTCGCGCACTCAGAAATCTGGTACAGCAGCGTTAACTGGCGCTGCGGAGACAATGCCGCTTCAGGCTCGTCGAGGATATATAATCCGCTTCCGTTGAAATTATTCAGCGCCATGGCCACGAAGCTTTCGCCATGGGACCTCTGATGCAAAAACAATGGCCTCCCGCCAATCTCATGACCATATTCATCCTCTGCGGTCGCGACGTTATAAAAGCTTTCCGCCCTGTAAAAATACCCCCACCTGGCTCTTCCAATGCCTTTTGTCAGCCTTATGGCCTCGCGCAGTTCCGAATGCGAGTTGTAGGTCGAAAAACTGTAATTCAAGGTGCCGCCCTCAGGATTAAACCCATACGCAATGGCAATCCCCTCAAGCAAGGTTGACTTCCCGCTGCCATTCTCTCCCACGAAGAAAGTCACCGGGCAATTGAATTCAAGCTCATCCAAGCCTTCGAGCGACGGTATGCTTCTAAGATATGAATCCCTGCCGATCATATCCCAATCAATGCTTAAACTTCTGATACATAATTTTTGCTTCGGTTCCATGTCAGATTTCCCCAGTTTTTATCTTTCGTCGGTTTCTCTGTGCCTTCCGTCATGTACTCACAGCACTCCCAGCTCTTTCAGCCTCTTTATCGTCTCCTTTGCACTGACATTAACAATTCCAGTGCCGCCCATGGCGTTCCAGTCGCGAATGTTGCTCTCCATGTCGTCGATCAGAATGCAGCCAGGACCAGTACAGTACTGCGGCTTCTCCTCACGAAAGACGATATTCACCTTAATGTCCTTTGCAAGCAGTCGATGCGTCCAATTCGTCTTGTCTTCACCAGCCGTTTCAATGCCACGCTTGGGTTTCGGAATGCCCGTCAAAATCTCGCACTTGTTGCCATACTTGTTATAGAGTAAGTCAAACATATCCTTCGCGCCCGGCATCAGCTCCAAATAATCATAAAAGTGCTTTGTGGCCTTGATCTTCTCCCACATCTCGTCGTCATCGCCCGGCCCCCGATGCTTGGCGTTCTGATCCGGCGGCACCACCCCGCAGATCTCCCTAACGCCACGCTCAAAGTCCGCCAGGACTCCATCCATATCCAAATATATCTTTTCTATGTTCATACATTTTCCTCACTTTGTTCAATATAATTTTTTTCTTTTGCAGCCTCTTCTGGATTCCAATATTCCAGATATCTAATAATCTCTTTTCTGTCTTCTTCCGTATCTCCCCACCAAGAATACTTTGACAGACACATACGCTTTAAAATGTATGGCTTAAATACTTTCTGCATTCTAAAGTTTTCTACATAATCTGAATGCGTCACTATTTCTATGTACCTGCTCCCGTGTCTCGGGGAACCTATGACTACAACATTCTCGTACCCATCGCCCCATTGTGCCGGAGCACACAAAACCTTTGTTCCCGGGGAGAAATGCTTTGTCCCAATCTCTATCTCGTGTTCTTCACCATATTCGTGTTCTCTTGCGATGTTTCCCACAAGACACCAAGTCCATGAATGTCCCTTTTCGACAAAATCCTCATATGTTTCTATATCTTCAAATTTATTATTAGGGTGCTTTAGACTAATCATTCGATATTCCCTTTCGCCGCTTCACATTCTCACAACGCTTCACCATACCTCAACTCCAAAAAGCTCTCCGAACTGGTCAGGTGATATCCCTTGCAGTAAACACACCAGTAATAATCCAACTTCTTGCCGCGTTCGCGCTCGTACATCTTCCTGTATTGATTAACCTCGTGCTCGTTACGATAACGGTTCTTGCTCTTACACTGCTTCCAAATGCTTTTCTTCATAGCTGCGCCTCCAATCTTGTGATATTGACTACGACAGTTACAAGTTTGTCCTTGGGTAAGCCTAATGGGCGTGGCTTTCCCCTCCTTACAATTCGATTATCTCAAAAAGCATGTCGGATTTATCGTACAGTTGGCTCTTGTGGGCCAAAAAGCATTAATATAGCGGTTTGGGTGCAAGTTTTGACGAGTTACGAGGTGTATTGCGGTGATTTGAGGTAAAAAACGAGTCAAGAAAAACTCCATGTATATTCTATCACAAATCCTCTTCCCAGTCTATGCGTACGCCAAAAAACCAGTGTCATCACGCTGGTTTTCATTGGGGTCTCATCCGCTTTGTATAAAACATCCAAAGCAGCCATTATTCTCAAAGCACCCGCGCCTCGAATCGAACGGGGATCACGAGGGTAGAAGCCCCATGCTCTATCCATTAAGCTACGCGGGCATAGCAGGCGCTAAAGGAATCGAACCTTTATCCCCGGAGTCAGAGTCCGGTACACTCACCGTTATGCGAAACGCCTATAATGTCGCGACTGAGATTCGAACTCAGAATTGCCGGGTCGTAGCCGCCAAGTTTCTCCATTAGCCTATCGCGACATAAAGATCCCGGGGCGAATCGAACGCCCACCTGCTGGGTTGCAGCCAACCGCCTTAGCCTTTTGACTACGGGATCAGATATTCTCTAAGCAGGCACTGTCAGGATCGAACTGACATTTCCGGAGTCAAGGTCCGGCGCACTCTCCATTATGCTAAACGCCATTAATTGTAACGGGGAGAATCGAACTCCCATTACCCGCGTATCAGACGGGCTTCCTACCATTGAAAGACATTACCATAGCTGGGAATCTTTGATTCCCTGCGCGTGTTAGCGCGGCCCTCGGGACTCGAACCCGAACATCCCGCCGAAGGATTACTCGTGATTTAGCAAACCACTGCCTTACCAATTAGGCTTAGAACCGCAAAGTGTGACCGGAGAGAATCGAACTCTCATGAGCGGATCCACAATCCGCCGTTCTGCCATTAAACAACGGCCACAGCGCCGCCTGAGAGACTCGAACTCCCAAATCTCGTCGATCACCCGTTTTCGGGACGGGCGGGCTACCAATTACCCCAAGACGGCATTTACAAATAAAAAGACCTTTTCAGATCATGAAATCCGAAAAGGTCATCCAATGCAGACATATTGCATATGATTATGACATTAACTCTCCCGATTTCATGCGCACTCTAATAAGCCATCTACTAATCTGATGGTTTCGCTGAGATGAACATGAAATTTGCCAGAAGTTAAACTTTGTCATTGTTTTGTCCTTTCTGAGCGCCACTGCGCTCTTGATCTCTTGATCTTATTATATCTACATCTTTAATGTTTGTCATGCTACCTCTGGTAGCATAGTCGGGACATCCGGACTTGAACCGGAAAACCTGCCGCATATAAGGCGGTTGCTCTGCCAATTGCGCTATGTCCCATCATAATGCCTGTGCCGGGGATCGAACCCGGAACCTTCGGATTAAGAGTCCGCTGCTCTGCCAGTTAAGCCACACAGACGCGTTGCGACAATAAGTCACCATGGCCAATGCCATCGCTGCGTCTGGTGAGATTCGAACTCACGGTATACGGGTTAAAAGCCCGTTGCCATAACCACTTGGCTACAGACGCTAAGTTTTCTTTGTCTTCTGCTTTCGTTTTTGTTTTCGCTTCATTTTGATCATCTCCTTCTACATGTTTCTAATAGCACAGGCAGGACTTGAACCCGCAAATCTCGCATCTTGAGTGCGCTGCGTCTGCCTATTGCGCCACTGTGCCGTACTCGCGACGAGATTCGAACTCGTACTTTCATGGTCCTTAGCCAAGTCCCTCTGCCAGTTGGGGTACGCGAGCGTACTCACGATGGGATTTGAACCCATACTGACACAGTTCTGAGCCGTGTCCCTCTGCCAAATTGGGGTACGTGAGCATGTCACGGAAAGGCATAACCTTCCGTTGATACCCCCGACAGGATTCGAACCTGCACCGCAGGCGGTTTAAGCGCCTTGCCTCTTCCAGATTGGGCCACGGGGGCATGTGTTTTTACTATTAAGTTGAAGTAGCAATCGTAGTCGTAACATTTCTATTTCCTCCGTGTCATTTTACTCTTCCGCAGAGCCAGACCAGGGACTCGAACCCTGAACCTTCTGTTTACAAAACAGTAGCGCTGCCAATTGCGCCAGTCTGGCATTTGAGGTTCCGAACAGGAACCTCGTTATTATTCGGGCCTTTCAACGAAGGCCACCATTTACTTACTTATTCTATCGGCAATGGAACTTGCCGCATAGGACTCCGGCTTTACCTTGCAGTCATAACCACATGCCCTGATCCAGCCTACAAGGCCTGGAATCAACTCCTTGGTCTTGCCACGATCGTTCCAGCTTGCGTCAACATGGATCACCAAGGAAAGCTTGTCCCTAACCTCGCTGAATTCATCGCTTTCAAGCGTCTCCACAAGCGCCGTCATGATTTCAAGGCTTCTCGTTGTTTCCTCCGCAAGCTTCAGTCTCACGTCGGCGATCCTGTTGATCCTTGACACCTCATAGAAGAAAATTCCCCCATGACCTTCGCAAGTAACTGCGATCACGGACACAATCTTCGTGTCGGAGAAGTTTTGGGAATCGGTACCCACCGTCACCTGAAACGGCGCATCATATTTTTCCATCCTTTTCACGTAATCCATGATCTTCTCCGGAACTTTCTTTAAGTTCAGTTTGCCATATGTCTGAGATTGAAATGCCATCTCAGGTCTCCTCCTTTCCACAAATTTTGAAGCGTCTTCCCTGGGAATCGAACCCAGATTCCGAAATTAACAGTCTCGCGTCCTACCATTGAACGAGGAAGGCTAGTAGAAGTCACGGGGCCCGATATTACTTATGTAGATCAGATGGCTGCCACTGCCCCATGCTTCAGAGCACCATGTCGGATTTGAACCGACCTCATTTCTGCTTGGAAGGCAGATGCCATGCCTCTAGGCGAATGGTGCATTATATTATGTCTGCAAAGCGGCCTTGAGGGGAGTCGAACCCCTGTCCTTCGGGAGACAACCGAGAATAATGTCCGTTATACTACAAAGCCAGATGCGTGATCAGGGTCGCACATCGTCCGGGGGACGATGGTATTGCGACGACCGGAGCGAAGCGGAGACATGAACCCTGGACCTTCAGATTAAGAGTCTGCTGCTCTGCCAGCTGAGCTAATCACGCATGCGGCAGGCCAAGCCTGCCATCCTGCCAAATGACGGGATGGACGGTCGCGCCGACCGTCCATGGGAGGGGAAGGACTTGAACCTTCAGAAGCCTTAAGCCACCTGATTTACAGTCAGGACCGCTGCCAGTTACGGGTTACCCGCCCAAAGTCGCAGAGAAGGGATTCGAACCCTCGTAACAGGCCTTATGGGGGCCGGCTGGAGCCTCTCCAGTCTACTCTGCTATGTTTTTTATTGAAGCTCCCGAGGCGAGACTCGAACTCACAACCATTCGGCTAACAGCCGACCGCTCTGCCAATTGGGCTACCCGGAATTATCCTCGGCCGCCATGGCCAAGGTGTTTTCGCAATCGGAATGGCGGGCCTCGAACCCACGACCTCATGATCCCAAATCACGCATGCATCCATCTACACCTCATCCCGATATAAATTTGTCTTCTTTTGTCAAAGAACTTTTCATTTCATGGTTTTGCGGGGTCAGGGGAAGCGCCAACTATCCTGAACCCCTTTTTCATTTAATTGTTTTCCCCCCTCGGGGAGTACTTCGTGCCGGATTCGAACCTAGCATCTCAGGCTTGAGAGGCCTGTGGCGTAACCAATTTGCCTAACGAAGCATAAATAGCACCTGCGAGAATTGAACTCGTCTTTTCCAGCTTGAAGGGCTGGCGTCCTAGCCTTTAGACCAAGGTGCCAAGTGGGTGGTAACGGTACCGACCCGTTCTCTGCGGATTTTCAGTCCACCGCTTTCACCATGTAAGCTAACCACCCGTTGTTCGTAAAAGTGGTCGCTTGTAAATCGTTCATGTCCCATTGTTTTACCTCCAAAAAAGCATTAAAATAGGGAATCATCTTCGCTTTCGCCTCAGACAATTCCCTGGTTTTACTGCATTCATAAAACGGCCCATTCATCCGCCGTTTCTGCACCTGGGTTGCCTGATCGAGGCATAATATTTCTCTTCATATTTGGTTATGAGATCATAATCGGGGTATTCGAAGCCCATGCTGCCGTTAAACAAGCCCCAATTTGAGCGCAGGAAACTAAGGCCCATGGTAAGTGAGCTTAGCGTAATTCTATGCTGCTTTTGAAGTCTTGTCGTCTGCATTGTTATCTCCTCAATTAAAATCTTGAAAACAAATGTCTGCTTCGCTGCCGCTTGTTTTCGTTGGCGAGCTACAAAAAAATAGGAAGCGTCTCAATTTCTTTGTACCACAAAGAAAAGGATCGGCGCTTCCTTCTGGTACTACATTAGCACCATCAAAGACATATGTCAACACTTTTTTTCAAAAAGTGAAAAAAATTTATAAACCATTTATGATTTCTGCTTAAATAGCAAACATTTAATTCTTTCTTATACATAAGCGTTGATTCAGGCCCAGTGCACCCTACCAACCGATTATTTCACAGATGCAAGTAGCAAAAAGATTAGCCAGGATCTCAAATCCATCATCTGTAGGATGCAATCCATCATAAGTCATCCAGGCTGCCTCTATCGGATATGGATAAGGATCCTTCTCAGGCGAAAATGAGATATCAATATAATCTGGATAAACCAAATCTTCCAGATGATTCCCTTGTCTGACTCGTTTGAATCGAACCGCATTTTCCGGTGTAAAGCCAGACAAATCGTGGCAATTAACCGTTGGGATATTCTCCATCTCACAACACCTAATGATTGCCGCTGAAAGAGCCGACAACATTTGGCCGTGCTCTGGCATATAGCTTCCCCGAGCATTATTTTTAAAATCCCACAGATAGACAAAATCTGTTCGTTCGACTGGATTTCCCACAATAATCCAAGCCTTAGGCGCAGCCTCTCGAATATGATCCAATAGGATTCCAAGAGTCCCGAGAATTGTCTCAGCATTTCTATTTATAAAATCTGTTTCCGTTCCTATGGGAATGCCCTGATGCCAATCATTTGTTCCAAGAAGTACTGTATAGAGATCTGCTTCAGGAATCTCCTGTGTAATCCAATCCTGGAAGGTAGAGCCATTAATCCCTATATTCTTTAGATGGAGATTTGGAATCTTTTCCAGTATTCTGGACAAGTATCCTTTAGTAACCCTATACCCCGTTTCATCAAGATGGTCATTCAAGTATGTAAAAGAATCTCCGATAGCACACCAGCGAATCTCATTTTTATTATTCATTTCATTTCTCCCTTAGATTCACTTATCACATTATCCAAAGGCCTTCCAATTCCTCTCGCAGCGAATTATTATTCTCAATTATAAAATATCCTCTCCACCCTCCCGCCTTTATATTTTTATTTAGTTACAATATGAGCATTTCTCATTCTCAGGTCCTTCCACGCCGGATTCATATCGGGCGCGGAATTCCATGTTGATCTCTCGAATCTCTTTCTTTCCATCTATGTAATCCTGATACATGTCAGCCAATCCAGCCATGCATCCGTCGCAGGAGCCGTTTACGTCGCCAATGGACTCTGCTACAATCCGCTCCCTTTCTTCCCTTGTGGTGTCTTTAATCAATATTGATTCCATTCTCTGACTTATACCTCCACGTATCCCCGCAGTATTTCCTGAAGTTCCTCGTCCATATATTCATACTCGTCCGGTATGTTCATCGTTATCACTCTTTTTCCGCAAAGTTCTTGTGCATACCGATCCTGCATGCGTCTCAGGTGCTTCTTTTCAAAGCAATAAATGATGTCCGCCCAACCTATCAATCCAGCCGTAACCTTTATTCTTGCGTTCTTCTCCGTTCCCGCAGATCGAACACGATGGCCGTTCACTCCGTCAAATATCGTTTCCGCAGTCAAACTCCTTCTCTTGTTTTGGCTACATACAAATAAGAGATTCATTTCTCAGTCCCCTCATTCCACGATAATACTCTTCACCCAGTCCAGCAATCCTAGTAATTCCATAATGACCTTTTCCTGCCAGTTGGCGGCTGCTCCATCTTAGAAATAAGTCTGCTCCCGTCACTTGCATCTTTCCAGCAATGCGTCTACCAATACTGCCATATGTCCATTGGCCACGGAATCGCTTATCCAACTGCCTTCGCTGAAATGATCCCGTCTGAAATGCCATGCAATAACCGCCAGAATCTGTTTATCCGTGAGTGAATCCAACCACTCCTTCATAGGCTGAGCCAAATCCATGTCAGACAACTTTCCTTCTTTAACCACCTGGCCGTAATCCGTGATCACCACATTACTTTCATAGGCATCGCGGAAACAGGTCTCTAAAATATCATAAAGGCCATGATGTCCCTGGTGCGGCTGATAAACACTGTGCTTCTCGAAAAACGTCCTCAGTTCCTCATCTTCAGATACCACATGAAACAGAATAGCGTACTTTCGACACCAAAGAATAACACTATCTTCTATCTTTTCGTCTCCCACGATTTCCTTAAGCGTTTCCTCACCTGTCGCAAGGATCTTGTCATCCAGTACCGCAAAGATGATCTTAATATCATAGTCGGGATTATTCTGAATAAAGTCATTGCACGCCTGTATGGCCTTTCGCCATGCTTTATCCACCGGATATCCAAATATCCCTGCGGATATCAACGGAAATCCTATTGAATGCAGACCATTCTCTTTTGCACGTAACAAACTGTATATGTCTGTCAATACCTTTTTTTAGAAAAATTCAATACCACACTTTTTTGAAAAAAATTTATTTTCTGTCATTCATCCAGGTTCTGAATGATCTTATTTGCCTTTTTGATCTGATAAAAGAAGCAAATATAATAAATGATTGCGCCGCAAAAAAACGGGATCGTGATCGAATAAAACATATCCCAATATGCCGTTGGCGCATGTTCAGAGAATTGCCCGTGGATCCATATTGCCAAAAAAACGATTCCTACGGTTGTCACATACTGGCCCAAAAACACAAGCAGGAACGGAAATCTCTGCAGATAATAATGGACTGATAAGACCGCCGTGATCAATACAGAAAAGGCCAGGATGGTAAAAATATTATCGGTATAGTATTTGTCGGTGAAATGACACAGCTTCTCTGACAAGAGCTTACCACAGGTGATCAGGGTAAAGAAAATGCATACAATTGACACGAAATTCTTTTTGTTGATCAATTTCATTTCGTCTTCCTCCCTTGAAGCTTGTTTAGTCTCTCGTAAAACTCGTTCTTGTAACTTCTGTTCATGATGAGTTTCTCATCATTCTTCAGAAAAATGATTACCCTCATGTTTAAGTCACCCTGTAGCTTTTTAATCTTGTAGATATTCACAATGGTCGACTTGCTTATTCTCGCGAATCCAATACCAGAATATTCCTCAAGGATATCCCTAAGCGCCTCCTTTATCTCCACGCACGCATCTTTGGTATATGCATATGTTTTTCTGTCCACGGTTTCTATGTAAAAAATATCCGTAAGCGCTATCGTAACCTTTTTCTCATCACACATGCCTTCGATATACCGAAGAGTATCCCTTAGTCTGTCCAGAACGGCATTTGTTTCGTCATCTATCTTGTTATAATGCAGTTCTAAATAGTTCTCTTCCAGATTCTCTTCTTTCGTCTTGATCAGCTTCATGTGATTCCCCTATAAGATAAACATAATGCAGAGCAATACATAGGATAATTTTACGTTTCTGTTGGTCAACAGATAAGCACTTCCGAAAACAAATCCGCCAACGGCCGTATATAATCCCGCATAAAAGGAACCCTTGGTCAGCCAATGCCCAAGGCCCCAGGTGAGTGCGACAAGAATTCCTCCAAAAGGAATTTTGTTATTGTTAAACCATTTTTCAAAGGCCATCTGTCCGAAGATGATGATCAGCAAAACAAGCATGACTTCGAAAAGATAATAAAGATACTGAAATGGGAAAAGAATGGGGCCGCGGCTTCGAAACTCCGCCAGCACCTTGCTTCCGTTCCAATCGATCCAAGTTGATACAAGACAAAAGATCGTCCCGATCACGATCAAAACCCACTGCCATGCTTTTATCTCGTTTTCTTTACTGATAAAAGGAGTTTTCCTTACATTCCCCAAGAGATCAAGATTAGATTTCTTCTTACACTCCTTGACTACCAAAAGCGCTCCAAGTCCCCATGCGCTACAGGTCACCACCCAGTGCAGGATCAATTGCCAAGCATTAAAATCATTTACGCCCCTCTGATACAGAAATGGCTCAACTACAAAGCCCCAAAGAAGTTCGAATCCGATCACGCCGAAGATTTCAAGACCATAGACCAAAAACCGAAGCCCTTCCGTGAATCTGTTTTTTTCGTTTGTGTTTTTCATTTGTGTGTTCCTCTCTTATGTTTTCTGTTGATGAACACACAGTAACACCGAAAGGATCACAACGCAATAAAACATGTGCTAAGTTGCAATACGCGACGTCTAAGTTGCAATTTAGTTGCCGATGTGCTTCGCTTCCTCCACCATCTCATTCAGTATGTCAGGCTTTTGATCCTCCGACAGCTTATGAAAATACTTCTCTTTTTCCTTCTGTGACGAGAAATCCGGCAACATAGGCTATCCCTCCGCTTGGTTTATTGGGATCCTACTTGCCAAAAGGAAGATCCGGTTCCACTAGCGTTGGCTTAGGTACTTTAGGTGTTCTTTCTTGAAAATCAAGCAAGCCGCCCGGCTTATCCAGAACCAGCATGGGATGGTACTCCTCGTTGATGTCAGCTAAACTTGGAGATGGATCCTTTCCTTTCAGCAAACTCATTACATTCCCATAGATTTCAGTCTTCATCGACGGTCTGATATTAATATATTTCGCGTCACTATCGATAGCACCTGCACTGATGCCATCCAACATGTCTTCACTCAGTTTCTCATCCGAGAGTTCCTTGCATGACTCTTTCTCCGCTTGATTCTCCATTAACTTTTCTTCATTATCTTTCATCATTCTTCATCCTTTCCGCCATCACAATCTTCTTGCGTTGCCCCATGTAATTCACTACAGTTGCTTGATATCTATATATACGGATTTCTTGCTTTATATCCACTTATCCGCTTGACGCTTTATCAAAGCTTTGCTATGATGCATTAAAGAAAAAAGAGACGCCCCAAAAGAGGCGTCTCCATCCATTTTCTATCTAGTGTTTCGCGAATAGGATTCTTGCGGATTAGCCAAAGTATCTCTTGAGCAGTCCTTCGAATGCCTTGCCGTGTCTAGCCTCGTCACGTGCCATCTCATGAACGGTGTCATGGATCGCGTCAAGGTTTGCGGCCTTTGCGCGCTTTGCAAGATCGGTCTTGCCTGCGGTCGCGCCGTTCTCAGCGTCCACGCGAAGCTGTAGGTTCTTCTTCGTTGAATCCGTTACCACTTCGCCGAGGAGCTCAGCAAACTTTGCTGCGTGCTCTGCCTCTTCGAAAGCCGCCTTCTCATAGTACATGCCGATCTCAGGATATCCCTCTCTGTAAGCTACTCTTGCCATTGCAAGGTACATACCAACCTCAGAGCACTCGCCCTCGAAGTTTGCGCGAAGATCCTTCTTGATATCCTCGCTTACGTCGGATGCGATTCCAACAACATGCTCGGAAGCCCAGCTTCTCTCCTCGCTCATTACCGTAAACTTCTCACCGGGAACGCCACAGATCGGGCACTTCTCGGGGGGCTGATCCCCCTCATGAACATAACCACATACAGGACATACGTACTTCATTCGATAACCTCCTTAAACTCAGTCTTTTTTGAAAATGTTTATGCGAAGCGTATCCGCCTTGCAACCAAGAATATCATACCATAAAACCAGATCTAAACGCAACTGTTTCCGTTGCAAATCGATGCCTTTCTCGCGTCGGCCTTGGCCACCACGGCAGCGCCTCTCCTTATTCCTCGATCGATGCCTGGAACGCCTCAAGATCCGAATATCCGTAAAGCCTTGCCGTGTTCTCGATCGTGGCCTTGGCGATGTTGACGCCGCCCCGAGCGCTGCGGATGACATATCCTGCGTAGAGCTGCAGCATCTTGTCGGAATAGGTGCTGATCTCGCCGCGAAGATAGGTCTCATACGAGGTGTCAAACATGTTGTCCTCCGAGGTGTGCAGATTCCTTGCATTTGCGACCACCTTGGGATATTCCTTCGCAAACTCTTCCACCATGCTCATCTGGAGCGCAACGATCTGCTCGATCACGGCCTTCTTTTCCTCCGAAAGCTCAGGGAAATGTTGCTCCAACTCTTCATATTTTTCCGGGGCCGTGCTCTGCATCATGCGTCCGTACTTTTCCGTGATGAGATTGTGACCGATCTTCATTTCGCGCTCGAAATCATATAAATACTGGAGAAGCATCGTGCGATCCCAGGTCAGGTATTGACTCTTTCGCATCACGGAGAAGGTGGGCCAGTCATTTTGGCAGGAAGCCCTGCCGCCCTCGTTCTTCACCTTGTCGAAAGCCTCGAATTCCGTCTTTACAATGCGGCGCACCAGTTCCTCGTCGCTTTGTTTTGCGTAGGATGCCTTCATGAGAAGCTCTTCCACCTGATGGTCCAGGTAAGGATCCACGTCGCTGATCAGGCTCTCGTCATAAAGCGCCTTCGCGATGCCGCCGCACAGCTCTTCCAAAAAGGCTTGCGCCGTGATCCTTGCGCGCTCACTGTCCATGGAAAGGGTCTTGTGAAGCTCTTCCAGCATGGTGACCACGCCGTCACCGCCGGGGAGCCGCTCCGTGCTCTTTACGAGCCACTTGTCATGTGGCGCATACGCATTGCATAGGTGGTGCCAGAGCCTGCAGACATGCCTTGTACACTCCATGAGCATGGCGTCCGCCGTCAGGCGATCACCGCGCGAGATCATGCGGAAATAATTATATTGTCCCGTCTGCGAAACCTTGGCGCAATCCTCCGCAAGCTTGAGGAACCTTATTTCTTCAGGGAATCCTGCCTTTAACTTCTCGCGGATCTCAGTGAACTTCCCTTCCGGATCTGCGAACACCTCTCCGTCCGTCGCCGCCAGGAAGGAAAAGTCCTCCAGGCCGCGCCAGTCAAAGCTTCCGTCCTCCGATCGATATCCCGCATACTTTTGATAAAAGCCCTCGATCGTCCAAACGCCGCAACGGTTCTTGCCCTGCGCCGTGTTTTCGCGCCGATACCCCATGAATTCCGCAGGCAGCGTATCATAGCAATCACGAAGCTTGTCACCAATTTCCGCCTCAAGCTCTGCGGGGATGAAAATGCAAAAGCCCGGGCCCCAGTCATGATCCCTTGAGGTCTCATCATCATAGCCCATGCAGTCCGACCCTTCTCCCACAAGGCCTACGGCAATGCGTGAGACATACTCCGGGAATTCCTTATCCAGCATTGGCTTTCCATAGGTCTCATAAAATTTCTTCGAAATCTCCAAGCCGGACACAAAGGTGGAGGGCTCCACGGTCGCCTCGCTGACGTTCAATTGCGGTGCCTGTTTCTTCCCAAGCTCTTCCTGCAAAAGGCTTCCCAGCTCCTGCCATGCATTTCCTTGTTGCGCGGGCATTTTCGCGATGGTCTCCTCGCGAGGATCCGCCTTGTGCAGTTCCTCCAGCTTTTTCACGCAGGCGTCGCGGTTTTCCATGAGCCTATGGTACTGCGTGTTCTGTCCCAGCGTGCTCTCAACGATGGTCATGCCTTCCTGATAAAGCTCCCTTGCTTTTTCATATTCTCCCGCCTGGTAGTGGCAGGTCGCAAGCGCTGAGAGCGCCGCGCAGTAATGCGCATCATAAAGGTTCCTCTTGCGGAAGCACTGAATGGCGCGCTTTGCGTAGTCCCTCGCCTTGTCGTAATCCTGCGCCAAGATTGCCGTATTTGCAAGGTTTGCGTAGGTCACCGCGATCTCAAAGCCAGACTGATTTGCCTTGACGATCTCAAGGGCCTTCAGGAGATTTTCCTCCGCCTCCGCCCAGTGTCCTTCCTCTTGTTCCAAAAGGCTTAAGTTGTTATAGAGCCCTGCAAGGCGCATGTCGCCGCTGGGCATCTCACGGTCGTAGATTTCCTTCGCCTCTTCGTAATATTTCCTCGAAGACGCAAGATCCCCGATGGACCGGTAAGCATTGGCTGCGTTCAGTGCCGTCGTGGCATACCAGACCGTTCCGCGAAGGTCCAGTGCATCCACGTCTCTCATGGATTCATCGATCACGTCGAGGAGCTTCTCCTTCTCCGAGGTCTGACGATAATACCCAATGAGCTCATTCAGGACCTGCAGGCAGACGCCAAGATTCCCCTCCGCCCTTTCACTCTCAAGGATCTCGAGCAAAAAGGTCTCCGCCTCCTTTGCCTTATTCTCATCAAACAAGCGGTCCACTTCCCGCAAAACAAATTCCATGTTGACCATTGTAACAAGCCCCCTTATTCCAACGACTCTTCCTGACTCAAAAACCAAACATAGCTTTCACGCAATCCTTCCGAAAGCGGCGTATTCTCAAATCCCAGCTTGACCGACTTGGATGCATCATAATCTTCACTCTCCGCCTTTGTCAGCGGGAACGGCAACGGTATCCCTCTTTCCAAAACGGTCTGCACCGTAACGCCGACGCGTGTGATCTTTGCACCGATCGCCACGTCAAGCGCATCCAAAAAACTTTGGTAAGTATGTTGCTCGCCGCAGACGTTATACGCCTCGTCGAAGGCTTTCTCATTTCCCGTGCAAAGCCTCAAAAACCTCGCCAGGTCGTTCACGTAAACCATCTGGAAGGTTCCGTCCGCATCCTCAGGAAAAAGCACCTGCCCGGCCTTGCTCACCCATTCAAAGAACATGCCCTCTCGCGGCGCATAATTCCCGGGGCCGTAGATAAACGCAGGCCGAACCGAGGTGAATCGGATCCCTCTTTTGGCTGCCTCTTCGCGAAGCTCCTGCTCCAAGGCAACCTTGCCGGAAATATAGGCTCCTTCCTGCCCGCCAAAGTCCCGCGTCTCGTAAGGCGCCGTTTCGTCCATGATGCGCCCCGTGCCATGTTCATACACGTCGCAGGTGCTGACGAAAACATATTGCCCAATGGGAAAGCCAAGTTCCATGATCCTTCGGATGTCCCCCGGAGCGTAGGCGCAAAAATCGACGACGCAATCATATCCCGTCGGATCGAACTGGTCTCTAATGGCCCCGAGCGCCGCCTCGTCCGTACGATCTGCGCGCAGTTCCTTAACATGCCCGTCCTCATTGCCGGGAACCCTTCGATTTCCGCGATTCAAAACCGTGATCTTATTTTCTCCGTCATCACACGCCTTCAGGAATGCCTTCCCAAGGAAGTACGTGCCCCCAAGGATCAATAGCTTCATTTCCTACCCTCGATACAGTGATCAACCAAATAATCCACAAATTCATCCGCCGAAACTTCACCCTCAAACAAGCCGATATAGGCGTTTAGATACTCCTCAAGGTTGATCTGATAAATATAACAGTCTCCGAACGGAACAAATGCCTTTGCTTGCATACAAAGGTCAATCGCCTGACGTGACAAAGGATCGAACGACGAAGTGTCCCCGTAGAGATAGAATGCCGGAATGCCGCATCCGTCAAGCGCCTCATAATGACTTAATCTTCGTGCCAATTCGAAAGCATATTCTGCCGCAACGTCCGGATACTGTGAGCGTGATGACACGCACAGACATTCATCAGGACCTCCAATCAATTCTCCCATCTCGGATGCTTCCGCGTTCAAAACGGGGAATTCTCCTACGGCAATGTTTCCGTTGCCATAGTAAGAAAACATCCCGCTGTTCCATGACCCGCTGATATAGAACGCCGCAGCATCGTGCATGAGCAACTCCTGTGCCTGATCATTATAGCTTCCCTCTCCCTCAATATAACCGAGTTCCCGCATCTCAAGAAAGACATTGACTGCGTCCACGATCCCCTTGTCATTCCACTCTTTCCTGCATCGGAAGAGGTCGCTCAAGGCGTCTGCACCAATCGTTTTGATCATCATAGATTCCACGTATTCCGTTATGCACCAGATCTCACTTCCGGCGCAAGCAAATGGAACGATTCCCTGTTCCTTCAGTGCGGCGCAGCACTCCATCAGTTCGTTATAGGTCTCAGGGATATGATCGTACCCTACGCTTGCAAGAACATCCATGTTTGCAAACATGACAATCGCATTATATGTCGTCGGAATGCCGTAAAGTCTGCCATTTCGCGTCACGGGGCTAAGAGCGGCCCTTTGGATCATATTTTCATATTGTCTATAGAAGTCATCCAGCGGGCGCACGCATCCTGCATCCACAAAGTCCTCAAGGAAATCACCTGTGGGGCAGAAAAAGATGTCTGGCACTTCTCCGTTCGTGACTGCCGCCTTGATCTTAGACTTATACTCATAGATGTTTTCAGATTCAATGTTGCACACCACGTCAGGATATTCGCTCGCCATTTCTGAAATGGCTTCTTGCAAAGCATGGTAACTTGCGTCAGTCTCCGGTATCGTCGTCCACATGGTGATCTCGGTCCTCTTTGTTTGAATAACCGGAGGATCATCTATTGGATCTGGACCATCAATCGGATTTACCTGCGTGGCAAGGACCGTCTTCTCATAAATCTGATTCGATAATGCAAGCGCCCTTTCATTTTCAGGGTCCTTTGACAACACGGCATTTACTTGCTCTTTTGCTTTTGAATACTTCTCGTCCTTGAAGTACTTTTCGGCGAGCCCCAGTCTTGCGTCAAATAAGATGTCATATGCCTTGTCATTTTTCTTAATGTACAACGCTTCTTTTGCGGAACGGATCGCATCCTTGTACTCGCCGTCCTCGATCTGGCGCTTTGCCCATGCCAGATAAGCATCATACAACCTTTCTTCTGCCTCGTTGGAAGAAACCTTGATCTTACTTGCCTTTTCATAGGCCTCGATCGCTTCTTCAAATTGCTTTCCTTCCAGAAGTCGATCTGCCTTCGACATCGTCATGTGATACTGAATGGTTGGCTTTAGGATCACGTATAAGATGCCTAAGGCAGCCAATATGAGACAGATGAAAAGCGCGATCCAGATTCCCTTCCCTTTCTTCGTTCCTTGCTTTGTTTCCATTTTCCCCTCCGATGATCTAGTATAGAGTATTAGTTTTTTTGGAATCTTTATCTTCAGACAGGTAACACCTGTCAAAAAGCCTTCGAAATGCTTCGATGCGCGCAAGCTCCTGCACTGGCAAGGCTTTGTCCGCCATAAGAAGCGTGCCATTTGATTCATTTAAGTGCGTCAAGAAGAGCGAAGCTTTCGTCTCAGGCTTTGTGCCCAATGCCTCGTCTTTCAATGCGTTCACGGATTGCAAGTCCTCCTGCACCGGTTCAAGGAACTCCTCCATGGTGCCATGAGTTGCATATCTTATGCTTCCCTGCCAAGGGTTCGGAATGTTTGTCTCGTCCCTTTCCGTGATCCCAAGAGCCTTTGGGGCGCATTCATATGGCAAAGGGCCTGCGCCATGACGCGTTACGTAAGAGCGCGTCACGTAAACTGCCTCGTCCAAAGAAAGTCCCGCTTCCTTCAAGATCCTGACCGGGTGAAACAACCCCGTCCTCGATGCGGAGACATGGGGATAAAACCTCTTGTTTTCTCCGTCGAGAAGAAGTCCCTGACCACTCTCAAACACGATGCTTTCATGCTCTCGAAGGAGCTTACCAACGTCTTCAATGATCGTTACATATTTTGCCGCATTTCGTTGCATCTCTTCCACGGCATTCTCGATCACTGTCTTAGAGGACAGGCATTCCAGATATTCCCTTGCTTCCGCTGCATTCATGGCCGCCTTTTTCAGGATGTCATCCACGGTGTCATTTGAAGCGCTGATCGCTCTGGCCTCCACTTCCTCACGGATTGCTGCCCGGATCCGCTCCCGTCCATAGGTATTTCGGATCTCGAACATTCTTTGCGTGAGTGCATTTGCGTCTAGGGAAAGAAAGTCATAAACCGACATCCCGTAACCCGCTTTCGAGCGTTGGTCACATTCGTTGATGCCCATGCCGCAGCTACCGTGCCTGGCCCCTCCGCGAAGCGTCTCGAGCAGCATGTTGATCAGCACGTCATCGATCAGCGTCACCTTTGTTCGTATGTCGCAAAATACCGTCGGCACAAACCCGCTGACGCCGCGGAACTCTTCTGCCTCCGCGCCGAGCTTATATAGATCGGGATAAAAAGAATCCGCCCAAAACGTACTGGCATGACGAAAGGAGCCCGACGATAATTGATGAAACACAAATCTTTTCCCGTTCGGTTCCACCGTATGTCCCGCCTGAGCTCCTCCGTTATGCTTTAGCACCAGGGCATTCGGGACTTTGCTGCAAAAATAGTCGACGGCAAGCCCCTTCCCCTCATCGCCAAATCCTTTTCCAATGACTGCGCGGATCACTTGCCCGCTCAAAAAACGATTCCTTTCTTTGCGTCAGAAATCTTTAAGTCCTTCAGCGCCTTTTCCACAACGGGTCTGCGAACCTCAGGCCACTGTGCGACTGCATCGGCCAAGGAGGTTCCGCCCACCATCTGCATGGTACTGATCAGGATCTCCGGAATGGCGTCGATCTCGGAGGGCGCGATCACCATGGTGTGACCCGGAAGAAGCTTTACGATGCTCTTCGCTTTTCTTCCCGCGGAATCCAGGAAGAGATGGAAAACTTCGAATTTCTGCGTCGTCTGCTTCAGGACCTCCTCCACGCCGATCGTCACCTTTTCGCCAAGAACGCGCTCATAGGTTTGTCCGATCTCGTTCATGTGCGTACGGCACTCCGCGTCATCACCGATGGTGAAAATGAAGCCCTTCTTTCCACGCTTTTCATAGTTGTCCAAAGCGGTATGCTTTGCGGCGAAATACCACAGAAGGTTCGGCACCACGTCGCCGTTTCCGCCGTCCTCAAGCCAAAGGTCAAGGAGCTGCTCCGCAATACGGATGTCCGACTCAAACTGCGTTACCTGCAGGGGATTCCGATCCATGTAATCACCGTAAGCCGCAAACATCAACGCAGGATCCTTAACGGCATTGGTGGAATAAAGCTTCATCATCGTCTCGTTCAAGGCTTCCTTGGCAACCTTTTCGGCGAGATATCCCATGGAACCGGTCACGTCCAGACCGATGATGATGGGAAGTGACTCCGGATGATCCTCAGAATCCCTGGCTTCACGCATCTGAATGAACTTAGGGTCAAAACGCGGATCACACTGTCGGCTGCGAAAGATCTCTTTTTCATTTGCCGCATTGCCAATGTTCCTGCTGTTCTTTAATTTGCTCCAGTCCGAAGCGGTGTAACTTCCTCTGCCCATGGCCGTATCCTCCTGTTTTATATGTTTTAGAACCTAAAATAACTCTTTACATCATAGCATTTTTCGGGTGAAAAATCAAGAATCGAGGCCTACTCGAAATCCAAGTCCATCTTTGCAAAACGCCTTCCGCCAAAGCCTTCTTCGATCACGCGGTCCCACCGTTCAAAATCCTGATATGCGTTCTCCGCCGGCTCGCTTTTGAGGAACGCAAGGAACTCCTTTGGCGCTTCCCCTACGTGCATGCCCATGACATGGAGTGCCAGCTCTCGAAGCTGCCTTAGGTTTTTCCTCGTATCATGGAGAGAATAGTTATATCTGCTCCTGGTGGTCTCCCAGTCTCCAAACAAAATGGCATGATGCGTGAACGGATTGATAAAGACGGAATCCGCATGGATCCCTCCATGCTGGATCTGGCTGTACTCCAGGACACAGCATATGTTCTCGAGGCGGGACGTAATCCACGCTGCATGCTCCGGCGCAAGGCTTCCAAACATGGAAAGCGGGAAGACATTGTCCGGGCGCTCAAAGGAAAGCAAAACCCTGCCGTCTTCGAGGTCATATCGCCCAAGGAACTTGGGGAAACACTCCTGAAGGTTCTTTACGTCTGCGGGTGGGAAGGAAAGGAGATCCAAACCGCTTAGCCAGATGGCTGCCCTATCTATTTCCTGCGCCGGAAAAACACAAAGAATGCTGTTCCTTGCAAGGTACGTGGTCACTCCTTCTTCCTCATGAGAATAAAGATAGCGAACGGTAATGTCGTTCCCGTCCTTTGTGGCAAAGCTCACCGTTTCCGCATTTGCCCAAAGTAACTCTTCGTGACTTGTACCGTCCGCCTTCTTGTCATGCACGCCCCGCAGGTAATTTAACACCTGCAGGCGAAAATTCTTATATTGGATAAGTTCATCATCGCGAAATGCCGATTTTGTGCCGCAGTAATCACAATACAGGTTTCCGCTGCCGTCCACAGACATCTCGCCGCCGCAATTCTTACACTTCAGACTGATCATGGCATTTCCTCCCTAAGCTTTCTGCCTTTTTGACCGCTTAGTGCAAATTTGCTTCGCAAATTCGCATGCAGGGAACTTCGTTCCCAGCACATTATATCACAATTCTTCTCTTTTCACAAGCAACGCGAAGGCCGTTTCGAAACAGACCGCGTTCAAACAACTCAAGCTTGGGAAGATACCGACCCGCCTTGCAAGCGATAAGATATCCCACCATGCCGCCTGCCGTGTTCAGGATCAGGTCGTCGATCTCAAACAGGCGATAGGAACCGCGAAACAGGAAAAAGAATCCGCTGAACTGACCAAACTCGATCAGGGTCGTAAGTGCCAGGGTGTAAAGGAACACCTTCTTTGCATCCAGTCCAAAGTAGTAACGCAGGAACATTCCAAAGGGGATCGTCATCAAGATATTGAAAATGACAACCAGCGTTCCGCGGAGGGGCGTCTTTGCGATGTCGCTGATGCAGTGCAGCGGCATCAGCTCTACCTGGTAGCTTAGCTCCAATGCCTCTTCCAGACTTGGGAGCGGCAGGAACACCAACGCGAACACGCAGCAAAGGTAATACAGGAAAAAGCCCATCACAAGCGCTTTTACGTAATTCCACTTTTTCGTGAGCAGGCTGACAAGCACTACTGCCGCCAGATAGACAGGCAAAACGCACACGCCGAAAAGTTTGCTCCCTTCCCAAATACTATTGATCCAGATCATCAAAATTCCCTCCGTTTGTTCTTGATGATCTTAGTATATCTTTTCGCCCCATTTCATTCCATCGCATCGCCTAACAGTTCCGCCTCCAATTCTAACGTCGACGTAAGAATTGACGTAACAAGCGGGACGAAACCAATGTAACAAGCGGGACGAAAATTTGACAATCCTGCGTTTCTATATTATGATGATTGGGTTAAACGTGCGCCTTACGTGCGCAGAAAAGAGGTATCAGAATTTGAAAAAGATCAGAATTTCGATTGTACTTGTTTTGAGCTTATTGCTCCTTTCCCTAACGGCCTGCAACGGCGGTTATTCTTCCACCATCAACACCTCGGATGCGACCATTACGGTAGGCACTCCTTCCCCTTCTTCGGAAGCGGTGGCAACCCCCGAACCGACGGCTGAGCCCACGCCGGAGCCCACGGCTGACCCTGCAGACGGCACAAGCCTGAAGGAGGTTTTCGCGGCCCATGGCATGAAGGTTGGCACCTGCCTGACCACAAGCATGACCAGCAGAGCCATGACCAACCAGCTCATCTTGGATCAGTTCAACAGCGTGACCATGGAAAACTCCATGAAGCCCGACTCCTGCCTTAATCAGAAAAAGAGTAAGGAAGCCGGCACCCTGGTGGTGGAATTTAACAAGGACGCCCTGCAGATGCTCGAATGGGCAAAGAAAAACAACTTTGCGATGCGCGGCCACACCTTTGTATGGTACAGCCAGACGCCCGAATGGATCTTCCATAAGGATTTCGAGTCCAAGAATGACCTGGTGGACCGCAAGGAAATGCTCTCCCGCATGGAGAACATGATCAAGAGCGGCTTTGAACAGCTGGAAGAACTTGGCTACATTGACCTCTTCTATGCGTATGACATCGTCAACGAAGCATGGATGGAAAATGGCCAGATGCGTTCTAACCGCTGGTCTGAGATCATCGGCGACGATTATCTGTGGTATGCCTTCTATTATGCAGATAAATATGCTCCCGAAAGCATTGACCTGTATTACAACGACTACAATGAGCAGTTCAAGACCCAGACTCTGATCGACTTCGTGAACACGCTGAAGGATAAGGACGGAAATTACCTGATCGACGGCGTTGGCTTCCAGGCACATCTTTACACGTCGGACAGCCTGGATCAGTATTTTAAGACTATGGATGCAGTTGCTGAGACCGGTCTGAAGATCCAGCTGACCGAACTGGATGTTTGCCTTGGCAAGTACAATGCACCCGGCAAGGCAACGGAAGACAATCTGAAAAAGCAGGGACAGTTCTATTACGAACTGATCAATGGAATTTTCGAGCGTGTGGACTCTGGCAAAGTCAAGATGGACGCCCTGACCTTCTGGGGCTTCATGGACAATCTCTCCTGGAGAAAGCAATACAGTCCTCTCCTTTACACCTCTAACTTCCAGCACAAGTATGCACTGTACGGTGCGCTGCAGTTAAAGGACTATGCGGGGTATTGATTCAGCCCTGAGGCTGTGCGGGCCATTTGGCTAGTCGGCGTGGCTCTCACCCGTTGCATAATCCAGCGTGATCCCGGGCTGCGTGTTATAGACAAACACGTGAAAACAAAGGCCCCTGCCGCCGTCTTCGACGGAATATGCCTCCATCTCAACGCCTCTGGCGAGAAGCTCCGTCCCCTGAAAATACGGCGTGACGCGGTAGAGCACGTGAGCATCATTGTGTTCTAGGTACTCCATGACCTGAATTTCGAAGTAAAGCATGGCGTCGGCATTAAAATGCCTGGTTCCCGTGATCAGGTTTTTCTCATTGGCATTTTGTCCCGTCAGGGCATATGCGATCAAATGACAACGATTGTAAAGATAGGGCGGCGTGGCATCCACGACGCCCTCATATTTTTTCTGGACCCATCCCGTGGGCTTCACGTCGCCGATCTCTCCCCGCTCCTCCTTTGGCATCATGGAGCGGTGAAGCAGCGCCATGGCGGGGCCGCAGCGCCCAAGCGCATCCAAAGGGCTGTAGTTCTCCCCCGTGAAATGCTGCAGGTCATACAGGTTAAAGCCCGGAACGTTCTCATTTAATGTGACATAGTCTTCTCCTGCATAGGCCGGGAGCATGGAAGGCTCCAAAAGGATCGGGCTGACGGAAAAGGCATCTCCCTTTGGCATCTGCGAAAGCGCCGCTGCGGCTCTCTCCCGCTCCTTTTGGTCCATGTGAGCGCGCCAGAGCATGGCGACAAAAAGCGACGCCACGGCAAGACCTACCATCAAACTGATGGTAATGGCATTCCCGTACCGCCGCCAAAAGAGCGTGCGTCTGATGCGACGCCGATATGCTTCTTTCTCTTTTTCTTTTTTTCCCTGGATCAATCCTTCTCCTGCTTTCCTTGCAAGGTCGTAATGAAATCTCGTCTTGTTTTTATTCTAAGCCAAAGTACTTTAGCTCGTTATATCTTGCATTTGCCTCTAGGCTCTCCTTGCGGTCCCTCCAGGCATCGATCTCGCTGCAGATCGCGAGCATTTCGTCCACGGCAACCTCAACCTTCTTGGGCTTTTCATAGCGAAGGTACGCACTCATGCGACGCATGGCCTTGGGACTCCCAAGATTCTTTGCCATTTCCTCGCCAATGGATTCCGGAAAGCCTAGACTTGTCATGTTGTAGATCAATTCTTCTTTTGCCTGTGCCCACTCTCTGTTCGCCTCTGACATCGTCCCTATATCCTTTCCGTCCCGTACCAAATCAGCGGTCACAGATGTTCGCCTTCAAGTCAAACCAGTCTCCGTTGATTTCAAGCTAGAACAGGCTCAGCTGTTCATATTCCGCTTCGCGCGATAGCTCTCCCGGAACCTTACGGAGCAAGGACTCCGTCCAGTCTGGCTGATAAAGCCAAGGCTCGATCTCGCTCTCTTCCAGAATGAGCGGCATCCTGTCGTGAATGGGCGCCATGGAAGCATTGGCTGCAGTCGTCAGCATCGCAAAGCGTTCTTCCTCGCCGCTCCCCTGGCAAAAGCCGGCAAAACAAAGGACTTTGCCGTCCTTTCGGCGAAACGTATTCTTCTCCTTGCGAGAATTCCATTCATAAAAGCAAGCTGCCGGGATCACAATGCGACTGTTTCGCACGCCGGCCCGGAACATCGGTCTCTCCAGCGCCGTTTCACACCTTGCATTAAATATGACCTGCCCCTTTTGAAAGCCCGGAAGTCCCCAGCGCACGAATCTACAAGTCACGCCGTCCTCATATCCTGCAAGGACGGGCGCTTCCTCCGTCGGGCGCACCGTGCGTGCCTTAAGCTTTGGGATGCTCTTTTGCACGGCCTCCGCGGAAGGCTTCCTCTCCCGATTGACCATCATGATCAGTCGCTCGATATCATCCTCCATCTCATCATCGACAAAATACATTCCACACATGGCAACTCCCCCTGCCCGTCATATATGCCGCGTCACTTCATCCACATAGCGTTCCAAATAAGGATCCGCGCCTTCCGTCAGCTTCTGTTCACGCATCATGGAAAGCACTTCAAATGCAAGATTCTCTGCAAGCTCTACCGTCTCATCCTTGAAGTTTAAGCGATCCGGCTGATAGGGCACCCCATCCCATGCCTGTTGCCACAGGGCTTCGTCACAACGTGCCTCGGAAAGGCGCAAGATCAGCTTTGCAAACCTTCCGCCCCGATCCAGCTCCGACAGCCTTCGATAGGTCCATTTGTAATAGGGCGGGTACACTCGCTTAAGCAGAAAGAACAGCTCCATTGCGGCGCTGATGCCCTGCGTCTGGCAAAGCCTTGCCGCCACCAAATCCTTTCTGGTCATGCACCGCGCATAATTCACCTGCAGCGCGGCGGAAAATGCATGGAGCTTTTCCGAAAGACGGATCCGAAAGACGCGTTCGGGATAATATGCCAATAGGTAATTTCGAAAGGCCGTAAAGACGCCAAGGTCATCCCGAAATACCTCTCCGTTCACCGCCGTCGCAAGGCAGGAATGATCTAAGGAAAGCCATTCCCTTTCGCTCATGCTCCCCTTTTCGGCGTCACAGGAAATCCCAAGAACGTTGGAATAAAAGTCATTGATCGTCATGACGCCGCGCCTTGCGCGAAGCCTTTCCGACAAGGTATTTCCTGGCAAGCCGTCGATCAATTCATTATATGCAATGGAAAGCCTCCTGCCAAAGACCTCCATGTCCCCACTTGTCACCCAAAGGCAGATACCCGTCCCAAAATCATGGTCCCTCGACATGAGATCATCATAGCCAAAGCAGTCCGAACCTTCTCCGGCAATGCCGACGGCGATCCGCCCCGCATATGGCGCAAAGTGCTCCTCTATCAGTTTTTTTACGTGGGTTTCATAAAACCGCCGACTTGCTTCCATCACACACGTTCCAATCTAAAACTCGATCTTGAATTCCACGCGGATGCCTTGCTCCACGCATGAGGCAAAGGTCTTACCATCCTCGGGCTTACCAACGAGTCCGCCGTAATGCACGGGGATCGCAACCAAAGGATGAATGATGTTTACCAGCTCCGCAGCCTTCTTGGCGTCCATGGTATAAAACCCGCCGATGGGCACGCACGCAATGTCACAACGCACTGCCTTCGCTTCCTTGATCTCGTCAATGTCTCCGGCAACGTAAATCCGCTTTGCTTCCGCGGTGATCACATATCCCACCCAGCCTGCGCTCTTGGGGTGAAAGGGCTTTAGAATGTTATACATTGCAACGGTCTCGAGTTTGAGTCCGTCCACGTCCAAGCTCTCCCCCGGCATTACCAGCACAGTCTTTTTCACAAGGTTTTCAACTGCGTCTGCCTTCTTTCGCATGCTCTCTGGCGCTACAAGAATGCAGTTTGGCCCCACTACCTTCTCAATGTCCTCCGGTGAAAAGTGGTCATAATGCTCATGCGTGATCAAAATGTAATCTGCATCATGCCTCTCTTCCTCTACCCGAAACGGATCCACGTAGATCACACGACCCCCGTCCGTGATCCGTACGCTGTTTTGTCCGTTTACCGTAATGTTCTCCGTCATGTTTCGTTTCCCCCTCCTCTTTATAAAAGTCAATCCTTCGAAAGCTTCTCTAGCTCTTTTGCATATTTTTTCGTCGCCCTGGCCAGCTTTCGGAGAACCTTTTTCTCCCCAGCGTCAATGACGCCATCATCCTTCAAAGCAAGCCTTCTCATGGAATGCACGAAATTGCGACAGTTCAGGATCTGATTGGTGATCTCGATTCTTATAAGACCGTTCATGATTTACTCCTTCCGTGCAATGCTTACAATTGCCACTCCCTTTGGGGCACAAAAAATATGTCTATGGATTGGCAAACCTCCGCGAATTGTGTTATAATCCCAAATATGATAAAAATCATGATTCTCGTATTGCCAAGGAGACAACAACATGGATCAGATAGCCGTGCTTATTCCCTGCTATAATGAAGAAAAGACCATTGGGAAGGTGATCGACGACTTGAAAGCCGTCCTTCCGAATGCCGTAATCTATGTATACGACAATAATTCCACTGACAAAACGGCAGCGATCGCGCAGGAACATGGCGCCGTTCTGAGGCAGGAATATCAACAGGGCAAGGGAAACGTCATCCGAAGAATGTTTCGGGAGGTCGACGCCCTGGCCTACCTATTGGTGGACGGCGATGATACCTATCCTGCGGAATCTGCCCCGAAAATGGTAAAGCTTGTCCTGGAGAAAAACGTTGACATGGTCATTGGCGATCGTCTTTCCTCCACCTATTATTCCGAGAATAAAAGACCTTTTCACAATTTTGGCAATTCCTTCGTCCGTCGAAGCATCAATACGCTGTTCCATTCTGACGTAAAAGACATCATGACTGGATATCGAGCGTTCAGCTACCTGTTTGTCAAGTCCTTTCCCGTATTGTCCAAGGGCTTTGAGATCGAAACGGAAATGACCATCCACTGTTTAGATAAAAACATGTCCATGGCAAACGTGGTCATTGAATATCGTGACCGGCCTGACGGAAGTGTTTCAAAGCTGAACACGGTTTCCGACGGGCTGAAGGTGATACGCATCATCTTAAGCCTCTATAAGAATTATCGGCCGTTGGCCTTCTTTGGCTTTTTCGCCGCCGTGCTGGCGCTTATTTCCGTGATCGGCATGATCCCCATTCTGATCGAGTATCTCGAGACAGGCCTGGTACCAAGGTTTCCCACCCTGATCACTTGTGGATTTATCATGGTTGCGGCATTGCTTTCCTTTTTTGGCGGATTACAGCTGCAAACCATCAGGCAACAAAACAAGCAGGATTTTGAATACCGCTTGTTAGACATTGACGCGCGATTGCGCCAGAGCGAAGCTGCCAATCGTGAAAAATCATAAAAATCTAAACATGAAAGGCTTAGGCTCCTTCCCCGTTATGGTCTGAAGCCTTGCATGACATGCAGGCATATGCAAGAAGTGGCATGGTGGAAACGTTGACGTAGATGTATCTTAGCCATGCGACAGGACCTAAAAAGCAGGTGAGCAAATACACAAAAGGTATCATGATGATCGTAAGCCCTTTTTTGTCTTTCCTTCGGATCAAATAAAGAAAGGCAAACGCGTAAGCCCAAACATATATGGTACTGCGCCAACACCAGCCCAGTAAAGGAACGTTAATGCGTCCATTGGTTTGATACATGTAAAGATCATCTGCCAGACCACTGAAAAGTGGCAGGTAATTCTTACGACTCGGGCTTTCATAGCCGCCTTGCGTCGGCATCATATTGATACCTGTTCCCGAGAAGGCGAACGGATAGTCAAAGGGATACCAGTAGCCAGTGGTAAGTCCCACCATCTGCTCTATGTAAGCTCCCGGGCATTTTAATCCCAATCTGATGACCAATTTCAAAAAAGCGATCTTTTGTGTTCTTAACAGATTCTCGTTCGCATTACTCTTTATCCCATCGGTTATGGCAATTGAATAGCCTGACAACGTGTCTTCGGGAATGTATTCGCATATCCTGGCATATTCTTCGTCGGTGATGGAATCGCGATACGTTACGGCGACTCTTGCAAGGCATGACAGCGGAACCGAGAGGCTTTCCCTTTCGGTATCAAGCTCACGCACGTTGAGCGAGTAGTTTAATAGTCTGGAACTGCCCTTAAAGCCGACGAATATACAGAGGAATGCAAGAAGCAGGATCAGCTTCTTTTTCATCCCCTTTTTCAAAATAGCTGCAACCAGGCCTCCGACCACAAACGCATAGATCATATTGTTCCTAAAGTGGCACGAAAGGATGGAAAAGACGATAAAGCCAAAAAGCAAGAGGTATTCTTTGATCGTTTCCCTCCCCTGGCAGTCAAATGCCATTAGAAGAAAGACCAGCGCAATGATAAGAAATGCGGAACCGTAAACTCCTTTTACTGTTGATATGGCAAAAAAAGCGTTGACGGGATTGATAAAGAACAGGCAGAATGCAACAACGCGAATGATTTTTGACACCTTCCTCTTGTAGAGATACGCCATAAAAAAGGCAAACGAAAAAGAAAGCGTCAGCATTTGCCCGAGCGTATACCATACATATCCGCTGTTGACGTTGCCACTGAAATACCCGATCTCATATGCTTTTCCAAGCAAAAAAGTGTGCAAGGGGGGGTGATGTGTGGTGATCGTCTTGTTCATGTAATCGCAAACCTGATACCCTGCATCTGCGATATAATTTCCGGGATACCAGTAAAGGAACAAAGGAACGAAGCGAAGGAAAAAAAGGCACCACGTTATGAATAGATGTAG
Source organism: Acetatifactor sp. (assembly GCA_016290775.1). Taxonomy (GTDB): domain Bacteria; phylum Bacillota; class Clostridia; order Lachnospirales; family Lachnospiraceae; genus Acetatifactor. Next base: position 411,461 of record JAEEVF010000001.1, on the reverse strand, counting down.
GATTGGAAATTTCGAAGACGTTTCTGTTCCCGGAAGAGAACATGAAGTGGACAGCTTGTCCATGAGCCCCGTCAATTCGGAAAACAGTGGAATTGTGAAAAAAGCCAGTCCGATGGCCACAAGAAGTGCCATAAGGAATTTGCCCGACTGATCAAAAATGGCATTTGTCCCATAATACATATAGATTCCGAGCATTCCGAAAAAAGCGAGAATAAAACCAAGTATCGCAGAAATATTGATCCGCCCCTTGTCTTGAAGCACTCCCTTGGTTAAGAACCTGCTAAGGAGGATGCAGTCAAGCGCAAAGAACGCAATACACGTCGGGTTCCATCCGTAGGCTTCCGTTCCAAAATAAAATCCTTCCGTGCCAACTAGTAGATTCACATATCGGATTGAAAAGGCATTCAGTATCGCAAGCACCACGATCAGCGCGACACGGAAGCGCTCAAAATTTATCTTCATTCTTATTTCCTTCTTTGAGGTCTCAGTTTTTCCACATTGGGGAACGGTACAAAAAACGGATACTGGCTCTCCGTACCGTACTCTTTCATATTAGTAAAAGTCGATGATGATGTCAAGTAATTGCTAGTGCTTGCCCCTCCCTACTGCCGTACGAACTGCCCTGTCGTAACCTGTTTTGCCTTGCCCGTAAGGACAAGCTCCATAAGGCGTATCGTGCACTCCTGCACAGAAATCGTCTCACTTAGATCCTTTTGAATCTCCTCCACGCTCTTCGGCGTGTGATCTAAGACGCGCCAGATGATCTTCAGCCTTTCTGGCAGGCCATATGGCTCGGATGGCTTTGCATCATCCTTCGCGTCGTGTGTTGGTCCTAACGCCCCTTCATCCGAATCCTTACTGTGCGAAGACAGTGCGGGGGCCGTTCCTGATATCGGCCTGACACTGGCCTTTGGCCCCATGCTCTGCAGGAAGAAGGTTTGTTGGATTTCCTCCAAGAAGCTCTCCGGATCGGTGTAGACGGCCGCTCCCTGTTTGATCAATTGATTGCAGCCGTCGCTGAGCCTGTCCGTCACCCTTCCAGGCACGACGTAAACGTCCCTGCCTTGATCCAGTGCCAGGGAAACCGTAATGCTTGTGCCGCTTTTTAGCGCCGCCTCCACCACAACGACGGCGTTTGCAAGCCCACTGACAATGCGATTTCTGACAGGGAAATTTGCTGCAAGGGGAGGCGTTCCGGGCGGATATTCCGAAAGGATCCCGCCATGCTGTGTCAAGGTCTGATAGAGCTTTTGGTTTGACTTTGGATAGCAAACGTCGACGCCGCACCCAAGCACGCCATAGGATTCCCCACCCGCAAGAAGCGCCGCCTGCTGACTGATGCCATCCACGCCTCGGGCCATACCGCTGATCACGGGCGCGCCCCGCTCACCAAGGAATCTTCCAAGCGTTTCCGCCACGTGCCTGCCATACTCAGAGCACTCCCTTGATCCGATGATCGCGACGGAAAGCGACTTGTCTGACGGGAGCTTTCCGGAATAATATAATCCTAAAGGCGGGTCTGGGATCTTTGTAAGGCGCGCAGGGTATTCTGGCTGCCCCATGGCAACAAAGTGCATCCCACGCCTCTCTAGTGCCTCAAACAGGCATTTTACGTGCTCTTGCCCACTCCCATGGCTTCTCAAGCCCTCTTGACATTTCTTCCAAAGAACCTGCGCATATTGCGGCGGCAAAAACATTTCCAATTGCTCCTTAGGCAGCCGAAAAAGCTCATTTGGATCCGGGACCTTTTCCTGGATGATCCTGATCGCTTTATTCGAAAGCTCATAGAGGCTAAGAAGCCATTGTGCATAATAAATCTGTTCTACATTCATTCCTTTTCCATCCTCCCTTACATTTTCCAGATTTCCTGCGCTGGCCGGAACATCGCCGCTTCAAGCAAATGCTCCGTTCTGATCCGCTCTTCTCCCGCAAGATCCGCGATGGTCCTTGCCACTTTGCAGATCCGATGATAGCTTCTCGCGCTCAAGCCCATCTCTTCATAAAGCCTTTCCATACAATTCTTCTCCGCTTCTCCCAAAGGGCAAAAGCGTTCCATGTCAGCCGCCTGAACGTCGCCGTTAAAGCGGTAATTCGTCCCTGCAAAACGCTCCGCCTGGATCTGCCTGACCTGTTCCACCTGCTTTTGGATCTGTGTGCTCGTTTCACCCAAATATCCTCCGTGAAGATTTGTAACCTCCACGGCGTGCAGTTCCACGCATAAGTCAATGCGATCGAGGATCGGCCCAGAGACGCGGCCTGCGTAATGCTTGATCTGCGGCTCCGTGCATCTGCATTTGTTTCGATTTGGAAAATACCCGCAAGGGCAAGGATTCATGGCGCAGACCAGCATGAAATCCGCAGGATAGGTCAGGTTCCCTCCAACCCTTGTGATCTGGATCTTCTTATCCTCCAAAGGCTGGCGCATGCCATCCAAACTGTTTCTTTGAAATTCGGGGAGCTCGTCCAAGAAGAGGACGCCTCGATGTGACAGAGATATGATTCCGGGACGGGGAATCGTTCCGCCCCCGGTCAGTGCCGGTAAAGAAATGGTGTGATGTGGACTTTGAAAGGGCCGATCCGTGATCAGGGCCCGATTTCCGAGAAGCCCTGCCACGCTGTAGATTGTCGTGACCTCAAGGCTCTCCTCTAAAGAAAGGGGCGGCATGATCCCCGGGATCCTTTTTGCGATCATGGATTTGCCGGCTCCGGGAGGCCCGATCATGAGCAGGTTGTGGAATCCCGCCGCCGCGATCTTTGCGGCCCTTTTGGCAACCTCCTGTCCTCGGACCTCCGCAAAATCATTGCCCGTGAAGGGATCCTTTTCCTGCAGAAGTTCACTGGCGGACACGGTCACGACAGGAAGGATCTTCTCCCGCTCCTTTCCTTCCGCCAAGAGAAAGCACATGACCTGTTCAAGCTCTTTTGCCCCGCGGACCTTGATGCCCGGGATCATTGCTCCCTCTCTGGCATTTTCCAGAGGAACAATGCATTCCTTGACGCCTCTGGCTACGGCCTCCCTGACAATGGGAAGCACGCCCCTCACCGTACGGATCTCACCATTCAGTCCGAGTTCTCCTAAGAACAGGATTTCTTCCGCATTTGCCTTTTGGAAAAAGCCAAGTGCCTGAAGCATGCCGACGGCGATGGGTAAGTCATATGCGGTCCCCTCTTTTCGTAAGTCCGCCGGTGAAAGATTGATCGTGACATGCTTTGGCGGGATGTCGATCCCCGCGTTTTTGAGCGCTGCAAGGACACGCTCCTTTGACTCTCGCACCTCGCCGCTAAGGGAGCCGACCATGTTGATGGAGGGCAATCCATTCGTCGCATCCACCTCCACCAAAACCATGGCGGCCTGAACCCCCAGCAAGGCGCCTGATAAAACAGTGCTATACATAATACCTCCTTCTTTATGTGTATTTTCCTTTGTTTCAAATGAAACCATGCGAAAAATCCAAACACGCAAAAAAAGCCTGCTCCTGCCTTTCGCTCATATCAAAAGTAAAAAGGGAATTGCCTGGGAAAATCCCGAAGATGACATGCTTCAGATGATAAGCGCACGTCATTTGAAACAAAAGAATAGAAAGTGATATTGACATTATAAATGACCTCCTGCGATTTCGCAAGAGGTCATTTAAACTTCATCCAGTAAAAACTGAGCACATACATAATTGGCAAGGTCCATGCCGCGTTTCGTAAGCCGGATCCCTTCTTCGTCCTCTTCAAGGAGCCCGTTGGATACATTCTTTTCGATGACGGCGGAATATACTTCCGAAAGGGAACTGCCAAAGCACTCTAAGAATTCTTTCTTTGGAACGCCTTTGCACTTACGAAGTCCAAGGAACAGGAACTCCTCCATCTGATCCTTCTTAGAAAGTGTTTGCGCGCTGCGTCCCGCGAGCGGATCTGCAAGATATTTCCCAATGTCCGTCTCGTTTTGATAACGCACCTCAGACAAGAGTGACGCTGCGCCAAGGCCTAAGCCTAAGTAATCTCGCCTGGTCCAGTAACCCAGGTTATGACGGCATTCAAACCCTGGCTTTGCATAATTGGAGATCTCATATTGCTCATAGCCTGCCTTTGTAAGGCGCTCTCTCGTGTCGGCATAGATCGCGCGGTCAACCTCTTCCGACGGGATCGCCAGGTCCCCTTGAAAACGCCCTTCCTGATCCCACTGCCAAAACTTGGTGCCCTCCTCGAGGATGAGGGAATATACGGAAAGGTGCTCCGGTTGGGGCGAAAGGCCAAGGACGCTCTCTAGCGTCTCACGAAAGGCCGCAAGGTCCTGTCCCGGGATGGCACTCATCAGATCCACGTTGACGCCCAAAAACCCTGCTTTTCGTGCGTCCTGATAGGTCTTCAAAAAGGTGCGGTAGTCATGGATCCTTCCAAGGAGCTTTAGTTCCTTTGACGATGCGGACTGCAGTCCGATGCTCAGGCGGTTGACGCCCGCCTCGCGGTAGCCTTTTAGGTTCTCGAAGGTCGCGGTTCCCGGATTGCATTCCATGGTGATCTCAGCGTTCTTGTCAACATAGGCGATCCTGCGTATCAAGTCGAGGATTCTTCTGATGCGTGCATGTGAAAGCAGGGAGGGCGTTCCCCCACCAAAAAAGATGGAAGAAACACGCCTCCCCAGCATTTCCTGTTTTCTGCCCACAAGCTCCTTGCACAAGGCATCGACATAGCGTTCCTTCGTGTCGTCGCCGCTTGCGAAGGACAGAAAATCACAATAATTACATTTCTTCACACAGAATGGAACGTGAAGGTAGAGCATCAAAGAATCATCTTTCATCCGACTAATCCTTGTCGTCAAGCTTTAGGACGCTCATAAAGGCCTTCTGCGGGATCTCAACGTTGCCGACCTGACGCATGCGCTTTTTGCCTTCCTTCTGCTTCTCTAAGAGTTTTTTCTTACGGGTGATGTCTCCGCCATAGCACTTCGCAAGCACGTCCTTGCGCATGGCTTTCACGGTTTCTCTTGCGATGATCTTGCCGCCAACGGCCGCCTGGATCGGAATCTCGAACAAGTGCCTCGGGATCTCGTCCTTGAGCTTTTCACACATCTTTCTGCCACGCTCATAGGCGGAATCCGCATGTACGATAAAGCTCAGCGCATCCACCTCCTCGCGGTTGATCAGAATGTCGAGCTTGACCAGCTTGGACTGCTCATAGCCCTTGATGTCATAGTCAAAGGATGCGTAGCCGCGCGATCTGGATTTCAGTGCGTCAAAGAAATCGTATATGATCTCGTTGAGCGGTAATTCATATTTCAGAAGGGCTCTGGTCCCTTCGATGTATTCCATGCCGAGATACCGGCCTCTTCTCTCCTGACAGAGCTCCATGATCGATCCGATGAATTCGCTGGTCACCATGATCTCAGCGGACACGATGGGCTCTTCCATATACTCGATCTCAGAAGGATCGGGAAGGTTCGAAGGATTGGTCAGCTCGATGACATCGCCGTTGGTCTTATGCACCTTATATACAACGCCAGGCGCCGTCGTAACGAGGTCCAGGTTATATTCGCGCTCAAGGCGCTCCTGAATGATCTCAAGATGAAGGAGTCCAAGGAATCCGCAGCGGAAGCCAAAACCAAGCGCAATGGAGGTCTCGGGCTCATAAAACAGCGATGCGTCATTGAGCTGCAGCTTTTCAAGCGCATCACGAAGATCCGGGTACTTAGCGCCGTCCGCGGGATAAATGCCGCAGTAAACCATGGAGAGTACCTTCTTGTAGCCAGGAAGCGGCTCCTTGCAAGGGTTCATCGCATCCGTCACCGTGTCACCCACGGCAGTGTCCTTCACGTTCTTGATGGAGGCGGTGATATATCCTACCATGCCTGCGGAAAGCTCCTCGCAGGGGATGAACTGGCCAGCGCCAAAATACCCCACCTCAACGACTTCCTCACGGGCGCCCGTCGCCATCATCAGGATCTCCGTCCCCTTTTTCACCGTGCCCTCCATAATGCGGCAGAACACGATGACGCCCTTATAGGAATCATATACACAGTCAAAGATCAAAGCCTGAAGGGGCGCATTCGGATCTCCCTTGGGTGCCGGGACCTTCTGAACGATCTGCTCAAGCACTTCGTCAATGCCAATGCCGTTCTTTGCGGAGATCAGCGGCGCGTCCTGGGCTTCCAGGCCGATCACGTCCTCGATCTCGTCAATGACTCTCTGGGGCTCGGCACTGGGAAGGTCGATCTTGTTGATCACCGGGAATACGTCCAGGTCATGATCCAGCGCAAGATATACGTTCGCCAGCGTCTGCGCCTCAATGCCCTGCGCTGCGTCCACGACAAGGATCGCGCCGTCGCAGGCAGCCAGGGATCTGCTCACCTCATAGTTAAAATCCACGTGACCAGGGGTGTCGATCAGGTTGAAAATATACTCTTGTCCGTCTTTTGCCTTATAGACCGTGCGAACGGCCTGGGCCTTTATGGTAATGCCTCTCTCGCGCTCAAGCTCCATGTTGTCAAGGACCTGCGCCTGCATCTCCCTGCTGGTCAGAAGCCCCGTCTGTTCGATGATGCGGTCCGCCAACGTGGATTTGCCGTGGTCAATATGCGCGATGATGCAAAAATTACGGATCTTGGATTGGTCTGTATGGGCCATTTGATAACCTCTCGTTCTTTCTTCAAAACATAGCAATCTCGGCTTTTAATTCTATCAGAAAAATATGGGATTGTCTATTTTTTTTATGTTTTTTCTCATTTATGTATTGACAAAATTGAAATAATTACCTAAACTACAAGAGTATGTTTGCATTAGTCTTCCGTGTCTGGCTGTGCAAACCGCTGCGATCAATGTGTTTATTTATCAAATGGAGGTATAAAACATTGGCAAATATCAAATCCGCGAAGAAGAGAATTTCCGTAGCCCGCGAGAATGCTGAGAGAAATAAAGCCATCAAGTCCGGTGTTAAGACCGCGATCAAGAAGGTTTTCGCTGCAGTGGAGAGCGGTGACAAGGAAGCTGCAAAGGCTGAGCTTGCAAACGCTACCAAGATCATTGAGATGGCTGGCAGCAAGGGCGTTTATCACAAGAATAACGTTGCAAGAAAAGTTTCTCGCATTGCCAAGGCTGTCAACGAGATGGCATAATAAGGCAACGGCTTTATAAACGATTAAAGAACAACAACGAAAAGCACCCAACCGTCATGGGTGCTTTTCTTATTGTCTTTTTTTGTCATATGCGTGCGCCGCGGGTGTTTTGCCGCACTTATCTTCTGTGTCCGCCGCCGCCGTGGCTAAAGCCTCCGCTGCTGGTATGATGGCCGTAGCTTCCGCCGCCGCCACTTCTCGAAGAGCTCGAAGTCTCGATCTTGACCTTGGAAACGCTCTTTCTGAGGAAATCATCCCTGCGTACGTTCTCCGTCGGCTGACCGCCGCTTACGTAGGTCATCGCCGTCGTCGTCACGGCTCCGGCCTTCTGCTTCATGTTCACCGCTGCATAGATCAATGCAATGACTATGGGAGCGCCTAACATAAGCCACCAGGGAAGCTGTGCAGAACCTTTTTGTCTGACTCCGCCGTTGGCATCTTCTTCGCCGTAATATGCGATCTTCTTAATGGCTCTGGCATAGGCTTCATACGTACTGTATTCAAAGCCCGCATCCAATGCATCCCATACCGCCTGCTCCTCACGCGGTCCAATGGCCCACTCGAGTTTTCCGGAAGTGGAAAGCCATGCGCCTGCCTGGCTATCGTCCTGCCCTGCATGATACCAGTTATCCATGAGCAATGCGCCGTCGCCGTGCGGCTGGTCGTATCCAAATGCCTTCTGATCATAGAAGTCATCCGCAAGGTTGACCATCGTGTTCGTCCACTCTTCATCCGAAAGGCCAACGGCCTGATCAATGGTCACCAAAACAAGGTCACACTTGGAGCGCTCTTCGTAGTCTGCGATCAGATTTCGAAGCTCTGTCTCTTCCTGGTCTGACAAAACTTCAGCGTAGTCATATACTCTCTCCACGGGGGCGATGTCGTTATTTCTTACGACCTCGGGGATCTCCGGAACCTCCTCAGGCTTTCTCGTCACGAGCACCACCAAAAACGCGATCAGGGCAATACCTGCAAGGATCATCCACACCAAGAAGGATTTTAGAAATTTCTTACGCTCTTCTGCTTTTACGTCATATTTTTCCATCGTTCCTGCCCTCCTAAACCAATCCTAAAATGCCATTGATGGATGCCAGGAGCACCGTCAACAGGAACCAAAGCGTTGCCGAATAGAACAGGACCTTCTTCTTGGACAGAGGCGCCGTACCGACGATCTTTCCGGTCTCTCCGTTTACGTAGAAAGGATATTCCTGCTTGTTATACTCATATACGTAACGCCATACGGGCATGAGTCCGTAATTCGTGTTGCGATTCAGGATGCTGATCTGCTTGCTCTTCTCACGGACCGTGGTATATCCGGTGATCGTGCTGCTGAGGATCGAGTTTGCACTGCTCTCCATCTTCTGCTTCGCGCGACTCTCGATCTGCTCTGCAGGCATGTTGTAATACTCTGCATTGAAGCCGGAAAGGAATTCAGGCTTGAAATTCTCAAGCTTTGAATAATCATAGGGCTCCATCAGGTCCATGATCTCATCAGGCATCTTAATGGACGCGTCTGCGGGGAGCTTCTCATAAGGAATGTCCATGTTACGGACGATGGAATAATAAGAAGTCTCCGTATAGCGATAGCTTCCGCTGGTCCAGGAACGAACCTTTGTACCTTCGCCTTCATATGCCGCACGGGTCTTGTAATCATAGAACCAAAACGGCACGTAAACGCCCTGCATGCTGTCCAGACGCGCCTCGGAAAGGAAATCGGAAGGCGCAAACTTAAACTTCTTAAAGCGCTCGCGGATCATGCCCTTGGTACGCTCTTTCCCGATCTCAAACGGGATCACGAACCTCGGAAGATACTCGCCCTCAACACGGGGGTTAAAGATCACGGAGTTATCGCAATAAGGACATTTCATGGCACTGTCATACTGCTCCACGGGAATGGTACCGCCGCATTCCGGACAAACCTCCAGCCCATAGGTCGTTTCCTTGTCCTTGCGGTCATAGTTATTCTCGCTGTCACAGAACGGACAGACGATCATTTTCTTTTCCGGGTCGTAAATCGCATTACCACCACAGTTCTTACACTTAAAGATCATTGTCTTACCTCCAAATGTAATTTGCACGAATTACATGCACTGTGAACATTATAGCAAAACTTTTTTGTTTCTCATAGAGATTTTTGAAAAAAAGCAAAAAAAGAGCCTCGCCATTTCTGGCGAAGCTCTAAGTCTCTTGTCTTATTTGTTGTAATTTACGATCTTGCCGAAGTCGGGCTTCAGGGAAGCGCCGCCAACAAGGCCGCCGTCGATGTCGGGCTGTGCAAACAGCTCAGGAGCGCTGGATGCGGATACGGAACCGCCGTACTGAATGCGGATGCTTGCTGCGGTAGCGTCATCATAGATCTCTGCGATGCAATCGCGGATCGCCTTGCAAACCTCCTGTGCCTGCTCGGTGGTAGCAACCTTGCCGGTACCGATGGCCCAGATGGGCTCATATGCGATCACTGCGGTTGCAGCCTGCGCAGCGGTCACGTTCAGGAATGCGATCTTGATCTGCTGACGGATCCAGTCAATCGTAATGCCCTGCTCTCTCTGCTTTAAGGACTCGCCACAGCAGATGATGGGGGTGATGCCGTGCTCAAATGCCTTCAGGATCTTCTTGTTTACGGTCTCGTCGGACTCTGCGAAGTACTCTCTTCTCTCTGAGTGACCGATGATCACGTACTTCACGCCGGCGTCAAGTAGCATTGCGGGAGAAATCTCGCCGGTGAAGGCACCCTTCTCCTCGAAGTACATGTTCTCTGCGCCGATGTTGATGTTGGTGCCCTTTGCTGCTTCCATTGCAGGGATGATGTCGATTGCGGGAACGCAGAACACTACGTCCACGTCATCATTAACTACAAGGGGCTTTAAGGTGTTAACCAGGGCAACTGCCTCGCTGGGAGTCATGTTCATCTTCCAGTTGCCTGCGATGATCTTCTTTCTTGCCATATTATCCTCCTATTTTACTTCGGGCCGCCGCGGCACGCCGGGCAGCCCGAATGCTTTCAAAATGATTACTTGTCGTCAGCTGCTGCTACGCCGGGAAGAACCTTGCCCTCAAGGAACTCCAGGGAAGCGCCGCCGCCGGTGGAGATGTGGCTCATCTTGTCGCCGAAGCCAAGGTTGTTAACTGCAGATGCGGAATCACCGCCGCCGATGATCGTGGTTGCATCGGTCTCAGCAAGAGCCTTCGCAACTGCGATGGTACCAGCTGCCAGGGTAGGATTCTCGAACACGCCCATAGGTCCGTTCCAAACAACGGTCTTAGCGCTCTTTACTGCCTCTGCGTACAGTGCAGCGGTCTTAGGTCCGATGTCGCAACCCTCTCTGTCTGCAGGCATCTTGTCAACATCGCAAACAACGGTCTCAACAGGTGCGTCGATGGGGTTAGGGAACTCAGCGATGGTAACGGAGTCAACGGGAAGAAGAAGCTTCTTGCCAAGCTTTGCAGCCTTCTCCATCATCTCCTTGCAGTAGTCGATCTTCTCGTTGTCAACGAGGGACTTACCGATCTCATAGCCCTGTGCCTTTAAGAAGGTGTAAGCCATGCCGCCGCCGATGATCAGGGTATCGCACTTCTCAAGCAAGTTGGAGATAACGTTCAGCTTGTCAGCAACCTTAGCGCCGCCAAGGATTGCCACGAAAGGACGAACGGGATTCTCAACTGCATTGCCGAGGAAATCGATTTCCTTCTGCATCAGATAACCAACAACGTTCTCGCCGCCCTTAGCGGTGATGAACTTGGTAACGCCTTCCACGGAAGCATGTGCTCTGTGGGAAGAACCGAATGCGTCGCAAACGTAAAGATCAGCCAGATCAGCGAGCTCCTTGGAGAACTTTTCGCCGTTCTTGGTCTCTTCCGTGCCGCGGAAACGAGTGTTCTGAAGCAGAACAACGTCGCCTTCCTTCATGTTCTCAACTGCCTTGGTAGCAGCCTCGCCAGTTACGTTGTAATCAGCTACGAAAACAACTTCCTTGCCAAGCTTCTCGGAAAGTCTCTTTGCAACGGGTGCAAGGGACTCCTTCTCATTGGGGCCTTCCTTTACCTTGCCAAGATGGGAGCAAAGGATCACCTTGCCGCCGTCAGCGATCAGCTTCTTGATGGTGGGAAGTGCTGCAACGATACGGGTCTCGTCGGTGATCACGCCATCCTTCAGGGGAACGTTGAAGTCACATCTTACGAGAACGCGCTTGCCCTTTGCATTAATGTCGTCTACGGATTTCTTGTTTAAGCTCATTTTAGGAACCTCCATTTTTGATATTTAAAGTGGTTAAGGGGCCCGGTCCATAAGACCGGACCCCTAAGGTCTCTTTTGCTAACTCTTAGTTCAGCTCAGCGAAGTACTTAATGGTACGAACCATCTGGCTGGTGTAGGAGTTCTCGTTGTCATACCATGAAACAACCTGTACCTGGTAGGTATCCTCGTCAATCTTGGAAACCATGGTCTGGGTTGCATCGAACAGGGAACCAAATCTCATACCGATAACGTCGGAAGAAACGATCTGATCCTCGTTGTAACCGAAGGACTCGGAAGCAGCAGCCTTCATTGCAGCGTTGATGCCTTCCTTGGTTACGTTAGCGCCCTTAACAACTGCGGTAAGGATCGTGGTGGAACCGGTGGGAACGGGAACACGCTGTGCGGAGCCGATCAGCTTGCCGTTCAGCTCAGGGATAACAAGGCCGATAGCCTTTGCAGCGCCGGTGCTGTTGGGAACGATGTTTGCAGCGCCTGCACGAGCACGACGAAGGTCACCCTTTCTGTGAGGACCGTCAAGGATCATCTGGTCGCCGGTATATGCATGGATGGTGCTCATGATACCGCTCTGGATGGGAGCGTAATCGTTCAGAGCCTTAGCCATGGGTGCAAGGCAGTTGGTGGTGCAGGATGCAGCGGAGATGATCTGATCATCAGCGGTCAGGGTCTTCTCGTTTACGGAGAATACGATGGTCTTCAGATCGTTACCAGCGGGTGCGGAGATAACAACCTTCTTAGCGCCTGCATCGATGTGAGCCTGGCTCTTCTCCTTGGAGCAGTAGAAACCAGTACACTCAAGAACAACGTCTACGCCGATCTCACCCCAAGGGAGCTCGTTAGCCTTAGCCATAGCGTAGATCTTCAGGGTCTTACCGTCAACGGTAAGGGTGCCTGCTTCATCATCAGCGGTTACGGTGTGAAGATTCTCACCGATCTTTCCGCAATATCCGCCCTGTGCGGTATCATACTTAAGAAGCTGAGCAAGCATGGAGGGCTTGGTCAGATCGTTGATTGCAACAACCTCATAACCAGGTGCTCCGAACATCTGTCTGAAAGCCAGACGACCAATACGGCCAAAACCATTAATCGCAACTTTTACTGCCATTTTAGATTCCTCCTAAAATTTTATTTTTCTTTCGACAATGTTCAGGGCTCTGGGAGTACCTTTCCCTTTTTAGATTGTCAAAATTTTATCAGCAAACATATTTTACGTGATTCCATGCGTAAATTCAAGAGATAAATCAAAAATATTTCCTCTTTGTGAATTTTTTTGTCGTTTCGTCATTTTTTTAGTGTTTTTTTAGCAAATATCTGCTATTGTTACATAAGGAAGGAGCACGCGCCGTGCCATATCGGAAAAGGAACGCGCTCCGGAAAGGAACAACATGAAGATCAAAGCAGACGTACATCTTCACTCGCATCATTCCGGCGACAGCACCGCCCCCATGGAAGACATCATCAAAAAGGGCATTGAGCTGGGCCTCGATACCATATGCTTTACGGAACACAACGATTTTGACTACCCGGATTCCCCGGAGGGAGAACCCGGTTCCATCTTCCTTTTGAACGTCGATTCGTATTTATATGAACTCATCGGACTGAAGGAAAAATATGCCGATCAGATTCAGGTCCTCTTTGGCATTGAGCTCGGCCTTCAGCCTGAGTGCATGCGCCAGAACGCCGTGTTGGCCAAGAGCCATGATTTCGATTTTATCATTGGTTCCTCCCACATATGCCATGGAAAAGATCCTTATTATCCATATTTCTTCGAAGGCCGAACCGAGGAGGAAGCTTATCGGGAATATTTTGAATCCATTTTGGAGAATGTTAAGAAGTTCCAGAATTTTGACGTTTACGGTCATTTGGATTACGTGGTGCGCTACGGCCCGAACCGTGATCGTGATTATGGCTATGATAAGTATAAGGATGTCATCGATCCGATCCTTGAGCTGCTTTTAGAGAAAGAAAAAGGGATCGAGCTGAACACCAGCAGCCTCGCGCGCGGCATGCGGGATTTCAATCCCTGCAAGGAAATCCTAAAGCGCTACCGCGAGCTCGGCGGCGAAGTCATCACTGTCGGGAGCGACGCCCACGATGAAAAGAACGTGGGCACCTCCTTCGACCACGCAGCCGAGGTGCTTGCCGACTGCGGCTTCAAGTACTACTGCGTCTTTGAAAAAAGAGTGCCGCATTTTGTTAAACTATAGTGCCGCATTTCGTCAACTATAAATGTGCCAAAAAGAACCGTCCCCACTGGCAGGATTGTGCCACTGGGGACGGTTCCTTTTGGCACGTCTTAAAGGATCGTGCCGCCGCCAAGGACATGCTCACCGTCGTAGAACACGACGGCCTGGCCGGGCGTTGCGGCGCGAACCTTCGCTTCAAATCTGCATTCCACAAGGTCCTCTCCGATCTTTTCGATCGTGCAATACTCTCCCCCATGATTATATCTGATCTTTGCCTTCACGCGCATGGGTGCGGTAAGGTCGTCAATTGCCATGAAATTCAGTTTGTTGCAAGTAAGGCGATCCACAAAGAGTTCCTCGTTTTCTCCGATCACGACCTCATTGGTCTTTGGCCGGATCTCGGTCACAAAAACGCGGTGCCCCATGGGGAGTTCCAAGCCGCGGCGCTGCCCGATCGTATAGTGCGTGATGCCCTTGTGCTCGCCAAGGATCTCTCCTTTCGCCGTCACAAAATTCCCGGGGCCAGGCACACGGTCTCCTGCCTCTCGATCAATAAAAGCGGCATAATCATCCTCGGGCACGAAGCATATCTCCTGGCTGTCCGGCTTGTTTGCGACAGGAAGTCCTGCCTTCGCAGCGATCTCGCGGATCTGTTCCTTATCATACTCCCCGACGGGCATCAGCGTATGCTTTAGCTGCTCCTGTGTCAGGCCATAGAGCGCATAAGTCTGATCCTTTCCCTTGGTCACGGACGCACGAAGACAAAGCCTGCCGTTTGGAAGGCTTTCAATCCTTGCATAATGACCCGTTGCGACATAATCCGCGCCCAGTGCAAGGCTTCTTTGAAGCAGAGCTTCCCACTTCACTCTTCTGTTGCAAAGAATGCATGGATTCGGCGTTCTGCCCTGCAAGTACTCTTCCACAAAAGGATCCATAACCTCTTTCTTGAATTCGTCCCTAAAATCCATCACGTAATATGGGATGTCCAAAACCTCGGCAACGCGTCTTGCGTCCTCCACGGCCGAGGCGCCGCAGCACCCGCCATGCTCGCTTACCTTGCAGGAATTCTCGTCCTTCCAGATCTGCATGGTAACGCCGACGACGTCATATCCCTGTTCCTTTAAAAGAAGCGCCGCAACGGAGGAATCCACGCCTCCGGACATTCCGACCACGACCTTTTTCTTTGCCTTAGGAACGCTCGATCCTGATCCCTCTGTATGATATCCCATCGCCTTTCGCATCTTACCCACGATCTCCTTCAAGGCATCCACGGTTTCATCCACTTCTGCCATCGTATTTTCCTCGGACAAGGTGAATCGGAGTGATGCCTTGGCTTCCTGCGCCTGTCTTCCCATCGCGAGCAACACGTGAGACGGCTCACTGCTACCAATTGTACAAGCCGATCCGCTTGAAGCGCAGATCCCGCGCGCATCCAGCTGGATCAGTACGGACTCCCCCTCCAGGGGCGGGATGCACACGCTCACGTGCCCCGCAAGACGCGTTTCATCCGTTCCGTTGAAGAGGATGCCAGGGATTTCCTCACCTAGCCTTCGCTTCATATGCTCCGTAAGTGCGCGCACCTGTTTTGCATTCTCCCCCATGTTCGCGAGCGCTAATTCAGCGGCCTTTCCAAACCCGACAATGCCCGGAATGTTTTCCGTTCCCGCACGGCGTCCACGCTCCTGCTTACCGCCAAAGATCATTGGCGAAAGGCGAAGTCCCTCCCGCACGTAAAGAAGCCCCACGCCCTTGGGCCCGTGAAGCTTATGCGCACTGGCGCTCAAAAGATCGATCTTCATCTCTTTCACGTCGATCGCCACGTGACCAAATGCCTGCACGGCGTCCACGTGAAAAAGAATGCCCTTCTCCCTTGCGATCCTTCCAATCTCCGCGATGGGCTGGATCGTTCCCACCTCATTATTTGCAAACATGACACTGATCAAAACCGTGTCAGGACGAATGGCCTTTTGCACTTCCGCAGGTTCGATGCGCCCCTGCTCATTAACACCTACATAGGTCACCTGGTATCCTTGCTTTTCCAGCTCTTTGCACGCATTTAAGACCGCATGATGCTCGATCTTTGTCGTGATGACATGTTTTCCACGGTCCTGCATGGACTTTACGGCTGAAAAGATGGCCAGGTTATCGCTCTCCGATCCGCCTGAGGTAAAGGTGATCTCACCCGCCTCAGCACCGATCACGGCGGCTACGCGTCTCCTCGCCATCGCCAGTGCCTTTTTCGCATGACTGCCGAGGGAATAGATCGCGCTTGGATTGCCGAACTCTTCCGTTAGGTACGGCATCATTTCCTCAAGCACTTTGGCGTTTAGTTTAGTTGTCGCGGCATTGTCAAAATATATCATCGCTCTGCCTTTCGCCTTTGTTCCTGCGTAAAAAATCCGCGGATATTCTCCGCGGATTTCGTTTCGTAAGCCTTACTTCAACATCGTTTTCAATTCATCCATAAACGTATTGATGTCTTTGAATTCCCGATACACCGAGGCGAATCTTACGTAAGCCACCTCATCAAGGTCCTTGAGCTTATTCATAACGATCTCACCGATCACGCGGCTCGGGATCTCTTTGTCTTCCATGCTGAAGATCTCGTTTTCGACCTCATTCACGAGGTTATTGAGCTGGGTCGCGCTGACGGGACGCTTGTGACATGCACGGAGCACGCCTGCCTCGATCTTTTCGCGATCATAGGTCTGACGATTGTTGTCCTTCTTGATGATGATCAGCGGGATCGTCTCGATCTTCTCATAGGTGGTAAATCTTTTTCCGCACTCATCGCATTCTCTTCTGCGCCTTATGGAATTATTATCTTCTGCAGGTCTGGAATCGATCACGCGGGTGTTTTCCTGATTACAATAGGGACACTTCACTTTGAGTTCCTCCTTGTGCAATAGAATAGGGTTTACCTAAGGTGATTTTACGCTTTTTCGACATTCATGTCAACTAAAAATCGTTTCCTGCATACGCCGCTCCTACTCGATGCCCTTCACGCCGGAGCACATCGGGATCACGTTAATCGACCCGTCTTCATTATAGGAAAACTCCGCAACACAAACGCTTCTGTGGAACAGACTCCCTCCCGGGAGCTCTCCGGTGTGATAGAACAGGTACGAATGTCCCTTGAAGTCGCAAACGCCGGGATGGTTCGTGAAAACACCGCCCTCTTCCGTCATCAGCACTCCGCCGTACTTCCAAGGACCCGTGGGGCCTTCGGCGGTGGAATATGCCAAATGTTCCTGATGCACGCCCTTAGCAAAGGCTGCATATACCATGTAGTAAAGGCCATTTCTCTTGTAGAACCAAGGGCCTTCCCCGTAAGTCGTTCCGGTCATGTGACCGCCCTCTGCAAAGGACTCCTGTGTCATGGGAATCCTGCCTACGCCCACCGTCTGATCATAAGAGATCATGTCCTCATTCAAAAGCACGTAGCGAAGCTCCGGATTTCCGAAATAAAGGTACGCCTGACCATCATCGTCGATAAATACCGTGGGATCAATGTCATTCCAGTCACCCTCGTCAACAAGGGGATATCCAAGGTCCTTAAACGGTCCCTCCGGACGATCGGAAATGCCTACCGCAATGGCCATGCCACCGTCCTTTTTATGCACGGGGCAATACAGATAAAACTTACCGTTTCTCTCGATGGCCTGTGGCGCCCACGCACGGTCATCCGCCCATGCGATGTCGTCCAGCGAAAAAACCTTGCCGTGATCCGTCCAGTGCACCATGTCCTTGGTGGAAAAGCACCTCCAGTCGATCATGGTGTAGAAATCATTCACAAGCATGTCCTCGTCGTGCGTCGTGTAAAGATAGAGCGTGTCCCCATACACCATGGGCGCGGGGTCCGCCGTGTAAATGTTCTTGATGATGGGATTTGTGCCAAAGTTCTCGCGTTCCATGCTTTTGATCCTCCTTTAATCATCAGCGCCCAGATTGCTTAACAACATGTTCCTGTCAGCGCTCAGATTGCTTTATAATATGCTTCCAGCCTCGGTCTTGCTTTTTCATATGCCGTCTTCAGGCTTGGATCAAACTGCGTCCCCATGCCCTCCATGATGATGGCGTTTGCGCGATCCGTGCTGAAGGCTTCCTTGTAAACACGTTTGCTGACCAATGCATCATATACGTCCGCAATGGCCATGATCCTCGCCTCGATCGGGATCTGCTCCCCCGAAAGTCCCTCGGGATATCCGGAACCGTCCCAGCGCTCGTGATGATAATGCGCCACGTTTTCCGCGACATGCTTAAAGGACTCATCGTCGGTGTGCTCGAGGATCTCATGAATGACCCTGGCGCCCTCGGCCGCATGGATCTTCATCTTTTCAAACTCCTCGTCCGTGAACTTTCCGGGCTTACGGAGCACCTCGTCATCCACGGCGATCTTCCCAAGGTCATGCATGGGCGCCGCCTTGATGACGTCCTTACAGAATTCCTCTGACAAGGAAAGTGTCCCGAGCTTTAGGATCTCATCAACCAAAATGCGCACGCCCTCACTGGTACGCTTGATGTGACCTCCCGTGGAATTGTCACGACTTTCAACCATCGTTGCGAGACTCATGATCAGGTTGTCATGCATCTCCATGATATGCTGCGTCTTTGCGTCCACCTCGCGCTTTAACTTGTCATTATAGCTGTCCAGCAGCTGAATGTACTTTCGATTCTGCGTGTCATCCGTAAAGGTGATGATGTAGCCGCGCTTTTTCACTCCGTCATACAGGTAATTGACGTTCACGTTGTAGATCCGCTCGTCGTCGGGCGCCTCCGTCTCGTGATAGGTAAAGACAAACAGGTCATTGTCCTGGTTCTTCTGGAAGCTTTCCAAGAAGTGCCAGATCTTCTTTTCGTTTGCCGACTCACCGAGCACCTGATCCACCTTCAGCACGGACAGCTCAGGAATGAGCTTCCTTGCCATCTCATTGCTTCCAAGGTACCGATTGTTAAAATCAAAGGAGATATATCCGATCGCCCTCTCCCGCACCATGGAATCGATCACGGTTTCGCCGACGTCATACAGGTTGACGCGATATGCGATCAGAAGGTAGATCACCTCGGCGATCACATAGCCCACAGGCACAAGATCGATGGTGCTGACAACCTTCCTGCCCAGGAAAAAGCAGGATACGCAAATGACGTCAGGGAATATCAAAAGATAGATGATCGTTCTCGGCACCTGACTTTTTTTCAGCCAAGAGTACCCGATCACGATGAGCGACGCCAAAAAGAACATGATCAATACGGCATAGAAAACCGTATGCATCCAGGCATATTGTTTCGTAAGAACCGGCAGGCCGTTCACAAGTTCAAACGTTACGCTCTTGTAGAACAGGTCCGTTCGTCCGATCGTCAGCACGGAGGCGTAGATCAGCGCCGTGACAAAAAAGAGCAAGACTCTGATCCATCTGCCAACGCGGATCCGGCAAAGGTTCATGACGCTGAACAAAATGAACAGCTGCAAAAAGCATCCGCCAATATAGATGACCTTGAGCGCCGCGAACGCCTCCTCCAGGTTCGTCGCGGTAGAGCCCATCCAATAGCCTAAGCAGGCGATGGGAACCAGCGAAAAGACCATCGTAAAATTGATGTCAAAATGCTTATGCCAGATATGAATATAGGTTGCAGCAAACATGATCGCTATTGCAAATGCGACCCCGTAATAGACTTGTACCAATTCACGTCACCTCAGCAGTTACTTTTTTTGAATCTCCATGGATAATTTCAGATGAAGGTTCGGCAGGGGAATGCGATATCGCTCTGAAAGTGCTGGGCCACAGCTGTTCGAACCGACGCCGGCCATTTGACCGTCAACGCAGACCACGGTCTGACCGCATTTTTCCAATTCGAAATTATGGCGCTTGCCCGCAAGCTCTTCCTGCGTATACTCCGAAACGTTGAAGGAAATGTCCTTCTCTCCCGCAAAGGTCAGAGCAAGTCCTTCTCCCTCGATCGTCATATACTTGCATCCCCAGTGGGACGAATTCTCCTGCGGCCTTACGTAATCCTCAAAAGAATCCGCTACCTTCGAAGCAAAAAGCCCAAAGTAAGAGGCTTGATGCTTGTCCGCGTAGCTTTCATAAGGTCCATAGCCAAGATATGAAAATGCATCAAAGCTTCTTGGCAGGAACAGGCGAATGCCAAATCTGGGAAGCAAGGTTACCTTATTGGAAGTCTCGCCGTCGCAGGTGATGGTTAATCTCCCGTTCCCTTCGATCTCATATACCGTCTTTGCCTTAAGGAAAGGCTGATACATGTTCCATCCGAAGGACTGGTCAACAACGAGCTTTACCTTTCCGTCCTCCTTTTGAAGAGACACGCCATAAACCTTCACGTCATATTCATTCAAATGCGCCCTGTACCAGTCTCCGCGCATGGTGTCATTGTCCACGGGCGCGCGGAAGAAGTTAAACTGCAGGGGCTTTTCAAGAAGCTCTTTGCCATATGCCGAAATGGAAGTAAAGGAGCCTGCACGCCTGTCAAAAACATACCGAAGCTCACTGGCATTAATGCTCAAAAGATAGCCGTCCTCGATCGTTTCGATGCTTGGAGCAACCTTCCCGTTTTCAGCGGTCTCAACGGCGTCCGAAGAAGGCTTTCCGTTCTCGCTCTCCTTTGCTGTCACAAGGTCACCGAGCGGCAATTGATCAAAACAAACCTCATAGCCCTTCTCACACCAAGGCATTGCTTTCTTTGCCACAAAGACAAAGCGGATATATGCGTCTGCCTGTGCCTCAAACTTTCCATCTTCTAATTCAGGGATGGTCACCGTCGTCGTTCCTGCGGGGGAAAGCGTAAAGCCAAGCTCGCCCGAGAGCACCTTCTTCCCACCGACGGTCACCTCATAGCGGCACTCCAAGAATGCACCCGCCTTTTCAAACAACAAGAAGCTTTGCAGCGTAAAGCTGCCCTTCTTCTCGCCCGCCAAAACCCGAACGGGCCGATAAACCTGCTTTAATTCAAGAAGCCCTGTGTGCGGTCTTCTGTCGGGATAACAAAGCCCATCCATGCAGAAATTTCCGTCATTGTGACGCTCACCAAAATCACCGCCATAGCCATATTTCACCTTGCCGTCCGCTGTCGTCCCAAGCGGTACGGAATGATCACACCACTCCCAGACAAGCCCGCCGACAAAGCGATCATTTGAATAAAAGACGTTTCGATAATCCTCCAGGTCTCCGGGGCCATTTCCCATGGCGTGACAATATTCGCACAAGATAAACGGCCTCGGATCCGCATCCAGCTTTCCGGGCATTACCTCGGGCGGCGTGTACATCTCCGACACCATGTCCAGCACGTCCGTCGAAGTTTCATCCAAATGGTGCGTGCTCTCATAATGCACCAGTCTGGTGTCATCGAGCTTTTTGATCAGCTGTGCGCCTTCGCGGAAATTGGTCCCGTAGCCGCTCTCATTTCCAAGGGACCAAAAGATCACGCAGGGGCGGTTACAATCCCTTGTCACAAGGAGCTTTTCGCGGTCCAGGATTGCCTCGCGGAACGTCTCATCACTTGCAATCAGCGCAATGCCATTATATCCATTGTGCGCACTCCACTTGAAATCATTATATACGTCGACGCAGCCATGGGCCTCCACGTCCGCCTCATCGATCACGTAAAACCCATATTCATCACAAAGCTGATAAAACATGGGCGCATTGGGATAATGCGAGGTGCGGATCGCATTGACGTTATGTTGCTTCATGAGTTCCAAGTCGCGACGCATCTGCGATGCGGAGGCAACATAGCCCGTATCCGGATAACTGTCATGACGGTTCACGCCGCGGATCTTCAGAGGCTTCCCATTGATCTTGATCACGCCGTCCTCCAGTGCGATGGTCCTGAAGCCAACCTTCTCGCCGACCACTTCCGTCTCCGTCTCCATCGTCAGATGATACAGCACGGGGCATTCCGCAGACCATAATCTGACGTTTGGAACTTCAAACTCACATTCCTCGCCGTCTTTGCAGGCGCCCTCGCAGATCACTTCGCCGTCAGGGCTCGTGAGCACAAGCTTCACATCGCATCCTTTCACGCATACGCTAAGAATTGCCTTTTTCACCTGCGGATCCTTCGCATCCCGGTCAAATTCCAGGATCGTCTTAACACGATAATCCGTGATCCTCTCCTTCGGTCTTGAGAGCACGTAAACGTCGCGGAAGATTCCCGAGAGCCGGATCTTGTCCTGGTCCTCTAAATAGGTTCCGTCACACCACTTTAGCACCGCAAGCGTGATCACGTTGTTCCCTTCTTTTAGGAATGGCGTTAAGTCGAACTCACTGGTATGGTGACTCACCTGAGAATAACCCACAAACGAATCATTGACCCAAAGGTACAAACAGCTGTCAACGCCTTCAAAACACAAGATCCTCTGAAGGCCGTCGGATGCATATGCATAATCCGTCTGATAGACCCCGACGGGGTTTTCATCCGGCACGTACGGCGGATCAAAGGGGATGGGATACACCACGTTGGTGTACTGCGCCCGGTCGTAGCCATGGAGCTGCCAGTTGGCAGGCACGGGAATGGAATCCGCAAAATCCTGATGAAGGAAGTCATCCTCCAGATCCAAAATGCTGTCATAATAATGAAAACGCCAAGTACCATTCAAAAGCTCAAAAGCCTTTGAAGTCTCTCTGGCTCCAAAGGGATCCTGCCCCCTGGAAAACGGGATGAAATATGCATGATCAGGCTCTGTTCCGATATGAAGCTTTTGCATGTCTTCATGATAAGTAAGGAACGCTTTTGCAGACCCTTCTTTCGCAAATGATGCAACGTTCATTTGTGCTTTCCTCCTAATCCTTTGCCTCTAAGATTCTCTTTATTGGTAGGTGCTCCAGTTCTTCGGTGCCTGATCCCAAAGCTCCTTTTTTTCAAACAGAAGATCATTCATCCATGCGATGGCATCCACCACGCCGTCTTCATCAAAAGAGAATTCCTGCTTGATCTTTTGCTCCTCGGGCGTCGTAAAGAAATTGAAAGGCTCAGGCCATACGGTCGCAAGGAGCTTTTTCCCTTCTTCATTTTCCTTCTTTTCCAGGCGATATCGCATTCCCTGATGGCATCCGGTATATTCCGTTTTCTTTAGATATTCCATGGACAAAACGTCTTCTCGAACGATCATTTTTCTTGCCTCCCTTAAGAGTCGTCATACAGAATTATTATACCTCATTTTTGCCCTTTTGCCAACAAAAAGACCACAAAAAAGCGGTAAGGGAAATCCTTACCGCCTAGTGTTCATTTGCTTACTTTTTCTTTAAGAAATCAGGAATGTTCAGCGTCTTTTCCGATACGTTACTCCTTAAGTCAACGGGCTTGTGAGGTGTCTGTGACACCTGGATCGTCGGCTTTGTGGGAGCTTGGGGCTGCTGCTGTACGGGAGCTTGCGCCATGTTGCTCGTCATGTTCGGATTGGTTCTGGGCATCGTTGAGATCGGCTGGGTGAACATGGGCTTCTTTGCGAAACCGGAACTAAATCCAACCTGAAGGCCATCGGTAATGCCGGTTGCGATCACGGTAACGGAGCAAGCGTCCTTCATGGACTCATCGTACTTCGCACCAAAGATCACGTTCAGCTCTTCACCACAGCACTCCTGGATATATCCTGCCGCCGTGTTTGCGTCGAACAGTGAAATGTCACCGGAGATGTTCAGGATGATGTCGGAAGCGCCGCGGATGGAAGTCTCAAGCAGCGGGCTCTCTACAGCCATCTTCACTGCGATCTCAGCCTTGTCATCGCCTTCGCCGTAGCCGATACCAATATGAGCGATACCCTTGTTCTTCATTGCCGTCTGAACGTCTGCGAAGTCCAGATTGATGATCGCGGGAACGTTGATCAGATCGGTAATTCCCTGAACTGCCTGCTGCAGAACTTCGTCTGCCTTCTTCAGAGCATCGGGCATCGTGGTACGCTTGTCCACAATCTCAAGAAGCTTATCGTTCGGGATCACGATCAGCGTGTCCACGTTTTCCTTAAGACGATCAATGCCCATCAGCGCATTGTTCATTCTCTGCTTAGCTTCAAAACGGAAAGGCTTAGTCACGACGCCAACGGTCAGGCTTCCCTGATCCTTAGCAACCTTAGCAACAACAGGTGCGGCACCGGTACCGGTTCCGCCGCCCATGCCACAGGTTACGAAAACCATGTCAGCACCTGCGAGTGCGTTTGCAATCTCTTCCTTGCTTTCCTCAGCTGCCTGCTCACCAACCTCGGGCTTCGCTCCTGCGCCAAGTCCCTTGGTAAGCTTTTCACCCATCTGAAGGATTCTGGGGGCTTTGCAAAGCCTAAGTGCCTGCTTATCCGTGTTCATTCCAATGAAGTCAACGAGGTCGATCCCCTCCTCCACCATCCTGTTCACGGCGTTGTTTCCAGCTCCGCCAACACCGACAACAATTATCTTTGCTCCAGCTTCCGTTTCGTTATTGTTTATTTCGATCAACGGTCCGTCCTCCTTCTCATAAGTCTTTTGCAATATATGGCTCCAGATCGGGAACCATCAGATTTATCATATAATCATTTTTCGAAATAATCAACAAAATTTTTACAAAATGCACAAAAATATAAGCAAATTGACTCATTCAGTCGGTTTAAATACGTAATTGCCGTGAGTTTCGTCATAGCTCTCCATGTGGAACACTCCCTTGACGTCACCCAGACTGTCGAGCACCTGCGGTATGATCATGATCTTATTTTCCAGCCTGCTCCTCTCATTTCCCAGAGCCACGCGGATGCCTCCGAAGTGAAGAGTTACGTTGCTTCCGTCAAATTGGATCCTGTCGGCAGACAATTCATACTTTTTGAGCAATTTCGTGATTGTCAGGATGTCGCCAAACACCTTATCATCTTGCACCGGCAGCGGTTTTTCCAAAACTGCATACGAAAAGGACAGACCCGTGATCTGAGGGATCCCAGCCGTTCTGACGCTGGAATTCTCAACCAGGTACCCGTCCTTATCAAAATACATGTAAGCATCCAGATATTTGATATATCCTGCAAGCGCCTTTTCATACACCGTGATCTTAATGGTGTCAGGAGAAAGCGTCTCGACCGTGATCGCATCGATGAACGGAATGTTCTTGGCACTCCAGTTCTTGTACTTGTGCGACAGATAAAGGGAGTTGTCACCGAGCACGCCGCCCATGATCATCTCCTTGATCTCTTCGTCAGAATAATGGATGTTACCATCCACGTAAATGTTTTCCACGTGATACTTGCTGAGCAGATAATTCCCTGCCCAAAGAGCGCCCGCAACGAGAAGCATCAACAAAAACAATATGGCGATCCATTTTTTGCCTTTCTTTCCCACTTGCGATCCTCGCTCTCCGACTCACGTACTTTTGATCAATTTCGATATTCGATCCCTCTTGCCACGCTCATGACCCATCCCATTTCCACCAAAAGGAAGATCACGGAGGATCCTCCGTAACTGATGAACGGAAGGGATATTCCCGTATTAGGAATGGTATTCGTTACCACCGCGATGTTTAAGACGGCCTGCACGGCAATGTGTGCGATCACTCCCGTGACCAAGAGGCCTCCAAACAGATCCGGTGCATTATTTGCAATGATCATCATTCGCCAGATGAGGACGACAAACATCAGCATGATCGCCGCCGCTCCAAACACGCCAAGTTCCTCGCATATGATCGAGAAGATCATGTCGTTCTGTGACTCCGGCAGGAAGGAAAGCTTTTGCATGCTCTGTCCCAGGCCCTTGCCCCAAACGCCGCCGCTGCCGATGGCATATAATGCCTGCAAGGTCTGGAATCCTTTATCATCCGGATCACTTTCCGGATCCAGCCAGACTCTGATACGGGAAAGGCGAAAGCTTCCCTGTGGATTCGTGTACTTCACGATCAGAACGATCGCAACTGCGCCTGCAATGGCAAGAAGCGCCAGCAAAACAAACTTCTTATAATCCGGACTTGCCACAAACACCAAGATCACGGCGATTGCCATGACGATCAGTGCGGAACTCAGGTTATCCGTTACCTTCCAGATCAGGAGGAACAAGATCGCAGGCGGGATCATCATCAACATAAAACCTTTGAATTTCACGATCGACGCGCCCATCTTGCAGATCATGACGGACAAAAACAGGATGATGGCTACCTTCGCCACCTCTGCGGGCTGCAGGTTAAAGCCCGGGATACCAGTCTTCAGCCAACGCCTTGCACCGTGGGATTCCACGCCGAGGGAGGTTTTTACGAGAAGGATCAGGATCGTTGAAAGCATCAGACCAAGAAGTGCGAACCGCTCCCAGAAATGATAAGGGATCCTGGAAACGACAAGCATGGCGATCAGGCCAAGTCCAACGGCGATGGCCTGCCTTTTGAGATAGTACATCTGGTCGCTGTGCTCCGCGAACGCCGTGTAGGAGCTTGCGGAATAGATCATGACCATTCCGAATCCCAAAAGGAACAGCAACGCGAACCAAAGGCTGACGTCGGTATGATGCTGTATATTCTCCTTTGTCCTTTCTACTACGCTCTCCGTTGCCATCTTTACTCCTTGTTAACGGGTCATTCAGGAAGTGCGTTCACGTATTCCTTGAACAACTTTCCTCTTGTTTCATAATTCGGGAACATTCCCCAGCTTGCGCATGCCGGTGAAAGAAGCACTGCGTCTCCGGGCTGCGCCAATTCGGTACAAAGCTTCAAGCACTCATCATAGGTATCCGCAAACTTGATCTGCGTGATGCCGTGTGCCTTTGCGCATTCTGCGATCTTTTCCCTGGTCTGTCCGATCAGGACAAGCCATTTTACCTTTCCGTCAAAGCTCTCGATCCACTCGTCATAGGTGTTCTGCTTATCATACCCGCCGCCGATCAGTATCGTAGGACGGTCCATCGCCTTGATGCCCTGGATCGCTGCATCCGGATTGGTTCCCTTGGAATCGTTATAATATACTACGCCGTTTTTCGTCGCCACGTATTCAATGCGATGCTCCACGGCCTTAAACGTCTTAATGACTGACAGAATGGTCTGCATGGGAACGCCCATACCCTCTGCCATCGCGATAGCTGCCATCACGTTCTCTGCATTATGGATGCCCACAAGGTTCATGTCCGTGCGAATGTCCATCAGGTCGGCTTCCGCTCCGTCAAAGCGACGGATGATCCGCGTACCGCGCAGGAAATATCCTTCCGCCAGCTCACTCTTGGAGGAGAAATAAACCGCCTTTGCGGGGCATCTCGTTCCAAAGTCCCTGGTATATTCATTCTCATAGTTCAAAACGCAAACGTCGTTCTTGTCCTGATTCTTTGCAACCGCTTCCTTGGCTTCAATATAAGCCTCCATCGTGTGGTGACGGTTCAAATGATCCGGAGTGATGTTCAGGATCGTGGAAACGTGCGGATGGAACGTCGTGATGGTTTCAAGCTGGAACGAGCTGATCTCCGCAACCGTCACGCTGTCCTTCTTCGACTTCAGGACTTCCAAAGTGTACGGATTGCCGATGTTCCCGACCACGAAGGTGCGCTCCTCTCCCAGGTGTGCTTTCATGATCTCTCCAAGAAGCGTTGTCACGGTCGTCTTTCCGTTGGTCCCCGTTACGGCCGCCACGGTTCCTTGCTCTGCCAGGAAGGCAAGCTCGATCTCTCCAAGGATCTGCACGCCTCTTTCCTTCATTCGTAACACAAGCGGAATGTCCGTCGGAACGCCGGGGCTTAAGATCAGTGCTTCCGTTGCCCGTTCCACTTCCTCAGGAAGGTTTCCCACGATGCACTCTGCGACGGTTCCCTGCGGGAGCTTTGCCTTGATCGCCTCTACCTCCAACTTTTCGTTTGAGTCATAGATCGTGATCTGTGCTCCAAAATTTGATAACAGGCTCGCCGCCCCGATGCCGCTGATCCCAGAACCGATGATCAGGCATTTTTTTCTTTCCAACATGTGTCCATTCCTCCAGATACGTCTTATGCTCTTTTGAGCACCACAATATATTGTATCACAGATTCTCTAAAAATCCAAGGCCGAATGCGTACCATTTATCGGATCGCCCGTGTCGGGGTCCAAAAGTTCACCTGTATTCGGGTCTTTTAGGTACCCTGTTGCAGGGTCCTTGGGGAAGCTCTTCCATGCCGGATCTTTTTCCTGCATGTCAGGCGTATCGTCACTTTGCGTCTCGTCGGGATTCTCAAGTGCCTTGCCGTACTTCAGCGTGTTGGCAAGCTGTCTGTCTTCCAGTTCCTTGATCTCCTTCGCGCTCAGTTCTTCCGTCATAAAGATGTTCATGTACGGAAGCACTTCCGTGAAAATGTTCCTGACGATCTCTCTGGCATATCCAACGTTGTCCTGCTTTGCCTCGTTCACTCTGTCCACCACCACGTAGACAAGCACCTGAGGGTCGTCTGCCGGAGCAAATCCGACAAAGGATACGACGAAATCATTTCCGTCTCTGGGGTAGGTCTGTGCCGTTCCAGTCTTACCGCCGATCATGTATCCAGCCGGTCTTGCGGCCTTACCGGTGCCTTCCGTAACTACCGCCTTACAATATTCGCGGATCAACTCCGAAGTCGATGCGGAGATCGTTTGCTTCAAAATGCGGGGCTCAATGTTTTTCACGGTGACGCCGCTGGAATTTGTGATCTTAGATACCATGTGGGGCTCGTAATAATATCCGCCGTTGATCAGGGAACAAAAGCCCGTTGCCAGCTGGATCATGGTCACGTTAAAGTTCTGTCCGAAGCTGTAGGTCGCCAGGTCAGAGGCATCCATTTCGGAAGCCGATCTAAGGAAGTCAGCCGTTCTCGCTTCACCTGCAAGGTCAACGTTCGTCTTCAGTCCAAAGTTGAATGCCTGTTGGAATTTGCTGAATTTCTCCGCTCCCATGGTGGTCGCGATCTTCATCATGGCCACGTTACAGGACTGTGCCACTGCCGACTTCAGACTGATCACGCCATCGCCGTAACGGTTGTGGCAGTGAATGTTGTGAGGGCCTACCTGCCAGGAACCAAGACACTCATAATAGGAATCTGGAGAGATGGAATCCGTCTCCAACGCTGCCGCCACGGTAAAAGGTTTGAACGTGGAACCCGGCTCATAGGAGGAGGCGATGCAGTAATTCTTCCAAAGATAATTCAAATTGGTCAATATCTCATCGTCGGTCATGGAATCCAGGAGTTCCTGGTCAATGTACTTCCCGGTCTTCTTGATCTCGAAGTATCCGTTCTCTTTGTCGACCTGTGCGACCTGAACGCCGCCGAGCAGTGCGCTCGTGTTTTTGGTGTCATTCAGGTTGAACGTCGGGTAGCTGGCCATGGCCAAAATGTTGCCAGTATTCACTTCCATCACGATACAACCGAGGTTTTCGGCGCCGTCACCATAGTGGTTGTGATTCTTATGTGCCTCGTTGAAATCATATAAACATCTCTCAACGATGGATTGAATGTTTGAGTCAATTGTGCTGTGGACCGTGTAGCCATCTACTGCCGGCTTCACCGTTTTCTGGAGATTCAGGTCGTCGTCCAAGTACCCATAGGTTCTTCCGTCCACTCCGTTCAGTTCCTTGTTGTAGAACTCCTCGAGTCCATAGAGCCCCTGATTGTCCGATCTGGTGAATCCAATCACGTCTGCCGCAAGGCTTCCGCCAGGGTAGATCCTTCTGAATTCTTCTTCGAACCAGATTCCCTTGATGTCCTTGTTCTCGCCCTGCATGACTCTGAAATCATAAATTTGATCATAGGTCAGCTTCTTCAAAACGACATGCCATTGATTACTGGGATTTTGTTTTACGAACGTTCTGATCTCTGCAACGTCGAGCTGGGGAAAACATTGCTGCAGTGCCGACAGGGTCGTTTCAATGTACTTCCCGTCCTTCGTCGTCATCACGGAAGCATCCACGACCATGTTGTAAACCTTCTCACAGGTCGCAAGCTTCACGCCCTTAGCATCCACGATGTCTCCTCTTCTGGCCGGCAAAGTCTTGGAATCATATGATCTCTGAGACAAGACTTGCTTTTGATATTCCGTCTCATTGTTCTTGATCAGCCATACAATTCTCGCAAAAAGGAAAATAAAGGCCGCTAGTACTAAGAAGAATAGTACCAGGACCTTTTTTTGACTCACAAATCTAAATTTCTTGTTCTTTGGTTTCCGCACTCCCTTTAATCCTCCACAACCTTGCGCATGTAGTCCGTACCTTCGTTGGAGTACGTTATGATCTGTCCTTCCTGTGCATAGGACATTCCCAGCTCGCCGATGGCGATCTGCTTGATCTCTTCCAGATTGATGCTGTTATAGATTCTCAGGTTCTCTTCGTCATTTGCCTGTCTCATGGTGTTCAGTCTGGATTCAAGCTGATTGATCACCGACACCTGGCTGGTTACCTGGGACTGCAGATTTACGTACCAGATGATCACGCCGACCATGACAACAAAGCATACCATCAGGACGAACACATAAGCAGGGCTCATGGAGCGAACGTGCTCACGGTTCTTCTTGGTGGTCTGGCTTACGCGATGGATGCGTCTCTCATCTTCCATCTCGCGACGAATGTCAATCTTGGGCGCTGCATTGCCGTATACGTAATTTTGATTGCTTCTTGCGTATCTCTTTTCTGCTTCCCGTGCCATAATACTTTCTCCCCCGTAACTTGTCAAGTTCTTTCGAATACTCTAAGCTTTGCGCTTTTTGATCTGCTATTCTCTGCCAGTTCCTTCTCGCTTGGAAGGATTGGCTTTTTTGTAATGACCTTGCCCTTACTTACCTTCCCGCAGGTGCATACAGGAAATCCCGGTGGGCAGGTGCAAGGATTTTCATTCTTCCGAAAGGCGTTTTTCACAATCCGATCTTCCAGCGAGTGGAAGGTGATGATGCAAAGCCTTCCGCCTGGATTTAGCATTTCTATGAGATCGTCCAAGGTGTTTTTTAGGACTTCCAGCTCCCTGTTGCATTCGATCCGCAGTGCCTGGAAGGTTTGTTTTGAGGGATGTCCGTTTGCCCTCATCTTCGCCGGGATCGCTGCCTTGATGATCTCGTTTAGCTCAAACGTCGTTTCGATCGGTTTTTTTCCTCTCGCGTTCACGATGTGCTTTGCGATGTTCTTTGCGAAGGGATCCTCGCCGTAATCCTTGATCATATGAAAAAGCTCTGTTTCCGAATAATTATTAACGATATCCTTTGCCGTCAGGCTCTGTCTCCGGTCCATCCGCATGTCCAGCGGAGCGTCAAACCTGTAGGAGAAACCTCTTTCTTCCGTATCAAATTGATAAGAGGAAACTCCAAGGTCTAGCAGGATCCCGTCAACTCCGTCCACCTTTCGGCTTTCCAGAAGGGCTTTCGCGTTGCAGTAGTTGTCTCTCAGGATCGTCACCTTATCGCCAAATTCCTTCAGCCTTTCCGTGGCTGCCAGGATTGCCGCTTCGTCCTGGTCGATCCCGAAAAACCTTCCGCCCTCCAGACGTTTGCACACCTCATAGGCATGTCCCCCGCCGCCCAGCGTGCCATCCAGGTAAGTCCCGTCCGGTTTGACCTTTAGTTCTTCTATTGTTTCTTCCAGCATCACGGAATAATGATTGAACTCCATCCCATCCTCCGATATTTGCTTATTGCGTCAGCGTGATTCCCAGCTTATCCATGGTCTCTGCGATCTCATCCATGTCACCGATCACGGATTCGCTTTCCCATCTCTCCTTGCTCCAGATCTCAACTCTGTGACCAACGCCCGCAAGGACTGCGTCCTTATCCAATCCTGCAAATTCACGAAGGCTTGGCGGCACCAAAATTCTTCCTTGCTTATCCACTTCCACTTCGCTTGCACCGGAGAGGAAGAATCTTACGAATGCTCTTGCTTCCTTATTTGTGAGGGGTAATGTTGAGAGTTGCTTGGAGAAATCGTCCCAGTCTTCGTTGGAATAAACATACAAGCAATGGTCCAGTCCTTTAGATACCACGAACTTATCTCCCAGGACTTCTCTAAACCTTGCGGGTACGATCAATCTGCCCTTGGCATCCACTGTATGGTTGTATTCACACATGAACATCTTGATCACCACCCATCCAACGAGTGAAAGTTAACGAAATTTCGATTTATGTCATGATTTTGTTTGTTATTTCGTTAATATCTACCACTTTCTAACACTTTGTGCCACTTTTTACCACTTACGAGTAAATATTACCTCATTTCTTAAGAATTTGCAAGCATTTTTGTGAAGGTTTTTGGGCAGAAATGCAATAAAATAAGGCCCTGCGATGGTTCGCAGGGCCCTTGGCCACAAGATATAGTGGTTGACGCTTTTTCGGGTACTATATCTTCCAAATATGCGGTTCAAAAAAATTTTTATAATTTCTTAATAATTCTTAATTTAGACATTGAATCTGAATAATATTACGTCGCCGTCTTTTACGACATAATCTTTTCCTTCCATGCCCACGAGGCCTTTTTCTCTGGCGGCTGCAAGGGACCCCTGTTCCAGCAGATCCTTGTAATTCACCACCTCAGCCTTGATGAATCCGCGTTCGAAATCCGTGTGGATCTTTCCGGCTGCCTGAGGCGCCTTGGTACCGATCTTGATGGTCCAGGCTCTCGTCTCATCCTCACCTGCGGTCAGGAAGCTCATGAGGCCAAGAAGCGAATAGCTTGCCTTGATCAGCTTCTCCAGGCCGGACTCCTTTACGCCAAGCTCATTCAAAAACTCGGCCTTCTCATCATCCTCGAGTTCCGCGATCTCCTGCTCGATCTGTGCGCAGATGGCAAACACCTCGCTGCCTTCCTTCGCTGCAAATTCGCGGACTCTCTGAACATATTCATTGGAAGCACCGTCATCCGCAAGATCATCCTCGGCAACGTTTGCCGCATAGATCACGGGCTTATAGGTCAAGAGGTTATATCCCTTCAGGATTGCCGCTTCGTCCTCGTCTTCCACCTCAATGGTCTTTGCCATCTTGCCGCTCTCAAGCCACTCCTTCAGGCGTACGAGAAGCGCCTCTTCCTTGGCAAGGGTCTTATCCATCTTAGCGGCTTTGGCAACCTTGGAAAAGCGTCTCTCAAGCACCTCCAGATCTGCAAAGATCAACTCCAGATTGATGGTCTCGATGTCTCTTAACGGATCTACGCTTCCGTCCACGTGGATCACGTTAGGATCCTCAAAGCAGCGCACTACGTGCACGATGGCATCCACCTCACGGATGTTTGCAAGGAACTGATTTCCCAGGCCCTCTCCCTTGGACGCGCCCTTCACCAGGCCTGCTATGTCAACGAACTCAATGACTGCAGGCGTTACCTTCTTGGAGTGATACATGTCTCCAAGGAGCTTCAGTCTCTCATCCGGCACCGGCACGATCCCCACGTTCGGATCGATGGTGCAGAACGGATAATTCGCGGATTCCGCTCCCGCCTTCGTCAAAGAATTAAATAATGTACTTTTGCCAACGTTCGGTAAACCGACAATGCCCAACTGCATGATATACTTCTCCTTATTTCAAAACCTAATGTCGCTTAAGTATATCACGTCGCATCTCGGTTTTCAATTATAAAATAAAACTATGGCTTGCTCAGGTCGTGGCATCCTGTCGATTTTTCTGAATGAAATCCCGGATCCCATCCAGGGTGGCCTGGCTGACAAAATGCTCCATCCGACACGCCTCTTCCTCTGCCGCCTTCTCGTCCGTTCCCGTTGTCTGTAGCAAAAAATCCTTTAGGAGTTCATGCTTTTCGCTGATCATGCGAGCCACCTCGAGGCCTTTCTTGGTCAGATTGATCCCCTTCTTTCCGTCCATGGTGATCAGGCCCTTTTCCTTGAGAGTCGTTGTCGCCCTCGACACGCTCGGACGCGTATAGCCCATTTCATTCGCGACATCCACAGACCTGACAATCTTCATTCTGCTTTTCAACGCATAAATGGTCTTAATGTAATCCTCTCTTGATTCATTCATTCCCAGACCTTCTGCGTCCTTTTCCCGTCCTGGAAACATGAATCTCGTCCCTCCCGATCACTTTCTTGCCAAAACGGTGATCCAGGGCTTTGATCCATGATGATCCGTCTTCACCTTGGAAAACCCTGCAGCCACCAGTGCACGCTTGATCTCCTCTGCCGTATGACATTTCATCCCTTCGATGATCTTTTCGAATTTCAGGCTCATGGCATCCGTCCCATCCGATTCATTCACGATCATAAAGACACCGCCTGGCTTTAACACCTTTGCAACCTGAGAGAAGCATTTCTCAAGTCCAGGCCAAAAATAAACCGTTTCAAAAGCAGTTGCAAGATCGTAGGTTTCTTCCGGCAATTCCAGGGCTGATACATCCCCCTTGTCTATTTTTCATCTGCGTGCTTTGATCATTTCCTGATTGTAATCCCTTGCCTTTTCCACGGAGACCTCGGAGTAATCGATTGCCGTCACTTTTGCTGCCGGATATCTTCTCAAAAGCTCTCCCGCATTGCGACCGCCACCGCATCCAAGCTCCACGATTTCCGACGGGGCGATGCTTTCGAGATGCGACATCCCCCAATCTGCCATCTTAGCATGTCCGCCGTTCATGCCATCCACCATCACCTTGCCAAGAAAGCCCTCTGGTTTCCTTGTCTGACTCACAAAATCCTTATACAGTCCCATTAAAAAAAGCCTCCCATTCCTTCTTTACGGCATTTTTCGCGTGCCGAAGAGTTAGTTTTAACTAATCTTTAGTTAGTATATTCTAACCGCAAAAGAATGTCAAGCCCTTCCTATGTAAAACATCATCATGTTCATGAGCAAAAAGTCATTACCATCATCAGGCAGAAGGAAACTGCAAACATGATCGTTCCCTTGTCAGAATGTTTCCCAGTACACATTGCAGGAATGATTTCCTCGATCACTAGGAAGAAAAGTCCTCCTCCGGTAAGCGCCATGACAAACAGAAGGCTCCCTGGAAGCAACTTCCCCAGTAACACCATCAAAATACCCACAACAGGCTCCACAACGCCTGAAAGCACTCCCATCAGGAAGGATTTGCTCTTCTGTTCACCATCCGCCCTGATCGGCGATGCTACAAACACGCCCTCCGGAATGTTCTGAAGCGCAATCCCTATGGTAAGCGCCATGGCCACAGATAACGAAAGGTCTCCCGTGCCATTCAAGGCGGCTGCAAACGCGACTCCAACGGCCATTCCTTCAGGCACGTGGTGAATGATCTCGGACATCATGATCTTAACTGAGTATTTCAGCCCGTTCGCAGGGCCTTCCTCCGCATTGGTAAAGACATGCGTGTGCGGAACCGTCTTGTCCAGCAATAGCTGAAATGCAATGCCGATGATAAATCCCAAAGCGGCCAAAAGGATCTCGCCCTTGAGTATCGCAGGGTAAAGCAGCGTCCAGGTTGCGCACGCCATCATGATCCCTCCTGCCATACCGGTCAAAATCTGCTTGAGATCATCCTTGATCTCATTGTCGAATACAAACACTGCTGCAGAGCCCAAGATTGTTCCTGCAAACGGAATGAGAAGTCCGAACACTGCATCCTGGTTGCTTATGAGCTCAAGCACGCCAAAGTGCTCCAGCAAGATCTTAAGTCCAATAAAGGCGAGAACAAAGCCTCCTGCCGCTTCCGCACCCGACTTAAACCTTGCCCCAAACGCATTCCCGATCTTCACTCCGATCGCCGAGAAAACAAATGTGGTGGCAACAATCACCAGGCATCCAATGATCGTATTGATCATTCCAGAGGCATTCACGATCCGCACTGGCACTGCCACGAACGTGATGCCGACCGCCAATGCATCGATGGAAGTCGCAACTGCCAAAAGAAACATCGTCTTTACGTCAAATCCCGCCTTCGTCTCCTCCTCAGCACCAAAAGACTCTCGGATCATGTTCGCACCAATAATGGCGAGCAATGCAAACGCAAGGATCGGCGCCACCTTGCTGATGATGAATTCCAGCCTTGATCCAAGCACATAGCCGATAAACGGCATGAGCCCCTGAAACCCGCCAAACCATATGCCGCACAATAAAGCCTGCTTTAGTGATGCTTTCTTTGTCTCAATCCCCTTGCATATGGATACCGCAAAAGCATCCATTGATAATCCCACTGCCAGTATGAAAAGCTCAACGATCCCCATCCTTATCGTTTCCTCCGACGCCATATTATGCAAACTGATCCCATGCCGCTCTTCTACGGATAACAAAAAGATCAAGCATAGACTTCACTATACTTGATCTCTATTCCTAAACATATGATTCACGTATAGTTTCGCTATACATGAGTCTCGCAATTTAAAACAAGCCAGACCATTCGGTCAGTATGTTGACTTGTTACGCTGCGCGCTTGCTACTCCCCCATGGGAATTATTGAGAAATAGTATCACATGTTTGTTCGTTTGTCAATGGGTTGGCATTACAACTCAAATCCCTAATCAACTTGTTTATGATACCTGTAATGAAACCATATGGGCATAGGTCCCATCCATCTCCATCAGGGATGCATGATCACCTCGTTCTATGATCTCGCCGCCCGAAACAACAAGTATCTGATCTGCGTCCTTTATGGTTTTGAGTCTGTGTGCGATCACAAGAAGCGTCTTGTCCTTGCAAAGCTCCGAAATTGCCTCTTGAATGGCTCTCTCATTGTCGGCATCCACACTTGCGGTAGCCTCGTCAAGAATGACGATGGGTGCATCCTTTAAGATACATCTTGCAATGGATATTCTCTGCTTCTCACCGCCGGAAAGGGATGCACCGCCCTCACCGATTACGGTATCAAATCCATTGGGAAGCTGCATGATAAAGTCATAGCACCTTGCCTTCTTAGCCGCCTCTTCTACCTCTTCTCTCGTCGCATTTGGCCTTCCTATGGCGATATTGTTATAGACCGTATCTTGGAAAAGATAGACTCTCTGGAACACCATGCTGATCTGATCCATCAGGCTCCCAAGGGATACCTCTCGAATATCTTCTCCTTTCACGAGGATTCGCCCGTTCTTCACGTCCCAAAACCTCGCCAGCAGCGATGCTATGGTCGACTTACCTCCACCTGACGGTCCCACAAGTGCCGTCATCTGACCTTTCTTTACCGAAAACGAAACATCTTTTAGCACATCCTTTTCGCTATAACCGAAAGTGACGTGATCGTATTCGATCTCTCCCATTTCAGCACCAAAGTTAGAGACATCCTGTAATCGCTTTGTGCCCTCGTCCTTTAACTCCTCAGCTGCAAAGACTTCCTCAATCCTGTCGAGGCTCGCGCTCGTTACCGTAAGCCTTGCCATCTGGCCGTAATAACTCTTGATCGAAACAAACAGATCAAAAAGGAACAGTGCCATGCCAACCATATAGATGTCAGAAATCTCACCGTTTTGGAAGAGGTATGCGCACAGTGCCAGTACCAACGAAGTACCTATGCCAAATGTCAGATAAAGCGCTCGCGCCCAGGGACTATATGCAATCTCGAAATCAATGCTTTCCTTACAGCTCTTTTCGAATTCGTCCGAGAGTCTCTTGGATTTTTCGCCGAGCATGTTGTAGGACTTGATGATGCCGATTCCTTCTGCGAAATCCAGTACCTCCTCTGTCAATGATTCAGAACACTCCTGCTTGATCACGGAATGCTTCATCGTCGTACGAAGCATGAGATTTCCGACCAAAATGAACATTGCAACAATGAAAAGACACAAGAAGCCAAGCCTTACGTCCATCACGAACATCATGGCTGTCATGAGCGCCTGGGAAATAATGAACGTCACAAGTTCGGATAATACGCCCATACAGTTCTCTTCGATAAAAACCATATCCGTGGCAAGTACGGAACTGATCTTTCCGATGTTTCCCTCCGTAAAATACCCCATTGGAAGCTTTCTTAAATGATCTCCCAGTCGGATGCGCATATCAGCAAATACCTTGTATCCAGTTGCTGATTGTAATACGTTCGTGGCGTGTTCAAACACTGTCTGCAAAATAACGCTGGCGAGAACCGCAATACCAAGCAAGATACATCTCGGTTTATCCATCTCCCCTTCCATAAACCAACTAATGCATAAAAAGCAAAGAATTAAAGGTGCCTTCATCATGATGCCCTTCAAGAAGGCCGTTACGTAAGAGGCACGGATTTTACCCTTGTACTTTCCAGTAATATTGATCAATCTGTGTAATATCTTTAACATGATCTTATGCCTCCCTTACTTTCCAGGTACTTGCAGATACCGATGCGTCCCACAATTTCTTGTACTCGGGGCACACTTCCAACAGCTTGTCGTGTGTATCCGCTGCAATACAGTTACCTTCCTTCATAACACAGATCTTATCTGCATTCCTGATAGTTGAAAGTCTGTGGGCTATCACAAGCACCGTCTTATCCTTTACGATCTCGTCTAGCGCCGCATTCATCTTCTCCTCGTTCTCAGGATCCATGAATGCCGTTGCCTCATCCAGAACAATGATGGGGGCATTCTTTAGAATTGCTCTCGCAAGAGAAATTCTCTGTCTTTCTCCCCCGGATAATTGCTTGCCGCCATCACCCGCTTGTGTTTCAATGCCATCAGGAAATCTTTCCAAGAATTCGTTACATTGTGCTCTCTTTGCAGCTTCAAATACTTCTTCTTTCTTGGCACTCGGTTTTCCAATCAAAATGTTTTCGTACAAGGTAGTGTTAAATAAAAACTGTTCCTGCGATACAAAAGCCACTTGATCATTCAGGGCCTGTAGGGACATGTCCGTAATGCCCTGACCGCCGATCGATATGCTTCCAGAATTTAAGTCATAGTAATGTACCAGGAGCTTTGCCAGCGTAGACTTACCGCTTCCGGATTCTCCCACAAGCGCCGTCGTGGTTCCTTGCTTCAGCGAAAGATTCACGCCATGCAAAACCTCCGCATCCTCATAACCAAAGTGAACGTTCTTGAACTCAACATCGAGATTCTTACCCTGAAATCCTGCCGTACCTTCCTTCAGCGGCGGATGCTCCATCATCTTCTCAAGCTCTGCGATCTTATAATCAAGCTGTGGAAATTTGCCTGCGAAATTCAATGCCTTTAAGACGGAAGGCCCCACCGCGAAAGACATGCAGAATACGAGCACCATCTTATCAAGCGCAATCGTTCCGCCAAGCACCATCAAGGATCCAAAAGGCAACATCAAAAGCACAAGGCAAGGGAGCACGCTTGCATAGATCGCCATCCACGGCCAGCATACCTTGTACCAATCAAGCGTGAAATCGCGATAACTTCTTACTGTGTCGCCAAAGCGCTTATAAGAATCTCCGTCCTTGTTAAAGACCTTTACGACCTCCATGCCATTGACATACTCAATGATCGTGTTATTCATCTTCGCCGCAGATTCATAGTAGGCATTCATCTTTTCCATACCGGATTTCATCATCATGCCCATGGCAAACATTCCGATCACCAGCGGAACAAGCGATAAAAGTCCAAGCCTCCAATCAAAAACAAACATGAGCACGATGATCAGTATAGGAATTGCAATATTCGCGATTCCTTCCGGAATGGCATGAGCCAAAAGAAGTTCTATCTGATCAATGTCATCCGTAAAGACTTTCTTGATCCGCCCGGTACCTAGTTCATTGATATTCCCCAAAGGTTGTTTCTCCAGCTTTGCCTTGAGAGAAACCCTTAGGTTTTTCAAGGTATTGTATGCGCTGATATGAGAAAACTCCAATCCCTTTACATAGGAAACAGAAAAGATGATCTCACACACGGCTACCAGGATAACCCTGAGCAAGATAAAAGATGCGTCAATGTGCTCTCCTCTCGTCAGCGGTGCGATGATCTGATATATTAAAAAGTATGGTGCCACATTAGCGATAATGCCTATGCACATCAGGATCGTTGCCCATATGGTGTACTTTTTGTACTCTCCGACGTAAGGTTTCACTCTCTTAAACATTTCACTTCCTCCATTATATGCGCCATGGTTAGTTTTTACTAACCTCAGGGCGTTTTTTTAGCCGTCACTTGACGGCTAATTTTCAATTCATGTCAAACGCCTTGGTCCAGTCATAGAATCTGCACATGACTTTGCAATGCGCCTCAATTTCTTTCCAAGTCATCTTGTGGACAAACGGTTCGTAGATTGCCGTCCAAAATGAGGTGCACAGCACATGCATTTCCACCCTTGAAATCTCTGCATGTACCAAACCGCGTTTCTTTGCTTCTAGATAATACTGCATGTAAGCTTCCGTCATACGAAGTGCGAAATCATGTCCATAATTCTCATAAGCCGTCCCGGCTGATTTTTCCAGTAGCAGGACAAAATCACCTCGTATCTTCCAAAGCATTCGAAACAACTCCAACATGAATTTTTCGTTCATGATCCATGTGTCTCGCACTTCTTTATCAGTC
Organism: Acetatifactor sp.; assembly: GCA_016290775.1. GTDB lineage: Bacteria > Bacillota > Clostridia > Lachnospirales > Lachnospiraceae > Acetatifactor. The sequence goes on along the minus strand of JAEEVF010000001.1, from coordinate 371,654 downwards.
ATGCCAAAGAATTCCAGTTGCGTACGTAATGCCACAAAATGATCAAGGGTATCTGCCGTATCCTTTACCACCGCACGAAAAAGCTCTTCTTTGCCCTTGTATCGTTTATACACTGCACCCGTCGTTACGCCTGCATTATCACAGATTGTTTTCAGTTCAGCCTTTAAGAATCCATGTTCCATGAATTCTTTACGAGCACTTTCCAATAGACGCGGGTCTATGCTTTCATCTCGTACCGACATCCCTTTTCCCTTTCATCCCGAAACTGATAATCCATTTATCGGTAATCATATTATCAGTATTGCAAGCATCTGTCAAGCTTTATTTTCAAATATGCATGTCCATTTTACCCATTCTATGATCTCTTTCTCAGACTGTTCAAAATACATAAGATTCTCTTTTTGGTACCTTCCGAATGTTCTATACATAAGCCCGATCAAAGGTATCACCCCAGTCCTACGTCTAAAGCCATCATAAGAATAAACCCGGCCGCAAAAGATATGGTTCCGATATTCGAGTGCTCACCCTCCGACATCTCGGGGATCAATTCTTCGACAACAACATAGATCATGGCGCCCGCTGCAAAGCTTAATAAATATGGCATCGTCGGGATAAGAACCCCGGATGCGACTATGACCAGAAGTGCCCCTATAGGCTCTACAACGCCAGAAAGCACTCCGTATATGAAAGTCCTTCCTTTTGGTACACCCTCACCCAACAATGGCATTGATACAATTGCGCCCTCTGGAAAGTTTTGGATTGCGATACCAAGCGCTAAGGCTAATGCTCCGGCAAAAGTGATCCCGCTGTTGCCATACAACCATCCCGCACATACGATCCCGACTGCCATTCCTTCCGGCAGATTGTGTAAAGTAACCGCCAATACCAGCTTAGTCGTTCTCTTCAATCCACTCTGCGGACCTTCTTCGGATTTATTCAAATGCATATGCGGTGTGATCATGTCGAGAACCAACAAGAAGAGCATTCCTATCCCAAAACCAATGGAAGCTGGTATAAACCCAAGCCTCCCCATTCCTTCCGTCTGCTCCAAAGCAGGTAATAGAAGGCTAAAAAAAGATGCCGCCACCATCACTCCGGACGCAAAACCCGTCATCACTCTCTGTGTCTTTTCTCCTAGTGAATTCTTAAAAAGGAAGACACATGCCGCCCCTAACGACGTCCCTAAAAATGGTATCAATACAATTTGCCACATACGATCAACTCCCTTCTAATGTTGTCATGCTATTATCCGTACAGCAAAGGTATATCAGCGAAAAGATAAGCCGCAAAGATCAATAAGATCAGCATAATCTGAACGGCAAGTGGCTTCTTCATTCTCACGATACTTTTCCCCCTATAACGACCTTGTCATCCTGTAATCGCAGCAGTCATCGCCCTCCGCAACAGACTTGGTTCTTTTATAGTCAATTCCCCGAAAACCGTTCATGTACTCTTTGTCCATGCAGCAGATCATTTGTATGGCCTCAGGCGTGCCAAGTTCTTTTGCCTTGTCGTAAAGCGGACAACTTATGACATCCATATTGCATTTATCATTGGTAACCTCTCGATTTCTCAGTCCATACCCGGCACTCATTTTTGTGGCTAACTTGTCCATATTTTTCCACATTAGCGTTGGAATCCCAGGCAGCGCCGTGATCCTCCGAAACAGCTTCTTAAGCCGCAGGCCTGTTTTGGTCCCAAATGCACGCGTTACCTCAAGCGCTTCTCCAGGAGCGTAGTTTTCAATCGAGCGATAAATTGATACGGCCGGAAAAACGAAAGATTTGCTTTCTTTATCAGCATTGGGTATAGCTTTCTCCAGCTTCAGATACATCTCTTTAGCATAAGCCCAGATTTTGTCCGCCTTTTCCACTCCATATTTTGCCACTAGATCCTTTTTGATTCTTTTGAATATCGTTTTATCAAGATAATTCTTCATAAACCCCCCTTTCTTGATATGCACTCTAGCCCTATCTTCTTGGCAAAAACGGAATACATCTGTTAACTCGTTTCTTATACTGCATATATTCCTCGCCGTATTCTTTCCACCGCCTTAAAGCGAAATGTCGGCATTGGCATGATCGTGTATCCATCTGCTATAAACGTATGCACTCTAACTCTGTCATCCATTAGAATTTCATTCCCAACCATCCCGCCGAGCGAAATTCCATACAGCACGTCAGGTTTTCCACCAAGCTGTTCTGCGATAAAATCTGCCGCCTTGCGCGCTTCTTCCGTAACAGAGCAGAAAACACTGTCTGGTTCATCACTGTCAAAGCCATCATACGCCCTGCAAGTTAGCCTGCACTAACCATAGAGTATATTATCACTTCCATGTGCAAAAATCAATCCCTCTTCTGCGAAAGTAACAAAAAGGCCACAGCGGACGCATTAACAGGCGTCCCTGCAGCCTTTTACTTTCATCTGTGATGATATATACTATTTTCCAGAAAGCATAATGTTGTTTAATACGCCTTCCAGGTACTCCTGTTTTCCGGAGATCGGCGTCTTCACGCTCTTCATCTGTGCAGCTCTGTCAGCCAGCTCTGCCAATGTCGTTTCACCGCGGCGGATCTTCTGGCCAAGCTCCGTCTCAAAGCTCTCGTACTTTTTCTTAACGAAGCCTTCAATCCTGCCATCCTCGATAATCTCTGCAGCCTTCAAGAGGCCAAATGCAAAGGAATCCATTCCAAGGATGAATGCATGGAACATGTCATCGTAAGTATTGCTAGGTCTGCGGTTCTTGGAGTCGAAGTTAATTCCAACAGGTAATCCGCCGTTCTTTACGATCTCATACATGGCAAGGGTCGTGTCGTAGACATTGCTCGGGAAGCAGTCTGTATCCCATCCAAGCATCACGTCGCCCTGGTTTGCATCGATCGAACCGAGCATATCATTGATGCGACTGATGCGAAGCTCGTGCTGGAAGGTGTGTCCTGCAAGCGTCGCGTGATTTGCCTCGATATTCATCTTGAAATCCTTATCAAGACCATACTGTCTAAGGAATCCGATCGCGGTTGCTGCGTCGTAATCATATTGATGCTTCATGGGCTCCTTTGGCTTAGGCTCGATCAGGAATGTTCCGTTAAACCCTATACTTCTGCCGTAATCTCTAGCCATCTTCATCAGGTTCGCAATGTTTTCCTGCTCCAGCTTCACTTCAGTGTTCAGAAGCGTTTCATAGCCTTCACGGCCGCCCCAGAACACATATCCGCGTCCACCAAGCTTAACGGTCATTTCGATTGCTTTCTTTACCTGTGCGGCAGCAAAGCAATACACGTCAACGTCATTTGTGCTTCCTGCGCCGTTCATGAATCTGGGATTGGAAAACATATTAGCGGTACCCCAAAGGCACTTGATGTTTGTTCCTTTCGTCTTCTCTAAGATATAGTCCGTGATCTCATCCAGCCTTGCATTTGTCTCGTCGATGTCCTCTGCTTCCGGAACAAGGTCAACGTCATGAAAGCAATAATACTCGATCCCGAGCTTTTGCATAAACTCAATGGCTGCGTCGACTTTCGCCTTGGCGTGCTCCATTGTCCCTTCCGTGGCGCTGCCAAATCTTTTATCGATCGTGCCGCGTCCAAACATGTCAACGCCATTTGCACCCAGATTGTGCCACCAAGCCATGGCAAAGGGAAGGTGCTCCTTCATCTTCTTTCCCAGCACTACTTTTTCCGGGTCATAGTACTTGAAGGAAAATGGGTTCTTGCTGTCAGGCCCTTCGTATCTGACAACGGGAATGTTTCCGAATATCTCGCTCATTTCTGATATCTCCTTCCGATTTTGTAGTACGACCTTTCCCGACAGAGGGTACCCCTCCCTCTGCCGGTACGGTCAACACATGAATTGAAGTTAGTTTTAACTAATTCCTTTAGAGCATACTTGAATGCGTGTGAATTTGCAAGCCGTATACTGCAACATTTTCTCAACAACGCCGAGATGATAAGCTTTCTCATCTTATCGGTTGACCATCGGTTTCCAATCTTATATACTTCTCGCATGGTTGGTATTACTAACCACATTGCGAAAAACACCAGACATACAGAAAGGAGTAATTTATGGATAAGGTTTATGTAGTATATTGGTCTCAGTCAGGCAATACGCAGGCCATGGCAGAGGCGATTGGAAAGGGCGCTTCCGACGCCGGTAAAGAAGCAAGCGTTTTATTTGTGAGCGATGCTTCCGTGAATGACCTCGCGGGCGTTAAAGGCTTTGCTCTCGGTTGTCCCGCAATGGGCGCAGAGGTTTTGGAAGAGGATGAAATGGAGCCCTTTGTAAGCTCCGTAGAAGGCATCGCAAACGGTAAAACGATCGTATTGTTTGGTTCTTACGGTTGGGGTGACGGTCAGTGGATGAGAGAATGGGTGGATCGCATGAAAGCGGCCGGCGCAACCGTTCTTGGCGGTGAAGAAGCCATTTGTTCCGGATATCCTGGAGATGATTGTCTTGCCACCTGTGAGTCTCTTGGCAGACAGCTCGCCTCTCTTTAGGTTTACGGATTGACTTGATTCAAGCATGTAAAAACTGCAGGTGACATCTCGGAGATGTCCCTGCAGTTTCTTGTTTGACCATGTTTATTCTGTTCCAAATCTTATTCCTTTGTGCACTCTGCGTAGGTGAGCGGAATGGTTGACGGTAGTTCTTTCGCTCCCGTTACGCGAAATCCGTTTTCTTCGAGGAATGAGAGGTACCGCCAGCAAACCGAGCACCCACCTCATCCCCCTCACATCCTTTCGTCATGATTCATAGCGTGCAAGTTAGTCATCTCTAACTATGTAATTATATAAAAACAACAATAAAAAAGGCAAGGGCGTTATTGATTGTTTTTTATCAATAACGCCCCTGTCTTGCATTTCTCGTTTACTCGCTATGCGATCTTCCAGGAAACGGCTTCCTTTCTCTCGGATACAAAATTTTTATAAATGCCGTCTTCGCGCATCAGCTCATCATGTGTTCCCCGCTGTGCGATCTTGCCGTTTTCGATCACTAGAATTTGATCTGCCTTTCTTACGGTCTTAAGCCGGTGTGCGATCATAATGATCGTTTTATTCCTGGTAAGTTCTTCGATTGCCTTCGTCAATTCTGCCTCGTTCTCCGGATCAACGTTGGCGGTTGCTTCGTCCAAGATAATGATCGGCGCATCCTTCATGATGGCACGCGCAATGGAGATTCTCTGCTTCTCACCTCCGGAAAGAGACGCGCCACCCTCGCCGATGATCGTATCATATCCGTTCGGCAGACTCATGATAAAGTCATGGCATCTGGCCTTTTTCGCGGCTTCGATCACGCGATCCATGGAAGCGTTTGGCTCGCCAAAACGGATGTTGTTTGCGATCGTATCCTCGAACAGATAAACTCTCTGGAACACAAAGCTAAAATTCTTCATGAGGCTATCAAAGCTGTATTCCTTGACATTCTTTCCGCCGAGCAACACTTCTCCGTTTTGCACGTCCCAGAATCTCGCCATAAGATTTGCCAGCGTCGTTTTTCCGCCACCGGAAGGGCCGACGATTGCCGTCGTGCTTTGGGCGGGGATTTTCAAAGAAACATTATCAATGATCTTACGATCCTCATAAGCAAATGAAACATTCTTAAGTTCAATGTCCATGCCAGTAGGAGCAGCATCTGCGCCATCAATATCCATGGGAGGAAGTGCCAAAACTTCATTCGCCTGATCCACCACGATCTTAACCGTTCGAACCAAAGCGGAAAAACCTCCCATCAGATCCAAACTCTCATAAACCATGAAGGACGAAACAACCAAAAGAATGGTATAAAGCAGTGAAAGCGAACCGCTTAAGTAAAACCAGATCGATGCAATACAGATCAAAACGCCCGTGAGTTTTGTCGTAATTCCCTGCAGGCACATAAAAGGAATGACTGCATATTCCAGCGTTGTGTCAGATGCCTGTTTTTCACTGATGGCACCCTCAAGTCTTTTCGCCGTCTTGTCCGTAAGATTAAAGTTCTTTACTTCGGCAATACCTTGAACATACTCGATCACGGCCGTCACAAGGTTTTCGTCAGCCCGTGCCTTTCTGGGCGCCACCGGAATGGTTGACCTTTGCATCATAGCGTTAAAGAATGAGAAGATCAGAATGCCCAAAAGAAGGATCAACGCGATACGCACGTCAAAGAACAGGAAGCACACAAAGATCACACTCGTCGTTACGATTCCCTGTGTTGTCATCATGACCACCAAGGTAGCCACGTCAGCAAGCTGCTCCATGGTATTGGTCGTAATATTCGTAATTCGACCAAGGCTGTTTGCGTTAAAGAATCCCATGGGGAGGTATCTCAAATGCTCAGCAATCTCAACGCGCTTTGCACTGCAAGTATTGTAGCCTCCCTCGCATTGCAGCATAGTCGTCTTCAGCCCCACAAGCACTTGTCCCAAAACAGAGATCCCCATGATCAAAAGGGCCGTCCAAACATTTTTCATTGTCATGTTCTGGTCCAAAATTCCTTGCAGGATCACTGCGATCGCAGGGATGCGCAGCATGGAAAACATTGCCTTAAAAACGCCAAGCCCTAATGCAAGATAAAGCTTATTACGATTCTCTTTATTACAAAAATCAAAATATAATTTCAATGTCTTAAACATTATGCCACCTCCGAGTCCTTTGCTGAAACATGCGCCTCCCACATGTCGTGGTAGAGCTGTGAGTTCTTTAAGAGTTCTTCTTGCGTTCCGGTGGCCGCCACGTTGCCATCCTCTATCACAATGATCTGGTCAGCTGAAGTGATCGTTGAAAGCCTGTGTGCGATCACGATCAGCGTCTTGCCCTTCACGAGTTTTGCAACGCTGCGCTGTACCAATGCTTCGTTTTCGGGATCCGTATATGCAGTCGCCTCGTCCAGGATCACTACGGGTGCATTCTTTAGCATTGCCCTCGCAATACTGATCCTCTGACGCTCACCGCCGGAAAGGTGTCCGCCTGCGCCGCCTGCGATCGTATCGTAACCCTTCTCGAGCTTCATGATGAAATCGTGGCATCCACAAGCTTTTGCCGCATTCATCACTTCCTCATCCGTAGCGCCCGGGCGGCCCATGCGAATGTTCTCCATGACCGTTTCATCGAACAAGTAATTGTCCTGGGCTACATAAGCAATGTATTTATTATATTGTGCTAACGGGATCTCTCGAAGATCAACGCCGCCATAGGTAACTGAGCCTGCGTCCACGTCCCAGAAAGAAGCGATGAGCTTTGCAATCGTAGATTTCCCAGATCCCGAAGGACCAACCAGTGCGTTTACGGTTCCTTCCTTGATCGTCAGATTGATTCCGTGCAGCACCTCCTGATCCTTATACCCAAAATGCACGTCACGAAACTCGATTGTGTTGCCGATCGGTTTCTTGATCATTTCCGCAGGCCTTTTCATTTCTCTTTTTTCCAGGATTGACGTTGCTTCCGCAATGATGGAACCCATCTTAGACATGTTGTCCACATGTGCTGCCACTACCATGAAAGGCGATACCAGGCCAAGCGACAAAATGATCATCAAAAGAGTCGTGGGACCATCAACGCGCCCTGTCATGTAAAACCAGCCTGCAAAGGGAAGCAGTCCGAGGAGCTGTGCGGGCAACAAAGACATGGCCAGGTTTTGCCAAAGGTTGCATCGTCTCATCCATTCAACGAAACAATCAGCGCCCTCCTTGGCAGCAACCCTAAATTTCTCATAGGATGTTTTTGTCTTACTAAAGGCCTTGATCACTTCGATGCCGTTGATATATTCCACCGCGGTGTCGTTCAGCGCTTTCGTTTTCGTTATGGTGTTCTGAAAGCTTTCCGTTGCCCCGACCATCATCAAACTATAGAAGATCATTCCGACGGGAACGCTGATCAGCGCGCACAGCGTCAGTCTCCAATCCACTTTGAACATGATCACAAGAATGCCTACGGGCACCACTGCATTCGAGATTACTTCCGGTATAATATGCGCCAACGATGTTTCGATGGAATCAACGCGTTCTACGATTATGTTCTTATATGACCCCGATGCCTCATCCAGCACGTCGCCCAGCGGCATGACGCTCAGCTTTTTGGTCAATCTTCTGCGGATTTCGGCCAACACGCCGAATGTTGCCTTATGCGAAAGTGTCGTTGATATTGTATGGAAAATCTTGTTTGCAAGCCAACAGATCGTAATAAAGCCACATTGGATCAAATAATACTTTAGGTCCGTCTCTCCATCGATCAACGCTCTTACCACCTTAGCGATAAACCAATATGGCAAAAATCCTGCGGTCACGCTAAGGATCGCCATGATAACGCTCGAAAGGTACGCACTCTTGTTCATTCCGGCGAACTCCAGCATCCAGCTCAGCGTTCCACGCTTCTTTTCTTTTTGTTTCATATTCTTGTTTCCTCCTTGATGCTTATACTTTTGCACAGTGTTAGTCACTACTAACCTACGGGCAAATAAAAATCAGTCCAAAAAGAGCTTTTTCCATCCCGCCGTATTATAGGCATCCAGATGTTTGGCATAGAGCAATGCTTCTTTCTTTGTGAGATCATGTTCTACCGCCAGGAAGATCGTATTGATGCTTGTCGTCACAAAGAGATGTAATTCTTTCTTGGAAATGCGGTTCACCTTGATCCCTAGTTCTTTTAGTCTACGCATGTATTCCATGGTCGACTCTTCTTCAAGCAATGCCAGTTCATGCACAAAGTTTTCAAATCTTGTTCCCTGAGATCTACAGACCAAAAGCCTAAAGGCCCGGTAGTGTTCATAGATATAATTTATGACCCAAACCGTCTCTTCATTCTCTTCCCAAACCTCTTTGGTGAAGGAATCGTCAATGGCTCCAATATCATGCTCTGCAATCTGGAAGAAAGACTTTTTTAACCCTTCATAAGCTGGCTCCACCAATGCAGCAAACATTTCTTCCTTGCTTGGAAAATGCTTATATAACCCCGAAGCGCTCATATTACATGCATCGGCGATCCTGCGCATGGAAGCTTCCGTAAAACCATATTTCAGAAATTCCTCATATGCGGCCGCGACGATTTTTTCATGGTTTTCCGTCTTATCTCTCGGCATCCTTCCTCTCCTTTCTCCAAAGTCAAAGCGAACAGTGTACGCCAACAACATGGTTAGAGTACACTGTTCGCTTATGCTTGTCAAGCCACTTTGTGGCCAAATCCCGTTACTTGATTATTTTTGATCAACTATCGCTTTTATTCGATTCCCTTAAGGGTTTCCACCATGTCAAGCTTGCGGATCTTCTTTTGGAAAAGGAATCCGACCAGCACTGAAATGACTAACACAAACGCACCAGATACGGCATATTCCATAGCACCGGCGGCCACTTGATAATCCATGCTGTCTCCGTTTGAGTCAAACATGTATTGCAAAAGCTTAATTCCCAAAGGCGCTCCTAAAACAATGCCGATCAAGGATAGCCATAGGTTTTGTAAGGACAACAGTCTTCGGATCGCGCCTGTCTGAAATCCCAAAACTTTCAGCGTTGCAAATTCCTTGATCCGTTCATTAAAAGACAGGTTCCCGCTGTTATATAACACAACGATTGGAAGAACCGTTGCAAAGATCATGAACACGCCGAGAACCAAGTAGATCATTTGCATCATAATGTCAAAGCTTTGGTGCAAATCTGCGTCATCATGAACGGCCAATACGCCGCTTGCCTTTTTCACGTTCTCTCCCGGAGCCGTTTCTTGGGTATAAAGCACTGTAGGAAGATACTTCTCACCAGTCTTTTCAAAGTCTTCACGCAGCATGGTAATGCCCTGCAAACTGGGATTTCTGTTGATCGTACCGATCTTTGCCTCGTGCCATTCATTCTTTTCGTATAGATGCCAATAAACCGTATCACCGACTTTTAGTCCAAAGGCTTCGGCTAGCTTTTTCGTAATTGCGATCGTTCCTGGCTTTAATTGGATCAGTTTCTGCTTTTCGTCTGTCAGTCTGAACAGTTCTCGCCCTTCTGTAACAACCAAAACGGTCGATTTACGTTCTCCTGCCTTAGCCTTTTCTTGCGAAGCAATCTCAACTGCAACAGTTTGAACCAGTTCCCCATCCACAAGGTCACGAAGCGCCTGCGCCTGCTCTATGTCCACGTCTCCGTCAAGGTCAATCTGCGTCTTAAAGTTCTGTAACTTCTCAAAGGTCCAATCAGATGCATTTTGAATTGTCGTGAGTGATGCAAATGCTGCAACCATCATCATCATTCCGGCTGCCGTACCAAGCACTCCCATCAATGCCCTCAGTTTGCTACGAAAAACGTCTCTCAAGTTATACTGCGCATCAAAGCCAAGTTTGTTCCATATTGGGAGTTTTTCGAGAAAGATTGCTTTACCTGCTTTTGGAGCCGCGGGTCTTAGGCTTTCCGCAGGCTTCACGTCCATAACCTTATGGCAACTAAAATAAGTCGCTCCGGTGCATGCGCCAACGATCAAGACAACAACAAGCGCAAAACTCCAGTCCATTTCTACCGTCCAACCAGGAATGAAATACCACTCGCGAAAAATCCGTGCGATAAAATCTCCCAGGAGATAGGTTCCGACAAAAAGTCCTGCTATGGAACCAAGAAGCGATACCCAAAAACTATAGCTAAGATAATGCGCTACGATTCTTCCTCTCTTCATGCCCAGTGCGGAAAGCGTACCTATCTGCGTACGTTGCTGAGATACAATACGATTCATGCTTGTCATGATCACAAGAAGTGCGATCGCTATGAACACCACGGGAAAGCTCACGGCAAATTGGTCATGCTGCGCAAGTTCATCGTCCATCACCTTGATGCCGCTTATGTTGCTTCGATCACACAGTACGGCATAGTCTCCCTCTAAAACGTCAGAAATCTTTTCTTCCAGTCCTTTTACGTCAAATCCATTCGTCGTAAACGCGATCTCCGTATAGGGCAGCATCTTTTGGATTTTCTCCTCGTCGATCTCATCAACCATCTTCAACAGTTGCTCGGTCGTAACGTCATCCTTTGAGATGCCGAATTTCTCAAGTGCCTCCAGTTTATCTCTTACCAGTTCCGAATGCTCAGCCGCATCTTCAAGCGTGAGATCTCCCTTCTCGATCAAGCTTTTCACATAATCCTTCGCGGGAAACTCACGATATGCCATATAAATCACACAGATATTTTTTGTGATGACGTCAAGATCCTTATCGGCCTTCATATACTGCCATTCCGGTGCCACGATGATGCCCGCGATTCTCTTGGTGATCTCAAGTCCTCGATAGATAAAAGTAAACTCATCTCCAACCTTTAAGTCCCATGCTTTGGCAAAACTTTCAGACAGCCAAATGGCGTTCTCCTTAGAAGGATCAAAGGGCGCACCCGAAACATAATAAGGTTTTGAGACAATTGCCTCGTCCATCAGATAGACTTCCAGCTGTGCCTGATCGTGTTCCTTAGCGCTCGCCGTAATATGCATGCGACGCTGCGCATCCCCCACCTCCTTCATGTCGCGGATTTTCTCAAGTTGTTCCTCGCCAAAGCCCTCACCATAGATCCAACCATCCGCGGTATTAGTCACCCGATACATGTCCGCTTGCTTTCGATATGCACTGATATTGCTTGCCTTCATGGACGCAAAGAGCATGACGGCGAGCATGGACAAGATAAAAATCGAAAGAAACTGTCCGAAGTTTCCCCGAAGTTCTCTCAACATTTTCCGATAAAGCATTACCACTCAACCTCCCTTACGGGCACGGGATTTTCATTGATCCGAATCTCCCTCACCTTACCGTTTTTCATGCGGATCACCTTGTCCGCACATTTCGCGATATCCGCATTGTGGGTTACAAGTATCACGGTCTTATCCTGCTCCCAACAAAGCTTCTGCAGGAGTTCCAATACGATGACGCCAGTCTCGGAATCCAGGGCTCCGGTAGGCTCATCGCCCAGTATGATCTTCGGATCCTTTGCGAGCGCTCTGGCGATGGAAACACGCTGTTGTTCTCCTCCGGACATCTGCGCGGGAAATTTGTTCCGATGTCCCTCTAAGCCAACTGCCTTTAACATTTCCATGGGATCCTTGGCATCTTTCACAATGTTCTTGACCAACGCCACGTTCTCATAGGCTGTCAGGGACGGAAGCAGGTTGTAGAACTGAAAAATGAATCCTACCACATCCGCACGATACTTAGATAACTGCTTATCATTCATTGACGAAACCTTCTCTCCCGCTACTTCCACTATTCCTGAGGTAGGTATGTCCATTCCGCCCAGCATGTTCAAAACCGTGGATTTTCCGGCACCGGACTGTCCCAGGATAACGACAAACTCGCCTTCTTCAATCGTAAAGTTCACATGATCATTCGCCAACTGTGCGCCTTCTCCCTGGCCGTATCGCTTGATCACGTCCTTGAATTCCACAATCTTTTTTCCATCTTTTTTTCTTGTCATATGCCGTCTCCTTATCTGTCATTTATGATTTGAGTTAGCTATGTCTTACTCTTGTTTCATTCTATGATTCCAGTCTCGCTTTGTCAATGAAATATTGAGGTTTTTCTCAATTTTGTAAATATTGAACAATTTCTCAACTTTTTCCGGGTGAAAAATTGAGATTTTTTTCACTTTTTTTGTATTGCCAAACTTCTTCCTCATGTGCTTAAATAGAAGTAGCACCTATGGAAACTTAGAAACCTTGGAGGGAACCATGGCGAAAAGTACAAAGCGAGACAAGCCCGTTAACAAGCCGAAACAAAAGCGCTCTATAGAAACCAGAAACAAAATATTGGAAGTCGGTTCGATGTTGATGCTGAAAGAAGGCTATCACAACGTGACCACCGATGACATTGCGAAGGCGGCCGGTCTCTCGACAGGCATTGTTTATCACTATTTCAAAGACAAAAAAGACATCCTTCTGATCGCATTGGATCAGCACGCCAACGCTCTGTACGAGGGTATTACGGAGAAATTCGCCACTGTCACGGAAGGCAACTTCGAAGACTTCTTCAATACCTTATTTGACTTTCTTTTGGATTATCACAAACAGGCATGGGTGATCCACGAGGAGTTGGAAGGTCTATACCACAGCGATCCGGAAATTGCGGCAACTACCAATAAGTATTGGGAAAAGACCTATGCCTCCATCGCAGAGATTTATGTGCAGAAAAGCGCGAAACCAGAACATGCCCTTGAGAAAACCAAAATGGCAATCGACATTATTGAAGATTTCTGCCATGCCTGCATGAATCCCATCGTTGATCATCTAGATCAAGACTTCATGAGACAAGAAACCATCTCCATCATAAAAAGCCTGCTGACCTAACAGCAGGCTTTTTGATTGCTCTTCTATTCTCTGTTCTTTAAAACTTCCGCCTGACTCACGCGGTTCAGTTTACGCATTAGGAGCAGATTGATCACCTCATAGCTTTCTTTCCGGGATATACTGCACTTGCACCCAGCTCTTCCTCAATGCGGAGCAGCTGATTGTACTTTGCAACGCGCTCTGATCTCGAAGGCGCACCAGTCTTGATCTGGCAAGTGTTAAGTGCCACTGCAAGGTCTGCGATGGTCGTATCTGCAGTCTCGCCGGAACGATGGGAAGAAATTGCGGTATAGCCGGCCTTGTGTGCCATCTTGATCGCTTCAAGCGTCTCTGAAACGGATCCGATCTGGTTCAGCTTGATCAGGATCGCATTGCCTGCGCCCATCTCAATGCCCTTGGAGAGTCTTTCGGTATTGGTCACGAACAGGTCGTCGCCAACCAGCTGAACCTTGTCGCCAAGTCTTGCGGTCAGCTTCTGCCAGCCTTCCCAATCCTCCTCGTCAAGGCCGTCCTCGATGGAGATGATAGGATACTTCTCACAAAGCGCTGCCCAGTGCTCGATGAGTTCGTCGGTCGTATATTCCGTGCCAGCCTTCGGAAGCTTGTAGAAACCCTTGCCCTTTTCACTCTTCCACTCGGAGGAAGCGGCATCCATTGCGATCATGAAGTCCTTGCCAGGCTTATATCCAGCCTTCTTAACTGCCTCGAGGATGGTCTCGATGGTCTCCTCATCGCTGGAAAGATTCGGTGCAAAACCGCCCTCGTCACCAACGGAGGTGGCAAGGCCCTTTGCCTTCAGGATGGATGCAAGCGCATGGAACACTTCCGCGCACCATCGCAGGCACTCTTTGAAGGAAGACGCGCCAACGGGCATGATCATGAATTCCTGCGTGTCTACGGTATTGGTGGCATGCGCGCCGCCGTTTAAGATGTTCATCATTGGAACAGGAAGCCTGTTTCCTGAAATACCGCCCAGAAATCGATACAGGGGGATATCCAATGAGATGGACGCCGCCCTGGCCGTTGCAATGGAGACTGCAAGAATCGCATTTGCTCCAAGCTTTGATTTGTCTTTGGTTCCGTCTGCCTTGATCATGGCCTGATCGACTGCATATACATCCGATGCATCCATGCCAACGATTGTATCATTGATAATGGTATTAATGTTCTCTACGGCCTTTGTAACGCCTTTGCCAAGGTATCTTGCCTTGTCGCCGTCGCGAAGCTCCAATGCTTCGAATTCACCCGTGGATGCGCCGCTGGGGGCGGTTCCTCTGCCAACAGTGCCGTCAACGAGAGTCACTTCTGCTTCCACCGTGGGATTTCCTCTGGAATCCAAGATTTCTCTGCCTACTACCTTTTCAATCTCCAAATAATTCATGTTGTACCTCCGTGAAATTATAATCCTTTGGTCGCTCATGCATGCTTGCGCTCACTTGGCCATTCAGAACCGCATTCGCAAAAAAAAATAGGCATAAAGCCTAATGGGCGACCCGGTCGCACCGGAGGGCGGCACCCCTCCGATGTCCTTGGCCTTCACATGAGTTTTCAAAGGTAGTTAGTTTTTACTAACCATGGATATTATATCCAATTCCGCCTTCAAAATCAAGGGCTTTATCGAGTCTATTTTCTCATTAAAAGAGCCCAAATCTCTTCTTTTGCGCAGATTCCATCTTTACGAGAACGACTTCATATCCCGTCTTTGCGATCTCATCCTTAAGAGCATCAGCGTTTGGCTCCGACTCGGAAAGAAAACTGCTCTCTCCCTTTGCATGAGAACTCTTTACGGACTTCGCTCCTGGCACGACCCTGCGGATCACGTCATTCACGTGTGCCTCACACATGGAACACGCCATGCCATTGATCTTCAACGTTGTTTTGATCATGGATTCTTCCTCCTTCATCACTTTTGAAAAGCCACTGTATTATTATTTCTTCGCACCATCTGCGGCCTTTCTACCGATTGATGCCCGCCTGCTTTAATGCCTTGTCATAAGCTTCGATCACGGCCTTTGTGGAAAACGTCGCACCGCTTACGGCATCTACTTCTCCAAGCGGATCCTTTATGATCTCTTCGAGCAATCCGTCAGAGAATGCTTTATATTCCTCATCGTCCTCATAGTTTGTGAAATAGACTGAGCTTACTGCGCCATCCTTTACAACGATCTCAATGGTAATGTTGCCCTCGTAGCCGAACGTAGTCGCCTGGTAGCAGCCGTCTGTCACAGCTTCCGTCTGGACTTCTTCGGCGGGTGCCTCCTCTTTTTGAACTTGAGCATCGGTCATTGCGACCTCCGTAACCTTTTTGGCGGTTTGCTCTTCTTCCAGTGACACGCCATTCTTCAGCATTCCATAAAGGCCAAATGACAAGAACAATACCAGAACCAGAGAAACATATCTCACCCTGTTAAGATCAAATTCCTTATGTTTCATGGCATATGCCTTGCTAAGCCTGCTGACAAGGTACCAGAGGAAAACAACGGAGTATACCGCCAAGTTCAGAACCTGACGCTCCGATCCGCGGAGCGCGCCGCTTACGTTGAACAGGATCACGTGAAGATAGATCAGTGCGTAGAACGCATAGGCAAAGCGTTGCAGCTTCTTCCACTTGAGTGCTTTCATCTTGCGCCGGATCTTCGGAAACGACGTGACAAACAGCGGCAGCAATACCGCCACCATGATCAAGGAGAATATGACGGCGACCAGGATCACGGGCTTTAGCTTTGAAGGTGCGGTAAAAAGTTTTGGGAGATAGGTTATCCCGTATGCGACAATGTGTCCCAGCGTCAGGATCGAGGCAAGGATGGACAACTCTCCCCGCAGGGGCATTAAGAGCTTAATTGCCTCCGATCCGTTCTTAAAAGTGTTGGCATACATCACAAGGACAAAGAAGGCCGCTCCAAGTGATGCGTTCCCGATCAGTGGGAAAACGTAAGTGCCAAAAAAACCGCCAAAGGTGATTCCAAGACATCTGACAATGACAACGACCAGGGACAATCCCGCCGCGATCAAGCAGAATGGCGTAGGATGTTTCTTCAGCGGTTTTTCAAACGCAAGGACAAACAATGCCGCCGTGAGTATTGCGATCACAAATACCATGGCAATCCATCCTTTCGAATGTTTTTATTTGTTATTTCCCTTGTTCTCTTCCGTAGCAACCTCGGTCACGTTCACCTTGATGGTAGCATTCGGGAAACCGGTTGACTTGATGACAACCTCATATTCTCCGACCTCGCTGAACACGTTGCTCAAGGTCTTGTCTGCCAAGCCGTCCTGCCCGATGATCTTGACGCCACGCTTGCCGGAGCCTGCAACTTCCGTACCATTAACGACATAGCCCGAAATGTTTTTGAGAAATGCTTCAAACTCGGCATCGGATGCATCCTTTGCCTTCTTGACTCCATCCTCTGCGGCTACCGCAACTGCCTTGTCCGTGGAAAGCGTGAAGGTTGTGCTGTAAGGAGCATATACGCCCGACGTATCGCTGACTTTCAGCGTGTAAGAACCAGGAATAGCGCTTCCCCAGGAAATCGTCTTCCCGTCGCAAGTAATGTCATCGCTTGCGCCGGTTACTTCGTATGCGAATTCATATTCCGAAGGATAGCCTTCCAGTGAAACGGAAGTGCTCTTTTCGTTTACCTTTGCATCCGCAACGCTCACGGTATTCTTGAATTTCAGCGGAAGGTAAAGCGAAACATTTGCCTTCTTCACGCCGGAAGTCGTGTAGAGTGTAACTTCATCCACGGTCTTTCCAGGGAGATCCACATAGGGCTCGTAAACAACAGTGTTCCCGTGAGGCTCCTTGTACTCTTCTGTCGTCGCAAACGCGATCTCAAAGCCTCTCCAGACATTCTCCAGCGCGCGGAAGCCATAGGTCTTGCCGTCCGTCGTGTGAATGCTTGCCGCAAACACGGTAAGCTCGGAAAGGGACTGATCAAGATCGATCTGATAATCTCCCCATCGGGTTGCGGAGTCAACCTTTGCGGTATCGCCTAAGATCTCTTCCGACTTACCTTCAGACTTGCCAAACGCGTACTTTCCAGCCGTGTCAACGCTTAGCTCCTTGTAGTATTCAGGCGCTTCCGAAAGCTCCAAGTAGGAGTAGTCCGCAGCCGCATAAAGCGCTGCTTCATCAGCCACCTTTTTTGACTCGTCCAGCTGTGATTTATCACTCACCAATACGGGATAGGAAACTCCGAGGATCTTACTATTGTCCTCTAAATGATAGGTCCCTCCCGTTAATTTCTCATTTGCCGCCTTGTTCATAGTGGCGCTGGTAACGGCATCCACGTTCTCGCCGCCCTCAAATTCAGCCGCGAAGAACTCGCCATAAGGGATGTTCATAAGAACATAGGTTTCTTCTTTTGCTTCTATGATCGAAACAGGCTGATCCGAGGAAGCATCCACGGAAGTCTCTTTCGAAACAACACTGTCCGAAGAAGAGGATGCGCCGGCATTCTCCGAAGCGTTCTCCCCGCAGGCGCTTATGGAAAATGCCAAAACCGCGGACAGGATCAAACAACAAATCTTCTTTTTCATTTCATAATCTCCTTTTTGATGCATGGGTTAGTAATGTCTAACTTGTTGGCCAACACGGTGAATTATAAGTGATGAGCCATCAAAAGTAAAGAAGATTTCATTGTTTCGCGCATCTGTTGCTCTTTTTTTTTCATTATAAGTGTCTCGCACCCCTTTAATTCGTGCATTCTTCGCAGTTGCATGCCGTGGCGGTCACGCTTTTGATCGTCCGTCCGCTGGCATATCCGCATTCCTTAAGCCCCGTTTGTATCACCTTATTCCAGTTCTTCGCAGACAGTTCCAAGATCGTGTTGTCCTCGAACTCGATCACGCAGGCGTTCTGCAGGCTGCAGGTCTCACCGCACGCAATCCGGTACATGTTCTTTCGGTTGATTGCTCCAATCTCCTCAAGCATGTTGATCATTCGATAAACCGTGGCCGTGCCGATCCCTTTATCCATTTTGGAGGCCTTGTAGAAAATCTCCTTACAGCTCGCGCATTCCTCTTCCAAGATGATGTCCAGGAGCATGAGCCGCTGTTTCGTGATGCGACACCCCTTTGCGCGGAGCCGCTCTATGACGATGTCTCTTTGCATCCTTCCGCGGAGCTTCT
This sequence comes from Acetatifactor sp., assembly GCA_016290775.1. GTDB lineage: Bacteria > Bacillota > Clostridia > Lachnospirales > Lachnospiraceae > Acetatifactor. The sequence goes on along the minus strand of JAEEVF010000001.1, from coordinate 353,268 downwards.
TTCCCCGTTCTTCCTTTGAATCCACAAGATTGCTATTCATGCTTCTTCCATCCTCCCATTCCTTACAAAGCTTTTTTGCATCAGTTAGCCTTGTATAACCTCTAGTAAGTTAGTATATTCTAACTTCCTTGGATTGTCAAGCAATAAAGGCGCTCAGCGCACAAAAAAAGCCCGTCGGTACTAAACCGACAGGCTTTTCGTCTTTTCATCTTATAACACGGGACTCCTTATTCTTCGATTGTCCCATTTCTCTTGATAAAATCCTTGATGCATTTGTAGGTGGAGTCACTGATCACGTGCTCGATCAGGCAAGCCTCCTGCGCGGCGGTTTTCTCCTTAACGCCAATGGCGATCAGAGCCTTCGTAAGGATCTTGTGCTTGTCATACACCTTTTTCGCAAGCTTTCTGCCTTCGTCCGTAAACAGGATGAAACCATTCTCGTCGAACAGGATCATCTCCTGCTCGCGAAGCTTTTTCATGGCAACGCTGACACTAGGTTTCGTTACGCCCAACTCACTTGCCACGTCAATGGAGCGCACGTTTCCAAGGCGCTCTTGCAACATCATGATACATTCAAGATAATCTTCCGCCGACTGATTGTTTTTGTTGTTCATAGCGATGACACGTGCCTCCGGCAGGGCAACAATTGCAATTGCAACCGCACGAAGGCTTCCCCCTTCGTTTATTCTTGATCATATTATACAGAATAAACGAAAGAACTGCAACTAAAATGATAGAAATCACGATCGTGCCAGCGTTAGCAACAAGAAAACTCATTAAACAGTCACCTTCTTCTTTAAGGTCGTGGCCTCCTTGTAAGGTCTAAAGAGAAGCCAGATAAATGCTACGATCACGGCTGCCGCAAGGATCGCACCGATCACGTTGCCACTGCCTGCCGCAAGGCTCATCAGCTGGAATACTACAAACGATACAACATACGCAAAACCACATTCATATCCGATCGCAAACCAAGTCCATTTTGCGTTGTTCATCTCACGCTTGATGGCACCGATTGCAGCAAAGCAAGGAGCGCAAAGCAGGTTAAAGAGCAGGAAGCTCATGCCGGAAGCCGTCGTAAACGCTGCTGCAAGTGCTGCCCATGCGGAACCTTCTCCGCCATACAGAACGCCCATGGTTCCAACGATGTTCTCCTTTGCAACAAGTCCAGTAACGGATGCCACTGCCGCCTGCCAGTTGCCAAAGCCAAGAGGTGCGAAGATCCACGCAACTGCATTTCCGACAGATGCCAAGATGCTGTTTCCGATTTCTTCTTCCTCCAAGAGGCCAAAGGAACCATCAACCCATCCAAGACGAGACAGGAACCAGATCACAACGGACGAAAGCAGGATGATGGTACCAGCCTTCTTGATGAAGCTCCAGCCTCTCTCCCACATGGAACGGAGCACGTTCGGAAGCGTGGGCCAGTGATATGCAGGGAGCTCCATTACGAAAGGAGCAGGGTCGCCAGCAAACATCTTCGTCTTCTTCAGGATAATGCCGGAGCAAATGATCGCTGCCATGCCAACGAAGTAAGAGCCAGTGGAGATCCAAGCGCTTCCGCCAAAAATGGCACCTGCGATCATCGCGATGAAAGGAACCTTGGCGCCACAGGGGATGAAGGTCGTCGTCATGATGGTCATTCTTCTGTCGCGCTCGTTCTCAATGGTTCTGGAAGCCATGATACCAGGGATACCGCATCCGGTACCGATCAGGATAGGAATGAAGCTCTTTCCTGAAAGACCAAAGCGACGGAACACTCGGTCAAGCACGAATGCAACGCGGGCCATGTAACCGCTCGCCTCAACAAAGGCCAGCAGGAAGAACAGCACCAGCATCTGAGGCACAAAACCGAGCACGGCGCCAACGCCGGCAACAATACCATCCAAAATCAAGCTCTTCAGCCAATCTGCGCAACCAACTGCATCAAGACCGCTCTCAATGATCGCGGGAACGCCGGGAACCCAAACGCCATAGTCAGCAGGGTCTGGTTCCTCAAAGCCATTCTTTTCAAAGTACTCCACGGCATCTACGTAGCTCATCGCATTCACGTCTTCGTCCGCGTCATCGGGAACACCGTCGTAAAATACGGTGATCTCGCTTTGTTCAAGAGTCTCCTCGTCCTCTACGGTATAGGAAACCTCTTTCTCCGTAGGTGCAAATGCCTTCAGTTCTTCAATGTCTGCCTCCTCGTCAAAACCAACGAAAGCGTCGATTGCCTGCATGGCGGCGGTATATTCCTCACCCGCCTCTTCTGCAGCAGCAGTGCCAATGCCAAACAAGTGATACCCGTCTCCGAACAGGCCGTCATTAGCCCAGTCCGTAGCAGATGCGCCAACGCCTACCATTGCGATCCAGTAAATCAAGAACATCACGGCCGCAAAGATCGGAAGACCTAAGATTCGGTTGGTGACGATCTGGTCGATCTTGTCTGACTTGCTCAGCTGATTTGCATCCTTCTTCTTGTAAATGCCTTTCAGGAGCTCGGCGATATAAACATATCTCTCGTTGGTGATGATGCTTTCCGCGTCATCGTCCATTTCCTTTTCAGCTGCAGCAATGTCGCTCTCTACATGTGCAAGAGTTTCAGGCGCAATGTTCAGCTTCTCGAGCACCTTGTCATCTCTCTCGAAGACCTTGATGGCGTACCATCTTTGCTGCTCCTCTGGCATGTTGTGAACAACAGCCTCTTCGATATGCGCAAGGGCATGCTCCACAGGGCCTGAGAAGGTGTGCATCGGCACCTTCTTACCTGCCTTAGCCGCTGCGATCGCTGCCTCAGCAGCCTCGATCGTCTTCTCACCCTTGAGTGCGGAAATCTCAATGATCTCGCAGCCAAGTTGCTTTGCAAGTTCCTTCGTGTTCAACTTGTCACCATTCTTGCGAACCACGTCCATCATGTTGATGGCGATGACTACCGGAATTCCAAGCTCGATGAGCTGCGTCGTAAGATACAGGTTTCTTTCCAGGTTGGTTCCGTCAACGATGTTCAGGATCGCGTCAGGGCGCTCACCGATCAGGTAATTTCTTGCTACCACTTCCTCCAGGGTGTAAGGGGAAAGGGAATAGATTCCTGGGAGGTCAATGATCTCCACGTCATCATGTTTCTTAAGCTTTCCTTCCTTCTTCTCCACCGTAACTCCGGGCCAGTTACCAACAAACTGATTGGAGCCGGTGAGTGAATTGAACAGCGTTGTTTTACCGCTGTTGGGGTTGCCCGCAAGTGCGATTTTCATACCCATGTTTTCTCTCCTCTTTTTGCTTCTATTTTCTTGGGACTTATAATCTTCTAAGCTTATTTGTTGACCTCGATCATCTCCGCGTCAGCCTTGCGGATCGAAAGCTCGTACCCTCTGACGGTTACCTCGATCGGATCGCCAAGAGGTGCGACCTTTCTTACGTAAACTTCCGTACCCTTCGTGATCCCCATGTCCATGATCCTTCTCTTGATGGCGCCTTCACCGCGAAGTTTTACCACGGTTACGGTCTGACCAACCTTTACCTCTTTTAAGTTCATCTTTTTTCCTCCTTGCAGGTGTTTATTTAGATCATTACTTTCCTTGCCAATTCCTCATCCAGTGCAATCCTGGCTTCTTTCACCTTTACAATGACATTGCCGCCCACCAAGCTGATCAGCGTAACGCTTCCGCCCGTCGTAAAGCCAAGGTTCTCAAGATGCCTTTTGACTTCAGGACTGCCTCCGATCTTTTTGATAATGCTCTCTTCTCCCGGATCCCCGTAGATCAATGGTCTCACCGTATCATCTCCTTTTAGTTACTCATGTCTAATCTTTTAGTTAGTCTATCCTAACAATGATAGTTATACATGCCTAACTCAGATTTGTCAAGAGTTTTTATGCAAGAAATTTTATCCCTCCGGATCATCACGGCACATACGAAAAAAAATCCCCTTGGTTCGATCACTCGGATCACTTTTCCCGATCCGCTTTTGATCAATCCAAGAGGATTGTTTTTAGGTAATTCAGTACTCTCTTTTTATCTTTGCTCCACTCTGGGGCGATCAAAATCTTTTTGTCACCGTCCCCCGTCTTTCTGTGGATCACAATGTTTGGCGGGAGCAGGTCCAAGGCCTCCTTCAGGAGCTGTCCGTATTCCTCCATCGTAAGGCATTCAAACCGTCCTGCTTCATATTCCTTCGCAAGGTCCGTATTCCTTAGCACGTGCAACAGCTGCAATTTGATCCCTGATGCGCCGCTCTTGCCGACATATTGGACGCTCTCTAGCATATCCTCCTTCGTTTCTCCGGGAAGTCCAAGAATGACGTGCACAATGGTTTCAATGCCTCGTTCTTTTAGTCTCCTCATGGCGTCGTCATAGACGGCGAGGGGATATCCCCTTCGAATATACTGCGCCGTATGCTCATGGATCGTCTGGAGACCAAGCTCCACCCAGACCGGCTTGATCCTATTGCATTCCGAAAGGAGCTCTAACACATCATCCCCAAGGCAATCCGGCCTTGTCGCAACGGAAAGGATCTCCACCTCAGGGTGCCTGATCGCTTCAAGATAGCGTTCCCGCAAGACCGGGATAGGCGCATAGGTGTTGGTAAAGGCCTGAAAATATGCGATCAGTCCATACTCTCCCTTTGGCAATTTCGCGGCGACCCTTTGCCTTCCTTCTTCAATCTGCTGTGTGATGCTCCGGGACGGCTGACCTGCGAATTCCCCTGAACCGCCCGCCGAGCAAAAAATGCAGCCACGCTCTCCAAGCGTTCCGTCGCGGTTCGGGCAGGTGAATCCGGCATTGATCGACACCTTGTAAAGCTTTTTCCCATATTTTTCTTTGAGATATTCATTCACCGTCAGTTGTTTCAAATCAACGCTCCTAAGTCCAAGAAAAAAACGGCTCCGCCCATCCGAGCGGAACCGTTGCTTCTAGTCTTTATTGCTTCCGGAAAAGCACTCCCTTTACAACTCCCTTGGGGTCCTTGATCATTAAGATGATCAGCCACAGGATCAATCCAAAGGCCACAACGGAAAGGCCGAGGAAGAAGTCATTTAACATGTCTGCGGGCGCGGGCGAAAAATACAAAACGCCAAGCTCGGCATATTCAAAGATCGCATCCACAAACCACATTAAAGAAGCACCCCAGAACATCAGGCTCAGGGTTCCAAGCTTCATCTCGCTCTTCGGAGCCTTCTTATACCAGAGGATCGTACAGATAATTGCCGCAAAAACGCTCGTCAATAACGTCATCGTCTCTTCCTCCTTATTTCTTCACTTCCGAAGACGCAATGGCATTCTTCTCGATCAGCGCGGAAACACATACCATGCCTGCCCATACACCGGTTACAAGAAGTGCCATGCCAACGCCCACCGTTGACATCTCATGCAGCATCTCAGCTGCATCTGCAGGATTGCTGGCCGCGGTCAAAAACGGGAACCAGGGAATCACTTCACCGTGCCATACATGTTCAAACGCAAGCAGTCCTGATCCGCCCCAAAGCATGGTGCGAAGCCATTTTAGCTTCTCGGAAAACTTGATGCCATGTGCCGACTGAATCGTACCAGGTGCGAATTCCACCTTTACTTCTTCAGGACTCTTTTCTTTCTTTTCGATCATCTTCTGAGCGACCGTGACAATCAACGCCTCAGTTGCAGAAACAATAAAACATGCCATATGATTACCCCCTTGCGCATATTATTTCGTGCTACAATTCCATTTTACCACCACATTCTTGCATGTCAATGTATTATCTTGTGCCGTTACCTTTCAGCCGATCCTTGAAAAACTTTGAGATCCGCTTGAGACGGTAGATGACAAAGAATTTCTTCGTCGAAGCAAGCTGCAGGTCGATCAGCTTGCGCTCGTATTCATTCACCTCGCGAAGATAATAGGCGTTCTTTCGAAACTCGGGGAACGTCTCTAGCATTTCCCTTCCCATGGACTCCACAAAACTGACCTTCTTCTTTATGTCGCCCTGCATATACGTAAAAAGCGTGTTCCGATAAAACATGTTCGCAAAGTGGAACTCGATCACGTCGCCAAACTCTTCCAGCGCGCCGTTTTCCTTCGCATATCGCATCATGATCCGCATGGCTTCCATGCGATCTTCCACCTTTTTCAGGTCCACGTGATGCGTCGTGGACGCGCCATGCTGATAATAAAAATAGTTTGGTCCGGGCACGCGTTCGAAATGCTTCAATCGCATGGCAATCTCAACAAAAAGCGCATTGTCCTCGTAGGACATTTCCGTCGGAAAACGAAGGGCGGGTTCACAAAAGATCTCGCGTGCAAAGAGCTTCGCCACAAGTGGCCCCGGATGCAAAAGAAATTCCTTTCGCTTTTCGTGATCCATGACGCCAACCTGACTATCCAGATTGCATTCTTCCGTCTGCGTGGGCGTCATCGTTTGCTCGTAGACGCGGCACATGTCTGTTCCGACAACGTCCGCTCCCGTCTGCTCCGCCACGGCAAGCATGCGTTCATACAGTTCCTCGCTGATCCAGTCGTCAGCATCCACGAAGGTGATAAAGCGGCCACCTGCCACCTCAAGCCCCAGGTTTTTTGCGCCGCCCTGGCGTTGATTCTTCGGCGACGCGATCACCTTGACCCTGCCCGGGTATTCTTTCTCAAACCTTCGCAAAACCTCCAGGGAATCATCCGTCGACGCATCGTCCACGGCAATGATCTCAAGGCTTTTCAGCGTCTGCCGCACCAAAGAGAGCATGCAGTATTCTAATATTCCGTCCTTTGCCATGTTATAAACAGGCACGATCACGCTTACGTCGTACATGCGTCTTTATCCTTCCTGCGACAAAGTTTAAGGAGTAAGGAAAACAAAAGGGCACGGACCATGTCCGCCAAAATGCCAAGCACAAACATGGCAAGCACGGCGGCAAACAACCGAAGAAGCAGCTCTGGCAAGGACTTTGCCAAAGCGCCGTTTAAGCCAAACCAATTTTGCCATTCATATCGAAAAGGCAGGCTCTCCTGAAGAAGGTAAACGCCCAAAGCATAGGGTGCGAGCCTGATCACAAGCTTTCCAGCCTTTTGTCCCATGGGCTTTGCATGAAGAAACGTCACAAATAATCCAACTGCCGCAAGGAGCGTGAAGACATGATTGTAATCCATCGAAACGCGAAGCATGTCTTTCAGTCTTCCCGTGTGAAGATAGATCAGAGCAAGCGCAAAAAGCTCCGCCAGACATCCAAGCGTTGCAAGCCCGTACAGGAGAATGCCCCGCAGCGAATTTGTGAGGAATCTGAAACCATACAGTCTGAAATATGCGCCAAGGAGAAAGACGATCACATACCAAAAGAACGTATAGCCCCTGGTATCCGTGGTAAGCCTTACGGGCAAAACGCTTTTGAAGGCGCATTCATAGACCAAAAGGCAGATCAGCGTAATGCGGAACTGCTTTTCCGTCAGAGCCTTTACACCGCCGCTAAGGATCGGCAAAAGCATATAAATAACGACATACGCCGTGATAAACCAATAAACCTCCATGTGAACGGGGAAAACAACCTGCAATGCATCGTAGATGGTAAGACTCTTTAGGGAAATCTTCCCGGCCACAACGAAAACCAAAAGCGACCCGATGACGTAAAAGAACACTTGGAATATCAGCTCGAACAGCCTTACGAGCTTGAATTTCGAATGGATCAGATAATACCCGGAAAGGAGCATGAAAACATTCACTGCGGAAATGGACAGGGCTTCCAAGATCCATGTGATCCAGCCACCGATGGGTAAGTCAGCGCCTAACATGCCAAGCAGGTCGCTCTTTCCAAGGGCATGAAGCATCGTGACCATCATCATGGATAACAGCCTGAGTAGGTCCATATTCGCATTTCTTTTTTCTTCCGTCAAACCTGCAGCCGCCATGCCTTCAATCAACCTTTCTTTCCGGAGTCTGCGCGGGCGGTGCGTGCCCCTTACGACACGCCACGCCTCTCTTCTTCGTATTCTATCACAAAATGGACTTTGCGACAAGAAAGAGCTTTTCGCCCTCAGTTGTTTCGCAGGATCTCCATGATCGCATCGTAGTGCTCAGGGATGTGTGGATAGGTACAATCCGTGCACACTTTGATCCTCTTCCCGTTTTTCTCGATATAACTGGGATTCCCGGGGCAGTGCTCCAGTCTGTACATCGGGCAATAGCAAAACAGGCAATTGAAATCCGTAAGCCCTTGATGGCACGGGAAATATTTGCAATCCCTATTTTCAAAAAACCGATAGGAATTCTCCATGATCTCCTCCTAATGACAAAAACGGCTACTGCCGATAAGCTTTGCAGCGCTCCGCAAACCATTTTGCAAATCCCGGATTGGACGGATAATACAAATGTCCAAAACTCCAGAAATGGTTCTCTCCAAAATATCCACACGCCCAGCTTTTTCCTGTCACGGGCTTTTCGGCCGTACAGTCTTCTCCGCAGGCCGTGCTCTCAAAATAATGGAACTCATGGGCTTGGATCTCATTCAGGTTTTTCACCTCAGACGCGGCGCCGTCCGGCTGTTCAAACTCCTTGGAGAACCGATATGTGCAATAACCAAACCGTATGAGCTTTCCCGCATTCTTACAGCTTCCAGAAACCACGCCGATCATGGGATACGCCTCACCGACAAGGGGATTCAATGCCTCATGCAGGTACATAAAGCCGCCACACTCCGCCAGAGAGGGCATTCCGGCGCTAATTGCATTCTTGATGCTGTTTCGCATCCCAACGTTCTCGGACAGTTCCTTCGCAAACATTTCCGGATAACCGCCGCCAAGCAATATCCCGCTTAAGCCCGAAGGAAGCTCTTTGTCATGGAGCGGTGAGAAGAAAACAATCTCCGCGCCCGCATTTTTGAGAAGCCTGAAATTGTCCTCATAGTAAAAGCAAAAGGCCTCGTCCATGGCAACGCCAATGCGAAAACTCTCCCCTTGCTCTTTTGGACCTGAAAGCCAGGAGAATTCTTTCGCCGCGTAAGGGTACTTCTCGTTTTCTTCTTCTGCGATCTGTAATATGCGGTCGATCCTGGCCGACTCTTCCAACTGTTTTGCGGCCTCGATCACCTTCGCCCGAAGGCCATCGATCTCAAACGGAAGCTTTAATCCCAGATAACGGCTTTCCAGCTCAATCTCCTTTTGTCCCGGGAAATACCCCAGCGCCTCGATCCCCAGCTCCTTTTCAATGAGCGGCGCAATGCCCTCATATTGTGCTTTGCTCACTTGGTTTAAGAGCACGCCGCGGATCCTTTTCTCATGATCCATCGAAAGAAAACCTGCGATCTCCGCAAGGACGGATCGCCCCATGCCCTTTGCGTTCACAATCAAAACAACGGGAAGCTTCAGCGTCTTTGCCATATGATAGCTGGAGGCCTCTTCGCGGACCCCCGCCAGGCCGTCATAAAGCCCCATCACGCCTTCCATCACCGTAAGTTCATAATCCTCTTCCTCGAGATGAAACAAAGCCTTCGTGACCTCTTCATTTGTGAAAAAAAGGTCTACGTTTCTGGCCGGAATGCCAAGAACTTTTCGATGAAACATAGGGTCGATGTAATCCGGCCCACATTTCATGGAACGCGCCTTGATCCCGCGAAACTTCATGATCTGCAAAAACGCACAGGTTAGTACGGTCTTTCCGCTGCCGCTTTTCGGCGCGGCAAACATGATCCTAGGCTTGGACATGGCTCCCTCCTCTAAGTTAAAATAGCACCTTCTCCGTTAAAATACTCTTCTACCGTAGGCTTTTCCTTCTCGCGAAACGTGAAAGAAAAGATGGTCACGGGGTTTGCGGCCTGCATGAGATGGTAATTCCCCACCTGTTTTGCCTTGCTGACCGAAACCGTCGTTACGTCAAGGTCCCCTACGGGATACTTCTTTACAAGCTCTTGCATTTGGGCGATGCTCTCTAAGCTGATCGCGTTCATGACGATCCGCATCGTCGGATTCTTTTGATATAAGGCATTCAGGATTTCAGGAAGGTTCCCTCTGCTCCCGCCGATGAATGCGTGCGTCGGCGCAGGGAGGCCTGCGAGGGCTTCCGGAGCCATTCCATTTACCACCTGTACCATGGACGCGCCAAGGCGTTCCTTATTCTTTTGGATCAGGGAAACCGCTTCCTGCTTACATTCAATGGCATATACCGCAATCTGCGGTGAAAGCGCCGCAATCTCCATGGCAACGGAGCCCGTACCGCTTCCTATGTCGTAAACAACCGCCTTTTCCGTCAAGGCAAGTTTGCTGATCGAGATGGTCCGCACCTCTTCCTTCGTCATTGGAACGTCGCCTCTCTCAAAGGCTTCATCCCTCCAGCCTGGCACGATCTGACCATTTCGGGGCGCAGCATATGCGGCCGATCCATTCGCCGAACTTTTAATGTTTATCGGCACAAGAAACCCTGCGTATAACCCTTTTTCTGAAACCTTGAGCGCATCGCTTGCGCAGCACTCCCAAACCTTCTCGTTTTCATACGAGAGCTGATAACCGAGGCACATGTCATATACATCCTGAAAACCTTGTTCCATAAGAAGCTGCGCGATCTCTCGAATGTCCTCTGCCCCGGAAGTGAGGAAGAAGATCTTCCGCCCACGGCGCATTCCAAAAAGCATCTCTGCTTTCCAGTTTTCTTTCTTTGTCCCATGCGTGCTGACGATCATGGCGTCCTGCCAGCTGATCCCAAGCTTGGAGCCAAGTGCCGAAACCGTTGAAATCCCCGGAAGGATCCGAACGCTCATGCCTGCCTTTCCGCGCAAGGCTTCATAGAGCTTTTGCGCACCGCTAAAGAACCCTGGATCCCCTGAAAAAAGAATGGTGATCTTCAGGTCTTCCAAGTGTTCCCTTTGCAATCCTTCCAGACAGGGAACGATGTCTTTTTCGAGATAATATGCAAAGCTGCCCTTCTTTGCCGGCAGGCCTTGGATCATTCTCTCGGCGCCGAAAAGATAGTCCGTCTCCATCAGCCTTCTCTCGAGCGCAACGCTGCGAGATTCTTCCTTGCCCATGCCAATGCCGGCAAGAACCACGTCCAGCGCGCAACAAGGCTCATCTGCCAAAGAAACTCCTTCAAGCGAAAGCACCTCTCCGTAAACCTCCGAAAGAGTTCGCCCAGACTCACCAGCCTCCGTGTTCGGTCTGCGGATCACGTAACAAGGGATTCCCGCTTCCTTCGCGGCAAGGAGCTTTTCGTCCATGCCGCCTGCCTTTCCGCTCTCCTTCGTGACAAGTCCCGTGATCTCATACTGGCGAAGAATTGCCAGATTCATGTCCTTCGTAAAGGGCCCTTGCATTGCAATGATCTGCTTCCCCTCAAGGCCATTTTGCAGACAAAGCTCCAAGCTCTCCCTTCCGGGAAGAACGCGAACGACCAGGCGCTCACGAAGTGACGCGTCTTTGCAAAAGCATTCTAATTCCTTGCTGCCCGTGGTCAGAAGGATCTTCCCATTCGTTGTCGCAAGGCTCTTTGCCGCCTCCTCGGCGGAGTCAAAATACTGGCATGCGTCCTCATGTTCTTTCGTTTTGCGAAGAACGCGGAAGTAAGGAACTTCAAGTCCTTCCAAGCTTTTTTTGATGTTTTCCGTGACAAGCGTTGCATAGGGATGCGTGCAATCCACGACGGCCGCATACTCACCCGCCATGGTCATGGAGCGCATTTCTTCCGGCAAAAGGCGTCCCTGCCTCACCGTCAGGTTCTCTTTCTTTTCCGCCTCCTGCATCACCCTGCTGCCATATTCCGTCGCCACGCAGACCTCGCATGGAACGCCTTTCTCGGCAAGCCTTTGGGACAGCACCCTGCCCTCCGTCGTGCCGGCATAAATCAGTACTGGTTTCATATGGAATACCCCCGCTTGGTGATCAGCTTCCCGTCCCTTATAAAAGACTGGGAATTCCCGACAAACACCGTGGTAAACATGTCTGCGTCTGCATCAGCAAGTTCCTGCAAGGTGCAGGTTTGGATCTGCGTGTCTTCGCGTCCGATGTTTTTCACGTAGCCGCAGGCACGATCCGGCGCCGCGCCGGCACTGAGCATGATCTCGCATGCCCTCTTTAGGTAGTCTTTGCGCTTATGGCTGGAGGGATTATAGATCGCAATGGCAAAGTCCCCCGCGATCGCAGCCTGCAGCCTTTTTTCAATGGTTTCCCACGGCGTGAGCAGGTCGCTCAAACTGATCACGCAATAGTCATGATTTAGGGGTGCGCCAAGGAGCGCCGCGCCGCTGTTTGCGGCCGTTACGCCTGCGATGACGCTCACCTCGATCTCTTCATATCCAGGTTTGTTTTTATATTCCGGAAGGAGTTCAAACATGGGCGCTGCCATACCGTAGACGCCTGCATCTCCGCTGCAGACCAGGGCAACGCGCTTTCCCTGCGAAGCAAGGTCAAAGCACGCCCTGCAACGCTCGATCTCCTGTCGCATTCCCGTTGTCACAAATTCCTTTTGCGGGAAATAGGTCGATAGCAATTCTACGTACTTTGTATAGCCGACGATCACGTCGCAGCTCTCCAATGCCCGCTTGGCCTCTAAGGTCATTCCCTCAAGGCTTCCGGGCCCCATGCCTATCACTTCGATGGTCTTACTCATGCTTTGCTCCCAAACGATAATCTTATCTTACGCCTTGCCACGGCAAGGGTGATGCCATCGCCGGCGGTCTTTCGAGTGATCAGCTCACCGCCGTCTCCTGCCGCGCACAGAGCCGCACGCTCGCACACGTTTCCGACCCCTGTCGTCTCCCGGACGAATTCCGATTCTGAAAAAGTACCGGGAACTCTTTTGAGTTCTTCGGCGGAATATACCAAAAAGGGCAGATGATAGAACGACGAAACCATCCCAAGCCCCTCTTCCTTTGCCTTAAGATCGATCGACGCGATGGCAAAGGCGTCTCTCTCCCAATGCTCCGGCAAATGCCATAAGAGAAAGCTCCGTAGCTCCTCTGTGCTCTTTCCCTTTTTGCATCCCATGCCAATGGCCAGGTCCTTGGCGACAAGCAAAAGCGCCTGGCCTTTCGGTTCGGTTTCATATAGCGCTTCGGTTTGTTTTGTCACGATCCTTACGTCCACATAGTTTTCTTTAAACGCGACTTTCTCAAGACCTTTTGGAAGAACCTTGTCCTCACAAAGAATGTCTTCTTCCCAGGCGATCTTCACCTTTTCGCCTGCAAGAAGCTTTGACGAAACCTTACGGATCCCTTCTCGGTTCCAAATACGCAGCCCGTTTTGCACGGCAAACACGTCCACTGAAAAAAGGCCTTCCACGTCAGTTGCCGTCGTGATCACGGGCCTTGCGCCAGTGCGCGCCGCAATCTTTCTTGCAATTGAATTTGCACCTCCGGCGTGACCGGAAAGGATCGGGATCACGAACTCCCCTTTCTCATCCATGACTAGAACGGCACTGTCCGAAAGCTTGTCCTGAACATGGGGCGCAATGGCGCGTACGGCAATGCCGCAAGCCCCAATAAACAAAATCGGGAGATGCCAAGCAAAGCAATCCCTGACCCATGCTTCCAGAGACTGATCACCGCGCATTTGCACGATCATCCCTTCCCATGTGTCAAACAATTGATGCGAAAGCTCATCTCCCTGCTTTGTAAACGTACAAACCCGAAGGATCATTCGTTTTTCCCCTTCCATGACGCATGCGAAGCCCCAACTTGCTCATGCGTCCTCAGCTTCTGTCTTTGCCTTACGAAATTCCGTCTCGAATTCCGGTGCGTAAAGCCTTGATTTTGCATACCCACTCTGTGCGATCGCATCGCCCACAAGAACGACTGCGATCTTTGTGATCCCATGCTCTGCCGCCACCTTCGGCAAGGTCTCCACCGTGCAGAAATACTTTTCTTCGTCAGGCCACGTCGCCTTGTAAACAATGGCGCAGGGCGTGTCATTCTTATATCCGCCCGCAATCAGTCGTTTCGACAGTTCCTCTAACATGCCTGCGCTTAAATAGATCGCCATGCTGGCGCCATGCGCCGCGAAGCTTTCAATGGATTCCTTCTTGGGGACGCTTGTTTTTCCTGCCATTCTTGTGATAATGAGTGACTGTGAAACCTCTGGGAGGGTATATTCCAGATTTAGGGACGCCGCCGCGCCAAAGCAAGCACTCACGCCCGGGCAGCATTCGTATGCGATCCCCTGCTCGTCCAGCGCATCCATCTGCTCCCGGATCGCGCCGTAAATGCTTGGCTCTCCCGTGTGCAGGCGGACCGTCATCTTTCCTTCGCGCTCTGCCTTCACCATCAAGTCTATGATCTCGGGCAGCGTAAGCTTTGCGCTGTTATAGTACTCACAATCCTTTTTTGCATATTGCAAGAGCTCCGGATTCACAAGAGAACCCGCGTAGATGACCACGTCCGCCTTTTCCAGGAGATTCTTACCGCGAACCGTGATCAGATCCACCGCGCCGCTTCCGGCGCCGACAAAATATACCATCCGTACTCCTCTTTCAAATGCCGCGCTTTACTTGTCTTCAAACGCGAAATGATAATCCAGTCCAAGTGCATCCCTTACGGTCAGAATGTCCTTTTGCACTGCTTCGCCGACGGGCACGCCCTTGTCCTTGCGGAAGAGCCACACGTCATGCTCCTTTTCACCTGCCGTGTAGATCCTGCTTTCTCCCGGTGCCTTTTTCGAAGCGCGAAGGGCGCGGCAGATCTCGCCTGCGATCTTCTTAAACTCCTCAAGCCCCATGAACGCTTCCGGATCCACCACGAAGAAGAAGTGCCCTAAGTGGTACATCTTCGGCTTTCCGTTCTCATCCACGCCAGTAAGGGCCTTCATAAACTCACCGCCGGAAAGCGCCGCTGAAAGGATCTCGACAACGGTCGCATAGCCATAGCCCTTATAGCCTGCCATCTCATCGCCAATGCCGCCAAGGGGCGCAAGGGCTGCCGTCCCTGCGACAAGATCTTTCAGGATCTGCGCACTGTCCGTCAGGGCTTCTCCCTGTTCAGAAACCACCATGCCTGCAGGCACGGGCTTGCCTTCTCTTGCGTAATATTCAATCTTTCCGCGCTGCACGATGGAGGTCGCGCAGTCTAAGCAGAACGGGAACTCTTCGTCCGTCGGGATCGAGAACGTCAATGGATTGGTCCCCAGCATGTTCTCTACGCCAAAGGTCGGCGCAATGGAGGGCCTTGCGTTCGTGCCAGTGATGCCGATCAGACCTTCGTTGCATGCCATGCCAGTCCAATAGCCAGCTATGCCGTAATGTGTGCTGTTACGGATCGCGCCGCCTGCCATGCCATAGGTCTTGGCCTTCTCGATGAGTTTCTTCATCATGTGGTAGCTTGCCACCATGCCCATGCCGTCGTGAGCATCCATGACCACCGTAGTGGGCGTCTCCTTGAGAATTTCAAGCTTTGTTACGGGAAGCAGCGTCCCCTTCACGATCCTGTCAATGTAAATGGGCTTAAAACGATTGCAACCATGGCTCTCGATGCCTCTTCTGTCAGACTCAAGAAGAACGTCCGCGCAGATCTTCGCATCCTCTCTTGGCACGCCATAACCCACGAATGCATCAACCATAAAATCATTCATTTGCTCCCAAGGCACAAATGGTCTGTTTTCCGTCATGTAAAAGTACCCCCAATCAACCTGTATTTTCTTTACTTCCCGAATATCATGTCGCGCAGCGTCGGATGGATCACGCCATATGCCATGCCGCAATTTCTTACGTGCATGAGGTAAACGAAGCTTCTCTTCGATGCCGTGTCCATCTGGATGGCAGCGCCTGCCGCGCCGTCCCAGCCAAAGACGCCTGCCGGAGCAGTCGAGCCAACCGCTTCGGGATTCAGCAACACCTGCATGCCGCAGCCATAGCCATATCCCACTCTTCCCATGGTCGTCGCGATGTCGCCGAGTGCCTCACCATAAAGGAGGTTTTGCTTGATCCGCTCCACCGTTTCGGGTTTAAGGATCCGAACGCCTTGCGATGAAACGCCGCCGCAGGCGATCGCATCTGCAAGGATCGCATAATCCTCGGTGTTGCTCACAAGCCCTGCGCCGCCGCTCTCATAGCATTCCGAAAGCTGATAATTACAAGTCTGCTCCATGGGAACGATCCCGTCGTCCGTTGCGATATATTGCTGCGCAAGGCGCTCAAGGCCGTCATTTACGGGCTTTGCAAAGAACGTATCCCTCATGCCAAGCGGTTCCCAGATGTTTTTCCTAAGGTATTCGCCAAAGGACATTCCGCTGACCACTTCAATGATCGCCGCCGCCACGTCATGGCTTAAGCTATAGCAAAAATGCGTGCCCGGCTGGAAGTTTAACGGCGTCTCGGCAAATGCGTCCACGATCTCCCGCGTCGTTGCCGCCTGTCCCTTCTCCTTGAGGACGCGAACAATTCCGGGGCGTTCGAGGTCATAGTCCAGACCCGACTGCATGGAAACCAGATGGCGGATCTTCAAGGGCCACTTGAGCGGCTCCGTCCCGTCCTTCGTCTTTACCGTGAGGTTCCCATAGGCAGGAAGAAACTTTGCGACTTCATCCTCCAAAGAAAGCTTCCCCTGTTCCACAAGTTGCAAAATGGCAGTCATGGTCTGCACCTTAGTCATGGAAAACATCAAGTACCTTTGATCCTTGGCAACTGCTTCCGTTTTCTCCTTGTTTACCGTTCCGTTCAGATGCCGATAGATCTGCTTGTGGTTTTCATATACAATGAGATCCACGGAAGGAATCCCCAGATCCAGCAGGGAATCCAAGTACGCCGTCAGTTTTCTTTCATCAAATCCACTCAATTCCTATGTCCTCCTATGGAAGTAGTAATCCAAAACATGCGGAGATCAGATTCGCCACAATGCCGTAAATAACGCATTTCCAGCGTTTATTATTCTTCTCCTTCATGGCGATGGCATATACAACAGTCTCAACAATGGTGATCACGATTTCTAGGCCAAGGAGTTCCACGAAGGCGCCCAGACTCTTTCCGGATTTGACGCCTGCGCGATTGCTCCAATTGTAAAAATGCAGATATGACTGCGTAAGTAGGTTCATGATCAGGAAAATGACAACATTGCGCACGCTGATCAGGCCAAATGCAAGTAACAAAAAGCCCTCGACCATTACGGTCGAGATGAAAAATCCAATCGATCTTTTTAGAAAATTCCTGTCATTCTCAGCGTATTGTTCAAGGTCCTCATAGAGCTCGCCCGTCTTATAATCAAACACGACGCAACCACGAAATCTGGTTGTCGTAATTTCCTGATCACTCATGACACAATTGTCCTTGGTCACAACGCATACCTTGAACGTACTTGGTGCATAATATGAGAAAGAGAATCTTTCGTTCCAGGAATAATAGCTATTGTCGGAATTCTCAATAAAAAACCGATGCACCGGATTCCAGGCAACCTCGTACCCGTTTCCCTCATACTCAAACACCTTCTTTGTCAGCTCGCCGAATGCATCATCCTTACCCTTTTGTTCAAGGAATGCTTTAATCTTGTTCTCTTTCTCTCCCTCTTTGCGCGCTTCTTCCTTTGTAAAAAGCGCTAAGCAAAAATTCTCCGATGGTGCATTCAAGATTTTCAAGCTAACACTAGGTTTTTCACCCATGTCAGCGAGCACCGGCACTGCCAGAGCAAGCACCAGGTTCATCGTCAATACAACCCATGCCAAAAGCAAAGAAAACCTTTTCGTTCTTTTCATATCCCCCCCTAGTCTGATAAAAGAATGTCAAAAGATCAGTCGCCCAAGATGCGTACAACTAGCGAAACAATCACTGTGAGACATCCTCAGTAAGTTTCCCGATCGCGAGATCAAAAGTGCATTTGCTCTGTGATTTCGTTCTCGTGATCGCGTTACTCTCGTAAGCCATATCATCCTCTGAACAACAACCACTTTAAAGCGCTCAGGCGGGCCATAAAGAGTCAATTCATTCTCGTCCTCGGAATCTCTGTAGGAAAAGTAAAGATTAATCAAAACCCACCCGTTCTGATCATACTCATACATGCGCTGTTCCAGCTCTTTATATGCTTTTGCTTCCTCAGTCTCTGCATCGGACAAGTTCAGTGAAGGTCGAAGTCGTTCAGACAGATCATCATCAGATATCTCATGGTTTTTCTAACGCCATGCTTTTTCCGGCATAAAAATGCCAACAATGTGTCTTTGTTCCGAAAGATTCTTTAGTTTAACGTAAAGCCTTGCGTCTGCTCTCTTATTGGCACAGGCAGGCAGAATCATGCTCAGTGTCAGAATGCATATTAAAATACTGCAGACAGAGAATCTCCCCCAAATCCTTCTTGTCATCTCTTTCATATCCCCAATTTCACCTTGTTTTCAAGCCCAAGGCCTGCCAACGTGCGCTCCCGTAAAGGAGACCACGGCAATGTCCTTGCCATGATCGTCGTAAATCTTGACTTCATAAAAGGCATTTGTCCTGCCATCCTTGATCAGTCTTGCTTCTGCAAACAAAACCGCTCCCTTGGACATGGACAAAAAGCTTGCCTGTCCCACAAGGCTCACCGTCAAGTTTTCCTGTTCGAAATTTGATGCCACCGCAAATGCAAAATCTGCCAGCGTGTAGATGCATCCGCCCATGACTCCGCCATAGGCGTTCCTGTGATTCTCCGTAAGGGGCATGCTGCATTTCGAATAGTGATCCCCCACCTCTTCAATTTGAATTCCCGATTGCTTTGTCGCATAAAGATCTTTTGCAAAGATCGCGCGCGCTTCGTCTAATCTGCTCATGTGTCTTCTCCCTTGTGCGCATTACTATCCCATTATATCATCATTCTCTCTGAGCGACAATTCCCAAATGCTCAAATGAGCTCCAGCGAAAAATCCTGCGTTTCCACGGCAACCCTTTGAAGAAGCAAGGCTTTTAACTCCACGCATTCTTCCGGGAGCACATTTAGAACCCGCAGACAATTCTCCCTCGTAAGGAGACCGGCGCATTCATATACGCGGAACGCTTGCCTCGGACATTCCAGTTCGCTCGTGAGTAACTTAAACGCCATGTCATTTTCCCGAAATCGCCTTTGAAAACGAGAAAGCCGCTCTTTATCCCCTAAGGTCATAAGACGTTCATAGGTCACAAGGCGTTCATACACCGCCCGTGCCTTCCGAAGCCTTGCCATTTTGCAATGCTCCTCGCGCTTTTTCGCTTCGTCTTCATAGTCCTCTTCGCCGCCTGCCAGGAACGGCCGAAAGCCTTCCTCGTCAGGGCTGTCCAAAAAGGTTTCGCATGCCTCATCCCATAGTTTCAGCCAATGTTCACGCCCGCCTCTCCGCTCCGTGATGAGTCTGTCATCCGTTTTGAAATACCGTAGCGCGATCGCCATAAGGCCGGCGAGGTCATCCTCTTCCTCTTCGGTTTCGTGATAAAGGGATGCCACCTTTAGCTGATCACAGTTTGCAAAAGCATCTCTCCCGATATGTTCCACGGTGGACGGGATCGCAACGCGGGAAAGCGCTTTGCATCCCGAAAAAGCCCACTCGCCGATCTCGGTCGTGCCTTTGGGAATGACATAGCTTCTTAGGGTCTTATCCCCCATAAATTGTTTTCTTTTGATCACCATAGGCTTCAAAACCGTTATGCCCTTATGTTATCCTTTCTGCAGAAAGATTGATCCGCCATAAGAAGTGCAAGCAACTTCTCCGCGCCGTCGCTTTTTGCAAGCAGTCCATATTGATTGCAGTAGGTCATGCACTCAATCTGAAAATCCTCCCCGCCGCGCTTTCGGAGGAAGAACAGGATCCTCTCCATGACGATTTCCATCGCCTTTGCGTCACATCCCGCTTCCCGTAAGATGCGGATACCTTCTTCCGTAACCGCCGTCTCCAGGATTTTCCGCGCCGTCTCTCCGTCGCAACCCGCCTTCAGGCCTGCTGCCGCAAGCAACTCCATGCGGCAATCGCCCTCCTTGGAATGCGTGTTCATGATGCCGCCCGAAACCTTGATAAGCTTCCCAATGTGCCCGGTCAGGAGCATCCCCGAAAAGCCCAGTTCCTTTGCCATGTCGATGGTATCGCCGATGAAGTTGGAACACTTCACGCTCTTATCGAGATCATAGTCATAGGTCTGTTTCATGAAGTCCAGTCCGTAGTTTCCGGGCGCGACGGCGACATATTCCATGCCGAGCGCATGCTTTTGATTCAGTTCAACGCGGATCGTATCAAGAAGCGCTTTAGAGCTCATGGGCTCCACGATCCCGCTGGTCCCTAGGATGGAGATGCCTCCCACAATGCCAAGCCTTGGATTAAAGGTCTTGTTCGCAAGTTCCATGCCCTCCGGAACGGAGATCATGACGCGAAGGCCGCCCTGATAGTCACATATCTTGCAGACCTCGAGCACTTCCTTGGTGATCATCTCCCGCGGAACGTGATTGATCGCAGCGTTCCCGACGGGCTGGTCCAAGCCAGGGAGCGTTACCCTGCCTACGCCTTCACCGCCTTCGATCTCCACCCATGCGCCCTCCGTAAGAGATCTTGCCTCTCCCTCCCGGGACTCCGTTCCTTCGTCAGCGCTTGCATATGTCACCTCTGCAAATACATGGCATCCCGTTGTTACGTCCGGGTCAGACCCGCCGTCCTTAATGACTGCACACATAACGCGCTTTTCCTGCCTTGTGATCTCAACGATCTGCGCATGATAGGGAATGCCCTTGGGCGTCTCTATGGTGATCTCGTATTTTTCTTTTCCCGTAAGGAGCATGTAAGTAGCGGCCTTTGCCGCTGCAGCCGCGCAGCTCCCCGTCGTAAAGCCAAACCGAACTTCACTGGCGTTCTCTGTCATAATCCCACCTATACTCTCCACTGGAAGCGCGCAAGGTCCACCCTTCCATCCTTTACTTCAATGCCTTCCGCCATAAGAAGCTTTGCCTGCGCGCCGCTCCCGCCAAAGGCAAATTCCCCTGCAAGCTCTCCCTTGGAATTCACCACGCGAAAACACGGGATGCCATCTGGATCCGGGTTCTTGTGGAGTGCGTTTCCAACAGCCCTTGCCATCTTTCGGTCTCCCGCAAGCTCTGCGATCTGCGCATAGGTTGCCACATGACCGTAAGGGATCTTCTTTACCGCCTCATAGATGCGTTTTGCGGGGCTGTCGCTGATCAGGTCATAGCTCTCCGCGATCATCGTCTTAACAGCCTTGTCAGGAATGCTCCCGTCCAAAATGATCGTGTTCCAGTGATCCTTGTTCTGATGATAGCCTGGGCGCACGGAGGCATAGATCCTCCGCCAAAAATAAGCTTTTTCCGGATCCACCTTCACGTTCAGACAGATCACCCCGTCCTTTTGATATGTCCAAAGAAATGCCTTCTTATTCCCCACGTAGCGCACCAATTGCCAGTTTGGATCATGAAATGGCGCATCCTGATAGGTATTCGGGAAAGAGAGGCCATATCGAAGTGCTTGCTCTCTTGTTTTCATTGATTTTTCTCCAGCCCGTAAAGAAGTGCGTTACAGATGGCGGCCGCCACGTTGCTGCCACCCTTTCTGCCGCGATTGATGATATAGGGTACGTCCGAGTTGATAAATAGTTCCTTTGCCTGCACGACATTGACGAAGCCAACGGGCACGCCGATCACAAATTGTGGTCTGTAGATTCCTTTTTGCATCATCTCATACAGAGAGATCAACGCCGTCGGCGCATTTCCGATGGCAAAGATCACAGGCCCCGGAAGTGTTGCCGCCACCTCCATGGAGACGGTTGCGCGCGTCACGTATCGCTCCTTTGCTTCCCTGGCCACGTCTTCCTCAGACATAAAGCAGTGCACCATGCCTCCAAACTTTGCCAGCGTTTTTTTGTTGATCCCGGCCTTCGCCATTTCCGTATCGGTCACAATGTCCGCACCGCGCCGGATCAGATCCCTCGCGATCTTTACGGCATCCTTGGAAAACATGAGGGTATCTGCATATTCAAAATCCGCGCTAGTGTGGATCACCCGTTTGGTCACGGGCTCTTCGTCCGGAGGAAGCACAATGCCTCTCTCCTTTAGTTCCTCGCCTATGATCTCGAAGCTCCGCTTTTCAATGTCCCCCGGGAGCACATACTCGATTCCTTCCATTCGTCCTTCTCCATTCCAAACCATTCATTAAAGCTCTCTCATGACACGAAGAAGCGCTTCGTTCTCCTCGTGCGTTCTTATGGCCACGCGATAATATCCCGTACTAAGCCCTTCAAAGTCTCGGCAGTCGCGGATCAAGATTCCCTTCTCCAAAAGCTTCTCATAGAGTGCATCATCCTTCCAGGAAAACAAAAGGAAATTGGCCTCCGAAGGGAAAACTTTGGCACCAAGGTTTCCAAGCCCGGTCGTAAGGAACTCTCTTTCGCGCATGATCACTTCTCTAGCCGTCATAAGCCATGCTTCTTCTGACAGCGCCGCGATCCCGACCTTCTCGGCCACCACGGAAACATTCCACTCCGGAAGCTGCGCCGCGATCCCTTCCGCCATCCCCTTGTCGCCACATAGGAGATATCCAAGTCGTATCCCCGGAACGGAAAAACTCTTCGTAAAGGCGCGTAAGATCAGGAGCGATGAGAAATCTAACAGCTCACTTGCCATAGAGGAATCCTTTGGCTTTTCCGTCAGTTCCATAAAGCACTCATCCAAAACAAGGTTCGTTCTCGTCCGCTCACACTGCCTTGCGAGCATAATCAATATTTCTTTGGGGACAAGGCGTCCCATTGGATTGGAAGGCGTGGTCACAAACAGAAGGTCTGGCTTTTTCTCCTCTAACTCCTTGCACAGGAACTCTGCGCGTTCTTTCGTGAAGGCAAATCCTTCCTCCTTGCGGAGCAAGAAATACTCTTTGGCACACCCCACTGCATCCAAGGCTCTTTGATATCCCAAGAACGCAGGTCCCAAAAGGATTGCCGTCCGTGGCATTTTCCACCTGCAGATTGCCATGATCAGCTCCGATGCGCCGTTTCCGCACAGGATCTGATCCGAAGGGATCCCGAACTTAAGAGAAAGTCCTGCCCGAAGTTTTTCACACATGGCGTCCGGATAGCACTGCGCTTCCAAAATGCCTTGCTCCATGGCTTTTTTAACGCTCCTTGGGAACCCAAGCGGATTCACGTTGACGGAGAAATCCATATGAACTTGATTGCGATAGACGTCCCCGCCGTGCATCTTCTCTTCCTCACCCTACACTTTCTTAAAATTCATGATCATCAGCTTGACTGCGTCCACGCCGCCAAAAAAGGCACAGCACACAATGCACATAAGGATCAGACAAGCAAGAAAACAAAGTATCGTTGTGCCATACATCAGCTTGTTCGCAAGCACAATATCCTCTGCTTCCACCTTTCTCCTGGCATCCCCGATCGTCGGCTTATGCACAAGCTTTCCAAAGTAGCTCGCATCCCCGGCAAGCTGAATTCCCAGTGCGCCTGCGCAGGCACTCTCCGTCTGTGCGGAATTCGGGCTTGCATGCTTTAAGCGATCCCGAAGGTAGATCCGCTTTGCCTCCGAAGGGATGAACTTTCCGCCCAGGAAATAACAGGAAAAGATCATAAGTCTTGCTGCAATCCGAGACGGTACGTAATTGACAATGTCATCGAGCTTTGCAGCAGCGCGTCCAAAATCAAGATAGCGTTCGTTTTTATATCCCACCATGGAATCCATGGTATTGATCGCCTTATAGAGCATGCCGAGGATCGGGCCTCCGATGGCAAGGTAGAGCATCGGTGCGATCACGCCGTCAGAAGTATTCTCTGCAACCGTTTCCACGGCCGCCTTGGTCACGCCTTCCGCATCAAGCTTCGCGGTGTCGCGTCCCACGATCATGGAAACTGCCTTTCTGGCATCCGCGATCGTCCCTTCCTTCAAGGCCTTGTACACCTTCATGCTTTCCACCCAAAGGCATTTTGCCGCAAGAATCTGATAGGTCAGGATCGCTTCCACGATGCATCCAAGGATCGGGTGAACAAAATAGCTCCCCATAAAGAGAATGTCCGTCGCAAGCACGGTACAGAACAGAACAAGTAAAACCATGGTCCGTCCCTGCTCGCGCTTCTTTTTTGCTTCTTCGGTAAGGGGCTCCTCCTTGGCCTTTTGTACGTCGGCTGCCTTCGTCTGTGCCGCGCCATCCATTTCGCTTTCTGCGCTCTGTGCCTTCGGTGCGGGTGCTTGACTCCAAAACGCCTCGTCATAAACGATCTCTTCGGGCTGCGCCTTTGCTTCGCCAGCGGCCGATTCAAGTTCCTCTGCCTGCAAAGCTTCCGCCTCCAACTCGCCATCCACGGATCCTTGCGTCAAAGCGCTTGCCGCCTCACCCTCGGATGCCTGCTCTTCCCCCTCTGCCACATCAGGCGAAAGCGCTCCCTCTTCCGTTTGCTCCGCGCTCACGCTTGAGGCAGACGCCTTCTCCCCAAGATATTTGTTCTCAAGGCTACTTATGAGATGCCCGATCAGCCTTACGGGATGTGGCAGAAAATAAGGATCGCCAAGGATGCAATCCAAGATAAACCCAAGTAAAAATGCAATGACGTGATAACAATAAAGCGGCATATGCTTTCTCCTTACTTCTTCGCCTTCTCTGCGGACAAAATGCGGACCGCACCGTCCGTCACTTCCACGGTTACAAGATAGGCCTCTCCATTGGCGATCTGATAGTCAAAATAGTCGCCTCCGTAAAAGCCGGATAGAATGGACATGATCGTTCCGCCGTGTACGACTGCTGCCACCTTGCCCTCTTTTTCGGGATGCTCTTCATAATATGCCATCGTCTGCGCCAACATCTCCAAAAATGCTCTTTTATTTCTCCGTATGAAATCTGCACGGTCTTCCCCTTTGGGAAATGGCTTCGTGCCACCGCTGTCGATCCAAGCCTGATAGTCCGGGTCTCCTGAAAGCTCCTGATAGTTCTTTCCCTCAAAGGTGCCAAAATCAATCTCACGAAAGCCTTCGATCAAGGTGGTCGCCTGTCCTGGAAAAAGCACTTCGCAGCTTTCAATACAACGCTTCATGGGACTTGAAAACAATAGTTCCGTCTTCGGAAATGCATTCCGTAAAAGCTCCTCGCGGCCTTTCTCCGAAAGACGTTCATCGGTTCTTCCCACATATCTTTTTTCTTCATTGCCCGGCGTTTTTCCGTGCCGGATCAAATAAAGCCGAAGATTCGTCTTGATCCTTATGGGGATCCCGCAAACAACGCGTTCCACGCATTCTGCGCGCTCTGCAATCTTGCAGAGTAGTCGCCCCGTTTCTTCGCGGTAGCGCCTCTCTTCCTTGTCCATGGGAACGATCCCGTTACCGATCTCATCACTGATGATGATCAGATCAGGCGTTTCCTCCATGCGCTTCAAGACCATATTCCAGATTGCTTCCGGTGTTGTTCCCTTTGCCAGTTCTTCCTTCACAAACAGGTGAAGCTCGTTCCAGATCACGCCATTCGGGTGTCTTTGTCTTGCAAGCGCCAGCTTCCCCTGTGCCCTTCCGCCAACATATAGCCTCATGCCTTTCCTCCCGTTTTGACCCTGGGTCAATCCACGCCGATCTTATGCCTCTCATCCCCCATCAGATCCATGGTAGGGATGCAGAGCTCTCCTGGCCTTCTCGTGAAACGGATCGTCGCGATCCCAGTATGCCCAAGGTGCAGCGTCGCACACAGATACGGAAAGGTGAGGTTTAACATTCTCGCCAGCATCGCCGTGGAAGAACCGCCATGACAAAACAGAGCGATCGTATGCTGTTTATCGTCCTCGTGCACGTTGCGATAATACAGGCCTTCGCGCTGATATCCCAAAGTGGAAAGCCAGACGTCCGTCTGCTCTTCCACGTGTTCGATCTCCTTTACAATTCTGTTGTTGATAAACCCAGGATGCGTCTTCCAATCCGTGCGATTTAAGTCCCATCCCTCGTTCACCATCTCATCCGAGATCATCCAGGGATGGCCATCTCCATAAAGGGGGCCGCCCACCGTTCCCCAGGCAAGCTCATGCATAAAATCCACGATCTTAACTTCACCAAAGCCCAAAAGATCCGCCGTCTCCTGCGCCGTCTCTCTCGCTCTTCCCATGGGGGAGGAATAGATTTCTTCAATGCCCTCGTCCGCCAGTCTTTTGGCTACCGCCTTGGCCTGCCTGATGCCAAGCGGCGTCAGACAATCCTTTTCATAATTTGGTTCTCCGTGTCTTACGATGATGATTCTCATGTCTTTTCGTCTCTTTCCTTTGATTTATTCAAGGGCCTACAGGATCAAGGTGAAAATGGCTCCCACGCACAAAACCACAAGCTCGGTGATGGATACAAAATATCCTGCGAGGTCTCCCGTGATCCCGCCAAATTGCTTCTTACTCATGGCGGCATAATATGCATAAGATGCGCCCGCTGCGGCGATCGAAAGAAGTCCTAAGATCGGCTGGAGCAAGATCATGCCGATGCAGCAAACAGACAGCTCTGCGATCAACACTCCAAGGACCGTCTTTTTCCCTGCCGTGTCGGAAAAGGTCTGAAGCATGCCCTTTTTCTTTGCGCCCTGCATGGTTACAACGCTGATGCCGCTCAAGGTCCTTGCGAGGAAAAACGAAAGGCAAAGCACAAGAACGCTGCTGCCCCTTTCCCAAAGCATGCCGTCTCCAAGAAGGGCCACGTCATAAAGGATGGAAAGGGCGCCTGCTGCAAGGAGCAAATAGCCTGCCAGGCAGATCACCGCGAATGCGCCAATATGCGGATCCTTTAGGATCTCCAGCTTCTTCTCCCGGTCCTGATAGGAATGCAAGGCATCACACGTGTCCATGAATCCGTCCACGTGGAACCCTCCCGTGATCAGGATCGGAATGGCCAGTGCCACTGCCGTAAATGGCAATGCGCCAAGGTCCTTTCCCGCGCAGCAGATGAAATACCACAAGAATTCAGCGCCGCCGATCACCGCACCGACCACCGGGAAAAAGCACAGATGATACTTCATGTCCTCGGATTCCCAGGTAAAGCGCGGCATCGGTATCTTGGAGTAAATTGAAAAGGCAACGATGAATGCCTTTGCGATTTTTTTGATCCCCTTCATTGTTCTCCCCCTTTGACGTGACACGGAATGCCGACCACGACCTCGACCACCTCGTCCGAAAGCCTTGCAAGCTCCGCATGGATCCTTCCGAGCGCCGTGACGAAGCGCTGCGTCCCTTCCTCGTAGGTGATGCCGTCTTCAAACACGTTATTGGACACAATGACCAAGTGCTCCACGCTTTCATTCAAAAGCCCTATGTGTTCGCAAATCTTTGTCGTGACAAAGTCAGCGTCAAAGCTTTCCGTTTCCGTGAACATCTCATTTGCGACAAGGTTTCCAAGGTCCTCTAATAAGACCGCCCTGGGACCAGGCTCCATCTGAGGGATGGCATCCTTTACGTCCCTTGTCTGTTCGATCGTGAGCATTCCTTTGTCTTTTCGAAGCTCTATGTGTCTTGCAACCTTCTTTCGGCCCTCTTCGCCAAACACCTGCATGGTGGCGAGATAATATACAGTCTCCTTGCCGGCCGCAAGCTTCATGATTCTTTTTTCCGCGTAAGCTGATTTTCCGCAACCGCTTCCGCCAAGTATCAGGATCATCATTTTACTGCTCCATATGATTTCGTTTTCGGCAAATGCCACACCCTTCCCGCATGCTAAAACCGTTCATACTGATCGATCCCCGCAGTTTCGAACGAAATGCTGTCTTCGTAGACCGCATTGACGGTTTTTAATAGCTGCAACATCAACACCGCGCCCGTCCCTTCGCCCAGCGCCATATTTGCGCGAAGCACGGGGGATAACCCAAGTTCCTCTTCGATCAGCTTCATCGCCGGCTCCTTCCCGGAATGGGAGGCGATCAGGAATTCCTTCGTGATCGGCAAAAGCCTGCAGGCAACCAGCGCCGCCGCCAGGCTGATAAATCCATCCAGCACGATCGGCACGTGGCAGTGTGCGCCGCCAATGCAGATCCCCGCCATGCAGGCAAGATCCAGCCCGCCAAATGACTGCAATGCCTTCAGCGCCTGTTCTTCGCGGCCCGTGCCTTCGAAGGCCTTTTCTCCAAGCTCCACGCCAACCTTCGCTACCATTTCCTGCGCTTCACCAAGTTCCGTCTGAAATCCGTAATGGAACAAGGCTTCCCGGATGATCGCCTTTTTTCTCTCTAACGCTTCATCACTTAATCCGGCGCCCCTGCCAGTCACGACCTCTGCAGAAAGTCCAAGGAGCGCCGCGGTTACGGCACTTGAGGTCGTCGTGTTGCCGATCCCCATCTCTCCGATCCCGAGGATGGTCACGCCTTCTTCCTTACTCGTACGCACAAGGTCCATGCCCGTTTGGATCGCCTTCACGACCTCCTCTGAAGTCAGTGCAGGTTCCTTTCGAAAATTCCTGGTGCCTTGCCGCACCTTCTTGTTCTGAACGCCTTCGATCTCCTTGTCCGTATTGATGCCAACGTCAATGCAACAGACTTCCACGCCTGCCTGCTTTGCCATGATGGCAACGCTGGAGCGCCCGTTCGCAATGTTTCCCGCACAGATGGCCGTGACCTCCTGTCCGCACTGGCTGACACCCTCTTCCACGATGCCATTGTCAGCGCAGCTGACCAAAAGCCTTGCTCTAATTAGGTTCGGCGTGAGCCTTCCCTGGATCGCGCCGATCTTAGAAAGCACTTCTTCAAAGGTTCCAAGGCTGTCCAATGGCTTTGCAACCCCGTCCCAGTTTTTCTTGATCCTTTGCCGCAACACTTCGTCATATCCCGTCACGGTCTTTCCGTCATATGTTGTCCCAAATAGTTTTTCGTACATTTTCTCGCCTTTTTTATCTAGCTTCTTCTAGATCGCCGCCTCACGAAGCATCGCATATACGGCATCCATGTCCATATACTTTCGCATCTCATCAGCCAGCGCATCATATTGGCTCTCCTTGAAGGCTTTCAGGTCGGACTCATTCATCGCCTTCAGCGTAACGCCCTTTTTCTCTGCCAACGCTTTCGCCACGCGATAGGCCAAGTCTCCCTGGTCAAAAATGCCATGCACGTAAGTGCCGCAAACATCCCCGCAGGACATGACGACGGGCACGAGAGACTTCCCTCCGTCAGAAGGCATCGTCTCGCCCGCATGGATCTCATAACCTGCAAAGGCTTGATCGGAAAGGCAATCCCAAAATCCCTCCTGCTTTTCGATCGTTCCCTTCACCTGCACCGTGGTCTTTTTCTCACGGAGGATGGTCTTGGTCAGCAACATTCCCATGCCGCGGATCTGGCCGCCCTCTTCCACGCCGTCCGGATCAAAGATCTCCTCCCCGAGCATCTGAAAACCGCCGCAGATCCCGAAGACCGGCTTTTCCTGGGCGAAGCGATATAAAGAGCTCTCCATGCCGCTTTCGCGAAGCCACTTGAGGTCTCCGATAGTGTTCTTGCTGCCCGGAAGGATCGCAAGGTCTGCAAACTTCAGCTCCTCAGGCTTTGTGACATACTGCACCTTCACGCCGTCTATGCGCTCGAAGGCCGAAAAATCCGTAAAATTCGAGATCCTCGGGAGCCTTACCACCGCAATGTTGATGATGCCCTGCTCCTTGTTGGAAAGGCGCTCGCTCAGGCTGTCTTCATCATCCAAAGAAAGCTTGACATAGGGCAAAACGCCGGTCACGGGGATGCCTCCCTTTTCCTCGAGCATGGTGATCCCGGGATCCAAAATGGTCTTGTCCCCGCGGAATTTGTTGATGACAAGGCCCTTGATCCTCTCCTTTTCATCCTCCTCCAAAAGCATCAACGTGCCGAGGAGCTGTGCAAACACACCGCCGCGGTCAATGTCGCCGACCAAAAGGACGGGGGCGTCCACAAGCTTTGCAATCCCCATGTTCACGATGTCATTTGCCTTCAGATTGATCTCCGCAGGAGAACCCGCGCCTTCGATCACGATAATGTCCACAAGGCTTTCAAGCTTTTGAAATGCCTTGACAATGTCCGGGATCAGTTTTGTCTTGTATTTGAAGTATTCCTTCGCCGGCATGTTTCCAATGGCTTCGCCGTTTACGATCACCTGCGAGCCCTGATCCGTCGTAGGCTTTAGCAGGATCGGGTTCATGCAGACCAAAGGATCGATCCCTGCGGCTTCCGCCTGCATCACCTGCGCGCGGCCCATCTCCAGGCCTTCTTTCGTGATAAAGGAATTGAGGGCCATATTCTGCGACTTAAACGGTGCCACCCGATATCCATCTTGTTTGAAAATCCTGCAAAGTCCAGCCACCACAAAGCTTTTGCCTGCATTGGACATGGTCCCTTGCACCATGATCACTTTTGCCATGTTTCTTTCTCTCTTTCGTCAATTGTCCTCACAAAGGATCCCTTTTGCCCTGGCATAGTCCCGTAGCGCTCTATTTGCCTCATTTAAGGGGCCAAACTCCTGCAGAGGGCAAATTGCCTGTTCGCATTGATCCAGGACCTTTTTGGCCTCTTCCAAAGCCTTATCGTCCATGGGATGAAATGCAGGCACGCTGATCACGCGACTTGCCAAGGCCCTTGCCGCTCCCATCTCCACGTCATTTTCAAACAATATCCCCGCCGCAAACGGAATCTCCTCCCGCTGCAAGCAATAATAAACCGGAAGTCCAACCCCGGCGCCGCCGATCACGAACACCTTCGGAAATTCCTTTTTTGATCTTAAAAAGATTTCACCGGTCAAAGGGTGAAAGGTTTCCTGTTCAATGCCATAAAGCTTTTGAACGTAATCCCCGGAAAAGATCTCCTCGGGCGTTCCGATCTTGGAGATGCACGTTCCGTCCACGCAGGCGATCCTGTCCGAAACCTTCATCGCAAGGTCGAGTTCATGCAGAGACATCACGACGGCGATCCCAAGCTTTTTCGAAAGACTTCGGATGTTTTCCAAAATGTCGAGTTTATATCGCATGTCCAGATAAGACGTGGGCTCATCCAGCACCAAGACCTTGGGCTCCTGACACAGTGCCCTGGCGAGCATGACACGCTGCCTTTGTCCGTCACTGATCTCATAAAAGCTTTTGTCCGCCACCTCATCGGCGCTGACCGACTTCATGGCCTCATCCACCTTCTGCCAATCCTCGGCTCCAAGAATGCCCATGGGCCCAACGTAAGGATATCTTCCCGTCCCCACGACCTCACGACAGGTCATAAGTTCTGGCGTTGGCCGCTCCGTCATCACCATGGAAAGCATTTTGGCGATCTCGCCGCCCGACATCTCATCCATGTTCTGGATGGCACTTTCCCCGCCATCCGGATTCTTGTCGAATTCTAAGAATAAAACCTTGCCGCCCAGGCTTTTCAGTTGTCTCGTAAAGGTCTTTAACAGAGTTGATTTTCCGGAGCCGTTCGGTCCGATCAAGGTCAAAACGGCGCCAGGACGCACTTCCAGTTCCACGCCTGAAAGAAGGACTTTTTTCCCATAGCCTATGGAGAGGTTTTCAGTTTTTAATCCGATCCTTTGATCCATCTTCCCTTCTTTCATCTCTTTGCCGCCCCCTTTCGGATCATCATGAGGATGACAACAGGAGCAAGCAAGACTGCCGTGACGGAGCTGATGCTGACCTCCGTCGGTGCAAAAAGGGTTCTCGCAATGCCGTCGCAAAGCAAGGTGACAATGGCACCGCACAAAAAACACCCCGGGATCAACAGGATCGGCTTTGCCGTCCTCACCATGAGTTTTACCAAGTGCGGTACTGCGATCCCCACAAAAGATATGGGACCTGCAAAGGCCGTCACACATGCCGAAAGCAAACTTGAAAGCAGGATCAAAAGTATCCGAAGGAGCCGGACGTTAACGCCCATGTTCCTTGCATAAGCTTCTCCCAGCTGATAAGCACCGATGGGCTTCGACAAAAAGAAGGTAACAATGCAGGTCAAGAGAACCATAAAGGTCATGAATTTCACCTTATCCCAGGACATGCCTGAAAGACTCCCCATGGACCAATGATGGAGGTTCACGATGTTCGAATCATCTGCAAAGGTTACTAGAAGCTCCGTGACCGCCGAACAGATATACCCGATCATAATGCCGCACACGATCAAAAGAGACATTTTCTGAACGCGCAGTGAAACCAGCAAAATAAAGGCCATTGCAATGATGGAACCCAGAAACGCCGCAGCCATCATCCCGAAGGAAGAGACACGAAAACCCTTGCTCAGGAACAGGATCATCGTGATCGCAACGACAAGCTTTGCACCTGAGGAAATGCCCAGCACGTAAGGGCCCGCAATGGGATTGGAGAAAAAGGTCTGCAGCAAAAAACCGGAGACCGCCAAAGCGCCGCCCAAAAAGAATGCGGCGCAGATCCTGGGGAGCCTGATGTTCCAAAGGATCTGATAGGCCGCGCCTTCCTTCACCTGCCCCGTAAGGATTCCAAGGATCTCCTTCCCGGAGACGGACATACTGCCGCTTGTCACGTTCCAAAAGATCAATGCCACAAGGGCGCAAAGACACCCTGCGAAAAACAGGATCCATATGAAAACTTTTCGTTCCATGCGTTCTTTCATATCAGTCTCTCACTTTGATCAGTTGCGAAAAATCTGTCGCATTCTTATCGCGAAGGACCCTTCCAAGCTCCTCCACAAAGGTTGCGATGGCAGTCGTCTCCTGAAAGAAATTCTGCGTCGTGCAATAAACTCTTCCTTCCTTGACCGCCTTAAAATCCGCGAAAACAGGGCTTTGTGCCAAAAGCTCGTCAATACTTCCGAGCATTCCCATGGTGGTGCTGTTATAGACGATGACGTCGGCATCCTTTGCCGCAAGATAAAAATCTTCCATCTGCATGTTCATGGTAGAGAGTGCATTTTCCTCCTGCACCTCCGCCCCTGAAAGAACATACTCTCCGCCCGCCAGCTCAATCATCTTCGCGACGTAATCATTCGGTTTTCTTACGTTGACGGCGCCATTACCGTTCACGTAAAAAAACGCGACGGATAGACCCGTTTTCTCTTGCTGCAATAACGGACTCAGCCTGCTTACGCGGTCATCAAAAAAACTTGCCGCTTCCTCCTGTCTGTCAAACAAAAGCCCATACAGCTTGATCCACTCCATTCTGCCAAA
Source organism: Acetatifactor sp. (assembly GCA_016290775.1). Lineage (GTDB taxonomy): Bacteria > Bacillota > Clostridia > Lachnospirales > Lachnospiraceae > Acetatifactor. Next base: position 320,369 of record JAEEVF010000001.1, on the reverse strand, counting down.
GGGATGCTCCTCGTAGCTGGAGGCCTCAACCAACACGGGGATCCCCAAAGCCTCAAGCTTTTCCTTGGTCTCCGGATTGTGATAGATCATGGTATTCTCAATGGCAAGATCACATTCTCCTGCCACAAGCAGCTCATAATCCGGCTTATTATATTTCCCCGCATAAAGAAGGCTCCCATTCTCAAGCGCTTCCACGGCTTCGGCGATACAAAGGTCCTCTTTTTTCGTCCCGGAAAAGCGCAGATCTGAAAGTGCCCCTGCCTCGCGCAGAAGGTCAAAGACAGAGGAAGAAGCAAGGTACACGTGATCTAACGGCTTTTGCAGCACCGTCACGTCCTCCGGAACCTTCGTGGGCACTGCTTTTCCTTCCGGAATAAGCAAAAAACGATCGTCGGAGGCGATCGTGATCAATGTATATTCCCCAGATTTTTCCACGCAAAACTTTGTGGCATAGGACAGATCCATGCCCGCTTCCCACTTCATCTGATCAAATGCGGGTACACCATCCTCCGTCGGTACCTGCGATGTGTCACCAGACTGCGAAGAAACCTGGGTTCCCGCCTGTTCTCCCATTGACGTGCCTTGACTACAGGCAGTGCCAAAAACACATGCAAAAAGAACGCATGCCGAAAGAAAGCAAACAAAAAGAAGGGATGCCAATCGCCCCCGCAGCAACTCATATTTGGATGTGATTTTGCAGCTCTTCTTCATGCCTTTCATCCTTAAATGCGGCCGCCCCCGAACGGGAAGCGGCCGCACTGATTACGCTTAACCCTTCAGTTTACTGAAGCAGTTCAAAAAGCAAAGTGTACTCAATCTCATGTGCATTGCTCATGGCAACGGTGTCTCCGATCACGGGGAGTTCCACGCCAAAAGCCTTAACGGGAATGGTGAAGGAAGAATTCTCACCATCTGCAGACTCATTGAGATATTTCACGTCGTCGACGATCATATAGTCATAATTCTTGCTGGTCCAAACAAGGGTAGCATATGCCACGCCGTCGGTCACCTTAACGGTCACGGGGGAGTTCACGGTTGCCTTTCCGCTGCCACCGCCAAGAACAACGCTTGCCTGGTACTCGCCATCCGCCAGAGCAGCTTTTCCGACAACGACCTTCAGGGCCTCACCACCCTCGGAAACCTCGCAAATGCTTACCTTATGATCATACCACGTGCCCTTCGTTCCCACAAGTGCCAAGTCGAATTCCTTGTCCAGATAAGGAACGGCAACGTCGAAGCCATATACCTCCTCCGACTCACCGTCAGCATAAGTTACGACGTCAAGAGTGGGCTGCAGAATGTTTGCGCCTTCCTTCTTTGCATCCTCTGCAAGTCCAAGAAAGAGATTTACGGTGTTCTTGCTGGGAAGCGTTACGTGGAAGTTCAGCTTTCCATCCTTTATGGTCAGGATCCCCTTGCCTTCCAGTGCTTCGTTCGCTTTGAACATGCTACTGTCGGTAACGAATTTAGCCTGATAAAGAACGCCTTCCTTGAGCTCCTCAGCACGAAGGCCAGTTGCTTCCTGAGAGGAACCTTGTGCTGCATTGTTCTCGTAATATTCGATCGCTTCCGCTGCGTGCTTTACGTAAAGTGCCTGTACCTCGGGAAGTCTGCCAAGTCCTTCGATCTGAGTGCCAACGTTTTCGAATTTCTCGGAAGCCTCAAACATGCTCTTCCAAGAGTCCTCGTCCTCGCCTGCCATATCGTTGTTAGCATGATCTCCTGCAACCACCATCAGAGGACGAAGGATCACGTTCGGGAATCCTTGTGCGGCAACCTTCTCGATCACCGCCTCACAGGAAGTGTCTTCCGGCTCGCCTTCCACGGTGCCGATGAATACGTTGCCATATCCCAGTTCATCCATCTGTGCCTGCATCTGGCTGTAGGTCACCTTGGCGGAATGTGCGGTGCCGTGGCCCATAAGAACCAGTGCGGTGCCGCCTGCCCATGCAGCGGCAGGATCGCCGAGTCCTGCATTCTTTACGGCCTGCTCCACTACGGCCTTTGCAACCACCTGCTTATCTTCGTTGATCGCGCTGGCATTCTCACCAACAACGCCGAGCAAAGGATCTGCAACAACGATGTTCTCAAACTGATCCTGATACTGACGTGCGACGCCGATGAGCTCATCATATTCCGCGCCCTGCATCAGGTGCGTGGGAACGATCACCATGGTCTTTACGCCGTTTTTGATCGCGCGCTCCATGGCCTGATCCATGTTGTCGATCTTCTCGCCATCTCTTGCCTGAACATGGTTGATGATGATCTGCGCCGTGAATGCTCTTCTCACGGACCATTCAGGGAAGGCATCCTTAAGTGCCATCTCAACACTGTGAATGTCCTTTACGCGGCTGTCATTAAAGGAGGTACCAAAGCTTACGACCAAGAGCTCCTTCTCCCCGATCCCGTCCTGGTTCAGGGGATCATCGAGGGAGGCATCGCCTGTGTCACGGCCGAAATAATCAGGATCTGCTTCTTCACCTTCCACCAGTTCCTTCTGCGCATCGGTCAGTTTGTCCCAAGCGGCCTTCGCTGCAGCGCACTGTTCATCCGTCTTGTCATTTCTGTACTGTACGTAGATGGCATCGATCAGAGCAGCCACCTCATCTGCAAGTTCCTGATCACTCTTCGTCTCGATCACCTCCGTTGTCGTGCTCGTTTCGGTCGCGTCCGTTGCGGTAGACTCTTTTACAACAGAGCTTTCCGTCGGCAGATCTGCCATGTTTGTGCAGGCCGTAAGGCTTCCAAGCACAAACGCAAGAGCTACCGTCATTACTAGTAGTGCTTTCTTCTTCATTTTCTTCTCCTCTTTTCCTGATGTCTCGTGCCTGGTGAAGCGTCCAGGCAAATGTTTGTTTCATGACCGAAAAGCTTCCTTGACCCAATAGAAAACCCTGCCGTGAATGGATCTTCGGCAGGGTTACGCACACAACAAAAACAACCTTCCAAGAATCAAGCTCCTCGGATGGCTCAGCTGCGATACGACCAATGCCTCGTGGTCTGGAATTCCTTCCCGTATCATTATAACTGGCAGGTTTCCTGGCTGAGAGATCAACGCGGACGGCACCGCCTTCCCAAGCTTACGCTCAGTGACCGGCCTTGTTTTATGCAAGGCCCTGATGCCTCCACTCCCTGATCACAGTGACGAGATCGTGCGGGAATCACACCCGCTTCCCTTTTAACCCTTGAAAGAAAAAGATATTCTTTCGCCGGCACCAATTACTCTTCTTTATGAAACTTGCTATATCTTAGCACGTTCCATGGATTTACGCAAGTCTAAAGACTCTGGGCCGCCAAAGAATTTCACGGGGATCATGATCAAAAAAAGTGCCATGTTTTCATGACACTTTCTTTGTAAACAAAATCAAGTTATTTCGTTTTGATCCATGTGCTCGTCCCCGCTTAGAACTGGAAACTGCGAGAAGGTGCGCCAAAGGAGGAGAAGGTTGCCGTTGCATCCTCAAAGTAAAGCACCTCAGTGTTGTCATCATCTGCAGAATACATGCCCTTCAGATGAGGATAAGCTTCAAGCATGTGCTCCTTTGCTTCTCTGCGATCGTCGCGAACAAGCTTGCCAGCCACGCGAAGCCACCTGCCCTCGGCGAAGGCACAGATTTCTGCCTTGGGGTTCTTTTGAAGCTGCTTGGAAACCTCTTTCACCTTACCCGTCTGGATGTAGAGCTTACCCTCAAACATGTCTATGGTACCAAAAGGACGAACCCTGGGCTGATCTCCCTCAACCGTTGCCAAATAATACACGCCAACTTCCTTCAAAAAGTCATATACCTCTTGCATTGTATTCCCTCCTATGTTTTCTTCGGGCATGCCCGTTACTACAAACGCTTCCTCGTCTGCCTCTAACTTCCATTCATCGATCTGATCCTCAGGGACCACGACCTTCAGTACTGCATAATATGCTTCCTTCGCCTCGCACTTGCCATGGAACAAGAGCGGATAGCTTGTCTCCCTGCGGAATCCGGAAAGCCAACTGTTCTCATCCAGAAGGTTCCAGAAGGTCACTGCCGTGATGTTAACCTTGCCAGCTTTCTTTGCCTCTACCAAAAGGCGGAACAACTCCTGATAGCGCTCCGCAAGCTTGTGCATGGATTCTTCTGACGGATCCGCATTGTGCATGTCAAGCTCCGTGAGCTGCACCTCGATCCCAAGTGCTCCATACATTTCCAGCGCAGTCTGAAACTCCTTCATGTCAGGATGGTCCATCATAAGGTGGGACTGCATTCCCATGCCGTCCACCAGACCTTTTTCCACCAACGGCTTTAAGATGAGGTTTAAGATGCAATCCCTCTTCCATTCCAGTGCCGTTTCATAATCGTTATAGTAGAGCTTTACGCCAGGCTCCACATATTTTCTTGCGAACTCAAATGCCTTTTCGATAAAGTCAGGACCAATGGTCTTAAACCAAAGGGAATCACGATAACCGCCGTCATTGATGGCCTCGTTGACCACGTCCCATGCGTAAATGACGCCTGGGTAATTCTCCTTTGCGAAGCCAAGCACGCCTTTGATATAATTCTCCATTCTTGCGAGCATCGTCTCACGAGAAGCCAAGCCTTGCGACGTGCTGTAATTCTCATGGAAGAACCATTTCGGCGTCTGACTGTGCCATACCAAAGTGTGCCCACGCATACGGATTCCTTTTTCTTTGGCCAGTTCAAGATATGGAATGGCTTTGTCAAAAACAAGCGCGGGTGAAAGATTATGCTCTGCCGCCTGCGTGCGATTCGTTTTCGTATCCAGGAAAAACATGGGCTTCATGTCGTTTTCGCTGGTAAAGCTGTTAAACTGGCTTGTCATGAGCTCCACGTGCGCCGGAGTGTAGATGTTCCTTCTGGACATTGCCACGCCAATTTTGAAATAAGGTGCATAAGCCGTTTTTAGATTCACGTCCATCCTCCCTCCTAAAAATCTATTTTGTCAAAGGAGCCCGTTTTTTGAATTGAAAAAACGGACTCCTCTACTCACTTTTTTGACCGATCTTATGATCAGGACTTATGCTGTGCAAGACTCTGCTTGCTGATGTCGAGAAGCTTTGTCTTCATCTCGATCTCGATACGCTGAAGTTCTGCCTCGGCATTCTGACGTCTCGTTCTGCCCTCCTCCTGGATCTTCATCACTTCGTCCAAAGTGGAGATCAGGGTCTGGTTGGTCTGCGTCAAAGTCTCAATGTCAACGATGCCTCTCTCATTCTCCTTAGCGGTTTCGATCGTTGCGATCTTTAAGGTCTCCGCATTCTTCTTAAGGAGCGCGTTGGTCATGTCAGACACTTCCTTCTGTGCCTTAGCGGCATTCGTGGAGTGGTTCAGACCGATTGCGATCACCATCTGGCTCTTCCACAGAGGAATGGTGTTCACCAGCGTGGACTGGATCTTTTCGCTCATGGCAGTGTCATTGGTCTGGATCAGACGGATCTGCGGAGCCATCTGCAGGGAGATCGTCTTGGTCAGCTCGAGGTCATAGATCTTCTTCTCAAAGCGATCGATCTGTGCGGAGAAATCTCTTGCCGCCTGCGTATCCTCAGGAAGACCGGTTCTTTCAGCCTTTGCAACCAACTCAGGAAGCTCCACGTTCTTTGCATGCTCAAGCTTCTGCTTACCTGCAAGGATGTACATGGTCAGCTCCTTGTAATAGTTCATGTTCAGGTCATACATCTTATCGAGCATTGCGATGTCCTTCAGGAGCGTTACCTGATGGCCTTCCATGACCTTACAGATCTTGTTGACGTTCACTTCTGCCTTGTCATATTTTGCCTTCATGTCAAGGAGTTTGGAAGTGCTCTTCTTGAAGAGGCCACCAAAGAGGCCCTTTTCCTCATCGTTCTCAAAGTTTCTCAGCTCAGCAACTACGTCGGTCAGCATCTTGCCGATCTCGCCCATGTCCTTTGTACGAACGTTGCCAAGAGCGCTCTCAGAGAAATCAGCGATCTTCTTCTGGCTGCCGGAACCGTATTGCATTACCTGCTGCGTATTTGTAATATCGATCTGCGCAGCGAAATCATCTACCATCTTCTTTTCCTGAGGCGTCAGATTGACTTCAGGAACAGGGATCTTTTCCTCTTCCTTTGCATCAGGCGTCAAGGTCATTGCCGCAATCGCATCCGTGGTTTCAGTCGCGGTGGGATTCAGGGTCAAAGTGGGGGCTGCGCCAATCATTTCATCCAATTCATTGTTCATTTGCTTTTCCTCCATGTTTTTCATTTATCTCCTAGCTCTCCCAAGGGGCTTTCAATACGGAAAGCTCGGGGGATTGCTCCGGTTCGAATGCCTGTGAAAAAGGATTGTCGTCCAACGCTCCTTCTTCCTCTTCTTCGGGCTCGCTTTCTTCCTGCTCCTGCGCGGTCGCGGACAAGCCCATGTCCTTTCTAAGTCCTTCCCTGCTCAGCATTGCCTGCAGTACCTGTGCATCTGTCGTGGCATCAAACACTTCATCCTGGAACAGATTGTTGAGGAGTTCCGAAAATGCCTCGTTGATGATGCCGAGGGTCTTTTTGATCTCAGCCTTTGCATCACTGATGTCCTGCCCAGGGTTTTCCACCTTTTCAAACTGGACATATGCGTCCACGAGCTTGATCGTGGTGGGAAGGTAATACTCCATGAGCTTTTGCATGCGGTGCATCTGCTCCGGATGGATCTTTACACGGTCAAAGATCTGACGGAGCAAGCTTTCCATCTGGGAAAGTTGTTCGGTGATCTCTTCTCCGGGGATCATATCATTGAGTTCACGAAGCCTTGTAACGTAGCCCATGCCCTCTCTCATCAAGGCATCGAGCTCGCTCTCCTGCTTTTGCTGCTGGAATGCCGCTTCTTCCTCGGCTGATAAAGCACGATTCTCCCTTGCCTTCTTGTCGGCCTCCATCTGATCGCGCATGCGGAAGGCTTCCGCCGTCTCCGTGTACTGACGGTACACGTCATTACTCAGCATCAGGCAGGTTTCCTGATGGTCCAAATGCCCTTCCGGGAACATCCCGGCACGGAGCATTTTCTTGATGTTCCTTTTTACTTCCTTCACGGTACTTCCGGTTGCCATTGCGATCTCGGAAAGATCAGCATACATCTTCGAACCGCAGATCTGCACGTAGCGCATTGCTTGTTCGATCAGCTTTCTGTGCTTAATGCCTTTGCCCAGCATGTTGCCGGAAATCGCTAAAACGATTGCCGTGACCAACGTGAACGGAAACCAAGTGTTTCCTGACACGATCAACATTAGCGCGATGATGCTCATCGCAGATCCAACGCCAATTCCTAAAGATCCGAAGACGATCCTGAGCACGCTTGAGGCACTGCCTGCCTTCTTAAACTTGACTCCCCTAAACTTCGGCGGGGGCGGCAACGTCCTCGCCTGCCCATTGCCATTTGGGTTGTAGTTTCCCTGCTGTGCCGCGCGTGTCTGTCGCCACATCTCGCGGCGCTCTTCCTTGCGGCGATAGAGCTCCTGTTGCTGCTGCATCCATTTTTCACGATTCGCCGCACTTTGGGACTGATACTGTCTTAGGATCTGCTCACGCGTCAGCTTTTCAACCTCTGCCTGCCTTTTGGCCTCCTGAACGGCGTTGTTCACGGTCCCGGAAACCAAGTCCTGAAGTTCCCTGAAATCACCTGTGTTCAGGGCGCTTGCGACGGAATCCAATATCTGTTCCCCAAGATTTTTCCAATCCTGTTCCTTGCCCATCTGGTTTTATCTCTCCAATTCTGATCCAGTATAAACTAGTATTTTTTCTTTGCTTTTAATTCTTCATATAGCTGACAATAATTCTCATAGCGAACACGCGGGATCTCTCCGTCCTTTACGGCGTCCCGGATGCCACAGACCGGCTCGTTTACGTGAGAACATCCGCCGAACCTGCAATACTTTTCGAAGGGCTCAAATTCGGCATAATATGCCGCCAGATCTTCCTTCTCAAGGTCGAATATTTCTAAGGAACTAAAGCCTGGCGTATCGAAAATATAAGTATCCTCATCGATCCGAAGAAGCTCCGAATGCCTTGTGGTATGCTTTCCTCTGTCGATCTTGGCGCTAAGACTGCCAGTTTCCATGGTGCGTTCGCCAAGCAAAAGATTGATGAGCGACGATTTTCCGACACCGCTTGGTCCGGCGACGGTGGTCGTCTTGCCTTGCAGGCGCTCCCTTAAGGAATTCATTCCAAGTCCTTCCTTGGCACTGACGGCAAGGACTTCATGCCCGCTCTTCTCATAAGCCTTAACATAACCTTCCAGCAACCCGTCCCTGTCAAGATCCGTCTTGTTAAAGCAGATCAGGCACGGCAGCTTTTGCTGTTCCATCATGATCAGGAATCGATCCAAAAGGTTCAGGTTGGGCGCGGGACTGGTCACGGCGAAGATTACCATGCCCTGATCCACGTTTGCGACGGCGGGCCGGATCAGTTCGCTCCTTCGCGGAAGCAACTCCTCAACGTTGCCGAGGCTCTTCTCTTCATCCAAGACCTTCAGAAGGACGTCGTCGCCCACCAAAGGCTTTCGATTGTCCTTTCGGAATACGCCCTTGGCCTTGCATTCATATGTTTTATTGCCTGCGTTTACGTAATAAAATCCGGCGATCCCCTTTACGATCTTTCCCTGCATGTACCTTATTCTCTCACAAAATCAATTCTTCTGGTAAAGCTCTTGGACTCTGTTTTCGCTTCCGTCACAATGGTTTCTCCCGTGTCCGGGTCGGTCTTTGACTCTCCCGGGATCGTCACGGTGTATGTCATCGTCAGGATCGCTCCGGGCGATTCGACGCCACTGTAGCTAACGGAATACGGGAAGCTTGTCGTCGTCGTGTCAAGAAGTGTCTTCCCCGAATCCGTAACCAGCTTGAGACCAACCGAGGTGCCAGAGCGGTAATCCGGCGCTTCTGCGGCGGACGGTGCTTCGATCGCCGCATCGCATTTGTAAGAACGCTTCTGCCCTTGAGAAACGGAAATCTGTATTCCCGTTCCTTCGTCCACGTAAACCCCTTCCGCAAAGCTCTGATAACAGATCACGCCTTCGGGGAACGTGTCGCTGAAAACATTCTTAACGCCTGCTATGGTAAGCCCGCTCTCGATCGCAAGGATCGTTCCTGCGGACTCTTCCATGCCCACAAGCTGAGGAACGCGTTTCATCACGTTTTCCTTGCCCTTGCTGACATAGACCGTGATCACGCTGCCCTTGGGCGCGCGCACGTTACTCACGGGATTCTGATTGAACACGATCCCTTCGTCACTGTCTGAATAATCATCCAGTCTGTTGACCAAAAAGCCCATCTGAGTCAGCTTGTTTTTTGCTTCTTCGTAGGTATATTCCGTAATGTCAGGAACCAAAACGCCCTCGACGCCTGAGCTCACGGTAAGAAGGATCTCGCTCCCTTCCTCGACCATCAGGCCCGCGTCAACGTTAGCCTTCATGACTTCCCCGGAAGGTACCGTGTCGGACTCAACGTATTCCACGGAAACCAGCATATTAATGAGCCGAAGCTTCCTGCGGGCTTCCTCAACGGTCAGCCCTTTGACGGTAGGCATTTCCCGCATGACCGCCTGCTTGTCATTCCCCTGATTCGAAAGGGACGTCGCCGTATTCTCATCATCGATGATCGGTGAAACTCTGCTTTCGGAAGAACTTGCACTCCCGCTCGGTTTTTCCGGCAGGAAATGATTGACCAGCTTTTTGCTGAGGATCACGATGATGATCAAAATGGCAATGGCCGCCACGACCGTTACGATCGCCGTGATCATTTCCATCTTCGTCATGCCGCCGCGTCCGCCTTCGGAATCGTTGTCATATTCCCCGTCCGCGGAATCGTCATAATTGGCGGAGGTATCCTCCGCCTTCAGACGGATCCTTGAAAGCTCTCCGGTCTCACCATAGTTTCTTCCGCGTACCTGGCTCAGCTCCCAATCATTTACGGTGCGGGTGCCGCCATCCACGTCCGGGTACCCGATCACGACGAAATCATCATCTGGCGTAAGGAGCGACTGCTTTAAGTCACGCAAAAGCTCTGCCATGTTCTGATAGCGCCTGTCAGGCGACTTTTGGCAGCACTTGAGCACGATGGATTCCACTGCAATGGGAATCTCCGGAACAAAGTCGCTCGGGTAAGGAAGCTCTTCCTGAATATGCTTAATGGCGATGGCCACCGTCGTCTCCCCGTTGAAAGGAACACGCCCGGTCAGCATTTCAAACATGGTAATGCCGAGCGAATAAACATCACTCTTTTCATCGCTGTAGCCGCCTCTTGCCTGCTCCGGCGACGTATAATGTACGGAACCCATCACGTTGGATGAGATGGTATTGCTTGAAGCCGCCTTTGCGATGCCGAAATCCGTCACCTTCACCTTTCCGTCCTTGGAAATGATGATGTTTTGCGGCTTGATGTCTCTGTGAATGATATGATTGTTGTGAGCGGCCTCAATGCCCATGCTCACCTGGATCGCGATGCTGACTGCCTCCTTATAGGACAGCCGAACTTTCTTTTCAATGTATTTCTTGAGGGTGATGCCCTCGATCAGTTCCATGACGATGTAGTGGATGCCAGCTTCCTCGCCAACGTCGTAGACGTTCACGATGTTCGGATGCATCAGTCCCGCGGCAGCCTGTGCCTCAATGATGAACTTCGAGACGAAGTTCTCATTCTCGGCAAATTCCTGCTTTAGCACCTTCACGGCAACAAAGCGATTCAGTTTATGACATTTCGCACGATATACGTCCGACATGCCGCCGGTACCGATCTTTTCCAAGATCTCATATCGGTTACCGATCATCATACCTATCTTAACCATAAATCTTCTCCAAAAGTACTTATGCAGGATAATCGATCAAAATCACGGAAACGTTATCTTTTCCGCCGTTTCCGTTCGCAACGTCGATAAGACGCGTCGCCTTTTCTTCCAGCGTTCCCTTGCCGGATATGATCCTCTTTAGTTCCTCGTCCTCGAGCATGTTGCTCAGGCCGTCCGAACACAAAAGGACTTTATCGCCTGCCTTTAGCTTCACCTCAAAGAAATCGGGCTCAACGGCGCCGGCAACGCCCACGGCGCGAGTAATGATGTTCTTCTTTGGGTGATTGCGTGCCTTTTCTCTTGCAAGCACGCCTTTTCTGACCATTTCTTCCACCAGGGAATGATCCTCCGTGATCTGGCGGATCTCGCCTTCGTCGATCACGTACAGTCTGCTGTCGCCCACGTTCATGACGGTCATCTCATCGCCATCGATCGTCGCGGCTACGACGGTGGTTCCCATTCCCTCAAGCTCTGACTGACAAATGCTCTCCTGGAACACCTTCATGTTGGCTGCTTCCAGTGCTCTCCTCAGGACGTCCTTGGGCTTTTCGCCGTCGCTGCTCAAAAGGATGATGCTTTGCATGATTTCGACCGTTTCCTTCGAGGCGCGATCCCCAGCCTTATGTCCGCCCATGCCGTCCGCAACGATAAAGAAGTTCGACAGGGCACCGCATTGCGTCGTTTTGGCACACACGTAATCTTCATTCAGTTTTCTTTTTCTGCCTACGTCGGTAATGGAAAATGCCTGTAGCACCCCTTTGGTCCTCCTGTCGACTTGACGCTAGGTGGCTAGACTTTTTCGTCAAGTGCTTTTGCAGTAACGTGCTTTCTTCTCAATTGTCCGCAGGCACCGTCAATGTCCCTGCCCAATTCTCTTCTAATTGTAACATTTATTTTGTTACTTTCAAGCTTATTTTTAAATGCAAGCACCCTTTCTGTCTCAGATTGCACAAAGTCGCGCTCCTTGATCGGATTGACGGGGATCAGATTCACGTGACAACCCAGCGGTTTCGCCAGTTTTGACAAGGCCGCCGCGTCTTCATTCGTGTCATTTACGCCGCCTACGAGACTATATTCAAAGGTGATCCTGCGACCTGTTTTTTTGAAGTAAAGATCACAGGCCTCCATGAGCTCCCTTATGGAATATCTGTTCGCGATCGGCATGAGTTCCCTTCTCTTCTCATCGTTAGATGCATGAAGGCTGAGCGCAAGCGTGATCTGAAGCTTTTCGTTTGCAAGTCGTTTCATTTCCGGCACGAGTCCACAGGTCGAAACCGTCACGTTTCTCTGGCTGATATTCAAGCCGTTCTCATCCGTGAGAAGTCCGATGAATCGGATCAAATTGTCGTAGTTATCGAGCGGCTCACCCGTTCCCATGACAACCACGTTGCTGACGCGCTCGCCGGTGTGCCTTGTGATCGCGTAGATCTGTTCGAGCATCTCTGACGCGGTCAGGTTCCTTGCAAGGCCATCCAGCGTGGAGGCGCAGAACCTGCACCCCATGCGACATCCCACCTGCGATGAAATGCAAACGCTGTTTCCGTGCTTATATTTCATCCATACGCTTTCCACGACGTTTCCGTCACGGAGTGCGAAAAGATATTTTCTCGTCCCGTCGATCTTCGACTCCTGCATGTCCACGATGGACAGGGAACAATACCAACAGTGCTCCCTGCACTGGTCTCTTAAGGACTTCGGAAGGTTTGTCATCTCCTCGTAGTCGCTCGCCAGCTTTTCGTGCATCCACTGATAAAGCTGCTTTGCGCGAAAGGGCTTTTCGCCCATGTCGGTCATATATGCCGTAAGCTCTGAGAGCGTCATGGATTTTATGTCCGTAAGGGGCTTTATTTCCTGATCAAGCATCTGTTTTTCTCCTTAGCTTTGCGAAGAAAAAGCCATCCATGTCCAGGATGCCGGGTAAGATCTGAACGCAGCAATCTTCAAAGGCAAAAGGTTCTCTTTTCCTTCCCTGCTTTTCCAAAAGGACTCCCTCCCGAATGCTTTCCGGCAAGGAAGCCGCCAGGGAGACCGGCTCAAAGGGAAGGCTATCCAATATCCACCGTACCATGTCGCGATTTTCTGCCTCACGGATCGTACAAGTGCTATAAAGCAAGATCCCTCCCGGTTTCACGCACTGCCAGGCGCCTTGCAGGATTTCCTTTTGCAAGGCCTCCAGCTCGGAATATCCTTCCGCCGACGCGTGATATTTGATGTCTCGCTTTTTCCCAATGACACCAAGCCCGGAACAGGGCACGTCCAAAAGAAGCACGTCTGCCTGTCCATCATGAGCGTTGTTTAATTGCCGTGCATCCCAAAGCTCCACTTCCACGTTTTCCTGATGCATGCGGCTTATGTTTTCACAGATCAATGAGAGCTTTTTCTCGGATATGTCGCCGCAGAAAACCTTTCCTTTCGGCCCAGTAAGCTCTGCTGCAAGAATGCTCTTTCCGCCGGGCGCTGCGCAGGCGTCGATCACAAGGTCTGCTTCCTTGATGCCTGCGGCCTTGACGGCAAGCACGCAGCTTAAATCCTGTACCGTAAGATTACCTTTGCGGAAATCCTCAAGGCTCTCCGCACCTTCCAGCTCCGTGGCAAGAAATCCTCTTTCATCATAAGGGCTCTGCGACATGCCCTTTCCACTCTCTGCAAGGCGTTTCTTTAATGCGCAAACCTCGTCCTTTGACAACTTTTCGGAAATTCGGAGTGAAACGGGGCGGATCTCCAGCAAGCCTTTCAGAATCCTCTCCGTAAGTTCCGGGCCATACTCTGATAGCCATTCCTCCGTGATGAGTTCCGGCATGGAATACTTCACGCAAAGCCATTTTTTCAGATCCTTTTGAGGATCCGGCAAAGTAAGGTTTTCCTTGTCGGCGGCGATCCTTCGCAGGATCCCGTTGACAAAACCCTTTAGCTGATGGAACTTCCTTTTGTCCGCGAGCTTACAAGCTTCATTGCAGGCCGCACTGTCAGGCACGGCGTCCATATATAAGATCTGATAAGTGCTCATCCGAAGCAGATTGCGGATGAGCGGTTTCATCTTCCTCACCGGTAATTTGGAGTATTGATCGAGATAATAGTCCAATTCCATGCGGCGTTCCATGACGCCTTCCGTCACGCGCTTGATGAAGCCCTTGTCGCGTGCGTCCAGGTGATCATATTTGTTCAGCACGTTACGAAGAAGCCTGTGTGACAGGTCCTCTTCCTTCTCAAGACTCAAAAGGACGTCTAAAACGATCTCTCTTGCGTTTTCCATTCCGCATATGTCCTCTCTTTAGGCCGTCCTAAACATCGCCCAGTCTGTCGCCGACGGAGAGCTTGACGCCCAGCAGGAAATCATGCGCGCTCATGCGCTTTTTGCCTTCCAGCTGTAGTTCCTTGATGCAAAGGATTCCCTCGCCGGTCTGAACGCAGAACGCATCTTTGGATACGCTGATCACTTCTCCGGGGAGTCCGCTTCCCGCATCGCCCGCTTCTGGCACGGCCTTCCAGATCTTCATCTGCTTTCCGCCCAATTTGGTATATGCACTCGGCCAAGGCGTCATGCTTCTGATCTGGCGGTCAATATAAGCGGCAGGCCGAGAGAAATCGATCCTGCCCATTTCTTTCGTGATCATGGATGCGTAACAACTGTTTGCGTCATCCTGCTTTGTCCTCTGAAGCGTTCCCGCCTCAAGTCGCTTAATGGCCTCCGTGATGGCGGATCCGCCAAGGATCGCCAGCTTGTCATGCAAGGTTTCAAAGGTGTCGTCCGGAGCGATCGTAAGCTCCTTTTGATAGAGGATGTCCCCTGTGTCGATCCCTGCGTCCATCTGCATGATCGTAATGCCCGTCTTCTCCTCTCCCTCCAAAAGGACTCTTTGGATGGGGGACGCGCCGCGATATTTTGGAAGCAAGGATGCATGAACGTTCAGGCACCCAAGCCTTGGCATGTCCAGGATCTCCTGTGACAGGATCTGCCCAAAAGCGGCGACTACAAAAGCGTCGGCTTCATATTCCTTCAGTTTTTCCACGGCCTCAGGGCGCTTGATGCGCACCGGCTGAAACACTGGGATGCCGTGCTTTATGGCACATTCCTTGACGGGAGGCGGCATCAGTTCGCCGCTTCTGCCCTTTGGCTTATCTGGCTGCGTGACCACAAGCGTGATCTCGTGTCCTGCCTCGATCAAGGCCTCCAGCGATTTCGCCGCGTAATCCGGCGTACCCATAAAAATGATCTTCACGTTGTCTTCTCGCTTTCGTTATAACGATTATTCTTCGTCCGACGCTCCGCCTGTCGAACGCCCATCAGTTCTAGTGACGTTCTTCCTCTTCGTCCGTCGGCTCTGCAGGCTGTACGTCCATCAGTTCGCCTTCAACCTTCTCGACATAGAGATGTCCGTCAAGGTGATCGAGTTCATGACAGATGGCGCGGGCAAGAAGCTCTTCGCCCTCGATCTCATAGAGGCGCATGTTGATGTCAAATGCCTGGGCCTTGACATGATTCGGTCTTGTCACGATGCCGCTCTTTCCGGGAATGCTAAGGCATCCTTCGGGGCCGGTCTGCTCGCCGTCAGCCTCGATGATCTTGGGATTGATCAGGATGTAAGGGTCTTCGCCCGTTACGTCGATCACGACGATGCGCTTAAGGATGCCGACCTGTGGTGCGGCAAGGCCAACGCCGTTTGCCTCATACATGGTGTCGAGCATGTCTTCTATGAGCTCGCGTACGCGGGGCGTGACCTCCTTTACTTCTTTACATGTTTTTTCCAGGATGGGATCGCCCATCTCGCGAATGTTACGAATAGCCATGGTGTGGGTCCTTTCAAGG
The DNA here is from genome assembly GCA_016290775.1 of Acetatifactor sp. Taxonomy (GTDB): domain Bacteria; phylum Bacillota; class Clostridia; order Lachnospirales; family Lachnospiraceae; genus Acetatifactor. The sequence continues at coordinate 304,788 of JAEEVF010000001.1, read as the reverse complement.
TGTGGAATAGTAACTCGAAAGCTCGCCGCTCGCGCGGCTTCTTGCGCTTGCTTCGCAATCGCGCTTTCTCGTTAATATATGCGCAGAAAAACAAATGTCGCCTTCGGCGCCGCTTGTTTTTCTTGGCGCATATATTATATCATAAAAAGTTCATGGGGTCAAAATCAAACTGTACAATGTTTTTGGTGGGGGGGAGGGCGGCGAGGGCGGTTTCCAGGGCATCTTTCACTTCTACCAGCTTTTGATAACTTGATGCCTTGACGTAGAACACGGATCGGTAGACGTCGTTGACCTTTCCGATCTGTGCGGCGCCTGGTCCAAGGACGGCAAACTCCTCATGGTCCGGTCGTTTTTTCACGTCCGCAGCAAGGAACTCTGCCAGCTTTCGGCCGGATGCTTCCTCGGTTGCAAACACCTGCACGGCCAGAAGATGCATGACCGGCGGGTATCCTCCGAGCTGTCTGTAGAGGATCTCCTCTTCGTAAAAGCCCTCATAATCCTGCGCCACGGAATGTGCGACGGCATAGTGTTCAGGCTGATAGGTCTGAATCACGGCCACTCCTGGCTCCGCGCCACGCCCCGCGCGTCCAACGGCCTGCGTCAAAAGCTGGAAGGTCCGCTCGCCTGCGCGATAGTCCGAAACGCCAAGCGAAAGATCCGCCGCCAAAACGCCGACCAGCGTCACGTTCGGGAAATCATGCCCCTTCACGATCATCTGCGTTCCGACAAGAACGTCCGCTTCCTGACTCGCAAAGGCACCAAGGATCTGTTCATAGCTGTCCTTTGTGGTCGTCGTGTCTCGGTCCATACGGAGCGTTCGGATCCCGGGGAAGAGTTCCTTTAGCTTCTCCTCGATCTGCTGCGTTCCCGCCTTAAATCCGAGAATATACTTGGATCCGCAGGAAGGACAGACAGTAGGCTTTTGCGTTCGATAACCGCAATAATGACAGATCATTTTTCCGCCATAGTGTTCCGAAAGCGAAACGTCACAATGCGGGCACTTCATGACATAGCCACAGCTTCTGCAGGAAACAAACCCTGCATACCCCCTGCGGTTTAAGAACAGCATGCTCTGCTGCCCTTTTTCAAGCCTGTCCGCAAGGAGTTCTTGAAGGCGCCTGCTAAAGATCGATCGATTTCCTGCCTTCAGCTCCTCTCTCAGGTCCACGACCTCGACCTTCGGGAGCATTCCTCCCGTGAGTCGCTGTGTCAGGCGAAACATACCGTATTTTCCCTGGGTGGCGTTATAATATGCTTCCACGGAGGGCGTTGCGCTTCCGAGCACCACGGAGGCTCCCGTCAGTTCCGCAAGCTTTTCCGCGGTCTCTCGCGCATGATATTTCGGCGAACTCTCACTCTTATAGCTCGCCTCATGTTCCTCGTCCATGATGATCAGGCCTAGGTTCGGAAATGGCGTGAACAACGCGGAACGAGGGCCGATGATCACGTCGATCTCTCCATTTTTAGCGCGTTGACACTGATCATATTTCTCACCGGCCGAAAGTGTGGAATTCATCACGCTGACCCTGTCGCCAAAATGCCTGTAAAAGCGAAGCAGCGTCTGATAGGTCAGGGCGATCTCCGGAATGAGTACGATCACCTGCCTGCCGCGGCTGACAACGCCGTCTGCAAGGCGCACGTAGACTTCCGTCTTTCCACTGCCCGTAATGCCGTGGAGCAGATATGTTTTTCGCACTCCTTGATCATATTCCGCAAAAATGTCGTCCAGGATCTTTGCCTGTTCCGTGCTCAGCGATTTGTCATCCCGCTTTTCCTCTCCAAACTTTACGGGATTGCGAAAGCTCTCAGCACTTACGATCCGAAGTGCGCCGGCTCTCTCGAGGGACGTGATCGTCTGCGCGCTGACGTTTAGTTTTCCCGTTACCCACTCATAGGGGATCCGTTCTTCACTAAGGAGTTCTTCCAAAAGCCTTGCTTTCGCAACCTGGCGCTTCCTTTGACTCTCTCCGAGCATGGAGAGCAATTCCTCTCTCGAGGCGGTTCTTTCGATTGTGCGACGGAGCAGCTTTTGCACGGACTTTCGCATGGGCAGGACCGTCTTCAAAGCCTGGATCATAGTAGATCCGTAATTCTCACGGATCCATGCAGCCAAAGCGATGCTGACGTCCTCGCCGCCCGCTTCCCGCATTGCGATACCAGAAATCTCCTTGAGCTTTTCCGGCGCAACCTTGGCCTCATCTCCAAGGCCAATACAGTATCCCTTCACCTGACGATTGCCCGTCCCAAAAGGGATCATGACGCACATGCCAGGAGTAAGCTGCCCTTCTAATCTTTCCGGCACCTTATACTGAAAGCTTTTATCCAATTTGTCCAGTGAAATGTCAACGATGACGTCCGCAAATTGCATGCCCAGACAAAGCTCCTTCTTAAAAATCTCTCAACTACCACTTTACCATAGGAATCCTTGCCATTCAAGGAAAGAATTCGCATGTTTTTTGCTGTTTTAGTACGGAAATGACCACGATAAAAAAGGATCTGCATAAGAAAGCGAAAGAGCCACACGTTCGTGCGGCTCTTCCACTTTCTTATGAGGGGGGGAGATAGTCCATAAAGAACTATCTAAGGACATTGTACAGGAGAAATGTGTACAGTTTGTGTACAAAAAATAAACTTTTTCCTAAAACTTGAAAAAAATCATAAAAATTTGTCCTATTTATAGGATTTCATCAGGAATTGCAGTTCTTCCTTCCCGTGATAGGAATTGATCCCAAGCTGATAAAGTATCGTCAGGGCAAAGTGTCCGCGCTGGCCTAGCAGTTCCTGAAAGCTTCCCTGCCCAAACTTCTCGTCAAGATACTCTCCAAATGCATCCATGTTGCCAAAAAAGACCACCTGAAGCCTTTTCCCCTCGGGCGTTTGCGCCGTAAAGCGCCCGTATTTTCCGTCCCTGCCCATGCGTGTGCCCGCAAGGAACGTAAGGTTCCTCTGTGCAAACAAAGGCTTCGGATTTCCTACGCCAAAAGGCTCTAGGATCTCTAATTGTTTTGCGAGTTCCATGGAAGCATAATCCATCGGCATCTCCGCATCCACGTGGAGTACGGGGATAAAGTCCTCTTCCGTCAGTGCACAGTCCTCATTGAGCCGCGCGCGAAGCGCCTCCACGTTTTCTTCCGGGAGCGACAGTCCCGCGGCCATGGCGTGTCCGCCAAATTTCGTAAGAAGATGCCCCGCCTTCGTCAGCGCATCATACATGTGATATCCTTCCACCGATCGTCCGGAGCCCTTTACGCCATCCTCGCCCTTGGTCAGAAGAAATGCAGGACGCCCGATGTTCTCTCGAATCCTTCCGGCGATGATCCCTGCAAGGCTCTCATGCACTTCGGGAAGATATACCACAAGCACTTTGTCCTTCTCCATGCCCTGCTTTTGGATCACTTCCATCGCAAGATCGATCCCTTGCTGTGTCATGTTCTTTCGGCTATCGTTCAGTTCCTTAAGATCCCTGGCATGCCTCGTCGCAGCCACCACGTCCTTGCTCTGCAATAGCTCCAGCGCACGTTGCGCAGTGTCAAGCCGCCCCGTTGCGTTCAGACACGGTCCGAGAACAAAGCCTAGATGATAAGCTGAAATTGTCGCCAGGTCCAGTCCATTGACCTCCATCAGCGCGCGAAGGCCCAGATTCTTCGTGTTGCGCAGCCTGTTTAATCCTTCCCGCACGTAGATGCGATTCTCATCCTTGAGTTCCATGACGTCGCAGACCGTCGCAAAAGCAACCACCTCCAGCAATTCATCCAGCTCCGATGCGAAGCCCTGCGGATCGCTACCCTTCGGCCAAACTGCTTTCCCTTGATCCAATTCCTCTTTCATGGCAAGAAGGAGCTTATATGCCACCGCACAGCCGCAGATTCCCGGGAAGGGATAAGAATCCTCCGCCCGCTTTGGATCAACGACGGCAAGGGCCTTCGGTAAGAGTTCACGCTTTTGCCCGTCCTCAAGGACATACGGGATCTCGTGATGATCCGTCACGATCACGTCCATGCCGAGATCCTTTGCAAGCGAGATCGGTTCCGCTGCCGCTATGCCATTGTCGCAGGTCAAGACCAATTTCACGCCGTCCTTCGCAGCCTCACGGATCAGGTTTTCGTTCAAACCGTAGCCGTCATGGATCCGGTGAGGGATCGCCACGTCAACGTCGGCGCCAAGCTTGGAAAGTCCGCTCACAAGCAGAAACGATGAGCAGATGCCATCCACGTCATAATCTCCGATGACACGGATCCTTTTTCCTGCGCGGATCGCAAAGAAAAGATGCTCCGCAGCCTGCGATACGTCCCGAAGGAGCATGGGCGAATGGCAATCCAAAAGGCTTCCGTACAGAAATTTCCTGGCCTCTTCCACGTCAAGAAGATCCCGGTTTCGCAAGATCCTTGCGACCACGGGTTCCACGCCAAGCGCCTTGGCCCATTCTCCGAAATCTGCCTTCTTCGCATACATAAACCATTTTTCCATGGCAAGCTCCTTTTGTGAAAAAGAGGCTGCCCAAAAGCATTCTGGGCAGCCTCCGTAAACCTTATTCTTATTTTGCCTTCGCAGGGAATTTCTTGCGGAGTACAAACCACAGTCCGCCAACGATACATACGGACGAATATGCACCACACACAATGCCTACCATCAAAGGAAGCGCAAAATCGCGGATGCTGGTCACGCCGAGCACGTAGAGGCATGCCACCATGACAAACGTCGTCAGGGAGGTGAAAATGCTTCTGCTGAGCGTCTGAGTGATACTCTTGTTGACCACGTCTTCGATGGTCTCCTGTCTGCTCTTTTCCGCAAGGTTTTCACGCACGCGGTCAAAGATAACGATGGAGGCGTTGATCGAATAACCTACGATCGTCAGCATACATGCGATAAAGGTGTTACCAACGGAGACTCTTGCGGCTGCATAGAATGCCAAAACCACAAGCACGTCGTGCATCAGTGCCGCGATACTGCTGACACCGAAACGAATGTCGCTGAAACGGATCCTGATGTAAAGGAGCATGCATGCGATCGCTACCAGTACTGCGATGATGGTGTCACGCTTCATCTCGTTACTGATGGTGGAGCTGATGGTCTCAGTGGTGATCATGCTTCTGTCAACGCCAAAGTCGCTTACCAGGCGATCCTCAAGGGCTGCTCTCTGATCTACGTTTAAGGTATTGGTCTTGAAGATGATCTCGTTGGAATCCTGTACGGTCTGAACCTGAACGGCGCTGCCGGTCACCTCGGTGATCACGGGCGTTACCTTCTGGTCTGCTTCCTCAAGGCTCATCTTCTGATTGAACGTTACGGTCGTTGCGGTACCACCCTTGAACTCAAGGCTGTAATTCAGCGCGTCCTTGCCATTGTATGCATTGATGCCCATTACGATAAAGCCTGCAACGATCACTGCGATGGAAACGCCAAAGAAGATTCCCTTCTTGCCAAGGAAGTTGATGCTCTTTCTTTCCTTACCGATGCCATACCACTTCGCATCCCTGATGCCGATGGCATACAGCGCATTCATGATCAGTCTGGTCACTACAAGTGCCGTGAACATGGAAACAACAATACCAAGTGCCAAGGTCTGTGCGAAGCCCTTGATGGAACCGGGTGCCAGGAACAGAAGCACTGCAGCTGCGATCAGTGTCGTTACGTTACCGTCAACGATGGCGGAAAGTGCCTTGTCAAAACCGATCTTGATCGAGCTCTGTGTGGTCTTTCCGGTTGCAAGTTCCTCACGGATACGAGCAAAGATGATCACGTTTGCGTCCACCGCCATACCGATGGAAAGGATGATGCCGGCTACGCCGGACAGAGTTAACGTCATGTCAAAGCCGCGGATCAAAAGCACTACGAGTGCAACGTAAATGCAAAGCGCGATCGCGGATGCAAAACCGGAGACAAAATATACTGCGATCATGAAGACTGCGACGATGATCAGACCGATCACGCCTGCCTTAAGGCTCGTCTGAATGGCCTCGGTACCAAGCTGAGCGCCCACCACCTTGGAGTGGATCTCTTCGAGCTCGAGCTTCAGTCCACCGATACGGATCGTGGATGCAAGCTGCTCTGCTTCTTCAATGGTCCTCTGACCGTTGATCACTGCATGGCCGTCGGTGATGATGGCCTGTACTTCAGGTGCGGTCACGATGGCACCGTCATAATAGATTGCGATGGTTGCATGATTGTTGTTATATGCTTCCTTCGTGAGCTCGGCAAACTTCTGCGTACCCTCTTCCGTCATGGCAAGACTCACGACAATCTCGTTGTTCTTCATGTTGTCCTGCTGATAACCTGCCGATGCGGATGCCACGTCCGTACCGGAAAGGGTGATGGAACCGTCTGCAAGCATCTCGTCGATCGTCTTGTTCAGAACGTATCCGGAGCTTGTATAGGAATAGTTCGCATTCCCCTCATCGTCCTTTTCACGGATGAAATAAAGCGAACCGGGACGACCGAGCTCCTGCAGGATCTTGTTGGCATCCTGAACGCCAGGGATCTCAATGTTGATACGGTTTAAGCCCTCCTGGTATACGATGGCTTCGGTGCTGTAGCCTTCTACACGCTGTTGCAGCTTGTAGATCGTATCCTTCATGTCCGTGCTGTCAGGCGCCTCATCGCCAACCACCTGATAGGTGATGCTCACGCCGCCGGCCAGGTCCAAACCAAGCTTGATGTCTGACGCGCTGCCCTTTCCGGTAGCATCTACGCCGAACAGATCAATGTAGATGACGCCGGCAAGCACCAGCACGATGCAGAGCAAGACAAGGAATGCAGTACTCTTTTTCATTTTCATTTTTTTGCCCTTCCCACTCTCTTATTCTTCTTCCATCATCTGAGTTGCTTTCAGCATGATGGCACATTCCACACGTTTTCTTTCCAGTTCGCAGCCCACTTCATACACGTCATTCACGTTGCCGTGGAAATTATATGCATTCGCCGCGCAGCCGCCGCTGCAGTAAAACTTTGCAAAGCACTTTTTGCATTTATCCTTTGCATAGACGTTACAGCACTTGAACTGGTCACGGATGTCGTCCCGTACGATCCCCTCGTCCACGTTGCCCATCAGGAACTTTTCGTTTCCAACGAACTGATGGCAAGGATAGAAATCACCCCAAGGCGTTACGGCAAGATACTCCGTTCCGGAACCGCATCCGGAAAGCCTTTTGGCAACGCAGGGACCACCCTCTAAGTCGATCATGAAGTGGAAGAAATTGAAAGGTCTCCCTTCCTTCCTTCGCTTTATCATCTCCATCGCAAGCTTGTCATATTCTTCCTTCAGCTTGGGGAGGTCTTCTTCAGTGATCGCGTAATCATCCGTCGGCTGAGCAACTACCGGCTCCACGGAAATCTGCTTGAACCCAAGGTCTGCCAAATGGATCACGTCCTCAGCGAAATCTAAGTTGTGATGCGTAAAGGTTCCGCGCACGTAATAGTTCGTCTGATTTCTGCTCTCTGCAACCTTCTGGAACTTCGGCACGATCAGGTCATAACTGCCCTGTCCGCCGCGGAAAGGCCGCATCGCGTCATGAACTTCCTTTCGGCCGTCAATGCTGAGAACGACGTTGCCCATCTCGCGATTTGCAAATTCCATGATCTCATCATTTAAGAGCACGCCATTGGTAGTCAGCGTAAAACGGAATTTCTTATTGTTCGCTTCTTCGATGCTGCGTCCGTATTCCACCAGCTCCTTTACGACCTGCCAGTTCATCAGCGGTTCGCCGCCGAAGAAATCCACCTCAAGGTTCGTACGGTTGCCAGAATTTGCAACCAGGAAATCCAATGCCTTCTTGCCGACTTCAAAGCTCATGAGAGCCCTTCTGCCATGATATTCGCCCTCTTCCGCAAAGCAATACTTGCAGGCAAGGTTGCAATCATGGGAAATGTGGAGGCAAAGTGCCTTCACCACGTTGGGTCTCTTCTTAAAGTCGAAAACATAACTTTCATATATGTCCTTGGCAAAGAGCTGTCCGTTCTTTTCCAATTCCAGGACCTCATCCACTGCTTCCCCGATCTCCTCTTCGGGATAGGGAATGCCGGCGAGGTGTACTACGGCCGCCTTGATGACGTCTGGATCCTTGACTCCCTCGTTGACCAAGGGCTCCACAAGCGGGATCATGTCATACACGATGTCATCCACCACGTGAATGGAACCGCTGTTCACGTCCATCACGATATTCAGGCCATTACTTTTATATTGGTGTATCACAAAAGCTTCCTCTCTGATCGTAAAATCAAAAGATAAGCAGCGACCTTAGGATCGCTGCTTATGATTGTTTTTTCAGTTCGAATATGTAATTCGCTTACTTCAACTGCTCGCAGCTCTGATTTCCCACGGTACAGGAAGTCTTGCATGCAGACTGGCAGGAAGTCTGGCACTCGCCGCAGCCACCCTTCTTCATGGACTTCTTCAGGTCTCTGGTAGTTAAAGTCTTAATGTGCTTCATAAATGAAACCTCCTTATTTCTTACGCGATTTACGACTTTTTCTCACAATCGATGCTAGTATAGCATAAAATCTTTTATCTGTCAACTTGACAATTCATAGGCTTTTCTGTAAGATATTCCATAAATATCATTCTGAATGAAGTAAAGGAGTGTGGTTTTTCTTGGTTCCCCCAGATGACATACAGCTATTTGTCATTGAACTGATCATATTGTTTATACTGATCGTCCTGTCGGCGTTCTTTTCCTCGGCAGAGACGGCATTGACGGCAGCCAACAAGGTGCGGCTCCGCTCCCTTGAGGAGGAAGGCAACAAGCGTGCGGCCAGAGTGAATAAGCTCTTGGACCACAACAGCAAGATGCTCAGCGCGATCCTCATCGGGAACAACGTCGTGAACCTTTCCGCCTCCGCCCTGGCGGCGACCATGGCCATGCGGATCAGCCTTGCAGTCAGCATTGCGACCTTTGTGCTGACCCTGGTCATCCTGATCTTCGGAGAGGTGATCCCCAAGACCTGGGCAATGCACTTTGCTGATCGCCTTGCCCTTGCTTACGGCGGCGTGATCTACGCGTTAACGACCGTGCTTACACCGTTGATCTTTTTGATCGACAAGATCTCCGGCCTGGTGCTTTTCCTGTTCCACGTGGACCCCAATGAAAAGACCAGTACCATGACGGAGAACGAGCTTAAGACTTACGTTGACGTAAGCCACGAAGACGGCGTGATCGAGTCCGAAGAACGCGAGATCATCTACAACGTGTTTGAATTCTCGGATGCCCTGGCAAAGGACATCATGATCCCGAAGGTCAACATGGTCACGGTGAACGTGAACGATGATTATCACGAAGTCCTCTCCGTTTTCAGAAAGCACATGTACACTCGTCTTCCCGTATATGAAGAAGACAAGGACAACATTATCGGTCTGATCAATATCAAGGACTTTATCCTCACGGATGATCCAGAACATTTCCATATCCGGAACATCCTGCGGGAAGCGCATTTCACCTACGAATACAAAAAGATTTCCGATCTTTTGTATGAGATCCGCGAAAAGACCACCAGCGTTACCTTTGTGGTCAATGAATATGGCGTCACCGTCGGCATGATCACCCTGGAAGACCTGCTGGAGGAGATCGTCGGCGAGATCCGTGATGAATATGATCAAGACGAAGTTGAAAAGATCAAAAAGATCGATGACAGAAATTATCTGATCGAAGGCAGCATGAACTTGGATGACGTGAACGATACGCTTGGGATTTCCCTTGCGAGCGAGGAATATGACTCCATCGGCGGCATCCTAATCGAGCATCTTGACGACCTTCCCGAGGACGGCGAATCCGTAACGCTCGAGGACGGCACGGTACTGAAGGTACAAGGCCTCGACCAAAACCGCATCGTCAAAGTGCTCCTGACGCTCCCTGAGGCCAAGGAAGTGCAACCCTCAGAGGAAAATGCAACCGCACCTGCAAAGGAATAAAATATGCCAGAAGGCAATACAAGCAAACGTGCCAGCGGGGACAGTCCCCACTGGCACGTTTTGTTTTATGTGTCACTTTGTTATAGGTCACTTCATTCTGCCTTGAAATAGCTTTCCTTCGGTCCAAGATAGGAATCCTTGAGCTTCTTTCCTGCGGGATAGATCAGAATTCTCTCAAGTACCAGGCCTGCTTCGAGCGCGCCAATCTTCAAATACTGATCTCCGGCCTCAAAGTTCATGTCAGCACCCACTACATGGATCTGATTCATCACGGCCGCAGACCACTTGGGATCGTTATAATCTCCGCCGCGATAGCTGGGATTCAGGACATTCATGTTCTTAGACTGCACCGGCGTCTCTAAATGCACGCGAAGCGCCCTGTCGTTCACCAGGGAATTTACGGGTGAAGTCCAAAGCTCCACGCGATATTTCCCTTCTTCCGGCAAGCGGAACTTGTAGGTAAGCTCCGGCTTTTCGCCCTTCGGTGAAAACTCCGCCGTGGACGGAAGCACCTTCATACCGTTTCCGCTTCTGCCATGGCCTTCAAGATGCACAAAGCCTGCATCTTCCAGATCCTTTTTCTCTGCATAGTGATGCGCTTCCATGACGATCACGCCGTCCACGGCATCCGGAAGGAACGTTCCCTTCGCAAGCTCCTCCACGTTTGGCATCGCGGCCTTCACTTCCACTGCCACCACTGCATTGTCGTTTTCCACGAGAAGGACTGCCGTCTGGATCCCGTCATCGTCAAATGTCCCATCTTCCTTCTTGCTGGCGAGTACTGCCTTTTCGAGCTCCTCGCGGTCACACCCGATCGTGATCTCCGAAAGGGTCTCCGTTTCACCCTCCAACGCCGAAACCTTAAGCCACGAAGGGATCTCTCCCGTCTGAGGCTTGATCGTAAATTTCACTGAACCCGTGCCGTCATTGCTGATCTCAAGTGCCACCTGATCCACGTTCAGGTTCAGGAAATCATGCACGCGGATCACCTGAGGCGCGCCATAATTCTTCGTCGCGAGGATCGGATCATCCGCCCTGGACACGCTCATCCTCGGCTGAGATACGGGCTCCACAACGCTGCGCGCGGGATATCTCCATCCGTCGTCATTCCACTTGGTAAAGCCAATGTGCTTTTCAAGCTCCATGCCAGCCCACTTGCCATTTCTAAACTCACGGAATTCCTGGCATAGTCTCTTGTCTTCCTCAATACATTGCTTCATGAGTTCGCCATAGGTATTGGCGATCGGTCTTCCCTGAGAAGCATAAAACTGATTCTTTCCTGCAAAGAGCTGCATCTTGATCAGGTTCATGCTGATGCGCGCGGGATAATAGATCATGCTGTAAGCCGGCAGCTTGGAGATCCGATCCAGCTCCGCATAGGTCTTCTCATTGAGCTGCTCCACCTTCTCGATCATGGTAAGGAGCCTGTCGGTCTCGCGATAATTGCAGGGATGGTAAACGCCTGCGTGAAGCGCCTCGGGTCTTCTCATGAAGTTCAGCTGTACAAAGCCTTCGTAGATGTCCGCGAGTGCCTGCTGCCTCTCCGGCGTTGCTCCGGGGAAGATCCTTGCCGCCCATTGCGTAAGGTACTCTCTCCAGGTGTTCTTTGCACTGCTGCCCCATTTATCGAAATCATAGGCGAGATCCATGAAATAGTTCAACGCAACCTCATTGCCCTTGATGTCGCCCACGTTGACGATCCATACGTCCTGAATGCCGTAATCATATGCTTCCGTCATCTGCTCCCAGATCAGGGAAAGTGGAGTTGACGGCATCCACTCATAGGATACGGGACCGCCGTGATAATCCAAGTGATAATACATGCCGAAGCCGCCCTTGTGGGAACGGATGTCCGCGGTCGGGAGCGTGCGCATGTGACCAAAATTGTCCTCACAGAGCATAAAGATCACGTTCTCCAGCTCGTCCCAATCCTTTAAGCCTTCCGTCTCCTCATCACCGTAAAAGTACGCTTCCACCTCTTTGTAGAGGGCCAGGAGCTGCGGCACCTTGTTCAGGTCAAAGTTCACGTAATGCATGATCAGACCTCTTTGCGCCTTGATCACGCTCTTTAAGAGGTCAATGTTATCCTTCAAGGTCGAATCTGGGCCAAGCATGGAACTGTCTCGCTCACCGCGCATGCCGATCGTGATCATGTGCTTGTACTTACCGCTGCGCTTTAAGGAGTCCATCCAGTAGTTCAAAAGGCCTTCCTGATTGGTATGGAAATTCCATTCATTTCCATAGCGAGAATCAGGTCCCTTGACCTTATCCCATTCCTCACTGGCGCGAAGACAAGGCTCATGATGGGAATATGCGATCGTGATGCCATACATATCCGCCAATTCCTCGTTTGCGCTTCCGGGGCCGTCCAAAGGAAAACTCGAAGCCCACATCGCAGGCCAGAGATAATTGCCCTTCATGCGCAGAAGGAATTCGAATACTTGATCATAAAGTTTCGCATTGATTCCGCCAAAATGCTCCACGGCCCAATTGCCAAAGCAAGGCCACTCATCGTTGATAAAGAAGCCACGGTATTTCACGCTGGGCTCCTTGGAAACGACCTCGATGTCCTCACCCGCGATCAAGGTACGGTTGGGCTGCGGCACGGCATCACCGAATTTTACCATCGGGGATACGCCGATATATTCCGAAAGTGCAAAGAGGCCGTAGATTGTTCCCAGCTTGTCACTTCCGGCGATCACAAGGGATTTCCCTATGATCGAGATTCTGTAAACCTCCCGTTTTCCGCGAAGCTGCGACACGTCAAAAACGCCAAATTCCGCAAGACAATCCAAGGTATCGCTATACCCCAGTGTACCCACAAAGACCACGTCCTTGTCAAAGAAGTCCTCCAGAACGTTCATGCTACCCTCAGCGGAAACAGCCTTCGGGATCACTTCCTGCTCCACGATCTGGGGCATGCTCCCGCAAACCGCCTTTACGTCCTTTGCCACCTTTTCCGCGATCTTTCGAACGCCTGGCAGCGCCGTGCTTTCCAGAATAAAACTGGCCAATTGTTCTTCCTTAGCGATCACACAAGTACGACTCATTTACGTCAACCTTCTCTCTGTTAGTATTCGTCCTTATCTTACAACGCCAAACCCCAGGATCGTCATCTTTTTGTCCTCATCCCCCGGGATCATGGAAACTTCGATCTTATGCTCCATCGTCTGCTCTCCGCGCCAAATGATCAGCGGCGTGCAGTGCGTCCAGCCAACGATCCGGGGATCCAGCGTCAAAACCTCCTTGCCATCTACCTTGACGATGGCTTTGCCATATTCCGGCGAACCGGAATCCTTGACAACAATGAGGAGGGACTTGCAGCTGATCTTTGCGCTGAATGCTTCGCTTCCGCCTGCGTGGTGCCAGTTATTCGGGAACTCCGGCACGGGAACGATCTGATCATCCATTTCCACTCTCTGCAGGTCTGCATCATTTTCCAAAAAGCTTCCGACCGTAAGGTCCATTAGAAGCTCTGTCTTCCATGCACGGTCCACAAGCTCCACGTTTTCAAAATCAGCGCCGAAATAAGGCTGTTTGCTTCTCCAGTCTATGTCTGCGATCTCGGGTGACTGATCGATCTTCTTCATGAGATGGATCAGACAATCTGCCATGATCGTATGCCCCATGTTCGTGGGATGATAAACATCATAGAAGAACTGGCTCTTTGTCAATACTCTTCCTGTATCGGGCTTTAAGTAAAACTGCGGCACGACGCCCTGACGAACGCTCACCATGGGAACCTCATAACGCTCCCCGACAGGCCCTAAGCGTTCTTCCAGGTTCCAGTCATCCGCGAACACCGCATGGATGAGGATGACTGCCGTGTCATCAGACATCGCAAGACATTTGCGGACGAGGCTCTCATAGCAAAGGCCCTTCGTCTCATCGCCTTCATCATTCACGGAAAACTCGATCACGATCAGGTCAGGCTTTACGGTAAAGCCGCGGAGCACGTCCCTCTCAAAACGGATCATGCCAAGCTCTGAGGGCGTTCCGCCAACGCCTGCCTTAATGAGTTTTACGTTCTCGCCAAAATTTTCCTTAAATCGTTCCCAGGTCTGATATGCATATGCCTTCTTATCGATGGGCGTAGCACCTGCGCCCTGGGTGATGGATCCGCCGATGAAAGCAATGGTCACTTCTTCACCGCGTTTTGCTCGGTCAAGAACCCTTTTCACCCTTGCATAATTCCCAAGATTCATGAGGGAACGTCCAAGGATTGCCTGATATGCTTCACTTTCCACGCGAATCTCAGTGCGCTCTTCCTGTTCCGGTGCTTCAAAGCCCTCGCGAAGATAAAGCTTTACGTCGATGGTTGCCAGCGTACCGGGCTTTTCAAATTCGAAACGCATCTGTCCAACCACGGCATTGTCATCGCCCCACTCATGATCGTCCAGCCATATGATCTGCTCCATGCCATCCGGCCTGCAGCGCACGCGGAGCTGATCTCCCGAACCGTAAGTATCCCTTTTCCCATACATCTGGAACACAAAATCGATCGCATTGTCAGCATCCTGCGCTTCCACGGTCACGCCGATGCCTGCCACCATGGAAAGGAAGCCTTCAGCAGAACGAAGATTGTTGATCATGGTCTCATCCGTAACGGATCCCACCATTTTCGCAAACGTGGTCAGCCTCTCCCCGTCCAAATAGATGAACTGCACTCCTCTGCCATCCGGCGTAGGATTTCCTGCCACTTCCTTTTGCCTGCAGATATAAAAATGACTCCCCTTTGCGGTAGGGTCCTTTGGTGCTTTTGGTCCTGCCATGTTCTTTCTGCCTCCGTTCTTCGTCGTTACTCGTAGATTCGATAATTCCCGCTCAGTGCAAGGAATGCAAACACATAAAGACAATTGTCATAATACCGCCTGTCTCCTTTTCGGAGCGGCTCCTTCCAAAACCTCGAAACCCATTGCGCCGCAAGGGCCTTCGTCTGGTCAGGACTTGTCAGGGAGATGGGGCCGTCCACGGCCAATGCTCCCTGCGCCGTCGTAACGAGCATGCCAACAGGATGAAGTGCCTTTCCCTCAAGCGGCGTGCCGTCGACTTCATAGATGCGGAACGGGTTGTCGCGATTCACCACGCCAAGCGTGTACTGCAAACGCTCCGCCGCCTCACACTGCCCTACGTTGATGCCGTTCCATTCATAATCCAGTCCAATGTTTGCAACCGTGCGATAAGCATCACTGTAAAACCAGTCATGCCTGTCCTTGGTCCAAGGAAGCTTCCTTGACATCGGACTGCCGTCAAACTCCGCGTATTCCGCATTCATGCCGGAAACAGGGTGACATGCTTTTGCAAGGTACTCCCTGCTTGCCTTTGCCGCCTCTTTCCAAAACTCCCGATCCTCTTCATATGCCCACTTCGCAAATAGCTCATAAAAATGTGGCAGATGATAGGAGGGATCCGTATAATCAATGCCAGGGACGAACAGGATCTGGTGGTTCTCATGATTCCACATGGGGCACCCTTGCCTGCCGTTTTCTCCCTTATGGAGCACGGCCCTAAGTATCTCCTTTGCTTCATGCGAATAGTTGAATATGCCTTCGCCGTCGCCCCATCTGTGGGATGCGAAGAACAGCGCCATCGCAAAAAACTCTTCGCCGTCCGGTGCAGGGCCATGTGCGTTCTTCTTGCCGTCCACGGCGCAGGACCAGGCAAAATACCCTTCATTAAAGCCATCCTCCATGTACATGTAGGTCTTGGCCCATTTCCAGATGCGGTCAAACTCTTCCTTCATGTCCATCTGAACGCACATCATCATGCCATAGGACATGCCTTCCGTTCGTGCGTCATGATTTCCCGTATCCTCTAAATATCCCATGTCGTCGCCGACTTGAAAATATACTTTGTCAGGTCCGTAAAAGAATTCCTGCTTGATCTCCTCAAGGCGATCCTTCACTTCTTTTTCTGTCTTACCAATCTCCGCAAAGACATTGCGGTATGCTTCCTTCTGCATGCGTTTTCCTCCGAATTGACATAAGCGCCCACTTTCCCTTGTATCACTATTCTAATATGCCATTGCAAAAAGGTCAATGCTTTCACTTACGAAAACATGCGAAATTCTTTTCAAAAATTGCCAAAATGAAAGCCCTTACGCAAACCGCCAAGTTTCCGACGGTACGTAAGGGCTAAAAAGCACTCATTTTATGTTTTCTCTCTAGGATTCTTTTTCCTTTTTTGCTCTCTCATTGGTGTCGATGGTTTTGCCAAAGACCACAAATCGATCATAAAGATATTCCGTCACCAAGTTGAGGGCCATGTTCAGGATCGTGACCAGCACGTCATTCCAGCCAAGAGTTTCCGCGAGGAAATTGCCTCCTATGGTGGTCACCGGCGTGAACACTGCATAATAGCAGGCCACCTTAAACATTGCCACGGGTACGTTGTTGGCCGACTGGAACGTAAACTGGCGATTGAGCGTAAAATTCCAGAGCACGGAAAGCGTCAATGCCACCAGGTATTTCGGCCAATAGGGCCACGGGGTGAAAAGGTCAAGGAGCGTGAACGAACCAAGCTCGATGATCCCCGCAGAAGCGGAAAACAAAACGAATTTGATGGTTCGAAACAATTCCTTTCGCTTGATGCTTTGTTTTTTGTCCGTCATCTTTCCTTCCTTCCGTGGATGGGCCGTGCCCCTGCCACCAATTGGCGCCGCATGCGTCCCTTATTTCTTATTTCCGCCCACGATCCTGTAATATGTACCTGCCGTCCACTTGTATACTCCAACGTAGAATACCGTAAAGGCTGCGTAGATGCAAACGGTGATCAGTATGACATACCCAAGATTGGTGAGCATCAGGAGCTGCAATACTCTCCAGATCAAGGGGTAAGCAAAGGACAGATGGAGTCCTGCCATCAGAAGCGGTGCAAAGAACACCGTGAGCACCTGCGAATTGATGCTGCTTTTTATGTCCTTTGTAGTCATGCCCACCTTTTTCATGATCCCAAATCGTCCCTGATCCTCATAGCCCTCTGAGATCTGCTTGTAATAGATGATGAGCACTGCGGCCATCAGGAACAAAAAGCTAAGGAGCACTCCGATAAAGAAAAGTCCGCCGTAGAGATCCGTCATGCTCTTCTTTGTTTCAGGCTTACTTTGAAAATAAATGGAATATGCGATATTCTCATCCCCGGTGAAGTCCTTGATCAGCTCCGGCACAACGGCCAGTTTCAGCTGCTTTGCCATGTTCAGGACCTCTTCATCGGTTCCGTCAATATCGTAACAGTAAAGCCATTGAAGGGTTACGTAAATCGGGCTATCTTCCTGCTGTGAGCTTTCAAAGATCGCATTTGTCTCGTTAAGGTCTGAAAGGATCAAGACGACAAATGGCACAAAATCAAGAGAGTTGTTTCCACGCGTGAACATGGACTTTACGTGCCCCCTCACTTTCCAGGTCAAATTGTCGATGGCGAGCTTTTCTTGTCCGAACTGACAATTATTTGTGTAGAGGTACGCTTCCCCAGCTGCAGGAGCCAGATCCGTTCCCATCAGCCGATTATAATCCTGTGCGGAAATGAAATCAACGACACAAAATTTGCTCGTGGAGAAAATGGATTCCATGTCTTCGCCGTATCCCCCCTGCGTTAGTTCGATCGCGGAATCGCTTAAGATTACGCCTTCCGTCCTGACGCAGGCATAATCGACCACGTTCTTCGGTGTTACGCCGGCCTTCTCAAATTCCTGCTGATACAAGCCCTTGATCTTCTCGCGCGCCTCCATGTTTAAGTCCTCAGTGGCGCCAGTATATACGTTCAGATACAATTCCGTCTGTCTGAAAAAACGATGGTCGATGGCTTCATTCATCCCGAAATACAAGCTTCCCGTTGAGGACAGCATGACAAGCACCATGGTGCTCAGGATGCAGATGGATGCCAGTCCCGCGCCATTTCTCTTCATGCGATAGATCATGGAGGACAGTGAAACAAAATGCTGCTTTTTGTAATAATATCCCTTTTTGCTCTTGAGAATCTTGCAGAATGCGACGCTCCCGGCGATAAAGAGCAAATAGGTTGCAATAATGACCATGACTACGGCCACAAAAAAGAGGAACAATGCTGCCAGGGGCGATTTGATCGACACCGCCAGCGCGTAAGCTCCTGCCAGGAGCAACAGCCCGAGGACCGCGAGGAGCCAATTGGCTTTCGGAGGCTTTTCACCATAGTTTTCACTGCGAAACAGCTCCATGGGATTTGAGATCTGTACCTTGATCATGCTGCGGATCAAAAGGAATGCAAAGATCGCACCGTAAATCTCCGCCGTGAACAGAAAGCTTTCCAGATGGAACGTAAAGGAATAATCCGTCACCTCGGATCTTAATATGTTTGCCAGGCAAAGCTCCGCCAGCTTTGAGAACAAAAAGCCGAAAAGGAGTCCGCCCACGATCCCGATCACGGCCGTGATCAAGGTTTCCCAAAACATGATCTTACGAAGGCCACGCTTCCCCATGCCCAGGATGTTGTATAGTCCAAATTCCTTGGTCCTTCTCTTTGCCAGGAAGGAATTCGAATACCAAAGAAACAGGAAGGAAAAGATCGCCACCACGAACTTTCCAAGCGTAAGCGCCGCCTCCGTGCTGCTGCCGCCCTTCATCATCATAAGCAGATGCGAGTAGCTAATGCTATGGAGCAGGTAAAACATCATGACAGTCAAGATGCAGGTGAGAAGGTAAGGCAAGTAAATCTGCCGATTCTTCTTCATGCCGGTGATCGCGAGTTTTTGAAAGAACAATCCTCTCATCTGTGCTCACCTCCCGCCTGCAGGAGGGAAAGTGTATCCGAGATCTTTTGATAAAACTGTTCCATGGTCTGATCGCCGCGATAGAGCTGGTGGAACACCTCGCCGTCCTTGATGAACAATACTCTTCCCGCATGGCTTGCCGCCTTGACGGAGTGGGTTACCATCAGGATCGTCTGTCCACCCTCGTTCACGGTGTTGAACAGCCGAAGGAGCTCGTCCGTCGACTTGGAATCCAGCGCACCCGTGGGCTCATCCGCAAGCAGGATCTTGGGATCATTGATCAGCGCCCTGGCCACTGCAGCCCTCTGCTTTTGACCGCCCGAGATCTCATAGGGGTACTTCTTGAGAAGCTCCGTAATGCCAAGCTTGCCGGCAATGGGCAAAAGCTTCTCTCTCATCTCCTCATATTTCTTCCCTGCCAGGACCAAGGGAAGGTAAATGTTATCTTCCACGGAAAAGGTGTCCAGCAGATTGAACTCCTGGAAGACAAATCCCAGGTGATCTCTTCTGTACTCTGCGAGGTCCTTTTCCTTGATCTTTGAAGTGTCCTGTCCGTCCAGAATGACCTTTCCGGCCGTCGGACGATCCAGCGACGCAAGGATATTAAGGAGCGTCGTCTTTCCGGAACCGGACTCTCCCATGATCGCAACGTATTCCCCCTTTTCCACGGTAAAGTTTACGTCGCGCAGGGCTTCCACCTGGTTGCCGCCAAAACGCGTGGTATAAATCTTCTTCAAATGCTCAGCCGTAAGTAAACTCATTTTATGCCTCCTGATTTCCGCTTCCTTCGCGGTTTTTTGATCTTTATCTTACAAGCCTAGCATATCAGACCGCCTTCCCTTCCTCCATCGCATTTCCTTACGGTTGGGGAAGCAAAACTAACGTTTTTGTCACAAATGGTCTGCCTGTTTATTCTATCACTTTCGGGTTTAGATCAAACTTCAGCGTGACCTGTGTCCCTTCATCTACAACAGACGTTGCGCTGATCACGATGCCAAGATTATCACATATCCTTTTGCAAAGGTAAAGGCCAAGGCCGCTGGCCTTCTTGTCAATGCGACCGTTCTTGCCGGTATAGCCCTTTTCAAAGATCCTGGGCAGATCCTCTGCAGCGATCCCGATGCCCGTATCTTTGACGAAAAGCGTGTCCTCTCCCATCTTCCCGATGGTGACGCTTCCGGCGGGAGTATATTTCAGCGCGTTGGAAAGGAGCTGTTCCAGCACAAAGGAAAACCATTTCTCATCCGTGATCACCTTCATGTCCACGGGCTCATAAATAAGCCTTACGCCATGACCGATGAACTGCGACGCATATTTCCGAAGGCTCCCCTTGATCACGTCATCCAGTTCTACGCCGCGGAACACGTAATCCGAGCCACCCTCGCCCAGTCGAAGATACGTAAGGACCATCTCCACATAGCTTTCGATGCGGAAAAGATCCTCCGACACGCCTCTTGCAAAGGTGCTGTCCTCCGCCTCTAAGCGAAGTCGCATGGACGCGATGGGCGTCTTGATCTGGTGTGCCCATGTGGTGAAATACTCCATGGCATCCGCGAACTTCTCATGATTCTCCTGGTTCTCGCGATAACGCGCCTCCGAAAGAAGTCGCAGGATCTCCTGATAATCCGCGTCCTCCGTGGTCTGCCATTGCTGCATGGACTCGAGGAGTGTTTCCGGAAGCTTTTGCAGCAAGGCAAAGTCTTCATGCTTCTTTTTCGCCTGACGATATCGGAAGAAAGAATACCCCAGCAAGATCAAGGCGCAAAGATAAGTCGGATAAAGCACCGCCTGCAATGGAAAATGATAGAGTGCAAAGGTGATAAAGTAGATGCCCGTGCAGATCAAAAAAAGGATCAGCGAGCCTTTATGCTCCTTGAGGTATTGTCCAAATTTCACTTATTCTTCTCCTTCGTGGCAGCGCCTCGGCAAGCGCTGCTCCACTTGCTGCTTAAGACTCCTGAGAGATCAGATAGCCCTGGCCAAATTTGGTCTCGATAAAGTTCTCCAGCCCTGCGCCTTCCAGCTTTTTGCGAAGGCGTCCAACATTCACGGTAAGCGCATTCTCGTCCACAAAGGCATCCGTCTGCCAAAGTGCCTCCATGAGCTTTTCGCGGCTGACGATCTTGCCCTTGTTCTTCATGAGAACCATCAAAATACGGAACTCATTCTTGGATAACGTGATCTTCTCGCCTTGATAGGAAAGGGTCCCGTCCTCCGTGTTGAGGAGTGCGCCGCGATGTTCAAGAACGGAGACGCTCTCTGCGAAATCATAGGTGCGGCGAAGAAGCGCCTGCACCTTTGCCACAAGCACGTTCCCGTCAAAAGGCTTCGCGATAAAATCGTCCGCTCCCATTGTCATGGCCATGACAATGTTCATGTTGTCCGCCGCAGACGATACAAAGATGATCGGCACCTTGGACGTGGAGCGGATCTCCTTGCACCAGTGATATCCGTTCATAAAGGGCAGTGAAATGTCAAGGAGCACCAAATGCGGCTGATACTCCGCAAAATCCGCCGTCACCTTCCGAAAGTCCGTGACGATCCGCACGTCCATGTCCCAGCTTCGAAGCTGCTCCGCCACGTTCTCGCGGATCCCGGGTTCATCTTCTACGATCAAGATCTTATAAGTTGCCATGTTCTCACCCCGCAAATTGACTGTTGTAAAGGTTCGTATAGAATCCATTCTTTGCAAGCAGGCTCTCGTGATTGCCCTGCTCGATGATGTTTCCGTCACGCATCACAAGGATCACGTCCGCCTCGCGGATGGTGGAAAGTCTGTGCGCAACGATAAAGCTGGTGCGCCCCTCCATCATCTTTGCAAAGGCATTCTGGATCTTCAATTCCGTTCTGGTATCGATGGAGCTTGTTGCCTCATCCAGGATCAGCATGGGCGGCAGACAGAGCATGACTCTCGCAATGCAAAGGAGCTGCTTTTGTCCCTGCGACAGGCTTCCGCCATCCTCCGTGATCACGGTGTGATAGCCCTTGGGAAGACGCTTGATAAAGCCGTGCGCATGCGCAGCCTTGGCCGCAGCCTTGACTTCTTCCTCCGTCGCTTCTGGCTTACCCATGCGGATATTGTCAAGAATCGTCCCCGCGCGCAGCCAGGTCTCCTGAAGAACCATGCCATAATTCGTGCGAAGGCTTCCGCGCGTCAAATGTCTGATGTCGTTTCCGTCCACGCGGATCGTTCCGGAATTCACGTCATAGAATCGCATGAGCAGATTGATCACCGTGGTCTTGCCGCAGCCCGTGGGACCAACGATGGCAACTCTCTGACCAGGCTGTACGGACAGGTTGAAATTCTCAATGAGCTTCTGCTCCGGAACATAGGAAAAGTAAACGTCGGAAAGCTCCACGTTCCCGCTTGCCTCGCCCAGTGTGACTGCGTCTTCATCCTCGGGAACCTGCGGCTCCTGGTCGATCAGTGCAAACACTCTCGATGCGCAGACAAATGCGTTCTGCAGCTCCGTCACCACGCCCGAGATCTCATTGAACGGTTTGGTATATTGATTCGCATAGCGCAAAAAGCAGCTCAGTCTTCCGACGGTGATGCCGCCGTTGATCGCAAGGAACGCGCCGAATATGCCTACGCCTGCATATACCAGGCTGTTGACAAAGCGCGTGCAAGGATTTACCAGCGAGGAATAAAAGATTGCCTTTAAGGAGCACCTTTGCAGTCTGTCGTTGATTTCGCCAAACCGCGTCTTAACGGCCTCCTCCTGCGAGAAGGTTCTTACCACCTTCTGGTTCTCCACCATCTCCTGGATCAGCGCCGTCTGCTCGCCCCTGGTCTTACTCTGCTCCTGGAACATGTCATGCGTGTGCGTTGCGATAAAGCGCGCCACCAGGAAGGAGATCGGCGTCAGGCCCACAACCACGAGTGCGATCGGAATGTTGTATATCATCATGAAGACCAGCGTTCCGCCGATGGTGAGGATCCCCGTGAAAAACTGCGTAAAGCCCATGAGAAGGCCGTCCGCGAAGGTGTCCACGTCTGCGATCACGCGGCTTACGATGTCACCTGCCGCATGACCGTCCAAGTACTTAAGCGGCAGAATTTCTATCTTCTCGAAGGCGTCCTTTCGAATGTCGCGAACGACGTGAAAGCAAACATAGTTGTTGCAGGTATTCATGATCCACTGCGCGATCGCAGTGAACAGCATTGCAAAGCCGATCTTTGCGACGATCGAAAGCACGGCGTGAACGTCAACCGCCCCAGGCCCGATCATCTCATCCACGGCATCGCCCGTCAGGATCGGAATATAAAGAGACAGCGCCACGGTCACGGCCGCGAGGATAAACGAAGCCACGATCGCAAACCAATACTTTTTGACATAGCCAAAGACGCGCTTCCACGTCGTCTTCTTGTCCAGCGTCAGCTTTTCCTTAGCCATTGGTCACCGCCCCCTTTCTTTCCTCAGGGTACTGGGAATAATAGATTTCCTGATATACTTCACAGCTTGCAAGAAGCTCGTCATGCGTTCCAAGTCCGGCAACTCGTCCGTCATCCAAAACGATGATCAGGTCTGCATGGCGGATGCTGGATGCTCTTTGCGAAACGATGAAGGTGGTTGTCTGATCTTTGATGCTCTTTATCGCAGCGCGAAGCTTTGCGTCGGTCGCATAGTCCAGCGCTGACGCACTGTCGTCGAGGATCAGGATCTCCGGCTTACGCACCAAGGCTCTTGCGATGGTCAGACGCTGACGCTGACCGCCCGAGAAATTGCGGCCGTTTTGCGCCACCTCGGCGTCAAGTCTTCCGTCCTTTCCTTCCACGATCTCCTTCGCCTGTGCAAGCTCAAGCGCGTTCCACATTTCCTCTTCCGTTGCGTCCGGCTTGCCCCAAAGAAGGTTTGAGCGGATCGTTCCCTGGAACAGAACCGCCTTTTGAGGCACAATGCCCATGCGATTTCGAAGCTCTGCCTCGTCGAAGGAAGAAAGCTCCTTGCCCTCGAGTAAAATACGGCCCTGCGTCGCGGGATAGAATCCCGGGATCAGGTTCACCAACGAAGATTTACCGGAGCCCGTACCGCCTATGACGCCGACGGTGTCGCCCTTTCTCACGGCAAAGCTTACGTCCTCCAAGGTTTCCTCGCCTGCGCCGCGATATTTCATCGCCACGTGGTCAAATACCAGATAGTTCGCGTCTTCTCTCTGCGCAACGGAAGCGCCCACAAAGGTTTCAACGGGCTGCGCATCGTCGGAGGATGCCGCACCTTGCGCTCCGCTCTTGCCTTCTGCCGTTCCGTTCTCGGCCTGGTCCTTGCCATTTGCCGCGTCGCTGCCATTCTCGCCTACGTCCGTTCCGATTTCCAGCACGGAGGCCACGCGGTCTGCGCAGGCCAAGGCCTTCGTCATCAAGATGATCAGGTTTGCAAGCTTCACAAGCTCAACCAAAATCATTGACATATAATCCAGAATCGCGATGACCTGACCTTGCGAGAGGTCACCGATCTGCACCTTCAAAGCACCCTTATAGATGAGGATCATGATCGCAAGATTCACGATCACGTAGGTCACGGGATTCATGCAGGCACTGATCCTGCCCACAAACTTTTGCATGGCCGTGAGGGCCTGATTGCTCTCATCAAACCTTGTCTTTTCGGTCTCCTCCTGATGAAAGGCGCGGATCACGCGGACACCCGTCAGGTTCTCTCTGGTGATGCCAAGCACCTTATCCAGGCCACTCTGCACCTTCTTGTACAGGGGCATGGTCAAAAGCATAATGCCAAAGACAATGATCGCAAGGATCGGGATCGCGATCACAAAGATCCATGCCATCTCCACGTCCACCGTAAAGGCCATGATCATGGCGCCAAATACGATGATCGGGGAACGCAGGAACAGACGAAGCGTCATGTTCACGCCGGACTGAACCTGGTTGACGTCACTGGTCATGCGCGTGATCAAAGTCGACGTACCCGCCTGGTCAATGTCCGTAAAGCTCAGATCCTCAATATGTCCAAAGAGCACCTCGCGAAGCTTTGTCGAAAAGCCAACCGCTGCCTTCGCCGCAAAAAACTGCGCCGTAACCGCGCAGCTAAGCCCAATGACCGCAAGTGCCACAAGCACAAGGCCCATCTTGATCACATAGGATCCGTCATGATTCTTGATACCGACATCGATGATGCTGGCCATAACCTTCGGAACGAACAGTTCAAAGGCCGCCTCCAACAGCTTGAACAGCGGCGCGATCACACATTCCTTCCGATAGCTTTTCAGAAATTTCAGCAAACGCTTCATTTTTGCTCCTTTATTGCTGCGCCGATTCGGATTGATATACGGCGTAGCGATATGATTTCTCACCCCAGGAAAGCCTTCCCTCCCTGAGGTTGTTTTTTCCCATGTTATGATTTTGCAATAGCGGCACGACAAGATACGGCGTAACGCCCTCTCCGCTCCACTTTCCATACGCTTCCTTCAGGCACCAAAGGCGAAAGAATTCCTCCCTTGCCCTTTCCGGATCCTTTTCAAGAAGCCTATGCAATCGCTGCTTTTCCTCTTCGGCATAAAACCGCTCGGAAAGCTTTTCCCAGTTTGTCTGCTTGATCTCCTGCAGGTCCGCTCCGATCTCGCTTTCCGAAACTGCAAGCATCACTGCGCTTCCGGAGTGTGACAGACTGAACTTCAACGGAATATTCTCAAAATAGGGCTTCCCCTGCTCGCCGTAGCGATAGAGGATCGGCTCCGTTTTGCCCTTTGGGAGCTTTTCCGTCAGGGAAAGCAAGCTCTTCGGCGTGAGCCTTCGCGTTGCCTTTGTGACTCCCACGTCGCCCGACAGATATTCCATGACGGCAAGACGAAGCAGCGCTCCGGCGCCAAGGCTAAGAAGGCTCCCCTGCGTTGCCTGCACGCGCTGATACTTAAGAAGGCGCTCCTGATCCAGAAGCGCCTCCATTTCGCGTACTATCGCCGTCTCTTCGCCCGTCAGATTTCCTATGTTCAAGAAGTAACAGGTCTCCCACATCGGTTTTATGACTCCTTATCAGCCGTGACGATCTCAAGGCACAGCTCCTTTAGCTGCGCGGGATCCACCACGTTCGGACATTCGCTCATGAGACAGGATGCGTCCTTCACCTTCGGGAATGCGATCACTTCGCGGATGCTTTCCGCCTTCGTGAGCAGCATCACGAAACGATCCAGTCCGATGGCAAGTCCCGCATGAGGCGGAACGCCATACTTAAAGGCATCCAAAAGGAATCCGAACTGCTCATAAGCCTTTTCCTTGGTAAATCCAAGTGCCTGGAACATCCGCTCCTGCACGTCGTCCTGGAAGATACGAACGCTTCCGCCGCCAAGCTCAACGCCGTTTAAGACGATGTCATATGCTTTCGCGCGAACGCTTCCGGGATCGGATTCGAGCTTCGGAAGGTCTTCCTCCATGGGCATGGTGAAGGGATGGTGCATTGCAACGAACCGCTCCTCCTCATCGCTCCACTCAAACTGAGGGAACTCGGTCACCCACAGGAAATCATATCTGTTCTCATCTACTAATCCAAGTTGCTTTGCAAGCTCGCAGCGAAGCGCGCCAAGCACGTTCCACACGATCTTCAGTCTGTCTGCCGCGAAAAGAAGCAAGTCTCCCGGCTCTCCGTCCATGGCAGTTGCCAATGCTTTTAGTTCGTCCTCCGTCATGAATTTTGCAAAGGAGGACTTATAGGTTCCGTCAGGAAGCACGCCAAGATATGCAAGGCCCTTTACGCCATAGCCCTTGGCGAACTCCACCAGTGCGTCGATCTTCTTTCTCGGCATTTCCGCCTGTCCCTTGACATTGATGCCTCGAACGGTCCCGCCGGCTGCCACTGCGCCGGAGAATACGCTAAATCCACAATTCTTTACGACTTCAGAAACATCCTTCAGCTCCATGCCAAAACGCGTATCCGGCTTATCAGAGCCAAAACGGTTCATCGCTTCCGTCCAGGTCATGCGCTTTAGGGGAAGGCTCACCTCAAGGCCCGTAGCTTCCTTGCAAGCCTTTGCCACCATGCGCTCCGTTACGTCCATGACGTCCTCTTCAGTCACGAAGCTCATCTCCAGGTCCACCTGCGTAAACTCGGGCTGACGGTCTGCGCGAAGATCCTCATCGCGGAAACACTTTGCGATCTGGAAATAGCGATCATAACCGGAACACATCAGAAGCTGCTTAAAGATCTGCGGTGACTGCGGCAATGCATAAAAAGTACCGGGATGCACGCGGCTGGGCACAAGATAATCTCTTGCGCCTTCGGGCGTGGACTTGTTCAGGATCGGGGTCTCAATCTCAAGAAATCCTTCGTCGGCAAGGAAGGTCCTGATCGTCGTCGCAATCTTGCTGCGCAGGATCAGGTTCTTTTGAATGTCAGGTCTGCGAAGGTCAAGATAACGATATTTTAATCTTAATTCTTCCTTCGTCTTGGAGTCCGCTTCAATGGGGAAAGGAGGCGTCTGCGCTTCAGACAGGATGCGCACCTGCGTCGCCCTTACTTCAATGGCACCAGTTGCCATCTTCTCGTTTACGTCGGCATTTCTGTGAACCACCGTGCCAACCACTGCAACCACAAATTCACTGCGGAGCTTTGCAGCCTTTTCAAAGGCTTCGCTCCCGCATACTTCCTCCTCAAAGAGCACCTGCAGGATCCCGGAACGGTCGCGCAGATCCACAAAGATCAGGCCTCCCTTATTCCGCATCTTCTGCACCCATCCCATTACGGTGACGGTCTGCCCCACGTTTGACACGGAAAGCTCCGCGCAACGGCAGGTCCTCTTCAATCCCTTCATTGATTCCGCCATGTTACCAAACCTCGATCCTAGTTTTTTAATCCCTCTTTGTAGAACTCTTCAAATTCAGTATATCCCTGCGCCTCAAGCTGCTCCTTCTGGAACTTCTTGTTCTTGTTCATTCTTGCGACCAGGACCTGCTTACCCTCCGAACGGGCTTCCTGCGCCTTTACGATCACCTCGCAAAGCTTATCACCGCTAACACCCTTTTCGATCAGATATGCCACCTTTGCAGGTGCGGTAGGAACCTTAAAGCCACTCTCCATCAAAAGAAGCACGATACGCTCAAAGCCAATGGAGAAGCCACAGGCAGGAACGTCCTGCCCTGTGAACTTTCCAACCATCTTGTCATACCGTCCGCCGCCGCCACAGGCCGCGCCAAGCTCAGGCATTGCGATCTCAAAGATCGTGCCAGTATAATAGCTCATGCCGCGCACCAGCGTGGGGTCAAACACGAGTTCAAAGCTGTCAGCCTGCGTTGCCTGAACACTGCTTACGATCTCCTTGAAGGATGCCATCACTTCGGCGTCCAGGAAATCTCCCAGCTTTTCCATCAGACAGGAAATCCCGTCCTTGGCATTTTGGATCTCCGTAAAGAGGTCCAGATATTTCTTGCACTGCGCTTCGTCGCCATAGCCTTTTTCCAAAAGCTCTGCCAGGACACCGTCCGTACCGATCTTGTCCATCTTGTCCAGGGTGATGAAAACGCCGTCATAATCCTCTTCCTTGAAGCCAGCGTATTTCGCCATGGCCTTCAGAATACGGCGATCATTGATCCTGATCTGGAAATTGCGGAAGCCAAGCCTCGTGATGGTCGTCGTGGTTGCAAGGATCAGCTCGATCTCCGCGAGATTTGAGGGCTCGCCAAGGATGTCAATGTCACACTGCATGAACTGACGATAACGACCCTTTTGCGGTCTGTCTGCACGCCAAACGTTACCAATCTGCAAGGACTTAAAGGGTGTTGAAAGGTTTGCGGAATTATTGGAATAATAACGAACCAGCGGAACCGTCAGGTCATAGCGAAGACCGCCGTCCACAACCTCTTCCTCTGTCGTCGCGTCCGCAACGTTCAGCTTCTCGCCGCGCTTTAAGATCTTAAAGATCAGCTTCTCATTGTCGCCGCCCTGCTTGTTCGTCAAGTTGGCAATGTTTTCCACGCAAGGAGTTTCGATGGAGGTAAATCCAAACTTTCCATAGGTCTCCTTGATCACGCCGATCACGTAATCACGGATCTGCATCTCCTCGGGCAGGATGTCCTTCATGCCCGTTACGGGCTTTTTGCTCAGTGCCATAATGTGTCTCTCTTTCTAACTTACTTACTCTACTTTCTCGGTAGGAACCTTCTTGTAGCCGCGCTCCTTCTTCAGGCTCTTGATCACTTCTTTTTCTACGTCGCCTGCGATCAGGATGTCTTCGCCGGATACCTCATCCTTGAGCCAAAGCTCATAGCTGTTGTCCGCCTTCATGATTCCCTTGGGTTTCTTGGAAAGGACATGCTTTACGTGCGGCGTCAAAACCTGTGATCCGTCATCGCCGCCTGCCATCTCGGCCTTTGCTTCCTTGCTCTTTAGCTCCACGCCATGACCGCACACCGGGCATGCCTTGAAATACACCGTCTTCGTCGGAACGATCGGAATGTAATCAATGTGAAACCAAGAAGAATACTTCACGTATGCCTTCTTGTAGCTGCGCTGGCAGTTCACGCATTCCTGTACTGGTCCAAAGTACCCAACATGCTTTGAAAACGTTCTAGTGCCGTAGTAGATTGCTCCCATTTTTCTACCCCCTCATGTGATTTTTTTTTGGGTTTGTCCATAGAACATATAGACTTCTTTATTTTAATGCATTCACGCAAAAAAAGCAATACCCCCAACCCCCATGGATATTGCCTTCTTTTGCCAAATTTATGCTTGAAATTGCTCCAAATACTTGCGGAAAACGGGACGGATCGGCGGCGAGATCATATCCATCGTGATCTCCTCCGGTGCAAAGAAGCGGAGCTCTTCCACCTCTTCCTCCTGCCTTTTCAGTGTGCCGTGATATTTTCTGCAAAGGTAGATGAGTTCGACGTTATACACTTCGTCGCCGTTCGGGTAAACGTAATGGGCTTCCGGGCCGGAATTCACCATGAAGAATTCCAGTTCCTCGGCGATCAGTCCCATCTCTTCGAAAAGCTCGCGTTTAGCACTCTCTTCCACCGTTTCGGTTAGCTCGATGGAACCGCCGGAATACCCCCAAAGATGATTGTCCGTCCTTCTTCCAAGAAGGAGCTCGCCCTTCTCGTTCACAATGATGATGCTCGCAGCGCATTGAAGGAGCGGCCTGTGGCCAACGATCTTCCTAAGGTCCATAATGTAATTACTCATGTCTGTTCTCCCGTCTTTTAACGATATAATTTGATCTCGAATCTGGTTCCTTTCCCCAGTTCGCTAAATGCTTCAATCTTTCCGCCTGTTCCAAGGATGATCTGTCTGGCCATGGCAAGTCCGATCCCTACGCTGTTCGGCGAGTCATTGCCCGCCTTGTAGAAGCGTTCAAAAATGTGCGGCAGATGCTCCGGTGCGATCCCGGTGCCATTGTCCTCGATGATGATCAGCGTCGAGAGATTGTTCTGCGATGCAGAAAATTTGACAAAACCGCCCTCTGCCGTGTGCTCCACGCAGTTTTTGGTTATGTTGATCAATGCTTCGCGAAGCCAATAGGGATCGCCCTTGACGTGAATGCCTTCTGGGACCTTTGCTGAAAGCGAAACGCCAGCCACCTCGGCCATCACCTCTAGCGATTCCTCTAGATCCTTTGTCATCTCCGCGAGGTCAATTTCTTCCTCCTTCATCTCCAAAACGCCTGCCTCCAACTGAGATAACGTCAGAAGGTTCTTGATCAGCCAAGTCATTTTGCGGACCTGGCCGCCTATCTTTCCGGCATATTCCAGGCGAAGCTCTTCCGTCACGTCCGTTTTGATCAACAACTCAGCCATCAGTGAGATGGCCGTGAGTGGCGTCTTGAACTGGTGCGAAAGATCCGACATCATGTCAGAGACGTACTTTTTTTGGCGATGTTCGGAAGAATAGGCCTCTTTAAGAATGGCGACCACCTTGTAGATCTCGCTTTGCAAAATGCCAAGCTCATTCTCACGGATTTTTTGCAGTTCGGGCAGTTCCAAATTGTTTTGCACCTTTGTGACATAACCAATGAGCTCGTCGACCTGTTTTTTGAATCTGATCCGGTCGAATATGTCAACGAGAAAAAGCCCTGCGATACACAGGGCCAGGATCATCACAAGCTTCCACGCGTCATTTCTCGCGAGGATGCACGCACATATAGTGAGTATGATGATGCCACATTTCAGTTTCATTTCAAAACTCCTCGGTGCTCTTTTTCCTCATGATCTATGCTTCAAGCCGATATCCGATCCCGCGCACCGTCGAGATCAGTGTTTCATCGCCCTGCGTCTCGAGCTTTTTGCGAAGGCGCTTAACGTAAACCGTCAGCGTGTTATCATTGACAAAGTCGCCTGCACTGTCCCACATATCATTTAGGATCTGCTGGCGCGTAAGGAGCTGTCCGCGTCCCCTCACGAACACAAGCAACAGGCGATATTCCACTGCTGAAAGAAACACTTCCTCACCGTCCCGGATCACTTTTCCCGTGTGGAGATTTAGTTCATTTCGGCCAATCTTTACGATACCAGGATCCAAGGTTTTAGTTGCCTGCTCCGCTGTTTGGGGATCTTTTGCGGCGCCTTCCTCCTCTGGTCCCTTCCTGCCTCCGGTCCTTCGAAGGATGGCCTTGATCCTTGCCGTCAGCTCCCGGATCCTGAAGGGCTTGGCGATATAATCATCCGCGCCCTGCTCTAAGGCCAGCACCGTGTGCACCTCATCATCGCAAGCCGTGAGGAACAGGATCGGGAGACTTGACTTTTCCCGAATGGCGCGGCAAACCTCGTAGCCGTCGCCATCTGGTAACATTACGTCCAAAAGGCACACGTCGAACCTTTCCACTTCTTGCATGCACTCCTTCGCCTTCGCAACGCAGTCCGCCGCGATCACCTCGTAGCCCTCCTGCCCCAGCGCAATCTTTAGTCCTTCCGTGATGATGGGATCATCTTCAACAACAAATACCTTCATCCTATACGTTCTCCGCCCGAATTTCTTCCAAAATGCTTTTGCCTTCCTTCTCACCATAGCAAAGCATTGTGAAAAGGGTCAGTCCCAAGATGCTTGCCAGTATCGGCAATACGATCATCCAAGCTGGCATATGAAACAGAATATTGCCAAATTGATCAGAAACCACCTTATGTAAGAATACCACAAAAAGCGTGGTGATAACAGACCCAAAAAGCAAAGATTTCAGGAGAAGCACAAGGTTTTCGTAGCATAGCATCTTGGCGCGCTGCAGTTTCGTGGTCCCCATGGACGAAAGGATCGCAAGTTCCTTTTGTCTCGCAAGCTTCCTTCCCATCACGGAGTTGTAAAGATTTAAGAAGCTGATCAGGGAAACCAGGAGCGTAAAGCAGATCGCTAGGATATTGATGATCTTTGTGATCGCTCCGGCAAAGCTCATCCACGCCGTCTCCATCGCTGCAGAGGAAAGCGCGCTCCGTCCCCACTCATCCTCAATGCCACCGAGGCGTCTTATAAGATTCTCTTTTCCTTCAACAACGTTAAAGAACATGCTCCGGCCATTGATCCCATGTGCCCATTCTGAAGACTTCTCCTTCATGAATGCATCGTCGTCCTCGCTTATGATCAGCCAAAGGTTGTCATCGGAGATAACAGCCACGTCCTGAATGTCCTTTGCGCTAACATGTCCTGCCATGAGGAAGGGTTGCTCCTTCATTTTTTTATCCTCAGGATCCCAGCCAAGCCATGCAAATTTCTCCCCAACTCTTGCCTTGATCGGGTTTTTGATCTCATACCTTGCATAATCCGGAACGACGCTCCCCTCAAAAGCATGCTTGTATTCGTCCGTGCTCAGAGCGATCGTATCATAGACAAGTACCATGGGAACCCCCTCCTCGGCCATCACCTCCGGGAGGTTTGCATTCTTCCGGATCATCTCAAATGTCTCGTCACTAACCGCCAAAACATTGACGTAAGGATCCGCCGCCATCTCTTCCTCGCCATAATATGTCTCCAGGATTTTCTCAGGGATTCCGTCCGGGAAATATTTTTCAAGGATGCTCCTATGAAACTTCAGATATTGTTCATTCAGATCCGTCGCTTTAACGTAGCCGCAATACATGTTATATATAAATTCGCTGTAAGACGTCGTTTCATCAGAGCTGCAGATGTCGGCTTTTCCCTGCTCATACAACTCCTCATCTTCAATGGAGAAGACATATTCATATTGCCGGTAACTATCTCCCAAAGAGAAATCAACATTATTCGTCTTCTGTTCAATGAGATCCGTGATCGTCATGGCAGAAAACGCCGTGACGGTCGTGAGGATCAAAAAGGCGCAGATGCTTCGAACAATGCCCTTTGCCTGCCTTGCATTTCTAGTGATACCGGCCAGGGCCAACAGTTCTTCCGCACGACCTTTCCTCAAAAGGCCTGTCAGGTTCGTTCCCTTTTTTACCTTGATCTCGTCGTTTCCTCGAATGCTTTCGATGGGGCCGATTTTACCGACGCGTCTTGCGGGGATCCACGCTGAGATCCATACCGCCAATACCGAGAAAACAACGATCAAAAGCAAATTTGTCGGGTGAATGATCAAATGATATCTGATCTCACAGCTTCTGCCCGTGATCACGTTCTCAGCGACCATGCTGATGATGCTGGCAAAATGCGGGTACAAAAGCTCCATGCCGATCTTAATGACAAGAATGCCTCCAAGAATACCGAGCGGCAGGGCAAATGCAAGAAGTATCAGCACTTCCGCATATACGCTCGAGCGCTTCTGCGCGCGGGTCGCGCCAACGGACGAGAGCATCCCAAGATACTGGCTTCGCTCAAAGAAGGAAATTGAAAACACGTTGTAGATCAAAACGATCGACGCCGCCGTGATGAGGATGATGAAGAAGGCCTGGAAAAAGATGGAAATCTGATAGAACGTTCCGTTTGTTCCACGCGAGGCAAACATCAGCAAGGTATCATTGACCACGACTCTGCCTTCCTCGGTCGGGATGCGCTTCCCATCGTTTGTTATAATGCTCCTGCCTTGCTCGGCAAGCTCCTTTAACTCCTCTTCGGTCCGTGTGGAATTGACGATCACGTTCAGATCAACGTCCAGGTCATTTTTTGCCCTTAGATCCGTCGTCAGAACGACGTTCACGCTCTCGCCGGGCACTACGGTCTTTTCCGTCCCAGACAATGCAATGTACCCGCCCATACCCTGCATTTCGTAATAAGGCATTTCCATGAAACCAACGACCGTGAGATTCGCGTCCTTACCCGTCGGCTCATGAAGGATCTCAAATTCCTGATTGCTCGTAAAGTACATAAAGTGATCCGGAAGTTTTTTCGTCTCCCCATGTCCAATGTGATATCCATTTGTAAATAAGAGGAATCCGTTATCCTCTCCGTCGATGCCATAGTCTGCACTAGAGAAGGCGTGCATATATCTTTCAAAAAACGCTCCCTCCACCACGTCGCCGACCTTTACGTCGGAGCCTTCGGAGCGTGCCCGCTCGCTTAGGATGATCTCGTTCTCATTCTCCGGATACCTTCCCTCGGTCAGGCGAATGTTGAGGAGGGAAAACATTCCCTCCGTGTAGCCCTTCACTTCGAGAAAAGGCGTTGCGTCCTTGTTACCGGACTGCGGAAATTCAATATAGCCCCGCGCCCTGGAGACCTCAATCTGATCCACATAGGAAAGACCTTCTATCTGATCCACCTGCTCCGCATTCAGATCATATACCTGCGCATGCCAGCCTCCCTTGTCGGCCGCGATGGCGTTCGACAAGAAATCCAAGACCGTATCCCTTCCGATAAACACTGCCGTCATCAGCATCACCATCACGACGATCCCCGCGAAAGTGATCAGCGTTCTTCGGCGATTCTTTTTCATATATTCCCACGTGACTTGAAACACGATTTTCTTATTGTTCATCTCTGCTCCCTACCTGTTTTAGTCTTAAGAATAAGTCTTGTTTATACGAGGTTACGGACCTTTTCGTTTTTGACGATCCTGCCGTCTTCGAGACTGATGATCCTGTCTGCCTGCATCGCAAGACCTTCGTCATGCGTGATGAGGATCAGCGTCTGCCCCTGGCTCTTGTTGGACTCCTTGAGGAGTGCTATGATCTCCTCACCGGTCTTTCTGTCAAGGTTTCCGGTGGGTTCATCCGCAAGGAGGATGGTCGGTCTGCTGTACAGTGCCCTGCCGATCGAAACTCTTTGCTGCTGTCCGCCGGACAATTGGTTCGGCAGGTTTTTCCTTCTGTCCGTCAGTCCCAAGTGCTCCACCACCTGATCGAGCCTTTCCTGATCGAGCTCCCTTCCGTCAAGCAGATGCGGCAGCGCAATGTTCTCATCAATGTTGAGCACCGGCATCAGATTATAGAACTGATATACTAATCCGATCTGTCTTCTTCGGAACACTGCCAGCTTGTCCTCCTTCAGGGCATGCATGTCCGTTCCGTCAACAAAAACCTTACCGGCGGTCGGCTTATCGACGCCGCCTAGGATGTGGAGAAGCGTTGACTTTCCGCTTCCGGACGGTCCAATGATCGAAACGAACTCACCCTTTTCCACCGTGAAGGAGACATTGTCCAGCGCCTTCACCTGCGCATCTCCTTCGCCATATATTTTCGAAACGCCTTCACATTTTAAGATTTCCATGTCTGATTTCCTTTCTGCATTTTGCGCTTGCATCGATTTTATAATCCTACTATAACATGCCATAGTGACTCTGTAATGACTTTCTCGGTGACAATTTAGTCACTTAAAGGAAACGGCAAATGCAGGCTTCGGCGGCAATACCGTTCAGAGCATTTCGTGCGCAAAAAAAGACCCCGTCGGAATCACTTCCAACGGGGCCTTCTCTTATGCTTCCTTTGTGGTTACTTCGCGTAACCTTCCTTCGCTTATCCTTCGATCATGATGGTCTTCTTTTCAGGAATCTTGGGCGCTTCCTTCTTCGGGATGGCAAGTTTCAGAACGCCGTCTTCAAACTTCGCCTTGACGTCCTCTTCAGTAATGTTCTCACCAACGAAGAAGCTTCTTTGCATCGATCCCGCATAACGCTCCTGGCGGATCAACTTACCCTTCTTGTCCTTCTCATCCTTGTCAAGGCCCTTCGCGGCACCAACGGTCAGGTAACCATTCTCAAGACTTAAGGTGATCTCATCCTTCTTGAAACCGGGCAGGTCAATGTCAACTTCATATCCATTCTCCTGCTCGTGTACGTCAGTCTTCATCACCTGAGCAGCATGCTTACCATAAAGCTTCTTGTCAATGTCTCCGAATCCTTTGAATGCAGGGAAATCAAAGTCCATCAGGTCATCAAATAAGTTTTCATTAAAAATACTCGGGTACAACATAGGTCATTCCTCCTTTTTTCTTAAAACTTTGTCCTTCATTGTTACCGAGCAACGGTTGAGGTTTTTTCCTCTTCCTTTGTTCTACTTGTGTTATAACACGCATTGTTAGCACTGTCAAGAGGTGAGTGCTAAAGATTTTGTTATAAAATTCTTAAATCCTTATAAACTAAAAGGAGTAAGCAAAAATGCTTACTCCTAAATGGTTTTGTCTTATGCCAAAAGTGCTTAATCCAAGGGGATCATGGGAAGTATGATCTCTCCGTCTGAACCGATCACGATGTCATATTCGATGGTTCCATCTGTCTCAATCCCGCCACCCGAAAGGATCTCCGTCTCGTTCTCGTTCGTTGGAGCAGAAGTACTCTCCTCGGCTACAGAGCTCTCGGTTGCGGAAGTACTCTCAGAAGCCGCGGAGCTTTCCGTCGTGGAAGTACTTTCCTGGGCTGCAGAACTTTCCATCGTCGAAGTACTTGCTTCAGAAGCACTGCTTTCTTCAGCTGACGTGCTCTCTTCTATAGGTGTGCTTTCTGCTGCAGACTCGCTCTCTGCGGCAGAGTTGCTTTCCTTGGAAGCCTTGCTTTCGTCGGCGCTACTCTCCTTCGATGCTTCGCTACTTTTTTCCTTTTCAGCTTCTTTTTGAGCCGCCTGCTCCCCTGCAGCAGATACGGTTGCGCTTTCCTGCGAAGCACTTGCAGTACTTCCCGTCGCATCCTGAGATGCGCAAGCTCCCAAAAGCAAAAGCGCAAGAGCCAGTGGTACGATTCTTTTGATTCTCATAACCTTCCTCCAATTGTAAAACAAAACAAACAGCAGTTACGCTAGCTTCATGTCTCCGTCCTTCACCCAACCGAGCTTTTTCACGATCAGATGGAAAAGCAGGGAAAGGATTGCAGGAAGCACCAGTGAGATCATGATCAGTCCAAACCAGTCAAAGGCCGTAACGGGGTTCTTGGCCACGGCACCATTTGCGATGGCACTTTCCACGGGATTTAACCAGCCGGAGTACACTCCGATCTGACCAACCAAACCACAGGTTCCCATGCCGGAGGAAACGGGCGCGCCGTTCATTTCCAGCTTAAAGAGACAAGTTGCGATCGGTCCGGTGATGGCGGAAGCCAGCGTCGGTGCGATCCATATCCTGGGGTTCTTCACGATGTTACCCATCTGCAGCATGGAAGTTCCGATGCCCTGGGAAACAAGGCCGCCCCATTTATTCTCCTTGAAGGAGATCACTGCGAAGCCAACCATCTGTGCACAGCATCCTGCGACGGCTGCGCCGCCTGCAAGACCGGTCAGTGCCAAAGCCGCACAGATCGCGGCGGACGAGATGGGAAGCGTCAATGCCATGCCGACCAAAACGGATACCAGGATACCCATGATGAACGGCTGCTGCCTGGTCGCCCACATGATCAGATTACCAACGGACATGGCCGCCTTGCCAAGAGCAGGTGCGATCAGCCAGGAAAAGAAGATCCCGACGCCAATGGTAACAAGGGGCGTTACCAGAATGTCAACCTTGGTCTCCTTGGAAACAGCCTTACCGATCTCGGCTGCAATGATGGCTACAAACAATACTGCCAGAGGGCCACCTGCTCCGCCCAATGCATTGGATGCAAAGCCAACGGTGATCATGGAGAACAAAACAAGCGGCGGACATTTTAGGGCATATCCGATCGCCACGGCCATGGCCGGTCCGCTCATCGCGGTGGCTAGCCCTCCGACCGTATATTCAATGCCAGAGATTGTTGCGACGGGAGTCGTCAGAAAGGGAATCTTAAACTGCGTTCCGATCGTGTTGATGATCGTTCCGATCAGAAGGGAACAGAAAAGTCCCTGTGCCATCGCTCCCAATGCGTCAATACCGTAACGCTTCAGCGAAATCTCAATGTCCTTGCGTTTCATAAATGCCTTGATCTTTTCCATAGGTCTCCTCTCCCTCGCGTACATGGGCCAGCCATACGGCCTTTTTCACGTCGCGGGATTGATAATATTTTGTCAATAGGTTTATTGTGCCTATCATAATACCATTTCGCGGAAAACACAAGCACTTTTTGTAATAATTACACATTTCCTTGCTGCGCATCCAAAGCTCTTCTAAACTGCGTCTCGTACAGCTCGGTATAGGTACCTCCCGCCTTTACAAGGTCGGCATGCACGCCGCGCTCCACGATCTCGCCGTCTTTGACCACAAGGATCTCATCCGCCGCAAGAATGGTGGAAAGTCTGTGTGCGATCAGGATACTGGTACGGGACTCAATGATCGGGTCAATGGCCTCCTGAATCTTTGTCTCGGAGATGGAATCCAGGGAGGAGGTTGCCTCGTCAAAGATCAGCAGCGCAGGATCTTTTAGGAGCACTCTTGCGATGGAGATCCTTTGCTTTTCACCGCCCGAAAGCTTCAACCCGCGATTTCCGACCACGGCTTCAAAACCGAGCTCCTGCTTTTGGATAAAGTCGTAGATGTTTGCCTTCTTGCAGGCTTCGATCAGCTCCTCTTCCGTCGCGTCGGGCTTTGCATACAGGAGGTTCTCACGAATGGTACCGTTGAAGAGATAGGTCTCCTGACTGACGATACCGATGTTGTCGCGAAGGAAGGTCAGGTCGAGCTTACGCACGTCCTCCCCGTCAAAACGGACCTCACCGGAGCTTACGTCATAAAGCCTCGGGATCAAGTTGATGATGGTACTCTTTCCCGATCCGGAAGGGCCAACGATTGCGATGCTGTGCCCGCTGTTCAATCGGAAATTCACGTTCTTCAGGATCTGTCTGTCCTCGTTGTAAGAGAAATTCACGTTGATGAATTCCACGTTACCGTCTGCATGCTCCGGACAGATCGCATCGGGTGCGTTTCGGATTTCCACCGGCATGTCGAAATACTCGAAGATACGCGTGAAAAGCGCCATGGAGCGGATCCATTCCACCTGAATGTTCAGGAGCATGTTCACGGGGCCGTACATTCTTCCGAGCAAAGCCACGAGAACGGTCACGTCACCGACGGTCAGATTGGAATCATATTTGATCATCAAAATTCCGCCCACCAGGTAAAGCAGCATGGGCCCAACGCTTGAAAAGGTGGAAATGACCACCCAGAACCACCGACCGGCCATGCTCTCTTTCACATTCAGCCGGATCATGCGGTTGTTGACCTTTTTATACTTGTCATACTCATAATCCTCCTTGCAAAACAGTTTTACAAGGAGTTGTCCTGATACGGAAAGGGTCTCATTTAAGATGCCATTGATCTCATCGTTGCATTCCTGAGATTCCTTGGTCAGCGCCCAACGCTTCTTTCCTGCCATTCTCGTCGGAATGACAAAGAGCGGCACGATGGCAGCGCCGACAAGCGCCAGGATCCAGTTTTGGCGGAACATGATGACCACTGCCGCGATCAGGGTGATGCTGTTGGACAAAATGGACGTAAAGGTGCTGGTAATGACACGCTCAACGCCGCCGATGTCACTGGTCATGCGGGTGATCACGTCGCCCTGATTGCTCGACGTAAAGAACCGCTGGCTCATCTTCTGGAGATGACGATACATCTGGTTTCGCATGTCAAACGTGATATGCTGTGCGATCCAGTTGTTCAGATAGTTCTCGCCGACGCCGATCAGGTTCGAACCCAGCGTTACGCACAGGCTCAGAACGATCAATAAGATCAGCTTATCCAAGTCACGGCCGATGAGACCTTCGTCGATGATACGACCAGTCAGCACGGAGGGCCACAGTCCCAACACCGATGAAACACCAATTGCGACAAGAACCAGGAACATCTGCTTCCAATACGGGAGCAGATAGCTGAACACGCGCTTTAGCAAAGGCCAAGTGACCTTAGGTCTGTTTGCTTTTTCTTCTTCCGTCAGGAATCCGCCCCGCATGGGGCCTCCGCCTCCTCTAGGTGGCATAGGCTACTCCTCTCTTTACTGGAATCTCTCGTCAATGACACGCTTGGTCTTTTTCTCGCTGCGAGGCAGGAATCCAAGCTCGACAACATATACAATGGGCGTAAAGCCGATCTTGCTCTTTACGGCGTCAGCGATCTTCTTCTGAAGATCCTTAAAGTCATTGCTTCCGCTGGCTTCCACGTAGATACGCATGCTGTCCTTACCGTCAAGGTGAGAGATGCGGATCTGATATTCGCTCGAAAGCTCAGGGAACATACCAAGCACTTCCTCGATCTGCTTCGGGAACACGTTCACGCCCTTGATCTTCATCATGTCATCGCTTCTTCCGGAGATCACGTCGAGTCTCGGGAACTTGCTTCCGCAAGGGCACTCGCCGGGGATGATCCTCGAAAGGTCATGGGTGCGGAAACGGATCAGCGGTGCACCCTCTTTTACAAGGGTCGTGATCACGATCTCACCCCACTCGCCGTCCGGTACGTTCTTGCCGGTCGCGGGATCAATGATCTCAAGGTAGATATAATCGTCCCAATAGTGCATGCCCGTGTCATACTTGCAGTTGATGCCGATGCCAGGGCCATAGATCTCGGTCAGGCCGTAGATATCATAGAGTTCAATGCCAAGCTCCGTGGAAATGCGCTGACGCATTTTCTCGCCCCAGCGTTCGGAACCGATAACACCCTTCTTTAAGCAGATCTGATCCTTGATGCCCTGCTTGTCGATCTCTTCGGCAAGAAGCAGCGCATAGGAGGAGGTCGCGCAGATGACGGTGCTCTTCAGGTCGATCATCATCTGAAGCTGCTTTTGCGTATTTCCGGGGCCCATGGGAATTGCCATGGCGCCAAGCTTTTCACAACCGTTCTGGAAGCCGATGCCGGCCGTCCACAGGCCATAACCGGGCGTGATCTGAATGCGATCCTGATTGGTGATTCCGGCGAATTCATAGCAACGCTTGAACATCTCGCCCCAGTCGTCCACGTCCTTTGCGGTATAAGGGATGATCACGGGTTTGCCGGTCGTTCCCGATGAGGAATGGATGCGGACTATGTCCTCTTCCTTACAGGTCATAAGTCCAAGGGGATAGGCGTCGCGAAGGTCTTCCTTCTCGGAAAACGGAAGGTTTAGGAAGTCTTCAACAGTCTCAACCTTTTCAACGCCTGCTTCTTTCAGGCGCTTGCCATAGAAGTTGTTCGCCGCGATCAGGCGTGAGATCTGCTTGTTGACCTGCTGTAGTTGCGTTTCGTTGATCTGCATGGTGAGATATTCTCCTTTTCGTCTTTATGGATTTAATAAACTGCTTTTTTTTTATTAAAATTTTCGTGTCTGACAGATGGGTCATCCTTGGAACGGCTAGTTAACCCAACTTAGTGATCGCAGATTAAGGTCGAGGAGCTTTGCGGGGATGCGCTCGCGCATGGCTGACTCGATGTCTTCAGCAGACAGGCCGAGTGCTCCGCTTCGAAGGGCTGCGCCAAGCAAAACGACATTGAGTGTCTTGGCTAAGCCCAGCTCCTTGGCCGCCTTGTCAGCGTCCACGATGGTCAAGTTCTTCACGTTTGCCTTGAGGTAATCCAGCATGGCCTCGGCATCATATACTGACTTGCCGATCATGGCACTCACGGGCATCACGGGGCGCTTGCTCACGACCACTGCGCCGCCTTCCCGAAGGAAAGGAAGCTGGCGCACGGCTTCGCCAGGCTCAAAAGCAATGATGAGATCCGCCTGGCCTTTTGCGATCAGGGGCGTATTAGCCTCACCGATT
The DNA here is from genome assembly GCA_016290775.1 of Acetatifactor sp. Lineage (GTDB taxonomy): Bacteria > Bacillota > Clostridia > Lachnospirales > Lachnospiraceae > Acetatifactor. Next base: position 263,235 of record JAEEVF010000001.1, on the reverse strand, counting down.
CGAAGGTGACTGAAAACGCTGCCGCCGCGCTGCGCCATGCCAATGGTTTCAGCCGTTTTGATGGGAAGGTTCTTTTTCATGGCCGCAGAGGCGATCAGGCGCGATGCAAGGATGGTTCCCTGCCCTCCGACGCCGCAAAGGATGATATTCTTATTCATTCGCCTTGCCCTCCTTTGCCGTGTCATTCTTGCTTCCGCCGCTGATGGCGGACACGGGGCAGAGCTGCTCGCAAAGGGTACAGCCCGTGCAAAGCGACGTATCGATCTTGGCCTTTTTCCCGTCCTCTCCAAGGATCAGGGCAGGGCATCCAAGCTCGCGGATGCACTTTCCGCAGGCAATGCATTTATCTGGATCGACTGCCAAGCGACCGACCGGCTTGGTCAGAGCGATACAGGGTGAGCGGAAAATGATCGCCTTCACGCCAGGCGCTGCGGCAACCCGCTTTACCGTCTCCACGCTCAATTTGTGATCCAGCGGATCGATGGTTTCAACGATCTCTAGACCAATGGCGCGTAACACCTTTTCCATGTTGACCTTTTCCACGGCCTGTCCCATGACCGTCCGTCCCGTTCCGGGATGCGGCTGATGTCCCGTCATGGCCGTGGTGGAATTGTCGAGTATCACAAGTGTCAGATCCGCCTGATTATAAAACGCATTGATGGTTTCCGTAATGCCCGACGCAAAGAACGTGGAATCGCCGACAAAAGCAAAGCATTTCGTGTCAGGCTCGGTATGGGATACCCCCTGCGCAATGCCAATGCCTGCGCCCATGCAAAGACAGGTGTCGCACATGTCGAGGGGCTGTGCGTTGCCGAGGGTATAGCATCCGATGTCACCGCAATATATGGTCTTTTGCCCTTTCATGGCAACCTTTACTGCATAAAAAGAAGCTCTGTGAGGACAGCCTGCGCAAAGCACCGGAGGACGCACGGGAAGCGCGGGCGGCGCGGCCTGCGCATCTTCTTTGGGTGCCTTTTGCTCTCCCACCATCCGTGCGATTGCAGCGTCCACGATCTCCAGCGTGTTTTCACCGGACGGAGGGATGTCTCCCGTCTTTTTCCCGCGGATCTTAACATTCAGGCCATACTTTCCGCAAACATAGATCAAAGCCCGCTCGATCACGGGATCCAGTTCCTCTACGCAAAGTACTTCGTCAAGGCCTTCCAAGAATTCACGTGCCAACTTCTCCGGGAAGGGGAATGGCGTCGCCACGCGAAGGATCCGAAGATTCCTTTCCTTGCACGCATCCTGTATGTAACCAAAGTTCGCGCCATGGGTTGCAATACCCTTCCTGCAAGGCTGCTTCTCCTTCAGGATCACGTTTCTGGAATACTCTGAAAACACGTCCGCAAGTTCCACGTTCCTCTTTTCGATCAGGGCATGATTTTTGACGGACAGTTTTGGAAAGATCACCCATCTTGACGGATCTTTCACAAAACCCTCCGGTACATTCTTTACGTATTCCTCAGGATCCTTTATTTCCAACGCTTCATAGCCGTGATCGACACGCGTCGTCGCGCGGAAGATCACGGGCGTTCCGTACTTTTCCGAAACCTCAAAGGCCTCCTGGATCATTTCATAAGCATCACTCACGGAACAGGGATCAAACACCGGCACCTTTGAAAACATGCCAAAGGTCCTGGTATCCTGCTCCGTCTGAGAAGAAATGGGCCCAGGATCATCTGCCACGAGAACCACCATGCCGCCCTTGACGCCAATGTATTCCAGGCTCATCAAAGGGTCAGAGGCCACGTTCAATCCCACCTGCTTCATGGTCACAAGCGTCCTGGCGCCTGCATATGCCGCGCCTGCTGCCACTTCCATGCCAGCCTTCTCGTTAATGGACCACTCCACGTAAACATTGCCTGGATTGCGCTTCGCGATCGTCTCAAGCACCTCCGTCGACGGCGTCCCGGGATATCCCGCCACCAGATTCACGCCTGCTGCCATGGCACCAAGCGCGATCGCCTCATTTCCCATCATAAACTCTTTGTGCATCTAAACACCATCCATAACCATACGATTTCAGCATAAAGCCAAGTAATACTTTAGCATAATAAAGCATTATTTGCAATACTTTTGAAACCGTCTTAATCCGTTACGTCGATGTCAGGTGCGATCACAATCTCGAACTCAGGATATAGCGCGCGGACGTCCGCATATAGCGTCTCCAGCGCTTCCTTCCTGTCAACGTTAAAACTGATGACCACGTCAAAGCGAATGGTTTTGTTCTCGACGTCGGCATAAAAGCCGTGCATCTGCAACGCAAAATCATGGGACAGGACAGCTCCCTGGATCGCGTTGCGCATCTTGGCCGCCTCGTCATCAGAAGTGTTATGCGAATAAATGCCGATGCCCGTCAGGATGATGCCCATCTTTTGATATACGTGCGCCTGCACCTTGCGGGTGATCTTATCGACTTCATCCACTCTCATGGTGTCCGGAAGCTCCACGTGAACGGATCCGTAATATTTGTTCGGACCATAGTCAAACAACGTGACGTCATAAGCGCCGCGCACCCCTTCCACCTCACAGATGGTGCGCTTGAGTTCCTTGCTCATGTCTGCATCCGCGCGCTTTCCGATAATGTCATTTAGGGTTTCAATCATCATTTCGATGCCCGCCTTAATGATGAATGCAGAGATCACGACGCCGACATAGGCTTCCAGGGAAACGTGAAAGATCAAAAACACGATTGCGGATGCAAGAACGGACGAGGACAAGATCGCGTCAAACAGTGCATCGGATCCCGACGCGGCAAGGGCACCGGAGTTGACCTTTTTGCCCTGATGCTTCACGTAGGTCCCAAGCAAAAGCTTTACAACGATCGCCACCGAAATAATGATGATCGCAGTTGCATTATAATCTGCTGCCTGCGGCTTTATGATCTTCTTGACCGATTCCACCAATGCCGTGAGACCCGCGTAAAGCACTAGTGCCGCAACGATCATGGAGCTAAGGTACTCAATCCTTCCATAGCCCAGCGGATGCTTTTTATCAGGCTTTTTCGCACCTAGCTTGGTGCCGATGATCGTGACTACCGACGAAAGGGCATCAGAAAGATTGTTGACTGCATCCAGGATCACGGCGATCGAGCCTGACATCAGCCCGACAAATGCCTTGAATCCCACCAAAAACAGATTCGTCAGGATGCCGATAATACTTGTTTTTACGATCACTTTTTCTCTGTTTTCCGAAAGAATGGCAATGTCTTTGTTTTGTTCTTCCATAGCGTTTTAATGTGTCCTTTCTTCGGCTGATACTTCATATGCCGTGTATTCATGATCAAATTCATATCCCAGCTTTTCCGCCAGATGCACCGAATGCATATTCTGTGCGTCCCAGCTTGGGTATAATCCTTCCTCAAGGCATCGTAAGATCAATGCGGCACAGGCGATCGTCGCAAGGCCTTTCCTGCGCTCCTGCTCTACCGTATCCACCTCGATCTCGATCCCTTCCCTGTACCTCGTATAGGAGGATGCACCAGCCACGATCCTGCCGGATTTCAGGATAACCATTCCTCTCCCGATCTCGAGATACTTCTCTTTGCTCTCAAAAGACGAAACAAAATCCCTCGTCACTGGATCTGGAAGGCACATGTCATAGATTTCCCCATCAATCTCTTTTAGTTCATATCCGTCAGGTAAATTCTTGATCAAGCTTCTCAAATAAGCCTGATCAAATTTGGTGTCCTTTTTGATGGCGTACCTGGTGACTTTCTTTGCCGTCGGAAAGCAAACTTCAATGCAAGCTTCCCATTCTTTGTTCTGCGGCGTCATGATCACAAAACCATTTGGCTTATTCCTAACCAGCTCTTTATCGGGCACGCCTGCATAAAAAGCAAAACAGCCGACATAGGCCATCGCAGACTTCGGCGACTCCAGATCGGAAACATAGATTTTGCCCATAACGTTTTGAAGGCAGGAGGTAATCAGCGTCTCCTGCCAGCCTTCAAAAAGATATGCTACTTTTGATACATCCGATAATTCGCAGATCATTTTACGTCAGAATTCTCTCCTTTTCCGACAAGCTTGCTAAGCCGATTCTCAATGCGTCTCATCGCTTCGACATGCATGATCCAATGGCGTGAGAAAGGCATCTTGATCAGTCCTTTGATATCCTTACCGCACCAATAATCGATCAGCCAGAATGCGTTCTCATCTTCGCTGACGCATTTGCTTTTGATCAGCTTCTGCTTTGTTTCATCCGTGAACATTCTCTTCAAATCTTTGTACTGTAGTTGCAAAAGAATTTGATCCGTTGCTTCCTTAACGGCCTTTGCATAATGATAGACTTCTCTCACATTCAGTTTTTTCGAAAACTCGGCAATCTCATCTCCTTCAAGTTCATTCCCAGTTGTGATGATCGGAGACGCGGTCTTTTTAAGGAACCCTTTCCGAAACAGGATCTGCTCATCCTCCGCGATCATCTCATGAGCTACAATATCTTCTATCCGAAAGATATGCCATATGGAATATGCAAGCGTCTTGCCGTGGTATCCGTCGGCACCCGCAAAAGGCATCATGGAAAAAGCCTCCGTTGGATATGCTTCCACCATCCGTTTGATCTCGCTCAACATTTCCTCTCTAAATTCGATCAATTTCCGGATTGCATCCTTGAATGTCGCTTCTTTCGACAAAAGCGCCTGTACTTCCTTATTCTTTTCCGCCCATTCTTTATCCATGTGTGTACGCTCCTTTAAGTCCAGGAATCTACTGTCCAATCCCCGCAAAGGGAATGCCATGGATCAGGCATTCTGCGGCGTCTTCGATATCTTCATAGTCCAGCTCTTCTCCTTACTCCTGCGCCATATACGCATATAGCGTTACCCACTTGTTCTCTTCCCCGATGTTTCCGGCCTTGAATGCCGGTACGCTCTTAGATGCAGTCAGCACATACCTTCCGTTCTCCAGCCTATGCTGATCCAGCACCTTGTAGCCTGCCTGCATTGCTTCTGATTTCGGCTCGCACCCCAATGCGCGCAGAGCGTAAACAATCTGATGCGCACCGATCTTGATGGGATCAGGGGGATAGAAGGTGCTCAGCATCACGTCTACCATAGGCGTTTTCATATCGTCCGTTCGATAGAAAATGTTTCGCTTAGTGAAATAATGCACCAGAGCATCTTCACACGCTGATTTTTGTCCCTGCAAATGCAGCTCCGCCACCAAAAGCAGGTATTCCACCGTCAGTCGCGCACAGCTCTTATGAGGCTTCCTTGGATCATTTATCTTCTTGTTGGTGCTGATGCATCCAAAGCCTCCATCATCTTTGATAAGATTAAGAACGGAATCAATCTCCTTCTTAACGATATCTTCCGTACCATATCCCAACTTAACAAGGTTTCTCAGAAGAAGCGGCTCGCCACACAGCATTTTGAAACCCGTGCTTTCGATCAGGGCGAACACCTCGTCGTCGATATCCTTTCCGATATCATCCCTTGTCAGTCCCCATTCGGCGAAAGCCATGATCGCGTCATACTTGTCCCATGGCTTATCTTTCTTCAGCTTCTTAAGGCCGCGCTCATATACTTTGCTATCAAGCAGTTCTTTTTTGCAGTTCACAACACGCTCGTCGTCTTCCGGCAGCTTCATGTATTCTTTCAGCGTCCGAAGCCGCATTTCCGGATTCTTCTCTTCCAAAAGCCAATCCAATATGATTTGATCCATTCTTTCGCCTCCCTCCGAATTATTTCTTCTTTACGGGAATCCAGATTGCGCTGTGATAATCCGGAGAACTAGGATCCTCTTCACCATACCACTCAATGTTTGCCCGGCCTGGGAACTCAAAATCAGGATTTCCCGGCATCCACTCCTTAAAGATCTTTGTGTTCACGTCTTGAAGTGCTTTGGGGCACGGACCGTAGCAATCGAAGATCGCCCAGTCAAAATCAGGAAGTTCACAAACAGTCATGCCTTCAGGCACTTCGCCGCCCTTGTATATACCTGCGATGATATATCGAAAGCTCCCGCTGCCGCCACATATGTCATCAAGACAAACACCATACTCACCGATGCTGTTATCTACAATTGCCTTTTCAATCGCATTTGCAGGAGCATTGCCCTTCCAGACATTGTTCGCATATTTTTCGCGGATCTCATCCCAAAACTTTGGAATCTCTACGTAAGAAGTCTCTCCGTCAAATACTCTTGAAAACCCGATCATCTTAAAGCCAGTCATAGTTTTAATCTTGTAATCCATCTTATTCCCTCCGTGAATGGAAATTTCAATTTTCAGAGGAAGAAATGCTTTGATCGGCGCACCTTCCCGCACCTGTGAGGGACTCGCACCATGAAAGCGCGAAAAGGCTTTGGTAAAGCTTTCCGGCGTTTCATAGCAATAGCGCAGCGCGATATCGATGATCTTTTCATCCGTTTTCTGAAGGTCCAATGCCGCCTTGTACAATCTGCGGTTTCTGATATACTCCGAAATTCCGTACCCGGTCATCAGCGAAAACCCCTTCTGGAAAAAGAATGAGGACATAAAGACCTGCTCGGCAACGTCCTGCGCACTGACGTTGTCTTCCAGATGCTCTTCCATGTAATCAATCGCTTTCCGTATGCAGGTAATCCACTCCATCCGCCACACTCCTTCTCTTTGATGATTCCATTCTACGCGAAGCCTCAAAAGAAATCCTGTCAATTTCTGTCCCATTTTGTCCGGGATATTATGAGGAAAACTCTGCTAGCCGTTCCACGCCTGACTCGGTCTGGTCTGCTCCGGGATCTTGGTTTGTCATCACGACGGAAACCTCTCCCGTGACAGCATTCATTTTCAACATGCACTGGCCGTTCTCTCCCCAGCCCTGCGACACCAGCGTGTCATCACCGCGAAGGAATATGCCAAGGCCTACCCAGGAAAAGTTCTCTGCCGGACTGATCATTTCCCGCGTTGATCCGCTACTTAGGAGAGTGCTCCTGCCATTTGCCGCTTGGATAAATTCTTTTGCGATCGTCATCAGTTCATACGGCGTGCTCCATAAACCCGATGCCGCAAGATCAGGGATCTGCGGGTACTTCCCGGGGATCAGGGAACCTTCGCCATCATATCCCGCCGCCATGTTCTGGTCTTTTTCCCGAAGTTCCAAATTTTGGAGCGAAGCAAAGAAGGTCCTTTTCAGATGAAGTGGCTCAAAGACATTTTTTGAAACCACTTCTTCAAAGCTTGATTGCGTGATCTCCTGGATCATTAGTTGCAACACACAGTAACCTGCATCACTGTATTCAAACTCCGTTCCTGGTTGCTTTTCCGACATGGCGCGCCGTTTGTTATACGCGGTTCTGCCCTCCAGAACATCCAACAAACTGACCACGGGATCATTACGACGGAGTCCGTAAAAGGAATCCTCTCCATCCATGATCCCGGAGGTGTGACTAAGGATCGACCTTATCGTCGCATCGCTTTCTTTTCCGTCTGCGGTGAGCAACTTCCACTGATGAAGATAGTGATTCACAGGTTCATCAATATTCAGCAGGCCCTGTTCCTGAAGCCTCATCACGGTGATCCCAGTGATAAACTTTGATATCGAGCAGGCTGGGAAAACCGTATTTCCATCCACTGGAATACCGTTTTCTCTATCGGCCATGCCGTCATATTTTAAGGTCTCTCTTCCGGCCGCATCCCTGTATGCACAGCTTACCCCCGGGAAGCGTTCATAGATCAGGCGCTCGGAGCTTTCCGGCGCGAGATTCATATACTCTTTCAGCGCCGTGTATTCGCGCTGGTACGAACCTCTTTTTTCTTCATTTTCGAGAGCATATGACTCGTGTTTCGAAAACAACTCGATTGCATCCTGCAGTGGGATCCACTCCGACTGCAGGCCGCGTTGCTTTTCCACGTCGGTCAGGTTCATCTGACCTTTTCCTGTCACTTCGCAAATAAAGTAGTACCCCATATAATGATATTCTTCATAATACTCATTCATGAAAAGGAAACGTCTTGCCGGGCGGACGAGGTACCCTGTTTCTTCCTCGACCTCACGGACAACACAATCCTCCGGCGTCTCACCCTCTTCCTGTCCGCCGCCGGGTATGAGCCACCAGCCTGAATTTAATTCATGTGTAAGCAGGATCTTTCCGTCCTGCACGATGATCGCCCTATCGCCTTCACGCGTCTTCGTATAAGTTTCAAATCGGTTTGCGCCCAGTATTTCAACAGTCTTCATGTTTTCCCTTCCCGATCTTATTTACTCCCCAATCGCCTTCCGTTATGGCATATACATAGGTGTCCTTCCAGATTGGTTTACCGCTTTCGATTGTCATCGCTGATACCCCTTTTGTTGCTCAGGCAAACTACCGTCTCGACATGCTTTGTGTAGGGGAACATGTCCACGGGCTGGATCTGTTTTACTTTCCAGCCCTTGCTCGCAAACAGTTCCAGGTCCCTTGCAAGCGTTGTCGGATCGCAGGATACGTAAACCACCTTTTGCGGTTTTAGCGTATTGACCGACTCGATGAATTCAGGCGTGCTGCCGCTTCGCGGCGGATCCATGAACACCACGTCGGCTTTCTGCTTTTCTGCCGCCATACGCATCATATATTTCCCCGCATCCTCATTCCAAAAGCGGATGTTTTTGATCTGATTCAGCTTCGCGTTGATGATCGCATCCTTCACGGCGTCACCGTTTAATTCCACGCCCAAAACCTCTGCCGCATTCGCTGCCGCACAGGAACCGATGGTGCCAATGCCGCAGTACGCATCGATCACGCGCTCCTTACCGGTCAGGCCCGCAAACTCAATTGCTTTCTGATACAGCCTCTCCGTCTGCTCGGCATTGATCTGATAGAAGGAATTGGGTGAGATGCGAAATCTGCGGCCGCAAAGCTCATCTTCAATATATCCCTTGCCGCAGAGCACAATATTGCGATCACCCAGTACCATGCTGGTTCTCTTATCATTGACGTTCAAGACAACCGTAGTGATCTCAGGATGCCTTCTGCAAAGCTCCTTCGTGAAATTATTTTTCGAAGGCAGGATCGGGCTGGCCGTCACCAAGACCACCATGATCTCTCCCGTCTTTCTTCCCACGCGGATCAGTGCATGACGAATAAGCCCCGTCTCCTTGTCCTCATAATATACCTGGTACTTGAACTGTTTCGCCAAAACGCAAAGCGTTTTTAGGATGGCAGTCGCCCTTTCATCCTCTATGGCGCAATCCTCCACGGGCACGATCCGATGGCTCTTCTCCTCGTATATTCCCGTGTAGATGACGCCCTTTTTGTCCCGTCCAAAGATCCCGTGTACCTTATTTCGGTAATGATCCGGATTCTCCGCACCCAGGATCGGGGCAACCTTCCCGAACTTTCCAAGCAGCGACGATACGGTCTTTTGCTTGATCTTCAGTTGTTCTTCATAGGGCTTTCCCTGATAAATGCAGCCCCCACATTTCTTTGCATAAGGGCAAGTTGAATCAAAACTCTTCATGAATCGTACTCCATCGTCTGCTTATTTAAATTTCTTTTTTTCGTAAATCATACGCTCTTCGTCGGTCATAACGGCGGCCAACTCTTCACGCGTCTTAGCTTCCGGGTGCTTCAAAAACAGCAGTGACACATACTGCTCTGCTTCGCCCCAATTTCCGCCTGCCACGTCACTAAGCTGCTTTTCATCAAGTTCCTGCATGTTCTTTTCGTCTGCCATTTTTGAAATCCTCCTTGGAGTTTTATTATTGCTCTGCGTTGTGGTCCGCTGATACTATTATATACGCATTTCACCTGAAAAAGCCATGTTTTTTTCATCCAAGACAAGCATAAAAAAATGTGTTGAAAGCCATTAAGGTTTCAACACATTTTTACGAATCGGAGTGGCGGGATTCGAACTCGCGACCTCCGCCTCCCTAAGACGGCGCTCTAACCAAGCTGAGCCACACCCCGAAGCACAATTAGCATTATACCTTGCCATCTGAAAAAAAGCAAGCGTTTTTTTCACATTTATCGATTTCCACAGTTTTTGCTTTGTGTGCTATGGTATTTTGGGCATATTACATAGCCGAAAAGCATATTACAGCCTTGCCAGCAATGCAACAAGATACTCCCAAAGCCTCTGAACGGATGAGATGCTTAAGGTTTCATCCGTCGTGTGAATGTTCTTCATGTTCGGTCCGATGGACACGCAGTCAAGATCTTCGATCTTGCTCATAAAGAGTCCGCACTCGAGTCCTGCATGAACTGCCACGACCTGCGGCTCCTCGCCATACATGTCCTCGTACAGGGAGACCATGGTCTCACGGAGCGGAGAATCCACGCGATACTTCCAACCAGGATAATCGCCGCGAGTGCGATACTTTGCTCCCGCAAGGCGGCCGATGGCATAAAGCTTGCGGATCAGCGCTTCCTTTGCGCTCTCCACGGAGCTTCTCACGGAATAGCTTGCGAGGAGATATGCATCATGCAAAACGATCTTTTGCTTCAAAACGCCAAAGTTCAGGGAGGTTTCCACGAGACCGTCAATGTCTGCGCTCATGGTCTGTACGCCGTTTGGCAGGCTGCAAAGGAACAGCGCAGTCTTACGGGTATCCACCGTCGTCATGGCTTCGATTTCCTTCTCCTGCTCCTCCGAGAAGCTGTAGGTCAGTTCAAATTCGGGATCACGGGTTGCAAGCTCTTCTTTCAGCGTCGCGCGAATGGCGTTCAAAAGGTTCTGAATGCCGTCCTTGCGGTATGAGATCTGCTCGCCCTGCTCGTTTTTCTCCTCGGCGAAAACAAATCTGGCAACGGTTTCCCTTGCGATCGCATTGTCTGCTTCGCCGCCCTTTACGTTTGCAAGTCTTACGGGATATACACGGGTCAGCTCCTCTAAGATCCGTCCAAAGAGTTGATTGGAATTTGCTCCCTCTTTATGGATCTCAATGCCGGAATGACCGCCCTGAAGGCCGGAGATCTTCAGCTCAAGGATGCGTCCCTTGCAGTTCTCCGTCTTTCCGGTCAATTCAAAATCCACACGCGCGCCGCCTGCACAACCAACGGTAAACACGCCTTCTTCCTCGGAATCCACGTTGATCAAATACTTGCCCTTGAGCATGGAAAGGTCAATGGCTCTTGCGCCGTCCATTCCAACCTCTTCATCTACCGTGAGAACCACCTCAAGACGAGGATGTGCGATCTCGTCGCTGTCAAGGATTGCCAGTGCGAATGCCACGGCAATGCCGTCGTCTCCGCCAAGGCTGGTCCCTGCCGCCGAGATCTCATCGCCTTCCACGCGCAGCACAAGACCGTCTTTCTTAAGGTCTAACGGGCATTCCGGCGTCTTCACCGCCACCATGTCCATGTGGCCCTGCAGGATCACGGGTTCCATGTCCTCATAGCCCCTCGTGGCTTCCTTGATGATGATCACGTTCTTCTGCGCATCCTGATAGTGCTCTAAACCACGCTCGTTTGCAAACTTCACAAGGTAATTGCTGATGCCCTGAATGTTCCCGGATCCTCTGGGGATCTGGCTGATCTGTTCAAAGAACTCAAATACTTTTTTCGGTTCGAGGTCCTGCAATGCGCTCATGCTTTGTCCTCCTTACGCTTCCACTTCGTTCTGCTGTGCGACAAGATATTCTGCGCCATATTTCTTGCGAAGGGCAGGCTTCTCGATCTTGCCCGTCGCATTTCTGGGCACGTCTGCAAAAATGATCTTCTTGGGTCTCTTATAACGAGGCAGACCCTTGCAATATTCGTCGATCTCTTCCTCAGTGCAGGTCATGCCTTCCTTGATCTGGATGATCGCGCCGGTGATCTCACCAAGACGCTTGTCGGGAAGACCGATCACGGCCACGTCGCTCACCTTATCGTAAGCACTTAAGTAGTTCTCGATCTGTACGGGGTAGATATTTTCGCCGCCGCTGACGATCACGTCTTTCTTACGGTCTACAAGGAAGATGAAGCCGTCCTCGTCCTGCATTGCCATGTCGCCGGTGAAAAGCCAACCATCCTTTAAGGTTTCTGCGGTTGCCTTGGGATCGTTATAATAACAGGTCATGACACCAGGACCCTTTACGCAAAGCTCTCCAACGCCGCCCTGAGGAACTGCTTCCCCATTTTCATCCACGATCTTGCACTTCCAGCGATAGCCGGGAACGCCAATGGCGCCAACCTTGTGGATGTTCTCGATACCAAGGTGCACGCAGCCAGGGCCCGTGGACTCGGAAAGGCCATAGTTCGTGTCATACATATGATTCGGGAAGTATTCCTTCCAATGCTTAATCAAGGAAGGCGGAACGGGCTGCGCGCCGATATGCATCAGTCTCCACTGATCGAGCTGGTAATCCGAAAGCTTTAAGTCACCGCGATCAAGCGCCTCCAAAATGTCCTGTGCCCAAGGAACAAGTAGCCAAACGATGGTGCAGTGCTCCTTGGATACGGCATCGAGGATCACTTCCGGAGAAGTGCCCTTTAAGAGCACGGCACGGCTGCCTGCGCAAAGACTGCCCATCCAGTGGAATTTCGCGCCAGTGTGATACAGGGGCGGGATGCAAAGGAACACGTCATCCCTGCCAGTCAGATGGTGCTTCTGCTCCATCTGCGCGGCCTGCGTAAGGCTCTCATGATTGTGCAGAATGGCCTTCGGGAAGCCCGTGGTACCTGAGGAGAAATAGATTGCTGCGTCGTCCTCTTCCTCTAAGCGTACCAGCGGAGGCTGGCTCGAGCAATCTGCAACCAGCTCACGATAGCTCTCTGCAAAGGTGGGGCATCCGTCCCCTACGTAAATGAGGAGTCTTCCTTTGGAAAGCTTTTCCTCAATGGATTCAATACGGCCGATGAATTCAGGTCCAAAGAACAGCACGTGCACTTCCGCAAGGTCTGCACAATACTGGATCTCATCCGCTGCAAAACGGAAATTGAAAGGCACGGCGATCGCGCCGGTCTTCAGGATACCGAAATAAATGGGAAGCCATTCCAGGCAGTTGAACATCAAAATGGCAACGCGGTCACCCTTTTGAATGCCGCGGGAAAGCAGCATATTTGCTACACGGTTTGCCTTCTCGTCGAAGATGCTCCACGTGATCTCCCTGCGATAGGGCGTGGCCGACGTCTGCTGCACCAGGTCATACTCCTTCCAGGTCGTCTTTCTCGTGTCAGGCATGCTGGGGTTTAACTCCACCAGTGCCACCTCATCCCCATACAGTTTATGGTTCCTCTCCAAAAGATCAGTTACGGGCATTTCTCTTCCTCCTAAGCCATTTCTTTGCTTTCCTGCCTTATCTCGATGGCAGTTTTCTGCTTTAAACTACAACACTTTATCGCGTTTATTTGCGAAAGTGACATACATAATTAAACTAGCACGTTTCAGACAAAATGTCAACGAAAGCGGCTGACCAATCTTTCACCCCATAAGGCCCCCGCCGGCCAAGAAAAAGCCCCGCGGGAATACCCGCAGGGCCTTCATAATCTCATTATGCCAAATGGCCTTTTGCCTTGATGACGTCGATCACGGAATCTACGTACTTTTCGCAGATCTCATCCGTCTCCGCTTCCACCATCACGCGGATCACGGGCTCAGTGCCGCTCTCACGTACCAGGATGCGTCCAGTGTCTCCAAGCTCTTCGCCAACCTTCTTCACGGCTGCCTGAACGTCGGGATCATTCTGTGCGTCAGGCTTGCTCTTTACGCGAACGTTCTTGAGCACCTGAGGATAGAACACGACGGGTGCTGCCAGCTCGCTCATGGGCTTGCCCTTCGCAAGCATAACCTCCATCATCTTCAGTGCTGTTACGATGCCGTCACCGGTGGTTTCATACTTCAGGAAAATGGTATGTCCGCTCTGCTCGCCGCCGATACGGTTTCCGGTCTGTACCATGTTCTCGTAAACGTACTTGTCACCGACCTTGGTCTTCTCGTACTCAATGCCAACCTTATCTAGCGCCTTGTAAAGACCGAAGTTGCTCATCACGGTGGTAACCACCTTGTTGTTGAGGAGCTTTCCGCGTTCCTTCATGTAAAGGCCGTAGATGTAAAGCACATGGTCGCCGGTAACAACGTTACCCTTCTCGTCCACGCAAAGGCATCTGTCAGCGTCCCCGTCAAATGCAAATCCTATGTCCAAACCGTTATCAACGACAAATTTCTGCAGATGCTCGATATGCGTGCTTCCGCAATCCGTGTTGATGTTGTAGCCGTCCGGCTGATCATTCATCACGTAAAGCTTTGCACCAAGGGCCTCGAACACGCCTCTTGCGATCTGCCATGCAGCGCCGTTCGCAACGTCCAGACCAACCTTTACGTCCTTGAAACTATACTTGGACAGGGAGATCAAAAAGCCTATGTAACGATTTCTGCCTGCAACGTAATCAACGGTGCGACCGATCTCGTTTCTCTCAGCCACGGGAATCTCCAACTTACCGTCGATATAGTCCTCTACCTTAAGGATGGTCTCCTCATCCATCTTCTCGCCGTTACCGTTGAGCAACTTGATGCCGTTGTCATAGTAAGGGTTATGGGATGCGGAGATCATGATGCCACAGTCAAAATCATCCACTCTCGTGATGTATGCCACGGAAGGCGTGGTGGTCACGTGCATGATATATGCGTCCGCACCGCTTGCCATCAGGCCGGTGCAAAGGGCATATTCGAACATATAGGAAGAACGCCTTGTGTCTTTACCAATGACGATCTTTGCCTTCTTGCCCTGATTTGCTCCGTAATACCAGCCAAGGAAACGACCGATCTTCACTGCGTGATCAAAGGTCAGATCCTTGTTTGCCTCGCCGCGGAAGCCGTCTGTTCCGAAATACTTACCCATGTTTTAGAGTCTCTCCTTTCTCTCAATGTCCAGGAAATACTTGTAAGTGTCAACGGTGAGCTCGCCACATGCCGCCTCGTCCACTGCAAGGATCGCTGCGTTGTGCATCTGCAGTGCGGAGCAGGTCCACTTCTGGGATACGCCGCCTTCAACCGTTGCCGCAAGGGCTCTTGCCTTGTTGTGGCCGTTGATGAGGATCAGCACTTCCTTGGAATCGGTCACGGTGCCAACGCCAACGGAAAGAGCCTTTGCAGGAACCTTTTCGGGATCATTGCCAAAGAAGCGGCTGTTCACGATCCTGGTGTCCGTGGTAAGGTCTCTTACGCCCGTGCGAGAAGAAAGGCTCGTGTAGGGCTCGTTGAATGCAATGTGTCCGTCCACGCCGATGCCGCCCATGAAGAGATCAATGCCGCCGTAAGAAGCGATCTTTTCCTCATATCTTGCGCACTCGCCCTCGGGATCATCCGTCATGCCGTTCAGAATGTTGATGTTCTCGGGCTTCATGTCAACCAAGTGGTTGAAGAAGTTGTCATGCATGAAGTACCAATAGCTCTGGTCATGCTCGTGAGGTAATCCGAGATACTCGTCCATGTTGAAGGTCACGACGTTGGCGAAGGAAACCTCGCCGGCCTTGTTCATTCTTGCCAGCTCCTTGTAAACGCCAATGGGGGAAGAACCGGTGGGAAGCCCGAGTACGAAGGGACGTGCTTCCTTGTGTGCATTGATCTTGCCTGCAATATAATTTGCGGCCCACTTACACATTTTTTCGTAATTGTCCTGAATCACAACTCTCATTGTCAAAAATCTCCCTAATCAATCGTAAGCTTTATTCAATTGTCTACTTCTTTTCAATGATCTCGCCGCTGTTCTTGTAGATGGAATTTGCGGGTACAACGCCTCTCACGCAGGAGGTAGGATATACGTTGCTGTTTCTGCCGATCACGGTGCCGGGATTGCAGACTGCGTTACAGCCAACCTCTACGTGGTCACCAAGCATGGCGCCAAACTTCTTGATGCCAGTCTCCATCTTTTCCGTACCGTCATGAACGACTACAAGCTGCTTGTCGCTCTTTACGTTTGAGGTGATGGAACCTGCACCCATGTGGCTAAAGTAGCCAAGAATGCTGTCGCCAACATAGTTATAGTGTGGCGTCTGTACGTGATCAAAAAGGATCACGTTCTTGAGCTCTACGGAATTTCCGATCACACAGTTTGCTCCGACAAGTGCTGAGCCTCTGATGAAGGCGCCGTGGCGAACCTCCGTCTCAGGCCCGATGATGCAGGGTGCGCCAAGATATGCGGACGGATAAACCGTTGCGGTCTTGTGAACCCAAACATGCTCAGATACTTCCTCATAATCGTCGCCAAGCGTTTCGCCAAGCGCAAGGATCATGTCCTTGATGCCCTTTAATGCTTCCCAGGGATAGGTAAACTGGGAAAGATAATCCTTTGCAAGGGTATGATCCAGATCATACAAATCCTGAATGGTATACATAAAATCTCCTTACCTTTCAGCGCTTCTCCGCGCTGTCTTTCTGATAGGCGTTCGAAGAGCCTCTGTTACGGTTTTCATTCCGCTTTTTGCTCTCTTCGTGTCGACCCGCCGTGGCCGTGGCAGAATCCGCCGAGTCTTTCGATAACTGCCAACCCTCGTCAACCAATTACGGTCCAGGCGCTAATGATCCCCTCTTCCTCCAGGCGAATGGAACCATTTTACGTTCTATGGTGACGTCGTTTTCTTTCATGGAAATGGAATGGGAAAACGACGTTTCCAAATCAAATCACGTGGATCAAAGATGCTGCTTCATGCGCGCGGTGACGCCGTCCAGCTTTAGGTTTCGCTTGCCCGTGAAATAATACTTGCTGCCATCGTGATCGATGCGGCCTGCATGCCAGGATTCCATGTTCCCAAGGCCCGTGCCGTCATCATAAAGGAGCTCCACGCTTCTTCCGCAAGGCAATTCCTCATTGTCCAGCCAATAACGCCCGTTAGGTCCTAAGCGAAGCTTGCCCTCGCGAACCACCTTGGCGTTCATCCTCTTCATCTGATAATAAGCCTCTTCCAGCTCGTGACAAAAGCGCGAAAGCTGCTCCTGCACGTAAAGAGTCTCCGCAGAAGGGATCATGTCAGGAATATATACCTGCTCCTGATCAAAATAATTTGTCACCCGAAGAAAGTCCTCGATCTGACCCTTCAGGCTGTCGGCCATCTGTAACCACTGCTCGTACTTTAACATTTCGTTTTCCCCCAATTGTTTCCCCAAGATTGGATCTCGATTGAACGAAATCCTAACAACTCAGTTATCATTCTATCACAATTTTGGTCCCTTGAATAGGTAAAAAATTTCTTAATTTCCACACAAAAAGGCCGTGCATTTCTGCACGGCCCATCATTCTTTTTCTTAGCGATAAAGATCTCTCTTGTCCACAACGCGCTTTGCCTTGCCTTCGCTTCTCGGGATCGTGAGGGGATCTACGACCTTCACCTCAACCAGAATACCAAGCATGCTCTTAAGACCATGCACGATCTTCTTCTGACGCTCAGCAACGGTCAGCGTGGGATTTGCCACCATATCAGGCGTAAGCTCTACCTGTACTTCGATCGTGTCATTGTTACCAACACGGTCAACAACGATCTGATAGTTTGCCTGATAGCCCTGATTCAAAAGAACTGCCTCGATCTGGGAAGGCCATACGTTAACGCCCTTGACTACCATCATGTCATCGCTTCTGCCCATCGGCTTATGCATGCGGATATGCGTTCTTCCGCAGGAGCACTTCTCTCTGGTCAGGTAGCAAAGGTCTCTCGTGCGATAACGAAGCAGCGGGAAGGCTTTCTTGGTGATGCAGCTGAATACAAGCTCGCCTACCTCGCCCTCGGGAAGCACTTCGCCCGTCTCGGGATTGATGATCTCAGGAATGAAATGGTCCTCCTGCACGTGCATGCCCTTCTGCTCTTCGCACTCGAAGGATACGCCAGGACCGGAAATCTCGGTCAGTCCGTAGATATCATATGCCTTAATGCCTAAGGTCTCTTCGATGTTGTGACGCATCTCTTCGGTCCAAGGCTCAGCGCCAAAGATACCAGCCTTCAGCTTGATCTTGTCCTTCAGCCCTCTTGCCGTAATGCTCTCGCCGAGGTTTGCTGCATAAGAAGGCGTGCAGCAAAGGATCGTGGAACCGAGATCCTCCATGAACTGAAGCTGACGCTCCGTGTTACCGGAGGACATGGGAAGCGTAAGGCATCCCACCTTGTGTGAACCGCCGTTTAATCCGGGGCCGCCAGTAAACAAGCCATAGCCATAGCATACGTGTACTACGTCGTCCTTCGTTCCGCCTGCTGCCATGATGGCTCTTGCGCAGCACTCCTCCCAAACGTCCAAATCTGCCTGGGTGTAGAATGCAACCACGCGGCGTCCCGTCGTGCCACTGGTGGACTGAATGCGCACGCACTCAGAAAGAGGCACGCCCAAAAGTCCGTAAGGATACTGATCGCGAAGATCATCCTTGTTGATGAAGGGAAGCTTGTGAAGATCCTCTACTCCGTGAATGTCCCACGGCTTAACGCCCGCTTCATCCATCTTGTCATGGTAAAATTTCACGTGATCATACACGTACTTTACCTGTTCCACCAACCTCTCGCTCTGAAGCACCTTCAGCTGCTCCACGGGCATGGTCTCAATTTCGGGCTGAAAATAATTTCCCATCGATCCTGTCTCCTTCTTTTTCGTTGCTGCTACTGATTTGCATTGTGTCTGTTATTCCGTCCTTAGGTCTATAGGTCTCCTGCAAGTACCATTAACCCCTTCCCAAAAGGAATGCCTTTTGGTTGAGTTCCAAAAACTTTGCGGGAACACACTCTTCAATGGCTTTCTGCCACCTTTCCAAGGAAATCTCGTCAAAATATCTGGAAAGGCGTCCCATGAGCACGATGTTCACGGCCTTGGAGGAGCCTGCCTGCTCCGCCAAGGAAAGGCAATCCATTGCATCCACCTTTGCTCCGAGCGCTTCCATCTTTGCCACAAGGTCCTCGGGATATTTTGCCGCTCCGGTGATAACGGGCATGGGATCGATCTCCTGCGTGTTCACGACGATGCGTCCGTCTTCCTTGAGGTACTCCAGATATCTTGCTGCTTCCAGCTTTTCAAACGAAACGATGAAGTCCGCCTGTCCCTTGTCAATAATGGGGGAATATACTTTCTTACCAAATCTTACGTAGGTCACGACGCTTCCGCCGCGCTGGCTCATGCCATGCACCTCGGATACCTTCACGTCATATCCTTCCGAAAGGAGTAAGTGTCCTAATAATTTGCTGGCCAGAAGGGATCCCTGTCCGCCAACGCCTACGATCATAATGTTCTTTGTCATTTGGCTCATCCCCTTCCTTACCCGTTCTGCAGTGCATCAAACTTGCACAGCTGTTTGCAAACGCCGCATCCAACGCAAAGCGTCGTGTCGATGCAGGCCTTACCGTCCTTCACGCTGATGGCAGGACAGCCAAGACGCATGCAGCTCTTACAGCCAACACACTTCTCGCAGACCACCTTCAGAGGCTTTTCATGCTTTACGTACTTCAGCAGTGCACAAGGACGTCTGGAAATGATCACGGAAGGTGCATTGGCGGCAAGCTCCTCCTTGATGACTGCGTCGCACTGTGCGAGATCATAAGGATCCACGACACGAACGCGCTCAAAGCCCATTGCCTTGCAAAGTGCCTCGAGATCGATCTTTCCTGCGGGGTCGCCCTTAATGTTATATCCGGTCGTCGGGTTCTGCTGATGTCCCGTCATGCCGGTGATGGAATTGTCCAGAATGATCACCGTGGAATTGCTCTGGTTATATGCCACGTTGGCAAGGCCCGTCATGCCGGAATGCATGAACGTGGAATCACCGATGACTGCCACGGTCTTGCCCTCACTCTCTGCGCCAAGTGCCTTGTTAAAGCCATGGAGCGAGCTAATGGAAGCACCCATACAAAGCGTCATTTCCATGGCGTTAAGAGGTGCCACGGCACCGAGGGTATAACATCCGATGTCACCGAGAACGGTGCATTTATTCTTCGCAAGCGTGAAGAACAAGCCTCTGTGAGGGCAGCCTGCGCACATTACGGGAGGTCTGCCGGGAAGGCTTTCCTCAAGTTTTTTCGATACGGGTACGGACACACCAAGCTTTTCAGCGATGAGGTTCTGTGAGAACTCACCTTCCATCGGAAGCACGTCCTTACCGGTCACCGTAAGGCCCAGAACCTTGCAGTGCTCTTCGATCACGGGATCCAGTTCTTCCACGATCACAAGCTTTTCCACCATGGAAGCAAAGTTCAGGATCAATTTCTCTGGAAGGGGATGGATCATGCCGAGCTTCAGGATGCAGGCATTCTCACCAAACACTTCCTTCACGTACTGATAACTTGTGGAAGAAGTAATGATGCCGAGCTTCATGTCGCCCATTTCCACGCGGTTTAAGTCCGTCGTCTCAGCAAATGCGATCAGCTTTCTGGTTCTCTCTTCCACGAAAGGATGACGGCGGATGGCATTTCCGGGCATCATCACGTACTTTGCGATATTCTTTACGTAGGGCTTCTTCTCAGGAAGAACGCGCTCCTTCTCTTCAACGACGCTCTGAGAGTGTGCCACGCGCGTGCACATCTTCATAATGACGGGCGTATCGAATTCTTCGGAGATCTCATATGCCTTCTTCACAAAACCACGGGCTTCTGCGGAATCTGCAGGCTCGAGCATCGGTACCTTTGCGGCCATGGCATAATGTCTGGAATCCTGCTCATTCTGGGAAGAATGCATGCCAGGGTCATCTGCCACGCAGATGATCATGCCTGCATTTACGCCAGTATAAGAACAAGTAAAGAGCGGGTCCGCAGCCACGTTCAGGCCTACGTGCTTCATGCCGCAAAAGCTTCTCTTTCCGGCAAGGCATGCGCCAAAGGCCACTTCCATGGCAACCTTCTCGTTGGGAGCCCACTCACAATAGATCTCATCGTACTTTGCCGCTTCCTCCGTCACCTCGGTGCTGGGGGTGCCGGGATAGCTGGAAACAACGCTGCAGCCTGCCTCGTAAAGTCCACGGGCAAAGGCCTGATTACCTAACATTAAACGCTTCATTCCACTTCAACCCTTCCATTTTCTCACGTGAATACAAAAAACCTTTTATATCATAGCACCTTTGTTTTTAGAAGTAAACAAAAAAATCTTGTTTTTGAAAAATAGGGCTAGTCAATCGGCCTGCGACGTGATATACTGTTTCTTGCGTGATTTATGCGTTTGCAGATATAGTTCATTGGTAGAACATCAGCTTCCCAAGCTGAGGAGGCGGGTTCGATTCCCGTTATCTGCTCTCAAAAAGCCCCTTGAGCCTTGTGCCCAAGGGGTTTTTGCTTATCTCGTTTATTCTACCGTCACGCTCTTTGCAAGATTCCTTGGCTTATCTACGTCAAGGCCCCTTGCAAGGCTTACGTAATAGCCAAGGAGCTGCAACGGAACCACGGCAAGACTTGCCACGAAATGCTGATCGATCTGCGGCACGAACACGCTGAAGTTCGCCGTATCCTCGATGCTGTAATTGCCATAGGTCGTAAGGCCCATGAGGTATGCTCCGCGGCTCTTCACCTCCACCATGTTGCTGATCATCTTCTCAAAGAGTTCCTTTTGGGTCAGTACGCTGATGACCATGGTGCCGTCCTCGATCAAGGTGATGGTGCCGTGCTTGAGTTCGCCGGCTGCATAAGCTTCGCTGTGGATGTAGCTGATCTCCTTCATCTTAAGGCTTCCCTCAAGGCTGATGGCATAATCGATGCCCCTTCCAAGGAAGAACACGTCCTTTGCCGCCGCGAATTTGGAGGCAAACCACTGAATGCGTTCCTTGTCTTCCAAAACCTTCGAGATCTTTCCGGGCAAGGTCTGCAATTCAGAAATGAAGTGTGCATATGCATCCGCATCGATCTCGCCGCGCACCTTTGCGAACTGGATGGCGAGAAGATATCCCGCGATCAGCTGAGCGCTATAGGCCTTGGTCGTCGCAACCGCGATCTCCGGGCCTGCCATGGTATAGAACACGTTGTCTGCTTCCCTTGCGATGGTGGAACCGATCACGTTCACGATGCCCAGCGTCTTTACGCCCTTCTCCTTTGCAAGCCTTAGTGCCGCAAGGGAGTCAGCCGTCTCACCGGACTGGCTGATGATCACGACAAGGTCCTTTTCGTTCAGCAAGGGGTTGCGATATCTGAATTCCGATGCAAACTCCACGCGAACGGGGATTTTCGCAAGATCCTCCATAACGTACTGCGTCACGACGCCCACGTGATAGGCGCTTCCGCAGGCCACGATATGAATCTGATGAATGTCCTTTATCTGCTCCTCGGAAAGTCCGACTTCGCTTAAGTCGATCGCATCATTCTTGATCACGGAATTCAAAGTGTCAAGCACGGCTCTGGGCTGCTCGTGGATCTCCTTGATCATGAAATGCTCATAGCCGCCCTTTTCAGCAGCTTCCGCATCCCACTTGATCTCCGTCAGTTCCTTTTCGATCACGTCGCCGTCGAGGTTAAAGAAGGTCACTTCACCGGCGCGAACCCTTGCCATCTCCAGATTCCCGATGTAATATACGTTTCTTGCATATTTCAAAATGGCGGGAACGTCAGAGGCGATATAGGATTCATCGCCCTCTACGCCAAGGATCATGGGGCTGTCCTTGCGGGCAACGTAGATCTCTCCTGGGAAGTCCTTGAACATAACTGCCAAAGCGTAAGAACCGCGTACACGCACCATGGTCTTTGCAATGGCGTCGATGGGGCCCATGGCATATTTCTTGTAATAGTAATCAACATATTTTACCAGAACTTCCGTATCCGTCTGGGAGTAGAATTTGTAGCCCTTGCGGATCAACTTTTCGCGGATCTCCTGATAGTTTTCGATGATGCCGTTATGCACTGCGACAACGTTGATGTCGTCACCGCTCACGTGAGGATGTGCGTTGATCTCGGAGGGTTCGCCATGCGTCGCCCAACGCGTATGGCCGATGCCGCAACAGCCGGGAACGGACTTTCCGTCGTTGGTCTTCTCTGCCAGGATCTTGAGCCTTCCCTTCGCCTTTACGATCTCTGCCTGTTTGTCACCGTCGCGAACCACAATGCCGGCTGAATCATAGCCACGATACTCAAGCTTTGACAAGCCATCCAAAAGGATCGGCGCTGCCTGATGATTACCTACAAATCCAACAATTCCGCACATATACCCTAACCTCCAAAAAAGAGTAAAGGAGTCCCAACCCTCGAAGGGCAGGACTCCTTTGTCCAAGCTTCATTTTATCCTTTTATGACAAAATAATCAAGCTTTTTATGCGATCTTGCTCTTTGCAAGCTCTGCAAGGCTCTTGAAGCCGTCTGCATCGCTAACTGCCATCTCGGCAAGCATCTTTCTGTTCATGTCAATGCCTGCAAGCTTAAGGCCATACATAAACTTGCTGTAGGAAAGACCGTTCAGTCTTGCTGCTGCATTGATACGAGCGATCCAGAGCTGTCTGAACTGACGCTTTCTCTGCTTTCTGCCTGCATATGCGCTGGTCAGTGCTCTCATAACGGACTGCTTTGCTACTCTGTACTGCTTGCTTCTTGCTCCTCTGTAGCCCTTTGCAAGCTTCAAAACTCTATTGTGCTTTTTCTTGGCATTTAAGCCACCTTTAATTCTTGCCATCTCTCTTTTCCTCCAAACCTAAGATAATAATTTTCTCAAACGTTTTCTTCCGATCTGATTACAGATAAGGAAGGATCTTCTTCATGTTCTTTACGTTCGTTGCATCGGTAATAGCAGGCTGTCTGAGATTACGCTTTCTCTTCGTGGACTTCTTTGCAAGAATGTGGCTCTTATATGCCTTAGCTCTCTTTAACTTACCGGTACCGGTTACCTTAAAACGCTTTGCTGCCGACTTACTAGACTTCATTTTGGGCATGACTGTTTCCTCCTAAACTCTTCTTTCTCTATTTTAACTTCTGCGACCTGCCAATGTTCCCTAGGCTTATCGCTTCTCAGTTAAAAACATGGTCATACTTCTTCCCTCGACCTTGGGTGCCTTTTCCATCACCGCAACGTCGGAAAGATTCTGGGCGAAATCATCAAGGATATGCTTGCTGGTGTTCATGTGAGCCATCTCACGGCCGCGGAAACGAAGCGTTACCTTCACGCGGTCTCCCTTGGAAAGGAACTTCCTTGCTGCATTCATCTTGGTGTTCAAGTCATTGGTGTCAATGTTGGGAGAAAGGCGAATTTCCTTTACCTCCGTCACCTTCTGCTTTTTCTTCGCTTCCTTTTCCTTGCGAAGCTGCTCATACTTGAACTTTCCGTAGTCAACGATCCTGCACACGGGCGGCTGTGCGGTAGGCGCGATCTTTACAAGATCCAAACCTGCTTCCTCTGCTAATGCCAGTGCTTCTCTTGCGGACATGATGCCCAGCTGCTGCCCTGCTTCTCCGATGACGCGGACCTCCTTGTCACGGATTTCCTCATTGATCATTAATTCGCTAATGGTTTTGCCCTCCATAAGATGAAAAAAATAAGGTGAATAGCATCGCTATCCACCTGACCTTGACAATTCAGCTCACAGAGCGCAACTTATGCACGTAATGAGCACCCTAATGGGTTTCTTCAAGATATGAACGCTTACTGGCCCGATTGCCGTAAGGTGAGAGTGGATACTCTGCTTGGTTTTAATGTGTGAAGAAGCTTCACACCCGAATACAATACCATGGCTTTCCCTATAAGTCAAGCTATTTTTTCGATTTTTCGCTTCTTTTTTGCTTCTTCATTTCTTTTTCGATATACTCCGGAACCTGATCCTTGGAAATGCCAAGCGCGATCGCCAGCTCTCCGAACAGGCTGTCCTCCGCGATTTTGCAGTACTTCGCGTCTACCGCGGTGACCTTCCGCCCCATCTCCTGGCGTTTTACCTTGCGCTGATAGGTGGTCTTCAGGATCCGCACCCACTCTTCGCACATATTTGTGCGCATGCAGCCGCGATACTCCTGCTCGAGCATCTTGTCATTGACAATGTCTATGGGTGCGATGCTTTCCATGCCGCGGATGAGCTTTTTGGCCTCCGTTGCCGAAAGAACGCCTCGCATGGATTCCTTCCCCGCGTCAACGGGGATATAGACCGTGGTGGCGAAGTTATATACCGGTTTGAGAACATAATAATCACGCTTCCCGTCCACACCGGGAATGCTCATTCTCGCAATGTCCTCCACCGTACAAACACCCTTGCTCCCACAGACTACAAACGAACCCTTATCAAACACAAAACGCTCCTTTTCTCAGATTTCCCAACGTAACCTCTGCTTCAATGCGCGACAGTTTTCGCAAATCTCCCACGAATAACATTATAGCAGATTATTTTGGATTACGTAAGCAAATTTTCTGAAATCAGGACACTTTTGTGGATTTTGCGCAGAACATTCCTGGTGTCTTTTGTGCATTATGTAGAGAAATCCGGTCGGAATCGGAGGTTTCAGCCGTTTGCGGGAGCTCCTGCGAGGTTTTTCCCGTGATCGCCTTATGCTTCCATGCCCCCTGGCAGTAACGTACAAGGCACACGGCACCCGTGACTGCCCAGGTTGCGCCGGTCGTAAGCCACACGCCCCAAAAACCGATGACGGGGATCTTTGTAAAAATCTGTGCAAAGGAAAGGCGACATGCCACCTCGGAGATTCCGTTGATCATGGAGAAGGCGGCGTCTCCGCATCCGTTCATGAGGCCTCTTGGAACATAGATCATGCCAAGGCCAAAGTAACAAAGGCTTGTGATCCGAAGCGCGCGGACGGCGATCCGAACGGTCTCCTCGCTGTCCTTGACAAAAAGGCGCACCAGGGACTCGCCTCCGAGATACATCACGGGGATCATGGCGAGGCTGAAGATCAGCGCCATCAGCACGGCCTGACGAAAGCCCTTCTTAACTCGTGATACGTTGCCTGCCCCAATGTTCTGTCCGGAATAGGTCGTCACGGCACTTGCAAGGGAGGAATAAGGCTGTTGTACCAGCTGCTCGATCCGCATCGTCACGGTGTAGGCCGCCATGACCGTCTCTCCAAAGCCATTCACGACGCCCTGTAATACCATGCAGGAAACCGCGATCATCGAGCTTTGCAGCGCGATCGGAACGCCAAGGCGGAAGGACCTTTGGATGATCTTTCCCTTGGGCTTTAATTCTTCCTTTGTCAGGCGGAAGAAAGGGACGCGAACATATGCATAGACAAGACAACTGACGGCGGAGGCATATTGCGAGAGAACGGTTGCAAGTGCCACGCCAAACACGCCAAGGCCAAGATCCTTGACAAAGATCAGGTCCAAGGCAACGTTCATCAGACTTGAGAGGATCAGGAAATAAAGGGGCGTACGCGAATCTCCAAGTGCCCTGAGCACTGCGGATACGCCGTTGTAGGTGGCAACGCCAAGGATGCCCATACAAGTGGTCCTCATGTACAGCACTGACAGCGAAAGAATGGAATCCGGAACGTTAAGTAGCTTTAGGATATATGGCGCCGCAACATATCCGATCAGGCTGACCGAAAGCGACGCCGTCGTCAATACATAAATGGAATTGGCAATGGTCGCCCGGACGTTTTCCTCATCATCCGCGCCAAAATACTGCGATACGATAACGCCGATCCCGATCGCAAGACCGGAAGTTAATGCAAAAAACAAAAAGTTCGTGGAACCGCAAGTTCCGACGGCCGCGAGCGCCGCTGAACCCACATAGGTTCCCACTACCATGGAATCCACCATGTTATATAATTGTTGAAACAGATTTCCGATGAGTAGCGGTAAGGCAAATCGCAAAATATGCTTTGCCGGGCTCCCCGTCGTCATGTTGATCGTCTGACTGCCAGCCATGTTCTTCTCCTTGTCCCGCGGGTAAACGGGCCTGCTGATACCCCAAAAATCATTATCTAGGTTCATCCTATCACTTCTTGTCATTTCTACCAATCATGGGTTGCGTAGTTTTTCTTATTTCTTGTCATCATAATTTGTTCTTGACATTTGACGAAAAATCCCTTAGATTTGAATTAAGTTCCGTGTATTTTTACATAAGTAACCTGCAGGTTTTGTTAAAAAGGTCAAAAATTGACCACCGCATTTGTTCAAAAGAGGTAGAATATGACAAATACTAAGAAACCAGAACGAATCCTGTTTCAGCAACCGATCAACATTATTCAAGACGTACCGACAAAATATGATCCCCATTGGCACCACTTCACCGAAATGGTCTTCTATCCAATGGAGCATGCCTCTTCCGTGCGTCCTAAGTTCACCATCGATCAGACCACATATGAGCTTATGCCGGGCGATACCTTGATCATTTGGGCAAGCGAAATGCATTCCGTGGAATTCAATGAGCCTGGCACGCTTGTCGGACTCCAGTTTACGTCCTCCCTTTTGACTGAGCTTCCGGAGTTTGCTTCCTTCGCACATCTTTTCCGGAATTATCACCTCTTCCGCTCGGACGATGCGAACATGGAATCCCTTGCAAAGTATATGCATGAGAAGCTCCGCCAGATCATGGCGGCGCGGAACAATTCCACGCCCTTCCACGGCGTGCGCGAACTGATCCACGTATATGAGCTCTTCATGCAGTTTGGGATCCATCTGCAGAGCGTCCTTTTGCCTGCCGAGGAGATCGCACGTCAGCGCAGCGGTCGGACCATTGACAAGATCAATGCCGCGTGCCGCTATATCGCGGAAAACTGTGACAAGGACTTAACGCTTGACGACATTGCAAATCAGATCGGTTTTAGCTCCTGCTACTTTTCAAGAGTCTTTAAGCAGACCATTCAGTGCAATTTCGTGGAGTATCTGACGCTGCAGCGCTTAAAGCGCGCACAGACGCTGCTGGCGGATTCCGATGACGCCATCACGACGATCGCCATGGAGTCTGGCTTCAAGAGCATTTCCACCTTCAACCGCGTATTCCAAAAGTACAAAGGGTGCTCTCCCAGCGAGTTCAAACGGCATTATCTGCAAGGTTAATACAGAACGTAAAAAGGCCAGTCCCAAACGGGGCTGGCCTTTTTTGTTCATTCGATCTAATATACGCAAACGCTGTTTCCGTAGTGCGGGTTGTTCTGCAGGGACTCAAGCGCAGGTGCGTCAAACAGGCAATCATAGAAGCCTGCGTAGGAATAATCTCCTGCGATATATACCATGTTTCCGTAAAGATTCTTGAAGGAGCATCCCTCAAAGTAAAAGCTTCCGCCAATGACGTCAAACATGTCGAATTCCTGACAGTTCTCAAACTTCGTTCCATTGATATAAACGTCGCCGGCTCTGCTACTCGTCATGCAACCATAGGTGCAGTCATGGATCACGCAATTGTTCACGTAGGTCATGTCTCCGTCCACGATCTCGACGCCATATGCGCCGCAGCCGTAGAGGTCACAGCCTTCCAGTGTTGCGCCCTTGCTCTGCTCAAGGCAAACAACGTTACCGCTGCAGTATCCAGGCTCAATGATATGACCCATGACCACGTTCTCCACGCGCAGGTACTTGCAGTGGATGAAGCGCATCACACAAGCGATCGGGCAGGAACTTACGATGGTTGCAGGGTTTTCCGGATCCTTGGAAGCGATCACAAGGTTTTGTACGTCAAAGATATCGATCTCATAGGAATCGGAATCCCAGCCCGTATAAAGAACGCCGGTAGGGTTCTCGCCGGAGTAATCGCCGGAAAGATAACGGGGAACGTCCCCTGCCTCTTCCACAAGCCAATGCGTCAGGTCATACTCACCAGGCTCCAAGTAGATGATCGTGTCGTCAGCGATGGCCTTCATGAACTCATCCGCCGTCTTTACGGTCACGATGTTTCCGGGCCAGTACTCATCACGAGTCATCTGCGTGTATTCTACGTAGCTGTCCTCGGTGTTTCTCTGGTTGGCGGTCAGATGCTCATCATCGTATTTTTTCGCGATCATATCATTGATCTGAGCCTTGGTGTAGTACTTTACGCCCGCGGTGGCAAAGGCTTCTTCGATCAGGGCCTTCAGATCTGCCTCAGGCTCTTCGGTGCTGTAGCCTTCTCCGGTCTCCTCGTCATAGACCCAATTGTAGTAGTCGTAAGAATAGAACTGAACTTCGCTCTCGTTTTCGCCTTCTTCATACTGCTTAAAGCGATAAGTCAGGAGCGTTACGCGATCAAAAAGGCTCTCATCGCCCTCGCGCACACAGATGGCGCTTGCTGCACCTTCCACGCCTTCCTCAAATCCATTTTGTGCGCCGAAAGCATATTCTCCCGTGCAGGAATACAGGAAGTGATACTCGCAGTTGGCGTCCAGATAGCCGTAGGTGTCGCCATACTGCATGCCGCCATACCAGC
This sequence comes from Acetatifactor sp., assembly GCA_016290775.1. Classification (GTDB taxonomy): domain Bacteria; phylum Bacillota; class Clostridia; order Lachnospirales; family Lachnospiraceae; genus Acetatifactor. The sequence goes on along the minus strand of JAEEVF010000001.1, from coordinate 234,143 downwards.
CGTCATAGATCAAGCCATACTCGTTATCCAAGTAGAAGCTTGAATTATATCCATCCTCTTCGCGGTAGCAAAGCTGAAGCTTTCCGTCAATGTTCTTGATCATGAACAAATAGCTGGAATCATACCAATCGCTCTGGTCGAGGTAAACGTACAGGGCAAGCTCCTGCTCGCCGTCGTCGCCGCAATCAATGTAGGTGTAATAAGCTCCTCCAACGCGAATGTCGTTGTCCGGCTCAAGGTCTTCCATGTTCTGGATGGTAGCGATAAAGTCGCGGAAATAATAGCCATCCTTGTTGGCGAAATAATCATATTCCTCATCTGCCACGAAATCATAGTAGGTGTAGCTTACGCGGTCAACGTAGAGCTTCTCCTTGCCTGCGAGGAAGTCCTCATACATTTCCATGGAGCTCTTCGCGGGGGGCGTAACGACAACGTCTCCGCCAGTCTTTGACTCCGAAGTGCTCTCGGTCGCGGTGCTTTCTTCCTCTTCACTGGAAGCTTTTCCGCCGCTGTTGTCGCACGCGGTCAGAAGAAGCAGGGCAAGAACCAAACAAAATGCCAATGTCTTCGCAAGCATCTTATTTCCAAGGATCCGATTTCTCATATTCTATTCCTCCTTAGACTTCGGGAATATATCCCACTGTTCTTATTATGACAAAAGAAGACTTTTCAGTCAAGCGAGTCATGCGCTGGCATTCATCTTGCTGAGCTTTGCAGCCTGATCTGCGGCGATGCAGGCATCAATGATCTCCTGAATGTCGCCGTTCATGACCTTGTCTAGCTTGTAGATGGTCAGACCAATGCGATGGTCCGTCACTCTTCCCTGGGGGAAGTTGTAGGTGCGGATCTTCTCAGAGCGGTCGCCCGTTCCGATCTGGCTCTTACGAAGCTCTGCCTCCGCGTCGTGGCGCTGCTGCTGCTCGATGTCATAAAGCTTTGCCTTGAGGAGTGCAAATGCTTTCGCCTTGTTTTGCAGCTGGGACTTTTCTGTCTGGCTGTACACCACGATGCCGGTAGGGTAATGGGTCAGTCGAACTGCGGAGTCCGTGGTGTTGACGCACTGTCCGCCGTTTCCGGAAGCACGCATCACGTCGATGCGGATGTCCTTATCTTCAATTACGATGTCGATGTCATCATCCACCTCGGGCATCACTGCAACGCTGATGGTGGAGGTGTGGATCCTGCCGCCGCTCTCGGTCTCAGGAACGCGCTGTACGCGGTGCACGCCGCTTTCATATTTCATCACGGAGTATGCGCCCTGTCCAGTGATCATGAACTGTACTTCTTTCATGCCTCCGATGCCGATCTCGTCCACGTTCATGGTCTCAACCTTCCAGCGGCGGGACTCTGCATAGTGCACGTACATGCGGTAGATTTCTGCGGCAAAGAGTGCTGCTTCGTCTCCGCCTGCACCCGCGCGGATTTCCACGATCACGTTTTTCTCGTCATTGGGATCCTTGGGAAGGAGCAGGATCTTCATCTCCTGTTCAAGTTCTTCCACGCGCTTTTTGCTGTCTGCAAGGGTCTCCTTGATCATTTCACGCATGTCTTCGTCGGATTCTTCCTCGAGCATGGCGAGGGAGTCCTCGATGTCCTGTTTGCATTTTTTGTATTCTTTGTAGGCGTTTACGATGGGGGTCAGGTCGCTTTGCTCTTTCATGAGCATGCGGAACCGCTCCGGGTTGTTCGTAACGCTCGGCTCGCTGAGCTCACCCATGATCTCCTCGAACCTAATTAATAAATCTTCCAGTTTATCAAACATAATTATCACCTTTTTCTATTCTATGCATTCGCCGAGCTTCCAACCTCGACTTTAATCTTCTTTTTTGTTTGTATCGATGCTTTTGTGCTTCACGGCTTTTTAAATTCAACTCACTCAAGAAGCGGCTAAGCTTTTAGCTCACTCGAGGGGCGGTTTGAGGTGGTCCCTCTCAGGGCCGTAGGTGCACGTCGGTGCTTAGGCAGCGTATCAAGTGGAGCCGAGCGAACGCGAGACGACACTTGAGATGCCTTAGCATCCGCTACGTACACCTACGGAGTGCGAACGTCCCTGAGACGGGATCCCTCAAACACAGCCCCGAGTTCTGCTGTTAATACCTCTAACATATGCGAACCCCTGAGACGGGATCCCTCAAACACAGCCCCGAGTATGCTGAATCACAATTCTCCAAAGCTACAATCCGTCGTGGGGGGTATAGATGCCACGGACGACGCGGTCGAGGCCTGCGTAGTCTTGAATAACGCGAATCTCGGTAAATCCAGAATTCTGCATGAGTGCGGAAACAGCCTGGCCTTGATCATATCCGATCTCGAAGTATGCTTCGGAGCCGGCGTGGAGGTAGGGCGGGCACTCGGCGAGGATGCGGCGGTAAAAGAAAAGACCGTCCTCGAGGCCGTCTAAGGCCATGCGCGGTTCATGATCGCGGACCTCAGGCATGAGGCCGTCCACAACATTGCTCGGAATGTAAGGGGGATTCGAAGTAAGAATGTCAAACTTGCCCGTCACGGGCGCAAAAAGATCACCTTCCAAAAAAGCACAATCCTTTGACGGGATCAGACGCCGTGCATTCTTTCTCGCGACGGAAAGCGCCGCGGGAGAAAGGTCAACGCCAACGCCCCTGCAATCGTTGGAATAATTGAGGAGGCTGATCAAAATGCATCCGCTCCCCGTGCAAAGATCCAAAATGGAACTCCCGCCATGAAGATCCTTCATGACCTCTTCCACCAGGATTTCCGTGTCTTGGCGCGGGATCAATACATTCTCATCGACCTCAAAGGTCAGACCCATGAATTCCTGCGTCCCCGTAAGATGCTGCAACGGAATGCGCTTGCTACGCCTTGTAAGCAGGGAAAGATAAAGCTCCTCCTGCTCTGCGGTCGCCTCGCGGTCACCGTGCACCAAAAGGTCACTTCGCGTGATCTCGCAGGCATATTCCAAAAGCAGCCTTGCATCCAATTCCGCTTCCGGAACAAGCGCCCTGGAAAGCTCTTCTTTTCCGCGCGTAAACAGTTGCCGGTAGGTCATGCTTCATCCTCATCCCAAGTATAGCCAAAGGTCTCAGAAAGGTATTCCCGCCAATCAAACACGGCATTCACGGACGCGATGGCAACCTGCACCATCTCCTCGTCCGGCTCCTTTGTCGTCAGCTTCTGGAACAGGAATCCAGGGGAAGACAAAAGATTGACAAAGAAATTATCATATCGCCCCGCAAGGCGGATCAGTTCATAGGAAATGCCAGCCACAATGGGCATGAGCAGAATGCGAAGAAGCACTCTTTGGAGCACGCCGTCCACGCGGATAAAGAAGAACAATACGATGCTGACGATCAGCACGAAAAAGATGAAGCTGGTACCGCAACGCTTATGGAATCTTGAGGATTTCATCACGTTCTCAACGGTCAGCTCGCGGCCGCGCTCAATACAGTTGATGCACTTATGCTCGGCGCCGTGATATTGATAGAGGCGATGAATGTCCTTCATCAGACTGATGGCGGCACAATATGCCAAAAAGATGGCAATACGAATGCCTCCCTCAATGATCAAAAGCAATGAGCGATTCTGGATAAAGCCTTCAAAATAATGTGATGCCAGGTAAGGGAGTACGATAAAGATGCCGATTGCAAGTGCAATGGAGATCAAGGTCACGATACTGGAAAGGACCTTCTCTCCGTTCCCGCCGGAAACCTTGTCGAGCACCTTGTCAACTGGCGTGTTCTCCTCATCCTCCTCATAAAATGAGGCGGAGTAATTGAGCACCTTGGTGCCAAGCACCAGCGAATTTATAAAATTGAAAATGCCGCGTATAAAAGGAACCTCCAAGAGTTTGCTACCATGAAGGATCCCCTGGTAATTCTCCACCTCGACCGCGATCTCGCCACTGGGCTTACGCACGGCCACGGCATATTTCTCCTTATTTTTCATCATGACACCTTCCAGAACGGCCTGTCCGCCGATGCCGGAATAATGCTTTTTGATTTTCTTTTTTGACATATTGTACCTCTATTTCCATGCGCCTGCGCTTCGCGTCCGTCGCTGCTTCGCAGCTTTCGTTTTTATTTCGTGTACGCTCGGGTGAAATCAAACTTAGCTTGGAAATCGAAGATTTCCATGCGCCTGCGCTTGATTTCCTTCCTCGCTAACAAAAAGCCCGGAAAACTATACCGTTTTCCGGGCTTGGCTGCACTATTTAACGCCGTACTTCTTATTGAACTTATCGATACGTCCATCAGTTCTTGCAGTCTTTTGCTGACCCGTATAGAATGAGTGGCACTTGGAGCAAACCTCCACATGGATCTCCTTCTTCGTGGATCCGGTCACAAACGTGTTGCCGCAGTTGCAGGTAACGGTTGCCTGGTAGTAAGCGGGATGGATTCCTTCCTTCATCTCTTTCACCTCTCTATTAAAATGGTTATTATTCGTTCTCATCCGCACTGCTTATGGAACCACAAACAGCGTTGTTATTGTAACACAGGTTCCGCTGTGTTGCAAGAGGAAAAAGAATTTTTTTTCATATTAGATAAATTTGTTCTTTTTCACCATTTGGACGAATTCAAAATTGTTTCTGGTGCGTGCGAACATGTCGAGGATCCGGTCCGTTGCCTCATCCGGCTTGAGTCCGTTCAGGGCCTTGCGCATGATGTTGATGGCTTCGAGCTCCTCGCCCGAAAGCAGAAGGTCCTCTCTTCTCGTTCCGGACTTTGCAAGGTCGATGGCGGGGAAAATGCGCTTTTCAGAGAGCTTCCGGTCAAGCACCATTTCCATGTTGCCGGTACCTTTGAATTCCTCGTAAACCACGTCGTCCATCTTGCTTCCGGTGTCCACAAGTGCAGTTGCGAGAATGGTCAGGCTTCCGCCCTCTCTCATGTTTCTTGCCGCGCCAAAGAAACGCTTGGGCATATGGAGCGCCGAAGGATCAAGACCGCCGGAAAGCGTTCTGCCGCTGGGCGGAACCACCTGGTTGTAGGCTCTGGTAAGACGGGTGATGCTGTCGAGCAGGATCACGACGTCCTCCTTGTGCTCCACAAGACGCTTTGCGCGCTCGATGGCCATCTCAGAAACTCTCTTGTGATGCTCAGGGAGCTCGTCGAAGGTAGAATAGATCACTTCCACGTTCTCGCCGATGATCGCCTCGCGGATGTCCGTCACTTCCTCGGGACGCTCGTCGATAAGCAAAATGATCATATAAGTCTTGGGGCGATTGCGAAGAATGGATTTTGCGACTTCCTTAAGGAGCGTGGTCTTACCTGCCTTAGGCGGTGAAACGATCATGCCTCTCTGGCCCATGCCAACGGGGCTCACAAGATCCATTACGCGCATTGCAATGCTGCATCCCGGAGTCTCAAGGCGGATCCTCTTATCTGGGAAAATGGGCGTCATGTCGGAAAAGTCCATACGCTTTGCGGATTCTTCGGGAGTATATCCATTGATGGAACGCACGTACAAAAGCGCACTAAACTTCTCCTGCTGCGTCTTCACTCTCTTGTTGCCGCGGAGAATGTCACCGGTCTTTAAGCCAAACTTGCGGATCTGGCTGGGCGCCACGTAAACGTCATTCTCGCCGGGAAGATAGTTCTCTCCGCGGATAAAGCCATAGCCGTCGGGCATGACTTCCAGAATGCCGTAAGCCTCGATGCCACTGTCAAGCTCTGCCGGGAACTGGTTGGCATCATATACTTCCTGCGGGCGTGCCATCTTCGCAGCATCAGCCGACTGTGCGGACGCTGCGGGCGTTGCATTCTGCGCCTGCTGAGCGGGCGCTTGTTGTGCGGGCCGTTCCGCAGTCGGTGCCGCGGGTCTTACCTGGGCAGGTGCCTGTTGCGTGGGCGCGGGTCTCTCGGCGGGAGCTGCATATCTTGCCTGTGCGGGCGCTGCAGCGGATGCCGGCTTCGTGCTTGATGCGTTGCCCTGGGTGACGATGATGGGACGCGCAGGCGCCGTCTTTTCAGACGCGGGCTTTGCGGGAGCGTCTTTTGCCTGCTTTTCTTCCTCCGCCTTCAGCCTTTCATCCTCTGCGAGCATGGCCTCAACAACCTCTGACTTTTTCATGCCGGAAGTTCCCTTAAGCCCCCTTGCCTTTGCGAGGTCACGCAGCACGGAAAGCGCAAGTGATTCGTATTTTTCTCTCATAATTCCTCCTGTGAAACATAAAATGATACGGCCCATACGCGCAAATTACGCCACTTACCTTCCGTGCACGCAAAAAGCCCGCGGGCACAAGCAAAGCATCCATATGTGATTACGCGTTTGGGGAGTAATTAACGACTGTCTGTGACGTGTTTCTAAAAGTACTACTCTTGCATTGTAATATAAAATCGCCAAAAAGGGAAGTCCCAAATTAAAATTTTTCAAAACGAGGGCTGAAACGGCTTGAAAGTTGGGATTTCATAGGCTATACTATAGACAGTTTTTTTGTGGGGACAAAAACATAGTGCCAAAATAAGAAAGAAAAGAGGTTGTTTTATGACGACAAACGAAAAAGCACTGATGATGCATAAAGAGTGGAAAGGAAAGCTCGAGACCGTATCAAAGGCTCCCGTAAAGAACAGGGAAGACCTTGCGATCGCATATACCCCGGGCGTTGCAGAGCCTTGCAAGGTGATCGCAAAAGATCCTGAGGAAGCATATACCTACACCATGAAGTCCAATACCGTTGCAGTCGTTTCCGACGGAAGCGCCGTTCTCGGTCTTGGCAACATCGGCCCCTATGCGGCAATGCCCGTCATGGAAGGAAAGGCCGTACTGTTCAAGGAATTTGGCGGCGTAAATGCCGTTCCCATCTGCCTTGACACGCAGGATACCGAGGAGATCATCAAGGCCGTAACCTGGCTTGCTCCCGGCTTTGGCGGCATCAACCTTGAGGATATCAGTGCTCCGAGATGCTTCGAGATCGAGGAGAGACTGAAGGCAACCCTGAACATCCCCGTATTCCATGATGATCAGCACGGCACCGCGATCGTGGTTTTGGCCGGCATCATCAACTCCCTGAAGGTGGTTGGCAAGAAGAAAGAGGATTGCCGCGTGGTCGTAAACGGCGCGGGCAGCGCAGGCGTGGCCATCACGAAGCTCCTTCTCTCCTACGGCTTCCCTTACGTTACCATGTGTGACACTGTCGGCATCATCTCCAAGGACAGAACGAACCTTAACTGGATGAAGCAGAAAATGGCAGAGGTGACCAATCTGGAAGGCAAGAACGGTACCCTTGCAGACGCCATGGTCGGCGCAGACATTTTCGTGGGCGTTTCCGCACCCGGCGTTGTTACGGCTGACATGGTAAAGAGCATGAACCGCGACGCGATCATCTTCGCTCTTTCGAATCCCGTTCCCGAGATCATGCCTGACATTGCAAAGGCTGCAGGCGCAAAGGTGGTTGGCACCGGCAGAAGCGACTTCCCGAACCAGGTGAACAACGTGGTTGCATTCCCCGGCATCTTCAAGGGCGCCCTGGAAGGCCGCGCACCTCAGATCACGGAAGAGATGAAGCTCGCCGCTGCACTTGCCATCGCAAGCCTTGTTCCTGAAGAGGAGCTCTCCGAGGACAACGTTATGCCGGAAGCTTTCAATCCTAAGGTAGCAGACCTCGTTGCCGAGGCAGTAAAGAGTCACATCAAGAGATAATGCCCAAAAGCAAAGAAAGAGGTTCTTCATGGCGCAGGATCCCATAACGCTCTACAAGCTGATCGTGCTATATATGCTCGACCGCGTGAATTTCCCGATGACGCATGCGCAGATCAGCGATTTCATCCTGGAAAAAGAATATACAACCTTCTTAACCCTGCAGCAGATTATTGGCGAGCTGACCGAAGCCGGCATGATCTCGACGCAGTCGATCCGAAATCGCACGCACCTGTCCATCACGACGGAAGGAAAAGAGACGCTGCGCTTCTTCGAAAACAGGATCGGCGATTCCATCAAGGAGGACATCAACTCCTACCTTCAGGAAAAGGAGTTCGACCTTCGAAATGAGGTGAGCGTCCTGGCGGATTATTTCAAGGCGACCAGCGGGGAATATGAGGCGCGCCTGGTGGCAAAGGACCGCGGCATCTCGCTGATCGACATGACGCTCTCCGTTCCCACCAAGGACCTGGCAGAAAGCATTTGCGACAACTGGCAAAAGAAGAACCAAGAGATTTATCAATATGTCATAAAGGAATTATTTTAGGCGGTGATCACTCACCGCCTTTTTATTTGTATTTATTGATTCGATGCATTGACATAAGCCACGGTTGCCAGATGATACTTGTACAGGGACACCATTGCATGCTTTGCGTCTTCCTTGTCCTGATAGAAAGCGTTTGTCAGGATTGCGTAAGCATACGACAGAGCACTGACGTCAGCCGTGATCTCATCGCCATCGTCCGTCCGGATCGTCACCCTGTAAGTGTCGCCTAGCTGCAGCGCGTTCAGGTCAGGGATCACGACCTCGTAGCGGGATTTCTTGTTATCCCAGGTGACAGTCACTCCGCTTACGGCCTTGCCGCCCTTTGTGACCACGATCTGCCCTGCGTCTGTGATCGATGTGCCTTCCTTCGGCTTTACATACAGGTAAATGGAGGTCTCGGAGCCTAGGGCCAGCGTGTAAGTGAACGCCACCTTGTCCACGGCGCCCTCCTTCGAGAACGCATATCCCGCAAGGGCCGTCCTGGCATCATCCACGTCAGTGTCGGAATAGACGTCGTAGCATTCAATCTGGCTGGAACTCCCTGCTCCCGTGCCGTAGTTCTGAATGAACGGCTTCACATAGTGACCGTAATCCGCGATCGCCTTCACCAGCGAAATCGCCTCTGCCGAAAAGCCCTCTGGATGGTCCGCAATGTAGCCCACATACTGCCTTAGGTCGTAAACATTGGTAAGTTCCTGCCCCTCCCCGTAGTGCAGCGTCGCCGTGATCCGATCCGCCATCTGCGCCGAGTTCAGGTGACAAACGAAACCGTGATACTCCCCACTTTGATTCGTAAAGTTTGCATCATAGTAGGCTATTTCCGTCATGCCGCCTTCAAAGGTCATCGTCACGTCCTCACAAAGAACGTCACCGAGCATGGAAAGGTCTACGTAAAACACAATGCCGATCTGTCCGCTCAGCATCACGGCATGACTCCGAAAGGCCGGAACGGTTCCGTCTGCCCACTTCGCCGTGAGCGTGATGGGTTCGGTGACTGGCGTCGAGAAATCATAAGGTTGCCCGTTTAGCTGCCACTCCAAGAAGGTGTGTCCAACCCATTTTGGATATACAGGGATCTTGACCGTCCCACCATCTGCGACGCTCTGGGAAGCCACTTGGGTTCCACCATCCGTGTCAAAAGTCACGGAATGCCCTTTTTTGTACAGAAAAGTAGTCTTAGGAATGAAATCAATCTGATAGGGGGTAATGTCATCTAAAGACACGGTACTGTTTCCGACCACGGAAGCTCCATTACTAATTTTCCCGTAAAAATCTGTTACGCTTGAACTTCCCTTCTCAATGTTCCGAATGCTGACCAATAGGTTCCCACCATGGTAAACAAAATCTTGATCAAATGGAATGAACAAATAATCGTTGACGATACTTAAGGGGCCTTCATATACCAGCGTTGTCTTGGATACGTCATAAAAACCCGAAAGCCACCCATTTTCCACCTCTGCCATATGCACTTGGTACTTACATTCCCAATCGTACCCTTCCGTTAAGAGGGCATAGAATCTCATGCAGCCTATCGTGCCATTCCTCATCTCCTGCATGTAGCTGGCAGGCACCACAAACTGGGATTGCGTAAACTCGTTTGCGGCAAACCCATATAGCGGAATAAAACTTGAAAAAAAGCTGTCATCACTTATGGTAAGGTGGCTTTCATACTCATGTGGGATCAAGGTAAACGTAACGCTTGCAGTCAATCCTGCGACAGTAACGGACGCGGTGTAAGTCCCAGGCTCCGTCAACTGATCCTCCGAGACTTCCTGACCGTCCTTCGTGTAAACGATCGTATGCTCCCCAGGGAATACAATCTGAGCATAACCTGGTTCGAGCGAAGCCTTCTTGATCAGTCCATCGCAAGCATTGTCCTTAGGCCCTACGATCCTTAATTGATTCCCGGAAAGCGGACACTCTGGCGTTTCGCAGGTCGCCGTGATGACGTTTTCAGCAGATACTGCATAGGAAAAAACATGTTTATGGGACGGAATATACCCAAATGTCGTTTGCGGAAGGAATTCTACTCCATGACTAGAGGTGTGACCTCCATCCTCGCGACTCCCGTACCTGGAATAATAGCCTTGGGTATCAATACCCTTGAAATATGCATAGGTTCTTGTCCCAGAGGCAATACATTGTATACAAAACAATAGATTGCCGCCTTCATAAACATATTCTCGATCAAACAAAACATCCATTTGATCTCCCGTCGCGTCAAGCGGGCCCTCATACACTAACGTAGCGCCTTCAAGCGACCAAAAATCATCTGGCCATTCATCATCTGACCATTCATCATCGCCAAACTTCCTAAGGTAGACCCGAAAGATGGCACCCGTCCATGGTTCCTTCGCTTTTGTCCCAAGATAAAACCGCATGGAAACGATCCTGCCGTCAACCATTTCCCGCAGATCTTCCGCCGCGTAAACACTTTGACTCTCTTCATTTTTTACCACTGCATCTCCGTACACGGGAATTCTCCAATCGGACCCACTTCCGGCATATAAATCCAAGCTTTCCACAAGAGAGATGGGAGTCAGCGAAAATGCCACCCTTGCAGTCGCCCCGCCGATGGTAACTGACGCCTCATACGTACCAGCCTCCACGACCTGATCTTCAGGGACTTCCACGCCGTTTTTTGTATATTTGATTGAATATTCATCAGGAAAAGCAATAGGATTATAACCCGCTACAATCTTCGCCTTCTTGACATTACCATCCGCAATTAAATAGGATGGCCGAAGCAACGTAAGCACGCTACCGGTTAAGGGACAGTTCTCCTCCGAGCATATAGCCTTCAGAGAATTTTCTTCGGCGACGTAGGAGAAGCTATGCTCATGTGTTCTTCTGTAGAAAAAGGTTGTCTTTGGAAGGAAATTTTTTTGAATGTTAATTGACCAACGGGTGTCTTGTATGGACGCCCCATTTGCTACAATTCCGTAGAATTTCATCTCTGCAACCGTACCGGCGGTAACTGCCTGAACACAAACGAAAAGATTCCCGCCTTGATAATTATATGGCGCATCGAAATCTATGTCCAAATATCCGTCTGATACGTTCAGCGGTCCTCTATATACTTTGACCGCATCCTCTAAGCCATTCTTTTCGGAGATTGAAGTTGCTTCGGTCTCTTTTAGGAACACCTCAAAAACATTCCCCCAATCAACTGGCGTTTTACTCGTAGCATAGAATCTCATGCCCCCAATATCATGGGAAGTCATCTCCAAAAGTTCATCGGCGGGGATAATGAATTGACTGTATGGTCTATCGTTCATTTCTTTCCCGTATGTTGGAACACAATCACTAATATCTGTTCCGTCACACGTCATACATTGGTTGACATATACATTCGGCAGGATGGTAAACTCCGTCTGCGCCGTAACCCCTCCAATCGTTGTGCTGGCAACATAAGTACCCGGATCCGTCACTTGGTCCGCAGGAATGCTCACGCCATCTTTTTTATACGAAATGACAAGTTCATCTGAAAGAACATCTTGATAATTCTCTGGCTCTATCGTTGCAACCTTGAGTTTGCCATTGGCGTAAAGCTTCTTGGGCGGCAAAAGCCTTATGGCATATCCCGTGAGGAAGCAACCTTCCGCATCACAGGTCACAGTGATGGTATCACCATTTGCCTCATAGGAAAACGCATGCACGTGAGCGGAAACGTAATCGAAGGTTGTCTTCGGGATAAAACCCGTCGACTCTTTAGCGACGAAGTCAGTCGAATCGAAGTCGTAGCCATAAACTGAGGAATACTCATATGCGTTGGAGCCCCAGAACTCCACAAAACTATAATCGCCCTTTTGGGTATTGTGAATGCTTACCAGCAGATTTCCGCCTTTGTATTCATACTGGCCGTCAAACACAACGTCCATGTATTCACCCGTGGCGTCGAGGGTTCCTTCATATACCAACATAGCGTCTTCAAGGTCTTCGAAGGCATTGATGGTTGCAGAAGCCACCTCCTTTAAATACACCTGAAATCCAATGTTTTCCCATGACACGTATGACTGCTTCTTAACATAGAATCGCATCCTTTCAATCTTGCCGCCCCTCATGCTATCCAACAGGTCAGACGGGATCACAAACTGGGATTTTGTGAAAGCATCCACGTAAGCACCGTAAATTGGGATCATACCAAAGGCGTCACTTCCATCGCATATCGTAAGGTGATCCAACGGATCGGGAATGATCGTATATGTAACGCTTGCCGTCACGCCCCCCACCGTCACGGAGGCCTTGTATGTCCCTAGTTCCTTCACCTGATCAGCTGGCACTTCCACGCCGTCCTTCTCGTATCTGATGGACAGATCACCTCGAAATACTGATTCTTTATACCCCTCCTCAATGGATGCCGTCTTAGCGGTACCGTCGTAGATAAGACCCTTGGGCGGCAGGATCTTAAGCTGGCTTCCGGAAAAAAAGCAGCCTTCCGTCTCACAGGTCGCCGTGATGACGTCTCCGTTTGCCTCATAGGAAAACGCATGCACGTGATCGGGAACATAACCGAAGGTCGTCTTCGGAATAAAATCCTTCGGCGTTTTAGCCGCAAAGTCAGTCGGATTGAAGCCGCTGCCGTATACCGAGGAAGACTTATAAGCGCCGGTGCCAACAAACCTTGCGTAAACACTGTTACCCTTTTGGGTATTGTGAATGCTTACCAACAGATTTCCGCCCTTGTATTCATACTGGCTGTCAAACAAAACATCCATGTAGTCACCCGTGATGTCGAGGGTTCCTTCATATACCAACGTGGCGTCTCCAAGGTCTTCGAAGGCAGTGATGGTTGAGGAAGTCACTTCCTTTAGGTACACCTGGAAAACAGCATTTCCCCATGACCTGGCTGCCTTCTCAGAAAGGTAGAATCGCATTGTTTCAATCTTGCCGGCCCTCATGTCCGTCAATAGATCAGCCGAAATCACAAACTGGGATTTTGTGAAATCATCCACAAAACCACCGTAAACAGGAGCGATATACATGCTGTCACTTCCGTCGCAGACTGTGAGATAATCGCACGGATCGGGAATGATCGTATATGTAACGCTTGCCGTCACGCCCCCCACCGTCACGGATGCCTTGTAAGTCCCTGGATCCTTCACCTGATCAGCTGGCACATCCACGCCATCCTTCTCGTACCTGATGGACTTGCCTCGAAACGCTGATGCTTGGTACCCATCCTCAATGGATGCCGTCTTAGCGGTACCGTCGCAGACAAGGTCCTGGGGCGGCAGGATCTTAAGCTGGGTTCCGGAAATGGCGCAGCCTTCCGTCTCACAGGTCGCCGTGATGACGTCTCCGTTCGCCTCATAGGAAAACGCATGCATGTGATCAGGAACATACCAGAAGGTCGTCTTCGGAACAAAATCAATCGACTCTTCCGCCACGAGATCAGTCAATTCTTCATTGCGGCCGTAAACTGAGGAGGATTTATATGCTCCCGTGCCCCAAAACCACGCAGTAGAGCTATCGCCCGTTTGGGTATTGTGAATGCTTACCAACAGATTTCCGCCCTTGTATTCATACTGACGATCAAACAAAACGTCCATGTAGTTACTTGTGGCGTCGAGGGTTCCTTCATATACCAAAGTGGCGTCTCCGAAGTCTTCGAAGGCAGTGATGGTCGCGGAAGCCACTTCCTTGAGGTACACCTGGAAAACGGCATTTCCCCATGACCTGGATGCCTTGTACTCAAGGTAAAACCGCATCATGGCAATCCTGCCGTCCCTCATATCCGTCAACAGGTCAGACGGCATCACAAACTGCGATTTCGTGAACATATACACAAAAATACCGCAAACAGGAACACCTGTTTTATAGACACTTCCGTCGCAGACCGTAAGATAGTCGCATTGATCAGACTCAGACCCATCAGTGGCACGCGTACTGCCAAGGCTTGGGGCTGTTTCTGACGCTGCGTTCCCATCCACTCCGTCTGCCATCGCAACGAGACCAGACACAGTAAATACCAGCACGAGAAAAAGCAGCATCGTAAGCAACCTTCCATACAGAATGCGTCTCATGTGTCGTTTCATTTCTTACCCCTCTTTCTTTAGCGACTTTCATTTTCTTTCACTTCAATTACGGAACTTCCGGAAGCAAAATGTCTCCGTTTATAATGGTCACGTCCCCAGTTGATTCGCCGGAGCCTGCGGAATTACCTGCCTTGTCTCCGACATTTTGGGCGCCATCCGAATGTTCGGCGTTCTCCCCGTCCTTCGGGTCATCAAGTTTTTCAGCGGTCTTAGCATTGTCTCCGCCCATCTGACTACTCTCTGACAGCGACTCTGATGAAGAAATCACTTCTTCAGTCAGTTCAGCATCCTCAATTTCTGGCAAAATGCCATTCTGTCCGATGGCATCCGAAAGGCCTTCCTCGGATGACTTCAAGGCATCCGCTTCCTCAGAAGGAGATGCCTTTTTCATTGTTTTCGGTGTCGAAGAAGTGCTTTGTGCTTCAGTCTGCTGCTTATTCTCACTTTCCTCCTTATCCCCAAAAAGGGTACACGAAGGCAGAGCGCTCAAGGCCAAAGCTACAAGCACCACTACTAAAACTCTTCTTTTGATTCGCATGCTCAGAATCCCCACTTTCAATCAGCCCGGAACCTCGGGACCCATCGGATTGCTTGTCCTGATCGCATCCTCCGCGTCAAATTCCGTCACTTCCATCACGGGCACCTCATATCTTTCCTTGATTGATTCCATTTTCCTTTATTCTCCTTTTCAAAGTCTTATACGAATTCTTTTATCAAAATCCACGCGCAGTTTCCCAATTCTCCACAGTTATTTGTACATAAAAAGAATCCATGTTTATTATAAAACATGGCTTCTTATCGTGTCTAGCATGACTTCGTATTTTTTCTTATTTTGGGGCATTTTACGCAGGGAAACCGTCGTGTCAGCCTTCAGTTTCCGCTCTTTATCTTTTTCATATGCTCTCGAATGACGTTCTCATAGTGTTTTCCGTCAGGGTCGTGGAATTCCTTGCCGTTCAGTTCATATTTCTGACCTTCTGAATTTGCGCTCTTTTGCTTCCCCGCGTTGCCACCTTCCTGGGGTTTGGCCTGTTTTTTCATCTTGCCCTCCTTCCCGGGATCAATAATCCACCTTCAAAAGGCACAGGCCCTTGGCGGGCGCCGTGGGGCCAGCCAGAGAACGGTTCTTGGCCTCGATCAGTTCCGGAATGGACTCAGGATCGCGCTGTCCAAAGCCTACCTCCAAAAGCGTTCCCGTGAGAATGCGGACCATGTACTGCAAAAAGCCGGAGCCATGATAGGTCAGGCGCAGATAATCACCGTCAAGGTCAATGTCTATGCGATCCACCATGCGCACGGTGGATTTTTTCATCTTAGGATTACCGCAAAAGCTTGCAAAATCATGGGTTCCCATGAGATATGCCGCTGCCTTTCGCATGGCGGCAACATTTGGCACGTCCTCCAGAACATGCACGTATTTGCGGTCGAACACTGGCTTTGTCTCGCCAATATAGCAGGTGTACTGATAAGTCTTTCCCTGGGCCTTGTAGCGGCTGTGGAACCCTTCCGCGGCGATGCGGACTTCCTTGATGCAGATGTC
The DNA here is from genome assembly GCA_016290775.1 of Acetatifactor sp. GTDB lineage: Bacteria > Bacillota > Clostridia > Lachnospirales > Lachnospiraceae > Acetatifactor. The sequence continues at coordinate 218,407 of JAEEVF010000001.1, read as the reverse complement.
ATCCGGAAGGTACTGATTCATATAATCCCGAAGCTCGTCCACGTCCATCAAGGCCTTTAGCTTCGCATTGGCCACCATGCCCTTGGCGTGAACGCCGGCATCCGTGCGGCCTGCGCCGATCACCTCCACAGGCTCTCCCGCCATCGTGGACAGCACGGCCTCAAGTTTTCCTTGAATGGTCATTTCCTGGCTCGGCTGATGCTCCCAGCCGTAAAACCTTGTGCCGTCATATTGGATCAAAAACTTGTAATTGACACTCACGATATGTTCCTCCTACCACTACAATGTTACGCCCTGTTTAAAGATCGCCATGTCATGGAAACCTGCAATCTCGCTGCAAACCTTCCGTCCCGAGGCCACTTCGAGGACATAGGAAAGCAACTCTTCTGAAAGTTCACTGATTTCACGGTCTTCGAGAAGCACGCCTGCATCGAAATCAATCCAATGCTTTTTCTTGCCTGCAAGCGAAGAATTGCTTGAGATCTTCACGGTCGGCACGGGCGATGCAAAAGGCGTGCCGCGTCCTGTCGTGAATAATAGAAGCTGTGCCCCGGAGGCCGCCAGCGCCGTCGCCGCCACAAGGTCATTTCCTGGCGCCGACAAGAGATTTAAGCCCTTTTCCTTTGCCTGCTGCCCATAGGCAAGGACGCCACGAACCGGCGCGCTCCCGGACTTTTGGGTGCAGCCAAGGGACTTATCCTCCAACGTCGAGATCCCGCCCGCCTTGTTTCCGGGGGAAGGATTCTCGTAAATGGTCTGATCGTTTTTCTTGTAATAGTTCTTGAAATCATTGATCAAACAAACCGTTTTATCAAAGATTTCTTTGCTTTCACAGCGATTCATGAGAATCGTCTCGGCGCCAAACATCTCCGGCACCTCCGTAAGGATCGTGGTGCCGCCCGCCGCAGTCAAAAGGTCGGAAAACCTTCCCACCAAAGGGTTGGCCGTGATCCCGGAAAAGCCGTCGCTCCCTCCGCACTTCATGCCAACGACTAGATGCGATGCATCTATGCTCTCTCTTTCCAGTACCGCCGCCTGGTCAATCAGCTCGCGAAGAAGCCTTTCGCCCTCAGCCATCTCATCTTCCACTTCCTGGCAGACAAGAAAACGAACGCGGTTCTCGTCATAGCTTTCAAGATATTCCTTCAAGACGGGAATGCCACTGTTTTCACAGCCAAGGCCAAGCACCAACACGCCGCCTGCATTGGGATGACGGATGAGGTCTGCAAGGATCTGCCTTGTATGCTCCTGGTCCTCGCCCATCTGCGAGCAGCCGTAAGGATGCGGGAAAGCGATGACCTCCTCCACGCTCCCATGTACAAAGGCATTCGCGCTTTTTGCCAAAGTGGTTGCAATGCTGTTAACGCATCCCACCGTGGGAATGATCCAGATCTCATTTCGTATACCGACCTTGCCGTCCGCGCGGACAAAGCCTTGGAACGTGGCCTGCCTAGCCTGCTTCAAAGAATGGGACGCTGCGGCTTCGGGATGATATTCATATTCCAAAAGGTCACCAAGGCCCGTCGCAAGGTTGTGCACATGCACCCATTCCCCCGCCGCGATCGCTTCCTTGGCAAGGCCGATGCGTGCGCCGTACTTGATGACGCTCCCGCCGCTTGAAATGTCGCAAATGGCCACCTTATGGCCTGCGGGGATCTGCGCCTTGACCGTGACGGTCCGTCCGTCGTCCAAGATAAGTACCGTGCCAGGGACCAGTTCCTTTAAGGCCACGACCACATTATCCTCTTGATGGATCTTGATAAAATCCTTCATTTACAAGTCTCCTTACACATCTTCCGTCATTCGACTGCCGTCGCCTTCGCCAGCGCAACTTAGCGCCGCCTTGTGCCATCCTGCCGCAAAATCTCTTGCGCCTTTCAGGCCTTTTCCAATTCCTTGATCGCTTCCCGCATGCCGACTTCGCGGATCCTTGCGAGGTCCGCGGCTACCATGTCACAAAAGCCTGGAACTGCGCTCAGGTCCTGGCCCCAAAAGGCTTCGTTGGAAAGGACTGCCTTAGCATATTCTCCCGCTTCCCTTCCGCTGTTTGCCGCAAAGAATTCCAGTACGGAAGCATCGTCCTTGATCTCATATTCCGCGTCTCCCCGATGCCCGATCAGAGCATTGCCGCGTAGTTCACTTCCCGTATAAAAAGCCAGGAGCGCAGCCATGGAAAAGACAAGGCGCTTCGGGAGCTTTCCCTCTTTTTCCAGATAGGCAAGAAGGCTTGGCATGCACCTTGCACGCCATTTTGAAACGGAATTGAGCGAGATGGAAAGCAGGGCATGCCTTACAAAGGGATTCGCAAACCGCTCAAACACTGCCTGCGCAAAGACCTCTAAGTCCTCCTTGGGAAGATTTAAGGTCGGCATGACCTCCTCGTAGATGGTCTTTTTTGCGAAATCATATACATCCGCATCCCGCATGGATTCCAGCACGATGTCATTTCCGCAAAGGTAGGATGCCAGCACAAAAGAAGTATGCGCGCCGTTTAGGATGCGCACTTTGCGCTGCTTATAAGGCTTGTGATCGTCCGTATATACCACAGGCTGACCTGCCTTTTGCAAAGGGAACTCGTCGGTCAGGTCCTTCTTACTCTCGATCACCCAAAGTCCAAAGGGCTCGCCGACCACAAGAAGGTCGTCCTGATAGCCCAGCTTCTCACAGATGGTAACGGCCTCATCCTTGGGATAACCCGCAATGATGCGGTCCACTAGGGTCGATGCAAATTCACAGGCTTCATCCAGCCAGTCCGCAAAGCCTTTCTCCAGCCCCCAACGCTCAGCCAGCTGAAGGACACAGTCTTTCAGCTTCTTTCCATTGTCATCGATCAGCTCCACGGGAAGCATCACAAGGCCCTTGGAAGCGTCACCGCGAAAGAACAGATAGCGTTCATATAAGAACTTACAAAGCTTTCCCGGGAAGGACTTCGGCGGGCAAAACTCCAGCCTGTCCGTATCGTCAAAAACAATGCCTGCCTCCGTCGTGTTTGAAACCACGAAACGAAGGGATTCCAACTCAGCAAGCTTTGCATATTTTTCATATTCCTGATAGGGATGCACGGCGTCCGCGACGCAGGTCACGATGCGGCCCTCGCTCTTTGCCTCTCCATCCAAAAGCCCGCGAAGGATCACCGTATATTGGCACTCCTGCGCCTTGAATTTCTCAAGGCCTCCGCGATCCGTCGGCTTTACGATCACCACGTCTCCGTCAAAGATGCCCTTTTCATTTGCAACGTCGATCATCTGATCCACAAATCCGCGAAGAAAATTCCCCTCTCCAAACTGCAAGACTTTGATGGGTCTTTCCACTTTTTGCGCGCGCTTCCTTCCGAGCAGTTCCATGCCTTTTGTGCCATCCTTTCTTGTCATTATCAGTTGCACAACATCATCATACATGAAACCATGCGAAAGTCAAGTAAAACCCATGGGAAAAACCAAAAAGGAAAGCCTTGATTTTCCCTATGGGATGCGCTATAATGAACAAGAATGTAACTGCTTACATTGCATAGGGCAAAAGGCTCGTCGCTACGGCAGGAAAAAAGACCGGGAGGATCAAAACCCCATGGCACTTACCATCTACGACATCTCCAAAAAGGCAGGCGTCTCCATCGCCACCGTCTCACGCGTTCTTAACGGAAGTGACAATGTCAAGGCTTCCACCAGAGAAAAGGTCATGAAAGTGATCGAGGAATATGACTACAGGCCCAACGCCTTTGCGCGCGGCATGGGACTTCACTCCCTTCGCACCATCGGTATTCTTTGCGCGGATTCCTCGGACATGTACTTGGCAAGAGCCGTTTATCTCCTCGAGCGCGAGCTTCACCAGAATGGTTACGAGTCCCTTCTTTGCTGCACGGGCTATGAGCTCGCCGAGCGAAAAGAGTACATCCGCCTGATCCTTTCCAAAAAGGTGGACAGCCTGATCCTCGTTGGTTCGCATTACGTGTCTGACGTGGAGGAGGAGAATGAATATATCCGCGAGGCCGCGCAGCAGGTTCCGGTCATGCTGATGAACGCCTCCTATCGCTGCCCCAACGTTTACTGCACCCTCAGCAATGACTACGCTTCCATGTTTGAAGCAACCAGCAGCCTGATCCGTGCGGGCATCGATGACATTCTTTATCTTTACGATTCCAATTCCTACAGTGCGACCAGAAAGCTTGCGGGCTATAAAGCCGCAATGAAAAATCATAAGCTCCAGAACACCGCGCCCCTCATCCATTACTATGGCGGACGCACGGATCAGATCAATGAGATCACCGCATTTTTGCAGGATCTCGCCGACAGGGGCCTTTCCTTCCACGGCGTGATCACCTCGGATGACGCCCTTGCCATCGGCGCCGTAAAATATGGCGTGCAAAACAATCTTCGCATCCCTCAGGACCTTGCGATCATCGGCTACAACAATTCCATGCTGACGCAATGTACCGTGCCCGAGATCACCAGCGTTGACAACCAGCCGGACAAGATCACCCACCAGCTGATCCAGACACTCCTTGGAGTTCTCGGCGGCGAAGAAAAGCCGGCGGAATATATGTTCTCCGGCAAGCTCATCAAGCGTCAGACGACGCCCTAAGGTCAAGTGCCTTAACATTTGGAATACAACCCTTCGGAGGTTAGAAATATGAAAGCGTTTATGGATCAGGATTTCATCCTGTCAAACGAAGTAGCAAAAAAGCTCTACCATGAAGTGGCGGAAACGATGCCCATTTTGGACTATCACTGCCACATCAACCAGAAGGAGATCTGGGAAGACAGAAAGTTTGAAAACATCACGCAGGTCTGGCTTGGCGGCGACCATTATAAATGGCGCTTTATGCGCTCCTGCGGCGTGGAGGAAAAATATATCACGGGCAATGCTTCCGACAAGGAAAAGTTCCTTGCCTGGGCAAAATGCCTCGGCAAGGCCATCGGCAATCCCCTTTACCACTGGAGCCATTTGGAGCTTCGCAAGTACTTTGATTATCAGGGCATTTTGAACGAGCGTACGGCAGAGGAGGTTTGGGAGCTTTGCAACAAAAAGCTGGCCGAGCCTTCCATGAGCGTTCGCGGCCTCATTCAGTCTTCCAACGTGACGCTCCTTTGCACCACGGACGATCCGGCAGATGATCTCGAATGCCATAAAAAGATTGCGGAAGATCCTACCTTTTCCGTGCAAGTCCTTCCGGCATGGCGCCCTGACAAGGCCATGAATCTGGAAAAGCCCACCTACCTGGTTTATCTCGCAAGCCTTGAGCGCGCAAGCGGCATGACGATCCAAAGCTTTGCAGACCTTTGTAAAGCCCTCTCCGTTCGCATGGACTTCTTCGCAAGCCGCGGCTGCAAGGTTTCCGATCATGGTCTGGAAGTAGTTTACTATGCTCCTGCTTCCGCTGACGAAGTGGAAGCCATCTTTGCGAAGAGATTGCGCGGCGAAACACCTTCCCGCGAAGACGAATTCAAGTTCAAGACGGCGTTCATGATCTATGTTGGGCGCGAATATGCAAAACGCAATTGGGTCATGCAGCTCCACTACGGCTGCAAGCGTGACAACAACACGCAGCGCTTCGAAAAGCTTGGGCCTGACACGGGATTTGATTGCATCGGCAATAACGCTCCCGCCGCAGACCTGGCGGATTATCTCAATGCCTTGGAAAAGACGGGCGAGCTTCCGAAGACCATTCTCTACAGCCTGAACCCCAATGACAACGCGGCCATCGGAACGATCCTGGGTTGTTTCCAGGACAGTACCGCGATCGCTAAGATCCAGCAGGGCAGCGCATGGTGGTTCAACGATAACAAAAAGGGCATGGAGGAGCAAATGCTCTCCCTCGCAAACCTTGGAAACCTTTCCGGTTTTGTCGGTATGCTGACGGACTCAAGGAGCTTCCTTTCCTACGTGCGCCACGATTACTTCCGCAGGATCCTCTGCAACCTCCTTGGAACCCTGGTGGAAAACGGTGAATTCCCGGAAGATTACGAGACCTTGAGTGAAATCGTCCGTGACGTCTCCTACAACAACGCCGTAAAATACTTTGGATTTGACCTGAAAACGGTGGAATAAACAAGATCAAAAAAGCGCCGAAGCTTTACGCTCCGGCGCCTTTCTTATGCATTCGTTCAGATGTCAGAATACGGGAAGCCTTTCTTCCTTCGGTACGAAGAAAGGACTGCTCTCGTCGATGTCATAGATCTCATAAAACTTATCAAACTGCCCTAATACGTAATTGATCCTTTGCTTCCCGGGAAGATGCGTGTCTTCTACGGCACCTTCCGCGCCTTCCTCATTGAAATACATTGCATTTCCCTTTGCGTAGCTGCGGAAGAACAGATCATAATCTGGGTTCTCCTGCGCCTCTAGCATGCGAAGGCAACACTCCATCGCCATCAGATCCGCAAAGGTCTCAGCGCATACACGCCTTCCATCTAACTTCTGTCCATATTCCACTTCCATGCCGTCAAAGAAATCTGCGATTCTCTTTACTCTTTCGTCGTATGCCGCCTGTTCCTCTTCCTTCATCCATGGATCATAGTATCCATCCTCGTCATATCCACTGCCCTCAGGATCATATGCGTGCGATATTTCGTGTGCGATCGTTTCACCCAAATTTGCCAGTCGTTCCTCATATTTCGCCTCCGCGGAACAAAGCGGGTCGCTCAGGAAGCCTGCCATAAAAGCGACAGCGTTCAATTCCCTTATGTAAAACGCATTATCGATCATCGTGGTTATACCATACAAGCCTCTTTCATCACCAGAGAATTTCGTCTGATCCATCTTGAAGCGTACGCGTCCCGATTCAAGCGCAATGAAGCTTTCAACAACGTCCTTTCCAAGGGAATACTCAGACAGATCATACTTAATTTCATTTTCTCCATAATAACAATTCAGTCTCAAAATCTTACGCTTTGCCAATTCCTTCCCGTGAATGCTCAGCCATTGTGCATCTGAAACCACGCTTCTGGAAAACACCTTGACGTCTTCCACCATGGCCTTGACGTCCTCCATGGTCTTTTCTGAAATATGTGTCTTCACATATTCCTTTGTGATCTCATCGCAGGCCAAGGCTTTTATGGCCTGGACTAACAGCTCCTTTTTTGTGTAATCCTCGGTAAATGCATCATCAATCCAACCCAATTCTTCGATTGAGCCAAAAGTGATCGAAAGATTCATAATGACCGAGAACAGCAAATGATCGCGGAGGATTCCCAGATTTTCTGGCTGATAAAGATCCTTTAGATAGTCATAAGACACGAGCTTCGCCACAAAAAAATCGTTATCATATCCAAGCGACTGAAGGATCTGCATGATAGGAACAGGTACCTCTTCTTGCTGCAACTGCTTTTCCCCGAAATAATAAAGTACCGAGCTTTCATATGCCTTGTCATGGTATTCAAAGACCTTTGCATCTCCTAATGCCACATTCGTGAGGATTTCTTTTGTCCTGTCCTCACTAAAGCCTAATTCCTTCATAAAAGGAAAAAACACATCCTTGTTCTTTCCCGTCATGTTTTCAATTTGCTCCTGGGCACTCTCAATGTCATTTCCAAGAAGTGCTTCTGGCCAGAACCATGCGGCATTATTTGCATTCCAATCCATGTTGATTTGGAATTGAAGCAAGTAATTATGGTATGCATATTCTTCCGTTCCATACAGCTTATAGAGATCGTCCAGCTTTTTCACCTTTAGAATGGGTTCCAAATGCTTTTTGACGGTCCTTACGCGATCCGCGCGGCTTTCAAAGCCTTCATCCTCTATCTGGCGGCAAAGCGTTATGACCTTGGATAATCCCTCCTCTTCAGGGATCGTTGCCAGATCCGTATTCCAAACCAATTCCGTGATCCATTCATTAAGTTCTTCGTCTGTCTCACCCCACGTGGTCACGCAATCTTTATCGCCGCTCTTTTGTTCCTCTTTCCACGCACTATTTACGAACTCATCAAAGTCCCAAATGGCCTTTCCGTTATCATTGATCTTAGAGACCGTAGCGACGGGCTCCGGCGTGGCAATCGTGCCTTCCGTATTCGCTCCTGCTTCGGAGCTCCCCACAATCTCCGAAGTCACCTGGGTGCTCTCACTCGAACTACCTTCCCCTTTTCCTGCTCCGCCACAGCCGGCCATGCCTGCCACCATGGAAAAGCTTAACAAAACCGCTAACCCCTTTGCCCAAAATCGTTTTCGCTCTGTGTCCATAAATTATCCCCTTTCTTTTTTGCCCCCGTTGGCATCCAGTATTTATGTTAATATTTTAACATACCATCTCGTCGTCTGCCATCCGTAACAGGAACACTTTAGGACGCCGTATCGTGCAAAAAAGTGCATTTTAAAGACAAAAAGACCCGCCCCCTTACGGGACGGGTTTGAATGCCATGGCGGCAAGATATTTTCCCGAAAAGGCCTTTTGTTCTGCAAGGTTGATGACTTCGACCCGCCCAGGCAATGAGTCTTGTATGACGTCTGCTGACGTACCCTCCTTCGCAAGAAGACACGCGCCAAACCTTTTTGCACCTGCCAGCGCGGTGTTTCCGCCGGATACGGCCTTTCCCTCCAGTGAGGCGGGAAGAAGCCCAATGCGCACGGCATCCGCGGGATCTAAGAAATATCCAAAGCCTCCTCCAAGGGCCACGCGGGAAATCTCTTCTGGTGCGATGCCATATTGCTCCAATAAAACGCTGATCCCGGCCTGAATGGCTGCTTTGGCAACCTGGAGACTTCGAATGGCCTCCTTGGTCAGCAACACATTCCCAATGCGAATGCCCTTTGTAAAATAGGGTTCTGAAAGAAGTCCCGTTTCATCCAGGATGCCTTCCTCCAAAAGCCTTGCCACAAGCCGAACAAGATCTGATCCAAAGGTTCCCTTGGCAGGGCCTCCTTCAAAGGCCGGGCCTGCTGCCGTCGCCGTCGCCAGAATTAAATCGCAATTGCCCAGCAGGATTTCCCCGTTGGTCCCAAGGTCCACAAGGAGCTGTATCTCGCTTTTCTCCGCCATTTTGCAGGCGATGGCACCTGCGAAAAGGTCCGCGCCCACAAAGGCGGAAAAGCCTGGCAGGACCATGCAGTGAACGAAGCGATCGCCAGCTTGTGGTGCCGCCGCCTGCGTATCTCCTGGGCACATGTCACCATCAAGCTCCAACTCAAATTCCCCTCCAGAAAGATGCGTGGCCGTAAAGGGTGCATGGCCAAGTTCTTTCGGGTCATGTCCAAGGAGCAGATAGCTCATCACCGTGTTCGCGGCAATGACCACAAGCGGCTTCTCTCCGTCCTTCAAACACTTCAAAAAGCGCTCCGCCCCCCGGGCCAAAGCGCTTTTTACCATGCTTTGCATTTCTTTTCTCTTTTCAGGATCTTCTGCGGCCAAAACTCTTGAGAGCACGTCCGCTCCATACTTTGCCTGCGGGTTTAAACACGCAAAGGAATCCTCCACGGTGCCATCCTCAGAAAGAAGCTCCATGGCGATGGTGGTCGTTCCAATGTCCGTGGCGATCAGACGAAGATTCCCTGCATTCTTCAAGGAAAGCCCCTGCGTTCCAAGACCATCCTCCGTCAGAATATGAATGCGCTCTCGACCATTCTCGCGCACCACGCCGGGACACAGTCCGCAACCCGTGCAGACCTGACACCGAAGCCCTTTTGTGCGTGCCTTATTTCCCTGCATGCCTTATCTCCTTCCGCGCTTCCTTGCCATCTTGTCGGCATACATGTCAATGTCTGCGCGGCGGATGCAGTTGGACAGTTCTTCATTCTTCTTGAATTTCGCATATCCACGGCTTCCGGAGATTGCATATGGCTTCCCGGAGGTTTCGTTATATGCATCGATCTCTTCCTGGACTGCGTGGAGCACGGCCTTTAGCTTTGACTCCTCTCCCGTGGATACCAGCATCGTGAACTCATCTCCGCCCACGCGGAAGCACATTCCAATATCACCCGCAGCTTTCACCAAGGCGTCCGCAAATGCCTTCAGCGCCACGTCGCCCTCCATGTGTCCATAGGTGTCATTGATGGTCTTAAGCCCATCCATGTCGAGGCTGACAATGTAAAAATCAATGTCCCTGGATTTTAGAGTCACAAGCTTTTTGCTGAGTTCCTGCTCAAACTTACGCCTGTTATAAAGCCCCGTAAGATCATCGATCGTGGAAAGCTTTCTGAACTCCTGCAGGCTTTGATTCTCTTCGTAAAGCAAAACCTTGTCCAGACAACTGCACATCTCATAGGTCCAGCACTGGAAGAATTCCTTCAGCTCCGTAACGTCTCTGGATGCAACGGCCAAGTATCCCAGACAACGATTCTTATGATGCATCGGGAAGTAATACAAGGTCTCAATGTCCTTTCGGTACTTTTCCGGAAGAAGTTCCCTTCTCGGGAATCGTTCCTCAAGAAGCGTCATGCCGCCTTCCCTTCTAAGGATGGCTCGCAACACCATATGATCCGTGTAATGCTGGAAATCCAGAATGCGTTCGCCGTTTTCATCCTTTGATTCGCACAGGCAGACAAAGATCTCATCATATTTGAAACGATTGGTATATTGATAAGCAATGCCGAATAGTTCATCGAGCGTGTCGCAGTTCTCATAATCCGCATTCATGAAGCCATTGTGCAGAAGCACTTCGCTTAAGTATCTTCTTTGATTGTACAGCTGCTCCGCCCAGTGGCCGTGCTCTTCAATGGGGCACCCACAACTCTTTCTGGGAACCACCTGATAAGGCAGACGAACGATCTGCTCCGATTTTCCGCCGTGGCAAAGCTTGTCGATCAGGCGGACGGACTCGTCTCCGATGCCATAGCAAGGCATGTGAACGCTACAGATCGCGGGATCCAGATAGCGGATCTCCTCCACGTCGTCAAATCCTGCAACCGCAATGTCTTCCGGAATCCTTATGTCGCGTTCTTTAAGCGCGATCAAAACAGAGATAGCCATAAAATCGTTGGCGCATATGATGGCCTCGGGCATTTCCGGCCCGGAAAGGAACCAATCCACTGCCGCTTTGCCCAATCGCCTCCAGTAATCTCCTTGGAAAAGCTGCTGCTCCGTCACAGGCAAATTGTATTTGTTCATGACGTCCATAAAGCCCTGGAAACGCTCGTCGGCATCGCGAAGGTCTGCCCTGCCTTTCATGAAGCAGATCCTCTTGTAGCCGTGATCCTTCACGAAATGCTCCGTAAGCGCCGCCATGGCCTTACGGTTGTCGATCTGCACGGTGTAAAAGCAATCCTTTTCCTGACGGATGCTGACAACGGGTCCCTTCGTCCGAGAAAGCAAAAGCAAGTCCAATTGCTTTTCCATTTCGGGCACGCCAAATGTATCCGGCGCGATGATCACGCCGTCGTAATCCTCAACAAAGGGGAGACGAATGATATTCCTCTCCCCTTCCGCGTGGAGATAATTATCGCCATAAGAACCAAACTCGGTGAACACGTCAAGTCGATAGCCCAACTTGCCCGCCGCGTTTGTTACGGAGCGACTCATCTCCATCAAGTATTCTTGATTCAACTGACCGATAAAAACGGCAATCCTTCGAGTCATAAGCCCTCCCGCAAGTTCCGAGACAAAACAGTATCCTAGTTTAAAAATACTACGTTTTGCTGAAAAATGCTAGTGGGTTTTATCTTTTTTTCACAATGGCCTTCAGCCCGTCACCCTCTCTGTCGACCAAAATGACATCATCCTGATCCACCTCGCCGGACAAGATCAGTCTCGCTGCCAGCGTCTCCACGTTCTTTTGCAGATAACGCTTTAAGGGCCTTGCGCCATAGATCGGATCATATGCTTCCTCGGCGATCAGGTGCTTTGCATCCTCCGTAAGCTCGATGGAAAGCTCCTTCTCCGAAAGGCGTGCATTCACGTCCTTCATAAGGAGGTCTATGATCCCGCTGATGTTCTGCTTGGTCAACGGTTTGAACAGGATGGTCTCATCGAGACGATTCAAAAACTCGGGGCGGAAATGTGCACGAAGGTCTTCCATCACGGCCTTTTCCGCCGAAGGAACGATGCTGCCGTCAGGGGATATGCCGTCGAGAAGATACTGTGCACCAATGTTAGAGGTCATGATCAGGATCGTGTTCTTAAAGTCCACGGTACGCCCCTGAGAATCCGTGATACGCCCATCGTCGAGGACCTGAAGGAGCACGTTGAACACGTCAGGATGTGCCTTCTCGATCTCATCGAACAGCACCACGCTGTAAGGCTTTCTGCGAACAGCCTCCGTCAGCTGGCCGCCCTCTTCATAGCCCACGTATCCGGGAGGCGCTCCGATCAGTCTCGATACGGAGAACTTCTCCATGTACTCACTCATGTCCAGACGGACCATGTTGCTCTCATCGTCGAAAAGACTTGCCGCCAATGCCTTAGCAAGCTCCGTCTTGCCGACGCCGGTAGGTCCAAGGAACAGGAACGAACCAATGGGTTTGGAAGGATCCTTGATGCCCGCCTTGGAGCGGATGATCGCCTCCGTCACCTTTTCAACGCCCTCATCCTGACCGATGACTCTCTTATGCAGCTCCTCGTCCAGATGCAAGGTCTTGTTTCTCTCGCTCTCCGTGAGCTTTGCCACGGGAATGCCGGTCCAGCGGCTGACGATCCTGGAAATCTCCTCGTCCGAAACCTTCTCATGCACAAGCGACAGGCCGCCTGCAACCTTTTCCTCTTCCTGCTGCAACTCTTTCTTCAGCGAGGGCAGCTTGCCATAGGAAAGCTCTGCCGCCTTCTCAAGGTCGCCGTTTCTCTGAGCGATCTCAATCTCGGAATTCACCTGATCGATCTCCTCACGGAGCTTACTCAGGTGATCTACTGAAGACTTTTCATTATCCCACTGTGCCTTCTTCTCAGCGAACTCCGCTTTCAGCTCCGCGAGCTCCTTTTGGAGTTCTTCCAGACGCTCCTTGCTTAATCTGTCATCCTCTTTCTTCAGCGCCGCTTCCTCGATCTCCATCTGCATCACCTTACGTGAAATCTCATCGAGCTCCGCAGGCATGCTGTCAAGCTCCGTTTTGATCAGCGCGCAGGCCTCGTCCACAAGGTCAATGGCCTTGTCAGGAAGAAATCTGTCGGTGATATATCTGTGCGACAACACGGCAGCGCTCACCAAAGCATTGTCCATGATCTTCACGCCATGATATACCTCATAACGCTCCTTGATGCCACGCAGAATGGAGATGGTGTCCTCCACCGTCGGCTCATCCACCATGACGGGCTGGAACCTACGCTCTAAGGCCGCATCCTTTTCAATGTACTTCCGATACTCATCCAAGGTCGTCGCACCAATGCAGTGCAGCTCGCCACGCGCAAGCATAGGCTTGAGCATGTTGCCTGCATCCAAAGCGCCGTCCGTTTTTCCTGCGCCGACGATCGTGTGCAGCTCATCGATGAACAGAATGATCTGTCCTTCGCTCTTTTTCACGTCCTCGAGCACGGCCTTAAGTCTTTCCTCAAATTCACCGCGGTATTTTGCGCCGGCCACAAGGGCACCCATGTCGAGGGCAAAGATCTTCTTATCCTTCAGTCCCTGGGGCACGTCTCCGCGCACGATCCTCTGTGCAAGACCTTCCACCACGGCCGTTTTACCAACGCCGGGCTCACCGATCAACACGGGATTGTTCTTTGTTTTTCTGGACAGGATCCGGACCACGTTACGGATCTCATTGTCACGCCCGATCACGGGATCAAGCTTTTGATCTCTCGCCTTCTCCACAAGGTCCGTGCCGTATTTCTCAAGCGTGTCATAGGTTGCCTCTGGATTATCGCTGGTCACGTTTCTGTTTCCGCGCACGGTTGAAAGCGCCTTCAAGAAGCGCTCCTGAGTGATGCCATATTCCCTAAAGATCTCCTTGATCTCTCTGTTGGGGTTCTTTAACATGGCGAGGAAAAGATGCTCTACGGAAACATATTCATCGCCCATGCGCTTTGCCTCATCCTCGGCCGTGATCAGCACTTTATTCAAGTACTGGCCGACATAAGGATTTCCGCCCTGCACCTTCACGCGCTTTTCGAGCGCCGAGATCGCGCGGTTCATGAAGTGCTCCTTTTGGATCTCCATCCTTTCGATGAGCTTTAAGATCAGGCTGTCCTCCAATTGCAACAGTGAAACCAAAAGGTGCTCCTGCTCGATCTCCTGATTGCCATATTCCATGGCAAGCTTTTCGCAGTCCTGCACTGCTTGTAGTGATTTTTGCGTAAATTTCTGGATGTTCATGTTCACACCCCCTTTGTCTATTTATTGTTCTATAACATGTATAACACCGATGAAGCATAAATGCAATTAAAAATCTATAAACTTTTTCGGAACAATCAAGAAAAATCGGGGACTGAACGTGCAGTCCCCGATGGGTACAAGCCTGTAAAACCGAAATCGAACTATGGCAGGTAAATGCACATGATCTCGTGCTCCTTAGAGCGATCCGCAGAGTAAACGTACTCCCCGTGCTCGGTCCAGATCACCTGTTCAAAATGATCTTGATCCTTGATCTCAAGATGCAGCCTTTGTCCATATGCATTCCACGCGGTGATCTCCGCACCGCCCCTGTCGATCACGTTTCCTCCCGTGATGACCATGCGGTCCTCTTCATATCCAAACGGCTTTCCGCCGCCCGAAAGAAGCTTTACGTCCAATACGCCGCCGGAAATCTCCGTCGTGCACTTGCCGCGATTGCTTCCGATGCCGGTCACCATGGAACCTTCTCCATAAACCGTCACGTCGCAATCCTTACAATAGGTCGTACAAGACCCGGAATAGGTTCCGATCACGGCGCCCGTGTCACAATGGCTGACGGCATTGATCTTTCCGCCGTCGAGATGCAACGAACAATCCTCACCAAACATGGAACCCACGCAGACCGCGCGTTCTCCGTCGGCCGTCACGTTTGCCCTTCCCGCAAAATGAAGCTTGCATTTTCCCTTGATCGTTCCAATGCCGACGGCTTCATTTCCGGACTGTTTTACCATCACCTCCGCGTCACCGATGTTGATCGATGCCTCACCTGCAGAGCTTCCGATGCCCATGACGGAGATGCCGGAGCAGGAAACCTCCATGTGTCCGCTCTTAATGGTGATGGGCGAATTGCTGTAGCCTCCGCCGACGCCGACGATCTTATCGCCCGAGGAGATCACGCGCACCCAACCGGTATGCTCGAAAATGATCTCTCCATAAGGATCGTCATATTTGGCGCCAATGCCCACCGTATAATTGTCATTGCTGTTCACAAGAAGCGCGCCGCGGCCAACGATACGAAGCCTTGCGTTCGTCGTTACCAAAATGCCGTTCTTGTTGACGGAATTGAAGCCATCCAGTGAAAGTTCCAGATTGCTTGCCTTGCCCAGCTGGATCGCCGGTTCATCAATGCCGGTCAGGTTCACGTCCGTGAGCGAAAGCCTTACGTCCGCGTTATCCGCCACCTTCACCACAAGGTTGACCGTGCTGTCCTTCTTACCGATAAGCTTTACATTGCCCGATACGACATGTACGTAATTGTACTTGTGAAGCGCAAGCTCCACCACGTTCACGGTCTCGCCGTCCTTCGCCGTATATACCTTCTGATTGCCCTTGTCATAAACGGCAAGGGTCAGATTCTGGTTGATGATCTCGCTCAGAACCTTGTCCTCAAGCTCCGCGATCGGGTCCGCCTGGGGCCTGCCGAGATAATAGCCCTGGATCAGGTCAACGCCATACTCAATGACGCTTCTGAGCTCTCCTAGCGTCTCAACGCCCTCCGCAAGCACCTTGATCCCGTTCATTGCCGCAAACTCGATGGTGTTCTTAACGAAGATCTGCTTATTCACGTCGCTGTCGATGCCGCTGATCAGATACCTGTCGATCTTGATGATCTGCGGCGCATAGCGAAGAAGATTCACGATGTTGGAATGTCCCGTGCCGTAATCGTCAATGGCAATCTGCACGTTGCCGCTGCCGGCGCTGAAGCGCTTTAAGGCCTCAAGCTCCTCGTCGGAGCTGGTCTCCTGCTCCGTCACCTCAAAGACCACCTTGTCCATGTAGGCCTGATATTTCTCCGCCAGCTTTGCGCTTTCCTCCGCCGAGAGGAAATGATTGGGGATCGTGTTGATGAAGACCTTTCTGCCAAAGAATCTCTCATTCTCGTTCGCATACTGCTTCATGATGTTGAACATGGTAGCATGCTCGATCTCATCCAATCTCTGAAATTCCTTCGCCGCGCCAAGAATGTCGAGGGGTGTCAGATTGATGCCGCCCTTGGTACGCATCAACGCCTCGTAGCCATAGATGGAACCGTCTCTCGCATCCACGATGGGCTGATAATGATACTGGAAAAGATTGTTGTCCACAAGGAGATTGAACACGTCGAGGTAATCCCCGTGGGAACCCTGCTCGTCGTCCTTTACCTCTGCGCTTCCGTTCATTCTGTTCAGGACCATCTCGTTGGAGGCATATTTCACAAATGCGCTTAAAGACCCCTTCCAGCCGCTGCCTGCGGTCGTGCTGCCGACGTTGACGTCCACGGGCTGACCGATGCGCTTTTGCTGATTGAATTTAGCAACTTCCTTTTGCACGGCCAAAGCAAGCCTTGCGTTGGCGGAATTGATCATCGAGGCATTCTCAAACACCTGGATCAAAACGAACTCATTTTCAGAAGTCCTTGCAAGGAAGCCGCCGATGCCACGCAAAATCTTGAGCTTTTCCGAAAGCGTAAGGATGATATCCTCCACGGCCGGCATGCCATATTTTTCATAAAGCATTTTATACTGCGCCAGTGCAAACACCGAAATGGAAAGGCTCTTTTTGTGATTTGCCTCGTTGGAAGAAAAATCTTCGAACCACTTCGTCGCACCCTTTAGGTTCGGAAGTCCCGTCAAGGTGTCGCGATAGATCGCGCCTTCCATGTTGCGCATCATCTCGCGCTGCTTGAACTGATTGATCAGCGAATTGCAGACCAGGTTCGCAAGACGGACGATCTTTTTCATCTTGTAGCCGATGCCGCCGATGTAGGTGGTCTTTACGGCATAATAGCCACAGAAGGAATCCTTGGAATATACGCTCGTAAGGACATAGCAACTGTCATCCTCTGCCCATTCCCAGGTTTCCGGAAGCATGTCATCGTCGCTGATATAGCGCAGCTCACGGTCCTGGCCATACATGGACGGCACCACGATCATGCGGCCGTCCTCCCAGCCTTCCACGGTGGCAAGCTGCATGAACTTACTGCTCACGCAAAGCCAGGAATTCGAAAGAATAAACCTTGAGAGCGGTCCCATTAAGTCATTTACGTCCTCGATGTTCAGCATCATCTCGGTCTCGCTCGTCACGTAATCCTCATGAGCCTCCATGGACTCGAGGAGCGAAAACAGCTCAGCCGCAGCCTCGTCCCTTTGAATGAGCTTGGGCTTCTCACAGCCGCAGCTCTCGGCATATTTATTTCCGTAAGGGATCCGATAGGTCTGCTGTACGGGTTCTCCCGCAAAGAGCTTGCGGAGCACTTCCACGCAGGTCTTGGCCTGCTCCTCCCAATTCTCGCGACAGGTCGTGAGCTTTGGATAAAAATATTCCACCGCCGGGATGCCGTCAAATCCCGTCACGATCACATCCTCGGGGACGGAATAGCCCAGCATTTTCAGCTTCTTGCAAACGCCAAAGGCCATATTGTCATTGGCACAGATGATGGCACGCGGAAGCTTTCCGTTCACCACCAGATCCTCCGTGATGCGCATGGCCGGCTCATCCCAGTAATCTCCGTAACCGATGCGGTCATCGCGGACCGCAAGGCCACATTCCTCCATCACCTCGCGGAAATACTCAAGACGTTCCTCGGAATTATGGTCTCCCAATCTCCCCGCAAGGAAATACAGATCATTCACGTGGTGAACGCGGATAATATGGCGGATCATGTCCTTGAAGGCATCCTTGCAGTCATTGATGACACTCACGCACCCCTTCGCCTCACCGTTCAAAATGACGGTAGGGATCTGCTTCTTCGCGGCGCGGTCAATGATCTCTTCCACGATCCGCTGATTGCAAAAATGCTCCTGGCACACGATCAGTCCGTCAAGCATGTCAAGATCCATTCGGTCATAAATCGTCTTGGCGCCCTTGCTATATACGTCGTCCCGATAAAAATCCTCAATACTGTTAAAACAGATCAGCTTATAGCCTTGCTCCACGGCTGCAAGATTCACCTCGTCAGCCAAGGCAGCCCTGACCCTGTCATGGATCTTCGTGACGCAAAGTCCGATCACTTTCTTGTTTCCCAGCATGTCGCCTCCCTCTAAGCGTCCAAGGCGCTCCATCAAACCTCAGTCAAAAGGAGATACTTTCCCACTGTCTCATGTTACTATTTTACAAGAAAAATGAGAATTCGGCAACTATTTAAGTGAATTATCACAACAAAAATGAAAATTTTATTGACATTTTCTTTTTTGAATACTATACTTTAAGAGGATTCTAAAAGAGTGTCATTGAACTCACATATTTTTGTAAGTCATCATTCGCCTTTCGCGATCCTGGCTACGAAGTGCAGAGTGCAAATGATCCTTCGGATCATTGAAGAATGATGGTTGACAAAAATATGTGATTTTTTTGTCCTACGTTTTAGAATTACTAAACCTAAAACGGGCTATGTCCCAAGCAAAAGAAGGAGGTTCTACAATGAACAACGGTACTGTTAAGTGGTTCAACGCACAGAAGGGTTATGGTTTCATCACCAACGAGGCAACTGGAGAGGAAGTTTTCGTACACTTCTCCGCTATCAACGCTGAAGGCTTCAAGTCTCTTGAAGAGGGCCAGAAGGTTACCTTCGATACCGAGTGCGATCCTCAGAACAGCAGCAAGATCCGTGCTACCAACGTTACCGTAGTAGCTTAATCAGATCAAACATCTGCAAACAAGAAGTGCCGGACGGAACGTCCGGCACTTTTCTTTTGCTCTTGAATGCTCTTCTTTCGCATTCTTCATAACTCTTCTTGTTTTCTTTCAGGGATTGTCTTACTTTCCAAACATCACGTTCTCGGAATCGAACATCTTCGTAAGTACCACAACAAGTACGCAGGTTGCTACAACGTTCACGCCGATGGTCATGATCGCCATGGGCAGGTTTGTGCTAAATCCAAAGATGCCGGACATGGTCTTTACGGAGTTGAACAGAGGGATCGCATATGCTGCCTTGCCGCCAACGTCCACGCCGAGCATGGGCAGGATGCTCACCAGCATGATCGCGATCATGAACGGAGCCATCATGGTCGTTGCTTCCTTCACGCTCTTCGAATTTGCGGAGATGATGGAGATGATGGATACGATCACAAACACCGTGGAGATAATGACTGCAAAGAGCAGCAGGTAATCGCTCATGTCGTAGCTTACAATGTTAATGTCCACTTCGTCTCCCATCATTTTCGGCAGGGAGAGAATGGTTCCGATAAAGCTCGATACGCCCGCCATCAGGGCGATGATGCTAAGGCTGATGACCTTGCCAAGGGCCAGTGCGCTTCTCTTTACGGGGGTTACCAGGAGGGTTGCGATGGTGCCTCTCTCCTTCTCACCGGCGATGGATTCAGGCGCAACGCCAGAGCATCCGCTGAAGATGAAGGTCATGATCAGCATGGGCAGAAGTCCGGAGAGCAGCTTTCCGATCATGCCGGTCTCGGAAGCCTGATCATAATCGCCAAATCTTCCTTCCGCGCGGTTTACGTCGAATTTGTTGGTCATCTGCTCTTCCCAGGCGTCGAGCATTGCGTTGATCTGGTTATATGCCGTCAGGGAATTGCTCTTCTCAGAACTGTAATACAGCTCAACCTGCGGTGCGCTTCCATCTGAATTCTGATAGGTCTGTACGGTCTCTAAGAAATTGTCCGGGAAGCATACCAGAAGGTCCATCTCGCCGTCCGCGATCTCCTTCAGTACGCGATCCTTGTCAGACGCATTGCCGTCCCACGTGGTCCACTCTGCTTTTACGGGTGCAAACAGATCCTTCATTTCGGCAGGCATGTTATAAGCATATATTTTCGATACGTAGTCCTTCGGCGTGGTCATCTGCTTCATCATGCCCTCGCCCATCAGGCTGTACATCAAGTAGATCAAAAGGCCCGGCATGATGATCGTGGTAAATACCAATCTTCTGTCCCCAAAGAAGCGGGCCAACTCTTTTTTGATAATGGTTATGATATTATTCATCGATCCTACCTACCTTTTCTTCATAGATTTCAAAGAAACGATCCTCCAACGTCTTTTCGCCGCAAATCTCTCCGAGAGTCCCGCACTCCACCATCTTTCCCGCGATCACGATGCCGACTCTGTCGCAGACCTTTTCGATCAGGCTGAAGATGTGTGTGGAAACGATGATGCTCTTGCCCCTGGATTTCAGGTCCAAGAGGAAGTCCGTTACCACCTTGGCCGTAAGGACGTCCAGACCGTTTGTGGGCTCATCAAAGATCACGACGTCGGGATCATGTACCAGGCTGACCACAAGACTCACCTTCTGCTTCATGCCAGTCGAAAGGTTGCCATATTTCACCTCGGCAAACTTGTCGATGCCAAAGCGCTCGAACAATTCCTTCTTTCTGGCTGCCGCAATCTGAGGATCCACTCCGTAAAGTCCCGAGAAGAAGTCATATTGATAATTCGGCGTAAAGAAATCTTCAAGCTTTAATTCACTGGTCAGAAACCCGATCTTGCTACGAACGATCTCTGGCTGAGACACGATGCTCGCGCCATCCAAAATGGCATCACCGGAATCCGGCTTGATCAACGTGGCAAGCATGCGCAGCGTCGTCGTCTTTCCTGCACCGTTCGGTCCAAGGAGCCCAAACACCTCTCCCTTATATGCCGTGAAGGACAGGCCGTCCACTGCCACCTTGACCTTTTCTTTTGTGTTTTCCAGCTTTTGCTGCTTCGCGGTAAGCTGGAAGGTCTTACGTAATTCTTTTACTTGTAATAATTCTTCCATGGCGATCACGCTCCTTTTTTCTTTCTAATATGCACTATACAACTAAAGCGACATATTGTCAAGTATATTTTACAAAATATCTAAAAAAACTGGCTACCCGTTTCTGGGTAGCCAGTTTCCAATGCCCTATGGGGCTGATTACTTACTGAACGTCCTCATCGCCGAAGGGATCGCCACACTCAGGGCAGAACTTCGGAGGATTGGTCGGATCTTCAGGAGTCCAACCGCACTTGTCGCACTTGTACTGAGGAGCGCCTGCGGGCTTCTTAGCGCCACAGCTGCTGCAGAACTTACCCTGGTTCACTGCGCCACAGGAGCAGGTCCAACCTGCAGGAGCTTCGGGCTTCTTAGAACCACACTCAGGGCAGAAGTTACCGGTTACGGTAGCACCACAGCTGCACTTCCAGCTGTTTGCGGGAGCTGCTGCGGGAGCTGCTGCGGGAGCCGCTGCTGCTGCCTGCTGTGCACGCATTGCCTGGCCCTGTGCCATCAGTCCGTTGATGTCCATGCCGCCGCCTGCGTTCTGAGCTGCGTTCATGCCCATGAATGCCATCATGGGGCCTGCGGAAGTATTTGCTGCTGCCAGCTTCATGGCGTCTGCCTGAGCAACGCCTGCATATGCTGCAAGACGGGTAGGATCCGTGTAAGCAGCCTGCTTCTGCATTTCCTTGATCATCTTCTCGTCTTCTTCGTCTGCCGTTACGGAAGATACGCCGAAGGATACGATCTCAAGGCCTCTCTGTGCACCCCACTTCTCGGAAAGAACTTCGTTCAGGGCTGCTGCGATCTCCTCGGTGTGGCCGGGAAGTGCGGAATAACGAACGCCCATTGCGGAAATCTTAGCGAATGCGGGCTGAAGGGAGGTCAGGATCTCAGTCTTTAACTGGCTGTCGATCTTGGAACGCTCAAAATACTCAGCGGAATTACCGCAGATATTGGTATAGAATACGATGGGATCAGCTACGCGATAGCTGTACTCACCAAAGCATCCGATGGAGATGTCAATGTCGATGCCTGCACGCTCGTCCACCACGCGGAAGGGAACCTTCTTAGGGGTGCCGTACATGTTGCCCATGATCTCCTTGGTGTTGATGTAGTAAACTCTCTGCTCCTTGCCGCTGTCACCGCCAAAGGTGAAACGTCTTCCCATAGCCTTGAAGGTTTCCTTAATGGACTCGCCAAGGTTGCCGGAGAAGATGGAAGGCTCGCTGGACTGATCGTAAACATACTCACCGGGAACTGCGCACAGATCTGCAACTCTGCCCTGATCAACGATCAGCATACACTGTCCGTCTGCAACCGCGATCACGGAACCATTAGAAATTACATTGTCATCGCCCTTATTATTTGCAGCCTTGCCGCTGGTCCTCTTGTGACCGCGAACCATCAAATACTTCGGGTCGATGGCGTCACAGTAGAAAAACTCTTTCCACTGGTTAGACATTGTGCCTGCTACTGCACCTACGCCTGCGTTGATCACTCCGGACGCTGCGCCTACAACTGTTGAAATTAAACCCATTCTTGCTACCTCCTAAGTTTATTCTGGTAATCATTCCGGGGCCTTCTGTTCAAAAACCCCTCACGAGTTTAATTATATGATTTTTCAGACTATTCGTCAATAATTTTCGCATTATTTCACATTTCTTTTAGAATTAGCCGACCATATAGCCTGTTCCCCAAATTGCCTTGAGGTATTTGGGTTTTCGGGGGTTGTCCTCGATCTTTTCGCGGATGTGTCGCACGTGAACCGCGACCGTATTGTCCACGTCCACGGCCCGCATCTGCCAGATGTCCTCGTAGATCTTCGGAATGGATAACACCTTGCCGTGCTCCATGACAAGAAGCTTTAGGATTTCATATTCCGTCGGTGTCAGGTACACTTCCCTTCCTTCCACCGTCACCTTCCTTTGGTCGTCATAGATCACAAGGCCATCGATCCGATACATGTTCTCGGCGGGCCTCGGACGGGTTCCGGTCAGCTGAACGTAGCGCCGAAGCTGCGACTTGATCCGCGCCATGGTGACAAGGGGATTGTCATCGGCATTTACAAAGTCATCCGCGCCAATGCTAAGCGCCGCAACCTTGGCCGTATCGCTTGTCTGATCAGACACGACAATGATCGGCATCCTGCAGGTCTTGCGGACCTCCGCGATCAGGCGAAGTCCCTCGCCAAGTCCCTGCGCCTCCATAAATACGTCTAACAAAACCATGGACACGCTCCTGCGCACCACGTCCTCCAAAAGCTTTTCTTTCGTCTTTTCCACCACGATTTCGATCTGCTCGCCCCTGCAAAGGAATTCCAGCTTTCCTGCGATCCCCGTTGCATTATTATAAACCGCGATCTTTTGCATGCCATCCCATCCTTTCCGATGAATCCAAACCCCAAAAACCCAAAGTATATACCACAAAATGCCATAAAAAAGCCCATAAAAATGCCTTCTAAAACATAAGACGGTTTTTAGAAGGCAAAAGTTACGTAAATTTATGGATTTTATTGATTTTTTAAGAGTTTTTTTCACTTTCTTCGGAAATGGCTTCCTCGAGCATCTTTTCCTCTGCTTTCTCCTCTTCCCGGATCTCCTTAAGGTCCTCCGGCGTAAGTCGTCTAAACTGGTTGACCCCAAGGATCAGAAGCTTTACGGAATCCTTGGTGGTGTCAAAAACGCCGCCCTCATAAAGGGAGAACAAAATGAGACCTACGGGGATCGCAACGATCATGCCAAAGACGCCGCCGAACTGATAGCCCAGGTACAAAAGGAACAAGGTTGGCAACGGCGAAAGGCCGATGGAATCTCCAACAATCTTGGGCTGAATGATCTGGCGAAGGAGCTGTCCAAGGCCCCAGGTGATCAGAATGCCAATGCCCATCTTTAGGTCTCCGCCCATGATCTTGATGATGGCCCAGGGCACCATGACGGTTCCGGTGCCAAACACGGGAAGGAAATCCAGAAAAGCAATGCCCACTGCGATCAGAAGAACATACCTCACCTTCAAGATCCAAAGGCCGATCACAAGTACGAAATACACCCAGATCTCGATCTTGAGCTGCGCCTTGACATAGCCGCCCACGGCGCGCACCAGGCTTTGGCGGATCAGCTCATAACGATCCTGAATGACCTTGGGCACGTGCTTTGTGCACCACTCATTCACGTTCTTGCGATCCGCGACGAAGAAATATGCCGAAAGAAGGGCCATGATCACGCCGATCAGGAGCGTCGGCAGATATTTTGCGAAATTCCCGACCGCCGTCAGTGTCGGATTGCTGATCTTTCCAAGGAAATCGCCCGCGGAGTTTTCCAGGGCCGTAAGGCTTCCGTCGAGGCGGTCCCGCACGGCTTCCGGCAAGGAGAGATACACGTTTTTCATGCGTTCGGCGATCTCATCGAGATCCTTTTGCACGTCTTCCCACATTTCCGGGAAGGATTGTGCAAAGCCGACGCCCTCTTTGACCAAAATGGAACCGAGTCCATAGATCGCAAGCACGATCAGGGCAATTACGGCAATGATCACAAATGCGGAACCGGCCCTTCGCTTGATCTTCATCTTCTCCTCGAAGAATTTTACGGGGGGACCCGCCATCCATGCGATCACAAGGCCTACCACAAAGGGCGCAAAAAAGGCCAGGAGCCTTGGAAGCAAAAAAATGACAAGAAGCACCGCCACGATGAAAACAACAATATTCACGACGGCTTTGCAATACTTCTTCACGTTGTACCTCCCAAATCCACCTGGTCTAAGAGTGCGTAGATCTCGTCCCTGCCCTGCTTTGTCTCTGCGGAGAAGGGAATGATCACTGTTTCACTGCTTGCCTTTAAGCCTTCCCGGATCAGCTTCACCTGCTTTTGGATCTGGCTGCGGTTGATCTTATCGAGCTTCGTTGCAATGATCACCGGGGCAAAGCCCATGTCCTTGACCCAGTTGTACATGACGCGATCGTTTTCCGACGGTTCATGACGAATGTCGATCAGCAGGAAGACAAGCTTTAACTGTTTGCTTTTTTTGAGATAATTCTCGATCATCTTGCCCCATTTTGCCTTGATCTCCAGGCTGACCTTTGCATAGCCATAGCCTGGAAGATCCACAAAATATAAGGCGTTGTTGATATTATAGAAATTGATGGTCTGCGTCTTGCCAGGCTGCGAACTGGTCCTCGCAAGGTTCTTACGGTTCATCAGCGCATTGATGAGCGAACTCTTTCCCACGTTGCTCTTCCCCGCAAAGGCTACCTCCGGCAGCGCGTTATCGGGGATCTTGCTGGTTATGCCGCAGACCGTCTCAAGTGCGACGTTCTTGATCACCATGACTTATGGTTCCTTCCTTAAATCCCGGCAGCCTTCTTTTCCCTGCGGAAAACGGTAGGCGGCTGGGTCCCTTCGACTGCATCCTTCGTGATCACGCAATGACCGATCGTATCATCCGAAGGGATCTCATACATCGTATCCATCATCACGTTCTCAAGAATGGAGCGCAGTCCTCTCGCGCCGGTCTTTCTGTCAAAGGCCTTCTGCGCGATCAGCTCCACCGCGTCATCGTCAAAGGAAAGCTTCACCTCATCCATCTCAAAGAGCTTCTGATACTGCTTGATCAAAGCATTCTTCGGCTCCTTCAGGATGCGGATCAGTGCTTCCTTGTCAAGACCGCGGAGCGAAACATTGATGGGCACGCGTCCAACGAATTCAGGGATCAGGCCAAACTTGGTCAGATCCTGAGGCACAACCTCGGCGAGCAGATCGCTGATCTCCTTATTGGACTTGACCGAAACCTCGGTGTTAAAGCCGATGGCCTTGCGGTCCAGTCTTGCCTCCACGATCTTTTCCAGTCCGTCAAACGCACCGCCGCAGATAAACAGGATGTTGGTGGTGTCGATCTGGATGAGTTCCTGATGCGGGTGCTTTCTTCCGCCCTGGGGAGGCACGCTCGCAACGGTTCCCTCGATGATCTTCAGGAGTGCCTGCTGCACGCCCTCACCGGAGACGTCACGCGTGATGGACACGTTCTCGCTCTTTTTTGTGATCTTGTCAATCTCGTCGATATAGACAATGCCATACTGCGCACGCTCTACGTCATAGTCTGCCGCCTGGATGAGCTTTAAGAGGATATTCTCCACGTCCTCACCCACGTAGCCTGCCTCGGTCAGCGTCGTGGCGTCTGCAATCGCAAACGGAACGCCAATGATCTTCGCAAGCGTCTGTGCCAGATAGGTCTTACCGGAACCCGTGGGCCCGATCATGATGATGTTACTTTTCTGGAGCTCCACGTCACCCACGGATTTGGGTGCCGTCACTCTCTTGTAATGATTGTAGACCGCCACGGACAAAACCTTTTTAGCTTCCTCCTGCCCGATCACGTAATCATCGAGAAAGTGCTTGATCTCCTTTGGTTTCAGAAGATTAATGTCAATGGGGCTTTCTTCCTGCTGATCCTCATCCTCGAGTTCCTCCGCGATGATGTCCTCGCAGATCTCGACGCATTCGTCGCAGATATATACGCCCGTAGGTCCTGCGATCAGTTTGCGGACCTGTCCCTGATGCTTGCCGCAAAAGGAACACTTGACGTTATCATCGTTAAACTTTCCTGCCATTTACTTAGCTCCTTATCATGCGTTGTCGTGAGAAGCGATCACCTTATCCACAAGGCCGTACTCCATTGCTTCCTGTGCGCTCTTCCAGTTGTCTCTGTCGGTGTCCGCGCAGATGGTCTCGTAGCTCTGGCCCGTCATCTCAGCGAGCATGCGATTCATTTTCTCTTTCGTCTTCAAGATGTGCTTTGCGGCGATCTCGATCTCCGTCGCCTGGCCCTGGGTTCCGCCAAGAGGCTGATGGATCATGATCTCGGCATTGGGAAGCGCAAAACGCTTGCCCTTTGCGCCACTTGCGAGAAGAAATGCGCCCATGCTTGCGGCCATGCCGATGCAAACGGTGGAAACGTCACATTTCACGTACTGCATGGTGTCGTAAATGGCCATGCCTGCGGAAATGCTGCCGCCGGGGCTGTTGATGTACAGATGGATGTCTTTATCGGGATCCTCTGCCTCAAGGAAAAGAAGCTGCGCAACGACGATGCTCGCCGAAACGTCATTGACCTCCTCTCCGAGGAAAATGATCCTATCCTTCAAAAGTCTGGAGTAGATGTCATATGACCTCTCTCCCTTACTGGTCTGCTCAATGACATAAGGAATTAAACTCATTTACTGATCCTGCCTTTCGCAATAATATTCTTCTTGACACGATGCGTCTTATTTAGCATATCCCAAAATCACCTTTTTTTCAATGATAATGCGTGAATTTTTAGAAAACTTTAAGGAAGAAAAAGGGCTTCGCCATTTTTGCGGCGCAGCCCTTCGTTTCTCATATTCTCATTTCGCTTGAAGTTCTTAAGGTTTAGGCCTCTTTCGTGTTCTCCACGATGAGCTCCTGTGCCTTCTTGATGCAGATGTCCTCGAGCAGGGACTTCTTGCCCTTCTCGCCGAGAAGCTCCTTCACCTTGTCAGCCTCCATGTTGTATGCGTCTGCCATGGTCTTTACTTCTGCTTCGAAATCTTCCTCGGAAGCTTCGATCTTCTCAGCCTTTGCAACAGCCTCAAGAACCAGGCGGCCCTTGATGCGGCTCTCAGCCTGAGGTCTGATCTGCTCCATCAGAGTGTCGGTGTCAAGACCGGTGTACTGCATGTACTGCTCAAGGCTAAGGCCCTGTGCCTGCATGTTCTGTGCATACTCGTCAAGGATCTGTCTCTGAGTTGTCTGGATCATTGCTTCAGGGATGTCCATGGTAGCATTGGCGATCGCAGCGTCGATTGCAGCGTCCGTCTTTGCTCTCTTAGCTTCAGAAGCCTTTCTCTCTTCAAGGTTCTTCTTAACGTCAGCCTTGTACTCCTCAAGGGTATCAAACTCGGAAACCTCTGCTGCGAATTCATCATCCAGCTCAGGAAGCTCCTTCTCCTTGATCTCCTTTACGGTGCACTTAAAAGTTGCAGCCTTGCCAGCAAGCTCGGATGCCTGATAATCCTCGGGGAAGGTTACGTTCACGTCCACTTCCTCGTTCAGGCTTGCGCCGATGAGTCCCTCTTCAAAGCCAGGGATGAATGCGCCGGAACCAATGGTCAGAGGGTAATTCTCGCCCTTGCCGCCGTCAAATGCAACACCGTCAACAAAGCCTTCGAAATCGATAACGGTCTCATCACCGGCCTTTACGGGACGATCCGTGATCACGATGGCTCTTGCGTTGCTCTCTCTTTCCTTATCGATCGCCGCGTTGATCTCGTCGTCGGTAACGGTAAGATCAGCCTTCTCAACGGTCACGCCCTTGTAGTCGCCAAGGGTAACTTCAGGCTTTAATGCAACCTCAGCGGTAAAGGTCATGCCCTTGCCTGCCTCGATGCTCGTTACTTCGATCTTCGGAGAGGATACGATCTCCTCGGTGCACTCCTCGAGTGCCTTGTCATAAGCATCCGGGATCAGCTCATTTGCTGCATCCTCATAGAAAACGGCTTCGCCGTACATCTTCTCGATCATCTTGCGGGGCACCTTGCCCTTGCGGAAGCCGGGAACGTTGATCTTGTTCTTGTTCTTCAGATATGCCTTCTGAAGTGCCTCCTCCAGCTCCTCAGCGCCAACTTCGATCGTCAGCTTTGCCATGTTGTGGTCTAATTTTTCTACCTGCAAACTCATTCTTAGTTCTCCTCCTTAAACTACCGTACCTCCATTTTCGCCGCTCGTTTTGTCTTTGCGGCCCAAAATTGGTTACGATTACAGTCAGTTTAGAATTATAGCATAGTTCCTTCAAAAACACAATCATTTTTTACGTGGCTTGCGATGAGAATTGTCCGATGTTTCTTGCTTTTTTTGATCTCCTCGCTGCAGATCAGGATCCTCTCTTCATCCAGCCCCGCAAACGGCTCATCCAAAAGAAGAAGATTCCCGCCGGCCGCCAAGGCCCGGGCGAGCGCAACGCGGCGCCGTTCTCCGCCGGAAAGGCTCTTGCAAGGCTTCTCCCAAAGCGACTCTTCCAAAAGCGGCTTTAGCGCATCCCTTGCCTTTTCCATGGAACCAGTCACGACGTAAACGTTCCAAAGGGCGCTTTGCTCCAAAAGAAGCCTGTCCTCCTGAAAGAGCATGCCGATCCCTGCTTCCACTCCAGCGCCTGTCACTTCCCCTGCATCTGCCTTTTCCAGGCCGGAAAGGATCCGAAGAAGCGTTGTTTTACCTGCACCAGAAGGCCAGCTTAGCATCTTCTCCTCCCCCGGAGCAAGCGTCAGGGAATAGTTTGAAAGGACCTTCTGCTCTCCAAAGGATTTCCGAACGTTTGTAAGTCGGATCTCCCCCAGTTTTTCTTGAACCTCCTTCGGCGCTTTGCAAGGCACCTGCATCGCGAAAAGTTGCTTTGCCAACCAAAGCACCAGCTTTTCAAATCCAAACGAGAGCAAACAAGTAACGACCGTCCAGGCAAAGATTCCTGCCGTGTCAAGGGATATCTTCGCGAGGTACAGTCCTTCGCCGATCGAATGGGCCGGGACGCCGATCACCTCCGCGGCCACGCCGGATTTCCATGCAAGACCCAAAGCAGTCTTTAGGCTCCCAAGGAAAAATGGCTTCAGCGCCGTCCTGTAAAGGTAGAACACCTTTGTACCAAAGGGAAGCCGAAAGACCTCCGCCATTTCAAGAAGGCTTCGGTCCGTGGCCAAAAGGCCCTCCAGCGTGCTGAAGTAAACTGCCGTAAACACCATGAGAAAACTGATGGCAACGGACAAAAAAGAGGCGCCCCACCAGATCAGGAACAAAACCACAAAGCAAACGACGGGAACCGTCTTTGCAAGCGAGATGACGGGGCTAATGATCTCCGCGAAGAGCGGAAATGCCTTACTGAGCGTTGCCAGCAAAATACCTGCGATCACGCCCAGGAAAAAACCTGCGCCAATACGACACAGTGTCATCAGGACCGTGCGCCAAAAATCATCGTTCGCTAAGTTTTGCAAAAGCGCCTTCGCCGTCTGAAGCGGCGTCGCAAATAAGAAGGGATTGCGGATCAGAAGTCCCGCCCCTTGCCAAATAAAAAGCCACAAAAGGACAATGGCTGTTTTACGTATGATCTTTTGAAAACGCGCCTTGCCTTTCATGGCTTCCTCCTGTCGTTTGAAATTGTTACGCCTGGTGCGTGCTCATGCAAGCACGGCACGCATCATGCCAGCTTATTGCACGTAGTAGAAATCATCCTCCGGCAGCTTCCCGCCAACGGCGGTCTTGTCAAAATCGTAAAGAACCTGAAGGTACGAGCTGAGCCACTCCTTCATGACATCTCCATGAATGCAGGCGATGTTACAGTACGGAATGGCATTTTCCGCAATGGGTTCCTTTGCGACGATGCCAGCTTCCACGGCCAGCTTCGCGCCTTTGGTCCAGTCTTCATTGATTGCCAGCGTGGAAGCCACATGCTCATCAAGGAAGGTTTCGATCGCCTTAGGATACTTCTCCAAGATTTCCTTGCGGACCACGGTAACGCCCGTTACAAGTGCCTTGTCGTCTCCATTCATTTCTTTCCAAAGCAAGTTTGCCGAAAGAACGATCTTTAAGCTTTCATTTTGCATGCAGGCCGCCGTCACAAAGGGCTGCGGCAAAAAGCCAATGGCCTCCTTTTTCTGCGAAAGGACTGCTGCCACTTCCGTTGCTTCGGATTTATATTCCAGCGTCACGTCATCCGTGGAAAGTCCCGCGCCCTTCAAAAGGTACTGCAGCACATAATCCGGCGTCGTGCCCTTTCCGGTCAGATAGACCGTCCTGCCGCGCAGGTCCTCGATCTTTTGGATGGAATCGTCACTGCTCACAAGATAGAGTACGCCGAGGGTGTTGATGTCGATCACGGCAATGCCGCCCTCCGTCTTCTGGTACAGAATGGCTGCCAAGTTGGCCGGCACCAGCGCAATGTCGAGCTTTCCTGAAACCATGAGAGGCAACAGCTCATCTGCGCCCGTCGCCATCTGGAATTCATAATCATTCCAGGCATTTCCGTTCTTTTGCTTGTCCATCAGGAACAAAAGGCCCATGGTGGTCGGTCCCTTTAATGCGCCGACCCGAAGCGTTATGGGTTCTTCCGGCTCAGGAGTCTGTATGGATGCCTGTTCGGAAGAAGTGCTTTCTGCGGTGCTCGCGGTCTCCTTACTCTCTTCCACGCTTTGACTGGAAGTTGCGTCCTTTTGCCCCTCCTGCTTTTTCTCGCAGGATGCCAGCGTGATCGCAAGGATGGCGCAAAGAAGAATTGTCAGAACTTGTTTTTTGAGAAAAATTTTCATATTGTCCACCTGATCTTTATGTCGTCTTTTCCTAAAAAAGACCTTCGGCATACTGCCGAAGGCCTTTGTCGCTTTCTACTTATTCACCGAAAACAGCCTTGTAATCTGCCTGGAACTTCAGGATGCCTGCGTCCGTAAGAGGATGCTTGGTCATCTGCTCGATCACGGAGTAAGGAACGGTTGCGATGTCAGCGCCAGCCAGTGCACAATCGGTAACGTGGATGGGATTGCGAACGCTTGCTGCAATGATCTCGGTCTTGATGCCTGCCACTGCAAAGATGTCAGCGATCTCACGGATCAGATCTACGCCTCTGGTGCTGATGTCATCCAGACGGCCAAGGAAAGGAGATACATAGGTAGCGCCTGCTCTTGCAGCCAGAAGTGCCTGGTTTGCGGAGAAGATCAGGGTTACGTTGGTCTTAATGCCTTCTGCGGTCAGTGCCTTACAAGCCTTCAGGCCTTCAACGGTCATAGGGATCTTAACAACCATGTTGGGATGGATCGCTGCGATCTCGCGGCCTTCCTTGATCATGCCTTCAGCATCAACGGTCGTAGCCTTTACTTCGCCACTGATGGGTCCGTCTACGATGGAAGCGATCTCTTTGATCACTTCTACGAAATCTCTGCCTTCCTTAGCGATCAGGGAAGGGTTCGTGGTTACGCCACAGATCACGCCCATGTCATTTGCCTTCTTAATGTCCTCTACCTTCGCGGTATCAACGAAAAATTTCATGCCGGTTTCTCCTTTTACTCTTTGATTTTGTTATTGAGCGTCTCCCCGCACCTAAGTTTCCTTAGCGCCGGTAGACGTTTCACTTCTATCAGTATAGGGCTTGTTGCTTGAAAAATCAAGACCCAATGTGCAGGATGTTGGAGACGTCGTTAAAGAGCACCACCACCATCAAGATCATGAAAAACACGAGGCCTACAAAGTGTACCAGCCCTTCCTTTTCCGGCGGCACGGGTTTGCCGCGGAACACTTCCACGATCAAAAAGACAAGCCTTCCTCCGTCCAGCGCCGGAAGCGGTAATATATTCATGATGCCAAGGCTCACGGAGATCAACATGGTGAGATTTAACATATTCACGAATACGTCGCGCCAATCCTCCTTGGTCTCCTCGTAGATCTCACCTACCATGTGCGCCATGCCAACAGGCCCTGCCACATCCTTCCTCGTCAGCTTTCCCGTGATCAGCATCAAAAGACTCTTGTAAGTGTTTTTGACGCTGGCGCGCACCTCATACCAGCCATATTGGAAACACCGAAGTCCCTTCACGTCCACCAGATGCGAATTGACGACACCGAATAAATAGGCTCCTTCCTTCTCGTCATATTTTGGCGTCAGCTCTGCGAAGATTTTCTCGCCGTTTCGGTCAATCAACATTTCCACGGTCGCGCCCTTGTTCATCTGTGCAAAGACAGATAACTCGCTGAACAGGTAGATGCGCTCGCCGTTCACCTTCAGGATCCGGTCGCCCTCATGAAGCCCAGCCTCCTCGGCCGCGCTGCCCTCCACCACCTCACTGATCAAGGTGTCATGCATCTGAATGTTCGGCACCATGATCACTGCGATAAGCAGTGCCAAAACAAAGTTGAAAAAAGGTCCTGCGACCACGGTCGCGATCCTGGCCCAGACACTTGCATTAGGGAAGGCGCTAGGGGAATCCTTGGCGTCCCCTTCCTTCTCGTTCAGTCCGTCCTCTCCCTCAAAAAGGCAGGCGCCGCCAATGGGCAGAACGCGCAGGGAATAAAGGGTATCTCCCTTTTTCCAGGAAAAGATCTTCGGTCCCATGCCGATCATGAACTCCACCACGTGAATGCCGTTCATCCGCGCGATCACGAAATGTCCAAGTTCATGGGACATGACGACAATGCCAAAAACCACGATAAACAAAAGAAGCGTCATTACGTAATGCATCATAAGATCAACAATTGCTCCTTACCATACAATAATCAACTGCGCAGCGCTCCGCCTCAAGGATCTCCTCTACGGAAGGCGAAGGAACAGGCTTGTGCGCTTCCATGGCTCCGCGGATCAGCCCCGGGATCTGCAGATAACCGATCTTGCGCTCAAGGAACAGCGCCACGGCTTTCTCATTTGCAGCGTTGAATACGGTGGGCATGCTCCCTCCGATCCTGGCGGCTTGATAGGCCAGCGCAAGGCCCTCAAAATTCTCGGGATCCGGCTTTTCAAACGTCATGGAACCGAGTGCGAAGAAATCAACCCGCTTGCCCGCCATGGGTCTTCTGTCTGGATAAAACAAGGCATATTGGATCGGCAGCTTCATGTCAGGCATGCCAAGCTGGGCTATGATCGCGCCGTCGCAAAATTGCACTGCCGAATGAATGATGCTCTGTGGATGCACGACGACCTGGATCTGATCGAGATCCGCGTCAAAGAGCCACTTCGCTTCCATGACCTCAAGGCCTTTATTGACCATGGTGGAGGAATCAATGGTGATCTTATGCCCCATGTTCCAATTGGGATGCTTTAACGCATCTTCCACCTGGATCTTTGCCATTTGATCCTTTGTCCATCCGCGGAAAGGCCCGCCAGATGCGGTGAGCAAGATCTTTTCCATTCTCGCCTTTGGCTCTCCGTGCAAGGACTGGAAGATGGCGCTGTGTTCACTGTCAACGGGCAGGATCTGCACGCCCTTTTCCTTCGCCAGCGGCATGATCAGATGCCCCGCCGTCACCAGCGTCTCCTTGTTTGCCAGCGCAATGTCCTTACCGGCATTGATCGCGGCAATGGTCGGACGAATGCCGATCATGCCGACCACTGCGGTCAGCACCACGTCTGAGGACGGATCCGATGCGATCTCCAAGAGACCATCCATGCCACAAAGCACTTTGACGTCAAGGTCTGCCACCTTGCACCTCAGCTCGTCTGCGGCTTCCTGCGTATACATGCACGCCAGCTTTGGCCGAAACTCGCGGATCTGCTCCTCCATCTTTGAAACACTGGTTCCTGCCGCAAGCGCAGTCACGCAAAGCTCATCCGCATTCGCCCTGACCACGTCCAGCGTCTGTGTCCCGATCGAACCCGTGGAACCAAGCACTGCTATCTTTTTCATCGTAAAACCTCACAGAACATGTTAAGTGATATATTACAGCAAAAACGTTGCCATAAAATAAACCAACGGTGCCGTGACGATCATGCTGTCAAAACGGTCCATGATGCCGCCGTGCCCCGGGATCAGATTTCCATAATCCTTGATGCCTGCGTTTCTCTTAATGCCGGACGCCGCAAGGTCGCCCACCATGCTGCACAGAGCACCAAACCCGCAGATCAGCGCGATGATCCAGGCCACCGATCTTTCCGGGAAGCTTGCCTCCACAAAGAAATGCCCATAAAGCGCACCGATGATCATGGCACCTGCCACGCCGCCGATACAACCCTCAAGAGATTTCTTGGGGCTTAAGTTGGGGAAGATCCTCTTCTTGCCGACGAGCATACCCACAGCATATGCACAGGTATCACACCCCCATGCACTGATCAGGATCAGCCACACGAAATAAATCCCCAAATCCTGCTCCCTGGTCAAAAAGACAAAGGCCAGGCAGACGGGGGCATATAAAACCGAGAAAAAGCAAGCTGCAACCTGGCTCGCCTGATACTTCGGGAAGGTCAGGACGTAAACCAGAAGCATCCCGAGAAAAGTCCCCATGATCGTTGCCAAAAGGAACCTTTGATCCAGGCCGTAAATGGCCGACAAAAAGCAGACCGCATAATATGCGGCAATGCCAACATACCCCACGACTTCCAAGGCGCCGATCCCCTTTTCCTCTCCCGAAAAGCAAAGCACCCTTGTCAGCTCCCGATATGCGATCATGGAGATCAAAAGAAGCGTGGCTGCCAATATGATGTTTCCGAACGCCATGGCGGCGATCGCAATGGCCAAAAGAACAATGCCACTGATCAGTCTCTTCCAGAACATGCCATTCCTCCGAAACGTAGGACTAAAGGCTAACCTTCCGTCTTCAGTCCGCCGTATTTTCTGTCTCTTTTGTTGTAGGCCTCGATAGCCTTCACAAGCTCTTCCTTGGCGAAATCAGGCCACGCCACGGGAGTGAAATAAAACTCCGTATAGGCTAACTGCCAAGGAAGGAAATTGGAGATCCGTTGTTCGTTGCAGGTACGGATGAGAAGATCCGGATCCGGGATCCCCGCCGTGTCAAGATTGTTTGCAAGGAGTTCTTCCGTGATCTGCGCGCTTTCGAGCTCACCGTTTTGCACCTTAGCCGCAAGCTTTTTCACGGCTCTTACGATCTCATCTCGTCCGCCATAGTTGATGCAAACCTGAAAATGCAGGCCGTCGTTATCTTTTGTGGCTTCCTCAAGCTCCGCGATCCGATCCTGCAGATCCTGATCCAGCCTTGTCTTATCACCCAGGACCTTTACGCACATGCGGTTCTTTGCCGCCGTGGTCAGACAAGTCTTCATGTAGTTCCGAAGCAGCTTCATCAGCGCGTCCACTTCGTCCTTCGGGCGATTCCAGTTCTCCGTGGAGAATGCA
Source organism: Acetatifactor sp. (assembly GCA_016290775.1). Taxonomy (GTDB): domain Bacteria; phylum Bacillota; class Clostridia; order Lachnospirales; family Lachnospiraceae; genus Acetatifactor. The sequence goes on along the minus strand of JAEEVF010000001.1, from coordinate 182,730 downwards.
TAGACCGTCAGATATTGAATGCCCATGCGGTAAGCGTCCTCGCAGATTACCTCCACGGTCTTCGCTCCCTGTACGTGCCCATAGTTTCTGGGCATTCCTTTTGCCTTTGCCCATCTGCCGTTGCCATCCAGGATGATGGCGACGTGCTGCGGGATCTTCAAGCTTTCATCCATGTCGTAAACCTCTTTCCTTGCGCCATGCGTGATCGCAATGGTAAGGGGCGGCCCGTGGCTTTCGCCCTACCCGCCCCTATATTTTCGAACCTCACTTCCGACGAACTATACGGTCATGATCTCCTTATTCTTTGCTTCGGTCACGACGTCGATTTCTTTAACGTACTTGTCCGTAAGTTTTTGCAGCTCATCGCCCAGCTGCTTGATCTCGTCCTCGGAAACGTCCTCCTTGGCGAGCTTCTTAAATGCGTCATTGCCGTCACGACGGATGTTACGAACGGCAACCTTCGCTTCCTCGGCCTTCTTGCGGATATCCTTTGCAAGATCCTTTCTACGCTCCTCCGTCAGCTCAGGGAATACCAAGCGGATCACGGTGCCGTCATTGGAAGGATTGATGCCGATGTCAGATGCCTGAATGGCCTTCTCAACAGCCTTCAGCATGGATTTGTCCCAGGGTGCGATCTGAATGATGCGCGCCTCAGGCACCGTTACGTTACCCACCTGCTGGATGGGGGTCGGCGTTCCGTAGTAATCCACGCGAAGCTTATCCAAAATGTGAGGGTTTGCACGACCTGCGCGGATGCCCGCGAAATCTGCCTCCAAAAACTCTATTGCCTTCTTCATCTTATTTTCGTACTGTTCCAATCTTGCGTCCATGCTCTTTTGCTCCTTCCTGTTGTTTATTCTATGATACGGTTACTTTTGTTCCGTGAAATTCTCCGGACAATGCATTTACGATGCTGTTTTCCTCACCTAAGTCAAACACCCACATGGGCACTTTGTTGTCCCTGGCGAGAATGGAAGCTGCAAGGTCCACCACCTGCAGGTTCTTTGCGATCACGTCATCGATGGAGATCTCATCATATTTGATCGCATTCGGGTTCTTTTTGGGGTCGTCGCTGTAAACACCGTCGATGGATTTCGCCAGAAGCACCACGTCCGCTTCCATCTCGATGGCCCGAAGGATGACTCCGGTATCCGTTGAGAAATAAGGATGCCCGGTTCCTCCTGCAAAGAAGACCACCATGTTCTTCGAGAAATATTTGTTCGCACGATCCTTTGAGAACAGCTTCGTGAACGAACCACACTCAAAGGGTGTTAAAACATTCGTCATCATTCCGACACTGCGGAAGATCTCCGATACGTAGATGCAGTTCATGACCGTTGCGAGCATGCCGATCTGATCCGCCTTGGTGCGGTCGATGTTCTCGCTCGTCCTGCCTCTCCAGAAGTTCCCGCCGCCAGTCACGACGCCCACTTCAATGCCTTGATCCACAAGCTTTTTGACCTGAAGTGCAACCTTTCTGACCGTTTCCTCGTCGAAGCCTGTCTTCTTGTCACCTGCCAGTGCCTCGCCGCTAAGTTTTAATAAGATTCGCATTGTTATTCCTCCAAATGCCTTTCTTTATGCTTCCTGCTCCTCAAAGAACTTCGCCGCGCTCTGCTCAGCGTAGCAAAGCATGCACATGCCCTCGATCCTGGCACCGTTATTGATCTGGATGGTCTTTGCCTTGACGTCACCAAGAACCACTGCCGTTGAGTCAATGATGACAGGTCCCTTGATGTCAATGCTTCCCTTGACTGCGCCTGCGATCACGGCATCCGTTCCCTCGACGTTTCCTACGATCACGGTGCCGATGCCAACCTGCACCTCACCGTCGGAAAGTACGTCGCCGTGGATCTTTGCGCCATCGGCAAAGATCTCCGCCGCCTTGGAATTTCCGTCGATCCTTCCCGTGACGTTCAGTCTGCCCATCACTTGAACGTTGCCATATATTTCACCAAAGATGTCGGCAGAACCATTGGAAAGAATGTCACCCTTCACGCGCATGCCTGCGGTGATCACGGCCGTCTCATCCATCTCATCCATGTTATCAAGGTTCAAAACCCAACCTCTGTGGGGTACTTCCTCTTTTGCTTCTTCCTTAGGCTCCGGAGCGGGCTCTTTAACGTTTTCCGTAACGGAAAAGTTCATCTGCTCCCTTTCTTCCTCTCTCACCTTCGGCTGTCTCTTTGGTCTGGGTGCGCGAGGCTCCGGCTTCGGCTCCTCGATGGTGATCGACAAGGGTTCCTTCTCATCGTCCTCCTCGTCAAGGAACTCGAACGGAAGAACCTGCTGCTCGTAAGGCTCCTTTGCCTCCTCCTGAACCTCCGTCGTCTCCTCCTCGCTTACCTGCACTTGTGAGAGCTGAGGGAGTTCGTCAATGCTCTGCAGCGTCTCCTCCAAATCCTCAAGCTTTTGCGTTGTGTCAAAACTGATTTCCTGCGGTGCCTCCTGCTTCGGCTTTGCCTTTTCGGATGCCGCCTGATTCAGATCCTCCTTTAGATCAGAGAAAAACCCCATATCCTTTACCTCCGTCGTTTTCGAAAAGTGAGGGAATACATTCTCTCACAAATGATAGTATAGCATATTCGCGCGTGTTGGAAAAGAGGAAAAGTTAAAAAAATGCCCCTGCCAAAATCTTGGCAGAGGCACTTGTTTTTTGTATGAGTGCTTACATACCCATTCCCATGCCGCCTGCGGGCATTGCGGGGGTATCTTCCTTGATGGTAGCGACAACGCTTTCGGTGGTAAGGAAGGTGCTTGCCACGCTGGTAGCGTTCTGCAGTGCGCTTCTGGTCACCTTTGCGGGATCGAGGATGCCTGCTTCTACCATGTTCACGTAGGTTTCCTTCAGGGCATCAAAGCCAACGCCAACCTCGGACTCGCGAACCTTATTTACGATCACGCTGCCCTCAAGGCCAGCGTTTGCCGCGATGTAATAAAGAGGAGCTTCCAGTGCCTTCACAACAAGGTTTGCGCCGGTCTTCTCATCACCCTCAAGGGTCTCAGCAAGCTTTGCAACTTCCTTTGCTGCGTGGATATATGCGGAACCGCCGCCGCAGATGATGCCTTCCTCAACGGCTGCTCTCGTTGCTGCAAGAGCATCCTCCATACGAAGCTTTGCTTCCTTCATCTCGGTCTCGGTTGCAGCGCCGACACGGATCACTGCTACGCCGCCTGCAAGCTTTGCAAGTCTCTCCTGAAGCTTCTCACGATCGAAATCAGAGGTGGTCTCCTCGATCCGATTCTTGATCTGTGCGATGCGGGCTGCGATCGCTTCCTTGTCGCCTTCGCCATCAACGATGACGGTGTTCTCCTTCTGAACCTTTACGCTCTTTGCATGACCAAGCAACTCGAGGCTTGCGTCCTTGAGCTCATAGCCAAGCTCGGAGGAGATCACGGTACCACCGGTCAAAATGGCGATGTCCTCAAGCATAGCCTTTCTTCTGTCGCCATAGCCAGGTGCCTTAACTGCAACTACGTTGAAGGTGCCACGGAGCTTGTTCACGATCAGGGTGGTCAGAGCCTCGCCCTCAACGTCCTCAGCGATGATAAGGAGCTTTGCGCCAGCCTGAACAATCTGCTCAAGCAAGGGCAGGATCTCCTGAATGTTGGAGATCTTCTTGTCGGTAATCAGGATGTAAGGATTGTCCAGAACGGCTTCCATCTTATCCATGTCACTTGCCATATATGCGGAAATATATCCTCTGTCAAACTGCATGCCTTCCACGAGATCCAGCTCAGTCTGCATGGTCTTGGATTCCTCGATGGTGATGACGCCGTCGCCGGAAACCTTCTCCATTGCGTCTGCCACAAGTTGACCAACCTCGTCATCCCCTGCGGAGATGGCTGCAACTCTTGCGATGTGGTTCTTGCCGTTCACCTTCTGGCTCATCTTGGCGATGGCCTCTACTGCGCAGTCCGTAGCCTTCTTCATGCCCTTTCTCAGGATGATGGGGTTCGCGCCTGCTGCCAGGTTCTTCATGCCTGCATTGATCATTGCCTGTGCCAGAACGGTTGCGGTCGTGGTACCGTCACCTGCGACGTCATTCGTCTTGGTTGCAACTTCCTTTACAAGCTGTGCGCCCATGTTCTCAAAAGCGTCTGCAAGCTCGATTTCCTTTGCGATGGTAACGCCGTCATTCGTGATGAGGGGTGCGCCAAAGTTCTTATCCAAAACAACGTTTCTGCCCTTAGGTCCAAGGGTCACTCTTACGGTATTTGCCAGCTGATTTACGCCGGACTCCAATGCAGCGCGTGCGTCTGCGCCGTACTTAATTTCCTTTGCCATGTCTGTTTTCCTCCAATGATGATTTATGCTTCAAGAATTGCTAAGATCTCGCTCTGCTTTACGATCAGATACTCTTCCTCATCCAGCTTTACTTCGGTTCCGGAATATTTGGAAAAGATCACCTTATCGCCAACCTTCACCTGCATTGCGATCTCTTTCCCGTCCACCATGCCGCCGGGGCCAACTGCGATCACCTCTGCCTGTTGAGGTCTCTCCTTTTCCTTTCCTGCAAGGATGATGCCGGACTTCGTGGTCTCCTCGGCTACCATCTGCTTTAATACGACTCTGTCACCCAAAGGTACTAACTTCATAGCTCTTTGCCTCCTTTTGTGTTAGCACTCTTTTGCATTGAGTGCTAATTGCTATCCCATATATTAGATTTATATAAGACCATTTGCAAACCAATCCACAACCATCGAGAAAGCATATCCTCTCGATTTCAGATGTTTTTCTCTCTTTTTCTCTTGTTTTCTTAGCAAGATGCCTGTAAAAAGATTTAATATTTCTTTTAGAATTAGGGTTCTTTGATGGTAAACCCGTCCTCTTCAAACAGGGAATCGTAATCATATGTATGATAAAATTCCCAAACGTTTTCAAGGTATGCATCCAAGTTGTCGCTCGTGATCTCCCCGTGGCCTTCCTTCATCCACGCAAGGATCTGGGTGTTGACGTTCTCATGATGATGCGCCACGTCGCGGTAGTTGTAAGGGTTAGTCACGAGATCCTTCTCCTCGTAAAAGGCATAAAGGCGCACATTCTCCACTCCCACAAGGAGTCGCAGGATATATTCCTGCGCCGCAAGGTATCTGTCGAGCTCGCCCATTTCATTGACGTAATCAAAGAAATAAATGCTGTAAGGCGAAACGTAAAGGTAAAACGTGGTATTAGGGTGCTCGTTTGCCACGTCGATCACGTTTCGCTGAAAGTTCTCGCGGATCGTTTCATATTCCGTGTCCGTAATGGACCCGTTGCCGGTATATACCACCTTGTTCCTGGAATAATTTGCCTGGATCCCCTTAGGTCCAAAGACATACTGATTCATCCAGTTGGCATATTCATCCAAAGTCATCGTGGGCTTTCCCAAGACCGTTCTTGCGAGATCGATCATGGTCCCCTCGGCAAAGATCTGGAAATTCAAAAGATAGCCCACGTCATTCCAAGGGTTGTCGTCGTAAAGATATAAAGGATAAGAGCTTAAAGGGTAGTCCCGATCGTCCTTTGCGTCAAAGGCACGGAACAGATCGATGTTGCGAACGACGCACCGTAAATCTGGCTTTTGCGTAAATACATATTCCAAAAGCTCTCTGACCTCACAGTGACTTCCGCCACTAAAGGGGAGCTTTACGCTCGTCACGCCATAGATCGCGTCCATCTGCGAGGGCTTAAAGTTCTCTGACATGGAGGTTCCGACGATCACGGCGTCATAATCAAAAGTTTTTGCAATGCCATAATTCTGATAGCGCTCATTGCTCAGCTGATAGCTGATCCCGGAGACGGGCTTGTGAAAATGAAAATACGGATCCACAAAGGCCGTAAGTCCTGCCACGGCCAATAGCGCAAATGCAGACAGCGCCAAAAACAAAATGACCCATGTTTTGTTATTCCAAGCCTTTGCCTTTTTCTCTTGCTTTTGCTCCTGCATCTGCCTTGTTCCTTCTTACTGACTAAACTGACAAAACTAAAAATTGAAATATAAAAACGCACTGACTTTTTCAAACGATAACACGCACCACACAAGAAGCACTGCCGCAAAGACTGCCTTCACTGCAGTAAGCTTTCCGGAAAGCACGCGCTCTCTCGCATTCTTCGTAAAGAACGTCACAAAGACCGTAAAGGCCACAAATAAAATGGTGCACGCCAAAGGAAGAAGATTTCCTCCGGGCACGCGGTCGATGATCAGATCCATGCCTGGCGCCTTAAAGCAGGCCGTGAAATAATAGGGAAGACCGCCAAGTCCGCCGACACATGCCTGTTTCAAGAGTGCGAACGCCTGCGCAAAATCATTGGCGCGGAAAAACACCCACAGAACGTTCACGACAAGGAACGTCGCCACGCCTCTTACAAGCTTTGGAACCTTCTCCAGGGGCTTTTCAAAAATCCTTGTGAGCACCATGAGAAGGCCGTGGCAGGCACCCCAGAAGACAAAGGTCCAGTTTGCGCCATGCCAAAGACCGCTCAGCAAAAAGATGATCATCACGTTCAGGCAGGTCCTTGCCATGCCCTTGCGATTTCCGCCAAGCGGGATATAGACATATCTTGTGAAAAAGCGCGTCAGCGTGATATGCCAACGGCTCCAGAAATCCGAGATCGAGGTTGCCTTATAGGGCGAATTGAAGTTGACGGGAAGCTCGATGTTGAACATCTTCCCGATACCCATGGCCATGTCGCAATATCCGCTGAAATCAAAGTAGATCTGCATGGTGTAGGAAAAGATCAAAAACCAGGCGCTCGGCGCATTTAAGTCTCCAATCACGCCATATCCCGTCTCCACCACAAGGCCAAAGACGTCAGCGATCATGATCTTCTTTGCAAGACCAAGCACGAAAAGATAGATGCCGCTCGCCAGGTTGTCCCAGTTGACCTTCCTCTTTTCTTCCTCCTGAAACTGCGGCAAGAACTCATCCTGCGTAACGATGGGGCCTGCCACAAGCTGCGGGAAAAAGCTTACGTAGCATGCGTAAGAAAGAAAGTCCGTCTTGGTCGCCTTTTCTTTATAGGTGTCGATCACAAAGGAGAGCTGCTGGAACGTAAAGAAGCTGATGCCCAGCGGCAGCGCCACGTGAAGGAGCGGCGCATTCGTCCCAAAAACGGCATTGACGTTGGACAAAAAGAAATCTGCGTACTTGAAATAACCCAAGATGCCCAGATTGACCAAGATCCCAAGGATCAATATTCCTTTTCTCGCACCCTTCTGCCCCGTCTTTCGCATCCATGCACACAGCAGATAGTTGATGACGATGCTCGAGCATATGATCGCGAGGTACGCCGGATGAAAATATCCGTAGAACACGAGCGATGCGGCAAACAAAAAAACATTGGCTGCTGCCCTGCCAAATCGGTTCAGGCAAAAATAAAGCAAAACGCAAAGCGGCAGGAACAGCAGCACAAACACATAGGAATTAAAAAGCATAACTCACCTCAAAAGTTAGCATTTGATCTCCAAGAAACCGAGGAGCTTGCTCATGTCATACTCCTGAAGAACTCCCAGATTGGAATCATAGAAAAGCCCGTCATAATGCACAAGATAGTGACAATAGCGGCCCATCTTCTCCATGAGAATGCAGCACTTCGGAAGCACCACCTCGCGTCCCTCATTGTAATTGATGACGTCCGCGTGATCGATGCCATAGTAATTCAAAGCGGAGATCACTCTGCCCATGGTAGCCTGCCACTCGCGGCAATCCATGATCGTAATGACTTCGGCGATGGTCCTGCCAGCCAGCATGGCAACGCAGGCCTGTCCGCATAGGCCATCCTCCGGCTGCTTGATCACTTGCATGCTGTCGATCTTGCGCACGGGATGCTCAAAGCTGTAAGGGCTGTTCTGATCCATGCGGATGATGGAGCCCGTCACGTGAAGCAGGATCTGATGCGTCACGCCGACTTCGATGCCGGAAACGTCCTCATCGTCAAGCTGGATCAGGTAATTTCCCTTTCCTTTTTCATCCGGGAGCAGCTCACATTGGATGATGCGATTGTCCAGCACGATGTCTGCCTGGATCACGTCCCGAAGCCTGCAGACTTCCCATACGTTAAAGGGAATGGTGATGAAAAAACCTCCGTCATTTCTTTCCAGTTTTGCCTCAAAAAAGTATCTCATGTTTTCCCTCCAAAACTATATGCTTTCGAGCCTTCGCGCCTGCGTCGGCGTAATTCCAAAACGTTTCTTGAACAGCTTGCTGAAGTGATAAGCGTCATCATAGCCCACCATGGCGGCCACCTCCTGAACGCTCTGCGCTTCTCCTTTTTCCAAAAGCTCCTTTGCCTTTTCGAGCCGGATCTTGATCAGATGCTGGATGGGTGCGTCCCCCGTCTCACTCTTAAAGATCTTGGAAACATAGAACGGGCTTAAGTACATGTTCTCAGCGATCTGATCCAGGGATATTTTTTCGCTGTAGTGGTCCTCAAAATAGGTGAGGATCTTCTCCACCACGTATTTCTTATTCGTGGACTCGAATACGTAGCTGTCCACGGGCTTTTCAGGCTCGCACTGCTCCCGCATCACCAGGATGAGAAGCTGCATCAGATAAGCCTTCAGCATGAAGTACCTGCCCTGCCTTTTGGTTGCTTTTTCTGCCTCCATGGAGGAGCAGATCTTGAAGATGCGCTGACGAAGCTCGCCCTTGGTGTGGATCACGTAACCGCCCCCGGGGACAGGTACGTGGTTCGGGCAAAAGCCCGGAAACTGCACGTCCGTAAAGCCCACGAAAAACTCCGTGGTCGGCGTCTCCACCTGCTTTAGGAACAAGGCCTGATGACGGATCCCAGGGTTAAAGATCATCAGATCCCCCTCGGCGATGTCATAAATCTCCCCTTCGATATGATATTTTCCTTTTCCGGAAAGAACAAAGGCCATCTCCAAATGGTTGTGACAATGATAAACTGCCTCATCCTCATGCCTCGTCCCCTTCCAGATGTAAAGGAAGGTCGGGTTGATCTCTTCGATCACGATATCCTTTGTTTCACTCATGCAAAAATCCTCTTTTTGAAACTAAAAACTCCCGTTTCTTGTCATAGCCTCAGGATCAAGGTTGCTACGCGGAAATACACCAAAAGGGAAAGTGCATCCACGATCGTCGTGATGAAAGGACTTGCCATCACGGCGGGGTCAAAGCCAATGCGCTTTGCGCCAACGGGCAACATACAACCGATGAACATGGCCATCATCACGGCTGCGACCAAGGTCAGACACACCGTGAGTGCCACCCAAAAAGTCACCTGATCAAAGATCAGAAGCTTTGCAAAATTCGCGCAGGCAAGGGTCAGGCCGCAGAAGATTGCCACCCGAAGCTCCTTCCAGATCACGCGCGGCACGTCCCTGTATTCGATCTCACCTAAGGAAAGTCCACGGATCACGGTCACGCTGGCCTGTCCGCCTGCGTTACCGCCCGTATCCATCAGCATCGGGATGTAAGCCACCAAAATGGCGCATACGGAAAGCGCATCCTCGAAGGATTTGATGATGGCACCGGTGAAAGTCGCGCTGACCATGAGGAGAAGCAGCCAAGGGATCCTCTTTTTGTAGGTCTCCCAGACGCTCGTCTTCATGTACGGCTTATCACTAGGCAAAATAGCTGCCATCTTTTCCATATCCTCCGTCGCCTCTTCTTCCATGATATCCACGATATCATCGACGGTGATAATGCCGACCAGCCGGTTTTCGTTATCCACGACGGGCATGGTCGTAAAGTCGTATTTTTTGAATTGTCTTGCTACTTCCTCCTGGTCCATCATGGTATTGAGAGCGATGACGTTCTCATGCATGATGTCTCCGATGACTTCGTCATCCTCAGAAAGGAGCAAATAACGCAGTGCCACGGTACCCTTAAGGTGCCGCCCTGCATCCAGCACGTAACAGACGTTGATGGTCTCGGAATCCACGCCCACCTTACGGATCCGCTCGATCGCTTCCGCCACCGTCAGGTTCTCCTTCAGGTCCACGTACTCCACCGTCATGATGCTGCCGGCGGAATCCTCCGGGTAACGCAGCAGATGATTGATGTCGCGCCGCGTCTCGGGGCTCGCGTTTGCAAGCAACCTCTTTACGATGTTCGCTGGCATTTCCTCAAGCAAGTCCGCCGCATCATCGGCCATCAGGTTATCGATGATGTTTGCGGCTTCCTTATCGGACATGGAAGTAATGATCCTGTGCTGAATGTCAACGTCCAAATAGGAAAACACGTCCGCGGCAAGGTCCTTGGGAAGGATCCGGAAAACCTTGAGCATGTTCTCCTCTTCCTCCATCTGTTCCATCCAGGCTGCGATGTCCGCGTCGTTCATTTCCGACAAATGTTGTCTGAGCTTGGTATATTGCTTCGCATCGAGCAATTCCTGAAGCTCACCAAATTCCTTCATCTCATCCATCGCTTTCATCCTCCTTATGAGGCAATGCATCCAAGACCTCACCGGAGATAAAGCGCTTTATCGGGTGGAGCCTTGTTGCATGGCCATGGTTATATTTTGGGTACTTCGGGGAACGGAATCCGTACTTCGACTATCGCTTGACATATAACCACCACCCTTTCTTTTGGAATCCTAAAACCACTTAATCATCTTAAACTCATTTTCTATGAAAGTCAACAAAACTAGTTGGTGAAATAAGGTATTGAAAAGACAACGCCGGAGAAGGAATCCACCACCGCAAGGCCGTCGCCAAAGGGCGTAAGCGCTATGGGTGCGACCGGCCAGGTGCTCTCGCTCCCGCAGGTGATCAGCGTCTTTACGTCGCCGCCCTTGATCACGCGCACGGAAGAGTTCCCAGTGTCTGCCACGTAAATGTTACCGTCCTCGCCCACGGCCACGCCCTGGGGATTCTGGAAGCATGCCTCCATGGCGGCTCCATCGCGGAAGCCCTCCTTGCCGCCGGCCACAATGCTCACGAGTCCGTTTTCCACCTTGCAGATACGGTGATTTCCCGTGTCTGCCACGTAAAGAACGTTACCGCTGACACATACGCCGCAGGGAGCCTTAAAGCCGTCCGCCACAAGCGATAAGATGCCATTTTGATCCATCTTGTAGATCGCGTCAGCGCCGGCATCCGCGATGTACAGATTTCCTTCTTCATCCGATGCAAGACCCGCAGGATTTACAAGCGTTCGCTCTGCCCCTTCATATGCCGCCGTACGGACCAACTCGCCGTCAAAATAACGGATCACGCGGTTCTTACTGTCTGCCACGGCCCAGCCGTCAAGGAACCTTGCAACGCCCCAAGGCTTTTCAAATTTTGCTTCGGAAAGCGGCGCGTCATGATATCCGCCCACAGGCTGTCCGTAAGCATCGTCTGGACCGATCTTTCCAGCCAAAACTTCGGCCTCTCCGCCTGCCACGGTCCACATCACCTTCGAACGAGAATCCGAGATCAAAAGGGACCCATCAGCCATCACGGCCACGCCCGCAGGACTTCCCTCAATGCCAGTGATCAGGGATGCCTCCCTGGTCACCGTTTCATTTGCCGTCGGTGGAGTGTAGTCAGCAACTTCCGTGACGTTCTCCCCTTCCTTTGCTTTCTTTTTTGCCGCGGCCACAATGCAAATGATCACGATGATAAGGAGTACTGCCGCACCGATCCCGCCGGCGATCAGAAGCTTTTTATTCTTTATGTTTTTCATCTTCTTTGACCTCCTGCGTTATGGATTGTTAGCGCCCGCACCGTTGCCATTGGTACCACTACCATTGGTGCCATTACCGCCAGTGCCATTGCCACCAGTTTCATTTCCGCTGGTACCGTTGCCGCCAGTCGTCGGATCTCCGCCCACGTTACCAGGATCCACGTAATTCGGATTACGTGTTCCGCAGCCATATGCGCAATACTCTAATGGCGCTCCTTGAATGTCATTAAATTCATGTCCATGTGCAGGTAAAACCTTCCCATCTTCCAGAGTTGCTCCGCAGGTTTCACACACCTTGTATTCCGTATGTCCGTCTTCCGTACAGGTAGCAGCCTGATAGGGAATTGTCTTTTCCGTGTGGCCTTTGGGTGCAATTCGCTCAGAATCCACATGCTCGTCGCAGTTTTCGCAATGCCACCCTTCCGTGCAACCCGGCTCAGTACAATTCGCTGCCTTTGCTGCAACGTCAACAATCTTCTTATGCCCCTTTGCCGGGATCCTCGTCTGAGGAACGGTCCATGTTTGACATCTTGTGCAGAATTTTCCATCTGTCAGGCCGTCATTTTCACAGTCGGCTTCATGTCCTTGATAGAATTCCTCAGTATGCCCCAATGGCCCGGTCGTCGTAAGTCCAGACAGCACGGCATGACAAACGCTGCACTGAGTACCTGCAGTATGCCCCGCCGTAGTACAGCTAGCAGCAACTTCAGGCAAATACTCTTCCGTATGTCCATTGGCCGGGATCACTTCCCCGCCGCTCAGCTTCTTTCCGCAGTTCTTACACTTCGTTCCTGCAGTAAGACCAGTTGCGGTACAGGTCGGATCCACTTTTGCGGTCGCAACCGCCACGTGCTCGGTCATCGGAACCGTCTCCTGCTTTACCAGAACTTCTCCGCAAACAGAACACTTCTTTCCTTCCGTGAGGCCCGTCTTCGTGCAAGATGCCGCTACGGCCTTCAGCTTTTGTTCTTTATGGCCCGTCGCAGGGATCACCTGCTGGGGCTCCAGGATCTCGCCGCAGGTCGCACAATGCGATCCTTGGGTATATCCATCCTCCGTACAGGTCGGTTTCACCTCAGGATCCGTCACCACCATGTGCTCGTGATTCTCCTCTTCGGGCGTGATCACGGTTCCGTTGTTGATGAACTGTCCCTCGTCAATGTTATTTAAGGCACCGCCAATGTAAAAACTTCCGTTGTTGGTCAGAATTCCGTAATTCGCAATGGAGCCCTTGCTTCCAAAAGCCGTCTTGCCGTTTAAGTTCAGATTCTTTCCGGCGGGAATGGTCAACACCTCGCCGTCTTCCTTGTCCACGTTGCGAAGGCTCCAGCCGCGCTTTAAGCTACTCACGGAGGAAAGCTTTGTAAGGCCTTCCGAACCGTCGCCAAACACGAACGTGCCAGAAACGTTCACGGTGTCATATTGTTCATCGTCCAAGGCTTCCTGCACCTGAGGGAGCGTAGGATCCACCAGGGAACAGGTCCTGGAATCAGCCAGTTGCACGGAGAACATTTCGTCCGTCACGTCCTTTTGCTGCTCGTACTCGTCCTTCTCTTCCTTGGCTTTTTCGATACGCTTCTTGCCTTCTTCCTTGTCCCTGATGAGGGCTTCGTCATAATTTCCGATCAGCGTGGAAGTGTTCAAAACGTTTGCGCTGAGGATCCTGCCCTGAAGCATGGCATTGAGGGAAACCTCCTCAATGACAAAGGCCGGAACGTCCTGTTCCGAAAAGCTCTTGATGATAATGTCCACGCGTTCGCTCGGATTGCTATTCTTCTTGAACACGGCAGAGGTCGCCATCTGTCCCGCGCCGACCATTGCGGATTTTTTCGCACCGGTCACGGGATCGATCACCGTTACCCACACCTCGCCGTCGAGCACGTAGATCTCCGTCGTGTAAAAATCGATCACGCGAACGAAGCCCGCCGTACCGCGAATGCCCGTCACCATGGTGGACGTGCGGATGTTCATGGCCTCATCTGCCATTAGGTGCTTCGAAACGTTAAAGAACATCTCTCCGGATTCCAGATAGAGCGAAAGCTCCTTGGTCTCCTTGCGCACCTCCATGGAGGACAGCTGCCCGAGCTTCGCCGCCTTTACTTCATCCAACGTCAGATAGGCCAGGCTGTCATCATTTGTCATCACGCGGTTGCCGTTGTGAAGATGCATTCCGTCGATCTTTTCCACGGCATTACCACTCTTGTCCGCCACGTCGACGTTGCCTTCCGTCTTAGAAAGCGTGATGCTGATCGCCGTGGTTTCATACCCCTGGCTGACCGCAACAATGTCGCCATTTGCCTGCTCGCCTTCCGCCGTGCCGTTCTTTCCCGATTTGGAAGAACATGCCGCGACAAGACATAGCGCGCAAAGCATCAGAGCGATCAAGTTTCTTTTTGATCTTCGCATTTTTTCTCCCCTTCTTCCCATGCGTGGCTTTCTACAAAGAGTTCCACGATCTCTCCGTCCACTTTACCTTCTTCCACCATGCTCCTAAGGATACTGATCGCCCGCTCCGGAGGCATGGCCTTTTTATACGGCCGGTCATTGGCCGTGAGTGCATCAAACACGTCCAGGATCGTAAGGAGCCTTTCCTCGAACGAAAGGTCCTTTGCCGTCAAGTGCTGCGGGTATCCGGAACCATTCAAGAGTTCGTGATGGTTGGAGGCCCAGCGCGTCACGTGACTGTAGCCCTTGCTGAAATGCATGCGCTCTAGCATCTTCCTCGTCAGCACCACGTGACTCTCCATGATGGCACGTTCCTGCGCCGTCAGCGTGCCCTTTCGAACCGACAGGTTCTCCAGCTCCGCATCGGTCAGCCAAGGCTTTTCCTGGCCTTCCTTGTCCACGTAATGTCTTGCCGCAATGGCCTGCACCTTTGCAAGCAAGTCGTCCTGCAAAAAGCCGACCACGTTCGCGGTCCCGATCGTCTCAAGCGCCTCTTTTAAGTCCGCCTTGACGCTTTCATATTCTTCCTGCGTGCAATTGCCGCGCAGCCATTGGATCTCCGTAAGTAAGTCTATCATTTCGAAGCGCTGCCTTATGGCATCCTCAAAGCCCTCAATGCGGCAGGACTTATCCATGACGGACAGCGCAATGCCGAGCTTTCCCACGTCATGAAGCCAAACGGCCATCAAAAACTCTCTCTCTTCTTCCTCCGTGAGCGCCTTTTCCGGAACATGCTCCCGAAGCCAGGTAAGGAAGTTCTTGCCGTACCGCGCCATGTTCTTTGTGTGATTGGCGTTGTATGGGCTTCTTGCGTCGATTGCCGTAGAGAGCACCTGCACCATGGATTCCAAGAGCCTTGTGATCTCGCGGCTGTAATTCAGGTTGGTCAGACGGATCGCTGCCTGAGACGCCAGCGACTGGATCACGTGCTCACACTCCTTGGGGAAAGGAACCGTCTCCCCCGCAGCGTTCTTAGCGTTCAAGAGCTGCAACACGCCAATGGCGTCGCCCTTGTCGTCGAGCATCGGGATCACAAGCATGGACTGCGTCCGATAGCCCGTGATCGCGTCATATTTTCTCGGCCCTGAGAAATCAAAGCGCTGGTCCTCGTAAACATCCTCGATGTTGAAAAGTGCCTTGTCTAACGCGGACCTTGCGCACACATTGGTGGGGCGCAGCGCCACGGGAGGAAGGCTGATCTTTTCGCCGTGCCCGCCCTGATCGATCCCCATGGAAAGGGTGACCATGATGTGGAACACCAACGTGTCATTCTCCAGAATGTACAGCGTGCCCGCATCACAATCCGTCAGGTCCATCGCGACGTCCACGATCTCCCGCATCAGGTTGTCGCTGTCCGCATTGGCGGAGAGCTCGATCCCGATCTTTAGTAATCTTTCGATTTCCATCGTATTCATAGAATGCGTGTTTCTCCCTGTCTGCCAAATGAGCAGTCCGGATACTTGACCCGAAGCCTGCTTTCAAGGACTCTTAAGTCTTCATCCGTAGAAGCCGGATCAAAATGAACTAAGATGGTATGCTTTGCACCGCAACGCTTTCCAAGCTCTGCCGCCTCGGAGATCGTGCTGTGTCCCCAGCCGCGCTTCATCGCAACGTCCTCATCGGAAAGCTGACCGTCGCAGATGAGGAGGTCACAATCCTTTGCAAACTCCGCAAGGGCCTCCGCCGCCTCGGGCGTCAGTTCGCAGTCGACTGCATATACCACGCTCTTTTGCCCGTTCTCGATGCGAAAATGCGTCACGCCTCCGGGATGATTCCCCGCCAGGGTTTTCACGGTGAGATCACCGATCTTGAAATTCCCCTGAATGGAAACATATTCCAAGTTTGGCGAAATGTTTTCCAGATGGATGGGCCAGAAAGGCGGTCCGTACAACATGTGCAGGATCTCCTTGCAGTTCTTCCCCTCATGATCTGCCATATAGATCGTGATCTTCTTAGAAGGATCCGCAAGCTGCGTCCACTTGCTAAGTCCAAGCAGGTGATCCAAATGCGGATGCCCGATGAGGATGTGCGTCCTTTCGCCGGCGGTTCCATACATCAGTCCGCTCCCGGCATCCAGGAAGATCACCTCGTCCTCCGTCTCGACGCGCACGCAAAGCGTGTCACATCCAAATTCCTGATACTCCTTGGGCGTCACCGCCATGGAACCGCGGATTCCAAGAAACTCGATTTTCCAGTCATTTCCCATGTCGTTTTTCATTTTCATGCCTTCCCCACAACTTTCGTGTTTTTTCCAACAAGCCTATATGTCCATTCTACTCTTTTTGCACGAAATCATATGCACCATTTTTCTCAATAACGATCCGTCCTGCCGTCGCCTCGGTGAATTCCTTCCGAAAACCTTCTTCCTCCTCTGCAGGCAAAAGCACCGTCAGCGAAATGTTTTCAGCATATTCGCTCGAAAGCGGCTCCAATCCTCTTTGACCAAGAAGGTACAGGACCTTTCCGATCTCGGTATATTGCACCGAAAGGCGAAGCTCAACGCCCGGCCGCATCACGCCGACCTCGCAGGCCGCAAGCCCTTCTTTTACGGCCTGCGTGTAAGCCCGCACCAGACCGCCCGTGCCAAGGAGCACGCCGCCAAAATAACGCGTGACCACCACGCACGCGTTGCGGATCCCTGAGCCAAGCAGGACCTCCAGCATGGGCCTTCCCGCCGTTCCCGACGGCTCGCCGTCATCACTGCACCTTGTCAGCTCTGCCCTGCTGCCAATGCAAAATGCCGAGCAATTGTGCCTTGCGTCCCAATATTTCTTCTTCATCTCCTCGATGAAGGCACATGCCTCTTCCTCGCTCTGGCAAGGCCTCACCGTGGCAATGAAGCGTGATTTCTTTTCCTCATACGTTCCCTGCCCCCCGCCAAGAAGGATGCGATAGGAAGCGTTCCCTGCGTCCGGCAATCCGAAAGTCCAACCTTTCCGCGCCTTTTTCAGGAACGCCTCGTCGCCTCATAGAAGCATCGTTTCCAAAAAATGCGCATAAAATCCCAATTTTCACTAGTAACATTCTAACACAAAATTCCTTATTTGTGAAGTTACAAGCGCTGAAATATACGAACAATTTCTTAAACCTTTCGAAAGATGCGCATTTTCGAAAAGAAAATCTTTTCTTTCTACGTGAAATTTGGTATACTGTAACAGATAATGGATTCTTATCCGTTCAGAAAGGACGACGTTATGAATTACGGCAGACACGGAGTTCGCGAGATACAACGATCGCTGAATTCCAGAACAAATAAGCTTTGGAAGTCCCTGCTCCTTACGCTCCTGCGCGGCGGAGTCGTGGCGGGCGTCGGTGTCGGCGTCTGTGCCGTGGCCCTAGGACTTGGGCTCTTCCGAGGCATCTTAGAGGATACGCCAAGGGTTAGGCTCGGCGACATCATCGCCAGCGGTCAGGCGACCATCGTATATGACGCCGAAGGCAATGAGATCGACTCCTACGTTTCCATGAACTCCAACCGTATCCAAGTGACCTGGGACCAGATCCCGAAGCACCTCGGCGAAGCCTTTGTCGCCATCGAGGATGAGCGTTTCTACGACAACAATGGTATCGACTTTAAGGCAATTGTCCGTTCCGGTTATCAATATGCGATCTCTGGCTTCCGCAGGACACAGGGTGGTTCCACCATCACGCAGCAGCTCTTAAAGAACACCGTTTTCACCACGTGGACGGACGAAGGTCACAACATGGTCAAGAAGATCAAGCGTAAGATCCAGGAGCAGTACCTGGCGCTTGAAGTGACCAAGAGCTTCCCGAAGGACGAGATCCTCCTTCGCTACATGAACGCCATCAACCTTGGTCAGAACACGCTGGGCGTGGAATCCGCTTCCCTTCGTTATTTCGGAAAGTCCTGCATCAACCTGACCATTTCGGAATGTGCCGTGATCGCCGTGATCACGCAGAACCCTTCCGGTTATAACCCCATCAGCCATCCGGACGCAAACGCAAGAAGGCGTCAGAACTGTCTGGACAAGATGAAAGAGCTCGGCTTCATCACTGAGGACGAGTACAACGAAGCCATTGCCGACACCAATGCGGTTTATGAGCGCATCGGCCTGTTCGACACCAGCTACCGCGTAAGTTCCAGCTCCACCGGATCTTATTTCTCCGACGCAGTGTACGACCAAGTTCGTAAGGACCTGATCAATGACGCGGGATATTCCGCAGCCATGGCCGAGACGTTGCTTACCAGCGGCGGTCTTCGTATCGAGTCCACTTTGGATCCCACGATCCAGGCAATCTGCAATCAGGAAGCGGCGAACCCCGCCAACTTCCCTCCGAACTCCGACTGGTATCTGGATTATGCGCTTACCGTCTTCACGGATGCCGGAAACAAGAACTTCAGTAAAGAGAACATGATGACTTGGTACAAGAGCCACGTGGGCAAGAACTTCAACCTGATCTTCCACTCTCAGGACGAAGCCCTCGAAGCCAAGGACGAGTACCGCAGAGCCATGCTTGAGGATCTTGGCATCGAAGACAGCGCAGAGAATTACAAGGAGACCTACAACATGACGCCTCAACCGCAGATCGCATTTGTCGTAAGCGACCCCGCGACGGGCTATGTTGTCGCCATCGTCGGCGGACGCGGTGCCAAGACGGCAAGAAGAACGCTGAACAGAGCCACTTCTGCCACCCGTTCCCCCGGTTCCACCTTCAAGGTGCTGGCTTCCTTTGCTCCCGCGATCGACTGCGCAGGCATGACGCTTGCGACCGTATATAATGACGCACCGTTTAGCTATAACGACGGTACGGCCGTAAAGAACTGGTACGGCAATGATGCTGCAAAATACCGCGGCATCAATTCCATCCGTGATGCCATCCGCGAATCCTTAAACATCATCGCGGTAAAGAACCTCACGGTGATCACGCCCCAGCTCGGATTTGACTACCTGACCAACTTCGGTTTCTCGACTTTGGAATCCGGTGACTACTACAACGGTGCATGGCTGACGGACATTAACCAGTCCTTAGCCCTCGGCGGCATGACCAACGGCGTTACCCCTTATGAACTGAACGCCGCCTACGCGGCCATCGAGAACGGCGGTACCTATGTAGTGCCAAAGCTCTATTCCCGCGTTACCGATTCCGATGGCAACGTGATCCTGGACAATACCATTCCCAAGGAGCGCCAGGTGCTCAAAGAGACCACCGCTTACCTTCTGACCAGTGCAATGCAGGACGTTATCAGCAAAGGTACTGCTATGATGTGCCGCTTAAACGGCATGCATGCGGCAGGTAAGACCGGTACCACCACGGACACCCATGACGTATGGTTTGCAGGCTTCACGCCTTACTACTGCTGTACCGTCTGGACTGGCTATGATAACAACATCGCCATGACCACCAAGGGACAGAACGCACAGGGCGACATCTCCAAGGCCATCTGGAAGGCCGTGATGAGCAGGATCCACGAGGAACTGCCCGATGAGGATTTCAGGATGCCGGACGGCATCGTAAGATGCAAGATCTGCTCTAAGTCAGGTCTCCTTCCCCGCGAAGGCCTCTGCGATGATTGTGTCATCTATGAGCTCTTTGCCAAGGGCACGGAGCCAAAGGATTATTGTACCGTGCATTACGAGGGCGAAGTCTGTGCCTATGACGGCCTGATCGCGAGCGATGAATGCCCCTTCAAGGTCCACGGAGTCGTTACCCTTCCTTTGATTGAGGATGCTTCGCTGACCAAGGGCTCCACCATGATCGTAAAGGGCGCAGACGGCAGTCAGACGCTTGTCACGCCGGCAACTTCAAGCTATTGCCAGCACAATGCACTCTTCTTCTTAAAGCCTGATGCATATTCCCTTATCGAACAGCAGCGCATGGAGATGCAGCTGCGCGCAATGCAGGCACAGCAATAAAACATACTGGAGGTACAAGGAATGCAACCGGTTTATACGAGTTTGAAGGTCAATAATGAGATTGAGCTCTGTGAAGTCGCGGATGACGAGTGCAAAAAGCTGATCGAAAAGGCACTGCTCGAAAACCGCATCTCCTATTACATCCGCTGGACGAAGGCTTCGTTCTTTAGCAAAAAGCAAAACTGCATCATCTGCGTCAACGACAATTCCAAGGAAGTCGCAGAAGATCTTGTACGCTCCATCTGTGACGAAGCAGGCTTCCGCGTAAAGTTCCTGCTCCGCCAGTCCACGAATTCCTATTTCTAGAGGTCGGACCAGATGAAAGGATCAGAACGTTTACAGAATCAAAAAAAGCCCTCTGCAGGAAATCCTGCGGAGGGCTTTTCACATTCACTAAATTTTTATTCCATCTTTGGTATCATCCACTCATGGCTGACAAACGCCGCGCCGTTCTCAAAGAAAAGATGCCCAACGCCTTTTTCCATCAGCTCTGCTAAGGTTTTACGGTCAAGGTCATCCCTTACATAGACCTTTTGTGCATACATCACAAGCTCTGAAAGCCCCATCGTCTTGCCATCGTCTCCTTTAGGCGCAGCCAAAATCAGTTCATGCGTTGCACATTGAAGCATCCCGTCTTCGACATTTACGTAGGGCGCTCTGATCGTGCCGTCCTCATAGACATAGTACGAATTCTCCTGCGTCGTAAGAAGGGGGTAATCGTGCAGATAAACCACGCTCACGGCCCCTGCAAGTCGAAAGACCCCTGCGGAGGAAACAATGCCTTCGTCCCTGCGGGAAATGGCGTAGCTGGCCTCTTCCTTCCCGTCATACATGTTACGCACAAAGCCGTCCTCGCTGATGAGAAGTCCGTTTGTGTAACCTGCGTCAAGGAGCGTATCGGCGATATAGTCTGAAACGAAAGCGTTTTGCATCCAGCCAAAGCCAAGATAGGTCGTATCCCAGTTTTCTTTCAGATACGCCAGATATTCCACCGAAACAAAAAGTTGAACGCGGTTCTCGCCGAGGAGCTTTAAGTCGATCATGGAAGGGTCACTTACGTAAGTCATGAGCCGTTCCACCTCAGATCGAACCTCCTTGTTCCTTTCAGGATCACACTCGGCCGCTTCCTGGTCCGTTTTACTGCAAAACAAGGAATCATACTGCGCATAGAGCGGCCCTAGGTAAATGGCCCTATTACCGTCTTTTATGGCCACGCAAAGTGCTTCGTAAAGCCCAGGGTCCACCACAAATTCCATGTCTGGATGCGCATTTAGGCTCGCAAGCCCTTTCTCGTCAGCATCCGCATCCTTCGCCACAAAAATCTGATAGGCCCGGCGAACGGCCTCTCCGTAAAGGAGCGTCAGGGGTTTCTTTTCTTCCGTAGGGGACAGGTCTGCGGCGCCCAGACGATACTGAAAAACGAACTCCTTGGATACGTCACCCAAGGAGCCATTATTTGCCTCTATCGTCACCCATCCGGTCTTGGAGCCAAGCAGGGAAAACAGTGCATATGCGATCGTGCCAAGGCCCAGTGCCAAAAACAAGATCACAAGCGCAAAGCGAAGTCCAACGTGTTTTTCCGAAAGCTCGATCTGCTCTACCGGTTCGGGATGGGGCAGGTCTCGCTTGTCCCTTGCCGTGCGCCCCATCAGAGTTGTACGATGATCAGAAGCAGGATAAAGATCACGATGATCACGCCAAGGCAGATCAGGCCGCCGATGGCTCCCTTCTTACAGATCTTATAGTTGCGATAGTAATGAAAGTTCTTAAAGAGCAATGCTGCGGGAATGCCGAGGATTGGAAGCAGGAAGGACAAAATGCCAAGAAGAAGGTTTCCCGTGTCATGCAGCGGTCTTTCAAGGAATTCGCTCTTCTCATCAACCGGAACGGGCTTTTGCTCTTCTAAATCTTCCTTGTTGGCGTTCACGCCAAGGATCGTCACGGACTTTAAGGGAACGTTGTCCTCACGGATCCTCTTATACTCATCAATCTCTTTCTTGTTGCCGAATACGTAATGGTCATGTCCTATGCAGACGAGCTCGGGCTTATCCTCGGAATAATCATGCACGGAAGGATCATAGGTAAAGAGAACCTTATTCTTCTCAAGCATCGGATCCGGGATCGGAATGGCCGAGATCAAAGACCTTGTGTAGGGATGCAGCGGGAAGTCAAAGAGTTCTTCCGCATCTGCCACCTCCACGATGTCACCCTTGTAAATAACGCCGATCCTGTCGGAGATGAATCTAACGATGGACAGGTCATGCGCGATGAACAGATAGGTCAGGTTCTTCTCTTTCTGGAACTTTTTAAGGAGGTTCAGCACCTGTGCACGAATGGACACGTCAAGGGCCGAGATGGGCTCATCTGCCACCACGAGTTCAGGCTCCATGACCATGGCTCTCGCAAGGCCGATCCTCTGACGCTGACCGCCGGAGAACTCGTGGGGATATCTGGTCAAATGCTCCGGAAGCAGACCCACTTCGTTGATCATGTTCTCAACCTTTTTGACGCGGTCTGCCTCGTTCTCAAACAGATGGAAATTGTACAGTCCCTCGGAGATGATATAGTCCACGGTAGCGCGCTCATTTAAGGACGCTGCAGGATCCTGGAATACCATCTGGATGTTACGGATGACCTCTCTGTCCAAGGAATTCGGGATCTTTCCGGAAATCTTCACGCCCTTGTACAGGATCTCACCTGCGGCGCAGGGGTTCACTCGGATCACTGCGCGGCCGATGGTCGTCTTACCGGATCCGGACTCACCTACCAGTGAGAACGTCTCCCCTTTATAAATGTCAAAACTGGCGTTTTTCACTGCACGAACGGCATTTTCGCCCTTGCCAAAAGTGATGTCCACGTTCTTAAGGGACAACAGGATCTCTTTTCCGTTTTCGGCAGTGGGGCCATGCTCTGGCAGATGATGTGTCTTAGCCATGTTTTTGCTCCTCTCTCGTCATTGGTTCCTAAGGGCTGATCCCTAGATGTTGAATGCGCTCATAAGCTTTTTGTGGATGTCCTGAATGATCTCAGGCTTTTCCACCTTGGGCGATCTGGGATCCAAAAGCCAAGTCTTTGCAAAGTGGGTATCCGACACCCTAAACATCGGTGGCTCCAAGAGCGTGTCGATCTTCATGCAATAAGGATTTCTCGGTGCGAAGGCGTCGCCCACGATGTCATTGTACAGGGAAGGCGGCGTACCCGTGATGGAATAAAGGGTCGTGTTCCTTTGTGCCAGCTGGGGCAGCGAAGAAAGCAGTGCCCAAGTGTAGGGATGACAGGGATCGTAGAAGACCTCATCCACCTTGCCTACTTCCACGACCTGGCCTGCATAAAGCACGGCCACGCGGTCCGCGATGTTGGCTACCACGCCAAGGTCATGCGTGATGAAAACGATCGTATAATGGAATTCCTTTTGCAGATCCTTGATCAGCTTTAAGATCTGCGCCTGAATGGTCACGTCAAGTGCCGTCGTAGGCTCGTCGCAGATCAGGATCTTCGGCTGACAGGACAGCGCGATGGCGATAACGATCCTCTGACGCATGCCGCCGGAATACTGGAAAGGATAATCATCAAATCGCTTCTCCGCATTGGGGATGCCAACCTTGTGCATCAGATCGAGGGCCTTTGCCCTGGCCTCCACCTCAGAGCATCCCTGATGCTTCATGATAATGGAAGTGATCTGCTTGCCGATCGTGAGGATCGGGTTCAGACTTGTCATGGGATCCTGGAACACGGTCGCGATCTTACGGCCACGGATCTGACCCCAGTCATTGGCATATTTCACGTTCGCAAGGTTCAGGACACAGGTGCCGTGCAGCGCCTCTTCGGTCTCATCTAGGTACTTTACGCGGAAGGCAACCTTGTCGAATACGGCATTGCGTACCTCTTCATCTGCAAGGTCAAGACCGCGCTGATAAGCCTTCTTTAACTCTTTCAGGAGTGCACGCACCAGCTGGATCCTCTTTGCGTAAGGGTATCTTCCAACGGAGAGATAAATCTCCTTGGCAAGCACTTCATTCTGCTTTTTCTTCTCTTCCTTGACCTCACCGGTGATGGCCTTTTCATATGCGGCCTTCAACTGGCTCATTTTATCGTTGTAAGCATTCTGATAGGCACTGTCCTCACGTACGCGCTTCGCAGCCGCCTCATTCTCTTCCTTGATCTTCTTTGTCAATTCCTCGATCTTGGCGTCCGCTTCCTTGATCTCCTGATTCAGTGCCTTGATCTTGTCCTTTTCGGACTTGGGATCAAGCGTCTGACCAAGGTTGAAATTATTGGTGCGCTTTGCCTTAAGCTCAGCGATCTGCTTCTCAAGCTCGACCTTCTTTGCGGGATCGATGGACTCTTTGATCTCTCTCTCCTGCTTCATCTGCTCCATGGTAAGGAACTCATTCTTGCCAAGCTCAAGCTTTGCATACTGATCGAGCTTTTTCTTGGAGCTCGCGATGATCTTCTTTGCGATGCCATTGTTGGCAACCTTGGTGTCAGAAAGCTCGGGATCGTTAAAGATGATCTTCCCTTGATCGATAAATCCGTTGGAATCGAGCATGCCTGCGAAGGTTTTCGTAAATACGGACTTTCCGGATCCGGACTCGCCCACGATGGCAATGGATTCATCTTCATAGATGTCGAGGGAGATGTCGCGGATGGCCGTAAGGATCCTGCCACGCACGCGGAATCTGACGATGAGATCACTGATTGATAACAAAACCTTTTTGTCTTCCATACTTCCTACTCCGTAAAAGAAAGTTTTATACGTGTGTCCTGGGGTCTGATGCGTCGCCGAGGTTCTGACCGGCAACGTAGAGCACGACTGCGATGATGGCGGTGATGGCCACGGGGCTCCAGAACTCGAGCTCCCAGCCAGGCGTTACCATGGCGCTTTGCGCTTCAGAGATGATCACGCCGAGGGACTTATCGGAAAGGCCAAGGCCAATGTAAGCAAGGAACACTTCCATGCTGATGTAGCTCGGGATCTCCGTCGCTGCCAGCGTCACGATGACGGAGGTCATGAACGGAAGGATGTTTCTGAGCGCAATCTTGATCGTTGAAGTTCCAAGACATTTCGAAGCTAAGTTATATTCGCGGTCACGGATGATGACCACCTGGGTACGGATGAAATAGGCAACGCTAAGCCAGCCGGTGATCGTAAGGGCAAAGACCATGCTCCAGAAGCCTGCGCCGATCAACATCACGAGCACGGCGATCAGAAGGATGCTCGGCAAGTTACCGATGATGTTGTAGACCTGCGTCATGATCATGTCCACCTTCTTGGAAAAGCCCCAAACTGCTCCGATCAAAACGCCGATCACCATGTTGATGAGTGCGCAGATAAACGCAAGGGAGATGGAGATCCTTGAGCCATACCAGATGGCGTCAAAGGTGGATTCTCCAGATCCGCCGGTACCAAGGATATAGTGGATGGACTTTCCAAACAGTTCCATGGCTGCCTTCGGCCCCAAGTGCTTTGCCTCAGAGTTCAACAGGTTCAAAAACGGATCATAATGGACCACCACCGGATAGACGTAAGCCATGAGCACCACAATGGCAAGGATCGCCAAAATGATGATATTGATCTTCTTGTGGAAGAACACGCGGAACACGGACTGCCAATAGGAGTATCTCGGCGCCGTGATCTTCTCTGCACTCATACTGTCTAGAGGAACCCTTGCAAACAGCTCCTCTTCCTTAAACTCGGCAAAGATCTCGTTTTGCCGATTCTTTTCTTCTTGCTTTTTTGTCACTTGATCAGCCATACGCCCTTACCTGTCCTTCGTCGTAAATGAAATTCTGGGATCAAAGATTGCCATGAGAACGTCGCCCAGGATCAGGGAGACGACGCTCAAGGTTGCGTAGAATAACGTAACGCCCACGATCACGCCGTTGTCGTACTTGTTGATCGCAATGGTGAGCAAATTACCTGCACCAGGTACCACGTAAACTCGCTCGGTCACGATGGCGCCGACCATTGCGAACAGGACTGCTCCGGGAATGCCGTGGATGATGGGGATTGCCGCATTCTTCATGATATGCTTGAAGAAGATCTCACCCTCCGACAGACCGCCGGACCTTGCAAACTTTACGTAATCCGAATTCATCTGATCGATCATGTACCTTCTCATCCATTTCATCAGGCCTCCGATGGACGGAAGCGCCAAGGATATGATGGGAAGCATGTACATCAGTTTACTTGCGGACTCCATGTCGAAGGTGGTGGGAAGTCCCAGCTTTCCGCCGATGGCCTTGATCATGAAGATGTATGCGATGCTGGGCACCGCAATGACAAACACAATGTAGCAGGTACCGATCTTATCGGCAAGCTTGTCCTTCCTTCTGGACATCCAGACACCGATGGGAAGGCCGATGAGATATGCCAGAATGACTTCAATGATACCGATCACGAAGGAATACCCGATCTTGGAAAGGCCGTTCTTTTTGGTGATCACGTTGGTGTAATCATCCGTGAAACGATCCGCATAAACCAGGCTGGCCTTCAGCGACCCTTCGAGATAAGTCGCGGTATGAAGGTCATCCGCAGTCATCTCAGTGTGGCCCGTGGGATAAGTGACAAGAGATTTTACGTAGGAACCCTGGGTAGCGTTCATCGTCGTGAACACGTCGACGCCCTGATTTACCGTATAGGAGGTGCCCAGGTTTAAGGAGACAAAATGCTGATGTACGAAAGGAAAACGATCATCCACGTACAGAAGATACTTATGGTAGGTGCCGTTGCCAATGATCGCCGGCGCCAATCTATGTCCGCCATAGGCGGGGTCATACCAGGTAAAGGTAATGCCTCTCTCCCCGGTAATATTTTCGACTTTATGAATGTTATCAAACGAAAGCAGACCCGTGAAATACTTCCAGATCCTTTGACTAAGAGGCACGTCACGATAAGCAAACAGCTGCTGCTGACCGCCGTTTGCCACTTTTTTGCCCGCCATTTTGGCATCGAGACGAATGATGGTGTACCCCTTGGAGGTATAATACTCCTTGAACTTTGCCACGTACTCCTTCGTCAGATCCGAATCCTTGTCCTCCTTCCTGCCGATGGAGGCCGCCTTGGACCTGGTCTCCTCATCGATCTGGCCGGCCTTGCAGAGGTCCTTGAGGTAATCAGCATAGGGCACGTAATCCATGTAGCCATACTGCTCCCACTTGTTGTACATATAAGCTTCCTTCTGGTTGCCCGCCTGTTTTACGAAGTTGGGATCCCCCGCAAAAACAAGGTCACGATTGAGCATGGAATAAATGAGGATCATGACGATCGCGACAACGACCACCAGAGAAAAGATGCCATATAGGATTCGTTTGATCAGATATTTTGCCATAATCGGATTCTCTCATTATACACGACTATAGGAGAATGGCGAGAAAAACGCCATTCTCCTACGTTGTTTTTTTGTTGTGTGGTTCTATAGTTCTTATATAGGTTTACAAAACGCACGGATTGCTTCCGGCTTCGCCGTCTCGCAATCCTCAAAAGTATTCGGAACCCGTGGGGCCCCTGCCCCACTATTTCCTCATACTTTTTGGCGGATTCGAAAGCCATTTGCCCACTTGCAAGTAAACTTGCCGTTGGGCAAAGGCTTCCGATCCTTGCGTTTTAGTAGATGCCGAGCATCTTGGTCATGTAACCTGCATAATCAGGAAGGAAGGTGTCAAGGTAGGTCTTGGGATCACCGTAGTCAGGGCCCCAACCAGACAGATCGCAGAGGTCAAAGTTGCTCTGGTCACCGGTGGAAGGATAATAACCTGCATAGTACCAATCCTTTGCCTCCTTACACTCGATCAGGTTCACGATCACCTTCTTCTCAAGCGCTGCCTCGATGGACTGCTTTACAACGTTTGCTCTGTTGGTGTAGGTGGTGCTGCCTGAGAAATAAGGCAGGTCAAGGTAAATAGGATTGGATTCGCTGATCTCAATGCCCTGTGCCTTCAGCTCATCGATCGCGGATGCAAGCTCAGCCTTTGCATTGGATACGTTGTACCAACCGTCAAATGCGTCGGAGCTTCCTGCGCCGTTGTTTGCCTTAGGATCCCAAGCAACGATCGCAACGCCGTCAGCGTCGATCTGTGCCTGAACGATCTCACCATAGTTGGTGCCGGCCTTGAAGGTGGTAGCCTTACCATTGATGTCAACGGTTACGTCCTCGGAAAGGAATACGAAGTCGCCAGGGGTGTAGCTGTTTCTCAGGGAAGTGAGCTTCAGCTCTTCACCTACGCTTTGTGCGTTGTAAGCTGCTCTGTCAACAGAGTAGCTCAGTGCACGACGGAAGTGGATGTTGTTCACTGCAAGCGTGGTTCTGAGCTTGTCGTCATCGCTCTGAGGAGAAACGGCCTTGGTCTCATCGTTGAAGTTCGCATACGCCGATCTGTTCAGGTTCAGGAACAGGGAGAAGATCGTAGCGTTACATCTGCTTACGAAATGATACTTGTCAAAGTTGCCGTCGCTCTTAGCGATCTCCAGTGCGGAGCTGTTAAGACGAGCGCCATCAATGGTTCCTGCAACTGCATCATTGTAAGACTTCAGAGTGTCAGTACCGTCGTTAAAGAGCCAGTTCTGAACCTTGACGTTGATGTTGTCCTTGTTCCAGTAGCTCTTGTTTGCCTCGAACTTGATGATGTTCTTCTCGGTTGCATTGGTTACAACGTAAGGACCGCAGTAGGCGATGTTGTCCTTGGTGGTACCATACTTGTAAGAATCAGCGGAAGGATCGAAATCTACGCCGAACTTACCACCCTGAGACTCATAATATGCTCTGCTCATGGGAGCGAATGCGCCATAGCCAAGCATGGTCGTGAAGTAAGAAGTAGGCTGGCAAAGCGTGTAGGTTACGGTGTGGTCATCCACTGCCTTAACGCCAACCTGGCTAAAGTCAGTGATCTCACCCTCGGTGTACTCGGTTGCGCCAACCACAACGTCCTGAACCAGATACCAAGGAGCATCCGGGCAGTCAAGCATGTGCTGGAAGCCTGCAACGAAGTCGTCTGCTACCACGTCAGCAACCTTACGACCCTGGGAGTCAACCCATACGGTGTTGCGAAGGTGGAAGGTGTAGGTAAGGCCGTCAGCGGAAACCTCCCAGCTCTCAGCAAGAGCGGGCTGAAGCACGCCTTCGATGTCATATTCTACAAGACCATCATAGGTCTGAACGATCTTTTCGGAATCTGCTGCCTGAGAAGTGGAAATGACGTCCCAGGTTACAGGGTCAGAAGTATTGGCAAGGGAATAGGTGTCCTTCAAGGTGTAGCCCTTGCCGGTCAGATAATCCTTTGCCCACTGCTCGTAGGTGCCGGTGCCCTTCAGCTCAGCATACTTCGCGTTCATCGCATCACGATCTGCGGTGGTGATGAACTCGGTCGTAATGATGGCCTGATGAAGTCTTTCGGAATCATTTCCCCACAGAACAGGAGATACGGTGTACGGTGCTACTCTGGAGATGGCATAGTTACCGCCCTGAGACTGGGTGGGAAGCATGATCGCGGATTCAAGAAGCTTTGCCTCTGCAATTGCCTGCAGTGCATAGCTCTCAGAAATGGACTTCGCATCAGCTGCCTTCTGATAAATGTCATAGAAATCGCCGAGTGCTGCGTCGTAAACATACGCGGAAGCATCATCATACTCCATGTCTGCCCACGCGATGCTCGGGGTCACAGCTTGCTGCTCGGTTCCGCCTGATACACTACTGGTTACCTGCTCAGAAGAAGCAGCACCGGAAGCGTCAGACGAAGATACGGTTGCACCGTTGGTACAAGCACACAGACTTGCGGTCATGGCTGCAACCAAAAGTGCGGAAAGAAACTTTTTCTTCATAACAACAACTCCTCTCAATTTTGTTTATTGTTTATAAAACAGTGCCCCCTCGATTTCTGTTTTTGCAACAAATAAAATTTTATCATATAATGCCGAAATGGTCAAGTTTTTTCGGAAACTCTACTTCACATTTTCAGTTCCCATTGGTACCACGTCTACCACTTTCAGGACCTCATCTGCCACGGTAAAGCGAAGGTCCCAGCCCGCAAAGGACATGCCGTACACATAGTCCTCCTGCTTATGATATGCGGCCCTTGGATCCTGCGAAAGAACGGCCATTGCCGCTTCTCTTTTGTCTTCCGGGATGCGTTCCAAAAGCTCCTCCGGGAAGTCCACTTGGATCTGATCCTTTTTATGCGCTTCCCCAAAGCCTCCCCTGGCATCCGCGATGCAATCCGCGTAAGGGAGATACGGTTTTATGTCATAGATCGGAGTGCCGTCCATGAGGTCCGCGCCCGCAACAAGCAGTTTTGGCGCATCCTCTCCCTCCGTGATGACTTTCAGAAGCTTTACGCAGGATAAGCCAATGGGATTAGGACGAAATGGAGATCTGGTCGCAAAGACGCCTCGCTTTTCCTTTCCGCCAAGACGGGGCGGGTGCACCGTGGCAGTCCAGCCCTCGCGCTGAACCTGGGAAAAATCCCAAAGAAGCCAAAGGTGAGAATACTCCTCCAGCCCCATCAAAGCCTCCGGCTGCCGATACGTCGGCTCAAACGTGACCTCTCCCACAAGCTCCTCTACAAGGCCGCTTTGTCTCGGTATTCCGAATTTCGTCGGAAAATCCGTATGGATCCTTGCGATGACCTTCAAAGTCCTTCCTTCTTCCATGTTCAAAAACTCCTCAAAATTAGTATTGACAGAACGGTAAACATTTGTTAATATGATACACGGTGACTGCGAAAGCAAGTCCAAATGCTGCTGTGGCTCAGTCGGTAGAGCGTCACATTGGTAATGTGGAGGTCACCGGTTCGATTCCGGTCAGCAGCTCACGAAAAAGCCCTGAGGTTTTTCCTCAGGGCTTTTCTTTTTTGTTCTTGTTGCCCAAGAGGGTCATTCCTCGTCCAATCGGCCCGCCGGCTCCTCTGCGGCCGCTTCCTGCACCTGCGTCGCGCCGGACTCTTCTGCGGCCGCTGCCTGCGTCGCGCCGGGTTCTTCTGCGGCAGGAGCCGCAGGAGCCGTTTCCTCCTCAAAATCAACCCATTCCACCCTTCCCTGGGGCGTTTCCTTCTGGTAGCAGTTCTTGCGCGCCAGAACGTCATATACGCAGGGAATGACCACCAGCGTAAGAAGCGTTCCGTAAAGCAGTCCTCCAATGGTTACAATGGCCATGGGGCGGCTCATTGCGGCGCCCATGTCATTGGAAAATACCATGGTGGACAACGCCAGGATGGTGGTGAGGGCCGTCATGAGAACGGGACGAAGCCTTGTCTTTCCTGCGGTCAGGATCGCCTCTTTCCTCTCCATGCCAGCCTCGCGCAGCTGATTGATATAATCCACAAGCACAATACCATTGTTTACGATGACGCCGGAAAGCATGACAAAGCCGATCATAGCCACCACGGAAATCTCACTGCCCGTAAAATACAAGCCAAAGAAGCCGCCCGTGAAGGCCAGCGGAATCGTAAACATGATGATGAAGGGCGAAAGCAGGGACTGGAACTGAGCCACCATGATCAGATACATGAAGACAACTGCCAGCACCAGCATCAAAATGATCTGGCGCAGCGCGTCATTGATGGTCTCGTTCTCACCCGAGTTCACAAGCCGGTATCCGTTTGGAACCTGATAGTCCCGCAGCTTAGCCTCCAATACCGTGGAGACCTTACCCACGTTATATCCGTCCGCGATCTTCGCCGTCACGGAAATATACCTGGACTGATCCACTCTGTTGATGGAATCCAGGGATTTTTCATCCTCAAAATCAGCCACCTCGGAGAGTCTGACCTTCACGGGCGCCTGATTCTCGCCGGTGCCGTTCAGCTCGATCTGCTTTAAGAGCTCCCTGGTCAGGGCCTCGTCGCTGTCACTCTTTACGTAAACGCTGTAATCCTGATCCTCGCCGGAAAGAACGGTGGATGCGTTGGCCGTGGCCACCTTATCCATGACCTGGGCAAACACCTGCGCCACGGTAAGCCCGTACTTTACGGCTTCCTCCTTCTTTACGTGAATGCGCAGCTCCGTTCCGGACTCCGCAAGGCCGTCATATACGCTCTCCGTGCCTTCGGTCTGGGATGCGATCTTTGCCACGTCCTTGGCAATGCGGCGCAGCGTGTCCAGATCACGGCCACGCACCTGTATGGAAATGCCGCTCCCGCCAAGGGCAGACATATCCATGCTGGAGGTGTCCACCGTGATCTTCGCGGGCAGATCCTCCGTCATTTGCAGGATCTGTCTGGTCAGCTCATCATTGGAATATTTTTTATCTTCCTTTGTCACGACGTAAATGGTTGCGGCATTCTCCGCACCGCCGCCCCCAAACAGGGAACGCACGGAATTGCCGGAGGCATTCATGGCACCCGCATCCGTCACGTCCTCCATGGCCAGCAGCATCTCCACCACTTCGTCCGTCACTTCCTTGGTGTCTGCAAGGGTTGCCGTATCATCCAGCTCCACGTTCACCGTCAGCTGCGTGGAATCCATCTTGGGCATAAAGCCGGTACCGTTGGTATATGCCGCATATCCGCTAAGGCCAAGCAGGGCGATTACCAAAAGGAATACCAAAGGCTTCACCTTAAGTGCTCCCGAAAGGATTTTCCCATAGCCGTTTATCAAAGCCTGGAACGCCTTGGTCTCCTTCTTCATTCCCGTTCCCGTCAGCATCTTGGATGCCATGGCGGGCACAACGGTCAAAGCCACCACAAGGCTGGCAAACAAAGAGAATGCAATGGTCAGACCCATGTCCACAAAGAGCTGTCTTGTGATGCCCTCCGTGAAAACGATGGGCAGGAACACGCAGACCGTGGTCAGGGTGGATGCCATAATGGCGCCAGCCACTTCCTTCGCGCCCTCCACGGCCGCCTCCTTGATGGTAGCGCCCTCTCCCCGCATTCGGTAGATATTTTCGATGACGACAATGGAATTATCCACCAGCATGCCTATGCCGAGGGCAAGTCCGGAGAGGGATATCACGTTGAGGGTCACGCCTGAAAAATACATGCAGACCACGGCGGTCACCAAGCTTACGGGGATGGAGATCGCAACAATCAGCGTAGGACGCAGGTCCCGAAGGAACAATAGCAGGATCAAAATGGCAAGACCGCCGCCGATCAATATATTCTTGAAGATGGAATCCATGACCATGTCAATATAGATGCCCTGATCCATCAAGGTGATCACGTGAAGGGACGGATCCTCCTTCATCATCTTTTCAAAACGCTCCGCCAGCTTGTCAGAAACGTCGCCGGTGGAATATCCCGTCTGCTTTTGCAAGGAGAGCATAACGCCGACGCTGCCGTTCACGTTGGCATAAATGCTGTCGGAATTATCTGCATAAAAGACGTCCGCCACGTCGCCGAGGGTCACGGCGTCAATGCCTTCCATGTGCATGTCAAGAAGCGGCATTGCCTGCAGCTCCTCCGCGCTGCCCGGCTTATCGCCCACGCGCACCAGATAGGAGGTGCCCTCCTCCGTCACGTATCCTGCGGGCATGGAGAAGTTCTGCGCCGTCAGCAACCCCTCAATGGTGGCCACCGTCAGCACGTTTTTCATATTCGCCTGTTCGTAGGCGCTCTCCCTTGCTTCCTCCAGCTGCTTTTCGCCCTGTGCGATCTGCTCTAATGCCTGATTGAGCTGTTCCTTGCCGCTCTTTAACTGCTCCTCGGCCGCCTCCAGCTGAGATTTTCCAAGCTCGACTTTATATTCGCCAATGGTCAGGCTTGCGGAAGCATTTGCAAACTCAATGGCAGCCTGCAGCTCGCCCTTTTCCACGGCTTCTAAGCCCTGATTGACCGTCGTCAGGTTTGCGTCGATGGTCGAAAGGGCTACGTTGATGGTATCTTGAAGCGTCTTGATCGTGTTCTTTAGCACGTCAAGAAGCGTTAAGGGATCCTCCTCGGGATTGGTCTGCTCCAAGCGGTCCAAGGCCTGCCTGAGGGCTGGAAGCTGCGTCGATGCGTCCTTTAGAAATTGGTTTTGCAGGATTTGATCCCGCAGGTTTTTCAATGCCTCGCGGACCTGCTTTTCCACATCCGGCATCGTGTCCCCGCTCTCTCCCTCGGTGGACGTACCGCCAAGCCCGCCAAGAGAATTCAGTCGCTTTTCCAGGTCGGTCAGCTGGGTCATCAAGGGATCGATCACACCCTTTGCAAGGGTCATGGTCACCTTGGTGGCGTCAAGCTGATTCTTTGCGGTGGTCAGCATGGACTTCGTGGAAGCAAGCTGTGCCAGAGTCTCCTCCTGCTTTTCCGCCAGCTGCTGCTTTCCGTCCTCGATCTGCTTTTGACCGTCTAAAAGCCCCTTCTTGCCGTCGAGGATCTCCTTTTGGCCGTCCTCGATCTCCTTTTGGCCATCCTCGATCTTCTGCCTTCCCTCCGCCAGCTCCTTCGCCGCATCCTCCATCTTTTTGTCGATGGCCTTCCGCAGCTTCTCATTCATCCGATCCACCTTTTCCTGGCGGATCATCACGTGCACGCTCTTTTCCAAAAGGCCCGTCGCAGATGCGGAAGCCACGCCTTCAATGCTTTCAAGCTCCGGCACAAGCTCCGTTTTTACGTAGGAGCTGATCTGCGCGTTATCCATCCCATCCACGCCAATAGCCGCGATCATAATGGGCAGCATGTTGGGATTGAGCTTCATGATCATGGGATTGCCGATGGAATCATCCCAGGCCGTCTTGATCTGATCAAGCTTTTCGCGGATCTCCAGCGAAACGGAATCCATATTGGTGGACTGTGCAAATTCCAGGATGACCATGGAATAATTGTCCGAAGATACGGACTGAATGCTTTCAATATTGCTGACCGTTGCCATGCCGGCCTCAACGGGAGCCGTCACCACTGTCTCCACGGTCTCAGGATTGGCTCCGGGATAAGTCGTCACGACAATGACATAGGGCAGACTGATATTGGGCAACAGATCCGTCGTGGTCCTCATAAAGGATACGATCCCCAGTACGATGGCCAACACGACGCCTACAAGAACGGTATATGGTTTTCTAACACTAAAACCTGACATTTCATGCCTCCGAAATGTGAATATCGTTCCCCCCAATTTTTATCATAGCACGTTTTCAAGCCCACTTACAATACGCGAAGGCGGCTGAAAATATTAAAAAAAGATGAAAAAAGTGGCTAAACTTGCCACTTTTTGTCATTTATCTCTATTTTTTATCCTGTAGAATCTTTTTCAACTTGGCCTTGAGTCTTTGCAGTGCGTTGTCCGTGGACTTCTCATTTTTGCCAAGGATGCGCGCGATCTGTGCGGTGGTCATATGTGTCAGATACAGGTCAAAAACCTGCTTTTCCAAAGGACTTAAGCTCTCCTCTATGGCCTTTTCCAGCTCCTCCATGCTTTCGCGGGCCAGCACCTCCTTTTCAGGATCCCGGCCCATCTCATCGGAAAGCTCCTCGAGAAGGAACCTGCCTTCGCCGTCTCCCGCAACGTCCACCTGGCTGTAGAGGGAGATCGCTTCATTGAGCGGAATGTGTTTTTTGCGTCTTGAAGCCTGCACGGCCGTATAAATCTGGCGGTTGATGCAAAGCTCCGCGAAGGTGTAAAAGCTGGCGTCGCGGCCGCCGTCAAAATCCCGCACGGCCTTGAAAAGGCCGATCATGCCCTCCTGGATCAAGTCTTCGGTGTCGCCGCCCAGGATGAACATGGATTTTGCACCCCTTCGCACAAGATTTTTATATTTGTCGCAGAGATATTCCGCGATCTGTGTCTCGCCCGCCCGCAGACGATCGATGAGTTCTTCGTCGGTGTAGGCGGCGTATTCACTCGCTCCATATGCCATATTTTATCTCCTAGCCACGAAGGCGCTGGCGAACGATCTCATATGCAAGCACGCCGGCTGCCACGGATGCGTTCAGCGAGTCAATGTTGCCGTGCATGGGGATGGATGCCACCATGTCGCAGCTCTCCTTCACAAGGCGGCCCACGCCCTCCCCTTCATTTCCGATCACGAGACCGATGGGGCCCTTGAGATTCAGGTCATACATGGTGGTGCCGTCCATGTCGGCGCAGACAAACCAAAGTCCCTCTTTCTTTAGGTCTTCGATGGTCTTTGCAAGGTTCGTCACCTTTGCGACGGGCGTGTAATTCAAGGCGCCTGCGGAGGTCCTTGCCACGGTCGCGGTCAGGCCTGCTGCACGGTTTTTCGGAATGATCACGCCATGCGCGCCCGCAAGGTTCGCCGTACGGATGATCGCGCCAAGGTTATGGGGATCCTCAATGTTGTCGAGCAGGAACAAGAACGGTGCCTCGCCCTTTTCCTTTGCGGCCCCCAGCATGTCGTCCACTTCGGCGTATTCATATGCTGCCGCAACGGCGATCACGCCCTGGTGTTTGCCCGTCTCGGACATTTGATCCAGGCGCTCCTTCGTCACAAACTTCAGCAGCACGTTATTCTTCTTTGCTTCGCGCTTGATCGTCATGATGGGGCCATCCTGACAACCATCGAGCACATATAATTTATCAATGGGCTTTCCTGCACGGAAAGCCTCGATCACGGCATTACGCCCCTCGATCGTAAATTCCTGATATCCCATGATTCTCTCCTTTTTTACTCCTGCTACTGCTCCTCCAGCCCTTCCACGCCGCGCTTTATGAGCTCTAGCATGCGGTCCGTCTGGCCTGTAAGATAAAGGTACCCGAAAAGCGCTTCTAGGCCGGTGGCGCGGTGATATTCCGCAATGCGCGCATTCTTTGCAACGGAGCCCGGCTTGGCATTACGGCCCCTGCGAAGCACGTCCGCCTCCTCCTGGGTCAGGAAAGGCTTCAGGATCTCCACCATCTTCGCCTGATTCTCCGCCTTCACGTACTTCACGGTCGCAAGATGCAGGTCCTTATTGCCGCGGTTCGCCTTGGTCACGATCATTGTGCGGATCACCAATTCGTAAATGCCGTCGCCAATAAAGGCAAGGGAAAGCGGCGAATAGGTCCTGACGTCCTGCTCCGGACAGGGAAAGACCTCTTTGATCTTTTCAAGTAATTCCTTGGTTTCTTCCATAGGTTCTCCGTTTCTTCTTTCACGTAAAACTGGCTTA
This sequence comes from Acetatifactor sp., assembly GCA_016290775.1. Taxonomy (GTDB): domain Bacteria; phylum Bacillota; class Clostridia; order Lachnospirales; family Lachnospiraceae; genus Acetatifactor. The sequence continues at coordinate 145,774 of JAEEVF010000001.1, read as the reverse complement.
TGCGCGCTCCCAAGTGGTCCCTTCCCGGGTATCCTTCAGGACAATGCCCTTCTCAAGAAGCTCTCCGCGGATGGCGTCGGCCTTCGCAAAGTCCTTATCCTTCTTGGCCTGTGCGCGCTCTGCGATCTTTGCTTCCACAAAGCTTGCAAGCTCATCGTCCACGTCATTGTCTTTCGCATATGCAGCCGCACCCGTCAAAAGGTTCAGGGACAGCACTTCGTCAAAGCTTCCTGCCAAAGCGCGCTTCGTCGCGTCATTGGTATCAGCCTTGAGCATGTCATAAAGGATCGTGATGGCCATGGAGGTGTTGAAGTCATCGGCAAGCGCTGCCTCAAACTTCTCGCGATACTGCGCAAACACGGCCTTGTCAACCTCTCCGTCCTTCTTCAGGGAGTCAATACGCTTTACCAGCTTTTCATATGCCTGCGCCACGTTGTCCAGATTCTCATAGGAGAACTCAAGCGGCTTGCGATAATGGCTCTGCAGGCAGAACATACGATAAACCAAAGGATTGTAGCCCTTGGACTCCAAAAGGGATACGGTAAGGAATTCGCCCTTGGACTTACTCATCTTACCGGATTTGTCATTCAGGTGATGCACATGGAACCAGTAATTGCACCACTTGTGGCCAAGATAGCTTTCGCTCTGCGCGATCTCATTCGTGTGGTGCGGGAAGATGTTATCGACGCCGCCGCAGTGAATGTCCATGTACTCGCCAAGGTGCTTAAGGCTAATGCAGGAGCACTCGATGTGCCAGCCGGGATATCCAACGCCCCAAGGGCTGTCCCACTTCAGCTCCTGATCATCAAATTTCGACTTGGTGAACCAGAGCACGAAATCGCTCTTATTTCTCTTGTTGCCGTCCTCTTCCACGTCATCGCGAACGCCCACGAGAAGCTCCTCCTCGCTGTGATTCGAGAGCACGTAATACTCCTTCAGCTTTGAGGTGTCAAAGTACACATTGCCGCCTGCAAGATAAGCATAGCCCTTCTCAAGAAGGCCGCTGATCATCTTGATGAACTCAGGGATGCAATTGGTCGCGGGCTCTACCACGTCAGGCGTCTTGATGTTCAGCTTTGCGCAATCGGAGAAGAACGCGTCGGTATAATACTTTGCGATCTCCATGACGGTCTTATGCTCGCGCTTTGCGCCCTTAAGCATCTTGTCCTCGCCCGTGTCCGCATCGCTGGTAAGATGCCCTACGTCCGTGATGTTCATGACGCGCTTTACGTCATAGCCTACGTAGCGCAGGGTCTTTTCCATGATGTCCTCGCAGATATAGGTGCGAAGATTTCCGATGTGTGCGAAATGATATACCGTCGGGCCGCAGGTGTACATTGAAACCTTCCCGTCCACGTTGGGCACAAACAATTCTTCCTTCTTCGTCAGCGTATTATAAAATCTTACTTTATTTTCCATTTGAAGCCTCCTCCAGCTTTTCCAGCCTTTCGCTTAACTCTTTGTTTTCTTCCTGCAGCTTTGTGATCGCCTCCAGGATCGGGTCGGGCAGATCGGTCTGATCCAGTGCATCCTGGGGATGCGCCACCTCTCCATAGCTTCGAACAATCCTTCCCGGGACACCAACCACCGTGGATCCTGAAGGCACCGAACACAGGACAACACTCCCCGCGCCGATCTTCGAATCGTCTCCGATGGTACAAGAGCCAAGCACCTTTGCGCCTGCGCCGATCATCACGTTGTTGCCGATGGTCGGGTGACGCTTGCCCTGCTCCTTACCGGTACCGCCCAAGGTCACGCCCTGATACAGCGTTACGTTGTCGCCAATGATCGAGGTCTCGCCGATGATCACGCCATTACCGTGGTCAATGAAAAACCCTTTTCCGATCTGCGCGCCGGGATGGATCTCAATGCCCGTCTTGCGTGCGCCGCGCTGGGATACGTATCTTGCAAGGAAATAATGCTTTTTCAGATACAGCTTGTGCGCCAGCCGATAATGCATCATTGCCTTAAAGCTCGGATATAACAAAACCTCCATGGAAGAATGGATCGCCGGATCCCTTTCGCGGATCAGCTTGATCTCCTCCTGAACGTTCCTAACAAAACCCATGGTCAACCTCCTGCGTCCTTCAAAAAATCATGCCTTAGATAAGGCCCTTACGTCTGAAAAACAAAAAAAGGAACAATCCTTCTCATTAGAGACGAATTGTTCCGCGGTTCCACTCTACTTAAGGGGCATGCCCCTTCCCTCGAAGACTTAACGCGTCAAACGTACTCAGATACTAAAACTTCCCTGAGTCTGCTCCCGGATGCACTTCCTCTTCCCCTGGCCAGGCCCGCTTCCAGCCGATGACGCGCCCTCTCTGATGCCTTGATTGGAAAAGTACTCTTTCCGTTCCTCGCATTTTATCATGTGTGATAAGAATTGCTTACTGAAAGAATATGCAATATTTCTCTTTTTGTCAAGCAAAATTATAAAAACAGGGGTTACGGCGTCAAACGGTTCGGTCCACGGAACAGGAACATGGCCTCCTTGATGGAAAGGTCCAGAAGGAGCATGGTCATGCGGTCCACGCCAAGTCCAAAGCCGCCATGAGGCGGGCAGCCGTACTTAAAGAACTCCAGATAAAACTCCACGTCCTTCGCAAGGCCCTTTTCCTCTGCCTGCTTTTTCAGGATCTCGTATCTGTGCTCTCTTTGCGCACCGGTGGTGATCTCCACGCCGCGCCAGATCAGGTCATAACCCTGAGGCATACCCTTTTCGTCGCGCATGTGATAAAAAGGTCTCTTTTCGACGCCATATCCCGTCACAAACAGGAATTCGTGGCCGAATCTTTCCTGCGCAAGGCGGAAGGAAAGCTGCTCCGCTTCAGTCGTCAGATCGCCCTTTTCCTCCTCGGGCGCAACATAGCCATATTCTTTCTCCAGCGCATCGTAAAGCTCTCCGAGATCCATTACGGGGAAAGGCGTGGTCGGAACGATCACTTCCTTGCCAAACATTTCCTTGATCTCTTCGCCATATGCTTCCTTCACGGCACGCAGCATGTCGGTGAGAAGCTCTTCTTCCAGCTTCATGACGTCCTTCACGGAATCAATGTAGCTGAACTCCAGGTCAAATCCGGTAAATTCGGTCGTATGACGATTGGTATATGATTTCTCCGCGCGGAACACGGGGCCAGTCTCGAAAATGCGCTCAAACCCTGCTGCCATGGCCATCTGCTTATAAAACTGCGGACTCTGTGCAAGGTATGCGTTCCTGTCGAAGTATTTCACCTCAAACACGTCTGCGCCGCTCTCCGAAGCCGCGCCGATGAGCTTGGGCGTGTGGATCTCAAGGAAGCCTCGGTCCAAAAGGAACTTCCTCATGGCGTTTACCATGACGGTCTGCACCTTGAACATCATCTGATTCTCATCCGTGCGAAGGTCGATCCAACGATAGTCGATGCGCTGATCAATGCTCGAGCGATCCACTTCCTTCTTTTTCTTGGTCGCGGGAATGGCCTTTCTTGCGATGGGAAGAGCCTCGGCGATCGAATCTGCTACGATCTTTGTTGGAAGTATCTCCACGCCGCCCATCTTCACGTAATCATTTGCATTCACCTGACCCGTCACGCTGATGACGGAATCCCCCGTGAGGCTCGAAAGAAGCTCTTCCCAATCAGGATGCTGCTCCTTCTCGATCGTGATCTGTACCTTTCCGGTGATGTCCTTGAGGACGATGAAGGTCATGTACTTGCTGTCACGCAGATTGTCAATAAACCCGCGGACGCAAACCGTCTCTCCCGTCTTTTTCAGTGCGTCTGCCACATATGTCCGTTCCATGTTGCTACTCCTTTATTTTCAAACTTTATTTCTATGTTCGTTTTGAACTATTCTTCCGTCTTGGTCAAATCTTCTTGCTCTGCGGCCATCTGGCTCAAGGCTTCTTGATTTGCTTCCGTCTCGGGTGCAGGCACGTTCTCCGTTGTCTTTGCTTCCGTCTCGGGTGCAGTCGCCTTCTCTGCTGTCTGTGCCTCGGCTTCCACATCCTCTTGTGGAGCAGTGTCCGCATCTGCCTTCACACTTGTCCTTACGTCCGTCGCCTGGGGCCTAAGCTGCGTGCTCTTCGACCTATAGATCCACAGTGCCACGCCTGCTGCAAGGATAAAGATCGAGATGAACTGCGACGTGGAAAGGCTTCCCACTCTTCCGCGGACCTCATCGCCGCGAAGGAATTCCACGCAGAATCTTCCGATGCTGTAAAGCATCATATATGCCGCGCCGATCTGGCCAGCCTTCTTTGCATGATAGGCATACCAGAAAAGCAGCCCTGCGATCACAAAAAGTCCCGCGCTGGAGATCAGCTGCGTCGGGATCAGCTTCACGTGGTTCGGCGCATAATTGGAATGGGCGAATGCGATGCCATACCAGGCATCCGTCTTTTCGCCGTAGCAGCACCCTGCAAAAAAGCATCCGATGCGTCCAAAGGCCTGCGCGATGGCAACGGAAGGGAGCGCCAGGTCAAAGGCGTCCCAGAAGTTCAGCTTCTTAATCTTACAGTAGACCGTCGCGCACAGGATCCCGCCGATGATGCCGCCGTAAACCACAAGCCCGCCTGAGCCAAGCATAGACAGCGGATCCTTGATGAAATCCTTCCAGCCCTGAATGATGAACATGAGCTTTGCGCAGGCAATGCCCGTGATCACCAAATACATGGCCAGGGGGAATACCATCTCCTGATCCATGCCATTTTTAGGTGCGCGCCTCTCTGCGATGGTCAGCGCCGCCAAAACGCCGATGGCGATCATTAATCCATAGGTGTGGACCGTGAAAGGTCCGATTGAAAAAAGGTCATTATACATAAGTACGTCCCTCGATTCTTCCGTCGATATCTAAAGCCTGTTGCCCAGTTAACGCCGCATGGCTGCCTGTCTTTGCTGCTCCTGCAGGTAATTCAGCGTTCCAACAATATGCTTTCGAATGAAATCTCTCTCCTCGTCCTTGACCAGGAAATAAAGATAAGAGTCTAAAACAAACTGTTGCGGCAAACCCCTGCCCACGATCTTAAAGTTTCTAAAACCGCGTTCGATATAGCGATCCACTTCCTCGGTCGACATGAACGCCGGGCGCTTCATGCACTCTTCAAAGGTGCGCTTTTCCTTGGAATGATTGGGACACTGGAAGTCCGTCCGATTGTCAAACTCCAGCTGGGAGCGAGACTCCTCGCGGTAATGCTCCGCGCGCATCTTGCAGCCCGGAAAGCAGATCTCATTCACCAAGATCTCAATCTTGTCCGCAACGGGCTCAAGAAGCTTTATCACTTCCTCGTTACGGTTTAGGTCATAATCGAGAACGACGAGGAAATAGTCCTTGTCAACTTCCTCCTTCAGCTTCTCAATGTCAAGCATGCGCTTCGTCGTGGAGGAGATCAGCTTGTAGCTTGGATACTCTTTGCGGATATATTCCTCCAAAACGGGCTGGTTCACGATGGCCTGATTCAGACCATTGTCCGCGATCTTCATGATCATGTTGCAATAGGTATCGTAAACATGCTTTTCCGTAAGAAGACTGTTCGACCAGGTAAAACGCGCGGGGATGCCATATTGATTGTAGGTCGCAATGACGCGCTCGATCTCCGCCTTGTTACTGATGCCAAACACGGCCCTGCCGCCGTTCCAGATGGCGCCCGGGATCGTTCCGTACACGGAGCCGATGCGATAGCCGTCGCGGAATTTGTCAGGATATTCCCGCATCGTATTGATCAGGATCTGATTGAGCAATCTGAAATAACATAACCCTGGCAAGTGCCAATAGACTTCTTTTTTTTCAGCCATGTTTCACCCTCACTTTGGTTTGTTTTGCTTACTCCTTAAGGCTCCTTTGCCTTCCACTCTTTGATCTCACGAAGGCGCTTTGCAAAGGCGGCCTCCGCGCCCTGATCCGTCGGGCGGTAATATTCACGGTCCTGCAGGCTCTCAGGCAGGCATTTCATGCGCGTGAGCTTTTCCTCCGTGTTGTGTGCGTATTCATATCCCTTGCCGTAGCCAAGATCCTTCATCAGCTTCGTCTCGGCATTGCGGATCTGCATCGGCACGGGCTCCGCGGGGCGTTCCTGAATGTCGCGCTTTGCCTCATTGCAGGCCATGTAGCATGCGTTAGACTTTGGCGCCAACGCAAGATAGGTCACAAGATGCGCAAGATGCACGTCGCACTCGGGCACGCCGAGATAATGGCAGGCCTGATAGGTCGCGATCGCAAGCGTCAAGGCATTGGAATCAGCCATGCCCACGTCCTCGCTGGCGAAACGCACCAGGCGCCTTGCAATGTAAAGGGGATTTTCTCCCGCCTCTAACATCCTGAGCATCCAATAGATGGCTGCGTCGGGATCGGAATTTCGCATGGATTTGTGCAGGGCGGAGATCTGATTGTAATGCTCTTCGCCAGATTTATCATAGAGCAGGGACTTGCGGCTTACGCACTGTTCCAGCCCTTCATTGGTCACGATCATGCTACCGTCCGGCTGGATCTGGCTGTTTAAGACCGCCATCTCCAAGGTGCCAAGCGCAGTTCTTGCATCACCGTTTGCAAACGCTGCAATGGCCTTGATCTGATCCTCCGTCATGGTCACCTGCTGGCGGCCAAAGCCCTCCGGCGCCGTGAGCGCCCTGTGGAGAAGCTCACAAAGATCCTCCTCCGTCAGCTCCTTTAATACAAACACTTTACAGCGGGACAACAATGCGCCGTTGACCTCAAAGGAAGGATTCTCCGTCGTCGCACCGATCAGAATGATGCTGCCCTTTTCCACGTAAGGCAAAAAGGCATCCTGCTGCGCGCGGTTAAAGCGATGGATCTCGTCCACGAAAAGGACGGTGCGTCTGCCGCGGCGTCTGTCATTTTCCGCCTGCTGCATTACGTCCTTGATCTCTTTGATGCCACTGGTCACGGCACTGAAATTGATAAAGGCCGATTTGGTCTTGCCGGCGATGATGCTGGCGAGAGTCGTCTTCCCGACGCCAGGAGGCCCCCAAAAGATCATGGAGGAGATCTGATCGCGCTCTATGAGCTGCCTGAGCATCTTGCCAGGGCCCAGAAGGTGCTTCTGTCCCACAAACTCCTCAAGACTTTTCGGGCGCAAACGAGAAGCAAGCGGCATGGTAAAATCCACTACCCCTTCCTTCATCGCATCTGCTGCCTGCGCATCCCCCTCCATGGAGAGGCCCGCGAAGCCTTCAGTTTGATCAAATAAGGACATTTGTTCCATAGGTGATCTCCTATATGTTCCTATGTCTCTTTGTTTCTGCGTCGTTTTGTTTCTGCGCCGCTTAATTCTGCGCCGATGTGTTTCTTTGCCCGCCGCCTGCGCAGCCACTGCAGCCGGCACACCCCATCTGGACCGGCGTCGCCGAAAGGTCAAAAGGACTGGTCAGCAGACAGATTGCCTGCGAGGAGATGCCTTCGCCGCTCCCGGTAAAGCCAAGCCCTTCTTCCGTCGTCGCCTTCACGTTCACCACGGAAACGTCGATCTGAAGTGCCTTTGCAATGTTTTCACGCATGGCATCAATGTATGGGCGCATCTTCGGCGCCTGTGCAATGATGGTCGCGTCTATGTTTTCGATGAGAAATCCTTTGTCTGAAAGCATTTCCCCCACCTTCTCCAAAAGAAGAAGCGACGAGATGCCCTTATAGGCGGGATCCGTATCCGGAAAATGCTTTCCGATGTCTCCAAGCGCCGCTGCGCCAAGGAGCGCATCCGATATGGCATGCAGCAGCACGTCCGCGTCAGAATGGCCAAGAAGCCCTTTTTCATAGGGAATCTTCACGCCACCAATGATCAGGTCGCGCTCTGATACCAATCTGTGTACGTCATATCCCATGCCTACTCTCATGCCCTACCTCCGCTGCATATTATAAATTTACTTCTTCACCTTCTTGGGTCTTCCGAACTGATCCACGTCCAAGACCTTGCGTGCATCCACCTTGCCGGCTTTAGCACCCTTTGCAGACGCTTTCTTCGGCGGCTGCGAGAACTTGTTCGCCTTTGCCCCTGCGCTCTTACGCTCCTTCTTGGCCTGATGCTTTTCCAGCGCACCTTCCTTTTCCTCGAAGTCGCCACGCTTTTTCTTTACAGGCTTGTCCTGAAAGTCTTTACGCTTTGCGAATTTATCCTTGCTCTCGGAGTGCTTTGCGGGTCTGTCCCCCTTGGGCTTTTCCATCTCCCAGAACTTTACGGGCTCTTTCTTTTTCTTGGGAGCGAAATCGTCGTCCTCATCACGCCTGCGATCGAACTTTCTGTCACCAAACTTCTTATCGCCAAAGCCCTTGTCGTCAGATTTCTTGCCGCCAAAGTCCCTGTCTCCGAACTTCCTGTCTTCGGATCTCTTGCCGCCAAAGTCCTTTTCGCCAAAGTCCTTGAACTTCTTATCTTCGAAAGGCTTCTCGCCCGCTCCGTTCTCGTCAAATCCCAGCTGGCCGAAGATCTGGTCGCGAAGGCTCTTGCCGCCACGGCCTTCTCTGTCGCGTCTGCCGCCAAAACCTCTGTCCTCGCGGTCTTCTCCATCGCGTCTGCTGCCAAAACCTCTGTCCTCACGGCCTTCTTCGTCACGGCGTCCGAAACCTCTGCCGCCAAAACCTCTGTCCTCACGGCCTTCTTCGTCACGGCGTCCGAAACCTCTGCCGCCAAAGCCTCTGTCCTCACGGCCTTCCTCGTCACGGCGCCCGAACCTTCTGCCGCCAAAACCTCTGTCGCCACGATCTTCACCGTCACGTCTGCTGCCAAAGCCTCTGCCGCCAAAACCTCTGTCGCCACGATCTTCACCGTCACGGCGTCCAAAGCCTCTGCCTTCTCGATCGCCCCTGCTTCTGGGCCCTCTTTGTCTGGGTTGCGGCTTGTCCTCAAGGATCTCCTCGCCCTTGTCACCGATCTGCTGCTTGAGCATGCAGGCTGCAAGGTCCATGATGTCGCATCCGTCCTTTTCCATCTTGCGCTGCAGGTACACCTTCATGAGGTCGATGTCCTCATGGTCCTTCAGCTCCCAGGCAGTGTTCAAAACCTTTCTTGCCTTGGACTTTAATACCTTAGACGCATCAGGAAGCTTTTTCTCCTCAATGGTCGTCTTGCAAAAGCGCTCGATCTCGCGGATGCGGCGAAGCTCCCTCGCGTTTGCAAACGTAAAGGACATGCCAGTTTTTCCCGCACGGCCCGTTCTGCCAATGCGGTGCACGTAATATTCATTATCCAATGGCACGTCATAATTGATGACGATCTCCACGTCATCCACGTCAATGCCGCGCGCCGCAACGTCCGTCGCGATCAGAATGTTGGTGCTTCCATTGCGGAAACGCCCCATCACGATGTCGCGCTGGTGCTGGATCAGGTCGCCATGCAAACCTTCCGCCTGGAAGTTGTTCTTCTTAAGGACTTCCGAAAGCTCCTCCACCTTCGCCTTGGTGTTACAGAAGATCAGGCAAAGCCTGGGGTCATAATACTCCAAAAGGCGTACGGTAGCCGCGTCCTTATCCTGGTTCTTGATCAGGAAAAACTTCTGACTGATCAGGGGGATGGTCAGTTCACCCGTAGCAATGCGGATGGTCTGCGTGTCCTCCTTCTGAAACTTCTTGGTGATCTCCAAAATGGGCTTGGGCATCGTTGCGGAAAAGAGCGCTGTCTGATGGTCGCCCTCGATGGCGCCAAGGATAACCTCCATGTCCTCTCTAAAGCCCATGTTCAGCATTTCATCTGCTTCATCCAAAACCACCATGGACACATTATCCAGCTTGATGGTATGACGGTTCATGTGATCCATCACGCGTCCCGGCGTTCCGACAATGATCTGGGTACCGGGCAGGGCACGGATCTGACGCCCGATCTCCTGACCGCCGTAAACGGGCAGGATCCGAAGCGCTTCGATGTACTTTGCAAGCTTACGGAGCTCTAGTGCCGCCTGGATCGCCAGCTCTCTCGTAGGGCAGAGCACGATGGCCTGTAGCTTTTGCAGATCAGGGTTCACGCGCTGGATCAGCGGAATGCCAAAGGCTGCCGTCTTACCGGTTCCCGTCTGCGCCTGGCCGATAATGTCGCGCCCCGTAAGGAGTGCGGGAATGGCCTGCTCCTGAATGGGGGTAAGCTTTGCAAAACCCATGTCATCCAAAGCACGCTGGATCCTCGGATCAAGCTGCTCGCGAATATCCTCCATGTTGGCATCATCTACGCCGGATTCTTTCTGAACAGGTGCACCCTCTTCTTGCTGCTCGGCTTCCTGCGCTGCGACCTCGTCATCCGATTCATCCAAAAGCCCAAGCTCCCGCAGGGATTCTTCCTCTTCTGCTGCCAGGGCTTCCTCTACAATGGCCTCCTCTTCGATTGCCGCCTCTTCAAGGGCCTGTGCCGCTTCCGACGTGATCCCGGCCTCAGCCAGCATGTCCTCTAATTTCTTTTCATACACTTCCTTCAAATTTTCGTCCAAATTCTCTTCCAAACCTTTCTAAACTAAACAAACAAAATACATTCCCAATCTAGATACACTATTCCTTTACATAAGAAAACAAGGAGAAATCATTCCAAGTTGCAATGATTCCTCCTTCATCATCTCACCTATCAAAAGCAAGTATAGCATTATTCCCCCCATTTGGCAAGGGAAGAATCACGTTTATCTTACTCAATCTCGCGAAGAAAAGCATCATGGTCGTTCCTGCCTTCCTTCGTGAATTTAATGGCTGCGCGCGGATGTTGGTTCAAAAGCCCCGTAAGAAGATATTGCGTGTCATATCCCCACACGACGCCCTTTCTCTTCAGGCCTTCCATGTACCGATCCAAGAAAGGCAGCGCCGGCGCCATCTTGTACTTCTCATAGCCCTTTTTCTCTAGATATCCAAGAAGCAGCTCCATGGCACAGTTCCCTGCGCCGCGCCCCATGGCGTCATATGTTCCGTCCAGCCAGGTCGCACCCAACTCATGTGCAAGCATCGTGTTGGAAAAAGCAAGCTGCAGATTGTTGTGCGCATGCATTCCAACCTGCTTTCCGTACTTCGCTGCCACATCCAAATAGGTATCCACCAAACGCTTGGCCTGATCCGGATAAAGCGCACCATAACTGTCCACGACGTAAAGCACGCTCGCCTGGGTCTTTGCCAAGGTCTCCAGTGCGTTCCGCAGGTCATATTGCTCCGACTTCGAGATCGCCATAACGTTACAGCTCACCTCGTAGCCCTTCTTTGCGGCGTCTTCGATCATACTTACCGCGCCATCGACCGTGTCCAGATAAGTTGCCACGCGGATCATGTCGATGGGGCTTTCCGACTTCGGAAGAAAGTCCTCGTGATAATCACACCGTCCCACGTCCGCCATGACTGCGATCTTCAAGTTCGTTTGATTCTCGCCCACGATGGCACGGATGTTTTCATCGTCGCAGTACTTCCACTTGCCGTTCTGCGCAGGATCAAACATCCGCTTGGAGGCCTTATAGCCAAATTCCATATAATCCACGCCGGTCGCAAGATTCGTCTGATAGAGGGCCCGTACCAGGTCATCCTCAAAATAAAAATCATTGACGAGCCCGCCGTCCCGCATTGTGGCATCTACAATCTTGATTCCTGATTTCTGATCCATGACAAAAAATCTCCCTAAAGGGCATCATATCATTTCCGCGAAGAAATTGCAACTTTTGCCCATGTTTTCTTAGGATTCCCGACATAAAAACCCGAAGCAGACATTCTGCTTCGGGCAACTTTTGAAAATAAAAAATAGCGAAGGGGGGACTCGAACCCTCGACACCACGGGTATGAACCGTGTGCTCTAGCCAGCTGAGCTACTTCGCCATTTGCCAACTTACGTTGGAGTGGAAGTTATAGGGCTCGAACCTATGACCCTCTGCTTGTAAGGCAGATGCTCTCCCAGCTGAGCTAAACTTCCATTTCGGCTTTTTGCCGACCTAGTTAGTATACAATGGCAAAGGGTATTTGTCAACAGCTTTTTTATTCTTTAATCATTGATCATGCGGACGCACTTGGTTGGCGTTCTGTAATTGTACTTGCTGATCCTGATGCCATACTTTTCGTTGCTGGCATGGATCACCTGACCGCCACCGATGTAAATCGCCACGTGATTGATGGAACCATTCTTGCTGTAGAAGATCAGATCGCCAGGCAAAAGGTCTGCGGTGGTGATGGTCTTACCATTCTTAGACTGTGCAACGCTGGATCTTTCCAGCTTGATGCCGAACTTCTTGAACACGCCCTGGGTAAATCCGGAGCAGTCCGTTCCCTTGGTCAGGCTGGTTCCGCCGTACTTATAGGGATTTCCAAGGAAGCCCTTTGCATATTCCACCAGGTCCACGCGAACGTCGGACACACCTTCGCCGTAAAGCAGCTCAGACATGGTGATCGCGGTGTCAAGCTTGGTCTCCACAGTCACGTACTCTGCGAATACATAGGCATCCTCATCGTCCACCGTTACGTGGATCCAATCCTCAAGATCCTCCACAAATTCCAGCTCCTCACCCTTGGCGATCTGGGTCATGACCTGGCTATCCGTATTAGGCTCCTGGCGCACGTTGATCCCGTTTTCCTTCGCGATGGCAACGGTCTCCACCAGCTCCTTGGCGATGTTCACGGCATCTGCTCCCACAAGCAGATAATCCATGCTACAGTACCCTTCCACTTCGCCGGATTTGATCTGTGCCCAGCCATCCTCGATGGCTATGACCTCGCATGCGGCATGATTGCGCATCTTTCCAACAAGCTTTCCGCTGGTGGAAGGCGTCTCGCGCACGTTCAGGTTCGAGCCGTCCGTATTTGCAATGCCAAGATTGGTATAGCCCCAGTGTGCTCCCTGGGCTGCATCCGCAAATGCCACCAATTCCTCGGCGGAATATTCCATCGTAAAAATAGACCCAATGCCCGCGCTGCTAAGAAGCAGACCATCCGATGCGGCAAATGCGTGCATGGGAACAGCGGCAACGCATAAAGCCACTGCCGCCATCATTAATCTAAATCTATTCTGCAAAGCCATTTTTTTCATCCGTAAAGCAACCCCACAAGCCCCAAATTGTTACAAAAATGTTACGATCTGTTACAGATTATAACCTATAAACGAAATTCCGTCAAGCCCCAATTGCCGAAATTCCTTGATTTTACGCTATTTTTCACACTATACATGCCTAAAAGTGCCGTTTATGAAGCCTCTTTCTCCTGGTCCATGATCGCGAATGCGATATTTGTTGCATGGTCGGACACTCTCTCGAGACCGGAAATGACGTCGGAGAACAGCATTCCTGCCTCAGGCGTGCACTCGCCCTTGGTAAGGCGCTCCACGTGTGCCTTCTGGAACTCACGCTCCATTTCGTCCACGCGGTTCTCAAGGTCGATCACGTCCTGCATGTGCTTATATTCGCTCTTCACGAACATTTCGATGGCATATTGCACGACCTTGTTCACGAGTTCAAGCATCTCGCCCATCTCGTGCTGCGCTTCCTTGCTGAAGTTCGATCCTTCCTGTTTTCTTTGCCTTGCACAGTCCGCCACGTTCTCCGCATGGTCGCCGATACGCTCAATATCGTTCACGACATGGAACAGCGCGCCGATGCTCTTCAAGTCTTCGATCGGCAGCGTACTCTGGTTGATCTTGACCAGATAGTCCGTGATCGCGTGATTTAGGAAGTTAATGTTCTTTTCGACTTCATATACTTCCTCAATGTCTTCGTCATCCAGCGTGATCAAGGCATTCATGGCGCGGTTGAGGTTCTCGCTTGCGAGAGCGGCCATTCGGTCAAGCTCCTTGACCACTTCCACCACTGCCGTCGCAGGGTTGAAGACCACCTTGTCACCAATGTATTTGAGCTGATAGCTTTCGCGGTAACCGACCTTTTTGTCCTCGCCGGGCACACAAAGGCAAGCCAGCTTGACGATCAGGTTCGAGAACGGGAACAGCACAATTACCTGGAAGATCTTGATCAGCGTGTGCGCATTTGCAACAAATCGTCCGTTGTCGGAGGAGATCAGCCAGATCAGCTTGACCACAAGGTCCTCCGCAAAGAACAAAATGACATAGATCAGCACGGTACCGATCACGTTGAACCAAAAATGAATGAGTGCGGTACGCTTTGCATCCTTCTTACCTGCAAGGGACGCAAGGAGCGCCGTGGAGCAGGCACCGATGTTACATCCAAGGATGATGTACAGCGTGATATGCAAGGACAGAAGGTCCTGATTTGCAAGGAGCAACACGATGCTGACCGTCACGGAAGAACTCTGGATCAGGGACGTAAGGAACAGACCCATGAGCGTTGCCATGAACGGGTTCTTTAAGGACGACAAAAGTTCCACGACCGCAGGCTCATGACGCATTGCCGCCATAGCACCGGACATGGTGGAGAGGCCGAGGAACAAAACACCGAAACCAATGATGATCTCGGAAAACTTTTTCACTTTATCATTTTTGATGAACATGACGCCAAGAACGCCCCCGAGAAGGAACACGGGCGCATACGCCGAAAGATTGAATGAAACGAGCTGTGAGGTGACCGTGGTACCGATATTGGCACCGAAGATCACGCCTGCTGCCTGAAAGAGATTCATCAGGCCGGCGTTAACAAAGCTGACAACCATGGCCGTACAGGCCGAGGAAGATTGAATGATCGCCGTAAAGATCACGCCGACGATCATGCCGGTGAAACGATTGGTCGTAAAAATTTCTAAGATGTGTCTTAATTTGGCGCCGGCCACTTTTTCGATGGAGTCACTCATGACGCGCATGCCAAACAAAAAGAGCCCTAAACCGCCTGCCATTGTTAAAAGAACAGTGCCACTCATATAACTTTCCCTTCGTCCTTTCTCCCCGCCCAACTGGGGAGACAAAAAAATTTATCCCTACATACACACAAGAACATTTTAAGGGATAATCGGAAAAGTTACAACCCTTTTAGACCACGAAATTCAAAAAGTTGCAAAATAACCCTACTTTGCAATGAAGTCTCTGACCGTCAGCATTTTGATACCTACAAACAAACAAATCGAACCATACACCAAAAGAACCGGCCACAGTACAATCTCTGGAATCGCGTTCATGAGAGGGATCGCCACAAAGGGATTTACCATGATCAACACTAAAAATGCTGCGACGACCAAGAGGAATGCCAAAATGATCAGTTTCTTCGCAAATCCAGTCAGACGGATCATCAATGATATGCAACAGTAAAAAACATTTGCCACAATGCACACAAGCACATGGGACAACGCCCCTGCCAACGTCAGTGCGCCTGCAGTGAGCTTGCCTGCTGCCAGCAAGTATATGCAGTCGAACAGAAAAACTGACAGAATCGTATGAATAATGCTGCTCAACAATTTGGAGAAGACATAGGTACTGAGACTAACGCCTGTCGTCAACACCATTTCTCCAGTCCTTTCGTTCTTATCTGAACTGATGCTGAGAACGATCTGAGGTGCGCTACATACGGCAATCACAAAAGGCATCAACCCAAAAATGATAACAAACGTGGCCTCGGCGAGTCTGGAAAAGAGGCCAAAAAATATGCTATATCCAATGGCGAAGGAATATGCCATGATCTTCATGAGCATCGAGCCATAAACGAATTCTTTTTTCAGCAAGATCCAAAACCTTCTCATCGTCATCACCCCTCATTGTCCAAAATGTTCTGATAGGCAGAGGAAACGTCGCCTTGTCCTTTGCTTAAGAACTCTTCTTTCTTTCCGAAGAAGATCTGTTTCCCTTTGTTGATAAACAGAATGTCCGTGCAGACTCTGTTGATGACGTCAGGGAGATGCGAGCAGATGAGTACTGTCATGCCGGCACTTACAAAACCATTCATATACTTTACGAGCGTATTCGTCGCGGCAATGTCCAGACCATCCGTAGGTTCATCCAGTATTAATATTTTCGGGGCATGAACGATCGTTGCCGCAATCTTTGCCTTCTGAAGCATGCCTTTCGAAAACTTCTTCAATTTCGTGTCTTTCTCTTCCGTCAGATCCATTAACTCGATCACTGACGTGACCGCCTTATCAACATGTTCTACGCCGCGCAGCTCTGCGAAAAACTCCAGATACTTATAAAGCGTCATGTTCAAATAAACCGAAGAACCCTCAGGAAGATATCCTGACAACTCGCAGATTTTTTCCCTTGAAGTGGCAGCATCATACCCGAGCGTTTGAATAACGCCGGGCGAGGGCGGGAATACGCCCATGAGACTGCGGATCAACGTGGTCTTCCCCGCGCCATTCGGCCCAAGGATTCCCAGACATTTTCCTTGTCCTAATTCGAAAGATAGATTATCTAAGGCCTTCTTTTTCCCGTAGGAATAACTAAGGCCGCTAACCTTTACGCATGTATCCATCTGTCCCTCTTCCGGCCCTCCCACCCTCGTAGTTTATGCTTCCTCCTCGAATTTTCGTACCTTCTCAGCCATCACCTATTTCCCCTGATCGATCTTATCGCGGATATTTCCCCTTTTTTCTTCTCTTTTCTTGTTTATGTGGCTTCTGACGGCTGAAGAAATAACCATAATGCAGATGAACAGAGCCACGAATATCACCATCTTGATCATAATTCTAAAACTCCTTTCTGTCAAAAATGATGCAACTAATGATGATGGACACAATGTTAATGACTATAATCAAGCCAATCCCAGAAGCAACCACTGCGCTTTTTTGATCAAAAAGGAGTGAGAGATCAAGTTTTGTCAGATCGAACTCCTTCATGACAAGTCCCATTAAAAACGGTGTGCCAACGATCAGAACCATGATGACATATTTAGCTTTCTCATACCCGAATTTTAGTTCGAGTGGTATCAGAACACAACGAAATACCGAAACGAGACCAAGGGAAATCAAAAGTAACTCCCATGATTCCTTGATCAATTCTTTGGGAAAGACAAAGGAAGCCAATGCATAGATCAAGCAATACCCCACGAAGATCAGATAGGAAAACACATATCTGGAAAAAACGATCGTCCTTCTTCCATACGGCGTGCAGCAAAGATATGCGCACCCTTTTTTGTAGGTTTCGTCCATAATCGACACGGAATTCGACAAAAATAAGACGGCGACAAACAAGACCAGGAAGAAAAGGATAGATCCATAAAGTTCAAGCGGGATCGTTTCTTGATTCATGCTTTTTGTCATCATGACTGGTGCAAAAAAACTAACCGCAATCATAATGTACACATATTTTCTGATCAGCAAAAAATCTTTTCTTACAAGGTTACATACCATTTTAATCATCCCAGTTTTCTCCTTTAGCATGATATAGCATGATGTCTTCTATGGTAAGATGGTCATTCTGTATCACTTTTTGATATTCCTGCAAGAGCGCATTCTTCTCCTTCTGGAATATGATCTTTCCTCCATTGATAAAAATCACTTCATCTGCGATTTTCTCAAGATCGCTAATGATGTGCGTGGAGAACAAAAGGCAGCACCCGGTTTCATTCACAATACTGCGAAGCAACTCCATCAGATCATTGCGAACCATGGGATCCAAACCGCTGGTCGGCTCGTCCATGATGATCAATTCCGCTTTATGTGCCAACGCCATCGCGATAGAAAACTTCATTTTCATTCCCTTTGACAGGGTTGAGATCTTTTGCTTTTTGTTGAGATTAAATCTGTCCAGCAACTTTTGAAAGCTTTCTTCACTCCAGTTATCATATACCGGTGCGATGACGCTTTTCATTTCATTGATCGTCAGACTCTCGTAAAAATATCCGTCATCCAAAACAATTCCCAAGCGATTCTTGATGCTTCTTTCGCTATCTTGCATGCTCTTTCCCCAAAACAAGACTTGATCCTTTTCGCTATGGATCAATCCCATAATGGCTTTCAATGTTGTTGATTTTCCGGCTCCATTTGCTCCTATGAAGCCATAGATCTTTCCCGCCTGCAATTCAAAAGAAACATTGTCTAAGCAGAAATTGGGGTACTTCTTGCAAAGATTTTTAACACTTAGTACAATAGCTTCATTTTTCATTCATGCCATCTCCTATCCCTAATTCATAAAGTATGGTATTCATCAGATTCTGCTCTGTTTTTGTTTGTTTCATGGTATACTTGAAATACTCCGTGTATATAGACCCGATTTCCTCTGGATTCTCAAGCAGCTTTTGAAAATCTGCCTTGTAGTGAAGTCGTGCCATCATGTATTGTAGCATTTTCTCGTCTGTTTTGACATGAAAACCATTTGTCCATAAAGCAGAACAATCAAATGACCAATCCGCTTTCTCGTTATCATCCAAAGCATCAAAGTCAAGATCAAAGAACTGCTCGTATTCGTTACACATTTTTTTGCTGAGCATGCAATAGTCCAGGATGTAACAATTTAGTTTCGTGCGGTTTTTGCCAAGCAAAAAGAATGCAGTGATATCTCCAATGGCACTCTCATTGCGCCGGAAACAACTGAGCAGCAGGCTTCCATTCATTCCTATATTCGCCAAAATGGCAAGCTTTGTTATTGAATCCTCCGCCATCGTCAAAAGACATGCCCATAGTACTATCAACAATGCCGTCATGATCGGGCCGGCCAACAACTCGTTCAAAACATGACGCTGATAATACTCAAGGCTTTTAGATTCATCAATAAGCGGAATGACCAAAGATTGCTTTATCGCCGGTAATCTTTTCACTTTCCACTTGCCATCAGACCGATAGATAAGCACGTTAAATAACACAAACACATTTATCCGTATTCTTGCCAATAAATAGTATAATGCATGCCCCAATTCATGCGCAATGCCATTTAGCGGCAACAACAAAAAGATAACGATCCACATATTCTCTCCATGTTTTAACCAAAAAAATGTTGTTTCATGATATCAGGAACGCTTTCTTGATACCATTTGCATTTAAAACCACTTTCTTTCATGTTGATAAAATTCTTAAGCACACAATTACTGCATTGCACGAACAAACCACATTCCGTACATTCCTTTGAACTGTTATCAGGAAGCTGATACATGGTCAATGCCTTTACGACTTCGATCTTGTCATCATATATGTCGGAGACTTTTTTCTCAAAAACATTTCCCATTTCATTGTTGAAATAGCTTCTGTTGTCCATGGTGCATAGTTTGATCTCCCCGCGGGAATTAAAAACGACCTGTGAAGTCATAGCTCCGCAGTTTTGATCATTTGGATGGTAATCAATCAGTGATAACGTACCGGGGTATTTTCCCGAGTACTTGGTCAATTCCGCAACAAAACGCTGCATTTGGGATGCGTCAAGGTACAATTCGCCATCGTTTTCCACGGCTCTTCCAAGCCTGTCAACCAAGCCGACTCCCCATTTGATCCCTCTGCTTCCAACCCATTCTCCAATTGCTTCAAATTCTTCAATGTTTCGGCTTGTGAAAATCGTAGCCACTCGCATGATCACGCCATGACTGCTGAAGAATTCTATATTTTTCTTGATCGTATCAAGTGTATTACTAGCCTTTGTGAACCACAACAGATACTCATCTCTTAAACTGTGAAGATCGATCTGTATGGCCATTCTTTCTTTATTCTCAACGACCAACCGCATGATGTCTTCCGTGAGTAAAATCCCATTCGTTAATAGATTAACCTTAACGAAGGATTTTGACAATGAGTATTCTATCACCTCTTTCAAATGCGGATAAGTCGTTATGTCTCCACCCGTAAGTTCGATGGCCGTTATACCCATTTCATCCAGATCATCCATGACTTTTTTGATGTCTTCCAGTTTCATTGCATGACAGGCTCTGCTGCCAAAATCACCATAGCAATGAATGCACTTCAGATTACAGGCCTCCGTGATCTCCAGCGTAGCAACCTTTGGATAATAACAAAACTCACCAGTGACCTCTATTCTCTTAGGTGTTTTCTCATCGTAATGCTCGATGCGTATGGAAAAACCATTTTCAAGCTGAGTAAACAGATCCTTTACCGTTTCTTCCACGTGTTTCTCATCATCATTATAATAACAAGCCAACTCCTTTATTAGCTCACCATATGTCCTGGTGCCATCCAATCTAGTAATTACCTCATACGCAGAATCGTTTATCATGTACTTTTTATTGTCAATCGGCACATTGAGTAAATACCTGCACATTGTATATCTTTCCAGACTAACCTCTTTATCGATCGAAACAAATCCCATTTTGCCTAATCCCCTGTCAATACCTTTTATCTTTTGCCGCTTCCAGAGCGAGAGAGGTGCTTTATTAAGGCACCTCTCCATTTTGTGTTTGTAACTAAACTAGCTATTCAAAGTCTGCAATCCGTTCAGGCCTGCAAGAAGGCCTACGCCCGGACAAGCGGCGCATGCCAAACAACTCCAACAGGTTACCGCAGTGATCCAGTCGTTAGAAATGGTTGCCTTTTTCATCGTTTTTACCCCCTTTTTATTATTATACCTTTTGCTTATCGCGAGTCGCAAAAGAGTATTATCAATAACACTTCAAAAACAATTATGAAGAAAAAACCACAAAAAAACAAATGGCCCTGCACGAACTACGTGTTTTTTTCACCAACTACGTGCTCGCCAGGCCATTTGTCTGTTTATCTTCGCAGATATTCAATTGATCAATGACAGATCATTTTTTCTCGTTTCTTCCAATCGTCACGGATTTGACAAAACTAAAATACTTCTCCTTTACGTCATTGCTGTATTTTCGGCCAATTGGCAGGCGTTTTCCGTTTGTCATGACGATTTCCTCTGCCAAAACCTTTTTAACATACTGCATGTTCACTAAATAAGATTTATGGATGCGTATCATGGAAGTGCCCTGGAGTTGTTCCTCGTACTGTTTCAGGCTGTCATAGCCCATAAAGTCATCTTTTCTGGCATATACGTTGACATAATGCCTTTCTGCCTGAATGTAGATGATATCGCTCAGAACCACGTCCCTTTTCCCATCCATCAGGGTAAAAGTTGCGCCAATGTTTTCTTCATTCTCGCGAATGGCAATGTCTAGGCACTTTTTCACACCATCGTATGTGAGCGGCTTATTTAAAAAGGCCAGCGTCTTCATGTCAATGGTATCTATCGCATACTCTGTATGACTGGAAGCAAATGCGATTCTCCAGACATTGTCCTTTTCCCTTAGGGCATTGAGAACTTCGATTCCGTTCGTTTCTCCCATCTCAATGTCCAAAAAGAGCAGATACATGCGCTCCCCTTCATAGGCACGCACTTCCTCCCCTGATGAAAACTCCACGTAATCGTGTTCATTGGGATATTCAGAAAAATACTGTTCGCAAAGTTCCTTCACCCTGTCCCTGTGCAATTGTTCATCATCGCAGATCCCAATTATGACCATGTATATTCTACCATCTTCCAAGAGAGTTCTTTATTTTCAGCTCATGTTTCCACATATGATTATTTTACTCAATTATTCTCTAGTTGTAAAGGGAAAATGGTTTCCTGATAGCCGTATCTAAACAAGGATTACCTGCATGCCTCAACGTCCCTTGCGATCTGTGCCTTTAGGGCGTCGATGCTCTCGAACTTTTGCTCCGGGCGCTGGAAATGATGCAGGAATACCTGCACCTCCTGGCCATAGAGGTCGCCGTCATAGTCACGCAGATGTGTCTCAACGCCTGCATGCATACGCTCATTCTTGGATATAGACTGGCCGTCCTCTCCCGCAGGCTTTCCGTCAGTGACGGTGGGTTTCAATCCAACGTTTGTGATCGCTTTGTAAAGCTTATTCTCGATGCGAACCTTCGAAGCATATACTCCAAAGGGCGGAAGAAGCTTATCCTCGCTCGGGATCAGATTCATCGTGGGGAAACCAAGTGAATGCCCGAAATGATTGCCATGCACCACTTTACCGTCCACGCAGTAGGACTCTCCAAGAAAGCGCGCTGCCTCCTCCATCTCCCCCGCCTCTACAAGCGAACGGATATAAGTGGAGCTTACTGGCGTTCCGTCAATCTGCACCTTGGCAATGGTCTTCACTTCAAAGGATAGCTCCTCAGCAAGCGACTTCAATAGCGCAGCATTGCCCCTGCCATACCGTCCAAAGGACAGATCGTCTCCGGCTGCGATGAACCTGCAGCCAAGTGCATCGGACAAAAATCTTCTGGCGAAATCTTCCGGCTCTATTGCCGCGGTCTCCAAAGTCATGGGGAATTCCACGAGCACGTCCACGCCCATCTCGCGGAAGATCCTGCGCTTTTCCTCACGCGTCGTTAGGACCTTGCCGTCACTCAGGCCAAAGAGCACGGACGGGGATACGTCAAACGTGAACACGCAGGCTTCAAGGCCATCCTGCTTTTTGGCAAGGATCTCCTCCAAGAGCCTTCTGTGCCCCAAATGCACGCCGTCAAACTTACCGATGGCAATCGCCGTATCACGATTCAATTGAAAATCCAGACTGTCTGCTATGATCTCCAAAGTAATTCACTCCTACAAAAACATCTTCACGGGCTCAAAGGTCTTCTTTGCGCCCACATATTCATAAAGTCCAAGGAACTGCCCCGCAGTGGTACACATGCGGACGCGTTGGCCATTTTCGAAGGATGCGCCCTCAAAATTCGAAGCAGCGATGGCATTTCCGTTTTTGAGATATTTCTCCGCCAGCGGTGGCACGCAAAATCTTTCGCATTCCTCGAAGGCGCTCTCCGTCGGGATCAGAGCCTCCTCAAGATTCCCCGCATCCTTAAGCGTCTGGAGCTCAGAGAGCGTTCTCGCCTGCTCGATCACAAAGTGCCCAACCCGCGTTCTCACAAGGGATTTCATGGTACCGCCGCACCCAAGTTTTTCGCCAATGTCATGACACAGCGTCCTGATGTAGGTGCCCTTGGTGCAGGCCACACGAAGCTTCACCGCAGGAAGCTTCATCTCCAGGATCTCAATCTCCAGGATCGTAACGCGCCTTGCCTTACGCTCCACTTCCTTACCCTCGCGGGCGAGCTCATATAACTTCTTACCGTTCACCTTCAACGCGCTGTACATGGGCGGAACCTGATCATACGCCCCGACAAAGCTTTGGATCGCTGCGTGAACTTCCTCCTCAGAAGCGTTGACCTCGCGCTCGGAAAGCACCGTTCCGGAAATGTCCTGCGTATCCGTCGTCACACCCAAAAGAAGCTCTGTTACATACTCCTTATCGCGATCTGCGAGCATGTCACAAAGCTTCGTGCCGGTTCCAAGGCACACGGGCAAAACCCCCGTAGCGTCCGGATCCAGCGTTCCCGTGTGACCGACCTTCCTTTGTCCGCAAATGCCGCGCATCTTAGCCACGACGTCATTGGAGGTAAAGCCGGCCTCCTTCTTCACAATGATCATTCCATTCAACATGAAACAAGCCTCATATGCCTGTTCTTCAGGCCTTTACTCTTCTCCCAAAAGCTGCTTTTCGATCTGCGCCGACAGATTGTTGACACAGTCATAAAAGGTTCCCTTCATGGTGCAGCCTGCCGCCCTTGCATGCCCGCCGCCGCCAAAATAGGCCGCAAGCTTTGCAGCGTCAATGCTGTGATCCGCGCGAATGCTCACCTTGTATTCCAGCGTTCCCGTCTCATACATGAAGATCGCGCAGTTGGTGCCCTTTATGTTTTTCAGCTGATTCACGATGCCTTCAAAATCACGATTGGTCACACCGTAAAAATCCATGGTCTTGCGATCGATCACGCTGACAATGCACTTCCCGTCCATAAAGCGAACGCTTTCCATCAGCGCCCTGCCCATGATCTGGGACTGCAAATAGGTCTTTTGATAAAAGGTCTCCTGCACGATCCGATAGAACTCAAAGCCAAAGCTGATCAGGTGCGCCGCCTTGCGCAGCGTCTCGGGCGAGGTGTTGCTATACTGGAACACGCCCGTGTCATGGATTATGCCGACATACAGGCACTTAGCAAGCTCTGCGTCCATCTTTTCCGGGTCGATCAGGTCGTAGATCAATTCGCAGGCACTCCCCACCTCAGGCTTTACGTAGTTGATGTCTCCGCAGCCATTGGGATTGGTCACGTGGTGATCCACGTTGATCACCTTGTCCGCCTTCTTTACGTACTTTCCTGCAATGCCCGTGCGTTCCTCGTTACAGTCCAGAACGAAGGCCACGTCAAAGCGCTCCTCGTGGGGAAAATCCGTGATGATCTGGTCAAAGCCGGCAAGCTCCGCAAACACGGGATCCGGCTCCTCCAAAAACACCTTCACGGTCGCTTCGGGCATATATTTTTTCAAATAATACCAAACGGAAAGGCAGGCGCCAACGCAATCCCCGTCCGGCTTTTGATGGCCGGTGATGGCGATGCGCTTTGCTCCTGCACACTCCTTTAACAAATCAAACGTCATCTTCCGAAGACTCCTCTACTTCCTCAAAGTCCGCGTCATCGCTTTCATCAAATGCTTCCGCATCGCTTTCGTCATATGCTTTCGCATCGCCACGCTCGATCGCGCTCTGGCGGTCTTGTGCCATGACTTCGTCGATCTTGTGGGACATGTTCACGCCGTATGCGATCGACTGATCGATCACAAAACGGATCTCAGGCGTGTTGCGCAGGTTGATCGTGTGAGCCAGTTCCCTGCGGATGTAACCCATCGCGGAATTTAGGCCCTCAAGCGTTTTCTTGCCTGCTTCCTCGTCACCGAGCACACTGATCCATGCCTTACAGCTCTTTAAGTCCGGAGCCACCTCCACCGCTACGACGCTGGTGAAGGGGCTGATGCGCGGATCTTTGATGTCCTTACGGATCAGTTCCGCAAGGACCTTTTGCACTTCCCCGTTGATACGGGTATTCTTAATACTGTTTTTTCTCATAACTCTCCTAACAATCTTTAGATTGCCATGCGCAGAAGGCATCTTCCCGCAAGCGGGCCCCTCCTTCTGCTATGATTACCTAGGTACCTCTACCATGACGTACGCTTCCACGACGTCAAACTCCTGCATCTGGTCAAAGCCGTCAAACACAAGACCGCACTCGAAACCAGCCTTAACTTCCTTCACGTCATCCTTGAAACGCTTTAGGGAAGCAAGCTTGCCTTCGTAAATCTGCTCGCCTTCTCTGGTGATGCGGATCTTGCAATCTCTCTGGAACACACCGTCCAAAACGTAAGAACCTGCAATGTTTCCAATCGCGGATGCACGGAAGATCTGACGAACCTCTGCGTGACCAATGACCTTCTCTTCGAAGATGGGATCGAGCATGCCCTTCATGGCTGCCTCCACGTCCTCGATGGCCTGATAGATCACCTTATACAGACGAACGTCCACGCCTTCGCGCTCTGCCGTTGCCTTTGCCGTTGCGTCAGGACGCACGTTAAAGCCGATGATGATCGCGTTGGAAGCACTTGCCAAAACCACGTCGGACTCGTTGATCGCACCTACGCCGCCGTGAATGCACTTCACGACAACTTCATCGTTGGAGAGCTTAAGGAGCGAAGTCTTTACGGCTTCCACGCTACCCTGCACGTCTGCCTTGACGATCAGGTTGAGTTCCTTCAGGTTACCTTCCTTGATCTGCGAGAACAGATCGTCCAGGCTCATCTTGCCCTTGGTCTCCTCGAGCATCTTCTCCTTGTTCTGTGCCATATAGGTCTCGGCATATGTCTTCGCCGTCTTGTCGCTGTCATGTGCAAGGAACACCTCGCCTGCGCTGGGAACGTCGTTCAGACCAAGGATCTCAACAGGCGTGGAAGGCGTTGCTTCCTTCACTCTTCTGCCCTTGTCATCCACCATGGCTCTTACCTTACCGTGGCATGCGCCTGCGGAGATGAAATCGCCAACGCGGAGCGTACCCTTCTGCACCAGAACGGTCGCAACAGGACCACGACCCTTATCCAGCTCAGCCTCGATCACAAGACCTCTTGCCTTTCTGTTCGGGTTCGCCTTCAGTTCCAAAATGTCTGCGGTCAGAAGAATGGTCTCCAGAAGGTCCTCAATGCCCTGGCCGGTCTTTGCGGACACGGGAACAAACTCCGTGTTTCCGCCCCAGTCGGTGGCAACGAGCTCATATTCCGTGAGCTCCTGCTTTACGCGCTCAATGTTTGCGGAGGGCTTATCGATCTTGTTTACTGCAACAACGATCTCAATGCCTGCAGCCTTTGCATGGTTGATTGCCTCAATGGTCTGAGGCATTACGCCGTCATCTGCTGCTACCACGAGGATCGCGATATCGGTGGAATTTGCACCACGCATACGCATTGCCGTGAAGGCTTCGTGTCCGGGCGTATCAAGGAACGTGATGTCTCTGCCGTTCAAGGAAACGGTGTACGCACCGATGTGCTGCGTGATTCCGCCTGCCTCCTTATCGGTTACGTTCGTCTTACGGATCGCATCCAACAGGGAGGTTTTACCATGGTCAACGTGACCCATAACGCAGATTACGGGAGGTCTTTCCACAAGATCTGCCTCGTTCTCCTCGTCCTCCTTCAGGAGTTCTTCGATCACGTCAACCTTGACTTCCTTCTCGCAAAGGATCTCATAATCCATGGCGAGGGCTTCCGCCTCATCGTAGGAAATCTCCTGGTTTACGGTCACGATCTTGCCTTCCATGAAGAGCTTCTTGATGAGGGCAGCGGGCTGCTGCTTCATCTTGTCGGCGAGATCCTTGATGGTGATGGTCTCAGGAAGGGTGATCACCTTGATCACTTCCTCAACCGTCTCTTCCTTCTTCTTTTCAGGCTTTATGAAGCGGCCAGGCTTGTTCTTTGCTGCCTCGTCCTCCTCATACATGTAATCCTTTTTATTTCTCTTGTCGCGCTCCTGAGAGAACCTTCTCTTGTCCTCCTCGCGCTTCTTTTCCATATCCTTTGCGGGTGCGGAATCGCCACCGAAGGACTTGCTGCCTCTTGCGTCACGACCGCCAAACTGGCCCTGACCGGGTCTGCCGCCCTGACCGCTAAAGCCACCGCGTCCGTCACGGCTGCCGCCCTGATACTGACCGGTTCTGCCGCCTTGACCGTCACGACCGCCAAATTGACCACCCTGACGATTATAGCCGCCCTGGCCCTGGCCGTCACGCTGACCATACTGACCACCCTGGCGATTATAGCCGCCCTGGCCCTGGCCGTCACGCTGACCATACTGACCGCCCTGGCGATTGTAACCGCCCTGGCCCTGGCCGTCACGCTGACCATACTGGCCACCCTGACGATTGTAGCTGCCCTGGCCCTGGCCGTCACGCTGACCATACTGACCGCCCTGGCGATTGTAACCGCCCTGGCCCTGGCCGTCACGCTGACCATACTGGCCACCCTGACGATTGTAGCCGCCCTGGCCCTCACGAGGCACATACTGGCCGTTTCTGGGGCCCGTCTGACCGCCTTGGCCCTGACCCTGGCCGCCCTGCTGAGGACGACGCTCAGACGCGCCCTGCTGGGTCGTAGGCGCCTTCTGCTCCTGCGTAGGTGCAGGGGTAGGTTTTACGGGCGCAGTATTCTCCGGAGCGGTGGTAGGCGTTACGTTCTCCACTACGGGCGTATTCGTTACGTTTACGTTTTCGTTTTCCTTCTTCTCAGGTGCCGGATTAGTGCGCTTCGTCTGGGAAGGCGTGGTGTTCACCATCTGCACGCTGGGCGTAGGGGATGGCGGCGTGAGCGGACGGATGGGCGTACGAGGCGCCTGCTGCTGTCCGGGTCTGCCGTTGTTATAACCATTGTTATATCCACCATTGCCGTAGCCAGGCCTTCCGCCCTGTCCCTGAGGACGTCCCTGGGTCGGCGCGTTCCCGCGAGGACCCTGGTTTCTGGAATTCTGCTGGTTGTTGACAATGATGATCGTCTTTTTCTTTTTCGGAGCGGACTGCGCGTCGCCTCCCTGAGGTGCGGGAGCCTTATTTGCATCGCCTCCCTGAGGTGTGGTCTGCTGCGTGGGTGCCTTTTGCTGCTCCTTTGCAGGCTTATTCTCGGGTGCGTTCTGTGCGGGCGCCTTAGCAGGTGCCTTCTCGCTCTTCTCCTCATCCTTAGGTGCTTCCCCAGCCTTTACGGGAGCCTGCGCCTTTTCCTCAGCCTTCTTATCGTCGGCCTTAGGTGCTTTCTTTTCGGCATCGCTCTTCTTTGTAGCGTCAGCCTTCTTCTCAGCCTCCGCATTCTTCGCGCTCTCCGCCTTCTTCGGAGCGCCGCCGCCAAATGCCGACCTTACCATCTGCTCTTCGGCCGCGTCAAGCCCGCTCGATGCCGTCTTGTTCTCGATGCCTTTTCCGGCAAGGAATTGCAGCAACTCTTTATTTTCGATCTTTAACTCTTTTGCAAGTTCATGAATTCTGATTTTTGCCATTCGCTATTTTTTCTCCTTTCAGGCTCTCATAAGGCCCTACATCTTCAATTCCAATTGTTTCTTAATGGCAGATGCGAAGTTTTCTTCACATACCGCCAATGAAGATCTCAGGTCTTTTCCGATCGCCCGGCCCAAATCTTCCTTTGTCCCGTAAAGTTCTACGGGAACCTTGTAAAAAGCACATTTGTCAGAAAAAAGCTTCTTTGTGTTGTCTGACGCGTCCTCGGAAACCAGCACCAGCTTTGCCTTCTTTTTCCTTACCGCCTCCAGCACTTGGTACTCTCCGCTGACCACGTTGCCACTCTTCATGGCAAGTCCCAACAGGGAAATGACTTTACTCTGTACTGCCATCCGCAAACTCCTTTTCCAGAGCGTCGTAGACTTCCTCGGGAATGCTCGTCTTTAAGGATCTTTCCAAACCCTTATTCTTCCGAGCCTTCTTAAGGCACTCCATGCTCTTGCAAAGATAGGCGCCGCGTCCGTTCTTCTTGCCCGTAAGATCAAGGCATATCGGTTCGTTTTCCGACTTCAGAACACGCATCATTTCCTTTTTCGTTTTCATTTCGCCGCATCCAACACATTGTCTCAGTGGAAGCTTTTTCGTCATGCTTTCTCAAACTCCTTTTACTGATTTACGTAGCCGTCCTGGTCATATCCTTCCTGGCCTTCGTAACCCTCGTACTCTTCATACTCCTCATCATCCACGTAATCCTCATAACGGAAGCCGGGAGCATCCTTCGCCTGGGTCTCAGACTTGATGTCGATCTTATAGCCCGTCAGCCTTGCAGCCAAGCGTGCGTTCTGACCTTCCTTACCGATTGCCAAAGACAGCTGATAATCGGGAACGACAACCTTTGCCGTCTTCTCCTCGGGATCTGCAAATACTGCAACGATCTTTGCGGGAGAAAGTGCATTCTGGATCAGGTTACCAGGGTTCTCATCCCAGTTCACCACGTCGATCTTCTCGCCGCGCAGCTCCTCAACGATAGCGTTTACTCTTGCGCCGTTCATGCCGACACATGCGCCAACTGCGTCCACGTCGGGGTTGTTGGACCAAACTGCGATCTTGGTACGGCTTCCTGCCTCACGCGCAATGCTCTTGATCTCTACGGTGCCGTCCTTGATCTCCGTTACCTCTGCCTCGAACAGACGCTTTACCAGCTCCGGATGCGTGCGGCTCACGCTGATGCGCGGTCCCTTGGGAGTGTTCTTTACTTCGTGAACATATACCTTGATGCGCTCGGTGGGACGGAATACTTCGCCCTTCACCTGCTCTGCCTCGGTCAGCAGTGCGTCAGCCTTACCAAGGTTGATGCTGATGTTCTTGCCAATGTAACGCTGCACGATGCCGGTCACGACGTCGCGCTCCTTCTCGTAATACTGATTGTAGATCACGCTTCTTTCTTCCTCGCGGATCTTCTGCAGGATCACGTTCTTTGCGTTCTGCGTTGCGATACGGCCAAACTCCTTGGATTTGATCTCTACGTGGATCACGTCGCCAACGGAAGCCTTGGTGGAAATCTTCTGAGCGTCCTCTAAACTGATCTGAAGCACGGGATCTTCCACGTCATCAGCCGTTGCAACCACTTCCTTTTCGGCATATACCAAAAAGTCGCAGGTCTCACGATCGATCTCAACCTTCACGTTGTCTGCTTTACCAAAATGGTTCTTGCAGGCCGTGAGCAGCGAGTTCTCGATTGCCTCGAACAGCGTCTCCTTGCTGATCTCCTTCTCCTTCTCTAAGATATCCAGTGCCTCCATTAATTCCTTGTTCATCATATCCTCCATTTCCGGCATATCGCCTTAATATTCAAAAACTGTTTGTCCCCTGCGGGACCTTGTCTGCAAAGTCCAGACTCCGTGGCGTCCTAGAAGTCCAGTGCCAGCCTGATCAGTGCCACGGTGCTTCGCTCAAACGTCCTCTCCGTCTTATCATCGCGGATCGTGATCGTTTTTTCATCGAAGCGGATAAGTTCGCCTTCAAACTCCTTGCATTTGGTGCCTTCGAACGGCTTAAAGAGCTTCACTTCCACGTCCTGACCAATGCTCTTTTGAAGGTGTCTGTCCTTCTTGAGCGTCCGCCCGAGACCCGGGCTTGAAACCTCGAGGACATATGCCTCCTCGATCGGGTCCGCCTCGTCAAGCACGTCCGAAAACGCACGGCTCACTGCCTCGCAGTCATTGATGTTTACGCCGCCTTCCTTGTCAATGTAGGCCCGAAGATAATACTCGCTCCCCTCCTTGACATATTCCACGTCGTAAATCTCAATGCCCATCTTTTCGACGATCGGAGCAAGGAGCTCCTCCGCCTTTGCTTCATAGGATTCTCTTTTTGACATCGTGCCTCCTTAAAAACCCTAACATGCGATGAAGAGTGGCTCGCGCCACTCTTCATCTAGTAAACTTTATTAACCGTATGTAAGTATAAGCCCGAAACAAGGGAATGTCAAGGGGTTGCCCAAAGTTTTTTCCTTGAAATACTTAGGGATTCGTCTTGTTCGGATTCACCTTGTCCAGATAGATCCTGGTGTTGGTGTACTTCACGTAATCCGCGGTCGGATCGGAGCCCGTAATGGCCGTCGAGCTTTCAGTCGGGCTAGCCTCAGCTCCGATCAGATCCACGCCAAGATACACACCATAGTTGGAATAGATCAGGTTGTTACTCTCGAAAAGATCTGCGCCGGTATTCACCTTGAAGTCGATCGGGATCTCGCAAATGTTGCCGTCAAAGTACCCATTAGAGATCAGATCTGCCTTACTGTAGATGAAGGTCCATGCCGTGTCATTATCGCCTTTCTTTACGTAAACAGGCTGCACGTTATCGAGGATCTTGAAATCATTTTTGGGTAAGTATGTTGCAATCGCAAGCGGCGTCTGATAATTGCTTGCGGCCTTGGACCTCAGTTGGATCGTGCATCGCAGATACTCCGCGTCATTCCATCCCGACTTGAAATCCTTCACGTTGTAGATACCCATGGTCTTGATCGGAACAGGGTTCACAGTGACGTCATTTGCATTGATACCAAGCTGCATCTGAACGCTTTCACCATCTCCAACCTGGATTGCATCGTAGGAAAGCTTTGCCTTCTCGGACAGGTCACAGTAGTACTTATTGGCTTTGTCATCACCGTACATTAGAGATTGTTCCGTCATCGCTTCCGTATAGATCGACATCTTGCTGTAAGCCGTCAATGCCGGATTCGAAGCGATCTTGGAAAGTACTCTTACGCTGGTACGATTCGTATCTGGCTCTTTCGGGAAGAATTGCTTTCCGATGTTTTCCGGATTATCTCCAAAGTCAAGCGTCACGTTCGCTTTGATCTCAACGTTTCCGTTCGCCAGCTTGTTTGCCAAAGATACGTTGTTACGAAACTCAATATAGCTTGCCGTAGGGATCGTACAAGCATCATTATTCCAAGAACTGTTCAGCGAAGTAACATTATCGCCATTGATCGTGTACAGCGTTACCATAGCGCTGTCAAGGTGCTGGATGCCGACCACGTCCGTATCCGAGTGCTTTCTTAGCTGGATCAACAGGCTCTGGTAAATGCCAGGAGGATTCGTGCTCTGCAAGAGGTTCTTTACGTTCTTCGTTCCGGAAGTCGTCAGCCTGATCGTTGCACGCATCTCCACGTCGATCGCATGATCATCAGTCGTAATGCAGAAATCAGTCTCGTCACCATTGACCGAAAGCTTATCTAAGAAAACATTCTGTTCGTAGATATATCCCATGAGCAAACCAGCCGCGTGGCTCTTACTCTCCGTAGTGATTCTGGAAGGATAAGGGCTGTTACCCAGCGTCTGCTCAGCACCGATGGAGTAGTTGAACACTTTGTCTTCCGTGGATACCGGCGTATAAATGCTCAGGAAGTAATGCTCAGTTAACTTGTCCCCACCATTTGCAAAAGTTACGTCCGTTGCTTTGTACCTTGTTTCACTTGTGCTATCTTCCGTGGAAACATACTTTAGGTACTTCTCTTCCCCGCCGATCACTGCTTTCGCTGTTGCATTCTCGTCGCTGGCGTCACAGACGATCAATGTTCCGTTGGTGTTATCCTCAGCTACCGTTACCGTCATCATGTCAATGAAAGGTACCGGGGCGAAACCGCTAAACTCTGAAAGCTTCAGCTCCTTCACCTTTTCATCCGTTGTGTCAAAACTTGCCGGAATGGAATTAAGATAATAGGGCTTTGAAGCATTCTGCGTGTCGATCAGAACCATTCTGGTATCGCTCGGGAAGTTCGGTCTTGTTGCGCCCGAATCCACGGAAGTGTTGTTCTCCAGATGTAACGTCTTTGCATAATTTGAAAGTAAGGAGTCACCGCCGTTAATGGCAGAGAGCCACTCATTCTTCGTACGGTTGTAGGAATAAACAAATTCCAGCGTCACAGGCGTGCCAAGATTCTCTACCAGCACGTTCTGAGAGTTATTGTCAAGCTCGTTTACTTTGTAGGTCGTGCCAGACTCTACGTGAATGTAGAAGTCATATTCCAACAGCTTTCTCACATAGACCGGAACATAAAGGTGATAAACGATCTTGCCCGATCCGGAAGGATCGAGGTACTGCACGTCAAGGAGCGTGAACTGCGCAACCTCAGCCGAAGTATCGGTGTCATTCGCATTCATGTAGAACTGCGTGGCGAGTCGCTTCAGGCAAGGATATGAGCCGCCAGGCGATGCATTCACGTCCGTATTGTTGCCGGCGTTACCTGCATCAATTGTCAGTATTCTACCATTTTCGTCGAAGGTACACTTATGAAGCACGGTCCTGAAGATTGGCGTATAGTTGCTGTTATTCACGGCAGCGTAGTTAAATCCAATGTTGTTCGTCTTGTCGTATGGCGTGGAGTTCGTCAAAAGCGCAATGTAATCATTGATACGCTGCGTCGTATTGGTGCGGTTCGCATCGTCAATGACAAGCACGGGGAAGTCCTTGCCCGTTGCGAAAGGCTTTGTTCCCATTTCCAAAGCGAAGGAAGAAACCTTATCTTCAAGAGAAGCGAGTCCTTCCACCGTCTTATAATAACCAACCACGTGGCCATTGATGTCACTAAAGATATCTTCCACTGCCGTCTGGTTTGCGCCGTCACTGGTAAGGAACTTGGGCGTGGAAGACAGGTCAATCTCCGTCTTCGGGTTCACGTTCACGTAAGGATATGCTGCATCCACGCGGCTCAAACCATTCGGAATACCAACGTCAAGTGTCCAATTTTCGTTGGTAACGTCGCCAGTATAATCTGAGAAGATCACATAGCCGCCGGTGCCATAGGTACCGTTGTTTCCGATGATTTCCTGGATCATGGGTCTGTCGTTCTTATCATTATGGCGCGAGAAAGCAACAAGCTTGATCACGTTGTATGTCGCATTGGTGACGCCGCCGGTGATGCTGCCTTGATAGGTCCCGGCTATGCTCAGATCTTTGGCAAATACGTTATAGCCATAAATATCTCTGTGCTTCGTGTCATTTGAGTAATTGACGCAACCAACCAGACCGCCTGCATATCCGCCGCTTGCGGAGGTCTGGATCCCGCAATCGGTCACGGAAACATTTTGAAGGATCAATTTATGATTGCTCTCCTGCTTGTCTCCGGGGTGATGTCCCAGGAAGCCAACCAATCCACCCGCGTAGTTACTGCCTACGATGGAATAGCCCTTCACTTCGCACGAAGAGATGGTGACGTCCTTTACGTCACGCTTGATCGCGCCAAACATGCCTCCCGCAAAGTTATTACTGCTTGTGATCTGTCCGCTCAGTCCATCCTTGCAAGTGACAATGACATTTGTGATGGAGGATGTTTTCTGCGTCTCGGTTGCCATGTATCCGACCAGACCGGCTGCAGTATATTGCGAGGTCACGGACTGGTTATAGATCTTACAGTTGTTGATGGTCAGCTGACACTTGTTTGAAATGCCGATCATGCCGCCGGAATTGATCTCGGCACCAGTACATCCAACGGTCGTCAACTCGCTTTGTTCCAAGGTACCTACGATTACGTTCTCGATCTTGACCTGCATTTTTTCATCGCCACGGCAGTTGCCGATAAAGCCTCCCACGCCGTAGTTATAATCATTACCCGTTCGGTTGGTACAGTCGCTGAGCACCTCAACGATGCTATAGGTCGCATTATTGTTGTCAATGGTGATCGCTCCTTGGTAGGAACGTCCGATCATGCCGCCGGTATTGCCCGCGCCATGCACCTTGATCCCATAGGACGGCTTCGGTGAGGAACCTGTGTTCATGATCGTGGTTGAACTGCCTGGGATCCAGCCGATCATGCCGCCTGTATAGCGTATGCCCTTAACGTCGATGTTCTGCAGAGCAACGCCGTCAATATATTGTTGCGAATGTGAAGTACCGATCAGCGCACCCACGCTTACCATCTTTACCTTATCGGTCATATCTCCCGTTTGCGTCGTGTTCACCATGGTCGCAACATAAGGAAGATGGTCTCCGTCATGGAACTTATTATCAATGCACTCCGCCTTAACGCTACCTGTCAGGACAAACCCTTTATAGCACTTGGTACTGCTGTTCGTTGTTCCGGATGCGTTGTTGAACAGGCCCAAACCAACGTCATCAATATGCTGATAAGTGTTGTCAAAATTATCCGCTTTTGCTGCACTGTTATAGGAAAAGTAATAATTGTAACTGATATTCAGCTCGATCTTCGCATCATTTCCGGTGAACTTGCCAACCTTGATCCTTGAATCCGAATAATACTTACTGCCGATTCCCTGGAATCCGTCCGGCATCTCATAGTATTTTCCTTCAGCCAGCGTGATCGTACATTCATTGTTGGAATTTGCGATCGCCTTTGCGAAATAATAATCTACCCCTTGCTCCGTATATGTATTGGTATAGTTCGCTACAACATAAGGAACGTAGTACATAATGTTGTCAGCGGCGTTCGCAGTCCCAGTCGCTTTGTAGGTATCCTTTTGGGACAGGACGAAATCAGCATCGGTGTCCGAGGTCACTGTTCCAACCTTGGAGTACTCCGCCCTGCGGGCGGTCTGGAATTTAGAGGCATCAAAGTAGCCTGTCTTGTTCATCATGTCAGACACGTTCGCTTTATTTCTCTGGATGCCCATGCCGCTGTTCACGATCAGCGAAAGGATGAAGAAGCTTTGCGCGTCAGGGATCGTGATGTTTTTATTATTATCCACGGAAAGCTTTTCGTCTGCTGAAAGAGAAGTGTAACCCTTTATGTCCGTAATGGAGTAATGCTTCGTGCCGTTATTCAGAATGCAACCTTCATTCTTTGCATGATATTCAGTGGCTTCATTGATTGCGAAGCCATTGACCACACGACCGACGATAGGATTTACGTAAAGCCAGGCAATGTTGTCATCATCCACCATGTTGGTCCGTCTGCTCGTGGGGCATTGATTGGTCGTGTTGTTGTTAGGATCAGTGATCACGTTGTCATTGGAAAGGCCCGTGGTATTTGCTGACATATTCTTAAAGATGACGCCGCCGTTTACGACCACGCCAACGAAACCACCGATCGGCTGGTATTGTGCCTTTTTGCCCGTGGCTTTGATCGTGGAAGTTCCAAATTCCGTCTGAACATTGTCAATGATATTATCACCGCCCGCCACGACGCCGATCACGGCTCCATAGGCACCAGGTTCGATAATGTCATTTGCATTATATTTCTTTCCCGATACATAGTCGTAGGTTTCGCTGGCCGTTGCAAGCGTGATATTTGCATCAACGGAGACGTTCAGATTCTTAACGACGCTGCCGTCGCTGTATCTGATCAAAGGATACTGGGTTTTGTTGTTGATCGTCACGCCGGCGTTACCCACAATGACGCCGCGGAAATGATATCCCACGTCCTTGATGCCCAGACCAAGGAAACCGGACGTTGCCTCCAGGGTGATCTCGTTTGCGTTGGCAGGTGAGATCACGTAATATGCCTCTGCTAAGTACCGACGCATTTCCTCATAGGATTTCGTGGTTCCTGCGCCATCGGAAAACGCACCATTGACAACCGTGAAGGTCTTATGCTCTGCCTTATCAGCGCAGAAGCCATCCGCATCAAACAACGCATTGATCGTCGCCGACTGGATGTCGGTACTCGAAGCAATCCACTGAGAAATCTTAACGAGATCTTCCGCACTTGTGATCACGTAAGGGTCGTTATAGGTTCCGCACCCTGCCAACATGTCAGAGGGCTGATGGTTCACCTTCAGCTGATAATGTACAGCGCCGCCGGTGATCTCGCTGGCCGAGTTTACCGTCTTAACATAAGGCAAGAAGTCCGCAAAGGAATCACTTGGCGTAGCGCCTGAAGGTGCTGCGGAGTGGCTCGTTGCGTACTGCGCATCTGCCGTGGAAGCCCTTGCATACCATATCTCTTCTCCGGGATACTGCGAGTTTGCGGGATTGGCGGTGGTATAACCAACTTCTTTACCGTAGGTTACGTTATGCGCCGGAGTAGCTCCGCCCCAATCATCCTCATAGGTGTAGGTATAGGTTCCGGAAGGTCCTACCAGTCTTTCGAGAAGGGTTGCGCGGGTAAAGATGGACTTTGTCGTGTTATAACCATGATTGCTGAGCGCAGGACTTCCCGCACTTGTCCTGGCATCGAGCTTAATCTTTGTAAAGTCAACGGTCACGTAGGTGTCCGTGTCGGATGCGCCCGCCATGCCGATGAGGCTCGTCGCCGCTGAACTTCCGCTTGCATAATCAGAAGTCGTGCTGACATTGCTGATCTTCAATGTAACAAAACTGCCAGTCTTATTGATCAGAAGCGGCGCATAGGAAGAATGATCCGAAAGATTCCATACGCGAATGCCTGCAAGCGAAATGGAACCATTCGTACTGTTCACATTGGCGATCTTGTTGGCGTCGGAAGCCGTGCCTGCAACCGTGCCATAAACAAGTGCACCGGTACCGAAGTTGTCCACGGCACCAATCGTACCCTTCAAGGTAATGTTACGGATCGTCAAGTTTGCTGACACATTGTAGAACAGACCATTTTGCATCATGTAATGCTGCGTTTTTGCGAGCGGCGACCACTGATTCGTATGACCATTCGAAGCAGGCTTCGCATTCTCGGTCTCAGTGAACTCCTCACTAAAGAATTCAAAGGTCCCATTGATCGTCATGGCGCTCTTAACCGTCACGGGATACCAGCTGTAACCGCGCATGGAATAATTCCCGTTCGGGATGGTGGATCCATTGAACGGATTCGGGAAGAAGCTTTGAACGTTGCTGCTTGCATACTGACGCACACCCCATCTCATCAGCTTTTCAGCATCTGTTGACAGTGTGTTGTCATTATCGATCTTGTCCAGATTGTAGTAATATCTCGAATTGGGATTTTGAGTTTCTCCCTGTGTGGTCCGCGCCTGATAAGTGAGCCCGGTGTTCGTATTGTCCGGATTGGAGGTGCTGCTCATCTTCAGCTTATATGAATTCGCATCGCTTCCGTCATAGGTGCTGATGGAAATGATGCCCTGACCATTTTCCATGACGTTTCCGTTGGCAGCACTGTATGCACAGATTTCATCGAATACGCCGCTTCCAAAGTTGGAACCAGTTGCAAAGGATAACTTATAATCGTATTCCGGCACCAATTCCAGATAAATGCCGTTGGTGCCACTGGTACCCTGATTGACCATCATGCCGACGGACTTGGCGCTACCTACGTCCATCTTAATGCCGTCAAGGTCAAGATCATGCACCTCCCAGTGCCCGGTTGCCTGATATACCAAGCCTGCCGCGCCGCCGGCGCCATTCATCTTAACGGTGGGTGCATTATCAACGGAGAAGGACTGCAGATCCACGTGTGTGCTATTCCAGCCGTAGCCAAGCAAGCCTCCCATGGAAGCCGCAGTAGAGCCTTCCACGCGCAGACCGTCGGCAATCACGCCGTCGATCACGATCGTCGCCATATTATTTCCGTTGGTATGTGCGACCAGTCCGCCAATATCTTGCTTTTTAGTGTAAGTGTTTTCCACGACGCCCTTTAAAGTTACCGTGTCAAACTTCCACTCAATCGTGTTAGTCGAATCCGTGCTGATCTTGCCAAAGAGCCCTCCAAGACAGGTATCAGCGCTGGAGTTGCCGCCGGTGATCGTTCCCTCGAACGTGCAAGAGGTTACGGTAATGTTTCTGATTCCCGCGATTGCCTCTCCCACCAGGCCGCCAACAATCGCCTGCTGACCGCCGCCGACGTGGAAGGTCATGTTGGAAGTGGTGTTACAATTCGTAATCTCAACGTCACCTTTAGCTTGTGCCGCAAGCGCGCCGGCATAAATGACGGTCGCCGCCTTCACGTAGATATCACCCTCAAGATCAAGCGTTGAGCATGTTTTTCCGGAGACAGGATTCAGATTGGCAACCAATCCATTATATTTGTGTCGATAAACAGGTCTCGTGCCAGTTCCGCCAACATTCTTAATGTCAAATATGATCTTTATTCCCGCAGCACCCGTAATGGAACCTTGGAACTCAACGTTTGTCGAACCATTGTCCCTGGTGATGCCGCGAAGCCCCGTATCCGTAAGGTCAATGTCCCCAGTAAACATTATATCAGTGGTTGCCGCAAGGGAAGCGGGAGAATCTGCAATGAAATCATTTTGCGTCACGTCGATCTGGAACAACAACGATGCCCTTGCATAGCTTGCCACGTTGCCTATCGCGTTCGGCGTTACGCTTCCGATCGTTATGACATGCGCCGACTCCGTAAATACGTCTCCCTTGGAAAGTGCGGTGCCAAACGTAAGGACGTCGCCCCAGGAAGCAACGTTGTCCACTTCCACGGCATTCGGAGTATAGCTCCATCCGGCCTCCGAATAGATCAAGGCGTGATCGCGCAGGCCAACCAGCTGCCCCGTCTCATCAGAACCAGTTTCGGGTGCCGAATAGGTCAGATCGATCGTCCCATTTAAGCCAAGAACGCCATTGCTTAATTTGCCTACCAGACTTGCGCCCTTAAACGAACTGAGTGCATGTCCGGAAGTGCCGATCGTAACGTTCTCGGCGTAGATATATGCCTTATCTGCCTCAGCAACAAGGCCGCCAAACCTTGTGAGACCGGCAACATTGGTTGCGCTCGTCAACTCAAAACCAGAGATCTTAGCGTAGGATGCTCCGGATATCGTGCTGATCGCGCCTGCGAAGACGCCCGCTTCCAAAGTGTTCTTTGCCTCAACCTTGAGGTTTGTCAACACAAGCTCATCGCTGGTGTTGATCGCCTGGTATTTACCGATCAGGCCACCGTAATTGCTTGCCTTTGCACCGGTCGTGACTGCCATGTTGTCAGTGATGGAAGCATGCTCAGACTTCACTGCGGTCTTGTCGTTCGCGCCTTGAACGGTCAGGGTGCCGCCGTCGATCTCAAGCACGCCAAACAGACCGCCGGAATAGAGATTATTTCCAGCCGTCTTAACGCTGACCTTACAATAAATTTCATATATGCTGACGTCAAGAGTATATGAGCCCGCTGACATATTGGGCTTATAGTATCCAAAGAGTCCGCCGGAACCTAAGGAACCAACGATAAACTGCTTGATCGGATAGGATGTGGGCGTTACGCCACGCGTCTCAGGTTCGGAACCCTCTGCAAGCTTCTTTGTCGGGGCGGGAACCGTGACAACATCATCGGTGGACGCCTGGTCCTCGCTGGTGGTATCTCCAGCCGTAGTATCGTTCTGTGCAGGTGCGGTCGTTTCGTCATCGCCTGCTGCGGCAGATGCGTCCTCGCCACCCTGTGCGGGTGCAGTTGTTACATCATTGGTGGCATTACCTGCTTCTGTATTCTCGGTGCTCTGAGGAGCCACTGCAGCAGATGCATCATCAGCGACTGCTGCATTTGAGGCTTCTTCGCCACCTTGTGCGGGTGCAGCAAGCTCGTCAGTACCATTGTCTGCCTCTTCAGCGCCAACATTCTCGCCACCGGCATTGGCTTCTTCCTCTCCGCCTTGTGCGGGTTCAGATGCGCCGTCATTGTCATTGCTTGCAGCTTCTCCGCCAACATTAGTTACATCCTCGCCGCCTTGTACAGGTGCCGTGGTCGTATCATTACCAGCGTCGCTTGCATCGCCTTCAGAGTTCTCGCTACCCTGTACGGGCGCAGCAGATGCGTCATCATTGCCAGCAGTTGTATTCTCAGTACCTTCTGAACTCTTTTCAGCGCCTTCTTCAGACTTCTCGCTGTCCTCGGCACTCTTCTTCTCGTCGCCTTCTTCAGACTTCTCGCCGTCCTCGGCACTCTTCTTCTCGTCGCCTTCTTCGGACTTCTCGCCGTCCTCGGCACTCTTCTTTTCAGCGCCTTCTTCGGGCTTCTCGCCGTCCTCAGCGTCCTTCTTCTCGTCGCCCTCCTCAGACTTTTCGCCGTCCTCGGCACTCTTCTTTTCAGCGCCTTCTTCAGACTCTTCACCGTCCTCGGCGCCCTTCTCTCCATCTTCTTCGGACTTCTTCTCGTCGCCTTCCTCGGAAGTCTCCGTAACACTCGGAGCACCTCTCTTGCCGCCAGAGCCTTCCCCTTCACCGCCGGAAGGAGCTGCCGCAGAACGAGTTGCTGCGCCAAGCACGATATTTACCGTTCCGCCAAGATTCTTGCCGACAAGACCGCCTGCATATCCATCTTGGGCATACACTAACACATCCTGCCCCTGAAGGTTTGCTGCCGCATGCAGTTCAAGCGTAGAGCCAGTATCCATCATACCGATCAATCCGCCGGCATTACCATGTTCGCTCGTCACGGGATAGTCCGTGTTGGATCCGGAATAATATGCTACCAAAGTAGCCCCTGCGCCCATTACGCCGCAGAGTGCACCAACATCCTTTTGTCTGGGATCTCCTGAAGCTCCCGCCGCGTCGGAAATGACTTCCGTTCCGACCAGCGCATTGTTGGCTACCGTCAATTCCACATTGGCTCCGTCATCGATCAGACCGATCACGCCACCATAGGTCACGTCACGGTCATTCGCAAACGCTTCAAACAGGAACCTCCAGTCAGCGTGCGTATTCGGATCACCATCGCTTACGACCTTATATGCCAACAGCGGATCTCCAGGCTTATTGGCGGTTCTCGTAATGGTAATGGTCTTAGGAGAGTTTTCGTCAGAAATAAACGCAATCTTCGCCGTCTCAGAAACCGTACCAAAGAAAGGCGCGTCAATGTTAAACATGTCTTGCGAATTGACGTCAAACAAAAGCTTTCCAGCAAAAACGGAGTCATCGTTTCCGATAGGCTCGAACCGGTTTGTCAACTCTATGGAGGAGTTCTGTTCATTACTCTGGATGACAAGTTCAACCGTGTCATTGGCATGGGTTACGCCCGCGCCATAGCTCCCTTGGCTGGCTTCATAATATGCCTGCGAATACCAAACGAAATCATCCCAGCTGTCAATACGATAGTGGGTGGTTCCCGCGGTCATTTTCGTATAGTTACCAACATTATACTTTACATACGATTCAGCCTTTACCTTTTTGGGCGCGTGAATTAATTGCCGCGCCGTCAGGTTGTTGAACAAAGGAATGTCTCCCTCGATCAGCGCAACGGCCAGCACCACGCAAAGCGCTTGCTTTATGAACTTTTTGATCTTCGATGACTTAAACTTCTTTCCCATCATCATCACTCCAATCAATCAAAAACATATTGCAACAACAATTTTGCGACCTACTCCAGGGTAACCAAAGCGTCGAGCGCAGACCATGCATACCCATTGATCGTCGTCCTTGCCGTCTTATCCGTCACATAGAATTGAATGTCATAACGACCGCCGCTCTCGGAATTTAGGTTCACCTGTATCGACATAATGCCATTGGCATCAGCCGAAGGCTGACTACCCGTATAACTAAACACTTCTTGAATCTGTTTCCAGTCTACCTCAAGGATGGTTGAATCCCAGGAAAGCGTCTTTGTTGCCGTACCGCCACCGGTGATGGCGTAGTTGAATCCATCATATTGAGCGGTGCCGATCGACTCGTCATCATTGAACGCGCCCGTCCAACCAGCCGTAAGGTTAAAGGTTTTTCTCCTTACGTAAAAGCTTCCGCTAATGGACGCGGGCAGATCTGAGTAACCAGATGCCGGCGTTGCCGTCACTCTTACGTAAACACCCTTGCTGATCGTTTGCTCAGGCATCACGAGGCGATATTGCTTCGTCGCGCTCGGATTTGCTGCCGTCGGAACAAGCGACTCACTGCTAAGCGTGTATGTCATATGTGTGGAATCAAATTCATAGAGCGGAGTGCTCGACTGCGATCCGCCTTCCAATCTGTACAGTCCAATCTTTGCGTCACCGAGAATGGTCGCGAGTTCGCTCTCCGTGAACGACGAACCATTTTCTTTTACCACTTCTGCCGTTAGCGTGTAGTTGATCGCCTTGGAATAGAATTCCACAGGCTTCAGCACGTCCGTGTTGCAGATCTTGATGTCAAAATTGGTATCGCCGGTAAAATCTTCTTCTACGCTGACGCCATTCTTTGTAATAGATTCAGCCAGGTAATTCGAAGAGAAAAAGATCGTCGCGCTCTTACCAGTCACGGTAACTCTCTTCACCGAATTGTGCGGCGCTTTGTATTTCGCGGACACGATCATAACGGAGAAGCAAGCAGTGATGATCGCAACCCACGCAAAGATCATGCGCCATTTACGTGATTGTAGATAATTCCTAGATTGTCTCATCTGCTTGCCCTCCTTTCTTCGAATTTTGCAGAACGCTCGTTATTTTAATTCAGCTTGATCAGTTGTCTCTGTATGCGGATATATAAATAACATCAGTTTCTTTATTGTTGTATTCCGTCAACCCGGTCCAGTCGATTTCCAGTACAAAGGTCTTGAAGAATGGCTTTGCTCCCCAACTGGAAGAATCGGGAACACTTGTTATTCCAGATTTCTGCCAATACAGCGGCTCCGCATTATCCTGTACGTAAGTTTTGGAATACTCTCCAAAGGTCTCCTCGTGATACTTATTGGAAGCCAGCTTGCTTCCGGACGAGGTTTCATTCAGGTATTGCCCTTGCACTTCAGTTCCCCTGGTAAGGTAGAGCATCGTTCCCGCCGGGTGAGTTCTCTGATCAAACGTAAGCGTTGCGAACTCCGTCCATTTCTCTCCCACTTTATATTCCACGCTATTTTGAACGGCACTGGTGTTTATGTTAGCTTCGTAGATCTTATAAGTAAAAGGCACGTTGGTCGTGTGTGCAAGCTGAAGCGTAAATTCGTTAACATATTCTCCCGCCACGGCGAAGGGATAGATCTCCTTCGTGGGCTTTGTCGTATCAGATACGTCAATTTTCGGGATGGTGAAGTAGATCACGTCCTCCGCATAGGCCGCGCTGATAAACAGCTGGTTCGGCTCTTTGACCTTCTGCAGTTCTGCGATCTTCTTTTGATGTGAAAACCACGCATATGTTTGATAACATGTGATACTTATAATAACCAGAAGCAGCGCCGCGATCCAGGGCAGCTTCCCATGCATAACTTTTGTTATCTTATTTTTCATCAGCGCCACCTCCTTTCCTTAATCTCTTTCTAATTCTCAAGCGTCGCGTTTACTTCTACCATGAAGTAATCGATATAAACGCCAATGGTCTGATCTGCTTTGTTGTACCAATCATCCAGATGCGAATAATTGGTTGGATTATCCGAAGCATCAATCACGTCATTCACGCCATCTGCCGAAGACGAAC
Organism: Acetatifactor sp.; assembly: GCA_016290775.1. Lineage (GTDB taxonomy): Bacteria > Bacillota > Clostridia > Lachnospirales > Lachnospiraceae > Acetatifactor. The sequence continues at coordinate 101,992 of JAEEVF010000001.1, read as the reverse complement.
CGTACTTAAAAATGTCCACCTTGTTGGTCTTGACTATGTCAATCACTTTGGACTTATCCGTCGGCTCGGTCTCACTCCCGGTAATGTCCTTCACTATGGGAATTCCTTCTCGCAAATGACTTGTGTTGTCCTTTAACGTGAGTTGCCCGATCGTTGCAGGCCAGATCCAATATATCGTGACGGGATACAGCTTATCCGCCTCCGCGTTTTGGATTTGATACGTAAAGGTTCCGTTTTGGATCGGATCTTCGAAGTAATATGCATCCGTTTGTGCTTCCGGCGCGCCCAATGTCTCGAAGAAGAAAACATGTCCTTGCAGATAACGGAGCGCATCCTGATAATTCAGTTTCTGAATGGGGTCCATGCTGCTATCCGTACTTATAGTGGAGATATCCACAAGGCTGTTATCATCTTCCTCATAGAATCCGCGCACGTCCAGGGTAAAGCGGATATTCAGATCCCCATCCGTCTTAGGGATCACGTAAAAGGTCATGCTTCCCCAAGAGCCAGGCTCAACGGCCTCGTCAGGGTTATCAGACGTAAGCCATTGCTTCACCTGATGTACTGTCCCGCCAGTTGCCTTGTAGCTTACGGTCTCATTCGTGCCATATACCTGTCCGGAGCCATCCGCTCCGTTGTCATAATTCGCATCTGCGTTTGGCCAGTAAGTGGAATGTCTCACGACCGAACCACTTGAAGCGAGTTCAAATCCACGATTTGCAACCGACACTGGTGCATTTTCCGCCGTAACCGTTCTGTTGTTTGCAAACCAGGCGGCCGTGATCACGGCTAAGAGCACAACAAAGGAAGCTGCCAAAAACAGCACCAGATTGAACGTGATCTTCTTTCTCTCCAGACGGAGAGCCGTAAGGTCTCTTTTTTTCTCGTCGCTCCTTCTCATGGTCTCTTTCCTTTGCTCTTGTTTGCAGTTTCCTTGTTTTGATTGGTTAGTACTATCTATCTGCCCCTATATGGACACTGGTTTCTGATTTTCAGTTTCCTTTGTGGGCAGAATACGTCATGATAGTCTTTTATAGTATTTATCGGCAAATTCTACAAAAAAGTAGACTCTCCCTAGTAACATTTTACACCATTCATCCGAATTTGTCAAAAAAAATGCCCAAAATTCATCCTGAAAACTCACCCCAGGACAAATTTTGGGCATAAGTTTATGAAAATTTAAGATTTCGCGACTTCCTGCGCCTCGTCTGTTTCAGGGGTTTCTTCCGTCTCAGACTCTGTTTCCGCCTCCGGCTTCGCCTTCACTTCAGGCTCTGCTTTCTTTTTCGGTTCTGCTTCCACCGTGGGCTCCGTTTCCGCTCCGGACTCTCCCTCCGTTTCAGGCTTTGCTTCCGCTTCAGCGTCGTCTTTGCCTTCAGCGTCGTCTCCAGTCTCGTTTTCTTCGCTGCCTTCCGTGCTTTCTCCGACTATGTTTTCTTCGCCGCCCTCAGCACCTTCCCCGGCTGCGTTTTCCTCGCTGCCTTCGGCGTTATCTCCGGCTATGTTTTCTTTGCTGCCTTCAGTGCTTACTCCGACTTCGACTCCTTCGCTGTCTTCGCCATCTTCTCTGGCTACGATCTCCTCGCTGCCTTCGGCGCCTTCTCCGCCTTCGACCCCTTCGCCATTTTCAGCACCTTCTTCAGTATCAGCCTCTTCACTGCCTTCGCTGCCTTCAGCGCCTTCACCGGCCTCGACCCCTTCGCCGTCTCCAGCCTCTTCCTCAATCTCGTCTTCCGTCGGCTCCGCTTCTACGATAGGGATCTTATAGCCTTCGTCAAACACTTGCAGAACAAGGATCCAACCATCCTCCGAGCCTTCCGCGTCAGGGAAGTACTCATAATATCTGGTGACATGCTCTTCATCGCTGCGTTCCACGCGAGAACCGTTTTGGGCGACGATCACTTCCTCTTCCTTACGGATTACTTCTTTCTGCTCGGCCGTGTCAGATGCGTCTCCCTTTTCTTCCTTCCCGAGTGCAGCGATCGCATCCTTTCCGGTTACGGTCCCGATCTTGAAATCCTTCGTCGCTGTCCCGTCGGTCACCGCAAGCCCCTTTACCCCACTCGAGCGTAGACCCTTCGTACCCTGCAATGCGTTACGGGTTCCGGATTCCTCGGGCGCTTCCAGGGTCCAAGTCAGCGTTGCTGCCGTCGTCCCAGACGAGGTCACGGTGCAGCCGGAGGTGTCGCTATGCACGATCGGCTCCTCCAGATCCGTTCCGGTAACATTATACGTGAAGTCCTGTTCGCCAGTGCCGGAGTTCAGCGTGCTGGAATAGGTGCATCCCATGGTCGAATCGGGATCTCCATAAACTCTAAACAGCTCTTCCGCACCGTGTACCTGGATCTTCACTTCCTTGGAGCTCGGCTTCATCGTCTTGTTTGTTCCGGTGGGATATACCTGCGTCAGCGTTGCGTCATCGCCCATAGTTCCGATGAAGATTGTTCCCTTGAAGCCGTTACCTACGGATTCCACGGTCGGTGCGCTGGTCTTGCTCGGATCATATTGCACCATGTAGATCAACGGGTCAGCATATCTGATCATGACAGGATCGTCCGTCTCATCGGCGATTCCGTCCTTTTCGAAGGAATATGCCAGCGTAAAGGAATCATCGATCCTTCCCACGTCATATACGCGCACTGTCAGGTGCTTTTCAATGATCTGATGATCGATGCCGTAGGTGTCAAATGCGGGCTGCGTTTGTCCGGCGTCGAGCCAATCCGTCTCGTTGTACTGCGTCAGATGGATGGAATCCGCAGTCACGGTCGTTCCGTCCTTGACATACGAAGTGCTTGTGTTATTCTCTTTTCGCAGGAAGTTCACCGTCTGTGTGATGCCGCCGGAGCCTGTTCCAGTAATCACGTTGCCGCTACGACTGTAGGTCACGGAACCGCTTCCCGTAAGGGCCGCAACTGCGTCAGGATCGCCAACGGGTGTCACTGGTCCAAAGTCAACGCCTGCAGGGATCCCAAATCGATTCGTACGCGTTTCGGTCACCTTTACGTCTTCCGTCGTAGCGACCCAGGCGTTCTTGGACGTAATCAGTCCATTCGCTCCGATATCCAGATACAACAAATATGCTCCTTGCTTTCCTGGAACCGAACCCAGTGCGTACTCCCCAGGATTTACAGGGATCTCGTAATAATATATATATTTGTTATGCCACTCACCATCTGATGTTTTAGGGTCTGTAATCCAAATCGTATCAAACATCAAGCTTAATCCGGCAGTACTTCCAGACGAGCCAGCATTCCCCGAATAGACATACACATATTCCTGATTTGGATCATTTGGATTTCCCCAAATCTCCTTGATCTCAGTAATGGCAGTAATTTGGTTATTTGCATCACGAGAAATGTGATAAAGTGCAAAAAAGCTATCATTAACGTCATTGTAGTATGTTCCAGCCATAAAAGTAATATAACCGGCTTCTTTCAAGTTAAAATCGATGCAGTTTGTTGGAACCTGATAGTTATCAACAGGCTCCGTGTTGATCATCGCATGCGGAATGTTAACATAGCTACTGCCAATCTGGGCATCCACAAAATGCAGACCGTAAACATTTGTCGTGTTTAGGGCCCTATTCATGACTTCTTCTACAATACTATAATTGTGAAATTCACTTGGATCCGTGATCATATGAAAGCCATTGGCGGCAGTGTGAGTGTATACATTCCTCAGCTTGCCATTAGCATATGAATTACCAATGTTAGCCTCTCTTGCATAGTAAGACACACGGATATTTCCGTATGTGTTCTCATTTCCGCTGACAAAATAACCCGTGTTTTGCTCGCTTACTTTATAATTTCCATTCTCATAATCCTGTATGCTCAACGGGAAATATGTTGGCTCCGTGATCTTAACGTTTTCCGTATAATTTGTTCCATTATACTGAACGACACCCGTTTCACTGCGATCGATCACCTTGCTGCCAAAATCAGCCACGGTCTGCGTGTCATATTCAATCGTGATCGCGGTTCTGTTATTAGAGTTGTAGTACGAGACGACGGTCAGAGTACCATTGTTATTTCTGACATAGTAGGTGTTGTTGAAGAGATAGATATTATTGTCGTCTGTAAGGAAATAATAGCGATTACTAGTTGACGTACTCACATATACCGGGCGCGAGTTAGAGTTCCTGTTCAAATACAAGTTAGTACTACCATAAACACGACAATACTCATTCGCACTGCTTCCGTCAACATAGCCATACCATTTGGTTGCATTTGCTTTTGTTCCAAGCGTTGCATTAGCATTGTTACCATTGCTGATGAGGTAGTAATTGTTTCCCGTGCCGACCCTGATATAAAAGTAATCTCTATTTGTAACCTCGCCGCTGGCACCAGTCGTAACCATCCATTCCCCATCGTAGCAATGGAGCGCGTATCCGGAATTCGCGCTGTTGTAATACAGGCACCCGTCATCGCCAAAATACCAATACGTCGTTAGGGACTGACTTAAGGAAAGTGCACTGCCATCATAGCGAAGATAATATGGATTGATGCTGTTGTTGATATAGGTATAAATGCGATGGTTCGTTTCGTCATAAAGCCATACTGTTGCTGTATTAGCTGCGGTTCCGGAACTAGTTTTATTCGTTGATGCATTCAAATAAAATCCATTGCTCTTAATCTTAAACCCAGTAAAGCCGTAAGTAGGAGTGATGGTTCTAGTGGCCGTTCTCTCACCATTTACATATATATATTGTCCACTGTTATTGTGGAACGTAAATGATCCTATGTTGTTATCCGAAGCGGTAGCACTATATGACTTGTAATTGGTCGTTGTAGTAGTAGTATTCGTTCTTGAAATCTCTTCGCCGTCCAAAAAAGTAACACGTTGGGCCGAAACATAACTCATGGTTTGAGAATTATTGTTAAAGATATTGATTAATCTCCTATATAACTCCTCCATCTGGATACTTCCGCCCCAAGTTGCATCGTTACCTTGAACATACTGGCTCATGGTCTTGTTGATCAGGATCGGAACGGTCGCAAGAACATAATGCTGCACTACTTCGTCGGGCTGCTTCGCCATGATCTTATATGCGTCCGTGCAATAGCCCACGAGGGAATAATCAGACATGTTTGAAGTCATGTTCGTTGCATCCACGGGTGTCGTGCCGCTCTTGATGGTGATGGTGCCGCCGTTCACGACAACATTCTCCATCGGTCCATTGACATAGCCTGCCGCAAGGCCGATGAGCGCGCTGTCCGTCTGCGTATTCACGGTAATGCTTTGGAGAACAACATTCTTCAGTGCCAGCGTCTGGCTGTCATAGGTCGCCGTCGTTCCATTGTAGGTACCCACAACGCCCATGAATCCAATGATCTCAACGCCAGACACGTTGGTGCCTTCCAAGTATTTTACGTTCTGAGGAAGATCGTAGATCTTGGCCGCCTCATTCACGTCCTCGGTCGTAACATTCGCCACGGTAAGGTTCGCAACGGTGTTCCCCCGGCCGTCCAGGTAACCGATAAACGGATTGTCCCGGGTGCCGATGGGCGGAAGTACAAAGCCAGTCATGTCAAGCGTGCTGGAATATCTATCCGAAATATAAAAATGGAATGGCGTGAATTCCGGATCGCTCGTCTGATTGAATGCTCCAAGGTACTGAAGCCATGCGAGGTTATAAAGCTGTTCCGGTCTTGCGATCTCATAAGGGTGCTCGGCGGAACCATCACCGGATTCGAAGTAGTTTGCAAGGAAGCTCACGCTACCGGAAACGGAACCCATGTCGAGCTTCGCGGCGGTGAAATACCATGCAAAGGTGGAACCCACAAAAAGCAGGGCAGCAAGAAGCGCCGCGATCACAGCCACGTTATGCACTTTAAATCCGGAATTCGTCTTTTTCATGTTGGCGCTCCTTTCTTTCGTATTTGTGGGTCCGCTCGTTGCTTTCAATGTCTGATCAAGCAACTATTTCAAAACACTTAGTCCAAAATCGTCATGGTGATGTCTTTTAAGTCGTATGTCATCGGGCTCCCGCTGGAGATTGTTCCGGCGAAATCATCTTCCGCCGTCTGTCCAAGCTTGAATCCACCCGTTCCCCAAAGGCTGGTCCTGATGTAGTGATACACGAGGTCTTCGTTGTAATCGATCTTGAAGTAGACGTAAGCCTTGTCGTTCACCAATTGGATCTGATTTGCCGGGATCGTAAAGGAGATTCCCTTCTCAGTTCCTTCGGTCTTCTTCCCCGTGACGCTTACCTGTTTCCCGCCGTTTTGGGTGGTGACGGCATAATCTACAAAGCTGACCTCCGCGAGGCTCGCTGCGTTGTTTTGGAAATAGGTCATGGCGCCTTCGTAGATCTGCCGCGCCGTCGCGTTCTCAGCGATCACGCTGGTGGGGATCACCGCACAGCTCATATCAATGATGTTGGAGATGTATTTTTCAATTTCCGACTGCGAATTTAGGTAGTCCGACTGGCAGGTCACCGTGAACTTCACGCTCTTTCCTGCGGGGACTCCGTAAATCGGCATCCGAACGTAGGCAGAGGTGTACATGTTGTGAACGCCGCCGAATATGGCATCGAAGGTGTTCAGCTGTGCTGCGTCCGAACTGGAGTAGATGTCTATATGGTCGATCTGGTCGATGTGATCGGTCTGGGGCCTTGCCACATATAGCATGTAAGGCATTGCGCCAGCTGCCACTTCGGCCGAGGTCACGCCATCGCCCATTCCTTTGTCAGCCCTGTTATATGCGTACCAGGTTTTCGTTGCCGGGATTGCAGCCACAACAAAAAGCACGGCAATGCAGGCATAGACGGGGAGACGAAAACGCCGCCAAATGCCAGCTGCCTTCGAAGCGCGGTCGAATATGGAATTGTTTTGGGTTCCGTTCGTTTTCTTCATGATTTCTTACCCCAAAAAGCGCTTCCGCCCAGTTGCTTGTGGTGACTTTGGTTACTTGTATCAATTCCCTGTGGGCGCAAAGTGGCGCAGTCTTACTGCGCCACCCCCACAAAGCTCACGTTCACGTTAATTCCTTTGATATCCTTGTCGGACACACCGATCAGTGCCTGCGCGTCCGTGCCTTCCAGCCAGATGTAGACACGAACGTGAAGTCCGCTCGTTCCAGCCGTTCCCAGGGAGGTCGTCCCCGCAGTGAACGTGTATGGATCTCCTTGAACCGCTGCCGCCTGATAGTTTGATATCGTCGACATGGTAAAGGCTTCCACCTCAGTCGCATTCTTCACGTTGGAGAATCCTGTCACGGCATTTGCACTGTTTCCGGAGCCCGTTTCCGTGATGGGCGCATAAAAGAGTTTTAATGCGCCGTTTCCATCCCCAACAACGATTGCCACGCGGAGCGCTTCATTAAGTTGCCGCGCCGTCGTTCCATTGTCTTGGTAGCTAACCGTGATCGGGTTCGTCGGGTGCAGGTAAACGGCCAAATCCTGATCAGTGGTGTAGAGCATGTAATCTTCGTAGAGATATGCCACGCGAGAAGCACTTCCCTCGAGGGCGTTGAGATAAGTCCCGACATTACTGTCTTCGGCTACCACCGTAGTGGAAGCCGTGGCTCCTGCCGTAAGTTGTGTATATTGCGTCGCCTGCAGAGTCATATTACCGTTCCCGTCGGAGACATTTTCAAACTTGCTTGCGTACCACCAGTTTGCACAATCCTTCGTGGAGATCGGATAAAGCGCTGCGGTGTTTGCCCATTGATGCGAAACGGATGTGTAATAATTCTTCGGCTCAGGCAATGTCGTTCCTCTTTCAATGAACAGGGAGGTTGTCGACGCACTCGTTACTGAGCTATTCTCACCAGTCAGCTCTCGGTTTTTCGCATACCATGCCTTTGTCATGTATGCGAAAACGCCACATGCAAAAATGACCAAAGCAATAGAGCATTCCACAAGCTGCATTACGATCATGAGTTTTTGTTTTTTAAGGTTCTTGGTATCCTGCTCTTTTTTCTGCATGTTTTCCACCTCCCTTTCCGCCAACATTCTTAGATAAACAAAAAGCACCCATACTAACTCCTAAGAGCCAATACGGGTGTATGATTCAAGAGTACGACCTTTTCACAGGTCGATAATATTCTGTCAGGGTTGGCCCTTGAATTGTAAGGATATTATACACCAAAACCCACAGAATTTCAATAGTTTGGAAACCAAAAATTACTTGCACAGTTCCGCAACAACGGCACCAATTTCCTTGCCGTCCGCCTTGCCTTTGAGTTCAGGCATTACGGCCTTCATGATTGCGCCTTTATTCTTGGTGGCAACCACGTCAGCAAACTTTTCCTGAAGGAATACCTTGATCTCCTCCGCGTTCATCATCTTCGGTGCAAACTCCTCAAACACGGCAAGTCTAGCCTTGTACTCTTCCAAGAGCTCCGCGCGCTCCGCAGGGCAAGTCTCCACCTGCTCCTTTACGGATTTCATCTCCTTGAGGATTGCCTGATCCACCATCTCCTCCGGAATGGCCTCGCGGCAACCTGCATCAATGCCTGCCTTCTTTGCGGCCGAAACAAGGACTGCAATGGAATCCTTTCTTGCCTTATCACGTGCCTTCATCGCCGCGATCATTGCACTCTGTAATGTTTCCAGTTTCATTCTGAACTTCCTGCCTTTCGTCTGTGATTTCTGTTTTTTAGATATTTTTGTATCTCCAGGTTGCTCACCCGAAGGTCCAATTGCTCCACTCTAGAATCGTTCTTCTCAATGTAATCGTCCAGCTTTCGATTCGTATCAAGACACACCCCTGCCAAAGTCTGGATGTTCGGCCTAAGCTCATTCTCGATCGTAAGCTTGATTGAAGTAACGTCGTTCTCTAACCTGTCGAAACGCTCCTCCATTCGCTCGTCCATCCTGTCGAACCGCTCGTCCATCTTGTCGAACCGCTCGTCCATCTTGTCGAACCGCTCGTCCATCTTGTCGAACCGCTCGTTAATTGCCTGTAAAACCTCTTTTAATTCTTGATCCATAAGAACCCTCCCAAATACATTTTTAGATTAACATTTTTCCGCGTCCATTTCAATTGTTTTGTTTCATACTCTCTTTCAGCGGTACAATCTGTAAAGTATATCCCATCGGCATCAAAATCCTTAATAGGCTGCTGACCTGCGGGGAATGCGTCTGCCCTTCCATACGTGCGAGCGCCGGTTGCTTTACGCCACACCTGTCGGCAAGTTCTGTTTGAGACAATCCCTGCTTCTTTCTGATCGACACAAGCATCTTGATCAGAGCCTTCTCCATGGCGATCACCTTTTCATCCTCCGCGCTAAGAGGGAGTTCCTCTCTTACTTCCTTCCATGTCGTCATTATTCCTTTGCCTCCTTGCATAACTTTCCAATTCCCTTTTAGCCTTTTCAATATCTTTTCGAGGAATCATGTCAGCATTTACGACAACTGGATGCAACACTAGGAGCGTGTTGTTCCCAATTGGCGCAAACAGAATCCGAGCATGCAGCGCTCGCAGCTCCCAAATGTTTCCTTCCAGGTACCTTGCCATGGGTTCTCCTATCAGAGTCCCCATCTCTTCCAAGAGATCCAAATATGCCACGGTCTTTTGAAGCAGCGACCTTGCATCCCCGCTCTCACTCGATTCTACGCATAATTTCTTCAAGAACAAGGCAATCTCCGACCTGCCTTGTTCGTCCTCGTACATGATGATACTGAACATTCTGCCTTACCTGATTATAACAAATTTGTTATTGCCTGTCCATAACAAATTTGCCCTGCGGTATACCCCCTTTCCTTGTCCTATTGTTTTTTACATGGATATAAAACAGATTTGAATTTGAATAAATGAAACGCACGAACGTGCATTAATAGAATATCATATGTGCGGGAAATGTCAAGAAAAAAAGACCCGAGGCTTTCGCCTCGGATCTTTGTTCGTTTTGTCATTCAGCTAATCATCAATCTTATGAATGATCAGATGCCTCAAACTGAACGCCCAGAGTCTGAGCTGCGATTTCAGCAACATCGATGTTCTTTATGTAAGTAGTGGTAGCGGAATCCTTAAGTGCACCATCTACATATACTCTCATAAGAACTGCGATTGCAGAAGAAGTTCCAGCCTTAGGAATGGTGATTCCGCTTCCGGAGCCATTGATCACCAGCTGCGTCTTCGCGGTAGAAGCGTCATTAGTTGCAGCGTCCAATCCTGCCAGATTCAGAGTTCCAGCAAAGGTAGAAGAACTTACTGCAGGTGCAGTAGCCGAAGAAACAGTCGCATAGTAGAAATCAATGGAGGTTGCGCCAGGGAGCGTCGTTACTGCAGCGTTCGTTAAGGTAATCGTAAGATCCTGAGTCGTCAGCTCATTACCAGTAGCTGCGATATAAACGGTGTAATCCAGGAAATACACACTACCAGTGGGAGTTCCATTTACAGCTTCAGCAAAAGCCAAAGCCGTCGAACCTTCTTGCAAACCAGTGGTCGATGAAACATCTCCAGGGTTCGTGTTATAGATCAAACCAGTGGTCGTTGCAGTGGTCAGGTCATGTGTGGTGGGGATTACCGCGGTTGCTGCCGTATCAGAAGATGCAACCGTAATTGTTCCGGTATCAGCATTAGGTAATGCACTATTGGTGATAACCAATGATCCGGAAGTCTGTGCCGTAACCTGCATATTCGTAGCAGTTACGATGTTGTTCGCTGCAAACCATGCATACGTCGAGCTTCCAAGTGCGATGGTTGCAACCAATACCATTGCGATAGCAGCCATCAATTGCTTTTTCAAACTTTTCACTGTCATAATAGTTTCCTCCTTTTTGAGTATTCCGCTTCAGTGTGTGTCTGCCGCGGTAGACAGTTGATCGTACCAGATTGGAGCTCCGCCAGAAGGTCCAATCCTTTCGAAGGAGCGGTGATCGGTCGCCACTTCGTTGCCCCTACGTTCCGATACTGTCGTCCGGATCCGTCCTGTTAACAGATCATACTCCCACCGGGCCCGGTTAAAAGAGTATTTTTTCCTTCACCCGCCGATGAGGATACCATCTCTTAATAGGGGGACCGTTTCGTAAGAATCTGGAACACAGGGCCAATATTTAATTGTTATACAAACGGTGCAATGCACCGAGCGTACCTTTTTCATTTGGTGACTTCATTTTACACCAGTTTTTCACGTTTTTCAAGTGTTTTTTGAAAAATGCACAAAATAAGTTTATTGTAAAACGGTTTTTTATCTGTTTTGACGGAGTTTTGACACTAACCTAAAACGATTGAGTTTCCTTTATCTTATTACTGATTGCGGCGATTTTCCCAAGTCACGTCGCCTGACTGATAATAACTCGGTGCATCATTTCCGGCCGCGCTGATGGGTTTGTCTCCGGTCAGCGTATCCTTGATGTCCTGAATGAACTTTACAAAAAGGCTACTGTCATTATGATCCATGGCGTCGATGGTCATGCTGAACTGAACGCTGCCGCCAACGATGGAATCGATGCAATCAGGATCTTCACCTTCCATCCAGATCACGATGGTGTACTTATCAACGTTACCGACCAGGAAGTTTTCTTCCGTAAAGGTACAAACAACTCTGTCGGACTCGAAGCTGACGCATCCGTCCTCGGGGCCTCCGTCTGACGCGGGCGCTGCATATACGGTGCGCTCGCCATTTCGCCAGATGGCAATTCGGACTGCCTTTTCAGCACCCTTCGCGCAGGCATCCAGGTTCACTCTTGCGAGGTAATTCACGTCTTCCTTGCCGGCATTTCTTACATAGTAAGTATATGCCATATAGTTGTAGCCGTTGTGGTCGCCGTCAATGTCATCCAGGTTGTCCGGCAGATCAGTGATGGTGATGTTGGTGGCATCCTCTACCGTGCGGACGGTAAGACGAGCCGTGGGATCGTCAAACGTTCCCTTGTCGTCGATGGCAATACCTTTGCGGTAAAGCTCCAGACGGTTTAGGTTGATGGTAAAGTTACCCATCTTCTCCTGCATGAACGCAAGGATAAACAGGAACGCAACAAGAAGCAACAGGAATAAAAGAAAGAGTTTCATCCTGTCCAGACGAAGGAGCGCGGCACCAAAGCGCTTAAGGCGACGCCTTGGCATATACATGCTGACGATGGTGTCGTCATCAAGCTCATCGCCGTTTTCCGCCAGGATCTGCTCGAGCTTTTCGATCCGGACCACTTGGTCCTTGCTCTTTTCCTTGCCCTTGCCATTGTTCCTTTTCGGCTTCTTCATATTCTCATTTTCTTCGGGTAACTTTTTTAACTTCACGCCTTAATCCTTCTTGCCTGTTATAATTTATACTTCTCTTTTACGTTGGACAGATAATCCTGAAGCTGTTCCTTTTCAGAAGAGTCACCAAACCTGAACTGAAGACCGCATAGCAGGCGGTACATGCTTCCCTTCGGCGCCTCACGCACCCAGCAGACGGTACCAACTTCCATTAGGGCCTGGCCTTTTGCGCTGGTTCCGACACGAGGAAGGCTCAGTTCCACGATCTCGCCGACGTCGAAGCGTCTGTTCATGAAGACTGCGGCACCACCGGCAGATACGTCGAGGCTCATGCCGTCTTCCTTGGGGATCTCGCCGTCTGCGTTGAGCGGCCAAGTCTCCTGACAATATTCCACGCGCAAGGTCACCTTTACACGTTCATCAGCACGCTGGAAGAACTGTCTCTGCTCGGATACGCGACGGATCTTCCAATAACGCCTTACGCCCTCCTTGACGGTGTCATCCACGTAACCTGCAAAGATCATGGCATCGGCGCCGCCACCATATTGAATGAGAAGCTTTTGACTCTCATCCACCTCAAGAGGTTTTCCGTTCACGACGGGGATGGAGATCAAAAATGCGGATTCGTTCAGCGATCTGTTAAAGGTGCAGACCATGTTGAATTCGGGCTCTTTACCAAGCTCGGCATCATATGCCATGTGAAGCTTCGTGCCCGATTTGATTTTTAGGGTTGCCATATGTTAGTCTCCTTGTGATGTCTCGTGGTCCTTTTTCGTTGCTTCTTCTTGGATCTTCTCTTGGAATATGTTTTCGCCCTGCGACTTCGGTGTTTCTGGCGCCTCGTCTTGTGTTGTTGCTTGCGGCTCTTCTTGCGTCTTTGCCGCCTCTTGCTCTGCCTTTTTCTTCTCCCGTAGCTGCGCCAGGGCTTCGCGCACGGCCGCTTCCTCTTCTTCCTTGGCAAGCTGCTTTGCTGCCTTGATCCCGTCATATACGTTCCGGATGAGCATGATCACAAGCGGAACGACGATCAACGGGATAAAGATCAGCGGGTTCGATATCAGTCGCACGAGGGTTCCAAGTCCTTTGGAAGAATATACCACCTTGCCGATCAGATCCTCTTCCTTTGTCTGGTACTTGTCCTCGATGTTATTGGCATCGCCCTTTGTCGTAAAGGTGCGGCCGCCTTCGCCTTCCTCGATGCGGATGATCCTGTGCGTATTGGGCTCTCCCATCAGGGACGGGTCCCTGGAATAGAAGGTGATCACGTCGCCGACTGCAAGTTCACTTGCGGACACGCGCTTTACCACGATCAGAGAGTTCGTCGGGATCGTCGGCTCCATGCTGCCCGTCATCACGCGAAACAATGAATACCCAAAGAAGTTGGGTGCCTGTCCTGGCTTTGCCATCACCACGGTGAGCAATGCCATCACGGAAGCGATGATGATCAGGACAGACAGGACGTTCATGAGCTTTAAAAGCACGTTCTTAACTTTACTTGCCATGGTCCCTATTTCTTGTCCTCGTTTCTACCGATATCGCCCATGTGCTTCTTCGCCTTACGCGATGCGAACAGATACTGAGAAAGGGACGTGGCGTCTGCCTTCTCCTGCGCGAACTTAGCATGCTCGAGTGCCTCGTCTCTCTCGGCTTCTACGGCTGACAGGCGCTTCTCTGCTTCCTTCCAGGATGCGGATGCATCGTCAAGCTGCTCGCGAAGATCCTCCACCTTCTTCTGGGTCTTGGTCAGAAGGTCTTTGTTCTTGCGTTCCTTTTCCTCATATTCAGCCTTCATTGCAGCTGTCTGGTTCTTCACTTCCTCCTGAACGGATTCATCGAAGTGATCCACTACCTGCTGCATCTGTGCAATCTTGGCATCAGCCTCGGCACGAGCCTTTTCAGCCTTCTTTTCACCGCGCTGTTCAGCCAGAGTCACCTGCTCAAGGGCTGCTCTGCGGACCTTGGTCAGCTGCTCCTCATGATCATGCAGCGCCTTGATGATCGCGGCTTCGGATTCTTTCTTGTTCTGTTCGATCTTGGCCTGTGCTTCCTTTTCGGCTGCGGCGATCTGCTCCTGCGCCTCTTCCTGCGCTCTTACCACGCGTGCATTTGCATCTTCCTGTACTTGCATTACCAAGGTCTTCGCATTGCTCTCGGCCTCTGCCACCTTGGTCTTTGCTTCTTCGATCTTCGCATTCGCGGTATCTTCCGCCGTCTTCACCCTGGAAGTTGCCTCTGCGACCTTCGCATCCGCTTCCTGCTTGGTCTTGGTGATCTGGGCGTTTGCATCTTCCTGTGCCTTGGTGATCTGCTGCTTTGCGCTCTCCTGGGCCTGGGCGATCTGCGTCTTTGCATCTTCTTGCGCCTTGGTCACCTGCGCCTTTGCATCTTCCTGCGCCCTGGTCACCTGCGCCTTTGCATCCTCCTGCGCCTTGGTCACCTGCGCCCTTGCATCCTCCTGTGCCTTGGTCACTAGCGCCTTTGCTTCTTCCTGTGCCTTGGTCACTTGCGCCTTTGCTTCTTCCTGTGCCTTGGTTACCTGCGCCTTGGAGGTTTCCGTAGCCTGGGCGATCTGCGTCTTTGCAGTATTCTCTGCTTCCGCGATCTTCGCCTTTGCCTGCGCCTCGGCCTCTGCCACACGCTTGTCGGCAGTCTCCTTCGCCTCGGTCACCTGTGCCTTTGCGGTACTCTCTGCCGTGGCAACCTTGGTCTCGGCTTCCTGCTTGGTCCTCTGCATCAAGGATACGGCTTCGCGCTTGGTCGCTGCCAGCTGATCCGCAGCTTCCTGCTTTGCCTTGTCCAGCTCCTCCTGCTTTGCAGTGAGCTTCTTGTTCATATCGTCTTCGAGAAGCTTTGTCTGCTCCGTGAGAAGTGCCTTCTCCTGACGAAGGGTATTTCTCTCCTGCTTGAGGGCATTGCTCTCTTCCGTAAGCTCCTCTACGCGCTTCGTTGCTTCCTCTGCCTTGGTATTTGCTTCTGCGATCTGCGCTTCTGCCTGTGTCTTGGTCTCCTCGGCCTTTGCGTTTGCTTCTGCCACGGCTGCGTCTGCAGCCTTCTTTGCCTCGGCCGTCATTTCATCTGCCATGCGCATTGCTTCAGCCACGTCAGCCTCAGCCTTTGCCTTGGTCTCTTCCATCTTCGCATTGGCTGCCGCAAGATCTGCGTCTGCCTTTGCCTTGGTTTCTTCAGCGGTTGCGGTTGCTGCTGCAATGGCTGCTTCAGCAGCCTGCTTCGTCTCAGCGATCTGAGCTTCTGCAGCCTGCTTGGTTTCCGCGATCTGAGTATCCGCTGCCTTCTTAGCGTCTTCTACCATCTCATCGGCCATGCGCATTGCTTCTGCAACGTCATTCTCAGCCTTCGCCTTGGTCTCTTCGATCTGAGCGTTGGCCGCCGCCAGGTCAGCCTCGGCCTTCTCCTTGGCCTGTGCTATCTCGGCAGCTGCCGAAGCCTTGACAGCCTCACACTCATTCTTGGACAGCAGGATCGCATCATGCGCCTGCTTCTCAGCTTCTTCTATGCGCTCCGTCGCCTGACGGTTTGCTTCCTCGATCTTGCTTTCTGCTTCCTGTTCTTTAGCCGCGATGGACTCATCAGCGATACGCTTAGCCTCAGCAAGGTCTGCCTCTGCCTTTGCCTTGGTCTCTTCGATCTGCGCATTGGCTGCTGCAAGGTCTGCCTCTGCCTTCGCCTTGGTCTCTGCCGTTGCTGCGGTCGCTGCCGCTACGGCTGCCTCCGCAACCTGCTTGGTCTCATCGATCTGTGCCTGTGCGGCCTGCTTTGCAGCTTCGATCTCATCCGATGCCTGCTGCTTCACGCTTGCCAGCTCTTCCTCTGCGGCCTGCTTCGTCTCGGCGATCTGCGTCTCAGCTTCTTGCTTGGTCTGGGCGATCTGTGCCTCGGCCTCCTGCTTGGTCTCAGCGATCTGCGCCTGCGCCTCCTGCTTCGTCACTTCGATCTGAGCCTCGGCTGCCGCCTGTGCTTCCTGTGCGGCCGTCTTCGCAGCTTCTGCCTCGCTCGCTGCTACAAGTGCGTTATCCTTAGCCTGTTGCTCTTCCTGGATCCGGAGTTCCGCTTGCTGCTTTTGCATCATGAGCTCCGTCACCTGCTGCTGGAGCTCGACCATCTGCGCGTCCATGTCCTCTAAGGCTTTTTCTGCCTTTGCACGCTCCTCTTTTTCCACCTCAAGGGCGGCCTCAGCATCCAGCTGTGCCTGAGTCACTTCTTCGATGATGACCTTACGGATCTCAACGTCTTCGATGTTATAAGCACTGTCGGCGTCAATGATCTCCTCTTGGATCTTCTTGATGAACTTGGGCTTGATCTTCCGGCGCTTCTCGGCCAAAACCTCCTCCACGTCGCGCTTGTCCGTCTCAAGAAGGCTCTTGAACACCGCATAATTGGTGATCAGGTTGGAATACATCTGGAACAGATATTCCTCGTCGAACTGCAGGTTGGCATTGCGCACTTCGATGGAATATCCGATGTCGTCATAATTCTCAAGGAACTGCCAGAGGGAATAGCAGGCACGATAGTGCGGATCCTTCATGATCATATTCGTTCGCTGGATAGGGCTGCGGACCTTCGAACATCCTGCCATCAATTCGCAGAAGGAGGAATTCTTCATGTTCATGACAAGGCGTCTTACGCGGTCGATACGCATGAAGAGATTCATGTTGTCAGAGTCGTTCTCCACAAAGCTCTGGCGATTCTTGATGGTCATCTCGATCTTGTAGCTGATCTCCTCGTAGGCGTCGTCGATCTTTGTCTCGTAGGTGAGCGAATCCTGCGTTTCATCACCAGTCGACCAGAAGATCAGGTCCGTACGCTTATCGATGAAGGTCACGAGACGCTGGATCAGATGGTAGACGAAACGGTTCTCATAAAGGTCGAAGGTTTCATCCACGGTCACGTTCAGAATATGCGTGGGCTGGATGTCCCCGTTCTCACTGCTCGCGATGAACTGCGTGTTCATGGAAAGATGACGCACGCTGTCCGCAGTGATCTTCTTCGCCAGGGCAACAGGCACCACTTCTTCCGTGGTCTTTATGTATCTCCTCGGATGCTCGATGATGACGTTAATGTCGTCAAGCACTTCCTCGATGGCAGTCAGCCATGCTTCATCGATCACCTTGTGCATCACCTGGTGATTCTGCTGCAGCACGTTCGAGCTGGACTGGATCATCTCGAAAAGGTACTGGAAGTATCTGTCACGCTCCAGCGTGGAGCCGATCTTATTGACGTATTTGAGATATAACTCGTTGATTGTGTTATCCGCCATAATTTCCCCCAAATTATGTAGTAGTTTGTGTTGTATAGTTATGTAACATCCCGAATTGCTTCGGTGCCATGCACCTCTCGCAATTCGGCCCCCAGATTCGTCATCCGCTGATCTGCTTTGCAGATCGCTACTGACTCATCTGTGGGGCAATCGCTAAACTTCTCTCGTGCTCCTGTGCAAGCACGGAGCACAGCGCGAAGTTTGCGATCAGCTATTAGTAGAAGTTTTGTATCCTGAGCAGATATGCCCTGCTGTCTTCCATCTTTGTCTTGCCGAAGGTCTTGTCGATGTATTCGATGAGTTCCTTGATCTCGTCTCGAACGAAGGAAACGTTCAAGCTCTCGAACTTCTTCAATACCTTACGGGCTACGATGTAATCCAGTCCATCGATCTCCGTGCCGCCACATGCCACGTACACGGGGATGAAGTCGTACATCTGCTTGATGATACGGTTACCAAACGCCAGCTTGAATCGGGTCTGGAGATAGAGATCCAGGCGGTTCATCTTCTCGATCGTTGCCTCGCTGATCGGGTAATCCACCTTGGCCTGTGCAAACAGTGCCTGCAGATGGCGATTCGAGATGTTGCAAGGAGGATAAGGATCACACTCGAATGCGTTGGCCCTTTCGTTAAGTTCGATCGGGATGGCACGGTCGTAAACCTTATCGGTGATGGTAAAGGTGGAATCGTCGTTGTTTGCGGTTCCGACGAACCAGATGCTGTCGGATACCATCAGCTTGCCGTCGAACATGTGCGCCGGGTCCTTCGGCCAGCCAGTGGGCACCAGGTCGATCACCCACTCATCGTGGCTGGGCATTTCCAGAATGGACAACATTTCGGCGAAATAATATTCGATACGTGCAAGGTTCATCTCATCGAGCACGATCAGCGTCGGATCGATGCGGTAGGTCGCTTCGTACAGGGCTCTTAAGAACTCCGTCTCGTTGAAGCGCTTCGAGAACTCGTTGAAGTAACCTAAGATCTCGGTTCTGTCACGGTAGGAAGGCTGCACGGAAACGATGGTTGCCGGGTTCGCCATGTAACGGCTGAAGGAGTAAGGCAAACTCGTTTTACCGGTACCGGAAATACCTTCGAGGATGAGGAGCTTACTTGCTGCCATGCCGGCAACGAAGCGTCTCACAACTTCAGGCGTGTAGTAGAGCTTCATCTGGCTTGCAGCGTAGAGTCTGTAACCTTCCGTGAACTGCTGGAGCGTTACGCTCTCGTCGTAAGTGGGATACAGGTAGTCGACGTATTTCTGATCCACCAGCGAAAGCTTCGGGAAACGTACGGCGTTTTTCTGCTGCGTATCCGTGGAATCATCTTTTTCAATGGTCACGGTGCCGAGGTGCTTGCCTTCGCCCACGTTCTCAACGTTGACGTCTGCGCTCGGCGTGACATACTCTCCGTTCGGCCCAACTTCTGCCGTTACGGGCACCCCGCCAGTTACGTTGGCAACGGTGTGAAGCTTGTCATCCGTCAGTGCGGAGGCACCCATGTAAGGGATCCTCTCCGTACCGCCCATGGCATTGACCTTCAGCGCCAGGAGCTTATTCTTTTCGTCGATCAGATCCAGCACTTGTTTGTTCAGTCGTCCGATCTCGCGATATAGCGTCGAATTGTCCTCATGATCCGCTTTCAGTCGCACGTTCAGGATGAAATGCCGCACCAAAAGCACGACGATCAAGATGGGGATCGCAATGAGAACTGCTGCCAGGATCAGTGCCAAAATCTTTGCCACCGGTGACAGTCCCCAGAAGTACGTGCCAAAGATCACGGCATATTCGCCCCACCCGGTAAAGAGCAGGTGGAACAATGCCATAAAGCATTGCACGATGTTGTAGATGATCTTTGAGATCAGTTCAAAGGCCAGTTTTAAGAATTCGCTCATTCTCCGTGTCCTCGCATTTTATTGATGTCAATCGGGATTGCTCCCGTCTAGCTATCTTTCTTATGCCTCGGCGTCATCATTAGAGGCACTCGGTGCATCGGAACTCGGCTCCTTGACGGGTTCTTCCTTTGCAACAGGTGCGCCGCCTGCTGCCGCAAGTTTTGCTTCCGCCTCTTCCTTCAGGCGTTTTGCCTCTGCAAGTGCTGCCTCTGCCTCTGCAAGCTTTGCAGCTGCTTCCTCTTCCTTCTGCGCCGCTTCCGTCGCTTCCTCAACGGCCATTGCCTTCTTCAGGTTGATACTCACCATGACAAGGTGATAAACCTGGTAGATGAAGAAAAGCAACATGGGAAGTACGATCACAAGAAGGAATCCCGTACTGGAGGAAAGGAACGCCATGAGTCTGCCGACTGCGGAAAGCTTCCCGACATATTTGCCAACGATGTCACCGTCCGCGATCATATGCGTATCGGCAATGGCATTGTTATCACCCTTCGTCACGTAAGAACGCGAGCCGCCTTTTTCATCGATGCGATCAATGCGGTGCGTGTTCAACGCGAATTCGTTATTGATGATCGTATGGAACGTGATAATGTCGCCAACCTTAAGTTTCGCCGGATCATATTGTTTGATGATGATCAGGTCGCCCTCGTTAAAGGTCGGTGCCATGGACTGAGATTTCACGATCAGGGGCGTGTATCCAAGAAATCTTGATACGCTCCTTTCATCACGCGTTGCCAGCGTCGTGAACGTAAACAATGCGGTGATCAAAATGATCGCCCACAAAAATACGCTCAACAAAACCCCCACTACCTTCTTTACTGTTTTCATTCCTGCCGTCTCCCTCTAGTATATATATGTCAGTTATCTGGATCCATCCAAGATCTTATGATTCTCATCCGTTCCTACAAAACGCAGGGCGATCGCATAATCCGCCTTGCGGAGCTTGTCCGTGCATTCTGGATCCGTGCCCTCAAGCCATACGCGTACAACCACGGGTTTATTTTCCAATTTTTTCAGCCAGAACAGCTGATTGTTCGCGCTCAGCTTCATGTTTGCGGCATCGGCCAGTCCGAAGGTCTTGGCCTTGCCATTGTCCTTTGCGGTATCGCCCATGCCGGGATCATAGACAAACGTGGTCCCGTCCACGGTAAAGCTAATGCGCATCGCGGGCGGAAGGCTTGCATTCGAGGAGGTAACCGCCGTGCCATCCTTTTGCCCTTGACTGCTTGCGCTGGTCAGATGTATCAACATGTCATCCGTTGCCATGAAGTGGAGCGTAAACTCCAGATAAGAACCGCTCTGATCGGAAACAACCGTTCCGTCCTCGAGCGTAAACTTCTTGTAATCCGAAGTCGTCACGGGCTCCAGCGGCACCGTGCGCATGTCATAACCCTTGTCAGCCTTGATGCGGTCCGCGATCTGTGTAAAGTTTAGGGTCTTTACGTACTCTTCATAGGTCTCGTGCGGATCAAGGTCGAAGCGCAGGTTCGTACCCGTCGTCACTTCCATGCCCATGCTGTAAACCTTGGTGAAATCCGCGATGGAAAACCACGCAACGGTAGCAGCCACGACACTGACAAGCGCGATCAACCCAAGCAGGATCGAAAAGTACAGGCGCCGTGCCTCAGGGCTCTTTTCTTTTTTCACTTTTAGATTCTGATCCTTTTCCTTCATCAATTCGCCTCCTCTACGAGAACGCCATAGAAGGCAAGATGCAGATTAATGGAATCCAGTTTCGCCACGTCCGAACAGTCCGGATCGCAGCCCTCTAAGTAAAAGTAAACATCAACTGCATATACGTGATCCAGCTCCATCATGAGAAGGGGCGTCTTGGATTCCCTTCCCGTAATGCCGTCCGCACCGATCGTAAACGAAGCGATGGGTGCGGAAGGATCTGCAACGATCGTCATGGGATCCGTGGAACCATTGATCACCTGGCCTTTCTGCACGGCCACGCCGCCGACCTTTGCATTCATGACCTGATCGGCCGCGGCATTGCTTTCCTCCGAAAGGCGCATGATCTTTGCGTTAGCGCCGTCAAAGGTCATGCCTAGTCTTGCAGCCCTTGCGATCGTGCCCTTTGCGGAAGTATATGCTCCGCCGCCGATGCCATCCGTGCCGTCCAAGTACAATGCAAGCTTTCCGCCCGTATGACCGGTGGTGGCAGCCTTCAGGTAAACACGGCCATGATAATAATACTTTTCGTCCGTTAATTTGTTAAAGCCAACCGCCGTGTCATCCACCATACCGCCATTCACGACAAAGGTGCGAAGATCCGCCGTGGAGATCGGCATGAGAAGCCCTGACGCATTGACCTGCACCAGCGGCGCTTCCTTTGCCGCCTGGAAATTGGCCGCCCCGTTGGAACTGATCTGGAGCTCTACGAGATCCGTGCTCGTCTTACCCGTCGCCCTGGTCGTGTTCACGACGCTGTTCGTGGTAAACCAAGCATAGGTTGCAGCTGAAAAGGTGAGGAGCGCGGCCATGACGGTCACGCACATATAAATCGTCTTCAGTATGGTACCGATGCCGACCTTGCGTTCTTCTTTTTCCTCAGGCTTCTTTTCAGGCTGATCGTTTATGATCTCGCTCTTTTTTTCTTCCTGCATGCCGCTCCTCCTTTCCCGTTATAGTCTTACGATTTGTTCTGTTCCTTCGATGCGTTACTGCGCCGTCACGCCCGCGAACGAAAGCTGAATGCTTGCTTCCTTCTCCTGTACGGAGTTGTTGCAGTTCTCGTCACACCCCTCGAGGTAGAGCCAATATTCCACCGTTGCAACTTCATTTGTGGAAATGGTACAAAGGGCTTTCCGTCCAGCCCTGGGAAGTCTCTCGGCGCCAATGACCGCGAAATAATCCGAAAGTCCCCGAGAGGGGTCAGGCACGTAATTTGGCGTGCCGTCCGCATTGATTGAACCAACCACAACGCCTGTTTCCACCGTGGTCTGAACCGCCGTCGCACCATTCACGTCGCCAATGTCGTCCAGTGCAAATACGTAGAAGTGCTCTCCTGCCCTGGTGCTGATCTTCATTGCCAGGCGCAGCGCCGCAAGCATTTGAGGATCCGTGCCAAAGTCCATGCCGTCGCGGTTGAAAAACACCTGACAGTTGTCCTTTAAGCTTTGCAGATAAATCGTTCCGTGGATCGTCACCTGTGCAAGCTCTGCCGATGCGTCGCGATATCTCACCGAAATCCCCTGCCTGGTCTGCAGGTTCGCGGCATAAAAGCTTACCGCATCCATCGTTGATACAGGCTCGAGGTCGCCGCTCACGCTCTGGGGCAGAACAACTTCCGTGCCGAATTCTCCATTCGCTTCATTCGAGATCAAAAGTGCAACCTCGCCGTCGCTGATCGTGCTGCTCACGGGCACCACGTTCGTTGCCGGGTTGAAAGTAAACCATGCATAGGTCACACCTGCCACCGCCGCCAAGGCGATCATGACCCAAAAGACGGCGAGCACTATGGTGAAAGTTTTTTTCTTCACTCGCGTCACCTCCGTCTATTCCTCAACCATCTTTCCCGCAAAGGAAAGAGCGATCTTGGTTAACATTTTACCGCAGATATTATTGTAGCAGTCCTTGTCACATCCCTCGAGCCAAACGTAAACATCCACCTGTACGGGAGTGCCATATCCCTTGTCCGCGCTGCCTTCAAGATCAAACATCGCAAGGGACTTCTCCTTCAGGGTTACGATGCCGGTCGCCGAGTCATAATCACAGAACTGATCCTTGGTGTACAGATTCTTCATGGGGATGGTGGTTCCGTCCGTCTTTGTGGAATCAAGAACATATCCTTCCTCACCGGTCGCGGTATTGTAATTTGCCTTCGGGTTAGCATCGCCGTTGATGGCAAAGATGAATTCCTTGTCCACCGGCTGATTCAGGCCTGCCTTGTGAACCACAAACCCAACGCGGATCGCGGTTGAGATGGGGTTGGCAGCGTCATCGTCCTCAAATCCGATGTCGGAAAGATAGATCGTCTGCTTCTCACCGCCGACACGAAGGTACAGCGTCGTCTTGTAGTAATCCGTGGTCTCCACCGCGCCGAAAAGATAAGCCTTCTTTTGATCGATCGTCGTCGCGTCCGTAAAATCCGTCACCTTCTGGAAGCCATTCTGGATGCAGTCCGTAGATACTGGCACCAGTGCGCCCTTGAACACGTCCATCACCGTGGAGTTGCCATAGGATCCGTCATATTGATTGCTGATCTGAAGCGTACTGCCTGTGCCGACTGCCATACGGATGTCCGAAGTCCTTGCACCCGTCTGATAAACATACCATGCAAACGTAACACCTACGAAGGAGGTAAACATCACCAGAAGAACGATGGCCGTAACAAGCAGGCGAAAGCGCAGCCGGCTTTTAGAAACTGGCGTTTTCTTCGTCTTTTTAAGGTCTTTTTGATCTTGAAGCTTCGCCGTGGAATCCATGTTTTTCCTCCTTTCCGTCAGGTTAAAAATCTAACAATGGCCAAATGGTAAACTGTTCTCTTGAGTATAGTTTCCCATGTTTACCGACATTTTAACACAATTTCTATAATTTTTCAAGTTTTTTACCTAAACTCGCTCAATTTTCAGCCATAATTTTGGCACATAAGCACAAAAAAGCACGACCTTGCAAGGATTTTTCCATGCAAGGTCGCTGATATTTTTCGTCTTTTTATCTAATTTGTTACCTTTTGGTTTAGAATGCGCCGTAAAGGAAGGTCGTGATCATGTTTCCAAAGAGGATGGCCACCCAAAGACCAACCCACAATGCAAAGCTCAGTTTGAAATGCTTTCCTGCGGGCTTTTTCTTTTGGATCGCAAGGAATGCCAGCTGGACGATCGCCGCCACGATTGTGGCCGGAAGTGCCACGACAAGCATGGGCATCCATCCGATTGCAAGGCCAACGAGCGCCGTCGCAATGGCAAGTCCAAAGGGAATCTTCTTCGAGGAGATGAGCGTTCCGATCGCGACAAAAATGGAAAGGCACAGTGCGCCGATCAGGCGTTCCGACAGATCCACCTCCGGCATTGCAAAGACGGCGATCACGCAGATCACCAACAGAGCGATCAGCGTACCGTTTTTCACAACGCCCATGTCGATCTGGATGAAACAGATGACGGTCAGTGCGCCCACCATGGCAAACATGGCAAGCCATGTCAAAAAGTGTCCGTAAAAATCGCCGACCCAAACTTCGCAAAGGCTTTGAGAGATGCCCTGCATGGGACTAAAGCTGATCCAGAAGGAAGCAATGCAGTTAAGGCCGCCAAAGGTTTCGATGAGGACGTCGCGGATACCGATCTTCGAACCGCAGTCCTTACATTTTCCGCCAAGGCAGACATAGCTTACCACGGGCACCAGCTCCATCGGGGAAAGGAGCTTTCCGCAGCCTGGGCAATGCGAACGCGTCTTCACAAACTCCTCTCCGCGGGGCACGCGAAAGATCACGACGTTTAAGAAGGAATATACGCTCGCGCCGAGGAAGAAAAGAAAGATGCTCATGATGATCTTAAACCAAATGGGTAGAATCATAGCGTCTCCTATCCGTCCAAGCCCATTCGCCAAATCGCCGCTTCGCGGCTTTCCTTTGGCTCATGTTTTGGCTATCGCCAAATCAAATTTGCCCGCCGCTGTCCCTTTCGAAAGCAAGCTTTCGGCGGGCCTGCAGCGTCCAAATTCGGCCTGGACTCAATGCTTTTTTACATTTTATCCGGAGCTTCAAAGCCCAATACTTTGATGCTGTCTTCCATGACATTCTTGGTGAGGGAAAGGAGTGCGATCCAGCCGGCCTTCTTTACCTCGTCCTCTTCCGTGAGGATCTTGGTCTCATGGTAGAAGCGGTTGAAATCGTTTGCGAGTTCATATACAAACGCACAGATCCTTTGCGGTGCAAGCTCCGTTGCCGCGCCCTCCATCATGGCATTGAACTGAGAAAGTTGCATTGCAAGTGCCTTCTCCGCGTCGCTCTGTGCCACCTGCAGCTTTGCCGCATCGGCATTGCCACCCTGCTCCGCATACTTCGTAAGAATGGACTTAATGCGGACGATGGTGTACAGAATGTACGGGCCAGTGTCTCCCTCAAAGGAGGTGAATCTGTCAAGGTCGAAGATATAATCCTTGGAAGCCTGATTGGACAGATCGCCGTACATCAATGCGGCAAGTGCCACCTGCTCCGCCGTCTTCCTTGCTTCCTCCTCGGACATTTCCCTGCCCTCACGGATCTTGCGATACATCTCGTCCTGGGTGTCCTTGATGAGGTTCTCAAGACGCATTACGCCGCCGTCGCGGGTCTTAAAGGGTTTTCCATCATTGCCGTTCACGGTTCCAAATCCGATCCACTTCAGGTCCACGTCAGGGCCCACAAGCTTTGTCTTTCTTGCGCAACGGAACACCTGCTGGAAATAAAGGTCCTGACGCTTGTCAGTCACGTAAATGATCTGGTCAGGGTCAAAATTGCGCACACGGTCCATGATCGTCGCAAGGTCCGTAGTGTTGTAAAGCGAAGCGCCGTCGGACTTAAGGATCATGCAAGGAGGCATCTCCTTCGTGTCCGTCTCCTCCTTTACGTCGACCACCAACGCGCCTTCGCTGATATAGGCATAGCCGCCGTCCTTCATGTATTGCACCATCTCAGGGATCAGATCCTTAATGGTGCTCTCGCCGTTCCACAGCTCAAACCCCGTGTTCAATGCATTATATACTCTCTTCAGATCCTTGATCGAAACCTCGCGGACCATCTGGCCAAGCGCCCAATAGCCGCGCTCGCCCTGCTGGAACTTGTAGGTCGCTTCCATGGCCTTCGCCTTATATTCCGGATCCACCTTGGAACGTTTGCTGGATTCAGGGTAAATCTCCTCGAGCTCCGAAATGGTAAAGAGGGCTTCCTTGGGATATTCTCCCGTATACGACTCATCAAAATAAACCCAGTCCGGATAACGCTCCTTGAGGCCTACGAGCACAAGGCCCATCTGGAGTCCCCAGTCGCCAAGGTGAGCGTCGCCGATCACCTCATGACCCACGTAACGATTGATACGCTTTATGCTCCCGCCGATGACTGCAGAGCGCAGATGTCCCACGTGCAAAGGCTTTGCCACGTTGGCTCCGCCGTAATCGATCACGATCTTCTTGGGCTTTTCGGGCGCCTCAAGGCCAAACTTCGGCTCTGACTCCATGGTCACCAAAATGTCCTTCAGGAATTCCTTTCCGATCTTTAGGTTGAGGAACCCGGGCGCCACGGCCTGCACTTCCTCAAACACCTTGCTGCCAGAAAGCTTCGCGGCAACCTCGTTTGCGATCATGATCGGTGCCTTGTGATATTGCTTCGCTCCTGCCATTGCGCCGTTGCACTGAAACTCGCAAAGGTCAGGGCGGTTCGAAAGACCTACCTTGCCGAGTGCGGCATCATATCCCGCCGCCTCAAAGGCCTGCCCCATCTCCTGTGTTAAAAGATCCAACAATTTCTTCATCTTTCTTCCCTCACAACTACTACCATTATCTATCGTCAAAAACTTGTGCCTATTCTAGCACACTTATCCTAGTATTGCAACGAGTTTTCTTCATGCCCTGCGGCCGCGGCGCGTTATCATGCCTTGCTGCTCATCTCTCGCTCCGCCTTGGAATAACTGCACCCGCAATAGTCCTGTCTGTAGAGGTGATATTCTCTCGAAAGCTCAATGGACCTTTGGTAGCCGCCCTTTTTCTTAAAGTCTGAGGGGAGCCATCGCGGTACGGCGCCCTCGCCCGCGCCTTGCACTGCACCCTTTCCAAGCTCCGCTGCCAGCGCCTCTCCGATCTCATTTAGCTTCTCCGCATTCTTTAACGGACTGATCGTGAGGGTCGTTCCAAAATAGTCAAAGCCACGCTTTTCCGCCTGGAGCGCCGTCTCCCGAAGACGCAGTTCATAGCATCGAAAGCACCGCTCGCCGCCCTCCGGAATATGTTCATAGCCCTTTACGGCTTCATAAAACAAAGCCGGCTGCCAGTCGCCTTCGATGACGTCGATGTGATGCCCCTTGCCTTCTTCATTATAAAGCTCGATCAGGCGCTTTTGCTCCGCCACGCGGTGCTGATACTCCTCTTCCATCGAGATATTTGGGTTATAGTAAAACACCGTGATCTTGAAATATGGCGCAAGGTATTCCAGCACGTAGCTCGAGCAAGGCCCGCAGCAGCTGTGCAAAAACAGGGTGGGCACCTTTTCGGCGCCACCCTGCTCGAGTTCCTGCAATATTTTATCCAGTTCTTTTTGATAATTTCTTGGATTCATTGCCCCCACTTTTCTAGCCTTGATTCAGGCTTCACTTGCCTGCAGTTCCTCACTGGTGTCATCCTTACCAGTCTTGATCCTCTTGATCCACTTTCCGCTATGGAGTCTGATGACGCACCAGATGGCCTTCGTGATCTGATCGGATTTCAGGCAGACATAGATCCAAAACGGAGAAAGGCCAAACACAAAGCCGGCCAGGATTCCCAAAGGAATGGAAAGCACCCAAAGGAACACGTTGTCTGCAAGCATCAACACCTTGGTGTCTCCGCCGCCGCGAAGCACGCCCTTTGTCATAATGCTGTTGGTGGCCTGGAAGACCACGATCAGGCTGATGGCGTTCATCAGCTGCCTTGCCATGTCAGCCGTTCCAGTGCTCAGATTAAAGGAACTAATGACAGTCTCACTTACCAGCACGATAAATGCTGCCGACACAAGTCCCAGTGCCAGTCCGAAGCCGAGGAAACCATAGCCCTGACGCTGCGCCCTTTCTCTTTCGCCCTCGCCAAGGGTCTGACCCGTGACGATCGCGCCCGCCTGGCAGACGCCCTGGATCATGACGGAGCTCATCATCTGCGTCGTCGCCGTCACGGAGTTCGCCGCAACAAATGCCTGTCCCAAACGGCCGATGACCATGGCAACCGCAGTGTTACCTGCCGCAAGGATGCCGTCACTGATCAGCACGGGAATGCTGATGCGAACGTACTCTCCGAGAAGATCGCCGGTCTTCAGGAAGATATGCTTCAGCCTAAAACCAATCCTCTTATCAATAAAAAACAAGTATCCGCAAATGATCGTCGTTTCATAAATACGCGCGATCAAGGTTCCCAGAGCCGCACCTGCGATGCCCATCCTCGGCGCTCCAAAGTGACCGAAAATAAAGGCATAGTTTGCGCCCAGGTTGACAAACAATGCGCCGCAGGACACGAGAAGCGGAAGCCTTACCTGCCCCACGCTGCGGAGCACGATCGTGCACGTAAGCGACAATCCCAGGAAGAAGAACGTGATCACGGAATATTCCAAGTAGGTTACGCCGTTGGTAACGATGTCAAGCTCCTGCCCTTCCTCCAAAAACATCTGCATGATCTTTTCGGGGATGAAAAAAGTAAGGCACGCAAAGATTGCTGCCAGGCTGACACAAAGTCTGGTCATGATGCAGATGGTCTTTCGAAGGGCCGTCATTGCCTTTTCCGGCTCCTTCTCGCGCATGCCCCAGTACCTTGAGACAAGCACCGAAGCTCCCATGCCAAGGCCCATGCAAAGGATGTGATAAATGCTGATATATTGGTTCGCCAACGACACGGCGGAAAGTTCGGTCTCACCAAGCTGCCCCACCATGATGTTGTCCAGCATGTTCACGCCGATGGTGATCAGGCTCTGCGCCGCAATGGGCAGCGCCAGCACAAGCACCCGTCGATAGAACCCTTCCTCCATGTCAAATAATTTCTTTAGGATATTCAAAACAATCTCTCTCCTTAATTCAAGCCCCACTTTTTCTCACAACATGAAATTGTAATATTTACGTCACTTACAATTTCGCGATGTCCACGAGTTCGAGCTTCTCGCTCTGGGCCTTGTTCTCAAGGGAGGATACCAATGCCCTTGCGGTGTCCATTGCAGTGATGACGTTCACGCCGGTCTCGATGGAGGTTCTTCTGATCAGGAACCCGTCGCGATGCTTATCACGGCCCTGGGTGGGCGTATCGATCACGACGTCGATCTTGTGACCAAGGATCAGGTCCATGACGGTCGGGCTCTCCTGGGAGATCTTGTTGACCTTACGCGCCTTGACACCTGCGTCGTTCAAGGCCGCAGCCGTACTTCTCGTCGCGTAGATCGTATATCCCAGCTTTTCGAAGCGGCGGCCGATCTCAATGGCCTCGCCCTTGTCCGCATCCTTCACGGTCATGATCATGTTTCGGTACTTCGGCAGGTTCACGCCACTTCCGAGGAAGGCCTTGTACAGAGCCTCGTGGAAGGTCTTTGCGATGCCAAGGCACTCGCCGGTGGATTTCATCTCAGGTCCTAAGCTGATCTCCGCGCCGCGGATCTTCTCGAAGGAGAATACAGGCATCTTGATCGCGTAATATTTCGCCTCCGGCTGAAGTCCAGGCTCATAGCCCAGCTCGCGGATGGTCTTTCCAAGGATGACTTCCGTCGCCAGATCCACGATGGGGATACCCGTCACCTTACTGATGTAAGGCACAGTACGGGAGGACCTCGGGTTCACCTCGATCACGTAAACGTCCTCGCCGATCGCAATGAACTGGATGTTGATCAGTCCCTTTACGTGCAACGCTTTCGCAAGCTTTTCCGTGTAGTCCGTGATCTTATCCTTGATGAGCTTGCCGATGGTGTGCGCAGGGTAAACGGAAATACTGTCGCCCGAGTGCACGCCGGTGCGCTCAATGTGTTCCATGATGCCAGGGATCAGGATTTCGCTTCCATCGCAGACTGCGTCGACCTCGACCTCCTTACCCATTAAGTACTTATCTACCAGGATCGGGTGATCCTGTGCGATGCGGTTGATCACCGCCATGAATTCCTCGATCTCCTCATCAGAGATGGCGATCTGCATGCCCTGTCCGCCAAGCACGTAGGAAGGGCGCACAAGCACGGGGTATCCCAAACGATTTGCAACGGCCTTGGCTTCTTCGGCGGTATATACCGTGCCGCCTGCCGCACGCGGAATGCCCGTCTGCTCAAGGATCTCATCAAAGAGCTCACGATCCTCAGCCGCATCCACGTCCTTTGCCTGGGTGCCAAGAATGGGCACGCCCATCTCCATCAGGCCCTGGGTCAGCTTGATGGCGGTCTGTCCGCCAAACTGTACCACGGCGCCGTCGGGCTTTTCGATGTCCACGATGGAGCGCACGTCCTCAATGGTCAGCGGCTCGAAATACAGCTTGTCCGCAATGTCAAAGTCCGTGCTGACGGTCTCGGGGTTATTGTTGATGATGATGGTCTCATATCCCGCCTTCGCGAAGGCCCAGGTTGCATGCACGGAGCAATAGTCGAACTCGATACCCTGTCCAATACGGATGGGGCCGGAGCCAAGCACCAAAACCTTCTTCTTTCCGCTGGTGCGCTTTGCCTCACACTCGCCGCCATATACGGAATAATAATACGGCGTGTGCGCTTCGAACTCAGCCGCGCAGGTGTCCACCATCTTGTAGAC
Source organism: Acetatifactor sp. (assembly GCA_016290775.1). Classification (GTDB taxonomy): domain Bacteria; phylum Bacillota; class Clostridia; order Lachnospirales; family Lachnospiraceae; genus Acetatifactor. The sequence goes on along the minus strand of JAEEVF010000001.1, from coordinate 71,254 downwards.
CGCACGGATGTCATTGTCATAACGAAGCTTTGTGATCTCCACTTCCTTCTTGCCGGAAAGCCTTGCGATCACGCTGTCCGGGAACTCCATGCGCTTTGCCTCGCGCAGAAGTTCAGGGGTGAGTTCCTCGGTCTCCAGCGCATGCTCCATCTCCGTAAGGATGGCAATCTTATCGATAAACCAGACGTCAATCTTCGTGATTTCGTGAATCTCTTCCTCGGTGAAGCCCTTGCGAAGCGCCTCAGCGATTACCCAGATCCTTTGATCATCCACGACCGCAAGTCTCTCGCGAAGCTCTTCCACGCTCAGCTTAGAGAAATCATAGCTTCTCAGGCAATCCACGTGCTGCTCCAGCGAACGGATAGCCTTCATCAGCGCGCCCTCGAAATTGTCGCAGATGCTCATGACCTCGCCGGTCGCCTTCATCTGCGTCGTCAGCGTACGCTTTGCCGTGATGAACTTATCGAAAGGAAGGCGCGGGATCTTGACCACGCAGTAATCAAGCGCGGGCTCGAAGCTTGCGTAGGTCTTTTTCGTGATGGCGTTCTTGATCTCGTCGAGGGTATATCCCAGTGCGATCTTTGCGGCAACCTTTGCGATGGGATATCCCGTCGCCTTACTTGCCAGTGCCGAGGAACGGCTCACTCTGGGGTTCACTTCGATCACGCAATATTCAAAGCTCGTTGGATGCAGCGCAAACTGCACGTTACAGCCGCCGGTGATCTGAAGCTCGCTTATGATCTTCAGCGCGGAGGTACGCAGCATCTGATATTCCTTATCGCTCAAGGTCTGCGAAGGAGCCACGACAATGCTGTCGCCAGTGTGCACGCCCACGGGATCGATGTTTTCCATGTTGCAGACGGTGATGCAGTTGCCTGCGCTGTCGCGCATCACTTCATACTCGATCTCTTTCCAGCCGGCGATGCAACGCTCCACCAAAACCTGTCCCACGCGGGAAAGACGAAGGCCGTTCTCAAGGATCTCCTCAAGCTCTGCCTTGTTGTGAGCGATACCGCCGCCACTGCCGCCGAGGGTATATGCCGGACGAAGCACCACGGGGTAACCGATCGTCTCCGTAAAGGCGACGCCGTCCTCCACCGTCTCCACAACCTTGGAAGCCGCGCAGGGCTCGCCGATGCGCTCCATCAGGTCCTTGAACTCCTGACGACCCTCCGCGTTACGGATGGTCTGCGCCGTCGTTCCAAGGAGCTTTACGTGATGCTCGGCAAGGAAGCCGGACTCCTCCAGTTCCATGCCAAGGTTCAGGCCTGCCTGTCCGCCCAGGGTCGGCAGAATGCTGTCAGGCTGTTCCTTTTCAATGATCTGCTCCAAAACCTTTACGGTCAAGGGCTCGATGTACACCTTATCCGCGATGTCGCGGTCCGTCATGATCGTTGCGGGGTTGGAGTTGACGAGAATGACCTCGATCCCCTCTTCCTTTAACGACCTGCAGGCCTGGGTGCCTGCGTAATCAAATTCAGCTGCCTGACCAATGACAATGGGGCCGGAGCCGATCACCATAACCCGTTTTACGCTTGGATTCTTTGGCATCTTACCGCACCTCCTTTGTGCCACTGGGGACGGTTCTTTTTGACTCATTTGTGCCACCGGGAACCGTCCCCGTTGGCACGTCAGGAACAAAATCCTTCTTTACGAAATTTGCGATCCCGTATCTTGCTGCGGCATCCACGTTCTTTCCGTCTTTCTTCGCCTTCATCATCTCGATGAAGCGGTCAAACAGATAGCCCGAATCCTGGGGACCAGGGCATGCCTCCGGGTGGAACTGCACCGTGAAAACATTCTTCCCGACATAGGCAAGGCCTTCGTTCGTGTCGTCATTGACGTTGCAGAACGCGGGGATCGCAACGCTCGGATCAAGCTTTCCCGTGTCCACCACGTAACCATGGTTTTGCGAGGAGATGTAAACCCGCCCCGTCGCAAGATCCATCACCGGATGGTTCCCGCCGCGGTGGCCGTATTTTAATTTATATGTGTCCGCACCCGTTGCCAGCGCCATGAGCTGATGCCCTAAGCAGATGGCAAAGATGGGAACGTCGGTCGCATAAAGCTTTTGGATCTCCGCGATGATGGAGGTACATTCCTTCGGATCTCCGGGGCCGTTCGAAAGCATGATGCCGTCCGGCGCGTCTTTCAGGATTACCTCTGCTGCGGTCAGTGCCGGGTAAACCGTAACGTCGCAGCCTCTTGCCGCAAGTGACCTTGCGATGTTGGCCTTTGCGCCGAAGTCCATCAGTGCAACCTTAAGGCCTTTGCCGTTTAATTCCTTGACCAACGAAGGTCTCATTTCCCTCTCGCCCGCAAGGTACTTTTCCTTGTCAAACCTTGCCATGCCGGAGATGGGGCCATTGTCTTCAAGGCTTTCCGAAGCCTTTACGACATACTTTTCTTTACAGGTAACCTTTTCCACAACCTTTCCGGTCGTATATGCCTTGATCTTTGGAAGAACCTCACTTAGATCGGCATATTCCTTCGTGGTGATCATGCCGTTCATGGTTCCCTTCTCGCGAAGGATCTTTGTCAGAGCACGGGTATCGATCCCTGCAATGCCGGGAACGTCATTTTCTTCCAAGAATTGTTGAATGGAAATATCACAGCGAAAATTGCTGGGTCTCCGGGAGAGCTCCCGAACGATAAAGCCGTCAGGCCATGGTTTTAAGGATTCTTCATCCTCTTTGCAAATGCCATAATTACCAATGAGGGGATAGGTCATACATACTGCCTGCCCCGCGTATGACGGGTCCGTCAGCACTTCAAGATATCCTGCCATCGACGTGTTGAACACGATTTCACTGATGATTTCTTTTTCGGCGCCGATATGCGTCCCCGCAAACACGGTGCCGTCTTCCAGGATCAAAAACGCTTTCATTTGGTTTTTCCTCCTAACCTGACCTGCAACCACCATAAACACCTTATTTATATCCGCGATATTATATCACGTACTTTCCAAAAGATTCAATGGTAATTACGTAAAAAAAGATTTAGACTTTAAGCGAAATTATCTAACGATTCCGCTCGAAAGAAAAGAGGCCAACCCCTTGGGTGACCTCTTTGTCATTTTTCGTACTATTTACTTGAAGTATGCAACGCCGGACTCGAAAATCTTCATGTCCTGCTCTCCATAGATGTTGATCGCAACGCTCTCTCCGCGTCTCTCGGAGTGTGCCATCTTGCCCAGGCACCTGCCATCCGGAGAGGTAATGCCCTCGATCGCCATGTAGGAACCATTGATGTTGTATTCCTCATCCATGGAAAGGTTGCCGTCGGGATCACAATATTGCGTCGCCACCTGTCCGTTTGCGAAGAGCTTGTCGAGCCACTCCTTCGGAGCAACGAAACGGCCCTCGCCGTGAGATGCGGGATTGCAATAGGTCTTGCCCAGCTCAGCGCCCTGCAGCCAAGGCGACTTGTTGGATACCACCTTGGTATATGCCATCTTGGAGATGTGGCGGTTGATGGTGTTGAAGGTCAGGGTCGGTGAATCCTCCTTCTGACCGACGATCTCACCGTAAGGTACAAGACCGAGCTTGATCAGTGCCTGGAATCCGTTACAGATACCAAGTGCAAGGCCATCTCTCTCATTCAGGAGCTTCATTACGGCTTCCTTCATCTTCTCGTTCTGGAATGCCGTTGCGAAGAACTTCGCGCTTCCGTCGGGCTCATCACCTGCGGAGAAGCCGCCGGGGAACATGATGATCTGTGCCTGATCAATCGCCTTTTCAAATGCCTCCACGGACTCGCGGATGTCGCTTGCGGAGAGGTTCTTGAACACTAAGGTCTTCACCTTTGCGCCTGCTCTCTCAAAAGCCTTCGTGGAATCATATTCACAGTTGGTGCCAGGGAACACGGGGATGAAGACGTTCGGTCTTGCCACCTTGTTCTTGCAAACATAGATCGCATCCGTTCTGTAGATCTTGCTCTCAATGGGCTCCGTTCCCTTGACCGCCTTGGTCGGGAACACCTTCTCAAGCTTCTTCTTCCAGGAAGCAAGTGCCTCGTCCATGGAGATCACTGCTTCGCCAAACTTAAACTCAGGTGCAGCGGTTACGGTGCCGACCAGAGTATAATCGATCTCCATCTCATCGAGGAGTCCGAGCATGTCTGCAGGCATCTCGGCAACGATGTTGCCAAGCTCATTTGCGAACAGCTCCTCTGCGGGCAGGCTGTCATTCACTTCCACGCCAAGGCCGTTACCAAATGCCATCTTGGAAATGGCTGCCGCGATACCCTTTGCATCGAGGGCATATGCGGAAACGATTGCCTTCTTCTGGATCAACTCATGGATCTTCGAGTAAAGTTCTGCGACCTCCTCGTACATCGGAACGTCGAAGTCGTCCTTTTCAATCTCAAAGCATACCAGCTTGTTGCCGGCCTTCTTGAGCTCGGGAGTGATAATGTCACCGCTCTTTGCGATATCCACTGCAAAGGATACCAACGTAGGCGGAACGTCAATGTCATTGAAGGTACCGGACATGGAATCCTTACCGCCGATGGAAGGAAGGCCAAATCCGATCTGTGCGTCATACGCACCAAGGAGTGCAGCGAAAGGCTGGCTCCAACGGGAAGGATCGCTGGTCATTCTGCGGAAGTACTCCTGGAAGGTGAAACGGATCTTCGAGAAGTCACCGCCGTTTGCAACGATCTTTGCCATGGACTCAACTACGGCATATACTGCGCCGTGGTAAGGGCTCCAGCTCGAAAGGAAAGGATCGAAACCATAAGCCATCATGGTCACGGTATCGGTCTTGCCCTGAAGCACGGGAAGCTTTGCAACCATGGCCTGCGTCTCGGTCAACTGATGCTTTCCGCCATAAGGCATGAACACCGAACCCGCGCCGATGGAGGCATCAAACATCTCCACCAGGCCCTTCTGTGAGCAAACGTTCAGGTCATTCAGTAAGGTCAGCCATGCTGCCTTTACGTCGCCTGCCTCAAGCTTTTCTTCTACGGCAGGAACGGAAATCTTGTTAAAGTAATTGTCTTCCTCAGCGGGAACGTCCACCTTTACGGTCGTCTCCTGATGCGCGCCGTTGGTGTCAAGGAAGGCTCTCTTGAGGTTCACGATGGTCTTGCCGCGCCAATTCAGGACAAGTCTCGGATCCTCCGTCACGACTGCAACGGGAACTGCCTCAAGGTTTTCTTCGGCGGAATATGCCAGGAACTGATCCACGTCCTTGGGATCCACCACCACTGCCATACGCTCCTGGGACTCGGAGATCGCAAGCTCCGTTCCGTCCAAGCCGGCATATTTCTTCGGCACCTTGTCAAGATCAACGGTCAGGCCTGCTGCCAGCTCACCGATTGCTACAGATACGCCGCCTGCGCCAAAGTCGTTACACTTCTTGATGAGCTTGCTGACTTCCTCTCTGCGGAAGAGCCTCTGGATCTTTCTCTCGGTGGGTGCGTTACCCTTTTGTACCTCAGCGCCACAGGTCTCAATGGAGGCCTCGGTGTGCACCTTGGAGGAACCGGTTGCGCCGCCGCAGCCGTCACGGCCGGTACGACCGCCAAGAAGGATGATCACGTCGCCGGGATCGGAAGTCTCGCGGATCACGTTCTTTCTGGGAGCGGCACCCATCACGGCACCGATCTCCATTCTCTTTGCAACGTAATTCGGATGATAGATCTCTTTTACAAAGCCGGTCGCAAGGCCGATCTGGTTTCCGTAGGAGGAATATCCGGCCGCCGCGCCGCGAACGAGCTTCTTCTGGGAAAGCTTGCCCTTTAAGGTCTCAGAAACGGGAACGGTGGGATCTGCCGCACCGGTCACGCGCATTGCCTGATATACATAGCCTCTGCCGGACAGGGGATCGCGGATCGCACCGCCAAGGCAGGTTGCCGCGCCACCGAAAGGCTCGATCTCGGTCGGGTGGTTGTGGGTCTCATTCTTGAAGAACACCAGCCACTCCTCGGTCTCCTTGTGATCGCCATAATCCATTTCCACGGGAACCACAACGGAGCAGGCATTGATCTCATCGGATTCTTCCATGTCCGCGAGCTTGCCGTCTGCCTTCAGCTTTCTCATGGCCATCAGCGCAAGATCCATCAGGCAGACGAACTTATCCGTTCTGCCGGCAAAGATCTCAGCCCTGGTGTCGAGATAACTCTGGTAAGTGGTCTCAAGGGGCGTTCTGTAATAGCCCTCGCCAAACTCCACGTCAGTAAGCTCAGTGGAGAAGGTGGTATGACGACAGTGATCAGACCAATAGGTATCGAGAACGCGGATCTCCGTCATGGACGGATCGCGCTTTTCGTCGTTCTTGAAATAATTCTGAATATGCTGGAAATCCTTGAAGGTCATCGCCAAGCCAAGGGAATCATAGAGATCCCGAAGGTCCTTTTCAGGCATGTCGGCGAAACCATTGAAGATTGATACGTCTGCAGGATCATCAAACTTCGTGATCAAGGTCTCAGGCTTCTCCATGCCTGTCTCCCTCGAATCCACGGGGTTGATGCAATAAGCTTTGATCTTTGCGAATTCATCTTCCGTCACGTCACCCTGGATCATGTAGGTAACGGCCGTGCGAATAACGGGGTTTTCATTCTCATCAAGGAACTGAACACACTGTACTGCGGAATCTGCTCTCTGATCGAACTGACCGGGAAGGAATTCCACTGAGAACACCTTCGCGTCACTTGGAACCTCGATGGTCTCAAGATAGAGATCATCTACCGGCGGCTCCGAGAACACCGTCTTGCATGCCTTGTCAAACACCTCGTCGGAGATATTCTCCACGTCATAGCGGATGAACTCCCTCACTGCCTTTGCGTCAATGCCGAGATAATTCTTTAACTCGTCATGCAATTCCTTTGCCTTGACCGCATAAGGTGCCTTCTTTTCCACATAGATCCGTCTTACGTTTCCCATTTCTTAAACTTGCCTCTCCTTGCCTTACGTTAGAAATATTTATTCCTCTTCCACGCACAGATTCTTGAACAGATAGAGGATCTCACGATCCACCATCTCAGGCGTTACGCCGATGGTCTGCGCACAGATTTTGAGTCCTTCCAAAACAAACATGATGTTCCTGGCACAACCGGCCGGATCCTCACAGTAAAACTCACCGCTCTCCACTCCAGCTCCGATCAATCCTTCGATGATCCTCACTGCGGAATCAAATTGCTTCTTGAGTCTGTTTTCCTTCTTCGGGAGCTGATTCTCAAAATAGAATTCATAGATGGCCTGCGTCAGCGTATCCTTCTTGCGAAGCAGCTCCTTCTTCTGCTCACGAAGGAACAAAAGCAAAATGTCAGATGCCGTCGCATCCTCCTTGATGCTGTCGGAGAAGAGATCATCCGCCTCCTGGGTCTCCATCTTCATGACCTCCTGGAAGATCTGGCTGGTGCTCTCGAAATAGAGATACAGGCCGCCGCGGCTGATGTCGCAAGCCTCCACGATGTCCTTCATGGTCACCTTCTTAAAGCCCTTCTCCACGAAAACCTTTCGCGCCGTCTCCAGAATATACTTTCTCTTTTGAATTGATTTCTCTCCCATGTTCTCCCCCGTGCCTTTCCCCCAAAGGTCATTCGTTCTCCTGCTCAAGCCCCGTCGCGATCTCCTTCATTCGCTTCAGGACCAGCAGATATGTGCATGCTTTCACGCCCTCACTCCAGAGCATTGCCTTCACGCGGCCGCCAAGGACATAGCGCGAGAGGATTCCCCGAAGCTGATCCCATTCTTCCGGACCGGCTTTTGTGATCAAGGCCCGCTCGTCCGCATGATCTCGCAGACCATTTCTGGAATATACGTATGGATAGTTGCGATCCATCAGGCTACTCTGCCCCGCCTCGCGGATAAACTGCGTGAGCATCGGATCATACACCGGAAAGCTCAGGGAATGCTCCGCGATCCCCTGCTCCTCAAAGAGCGTCTGACCCGTCTCGCCCGCATGCTGCTCCAGCCAAGGCCAAAAGCGAAACAGCGGCTCCACGGCTTCATGATACTCCCGTATGATCTTTTCGTTCATGCCCGCATCCTGCTCCATCCAAGTCCTCCCATTTAAGCCAGACCTGTCATATTTTCCTATTTTTGCGCGCAAAAATGACACATATGTATTTTTATATTATCATACTTTCCGCAAAAGTACAGTATTTTTTTCAATATTTATCCGCAAAATCCGTCCCCGTTTCGCCTTTCATTTTCTCGACAAAAGGCTTCGGATCCTGCTCCATTTTCAGCAACACGTCCAACGATTCCAAAAAGAGCCTTTCCGTCCGATAACGGTTCATCTCCTCATGCCGGTCCATATATGCCTTAAAATGATCCACCTGCCACACCAGCACGTCCGTCAGCCCAAAACCTGCAACCTTATACTCTCCCAAAAACTCTCCGTAATCGTGATAATACGCCAGCTCCCTTAACACCCCATTACTACCCTTAATCCGCTCCCACAGCTCCCCGGCCCATTCCTCACTCTTCCCAGCCTTCATCCCCAACTCTAGCACATAATTCCTAAGTGTTTCCAGCGCCTTTGCCAATCTCTCGTCCTGCTCCATACCACTTACCACCTCACTTCCCATGCTACCAGTCCTGCACGCCTGCCTTACCATGCATACTCTCCTCAGTGCATGCATGCGCTTCCACCCTGCCCATCCACCAACTCAAAGAACTCACAGTTTTCGCCGCACTGCTTCCCCTTACCACACATCCACCGCTTCCATCCAGGCCATGCCTCCACCTCGAGGAACAACATCCAGCGTTCGCCACACTGCTTCCCCTTACCACACATCCACCGCTTCTATCCAGGCCATCCTCCACCTCGAGGGGAGCGACTGGCTGTCCCCTCTCAGGTACGTATTTTACGTCGGTGCTTAGGCAGCGTATCAAATGACGCCATCTTTTCGGCGGCATTTGAGATGCCTTAGCACCCGCTACGTAAAATCACGTAATGCGAATAGGCCTGAGAGGGGATGCCAGCCGCAACCCCGAGTTCTCAATGTGAATGCGGGCACGGGCGCGCATGCATAAAAAAAGCTTGAAAAGCAGCTGCCCTTCAAGCTCTAACCAGGGGAAGAGAGGATCGAACTCCCATTAACGGTTTTGGAGACCGCCGCACTACCATTGTACTATTCCCCTATATTGATCCGTCTTTTGCCGACGAATGAAATCATAACACGTTCCTTCCGCAAATGCAAGCAAAACTTTTAAAATGACGAAGACGGCGTACCGTGGTACGCCGTCCTGCGCTTGAAGTCTGAATTATCACATTACTTAAGATGGTCGAACTTATTTCTTCTTCTTAGCTGCGGCCTTCTTAGGCTTGGTGTTAACCTTCTCCTTCAGAGCCTTACCAGCCTTGAATGCGGGAAGAGTAGCTGCTGCAATCTTAACGGTAGCGCCAGTCTGAGGATTGCGGCCGGTACGAGCCTTTCTCTCGCTGGTCTGGAAAGTACCAAAGCCGATCAGCTGTACTTTCTCTTTCTTCTGAAGCTCATCGCCGATAACTGCGAAAACTGCCTCAACTGCTGCTGCTGCGTCTTTCTTGGTGATCTCTGCCTTTGCTGCTACTGCTGCTACAAGTTCTGTCTTGTTCATAATGGATCTCCTTCCTTCTTTTTGTTTATTTCGAGCACTTATGTGCCCAAAAACCTCTTTTACGAAAAGGGCTCTCCCTTTTCTAAATATCAGCATACCAAATAAAAAACGATTTTTCAATACAAAAACGTAAAAAAAGTCATATTTTTTGCGTTTTTTTAAGATTTTTTTACGTTTTTCCCCACTTTTCCGTTTAGCGGAGTTTGATCTTGCTCAAACAGAGCTTCATTTTGCGCTCATCGCCATGAAATTCAACGGTTCCGTTCTCGATCGCACTGCGTAAAGTATACTTCCTTTCGCACAGTTCCTTGACTGCCTTGCTCGGGATGATCAACAGGCAATCACGGTCATAGTAATCATAAGGTTCGACGCAGACCTGCCTTTCGGCGACCTCAACATAGAAGATGCCTTCGCCCTCTCCTGTCACGTTCACCTGGATGGCCACGTGCTCCAGAACTCTTCTGGCGTCTGCATTTTCAAACACTCTTCTCACCATGTAAACAATGTCTTCATATGTCATGCCTGCCACCTCCTCACTTCATGACTTACCTGCTGCCAAGAAACTCCAGTGCGTCCGACACTGTAGCGATGCCAACTACCTTCATTTTTCCTGCCTTGTCCTTCAGTGCCTCGCTCAGATTGCTTTTCGGCACGAGACAAGTGTCAAATCCAAGCTTTTCCGCCTCTGCAATGCGTTGTGACGCCTGACTTACGCTGCGCACCTCACCGGACAGACCCACCTCGCCAAACGCGATCAGCTTTGCCGGCAAGGCCTGATTGCGAAAGCTTGAAACGATCGCGAGAACGATCGCAAGATCGATCGCCGGCTCCGTCACCTTAAGACCGCCCGTTACGTTGACATATGCGTCACATCCTGAAAGCTGTACGCCGGAACGCTTTTCAAGCACTGCCATCAAAAGGTTCACGCGGTTAAAATCCGTACCCGTCGTCTGCCTGCGCGGAATGCCAAAACTGCTGTGACAAACAAGTCCCTGGATCTCAAGAAGCACTGGCCTCGTGCCCTCCATGGAACATGTCACCACGGAACCGCTCGCATTCTCAGGGCGCCCCGAAAGCATATACTCCGAAGGGTTCTGAACCTCGACAAGTCCCGTCTCGCGCATTTCGAAGACGCCGATCTCATTGGTGGAACCAAAACGGTTCTTTACGCCCCGAAGGACGCGATAGGACGCATGTCTGTCGCCTTCAAAGTAAAGCACGGTATCCACCATGTGCTCTAGCACTCTAGGTCCTGCCACCGTGCCCTCCTTCGTCACGTGTCCGACAATGAACACGGAAACAAGAAGGCCCTTGGCAAGCTGCAATAGCGTTGCCGTTGCCTCACGCACCTGTGAAACGCTTCCCGGCGCTGAAGAGACATTCTCGGAATACATCGTCTGGATCGAGTCGATCACGACAACCTCAGGCTTTTGCCTTCGGATCACTTCCGTAATGGCATCCAGGGACGTTTCGCACAGCAGGAACATGTCCTTGGAGAACGGTCCGATGCGGTCCGCACGCATTTTGATCTGAACCTGCGATTCCTCGCCGGATACGTAAAGCACCTTATGGCCTGCCGCTGAAACCTTCTGGCAGACCTGCAAAAGAAGGGTAGATTTTCCGATGCCGGGATCTCCTCCCACCAAGGTGAGGGACCCTTGCACTATGCCGCCGCCCAACACGCGATCGAGTTCGCCGATGCCGGTGAGGACCTTATCCTGTTCCCGGATCGTCACCTCAGAAAGAATGCAGGGCTCTGACGTGCTCCCTTTTCGTGCTCCTTGTGACCCCTTTAGTTCAGACCGATCCACGATCTCTTCCACCATGGTGTTCCAAGCCTTGCACGCAGGGCATTGTCCCGTCCATTTTGCCGATTCATAGCCACAGCTTTGGCAGAAGAAGACGCTGGTCATTTTCCCTTTTGCCATAGCCTCTCCCTGCTTCAAAAACCTACTGTTTTACGATCTTTACGTCAACGTGATCCACGGCTGCAAGCAGAACGGAAAGAGAAAGCTTTCCGCCAAGCCCGGTATTCATGATGCCAATGCTTTCGCCATCCACGAACACTTCATAATCCGTTTCGTCTGCGAGACCAACGGTGATCTGCGCATCCTGGTCGCCCTCTACGGTGAAGCTTACTTCATCCTCAGACTCAAGGAAGTTTGTTACGCTCGTGCCCGGAACGGATTCATATAAAAAGCCACCGTTCTTTTCGAGCTTTGTGATCTCATTGTAGGTCTTTACCTTGAGAAGATCCCCGCCATGCTTGAAATCCTCCAGCTTTGCCTTTGCAGCAAGCTCGTGATTTCCAAAGCTAAATCCCCCGTTTTCCTCGCTGCGGATCAGTTCCCGTACTACTGCCATTTGTTTTTCCTCCTAGGTTTATTTTACGTGAAAGTTGATTTTATCTGCCTTAAACCCTGCGCTGACCGTATCGCCGCGCTTTACGCGACCGGCCAGGATCTCTTCCGCAAGAGCATCCTCCACTACGGACTGGATGGCTCTCTTCAAGGGTCTTGCACCCATCTTTTGATCGGAATATTTCTTCACCAGATGCTCTTTGAGCGCCGGCGTAAGCGTCAGGCGGATCCCCATCTGGGTCTCACAACGCTTGGCCAGGTTCCTGGAAAGAAGATCCACGATCTCCTTCATGTTTTCGTCGTTTAGCTGATGGAACACGATGATGTCATCGATCCTGTTGATGAACTCAGGCTTGAAGCTCTTCTTGACCTCGTCCATCACCGCGGACTTCATGCGCTCATAGTCTCTCTTCTCATTCTTTTCCGATGCGAAACCGAGGTTCTTGGGATCCACGATCCTCTGTGCACCTGCGTTACTCGTCATGATGAGAATGGTATTCTTGAAGCTGACCTTGCGTCCCTTCGAATCCGTGACGTGACCGTCGTCAAGCACCTGCAAAAGCACGTTGAACACGTCGGGATGTGCCTTCTCGATCTCATCGAAAAGCACTACCGAATAAGGGTTCCTGCGCACCTTCTCGGAAAGCTGTCCGCCCTCCTCAAAACCAACGTAGCCAGGCGGCGAACCGATCATCTTCGAAACGGAATGCCCCTCCATATACTCCGACATGTCCACGCGGATCATCGCATCCTCAGAGCCAAACATCGCCTCAGCAAGTGCCTTGGAAAGCTCCGTTTTTCCGACACCCGTCGGTCCAAGGAAGAAGAAGGAGCCGATCGGTCTGTTGGGGTCCTTAAGCCCCACTCTGCCGCGGCGCATGGCCTTCGCGACCGCCGTCACGGCCTCTTCCTGTCCGATCACGCGCTTATGCAGAATGCCTTCGAGCTTTAGGAGCTTTTCGCTCTCCTTTTCCGCCAGCTTTGTCACGGGGATCTTGGTCCAGATGGACACCACGCGTGCAATGTCCTCTTCCTTCACCTCATAGCGCCTTTCACGCTCCTGCTCCTCGCGTTTTGCGACCATCTTGTCATATTTCTGCAAAAGCAGGCTTTGCTCCTTTTTCAGCTCCGCCGCCTGTGCAAAGACCTCCATGCGGATCGACCGCTCGATCTGCAGATCCTTTTTCTTGATCTGGGCGAGAAGTTCCTTTTCCTTCTCAGGGATCTCCATCATCTGAAGCCTTGCACTGGATGCAGCCTCGTCGATCAGGTCGATGGCCTTGTCAGGAAGGTTACGGTCGTTAATATATCTTTCGGACAATTTGACGGCAGCTTCCACTGCTTCACGGGTAATGGTCACATGATGATGCTCTTCATATTTGCCCTTCACGCCTTCAAGGATCGCAATGGCCTCCTCCTGCGTGGGTTCCTCCACGTTCACGGGCTGGAACCTGCGCTCTAAGGCGGCATCCTTCTCCACGTACTTGCGGTATTCCGCGATGGTGGTCGCACCGATGAGCTGCAGCTCTCCTCTTGCCAGGGAAGGCTTTAGGATGTTGGATGCATCGATGGCACCCTCTGCGCCGCCGGCTCCAATGAGCGTGTGGATCTCATCCAGGAATAGAACGACGTTACCGTCATCAATGACCTCTTTAATGACCTTCTTAATGCGCTCTTCGAATTCACCGCGGTATTTGCTTCCCGCCACCATGCCTGCAAGATCCAGCGTAAGAACACGCTTGTTCTGCACCGTAAAGGGCACGTCGCCGGAAACGATCCGAAGCGCAAGTCCTTCCACGACGGAGGTCTTGCCGACGCCAGGCTCGCCGATCAGACATGGATTGTTCTTGGTGCGTCTGCTCAGGATCTGGATCACTCTGCGGATCTCTTCCTCGCGTCCCACGACGGGGTCAAGCTTTCCTTCACGTGCAAGGGCCGTAAGATCCCTGCTGTATTGGTCCAGGGTAGAGGTTTTTCCCTTGCCCTGATTTCTTCTTCCCAGATCCTCCTTGTAGAGGTTCCCGTCCTGTCCGATGGCCTGCAATGTTTCCACGTAAACCTTTTGGAGGTTTACGTTCATTGCGTTCAAAAGACGCACGGCCACATTCTCGCCCTCTTTGATGATGGCAAGGAGAAGATGCTCCGTCCCTGCTTCCTTCTGTCCGAAACGTTTAGCCTGCGCGATCGCTTCCTCAAGGATCCTCTGTGCGCGGGGGGAATACCCTTCGCGTTCGCGCACGGGGGCGCCGTTTTCAAAGGCAATCAGCTCGCGGATCATGTCCAGAAGCTTGTCTAAATCTACTCCGTTTTCCGTAAGGACCTTAGCTGCAACGCCGGTCCCCTCCTTCAGTAGTCCCGCAAGGATATGCTCCGTGCCGACATAGCCCTGATTCAGGCTCGCCGCACATTTTGACGCGTGGCCAAGCGCATCCCTTGCCTTTTCCGTAAATGATTGTGATTGCATTACTTACCTCTCCATCCCGTCATAGATCTCATCCACCAGCTGATGGATCTCTTCCCGGGGAACATTCTTACAATAGCTTTTTGCCAGGATCACCTGAAGGGACCTTCGGATCTCCTCCATGATAAGTGCCTGATTGGCATCCACGGCGATCACCGCGCCCTTGCGGCGGTCCACCTTGACATAACCCTCCTGCTTTAGGAGCGTGTATGCCTTGTTCACCGTATGCATATTTATGCCAATGACGTCCGCAAGACTTCTGACGCTGGGCAAGGATTCTCCCTCATGAAACTGATCCGTGGCAATGCCTAGGATGATCTGATTGCGAAGCTGAAGATACAAGGCTTCATCGCTGTTAAAATCGATCTCAATGAACATCAGGGTTCCTCCTTTCTGCGTGTAGTGTAGGTATGTGTTGATGCCCCTCGAATTGCTCCGTTGCTTCGCAACTCTCGCAATTCGACCAACATTCGGCATCCGCAGAAATGCTTGTTTCTCAAGCATTTCGCTACTGCCTCATGTTTGGGCGGGTCCCAAGGTCAAAATCTCGTTCGTGCAAACACGACTCGATTTTGGACCTTTGTACCCTGGCATCACATTGTTATAATCATTGTATAACAGCAAAGGGGCAGTGTCAACCTGCCCCTTCGAAAGTTTAGAACTATTTAATATTATGCAGTTTTATTCGTCGCTGTCCCAGTTGAGGAATTCAAATTCCATGTCGTCGCCGTCCTGTGCAAAGTTCTTAGGACGAGCTGCCGTCTGCTGCGTAGGTCTGCCATCCTGCGGCTGCGCAGGCTGCGCGGGCCTTGCCATCTGAGGCTGGCCGGGCTGTGCGGGTCTTGCCATCTGAGGCTGTCCAGGCTGTGCGGGCCTTGCGTTCTGAGGGTGTCCTTGCTGCGCAGGTCTGCCGTTCTGAGGCTGGCCAGGCTGCGCAGGTCTTGCGTTCTGAGGCTGGCCCTGCTGCGCGGGTCTTGCGTTCTGAGGCTGGCCAGGCTGCGCGGGTCTTGCGTTCTGAGGCTGGCCCTGCTGCGCGGGTCTTGCGTTCTGAGGCTGGCCAGGCTGCGCAGGTCTGCCGTTTTGAGGCTGTCCCTGCTGCGCGGGTCTGCCGTTCTGGGGCTGGCCAGGCTGCGCGGGCCTGCCGCCCTGAGGATTCTGATTTCTGTTTGCAGAGGATCTTTGTCCATTTGCAGGACGTCCCTCATCTCTTCTAGGCTCGAGACCGTCACGGATGGCAGGTCTTCCGCCCTGAGACTGTCCGCCTCTTGCTTCTCCTCTGGGCCTTTCAGCCGTACGTCTCGGAGTGTTGTTCTCAATGTTGGAAATGTAAGCTTCTTCCTTGATGTCCTTCATGCGATAAAGCAGGTAACCAACGCCTGCGCATGCCGCGATTGCAAGGATGATGAAGAAGATCAGCCAGCCGCCCTTAGCCTTTGCCTTTTTGTCAGCGGTTTCATATAACTCTTTATATTTATTCGCTGCGGAGAAAAGGTCGTCGATGTCATACTGAACGGCATTTTCATAATCGATCAGCTTCCACTTGTCGTTTTCAAGCGCCGTCTCATAACGCTTTACGGGAGTCACCGTCTCAGGCTCCTTCGTCGTGGTCTCCGAGGTTTGGGGATCCGGTTCCACGGGATCCGGCTGAACGGGATCAGCCTCGAGTGGCTTGATGTCACCAGTGATCGCAAGGTAATCGCTGCGAACATAACCGATCACGTCCTTACCTTCCACGGTCAGTCTGATCTGATACCAGGTCTTCTTGTCGGAGCCGATGACCTTACCGATCACGGTCACTTCCGTACCCTTGGCCACGGTGGTCAGAATGTTATTGCTTGACGTCGTGGATGCGCTCGTGCGAACGCGAACGGTATTGCTGCCTGCGATCGTTGCGCCAACGGGCGTCACGGCTTCCACCTCTCCGGTGCTCGTTCCGGTCTGGGTTTCGTTGCCGGTGCTTTCAGTACCCTTCTTGATCAGATCGGAGCGAATGTACCCGCTCTTACCGTTATAAGTTACTTCATACCACTTCTTTCCGTCTCCGTCCTTGCCGTCGACCAGGTTTCCAAGTTCTACCTTGGTGCCCTCTTCCAGCTTTGTCACCAATGTACCGTTCTTGCTTGGCGTCTGACGCATGTTCACGCCAGTAGTCGTCGTACCGGTATCCGCCCTGCTGACAATCTTAAAACCGTCCGCCAAGATCACAAGCGCGAATGCAAGTGCGATCATTGTGATCAACTTTCGCCATACTCTCATACCTTGTGCTTTACCCGCCATTTTCATCCGCCTTCCTTCCTTTTCGCTTTACGCTTCATCGATTGCTTTGCCGATGTCGGTTCGCATATATTTGTTCTCAAAGTCTACCCACTTTGTCGCTTCGTAGGCCTTTGCCCTTGCTTCCTTCAGGGTTGCGCCCTTGGCGGTTACGCCAAGCACTCTTCCTCCGTTTGTCACGACTCTTCCCTGATCGTCGAACTTGCTGCCGGCGTGGAAGCAGTAGTAATCTTCCTTGCCTTCAAAGTTCTCAAGGCCCTTGATCTCAAAGCCCTTCTTGTAGGATACGGGATATCCGTCCGAAGCCAGGATCACGCAAACTGCGGCGTTGTCTTCAAATTCCAGTTCGATCTGATCGAGGGTTCCGTCGATGCAGGCATCCACCACGTCCATGATGTCGTTCTTCATCCTGCAAAGAACCACCTGCGCTTCGGGATCGCCGAATCTTGCGTTGAACTCCAACACTCTCGGTCCCTTGGGCGTCAGCATCAGTCCGAAGAAGATCACGCCCTTGAAAGGTCTTCCCTCAGCCGCCATGGCGTCCACGGTCGCCTGATAGATATACTTCTTGCAGAACTCATCCACCTCTTTGGTGTAGAACGGAGTCGGCGAGAAGTTGCCCATGCCGCCGGTGTTCAGGCCCTGATCGCCATCCTTCGCGCGCTTGTGATCCTGCGCGGAGCTCATGATCTTGATCGTCTTGCCATCCACAAAGGACAATACCGAAACTTCACGGCCGGTCATGAATTCCTCGATGACCATGCGGTTGCCCGCGCTGCCGAAGTGCTTATCCATCATGATCTCTTTGACGCCGGCCTTTGCCTCTTCCAAAGTGTTGCAGATCAGAACGCCCTTGCCCAGTGCCAGGCCATCGGCCTTCAGCACGATCGGCATGTCTGCGGTCTCAAGATAGGCAAGCGCCTTCTCGGGATCGTCAAAGTTTTCATATGCCGCCGTAGGAATGCCATATTTCTTCATCAGATCCTTTGAAAAGGCTTTGCTGCCCTCAAGGATCGCTGCTGCCTTGTTCGGTCCAAATGCGCGAAGCCCGTTTGCCTCAAGCACATCCACCAGGCCGCCCACCAAGGGGTCGTCCGGCGCAACGAATACAAGGTCCACTGCCTTTTCTTTCGCATATGCCACGATCTTGTCAAACTCCATCACTCCGATGGAGGGTTCGCACTCTGCGATCTGTGCGATGCCCGCATTTCCGGGCACACAGTAAAGCTCGTCAACGCGCTTACTCTTTCTCATGCTGACTGCGATCGCATGCTCGCGGCCGCCGCCACCCACGATCAATACTTTCATGACTTGTCCCATCCTTCTCTTATGTTCTAACTTATGTTCTGGTTTATGCCCTGCGAACGTGATTTCCAACGAGCTTGATCCTTCCGTTCGCGATGTCATCGATCGCCTGCGGGAGCAAGATCCATTCTGCCTGCTCCATGACTCTTCTTTGCAGGATCTCCGGCGTGTCGCCGTCCAAAACTTCCACCGCCTTCTGTGCAATGATGGGGCCCTCGTCCATGCCCTCATTCACGAAGTGCACCGTCGCGCCCGTTACCTTCACGCCGCGCTCCAAGGCCTTCTCATGCACCTTGAGTCCATAATAGCCAACGCCGCAGAACGAAGGGATCAGTGCGGGATGAATGTTCACGATCCTTCCCGAAAACTTCGAAACCATCTGCTCCGGGATCTTTACCAAGAAGCCTGCGAGCACCACAAGGTCCGGCGAAAGCTCACACATCTTGTTCGTGAAAGCTTCGTTAAATTCTGCCCTGCTTGCATATTCCTTCGGAGACATGCAGATTCCGGGTACGCCATATTTCTCAGCCCTCTCAAGCGCCTTGACGCCAGGATTGTTGCTGATCACCGCAAGGATCTGCGTGTTCGTGATCTTGCCGCAGTCAATGGCATCCATGATGGCCTGCAGGTTCGTTCCTCCGCCGGAGACACATACAACGATCTTTAGCATATGGTCACGCCCTTTTCTCCTGCCACGCAGGTACCAACAACGTAAGCCTTCTCGCCTGCGGACTCAAGAGCCGCAACCGTCTTGTCCACGTCTGCGGGATCGAGTGCCAGCACCATGCCAAGACCCATGTTGTAAGTGTTGTACATCATCTCTTCCGCAATGTCACCCTTCTTCTGCAGGAGCTTAAAGATTGCAGGAACCTCATAGCTGTCCTTCTTCACCTGTGCGCGGATGCCGTCCGGAAGCATTCTGGGAATGTTCTCATAAAAACCGCCGCCCGTGATGTGGCTGCAACCCTTGATGGTCACGCCTGCATCCTTTACGGCCTTCAGTGCCTTTACGTAAATCCTGGTGGGCACGATCAGCGCCTCGCCAAGAGTCTTTCCAAGCTCGTCATAATATGTGTTCAGGCTCTCCTTGGTCATCTCGAAAACCTTTCTCACAAGGGAGAAGCCATTGGAGTGTACGCCGGAAGATGCAATGCCGACAAGCACGTCGCCTGCCTTGATCTTGGAACCGTCGATCACGTCCTTTGCGTCTGCAACGCCAACTGTGAAGCCTGCGAGATCATATTCATCCTCGGGCATCAGACCGGGATGCTCAGCAGTCTCGCCGCCGATCAGTGCACAACCTGCCTGCTTACAACCTTCCGCAACACCCTTTACGATCTCAGCGATCTTTTCGGGATAGTTCTTTCCACATGCGATATAATCCAGGAAAAACAGAGGCTCGCCGCCTGCACATGCCACGTCGTTCACGCACATAGCAACGCAGTCGATGCCGACCGTGTCATGCTTGTCGAGAAGAAACGCCAGCTTGATCTTCGTTCCAACGCCGTCCGTACCAGACAAAAGCACCGGATGCTCCATGTCCTTGATCGCTGCCATTGAGAACGCGCCGGAGAAGCCTCCGATCCCTCCCA
Organism: Acetatifactor sp.; assembly: GCA_016290775.1. Classification (GTDB taxonomy): domain Bacteria; phylum Bacillota; class Clostridia; order Lachnospirales; family Lachnospiraceae; genus Acetatifactor. Next base: position 51,709 of record JAEEVF010000001.1, on the reverse strand, counting down.
TGACCTCTGGCCGGAAGGTTTCCTTCACGTGCTTCTTCATCAGCTCCACTGACTTGTACCCAGCTTCAATGTCCACGCCTGCCTTCTTGTAATCCATCCTCATCCTCACATTCTGCGCTCCCGCGCTTATATAAATATTTTCCGTGACCCCCGGCGCCATCGCAACGCTTCCCTCACATTACTTCTCCATATACTTCTTATATCCTACTTCCTGCAACTTCGCGTCCTTTGCCACAACCTGGTTCTTCAGTTTCTCGCTGTAGGCCTTTAATTTTTTCAGCAGCGCCGCATCCGACGTCGCCAAGATCTTCGCCGCAAGCAGCCCCGCATTGGCTCCTCCATTGATCGCCACCGTCGCAACCGGAATGCCGCTCGGCATCTGCACGATACTATACAAAGAATCGCGACCGCCCAGCGAAGTCGTATGCATCGGAATACCGATCACGGGCATCGGAAAGATCGCCGCACACATGCCAGGCAGATGCGCTGCCATGCCCGCTCCCGCGATGATCACCTTAAAACCCTTCTTCTCCGCATTCTTTGCATACTCAAAGAACACGTCCGGCTCCCTGTGCGCGCTGATAATCGTCATCTCATAAGGGACACCCAGTTCCTCCAGAATGTCCGCAGCCTTCGCCATTACGGGCATATCGGAATCGCTTCCCATCACGATGCCAACCTTTGCAACCTTTGCCGCCTTCGTAGCCGCTGGTGCCGCTGCTTTTTTTGCCTGTGCCATTTTCTCTTTCCCTCCTGTGTGGTGAAATCCTCCAAATGACTAGATAAGCCACTCGAAAACATACCCACCCACAATATCTAGTTATTAGTTTACTAGAAATGTGTGGCGTATGCAAGGTCAAATTACACAATTTTTTGTTAAGATTCTCTTAAGAATCCAGCGCCCGGTTCAATTCCTCCGTTCCAGGGAGCACAAAACGACCTTTTTCGATGATCGGGATCCTCTCGCCGTCCTTCTTTACGGCCACCAGTTCGCCAAGTTCCTCGTATGGAATGGTGATGTCCGTATGGCATTGGAAATATGCCTTCGAAGGGTCGGTCTTGCGCAGGATCGACACGCTGTTGTCCCGCGCCACGATCTCCTTGCCGTCGGGATTATATACCGCGATGTCCTCGGACTTGAAATAGCAGGTGTCGCCCACTGCAAAGTGAGGGCCAGTCTTCTCCGCGATCAAAATGGGGAGCTTGGACTGTACTCCATATTTTCTCGCCACCACGTAAGCCGTGGTGTTGGTGCCAATGGCAAACTCACCAATGGGAAGCGTCTTGTGCTTAAAGAGCACGTTGTTGCGGATGAAATCCAGGTTTTCCTGCTCGTTTTCGAAGTTGGAGCAGGTATATTCCTGGATCATGCCGTTTTCAAAGCGGATGGTCAGGTCACGGTATTCGAGGCCCTCGAGGAAAACCCTGCTGACGTTCAAAACGCCGTTTGTCCCTTCGAGAACAGGCGAAGTGAAGACCTCGCCCACAGGGATGTTCACGTCTGCGACGCAGTTTTCAAAAATAGTCTCCTTGGAAGGGTCCTTCAGCTTATACAGGTTGATGCGAAGGTCGGTGCAGTTGCCGTTCATGCCCTTGACTTCACAGTAATCCGCCTGATCGAGCGCGGCGATCATGGTTGCCTGAATGTCGCGATACTTCACGTAATCCAGCGTATTGATCCGAATGACTTCCTCGAAGAACTTCCCATAGGTCTCCTCGGAATCGTCCGGAAGGGCCTTTCGGATCTCGGGTACGGGGAAGGCGATGATCGTAAAGCTACGCTCCTCGTGGGGAATGTAGCTCATCTGTACCTCGTACATGCCTGCCTTAAGTTCCACGCCGAGACCATTTTGCTCCTCCGTCATCTTTGGCGCCTCTGGCTTGATCACGGGATCAAAATCCTCCTGGCCAAAGACTTCCACGACGGCGGGACCGGCATGCTTTTTCGCCTCGTCCTTCCTTGCCTCAAAGCCGGCGCGGAGCGTCTCGACGGTTCTCTGTACCAGAGCCTTATCCAAGAAGAGTGCCATGTCCTCTCGGTGATCGAATTCATATTGACGGTTCGGAGATACGGAATATCCGGTGCCCGGTCCATAGCCCGTCGCAATGCTTTGATCGCGGCCCGTCACGTCAAGACCGATCTTTGCGAAGTTTTCCACAGCCTTTTTCATCATGCGCTCAAAGCCGATGGGATAGATCAGCTCCGCACTGGTTTTCTTGCTAAGATCCTTTCCGCCAAGCTCAAAGCCGATACGATACCCCTCCGTGAAGGTATTCGCCATGACGTCGATCGTCTCCTTTGGCTGAGCGAGCAGGAACTTTGCGATCTGAAGCTCGTTTTCGCCGATATATTGTCCATAGCCATAAAGATAGCGAAGGTCGGTAAGGTCCGCCTCCTTCAGCACGCGGATACTGGCAGATCCGCCGGGATATACCATCTGATCCACAAGCTTTGCGCGCTCCACCTCGGAATAGTCGCTGACAAACCAATACAGGATCTGGCGGATGCGATCGCTCCCCGGGAGCTCACCCGTCTCCTGCAGGCTTTCGCAAAAGGCGCCATACACCTCGAGGAACACCTCCTCGCGGATCACCACGTCCTCCAGATTGCCAGTGTAGCAAAAGATCGTGGTGGCGAAGATTTCCTTCGCGAGGTAACAAAGAAGCTTGCCATAGTCCTCGCCAAGCTTCGATACGGCAAAAGTCGGATTTCCAAAGCTCTTGTCATAATTCTCGGGAAGAATGTCCGCATATAATGCATGATTCCTCTCCCCAAGCTCCTCAAGGCTTGCCGTCTTAAGGCCGCCCGCCTCCAAGAACCTACGGTTCTCTTCCACAAGCGTCAAAAAAGCCGCCATGCGGCGGAAATACTCATCAAACCCTTCTTTCGCAAGGCCCTCTGCCGCGATCTGCGCGATCCTTTCAGCAGCCAGGTCCTGTCTTTCCTTCAAAACTTCCATGCTGATCTCCAAATTTTCCAAATTCCTTTACTCCTTTGATCTTTTTATCCTTGTAATCCGACAACAAACAGAAGTGCCACGATGATCAAGATCACTCCGTTTAAGATCGTTCCCACCCAGCTAAGCACGTAAAAGCTGTCGCGCTCCCGAAAGGACAGTGCCCCAAGCACCACGCCCGTCACGGAAAAGATCACGGCCAAAAGCCCCGTAAGGCCATAGCCCGGCTTTGTGTCACCACGCTGCAAAAAAGAAAGATAGATCGCCGCGATGATGCCAAAGAGGCTCACGCACCCAAGGATCGTGGAGCTGATCGCCTTTACGGGGTGCTTCTTGTTTGTGAATTTGTAGTTGGCCCTTCTTTTGGTTTTTGCCAATTTTCTGCTTGCTCTTTTCAAAAAAACTCCCTCTCTCAAAAAGGACAAAGGCACTTCCCCAATTTAGGAAAATGCCTTGTTTCTCGCTGGTCAGAACATCAAATGCGACCTTTTGTTAATGAGCTTCGATCCGCTGATGATCAGAAGCACGCCCGTTGCAATGCCAAACACGATCGCGATCACTCCAAGCACGATGTTCAGGGCGCCTGCGCCGCCCATGACCTTGTAAACTTTCTCTTCCATGTCATCCGCCTCCTGTTTCTCGTTATTCTTTATTTGTTCTTGCAGCCATACTGTGCATAATATGCATCCAAAGCCGCCTTGATCTCGTCGTCCACGTAAACCCTGCCCTTGTAAGGCTTGTTGTAAAGATATTCCGTCACTTCGTCCATGTTCACGATGGCATTGGCGTCAAAACCATATTTCTCCTTGATCTCCTCAAGTGCGCTCTTTTCGCCGCCGAGGCCAACCTCCATGCGGTTTAAGCTTACCATGAGGCCAATGATCTCTACATTGGCAGCACCCTTCACCTTCGGAACCGTCTCCTCCATGGACTTGCCGGAGGTCGTCACGTCCTCGATCATCACCACGCGGTCGCCGTCCTGCGGCTTGCTTCCAAGGAAGCCACCCTTGTCTGCGCCGTGATCCTTCTCCTCCTTGCGATCCGAGCAGTAGCGGATCTCCTTGCCGTAAAGCTTGCTGAACGCGATGGACGTTGCCACGCTGATAGGAATGCCCTTGTAGGCAGGTCCGAACAGCAGGTCAAAATCATCGCCGTACTTATCGTGAATGGCCTTTGCATAATACTCGCCAAGCTTTGCGAGCTGCGAACCGGTCACGTAACCGCCCGCATTCATAAAAAACGGGGACTTTCGGCCGCTCTTAAGCGTAAACTCGCCAAACTTCAGCACGCCACAGTCCACCATAAATTCAATAAATTCCTGTTTGTATTGCTCCAATTGTCTTTCCTCCGATCCTTGAATCCGTTGCTAGTTTATCATATTATGCGCGCATTTTCAAGACTTGCGGCGAATATTAAGCCACGTCGTTGGGCGTGCTCTTTCCGTCCCTTGCGTCCATCGCATTTTGCAGTGTCGTCTCTGCGATGGCTTCAAGCGCCTCCTTCGTGTAAAAGCCCTGATGCGAGGTGATCATGACGTTCGGGAAGGCGAGAAGTCTTGCGGTCACGGAATGCATCATGATCTCATCCGAACGATCCTCGTAGACGTTCCCCGTCTCCTCCTCGTATACGTCGAGTCCGACGCCAAGGAATTTATCCATGCGGATCCCCTCGATCAGCTCCTGCGTGTCAACCAGCGCACCCCTGGAGGTATTGACCAGGATCACGCCATCCTTCATCTTTTTGATGCTCTCGATGTTGATCATGTGATAGGTGCTGTCCATCAGCGGGCAGTGCAGGGATATCAGGTCGCTCTGGGAAAGCAGCTCATCGAGCGTTACGTACTCTACAAAATCCTTGAGTGCAGGATTCTCATACACGTCATAAGCGATGACGCGCATGCCAAACCCGCGGCAGATCCTCGCCATGGCGGCGCCGATCTTACCTGTTCCGACGATGCCTGCGGTCTTTTGATAAAAGTTCACGCCGCGAAGCCCCTTAAGCGTATAATCGTTCTCGCGGACCTTGTTATAGGCCTTGTAAAGTCTCCTGTTGACGGCAAGTGCCAATGCCATGGCCAGCTCTGCCACGGCTTCGGGGGAATAGCCCGGAACTCTCTTGACCACGATCCCGAGCTCCTTTGCCTTCTCCACGTCGACATTGTTATAGCCTGCGCAGCGCATCAAAACGGCCTTCACACCAAGATCACGGAAAATCTCAAGCGTCTTGGCGCTCACGTCGGCGCTCACGAATGCGCATACGGCATCATATCCCTGCGCAAGGCTTGCTGTCCTCGGCTCCAACTCGTGATCGATGTAGTCGATCTCAACCTCAGGAAACGCCTCCTTCAGCGCGTCAAAAGACTTTTTGTCATATGTTTTCGCCGCATATAATAATACTTTCACGCCATCATCCTCCTTCGTCGTCAAACCAACGTTTTTCCTCTAACATCATAACGTGAAACGCATGAATTATCAATGCATTTTGGCATGGAAACAGCGAAAGGGACGCCTCCCGGAGTGGCGTCCCTTTTTGCGTTCAAAAAACTTGAAATTGTTTATACAAACGGCGTTTTTTACGCGATGTCTTCCATCTGTGCCGTGTAAAGCCTGTAATAATATCCTCTCTTTGCCATCAGTTCCTCGTGCGTGCCGCATTCCACGATGCCGCCCTGATCGATATACATGATCTTGTCGCAGTTCTTGATGGTGGAAAGACGGTGTGCAATGACAAAGCTCGTCCTGCGCATCATCATCGCGTTCAGGCCTTGCTGCAGTGCGCGCTCCGTCTGCACGTCAATGCTGGAGGTTGCCTCATCGAGTACAAGGATGGCGGGATCGGAAAGCAATGTTCTTGCGAAGGAAATGAGCTGCTTTTGGCCTTGCGACAAAAGCGAACCGCGCTCCTTCACTTCGGTCTTATATGCATCAGGGAAGCGCTGGATAAAGTCATCCGCACACACGAGCTTACTAGCCTCGCGGATCTCCTGCTCCGTCGCATCCAGCTTGCCGTAACGAATGTTGTCTTCAATGGTACCCGAGAAGATAAAGCTGTCCTGAAGCATGATGCCCATCTGCGATCTTAAGGACTTGAGCGTCACCTTCGAAATGTCCTGTCCGTCGATGAGAATGCGTCCGCCGTTCAGGTTGTAGAACCTGGAGATCAGGTTCACGATGGTGCTCTTTCCTGCACCGGTCGGGCCAACCAGGGCCACGCTCTCGCCGGGCTCTACCTGGAAGGAAAGGTCCTTAAGAACGGGCTTTCCGGTTTCATAGGAAAAGTCCACGTGCTCAAAGGTCACCTGTCCCTTGATGGGAGGCATGATGGTGGCACCCTCTTCGTCCTTGACCTTCACGGGCTCGTCAAGAGTCTCGAAGATACGCTCAAGATAAGCGATGTTGTTCAAAAAGTTGTTAAAGATGTTGCCAAGGCTCATGATGGGCTGCCAGAACCTCGAAGCATAGGAGGAAATGGCATAGATCACGCCAAGGCTGGTGTTCGCGCCAAACACGATCAGTCCAAAGAAGAAGATGCAGGCGCGCACACACACCGAAATGCTGTCAATGCCAGGCCACACAAGGTTGTTGTACCGAAGTGCATGCATCCAAGTCTTGCGGCAGTTGTCGGAAAGATATTCAAAGGTCTTTGCATTCTCTTCTTCTCTTGCAAAGATCTGTGTGATCCTTGCGCCCACGATGTTTTCCTGCAGGTATGCGTTCAGGTTGGAGTTCTTGTTCGAAACCATCTGCCAAGCCTTACGCTGCTTGTTCTTGATCCACAGAAGGAACACCATGAGGACGGGCACGCCAGCCAACACCACCAAGGAGAGCTTTACGTCCATGAGCAGCATGAAGATGACGATGAAGATCAGGTTCATGGTCTCAAGCACCACGTTGATCAAACCGTTGGAAAGCATGTCCGAAACGGAGTTTACGTAGTTCACCACGCGGATCAGGATCTTGCCGTGAGGCCTGTCATCATAATACTGGAAGGACAGCTGCTGAAGGTGTTCGAACATGTCCTTACGGATGTCGTAAATAATGCTCTGGCTCACCTTGATCATGATGCGCGAGCGGATGGTCGTAAAGAGGATGCTGATCACAAAGGCAAGGACCAAAAGGCCCGCCAAGGTCAGGAGCTGACGCACGTTCTTGTCGGGGATGGCGCCGTCGAGTGCCATCTGTGTGAGCTTTGGCGAGAACAGGCCCATGATGCCGCCGATGGCGCTCAGGATCAGTGCGAAAACCATTTTCCCCGCGTATTTCTTGATATATACTGAAGCACGAAGCAGGTGTTTGAACTCAAATGGGGTTTCAAGAACTTCGTCTTCTTTGTAGGTATTTCGTCTTGCCATTAGAGCTCACCTCCTTCCTTTGCCACATTGGTCATGTTGTACTTGACCATGCCCTCCGCCATGACGGGGATGGTCATCTTGGGCAATTTGCCCTCGTTTGCGGCCACTTCGGCGCGGATCGCTTCATCCTCGCCCATCTGGAGCTTCACAAGGCTTGCATAATATCCGTCCTTTGCCACAAGCTCGTCATGCGTACCGCACTCGGAGATGCAGCCGTCCTGGATGACCAGGATCTTGTCGGCAGATTTCGTGGTGGAGATTCTCTGCGCAATGATGATCTTGGTGCAGGGGAAATCCAGTTCCTTTAAGCTGTGCTGGATCTGCTTTTCCGTCTCCATGTCCACGGCCGAGGTCGTGTCATCGAGGATCAAAATGGCCGGCCGTACCGCAAGGGCTCTCGCCAGCGAGATCCTTTGCTTCTGCCCGCCGGAGAGGCCTACGCCCCTCTCTCCCACAATGGTCTCATATTTCTCAGGCATTTTTGCGATGAAATCCGCGGCGGCGGAATATCTTGCAAACTTCTCCACGTCCTCCTGCTTGATGTTCGGGTCGCCATAGGCAATGTTGCTGTCGATGGTGTCCGAATAAAGCAGCACGTCCTGCGTCGCAAGACCAATGTTCTTTCTGAGCTGATGAAGCTTATACTTTCGCACGTCCAGATCATCCACGTACACGTGGCCCTGGGTCGGCTCAAAGAATCTCGGGATCAGCTGGATCAACGTCGTCTTACCACAGCCCGTCTCACCCATGATGGCCACGGTCTGCCCAGGCTCGATGGTGAAGCTTACGTTATGCAAAACAGGGAACTTGCTGTCATTGTACTGAAAGCTTACGTCCTTAAATTCCACCTTGCCCAAAAGGCGACCGGGACGATCCACTGCATCGGGACGATCCACGATCGAGGGTTCGGAATAATAAATCTCCATGACTTTGTCGGAAGCTGCCGCAAACCTCTGGAATTCATTCATGATGTTTCCAAGGGTTCTCATGGGATTGGCGATGGCCCAGATCAGTCCGGAAAAGGCCACGTACTCACCCATGGTGATCTCGCCGCGCATAATGAACAGACCGCCCACCACAAGAAGCACGATGGGCATCAGGTTCGCCAGCGTCTCCACGTAAGGGAAGAAGGTCAGCCAGGTCATGGCCGTCTTGCGGTTGGTCATGGAATAATCCGTATTGCACTGATCGAACTTTTCGATCTCATAGTCTTCTCTTGCAAAGGCCTTGACCACGCGGTTACCGGAAATGTTTTCCTGCGCAGCCGTGTTCATCTGTGCCATCTTTTCACGAAGGAGCCTGTGCCTCGGTCCCACGGTATTCTTGAACTTGATGATGATCAGAAGAATAAACGGTGCGATCGCGAACAGGCAAAGCGTCAGACGCCAGTCCATGTAGAAGAAATAAACCGCAACGGCCGTCATCAACGCCAGCGACTCCACGATGGTACGCAGCACCCAAGCGATCATGTGGCGGATGGCGTCAAGGTCACCGGTCACGCGGGTCATCAGATCGCCCGTGCGGTAGGTACTGTAAAAGTTCATGTCCTGCGTCTCGATCTTCTTGAACAGGTAATTCCTGATGCGGAACAAAACTCTTTGCGAAACAACCTCCGTGCCCATACACGTGAAGTACACGATGGTGGTTCGAAGGAAGGTCATGAGCACCATGGTGATGATCAGCTGATAGAGCAGGTCCTTATGGTTCACAAGGTTTTCATGCGCCTGTTCCCCGATCAGGAACTCGTCCAGGATCCGCTGCGTAAAATGCGGTACCACAAGCTGCAATGCGTTGTACGTAATGGCGCCAATGAGCGTGATCACGTAAAGGAGCTTGTAGCCCTTCATGTTCTCAAGTATAAACTTGATCTTCGATCGTCGTTCTCTTTCCACTTTTTGCCTCCCTGAGCCTCCTAATCCTTGTCATAAAGACCCAATAATTGTTCTATTGCTAACATTCTGACTCTATTTTACTCACTTCAGCCAAAAAATGAAATGTAGTAAGTTGCGTGGCGAATGTACTATATTGACATTTAGCCCTTGCCATGGTAGAATTCACCTAGTTAAGCTTTTTGAAAGTCTTACGATGCATTTTAGGTCATTATTGAAGTATCTGCTGCAAGGATCTTTGCGGATGCGAAATTTTATAAGTTGGTTTCTTAAAACCGAAACAGCGCACCCGCGCTGACTTGTGAAACGGTCAATAAGAGTACTTGGAATCCTCTTGCAGGAAAGACTCTCAAAAGCCCTATCCAAAAACATACGGTACGACATGGTTTATTTCTTGACCATTTTCCCGCTTCTTTGAAGTGAAAAAACGTATCCGTAAACCGATCACAAGCCTGCCACGGACAAGCGCCGTCGCAGGTTTTTCTTTATCCCGAAACTAGAAAGGCACTGGCAAGATGAACGTTACAAAACTTGATCAAAACAGAGCACCGATCTACGAAGCCTTGGAGCGCTTCCGCCAGGCGCGCGTCGTTCCTTTCGACGTGCCCGGTCATAAGCACGGACGCGGCAACCCTGAGCTTGCAGCCTTCCTTGGGCAGCAATGCGTCGGCGTGGACGTCAACAGCATGAAGCCATTGGACAATCTCTGTCACCCCGTCTCCGTCATCCGTGAGGCTGAGGAGCTGGCGGCAGATGCCTTCGGCGCGGCGCAGGCGTTCCTGATGGTGGGCGGTACCACAAGCGCCGTACAGAGCATGGTGCTGACGGCAACCAAGCGCGGTCAGGAGATCATTCTTCCCAGGAACGTGCATCGCAGCGTGATCAATGCGTTGGTGCTCAACGGCGCCATCCCGGTTTACGTGAATCCCGAGGTGGACACGCGCCTTGGCATTTCGCTTGGCATGAAGCGCGAGCAGGTGGCAAAGGCCATCGCCGAGCATCCAAATGCCGTGGCCGTTCTGGTGAATAACCCGACCTATTACGGCATCTGTTCTGACCTAAAGGCAATCGTTGACATGGCGCACGCCGCTGGCATGCTCTGCCTGGCAGACGAAGCCCATGGCACTCATTTTTATTTTGGCGACAACTTCCCTGTCTCCGCCATGGCGGCAGGGGCAGACATGGCAGCCGTCTCCATGCATAAGAGCGGCGGGAGCCTGACGCAGTCCAGCTTTTTCCTGATCGGACCCGGCGTGCATCCCGGCTATGCCAGACAGATCATCAATCTCACGCAGACCACCAGCGGCAGCTACCTTCTCATGAGCAGTCTTGACATCAGCCGCAGAAAGCTTGCGCTCCACGGCAAGGAGATCTTCTCCCAGGTGCGCGACCTTGCGGTCTATGCCAGAAATGAAGTCAATGCGATCGGTGATTATTATGCCTTCGGCGACGAGCTGGTAAACGGCGACAGCATTTTCGATTTCGATCCCACCAAGCTCTCCGTCCACACTTTGGACATTGGCATGGCCGGCATTGAGGTTTATGACGCGCTCCGCGACGATTACGACATCCAGATCGAGTTTGGAGACCTGGGCAACATTCTGGCCTATCTTTCCATCGGCGATCGTTTTCAGGAGGTGGAACGCCTCTGCTCCGCCCTTGCGGAGATCAGGCGTCTTAGCAAGCGCTCCAAGAGCGGCCTTCTTACGCAGGAATACATCGATCCCATCGTGGTGGCGAGCCCGCAGGAAGCCTTCTACGCGGAAAAAGAAAGTCTTCCCATCGATCAGACCAACGGTCGCGTTTGTTCCGAGTTCGTGATGTGCTATCCGCCCGGGATCCCGATCCTGGCGCCCGGCGAAAAGATCACGCCGGAGATTCTAAGATATATCAAATATGCTCACGAAAAGGGTTGTCAGATGACGGGACCTGAGGATCCCACGATCGAGAACCTGAACGTATTGAAATAGTGACGGAGGAAAAACACATGGGTTTATGGTTTAGCGAGTATCATACGCCGGACGTAAAGTTCTCTCTTCGGGTGAACAAGCAATTGTACGGCAAGGAAAGCGATTATCAGCGCATTGACGTGTTCGACACGCCGGAATTCGGACGCGTGCTCGTTCTGGACGGCAACATCATGCTGACGGAGCGCGACGAGTTCATATACGATGAAATGATCACCCACGTGCCCATGGCAGTGCACCCTGACATCCGCGACGTGCTTGTGATCGGTGCCGGAGACGGCGGCGTCGTTAGAGAGCTGACCCGATATGATCAGATCGAGCGCATTGACCTCGTGGAGATGGACGAGCAGGTGGTGGAGGTTTGCCGCCAGTTCCTGCCTGGCAATGCTTCCCGTCTGGACGACAGACGCGTGAACATCTTCTTCGAGAATGGTCTGAAATTCCTGCGCCGCTATGAGAACGAATATGACCTCATCATCGTGGACTCCAACGATCCCTTCGGTCCCTCCGAAGGCCTCTTTACCAAGGAGTTTTACGGCAATTGCTATAAGGCCCTGAAAGAGGACGGCATCATGGTGAACCAGCAGGGAAGCCCGTTCTACGCAGAGGATGCGGAGGCCATGAAGCGCAGCCACAAGCGCATCGCTTCCACCTTCCCCGTAAGCCGCGTTTATCAGGCCCACATTCCGACTTACGCCGCAGGCTATTGGCTGTTCGGCTTTGCCAGCAAGAAGTACCATCCCATCGACGACATGGATGCGGAAAGATGGGCAAGCCTGCACCTTCGCACGAAGTATTACACCACAAGGCTGCACAAGGGCGCATTTTATCTCCCGGCATTTCTTGAGGAGATGTTAAGAGAGGTTGAATAAGCATATGTTATCTCCCAACGTTGAAACCTTTATCGCATGTGACGGCGCATATGAAGACGCGGAAATCGTACTCTTCGGCGCGCCGTTTGATTCGACGACAAGCTACCGTCCGGGCACAAGGTTTGGCCCTTCGGCGGTAAGGCATGAAAGCTACGGCCTTGAGACCTACAGTCCCTATCAGGATCTGGATCTTGAGGACACGTCCGTTTTTGACAGCGGCGATCTTGAGCTGTGCTTTGGAAGCAGCGAGGCTGCACTTGCTGCGATCGAGGAGCGCGCTGACATTATACTCGCGGACGACAAGCTCCCCCTCATGATCGGCGGCGAGCACCTGGTGACGCTTGGCACCGTTCGCGCGGCTTTGAAAAAATATCCTGATCTGCACATCATTCATTTCGATGCACACGCAGACCTTCGCGAAGAATATCTCGGCGTCCCCCTCTCCCATGCCTGCGTGCTCCGCAGATGTCATGACCTTGTGGGCGACGGACGGATCCATCAATTCTGCATCCGAAGCGGCGAGCGCACGGAATTTGAATTTGCGGCACGGCACACGGACATGCATAAGTTCTGTTTTGACGGACTTACCGAGGTGATAAGTGACCTGGCGCAAAAGGACGTTCCGATCTACCTTACCATCGACCTGGATTGCCTCGACCCTGGGTATTTCCCCGGAACGGGCACGCCCGAGGCCGGCGGCGTAAGCTTTACCGAGCTTCTTAACGCCATTCTGACGGTCACAAAGGGACGCGTTGTTGCGGCGGACGTGAACGAGCTTGCCCCCACCCTAGATCAGAGCGGCGCCTCCACGGCACTCGCCTGCAAGATCACCCGAGAATTACTACTTGCCCTTTCGGCAAAGAATGCATAGAAAGAGAGGTATCCCACATGAGCAGAGTACTTATCATCGGCTGCGGCGGCGTGGCATCCGTCGCGATCCACAAGTGTTGCCAGATCCCTGAGGTTTTCACGGAGATCTGCATCGCAAGCCGAACCAAATCCAAATGTGACGCATTGGCTGCAAAGCTTGCGCCCAAGACCACGACCAAGATCACGACCGCACAGGTTGACGCAGACGACGTAAACCAACTGATCAGCCTGATCAATTCGTACAAGCCCGATCTTGTCATGAACATCGCACTGCCCTACCAGGATCTCACGATCATGGATGCGTGCCTTGCCTGCAAGGTCAACTACATGGATACTGCAAATTACGAGCCTGAGAACACGGACGATCCCGAGTGGCGCGCCATTTATGAAAAGCGTTGCAAGGAAGCAGGCTTCTCAGCATATTTCGATTACAGCTGGCAGTGGGCTTACCAGGAAAAGTTTAAAGCGGCAGGCCTCATCGCACTGCTTGGCTGCGGCTTTGACCCCGGCGTGACCCAGGCATACGTGGCATATGCAAAGAAGCATGAATTCGACACCATCGACACCATTGACATTCTGGATTGCAACGGCGGCGACCATGGATATCCCTTCGCCACCAACTTTAATCCGGAGATCAACCTGCGTGAGGTGAGCGCTCCCGGAAGCTACTGGGAGAACGGCCACTGGATCGAGATCCCTGCCATGAGCATCAAACGCGAGTACAACTTCGATCAGGTGGGCGACAAGGACATGTACCTGCTCCATCACGAGGAGATCGAAAGCATCGCAAAGAATCTCCCTGAGGTAAAGCGCATCCGCTTCTTCATGACCTTTGGGCAGAGCTATCTGACCCACATGAAGTGCTTAGAGAACGTTGGCATGCTCTCCACCACGCCGATCAACTTCGAAGGCAAGGAGATCGTTCCCATCCAGTTCTTAAAGGCACTCCTGCCAGATCCCGCATCATTGGGGCCTCGCACCAAGGGCAAGACCAACATCGGTTGCATCTTCACCGGCAAAAAGGACGGCAAGGAAAAGACCTATTACATCTACAACGTTTGTGATCACGAAAGCTGCTACAAGGAAGTGGAAAGCCAGGCGATCAGCTACACCACGGGAGTTCCCGCTACCTGCGGCGCGCTGATGCTGCTCACCGGAAAATGGGCCGAGACCGGTGTGCACACCGTGGAAGAATTCGATCCCGATCCCTTCCTGGACGCGCTGGACAAATATGGACTGCCGCGGAGCGAAAACCACGCTCCCGTGCTGGTGGATTAAGCCATGCGCGGCGTATTTGACAGACTGAGTCTGGAAGGCGTTGCACAGGCCCTGCAAGAGCTTCCGACTCCCTGCTATGTCATCGACGAAAAAGCACTGAAAGAAAACGGTGAGATCCTCTCCGAGGTGCAGGAGCACACGGGTTGTCGTATCCTCCTTGCGCAGAAAGCCTTCTCCAACTTTGACCTCTACCCTGCTCTCGAGCCCTACCTCGCTGGTACTGAAGCAAGCGGCGTGTTCGAGGCAAGACTTGGCAGAGAGGAAATGCCCGACAAGGAGGTGCACGTATTCAGCACCGCCTACCGGGCAAGAGACATCGACGCACTCTTTAATTACGCGGATCACATTGTGTTCAATTCCATTGGCCAGCTGGCCGTGTTTGGCCCCGTGGCAAAATCAAACGGTCTGAGCATCGGACTTCGCATCAACCCTGAATGCTCCACGCAGGAAGGAAACCATTCCATTTATGATCCCTGTGCCAGCGGAAGCCGACTCGGCGTGACGCGCGCCCAGTGGGACAAGCTGATGACACCCGACGTCTACGCACTTTTGGATGGCATTCATTTCCATACCCTCTGCGAGCAGGATGCATATGATCTCGAGATCACCCTGGCTGCAGTGGAGGAAAAGTTTGGCACCTTCCTTCCGGACATGAAATGGCTCAACATGGGCGGCGGACACCACATTACCAGAGATGGCTATGACATCCCCCGCTTGGAACGATTGATCAAGACCTACACGGAAAAATACGGACTTCAGGTTTACCTTGAGCCAGGCGAGGCCTGCGCACTCAATGCCGGGTACCTGATCACCACGATCCTTGACGTCACGGAAAACAACGGCATCACAAACGCCATCTTGGATGCAAGTGCTGCCTGCCACATGCCCGACGTCATTGAAATGCCGTATCGCCCGCCTCTGTACGGAGCAGGCGAAGCAGGTGAAAAGCCCTTCCAGGCAAGACTTGGCGGACCTTCGTGCCTCGCCGGCGACGTCATAGGCAATTATGGTTTTGACAAAGCGCCCCAGATCGGCGACCGCTTGATCTTCGGAGACATGGCCATCTACACCACCTGCAAGAACAATACCTTCAACGGCATGCCCCTCCCTGACATCTACGTACTCCACCCTGACAACACGACAACACTCCTTGCGAGATACGGATACCAGGACTTCAAATACCGCTTGGGAAGCTCATAAAATGTGCCAGTGGGGACGGTTCTTTTTGGCACGTTTTGTCCACGGACAAAACGTGCCAAAAAGAACCGTCCCCACTGGCACATTATTTCTAAATCTTTATCTCGCTGCGAGGGCGGAGGCGATGTCCTCTTTCATGTCGAGGACTGCTGCCCTGGAGGCGTCGGCATAGGCTTCCTCGCCGTACTTTGCATATTTCTCCTGCTGGAAGGCTGCGATAATGCCGCGGGAGGAATTGATGATGGCGCCGAGGCCATCCTCATTGAAGAAGTGAACGAGGTCCGCGCCCTTGCCGCCCTGCGCGCCATAGCCCGGAACAAGGATGAACGCCTTTGGCATTACCTTGCGAAGGAGCTTGCCCTGCTCAGGATAGGTTGCGCCAACCACGGCACCGACGTAAGAATATCCATCTCCCATGCAATCTGCGCCCCACTCGGCAACCTTCTCGCCGACGATCTCGTAAAGGGGCTTGCCGTCCACCAGGCGGTCCTGGAACTCACCGCTGGAGGGATTGGAGGTCTTCACCAAAACAAAGATGCCCTTCTTTTCTTCCTTGCAGACCTTGACGAAAGGCTTCACGCCATCGCTTCCAAGGTACGGGTTCACGGTCACGAAATCCTCATCAAATCCATAGAAGGCATTGGCGCCGACTGCCACCTTGCCAAGGTGTCCTACGGCATATGCTTCCGAAGTGGAACCGATGTCGCCGCGCTTGATGTCGCCAATGACAACCAGTCCCTTTTCCTTACAGTAATCCACGGTTTTCTTAAAGGCCACAAGTCCGGGGATCCCGAACTGCTCATACATTGCGATCTGCGGTTTCACTGCGGGTACCAAGTCATAAATGGCATCCACGATGCCTTTGTTATATTGCCAGATTGCCTCTGCGGCGCCCTCAAGGGTTTCGCCGAACTGCGCGAACGCAGCCTTTTGGATGTGGCTCGGCACATACTTCATCATGGGATCCAGTCCCACCACGATGGGGGCCTGCGTCTTTTGGATCTTCTCGATCAGCTTGTTGATCATCTTCTTACGTCCTCTTTCTCCAGTTGTCTTTTTTGAATGCGCTATTTCCCCGCGTTTTACGCGTTCATAGCTTTCTCTCCGCGCTCTCCCAAGGCTTGCGCAATGGCTTCGCGGATCTTATTCTTCACCAAGTCAGCGATCTCCTTGGTGCTAAGGTCTTTATATTCCTCGTAAGTCACGGGCTTTAAAAAACGGATCTGCGCCGTCACCTTGCGAAGGCTATTGAAATCAAAGGCCTTATAGGAGTCTATGATCGCGACGGGCACGATGGGCTTCCTAGACCAGAGCGCCGCCTTGAAGGCGCCAGGCAAAAACTCCTGCAGTTCATTCCCGTTGTGGTCATATCCGCCCTCCGGGAACAGGATGAAGCGTCTGCCCTTCTGGACTTCCTCAGCGAGCTTTCGCATGCTCTTTAACTGCTCTCGCAGATTGTCCTTATTGATCCGGATGCCGTCGAGCACGTCGACAAATTCATTGGTGAGCACCATTTTGGAGCGTTTTAAGTCCATGACGATGGAGCAGGGCTTGTCATGGAAATGCACGATGCCAAGCGCATCAAACTTTCCCTGATGATTGGGATACATGATGTATCCGCCGTCCTCAGGAAGATTCTCCGTTCCTTTACAGATTGCTTTGATGCGGGAACTCCACATCGTGATCTTGACCATGTTCCTGGCCACGCCGTAGCGATATCCTTCGCTGAAATCATCCGGATGCGTCATCATACTGCGGATCTTGATCACGTAATATATGATCGCCGGCATGGCAATGATAATGGCAAAATAATAACGTAACATAACTCCCTACCCCTCTTCAATCAAAGTCCCTTGCAGACATTTCTGACCACTGCAAGGGACTTAAAAACGAACCTTTATGCCAGGTTAAACACTGGTCACCTTTAATTGCTCCGCATATTTCATGATCTTCGGAGCACCAACGTACTTCGTGAATTCCTCTCCGTTTACCTCTACCAGCGTCGGTGCCTGCATGATGCCGTAGCGGTTTGCAAGCTCGGTATTCTCCATGGCGTCGATCACCACGTAAGGGATGCCCTCTAAGTAGGATTTCGCAAGAACACAGTTCGGGCAGGTCTTGGTCGTGAAGAGATAACGAACGCCTTCAGGCTTTTCCACCTTGACGTCCACGTCCTTGTCGAAATCAGAAAGGGTCACAACGCTGCTCACGGGGCGTTTCAGCTCGGAGTGTGCGATGTCATATTCCGTACGGTTTGCATATTCCTGAAGCTTACCGTCGTTCCAGTTCTGAACGGGACGATAATAACCGGTAATGCGGCTGTAAACCTCGGTCTTCTGTCCGCAATGAGGGCAGATCTTTACCTCGCCGGCAAGATATCCATGCTCACGGCAGATGGAATAGGTCGGAGACATGGTGTAGTAAGGAAGCTTGTAATTCTCGGCGATGGTGCGTACCAGGGAGGCTGCTGCCTTCCAGTCAGGAAGCTTCTCGCCAAGGAATGCGTGGAACACGGTTCCGGAAGTATAAAGCGTCTGCAGGTCGTCCTGGATGTCCAAAGCATCGAAGATGTCCGTCGTATAATCCACGGGCAGATGCGAGGAGTTGGTGTAGTAAGGGGTATCTCCCTCCTTACCTGCAGTCTTGATCATGGGATAACGCTTCTTGTCATGCTTTGCAAGACGATAGGTCGTGCTCTCTGCGGGCGTAGCTTCCAGATTGTACAGGTCGCCGTACTGCTCCTGATAATCGGAAAGACGCTCTCTCATGTGGTTGAGCACTTCCTTCGTGAACTCCTGCGTTCTGGGATCGCTCATGTCTGCGCGCAGCCAGTTTGCGTTCAGACCCACTTCGTTCATACCGATCAGTCCGATGGTGGAGAAGTGATTGTCAAAGCTGCCAAGATATCTCTTCGTATAAGGGTACAGGCCCTCGTCAAGGAGCTTCGTGATGACGCCACGCTTGATCTTTAAGGATCTTGCTGCGATGTCCATCATGCGGTCCAGTCTCGCATAGAACTCGCTCTTGTTGGAGGCAAGATATGCGATCCTGGGCATATTAATGGTCACAACGCCAACGCTTCCGGTGCTCTCGCCGGAACCAAAGAAGCCGCCCGTCTTCTTGCGCAGCTCTCTAAGGTCAAGACGCAGTCTGCAGCACATGGAACGCACGTCGGAGGGTGCCATGTCGGAGTTGATGTAATTGGAGAAATAAGGAGTGCCGTACTTGGAGGTCATCTCGAACAGAAGGCGATTGTTCTCGGTATCGGACCAGTCGAAATCTCTCGTGATGGAGTAGGTCGGGATCGGATACTGGAAGCCTCTGCCGTGGGAATCTCCCTCGATCATGGTCTCGATGAACGCCTTGTTCACCATGTCCATTTCCTTCTTGCAGTCCTTATACTTGAAGTCCATCTCCTTGCCGCCAACGATCGCATTCAGCTCTGCAAGGTCCTCAGGAACGGTCCAGTCCAACGTGATGTTGGAGAAGGGTGCCTGGGTGCCCCAGCGGCTGGGGGTGTTCACGCCGTAGATGAAGGCTTCGATGCACTTCTTTACTTCGGGATAGGTTAAGTTGTCAACCTTAACGAAGGGTGCCAGATAAGTATCGAAAGAGGAGAAGGCCTGCGCGCCTGCCCACTCGTTCTGCATGATGCCAAGGAAGTTAACCATCTGGTTGCACAGCACGGAAAGGTGCTTTGCGGGTGCGGAAGAGATCTTGCCCGTGATGCCGCCAAGGCCTTCCTGAATGAGCTGCTTTAAGGACCAGCCTGCGCAATAGCCGGTCAACATGGAAAGGTCATGAATGTGGATGTCCGCATTGCGGTGTGCCTCTGCGATCTCATCATCGTAGATCTCAGAAAGCCAGTAATTTGCAGTTACGGCGCCGCTGTTCGAAAGGATCAGACCGCCGACGGAATACGTTACGGTGGAATTCTCCTTTACGCGCCAGTCCTCTACTTTCACGTAGCTGTTCACCACGTCCTTGTAGTCCAGAATGGTGGACTTCATGGCACGCATTTTCTCGCGCTGACGACGATACAGGATGTAAGCCTTTGCCACTTCCTCGTAGCCGGCCTGTCCCAAAACCTTCTCCACGCTGTCCTGAATGTCCTCGATCTGAATGGCATTCTCCTTGATCTTTGACTGGAAATCCGCAGTCACGCGGAGTGCCAGCAGATCCACAATGTCGTTATTATATGCCATCTCCGTAGCATTGAATGCCTTCATAATGGCGTCATTGATCTTCGACAACGTAAAGTCTGCTTTGGTCCCATCCCTCTTGATTACCTGTAACATCCTAAAACCCCTCCAATTGGCTTTTTCCTATTGTTTTGCACTGGTTTTAGGGCAATCTGCCCCATTCCCGAAGTGCAATACCATGATACCATTTTTCACTTGTGTCTGTCAATGCCTATCCACAAGATATTGTGTTATTTTTACGTCAATAAGCAGATATATTGTGGTTTGAATGGTCTGAATAAATGCGACAATTCAAAAAACGGACACCCGATTTTGGGTGTCCGTTTCCATATATCTGCCTTATTTCTTAATAAAATGCTTGTCGGCTTATTCCTCGCCCGTGATCGCGCGCGTTGCCAAGAAGATCTCCTCTCGCAGCGCTTCCTCATCCATGGGATAGGTGCGAAGATATGCCTGCATCAGGTCGGATGCCTTCTGGAACTTACCAAGGAATTCATAGGCCACGATCTCGTTAAAGGAAAGCACCTGTTGCATTTCCTTATCCTCGAGAACCAAGCCTTCCTGGAAGGCCTTCAGCGCCGTTTCATAATTGCCACGCTTCATCTCGCAGATGCCGAGCTGATTGTACATCTCCGCGCTGTTTCCGTGCTTGTCCAGATAGGAACGGTACACGTTGCAGGCGTAGTTGTAATCTCCGGTGGCTTCATATGCCTTGCCAAGATAAAGGCTGCTCTCCGCCTTGTCGTCAAACTTCGCGTCCTCCAGCTCCACGTAGGCCTGCTGATAGTCCTCCATGAAGTAGTAGATCCGCCCCTTGTCAAAGGCGGAAAGGCTCCGGTCGCCATTGTCCAGCGCCGTCTTTAAGTATTCCTGACCGGCGGCTTTATACCCAAAGTGAGCGAATGCCTCATAGATCGCAAAGAGCCTGTCGTAGTTCTTCGGATCCATGGACACGGCGACGTCATAATCCTTCTTGGCTTCATTGAACTGATCGAGTTCAAGCTCCACGCCGCCGCGAAGGAAATACGCATCCTTTTCCTGCGGCTTCAGCGCCAAAATGGAACCGTAGACCTGCCTGGCTTCCTCGAACTTGCCGGCGCCGGAATATGCCGCCGCAAGGTAGTAATTCAAGTCAAAATCCACGTTCTCGATCAGGCCGTTGCTCCCGGAAAGCGCGCTCAGAAAGCTCTCGATGGCTTTGTCATACTGCGCAAGGCCAAGATAAGCGATCCCTTTGCCGCGATCGATCAGCCGCTGGTCTTCTTTATTCTGTTGTGCCTCTTCCAAAACGCCCAGTGCGCCTTGATAGTCCAGGTCCTCAATGAGGGCCATGGCCTCCTTCACCTTCTCCGTCTTTTTGCCGCAACCGCAGACAAACAGACAGGCAAACAGCACCAGGGCAAGACCAAGGCCAAATCTTTTCAAGCGAAAGCGCATCGCCTTACCTTACCTTTCAAGCTGTGATATATTACTTCGTCTCCTCAAGAACGGAAGTACAATGAGGGCATCTGGTTGCATCCAGAGCGATCTCGGACTTACAGAACGGGCACTTCTTGGTGGTAGGTGCCGCTGCAGGAGCTTCCTCTTTCTTCTTCATCTTCTCGCTTGCCGCATTGAGGCCCTTGATGATGCAGAAGATCACAAGTGCGGTGATCAGGAAGTTGATCACTGCGGTGATGAAGTTACCATATGCCAAAACTGCAACGCCGGCTTCCTGTGCCTCTGCGAGCGTGTTGTAAATGGTCTCTCTGCCGGTCAGCTGAACGAACAGATTGCTGAAATCTCTCTTGCCAAAGATTCCAAGGATGGGCGACAAAATGTCGGTATTCAACGAGGTCACGATCGCGGTGAACGCGCCGCCGATGATCACGCCGACTGCCATATCCATCACGTTGCCGCGAAGGATAAACTTCTTAAACTCTGTAAAAAATCCTTTCCCCTTACTCATGTTTGCTTCCTCCCTTTATGTTTGATGATTTCCCAAAGAAACATGCTTTTTCACTCATGTTTCCTTGTCTATCATATCACAACGTGCGGTGCACCTCAACGTCTTTTGTGAAAAATGCTTGCCTTTTTTTCTCGCCCGCGCGTATACTAGGAAGAGAAGAATTTGCACTGCCCTGGAAGGAAAAAAGCATGCAGACGATCCTAAAACAGATCAAAGAAAATGCGTTTGTGAACGCTTACCTCCTTTGCGGAGAAGAGCGTTACTTAAAACAGCAATATACGGAAAAGCTGCGTCAGGCCCTGGCCGGAGACGACGACATGAACCTTACCCGCTATGAAGGCAAGGACGTGCCCGTCGGCGAGGTCATAGACCTTGCTGAAACCATGCCTTTTTTGGCCGAGCGCCGCGTCATCCTCCTAAAGGACACCGGTCTTTTTAAGTCCGGCGGCGACCAGCTTGCGGAATATCTTTCCGCCCCCAACGAATCGACTTATTTTATCTTCTCGGAGAGCGAAGTGGACAAGCGTTGCAAGCTCTATAAGACCGTTGCTTCCAAGGGGCACGTTGCCGAGTTTGCGACCCAGGACGAGAACACCTTAAAGCGCTGGGTTGCGCAGATCCTTGGAAAGTCCGGAAAAAAGGTGACGGAGAATACCGTAACCTACTTCCTTTCCAAGACTGGTACGGACATGCAAAACATCCAGACCGAGACTGAAAAGCTCATTTGCTATTGTCTTGACCGCGACGTCGTGACCAACGCCGACGTCGATGCCATCTGTTCGACCATGCTGCAGGACCGCATTTTCGACATGGTGGAAGCAACGACGCGCCACCGCACGAAGGAGGCCCTTGCCCTTTATTATGACCTGCTCGCCCTGAAGGTGTCGCCACTCCAGATCCTGGCGATGTTGGCGAGACAATATAATCTCATGCTTCAGGCGAAGGAACTTAGAAGTCATGGCCTTCGCGACAAAGAGATCGCTACGAAGATCGGCGTGCCGCCCTTCGTGGTCTCCAAGTATATCTCTCAGGCCAGTTCCTATAAGGCTTCCGAGCTTCGCGCCGCCCTGGAAAAATGCGTCCAGGCAGATGCCGACGTCAAGATGGGCCTCATGAACGACAAACTCAGCGTGGAACTCATCATCCTCGGCGACCGGACGTGAGGGCCTTCTTTAGATGTTTCCCTTATCCTCTCCGCGTTTACGCATTTTAAATTCTTCTTCTGCAATCTCCATCTGCTTTTGGATCTGTTCAGGGGTAGGCAGGTGCTCCTGAATCTCCTTGATTCTTACATTGTCGTATGTTGCTACTCCCATCGGAGTTGTAATACCATCAAAGGCCATCTGCACCTCAGTTCGATCCATATCTTTACAGATCAGAAGTCCAATGGACGGATTGTCACTTTCCCGCCGGATCAGTTCATTGACAGCATTAACGTAAAAATTTAGTTTTCCGGCAAACTCAGGCTCGAATGCCTTCGCTTTCAGTTCGATAACCACATAGCATCTCAGATAGATGTGGTAGAAAAGGAGATCGATCTTCCTGGTTTTTCCGGCGATGATAAGTTCCTTCTGTCTGCCTACAAAAGCCCATCCATCACCAAGTTCGAGCAGGAATCTCGTCATTCTTTGCTCAATAGCATCCTCTAAGGCTGTCTCATCATACTCCTCTGGAAGACTTATGAAACCCAGGTCATAGCTTTCTTTCAGGAGTTCCTGGGCAAGGTGACTCTGCGGTGCCGGAAGCTGCTCACTGAAGTTTGTCGCCGCAGCCCCAATCTTATGGTACATATCAGCACGGATACAGTTATCCAGTGCATTACGGCTTAAGCCTTCCTCCACCGTGCGCCTGATATAAAACAAGGCTTCCTCTATCGACTTACATTTCTGTATAATAAGAACATGATGCATCCACGGAACATATGCGAAAATTGCAGGAAAAAGCATTTCTGAATCAGCTTGCTTCAGTTTTAGCTCCTTAATTTCTGAAGCAATTTGCTTCAGTTTTATACCGCTTGCATCGACATTGTTCTCCAGAACTTCTATCAGTCCTGCAGTCTCGTTTTTCAAGGCGTAGAACGAATACCACTGTTTCATAAACCATAGGTTTCTTGCAGAGAAACCCTTTGCATCCGGGAATGCGGTATTTAAATCAAGACTAACTTGCTCCACTACACCTTTCCCCCATTTTTCTTCGGCTCGCCGCACCACGAGATCCCTGCCCAATTGCCAGTTAAAGAGAAGCTGTTCAGAATTGACTTTTACAGCCGCTTTTATTTGCGCAGCCTGAAACCGCTGTTTAATATCATATATCCACTGAACATAGTCGTCATCTAGATTCACATTGTGAGAACATACTACAATTGGTTTATTGAATTTATCTAACACTAGAACTAGCCTCCTTGTTATCTTGAATCTTGTTTTTGCCCACCTTCATTCATAAAATGGCGTGACTTTGATCTCTTTCCCTGCGAGGCGGAGGGTTAGACAGCCTTGTTGGTCTGTGCGGAAAACGTCACATTTTTCGGTGGCGAGGCGTTGCAACAGTTCCGCATGGGGATGTCCATAGGAATTCTTCTTGGCACAAGAGATCACGACGCAGCGGGCATCGAGCCAGGAAAGAAAAGCTTCCGAGGTTGCGTTCTTTGAGCCGTGATGGGCACATTTCAGGATGTCGACATTTCGAAGGTTCTGAGCTTGCAGGGCGTTGATCAGGCCTTCTTCACCTGCTCCCTGCACATCCCCGGTCAGCAGTACTGTCATCGTATTCCTCCCATTCCTTAACTGCACCCAAAAGCACAACGAAGCCTCGTTTTCATCTAGCGGAGCACTTTTTGTTGTGTTCAGCCCATGTGCCAAGCCAGATGCCTCGTTTTCGTCCAGCGTGGCTTTTTTTATTGTGTCTGGATGCAGCACCGTCAATGTGATGTTCTTCCCCTCAAGCATGTCTCCTTGCGAGAGTCTTGTCATCTGCAGTCCCGTAACACGTTGCGTCGCTCCCTGTACCCCCGAAAAGTCCCCAAGCTCCGAAGCATACAGCCCATCGATCGCAATCTCCTCCTGCGCTGCCAAAAGAAGCAACTCCTTTACGCCGCTGACATGGTCGGTATCGTCATGGGACAAGAAGACAGCGTCAAGGCGATGAATGCCCTCGTGCTTTAGATAGGGAAGGAGGATCTTCTCTCCTACCTTGCCCTTGGTAACGCTTCCGCAGTCATATAGATAGGTCTGGCCGTCAGAAAGGCGGAGCAGGACGCTGTCGCCCTGGCCCACGTCCAAAAAGACGACGCCAGTCATGTGCCTTACGGGAAGAAGGAACAACAGCAAAGGAAGGATGCAAAGAAGCATGCCATAGCGAAGGAGCCCGCGGCGCTTTTTCCGTGTATGCCACAAAAGCCCAAGGATGACTGTAAGCAATATATAATAAGCCGCAATCTGCCACAACTTCGGGCATCCTGGATTCCAGGTATGGAACGGGAGCCTTGTCACCACCAGACAAAGCTTCTCAAAAAGCGCAAAGGCCGCCACGTCCACCGTGCCCAGGATCCCAAGGCCCGGGATCAGCATCGCAAGAAAGCCAAAAAGAAGCACCGGCCCCATGGCAGGGATCACCAAAAGATTCAAAAGCGTGGAATAGACTGGAACTTCAAAGTAAAACCACAACAAAAGCGGCGTCGTCACAAGGAGTATGGAAAGGCTTGCGCGCACGCCCTGTCCTATCTTTTCGCCCCACAAAAACAAGGTACGAACCGCCCTGCTTCGAGTCCGCACAAGAAGCGGTGCGGCCATGTCATCCCTTCGAATGCTTTCCCATAGCGGCAGGATCACCCCCACGCCCATCATGGAGCCAAAGGAGAGCCAAAAGCCTGAATTCAGGCACAGAGACGGTGCATCCATGAGCAATACCAGGGCCATGACGGAAAGTGAAGTAAGCAGGTCTACGGTCCGCCCTATGACCGAGGCAAACATCCGAAGAAGGAACATGCCGATGGCGCGGCATGCCGAAACGCTCATGCCCGTCATGATGCCGTAAAGGACCAGCACCACGCCTGCTGCCACCGCCGCCACCTGCGCCTTGACGCCAAAGCGCCTAAGAAGCTCATAAAGCCCAAGTCCAAGCATGGAAACATGAAGTCCGGAGATGCAAAGCACGTGCATGATCCCCCCGTCCAAATAAAGGCTTCTAACCTCCTCATCCAGCGCTGTCCGCTCCCCGAGGAGCATCGCCTGAAGCGTTCCCGCATCCCTTGTCGGAAAGACCTTTGCAAGACGTTTTGAAAAATAGGCGCGAAGGTTCGACAGCGCCTCCCCGATCACGGAATACTTTTCGCTCTCAGAAAGGATCACAACGTCTGAAAGTGCACCTCCCACTTGCCTGCCTTGATAATATTCCGCCAAATTAAATTCCCCGGGATTGGTTGCTTCGCGAAAAGCGCTAAATTCCCCTTCCACGACAAGCGTGCTTCCAATTTTAGGCATGACAAAATCCGCCCCCAGCGCAAACGTGCACTGAAGTCGGTCCGTATAGGTCTTATGAAACATGGAAATGATCTGCCGCGACGCTGCGACATTTTGATAGGCTGACAGATCTGTCAAAAGAATGATTACACAGTCCTCGCGAAGTTCCTTCGAACACACCTTTCCGGAAAAGACCACTTTCTGATCCGAAGGCGGGCTCGCATCGCGAATGCCCTCCCTGTGGCTTGCGCCGCTTCCAAAGAAATGAAGGACGACGATCACCGACAAGAGGACGCAGACCCAAAATAAGGGCCTTTTCATGCACGCATCCCCTTTCCAAAAGATATTGCAAATCACATTCAAAACACTTAGCAAATTGCCCTCAAAGCATTTTGCAAATCGCTTTCTAAGCATCTAAAAAATCTTACGAATTCGGCTCCGGCGTCTGTTCCAGCAGCGTCACCATATCCATATTCTTTTCAAACACTGCCTGCGGGAAGACGTCCGGGATCTCACCATTGACCAAAATCTGCACGTGATGAATGTTGGGCAGCTCCGTCAATGAGTTGACGATGGAATAGATCGCAACCTCCATGGTAACGTTGCCCGTCGCTTCAAGGAACTTCGCATCGAAGTTCACGTAACAGATGCCGTCCTTTGTCATAACGCTCAGGATCTTCGTGTCCCCGTTCACGGAAGCATATAGCCCCGCAATCGTACCGCTGGGTCCCGACAGGATCTCATCCACGACAAAGCGCTCAAGCGGCGTGTTCGTGGAATAAAACTTCTCACGATATGCCGCCACCAGGTGATCGCCCGACTCATTTGCAAAATAAAGCTTTACGCGGACTTGCTCATAGGTATTGATCTCGCTGCCGTCGTTATGGATGAACTGATCGGCCGTCATCCAGCCCACCAGCTCTCCTGCCGCATCCATCAGCTGATTGCCCGCAACCAGTATCTGCATGCGCGAAACGCCGTCCGCCTGCAAAAGCGTACGCACAATGGCCGCGCGCACCAAAACCTCCGTCGTCGCGCTTAGTTTCAGATACTCCTCATCCATGTTAAGGACAAGGCTTCCGTCCTGATATTCCACGCCAAGCACCTGAAAGCCCATGGCAAGCGGCGACTTGAAGGCGAGATTTTCCGGGGTCGCCCCCAGATAATTCATGAGCGTACGCACCTGCTCCAACGCATCGCCGGAAGGCTTGTCGTACTCATGGATCTCAATGCCCGTCTCATCACTGGAAAGATAATTGACCTGAACCATTCTTCCCTTGGGCTTTTGCTCCTCACCGCAGGAAGAAAGCAACAGACTACAGCCCGCCAAAAGCAGGCAGAGCATGCAGCAGCAGATAATCCCTATTCTATTGTCTTTCCCTCGCAGGGTACTCTGCATTGCCTATGCCTCCTCAGACTTTGTAAGGTCTTCGCTTTCGATCTTCTTAACACGCTCCGCCCTTCCGCGCCCGGAAACGTGATTCAAGGGTATCTTTACCGTAAAGCAGCTTCCCTCGCCCACCGTGCTTGTCACCGTAATGGAACCCTTGTGCATCAGCACGGCACTCTTTGTAATGGAAAGGCCCAGCCCGGTTCCGCCGATCTCGCGGGAATGGGACTTGTCGGCCCGATAAAACCTTTCATATACGTGCGGCAGATCCTTTTCCGGAATGCCCACGCCGGAATCCGAAACCTCCAGCGTAAAATACTGATGGTCCGCATCCAATACCACCTTGACCCAGCCATGCTCTTTATTATATTTGATCGCATTCTCCACAAGGTTGGTCATGATCAGCGTCATCTTCACCTCGTCCACCTCAGCGATGACGGGGCGTACGCTCTCAAACGTGATCTCCACGTCCTTCTTACGCGCAATGGGGCGAAGGCGCTTTAGCGTCAGCTCCGCAAGATCGTTCACGTTCAGCGCAACAATATTCAGATCCTGCGTCGTCTTATCCATCTTCACCAAAGCAAGCAAGTCGGTGATGATCCGATTCTCGCGGTCGATCTCCGACACCATGTCAGTCATGAATTCGCGATAAAGCTCCGCCGGCACGTCGGGCTGGGTCAGAAGCGAATCCGCAAGCACCTTGAGCGACGCCATGGGCGTTCTGAGCTCATGGGATACGTTCGCCACAAATTCCTGTCTGGAATCATTGAGGGCATTCATTCTTCCAAGAAGGTCGTTAAACGCATCCACGATGTGCACCGTCTCTACGTAATCCGGTACGGAGATGGCGCGTTCGCTCGTGCCCTCCTTCACCTTTAGGATCTCATCATATACCTTCTTAAAAGGCTTTGTGAGAACGCCTGAGAACACGACGGAGGCCACGATGATCCCAAGGATCATCAGGATCTCAAGCATCAGTGCGTTCCGGTTCATCTGATCCATCATGCTGACGATCGTCTCATCGGAAACACTCGCCAACATGACGCCAACCACGCTAGACTTCCCATCGGTACCCGTGGAAGCGATGGGGATGGTCATTTCGATGTAACCATTTTCGGAATCATATCTCGCCGTATTCTCTCCGTGAAAGCACTTGATCACTTCCGCCGAGATAATGGTCTTTCCTTCGCTGATCCCGTAGGTATCCCTGATCACCTTGCAGTTCTTTCCGATGATCATGATACGGCCTTCATAAAGGTTGGATATGGTTTCGAGCTCCGCGTTGATCCCTTGTCGGGAAGCGATCACGCTCGGCTCCTGAAGGCGATAGGTCGAAAAATAATTGTTACTGATCAGGTGCTTTGCCACGATCAGAAGCTGGTTCTGCACCGTCTCCGTGCGCTGTTTGACCGCACGGTTCTCATAGGTCTGCATGATGGCATGACGCATCAGAGCGCTTGTCAGAACGCCGACGACAAGTGCCAGCAGGCAGATCCTTGCACGGAAGCTGCGCACGTATATGATCCGTTTGAAATTGTCCCTTACGTAATTCGGCAGCCTCAATGCTTTCTTCTCCTACCTGTTTCCTCTTGATGCCCTGGCCCATGACACCTTTTGCATTGCGCCTCAGGCTTGAAAATAATATCCAATGCCCCACTTCGTCTTCACGTAATGCGGCTCGCTGGGATTCGCCTCGATCTTCTCACGAAGACGACGCACGTGCACGTCCACGGTGCGGACGTCACCGGGATAATCCGTGCCCCAGATGAGCTTTAGCAGGCTTTCGCGGTCATATACCTTGCCTTGATTGAGCATGAGAAGCTCAAGCACTTCAAATTCCTTTGCGGTCAGGCCGATCTCCTTGCCTTCCACATAGGCCCTGCGGCCTTCGCAGTCAAGACGCATGCCGCCAACCTCCAGGACCTTTTCCTGATTTGCCTCGGCGCTCTTGTTCTCCGTACGGCGCAGGATTGCCTTGATCCTCGCCTTCACCTCAAGGATGTTGAAAGGCTTTGTCACGTAATCGTCGGCGCCATATTCCAGACCAAGGATCTTGTCCATGTCCTCGCCTCTTGCCGTCAGCATGATCACCGGCACCGAGGAGAATTCGCGAATCTGCTGGCACACCTCAAAGCCGCCGATCTTCGGCAACATCACGTCCAAAAGGACGATGTCATATGGATTGTTTCTGGCATATTCCAGCGCTTCCTCGCCGTCATATGCGCAATCCACGACAAAGCCGTCCTGCTCCAAGCTGAACTTGATCCCCTTCACGATCAGCTTCTCATCATCCACCACCAATACTCTTCTGTCTGCCATTTGCTTTTCCTCTCTTATCTGACTGTGATCAGGTCCTTGAACTGTTCCCACGTGGTCTCCGAAATGCCCGGCACGGAAAGTAAGTCCTGCGTGCTGGCAAACGCCCCGTGTTCCTTTCGATACTTCAGGATCGCCTTTGCACGGCTCTCCCCGATCCCCGGGAGCTTTTTGAGTGCTTCTTCATCCGCAGTGTTGATGTTTATGAGCGAGGGCTGATCCTCCGAAAGGCGCTCTTCCTTCGTCGGAAAATAGAGCTGCTGCCCGTCCTCTAGAAACGCTGCCAGGTTGACATAGGATATATCCGCGTCCTCCGTAAAACCGCCCGCGAGCTCCAGCGCGTCCGCCGCCCTGCAGCCCAAAGGAAGGCCATATAGACCAGGGTTCGCCACGGCACCGCAGACATGTACGAAGATTTCCACGTCGCTTGCCGCCCCGACACCGCCGTCACCAGAAGCCGAGCCACTTGCAGCCCCGGCCGTGCCCCTGCCGAGAGCCGAACCGCCGCCTGAAGCCACACCACTCGCGCCGCCACTCGCCAAGCCTTGCCTGCCAGCTCCACCTACCGTGCCGCCTGCGACGCTACTTGCCGCGCCGCCCTGAGCTACGTCCGCTCCTTCCTCGCGCACCAGCGTCAGCGCGCGGTCTTCCCCGCATGCCGCAAGCACCACCACAGTAAAGAAACACGCAAACAACAAGGCTACGGCTTTCCTTTTCGGAAATGCCGTGCCCCGCCGCCTTATAAAATTACTTTTTTGAAAACTACTCTTTGGATTGATTGATCGTCCCATCCATACTCACTTCGTCCATGCCTATTTTTAAGGCTTATGAGCGATGGGCCGTTGATCTTGCCGATATGATTATTTTACCTAAAAAGCGAACGCTTTACAAGGGTGATTTTATTATTCTTCCGTGATCTGCGTGGAAATCTGTTTCTCAAGTTCTTGCAGGAGCGGGAGGATCTCCTCGCCGTTCCAAGCCTTTGAAAATACGGCTTCGAGCTGCAACCAAAGGTTGCCGATCTCCATCATTTTGGGGAGGGATACGCTCTTTGCATATTGTTGCTCACAAATGGAAAGCAATGCATCTCCCCTGCTTGCGGTCAGCGACGCTGCCATCTTTCCCGTCTTGGGATAAAGGTCCGCGGCATGCTTGCAGGTGACATATTCCGCGAAACGGTTTGCCAGCTCCTTATGCTCGGAAAAGCCATTGATGGCAAGGGCCTTCGTCACGGAAAGGGTGCGGCTCTTCAAGGTGTCGCTTACGTCCGGAAGGACTGCAACGCCGTATTCGTAATCAAACTCGCCGTCTTCCGTAGCCTTTTCAAGCTTCTTTAGCACGTCCGTCGTTCCAATGGTGAAAACAAGCTTTCCCTCAATGAAATCCTGCAGCGCGGACTCGCTGGTCATCGATCCCGCCTCAATGAAGAAGAACTGATTGAGTGCCTGATAGGTCTGCAGACACGCCATCGTCTCCTCGTTGTAGATGTTGACGTCGTCGCTGTCATCACCGCTTTCACCGCCAACGATCAAGTACTCTCCCACGATCCAGTAATTGTAGAAAATGTCTTCGACGTCCCACTTCATGACGCCCTCCACGCCTTCCGGCGCGTCAAAGGTGTCCGCAAACTGGAGGAGTCCCTCCACCGTCATGGGAACGCCGTCCTCACCGACATACGTGGTATCCGTAACGGCCTCTTCATCCTCTTCCGTAAGGCCCAGCGCCGCGATGGCCTGACGGTCTGCCTGCTGCCTTACCCACATGTCCAGATAGTCCTTGTTGTACACAAGGAGTGTGGTCTCGTAATAGAACGGATATGCAACCTTCTTCCCGTGGTAGGTGACCGCAGAAAGCGCTGACTTCGGGAACCATGCTTCCGCAAAAAGCCCCGAAGGACTTACGGCCTCATCCGCCATTCCGGAAAGATATGCTTTCGCCAGCTCATCATTGTTGATGACCAGCGCGTCAGGCTTTTGCTTTTCCGGATCCATCGTTGCCTCATAGGCCTCCTGCAAAAGCTCGGTAGTCGTCTTATGCACGGGGATCACGCGAACGCCTTCCTGCTCGCCAAAGCTCACTGCCGCACTGCTTAGATAGCTTTCCAGGTCTGCGTCCTCATACCACACGTAAATGGTCTCTTTTTTGCTGGTCCAGACGGTTTCCTCCGCCTGGCTTTCCTTCTCCCGAAACTGGATCTCCTGCTTTCCTCCAAGGATCGCGCCGGATGCCATGACAACAGTCAGGAGAATGGCAAATAATCTTCCCTTAATATGCATGAGTTATTCCTCGATACAGCTTTCCAAGATTTCGATCATCTGGTCCACGTCGCCTTCCGTGATCACGAGCGCGGGCACAAAACGAATGATGTTTGCTCCTGCATTGATGAGGAGCAGTCCTTTTTCGATCGCGCGGTTGATGATGGGGCCAACGGGCTTGTCAAACAAGAGTCCCTGCATCAGGCCAACGCCGCGATGCTCCAAAATGCATGCATGATGGCTCATCACTTCGCGCAGCTTCTTTTCCAGATAAGGCGCAACGCGATTTACGTTGTCCAAAACGCCCAGCTTCTCATACTGATCAAACACCGCATTGGTCGCGGCGCAGGCAAGCGGATTTCCGCCATAGGTCGTGCCGTGATCGCCGGCCACGAGAGAATTCCGACCCACCTTTTCCGTCATCATGAAAGCGCCCATGGGAACGCCGCAGGAAAGGGCCTTCGCGCTCGTCATGACGTCAGGCTTGATGCCATAACGCTGCCATGCAAACATGGTTCCGGTACGACCCATGCCACACTGGATCTCATCCAGCATCATAAGGATGTCCTTCTCATCGCAGACCTTACGGATCCCCTCAAGGAATTCCTTGGTCGCAGGCGTCAGTCCGCCTTCTCCCTGCACGGTCTCCAAAAGGATTGCGCAAGTCTTGTCATTTACCTGATCCAGAACGCTTTGCAGGTCATTCATCTGCGCAAAGCGAATGTTCCCGATCATGGGCTCAAATGCATCGCGATAATGACGATTCCCCGTCACGGAAAGCGCACCCATCGTGCGTCCGTGGAAGGAATGCTCCAACGCGATGATCTGATGATCCGTCTTCCCGTCCTTTAAGAAGGCATATTTTCTCGCCGTCTTGATGGCGCCTTCAATGGCCTCCGCGCCGGAGTTCGTAAAGAACACGCGGTCCATGCCGGATGCGGCCTTTAGCTTCTTTGCAGCCTCCACCGCAGGCACGTTGTAGTAGTAATTCGAAGTGTGGATCAGCTTGTCGATCTGCGCCTTCAGGGCGTCATTATAGGCTTTATTGCCATAGCCCAACGCAAACACGGCAATGCCTGCCACAAAGTCCAGATATTCTTTTCCATTAATGTCGTAAAGATGCACGCCCTCGCCCCGATCCAGAACGATCTGAAAACGATTATAAGTGTGAAGAAGCGCGCTCTCCGCCTCGTCAATATATGCTTTCATGTCCATAGTTTTGTCCTTTCCTATGCCATCCGCAAAGGGACGGCCCAAGTGCTTCGCCGACAGCAGTTATGCTTCCGTGTTCTCGTCATCGGAGATGATCGCAGTGCCGACGCCCTTTCTGGTAAAGATCTCAAGAAGCAGGCAATGCGGGATCCTGCCGTCAAGAATATGCACTCTGTTTACGCCATTTTTGACCGCGGAGGTACAATTTGCAAGCTTCGGAAGCATGCCGCCTCCAATATATCCGCCGCCTATGAGCTCGTCTGCCTCAGACGCAGTCAGCTTACCGATGAAGGAAGACTTGTCATTAAAGTCACGGTACAGTCCCTCCACGTCCGTAAGGAACACCAGCTTGTCCGCGCCAACGGCCTTTGCGATCGCGCAAGCCGCGTCATCCGCATTGATATTATAAGTCTGGAAATTGTCATCGAGACCGATCGGCGCAACGATGGGAAGGAAATCCTTCTCCAGCATGTCATAGAGCACCTTGGGCTCCACCTTGGTGATGTCGCCAACAAAACCGATGTCCTGTCCGTCGGAGTACTTCTTCTCCACGTGCAACAGACCGCCGTCCTTGCCGCTGATGCCAACTGCCTTAACGCCCAGCTCCTGCACCATGGTCACAAGCTGCTTATTCACCTTTCCAAGCACCATCTCAGCGATCTCCATGGTCTCAGCATCCGTCACGCGAAGACCGTTCACGAACTTCGCTTCCTTGCCGACCTTGCCGACCCATCTGCTGATCTCCTTGCCGCCGCCGTGCACGATGATCGGCTTGAAGCCGACCAGCTTAAGAAGCGTTACGTCCTTGATGACGTTCTTCTGCAGCTCTTCATTGCTCATGGCGCTTCCGCCGTACTTTACCACAATGATCTTTCTGTTAAACTTCTGAATGTAGGGAAGCGCCTCGATGAGCACCTCCGCCTTCTGAAGTACTTGTTCCATATCCTTTTCCATTTCATTCACCCTCACTTCTATGAATTAGCTTCTGTAATCCGCGTTGATCTTCACGTAATCATAGCTCAGATCGCATCCCCAGGCCGTTGCTTCTTCGCTTCCTGCGTGCATGTCCACGAAAACGGTCACCTCAGGTGCGGACAAAAGCTCCGTTGCCTCTTCTTCGCTATATTCCTTCGGCGCGCCATCGCCAAAGACCTGAATGCGCTTCCCGTTCCCCTCAAAGAACAGATCCACCTTGTCGGGGTCAAACTGCACGCCGCTGTAGCCCAGCGCGCAAAGGAAACGACCAAAGTTGCAATCATGACCAAAGATCGCTGCCTTGCTTAGGGACGAGCAGATCACGGACTTCGCAAGGATCCTTGCATTCTGCTTCGTGTCAGCGTTCACAACCTTCGTCTCGAACAGACAGGTTGCGCCTTCGCCGTCGCCTGCCATCTTTCTTGCAAGATACTTGGTAACGAAATCAAGCGCCTCGCAGAACGCATCATAATCCGCGCCCTCGGAAGCAATGACCTCATTGCCCGCAAGACCGTTTGCCATGACAAGCAGCGTGTCATTCGTGGAGGTGTCCCCGTCCACGCTGATCATGTTAAAGGAATCCACCACTGCGGCGCTTACGGCCTTCTGCAGTAATGCCTTGGAAATGTTTGCATCCGTCGTCACGTAGCCAAGCATGGTGCACATGTTGGGATGGATCATGCCGGAGCCCTTACACATTGCACCCATCACGGCCTTCTTGCCGCCCACTTCAAATTCCACTGCAATCTGTTTGTGAATCGTATCCGTGGTCATGATGGCCTTTGCAGCCTCAAGACCTGCCTCCAAAGTACCAGCCTTTGCGGCAACCAGCTTTTCGATCCCTGCCGTCAGACGATCCACCGGCATCTGCATGCCGATGACACCCGTAGAACCAACCAGAACTGCCGTCTCAGGAATGCCAAGAAGCTTTCCCGCGCACTTCGCCTCAGCCTCGCAGGCATCCATGCCCTGCTTGCCCGTGCATGCGTTTGCAATGCCGGAATTCACGACCACCGCCTGCACAAAAGGCGCAGTCTCCACAAGCTTTTTGTCCCACAAAACGGGCGCTGCCTTCACCACGTTGCTGGTAAAGGTTCCTGCCACCTGACAGGGTGCGGTGGAATATACTAATGCCATGTCCTTCCGATTCTTATACTTTACGCCGGCCTCCACGCCTGCTGCCTCAAAGCCCTGCGCAGCCGTAATGCCGCCTTCAACCTTCTTTATCATTTGCCTTCGCCTCCGTTATTTTTCTCTGCGTCTTCTCCAGTGCGTCTGGGTCACGATGGCCTCTTCCTGCGCATCCGGATACTTCTTAAAGACATCCAGGAACTCATCGAAATGAGCCACAAAAATGTCCACGAGCTCAGGGTCAAACTGCCTGCCCTTCTGCGAAACGATCTGCCTCTTTGCCTCTTCCGGCGTCCAAGGCCGCTTGTAGGGTCTCATGGAGACCAATGCGTCAAACACGTCCGCAATGGCAACGCATCTGGCATTGAAGTCGATCTCCTCCCCCTTAATCCCAAGGTAACCCTTTCCGTCATAGCGCTCATGGTGCTGCAGCGCGATCGCCTTCGCGATCTCCATCAGCTCGCCGGTGGAATTCTCAAACATCTTTTCGCCATAATATACATGGCGCTTCATGATCTCATATTCATCGTCGGTCAGGCGCTCAGGCTTGTCCTGCACCTCCACGGGAACGTAAAGCTTACCCACGTCATGCATCATCGCCGCCGTGGATACCATCCACACCATCTCAGGACTCATGCCCCAGGCAGTGCAAAGGATCTTGGTATATTCGGACACTCGCCTTACGTGGCCGCCCGTCTCCTGAGACTGCAGCTCGATCACCTTCGTCAGAGATTCGATCAGCATCTGCTCATTCGTCACCAGCTCATTGTTCTTCTTCACCAACGCGCTGATGAGCTTTTGGATGCGGTCCGTAATGCCAAAGCAAAGGATCGCGATACTGATAAACTCGATCAGTCTCGGGATCATGCCATAGAACACAACCTTGTAAAGGGTCTGCAACGGTTCATCCTCAAGGTAGTGCACGTAATAAGCCGCAAGGTGCGCAAGGATCATCACGGGAACGGAGATCATCTCCGTGTAAACAACGTCGCGCTTTTCACAATAAAGCACGCTCATGACGGTCGGGAAGATCAGCATGATCACCACGTGATAGGAAAACATGGTATAAAGAATGCCGCACATCATCACGGTCATGGTCAGGAAAACGTAACGCATGCCGGGGCTGTCGAGGCGCAGCACGTCATAGTACAGCGTCGGGATCAGCATGACGATCACGCAGGCCACCAGTGGCGGATACGCGCGTCCGTCCAGCGTGAAAACGCCTGACGCGTTCAGCGCGATCACGAAGATCATAAGGAGCGCGCCGATCCTGCACACCTGTGCCATCGTCTTATTCACGTCTCTTTGGAAATCATCCACTAAGTACTTGGAAAAGTTCATAAAAGGCTCCTAGCGTTACTTGTTAAATGCCGTGATGTTTGCTTCGTTCAGGGTAAAGTCGTAATAATTCAGGTCGAGACGTTTCGTCCAGCCAATGCAGTTCCAAAAGGCATTGCCCACATCATTCTTCGTAAAGGCGATCAGGCTTACCTTGTTGATCTGCTCCTCCTTCAGAGCATTCATGCAATAAACCACCATGGCCTTACCAATGCCCATGCGACGGTAATCCTCGCGCACGCACACGTGATACAGACATCCGCGCCGTCCGTCATGCCCGCAAAGAATGCCGCCTACAATGGCTCCGTCCTCTGCCACCGCAACGACGCTGGTCTTCGGATTCCTTGCAAGGAAACGCTCCACGCCAATGCGAGAATCGTCGATGCTCCGGATGCCAAAACCGTGGATCGTCATCCACAGGGCATGCAACCCTTCATAGTCTTCAATTGTCATTGTTTTGATCGTATATTTTTTCATCATTACCCTACTATAACACTTTTTGCATAAAAGTCCAGTACTTTTTATCGTTTATGCATAATATTCTTATTTTTATGTATATTTATTCATTTTGCACGAATAAACAAAACAAATATGCATATTAATCCACTATGATCCTGCGATCGTCCCTCTGCCTGCCCGGAACGTGCTCCTTTGTGGAGCGCAATTGCCTGAGCACTTCCCCGAGACCTGTATAAATTTCCATGTTCGTTATTTCCTTATAAGGTCTTGCAAGACGCGAGGAAACGTAAAACTGGATGCTGTCCCTGGTCATGGACCTGCCGTTTAAGTTCAGGATCATCTGCACAAAGCATTCATCCTGGGGATTTTGCATTCCGCGACGCATCGCTTCCTTCGCAAAGCCCTCCAGCACTTTGGTGGAGATGGTCTCCTTCCCATAGCCCGACCACTTTGCATAAATCTCGTTGACGGTGTCATATTCCGTGTTCAAGTCCTGATAATCACGGTACTGATTTCGAAGCAGCGCGCCGCCCTGCAGACGGAATCTGCAGACTTCGATCACGTCCGCACCGCCGGCAAGGTCATTCGTGATCTCCAAGGTCACCTTGCGCACCAGGAAATTGTCCTCACGATACGCCGTTCCAAAGCGCAGCTGCAAAACATGCCATTCATTTCCCGGCGTCACCGTCGCTTCCATGCCGTCAGGAATAAATAACACATGATTTCCTATTTTTACGATCCCTCGGCCAACCGCAATGACCCCATCCTTCATGAATGCGCCGCATCCGGAAACAATGCCGTCGGAGAAACCATCCAGCAAAAGACTGCGAAGGTCCAAGGTCATGTTTTCCATGAGATCCAACATTTCCCGCGTCAAAACGCAGCCGCTCTCAAACACCGGTATCTTGATCTCTGCCATCATTTCTCCTCCCGCTACAGTAATTCAATCTCGTCGATTTCCATGGTCTGCTTCTCCTCAAGCACCGCAAAGTGCTTTTCCCAAAAGACCGTCAGGCGATATCCCAAAGGCTCGAACAGCTCCGATGCCAGCCGGATCTTTCCCTGGTCAAAAGCGTTTTCCCGCTTTCCCACGTAAAGGAGAAGGTTCTTATCATCAAACTTGTTTTTATATACGATCGCATTCTCAAGAAGCACGGACAGTGCCTCCGCAAAATGGAAGACGCTCTCTCCCGTCTCCTTTTGCTTCATGACCAAATGCGCCACGTAATACTTCTCTTTGTCACTCAGTCCTTGATAGATCCGTGCGATCTCACTTCGATAACACCCGTTTTTTATTTCATCCATCATCAAGTGGACGTCTCTTTCCGCTTTTGTGGCACCGGTCCGAAACTCCAGCTCGATCAGATAATGCATAAATACGTCGAACAACCAGTCCCTTTGCTTCTCGTTGATGGCAGAAGCATGGAACAGCGGCTCCATGACCTCGTCAAACCGATAAAACGCATTGATGGAAAGATAGGTGACGCCGTCCTTTTCCGTTTTCCAGTCGCTGAAAAACTCACTGTACGGACTGTAGGACCTGGACTGGCGATATCGCACTTGATCTTTTCGTTTTGTTGAAGTGTTCCAAAAATCTTCCATTCCCCAAACTCCCAGTCAAAAGCCGGTCTTAAGCCAGCTCGCCAACGCACCAAAACTCGGGCAGCTCCCACTGCACCCTGCTCACGACATAACTCATCAGATCGTAATTCAAATAGGACGAAGGATCCTTTGCGCGGAACGTAAGGAGCAAAACCTCCCGCTCTTTGCTCGTCCGGATCTCATCCTCCAAAAAAGGATCCATGGAATATGTCTTCGGCTCCATGTTCTCCGTAGCCTTCTTGATCTCCATGCCCACAAGCGAAAGCTCCTCGATCCCAAGGGAATCCACAAGACGCCCAACCTCCGCCTTCGTGTGGATGCACCTTCTGCCCGAATTGCCCTGGCCGCCGTTTTGATAAACCGGATATGCATTCGCTGCATGAAGCGACTTGTCATTGACCTCCATGAGCTTCCAGGTTCGCGGATCCTTCTCCGAGCACACAATGTGCATGTCACCGTCCTGCACAAACACGTCCCAAAGGCGCACGTGCTCCTCCGCGACCAGATAAGCGCGCTCCGGGCGGAAATGACTTCTGTAAATGCAATGCTCATAATGCACGCGGTCCAGCGCAAGATCGGGATATGCACCCGTCTTCTCCGAAAGGAACCGCACGTTCCATACAGGGATCAGGTCAGACCGCACAAAGGACGCATACTCCCCAAAATCGATCCGAAACTCCCGGATCACCTCATCCTCAGGGCAATCCGTGCGACACACCTGCACGTCATAAAACTTGCTAAGGTACGGCATACATACCGTTTTCCAGCCGACGCCATTGTTCTCAAAATAGGGATAAAGGTCCGCCACCTGCTTTAGGTAAGACTGGTTCCGCACAAGCCTTACTTCGGCATGATATTCCCCCGCCTGCGTAATCACCGTGCCGTGAAAACGCTTGTCCGCCTTCTCTAAGGCGCGCAGCCTTTGCACGTCCGCGCGAAGGAACACGCGAAAAACCGTGTAGGGCTTGCCCGCACGGATCTTCTCCATCATTTCGCCGATGTCCACCGTCACGTCGCTCAGATCCGCATAATTCATGGGATAAAGCGCGTCCTCGGTAATGTCAATCTTGTTTCTCTCAATGATCCCCGTGATGAGGTCAAAGCTTTTCTGCCTTGCGCTCTCTGCCGAAAACAGTCTCTCCTCGAGCTGCTGGTACTTCTCCTCCACCTGCTCATAAAAAGGGACCATGGTCTTACCTAGCACGTCCTTCAGCGCCCTGCGTTCGCCCTCGTCGCTGACCTCAAGCAACCGTTCGCTTAAATACTTGTCAAAACGAAATTCACTTTCAAAAAAATGGTTTTCCATTTATGACCCTCTATTCCTTAAACATTGCAACGGTCTCCCGCCGCACAAGCTCCTTATTGTTGAATGACATGGTGAAGGTACACCGATCGTCATTTTCATCGATCTGATATTCGATCGACTCGTTCTCTTTGATGATGGCGTTCACGAAGGTGTGATCCGCCGTATACCACTGCGAGATCAGGCTCCCCGGCCTTCTCTGGAAGAACTGACTGATCAGCTTCTTCTTGTAATCCTGAGATTCAAACTGGATCACGCGCTCAACGTAGCTAAGCGTCTGCACCATGGATGCAAGCAGCGGATTCCCGCTCCCGTAGGAGTACGCCCTGTCCGTCAGGATGATCATCTTCCCGCTCTTTTGCCCAAAGGCAACGCCGCGAGAGTGCTTATGGATCTCCTCCGCAAGCTCTTCCGTGAAATCAATGGTCTCACTGAGCATGGCCGTGGTCGTGGCCATCTGATGACCGCCCTCCGAAAAACGATATGCAACGCCGGGCGTATTCTCCAAAACGCCCCGCTTAAACTTGGTCTTTAAGTAATTTGGGTCCTGACAGGCCGCGAACAGGCCGGCGGCGATATAGCATGCCTCCACGCCGATCTCATCGAGCCAAAGCAGGCGATTCCCCTCCGCCTTGATGGTCTTCCCGTCCTCGCAAAGCACCAGGTTATTGCCCATGTTCAGGCACGCTTCCTCCTCCGACACCACGACGAAATTGGGGAAGCACGGGATCAGATAATCCGTCCCGTCCAGCTTATCGAAAATGGCAAGGTTCTCATTCAAGCGATCCAGGCCCGTCCTTGCGATCGCGGTGAACGTGTTCTCCTTCGTAAGCGACAAACTTAAGAAAGTCTGCACCTTATATCTCGCAAGGATCTCCAGCGCCAGCACGATCTCCTCCGTGCCGTTTCTTCGGAACGCATATTGCTCCCTCTGCGAACGGAACCTTTCACGCACGTTCCGCCCCTGGATCTCCGTGTTTGTCACCATGTTGGGCAGGATCGCATACCAAATGGTATTATCCTGGAACGTCTTCGAGTTCACGCTGTTGAGATAAATGTCAAGCCGCTCCCGATTCTTTACCTCCATCAGATCCGCAGGCGCAAAATTGGCAACCACCAAAACCGGATTCATGCCCTCCACGCCATAATGCGGCGCAAAGAAATTCCAAACGCCAAGCAGCGTCTCAAGAAGCGGTTTGGAAGTGATCCAAAAACGCTTTAAGAGCAATACGTAAAAGTCCATGTACTCCTTTTGCTTCTGTAAAAGAAGCTCGAGCCTGCGCTCCTTTACGTACACGGGAAGCAGCAGGCAGTCCCGTAATAACGTGGAATTGCGCAACATGGACTTCTCAGATTCCAAGCACTCCTCAACGATCGCGGAATATTCCTCCGCATCGAAGTGGTCGCCCACGTAAAACTCTTTTTGATATCTCTCCGCCGTCTTCAGGACCTTGATCTGCAACTGATCATGATCCTCGATGATGCCGCGGTTCACGAAGCCATCCTCCATGCCACGGAGCAAAATGGCTTCCACGTTCTTCAGAAAAGCGATCAGCAGATAGATCCCGTCGTCATAGCCATGAAGGAGCTTCTTCATCCTACGCACGTGCGAACCATGCTCTGCAGGGCCATTCGCAGTAATGTCCGAAATGAGCTGCCCCCGCTCGTCAAAGAACAGATCCGAACTCCGCCTTGGAATGACGTTCTCCATCATATCCTCGAATTCGGTGAGAAGATACCTCTTGTGCTTTTTCGACTCGATCAAGTACATCAACGAGTTGAACAGGGAATCCGGGTGATTTAACTCGATCACCTCCTGCGCATCCCCCATGTGTCCTAACGAGAAGGCCACCTGCTTTTGCTCGGTGTTCAGCATCATCTTCACCGTCGGCGCAAA
Organism: Acetatifactor sp.; assembly: GCA_016290775.1. Taxonomy (GTDB): domain Bacteria; phylum Bacillota; class Clostridia; order Lachnospirales; family Lachnospiraceae; genus Acetatifactor. Next base: position 9,843 of record JAEEVF010000001.1, on the reverse strand, counting down.
CTTCGTGATAAACTCCGAAAAGGAACTTACCGTCAGCTTTTCATGGATCCTTGCGAGCTGCTCATCCGAAAGGCTTTCCTTCGCGTTCTCCTCCGTGATGATGGTCAGAAGGTCCGCCTTTTCCGGATTGATCACTTCAAGCAAAATACTTCTGTTTGTCTGGACCATAACCCCCTCCAGTCCTTATTTCATGCCGTCAAAGAAATCCATCTCCCAAGCATCGTTCTCGAATGCAAAGTATGCCTCCCTGCCCAGATAAAGCAGCGAATTCGCTCTCTGGATGGGAACCACGTAAAAGCCCCACTGATCGTTTGCCGCGAACACAAAGAACTTCACCTCGCCGTCCGAGATCACGTCCACGTCATCCTGCGGAATGCACTCTGCGTAATTTTGATACTTGTCGATAATGTTGTAATAGGTCGTCTCCACGTAATCCGAAGGCCTGTTCTCGTAGATATACCGATACTTGAGGATCCCGGAGCCGTCCTTTAAGAAGAGCTCGAGCTGGCGAATGCCATTGTTCCTCGAAAGATGTCCGTAGGTCTGCGAACGGTCGAGGCTGTAGATCAGCATCACTTCCCTGCCCTCGTGGGTCAGGCCGCTGATCGAGTAAGGAATTGACGGCATGCGATAATAAAGCTGCACGTCCGTAAAGCCCATCTTGCGCGCGTTAACATACTGGATCGCGCCGCGTACGCAGGTAAGCTTCAGCTCCGTAAAGTCCTTCTTCTCCTTGGACTGCTGCTTGAACTCGATGCTCTTGCCGGGAACGAATTCCTTCAAGGCTTCGCGGAAAATGTCAATGCGGCAGGACTGTCCCGTCAGCTTGATGATGGAGAAATCGCCAAGTGTTCTGTCCTGATAAAACTCATTCAGGAACTTGTTCACGATCTCGTAAATGTCCGCCTTAAGAAGCAGCTCGATCTCCTTGATGTTGAAGATGACCTCCGGGAAGGAATGCTTGTAAACAAGCTGACCCTCTTCCCTGACCACCAGGTTCCAACGCTCGATCTGCGTAACCTTCAGGTCATCATTCTCCATCTCGTAGTTATTCTGGAAGCTGTTTCTCAGAATACCTTCACGCATATAGAATTGCTTCTTCATGCGATCCGCAATGTCAAACAGGAAATAGAAATTGTTCTTGACCATGAAATACTCATCGCGGGTGCGGTTCTCATAATTTTTGAACTTCGTGGGAATGATGCTCTCGGCTTCTTCATATGCCTTCTCAAGCTTTTCATAAACTGCATTCTTGCCAAACTCATCCACGAAACGGAAAATGTCCTCTGCGGCCACGTCAATGATCTCATCGATGTGCACCGACTTGCCCTGACTGTAAAAGGCCGCGAACATGATCTTGATATACTGCATGATGCGGTACGTAATGTTGTTACCGCCAAAGTTCGTGTCACCGTTTTCATAAGTCGTCTCGATCTCGACTTTATACGACACACTGTCGTTCTCAATCGTGAAATTACAGGAGGACAGGTCCGTCGTGCCGCCGCCGCAGTCGATGATCAGCGCGGACACCTGCTCGCCGTCATGGAAGCGCTGCTTCTCGATCAGGCTGTGGATCGTGTTGTAAATCACGGCCGTACCCTCGTCCAGCATATGCTTCGTGTCGATCTCATATTCCGGCAAAAGCGCCTTGAACATTTGATTATACTGCTTCTTCATCTTCACGGGACTGGTCAGGTGAAGGTTCTTGAACTTACACTTAAAGCGCTGCTCCGCGCAGTGGATCACGTAAAGCAAGTACTCACGCACGATGGCGCCACGCTTTACCATTGCGGAATTGCCAGCCTTGTCGTTGATCTCCTGACTCGTCTCGTAGGAATTCACCCAACGCTTGATCTCATAGAAAATGCTGAAGGACTCGTCATAATACTTGATCTGCGTGTCCTTTTGCGCATCATAACCGAAGTGATAGACAATGTTTGTTCTGTCACTGCAGTCGGCCACCGAAACGATCGTCGGGAGCATCGGCACCCACTTCTTCGCACGCCTCGTGTTGTCGAGGAAGCGCACTTCATTGATCGCATCGAGCTTTACGCCGCCATTTAAGAGGTCATTGCTGTCATGCTGATTGATGTAACCATAATCCAGATAAGTGCCTGCGGTGGTGTTGGACGTACCAAAGTCGATGGAAAGGATCGCCTCCGTCGTCTCCACCTGACGGATCTCCAGATCCACCAGCGGGATCTTGTAGTAATTGATCGCCGCATACGGCGTCTGATTGATCCCGTAATAGGCATTATAAAGATAATCCGACTCCTTCTTCTCGAAGAAATACAGATAATAGAATTTCTTTTCGCTCAGACGGATGGGCTGACGGCCGTCGCGCTCCAAATAAAAATGCTCCTCGTCCGCGCCGTCGCTCACCAGATTTAAGATCGTGCAGACCTCACCGCCCTCGCCCACGAGAAATACGTTGGACTCCACGATGTGATTGATCACGACCTTGCTGATGTCATTCTTTTTGCTGCGGTCAATGCCCACCTGATACCTGTCGTACAAGGTCAGATCCAGACCTTCATACATGATCAGACGCGCAGGGTTGTGGATGGTTCCCTCATCCCGCATCTGCGTGCCAAGCTTGGTCTGGAGCACCTTCTCAATCCTCTCCATGCCGCCCTCTTTGACGTCGCGGATAAACAGTGCGTCCTTTTCCCCGCGATACCGAAGGATCGTCTCAATCAGCTCGTAACGATTCAAAGGGTTCGTGACACCCTTGATGATCATCTCCTTACTGCAAATGTCGCGAAGCTGGTATGTCGTCATCTCCTCAAGATCCTTCTTGCGATAGGTATGCGAAGAAGACTTCTGAGGCATATTATCCAAGTGCAAGGAATACGATTTCATGCTAATTTCCTCCCCATTTCATATAGATGCCATACAGAATTATTTTATCGCTAAATCGCCACAAAATCAATGATCTCTTCCTCTGAATGGATCAGAGTGATCTCCTTCTCGATCACGAATTCACTGGTCTCTTGAGACAATACGCTCGTTTCAGGAAAAATCCTCTCTGCGGCCAAAGCGGTCGTCCCTTTCTCCTCCTGCAATAGGCCCGTACGCGCCTCATCTGCGGTAAGCGGCCTCGTCTCACCAAACTCGTCCTGCCCAGGCGCCATAGCCTCTCCCATCTTCCCGGAAAGGCCCGTATTTCCCGAGTCACCCATCTTCCCGGAAAGACCCGTATTTCCCGAGTCGCCCATCTTACCGGAAAGGCCCATCCTTCCTGATTTTCCAGTCTTTCCCGATTTTCCCGTCTTCCCGGAAAGCCCCATCATGTCACCGGTCGCCGAGGTTTTACCCGTTCCCCCGGTATTGGACTCCTTCTCCAGCTTACGTGAAGGGCCGGTCAGTTTACGGCTCTTGCCAAGGTCAAAGGCCTTATGATCCTGTGCGTTTATGTTCCTGTTACGGATGCTCTCGATTGCTTTTTTCTCCGTCCTGCCCGTAAGTTCCCCGATGACGGCCGGGATGTTCAGCACGATGAACAGCGTGATCGACACAAGGAGACCGGCAACAGCCAGACCTATGCCCGAATAAAAGATGATCCGATAGGTATCATATGTCATGCTGCCACCCCCTTACTTATCTGATTTCACGGACTGAATCTTGGTCCTGGTCGTTGCTATGTTGTCCTGCAGCCCTGCGATCGTGCTCTGCAGAAATGAATTATCGATCGCAGAGCTCTTTTCCTCAATGTCATCGATCAGGGCAAGCACTTCTTCCTTCGAAGTTGCCTCACAAAACTCCGTCGAATTATTCCGGAACATATTGATGATCTCATTCCAGGCACGCACCTGCAGATCCTCGTCATACTCAAGCACGTCCGCGTTCAGCGCACTCACCTGCAACCAAAGCGTTTTATACTCCTCGGACAGCTTCGCATACTGCTCCGACTTATAATACTTCGCAATGTTCTGCAGGCAGGCGGAAATGTCACAATAAATCTTCGCGATCGGATACTCTTCCTTCGCATACTGGAACCAAAGAGCCGCGGCAGCATACTTATCCTTCTCCACACCCACGTCATAATAGAACAGATAGGTTTCGCCAAGTTCATAACATACCTTCGCGTACCCCTCCGGGTTTTCCCTCTTCAGGATGTCCATCACGGCGACGGTGTTCGAATACCCGCTAGAATCCACATCGTCCAGACCAGCCTTCAACTTGGACAGATATCCGCTCTCATTACTGTCAAGCTTCCCGTCATTGATCAGGAAATCAATCAGACCACGATAATCACTCGCGCCGAGATACGCCTCCGCTCTCGACGGATCCGTCAGGATTGCCTCATAATAATCCTCCACGGTCTGCGCCTGCGCCAGAATAAAGTCATAGTTTTCCTTCTTTTTCTGCTCTGCGGAAACATATCCCCAGATTGCAACCCCCACAAAGAAAAAGGTCCATGCCAGTGAGACAAAGAAAAATCCCAGCTTTCCCTTCTGCTTTTTCTTGTGAATGTCATCAATCTCATCATAATGCTCTAAGGCATACATCAGCTCCTCCGCCGACTGATAACGGTCATTCGGATTACGCTGCGTACACTTCATGATAATCTTCTCAAGGCCACTGGACAGACCCGGATTCACCTCACGGATCGGCTTGATCTCATACGGCGGCTCACTCGGATTCATCCCCGTGACCAAATGATATAGGGTCGCGCCAAGGCAATAAATATCCGTTCTGCCGTCCGTCTGCCCCATGCCGCCAAACTGCTCCGGCGCCGCATACCCGACAGTACCCAGACAAGTCGTATCTGCCAGATTCCTCTCCTTGAACTCACGCGCCGTACCAAAGTCGATCAGCGTCACATTGCCGTCCGGCTTCAACATAATGTTCGCCGGCTTCATGTCCCTGTATATAATGGGCGGCTTTCGACTGTGCAGATAACCAAGCACGTCACAAAGCTGCTTCGCCCATTCGATCACGTTCTCCTGCGGCAACGCGCCATATTCTGCAAGTGCCTTCGCCAAAGAGTTCCCCTGGATATAATCCATGATGATGATAAAGGAATCCTTCTGATCGATCACGTCGATGATACTTGGCAGATTCGGATGACTTAACTTCTTCAGAATGTCCGTCTCCGCAACCAGGCCTTGCTTCACTGCCTCAAAATCCAGGACGCCGTCCTTACGGACCTCCTTGATGGCCCATTGCTTATTTGCCTTCTCGTTCATGGCAAGATAAACAACGCTCATGCCGCCCTGTCCCACTTTATTCAATATCCTGTACTTTCCGTCTACCAGGGATCCAATCTCGAGCATGGATGCCGCTCCTCCTTACCTAAAACGTACGAATCAGTCCAACCGAGATATTATCACGCTCCCGCCGCTGCTTATTCAGGTCGATCAAATACCGCGAATTCCTGTTCATGCTGGCCTCATCAAAAATCACGTCCGGCTGCAGATACTGATAAATCTCCTCCGGCGTGATCTCATGGCGAAATCCGTCGCAGCAAAGCATATAAACGGCGTTCCGCTGCGTCTCCCCGAAGAACATGTCCGTATAGACCTCTTCGGACGCGCCGACGCACTGCAGCAGCATATTCCTGCGCTCATCCGTCAGAGCCTGCTCCTCCGTGATCAGCCCCATGGCAACCTCCCTCTGCACAAGCGTCTGATCCGTCGTGATCTGCCTAATCCCGTTATAAAGCTCATATGCCCGCGAATCCCCGACATTCATCACGTAATATCTCTTCTGCGTAAGAAGCATTGCCGTCACCGTCGTACCAAGCTTGATCCCAAGCCTCGCACCATACGCCTGGATCTTCCTGTTCTGATTCTGGACGATCGAATCCCACTCATTGCGGATCACATGATCCTCTAGCGGCGCATCACAAAACTCCGGCAGCCTCGTCCTCGTCCACTCATCAAATGCCCGGATCACCGACGCGCTGGCCACCTCGCCCTTCTCCAGTCCGCCCAGGCCGTCACAAAGGACTGCGATCGCCATCCGCCCCTGCGGCGTATTCATCACCTTCAACGAAAGACTGTCCTGATTCGTTGATTTCGTATTCCCAATGTCCGTATTTCCAGAAATTAAAAATCTCATCCGATGCCCCTCTTTTTCTTGCGGTTTTCATCCCCCGCAAGACAAATTCAACACTATTTCAACCCATTTCCATAAAATAACCCATCTTATATAGCATACCGCGTTTTTGCGAATCCGTAAATTGTTTTTTCATGAAATATAACAAAAAAAGGGGTATCCAAAGTTTTTTAGGGTCATGTCTTTTTCGGGTCAATCATTAGGGTATGTCTTTCGGGCCTGGTTTTAGGGGACAGTTTTAGGGTCTGATTTTAGGGTCTGTCGTGAACAGGCCCTTTTTTACGCAAAAAAGGAAGGGGAACTTCCCCTTCCCTGCCTTCTTCGATTATGATTAGTTTGCAGACCACACAATCGAAAGGAGGACATATGTATAGTATCACGGATTTACTGGATTTAGAAGATTCAAACGTATTTGTTTCCGAAATTCTGATCGACGGAAACGTCAAAACGCTCGTCCTGGAGACCCCCATTGCAACGCATTTCTGTCCCTCGTGCGGCTTTAGGATGCATTCCAGGGGCATTAAGGCCAGAACCGTCTCTCATCCCATTCTCCAGGACGGATGCCGCCTCGTCCTGCGCCTGAAGCAGCGAAGGTGGCGGTGCACTAACCCCGACTGCCTTTACGAATGCAACGAGGAATTCCGCTTCGTCAACAAAAGCCGGCGCATCACCAACGCCACGGACATGATGATAGTCCTCGCCTTCAGGGACCTGAGCGAAACGGCGGCCTCCATAGCGCGGAAGTTTAAAACCTCCGACACTCACGTGCTCGACGTCTTTGACCGCTACGTAAAGCTGGAGCGCCTTGAGCTTACCGAGATCATATCGGTAGACGAGGTTCACACGGAGATCGAGCCGGACTGCAAGTATTCCCTCGTCATACAGGACTTCTTCACGGGAGACCCCATTGACGTGCTAAGGAGCAGAAAGGTCAGGGTAACGGAACCCTACTTTGCTTCCATCCCCATTGAGGAACGCAAAAAGGTAAGATACCTTCTGTCCGACATGTACAACCCCTACCTCGACTTTGTGGACAGGTACTTTCCCAACGCCGTGTCCGTGGTCGATTCCTTTCATGTGGTTCAGTGGATCGTCCGCTCGATTGACGCGTACGTGAGGGCTCTTGAAAAAAGGTTTCGCCAGCGGGACAGGGAACTTCAGGACGCAAGGTCTGCAGAGCTTGGACGCCCCGTAACGCTTCCGACATCGGACGAGCTGTACCTCTTAAAAAAGTACAGGTGGCTCATTCTTGCGAACCGTGACAACGTCACTTATCACTCCGGTGCGCGCATGGATCCGCACTTTCGCTGTCTCATGAACACTTATGATTACGAAGACGCCCTTTTCAGGATTGATCCAAGGCTGCAAAGGCTTCGGGACCTAAAGGAACTGTACGTCAGCTTCAACGCCAGAAACGCCGGCCAGCCGCTCAAGGCGCGGGAAGAAATTGAAGACCTGATTGATCTCTACTTCCAGTGCGGCGACGGCATTTTCGTCAGCTTTGCCCAACTGCTTTGCAAGTATAAGGAACCCATCATAAACTCGTTCATCATGGTACAAAAACATGGCCCGGGCGGAATCTACGACGGCAGGCTGTCAAACGGCCCCATTGAATCCCTAAACCGAAAGGTTAAGGACTTAAAGCGCCTGGGAAGGGGGTTTCGCAGCTTCGAGCACTTTAGGAACCGGTTCCTTTACGCAACCCGAAACAACCCGGTGCTTTATGCTTCTTCCGATCGAAGCCAGGTCCAGTATTTCGATGATGAAGAAGACGAATAATTGCATCATAAGGGGCCCGGCGATTGCCGAGCCCCGAAGTGCTTTTTTATTATGAATTTGGTCTGCACCTCAGCCCCTAAAAGGAGACCCTAAAACCAGACCCTAAAACCAAACCCTAAGACTAGTCCCTAAAAAACTTAGGGCTCATAAAGCCCACACCCTAAAGTCAGACCCTAAAAAACTTGGGAAAACCCTAAAAAACTTTGGTTATCCATTTGGGTTTCGACTTAATGTCTAAGAAAAATACTTATCCATCAAAGTCTGTCTCTGACTTGATAACTCAGATAATTCATCTTGTATCTTTCGCTGTTTTTTATTTATTCCTTTCACAAATTTTGCATACTCATCCTGAGCTGTTTTGTCAGCAATTGGTATTTCATATTTTTCAAACACGCCTTGAGTGAGATGAGAAATATTACTCCAATTCCTTTTGATTTCTTCTATAAATCTTTCAAACTCATACGACAGCAACGAATAAGCAAGGTAAATATTATTTAGCTCACCACTTTTATCTCTTACAACAAAAACACCACTGTTTAATGTTGCTGGTATCGTCAAATTTTCAACAATTGCAACTTTACCAATAGTACCGTCCTTGGTTACTAAAACATCACCTTCAATCAACTGAATATTCGGGTCTTGATCAAATCTTTCTTGTTCAACGTAATAGCAATGATCAAAATCTATTCTATGATTTTTGAAATCTACTCCAGTGACCAAATGATAATCACCTTTTGTCTTATACTCTTTTGTCGTGAGTCCTTGCCAACCAATTCTTCCTTTGATGCTACAAACCTCACCTATCGGTTTTTTCTTCTTTACGCGCCCAAACATTTCTTCATATTTGTCCATGATCTGTTTATCATAGTCCGAAAAATCCGATACATTTTTTTGGATACGATCATCAATTTTCCCAATTTCATCCACTATCTTTTCCTGTGTTTTCTTATCCGGAAAATATAATGATAATGCCTTTACTCTTTGTGTTGAGGCTCTATTATACCTTGAAAATCTCTCAAATTTTCCTTCAACCTCAAGAGCTAAAGCGAGATATTTCGGGACGATATCCGGATTACTTGTTCTTAATACACCGCAGTGATCTGTCGGATAAAAAGGTTTACCAGCAGGGATAACATTAACCATCCAATCACCATCAATGCCCCAAACAATAGAATCAACACTGTAGTCTGGCATGTTTTCTTTGTCTATATATCCAAAGACTTCATTTACATTTGCGCTTATAACAGGAATCTGTCCACCTTCAACCAATTGTTCATCTGCAACGACTCTATCACCCAGTGAAGCTGAAAACATTTTTTTATTTCCCAAGGAATGTAATTCGAATCCTTCTCTAGGTTTTTTCTCGCGATATTTAGTGGTCTTAATTGCTTTATTGAAATTAATCCCGCTAAAGTCAATCATATCTTGAAGTCTAAGGTAGTAATAGTATTCGCTTAAATCTTCCAGTTCGTTCTGTTGATCATTAAACGATTCTCGTATTAACGCAGCAAGCACTTCGTCAGAAAAGCGATTGGAATCATCATACATTTCCCCGCCTGGGCTTATTATTTGAATACCCTCGGATCCCTTTCTGTTACTCCACTTATATCCCAAAAACTTTTCTTGCTCTTTATTATCATCTGGAGCTTGAATAACCAATGTTGTCTGCTGATAAATATATGAGTAGAACCTTATTTTTTCAGATTCTATTTCTTTAATAAAATCATAAAAAGCTGAATTTAACCACTTCAATTGCTGTTTTTCATCAAGCTTCGCAAAGGATTTCTGTTTTCTTTTTTGAGCAACGACACTGCTCGTTTCAAAAGCCTCAAAATGGGTATGGAAATATGGGTGTTGTTCCCAAACGGTATAATCGGCAGAACGCTCAACAATCATTCTATAATCGTCAAATGAAACGCCAATTTTACCAAGATACTCATACAATATTTCATTATCTTCCCATTCAGATAATTCCTCACCATTAAAAATCGCATTGACACT
>JAEEVF010000015.1 GCA_016290775.1 Acetatifactor sp. | reverse complement strand
AGGCTACTGTTGAACTGGCTGTCATGGGAGTTATGAAAGAACATCACAGAAGTGGTGTTGGCCGGCAACTGGTAGAAAGGGCGAAAGAAACTGCCAGATTGCAAGGATATGAGTTCATGCAGGTCAAGACAGTGAAGATGGGCGTGTATGAGGATTATGACAGGACAAATCTATTTTATATAAGCTGTGGATTCAAGGAGTTCGAAGTTTTACCGCTCCTTTGGGATGAGGTAAATCCCTGTCAGATCTATGTGATGTCACTGAAATGATATGTAAATGTTTTGTAGGATATCGCCAGATGGCTTTCTGATTCGCAAAAATAATAAAAGTTCAAATTTGCGAAATAAATCAAATTGCTGATCGCCGATTATATCGGAAAGATAATCTTACAAAAGACAGACAAAGATTTAATGAGTAGAAAGTAAGATCAGAGTATTATTTTTGATCGCGGTTATTAAAGTTGCAACCAGCCGCATACAGTAGCCTTTAGCTTTCTACCGTACGCAGCAGGTAAACAGCAACTCGTCCTAGAAATGCCACAAACACAGCACTTAGGACATTGAAAAAGTTATCAAAGAGATAATCTGTGCGAACTGCGAGCGATGCAAAACAAAGACAAAAAAATGCTCCGGAAGAGTTTACTCTTCACGGAGCATTTTTTTGCCTTTTGTTTTATGGCGCGACGTGAGCAAGGCATGAAGTGCCCGCAAATATCCTCTCTACAACGATCTGTGTCATCTCCTGCACCGACTCGGCATAACCGTTCCTTGCCCACTTCATAAATATGCCGAAAAGCCCATAGGCGAGATAGTAGCTTTCATAGGTATCCGAGCTCTGCTCGGTGTCACTGTCGGTCATGATGACCTCATAAGCTGACAAGATCGCTCCTTGGTGCCCCTGCCCGATGATAAGGTCATTCTTTTTCCGCAGAGAATAGCAAAAATCAAAATACCGCCTGACACGATAACTGTCATTTATCTGATGCTCTTTGAGTCTGTGTTCATGCTCATATTCACGCCACTTCATGATGATGTAGGCGGTGATGATCTCATCCTTTGACTTATAATTTCGAAAATAAGTCGCTCTTCCGATGCCGCCTTCCTCACATAGTTCGTCCACGGTGATCTTTTCGATATTATTCTTTTTCATCAGCTTGAACAGCGCTTCCCCATAGGCTGAGGTCACATACTTCGACATTATTCATTATTCCTTTCTGCCCGATGATACGATTTCACCAAATAGTATCATTTTCTTGGTTTTATTGACTATGCAGTCATTGCATGATACTATAGTATCATAAAATGCAGTTTTGTCAAGCAAGGAGACGCTATTATGGAAAACATAAAACCGAAAAGCAAACGGAAAAAGATGCTTATTATCATCGCCATTATCATTTTATTGATACCAATAGGTATATTTCTTCTTCTTCTGAAGCTGACGTTCCTCAAAACATTTCCGGAGCTTAAGGGTGAACCTGAGATCGGCAAGTGGTATGAGGTCAAGGTGGACGGTGCAAAATCCTCTGACGGCAGCGAATGGCACGGTATCTTCCGTAAGGGTATGGAAAACAAGGTGGTTGTGTATTTCTTCGGAGGCGGAGTGAGCATCACTCCTGAGACCTCCGAGGGAGGTAATGAATTCTATGCAACGAATATGACAGCACAGGACTTTGTTGCACAGGGCGGTATCGGCAGTACTGCGGAAGATAATCCATTTAAAGACTGGAGCTTTATTGTGATCCCTTATGCAACCGGCGATTTTCATGCAGGCACGGGAACTTACGAGGGAAACAAAACGGTGTATCACACAGGATATAGTAATTATTCCGCTTATGTGGAACAGGTCAAGCAGTATATCGGAGAGCCTGACACTCTGCTTGTAACAGGTTTTTCAGCAGGTGGTTTTGCTACTTCCCTTCTGGCTGACGATGTGATCGATCGTTTTCCTAATGCAGAAAACGTGACCGTATGCGTTGACAGTTCGCTTCTGCTTTATGACGGCTGGCATGATACGGCAGTGGATCTGTGGAAAGCTCCGGCTCAGATCTCGGACAGACTGACCACAAACAACATTGTTCTTGACAGTCTGACTGCACTTCATGAAAAGCGCGGCGACAGCGTGAAGATCCTCTTTGACTGTTCTTTTCGTGATGATACGCTGATGCAGTATCAGTCTTATATCGACAGCGGTAAAATGGATAAGACCAAAGAGCTTGGCGATCGCTTCCAGCGTGATCTGAAAGAAATGGTAAACGGTTTACAGACGAATATCCCCGATGTGGGCATTTATATCTGGTGCTGTGGAGAAGATGCAGACACCCACAATACACAGCATACGATCATCTCTGCAAATGTGTTTGACAAGCTTGGAAATGACAGAAGCGTCGGTGAATGGATATTTGATGCCGTAAACGGCGATGTCAAGAACTACGGACTGGAGTTGCTTGACAAAACATTTTGAGGAGAATTCAAACATGAAAACTGAAACGAAACGGGGGCATAAGGTGTTGAAAATCATCGGTATCATTCTCCTTATCCTTTTCGCTGTTGCATTAATATTCTTCATCAAAGGCAAGATACACGAGCGCCGCCCGTGGTACGATGATAATTATTTCGATGACTTCAAGACAGATGCAGTGCTTGAAAAGAAATATTCCGCCAGGGGCAGCTTTGAGACCGCCTGCACTGAATTCAAGAGTGATAACAGCAAGATAGACACGATCAGGGTGTTTTATCCTGCGGAGCTTGCAGACAGCAATCAAACATATCCGATGGTCGTTTCCGTTAATGCAAGCGGGACACGGGCAAGAAATTATATGGCTGTGCTTGATAGGATCGCTTCATGGGGATTTATTGTGGTTGGTAACGATGATCCGCAGTCCGGCACAGGCGAAACAGCATCGGAAACGCTTAAATTTATCTTGAATATCGGTGCTGACAGCGAATTGTACGGCAAGATAGACAAAAATAATATCGGTATCATGGGATATTCACAAGGCGGTGCCGGAGCACTGTGTGCAGTTACGAATTTTGATAATGGAAAGCTGTATAAGACGATATTCACAGGTAGTGCAGCGTATCCCTTCCTTGCACATAATATGGGTTGGGATTATGATGTGAGCAAGGTCACAATACCGTATTTTATGACTTCGGGAACAGGGAAAACCGATGATGCCGATGTTCCTGACATTACAAAGAATTTTGCAGGCGTATGCCCACTCGAAGCAGTTATCACGAATTACAACAGCATTTCTGATGATGCAGAGAAGGTTCGGGCAAGAGCAACGGGTGCGGAGCATGAGGATATGCTTGTTCGTTCCGACGGGTATATGACCGCTTGGATGCTGTATCAGCTCTGCGGTGATGAGGAAGCATCCAAGGTCTTTGTCGGTGATGATGCGGAGATATTGCATAATTCAAATTGGCAGGATATACAGAAAAATGATTGAGTTCATTAGGATAAGGCTCAGGGTATGCTCTCTGAGCCTTTCTGTTCTTTCGGAGGCGTTCCTGCTTGGAGAAGAAACAGGTCGATGAGAGTGCACGTAAGTCTTGTTGCGCAGCACCCGTATGAGTATTTCTTTCCCATGAACGATCCGGAGACCGTTCTTTTGATAGATGCGTGGGAGAATCAGGAGGCGATTGACGTGCATCATGCTTCGCCCATGATGAAGACTATAATTGAGTTACGTGAGAAACATATTGTGAATCAAGTGCTGGTATGATACGATATGACTTAGAAGATTTTGGTCAGCGACAGCAGGAGATCAAAGACAGCTACAGGTCAAAGACAGCTACAGGTCAAAGACAGCTACAGGACAAAAACGGTGTCAGGACAAAGACGGTGGCAGGTCAACGACTTTGGTAAGGCTATGAAAGGGGTATTTATGACAAAATTCAGTGATATCGAGTACAAGCGGCCAGATTTTGAGGCGATGAAGGCTTTGATCACGGAGGCGACGCAAAAGGTGCGGGAAGCGAAGAGTTTTGCGGAGGTCCGTGACGCTTATTTTATGGTGCAGGAGATGGAGGATGCGACCGACTCCATGTATACGGTTGCACATATCCGAAACACAATCGATACTACGGATGAGTTCTATGACGGCGAAATGAAATGGCTACGGGAAGAATCCGCAAAGACCATTCCGCAGTACAACGCCTGGGAGAAAGCACTTGCGCAGTCCCCGTTTCGAAAAGAGGCGGAAGAGGAATTTGGCGCTCAGCTGTTTCGGCTGATCGATGCACAGCTGATGACAAGTGACGAGAGAATCGTCGAGGAAACCATTCGCGAGGGAGAACTGAGGCAGGCTTATCAAAAGACGACTGCAACTGCGACGACGGAATTTCGCGGAGAACAGTGCAATTTCTATGGCCTTCTAAAGCATATGCAGAGCACAGACCGCACGGAACGCAAGGAAGCGTTTGAGGCATGGGCCGGGCTGTATGAACAGATCAGCGGTGAACTCGAGGCCCAGTATGCCGACGCAGTGAAGGTTCGGACTGCGAAAGCGAAGAAGATGGGCTTTGCCTCCTACACTGACATGGCGTACATTGAGCGTGGCCGTTTCGATTACACACAGGAGGATGCGGCGCGTTTTCGCGAGCAGGTTCGGACAATCATCACTCCCGCCGCCCTGAAGATCCGTGAAGCGCAGAGAAAACATCTCGGCGTCGACAAATTTTGTTTTTACGATGAAGATCTGAAGTTCGCGGACGGCAATGCGCTTCCCATCGGCACCGCAGCGGAGCTGGTAGAGAAGGCTCGGCAGATGTACCGCGCCATGAGTCCGGAGACCGGCGAATTCTTCGATTTCATGAAAGAACATGAATTATATGATCTCGAAACGAAGCCTGGGAAGCATATGGGCGGATATATGACCCGCATGCCGCTTTATAAGGCGCCTTTCATCTTCAGCAACTTCAACGGGACGGAGGCCGACGTAGACGTGCTGACGCACGAGGCGGGCCATGCTTTCCAGGGATATCTTGCAATGCGCTCGATCCCGGTCAGCGCGCTTTCCGGATCCACTTCGGAGATCAATGAAACGCACTCCATGTCGATGGAGCATTTCGCGTACCCTTGGATGGAGTCTTTCTTCGGGGAGAATTCGGAGAAATATATTACGACGCACTTGATCGGCGCATTCTGCACGATCCCTTATCTGGTAAGCGTTGACGAATTCCAGCATGAAGTATATGCGAACCCTGACATGACGCCGCAGGATTGGCGCAAGGTCTGGAAAGCGATCGAGCAGAAGTACATGCCTTGGCGTGATTATGACGGGAATGAATTCATGGAAAGCGGCGCATTTTGGATGCAAAAGCTCCATATTTTCCTGTATCCGTTTTATTACATCGAATATGCGCTCGCTCAGATCTGCGCGTTCCAGTATTACGGCCGGATGAAGACGGACCGCAAGGCGGCGTGGGAGGATTATCTTAGGCTTTGTCGTGCCGGCGGGACCAAGGGTTACTTCGAGCTGTTGGAGATCGGGAACCTATTGAATCCATTCCGCGAGGGTACGGTTGAGAAGAGTACGGCGCACGTGATCGAGGAAATTGAGAGACGGTACATGTGAGGTTTCGACCAAGATGGCGCATGACGCGAAGCGTCTACGAACGGCATCGTTGTGAGTCCCGGAAGTCCTTTGGCTTCCGGGATTTTTATGTCTGACTTCTGATTTTCACCTTGGATTTATGTTTTCATCCTTTTATGACTGCAAGTTACCAAACCAAGAAATGAGTCAAAGGGAAAGCAAGGCAAGTTTGACTACGGAATCCCAAACCGTGAAATGAGTCAAGGAAAAACATGACAAGGATAGAACGTTAATCATATCTTAAAGTTCGTTAAACAAATCTTAAAGTTCATCTTCTGCTAAAGGTTGTATACTAAAAAAGAGGAGGTAGGATGGTATGGATGGAAAAAGGAGATATGTTATTCTGTTGATCGTCACCACCTTATTTATTTTTATGATGGTGGGCTGTCAGAAAAGGGACGCTGACACGCAGGAAACAACCGTGCAAGAAGCGCAGGATGCGATAATCCTGGAAGACTATCTGAGACAATATGACGCTATGTTTCAGGATTTGAGGATATCGTCGTCGGCGGATATATATCATATTTGCACTTACGGGGATAAGGTCTTTTACAGGGATTATGATGAGGAATTGGCCGTATGGTATGTTAAGCGTTTGAATGTTTCCACTAAGGAGTCCGTTGATCTGATCCGATGGAGCGAGGAAGAGACGGAAGAGGAGAAGTGGAGCGTTCAATGTATCACCCTGACAAAGGACGGGAATCTGCTTGCTCTCCTCGGACGGTTTGACGCAGAATATATGTCTGGCATGGGAACGGCGAAGGAATATGTTTTAGCTGAGTATGATCGCTTTGGAAATCAAACGAAAAGTCAGCCCTTGGACGGAGACGTCATTCCTTCAAAATCCTATAGCTTTCTTATGGGCGTTGATGGAGAGGGCAATGTGGCGATTTCATCAAACGAGAAGATGGTTCTGACCTCAGATGGGAAAAAGAAGGGAGAAATTCATTTGGAGGACGGAGCCAGCGCAGCCGATTTTGTCAGGTCAACAAAGGGTTCTCTATATGTTTCCGTTATTGTAGGATTGTCCAAAAGTGTTCGCCGTGTAGAGTTTGATACCTGTGAATTGGTGACCATAGAGGGGATGCCGACAGATATAGGTGCGATCGGTGAAATTGCGGATGGGTCATATGCTGGCATAGATCACGCTCTGTTGGTTTCAAATAATGAGGGCCTTTATGTCGCAGACTTGGATCAAAGCAAGACTTATAAAATCGCGAGTTGGGAGTCCTGTGGCATTTCGGGGGTGGAAGTTCGCGGAATTCAGATCCGAAAGGAGAAGGTATATGTTTCCACCTTATCACTCACACTTTCCGGCGAATTGGCCATTCTGACTCCAATGAAGGAGGGGCAAGAAAAGGCGGAAGGCCCCAAGGTGCTTCACTTTGCGGTCTATAGTAAACTAACGGTTTTGGCAAATATAGTTTCTGGCTATAACCGATCGCAAAAAAAGTACTGCGTGGAGATGGTGGATTATTCAAATAGCCCGGATTGGAGAGAACGCATAGTTGCAGACATGCTGGGGAACAATCCTCCGGATCTTTTAGACATGACGTTTTTCTTCACGGGTGCCAACCCTACCTTTGAAGATTTTCTAAATCAGGGTTATGTGGATGATCTGACGCCATATTTGGAAAGAAGTGAAAAGATCAGCAAGGATGATATCTTAGAGAAGGTCATGGAAATGGTAACGTCTAAGAAGGGCATCGCTGCCATTCCCTGCACGGTCATGATCGATACCATGATCGTATCAAGCTCCGAATTTGGAGAACGCACGGGCTGGACAATAGAGGAACTTATGGCCTACGCCAAGGCACATCTGGATTCACAGCCCAAGGATCAATGCACGAGAGAAGATTTTAATGCCATTTGGTTCAAACCCAATCTGGAAAGCTTTGTGGATTTTGAGAACAAGAAGGCAAGCTTTGACAGCCCGGAATTTCGCAAAATGCTTGAATATGCACATTCCTACCCAAAAGGAGACGGAACCTACCATCCCTATAGCATTGAACAATTTCTGCAAAATATATATCTGGAATCCGTTTTTGACATCCAAAAGGTTCAAAACTTGTATTTTGGAAAAACGGCGGAATTCATAGGGTATCCATCCTTGGACGGAGAGCCACTGTTCTTTCTTTATCCAGATTCTAACGGCGCAACGCCTTCAATTTGTAGCAGAAGTCAGGAGAAGGAAGGAGCATGGGATTTTATCGAGTATGTCTTGTCGCAAAATCCGGTTACAATGAGATACAATGAAAGCTATATTGGAATCCCGACCAATAAGAAATATCTTCAGGAGAACATTGAAGCATTAGCTGAGGAAGACGGACTTTTAAGCCATGGGGCATACCAACTGATTGGTGTCCCGCAAACCTCGTTTGACCCAATGAATCCAGACGAAGGATCGTGGTATAAGGTTCACCCGTTTACGGAGGAGGAAGCGGAAACCCTTTACTCGCTATTAAATGGGGCCACGCTGAGAGATCAGAGAATCTATGTAATTTGGGGAATTGTATATGATGAACTTGGTGGATACTATGCAGACCAAAAATCGATAGACCAAACGATCAACGCCATCCAAAACAGGGTGCAGCTGTTTTTGAATGAACAATAAAACATGGAAATTCAGAGAACGGCACGAAACAATTCTATTATCCCGGAAGTCCTTTGGCTTCCGGGATTTTTGTTTATGCTATATATATTTGCGCAAATGCAACCGTGGGTTGCGGAAGTGGCGAGAATTGTGCATAATGATTGGTGGAAGGCAACCTTTGTTTCGAGTTAATCTTAACTTGCAAGAAGGCAGAATCGTGGCAACAAGATCTGTCTAGGCGTAATGTGATTAGAAGAAAGCATGTAAGGGCTAAGGAGAAGGGATATGAAAGAGAAGAAAGATAGGGTCATCCTAAAGACTGTGATCGCGATGCTGGTCGTATTGATCGTGTTTTTTATTCAGGGCGCGGTGGCGGTCGTGGGGCAGGCCCGGGGACTTGCATCCGTGCTGACGAGGGGCGCGATCCTGTGGGGGAGCGTACTTCTGACGATTTTGTTTTTCTTTGTGAAGAATAAAGAGATTGCCAGTCTTGGGTTTCGCAAAATGGCGCCTGGCGCGGCAAAGAAATTGCTGTTCTTTGTGCCGATCCTGGCAGTGGCGCTGTCAAACCTGATCGCAGGGATCGACTTGAGCGAAGGCGCGAAGACGGTTTTTGCAAATCTGTTCTTTACGTTGGCCATCGGCATGATCGAAGAAGTATACTTCAGAGGGATCATCTGTAACATGTGGCTCAAAAAGAGCGTGGTGAAGGCGGTGATCATTTCCTCCGTGCTTTTTGGACTGGCGCACCTTTTGAACGTCATTGGCGGCGCCAGCCCCGTGATGACGCTGCTCCAGATCTGTTTTGCGTTTGTCTACGGGCTGGTGTTCGCGGTGATACTCCACTTGGGCGGGAGCATTATTCCTTGCGTCCTTTTGCATGCCTTGCATGATTTTTGCTCTTTTATCAGCGCGGAGGGCTCGCGCGGACTCAATATCGCGCTGGGCACGGCCCAGTTTTTGATCCTCCTGATCTATTTTGTATATTTGATCAAGAAGGAAAAATAAAAATTTTAAAAACATCCGCACGTTTTGCGGTGCTGGTTCGTTAATCATGATGAAGGGAGGAAAGGATCGGAGCCATGGACTTGGAAAATGCTTATGACAAAATCTACCGATACGCTTATTTTCGGCTGAAAAACCAAGAGCTCGCGGAAGATATCACGCAAGAGACTTTCCTTCGCTTTATCAGTAGCTACGGAAACCTGCAGGAATATGACATGCGGTACTTATATTCGATCGCAAAGAACCTATGCATCGATGAGTACAGGCGCGTAAAGCCGGATCCTCTTCCGGAGGAGGACGAGGCGCGGGCGGCCCAAAATATAGGATCCACGGAGGAGACGGCGATCGTCAGGGTGGCGCTTTCAAAGCTGCCCGTAGAGGACCAGGAGCTATTGCTTCTGCGGCACGTCAACGGCGAATCGGTTGGCACCATTGGAAAAGCGTTAGGACTTTCAAGATTTGCGGTCTACAGGCGCTTAAAGGACGCAGAGGAAGCATTACGTAAGGGATTGGAGGTGAGCGGATCATGAAAAAGCAGTTGGAAAAGCTTTTGGCGGAAGCATATGCTGCGCCGGAACCCAAGAAAAAGCAGGCGTTTCTGATGAACTTAAAGCCGCGCGAGGTGAGCTTGCCTGAAATGCTTTGGCAGCAGGCGGCGTACGTCAGATGGCCCGTTTGGCTGTTTGCCATTTGCATGATGGCCTTCGCGATCGGCGGATCGATCCTTCATCTGGAGGACACGGAGCGCATTGTGACCGTTCTGATGCCGTTTACGGCCGCGATCAGCGTGCTTGAAACCAATCGCTCGACCCGTTTTGGCATGTCGGAGATTGAGATGGCGACGAGGTTTTCCCTTCGCAGCGTCTTGTTCGCGCGCATGACGATCCTTGGAATCCTTTACGCAGTGATGCTGTGCGTTTCAGCACCGATGCTTGCATATGCCTTCGGCGGAAAGCTCCTGCTCACGGCGACGCGGATCCTGATCCCGTACCTGAGCACCATGATCCTGAGCCTCATCGCAGAACGGAGCGCGCTTGGTCGGAAGACGGGATATTCCTCCGCCGCGATCGCCGCACTGATCTCGCTTGTGACCTTTTGGATCAGCCAGGAGCAGTCGCAGAAATTCATGGTATTACGATATACAACCCTTTTGGAGAATTGGGGCATTCTCATTGTCCTGGTACTCCTTTTGCTGACCATTCTTGAGCAGCAAAAAACAATTCGACAGGTGGAGGCTTTTGCATGAAACTAGCAGTAGATCGGATCACGAAACAATATAAAAATAAGATCGCAGTCGATCGGATTTCCTTTTCCCTTTCGGAGGGGGTCACGGGGCTTTTGGGCGCAAACGGCGCCGGAAAGACGACGCTCCTTCGCATGATGGCGGGAATCCTTGAGCCGACCGGCGGCGAGATCACGGCGGACGACATCCCCGTGCAGACGGAAAACTACAGGGCGCTCCTAGGGTACCTTCCCCAGGATTTCGGCTATTATCCCGAATTCACGGCGCGGGATTTTGTGCGCTATGTGGCGGCGCTCAAGGGCATCGAAAAGAAAAAGGCATGGAAGAAAACGGACGAACTACTGGAGCTTGTTGGCCTTTCGGAGGTTGCCAATAAGAAGATCCGCACCTTTTCCGGCGGCATGAAGCAAAGGGTCGGCATTGCGCAGGCACTGGTGAACGACCCGAAGATCTTGATCTTGGATGAGCCGACGGCCGGGCTCGACCCCAAGGAACGCGTGCGTTTTCGCAACCTCATCGCGGAGGTCGGGAAGAACACCATCGTCCTTTTCTCGACGCACATTGTCTCCGACGTGGAGCACATCGCGAGCCATCTTCTCATGATGCGCGACGGCCAGATCATCTATGACGGGAAGTGGGATGAGAGCCAGGGAGACTTGGAGAAATTCTACATGGAGGAATTTGAGTGACATGAGTAACTTTGGACTGTTATATCAGTACGAGCTTAAGAAGATCATGAAGAATAAGCTGATGATCGCAATGATTCTCGTCATGCTGGCCGTGATCGTTCTTGAAGCCCTCGCGCCAGGATTGACGAAGGGCATGGAGGGAGTGCGCGAGGAGGCGACCGCGCAAAAGACCATGGATGGACGGCTGATCGACGATGCGCTGCTTCAGGAAATGTATCCGAAGCTTATCGAGCAAGGTCGCGTATGGAACCAGGACAATCTTAAGTACCAGGGCGTCGCATACATTGTGAAGAACTTAGTAAGTGACAGAGAACATTTGACGGAATATACCGCCGAAGAGATGTACCGTGATCGCGAACAAAGGATTGCTTCTGGCATGATACAGGACGGTCTTACGGCGGATGAGATCGCGTGGTGGAACGAAACGGAAAGAGAAGTGGCCACGCCGATAACCTATCGGTATTACGCCGGAACGCTGGTTTTGCTTCAAGACCTGGTCGGAGTCCTTTTTGTCCTCCTGCTGATCGCGGCGCTGTGCCTTTCAACGGTGTTTACGGTGGAGCACAGACAAAAGACCGATCAGATCGTGCTCAGCTGCAAGAACGGCCGCAAGGAGACCTATTTTGCAAAGTTTTGCGCCGGCATTTCCGTGATGATCGGCTGCGCGGTTCTTTCCACGGCGATCCTGACCCTGCTGATTCTTGGACTTTACGGGTTGGATGGCATGAACGCGGTTGTTCAGCTTGAGGTGGTAGAGTCCGCCTATCCCTTTACGATGAAAGAGTTTCTTGTAAGACAGCTTATCGTCATGCTCTGTGCGGGGATCCTTTTTTCGTCCTTTGCCATGGCGGTTTCGGAGCTCCTTAAGAACAGCCTTGCGGTGATGGGTATCATGGTGGGGATCTATCTTGTAGGTCAGCTGAACCTGATCCCTTATACGTTCCGACTGGGCTCACAGGCGAAGGCGATGCTGCCTTCGAACTTGATCAATTTCTGGTCGCTTTTGGAGCACAGATTGATCCCTTTAGGCGGACGTTATTTCACGCAATATGCCATCGCACCGATCCTCTACCTAGTAATCTCAGGGCTTCTTGTCGCGGCAGGCTGGGCGGCATATCATCGTTTCCAGGTGACGGGAAGATAAAATCCCCTTGCGACGCGCATGCGTTTGTTGCAACCTCTCGTGAGACGTGGTATTCTTGTATTGGGGTATTTACAAGAGTTTCCTAAAATAGGGGTAGACAGCAAAGGAGGGGTTTCAATGATTCAGGGTATTTTTACCGCGTTATGCGCAGCTTTTGTAATTTCGTTTCTTTACGTGGAATATAAGAAGAAATATGTTGCCGCGGTGATATTAAAGGGGTTGGCATCGCTTAGTTTTGTAGCCGTGGGTTTTATCTTTAATATGGTATCCGAGAGCCCGAAAATAACGGATATGATATTTGCCGGCCTGGTGATCGGATTCATCGCTGACATCCTGCTCAATCTAAGGTTTGTATTCGAAAAAAAGGGACAGATGATCTTCCTTGTCGGGATCTTGGTTTTCCTTGCAGGTCACATTGTATATCTGATTGCAGTCTTTCCGCTTTCAGCATATAAGATCATCAGTGTGATCGCAGGCGTTGTCCTCACGACGGCGTTGATGATCTGGATCCTTGGAAGGATCACGGCAAAGCCGGCATTCAAGGCGTTTGGCGTCGTATATCTTGGAGCGATCATGTTGCTCAACTGCGTAGCGATCAGTAATGTTATCACGATGCCAAACTTTTTTACCATCGACTTTGCGGTTGGCGCCGTCCTGTTCCTTGTAAGTGACATTTTGCTGATCCTAAATACGTTTGGAGGAAAGTTCAGGCAGGGCCTTAGAAATGCGAATATTGGTCTTTATTATGCGGGACAGCACCTCATTGCAACAAGTATACTTTGGTTCGTGGTCAATCGTTTATGAACAAGAGATAAATGAACGATAAGAAAAACGGCATTGCCGCAATATTGCGGCGATGCCGTTTTGTTGTGCTGTTTATTTGGCTTTTGTCAGGTCAATCTTACGATTGCATTAAGCCAAGCCGACCGATTACATGAATCCGTTCTCGCGGTTGTAAGCTGCGCAGATCGCGTTGGTGTTCTTGATCAGGATGTACATGCCAACGAAAGGACCGATACCGCAGGCGATCAAACCAACAACGCACCACAGAAGGATCGTGGTACCATTCTCCTGGAATGCCATGCCGTAACGAGGAGCGTTTGCGCAGAGGCGGTTGCCCAGTTTGTAATACCAGTAGTATGCGTAGAAGCCACAGGTAATGAAGGAGAGAAGAATGAATACGAGCAGACCGGAGGTCTGTTCACCGTCGCCTTCACATGCCACGTTCACGTCTCTTGCCATCGTATATACGAAGTAATAACCATAGATGCCGCAGGTGATGATCGTCAGCAGGATGTAAGCCAGGAGGCTGCGATCGGTCTTTAAGGGACCACCCGTGGGAACATATCCGCCGTTTGTGAAATCATTCTTGATGTCTGCAAAGGCGTTGCCAAGGGACTCACCGGCGGTGCTGAATGCGCTCTTTGCCATGTCAGCCGCGTTATTCACCACGTCGTTTACCTTTGCACTGGTGGAAAGGGGTGCGCCACAGTTAGGACAATTGTTAGTGCCTTCCGGTACTTCCGTACCACAGTTGCTACAGAACATTTTTTATCCTCCTTTTCTCACGTGAATAAGAATTTGATCGTTCGAAAGATAAAACCCTGTTCTGGTTGGAAAGTCACAATGTCGCAAGTAGGATCAAACATTCGAACTAGGTAAATTGTAACAAATAAAGCAATGAAAGTAAATATTAAAAAGTGATAAATGCGCCGGGGCATTTTTTTACGAAAGAGATAAACAAGGAGTGCGAAGGGGAGGGAATATACCAGCGGATGATAGTGCCACGCATCATGGAAACGCAGGCACAGCAAGGCGATGCAGGCACGGCTCATGCCGCAGCCGGGGCAGTTGATGCCCGTAAGGAAGTGGAGCGGGCAACCGATGCCCGAGAAGTGGAAAAAGAGGTATAGTAAAGCGACCGCGAGGATTGCGCAGCCTGCGGAGAGAAGGTCGTTTTTCTGTTGTGGAGTCAGCTTACTTCGCATGATTTACGTCTCGTCCTGATATAACAACTCCAAAATGGATTGCAGCTCGGAAAGCTCGATGCCGCTTCGCTTTGCGATGCCCGCAGCCGTCGAAAGGTGTTCTTCCACCTGTTTTAGCTGGGTTTCGCGAAGGAGCTCGGCATTTTGCGCCTTGACAAAGCTTCCCTTTCCGGTATAGGACTCGATGTAGCCTTCCCGCTCGAGTTCTTCATAGGCACGCTTTGTCGTGATCACGCTGATGCGAAGCTGCAAGGCCAGATTACGCATCGAAGGGAGAGCCTCCCCTTCGGCAAGCTCTCCGCTAATGATCAAGGCCTTGATCTGATTGACGATCTGTAAGTAGATCGGATCGTTGGATGAATTTGACAAAATAATGTCCATGGTTCCTCCCAGCCTGGCCTTTTCGCCTTGCGTCTCATACTTGCTTTCCAAGTTCAGTGTATCACAGATCGCAATGTTTCGCAATCCGTGACGGTGCGAGTGCATAGCAAAGGGCAGGCATTTATCTTGGTTTTTTAGATCTCATCTGCTTCGGCACCCTTGCGATAGAGCATGCAGGAAATGCGGTAGGAAACGTAATACATTACAAGGATCAGGATCGGCGTGACCACGAGCCAAAGGATCCTTGGATCATCTGCCCCTGAAAGCCGTGAAAACAAGGTCTTGGTGTCTGAAAAATACACGATCACGTTCATAAACCGTTCCATGGGATCGTTCCCGATAAACATCGATATGTCGCCAAAGAGACCATAGACGAAAAGTAAGAACACGATGCTCAGCAAAATGGCCGTCTTTATGTGGACTCCTTTTTGCCCAAAACGCACGTAAAACGGGATGGAGAGAGAGCCAAAAAACAGTGACACAAAAACCATGCACACGAACAACAAACTGTGATCGATCAGGTTTCCCGTGAATGCGCCGCAGGTAAGCTGAAACACCTCTAGGTAAATGAACCCGACGATGGGGACGATAATGCCTTCATAGTATTTGCTCGCAACGCAGCCTTTCACGCAAAGGGGCGTTGCCATCAGAAAGTGCTTACTTCTTTTGTTTCGGTCGGCAAGCAGGAGATTTCCCTTGAGTCCTTCGCCACCAAAGAATACCACAATAAAGATCAAGAAGGTGCAAAGGTTCGTGATTGACGACTGTATGCCAGAGGGAGATACAGGTTCGGTAGAAAAGGAAACTATGAGCACGGTCTCCAAAACGGTCATCAGGAGGATCATGACCGTATAGAGGATGATCTGAGAACGCACCAGGTAAAAGTCTTTTCGAAATAGTCCGATCATTGCTTTGCCTCCTTTCCGGCGTTGCTGGTTTTGCCTTTGCGATAACGGATCCGATCAAGGATATGCACGGACAGAAAGTAACTGCCAATGAAGATCGCTGTGATGATCAGGCACAGAAGCACCCAGAATAAGGCTTTTAATACTCCGTTTGCCAGTTTCGTAAGCACGGGGGACAAATACTGATTCAAAAACGAGATAAAATCAGTGTCGTCCTCCAGGTTGCCTATTTTGATCGCATAAACATTGAAAATGATCACGCCGATAAAGATCGGGACTGCTGCCAGCCAGTTCACGACGTCTCCGTTCTGTATCAGAAAGGTCAACGGGATCAGGAAGGACATACATAGCAGGGAAAAGCAGAGCAGGAACAGATAAAAGAGCAAAAACCGCGCTGAAAGCTCGATCTGACAGATGGACAGGCATAACACGTGAGCGATGCCGGTGACAAGGAGTGCCGCGCCAGTTAACAGAAGGTAAGTCAGATATTTTGCGCCTACAAGCTTTCGGATCCCCGCCGGCGTTGCCAAAGCGTAGCGCATCCATGGTGTTTTGAAGTCATTTGAGCTTACGTTAAACACGGCTTCAGCACTGGTAACGATCAAAATGGCCGCGCAGGCGATAAGAGAGCTCGGCAGGATAAACAACAGAGAGGCCATGGTCTCCCACGTCGCGTATTTTGCAATGTTTCCATAGCGCATGCTAAGTCCCATCAGACAGGTGATCCCGAAAAACAGGACATAGATGACGGCGCAGACGCCGATGTTTTTTCGCGCGAGATAGAGCTCGCGATAAATGAGTCCTTTCATATTGGGCCTCCCATCTAATTTGCGGAAAAGGTTTTCGTGTTTTTGCCGGCGCTGACATAGAAGAGCATGATCTCTTCAAGCGTCGTCTTGTCAAGGACAAGGCCGCTATAGGTTTTTGCTGCCTTTGCACGGTCACGTACCAAAAGCTCGGCGCCAAAGTCCGTGAGCCTTGCGGAAATAAAGTCCTTTGGGTCGATCTGCGCGAAGTCAGCCTTACTGCATTTGAGCACGCCGTGCTGATCCAA
This sequence comes from Acetatifactor sp., assembly GCA_016290775.1. Taxonomy (GTDB): domain Bacteria; phylum Bacillota; class Clostridia; order Lachnospirales; family Lachnospiraceae; genus Acetatifactor. The sequence continues at coordinate 32,013 of JAEEVF010000015.1, read as the reverse complement.
GATCTCATCCTTCATTCCCGTGAGCAGGATTTTTCCGCGGTCGATGAAGGTCACATAATCCGCCACCTTTTCCAGGTCGGAGGTGATGTGGGAGGACATAAGGATGCTGTGATTCTCCTCTTGGATAAATTCCAAAAAGAGGTCGAGGAATTCATTTCGCACCACGGGATCGAGTCCCGTCGTCGCCTCGTCCATCACCAGGAGCTTGGCGTTATGGGACAGGGCGGAAGCGAGCTGGAGCTTCATCTTCATGCCCTTGGAGAATTTGCTGAATTTCTTTTTATAGGGGAGCTGGAAGCGTTCAAGATAGCTTTGGAAGCGTTGATCGTCCCATTCCTTATAGATGCCTGCGAGGATGCGGGAGAGCACCTTCGCGTTCAGATCCTCGGGGAAGGGAAGCTCGTCAAACACCGCAGCCATCTGTTCTTTGACCTCGATCTCATGGGATTCGTGGTCCAGGCCGAAGATCTTGATCTCGCCCTCATCCTTTCTGATAACGTTTAAGATGGAATGGATCGTCGTCGTTTTCCCGGCGCCGTTTTGGCCGATAAAGCCCATGATGCTGCCCCGCGGCACGTTAAAGGAAACATGGTCTAGCGTAAAGCCATCATAGCGTTTGGTCAGATCCTTGATCTCGATCGCGTTTTCATATTCCATCGCATAACCCTCCATGAATTTGCATAATGTATATATCCGATATACACACTTATAACATTTAAAATCCGACACGTCAATACTTAAAACTAAATTTCTTGTGTCGACCGAGGAAATGGTTTTTTGTTGTCAGATACAAAATTTCGTGTCATAATAAAAGAAGATGATCCGATAAAATAATCGAAGATGAGAGTTCAATGAGTGACACAAAGAGGAGGACGGATATGAGCAGTTTTGTGGATTATCGCCTTGGCGTGAAACGAAAGCTCCTGATCGTGGACGATGAGGAGATCAACAGAATGCTCCTTACGAACATTCTGGAAAAGGAATATGACATACTGACTGCGAACAACGGGCAGGAAGCGCTTAAGATCGTGCGGAAGGAAAAGGGGAGGATCTCCCTGATCCTTTTGGATCTTCTGATGCCCGTGATGGATGGCTATGCATTCCTTGAGAAGGTTGAGTCGGATACCGTGCTGAAGGGGATCCCCGTGATCGTGCTCACATCTGAGCGCGGGGCGGAGGTGCAGAGCCTGACCATGGGTGCGGCGGACTTCATTCCCAAGCCCTATGACGCACCGGAGGCAATCCTTGCGAGGATCGGGCGGATCATCAGGCTTTATGAAGACACGAACATCATCGGCGCGACGCAGAATGATGAGCTGACGGGCCTTTTCAACAGGGAATATTTCATCGAATATGCCATGTTGTTTGATCAGTATTACCCAGATGAGGCAAAGGAGGTCATCGCGATCAACGTCAATCGCTTCCACGTGCTCAATGCCATGCAGGGAAGGGAATTTGGCGATCAAGTCCTCTCCGTGATCGGAAAGAGCATCAAGGAGTACGTGAACGAGAGCAGAGGCGTGGCGTGCAGATATAGTGCTGACCAGTTTTACGTATACGTAAAGAGTGAGGGGCATGAGGAGAAGCTGATGCTGTCCATTTGCGATGCCCTAAAGCCGCTTCTCGATGACGCGGACACCCGCATCCGCATGGGCGTGTTTGTCGGCGCAGTCGAAGGAGAGGATCTGGCCAAGAGCCTGGACCATGCGCTTCTGGCCTGCAACGGCATCAATGATAAGTACAATCGTAAGATCGCATATTATAACGACAAGCTCCAGGAAAAGGAGCATTTTGACGAAATGCTGATCCATGACCTGGACAAGGCACTTGCGGAGAAGCAGTTCAAGGTGTTTTATCAGCCGAAATACGCGATCCAGGGCGATGAGCCCGTGCTTTCCAGCGCGGAGGCCTTGGTGCGCTGGGAGCATCCTGAGCTTGGCATGATCAGCCCCGGAAAATTCATTCCGCTCTTTGAGCAAAACGGCATGATCGGCAAGGTGGACCGCTTTGTGTGGAAGGAGTCGGCCCGCCAGATCGCTGAGTGGAAAGAAAAATTTGGCGTGACGATCCCGCTGTCCGTGAACGTATCCCGCGTGGACGTCCTGAATGAAGGGCTTGCTTCCGAAATGCTGGAGATCGTGCATGCTGCAGGGGTCGAACCGAAGGAATATTATCTCGAACTGACCGAATCCGCATACGTGGACAATCAGTCCAACATCGTGACCGTGGCGGAAAAACTGCGGGAAGCGGGTTTTTGCATCGAGATGGACGACTTTGGAACGGGGTATTCTTCGTTGAACATGCTCACGAGCCTGCCCTTTGACGTACTTAAGCTTGACATGATCTTTGTGAGGAACGTGCACAGGGATTCGAAGGCATACAGACTGGTGGAATTCATTTTGGACGTGGCACGTTTCCTTGGCGTCACGGTCATCGCGGAGGGCGTGGAGTACCGCGAGCAATATGAACTTCTTAAAAAACTGGGCTGCGACGTGATCCAGGGCTATTATTTTTCCAAGCCCGTATGCGCGGCGGAATTCGAGCGTTTTATCACTGGTTGATCGGGGGTGTTTGCAATGACCATAAATGATCTGAAAAACTTGGGCGCGAACGTGGAAGAAGGGGTTATGCGATGCGCCGGGAATGAAACTTTTTATCTGATGCTTGTGCCAAAGGCACTTGACGTGAGCAGATATGATGCTTTGGAAAAAGCTTTGGAGGAGAAGGATTTCAAGGCGGCCTTCGAGGCGGCGCATGCCTTAAAGGGCGTGCTGGCGAATCTGGCTTTGACGCCGATCCTTGCGCCGATCTGTGAGATCACGGAGCTTCTTCGCCCCATGCAGGAGGTACATTGTGAGGAGTTGCTCTCAAAGATCAAGGAGGAGAGAGAGAAGTTCGTGGCACTTCTGTGATATATACGATCGTTAGTTCGCCGAAGGCAGTAGTGACTCACGAAGATTCGTACGTGGAGTATCAGGAACAAGTGCTGGAAGAATAATGTTGCAGGGAACGGATCATGAGGATTGTTTTGGAAGACGGCATTTCGTTTGACGCAGAGCGCCTTAAGACGGAGCCGTGGATGTCATATTTATATTATACCGAGCATCATGCCGTGAACATGGAGCGCGTAGAGGTGGTGGAGCAGGTAAGCGGGCGCGAGACGCTTTCTTACGTTCTTCGCACCCTTGCGGTCCTTTCTTTGGATGCTAAGGCCGGGAAGGTGACGCCTGGGGAAGCGGAGCTTGTAAAGCTGGTGCTTGAGTGGAGCGAGGTTTCCAAGGGCGGTACCGTGAAGGAGCGCGAGGAATGGCGCGCCAGGGGCTATGCCCTCGACATCCACAATCTGGCGTCGGCGGAGATCTTCCTGGAGGATTGGGATGCGCAGGGCGAAGAGAAGATGGCAAGCGTTTTGGCTTCGACTGAATTGCCGGGGGGCCAAGTCGCCCAGGTGAACCGTGACCTTGTTGCGCTCATCATCCGCACCCATGGACTCATTGGCCAGGCGCTGCGCGGAGAAGTGGCAGTAAAGGAGAACGAGCCGCTTTTAGAGGTTAAGCGCATGCTTGGCGAGGAGGCGGCGCTTCGTGTCCTTTCCGTGTTGAATCATAGTATCATTGGCGGTGTGAGCCTGGATTTATGGCAGAAGGTGGGGGCGGAAGCAGAAAGCCTTCTTCGCAGGATCCTCTCGGGTGATCTTTCGGAATTCACGACCAGGGAGCGCATGACCAGGCTGGATGAGCGGCTTGCCGAGGCGGATGAAGGGCTTGCAGCGCTATTTGAAAAAGAAATCTTTCCGAAGTACGAGCTTTGGTATTATCAGGCCGCCTTTGCGGATTTTGGCATCTCTCAGGTGGAATGGCTTCTTCGCAAGATGCTGGAAAAGACGCCGGAGGGCGTGACCTATCTGTCGTTTAAGCCACTTTCCGACGGGCTATACTACGATTATCAGGGCAAGAAACACCTGAACATATACAAGGAACGCATCATTGAAAAATATATCCGCGACAATTCCACTTCCAACGTGGAGCTTGTCACCATGTGCGTTGGGCGGGCCATGCTGGTGGACTTTCGCTTTACGCCGGTCTGCGAAAAGCTGATCGATTTTTGCGTCGAGGCGGAACGCAGCGGATTGTTGACGTTTGAGAAGAGCATCACGGTGCTATATGACATGTTTGGGTTCAGGCGCGACGCCTTTGACCGCCTGAACAATGAAGAGAAGTATCTTGCCACCATGAATGCGAGCGAGGAGAGCACCAAGAACTCCATTATCGCCTACGTGACGGGGCAGACCGTGGTGGACGTGGGAAGCGGAGGCGGCGTGCTTCTCGACCTGCTGGAGAAGGAATATCCTGAAAAGACGATCATCGGAACAGACATTTCGGACAACGTGCTGCAGGTGCTGGACAAGAAAAAGGCAGAGGAAGGGCATGCCTGGACGGTGCGGCGCCACAATTTCTGTGAGGAAGCCTTTCCGGAAAAGGTGGACGCGATCCTGTTTTCTTCAATCTTGCATGAGGTCTTTTCCTATACTGAAACGGAAAATGGCAGGTTTGACATTGCATCCGTTGAGAGGGCGCTTCAGAACGCATATGATTCCTTGAATCCCGGCGGACGGATCATCATCCGCGACGGCGTGAAGTCCCCCGTGGACGGGAGTACTGCTATTGAGATTATGTTCAAGGATCCTGAGGGCATGGAGTTTTTTGAGAATTACGTGCGGGACTTTGAGGGCCTGAAGGACATCGAAGATAAGAAGATCGAGATCGACAAGGCGGCCGGAAAGGTGCGCGCCGACGCGAATTTCGCGCGAGAGTTCCTGTACACCTACACCTGGGGCAAGCAAAGCTATGCCCACGAGGTGCAGGAGCAATTCGGCTACTTTACCATCGAGGAATTTCGCAAGTTTTTTGAGAGGCTTGGGGCAAAGGTGCTCCGTTGCGAATCCTTCTTAGAGCCGGGGTACGTAACGCACCTTGCGCCGAAGGTGAGCCTATCGCCTGACAAATTCCCGGATTCAAATTGCATTGTTGTTGTGGAGAAGAGCAAAAACCAGGGTTAGTTAGAAGCCCTGGTTTTTTGTTTTTAAGCTGATTTTAAGGTTGATTTAGGTTGACGATTTATAACAGTTTTAGGTTCGGTCATTAGGAGGATATTACGCATGAAAGCGAAATCTTATAGAATAAGCAGATAGGAATTGACTATCTGCTTATATTTTTTTAGAATAGAATTATCACGATCACATGGGGGTTACGCTATGGGATTTGATTTTTGGGCTGAGTACAAGAGGAAACTGAGAACACCGGAGGAAGCTGTGGCGGTGGTCAAGGACGGAGACTGGATCGATTACACCAGTTCCCTTGGCATGCCTGTGCTATTGGACCGTGCGCTGGCGGCAAGGCGGGACGAATTGCATGACGTGAAGATCCGCGGGAACCTGATCACGGGGCCCATCGAGGTGGCGGAGTGCGATCCGGAGCAGGAGCATTTTACCTATCACAGCTGGCACTGCTCGGCGTATGAGCGCAAGCTTTGCGACGAGGGGAAATGCTATTACATTCCCATGGTGTTCCACAACAATGCGGCATATTACGAATTCTTTCTGGACGTGAACGTGGTGATGGTGAGCGTGGCGCCCATGGATAAGCACGGATATTTCAATTTCTCCGTGAATACTGGCGTGGCGGGCCCGATCTGCCGCGATGCGGACATTGTGATCGTGGAAGTGAACGAGAACATGCCGAAGATCCGCGGAGGTTATGATGAGTGCATTCACATCTCCCAGGTGGACTATATCGTCGAGGGCTATCACGCGCCCTTTGCGGATGAAAAGCCTACGCCGCCGCGTCCCGTGGACCGCAAGATCGCGGAGCATCTGATCCCTTACATAGTGAACGGCGCTACGTTGCAGCTCGGCATTGGCAGCATTCCAAATGCGGTGGGCGAATGCATCGCCCAGTCGGACATCAAGGATCTTGGCATGCACACGGAGCTCTGCTCGGATGCGTTTTATGAACTGTTCAAGGCGGGGAAGTTGACGAATAAATATAAGAGCATTGATCGGGGCAAGGGCGTGTTTGGATGCGCCATTGGCTCCAATGAATTATATGAATGGCTGGATGACAATGCCGGCGTTGCGGCCTATCCTTTGGAATACGTGAATCGTCCGTACGTGATCGAGCAGATTGACAACATGGTGTCGATCAATGCTTGTGTGGCCGTAGATCTTTACGGGCAGGTGGCGGCGGAAAGCACGGGCAAGCGGCAGATCAGCGGTACCGGCGGACAGCTGGACTTTTTGATCGGCGCGTCGGCATCCAAGGGCGGCAAAGCCTTCATCTGCATGAGTTCCATGCACACGGACCGCCATGGCGTGAAGCATTCGCGCATCCTGCCGCAGTTTAACGGTGACATTATTACGTCGCCAAGAAGTCAGGTGTACTTTTTGGCGACGGAATATGGCGTGATCAATCTGGAGGGAAGGTCGACTTGGGAACGCGCGGAGATGCTGATCTCCATCGCCCATCCCGAGTTCCGCGACATGCTCATCAAGGAAGCGCAGGAGCGGAAGATCTGGAGAAGAAGCAACAAGCGGTAGGCCGCGCTGGCGATCGGAGCGAGATTTGGAGGCGGCGTGATTTGGAGACGGCGAGCTGCGAACATGACCGCAATCGAGCAAGCTTGAAAATGAGTCAAGAAAGCAGAAGCCAAAGCATGACATGGATGGGGCGTTGGCTTCAAATTTGGCGGGGCTTAGGTCCAGCCGCCGTCCATGGTGATGATCTGGCCGGTGAGGTAAGAAGGAGCCGTTGCGAGTTGCAGCGCAAGTTTCGCAACTTCTTCAGGATCGCCGATGCGGTCGGCAGGGATCTCAGCCTTTAATGCATCCATGTCTTCAGCGGAAAAGCAGGCATTCATCGAGGTGTCGATGACGCCGCAGGCGATGGCATTGACTTGAATGCCGCTGGGTGCGAGCTCTTTTGCGAGGGCCTTGGTGAAAGCGTTGACGCCGCCCTTGGAAGCAGAGTAAGCGACCTCCGTGGAAGCACCTACATTGCCCCAGACGGAAGAGATATTGATGATCTTACCCGCATGGTTTTGAAGCATCAGCGGGATCGCGAATTTACTTGTGTAGAAGCAGGAATCGAGATTGGTGGACAAAACGCGATGCCACTCGTCCACAGCCATTTCGTGGAGCAGGCCAACGTAAGAAATGCCTGCGTTGTTCACAAGCACGTCCAGGCGGGAAAGCTTTTGGAACAAGGCCTGTACCTGCGCGGGATCGCCAGCGTCAACCTGATATGCCTGGCATTGAATTGCGGAGACAGATGCGCCGAAAACAGTCTGACGGCAGCTTCCCTCGGCGGTCTCTTGAACCTCAGAGGGAACGGTGTGGCAAGCGGACTCTGCCATAAGCTCCCTCGCGAATGCCGCGTGTTCCCGTGACGACATCTCCAGCTCCCGTGCAAATGCCTCCAGCTCCGGCAGGGTTTTGGAGCAAGTGAGGACGAGGTCATAGCCCGCCTGGGCGAAGGCCTTTGCAATGGCTTTTCCGATGCCGCGGGAAGCCCCCGTGACAAGGCAGACGGGACGATGATCGCCTGTATTATTTGAATTCATCATAAGCACCTCCTGTTGAAGGTTTCACTGGAACATAAGAAACTTGATTGGCTTCATCTTAGCATACTTTGTCAAAGAAAACCATAAAAATCTGTACAATGCTTGCTTGAAGTGAGAGAAACCGAACAAGGCAAGCAAAAAAGCAGGACGACGCATGCCTGAAATGTGAAAAACCGAACAAGGCAAGCAAAAAAGCAGGACGACGCATGCCTGCAGCGTGAAAAACCGAACAAGGCAAGCAAAAAAGCAAGACGATGCATGCCTGAAACGGAAAATAACAAATCAGGCAAGCAGAACTACATGCCTGGAGCGAAAAATTGGGAATCAGGCAAGCAAAAAGGCAACAAACTGCTTGCTTGAAACGGAAAAGGCGCAGACAAGCAATCGGGGAAGCAAGAAACTGTTTGCTTGAAACGGGAAAGGCGCAAACAAGCAATCGAGGAAGCTACAAACTGCTTGCTTTAAAAGTAAATATGAGAACTAGGCAGTCAGTGAGGTAAAGGCTGGGATTACATAAACAATTAGGAAAAAGGAGAAGAAAAAAATGTTTGACTTGATCATTATTGGTTCGGGGCCGGCGGGGTTGTCCGCGGCAGTTTACGCAAAGCGCGCAGGGCTTGACCTGCTTGTCCTGGAGAAGAGCCCCATGAGCGGCGGTCAGATCCTGAACACCTATGAGGTGGACAATTACCTGGGACTTCCCGGGATCAACGGTTTTGACATGGGCATGCAGTTTCGAGCACATGCGGATAAGCTGGGCGTGACCTTCCAGACGGCGGAGGTGACTGGGCTTGCCAAAGAGGGAGATGCCTGGAAGGTTCAGACCACAAAGGAAGCTCTTGAAACCAAGTCCGTTATCCTTGCCACGGGTGCGCATCATGCGCTTCTTGGCGTTCCCAGAGAGGAAGAGCTGACGGGCATGGGCGTTTCATATTGTGCGACTTGTGACGGCGCCTTTTTCCGCGGACGCACCGTGGCAGTGGTGGGCGGCGGCGACGTGGCCCTCGAGGACGCCATCTATCTTGCAAGGACCAGCAAGAAGGTATATCTTATCCACAGGCGTGATGAGCTGCGCGGCACGATGACGCTGCAAAAGGAGCTCATGGCCAAGGAGAACGTGGAGATCCTCTATAGCCACGTAGTCAAGGAAATCTGCGGTGAGACAGCCGTGGAAAAGCTGGTTTTGCAGGACGTAAAGAGCGGCGAGGAAAAGGACCTTCCCTTGAATGGCGTGTTCATCGCCGTAGGCATCCATCCCGACAGTGAGCTTGTCAAGGGCTTGGCAGACATGGATGCGGGAGGATATGTCATCGCCGACGAGACGGGTGCCACCAGTGCGCCCGGATTGTTCGTGGCAGGCGACGTTCGCAAGAAACCGCTACGTCAGGTGGTGACGGCGGTGGCCGATGGTGCAAATGCGGCGACAAGCGTCAGCAGCTATCTGCAGCATTGATCTTCTGAGGAGGAAGCCTGATCGCAGGAAATCCTGGATTGATTGCGACAGTCAACGAGAGAAGTTTTCAAAAAATAATTTTCTTGGTTTTTTGGGTTGACAAAACGAAATCTGTGTAAAATTCACAATTTGCCCATAACGAACGGAATTATGAACAAAAATGGTTGATTTTTTGTATATAGTTATCCACGTTCGAGAATGCGATATTTCATGGAAAAGTGATTTATACACTAAGTTATGCACGTTATCCACAGGATTTTCAAAAAAACGGAAGCGGTTAGTAAGAGTTTTCTAACGAACGGAAGTTCTGTTAAAAATCAACAAATTTATCAAAAATCAGAAAAAAGCACCGATTTTTATTGACAGAATTAAATTCAAAAATATATAAAATATTTTGGAAATTGTTGCAAAACAGAATGGAAACATGATATAATGCTTATACAATTACAAAGTACCTAGAACAAGGCGGAAGAGGAGACGCAGCAGCGGTTTTGTGGTTGTGAAAATGGAACAAAATTTTAGACGGAAGGGATGATCATATGAAATTTATCATTTTAGGCAGAAATCTTGAAGTAACTCCCGGATTAAAGGCAGCAGTAGAGGATAAGATCGGAAAGTTGGATAAGTACTTCAATCCCAACACCGAAGTGCATGTAACGCTTAGCGTGGAAAAGGAGCGTCAGAAAATAGAAGTTACCATCCCCGTGAAGGGGAACATCATTCGCTCGGAGCAGGTGAGCAATGACATGTACGTTTCCATCGACCTGGTGGAGGAGATCATTGAGCGCCAGTTGAAGAAGTACAAGAACAAGATTGTGGACAAGCACCAGTCCGGCGGCGATTTCAATCAGGCATTCATTGACAATGACTATCCTGAGGATGAGGAGATCAAGATCGTCCGCACCAAGAAGTTTGACATCAAGCCCATGTATCCTGAGGATGCCTGCATCCAGATGGAACTGTTGGGGCATAACTTCTATGTATTCTGCAATGCAGAGACCGATCAGGTGAACGTTGTTTATAAGAGAAAGAACGACACCTACGGACTGATCGAGCCCGAGGCATAAGAGCTTTCGGGAGCCGGCGAAGGAAAGTGCCAGGCAAGATAATTTAACATGATTCCACGGGGGGCCGTGAGAATGGATTGATACCACTCCTTTCTCTTACGGCTCCCCTTTTTATGCGCGATAAGCATCCCAAACGCGTGCCATTCTTGCATGAGCACGCAGTTGGGGAAACATTCACAAAATTTTCATGATAAAGTCATTGCAAAAGAGTAGTGACTATGTTAAAATGGGGAAGACTGGAATGATAAAAAAATAACAATCATTCAGAAACCAAGAAAAACAGGGAAATTTCTTAGGGTTTTTCCCAAGGGATTTCACCAGAAAACAAAGAAAACACGGAGGAGAAACAAATGGCAAGAAAAGTAGTTTTAGCCGGCGCTTGTCGTACCGCTATCGGTACCATGGGCGGAACCTTAAGCACCACTCCTGCAGCGGAGCTTGGCGCAATCGTTATCAAGGAGGCATTGAACCGTGCAGGCGTTAAGCCTGAGCAGGTTGATCAGGTTTACATGGGTTGCGTGATCCAGGCTGGTCTTGGTCAGAACGTAGCTCGTCAGGCTTCCATCAAGGCAGGCCTTCCCAATGAGGTTCCCGCTGTTACCATGAATGTGGTCTGCGGATCCGGTCTGAACTGCGTAAACCAGGCTGCACAGATGATCATGGCAGGTGATGCCGACATCGTTGTTGCAGGTGGTATGGAGAACATGTCCATGGCTCCTTATGCAATTCCTCAGGCACGTTTCGGATATAGAATGAACAACGGTACCCTCGTTGACACCATGATCAAGGATGCTCTTTGGGATGCATTCAATGATTATCACATGATCAAGACCGCAGACAACATCTGCGAAGAGTGGGGTCTGACCAGAGAAGAGATCGACGAGTTCGCTCTGAAGTCTCAGCAGAAGTGCGAAGCAGCTCAGAAGTCTGGCGCATTTGACAAGGAGATCGTTCCCGTAACCGTAAAGAAGAAGAAAGAAGTGATCGAGTTCAAGGTAGACGAGGGTCCTCGTCCCGGCTCTACCATGGAAGGTCTTGCAAAGCTTCGTCCCATTAACCCCAACGGCTTCGTTACCGCTGGTAACGCATCCGGCATCAACGACGGTGCTGCAGCGATCGTCGTAATGAGCGAAGAGAAGGCTAAGGAGCTTGGCGTAAAGCCTATGGCTACCTTCGTTGCAGGCGCACTTGCAGGCGTTCGTCCTGAGGTAATGGGCATTGGCCCCGTTGCTGCAACCAAGAAGGTTATGGCAAAGACCGGCATGAAGATCGAAGACTTCGACATCATCGAGGCAAATGAGGCATTCGCAGCTCAGTCCGTAGCAGTTGGTAAGGACCTTGGCATTGACGTTGACAAGCAGCTCAATCCTAACGGCGGCGCAATTGCACTTGGACATCCCGTAGGTGCTTCCGGATGTCGTATCCTCGTAACCCTGCTTCATGAGATGCAGGCAAAGGGTGCCAAGACTGGTCTTGCAACCCTGTGCATCGGCGGCGGCATGGGCTGCGCTACCATCGTTAAAATTGAAGACTAATTGCCGGTAAGAGGAACGGTAGGCTTTGGCCGAAGGGAATCTGAAGGGCTAAATACCAAGAGAATGCTTCCTTTGGGGGGTATTCTCTTTGGTGCGTAAATAGACAATCAATATTCGCTGCAAAAACGCAGCAGAAATGAGGGCGAAATGGATTTTATTCTTTACGAGCAGAAAGGTGCTTACGCAGTGATCACCATCAATCGCGAGAGAGCACTGAACGCACTGAATTCCCAGGTTCTTGATGAACTGAATGCAACCCTTGACGCCGTTGACCTTAACACGGTTCGCTGCCTGGTACTCACCGGCGCAGGCGAGAAGAGCTTCGTTGCAGGCGCTGACATCGGAGAGATGAGCACCCTGACCAAGGCAGAGGGCGAAGCTTTTGGTAAGAAGGGTAACGACGTGTTCCGCAAGCTGGAGACCTTCCCCATCCCCGTGATCGCAGCCGTGAACGGCTTCGCACTGGGCGGCGGATGCGAGATCTCCATGAGCTGTGACATCAGACTTTGCTCCGCAAACGCAGTGTTCGGACAGCCTGAGGTTGGTCTTGGCATCACCCCTGGCTTTGGCGGCACTCAGAGACTGGCTCGTCTCGTTAGCCCCGGCATGGCAAAGCAGCTGATCTACACCGCAAGAAACATCAAGGCTCCGGAAGCATATCGCATCGGCCTTGTGAACGAGGTGTTTGAGGCAGAGGTTGACGCCGAGGGTAACATAGTAAAGAGCGCTAAGGAAGTATTGATGGCAGCTGCTGAGAAGATGGCAGCCACCATCGCAAAGAACGCACCCATCGCAGTTCGCAACTGCAAGAAGGCCATTAACGAAGGCCTTGACGCAAAGATGGATGACGCGATCGTGATCGAGGAAAAGCTGTTTGGCGATTGCTTCGAGACCGAGGATCAGAAGTATGGCATGGCCTTCTTCCTTGACAAGAACAAGGAAAAGGTAAAGGAGCCTTTCAAGAACAAGTAAACAATTTTAGAAAAAATATTAAGGAGGAACTAGGAATGAAGGTTGGTATTATTGGTGCCGGCACTATGGGACAGGGCATTGCAAAGGCATTTGCTCAGGTTGACGGTTACGAAGTTGCTCTCTGCGACATCAAGCAGGAGTGGGCACAGGGCGGTAAGGACAAGATCGCCAAGGGCTATGCAAAGCTCGTTGAGAAAGGCAAGCTTACGCAGGAGGCAGTAGATGCCATTCTTGCAAAGATCACTCCCGGCCTGAAGGAGGATCTGTGTGCTGATTGCGATCTGATCGTTGAGGCAGCTTTTGAGGATATGAACGTAAAGAAGACCACTTTTGGTGAGCTCGATAAGATCTGCAAGCCTGAGTGTGTATTCGCTTCCAACACTTCCAGCCTTTCCATCACCGAGATCGGAAACGGCCTGACCAGACCCATGATCGGTATGCACTTCTTCAACCCTGCTGACAGAATGAAGCTGGTTGAGGTGATCGCAGGCGTGAACACTCCTCAGGAGACCGTTGACTGCATCAAGAAGATCTCCGCAGAGATCGGCAAGACCGCCGTTCAGGTGAACGAGGCTGCAGGTTTCGTCGTAAACCGCATCCTGATCCCCATGATCAACGAAGCAGCTTTCATCAAGATGGAAGGCGTATCTGACATCGAAGGCATTGACGCAGCAATGAAGCTTGGCGCAAATCATCCCATGGGACCCCTTGAGCTCGGCGATTTCGTAGGCCTTGACATCTGCCTTGCGATCATGGACGTTCTCTACAAGGAGACCGGCGATTCCAAGTATCGTGCATGCCCTCTCATCCGCAAGATGGTTCGCGGCGGCAACCTTGGCGTAAAGAGCGGCAAGGGCTTCTACGTTTACAACGCAGACAGGACCAAGACTCCCGTAGATGCACAATAGGCGATATTAAGATTATCAAGTCAACCGTTGCTCATGCTTGCATGAAGCAACGAGGTGATTTGATAATCAAACCGACCTGAGAATGTAGCGATTTGCAACGCAAATCAGCGGAATTCGAATGGCGGTAGGATTGCGAAAGTTTCGAAGAAACGAAGCAATCCGAATATTGCATAAATATTTATAAACTAATTTATGGAGGAAAGAAATCATGGATTTCACTTTGAGCAAAAAGCATGAGATGGCACGCGCTCTGTTCAGAGAGTTTGCCGAGAAGGAAGTAAAGCCTCTTGCGATCGAGGTTGACGAGACCGAGGAGTTCCCTCGCGTTACCGTTGAGAAGATGGCAAAGGCTGGTTTCATGGGAATTCCCATTCCCAAGGAGTACGGCGGACAGGGCTGTGACATCCTTACCTACGCAATGTGCGTAGAGGAGCTGTCCAAGGTTTGCGGCACCACCGGCGTTATCGTTTCCGCACACACCTCCCTTTGCTGCGATCCCATCCTGACCTATGGTACGGAAGAGCAGAAGCAGAAGTACCTTCCTGACCTGGCAGCAGGCAGAAAAATCGGTGCATTCGGTCTTACCGAGCCCGGCGCAGGTACTGACGCACAGGGTCAGCAGACCAAGGCCGTTCTTGACGGCGAAGAGTGGGTTCTGAACGGATCCAAGATCTTCATCACCAACGGTAAGGAAGCAGACGTTTATGTAATCTTCGCGATTACCGGAATGGTTGAGAAGCGTGGCAAGATGAGCAAGGAAATCTCCGCATTCATCGTTGAGAAGGGCACTCCCGGATTTACCTTTGGTACCAAGGAAAAGAAGATGGGTATCCGCGGTTCATCCACTTATGAGCTGATCTTCACTGACTGCCGCATTCCTAAGACCAACATGCTTGGTCAGCAGGGCAAGGGCTTCAACATAGCAATGCATACACTTGACGGCGGCCGTATCGGTATTGCCGCACAGGCACTGGGCATTGGCGAGGGCGCTCTTGAGAGAACCATCGCTTACGTTAAGGAGAGAAAGCAGTTTGGCAAGGCCATCGGCGCATTCCAGAACACCCAGTTCCAGCTCGCTGACATGGCTACCAAGGCTCAGGCGGCTCAGTATCTTGTATATAAGGCAGCTACCACCAAGGATCAGTACACCAAGGATCACAAGACCTCTTACAGCGTAGAAGCAGCAATGGCTAAGCTTTACGCAGCAGAGATGGCTATGGAAGTGACCACCAAGGCTGTTCAGCTCCATGGCGGTTATGGCTACACCAGAGAGTACGAAGTAGAGCGCATGATGCGTGACGCAAAGATCACTGAGATCTACGAAGGCACCAGCGAAGTTCAGAGAATGGTCATCAGCGCAAATCTGCTTAAGTAATCGATTTGCAAGTAATCCATTCAAACCATAAAAATCATAAGGAGTGAAAATACAATGAAAATCGTTGTTTGTATTAAGCAGGTTCCCGATACCAAGGGCGGCGTAAAGTTCAATCCCGACGGTACTCTGGACAGAGCTGCAATGATGACTATTATGAATCCTGATGACAAGGCAGGCCTTGAGGCTGCGCTTCGTCTCAAGGATCAGTACGGCGCAGAAGTTACCGTTATCACCATGGGTCTTCCCAAGGCTGAGGACGTGCTTCGCGAGGCTATGGCAATGGGCGCAGACAAGGGAATCCTTGTTACCGACAGAGTGCTCGGCGGCGCTGATACCTGGGCTACCTCCCAGACGCTGGCAGGTGCCATCAGAAATCTTGAGTATGACCTGATCATCACCGGCCGTCAGGCAATCGACGGTGATACCGCACAGGTTGGTCCTCAGATCTCCGAGCACCTTGGCATCCCCGTAATCTCCTACGCACAGAAGATCGAGATCGACGGAGATTCCGTGATCGTTGAGCGTCAGTTCGATGATCGTTATCACGTACTTAAGGCAAAGATGCCCTGCCTGATCACTGCTCTGGCAGAGCTGAATCCTCCCCGTTACATGACTCCCGGCGGCATCTTCGATGCATTCGACGCAGAGCTGACCGTATGGGGCCGTGCAAACCTGGTAGACGTTGAGGATTCCAATCTTGGTCTGAAGGGATCCCCCACTCAGATCGCAAAGGCTTCCGACAAGGTTCGTAAGGGCCAGGGCGAGAAGATCAACAAAGACGTTACCGAGTCCGTTGACTACATTGTTGGTAAGTTAAAAGACAGACACATCATCTAATAATTTGGAGGATAAAAAAATGAATTTAGAGGAATATAAGGGCGTATATGTCTTCGCACAGCAGGTAGACAACGTGCTCAACAGCATTGCCTTCGAGCTGATCGGCAAAGGTAAGGACCTTGCAGATGCTCTTGGCACTGAAGTAACTGCTGTATTGGTCGGCAGCGACGTGAAGGGCCTTGCAGATGAGCTGGCTGAGTATGGCGCCGACAAGGTGATCGTTGTTGACGATCCCGAACTGAAGGAGTACAGAACAGAGCCTTACGCTCATGCACTTGCTTCCGTGATCAACAAGTATAAGCCCGAGATCTTCCTGGTAGGCGCTACCGCGATCGGCCGTGACCTTGGCCCCCGCGTATCCGCAAGGATCCACACTGGTCTGACCGCAGACTGCACCCAGCTTGAGATCGGCGACTTCCCCATCAACCCCATCCCTGGCAAGGAGCAGAAGCACAATCAGCTTTTGATGACCCGTCCTGCATTCGGCGGCAACACCATCGCAACGATCGCTTGTCCTGACTTCCGTCCTCAGATGGCAACCGTACGTCCCGGCGTTATGCAGAAGCGTGCAAAGGTTGCCGGCGCAAAGGCAGTGGTTGAGGAGTTCAATCCTGGATTTACTCCTGACAACAAGTACGTTGAGATCCTGAAGGTTGTTAAGGCTGTTTCCGACACCGTAGACATCATGGATGCTAAGATCCTTGTATCTGGCGGCCGTGGCGTTGGCAGTGCTGAGAACTTCAAGATCCTTGATGATCTTGCGGCAGTTCTGGGCGCAACCGTTAGCTGCTCTCGTGCAGTTGTAGATGCTGGCTGGAAGCCCAAGGATCTGCAGGTTGGTCAGACCGGTAAGACCGTTCGTCCCAACGTATACTTCGCAATCGGTATCTCCGGTGCCATCCAGCACTTGGCAGGCATGGAGGAGTCCGACATCATCATCGCCATCAACAAGGATGAGAGCGCACCGATCTTCGACGTGGCTGACTACGGCATCGTAGGCGACCTGAACAAGATCGTTCCCGCACTGACCGAGAAGCTTAGGCTTGAGCTTGCAGCGAAGTAATCTCATAAAACAAAATCCTAAAGGGGTCGCAACATACGGCCCCTTTTTTATCCCGCGGCGTGCCACTGGGGACGGTTCTTTTTGGCGTGCCACTGGGGACGGTTCTTTTTGGCACTTTTTGTCACAAAAGACAAAACGTGCCAAAAAGAACCGTCCCCAGTGGCACGCCCCCTTGCACAATTTGAAAAAGTGTGAGATAATAACGCGAAACGTGATACGTGGAGGCGCCATGAAGCGGTACGTGACCCTGGAGGAAATCTCCGACGGAAAACTGTATACTTCAAATGACATGGTGAAGGCGGACTGTCTTGGATGTAAGGGCTGTTCGAAGTGCTGTCATGCCATGGGCGACACGATCCTCCTTGATCCGTATGATATCTGGCGCTTTCAGAAGGGCCTTGGAAAGAATGCAAATGAACTCCTTGCGGAGGGTAAGATCGCAATGCGCGTCGTGGACGGCGTGATCCTTTTGCATATACAGATGGCGCCCTGCGGGGAGGGCGAGGAATGCTGTCCTTTTCTTGACGGGGAGGGATGGTGCACGATCCATGCGCACAGGCCCGGGCTTTGCCGCCTGTTCCCGCTTGGAAGATATTATGAAGACGATGGTTTTAAGTATTTCCTGCAAAAGAGCGAGTGTGATCATCCCAAGGCAAAGGTGAAGATCAGTAAATGGCTTGAAGAGCCTGATCTTCCAAGGCATGAGGCCTTTGTGTTCACCTGGCACGGGATCCTAAAGGAGGCGGAACGTCTCCAGGAGGAAAGCGGCGACGACGCTTTTGCAAGGAATTTAAACTTGTTTTTGCTCAAGACCTTTTATCTTGCGCCCTATGCGCCGCAGGAGGGTTTTTACGAGCAGTTTGAAAGGCGACTTGCGGCATATCGAAAGATCGTCTCTGCCTGAAAGGATGTTGTTGTAGTTTGGAATTTAGCAGTCTCCAATTTTTATTATATTTCATTCCTGTCTTTTTCCTGTTCTATGCGGTCACGCCCAAAGCGTTCAAGAACGTGACGCTGATCGTGGGAAGCTTTGTGTTTTATCTGCAGGGCTCCCTGTATTTCTTTTGGGTGTTGCCACTGTCAATGCTTGTCAATTTCTGGGTCGGGATAGGTTTGGAATCTCCCGAAGGATCAGAAGAAGGAAGGAAAAAAGAGATTCTGTTTGTTTTGGCCGCCGTGGGCAATCTGGCGGTCTTGTGTCATTTTAAACTTTGGATGAAGGAATTGCCGCTGGGCCTTAGCTTTTATACGTTCTCCGTGATCTCGTACCTGGCCGACGTTTATCAGGGCGAAACGGAAGCGGAGAGAAGCCCCATCAATTTCGTGACCTATCTTGGCATGTTCCCGAAGCTGATTTCCGGCCCGATCACGTCGTATCCAACGCTTAAGGAGAGCCTGGAGGAACGGAGTGTTGGCGCGGCAAAGTTTCAGGACGGCCTGAAGACCTTTGTGTTTGGACTTGCGTATAAAACGCTTCTTGCGGACCGCATCGGGATCCTGTGGGCAGAGGTGGAAAAGACGGGCTATGAGAGCGTCACGTGGCGCTTTGCCTGGCTGGGAGCGCTGTCCTACGCGATGATGCTGTATTTCAATTTCTACGGATATTCTTTGATGGCCATTGGTCTTGGCAGGATGGTGGGCTTTGAACTACCTGAGAATTTCAACCTGCCCTATCTTTCCAGGTCCGTCCGCGACTTCTATCGCCGCTGGCACGTGACCCTGGGATTGTGGTTTCGAAAGTACATTTATATTCCGCTGGGCGGAAGCCGAAAGGGAGAGTTTCACACGATCCTGAACCTGTTTGCAGTTTGGCTCTTTACGGGCTTTTGGCACGGCGTCACGCTGAATTTCTTCCTGTGGGGGCTGTTCCTTTGCCTGTGCATCATTTTGGAGCGCCTCATCAGCAAGATCCCGTTTGTCAAGGAGCTGGTGATCACGCCGCATCTTTGGCTGTGGTTTACGATCCTGATCTCTTGGGTGATCTTTGCAATCCCGGACGTTCGCGAACTGGAGATCTACCTGCGCAGAATGTTTGGCGTGGGGAATCCCGTGAACGTGAATCCTTCGGACTGGCTGCTCGCCCTAAAACGCCACGGCATTGTGCTTGTGATCGGGGTATTCTGCTCTTTCGGTCTTTTGGAAAAGGCCTTCCAAAAGTGGAAGGACCGTATCTTTATGGGAATTGTTCTGGCGGTATTGTTCTGGCTTTGCGTCTGGAAGATCCTGGCGGCCGGGAGCAATCCGTTTATGTACGTGATCTATTAGTATTTTAAGTCGCTCGGAGGTTTGATCGTCTTGAAAGAGAATCAAGGTTTTTGGAGACGAAATCATTTTATCATATTGTTTTTCCTGCTTGGCTGTGTGTTCTTTACGGGCGCAAGGCGATGGGACCTTTACGTGGATCCCGCGATGCAGGTCGGAGCGCGCATTTCCTCGTTCCTTGCGCTGGAGACCTTTGCATGGGACGGCAACACGCAGATGGCTGGTGAGATCGCAGGTCCCGGGGAGGCACGTGTTCCTGACGACGGTTTTGAGGAAGAGGAGTTTGGACAGTTTGCGGAAGGGGATCCGGATGGCGGTGAACAAGGGGGGACTCTGCCCGAAGGAGGCGAGGGAGATCTCCCTGGCGGTGAGGTAGACTCTCAGAACGCGCCAGAAGGCTCACAGAGCGAGTTTAAGACCGTAGAGCTGGATTATTTCGATGACGCACTTTTCATCGGCGATTCGCGCGTTGTAGGCCTTCGTGACTATGGTAAATTCGAAGACCACGGAACCTTTTATGCCCATGAGGGCCTCAACATCTTCCGACTTCTGAACCAGAGGATCGTGGAGGTGCCCGGGCAGCGCCGTAAGATCACGGTGGAAGACGCGCTTTCGCAGAACCAGTTTGCGAAGATATATATCATGGTTGGCATCAATGAGCTCGACATCGGAACGCAGGAGGGCTTTATCGAAACCTATAAGGAGCGGCTTTCCCGCATCCAGGAGCTGCAGCCTGACGCCAAGATCATCATCATGAGCATCATGCTCGTGACGGAAAAGCGCTCCAGAAAGGGCGATTTCATCTCGAACAAAAAGCTGATCGAGAGAAACGAAGCCTTGAAGGAACTGGCCGACGGCGAAAGAATATTCTATCTCGACGTAAACGAGGCAATCACGGACGAAAGCGGCGGAATGAACCCGACGTACACCTCCGACGGCATCCATCTGAAGGCAAAATACGTGCCGCTCTGGACCGAGTGGTTAAAAACACACGTTATAGAATAAAATACCATGGGTGGTACTTGACTACGACTTTTATACATGATATTGTGGTATAGGGTAAGAGACCCTAGAAGGCATTTCAAGTTTATGGGAGGAAAAGTCAATGAGTGACGAAAAGAAAACTCAAGTAGGCGAACAGGGGATCTACGACGCGAAAACCCTTGGCGCGCCTAAGGTAGCCGTGTTGGGACTGCAGCACATGTTCGCGATGTTTGGCGCAACGGTGCTCGTTCCGATGCTAACTGGTCTGGATGTGTCCACCACGCTTTTGTTTGCAGGTCTGGGCACGCTGTTGTTCCATTTTCTGACAAAGAGAAAGGTTCCCGCATTCCTGGGATCTTCCTTTGCATTTCTGCCTGGATATTTCGCGATCGCGCCGGAGGGCCAAAAGGAACTGCTTCCTTATGCCTGCGTCGGCGTGGCATGTGCAGGTCTTCTGTATTTGGTACTGTCTGCTTTGATCAAGGCTTTTGGAAGCGGAAAGGTTATGAAGTTCTTCCCTCCCATTGTTACCGGTCCCATCATCATCGCCATTGGTCTTACGCTTTCCCAGTCTGCAATTGACAGCTGTGCATCCGACTGGCTGATCGCTTTGGTTGCCATCATACTCATTATCATCTGCAACATCTGGGGCAAGGGCATGATCAAGATCATCCCCATCATCATTGGCGTGTTTGGCTCCTATATCCTGGCAGTGATCCTTGGCCGTGCAGATTTCTCCGCAGTGGCAGACGCTGCATGGGTTGGACTTCCCATTCACTTTGAGCGTACCGCGTTCTGGGCATTCAAGGACGGCAACACGTCCCTGCTCATCACCGCGATCATCACCATCGTTCCCATCGCTCTTGCAACGATCGTGGAGCACATCGGAGACATCTCCGCCATTTCCTCTACCGTTGGCAGGAACTTCATCAAGGATCCCGGACTTCACAGAACGCTCCTTGGCGATGGTCTTGCAACCAGCTTGGCAGCACTCTTTGGCGCACCCGCAAATACGACCTACGGCGAGAATACGGGCGTGCTTTCCCTGACCAAGGTATATGATCCCTTCGTGATCCGACTGGCAGCCTGCTTCGCGATCCTGTTCTCCTTCTGCCCGAAGTTTGCGGCACTGGTTGGCAACATGCCTACCGCAACCGTTGGCGGCGTATCCCTCGTGCTTTACGGCATGATCTCCGCAGTCGGCGTTCGCAACATCGTGGAAGCAAAGTGCGACTTCTCCAAGAGCCGTAACTTTATCATCGCCGCACTCATCCTGGTGCTCTCCATTGGCATCAAGTACAGCGCTGCAGGCGCGATCGTGATCCCTGCAGGCTCCATTACCATTTCCCTTTCGGGTCTTGCAATTGGTGCTCTGGTAGGTATCATCCTCAATGCCGTATTACCGGGGAAGGATTACGTGTTCCCTGAGGACTAGCTTTGGTTGTGATTGACAACAAGTCAAGCAACATATATCATGCATGATGAAATGCGCTTTGCGAAGGCAAGGCGCCTTTCTGTTTCATTTCGAGCCATCTTTTTAAGATTCCATTAAGATTTCCTAAGAACGGATTAAGATTGCGTAAGACACGTTTACAAGGCGTTTGGCGGGATGCTATCATTGATCTGTAGAGTAGGAAAGGGGGAACTTGTGATGGGGATTGGTATGTTGAAACGAAATGGCGCATGGCATAAAAGAAGCCTCGCATTGCTGCTTGCGGCGATTCTTTGTCTGACAAGCTTTGCGGCATGTGGCCCGAAGAAGGAGCCGGAGCAAGAACAAACGCAGGAGACGCCGCAGCCGGCTGTTGTGGTGACGGCGAAGGGACAAAAGACCACGGTCATTCCGATGCCGGAGGACGGAGCCTATGTTGCTGAGCCGGCAGGCATAACCGTGCCCTCGGATGCAAGTTATCAGCGCGGCGTTTTGCCAAACGGATCACTTTGGGGAGTGACGAATGGCGGTGAGCTTTGGGGTGAGACCGGGCTTACCGGGGACTG
Organism: Acetatifactor sp.; assembly: GCA_016290775.1. Lineage (GTDB taxonomy): Bacteria > Bacillota > Clostridia > Lachnospirales > Lachnospiraceae > Acetatifactor. Next base: position 9,942 of record JAEEVF010000015.1, on the reverse strand, counting down.
GGATTTTTCAGACGTGCGGAGCGCATTGATATCAAACGATACTGTTTACCTGTCCAGAGTAGAGGCGAAGGGGCTGGAGGTTCGAAGCCTGGACGGAACGGTTCGCGGAAGGATTGACGGAAAGGGCGGAGAATTTGAAGGTCTTGGCGAAGGTATATACGCGCTAAGACGATCCGGAGAGAACGGCGCAGTCGTTAGTATCTGCCGTTTGGACGCGGAAAAGAATGAGATGGGCGAGGAGCTGACAGCCTTTCCGGGGGATCTTCGCGGGATCTTTTTGCAGGGCAGCGATGCGGAGAATTTGTATTTATATACAAGCGACGCGGCATATCGATATTCCTTTTCAGAGAAGGCATTTTACACATTGTTCAAGTGGTCCGACGTAGGCCTTATGGGCTCTGGCATTTGGATGGTCTGGAAGGCTTCTGACGGCGCGATCTACGCAAATGATTACGAGAGCAGAGAATATATTAAGATTGTCTGGAAGAAGGCGGAGGAGCTTCCCAAGAAGCGTGAGGTGACGGTTGCGATCAAGACGATGGACAGCGACGGTAACCTGCAAAAGTTCGTCATGGATTTTAATAAGTTGCAGGATGACATTCACGTAACCATCGTACCCTATGCGAGCAGTGCTTCCGATGAGGAATGGGAGAGCGCGGAGAAGCGCCTCGCGGCAGACCTTCTGGGGGATAATCCGCCGGATATTATCTGCCATGCAAACCTGAATGACCTTTCGGAAAGTCTTGCAAGCGGCGGATACTTGAAGGACCTTCGCGAATACCTTGCAAAGAGCGAGGTGCTTTCCGAGGAGGACTTTTATCCCGAGATCCTCGAGTATGGCACCTGCGGCGACATTCTGTACACGATCCCTTATCGGTTCAGGCTTGGAACGCTGATCGTACCTGCTTCGCAGTGGAAGAAAGCGCCCGGCTGGACCTATGATGAAATGGTGGCATACCTTCGGGACAAAGAGGAATGGAGGCCGTTCCGGCAGTTCCTGTTCTTTCGCATGTATTGTCTTTATCTCGATCCGCTGGATTACTTCTGGGATGCCGAAAAAAGGGAATGCTATTTTGACGGCGAGGAATTCAGAACGCTTCTTGCGTATATGAAGGAGTGTCAGGAAAAAGAAGCCACGGTGGATCCGAGCGACAGGCCCTTCAACTTTGCAGAGATGGATTTCTACGGCCTTTCTGCCTATGCGCGCGCCAAAAAGGAGCTGGGCGACATTGTGGTCATGGGATATCCTTCCCCTGACGGCAAGCCTAGGGCGACGATCGAGGGCGTGACGGCGCTTTCCATCGCGAAAACCTCGAAGGACCCTGAGGGCGCCTGGGCATTTTTGGAATATGTGCTCGCCTATGATCCCGTGGTGCCAGGCTTCGTGGGCTTTGATCTCTGGTCCAACAAGAACGTGATGGAGAAGATCATCGATAAGGAGCTTAGCCTTTACGGAAAGGAGTTTGAGGAAGTCATAAATGAGGACGGCGAAGTGCACACATATTACGCTGAGCACATCGTGAACCAGGAATGCGTTGACGCATTCCGCGAGGTCCTCGCAAGTGCGCGCAAGGCGCCTGCAGGCAATTCAAGCGTGAAGGCAATCGTGGGTGAAGAAACCTGGGATTTCTTCGAGGGTCAAAAAAGCATCGATCAGGTGATCGATGCCATTCAGAAAAGAGTCAGGCTTTTCCTGGCTGAATGATAAGAAAAAAAGCACTCGCTGCGGCGGGTGCTTTGGTTTAAAAAGAAAAGTGGAAGCAAGGAGGCTCGAACTCCTGACCTTTCGCGTGTGAGGCGAACGCTCATCCCGGCTGAGCTATGCTTCCATGGCTTTTATTATAACATCCCCGCACGAAAAAGCAAGTGGAAATTTGGTGAAGTCTGTGCATTAGATGCGGCCTTCTTCACAGGCCTGCCATAAGTCTTTCACGGTTTCGAATTCATAGGTTGGCTTGTAGGGCGTGTCCTTTAGGTCGCTTTTCTTTGCCTCGCCGGTAAAGAGCACGCAGGTGTCCACGCCGGCGTTGATGCCGCAGGCGATGTCCGTGTAAAGTCTGTCGCCGACGACCAGCGTCTCTTCGGGAGTATAGCCAGAGAGCGAAAGGCACAGGTCCACTACCTTCTTGCTGGGCTTTCCCAGATAGGTCGGGTGCTTGTCCGTGGTGGCCTCCAAAAGGTCACACATTGCGCCACAGTCCGGAATAAAGCCAAAGGGCGCGGGACAGCGAAGATCGGGATTGGTGGCGTAATAAGGCACGTCCATGGTCAGCAAGACCTTGCTGGTCTCGCAAAGCTTCTCGTAGGAAAGCTCGCTGTCATATGCCACGACCACGCAGTCAATGTCTGGCTGGCACTTTTCCGTGACCGTCAGGCCGTGACGGCGCAGCTCGTCGATAAAGGACTGCGTGCCCATGCAGTAGATCGTGCGGTCCGCGTAATTCCGAAGAAGAAAACGAAGCGTCAGATAACCCGACGTCACAAACTGCTCATTCGTCGTTTCGAGATGATAGCATTCGCGGAATTTCTTCACGTAATCCGTGGCGCTCTTGGTGGAATTGTTGGTGATGTAATACGCCTTGCCGCCAATGCGCTCGATATAGGAAAGCAACTCGGCACTGCCCTCGTAAAGCGTATCGCCCACGGCGATCGTGCCGTCAATGTCAAATAAAAATAACTTCTTCATGTTTTTCTCCTTGCGTGCCACTGGGCGTGCCACTGGGGACGGTTCTTTTTGGCACATTTTTCACTTTCAGTATATATGCCTGTGGTCTGGGTGTCAATGTGTCAAAAAGAACCGTCCAAGGCATGGAATGCGCAGCATTCCATGATCCCGACCGTAGGGAGGGATGTGACGAAGGTCACGCCCAGTGGCACAAATGTGTCAAAAAGAACCGTCCAAGGCATGGAATGCGCAGCATTCCATGATCCCGACCGTAGGGAGGGACGTGACGAAGGTCACGCCCATTGGCACAAATGTGTCAAAAAGAACCGTCCAAGGCATGGAATGCGCAGCATTCCATGATCCCGACAGCAGGGAGGGACGTGACGAAGGTCACGCCCATTGGCACGTTATGGCAGAATCATTGTTGACATATGGCGCTGCGCGTGGTAAAGTATCGTTTGGAACAAAATAGAAAATTCTTCAGGGTTGGGTGCGATTCCCTACTGGCGGTACAGTCCGCGAGCCATTTGGCAGATTCGGTGAAACTCCGAAACCAACAGTAAAGTCTGGATGAAAGAAGAAACGTTTGCATGTCCGATCGATGTTTGACCGGCCTGCATTTCGTGTGGTGAAAGCGCCCTGAACCTTATCGTTCAGGGCTTTTTTATTCCGAAGGAAATGCATGCGAACAACTTAAGAAGAATTTTCCAAATTCAAACCAAGGCAGCGATCCTGCCAAGAAGGAGGAAAACCAAATGAAAAACAAAATGTCACCCCGTTACGTTGCCGCACTCGGCATGTTCACCGCACTGGCTTACGTCAGTGTCATCGCGACCAAATGGATCCCGAACGTCAGCGGCTTCCTTAGCTACGAGCCCAAGGATGCCCTGATCGTGACCGCAGGCTTTGTCTATGGTCCGGTGGCCTGCATCCTGATCTCCGTGCTCACGTCCTTTATCGAAATGGTCACCATCAGCAACACGGGCCTTTACGGATTCCTGATGAACGTCGTTTCAACCCTTGCATTCGCGCTGCCCGCCGCATGCATCTACTACAAGACCCGCACGAAAAGGAACGCACTGATCGGCCTTGGCGTCAGCGTGCTTTCCATGGTGGCAGTCATGATCCTTTGGAATTATATCATTACGCCGTTCTACATGGGTGTTTCTCGTGAGCAGGTAGCAGGCATGCTGATCCCCGTGTTCCTTCCCTTCAACCTTGTGAAGGGTGGCATCAACGCGAGCATCACGCTTCTCATCTACAAGCCTATCGTGACCGCACTGCGCAAGACCGGCCTTGCAGAAAAGAAAGAGGACCAGAAGGGCAAGTTCCAGATTGGGTTCATACTTCTTTCCCTGGCACTCTTTGTCAGCTTCCTTCTGTGGTTCCTTGTGATGATCAAGGTTTTGTAAGGGGCAAATAGTTCTTGCTTTTTAAGAAAGATAAATCTATAATGACTTCATAGGATAAAGCACCTACGCCGTAGGTGCTTTTTTGAAGAGGTTCGCGAAGCTTTCGCGAGGAAGGAAGTCCCATGGTTGAAACGGATATTCAGGTCACGGCGGCGGATCTTTATGATTATGTGCTGATGCATACCTATCACGGCACGAGCGGCATTATCGGCAGCACCGCGGGCGCGCTTTTTGTGGTCGCAGGGTTCCTTGCGCAAAAGTGGCTCCTTGTCATTGCAGGACTTGTCATTTTGCTTTATCTGCCGATCACGCTATATACAAAAAGCAAGCTTCAATGGAGCGCCAACGAGGCGTTTCAAAAGCCTCTCCACTATGTCCTCGACGACGAGGGCGTGACCGTCTCTCAAGGTGAAGTGAGCGAGAGCCAATCCTGGGAAGGCATGGTGAAGGCCGTATCGACGCCGCGGAGCATTATATTATATACCTCCGGCAGGAACGCCAGCATTTTCCCGAAGGCGCAGCTCGGAGACCAAAAGGATGCGCTGATCGAAGTGATCTCGACGCATATGCCGCCGCAAAAGGTCAAGATCCGTTCGTAAATCGTAAGCAAGAAAAGATGGAGAAAGCAATGCCAGAGAATCAAAACATTTTAGAATTTGAAAGCCATGACGCCGAGGAGACTGCGGCGCTTGGCGAACGCATCGGCAAAGAGGCGAAGCCTGGCGAGGTCTACACCCTGATCGGAGACCTTGGCGTTGGAAAGACCGTTTTCACGCAAGGGTTTGCAAAGGGCCTCGGCATCCAGGATCACGTGAACAGTCCCACGTTCACGATCCTGCAGGTCTATGAGGAAGGCCGCCTTCCGTTTTATCATTTCGACGTCTACCGAATTTCGGACCCTTCCGAAATGGACGAGATCGGCTTTGAAGAATATGTTTTCGGCCAGGGCGTCAGCATGATCGAATGGGCAAATCTGATCGAAGAGATCCTGCCGGAAAAGCACGTGCAGGTGACGATCGAAAAGGACCTTTCCAAGGGCTTTGATTTTCGGAAGATCACGGTGGAACGCATCGGATAAAGGAATGGAAGTGTAGCATATGAAAATTCTTGGGATTGACAGTTCAGGGCTTGTGGCGAGCGTTGCCGTAACAAACGACGGCGTGCTCCTTGGCGAGTACACGACGAATTACAAAAAGACGCATTCGCAAACGCTGCTCCCCATGCTGGACGAATTAAAGAAGATGATCGAGTTAGACCTGTCGACGCTTGATGCGATCGCGATCTGTGCAGGCCCCGGTTCTTTTACGGGCCTTCGCATCGGCTCCGCAACGGCCAAGGGTCTTGGGCTTGCGCTGGATAAGCCTCTGATCGAGGTACCGACGCTGGAGGGCCTTGCCTACAACCTGTGTGGCAGCAATGCGTTGGTCTGCCCTATCATGGACGCAAGAAGAAATCAAGTTTATACGGCAGTATATGAATTCGAAGAGGAGCCCGACGGATCGCTGGAATTCAAGGCGTTGCCAAGAGAGGTGCTCGCGCAGACCGCCATGGACATTCATGAGCTTTTGTCGCAGCTTGAAAAGCTCAACCGCAAGGTGGTGTTCCTTGGCGACGGCGTGCCGGTGTTCAGTGAAGTGATCCGCAAGGAATGCAGCGTGCCGTTCTCCTTTGCGCCTGCGCACGTGAACGCACAGCGCGCTGCCAGCATTGCGGCACTTGGGGAAATATATTACTCACAAGGGAAGACGGTTTCAGCGGCGGCGCATCAGCCGACCTATCTTCGAAAGAGCCAGGCAGAGCGCGAAAAGGAAGAGCGCTCTGCACAGTCCGTTTAGGGAGGGCAAGCCTACGAAGGACGTAAAGATCGTACCACTCAGTGAAAAACATATCGCAGATCTTGCAAGGATCCAGGAACAACTCTTTTCGCAGCCCTGGTCCGAGGAAGGCTTTCGGAGGCTCCTTACGCAAGAATATTATCATTATCTTGTGGCGGAGGCGGATGACCGCGCCGTTGGCTTTGCAGGCTTTTGTGATTCCTTCGGCGAAGGCGAGATCGACATGGTCTGCGTGGACCGTGCTTATCAAAGACAGGGCATTGCCAACGCGCTTCTTTATGAACTCTTTGCACTTGGAGCGCGCCTTGGCGTCACGGCATATACCCTCGAGGTCCGTGTCAGCAACGAGCCTGCGATCCGCCTTTATGAAAAGCATGGATTTCGCGGTGAGGGCGTGCGGCCGGGCTTTTATGACAAGCCCAAGGAGGATGCGCTGATCATGTGGAAGCGCTAAGCGGCAAACGGCAAGACCACGCAATCAACGCCGGAAGCAAGGGCTGGCAACTAAGCCTTGGAAACTTGCTCTGGCAACCGGAACATGAAAGAAAGGATGGGAAGGGACATGTTAGACGTATGTCTTTTGGGAACGGGCGGCATGATGCCGCTGCCATACAGATGGCTTACCTCCCTGATGATGAAATATAACGGAAAAGGGATCTTGATCGATTGCGGCGAGGGCACGCAGATCGCCATGCGCGAAAAGGGACTGAGCGCTAAGCCCATCGACGTGCTGTGCCTTACGCACTATCATGCAGATCACGTCAGCGGCCTTCCGGGACTTCTTCTTTCCATGGGAAATTCCGAACGCACGGAGCCGCTTCTGATCATTGGCCCGAAGGGCCTTGCGAGAGTCGTGAATTCCCTGCGCGTGATCGCACCGGAGCTTCCTTTTGAGATCAAGCTCCATGAACTTAGCAGCGATCAGGAAGACATTGCTTTTGATGGTTTTACGATCCGCGCCTTTCGCGTAAATCATAACGTGCTGTGCTATGGTTACAGCCTTTCGATTCCGCGCGCGGGCAGATTTGACAAGGACAGGGCGATCGCCCAGGACATTCCCTTAAAGCTTTGGAGCAGACTCCAAAAGGGTGAAGTGATCGAGCAGGATGGCCGCACCTTTACGCCGGACATGGTGATGGGCGCTGACAGAAAGGGCCTGAAGGTCACGTACTCCACGGACACGCGTCCCACGCAGTCCATAGAAGAGAATGCCGTTGGGAGCGACCTTTTGATCCTGGAGGGCATGTACGGCGATGAGGAAAACTTCCCGAAGGCGAAGGAGCACCGTCACATGATGATGCAGGAGGCCTGCAGGATCGCGGCGAAGGCAGGCGTGCCAGAGCTTTGGCTGACGCATTACAGCCCCGCAATGCCCAAGGCGGATTACTACTTAGATGACCTTCGCAAGATCTTCCCGAATGTGGTGACGGCCCGCGACGGCAGAAGCGTGGAACTGAAATTTGAGGATGAGGAATCATGAAGGATATAACGTTACTTGCAATTGAAAGCTCCTGTGACGAGACGGCCGCGGCCGTCGTAAAAAACGGCAGGGAAGTGCTTTCGAACGTGATCTATTCGCAGATCGCGCTGCATACGGAATATGGCGGCGTCGTGCCTGAGATCGCATCGAGAAAGCACGTGGAGAAGATCAATCAGGTCATCGAGCAGGCCCTTGCGGATGCGGGCGTTACGCTGACAGACCTGGACGGCATCGCGGTGACCTATGGGCCCGGCCTCGTGGGCGCGCTTCTCGTGGGCGTTTCCGAGGCAAAGGCCATCAGCTTCGCGACGGGCCTTCCCCTGATTGGCGTTCATCACATTGAGGGGCATATCTGTGCGAATTACATCGAGAACAAGGAGCTTGAGCCGCCCTTCGTTTGCCTGGTGGCTTCCGGCGGGCACTCGCACCTTGTGGTCGTAAAGGATTACGGAGAATATGAGATCATCGGCCGCACGCGTGATGACGCGGCGGGCGAAGCATTTGACAAGGTTGCCAGAGCCATTGGCCTTGGCTATCCCGGAGGTCCGAAGATCGACAAGCTTTCGAAGGAAGGCAATCCTGATGCGATCGCATTCCCCCGCGCCAAGGTCGATGAGAACGAATATGATTTCAGTTTCAGCGGATTAAAGTCTGCAGTGCTGAACTACTTGAATGGCTGCCAGATGAAGGGCGAAGAAGTAAATCGCGCGGACGTGGCCGCATCCTTCCAGAAGGCCGTGATCGACGTGCTGGTGGAGCATTCCATTCACGCCGTTAAGGAATATCATTTCGACAAGTTTGCGATCGCGGGCGGCGTGGCTTCGAATTCTTCCTTGCGCAAGGCCTTTGAGGAGCGCTGCGCGGCAGAAGGGATCCGGTTCTATCATCCCTCCCCGATCTTTTGCACCGACAATGCTGCAATGATCGGAGCGGCGGGATATTATGAATTCGTAAAGGGCGTAAGAAGCGGCTATGACTTAAATGCAGTGCCGGGACTAAAGCTCGGAGAAAGATAGACGTCATAGACTAGACGGTGCTTGCGGAGAACGAGGGGCGCGTGGCGGACGCATAGGCTGGGCGTGCATTGGAGGATTGCGAGGGACGCAGATGGAAAGAACGGTCAAGGGGAGAAACATAGCAGTGGTGCTTGCTGCCGGGACGGGAAGCCGCATGAAGGCTGACGTGCCCAAGCAGTTTCTTTTGCTTGGCGGAAAACCGCTGATCTACTATGCGCTGCGGACCATGGAACAGTCGAACCTCATTGACGAATGCATTCTTGTGACGGGCGAGGACGACATGGAACGGATGCGCCGCGACGTCGTTGAAAAGTATGGATTCCGCAAGGTAACTACCATTTTGCCGGGCGGGAGCGAGCGTTGCTTTTCCGTTGCAAATGCAATGCGCTGGATCGATGCGATCCTGCAGGACCGAAGCGAAAGAAAGGACCTGGTGTTCATTCATGACGGAGTAAGACCTTTTGTGACAGAGGAGATTCTGGAGAGAACCTATCTGGACGCGCTTGAATGCGGCGCATGCGTGGCGGCCGTGCCTTCGAAGGATACGGTAAAGCTCGCAGATGAAGAAGGATTCGCAAAAGAGACGCCTGAGAGAAAAACGGTTTGGTGCGTGCAAACGCCCCAGGTGTTTGACAGAAGTCTGATCGTTAAGGCATATCGTAGCTTTGAGGAAGCCTGCAAGGAACGCTCCGAAGGGAGTTCTGACGCTGGTTTTGGTAAGGAAGGGCGGCTTGTTACGGACGACGCGAGCGTAGTGGAACTGTTCACGGACGTGAAGGTGAAACTGACCGAGGGAGCCTATACGAACATGAAGGTGACAACCCCCGAAGATATGGCGATTGCAAGCATTCTTTTCAAGGATTTTTTTTGAAAAAAGAGGTTGACATTGACCTTCATATTTGCTATTATAACATTTGCCGCTGATGAGGCGGGACACTTTGGAGAGATATCGAAGTGGTCATAACGAGGCGGTCTTGAAAACCGTTTGTCCGCAAGGGCGCGTGGGTTCGAATCCCACTCTCTCCGCTGGGAGAAAGAGAGATTCTCCTGCTTAACTGCATAAGGTTTTTTGATGATCGACGATTTTGGAGAAGTACCCAAGTGGTCGAAGGGACACCCCTGGAAAGGGTGCAGGTCGTTAATAGCGGCGCGAGGGTTCAAATCCCTCCTTCTCCGTTCAAGGCTTAGCACAATGTGCCTTTGCACAAACCCGTTTTTGTGAAAGCAAGCTTTCCCAAAACGGTTTGCACAAAGTCCCGCCTTGCTCGTACCTTGATAAGTGAACAACAATGCAACCTCGAAAGATTCCAGAGACAAGGCTCTTAGGCAGCCTGATCTCAGAAGATTTTTGAGAACGAATACCTAAAACTTTAAACAGTAAGCCAGATTAACAAATCGTTGATCCGGCCGGAAAAAACTTTTTTGAGAGTTTGATCCTGGCTCAGGATGAACGCTGGCGGCGTGCTTAACACATGCAAGTCGAACGGGACTTAATGAAACCTAGTGATTTAAGTTTAGTGGCGGACGGGTGAGT
>JAEEVF010000010.1 GCA_016290775.1 Acetatifactor sp. | reverse complement strand
GGTTTTTTAAGACCGGGGCACAAAATGCCGCGGAAAACGTGTCCACGGTTCGGATTTTGCATAAGGAACGGTGCAAAATGCCGCCTAAATGGGTAAAGGCCGTGTCCACTTCCTGGGGTTCATTTTAAGGCGAGAGAAAGCAAGAAAAAGCCCCCTGTGAAGCCACAAAGCTTCTGGGCGAGGCAAACCAGGCGAGAGAAAGCAAGAAAAAGCCCCCTGTGAAGCCACAGAGCTTCTGGGCGAGGCAAACCAGGCGAGAGAAAGCAAGAAAAAGCCCCCTGTGAAGCCACAGAGCTTCTGGGCGAGGTAAACCAGGCGAGAGAAAGCAAGAAAAAGCCCCGTGTGAAGCCAAAGAGCTTCTACAGGAGGCAAAGACTACCCTAGAAGCAAAACATGCGCCGAGGGTAGTCATTTCAAGGGCCTAAGGAATCTAAAGACTACCTGGAGGGCCAAGAAGGTACCGTGGTAGTCATTTCAAGAAAGCAATGAAGCAAAAGACTACCATGAAGCCAAGAAAGCCTCACAGGTAGTCCGAGAAAGAAATCTTGCAAGAAAAAGACTACCATGAAGCCAAAAAAGCCCAACTGGTAGTCCAAGAAAGAAATCTTGCAAGCAAAAGACTACCATGAAGCCAAGAAAGCCTCACAGGTAGTCCGAGAAAGAAATCTTGCAAGAAAAAGACTACCATGAAGCCAAGAAAGTCTCACAGGTAGTCCGAGAAAGAAATCTTGCAAGAAAAAGACTACCATGAAGCCAAGAAAGTCTCACAGGTAGTCCGAGAAAGAAATCTTGCAAGAAAAAGACTACCATGAAGCCAAGAAAGCCTCACAGGTAGTCCGAAAAAATCAAGCAAGAAAAAGACTACGCGAAACGCCTAAATGGCGTCCTGCGTAGTCTTTTTTTGATTTCAGGAATTCAGTAATCGTCACATTGGGGCGCAGCAATGCAAAAACCAAAGCAATGCAAAAACCAAAGCAATGCAAAAGCCAAAGCAATGCAAAAGCAAAAGCCAAAGCAATGCAAAAACCAAAGCGTCAAAAGCCAAAGCAATGCCAAAACCAAAGCGTCAAAAGCCCATTTACCCCAGCACGGCGGGCAAGTAATCAATCACAAACGCCCCGAGCAGGGGGATGAGGAAGAGCCAGAAGTAGGGATTTGCGAAGGCGGCGGCGAGGGCGGCGCGCTTCGTGGGCTCGTTCTCAACGGGCTGGAGATAGAACTTCTTCTTTGCGAGGCGGACAATGAAAACGATCAGGCCGGCAATCATGAGAAGGATAAGGAACAGGAACCAGAGCACCATCAGCACTGCATAACCCAACATCTCGGGATTCGACATCATCGCCTCTGCTAAAACGGTGGGATCGTCACTCATGTCAAAAAGTCCGGTTTTTGCAACCTTCTCGAAAATCCCAAGCGTGATAAGGCCGGTGCACATGTTCATCGCCATATGCAGGAAAATCGTGTTGCGAATGTTGCCGGTGCGAATGTATACATACGCCCACAGGCAACCGACAAAGGCTGTAAAGAAAGATTGCTGGAAGTTCCCATGGAACAAGCCAAAGGTCAGGCCGGAGATAAGGATCGCAAGGAACTCGCCGTGTTTCACAAGGCGATCGATCAAGAATTTCCGGAAGATGAGTTCTTCGACGATCGGCGCAAGGATGCAAACGGCAAGAATGCGAAGAACCGGATTGATGCCCGAAATGATCGCGCTGACGTCAGTGCTTGTACCATCAGGGAAGATGCTCTGCACAAAATAACCGATCACGGCGCCCACAAGGGTCAAACCTGCCGTCATCAACAGATACAGGAAAAATTGGCCAACGCCAAAGGGCTTCTTTTCCGGCGGGGTCGCGGGCACTTTCTTGATCGTAAAGAAGATCAGTGCGAGCCCTGCGATGTCAATCAAAAGGATTGTCAGAAGGATGCTCGTCATGGCCGAGTTTTTCTCGACAAATGACTGCGGGGCGAATGCGAGGGCAGCGGATGAAAGCAGTTCGCCCACGAATACCGCAAAGATCAAGATGGCGTAGCATATGCTGACCGAGGCCAGGCGGGTCTTTTGATCGTCCTCCTCAGTGGGTTGATCTTTGAAGGAGAGTACAAACAAAAGAGCCAAAAGCACCATGCTGATCGCCAGGATGACCCACTTCACATAAGCTGGAACGGAGGCGAGTTCATATAAACTCAATTCCAGATAGGCGAACCAGTTTCCGTTATCATTCAAGTCGTCAAAATGAAGCGTGTCTTCAATGTTTGCCAGCTCATTTTCCGTGAAGATCGGATAAGTCTTGCAGAAGTCCTGGAGATCCTGCGCGGTCCGCAAATAATGGAGCTCGAGCGTCGCCCTTCCTTCGGGGAGGGTTATTTTTTTGGAATATTTTTCCGTCGAATAAAACCCAGTGTAGGAGGCGGCATCGCCATTCTTGTCCTTGATCACGGCGCAGGTATAAAAACCGTAATCTGATGTATTGAAGTTAAGATTTAGCTGGTAGTTGCCGTCCTTTGGGATGAGCATCGGGACGTAATCCACCGCATCCGCGATCACGCCGTTCTCGACGAGGACGTGGAGCTCTTGTTTGTGGAATACAACCCTTTCGCCCGTCTTGCCGGCATGAGTGTTAATGAGCGCGATCCCGATATAAAGCACGGAGAGTGCAACTAGCAGGAACGCACAGAGCAGTTTCTTCGTTTTCATCAAGCTTCTCCTTTCTTTTCAAGAAACGCTGCTGGCAGCGCATATCCTTCAAAAACTGATTTTAGTTTAGCACAGCGTTAAAGGAATGTCTAGTGCAGTAAGCCGCACGAAAACCCCCGCCACCGTGCAAAAAACTTTGGCGACGGGCGGAAAGAGCAAGCCAGGCAGTAGCGGAAGGGGGAAAAGCAGGCGAGAGCCCCTGTGAAGCCTTGGGGCTTCAGGGCGAGGTAAAGCAAGAGAAAGCAAGCAAGAAAAAGACAAACTTAAGAGAAAACTTTAAGTTGATTTTAGGTTTGTCCGCTAGAATGGGACTCAGAAAGAGGGAAAGGGCTGCAAAAGAGGAAAGCTGAAAGAGGGAAAGGGCTGCAAAAGAGGAAAGCTGAAAGAGGGAAAGGGCTGTGAGAGTAAGGCCGAAAAGGTAAGGTCGAAAGAGAGGAGAAGGCTATGACTTATCAGGACACTTTCAAAAGATATGAGTTGAAGTATTTGATCTCGAAGGAGCAGAAGGAAGGCTTGCTTGGGGCGATGGAGGGGCACATGGAGCTCGACGCGTACGGCAGGACGACCATCATGAATATATACTACGATACGCCGGACAGCCTGCTGATCCGGCGGTCGCTGGAAAAGCCGGTGTACAAAGAAAAGCTGAGGCTTCGGAGCTACGGGGTTGCGTCGAGCGACACCAAGGTTTTCGTGGAGCTGAAGAAGAAATACGACGGGATTGTTTACAAGCGAAGGACAAGCGCCACGGAGAAGGAGGCGGTTGCGTACCTGAATCACGACAGGCCGCTGGCACAGACGGACCAGATCACGGAGGAGATCGATTACTTCAAATCCTTTTATCAGAAGCTGGTCCCGGCAATGGTGATATCATATGAGCGCGAAGCTTATTTTGACACGGGTGGTTCGGACCTGCGGATCACGCTGGACGAGAACATTCTTTGGCGGGAGCAGGACCTGACGCTTCGCAGCGAGGCGTACGGAAGCCCGATCTTAAGGGATGATCAAACTCTCGTGGAGATCAAGGTTGGCGGCGCGATGCCGCTGTGGCTGGCTCACAGCCTGTCCGAACTGGGAATCTTTCAAACATCGTTTTCGAAGTATGGTAACGCATACCTGCAGAGGGAAAGACAACTTAGGTGCGGGCTAACTGCATAATTCTTTTATCTAGAAAGGTGGTAACAACTATGACAAATTTATTCCAGGGTGTATTTGATACGGCGAGTTCGACGGCGTCGCTGCAGGTGGGAGATTTCCTGATTTGTTTGGGAGCGGCCCTGGTCATCGGGTTCTTCCTCGCGATGGTCGCATCCTATAAGGCGAACGCTTCGCAAAGCTTCTTCCTGGCGATCGCGCTATTACCCGCAGTGGTATGCGTCGTGATCATGATGGTGAACGGCAACGTGGGCGCAGGCATCGCAGTGGCGGGGGCGTTCAGTCTCGTGAGATTCCGTTCCGCGCCCGGCAGCGCAAAGGAAATCAGCGCGATCTTCCTGGCGATGGGCGCCGGCCTGATCCTGGGCATGGGATATATCGGCTACGCGGTGCTCTTTACGGTGATTCTCTCGGCGATCTTGTTCGCTTACGTTCACCTTGGGGTTGGCAGCAAGCAAAGCCTGACGCAGGAGAAGACCTTGCATATAACGATCCCTGAGAACCTCGACTATGAAACTGTTTTTGAAGAAATCCTTGAAAAATACACTTCAAAGCATGAGTTGACGAATGTGAAGACGACGAACATGGGGAGCCTTTTCAAGCTGACCTACGGCATTACCCTGAAGGAGATCGGCAAGGAGAAGGAATTCCTCGACAAGATCCGCACCAGGAATGGAAACCTCGAGATCACATTAACGAAGCGTGACAAGTCACAGCAGACGGAACTCTAAGTCAGCTTGCCAAGCAAACAACAGCAGACCTGGCCTTGAACCAAACAAACAACAGCAGATCGAACCCTGATCGGATTCAACAAGATACAGAAAAGGAGTCTAACATGAAAAGAAAATACATCATCCGTAAATTCACCAGAACTCTTGCCATCGCCATTCTGACGGGCGCGTTGCTTCTTAGCGGCTGCGGCGCGGCGCAGAACGCGGGAGGCGAAGGCGCGGCGCAGGGCGTAGGCGCGGGGAACACCCAGACGGCGCAGGAATCCACCTCGGTAAGCGGGGTGCAGAAGTCGCAGACGGCCGAAAGCCAGGGGAACGCGCAGAGCGTGCAGACAAGTAGCTTCACCGTGAGCGACATGTTTTCCAATCGCGATTCGAAGACGGAATATGACGAAGCCGAATGTACCGTGATCACGCTGAGCGGCGACAGCGCGACAAGCGAAAGCAAGGCGGTCAGCGTTGAGGCCGGCACAGTGATCATCAAAGAGGCAGGCAATTACATTCTTCGCGGAAGCTTTAACGGCTCCATTCGCGTGGACGCGCCGGAGGACGCAAAAGTGTGGCTGATCCTGGACGGCGTGAGCGTGACGGCTGAGGGGACGGCGGCGGTATATGCCAAAGAAGCGGACAAGGTGTTCGTAACAACTTCCAAGGGCAGCAAGAACGTGATCACGAACACGGGCGAATTCAAGGCGATCGACGACAACAACATTGACGGCGCGATCTATTCGAAGTGCGACATGACGCTGAACGGCAACGGCACGCTGGTGGTGAGTTCCGAGAAGGGGCACGGCATCGTTTCCAAGGATGACCTGAAGATCACCAGCGGCACCTACGAGATCACGGCCGGCGACCACGGCATATCCGGGAAGGACAGCATTCGTATCCTGGATGGCGACATCACCATTACCTCAACAGAGGACGGACTGCATTCGGGGAATGACGAGGACGCGGACAAGGGTTACGTTTACATTGTGGACGGCGACATTACGATCAACGCGGGCGACGACGGAATCCACGGGGAATCCAGAGTCGTGATCGAGGGTGGCAAGATTGACATTGTGAAGTGCACCGAGGGCATTGAGGCAGCGATCGTTGAGATTGACGGCGGCGACGTGAACGTGGTGGCGAGTGACGACGGCATCAACGCCACGGATGGAAGCGGCACTGAAGGTTTCGGTGGATTTGGTGGTTTCGGCGGACGCGGCGGATTTGGGCAGCAGGGCTCCAAGGACGGCGCAAGCAGCCAGCAGGGCTCTGAGACAAAAGACCAGAAGGGTTCTGCAAGCAGCCAGCAGGGCTCCAAGGACGGCGCAAGCAGCCAGCAGGGCTCTGAGACAAAAGACCAGAAGGGTTCTGCAGGCAGCCAGCAAGGCTCCAAGGACGGCGCAAGCAGCCAGAAGGGTTCGACAGATGGGACGACAGGCCAGAAAGGCTCCGAGGACGGCGCAAGCAGCCAGCAGGGCTCTGAGACAAAAGACCAGAAGGGTTCTGCAGGCAGCCAGCAAGGCTCCAAGGACAGCGCAAATGGCGCAAGCGGGCAGACAACGGCGAGCGTATATATCTTGATCGCGGGCGGTAAGGTTACCGTGGACGCGAAGGGTGACGGCGTTGACTCCAATGGCGGGCTGTACGTGACGGGCGGCGAGGTTTACGTGAACGGGCCTGAAAACAGCGGCAACGGCGCATTAGATTATGATTCGACCGGCGAAATTACAGGCGGTACTTTGATCGCCATCGGTTCGAGCGGTATGGCGATGAACTTCTCAAACAGCACGCAGGGCAGTGCACTCGTAACCTTTAGCGGATCCCATGCAGCGGGAGAGACCGTACAACTCAAGGACAGCAAGGGAAATGTCATTGTAAGTCTTGTGTCTGCTAGGAAATTTGCAACGGTTGTGGTCAGCAGCCCTCTCATGAAGCAGGGTGAAACATATACATTGACGGCAGGCAGTGAATCGAAGGAATTCACGCTGGACCAGCTCATCTACGGCAACGGATTTGGCGGCTTCGGCGGCGGCTTTGGCGGTGGCATGCGCGGCCAGATGCCCGGCGGCTTCGGCGGCGGCCAGGGTGGCCAGATGCCGGAAGGGTTTAGCGGCCAGATGCCGGAAGGGTTCGACGGTAACTTCAATGGCCAAATGCCAGAAGGGTTTGACGGCAACTTTAATGGCCAACTTCCCGAGGGCTTCGAAGGCTTCAATGGACAAATGCCAGAAGGCTTTAGCGGCCAAATGCCAGAAGGGTTTGACGGCAACTTCAATGGGCAACTTCCTGAAGGTTTTGATGGCAACTTCAACGGCCAGATGCCAGAGGGCTTTAACGGCCAGCGCCCCAGCGATAAAGATGGCCAGGGCGGCCAACAATCTGACGGCAAAGGTGGCAAGAGCGGCAAGAAGTCCGAAGGCTCAACGGGCGATCGTCAGAAGCCTTCCAAGTCCAACGACGACACGACTAACCAGAGTTAATGGCCAAAGCAAATGGCCAAAGCAAATGGCCAAAGAAAATGGCCAAAGAAAATAATCAAATCAAATTACCAAATTAAATAACCAAATCAAAACCACAAACATATAGTGGGCTTCCAAAACGCAAGGGAAGCCCCTTTTTTACGCCAAAATTAACGAATTTGAGGAAAAACGGCATTTTAAAATTAACGAATTTGAGGAAAAACGGCATTTTAAAATTAACGATTTTGCGGAAAAACGCCATTTTAAAATTAACGAATTTGCGGAAAGCGCCCCAGATATGGCGTGTGTGAAGTAACGGATACGAACAAAAAATGCATCTAGATGCAAAAATAGTTTTCAGAAGCTTGATTTTAAGGATAAATAGTGCTATGATGAATACGAACAAAAAATGCATCTAGATGCAAAAATAGTTTGGAGGTAGATGGGTGGAGATTAGAAGAGATAGGTATCTGAATCAGATTATCCGGAAAAAAGATAATGGACGGGTTAAGATTATCACCGGGATTCGACGCTGCGGGAAATCATACTTGTTGTTTGACCTGTACAGAAAATACCTCCTTAATGAAGGGGTTGAGGAAAGTCAGATTATAGAAGTGCAATTGGATGATATAGATAACATTAAATATAGAGATCCATTTGCGCTTAATGATCACGTCAAGGAACAGATCAAGGACAAAGAAAAAAGATATTATGTGATGATTGATGAAATCCAGTTATGTGCTGAGGTTCCCAATCCATATGTTGATGACATTGATGAGAAGGTGACATTCATTGACACCATTATGGGTTTAATGAAAATTAAAAATGTGGACATCTATGTGACAGGCAGCAATTCGAAGATGCTTTCTCATGAGGTTCTTACGCAATTCCGCGATAGAGGTGATGAAATCCACCTACAGCCGTTATCTTATGGTGAATTTAAGGCGTGCTATCCGGATCAGGATCATGCTTGGCGTGATTATTGTGTATATGGAGGAATGCCGTATGTTTTGCAACTGGAAACCCGGGAAGAGAAAAGTCGATATTTGAAAGACCTTTTTGAAGAGACATATCTGAAAGACATTGTTGAACGCAAGAACATCAGAAATGAACAGGAGACTCTCGAAATACTTATGGATTTTATCTCATCAGCAATCGGTTCACTTACTAACCCAACAAAATTGGAGAATCGATTTCTTACTGAGAAGAAGATCAGAGTTACACACGCCACTATTTCTAAGTACCTGGAATATTTCAAGGAAGCATATATTATCGACAGTGCAAAACGATACGACGTAAAAGGCTCGGCTTACTTCGACACACCGCTGAAATACTATTTTTCGGATATTGGACTCAGGAATGCAAGACTTAATTTCCGACAGATTGAAGAAAATCATATCATGGAAAATATAATCTATAATGAACTAATCTACAGAGGATACAATGTAGACGTAGGCGTTGTCGGATATTCGAAAAAAGAAAAAGATGATACCGGAAATGTTAAGTATGTCCGAGTTCAGTTGGAAGTCGATTTCGTAGTAAACAGAGGGAATCAACGATACTACATTCAGTCCGCATTGAATGTTGATTCACAGGAAAAACGGGATCAGGAAACAAACTCGTTAAATAGGATAAATGATTCTTTTAGAAAGATTGTCATTGTAAAGGATGATATTATCCCTTGGCATGATGAAAAAGGAATCCTTTATATTGGTGTTCAGGAATTCCTCTTAAATGAAAATGCTATAGATTTATAAATGGTTCAACTAAGCAGGAAAGCGGCCCTGGGGCAACCCAGGGCCACTTTTTTGCAGGCATTCTTATCGGACACCTCAAGATTTATCCTAGAGGTATCAAGATTTAAGGAGTGTCCCCACATGTCAAAACTCATTTACTGGCTTCGCAAGTCCCTGCGTGGCAACAACAAAAAATGCAAATGTTTTTGCGTCACCTGCCCATATTTTGCCCGCTGCAGGAGGGACGGAAACCTCGGCTGAAATTGTACAATATTTTTCCCACATCCCTCAAAAAATTAGTGCGAAAATCCCCCACAAATGATATAATAAACCTAGGATGCCCAAAGGTGGGAAGAGCAATGCCCAAAGGAGCGATACCCGACGTCCAAAGGAGGGATGCACGATGCCGAAAGGGACAAATCAGAAGCTAAAACTGTACTATCTTGGCAAGATCATGAAAGAGAAGACGGATGATCAGCACGGCCTGACCATGCCCGAGATCCAGAAGTGTTTGGAAGAATATGAAGTCACTGCCGACCGCAAGAGCCTTTATGACGACCTCGAAACCCTCAAGGTCCTTGGCTACGACATCATCAGCGGCAAGACGGGCAAAAACTACACCTACCGCGTCGGCAAAAAGAAGTTCGAAGTGGCGGAGCTCAAGCTCCTCGTGGACGCCGTGCAGTCCTCGAAATTCATCACCGAAAAAAAGTCCCGCGACCTCATCAAAAAGATCACGGACTTGGCGAGCGAATATGAAGCGGCGCAGCTCAAGCGCGAGGTGGTCGTTCAAGGCCGCATCAAGACCATGAACGAAAGCATCTACTATGTTGTTGACGACATTCACAACGCCATCAGCAGCAACCGCAAGGTCCGCTTCGAGTACATGCGCTGGAACCTCCAAAAGAAGATGGAACCGCGCAAGGACAAGCCCTATGTGGTCAGCCCCTGGGCCCTGACCTGGGACGATGAGAATTATTATATGATCGCATATGATTCCGAAGAGGGTAAGATCAAGCACTATCGGGTCGACAAGATGCGCAAGATCACGGTCCTTCCCGAGAAGCGCGAAGGCAAGGAACTCTTCAAGGAATTCAACCTTGCGGCCTATGCGAAAAAGAGCTTTGGCATGTTTGGCGGCGAGGAGACTACCGTCAAGCTGGCCTTCAAAGATGAGCTTGTGGGCGTCCTCATCGACCGCTTTGGCAAGGACATTCCCATCCATCCGGCAAAGCGCGAAGGGTGGTCCACAACCCACGTGACCGTGGCCCTCAGCGACCAGTTTCTCGGCTGGATCTTCTCCCTCGGCCGAAACGTAAAGATCGAAGGCCCCAAGGAAGTCGTGGATAAATTCCAAAGCGAACTCGACGCGCTGCGGGAGAAGTAGCGGGATAACTAGCGAGACAATCAGAAAGAAAAACATGAACAAGACAATAGATTACTACGAACAGAATGCACAGGATTTCGCCGCGGGCACGAAGGACATTGACTTCACTGCCGTGGAGGACAAATTCGCGGCGTATCTCCCCGAAGGCGCACTGATCCTGGACTTTGGCTGCGGTGCCGGAAGGGACACGAAATATTTCTTATCGCTGGGCTTCCAGGTGGAAGCCATGGACGGCTCCAAAGAGCTCTGCAAGATCGCCAGCGAAAACACTGGCATCCGGGTTCGTAACTGCCTCTTTTCCGACCTTGACGAGGTGGAAAAGTACGACGGCATTTGGGCTTGCGCCTCCATCCTCCACCTGCCCAAAGACGAACTCAAACCCGTACTTGCGAAAATGTGCCGCGCCGTGAAGCTGGGCGGATACATCTACACATCCTTCAAATACGGCGATTTTGAAGGCGACCGCCACGGCCGGTACTTCACCCACTTCACAGAAGAAAGCTTTGGCGAGTACATCCACCACATGAATGAACTTGGCATCATCGAAGCATGGACCACATTGGACGTTCGACCTGGCAGAGGGGATGAGAGATGGCTGAATATCATTCTTCAAAAATCGACTACGACCTAAAGATCGACGGAAAATACTATAATTCCCTGGACATAGAGGGCTTCTCACACATGATGAAGGATCCCTCTTATTGCTATAAGTTTTATTGGCTGGAAGCGATCGTACAGCTCATTTCAGAAGGCGTGACGGAGACGACCTTCGACGCCGTGATCAACGAGATGATCTGCAACGCGTGGTATTCCGTCAGGGAGTTCCACGTGCACCTAAGTGGCATGCAGGCCGACGGACAGGTGCGTGACGGCCTGGAACGCGCCATCCTTAGGCTCGCGGAGATCAGCGACCTTCCCTCCCATGCATCCAAGGTGGAGATCAAAAACGAGATCGCAAAGCATGAAGCGGAGCTCAAGGAGTACAAGGAGCAGCTGACCAACATGGTTCCCTACAGGGCACTTGCGGCCTTCTCACCAGATCCCATTCCAGAGCATGTTTGGAACAGCGTCAAAAGAACAATCGATTACTTCGACAGACTCAATCATGATACCGTGATCCTGCCTTACACCTTAGGCCTTTCCAGCAAACTAAAGAAAGAGATCACCTTCCATTCCGCATGGATCGAGATGATCCAGAATCACACCGTGACCATCCTTGGCTGGATCCAGTACGAGAAGATGAAATGGCTTCAAAACAACAATCCAGAAGTGCCAGGTCTTGTTTACAAGCTTGCGCCAATGGATGAGAAAATGCGAAGGCTCGGCAACGTTCGCAAGCTCTGGGAAGGCATTCTTGACATCAGCGAAGTGCGTGACATCTTTACGGGCCAAGTCGTGGTGCCTAAGAAATATGACGTCGATCACTTTATCCCTTGGTCCTTCGTCATGAACGACGAGCTTTGGAACCTCATGCCAATGGATTCTTCCTTAAATTCCTCCAAGAGCAACAACCTTCCAAAGTGGACCCCGTTCTTTGCGCGCTTCGCCGCAAATCAGTACCTGCTCTACCAGCTCATTCACGAATCACCCGGCATCCACAAGCTCTTTGAGGCATGTTTCCGCGACAACCTCCATTCCATCTGGGCCATCCAAGAACTCTACCGCAAAGGCAACTCCCAGGAAGTGTTCTATGGCATTCTGGAGAAGAACATGCAGCCAGTATATGATTCCGCAAGGCGACAAGGGTACGAAGTGTGGAAGTGGGAGTAGGGATGTTTTAATATCAAATAAGGGGGATTAAATGGTAACAAGGTCGTATTGTCTTTGTGACGGAGAATATATCGGAATTGAATACATATATACTGTTATCGATGGTATGCAGATTAATGACAAAGAAAAGCTTGCGTGGATGCGTGATAAAGCGCATGCACATGAGCTTTTTTGTCCTTGCGGATGTGGCGCAAATCTTACGGTTGTGGCTGGTGACCGAAATTTACGCGAGCAGCATTTTAGATTGTTGCAAGGGAATGGCAGTAATGAGTGCCACTACATGGAAGAGGGAGAAACCTCGATCGACTCAAAGGTTGTTCTAAAATGCTGGTTAGATGAAAAACTGAGTGATGACAATCTGAAGGCAAGGGTGCCAATATGTGATGCCTCAGATTCCAACCGTAAATATGAGTTTACTTTTTTGTCCCAAAAGAATGGGATTGCAGTGAACTATTGCAGACACAGATACAATCTGTCGGAAGACAAACTTGGCATTTTGGAGCAAAACTCAGCTGGAATTAATGTCATACATATTGTTGATCAGGACAATGAGGCTATCAATTGGCAATATCCGGAAGGAATGATGAAGGTTCAAGATTGGCAAGGTTATTGCTTGGCATTGCAAATTGAAGGTCGAGACTATGAAAAAGCAAAATTGAGGGCTCTGTTCTATGCTAAGGATTTAGATGGAAGATGGAATTCCATACTTGTCGCAAACAGCAAATTAAAAGACTACGAGTTTGACGAAGATGGTAAATTGATCGTCGATGGTAAAAGAGTAGCTGATTTGGCAAAGACGACAAAGGAACAATACGAAAAAGAACAAGAGGAATACAGAGAACGACGCGAAGAACATAGAAGGTTAGTAGAAAAACAAAGAGAACAAAAAAGACAAGAGTGGCTTCGTAGACAAAAAGAACAAGAAGCCGAAGAAGAAAGACGCAAAGCAGAAAAAGCACGAAGAAGGGAAGAAATAAAACAGGCGAGAGAACAAAGAAAAAAAGAAAAGGAAGCTGAAGAAGCTAGAAAAAAGGTAAGGGAAGAAGAGCAAGCTGCGAATCTAAAGAAGTCTGAGGAAGAGTTTTGGAAGAGTATTAACGATGAATTTGCTAGAAATGATAAGCAAGTCATAAGTCCAGAAGGTGCACGAATCGTAAAATGCCGTAAGTGCGGGATGATTGGAGAAACTAGTATGTTTTCAACATATGGCGGTCCACAAAGCATGAACTATGGCATTTGTACAAAATGCATGAGAAAGCGATGAAAGAGGAGAAACTAGCAAGAACACATATAAGAATGTGAATAAGGCATGGCTGATAGTCAAGCGAAAGGTGAATTTGAAGTTTGATACGGCCTTGTTATGATACGAAGAAAGTTTTAGTTTACAGGAAAATCAAAGAAGACAAAGTGAACGATTCAGTGATTCTAGAAATGGGGGAAATGCTATGCGTAGTATAAATGAACTCATCTCAATTGTCAAAAGGATATCTCCAGAAGGAATAAAACCATCAGAATTACTGCGTCTTAAGGATTGGACCGACAAAAACAGGAATTTGGTTTGTGATTCTAATCAAGCAGAAACAATAGAACTTCTTGAGCGTGTTATAGAAAATGGGACCATAGATAAACTTGTTAAAGAAAAGATTATCAATAAGGCAAGCTCGTTTGTAAAAGGTAATAGCCCATACATCGATGCCTTATTTGATTTATATGTAGCAATTGATCAATTTGGAAATGACTTGAATAGATGTGACGAAGAGATTCGTTTTTTCGTTTGGTGGCGTGATCAAAAGGGTGATGATTTTAATTATAGTCGATGTGATGAACGATTGGATGAAATTATCAATAACATTATAGATAATAAAGTGCTGTCAGAAGAAGACCAAAAATACGCACTTAAGAGAGTTGATGATTGGATCCAAATTGATCTCTTTGAAGCCAAAATTAAGCATTTATGCAAGCTGGTAAGGAGACGAAAGAACATTGGACCGGAATTAATAGAGATTCTTGACGATGAGAGCGTGATAACTTATATCCTCGACATGGGAGAGGGTGAATTGGATTGCTATTTAGATCCAAATGCTCTTTATCGTTATGATGTTGATGAGATAGTAGTTGTTTCACTAACTCTTATAGCCATGCTTAATTATGATAATGGGAATTATTATAGCCATGTAAGAAGGGTTTACGCAGGGTTATACAAATACTATTCAGAACAGCGTATTGAGGGGACTATTAGATCGATACTTAGTGAGTATAGAAGAAAAGGTGAATCCGCGACCAGAACAAGAATTATTAATGTTGTGCTCGAAAACGCGTTAGTACCGCAAGCGTATTTGCCGGCTTTTTTTGAATTCATTTTTGACATCTACAAGCTGAATTTTGATTATGATTTACCTGAGAATCTCTATGACGAATTCAAATTTGTTTTTGAGGGATTGAGAAGCACCATATTGCTAGATGGAGACGACATTTCAATTAATGCGACGCATAAAACATATAAATTGATTGCATCTACGAAATCACTTATAACAACCGATGATGGTGTGGATGCTTTGATAAAGCTGAGCATCATGGTTGTTAGGCTTATTGATAGAAGATTTTGGGATAAGGAAATTAAGATTTTTAATCCATATCTAAAAGCGGGTTTCGAAGGATGGGAAAAACAGTTAATCAGCACAACAACTGGCGAAAAAGATCAGAAGCTATTTTCAAACGACTTTAGATCTCGCTGGGAACCAAAGTTTAGTTATACAAGATCAGGAATATGCTTAATTTCTCCGGTACACAGGATAAAAGCACAGTATGATTATAAAAAAATCGCTATCGAAGTATTGAATGATGGAGTTTTGCTTGTTAGGAAGGAAGACTGTTACATAAAAGAGATTATTGGCGGATATGAAGTGAGCGCCGTAAGGATATTAATTAACAATCCGTTAGGCAAACTAACATATCGCGTAACTGTTGGTGATGAAATTCTCTATGATAGTAAGGACAAGCTTTATAGAGAATTTATTGTGTTTGATGCAAATTGTAACGAGATATCGAATAATACGGATTATCAAGGGACTGCGTATATCTGTTATAAACCAAACGAAGCCAATATTGATTGTATTGAAGCTAGGGAGCATTATTGGTGGGGATATAAACTGATCAGAGGTGGCGAGGCAATTGCAATAGGGCATGATGTTTTCAATTTTTCTTCAATGATTAAACCAGGGATTTTTGGCAAGGTACATGAGAAATGCCGAGTTTTGGAATTGAAGAGTGGAGAAATGCTTGAAGTATATAGCACCGTTAATGCGTTGGTGTTTGAGGTCGATAATGCTACCAGAACATGCGAAGTGCTGATAAATGGGAAACCGCATAAACTCTCTGAAATGACATGCAAGAGAACAGACAGGGGAAGTATAACTAAGTATGTGGTTGATTTGGAACTGATTGAAAGCGGAATCTATGAAGTGGAAGTTAGTCAGCTATTTGACGGGAAATGTAAACGCATTTTTGCAAGAAGATTCGTAATTGACAATAAACTGATATATACGGTGAACATTATTGATGATGGTAGATCTGGAATCAATGTGATGTCAGGTTTTCTTCAAGAATCGCTGGCGACGGAAATAACCGCGGAAACTTTTGATCCAAGTTTTCTTCGCTTTTTGTATAACGGCATGGAGTATGTATATTACTTGCCGCTCAATTTGGGATATTATTCCCTGGATGATTCAAATTGGAATGCCAAAAACGAAGACATGTGGATTGACGATGTTGCTTTGGATGCTACTTTGAAACTGTTTGATGCAGAGTGTAATAGTGTAAAGATATTTGATGAAAATGCTGTATTGATAGAGGATAATATTGCAATTCAAGACCAGGGCTCGTTTAGAACGGTGGCAATCGGTTTTTTGAATTCGTATAAGACTTTTAACAAATTTATTACGCTCATTTTCAAGGTAAATGACTATCCTAAATACACGATCAGATGCTATAACAAGTGCATTATGGATGAAGATCTTACGAAAATCGAATTTCTGGATAACCCGCCTCGAGTACTTGTCACGCCTTACTTTCATGGCAAAAACAAAGTATCATTTGAAATATATAATTCTGCCGGCGAGAGGGTAAACGCTAGCAAATTATTGGAGAGTGGACAGACAACTCAAGTTGAAGGATTAAACTCTTTCGAAGAGTACACATTCAATTTTCACGAAAAAACAAAAGTTTTGAGGCTTAGAAAAGATACCCTTCTTTATAGCGAGAGAAAGACATTTTATGCGAAGCAAGATTTTGTTGGGTGCGCTTTTAAGATTGATACGATTTATTACAGTAAATATCAAGAGAAAGGCGAATCACAAGAGATAGAGCGCCATCTTCACTTTGCATATGTGCAGATTATTGAAATGAGAGATGACGGAATCCTTATTGGAAATATATTTATTAAGACATTCAGAGGGGAATGGCAACTTAATAATATCAATCCTGTTGAGGTCGAAATTTGTAGCGAAATAATAGACGACACAATGGATGCCTATATTACCAATTATGGGGATGGATTGTTGTATGATGAAAGGAAGCACGGAATTCTCAACTCGATAGTAAACTCTTGGGCACCTGACATTTTCTTATATACATTGAATTTGAAGGGAGAACGCGTTAAATGAGTAAACTTAATCCTATAGAGCGATCCAAGTACATAGATGAACATTATAAAGAGTATTTAAGGTCTTCTTTTGAGTTCGGAAAAAGCAGTTTGCAAAAGCTTTTCATCGAGCAACTGGAAAAAGAACGCCTATTTAAGGGACCTTATGTCGACATGAGCTTTCCGTTTCAAAGAGGACATAATCTCGACTACCTGATTGACGAAGGCTTGGTATGCAGGTCTTTCAGAATGCTTGAAGACATTGATTTCCAGAGACCGCTTTATTCGCACCAGGAAGAGTCATTGCGATTAATAAAGCAGGGTAGAAGTGCGATCATTACAACTGGTACTGGATCTGGTAAAACGGAGAGCTTTTTGTATCCCATTTTGAATGACTTGCTTTATGATGTTGAAAA
This sequence comes from Acetatifactor sp., assembly GCA_016290775.1. GTDB lineage: Bacteria > Bacillota > Clostridia > Lachnospirales > Lachnospiraceae > Acetatifactor. The sequence goes on along the minus strand of JAEEVF010000010.1, from coordinate 119,028 downwards.
TGGGAATAATGAGGTGGGAATCCGAGCCATTTTTTTGTATCCCATGAATGCGCTGGTAAATGATCAGATAGATAGAATTCGCAGAATACTGCGGAATTGTCCGAGCATTACTTTTGGCTTTTTTACTGGAGAGACGCCGGAGACGGCCTCGGCAATGTACAGGGAAAAGCTAGGGGCGGAGAATAATTGCGTCATTACTGAAAATGAACTTGTTTCAAGAGCAGAGATTCGAAATAATCCGCCGCATCTGCTGTTTACTAATTATTCTATGTTGGAATACTTGCTGATAAGACCGAATGACTATTCTTTATTTGTGCCGGAAAGGCTTAATAACTGGAAGTATGTGGTCTTGGATGAAGCCCATACATACAGTGGCTCGCTGGGAATCGAATTGTCACTGCTGCTAAGGCGGCTTACGGGATTAGCTGAGAAGAAGCCTCGCTTTATTCTGACTAGCGCAACATTAGGCAAGCAAGGAAAATCTGAAGAAGAAATAGTTAGGTTTGCAACCAGCTTAACTTCAGCCGATTTTAAGATTTCTGATATTATTTTTTCCAAAAGGATTTCGATGCCTGTTAATGCTGAATTCAGAGTATCGGGTTCTGATTATGTTGCAATCAAAAGTGCGAATATGGATGTAGATCAAATATTGTCGGTATGCAAGAGGTACATTAATTGTGAAACATCTGATGCGAAAGAAGCGATATATTCGTTGTTGGTTAGAGATGTAAATGTTCATGATCTTTGCGAATTGCTTAAGGACGGAAGCAAGGATTTTAGGAGCATTTATAAAGCAATGTCAAATTATGTAACGACAGACGAATTGATTTCTTTGATTGATGTAATAAATGCAGCGGAAAAAGATGGTATAGGACTATTTGATCTTAAGTATCATTCATTCGTAAGGCCGCTGTCCGGAGCCTATATCACTTATGGAAAGAATCCGCAGCTGAGCCTTACAAAGACCAATGAAATCGATGGGATGAAGGCGTTTGAGGTCGGAAACTGTAGGTACTGTAATTCCCCCTACATTATTGGGAAAATCCAACATAAAGACGAAGATCAAATGGATTATCTACTTCAAAACAAGGAGATAGATATCTATGAGAACTACGGAAATGAAGAATTTGTAAGATTGGACTATTTTCTCCTAGAGAACTCCATAAATGAAGAAGAGGTTAATGCGGATAGCATAGAAGCATATGAGGTATGCGCAAAATGCGGTGAAACACATGCGGTTGGAAACCTTAACGCAAAAAAGTGCAAATGTAGTGAAGATAATAGATTTAAGGCTTACAGGGTTATCCAGAAAAAGGGCGATAATGATGAGGTGATTTATAACAATATTGCGCAATGCCCTTGTTGTGGACATAAAGGCAAAGCAGGAGTTGTAAAAGCACTCAATATTGGAAAAGACGAAGGGACAGCCCTAATCGCTCAAATACTATATGAAGCCATTGATGAAGGGGAGCAAGAGTCAAAGAAGGTAAAAAAGCTTTCTCTAACACCAGGAGCAAACAGAACTGTGTTCACCAAAGAAGAAAAAGTCAAACAGTATTTGGCTTTTTCTGATAGTCGACAACAGGCTAGCTTTGCTGCGGTTTTCTTTGATTCAAATCATGTCAGGATGCTAAGAAAACGTTTGATATGGGAGATGATAAAGAACAAAGATTTTCAGGAAATGGGTGTTAATGAACTGACATCGTTGCTTGAAGATCGTCTTAAAACAAGTGATTTATTCTCAAACAATTTGAATTCACACAAAAATGCGTGGGCTGCGGTGCTGGTTGATCTTCTTAAAGTTGATGGCGATTACGATGGTGAAGGCTTGGGTTTGTATTATTTTGATATAGATCTGAAGAGCATTATCGATGAGTTTTCCGAAGAAGACATCGCTTCTGCAGAAGCGTTTGCTGGATGCAACATGACAAAGAAAAAATTGTATGATTTTATGCAAGTTGTTTTGGGGGTGTTTAAGACTACTCCTGCGGTGAATTATGTCAAATCGACATTAACGCCTGACGAAAGAATGGAAATATTGGAGTACAGACGATTTAATAACTATGTTACGCTAAGCAATCCTAAAAGAGCGACAAAAGGAAATGAAGAGAATGCATTTAATGGCGTAAAAAGCTTTTTACCTGTTAGTGGGGAGAGCAACACAGTTGTAAGATACACCATGAAGGTTTTTGACATTGATGCTGAGGCTGCCAAGAAGGCACTTGAAAGCGTGTTTGACTTGCTTGTTCAAGCAAGTGACATGGAAGGAAGTGACAAATTTCTTGTTAAGCACGACAAAAAAGCAGCGTATCAAATAGATGCAGGCAGATATATAGTAAAAAATTATAAAAGATCTAAGTTTTATCAGTGTAGTAAGTGCGGGCGCTTAACTCCGTATAATATTAATGATAAATGCGTACAGGATCGGTGTCCTGGAAGATTGAGCGAAGTAGATCCAGATGAGGTTCTGGAAGGAAATTACTATCGTAAACAGTACATGAACAAGAAAATTGAGAGCATTGTTATCAAAGAACATACAGCTCAACTTGAGAGAAAACAGGCAAAGGAATACCAGATTGATTTCAAGAATAAAAAGATCAACATTTTGAGTTGTTCCACAACTTTTGAAATGGGCATTGATATCGGAGGCCTGGAAACGGTATTTATGCGAAATGTCCCGCCTACACCAGCTAACTATGTTCAAAGGGCGGGGCGTGCTGGTCGAAGAAAGGACAGCGCTGCTTACATTCTGACTTATTGTGGAACTGGGTCACACGATTATACCTACTTTTCAGAACCGGAAAAGATGATTTCTGGAGTTATTAATCCGCCCTATTTTAATGTCTTGAATAAGAAGATCATTATTAGACACCTAATGGCAGCTAGCTTGGGATATTTCTTTAGACGCTATCCGGAATACTTTAAATCTTTGGATGCGCTTATTATAAGCGGCGGCGGAATCCAAAAATATAGAGAATTCATGAACTCCAGACCCAGCGATCTAAATGAATATATAAATCAAAAGATTCTTCCTGAAATGATATATTCTGAGTATAGAGATTTCAAGTGGCTGGACGAAATGGGAGGAGAAGACGAAAAGCTAACTCATTTTGTAGATGCCATAATGGAGATGCTTAAAGAATTTGAAAATGCCAAAAAAGAAGCCATTTCAAAGCAAACGCTAGGAGACGAAGAGGCTAGCAGATATGTTTCTTATTACATCCACCAAATTGCGAACCTAAAGAGTGAAGATGTGATAAAGAGTCTGTCGAAATACTGCGTGATTCCGAAGTATGGATTCCCTGTTGATGTCGTTGATCTGCAAATCTATGAGAATGGAGCGCAGGTGAATAAATACGACATGAGCAGAGATCTAAAGGTTGCCATTTCTGAATATGCACCGGATTCTGAAGTGATTGTCGATGGAAACAAATACACATCAAAATACATTGCCTTAAAGAATCAAGATGAATTTGCAAAAAACTGGTTTACGACTTGTCCAGTATGTAAAAGAATAAATGTTTTTTTGAGTAAGGCAAAAAATACGGAGTGCAAGTATTGCGGGACCTCTATTTCTACAGAGGTAGTTGAATACTATATAGAACCCATTTATGGCTTTAAGACAGGAGTTACTAAGGAAAGTACTAGGTTGAAACCTAAGAGATCATATGCGGGTGAAGTTTCATATGTCGGCAATGGAAAAACGGATGAGCAGAGACTGATTTTTGGAAGTGCCATGGGTATAGAAACAAGTAGTGAAGATGAACTGCTTGTCATGAATAAATCAGGATTCTATATGTGTCCCACATGCGGTTACGGAGATGTTGAAAAGAAAAAAAGTGTGACGCCACGAATTTTGAAAAAGCATAAGAACTATAGGCTGTATGACTGCAAATGTGACGAACTGGAATATTTGCGATTGGGACACAAATTCAAAACGGATGTTGCGAGATTTACTATTCCTATCCTAGATACGATCGATAAGCTGGGATATCCACAAGCGCTTTCGTTTATGTATGCGTTTTTGGAAGGCGTTAGCTTGGCGTTGGGAATCGAACGGAATGACATAGATGGTGTCTTAGAGATTAATCTTGAGTGGCAAAGCTATGACATTCTTTTATACGACAATGTTCCAGGTGGCGCTGGACATGTAAAGAGATTGTTAAACAGAGATGCAGTTATTAGTTCGTTAAAGGCGGCTCTGGAACGTGTTAGTACCGAATGCTGTGATGAGAACACCTCATGTTATAATTGCTTAAGGAACTATTATAATCAGGCATATCACAGTAAGCTCCAAAGAAAACTGGCTATAGATGTAATCAAGAGACTTCTCTTTGATGTCGAGCAAAGCAAAGAAAGCTATCAAAGTGATCGATGGCATTATGAGGGGGGCGCTAGGGCATATACAAGAATGAAACTAGTTTTGGGATCAGGCGGACGTAATCCTGGGAACGAAACGGCCGCTGAGATTTGGCGTGATTTACTTGATGATTGCTTTGAAGATGATGAGATAACACTTGTTGAAGAAATAAAGGATAAGAGTCCAACAAGTATTGCCCAGCCATATTATCATAAGACCGTCAAAATCGAAGAAACAGGCGAGGAGTTTGTGGCCAACCTTTTATGGGATGAAAAGTATGTAATGCTATTCTTGGATGACGCTTATGAGGATTATGTGTTGGCTAAAAAGACTGGATGGAATGTGTATTGTACAAAAGAGGGATTTAGTGTTGATGATTTTCTGGAGAAAGTGAGTGAATAATATGGCACGAATGATACCTGATATGCCAAGAGAATTTGATCCAAAGAGTCAAGAAGGGTTAATGTTTGAAGAATTGAGTTCCTTGTCGGATGAGTACTATGTTTTTCATTCGGTTTCTATTGTTACTGTTAGTGGGTCGGTAATTAAGGAAAGCGAAACGGATTTCGTTATTTTCCATCCTAAAAAGGGCATAATTTGTTTGGAAGCAAAGGCGGGGCAGATTGATTATTTAAATGGTTATTGGTTATATGGTAGCGGAAAAAAGATGAAGAATGATGGACCATATAATCAGGCAAGTTCAAATAAGTGGAAGCTTAAGGATTACATGATCGACCATGGCTTGCAGTATGAATTTGAGCATTGTAAGTTATTACATGCGGTTTGGTTTCCGGATGTTCCAATGGATTTCTTGAAAAAAATGCATTTACCGCCTGAGGCTGATCTAAGTATAACTCTGACATCGGATTCATTCGGTAATATCGAAGCGGAGATAGAACGGATCTTTAGCATTGAGATCTCAGCTAAAGTTCAAACGAACCTTTCTGAAAAAGATGTCAAAAGGATTCTGGAACGTGTACTAGCACCGAGTTTTAGCCTGATTTCTTTACACGAGGTAGAGATAGAGCGAACCAAGAATGTATTTAGGAGGATGCTGAAGGAACAGGTTGCCTTGCTTAATTATCTTGAGGAACAGAACAATGCAATCATTAACGGACTCGCAGGAACGGGTAAAACCGTTATGGCGGTGGAAAAAGCGAGATTGCATTCAGAGAAGGATGAAAAAGTACTGTTTTTATGCTACAACTCATTCTTGAAGGAATACCTTGCGAACACATACGGATATGCGCGAGTTGATTATTATACGATAGATGGTCTTGCGTGTAAGTTGTGTGAAACTGAGAAACCAAATTATAGCCTACTAAAAGATAAGCTTGAGGAAATGTATTATGACGGGAGTTTTCCATATCAGCATGTAATTATCGATGAGGGACAGGATTTTGGTAGAGTGATAGCTGAAGAAGAGGAACTCATTGATTTGCTAAAAACTAATGCTATAGAAAACGAAGGGAGACATGGAACTTTCTATTTGTTTTATGATAAGAATCAAATGATTCAGTCGAATAGAATGCCAAAGTATATACAGGATGCAGATTGCAAGCTGACTCTTTACAGGAATTGCAGAAATACGGAAAACATAGCGTGCACTTCACTTAGACTATTGGGATCGGACAAAGTCCCCAAACTTTATAAAGATGCGGTTTTAGGCGATTTGCCAGAAATGGTTTTCTGTAATGGTCAGGAAGAAACGATTTCTGCGTTGAACCATGAAATTGACAAATACATAGACGCTGGGTACACAAATGTCACTGTATTAACTTGTAAGACTGAAGAGAGCAGTATAATTTCGTCTTCTTGCGAAGATTCAAAATACAAATATAAGCGAGGATACATCAAGTTTACGACCTGTAGAAAGTTTAAGGGTCTTGAATCTGACGTGATCATAATGGTGGATATTGACAAGAAAATGTTTGACAACGAACAAGGACCACAATTAATGTATGTTGGTTCTTCGAGGGCTCGATTCAAATTGACTTGTATAGTAAACATGAGTGAAGAAGAATGCAGAGAATTGATGGAACAACGAGATGTAAAATTCAACAGAAATATCCTTAAATCTTTTGCAACGGCATTCAATGCCAAGATTCCGCCAAAGGAAGAATAGCATACATACCAATAAGTTAAGACGTGTAGATGCCGAACAAAGTTTTGCATTGGTGATAGATGTGGAAAAACTTTTGAAAAAGATGCTGGATTCATTTAATGCTTAATGAGTTTGCCTAAACTGAAGCTTAAATGAAGTAAGCGTGAACAGACAGTAAAAGTGGATATGATTAATCCATGAAAAATCAAAAAAATACTGGAATTACAGAATGCATGAGGGGAAACGCAATGGCTGTAAAGAATGACACATGGAAGACTAAGTATGACTTGCAAGGAGAGAAACTAGGTAGAGGTGGGAACGCGAATGTATTCCGAGTAAAAGAAAAGGCTACAGGCGATGAATACGCGCTTAAAGTATTAAAAATATATAAAAATCGAAACTATGAAAGGGAGGGTAGGTTTCGAGACGAAATAGAAATTATGTCAAAAAATTACCGAGAGCTAGATGGTATTATGCCTATTATCGATGCGTCACTAGACGAATTATGGTATGTTATGCCAGTGGCTATGCCAGTAATTAATTACATTAAAGAGCAACGGTTGAATTTCAACGAGATACTGTCGTTGTGCATTTCGTATGCAAACCAACTGGAAAAAATACATTCAAAGACTATTGTACATCGCGACATAAAGCCATTGAACCTATATATTTACAATGGAAAATGTGTTTTCGGAGATTTTGGTTTGGCAGATTTTCCTGAAAAAGAGAATGATTTTACCCGAACAGACAGGGGATTAGGGGCGATTTTTACGATTGCTCCAGAGATGCGGAGGAATCCTAAAGGAGCAGACGGGAAAAAGGCAGATGTATTCTCTTTGGCAAAGTCAATGTGGATGCTTTTTACACTGAATGAAAAGGGATTTGATGGACCGTATGTTTGTGACGACCCAACTTTCTCGTTAAATTGTGATGCTAGATTTACTAATGTGCATCTCGTTGAATTCGAGAAACTATTAAATGAATCCACTAATTCAGATCCCCTGAAAAGACCTTCGATGAAAGAAGTTTGCGAGAGATTGATTGAATATCAAAGGATTCTGAATGATTTCGAGCTTTCTCAAAAAAGTGAGTGGGAAGATATAGCGCATGTTTTGTTTGCGAAACATGTACCAAAATCAACCGTGTGGGAAAATCCACAGGATATTATTGAAGTACTGAATGTGATCGGTAAGAAGCCGGTTTACAATCATATGTTATTTTCGAGTCATGGAGGACTGGATTTTCACCATGCCGAATTGGCACATGAGAGTGGATGGATATATATATACGACACATTAGGGTTTTGCCATCTTGTAAAGCCGAAGAATTTATTTTTTGAAAGCTTTGGGAATGATTTTACATGGAATTATTTTTTGCTTGAATTAGAAAGTGTTGCTGCCATTGAAAATATATCCGAATGGAGAGAATATGAGATTTTGGTTGAAGATACACCGGGGCATTTTGTTTCTGCAGAATATGAACAGTATGGAGTGTATGATTATGAATCGGGCGAACGATTTCCGGAAGGTTATAAAGTTGTTCGGAGATTCATAAAAGGAAAAATCCTTATAGTATTTAAGAGAGGTCTCTATAATTCGATTGCTGCAACTTATGATGGACGGCACGGAATGTTTACGAACGATGAATTCCGTAAATACATTGAAGAGATGATACAAGTAGAAAAATATGCAATTAATAATCAATGTAATGTGGAAAACATGCTGAATCGTTGCTTTCATCAAAACCCGTTTTCAGAGGAGAATGAAACAGAAATAAAAACAATCGGTAAGACACTGATGTCCAAACCAGAAGAAATTGAACAGTTTATCGAAGACAATATTTCTCAATGGATTATCGAATTAAAAGAGAATAATAGTAGGCCAAGAGCCTATGTTAAATATTCTTTTGAGATATGTCCCAATCCCCACTCATTTAAGAGCTTGCTTGAGGAAAATTGGATGTTAATGAAAGATGGTCATTTTATTAAAACTGACAATGATTGTGAGAGTTATAACATAGAAAACATGAAGGAAGCAATCGATTTTGCAAAGAAATTGGAGGGGTTTATATCAGATAAAATTTCAAGTGCTGAATTGGTAAGAAATAAGTATTGCCACTATGTCTCAGTGCGTATGAGTAAAAATGAAAAACCGACTCATCTTTTTACATATGAGGAAATGATCAACGAGATGCGGGCAGCGGATGATAGATATGATAACACAATTGTTGTAGACGGCGAAGGGCGGATTCGAGTTATTAGAGATTTAAAATATCCTAGACTGTATCCTGTTAGTAATGAAGAGGCATGGAACGCTGGAAATGTGTATGTTGGTAAATATGCAAAGCTAGATGATGAAAGGGATTTGTATATGAATCTACTTTCTAAGTGGTATGATTATTTATGTAGCGGTAAAAATCAGGTTGTATCAATTTATGAATCTATATCTCAGACAGAGGAGGATTTGGTTAACAAGATAAAACAGGAAATGTAATTGTTGGGCAAATACTTGTGGTTGTATTTCAAAGAGAACGAAACATGCTGTCAATTGCACAAGACGCGATCCGAATGGTTGATAAAAGAAAGTGAGCAATTAAGAATAATGGTAGGGAAGTATCCTGTAATAACGCTCTGCGGGAGCACAAGATTCAAAAATGAATTTCTTGAAGCGCAGAAGCGATTGACCTTAGAAGGGAATATTGTGATCAGTGTTGGCCTGTTCGGTCACTCGGGAGATGCGGAAGTATGGGACAACATGGATGAGGGAACTCTCTCAAAGACAAAGGAAATGCTGGATGACATGCACAAGCGTAAGATTGACATGGCCGATGGGATTTATGTGATCAATGTGGGCGGTTACATTGGTGAGAGCACTAGATCAGAAATAGAATATGCGTTGGCCAATGGCAAAACGGTAAGGTATCTGGAAGAGTAGCATTGCTGTATGAAATTTGGGGTTATACAGAAATTGTGGGGTATGAGCAGCCATGACGCAAACGGAGAAAAACATAAAAATCTATAATTGCGCTAAGAGCTTTTTGTTAAATCATTTGCCTCAAGGACTTTCTGAACATGACTTAGAGAAGTATTTTGTTGGCGATGCAAAGGAGGCCGATTCTCTTTCGGATGTGTTTAGAGTTTTTGCCAAATCGGCGCAAGAGTATGAGAGGATGCCCAGCGTTATCAGATTTGACGAGCGCAAAGAAATGATTGGGAAAATCCTTTTTCAATTTGATTGTAAAAGGGTTGCCCTAATGAACGAAGAAGATCTTTACAGGAGATTTCGAGAAGTCTTTCATGTTACCAGCAAGGACAGTAAGCTGAACAGTTGGTACAAATGGAGTTGTTCCATCGTGGATTCGGCAAAATTCGTGAATGGGTTTGCAGATTTTGATGACTTTTCGCGGTTTGTAAAGAGGTTTGATTACAACAAGGACACGCGAATGGCGTTACCACTTCTGATTTCGACCAAAATCAGGGGCATCGGATTTGCATTGGCATGCAATGCCCTGAAGGAGCTAGGATACCTAGATTATCCCAAACCGGATGTACACATGATGGATATTTGCGAGGCATTGGAATTGTCTGGCAGAAATGCCTATGATGTGTTCGAGGCTATCGTGAAGATAGCGGAAGATAACAAGGTGACTCCGTATGAGGTGGATAAAGTTTTATGGTTGATCTCTTCCGGAAAGTATTATCACGACAACATTACAGACAAACCCAGAAAAGAAGAATTTATTGCCTGTGTTAGCAACAAGTTGGCAGAAGATGATGTTCAGTCTAATTCCCAAGAAGAACAAAACTCTAGGCCTCTTAAATCAACCGAAGAATCCGCATACAAGCCGCAACGCGTTGTGGCAAGAAAAGCCGTTAGCAAAGTGCCTAGTAAATCGCCCGATCATGGATTGGCGCATAAGAAGCCAGTTGGCGAGGCGAAAAAGGTTTCGACAGGCAAACAAAAATTCGAATTAGATGGAGAGATATATTACTATACCAATGGTAAGTGGATTGATTCCAAGTACATGAGCGTTCCGTCGAGCATAGTGAGCCGATTGAACCGGATGCTAACATTAAGTGAAGACTTCTCAGAAAAAAGCATGGCAGAATTAATCAAAACGATAGATGTAGCCAAATTAAGCGAGAATACACAATTGGCAATAAAGGCAGCCGAAACTGGATTGAAGGAAGCTGATTTGGCAGGAGTTCGTATGCTATTACCTAGATTGACCTCATTATACCGAATTAGTGGTCGGCCACAGAAAGCCATTGATGTCTATGAAGAGTATTTGGCGAAATATGGTAAATCCATTCATTCGCCATCACTTTTTACTTCGCTTGCGGCTGCGTACTGTGACCTTGAATTAACTGAAGAAGCCAGAAAATATGCGAATAAGGCCAATGCGATGTCCTCAGGTGATCCAGAACTTATTAGCGTATATGCCAGACTTAAGAGCATGGAGTAGCATGAGAAGGAGTTAGCCCTTTACATAGCAAAGGAGTTTTATGGCAAGTATGGAAGGTGATTGCCATGATTGATATTAGCTTTGATTTTACTTCCGATTCGCCAAACTACTGGGACTCATTTTGGGATGGTAATGACGGGCTTGGATGTGGTGGATCTGATCCGGATAACGCAAGTCCTACGCTCCAAAGGTATCATAAGGAACTATGGAGCAGGCAATTGCCAAATGGTGAGATTACGGATCTCAAGATGGGGAGGGGGTCTTATTATCTGACTTGGAAGGATTTTAGGTTTGGCAGCGATTCAATTATTGTGAGTTTTCGGTATCGGAAGTATAAATACATGATGGATCAGGTTTTTCAAAGGCTTCCGGATTACAAGGCATATTTTGAAATGTTAATCAGACGTTCATACACGATAGGTGGAATGATAATCTTTCCAAAGCATCTATCGAGCATGAATCAGAATAAGGGAACAAATCCTCTGATTTCTGATAGATGGGATTTAACTCTTGAGTGCATTAGAAGGTATTATTTGGGCGAAGACAGCCCATTATATGAAACCATAAAAGGTGATAAAGCATTCTATGATCTTTTTGTGGATTTCAAGGGATATGTAGATTTCTTCTTTCTGCAAGACTGTGTGTCAAAGGATTATTCAAAAGTTGACATTTGGTGTGGAAACGGTGACTTCAAGGAGAATGCCCTTCCCAAGACGGTAGAAGAATACTTTATTTTCTTGAATAAGGAATTGGAGTTTCTGGATAAGCGAAATGCGAGAATAAAAGCGTTTTGTGAAAGTTGCCAAGAGAGGATCTAGTTTGATAACGAAAGGGATGTTTAGTGACAAGGTTGAAGTGGAGTAACCGAAAGGGGGCAAAGCAAATGACAACGAAAGGACATGCAAAGCAACCCATAATAGGTGACGACGATCTGATTTATTCATACAAGGAGCAGGTCTTTTCTGGATTTGCGCCTTGTTTTGCTAATGGCATATATTCTCTGGCGTGTTGTAAGGGCGCTAAAAACGGAAAAGGCATGCGGCAAAGCGTTTGTAAGGCGATTGAGGACGGAAAGGCTGTATGGGTGCTTTCCATTGCTGCGGGGGGTATAAAACATAAGAATCATAATAAATCGCAAATTGATTACGAACCTGGAGATGCTATTTATCTTGCGAAGATTGATCAGATTTGCACATGGCAGGAATACTCCACGGACAAAGCGTTTAGTCAGCGAAAAGACGCTTATTATGTTTTGGATGGCAGGAAAGTGACATGGCAAAAAAAGATAAAGGACCTGCATGATAAAGAGGTTGATAAAGTGCATGATTGCGCTCTCGGCCCTGGCAATATCAAAGGCAGAACGGCAGCTGATGTATTTCGCGACGATAAGCAGATCTTGATTGCGCGTGAGTACTATGTTTTTGATAAAGGGCAGCAGTTGTCAGGAGTGAAGGAATTTGAAACCCTGGATGCAGCTCGCGGATTTAAGTGTAAGGATGATGGCAAAGTACGCAGAGTGGATGCGTTGAAGGACTTTTTGAAGAATAACCACGCTTTTTATTGCACTAGTGGCACGGATCCGTTTGAAGGAGTGGATAAGGCCAAAGGAGGCGGTTGCAAATGCAGGTAATCCTTTCAAGAAAAGGCTTTGACGGAACATACGGCGGGTGTGCAAGCCCCATTCTTCCTGACGGCACGATGATCTCAATGCCGATACCGAGTGAATATGATAATTGCACTTATGATGAGCTGCAATTCCCGGGCGGCGGATCCTATTATGATGCCTGGAAGGAACTTAAGCCCAACGGATACAAAGAGTATTACTGTCATTTGGATCCTGACATTAGGCGTGGCATCCGCAAGGAATGCAAGGGATGGAAGCCTGCGTTCGGGCAGTGTGATGCAGCGCAAGGACACCTTATGAATCATGGCGTCGGAGTGGGCGATCTTTTCCTGTTCTTTGGGTGGTTTCGAAAGACGGAGCGTGTGAACGGAAAGCTTCAGTATGTCAAGAATGCACAAGGCATTCACGCCATTTATGGATATCTGCAGGTTGGTGAGATCCTTACGGGCGATGATGTGACAAAGTGCCCGTGGCATCCGCATTCGCAGTACATCAATACCAATAACACAATCTATGTGGCATCCGATTCACTGATCATTGATGGTAAGGATACCGGATTGCCAGGCGCTGGAACGCTACGCTTTTCGGAAGACTTGAATTTGACGGCTTCTGGCCAGAGCCACAGTAGGTGGAAGCTCATAGATGTCCTGAAGGACAAAAAGATCGTGCTTTCGTATCACGACAAGAGTAAGTGCATCAAGGACGGTTACTTCCAAAGCGCGGCAAGAGGCCAGGAATTTGTATTTGATGAGAATGCAACTGTTACCGAATGGGCGAAGGGGCTGATCATTAAGCATTTTGAAAAGTAAATCATTTGTCTCCCGGCGGGAGACCTCATGAAGGCTAATGTAAGGATATTGAATCATGTCAGGAAAGCTTTATGCAGTCGGGGTTGGTCCTGGTGACCTTGAACTTATAACGTTAAAAGCATTGAAGATCATAAAGAGCGTGGATTGTATTGCGTGTCCGGAAAGTCACGGTGAGCCTGGGCTGGCGTTTACAATCGCAAAAGAGGCTGCTCCTGAGATTGCATCAAAGGAATTACTTTTGTTGGAGTTCCCGATGCGTAAAGAGGATGTAAGTGACGCGCACAAGAAGGCGGCGGATCGGTTGATGGCACTTCTTACTGCGGGAAAGAATATGGCGTTTTTGACATTGGGCGATCCGGGAGTATATTCCACGTTTTATTACATTGCGGATGCCGTTATGGCGCAGGGATTTGAAGTTGAGGTGGTCAGTGGGATCACTTCATTCAGCGCAGCGGCTGCAAGATTAAAGCTCCCGCTGGCGTTGGGCGCAGAATCGGTCATGATCACGGCTGGGAAGTTCCGTGAGTTCGATGGAACGCTTGTGATATTGAAAGCAGGCGGCAGGCTTAGGGAAATCAAAGCGCAGGTGGCTGCAGCAGGTAAGAGTATTTATCTGGTAGAGAACTGCGGAATGGCGGATGAGAAGATAGTAGACTTACTTGATTCCATTCCTGATGAAGCCGGGTATTTTTCGTTGGTGATCGTAAAGTGAGTCACTGCCCTCAAGCGTCTGTTGGCAAAATGGAGATAGGATGCAAGATCGGAGGTTGCATATGGGGAAGAAATCTGATGAAGAGCTGGCATTGCAGAATGAAGCAGGGGCTTTCGCATCTGGGGAGTGGTATGCATATTATCTGGATCTGGCCAGGGAGTTGCTGAAGGCATCATGCGCGGAGAATGGGCAGAGGAATGTGTTCGTGGGCGTGGTGAATAAGTTGTAAGAGAAAGAGGTTGGGAGATGCTGGGAAACAAGCAAGGATGCATGAGAATGGAAGGTGTTCCCGATTACGTTCTGTTTGATCTGGAGACGACGGGTACTTCCTGGGAGCGGGATGAGGTGGTGGAAATCTCGGCGATCAAGGTGCGGGGCGGAAAGCCGGTGGAGGAGTTCTCACAGCTCGTGAATCCTGGCATGGCGATATCATATGCCGCGTCCGAGGTGAATGGGATCACGGACGAGATGGTGGCGGACTGTCCATGCTTTGACATCGTGCTGGAGGAGTTCCTTAGGTTCGCGGGCGACGACGTGCTGGTGGGGCACAACATCAAAATGTTCGACCTGAAGTTTATCCAGAAGAGCGCGCAGAGGTACTTTGGGAAGATGGTTGGCAATGATTATGTTGACACGTTGCCGCTGTCGAAGATTTACCTGCCGGAGCTTGGGGGGCATACGCTAGGCGATCTCGCATGTCACTATGGGATCAGCACCGACGGCGCGCACAGGGCGCTGAATGACTGCAGGATGAACCAGCAGGTGTTCGAGTGCCTGAAGAGGGAGATGGAGAACCCTTCGGAGGCCGCAAAGAAGGTGGAGCGGTGCCCGAGGTGCGGGAACCTGTTAAAGCGGCGAAGCGGCAGGTACGGGGAGTTCTGGGGTTGCATGAGCTACCCGGACTGCAAGTACACGAGGAATATCCCCTCGAATGGTGTTTGGATGGAGTAGGGGTCGTTTTTGGAGGTGCCGAGGATGCCTTTTCAGATCATTCGTAATGACATAACAAAAGTGAAGGCCGATGCCATTGTGAATACGGCGAATCCGGACCCGGTGATCGGCGGGGGGACGGATGCGGCGATTTACTTTGCGGCAGGGGAGGACAAGCTCCTTGCGGAGCGGCGAAAGATCGGGAAGATCGCCCGCGGCGACATTGCGGTGACGCCTGCGTTTGGTCTTCGGGCGAAGTATGTGATCCATACGGTCGGGCCTGTGTGGCAGGGCGGCGGAAAGCATGAGTTTGAGATTTTGGCGAGTTGTTACGCGAAGGCGCTGGATGCGGCGCGGGAGCTGGGGTGCGAGAGCACAGCCTTTCCGCTGATCGCGGCCGGGACTTACGGGTTCCCGAAGGCGCAGGCGTTGCAGATCGCGGTGCAGGAGATCAGTGGGTTTTTGATGCGCGACGACGTGGACATGGTGGTGAAGCTTGTTGTCTTTGACGATAAGGCGTTCCGGCTGTCCAAGGGTTTGTTCTTTGAGGTGGAGTCGTTTGTGACCGATGAGGACGTGATCAAGGCGCATAGGGAAGAGTATGCGATTGATGATGCGGAGTTTTGGAGGCAAAGGCGGAGGGAGCTGGCGCGGGCAGAGGCACGGGCCGTACCATTTCGTTTGGAAAGGACGGAGAAGCCGAATGGTGGCAATGGCATTTGGAAGACTGACACTGGTGCCGAGGGGCATGGTGCTAGTCACAAGACCTTCGACGAGAGCACCTTCAACAAGAACCTCTACATGAACGATGACAAGGATGATACTTCCTTCCGCGACCACTTGATCAAGCTGATGAATGAGAAGAAGCTTGACAACGCGCAGGTTTACAAGAGTTCGAATGTCACGAAGGGCGCGTTCTCGAAGATCATGTGCGGCGACACGAAGAAGCCCCAGAAGAAGGCCGTGCTCGGCTTCTGCATCGGCCTGAAACTGAACCTCGAGGAAGCACAGGGCCTCCTCGCAAGCGCCGACCTGGCCTTCAACCCCTACGACAAGCGCGACCGCCTCGTGATCCAATGCATCCAACGAGGACAATACAACATATTTACGATCAATCAGATGCTGTACGTGTGCAATCAGCCGCTGTTGGGGAATTAGGCGGCAGGACTCGAAGGGAGAAATGACATGACACGCTATGAACAGGAGCAGATCATCACGGCTTTAAGATGGGTCAATGACGATCTTATCGACAGGGAGAAGCTGATCGCATATGCCGAGGAGCACTTTCAGGGCAATGTGCCGCACGTGGAAGCGCTGCCGACTTTGCAGGAGTATAATCTGACGAAGAATCCGATTGCACATATTAATCAGGAGGAACTAGAGGCCGTGGGAAGCGTAGAACAGCGACGTAAGAGAATCGTGGTACCTTACTTTGGAATTTGCGCGGCGGCCTATGCGTTGGGTTTGCTTACGGGATGGATCCCCGCTCTCTTTTTTGCGGGAATCTTTATGGTTCTCTTTCCAATCATCACCTATATGATCCTTAGTGATTCCGTTAAAAAGGCGAAGGATAACGCCGCCGTGAAGTTCAAGGAACGCTTCCAGCAATACAAGGACAATGTGGTGGCGTATGCGTACTGGACCTATGCGAAGGGGGAAGAGGACGAGGAAGAGAAAAACATTTTCGATTTTCGTTAAAAATCGTGGAAAAACATTTTTGATTTTCGTGAAAAACAAGGGACATGAGATAATTAAAGTGTTGAGCGGATTTTAAAACGGCGACAAAGTTGATGCGAGCGAAAGGAGGTGGCGCCATGAAGCTTGAGGAGGCCATGCGGGCTGTGCAGGATTATTATGAGCTTGCGAATCCAGGCGAGGACGATAACTTCAGGCTGGTCGAGGCGCTGGAATTCCTGATCGCGGAGACGAAGGAACCGAAGTATATGTGCGAGCTTGGCTGGCACTACTGCAGGCAGAAGCGCTTCGACCTGGAAGTGAAATACATGGAGATGGCGGCGGAGTCCGGCTACGGGCCGGCGCTTGAGGAACTTGGCTATGTCTGGTACTACGGACAGAACGGGGAAGTGGACTATGCGAAGGCATATGAATACTATTCCAAAGGAGCTGAGGCCGACGGAAGCCTTTGGTGCAAGCTGAAGATTGCCGACATGTACAAAAATGGGTACTACGTGAGGAAGAACAAGCGGCGCTACCGCAAGCTCATCGAGGAAGCGTACGAAGAGGTCAGGATGCGCTACGGCATTGGCGAGCCGTATCCGCAGATCGCGTTTCGGCTGGCGGGGATCAGGGCCGAGGACGGCAAGACGGAAGAGGCTGCGTGGCTCCTGAAGATGGCGAAGAAATATCTTGCCGAACGCCTCAGCGTGGACTTTTTCTGGGGCCACGTCGAGGAGATGGAAGAGATCGTCAGGACGCTTTACGGGCTGGCCCCGCTGGATGAAAGCAAGCTGGATTTCTACGACCTGTTCGTTGTCACCGACACGCCAGGGCGCGTGACTTTCAAGCGCAGACGAAAGACCTATGAGATGGATTTTTCGGGCGACGACTGCGCAATCCACTTCCAGGGCAAATGGTACCGAAACTTCCGCGACCTTTGCGAAAAGGCCGAGGTGAATGGAAAGAAGATTGTTTGTATTTGCGATGAATTTGAGGAGTTTGAGGTTTATGGTCAAGAAGATTGTTAGGGATCCGTTGTTTTTGCGGCAGAGGTCCGTGGAGGCGACGGGAGAGGATAAGCAGGTGATCACGGACCTGTTGGACACGCTGAAGGCGAATCAGGACAGGTGTGTGGGCATGGCGGCCAACATGATCGGCGTTAGCAAGCGTATTTTGGTTGTTGCCGCAGGTCCGTTTATGTTTCCGATGGTCAATCCGAAGGTGACCGCGAAGAGCGGGAAATATGAGACGGAGGAAGGGTGTCTTTCCCTTGACGGGGTGAGACCTTGCACAAGGTACCGCGAGATCGAGGTGGATTACCTGGACAAGGATTTCAAGCCGCGCCACGGAAAGTACAGCGGCTTCACCGCCCAGATCATCCAACATGAGATGGACCACTTCGAGGGCGTGATCATATAGCGTGGGAAGATGAGAGAAGACGACAAGAGGGAATTGGGAAAGGAATGCGGTGGCTGAGCATGAAAGAAAAAGTAACGAAGTCCTTAAAACGCATTGATCATAAACTTTTTATTGCCCTTCTTTTTATGGGACTATGTCCGACGCTATATACTACTTTGCGTGTGTTCTTTCTTGGCCAACTTCCGGGAGAGTGGTCATATTCCATCGCCGGACAGCTTTCGTGGATCAATCTGATCTATGAGGTCATCAACGAAGCAATCATCCTGCCGCTGTATTTCTTTATGGGAGCGGCGCTGACGGACAAGGAGGAGTTCGCGGGCCGAATACGAAGCGGGCTTCTAGTGACTTTTTGCGTGTACGCTGTTTGTTCGGTTTTCGTCGTAATATTCATAAATCCGTTATTGCGATTCATGGCGGTATCCACGGATATTTTGGAAGAGTCTGCGAGTTATATCCGTATTGAGTGCCTTGCAAATGTTTTCGGGATTTTGTTTAGCTTTTTGTTGGTTTCACTTGTTTCTATCGGCAAGAGCAGGTTTGTTTATGTCATAACGGGAGCAAAGCTGATCCTTAGCATTGTGCTTGATACAGTGCTTGTTTCAAATCTTTCGTTTTCGCTGAAAATGGGCGTAAATGGCATCGGGGTGTCGAATTGCATATCGAATCTGATTCTGTTTATTGTGTCATTTTTGCTGATCCAAAGAAGCGGGTATCCAATTTGGTCGAAGGCAAAATTGTCCTTTGCGTGGATGAAGGATTTCTTGAAAATTGGCGGTGTGTCGGGGCTTGAATCCTTTGTGCGGAATCTCGCGTATATGCTTATGGTTTCGCGCATGGTAAACATGGTAGGCGAGCAGGGAACATATTGGGTCGCCAATAACTTTATCTGGGGTTGGCTGTTGCTTCCCATAAATCAGTTGGCAGAGCTGATCAAGCAAGAAACGGCTAAAGATGAGAGGGCAGTAAAGGAGAATACACTTGGGTATTTTGCCATAACCACGATCACTTGCCTTCTGTGGTTTGTTCTTTTGCCGTTTTACAAGCCGTTTATGAGCCATATATTAGGTTTTGACGATGTAGATAAGCTGTTCAGGCTTGTGTTGGTTCTATTGGGCTTTTATGTGCTATATGCATTTCAGAATGTCTTTGACGCTACTTTCTATGGCCGCGGGAAAACGGGATATATGCTTTTTGAGTCGGTTGTTACAAACAGCGTGTATTACGGAGTGTTCTTCGTGCTGTACCTTGCGGGTATCTGGACGCCGACTTTAATTGGGATTGCGTTGATGTTTGGCGGTGGAAATGCTTTTGACAGTGTGGTTTCTTACTTGGCGTACAGGTGGTTCTGGAAAAAGAATGTGAAAGCCAAAGAGGCATGAGGCTAAAGGGAAAATCAATTGGAATAAGTGACAAGGAGGGTTACAAGATGAGTAAGGTATTGGTGGCGTATTTTAGTGCGAGCGGGGTGACGGCGAAGCTGGCGAAGAAGCTGGCGGGGGCGATCGGCGCGGATATTTATGAGATCGAGCCGGAGCAAGTCTACACGAAGGCGGATCTGAACTGGATGGACAAGAAGAGCCGCAGCAGCGTGGAGATGAACGATCGGAGCGCGCGGCCCGCGATCGCGACGAAGGTGGAGAACATGGCGCAGTACGATGCGGTGTTTGTGGGCTTTCCCGTGTGGTGGTACCGCGAGCCGTCAATCATTGACACCTTCATGGAAGCATATGATTTCGCCGGCAAGAAGGTGATCCCGTTCTGCACTTCCGGCGGAAGCGGCATCGGCGATTCCGCGAAGAACTTGCGGGAGCTGGCAGCAGGCGCGAAGGTAGTGGAAGGGAAGCGTTTTTCCGCGCTGACGACAGAGAAAGGGCTGAAGGAATGGGCGGAGCAGGTTTTGTAAGGGAGACATGGCGAAGCGATGAGATTTAAGCACACAAACCGGCCGGGCTTCTTGCTCGGATTCATAGACTTCTTTACGGCGGGGTTGTTCTTCCTGCTTTACATGCCGTTCGGCGGGCTGCAGGACGAGCTGGAGAGCGTTCTAGGCCATAAGGTGATGCCGTATTGGAAGGCGTATGTCTTGGGTATCCCGACGCTATTCATTTATACGCTCGTGTGGATGGCGCGGATCGCGGAAGAACTGAAGGCGAAGGCCGTCGAGCTTGGAATTGAAGGGCCGTATACGTCATGGTGGCATATGTTTGGCTGGAATGTTTTCGGACTGCTTTTGTTTGGACCCGCGGTGGCCACGCACAGATTCTTTAACACGCTGAACAAGGTGGAGAAGAAGTTAAACGAATAACGGGAGGTACAAGATGGACAAGGAAGCGATATATTCGGCTGCGAATGAGAAGTTTGAGGAATTGAAGGCGGCGCTGGAGGAGGATGATCTGGAGAAGATACGCGAGCTCGCGCTGGAATTGCATGCGATGGTCCATCCGGCGGAGGTATCGGGTCGGACGGAGAAGACGATTGCGGATTATGTGCTGGATTATATGATGCAGGGCAAGCAAAATGAATTGGTTCCGAGGGAAACGTGGGACACCGACCTGCATTACGCGGGGACAAAGACCGTGCCGGTTTGCTGGCAGATCTGGCATATCTACCGTATCGAGGACCTTGTCAGCAACATTTTGATGGATAACGGGCAGCAGATTTTTAACGACGAGTGGCAGGCGAGGATCGGGTCTACCATCACGGACACGGGCAATGCGCTGGAGCCAGATGAAGTGATCGAATGGGGCAAGCGGATCAATGCCGCGGAGCTTCGAAGTTACGCCATCACGGTCGGAAAGAACACGAGACGCATCTTGGCAAATCTGAAGCTGGAGCAGATCAAGTCCATGGTGCCCGAGGAGTGGGTGATGCGGATCCTGGAAGAAGGCGGCGTGACAACGGATTTCCGCTCGGTTTGGCTCCTGGTTTTCTGGGGCAGATTGACGGTCGGCGGCATGATCCTCACGCCTATGACCTCGCACCACATGATGCACCTCCCGACAAGCTTTGAACATATGCTGGAGGATGGGATCTCATAATCTGACTAAGATATTTAGCTTGGCAAGAAGACTAAAGCTGATTACCATGGAACTGTTAACGGAAATTGAAAACACTGAAAATTGCCAAGGAGGGGCAACGGAGTTATGGCTAGCGAAAAAAAGGATGATAAGAAAAGAATACCTAAATACGAACAGATAATTGCTATGGATGACAACAAGATTAATATTCTTATTCTCGGTACTTCAGGGTGCGGGAAGTCCACGCTCATTAATGCCATTTTGGAAGCAAATGAGGCCCCTACAGGCGTTGGCGAAGCAGTCACTAAAGAAATCAAGATATACCAAAATGAAGAACTCCCTTTTAGGATGATTGATACGGTCGGTTATGAATATGGTCTCTTCAGGCAGAATAAGATAAAGCACGCAATCGCTAGTTTTTGCAAAGAAGGCGTAAAGACAGCGGATGTAGAAAAACTGATTCATATGATTTGGTTTTGCATTGACGGGACGACAAAGAGAATCGACCAAGAGGTTTTGGGATATATAAAAAGCGTCACGAATGATTGGAAAAATGTTCCTGTTTTTGTTGTGTTTACAAAATCATATTCCAGAATTGAAATCGAAGAAAACACGCTGATGGCGAATGCGGCTATTGAAAAATATAATAACAGCCATAAAAAAAGACCATTAAACGTAAAAGAGATTATCCCTGTCGTGGCTAAAGGATATCCAATTGATGATGCAGTTACCGTAGCACCAATGGGACTTGATGACTTGATAAGCAAAACTATCGCTTTTGCACCTGAAGCGAAACAAATCAGTGAGTCTGCAATAAAGGAAATTGATCTTAAGATCAAAAATGCCATGGCGAATTCACTAATAGGTGCTGCAACTACAGGGGCTACAGCTGTTGGGGCGCTACCGATTCCCATCCCGGATGCAACAATACTTGTGCCAATTCAATCAGGGATGCTAAGAGGCGTGGGAAAGATTTATGACATTCAAGATAAAGGCGTGGCCAACGAGATTATAAACACTATCCTTAAGGTCGGGGCTACTACTATGGCTGGCAAGGGATTGTTAAGTGCATTGAAGGCGATTCCAGGCATGAACATTGCCGCGGCTGTATTAAATGCGGCTGTTGCTGGATCAATAACCCTAGCAGCAGGAGAAATAAGCAACATACTTTTCAAGAAGGCATATACCAATGAAATTGATCTTAAGTCTGTTGACTGGAGCAAAGAGGTAGAGACTCTGTTTAAAGACTATTTACCGGGAATAATTGAAGCACTCAAGAAGCTTTCGGCAGAGAGGGACGGTAAAATCGATGCAAAATCCATCGGTGAAGTTCTCGCTGTTCTTGCAAAAACTTTTTTGAAGGAAAACAAGGGTAAAACAAAGAAAGAATAAATTGTTTTGAAAAGGATGAATCACTATGTCGCACGATAATCATACGAAGCGGGGCTTTTCACTCCACATTGAGAAATGGAATGGAGCGGCGAAGAGATATATCAATACATGCGCAATCTGCGGAAGGACAGGCTACAGCCCCGTGATCGAAAATGATGATTTTGAGGACGCGGTGACGCACCGCGAATTGATCAAAACGCTGCCGAGGCTTGAATTGGATGGGCTTGGCAGATGCGACCAGTGCGCCCGCGTGCAGGAGAAAAGGTAGCGAGAGGATTCTAAAGGCGATGCCGTAATTGGGGGCGAGAGGAGAATGAAAAAGAAGATTTTGATCGGTATTTTGATCGTGATCGTTGCGTTGTGCTTGGTAACGCTGGCCATTCTGTTGATTCCGCACGGCAGAAAGTTTTCTTCCGTGTACGCCATGAAGAATGCCTCATATAATGACGTCATCATGTTTTCAAAGACCAGTCACGCCTATGAGTATCAGGCCTATCACAACCACCGCGGATGCTACATTGCGTCTAATGTCGAGTTGAATGAGGTCTCGGATAGTGAGCGTGTGAAGCTCCGCACGCGGCCTATCGGAATTCGCATCTTCAAGACTGACATGATGGGAGTATGGGTGTCGTATCCGGCATTGGTGTTTGAGTATATGGAGTGATGGGGCTAACTGGCAGCAGTCAAACAGAATTCGAAAATGAGTATGGAGGGAGAGGGTATGAAAAAAAGAATTTCGCTTGGAATTTCACTAGCCATTTCACTTGTTGTGAATGCTGTTTTGGCAGTCTTTGAAACAATCAATGTAAAGCTATATGGATACGTGCCATTACTACTCCCAGAGATACCTTTCACCAAGTACGCCGATGCTAGGAGCGATTGTGGATTCTATTGGCACATAATGAGATTTTACCCCCCGTGGGACTACACTGGTGAAGTGTATAAAGGAAGTGATACGAAAGAGTTTTCAATCTTTCGATTTATCTTTTTTGTTGTACTCTTTACATTGATCATTTTCTTGATCCGGAAGATGATTGAAAAGATAAAGAGCAAGAAGCAAAACTGAGTTTTAGTTAGTTTGGATACCAGCAGGGTTGGATTTCAAAATGTTTGGAGGATGCGATCATGAAAGATAGGGAAAGCCCTTGCATCTACTATGTTTGCAAGGATGCGGACTGCAAAAAGGGGTTTGTGAAAGTAGACTTGAAGAAATGCAAGAATTGTCCCAAGTATGAGCCGCGGAAGACCACAAAGAAAGAAGAGTCGGTAAAGGTCAAGCGGCAAAAGGACCGCGACCGTCACGACAACTGGAGAAAGGAATAATTAGGGGTTGGGCCCAACTGTCCGATAAATCCGACAAGTTTGTGGTAGGATAGGATTATAAAGCAAGCTTGGAATGAAGAAATCAAGCGACGGAAGGAGGTGCCTCATGACCGTAAAGGAAGCGAAGAAGATCGTTCAAAACTTTGATGAAAACCGCAGTCTATCTGAGGAAGACGTGTTCATGTTCACGGAAGCCATGAATTTCCTGATCGATGAGCTTCACAACCCGAATGACATGATGTACCTTGGCGGGTATTATTACGAGATCAAGCGTTTTGATCTGGCACTGAAATACTTATGAGATGGCGGCGACATATGATTACGATCCAGCGTACGAGTGCCTCGGGTACATTTGGTATTACGGGCGGACGGGCGAGCGGGATTTCAAGAAGGCCTTTGAGTACTTCTCGAAGCTGATGGAAAAGGGCGATCCCGTGTCGACCTACAAGGTGGCGGACATGTACAAGAATGGATATTACGTCGCCAAGGATCAGCAAACTTACGAGCGGATGATCGAGGAGCTGTATCCCAAGGTAAAAAACATGATGGATGTCTTCGCACCGGTGCCGGAGGTGGCGACGCGTCTTGCGCGGATCCGCACGGAGCAAGGGCGGAAGGACGAGGCGGTGAAGCTGTACCTTTATGCGAAGGGGTTCCTGGCGGAGCGGATCAAGTACAATGCCTTCTTTGGCAACATGAACATCATGAAGTGGCTGATCGACGACCTGTATGAGCTGATCGACTTTGACTATGAGGACTTTGATTTCTTTGACATGTATTACCTGCTGAAGACGCCGCATGAGATCACGTTCCGGTACAATGGCAAGGAGCAGAAGCTTGAGTCCTCCATGGAAGGGAACGAGAGCGTTGTTTGCTTCAACGGAAAATGGTTTCACTCGCGGGACGATTTTTTTAAGGACGGCTGCATCGGCGACGAGAAACTGACGGCGATCCATGAGGATCTGTATGCTTTCAAGGTGACGAAATGAGAAGAGAAACCGACGCCTGCATGTGCGCAAGGTGACGAAATGAGAAGAGAGACTGACGCCTGCATGTGCGCAAGGTGACGAAGTGAAAAGAGAAACTGAGGTTTGTTTGCTTTTAAGGTGGTGAAGTGATATGAATGAAATGGGTTTTATGGACGTTGAGTTTGCTTCTGACGAAGAGGAACTGACCGAGCTGTTGTGCAAGCGGGACCAGGTGGAGAGGGAGGCGCATTCGATTCAGACCAGCTATATCAAAGTGTTCGGCGATCTCATCACGGAAGTGTTCGAGCTGAAGGTGGAGTGCATCAAGAAGAAAAAGATGATTGCGTTTTGCCAGGCGAAGATCAATCGCGGGCAGTATGTGGACGTGAATGAGATGAATGAGGCCATCGACAAGGATATGATGATGTATTATGTCGAGCTCAAGAATATGACGGAGAAAAACAAAGAGGCGAAGGAAAGTAAGGGGCATAGTGAATTCGAGGTCGGCATGGCAAAGAAGATCTACCGCAGGCTTGCGAAGAAGCTCCATCCTGACATGAATGCCATGACGCAAAAGAACCCGAAACTCAGCGAACTGTGGAACAAGATTGCGGAGGCATATCAAAGAATCAACCTGGAAGAGCTGGAGAACCTGGAAGTCATGGCAAAGAAGCTCCTTGAGGAGCTTGGCGATAAAGGGTTTGAGCTTCAGACGAAGAATCTGAAGAAGCGCATCGAACGAATCCGCGATCAGATCAACACGATTCTGACGACGGAGCCATATACTTACATTGACATTTTGCAGGATGAGGAAAAGACGGCAGAAAAGAAAAAGGCTCTGGAGAAGGAGCGCGATGAGTACAAGAGTTACCTGGCCGAGCTGACGGAGCAGTTGGAAAAGCTCCTTGGGGGAGGAGGGATCAATATTTTATGGACAATGAATTGATGGTTAGTCAAAAGAATATGGTTGCGTTGCTCTCGCAGGAAGCTGGTCTGAGCGAAGCGATCAAGCCCCTGAGCAGGGAGATATTCCTGTTTGATTCTTACATCGCGGGGACCACGCACATCGAGGACGAGAGCATTCTAGGCGAGATCAAGGAAGGAACGAAGGTCATCATGCGCCGCGAAGACAATCGCTTTGATGACAACGCCATTTTGATCCTGGACGAGAAGCAGCGCAAGCTCGGTTATGTCCCCGAGAAGGACAACGTGGTGTTTGCCCGCCTCATGGACGCCGGCAAGCTCCTCATCGGCAAAGTCAACAAGCATGTGATGAAAGGCTCCTTCCACCAGATCGGCATCGGGATCTATCTTGTGGATTTCTGACAAGAAAGAATAACATGTGAAAAGCGGCTTCCCTCAAAGGAAGCCGCTTTATTTGGGTCATAATAGGCAAATCATTAATGAACTAAATTGTAGGTACCAACGAGGCAATCTTGACCGTCAATCACCGCATAGATATAAAGGTCTCCGTATTCTCCGTTAAGGTATTTCTTGATTACATTGTTGTAGATTGGATTCAGTTGATACCCTACACAATAGGCATAGCCTGGATAAGCCGCCTTGACATCTTCACGAAATCCGACGATCATAGGAAGATAGTAAATTCCCCAAATGTTGGAGTTAGGGATTTGGTACCAAAGTTGGCCGTAAATGGTGGATATCGATGCTTTTTTTGATGCCACCCAACCCTGCAGTTTCAGTTGAGGATTTTGTGACATGCTCACATTGCCGCGGAACGGACCATAGTCGGGCGCAATCGTAATCGGAAAATCACTGCAGGTGATCATGTCCTTGCTATTGACATCGTATTGTCCTACTAGGGTCTTGACTCCACCGATCATGGCGTAAATGCGAAGTGTACCATTCTTGCCATATGCTTTATCCCACCCTAACGCGTTCACATCGGAAAATTCAAAGCCCAAGCAATACTTATAGCTCGGATATGCTTTTTTTACGTCAGGCCTGCTAACACTGTCTATGTCTCCAAATGCTTTACAGCCAGGTAAATACTCGAACTCGTAAGTAAAATCACCGATCGGTGCGTCTGCAGCCACCCAGCCTTGCAGTCTTTGGGTTTTTCCGTAGACTTGCGTAAACTTCCCATGAAAAGCGCCCTTTGCATTATGGCATTTCACCGGAAAGTCACTGTAGGTGCGGATCGGCTTAGTTGCAGCCTGGACGGAATTGCCTGAAAACAATACGAAGGTAAAGACAAGAGCAAAAGCTAATAAGAAATGTTTGAAAACTCTTTTCATTGTATCTGGTTTCCTCCTCCCAAAAAGAATATGATTAGTTTGTCTGTCCGGACAAAATACAGTTTACAATAATATACCTCGCCTGTCAAGGTATGTAACAAAAGTGTTACATAACATATTTACTTTACCTTTTCACTCAAAAGGTGTAGAATTTATGGAGTGAGCGCGGAGGTATATTTCATGAATACGATCATAGTCTATCATTCTACACATCACGGAAATACGAAAAAACTCTTGGATGCGATCAAGGAGGCGGATCCTTCCGTCACTTTGGTTGACATCACGAAATCCCAACCGGAGAATTTAAGTGAATATGACGTCATTGGCGTGGCTTCCGGAATCTATTTTTCCACGTTTCACAAGGAAATGCTGGAATACCTGGAAAAGAATCTGCCGGAGGGCAAGCGCGTGTTTGCGGTATATACTTGCGGCGCCATGGTAAAGACTTATGCAAGGGATGTAAAGGCCTATGCGGAGAAGCGGCATTGTGAGTGGCTCGGGGATTATGGTTGCCTTGGATGGGACACGATCGGGCCGTTTCGCGTGATCGGCGGCATCGCGAAGGGGCATCCCACGGCAGATGAGATCGCCGGCGCCGTTGAGTTCTATAAAAAGCTCTGAATCTCTACAAGCACGGAAAAAACTTAGATTTTTGTAAGTAAAATCTTTTTGTGATGCAATAAAGAGATAGAGGGGTATAAGGTCATGTACCGTAAGAACTGGAAAGTGATCCTATGTTTTGAATTGTTTTTTAAGCTGACGCTGGCGGCGATCTTGTTGCCTTTGGCAAATGTATGCTTAGACGTGATATTAAAGATTTCAGGCTTTTCATATCTGACGACGGAGAACGCAGTGAAATTCCTGTTCAGTCCGCTCACGTTGCTTGTGATATTGGTCTTTTTGATCCTTTGGGCAACCATTTCCATGGTGGACCTGAGCGCGGTCGTTTACGCGATGGACCAGTCCAGGCAAGGCATCAAGGTGCAAGTGTGGGACATTACGCGGTTCGCCATTAAGAATGCGTTAAGTGCCTGGAAGACGGAGTTCTCCTCCGTAAGCATCATCGTGATGATGCTTTTGCCGCTGCTAAAGCTTGGCGCGCTACTGGGCGTTTTGGGAACCTTTTCCGTGTCCGAGTTCATTCTTGACGTTTATGATGAAAACCGCGTCGCTTTTCTTGCGATCTTGGGGGCGATCGCCCTGATCGTCATTTTGATGATCCGTTGGATCTATGCCTTTCACTATTACACGCTAGAGGGCGCAAGTTGTATTGAAGCGGTCAAGAAGAGTGCGAAGCTCTCCAAGGGAAAGAGGCTCACGGATAATCTCGTGATGCTGCTGACCCAGGTGGGGTTTGCGATTGGATATTTCTTAGTGCTCGTTGTTTTTCTTTGGATCGCATCGGGCGTGGCCAGGATTCTTGGCAGATGGTTTGAAACAAGCAAAGTGACTGGGCCTGCGCTTTTCGTCGCAGTGCTGTTGGCATTGATCTTGGAAGGCGCGCTTTCCGCGCCGATCAGTTTTGGCATGATCAGTGTTTTGTATTATCGCCGCAAGAAAGAAGCGGGTGAGGAGATCGTTCATTTACCAATGGAAGCAGAAATTTCGACAGAAAAACTAAGGCATTATCGCAGGCGCTATGGCCTGTTTGGCGGTCTGATCCTGGCGGCGTCCGTCGGGGTTGGCTATCTCGTGACCACCGGCATGATCAATCCGAAGGCCGAGAACATTCATGCGGCGGAGGTGACGGCACATCGCGGCGCGTCGGGAGATTTCCCGGAGAATACGATGGCGGCCTTTCGCGGGGCGGTGGATCTTGGCGCAGATTGGATCGAGCTGGACGTGCAGCAGACGAAGGACCGACAGGTCATCGTAATGCATGACACCAATACGAAGCGCACCGCAGGTCTGGATGCCAACACTTGGGAGTTGACCTACGATGAGATCGCAAAGCTCGATGCCGGGAATGGCGAAAGGATCCCGCTGCTTACCGAAGTGATCGAATTTGCCAAAGAGAACAACATTCGGCTCAACATCGAGATCAAGCCGACGAAATATGACAAAAACCTGGAAAAGGATGTCGTCGACATCGTCAGAGGCTATGATTTCGCAGATAACTGCCTTGTGGCTTCGCAGTCATATAAATCCGTCGAAGCGGTAAAGGCTTATGATCCCGGCATTACGACACTTTTCGTGATGAGCCTGGCTTACGGTGACATTACAAGCTTTAAGGCGGCGGATCATTACAGCGTCAAATCAACTTTCATCACGAAGGCTTTGACGGCCCGCGTTCACGCGGAAGGAAAGCAGATCTTCGCATGGACGGTCAATAAGGAAAGCAGCATCAACAAGATGCTTGACAAAAACGTGGACAGCGTCATAACAAACAATGTTGCGACTGCGCGAAAGTGCGTGGAACTCAATCGATATGGCGGTTTGCTTTCAAAATACGTCAGGTTTCTCTTCAATGCGGGAAACTGATTTTGCGGTCGCAGTTTCTTGAAAAAGTTGTTTTCAAAGGAACGGGAAAGTGATACAATTATAATGGTGTGCTGTACCAAAACAGCGTGGCTTGTTAACAGGGGAAGAATGGGGAGGTAGAAACCATGACGTTTCAGGAAATGAACAGGAAACTTGGCGAGATCTTGGCAGACAGCGGCGTTATTTTATATCGCGAGATCGTTGAACTCTTGTCGCAGACGGACGAGAATAAGGGGATCACGCTTGAAAAGATCGTAATGGATAAGGGCTATGCGAACGAGGACAAGATGGTTCTTGCAAAGTCTGCTCTTTTTGGGATCCCGTATTGCGACTTTGACATGACGGAGTTCCTTCCTGAAGTGACAAAACTCGTCAATCGCGAACAGGCACTGCAATATTGCTGCATCCCCTTTGGGTATAATGAGAATTCCCCTTCGGAGCTGATGATCGTAACGGACGATCCGACGAATTACAAAAAGGCAGAGGCGCTCAAGAAGGTTACGGGAAGTAACGTAAGACTGATCTTTGGCGCACATTCAAGGATCCTGAAGAAGATCGATGAGCTCTATCCCGGACCTAAGACGGACAAGAAGGAAGAAACACCCATCATCAGGGAGACCGTTGTGTCGCAGCCTGTTTCTGAAGTCAAGGCAAGTGGCAGTGCAAGTAAGGACAACAGACCTGCGATCGAGCGCTTTGACGTCAGCGAGGAATGGGCACATTCCGGGATCATTCGCGCAGGAGATTTTTATTATTTGAGCTATTGCGTCGGCAACATCGGCGGAACAATCGACGAGCAGATCAACGGCGCCTTTGATCACATGGAGAAGCGCTTAAAGCTTGTGGGACTGACCCTCGACAATGTGATCCAGATGGATTGCCTTTTCAGGGACATTTGGAACATTCCCGTGATGGAGAAGATCATCAAGGAGCGTTTCAAGGGAAAGTACCCCGTGCGCAAGTCCATTCAGACGGAATTTGCTCACGTTGGCGGTAAGGAAGGCCTCCAGTTCCAGGTGGACGGCATCGCTTACGCTCCGAATAAATAAACTTTACAGGCAATGCCTGAAGGATGGAGAAGCTAGAATGGACCAGGGGAACGTAAAATCTTTTGAAGAGATTTTTCGCGAATACTATAAACCAATCTATAATTATGTCTATATGCAGATCCTTCACCGTGAAGAGGCGGAGGATCTGGTTTCTGACATCTTCATCAAGGCAATGAATGCATATGATTCCTATGATCCCGCTAAAGCATCGGCAAAGACATGGCTCTTTCGGATTGCCAAGAATCATTTGATCGATCATTATCGCAAGCAGGCGGCGCATCCGACCTATGTGACGGAGGATGAGGTGCTTGAGGCGATACCGTCCCAGAGGGATGATTACGCAGGCATCGAGGATGAAACCAACAAGACCGTGTACGCAGTGCTCAGCCAACTTCGTCCGGAGGAGCGAGGCATTCTTGTGATGAAGTACATCTGGGAACTGAAAAACCCTGAGATTGCCCGTGAACTCGGGATCAATGAAAAGGCCGTCAGCGAACGCGTTCGCCGCGCCATTGCCAAGTGTGGCAAGATTGCGAAGGACATGGGGCTGGATGACGATCCGTGATTTTTCGAGATCATATCTTTTTTGCATGGATTTTGCGTGGCTGCTTCGTATATATGGGTGAAAGGGAACCGTGTAAATTGCCCTGAAGCATTTGGAACAACATTATTGCATAATAAAGAAACGCGATATCAGTATTATTTGGATAGGAGGTGGAGTTATGGCAGATCGTATTGAAAAACTCATAAAGGATGCTGACTTCACCAAGGAGAGCAACCTCTATGAGAGGTTAGAGAAGCAATTGTTTTCAAACAAGACCATTGATTTCATGAAGGATCGGAAGCTGGCTGAAGAGGATCTTGAGATGCTGGCTGCAGCCGGAAGCGCTGATAATCTGACAGGAAGAGCAGATAATGTGGCCGGAAGCGCTGATGATGACAAAGAGTCCCAAACCGGAAGAAGGTATGAAATCTATTAACGATCCACGAAAAACAGATAAGGAGGCTTTGAAGGAAGCCTCCTTATTTTCGATAGTAAAAAGGAGGAAAACAAGATGAGTTTGTTTCGTCAAAAGAGCATTGACAGAGTGTCCTCTCCAGAGCAATTAAATGATTACATCCGCGTGACCACGCCTTCGGTGTGGCTTGCGCTGATCGCGATCATTCTTTTGCTCGCGGGCTTTTTGGCTTGGGGCGCGCTCGGTACGGTTACCGTGACGACGGAGGATGGCAGGACGGAGACGATCCATCCCATTACCATTGTGACCAATTAAGACGAAAGGAGCTAGCCGGGCATGGCAGCGGAAACAACGAAAAAGCCAATCAAAAAGCCGGTCAAAAACGGGGTAGCAAAGGTTCCCGTCGTGATGCAGATGGAGGCGCTCGAATGTGGAGCGGCTTCTCTTTGCATGGTTTTGGCTTATTATAATAAATGGGTCACCCTGGAGCAGGTGCGCTATGACTGCGGCGTCAGCAGGGATGGATCCAATGCAAGGAACGTGCTTCGTGCGGCCAGGAGCTATGGCATGAAGGCGGATGGATATAAACTCGAGCCCGAGGAACTTCGAAGGCTTGGTAGCTTTCCTTGCATCATTCACTGGGAGTTCAATCATTTTGTGGTCTGCGACGGCTTCAAGGGAAACAAGGTGTATCTGAACGACCCCGCGAGGGGGAGCTACTCCGTTTCCATGGAGCGTTTTGATGAGGCCTTCACGGGCGTTGCCCTGATGATCGAGCCGGACGAAGGGTTCGAGCCAAGCGGCAAACCAAAGTCCGTGTGGGAGTTTGCAAAAAAGAGGCTTAAGGGCGCGGAAACGGCCATTCTTTTTGTGTTCCTGACGACGATCATCGCGTCGCTTTCCAACATCATTCAATCCGGCTTTTCCAGAGCGTTTCTTGACTTTTTGCTCCCGGGAAAGAACCCTTCTTGGGTAACCCCTTTCTTTATTGGGTTTGCGCTTCTTGCAGCGGTTCAGATCGCTGCCGGTTGGATCGCGGCGGTATATTCCTTGCGCATCAGCGGTAAGATGGATGCCGTCGGCAGCACAAGCTATCTGTGGAAGGTCTTAAAGCTTCCCATGGAGTTTTTCTCGCAGCGTATGGCGGGCGACATCCAAAGCAGAATGATCAGCAATGCAAGCATCGCGGATGAGCTTGCGAACACCATTGCGCCATTGCTTTTGAACACGGCGATGATGATCTTTTATCTTGTGGTCATGTTCCGTTATTCTTGGATCTTGACGCTGGTAGGACTAGGTTCGCTTGCAATCAACACGATGGTTTCGCGCATCATCAGCAAAAAGAGGATCAACATTACGCGTGTTGCCATGCGAGACCAGGGCAAGCTGTCTAGTGCGACCGTGGGTGCCATGGACATGATCGAGACCATTAAGGCTAGCGGCGCCGAGAATGGATATTTTGAAAAGTGGTCGGGCTATCAGGCATCCGTGAACACGCAGAATGTTCGCTACGTGAAGCTGAATGCATACCTTGGAATGATCCCGGGCGTTGTGAGCAACGTCATGAATGTTTTGATCCTGATCCTGGGCGTTTGGCTCACCATGCAGGGGAAGTTCACCGTCGGCATGATCATGGCATTTCAGGGGTTCCTGATGTCCTTCATGCAGCCTGCAGATCAGTTGATCTCTGCAGGGCAGACCATTCAGGAGATGCGTACCAACATGGAGCGCATCGAGGACGTGATGCAGTATCCGGATGATCCTTACGTAAGGGATACGGAAGGAACCGAAAAGTACGACAAGCTTTCAGGAACGCTGGAAATGAAGCACGTGACCTTTGGCTATGCTCGTCTGGATGCACCGCTCATCGAGGATTTTAACCTGACGCTGGAGCAGGGCAAGAGAGTGGCTTTCGTGGGCTTTTCCGGATGTGGAAAGTCCACGCTGGCAAAGCTGATCTCAGGGCTTTATCAGCCTTGGAGCGGCGAGATCTTGTTTGACGGAAAGCCGATCTCCGAGATTGACAGGAACGTCTTTACGGGTTCCGTTGCCGTGGTGGATCAGGACATCATCCTGTTTGAGGACACCATTGCCAATAATATCAAGATGTGGGACACCTCCATCGAAGATTTTGAAATGATCATGGCGGCCCGCGACGCGAAGATCCATGAAGACATCATGCAGCGTGAGGGCGGCTATCAGTATAAGCTCGTAGAAGGCGGGCGTGATTTCTCGGGCGGCCAGAGGCAGCGCCTTGAGATCGCGCGTGTGCTGGCACAGGACCCCACCATGATCATCATGGACGAGGCCACCAGTGCATTGGATGCACGCACGGAATTTGAGGTTGTGGAATCTATCCGAGACCGCGGCATTTCCTGCGTCGTGATCGCCCACAGGCTTAGCACGATCCGCAGCTGTGATGAGATCATCGTTATGGATCACGGCAAGGTCGTGGAGCGTGGTACGCATGAGGAACTGATGAAGAATGGCGGGCTGTACACGCAGCTCGTGACAAGTGAATAGGGAAGGAGGAGATCAAATGGGTTGGTTTGATGAACAAATAAGGCAACGCAAAGACGCCGATCTTGCCGCATTTGAGGGCTCCTTCCAGGAGATCGCGGAAGCCGTCATGGGAAAGCGGCTGAGCGATGCACTCAATGATGATCGCGCAGTGACCACGGATGCCATTGGAGAGATTTTAAAGTATTACCACGTAAAGGCTTCGGAAGTGCCTGAAAGCATCAAGGACATGAATGAAGTGCTTGAGTACCTCATGCGTCCTTACGGGATCATGAGAAGGACAGTAAAGCTTGAAAAGGGATGGCACAGAGATGCAGTGGGTGCCATGCTGGGGACGAGAGCGGATGATGGAAGCGTTGTTGCGCTGATCCCTCACGGAGTCGCAGGATATCGTTTCTATGACCGTAAGACTGGCAAATACGTGAATCTCCGCGGTAAAAATGAGAATCTGGTATTGGATGAGGCAGTCGCTTTCTACAAGCCGTTTCCGTTGAAACGCATGAACATTGCAAGCTTCATGAAATATCTTGTGGAGCAGATCGCACCTTCGGACCTTGCGTTCCTGGGGGGCGCAACGGCAGTGGCAACTGTTGTCGGCATGCTGATGCCTAAGCTGAATAATATGCTATTTTCAGACGTGCTTGCGTCCGGAAGCGGCCAGGCTCTGCTCGGCATCGCAATTCTCATGATCTGTACGACGCTGTCCGTCTTGATGGTGAATATCATCCAGAGCCTTGCGATGATGCGGGTCAACACAAAGCTGGGCATTAACGTGCAGGCGGCAGCCATGATGCGTCTTCTTACTTTACCTGCAAACTTTTTCAGGACCTACAGTTCAGGCGAAATGTCAAGCCGCGTGTCCTATATCAGCAGCTTGGCGGATCAGCTTGTGAGAATGGCACTTTCCACAGGTCTTACCAGCATTTTCTCGCTGGCATACGTAACGCAGATCTATGTTTATGCGCCCGCATTGGTTGCACCGGCGCTGGTGATCATCCTGGTGAATGTGGTGGTGAGTGCCGTGACCATGCTTCTTCAGGTGAAGATCTCAAAGCAGCAGATGGAATTGTCCGCAAAGAATGACGGTATGTGTCACGGTCTCATCACGGGCATCCAAAAGATCCGCCTGTCGGGTGCGGAGCATCGCGCCTTTGCGAGGTGGGGCAAGCTTTACGCCAAGAGCGCACAGCTCATTTACAATCCGCCTATGATCTTGAAGGTCAGCAGAGTCCTTGGAACGGCCATCAGCGTGATCGGTACGATGGTGCTTTATTACGCGGCCGTAAAGAGTAAGGTCTCCATTTCGGAGTATTATGCATTCAATACGGCCTACGGCATGGTATTTGGCGCATTCATGACCCTGGCGGGCACTGCGACGACGATCGCCAACATTAAGCCGACGCTGGACATGGTTCGTCCCATCCTTGAGACGGTTCCGGAGATTGATGAGACCAAGAAGATGGTGACGCAGCTCAAGGGCGGCATCGAGCTGAACAATGTGTCCTTCCGTTACAGCGAGGATATGCCGATGATCCTGGACAACCTAAGCCTAAAGATCCATCCCGGTCAGTATGTGGCCATTGTTGGAAAGACTGGTTGCGGAAAGAGCACGCTGATGCGTACCCTGCTTGGCTTTGAGACGCCTCAAAAGGGCGCGGTATATTATGACGGACAAGACTTGAAATCTCTGGATCCGAAGTCCTTAAGAAGACGAATCGGAACGGTAATGCAGGACGGCAAGCTGTTCATGGGCGACGTGTACTCGAACATCGTGATCACGGCGCCTTGGCTGACGCTGGACGATGCGTGGGAGGCGGCTGAGATCGCAGGTATCGCGGAGGACATCCGCCGCATGCCAATGGGAATGCACACGATCATTTCCGAAGGTCAGGGAGGCATTTCCGGTGGCCAGAGGCAGCGTTTGATGATCGCAAGAGCCGTTGCACCCAAGCCGAAGATTTTGATGTTTGACGAGGCAACCTCGGCTTTGGACAATCTGACGCAAAAGCAGGTTTCGGAAGCACTGGATAAGATGAAGTGCACGCGTATCGTGATCGCACACCGTCTGTCCACCATTCGTCAGTGTGACCGCATCATCGTATTGGACGGCGGCCGCATCATTGAGGACGGCACATACGAACAGCTGATCGCAAAGAATGGTTACTTTGCAGAGCTGGTAGCCCGCCAGAGACTGGACGTTTCTGAAGGGGCTTGATATAATTAAGTATTATTGTTGCGAAGAGGAGGAGCCTGTCATGCCGGAGATGGAAAAGCTGGACTTTAAACCAGTTACGGCAGAAGACTATGAACGGCTTTATCCATACACATCAGCTTATGGGGAGGGCTCTTGTCAGCACTCCCCTGTAAGCATGTACGCACTTTATGAAAAGTACGGCGATGCGACGGCGATCAGTGAAGGATTCCTTTATGTGTTAAGGGAAAATCTTTGCGATGACGCATATCGCGTATACCTGGCACCCCTTGGAGGGGACGAGGCGGGCTTGAAGGAGGCATATGAGCGGATTTTTGCGGACGCGCGTGCCTACGGAAAAAAGGTCAAGTTCCTGTCACTCACACAGAAACACGCGGACTTCCTGGAGGAGGCTTTCCCAGGTCGTTTTCAGAAGGCTTGCGAGCGTGACTTGGCGGAATATGTTTACGACGTAAAGACGCTTTCGCAGTTCCCGGGAAAAGACTTCGCAAAAAGGCGTTCGGAGATCCGAAAATTCTGGCGCGAATACGGGAAAAAGGCTGAGGTCAGCCAGGTTACGGCGCTGGACTTTGATGAGCTTCTTACGTTTTCGGAGACCTGGATCTACGAGAACGAGGAGACCCACGACAAGGAAGCGCTCAGCCGTGAATTGCGCGACATCAGAAAGCTGATCGCGCATTATGACGAGCTGCATCTTTCCGGAACGGTTCTTCGCGTGGACGGGAAGGTTGAGGCGTTTTGCATTGGATCCGCCATAAACGATCAGTATTATGACATCATGGTTGAAAAGGGCGTACGGGACATTCCCGGGGTTTACCGGGTGGTCCGCCAGGAGGATGCAAAGCAAAGGGCATTGCAGTTTTCCTACATGAATTATGAGGAGGATGTGGGCGTTCCGGGAATAAGGCAGTTAAAGGAATCCTATGGTCCTGCATTTTTGCTCAAGAAATATGTCATGACGGAGCAGTAAAATAAATCCAAGAGTGAGAGGAAATCATCGATGAAGCTTGGTAAAAAAGGTATGGCAACGTTAGGCCTGGTGTTCATAACGTTTCTTGCCGCAATCCAATATGTCTTTCTGATCAACGTACCGGACAGCGTGTCCACGTTTTCTTTTGTGTGTATCACCAATATCATTGGTATGGTGATCCTTTTTGCAGCCAAGGCCAAAAGAATCTTGAAAGTGAAAAAGAAAACGCTTGCGAAGGGTGCTTTTTTTGCGCTGCTCCTGACGGGATTTAACGTTTTCATTCTGTTAGGCTCGAGAGGAATGGAGTCCGTTGCGATCTCAAGCGTTGTCAGTCTGTACTTTGTCTTTATCACGCCGATGCTTCTACTGCTTCGAAAGAAAGTGAATTTCTTCTCGGGGATCGCCACGGCAATGGCAATCATCGCATTGCTACTCATGTTTGGCGGAGTGGCGGACATCTCCTTAAGGTCCACGAGCATCATTTATCTGATATTTGCGGATGTTTTCTTTGCCGCATATGTTGTCGGCGTGTCCATCCTTGGAGAAGGAGAGGACAACGCCGCCCTCACCTTTTCGCAGATGGCGTTTGCTGCGATCTTTTCCCTGATCGGGTGGCTCATCGAGGTCGCAGTCGGAAATGCGAAGTTTGCGTTTCCCACGCAGTGGCGGTTTTGGGTCAGCGCACTCTTTATCGGTATCTTCATCCGTACGATCTACGGATTGGTGCAGATTGCCTGTCAGAAGGAAGTTTCGGCAATCGCCACGTCCCTGATCTTTTCGATGGAGATCATCATCACAATGATCATGGATCCGTTCCTGAGCCGTATTTTGGGTACGCAGCACACCCCTGCATCACCTTATCAGATCATTGGTGCGCTGCTTTTGATCATTGCAACCCTGACCGTGGATGATACGATCATGAGTAAGCTCGGCTATGCGGACATGAACGAGCACACGGTGTCGAAGAAGATGGTGGTCAACACGATCACGTTTTCCATGGTAACGCTGGTATTTTCCACCATCATCAGCTTTTATGCGATCTACATGATCCGTGGCTCCGCAGTGAACGGTTCCACGAAGCTCGGAGAGGATGCTTCCAAGATCAGTACCGTTGCCATGACGAGCGAGTTGGAGCGCAATGCCCTGCGGCAGACACAGGACAAGACGAAGCTTGCGGAGGCAAAGCTGGCGACCTATTCCGCTTCGATCGATTACGCGGCAAGCTATGCTGACACGCTCTTTGAAAAAGCGGAGGAATTCCCCAAACATCCGGCGGAATACGCTAAGATGGAGAATGCCGGGATCTGGGCCATGCAGCTGGAACTTGCAAATCCTGGCGTGGCCTATGAGGACGTGCTTGAAGAAAACGAGATCCTTGGAAACATGGAGGACATCTTCGAGGCGATCATCAAGGAAAATGAAAACGTCCTGACCATATATCTTGGAACGGAAAAAGGCTTGCTCATCAGCTATGACGAGTATTCGCAGCTTGTGGCAGGCGAAGGAAATCAATATTATGAGTACCGCAATTCCGTTTGGTACAAGCTTGGAAAGAGCAGTAAGAGGAGCGTATTTACTGACACCTATTGGGATGGATACGGGCGCGGCTTGACCATCACCTGCGTGGCACCGTTTTTTGGCAAGGACGGAGAGTTTGTCGGATGTGTGGCAATGGATGTTTTGATGACGGATCTGAACGCTTCCATGGTCAATGACGGCATCGTGGAGCCCAACGTGGCGACCATGATCGATGACGAGGGTAACGTCATTGCCGACGGTAAGCTTGACCCCAATGCCCAGGAAACCTTTAACATCTTTGACAACAATTATGAGACCATTCTGAAGTCCGTGGGCAGGCAGATCCTGGCGCAAAATGACGGAATCCTTAAAACGGGAGAGGGCGATGACGCCGTTTACGTGGCATATGCGACCATCGATTCCACGAACTGGAAGCTTTGCCTCATGAGCCCCGTTTCGAACGTCATTAAGCCTGCACAGGGCATTCGTACCAGCATTGACAAGAACACGGATAACGTGGTACAGAGCGTGGTCCAAGGCGTTTTGAACGTGCTGCAGAGCGTGCTTGTGCTGACGGCAGTATTGCTTCTGTTGATCACACTGACGGCGGGATATTTTTCCAGAAAGATCGCCAATCCCTTAAAGAGACTGACTTCGGACGTGGAGGAGATCACGGGAGGGAACTTCCAGAGAAGATCGGAAGTGGACACGGACGATGAGATCGGCGAGCTTGCGAGATCCTTTAACTCCATGACGGATTCCCTTGAAAAGTACATTGCGGACTTGAAGGAAGCGACGGCAAAGGAGGAAAGGATCGTCGGTGAACTTGCGGCCGCCACGAACATTCAGGCTAGCATGCTGCCGAGGGATTTCGAGGAATTCTCGAAGCGGAAGGAATTTGATCTTTATGCGACGATGACTCCTGCAAAGGAGGTCGGCGGTGACTTTTATGATTACTTTATGGTGGACGACGATCACGTGGCGCTTGTCATGGCGGACGTGAGCGGAAAGGGCGTTCCTGCGGCATTGTTCATGGTCATTGCAAAGACCTTGATCAAGAGCCACTTGCAAAACGGAGAAAGTCCGGCTGACGCATTGACGCATGTCAACGAGCAGCTCTGTGAAGGAAACGAGGAACAGCTCTTTGTCACGGTATGGCTTGCCGTGATCGAGCTGTCCACGGGTAAGGGCGTTGCCGCAAATGCCGGTCATGAGCATCCCACTCTTAAGAAGGCGGACGGCACATATGAGCTCGTAACTTACCGCCATTCACCTGCCGTTGCAACGATGGAAGGCCTTCACTTTAAGGAGCATGAATTTGAACTTCAGCCCGGAGACCGTTTGTTTGTATATACTGACGGCGTGCCGGAGGCAACAAATGCAAGCGAAGAGCTGATGGGTCCGGACCGTATGCTCGAGGCACTGAACGGCAATGCAAGTGATAAGCCTGAAGATCTGCTTCGCGCCGTGCGCGAGGGCATTGATGCCTTTGTGGGCGATGCACCGCAGTTCGACGACATCACGATGATGGGATTCTTCTATTACGGCAGTAAAGGTCAGGCTTAAGTGTCGTAATGGCGAGGCGTGATCAGCGATAGCGATTCCCGTACTGGCTCGGTGAGATGCCAGTGATCTTTTGAAAGGTTTTGAAGAAATAAGCGTAGCTGGAGTAACCCAGGGCTTCCTGGACTTCGGTTACGCTTTTTCCTTCTCGGAGCATTGCCTCTGCAGCATTGATCTTTTGGAGGGTCACGTAATGTCCGACGGAGACATGCATGTGGCTTTTGAACAGCCTTGCCAGATAGTCCGGATTGAGGTAAAAGTGCGCCGCAAGGTCGGAAGTAGTGATATTCTCGTGTATATGCTCCTGAAGATAGGCAATAAAGTCGTTTACGCGCTTTTGCGAGGGAGAGATCGGAAGGTCCTTTTGCAGCTTTGGCGCGATCTTCCCGGCTTCGGCGTGGATCCCGGAAAACAATCGAAAAAAAGCGCTCATGGCCTCGGGAGAGGTCCTGCCATTCAAAGAAAGCAATTCGTCGAACTGGCGAAGAAGCTTTCTTTTTTGTTCCTTTCCGGGGAAGAGGAGCACGGGCTGCGTGCTGTTGGAAAGGTAGGCGACTTCTTTGGCGCCTTCGCAAAGGAGCGCGTCAAGCCACTGGGTGTTGATGCTTAAGATGTATCGCTCGTAGACGACGCCAGTCTCGTGATAGAGCTGGTGCACGCAAAAGGCCGGAATGATAAGGAGCGTCCCCGCGGGCACTGCCGACACCGTGTTGCCAAGGAGAACGTCGGGAAGATCCGTCAGCGTGAAATAAAGCTCCGCGGCATTGTGGGTATGCGGACCGACGGGATAGGGCGCGTCTGAATTGCGGTATACGACGTCGAAGGGCGGCGCAACGGGGAACATGTAGTGGGCCCTGTCGCGCTCGGGCGCCTTGAGAGTGCTTGTAATGATCGGCTTTTTGCTACGCATGGGCTCTTCCTCC
This sequence comes from Acetatifactor sp., assembly GCA_016290775.1. Classification (GTDB taxonomy): domain Bacteria; phylum Bacillota; class Clostridia; order Lachnospirales; family Lachnospiraceae; genus Acetatifactor. Next base: position 77,776 of record JAEEVF010000010.1, on the reverse strand, counting down.
ATAGGTCGGAAAATTACATAAAATAGGTAGTATATGTCTATATTATAATATTCGCCTGCGGATTACAATAGGAACATGAAGAGTCGCTGGGGATTGTGCAAAAGGAGTGTTGTGATGCGGGGCCGAGGCGGCAATGCGAATCAGAAGAAAGAGGAGAGAAAAATGAGTGAAGTAAGGCTTGGGATCATTGGAATCGGTAACATGGGCGGCGGTCATGCGACAAGCATCGTCAAGGGCTTGGTGCCGAACATGAAGCTGACGGCAGTGGCGGACATTCGCCAGGAGCGACTTGACTGGGCAAAGGAAAACCTTTCGCCCGACGTAAAGACCTATCTGGACGGGCATGCATTGATCTTGTCCGGAGAGTGTGACGCGGTGCTCATCGCGACGCCCCATTATTTCCATCCGGAATTCGTCATCTATGCGCTGGAGCATGGCTTACATGCATTGAGCGAAAAGCCTGCGGGGGTATATACAAAGCAGGTCCGTGAGATGAACGAGGTGGCGAAAAAGAGCGATAAGGTGTTTGCCATGATGTGGAACCAGCGCACGAACTGCGTATACCGCAAGCTCCGCGAGATGATCAGGAGCGGTGAGCTCGGCGCCTTAAAGCGCGTGAACTGGATCATCACCGATTGGTATCGTACGGATGCATATTATGCCTCCGCGGGCTGGAGAGCTTCCTGGAATGGTGAGGGCGGCGGCGTCCTTTTGAATCAGTGCCCGCACCAGTTAGACCTTTTGCAGTGGCTCTGCGGCATGCCGACGAAGGTTCGGGCCTTTTGCCATGAGGGCAAGTGGCATGATATCGAGGTGGAGGATGACGTGACGGCGTACCTGGAGTTTCCTGGCGGCGCGACAGGCGTGTTTGTGACCACCACCGGCGATGCTCCCGGCACGAACCGTCTGGAACTGACCTTTGAGATGGGCAAGATTGTTTGCGAGCACGGGAAGCTCACTTTTGACAAGCTGAAAGTGAATGAAAGAGAGTATTGCAAGACCGCGACGAGTGGATATGAAGTCCCTGAGACGGAGCATCTTGTCATCGAGACCGACGGAATGAACGAGCAGCACGTGGGCGTTCTGAAAGCCTTTGCGGATCATATTCTGTTCGGCACGCCCCTTGTGGCGGAAGGAACGGAAGGGATCAATGGTCTGATGCTTTCGAATGCGATGTATCTTTCCTCTTGGCTGGATCAGACGGTGGAGCTTCCGGTGGACGAGGACAGGTTCCTTGAGGAGCTGAATAAGCGCCGCGCGACCGGTAAGAAGGTGAATTAGGAGAGGATAAAACGATGAAAAATTATGACCTTTTGACTGGTTTTGCAGATGAGATTGCACAGGATCTGGACACGCAGATCGAGTGCCTGAAAAAGCTGGACATGCATTACGTGGAAATGCGCGGCGTGGACGGGAAGAATCTGATCCACCAGGGAGACATAAAGGTAAAGGAGATCAAGGCAAAGCTTGATGACGCCGGAATCCGGCTTTCCGCTTTGGGTTCGCCCCTTGGAAAGATCCAGATCGCGGACCCTTTCGAGACGCACTTTGAAGAATTCAAGAGGGCGATTGAGATCGCTCACGCGATGGAAGCAAAGAACATCAGGATGTTCAGCTTTTACGTGCCGCAGGCACCGTTTTCCAAGGAGCCTTCGGATGCAGAATTCGAAAAGAGCGTGCTGAAGGAGCAGGTCTTTGACCGCCTCGGAAAATTTGCGGATTATGCCAAAGCACAGGACATTTGTCTTTTACATGAGAACGAAAAGGGCATCTACGGTGAGAAGGCAAAGGAATGCCTTGAGATCATGGAGGCGTTTGGAAGTGATCATTTTAAGGCAATCTTCGATTTTGCGAACTTTGTCCAGGCGGGGCAGGACACGTTGGAAGCCTATGAGCTCCTGAAGGATTACGTGGCCTACGTTCATGTCAAGGATGCCATCTGGGGAACCGGAAAGGTGGTTCCTGCTGGCTTTGGAGATGGCAATCTCAAGGAGATCTTGACGCGGATGTTTGAGGGTGGATTTTGCGGTTTCCTTTCGCTGGAGCCGCACCTGTTTGACTTTGACGGATTTGCCGGCCTGGAAAGGGGAAGTGTAGCCCTTCCGGCATTCGAGGAAGGTAAGAAGCTGAGTGGCTTTGAAGCATTTACGCTGGCGCATGATTCCTTGTTAAACCTACTGTAATACCTCCATATTCTTTCTCCCCAAGGTCCCCCTCCCACGAAGGTGAGAGGGGGACTTTTTTGACAAAAAAATTTGCAACATGAGGCATTTTGTAGTATAATTTACTGAATAAGATGCGTCTTTCTGTCCATTTTCAACTAAGGGTACATAAGGAGCAAAATGCTTATGGAGAATCAAGAAAAGAAAATGCGAGTGATCGGCCTGATCTGCGAGGATATCTTCACGGATTTCGCGAAGGAAGTGATCCGCGGCGTGCAAAATGCGACGCGGGAGCGTGAAGACGTGAGACTGATCGTCCTTGTGGGAAGGCAAAACGAGATCGGCGAGGTGGATAAGCACTATCGCTATAAGTCCGTATATAACTATGTCTATCGCCTTGAGGAATCGAGCAAGTTTGATGGCCTGATCCTGACGATGCCAAACTTCACGGCTCTGGAGATGGATTCCTTTGGTTTGGAGAAAATACGCAATTACGAAAGGATCCCGAAGGTCCTCATTGCAACGAACAGCAAGGATGAGACATCGGTTAATTACGACAATGAGTCCGGTCTTCGCGAGGCGATCGATTATCTGACGGAGGTACGCGGACTTCACAGGATCTGCATGCTCGGCGGACGTGATGACAATCCAGATGCCATGGAGCGCAAGCGCCTTTTTGGCAAGATCCTGGAAGAGAAGGGCATTCATTTTAAGGAATCGGATTATCAGAAGACGGACATGTCTTCAGAGTGTGTGCCGGAGGCGGAGGCCCTTTTGGATCGAAATCCTGACGCTCAGGCAATCTTTTGCGTAAATGACCCTGCAGCCGTGGCGCTTTATACGGCCATGGATAAGCGCGGCCTGGTTCCGGGCAAGGACATTCTTGTCTTTGGATTTGACAATACCCACGGTGCAAGCACCATGATCCCGCCGCTGGCTTCCATCGGACCGAGCGACGGCATGCTTGGCACCAGGGCTTTTGAAGTCCTCATGGAGAAATTGGAAGGGAAGAAGGTTTCTTCCGTCGTTTTGCCGACCAGGCTGTTTGGACGCGAATCCTGTCCCTATGAGTGGAACGTTTTTGAACCCAGCGCACTCCTTACGGCGGACAATGCTTTTATTGACAAGCTTTTTGATGACTGCTTTTACAGATTCCGCTATGAAGGCGGCGAGAGCAATGCTACAAGGCTTCGCCCCTTGTTCCATGAGATCATCAATCGGATGCTCGCGGCCATGAAGAAAGAGGTCATGAGTCTTGAGGAGTTCGACGAGATCGGATTCCTTATCGACGATTTCTTTACTCACGGCGCGATCAATTACACGGATGCGTCAAAGTTCCTGACGTTCATCGCTAAGCTGCAGGAATACATGAACCGCGTGGGAATGAACATCATCGTGAATCAGAGGAACAACCGCCTCTTTATCCGCATGAGGGACAGCGCCATCCGGATGATGTCAGGCTCGAGGAACAGACGGAACGAATATATTAACAGCGGCCGTGGATTCATGTTGGATTTCTTGATCGAGACCACGGATTTTGATCGCACCGGCAAGGATGCGGTGGATAACATCGTCAGTCACTTTGGCAAGCTGGGCTTGCAGAACTCGGCCCTTTATCTTTACGACATTCCCGTGAATTACATTTACCACGGCGTTACGATCTTCCCGGATCGCCTGAACCTGTGGTGCGTGACCGAGGACGGGGAGCTTCGTATCATCCCGAAGGAAGAGAGGGCATGCTCCGTAAAGCAGATCTTTACGAATAAGCTTCTTCCGAAACACTGTAAGGCGTACGTTACGTTCCCTGTGTTCTACGGGTGCAGGATCTACGGCATCCTTTTGACGGAGCTGAATACGGAGACGGCGGATCGCGGCGAATACATCGTGAGCATGCTGAGCCGTACGCTTTATGCAAATGATATCGAGATCATCAACTCGCCCGTGGAGATGGAGCAGCTTGCTGAGGCAAGGCGTTCGCGCAAGGATCTGGAGACCTACAACCAGATCGCAGAAGGCCTGGCGTCGCACTACGACATCATATACTATGTGAATTCCGCAAGCGGAAGATATACGGAGTATCGCGCAAACAATCTCTTTGGCAGTCTTGTGATCCAGGAGGAGGGCATCAACTTCTTCGAAGAGATGGAGGGCAACGCAAGAAAACTTGTGCATCCGGAGGATCGTGAGCGCATTACGATGATCCTTGGAAAGGATCACATGATCACCGCCTTGGAAGGTCACAAGCAGTTGCGCGAGGATTACAGGATCATGCTGGACGGAAAGCCGCAGTACATGCGTCTGACCGTAATGTGGGGCAGTGATCGCATCCACTTCATCATTGGCGTGGAGAACGTGAATGAGGAAGTACGCAAGGAAGAAGAGCACGTGCGTGCACTTCGCATGGCGAATGACCTTGCAAGGCGTGACGGCCTGACGGGCGCAAAGAACATCACGGCATATCGTGAGGTGGAGGAGTCCATGCAGCATGAGCTTGAGGAAGATCCCGAGCAGATGAGCTTCGCCATCGCCGTATGCGACATCAACAATCTGAAATTTGTGAATGACAATTACGGACATAAGGCCGGAGATGAATATATCAAAGCTTCGTGTAAGCTGATCTTCACGTCCTTTGCCCATAGTCCCGTGTTCCGCATCGGCGGCGACGAGTTTGCCGTGGTGATGATGAACAGCGATTATGAACAGCGCGATCACCTGATCGAGGCTTTTAAGGCTCAGGTGCTTGAGAATCAAAAGGCTGGCAAGGGGCCCGTGGTTGCCGTCGGCGTATCTGATTACGTGCCGGGCAAGGATCACCGCGTTGCGGAGGTCTTTGAGAGGGCAGACCAGGAGATGTACCAGAATAAGAGCGACTTAAAGGCGCTTGCAGCAGGAAAGGATATGACATGAGAACTTCAAAGAGAGAAAGAAATTACGCGTATGAGCATTTTAACGAGGTGCATCACACGACGCTGAACCCGGAAGGGCCCGGCGTGGTCCGTATTCACCTTGTACCGCCTAAGATCGTGGACGGAGAGGTTGGAGCGAGCGTGGCGATCATTAACGGCCAGGACGTGATCCCCGTGAACCGCGCCTGGAGCATTTTGCTGACGGAGTTTATCGAGGAGGTCAACGTTTACGCGGGTCGCGAGATCAATGACGAGGACGCGAAGAACATCGTAAAGCTTGCCACGGCAAGGGTGAAGAAGGTATATCCTTTCGTGCCCAAGGCAATGCTGCGTAAGGGAGTCCTTCGCATGATGACGACCTTTAAGCAGGTGGCTTACGGCGAGCCGACGGACGAGGCCATCGGGTACCTTAACATCGGAGAATATGCACCGCTTATGAAGGCGCCGCACAGAATGGATCTGATGATCAGCGCCATGACGAAGGGCGGCAGATGGCATTGCAATCAAAACTGCGTGCATTGCTATGCGGCAGGACAGGAGCAATCCTCGGAGGAGGAGCTGTCCACGGAAGAATGGAAGGCCATTTTGGACAAGTGCCGCAAGGTTGGCATTCCGCAGGTGACCTTTACCGGCGGCGAACCCACCATGCGTGAGGACCTGCCGGAGCTGATCGACCACGCAAAGTGGTTCATCACCAGGCTGAACACCAATGGCATCAAGCTGACGAAGGAATACTGCGAAGAGTTAAAGAAAGCCTCTCTGGACAGCTGCCAGATCACCTTCTATTCCTGGAACGAAGAGGTTCACAACAAGCTTGTTGGCGCGCCGAAGTACCAGGAGACCGTGGCGGGCATTGAGAATGCGATCGCCGCAGGCATTAACCTGAGCATTAACACGCCGCTCTGCACGTTGAATAAGGACTATGTGAAGACCTTGGAATTCCTGCACGAAAAGGGCGTTCTGTACGTGACCTGTTCCGGACTGATCACCACCGGTAATGCGGCAATGGAAGCTTCCGAAGAGCTTCAGCTTTCGCTTGCAGAGGTTCGTGAGATCCTGAAGGAGAGCGTGGAGTATTGTTATAAGAACGGCATGGAGATCAGCTTTACTTCGCCCGGATGGGTGGATGAAGCCTTCTGCAGGGAGCTTGGCATCAGCACGCCGAACTGTGGCGCATGCCTGAGCAACATGGCGATCACGCCTGGCGGAAACGTGGTGCCTTGCCAGAGCTGGCTTTCCGACGAGCCGCTGGGGAATTTCCTCGCGGATGATTGGGAGAAGATCTGGGACGGCGAGGCGTGCAAGGAGCGGAGAGATTTCTCGACGAAGATGCGTTGCGAATGTCCTCTTCGGATCTATCGTGGAAAGGCAGGGGCAGAAGAATGAGAAAGTCTTTTAAGATATGGGTGTTTGCGCTTCTTGTCGCATTGATCATCCCGATGTTTGGTTCAAAGGTTCAGGCGTCAGACCTGGATCGGATCCTGGAATATGAGATTACCGTTGACGTTAACGACGACGGCACGCTCCACATGATCTACAACATTGAGTGGAAGGTGCTGGATTCCGTCTCCGAAGGGCCTTTGGAATGGGTAAAGATCGGCATTCCCAACAAGAATTATCGTTCCATCAGGGGGCTTACGGACAACATCTTATCGTGCCAATATTATTCCGAGAGCGGAAGCTACGTGCGCGTGGATTTCAAGAAAAAGTATTACAGGAACGAGGTCGTGAAGTTCTCCTTTGAACTCGTTCAGGACTATATGTATCAGATGAATCAGTTCGTGGACGGCGAGACGGTTTATGGCTTTACCCCCGGTTGGTTCCCTGATTGTAAGACGGACCTTTTGGAGATCTACTGGAATGCGGATAAGGTGCTTCGTACCGATCCGGAAGTGGACACCGTTACCAGAGACGGAAAGAAGTATTACGAATTCTACAAGAACAACTTAAAGCATGGCGAGAAGTTCCCGATCCAGGTGATCTACAAGAATGATGCCTTCATCTTTGACATTTCCAAGAAGGCCATCAATGAGAGCAAGGTGAACATGGGTGCCATCATCGCCGCGGCAGTCTTTATATTCACGTTTGGTCTTGTGATCTTTGTCTGCGTCTTAGCGTCTTACATTGAGACTGCAAACCTTAAGGCGGCCTCCACGAAGATCACGAGAACTAGGATCGAATACTTCCCTTCGTGTCCCGGATGCGGCGGCACAAGGCCTGACGGCGCGAACAACTGTCCTTATTGTGGCAGAAGCTTTATCAAGAGCGAGGAGGTCATCAAGGAAGAGGACATCCCGAAGGAGGAGAAGGTTCTGCGCAAGACAAAGACGGATGGGGTATACCCTTACGTGAGCTCGCCGAACACCTATATGCGCGTGCACGTGACGCACGTGCCGATCCCGAGATCCACTTCTTCCGGAAGCCGCAGCAGCTGCGCGCATAGCTCCTGTGCATGCGCCTGCGCTTGTGCCTGCGCCTGTGCCGGCGGCGGCAGGGCAGGGTGCTCTACGAAGGATTTCTACAACACGAACTTAAAGCTCCGTCAGCTGGAGCTTCGCGGAAAGCATAAAAAGGCATAAGACATCATAAGTTTGGAGGACGGAGACGATGAGTGAAATGGCTTTGAGAGCCCCCATGGGCTGGAACAGCTGGGACTGCTATGGGGCGGCCGTGACGGAAGACATCGTTCGCCAGAACGCGAAGTTCATGGCAGAGCATTTGAAGCAATATGGCTGGGAGTATGTGGTCGTTGACATCCAGTGGTACGAGCCGCAGGCAGGAAGCCATGAATACAGGCCCTTTACGGAGCTTTGTATGGATGAGTGGTCCAGGCTGATCCCCGCGGAAAACAGGTTTCCTTCCTCTGCGGGTGGCAAGGGCTTTGGCCCGCTGGCTGAGTACGTGCATTCTTTGGGGCTGAAGTTTGGTATTCACATCATGCGCGGCATTCCCCGTCAGGCAGTGCATCAGAACTGTCCCATCAAGGGCACTGACAAGACGGCAAGACAGGTGGCGAAGACCGCCAGCATCTGCTATTGGAATTCCGACATGTACGGCGTTGATCCGAATAAGGACGGCGCGAGAGCATATTATGACAGCATTTTTGAACTCTATGCATCCTGGGGCGTGGACTTTATCAAGTGCGATGACATCGCAAGAGAGGTGCCCCGTGAGGAAGACGAATTGGTGATGCTCAGCGAGGCGCTTAAAGGCTGCGGAAGGGACATGGTGCTCAGCATCTCCCCCGGACCCGCGCCGCTTGATGCGGCGGAGCTCTTTAAGCAGGTCTGCAACATGTGGCGTATCACGGATGATTTCTGGGACAAATGGGAGCTTCTTTACGACATGTTCCAGAGAGCGGAGAAGTGGTGCACGCACACGGGCGCAGGGCATTGGCCGGATGCGGACATGCTGCCCGTAGGGCCGATCCGTCAGGACTATGACAAAGCCAACTGGACGAAGTTCACCCAGGACGAGCAGGTGACGATGTTGACACTCTGGAGCATCTTCCGTTCACCGCTGATGATCGGCGGGGAAATGACAGGCTTTGACGAGTTCACGATGAAGCTTTTGACCAATGAGGACATTTTGTCCATGCATTTGAATGCAAGGCATTCCCATCAGATCTTCCGCAGGAAGATGAATGGTACGGAATTCATCGTATGGATGGCGCAGAGCACAAAGGGCGGAAGCTACGTGGCCGTGTTCAATGCGGGAGAAGAGGACGGAACGCTTTGCCTGCCGCTGTCGGAGCTCGAGATCTATGACAAGATCAATGTAAAGGAGCTTTGGACGGGCGAGGAGAGCAGTGCGGAAACGAAGCTGGACGTTACGCTGAAGAAACATGCGGCGAAAGCATATTACGTAAAGCCATAAGGGTTAGGCAGTGTTGGGGGACATAAATTTAAGGCACAAGGAGCAAAACCATGGCTTGGTACGATGAGGCAGTATTTTATCACATTTATCCTTTGGGACTTGCGGGGGCGCCCGAGAAGAACCCCTACGGCGAGCCGGTGAGCCGCCTGCGGGAGTTGTTTCCGTGGATCGGGCATGCGAAGGAGATCGGTTGCAATGCGATCTACGTTGGACCGATGTTTGAATCCGACGGGCATGGCTATGAGACCACGGATTACAAAAAGCTGGACGGAAGGCTCGGGACCAACGAGGACTTAAAGGATTTTGTTCGAACTGCGCATGAGCAGGGCGTTCGCGTGATCTTTGACGGCGTGTTCAATCACACGGGGCGCAACTTTTTCGCAATGCAGGACCTTAGGAAGAACCGCGAGAATTCGCCCTACAGGGATTGGTACTGTAATGTCAATTTCTGGAACAATAATGAGTTCAACGACGGGTTTTCCTATGACAACTGGGGCGGCTATAACATCATGGCGAAGCTCAACCAAAGAAATCCTGCGGTGCGGGACTACATTCTGGACGTGATCCGATTCTGGGTGAGTGAGTTTGACGTGGATGGCATCCGCCTGGACGCGGCGGACGTGCTGGATTTCGAGTTTATGAAGTCGCTTAGGTGGCTTGCAAACGAAGTGAAGCCGGAATTCTGGCTCATGGGCGAAGTGATCCACGGGGAGTATAACCGATGGGTCAACGAGGGAACGCTGCATTCAGTGACCAATTATCACTTGCACAAGGCGCTTTATTCCGGACATAACGATCACAATTATTTCGAGATCGCACACACCGTAAAGCGACTTTACGGCATGGGCGGGAACAACCCGAACTTCAGGCTTTACAATTTCGTGGACAATCATGACGTGGAGCGTATATATACTAAGCTGAACAATAAGGCACACTTTGCTCCCGTGCACATTTTGCTGTACACCTTGCCTGGCATTCCGTCCATCTATTATGGCTCGGAGTTTGGCATCGAAGGCAAGAAAACCTATGGAACGGATGCACCGCTAAGGCCCAGGCTATCTTTGAAGAAATTGGAAGGAAATGCGCAGGGAAAGGAGCGGGAGAAGCTGATCGCTTCCTTGGGTCGCATTCATGCACAGGTTCCGGCGCTTTCCTACGGGGATTACAGGGAACTTGTCCTGACCAATAGGCAATATGCCTTCTCGCGGAATTCGGAAGGGTCCTGTGCCCTGATCGCGGTAAATAACGATGAAAACGGTGCCGGCCTGCGAATTCCCGCAGGGGAGCACGGCGTTTACGTGGGCCTTCTTTCCGGGCGCGAAGTAAAGGCGTCGGACGGGTGGCTTTGGGTGGAGCTGGATGGCTGCACCGGTGACATATTTGTACCAAAAGAATGACGGAAAAATGACGGATAATAATGGCTAGATGAGTTCGACAGATCATGATCGTGAGGTGAATTCCATGACAGATTCATTATCAATGGCATTGTCAAGAATAGGAAATCAATATCGAAAGGTTTTGATGGTCAATCTGACGAAGGGAACCTATTCCACCATCTACACAAGTAAGGAGGAGGAAGGAAGCCCATACGTGGGAGAGGACTTGTTCCTTGCGCTTCTGTGGCAGCAGGAGTTCGAGCGCGACATCATCTTCCCGGATGACCGCGCCAACGTGGAAAAGCTTGTCAACATGGACTATCTTCGTAAGTTCTTTGCCAAGTATCATGGTGAAGAATATTACTGGGTGCGTTATCGCAAGCTTGAGGACGGGGAGTATCATCCCTATCGTCTGGAAGCGTTCCTGGCTGAGGACTACTCGGACGACAATCAGAAGATCTACATGTACTTCATGGATCTGAACGGGCAGCTTTATCGGGAGAGCAGTTATCTTGGCGATCTGATGCAGAGTCTGTCGGAAAACTATGAATGCATCTTTTACGTGGATTTCGATAAGAACTACGTAAGCCCTTATCGCGTGAGCAAGGCAATCAATGAGATCTTTGGCGCATATTTCAGAAGCAATCCTCCTTATGAGGACGCAATGACGAAGTATGTCAGGGCCTGCGTGGAGAAAAAGGATCTGCAGGAGATGCTGGAGCTTTCGAGAACCGAGAATATCAAGGAAAAGCTTCGGGACAGAAGAGCGTATTCGCATGAATATACTGTTTCAAGAGGCGGAAGAGAGCTGACCTATCGCTTTAAGATCTCCAGGGTGAACGAGGGAAGTGAACTTCATCGCGCCGTGGTCGGATTTGCGGAGGTGACGGGGGAAAAGCCCGGGCGTTCGAACTATTTCCGCAGCTTTAAGAAGATCCTGGTCGTATCTGACAGTGAGCAAACGATCCATGAGCTTCAGATGATCCTGAACGAGGGCTATGTGGTCATTTCCGCGTCGGATACGGACGGTGCCCTGGATCGCCTCAAGGATTCCTACAGGGAGATCTCCGTGGTGATGACGGAACTGCGTCTCTGTGAGACGAATGGCTTTGAATTGATCCGAAACATGAAATTTGACACGCGTTTTTCGGAAATCCCCATTGTTGTCATGAGTGAACGCGGTGTGGAAAGCAGCGAAGAGGTGCGAGCGGAGGTGGAATGCCTTGATCTTGGCGCGTCTGACTTCATTCGCAGACCCTTTGTGCCGGACATTGTGCTCAACCGTATCCGTGGCCTGATCCGTCTGCGTGAATCCACGGCAATGCTGAGCATTATGGAAAGAGATGCCTTGACAGGCCTTTACACGAAGGAATTTTTCTTCAAAAAGGTGGATGATTATCTCGCTGAATACCCGCAGCATGAGTACATGATCTGGGTTTCCGACATTCAGGGCCTGAAGGTCATCAACGAAAAATATGGATATGAAAAAGGCAATGCAGTGCTTCGCATCATGGCGGATCACGGTATCAGATATATGCCAGGTTTCCTTTTCGGCGGCAGGATCGAGGGCGATAAGTTTGCGGGTCTTGTCTATGATCGTGACCTTAAGCAAATGCGGGAAGTCGTGTCGAAAAATGACAGTGAAACGCCTTACCCCGTGCCTAACGTGGTGATCAAGCACGGCATCTATCACATCGATTCAAGATTTAACGTCAGCGCCCAGGGAATGTATGACAGGGCGATGCTTGCGTTGCAGAAGATCAAGGGAACCTATGGCGTCAACATCGCGGAATACGATGACGAGCTTCGCCAGGACCTTCTCATGAGGCAGATGATCGTAAGTACGGCGGACGATGCCTTGAAGAATCGGGAGTTTGTGGTATATTATCAGCCCAAGCATGATTTCCGGACGGACCGTACCTGCGGCGCGGAGGGCTTGGTGCGTTGGCAGCATCCTGACATCGGATTCTTAAATCCGAACGTGTTCATTTCTTTGTTTGAACAGAACGGATTTATCACGAAGATGGATTTTTACGTGTGGGAGGAAATCTGCCGTACGCTGAAAACGTGGGAGCAGACGGGAATCCCGATCGTTCCCGTGTCCATCAATGTTTCCAGACGTGATTTTGAGCTTACGGATCTTGCGGAGCAAATCACAAAACTCATTGACAGCTACAATGTTCCGCATGAATGGATTCACGTGGAAGTGACGGAGAGCGCATATTCCGACGACCCTGCAAGGATCACGGAGACGGTAAAGCAGCTCCATGACAATGGCTTTGTCATTGAGATGGATGACTTTGGAACCGGGTACTCCTCTTTGAGTGCGCTCAGCGGCATGGATCTTGACATCTTAAAGCTTGATCGCAGCATCATCGAGAATGATAAGCCAGGTTCGGAAAAGAACATCCTGGAGTTCTCCATGCAGCTTGCAAAGATGCTTAACCTGAAGACCATTGCAGAGGGCGTGGAAACGAAGGAGCAGATGGAGCGCATCGCGCAGCTTGGCGGCGATTACATTCAGGGATATTATTATTCCAAACCGCTCCCTGCAGATGAATTTGCAAAGTATCTGAGCAACGACAAGCCTTCTTCAGAGGCTTGATCAGGGAACAAGTGAGATTATTGGAGGTAGCATGCAGTATCGGAAAGACAAATACGGCAATGACGTCTCAATCCTGGGCTTTGGGTGCATGCGCTTTACCAGAAACGGCAAGGAGATCGATTACGAAAAGGCGCAGAGCGAGGTTATGGCGGCTTTTCACGCAGGCGTAAATTATTATGACACGGCGTGGCTTTACCCTGGCAGTGAAGTCCTCATGGGAAGGATCTTTGAGGAGAATCATATCCGCGAGCAGGTGAAGATCGCGACAAAGCTTCCGCAGTATCTGGTTAAGAGCCCCGCGGCCATTGATCGCTACTTTGACGAAGAACTGACGCGCCTTCGCACGGACTACGTGGATTATTATCTGATGCATATGCTGACGGACCTTGCCTCCTGGGAGAACCTAAAGAAAAATGGGATCGAGGACTGGATCCGCAGGAAGAAGGAATCCGGCGCGATCCGTCAGGTGGGGTTTTCCTTTCACGGGAACACGGAGATGTTTCTGAAGATCCTGGAGGACTATGACTGGGACTTTTGCCAAATCCAGTACAACTATTTGGACGAGAACATCCAGGCAGGGCGCAAGGGGCTCATGGCAGCGGCAGAAAAGGGTATTCCCGTGATCATCATGGAACCGCTTCGGGGCGGCAAGCTGGTGAACCTTTTGCCGGCGGAAGCAAAGAAGCTGATCGCAGAGAATGAAAAGAAAAGAAGCGCGGCAGAATGGGCGTTTCGTTGGCTTTGGGAACAGCCGCAGGTGACCTGCGTGCTCTCCGGAATGAATTCCCTGGAGATGGTGGAAGAGAATTGCCGCATTGCGTCTGAGGTCCAGCCGGGTGAATTCGATGATTCCGACAGGGCTTTGATCGCAGAGATAAAGCGTGCCATTGAAAAGACAACGAAGGTCGGCTGCACGGGGTGCGGCTATTGCATGCCATGTCCGAAGGGCGTTGACATTCCGGCAACGTTCCGTTGCTATAATGCAATCTACGTGGAAGGGATGAAGACCGCGATCCGGCAGTACGGACAAGTGGTTGGCATTCGGAAAGAGTCTGCTTTTCCGGATCAGTGCGTACAATGCGGTAAGTGCGAACAGCACTGCCCGCAGCACATCGAGATCCGAAAGCGCTTAAAAGAAGCGGACAAGGCGCTCAGGCCTTGGTACGTAAAGCTTGGATTGAAAATCGTAAGAGGGTTCATGTTAAAGGGATAATAAACAAAAACTAAAACACACTTAAGGAGGTACTTTATGAGACTGATCACCCGTTCTGACTTTGATGGCTTGGTATGTGGCGCGCTTCTTTTGGAAGCGGGCGTTGTTGACAGCTGGAAATTTGCGCATCCGAAGGATCTGCAGGATGGCCTTGTTCCGGTGACGGAGGATGATTGCCTTGCAAACGTTCCTTACGTGGAGGGCTGTGGGCTTTGGTTTGACCACCACTCAAGTGAACACGAGAGACTTGAACTGGAGGGGAAATATAAGGGAGACAGCCGCTTAACGCCTTCCTGTGCGAGAATCGTTTATGAGTATTATGGCGGCAAAGACAGATTCCCTGAGTTTGATGAGATCATGGAAGCCGTGGACAAGGTGGACTCCGGTAATCTGACCATCGAAGAGATCCAAAATCCCACGGGTTGGATCCTGATTGGATTCTTGATGGATCCCAGGACAGGCCTTGGAAGATGGCGTCAGTTCACCATTTCCAATTATCAGCTGATGGAGAAGCTCATGCATTCCTGCAGGACCATGAGCACGGAAGAGATCCTGAACCTTCCTGACATGAAGGAGAGAATTGCAGTCTATTTCGAGCAGGATGAGAAGTTCCGCGAGATGGTGAAGGCTCATACGGTTGTGGACGGCAACGTGCTCATTTCGGATCTTCGCGGCGTGGATCCCATCTATTCCGGCAACCGCTTCCTGATCTACAGCATGTATCCGGAGCAAAACATTTCCGTATGGATCGTGAACGGCAAGGGTGGCTTTGGCTGCAGCGCCGCAGTGGGCTACAGCATTCTGAACAAGACCAGCACTGTTGACGTTGGCAAGCTGATGCTAAAGTACGGCGGCGGCGGACACAAGAAAGTTGGCACCTGCCAGTTTACCGACGAGAACATGGCAACCGAACTGCCTAAGATGATCGATGAACTAAAGAGCATGGCGAACTCGTAGCAGCCTATCAGGGTATGAAGCGCGGGGCGTGCCCAGTGGCACGCCTTGTTTTTTTGCCTGGCACATTTTTAGCTAAATTTAAGTAATGATGAAAAGGCACAAAAAGAAACGCGGTTTATTGTGCAAAGTCACAAAATGCAAGAAAATATAAAATGGGGCTTGAAAATTCGAAAATTCGGATGTAAGATTAAATCAAAGCTTAACAGAAGCTAAAAATACTTAAAAATAAATCTTGGACAAAACAAAGGAGAAAAAACATGAGCATTCAAATGATCGCACCTGAAGTGAAGAACGTTCCTTGGCAGGAGCGTCCTGCAAACATTGTAAATGCACCGATCTGGCGCTACACCGAGAACCCCATCATCAACCGCAATCCCATCGAGGGTGTGGCAAGGATCTTTAACTCTGCCGTAGTTCCTTACGAGGATGGTTTTATTGGCGTGTTCCGCGGCGAGCAGACCAATGGCGTGCCTTACGTTTATCTTGGCAGAAGCGCGGACGGCATTCACTGGAACTTTGAGAAGGATAAGGTTCAGTTCGTGGATGAGAACGGCGAGCCCTTCATGCCTGTTTATGCGTACGATCCCAGATTGGTAAAGGTGGAGGACACCTATTACATCATTTGGTGCGGTGACTTTTATGGCGCAGCCATCGGTATGGCAAAGACGAAGGATTTCAAGACATTTATCCGCATTGAGAATCCGTTCCTGCCCTTCAATCGTAACGCGGTGTTGTTCCCCAGAAAGATCAACGGGAATTTTGTGATGCTGAGCAGACCTTCTGACAGCGGCCATACGCCTTTTGGCGACATCTTCGTAAGCGAGAGCCCTGACCTGACCTATTGGGGCAAGCATCGTCACGTGATGGGCAGAGGCTACGAGTGGTGGGAGTCCCTGAAGATCGGCGGCGGCGCGGCTCCCATTGAGACAAGCGAAGGCTGGCTTCTTTTCTATCACGGCGTGAGCGGCACCTGCAATGGCTATGTTTACAGCATCGGCGGCGCGATCCTTGACCTGGAGAACCCTTCCATCGTGAAGTATCGTTGCGAGAACTTTATCCTGACGCCGGAAGAGTGGTATGAGGAGCGCGGCTTCGTGCCCAACGTAACCTTCCCTTGCGCAACGATCCATGATCCCAAGACGGGCAGGATCGCCATCTACTATGGTTGCGCGGACAGCTATGTCGGCCTTGCGTTCTGCCAGTTTGACGAGATCGTTGATTATATCAAGAAGCACAGCGTCGTAAGAGACGGTGACACTGAGATCGGTCGTAGATAATTACAAGGGCAAAAGAACATGAAATATGAATTTGCAAAGCCCTCGGATGCGAGATTCGCATTCGAGGGCAGGATTGATTTTGAGGATATTAACGCGCCGGTATTTGTTTACCCGTGCAGCTACGTAAAGTTTCGCGTAAGAGGGCGTTTTGCGGCTTTCGCCGCGGAAAATCGCCACTCCTATTTTGAAAATGCGCTTGGCGTTTTGGTGGATGGAATCTATCGCGGCAAGGTGCTTTTGCATGACGGGAATACGACGCAGGGAGAGAGCGTTTCGCAGTTCCTCTTAAGGCTTCCTGCGGGGGGCGAGGAAAATGCCCATATTGCAGGGCTTGCGGCGCTTTCAGGCAGGGAAGGGGTCAGGATGTATGACCTTAGCGCGTTTTTGGATGGCGAGGAGCATGAACTGACCATTTTCAAACGCATGGACGCATGCCATTACGTAACATTTTACGGAATCATTTCTAACATGCTTTTGCCTTGCGAGATGGGGCTTCGACGTGATATAGTAGAAAAAGAGCGCCGCATTGAGGTTTATGGCGATTCCATCTCCTGCGGAGAAGTGAGCGAGGCCATTGGAAGGTGCGGCGGCGATGATCCGGAAGGGCATAACGGAATCTATTCCAACAGCTACTATTCCTATCCCTGGATCCTGGCGAGAAAATTAGGCGCGAGACTGCACGACGTGGCGCAGGGAGGCATTGCACTGTGGGATGGCACGGGCTATTTTGACCTGCCAAACGCCAAGGGCATGCTCAGCACCTATGATAAGATCGAAAACAATCCATCCCTTGGAGAAAGAAAACCATGGGATTTTACGAAATACGTACCGCACGTCGTGATCATTGCCATAGGGCAAAATGATCATTATCCTGAGAATTTCATGGTGGAGGATTACAACGGCGAGAAGGCAAGGCGTTGGAGAAGGGATTACCGCACTTTTGTTGAAACATTGCGATCGAACTATCCCAATGCGCTGATCTTGCTGACGACGACGATCCTGGGACATGAAATCGAATGGGATCAGGCAATCGATGAGGTCTGCAGGGAACTGGGTGATCCGAAGGTGCGCCATTTCCTGTATTCCAAGAATGGATGCGGGACCACGGGGCACGTGCGTGCGTCGGAGGCAGAGGAGATGGCGACGGAGCTTGCGGACTATTTGAATGGTTTTGGAGAAGAGATCTGGCAGGACTGTCGGTCAGGTCAGGAAGGATAGAAACGATGAAAAAAGCAGTGACCATGTCAGACATTGCAAAACGTCTTGGCGTGAGTACGGTGAGCGTTTCGAAGGCGCTTTCCGGGCAAAAGGGCGTCAGCAAGCCCGTGCGTGAGCAGATCATTGCGCTGGCAAGAGAGATGGGATATCGCTCCATTCACGCGGACTCGGAAGCGGAAAAAGAAACGAGTTATCGCGTGGGCGTTTTGATGCCTTCAAGCGCGCTTGAAACCTTTGATTCCTTTTATTGGCGGCTCTATCAGGCCGTATCGGAAAAGGCCATTGCGAGGAATTGCTTTAGCGGATATGAAAACTTAACGGAAGAGATGACGCGGCAGAAGGTTTTGCCAAGGCTTGTCACGGATAAGATGGTGGACGGGCTGATCGTACTCGGAAAGCCGGGGAACGGATATGAAGAATTCCTTCAGGAACGATCAGGGCTGCCGCTTGTTTTCCTGGATTTTTATGATACCTCCTCCGAGGTGGATTGCATAGTTTCAGACAGTTTTTACGGCACGTATCTTCTTACTTCGCACCTGATCGCGCAGGGACATCGGGACATCGCTTTTGTCGGAACGCTGTTTTCGACGGAGAGCATCACGGACAGGTATTTTGGCTATCAGAAGGCCATGATGGAGAACGGGCTTCGCGTGCCTTTTGATCACGTGATCCCGGACCGCGAGGCGCAGGATGGCACGGATAAAAGCTTTGAAAGGTTTATTTTTCCGAAGAAGATGCCGACAGCATTTGTGTGTAACTGCGACGTGACGGCCAGAAAGCTGATAAGGAACCTAAAAGAGCTGGGGCTTTCCGTTCCGGGAGACGTTTCCGTTACGGGCTTTGACGGGTATCCTGGCGAAAAGGAGCTTGGAGCCGCCATTACCACTTATGCCGTGGATCTTCAGGCCATGGCCAAGGAAGCGGTGAAATCCCTGATCCGACAAATGAGCGGAGAGAGCTTTGCAAAGGGGATCCACGTGGTGGAAGGCAAGCTCTTGCATCGAGAGAGCGTTAAGAAAATAAAATGATCAAACCAAAGGATGAATGGTCAGATGGATAAAGAACTCAAAGGAACCGTGGAATCGATCAAGAAAAGATTTGCGGACGGGATTGTGAATTTCGGAGATGACTCTAGGATCGTGAAGTGTATGCGGCGCGCCCTGGCGGGCGAGGACCTGACGATCGCTTTCCTTGGAGGATCCATTACGCAGGGTAGTCTTGCGAGTGAACCCAAGTTTTGTTATGCCTATCGCACCTACGCTTGGTGGGAGAAAAACTTTCCGCAGTCTGAAATCTCCTACTGGAATGCCGGGATCGGAGCAACCACCTCGCAGCTTGGCGTGGCCAGAGTGCAGGAGGATGTTTTGTCGCAACGCCCGGACTTCGTGGTCGTAGAGTTCTCCGTGAATGATGAGGATTATAACCTTCGTTTTGAGGAGACCTACGAAAGTCTTGTCCGCGTGATCCTTGCCGCTCCGTGGAAGCCGGCGCTTCTTTTGGTGCACAACGTGCGATATGATGACGGCGGAAATGCGGCGTTTCTTCACAGACCCGTCGGGGAGCGGTATCATATACCGAGTGTTAGCATGAAGCCGGTGCTTTATGGTACGATTCCCGCAAGAAGCATTTCGCCTGATTTTCTGCATCCCAATGACCTTGGTCATGAGCTGGTGGCGGGCGTGATCACGAATTATCTGGAAGGGCCGAAACAAAAAGCGCTTGCGCTTGGCCCTGACAAGAACGCAGGTGGGATCATGGATTTCGAGGATGCCTTTTTGCCACTCCCCGTCACGATCACGCAGAGTAGTTACGAGAACTCGAGGAGATATCGTAATTACCAGATCATGCCGATCGAGTGTGATGGATTTTCGCGGGACGGCGCACCGCAGTACAGCATTTCTGACTGCTTTAAGCGCGGCTGGACGGCGTACAAGGTGGGCGCGAGGATCGCCTTCCGCGTGCTTGGCCCGAACATTGCGGTGCAGTATCGAAAGACCGTAAGAAGGCCGGCGCCTGTTGCAAGACTGATCCTGGATGGCGACCAAAGTAGCGCCATCACGCTGGATTCGAACTTTACGGAGGACTGGGGTGACTGCCTTTATCTTGAAACCATCCTGGAGCATGGCAGCGAGGGAGAGCACACGATAGAGATCGAGATCGTGCAGGCAAGCAAAGAGGATAAAGAGGGCTTTTACCTGGTGTCGGTGATCGCAGGAGCTTAAGGAGCAGATCATGAGCATATGCTATTTGGAAAAAGAACGCCTCTTTTGGTTGGATACGCCGCATTCTACCTATCTGATCGGCATCGCCGCAAAAGAAGGCTTTTTGGGGCATGTTTATTATGGGCAGAAGCTTTCGGACGTAAGTGGCGCATTATCGCTTCTTCGTCTTTCCGAGCCGCCCTTTACGCCGGACGTAAATGACCGCGACAGGAGTTCATTTTTTGACGCGTTCCCGTTTGAATATTCTTCGAACGGCGTGGGAGATTTCAGGGAGAGCAGCCTTCGCATCTGCTGCACAAAGAATGGGCAGGATGCGGTCAGCCTGGTCTACAAAAAACATGAGATCCAAAAGGGAAAAGGAAAGCTCATAGGACTTCCTGCGACGTTTGGAAGCGAGGAAGAAGTCACCACGCTTGTCATTACCTGCGAGGATCCCGTAACGGGGATCGTCGTGGAATTGTCTTATAGCACCTTTGAGGACGCAGATGCCATCGCCAGGAGCGTTCGCATCGTGAACGGAAGCGATGACGCGGTTTACCTTAAGAAGGTGATGAGCGCTTGCCTTGATCTGGAGGCAAGAGATTTTGACATTTTAACGCTGCATGGTTCTTGGGCAAGAGAGCGCATTCAGGAGCGTAAGCCCTTGGGGCATGGCGTTTTTTCAGTTGCGTCGCTTCGGGGTGAGAGCAGCCATCAGGAGCACCCCTTCCTGGCCCTTATGGGGAAGGACGCTGGGCAGGATCGCGGCGACGTTTATGGTTTTCATTTCGTGTATTCCGGTAACTTTCTTGCCATGGCGCAGCGCAGCCAGTTTGACCAGGTGCGCATTTGCATGGGGATCCATCCGGAGAATTTCTGCTGGAAATTGGATCCTGGCGAGAGCTTTCAGGCGCCTGAGGTCATTTTGGTATATTCCTCCGAAGGCCTTGGCGGCATGACGAGAAGCTTTCATGACCTGTATCGCAGGCACCTCATCCGAAGCTCGTACCTGCATAAAAACCGCCCCGTTTTGATCAATAACTGGGAAGCGACTTATTTTGATTTCAATGCGGAAAAACTGCTTGATATTGCAAAGGAAAGCGCAAAGCTTGGCATTGAAATGTTGGTTTTGGACGATGGCTGGTTTGGCAATCGTTTTGACGACAATCGTTCTCTTGGTGACTGGCAGGTCAATGAGGAAAAGCTGCAGGGAAGCCTCGGAGAACTGGTTTCGAAGGTCAATGCCCTTGGCATGAAGTTTGGCCTTTGGTTTGAGCCGGAAATGATCTCTCCGGACTCGAAGCTTTACGAAGCCCATCCCGACTGGGCCATTCAGATCCAGGGGAGACGTGCTTGCCGCGCAAGGAATCAGCTTGTGCTGGACGTTACGCGAGGGGAAGTGCGAGAGCATATACTGGCGCAGATTTTTGAAGTGTTGCATTCGGCAAACGTGGAATATGTCAAGTGGGACATGAACCGGCCGCTCACGGACCTTGGAAGCGCCAATCTCCCTGCGGACAGGCAGGGGGAGCTTTGTCATCGCTATGTTCTTGGCATGTATGAAATGCAGGAGCGCCTGCTTTCGGAGTTTCCGAATCTGCTTTTGGAGAACTGCTCCGGAGGCGGCGGAAGGTTTGACCCGGGCATGCTGTATTACAGCCCGCAGATCTGGTGCTCGGATGACACGGATGCGGTGGAACGCCTTAGGATCCAAGAGGGGACGGCGCTGGTTTATCCCTTGAGCTGCATGGGTGCGCACGTGAGCGTTTGCCCGAATCATACGGTGGGACGGAGCACACCCTTTGCGACCAGAGGGCAGGTGGCGCTTGCCGGAACCTTTGGCTATGAACTCGACGTCACCAAGCTTTCGGACGAAGACAAGGTATGTATCCCGAAGCAGATCCGCGCATATCATGCATTGAATGAGCACATTCGGGAGGGGCGGTATTACCGCTTGGCTTCTTCACTGGAAAAACGTGATTTTGACTGCTTTGAGATCGTTCGGGAGGACGAGGGGGCAGCGCTTGTGTTTGCAACGCAGGTGCTTGCAACGCCCAACATGCGAAGCAGATGCATCCCCCTACAGGGCCTTTGTGAGGATGCAAAGTATCGTATCTACGAGGTCAGCCTTGAGAAGGAAGAACTGATGGAGGATACTGAGAACGTGGTATCCGGCGGCATCCTGATGCATGCGGGACTCATCCTGAAAAGACCTTGGGGAGATTTTAAGACGCAGTTATTATACCTGGAAAGGATTTCCTGACATGAACAAGCAACTTGAGATCGTGCTTAAACCGGTCTTAAAAGAGAATATCTGGGGCGGAAGCCGACTCGTAAGCGAATTCCATTATCCCCAGGGTGAAACGGATAAAATAAGCGGGATCGGCGAATGCTGGGGCATCAGTGCTCACCCGAACGGAGATTGCGAGGTGGCGGAAGGCCCCTATCAGGGCATGAAGCTTTCAGAGCTTTACGCTGCGCACAGGGAGCTCTTTGGTAATCTGAAAAGTCCTGTGTTTCCGCTTCTTGTCAAGATCATCGATGCGGCGGACAAGCTCAGCATTCAGGTGCATCCGAATGACGAGTACGCGAAAGAACATGAGAACGGAAGCCTTGGAAAGACGGAATGCTGGTATGTGATGGACGCGCCCGAAGGCGCGGAGCTGGTGATCGGGCACAACGCAAAGACCCGCCAGGAGCTGATCGACATGGTGCAGGCGGGAAGATATGAAGAATTGATCCGAAGAGTCCCTGTTAAGAAGGGCGATTTCGCACAGATCGTGCCAGGAACCGTGCATGCCATCACTGAGGGCCTTTTGATCTTAGAGACGCAGCAAAGCAGCGACGTGACTTATCGCGTATATGATTACGGTCGTCTTATGGACGGGAAGCCGCGAAAGCTCCACGTAAAGCAGAGCCTTGACGTGATCAACGTGCCTGACGAGACGGGAAAAGAGGGACTTATCCACGCGCAGGAGCTTTCGGAAAACGAGATGCATTCATTGGTAGATTGTGCATATTATTCCGTCTGGAAGCTGAACGTTTCGGGCGAGTTCGAAACGCAGCAAGACCAACCGTTCCTGTTGCTTTCCGTGATCGAAGGTGCCGGAAAGCTTGGCGAAAGAGAGCTTAAGAGGGGAGATCATATGATCCTGCCCTGCGGTTTTGGAAAGATCCGTCTTTCGGGCCAGATGGAATGCATTCTGTCAGCGCCGAAGGAGGCCTAAGAAAGCCTTAAAAGCTTGCATGGCTTAAAGAAAACTGTATACAGAGGAGAAATCTTGTGTTATAATATGTCCCATGATGAAAAGAGTATTTTTGATCGTGTTGGACAGTTTTGGAATTGGTGAAGAACCGGATGCTCCTAGCTTTGGGGACTGGGACGTCAACACTCTGAGAAGTGTTGCGGGCAGCCCCTTTTTCCGCGTTCCGAATTTGCAAAGGCTTGGGCTTTTTAACATTGACGGCGTGACCGTGGGAGAAAAGGTAGATGCGCCAAAGGCCGCCATTGCAAGGCTGCGGGAAAGATCCATGGGAAAGGATACGACGATCGGACACTGGGAGATCGCTGGGCTTGTTTCCGAAAAGCCGCTGCCGACCTATCCGAACGGATTTCCCAAGGAGGTTTTGGAGGAATTTTCGCAAAAGACTGGGCGGGGAGTGCTTTGCAACCTGCCTTATTCAGGTACGGCCGTCATCCAAGAGTATGGAAAGGAGCATATGGAGACGGGGAGCCTGATCGTATATACCTCCGCGGACAGCGTTTTTCAGATCGCCGCGCATGAGGAGATCGTTCCCTTGGAAGAACTTTACGAGGATTGCCGCATTGCGCGCAAGATCCTTGTGGGAGAGCATGGCGTTGGCCGCGTGATCGCAAGACCGTTTGTCGGTCCGAAGGAAGGACCTTTTGTGAGAACGGCGCACAGGCATGATTTTTCGCTTTTGCCGCCAAAAGCCACCATGCTGGATCACTTAAAGGACGCAGGCAAGGACGTGATCGCCGTAGGGAAGATCATGGACATCTTTGCGGGAAGCGGGATCACGGAGCATGTATATACTTCCGGAAACGAAGAGGGCATTGAGAGAACGCTGGAATACTTAGACCGCGATTTCGAGGGCCTTTGCTTTGTCAATCTCGTGGATTATGACATGCTTTACGGGCATCGCCGCGACGTGGACGGATATGCCAAGGCGCTGACTTACTTTGACGAAAAGCTTCCTGAGCTTCTTGCAAAGCTTGGGGAAGAGGACGTGCTCATGATCACGGCGGACCACGGATGTGATCCCGCCTATCTCAAGACCACGGATCACACGAGGGAGTACGTGCCGCTTTTGGCCTACGGACCGAAGGTTCCCGCGCTTGACTTTGGAACGAGAAAAACCTTTGCTGACATTGCGGCAACGGTGCTTTCGATGCTTAGCGTAAAAGGAGAAACGGCAGGCAAGGACCTGTTTGCCGGACACCTCTGACGACGCGGCAGGAAAAGAAGGCAACGTTAACGCAAGATCAACAATGAAAGGTTTAGGAATAGTAACATCATGGCGAATTATGAACAAGAAATCAATCGGCGAAGGACCTTCGCCATCATCTCACACCCGGATGCAGGTAAGACCACGCTGACGGAGAAGTTCCTTTTGTACGGCGGAGCGATCAACCTGGCAGGCTCCGTAAAGGGTAAGGCGACCGCACGTCATGCGGTTTCCGACTGGATGGAGATCGAGAAGGAGAGAGGTATTTCCGTCACCTCATCCGTTCTGCAGTTTGAATATGACGGATATTGCATCAACATTTTGGACACGCCCGGACACCAGGATTTCTCGGAGGACACCTATCGTACGCTGATGGCAGCGGATTCCGCGGTCATGGTCATCGATGCTTCCAAGGGCGTGGAGGCCCAGACCAGAAAGCTCTTTAAGGTCTGCGGCTTGCGCGGAATCCCTATTTTCACGTTTATCAACAAGCTCGACCGCGACGCAAAGGACACCTTTGACCTTTTGGACGACATCGAGAAAGAGCTTGGGATCGCAACTTGTCCCGTGAACTGGCCCATCGGTTCCGGTAAGGAATTCCAGGGCGTTTACGACCGGGAAAAGCAGGCAGTGATTTCCTATTCCGGCACGGAAAAGGGCACGAAGGAAGGCGTGGCAACGGAGATCCCCATCGAGGATGAAGAACATCTGCGCGGCCTTCTTGGCAACGATGCTGCGGACAAGCTTCTTTCGGAGATCGAGCTTTTGGACGGCGCAAGTGCGGAATTTGACCTGGAAGAGGTGCGCGCGGGAAGACTTACGCCCGTATGCTTTGGTTCGGCACTGACGAACTTTGGCGTGGAGATTTTCTTAAAGCACTTCCTGAACATGACGACGCCGCCCCTGCCGAGAATGGCAGACATTGGGATCATCAAACCCACGGAAAAGGAATTTTCCGCTTTTGTCTTCAAGATCCAGGCAAACATGAACAAGGCGCATCGCGACAGGATCGCATTCATGCGCATCTGCTCCGGCAAGTTTGACGCACAGATGGAAGTGCGTCACGTGCAGGGCAACAAGGTGCTCCGCCTGTCACAGCCTCAGCAGATCATGGCGGATGAGAGAAAGGTTCTTTCGGAAGCATATGCGGGTGACATCATCGGCGTGTTTGATCCCGGCATCTTTTCCATCGGCGACACGCTGTGCATGCCGAAGGATAAGTTCCAGTACGAGGGCATCCCGACGTTCGCGCCTGAGCATTTCGCAAGAGTGCGTCAGCTGGACACCATGAAGAGAAAGCAGTTCGTCAAGGGCATCGAGCAGATCGCCCAAGAGGGTGCCATCCAGATCTTTACGGAGATGAGTGCGGGCCTCGAAGAGGTGATCGTCGGCGTGGTCGGCGTGCTGCAGTTTGAGGTTCTTAAGTACCGTTTGGAGAATGAATATAACGTTGAGATCCGCCTTGAAGCCTTGCCTTATGAGCACATACGCTGGATCGAGAACAAGGAAGAAGTGAACGTGGAGAAGCTCATCGGTACTTCGGACATGAAGAAGGTGAAGGACATGAAGGGCAATCCTTTGCTGTTGTTCATCAATTCCTGGAGCATCGGCATGACGCTGGATCGAAACAAAGGTTTGGTTCTCACGGAGTTTAACAGAAACTAAACGCGGAGGAAGAATATGCTTTTTCTGGTGCTCCTATTAAGTGCATTACTGCTCCTTGGCGGCTGCGCGAATCCCATGGATGCGTTGCAGACGGGAAGTGATCCGTATGCTTACTCCGGAGCTCAGGGCACGGAAAGCAAAGCGAAAGAATACGATGACGCATTCTGCGACAAGGTGACGCGCTTTGCGTATGAGACGCTAAGCGACGCACAAAAGCTTTGGTATGAGGACGTGGAGCACATCCTTGGAAGCATGGAGTCGGACGGACCGCTTTCGCGGGAGGGCATCGCGCAGGGGCTTGAGGAGAAGGACATTGAGCTGGTGTTCCAGTGCGTCTGCATCGATCATCCGGAATTCTTTTACGTGGACGGGTTTTCCTACGTCACACACTACCTGAATGACGACATCGTTGGATATGATTTCTCCGGAAATTATTCCATGGATCGCAGGGAGGCCACAAAAAAGCAGCTAGAGCTCCAGACCGAGCGGGAGAACGTGATCGTGGCGTGGGCTGGATCCGCTACTGACACCATGGACTACGGGAAGATCAAGTTTGTATATGAGTATCTGATCAAGTCTGTTGAATATGACATGGATGCGCCGGACAACCAGAACATCTATTCCGCGCTTGTACTGAAGCGCTCCGTGTGTCAGGGATATTCCAAAGCCATGCAGTATGTCCTAAATGCCATGGGCGTGGAATGCACGCTGGTACAGGGCGAAGCCTTTGGGATGACCCACGGATGGAACCTTGTGAAGGCGGACGATGCATATTATTTCCTCGACGTGACTTGGGGCGATAATTCCTATCATCCGGGAGGCGATGCGGCATCACCCGAGATCCTTTATGATTATTTCCTCGTGACGACGGAGGAGATCCAAAAGGAGCACGTGATCACGGAAATCGTACCGCTTCCAGTCTGCATGAGCTTTGCGGACAATTACTTTGTCCGCGAGAATGCCTTCTTGCTTGGGGCCGACGAAGATCAACTGCGGATGCTTTTTGGGAATGCCACCGCGGAGAACGGATGGCAGGTATCGCTAAAGTGTGGGGATGAAGAGTGCTTCAAGGCTGTGAAAAAGATGCTGCTTGATGAGAACAGGATCTTTGATCTTTATCCCGCGGCAAACAATAAGGTGGCATATTATCAGAATGAGGAATTGTTTTGTTTGACGTTTTGGGTGACAAATTAGCCTAAGAATGATATAATATAATTTAATCTAGTTTTAGGAGGAGAGGGACATGGAAAAAGAGCAAAACGCAGTCGTACTGAAGGAAGAGGAATCCGTTGGTGCAGTTCGCATTTCGGAGACGGTCGTTGCGCACATCGCGTCCATCGCCGCAACTGAGGTGGAAGGCGTTGCGCCCCAGGGAGGCACCACAAAGGCTTCTAAAGGCGTAAAGGTCGAGATCAAGAACGGAAAAGTAAGGGTAGAGCTTGCAGTGACCATCAAATACGGGTTTAACATCCCTGAGGTGAGCGGTCAGCTCCAGAGCAAGGTAAAGAGTGCCATCGAGAACATGACCGGACTGATCTGTGAGGGTGTTAACGTTCGTTTCGCAGGCGTCATCATTAAGTAAAGGCAAACAAACTATGGGATTCATTGGACAACATAAGTTAAGAGAACAATTATTCATGCTTTTGTTCCGCGTGGAATTCTGCGAGCGCGACGAAATGCCTGAGCAGGTGAAGCTTTTCTTCGAGGACGAGGAAAGAGCTGATTCGGAAGAATATTCCGAGGTCATCACGCAAAAGTATGAAAAGATCATGCAAAAGCTTCCGGAGCTGGATGCGCTTTTGAATGAGAAAACGGAAAAATGGAACACGAAGCGCATCGGTAAGGTGGAGCTGACGGTTCTTCGGCTTGCATTGTATGAGATGCTTTACGACGAGGAGATCCCTGAGGGCGTAGCCATCGATGAGGCCGTGACCATTGCAAAGAAATTTGGTCAGGAGAGCTCGGGAGCTTTTGTCAATGGCGTCCTTGCCAAATTCGTAAAAAAGGGTGATCAAAATTCGTAACGTATATACCGTCGGGCAATTAAATGCCTATGTCAAAAACATGTTTACGCAGGATTACCTCTTACAGTCCGTATTTGTCAAAGGGGAAGTCAGCAACTGCAAGTATCATACTTCCGGTCATATTTATTTCACTTTGAAGGATCCTAAAGGAACCATCAGCTGCGTCATGTTTGCGGGGAACCGAAAGGGTCTTTCTTTTCGCATGCAGGACGGTCAGCAGGTGATCGTCGGCGGTAGCGTTGACGTGTATGAACGCGACGGGAAGTATCAGGTTTATGCCAAACAGATCGTGCTGGACGGCGCGGGGCAGCTTTATGAAAAGTTTGAAGCCTTAAAGCGTGAGCTTGAAGAGCTAGGAATGTTTTCGGAACAGTTTAAGCAGCCCATTCCGAAGTACGTAAAAACCCTCGGCGTGGTGACGGCAAGGACCGGAGCAGCGGTGCGGGACGTGATCCAGATCGCTAAAAGGCGCAATCCTTACGTGCAGATCATTCTCTATCCTGCGATCGTGCAAGGAGAGGAAGCGGTGCCGAGCATTGTGAACGGCATCCATGCGCTTGAACAGCTTGGCGTCGACGTCATGATCGTCGGAAGGGGCGGCGGATCCATCGAGGATCTGTGGGCCTTTAATGAAAGGGCCGTGGCGGAAGCCGTTTTCAACTGTAGCATTCCCATCATCTCTGCCGTAGGGCATGAGACGGACACGACCATCATTGATTACGTGGCGGACCTTAGGGCACCGACGCCTTCTGCGGCTGCAGAGCTTGCCGTATGGGACCTTGGCAGTCTTTTGGAGGGCCTTTCTTCAACGGAAGCGGCACTTACGGCGAACATGATCCGCTGCATTTCAAGAAAGCGGGATGCCATAAAGTCCCTGGAGCGTCAACTCCTTCGGATGAGCCCAACTTCAAAGATCCGCGGTTACAGGCAATATCATGCGCAGCTTGGAGAACAGCTGGAAGCATCCTTTGAGAAGGTCCTTTCGAAAAAGAGACATTCTCTGGAGCTTTACGTGGAGCGGTTAAAAGGACTTTCGCCGTTAGAGCGCCTAAAGGGCGGATATTCCTATGTCGAAGATGAAAACGGCAGGAACGTAAGATCCGTACAAAAGGTTCAAGAGGGTGATCTGTTGCGCATCCATTTTCAAGACGGACAGGCACTTGCAAGGGTGGAAGGTTTGTTAGAGGAGTAATCATGGAAGATAAGAAAGAACGAAGCCTGGAAGAGAATTTTGATCGTTTGGAGGAGCTGATCGAGGCGCTGTCGGACAGCGACGTAAGCCTTGAGGACGCTTTTCGCGCTTACAGCGAAGGGGTGAACCTGCTCAAGGAATGCAACGATCAGATCGACCGAGTGGAGAAGAAGGTTTTGGTCCTGAGCGGCAATGGAGAACTGGAAGAGCTCGATCAGGACGATGCGGAGGAATGAGCAGATGGATGCGGCATTTAACGCAGAATTGGAAAGACGTACGAAAGAGGTGCAAGAGGTCATCGAGGGCACCTTTCGGTCATATCTTCAAAGAAAAGATCACGCTTACGTGCATACAATGATCGAGGCCATGGATTACAGCTTTCTGGCGGGTGGAAAGCGTCTTCGCCCCCTCATGATGCGGGAAACCTACAGGCTCTTTCAGGGCGGGACGGGCTTTGTACCTTCGGAGCTTGCGGCATTCATGACGGCGCTGGAGATGATCCACACCTATTCCCTGGTGCATGATGACCTGCCTGCAATGGACAATGATGAATACAGGCGCGGGAAGTTTACGACCTGGAAGGTTTACGGGGACGGCATGGCCGTGCTGGCAGGCGACGCGCTTTTGAATGCGGCATATGAGATCGCCTTCGACGCGATTCAAAGCGGCGCAGTGGGGATCCAAGGCGGCGCCATGGAGATTCAAAGCGACGCGGTGGACGCGGCAGGTGAAGCGGATCTTCAAAGATTGGCGCGCATCGCAAAGTGTGGCAGCCTTCTTTCCGGGAAGGCCGGACTTGACGGCATGCTGGGAGGCCAGGTTGCCGACGTAGAGGCGGAAAAGAAAAGTCTCTCCATAGACATGGAGAAGATCCTTTTCATACATGAGCGGAAAACGGCCGCGCTGATCGAAACGGCCATGGGGATCGGTGCCTGTCTTGCAGGTGCGGACGATGCGCAGCTTAAGGCAGTTCTTCGCATCGCAAGGAAGGTAGGAGTTGCCTTCCAGATTCAGGATGACATTCTCGACGTCATCGGGGACAGCAAGGATCTTGGAAAGTCCGTGGGAAGCGACGCTAAGAGCGGTAAGGAAACCTATGTGACCCTGCAGGGGCTTGAGGCCTCCAAGGCAGAGGTAGAGCGCCTTTCGAAGGAAGCAGTGGAAGAACTGAAGAGCCTTCCCGGAGACACGCAGTTTCTTGAGCAGCTGATCCTCCATTTGATCTACAGAAAAAAATAACGCATAGCGCACCAAAGAGGTTGTTTCATGTTTCTTGAGAAGATTGAGAACGTCAATGACATAAAAAAGATCGATCCGGCGGATTATCCTGCCCTGGCGCAGGAGATCAGGGACTTTCTGATCGAAAAGATCAGCGTGACCGGCGGTCATCTTGGCTCGAATCTTGGGGCCGTGGAGTTGACCATGGCACTGCATCTTGCGCTGGATCTCCCGGAAGACAAGATCATCTGGGACGTGGGCCATCAGGCATATACCCACAAACTCCTTACGGGGCGCAAGGACGGCTTTGACGGCCTTCGGCAGTATCACGGCATGAGTGGCTTCCCGAAGCGCAAGGAGAGCTGCTGTGACTGCTTTGACACGGGGCACAGTTCCACCTCGATCTCCGCGGGCCTTGGACTTGTCATGGCCAGGGATCACAAGGGAGAAAACAATACGATCGTCTCTGTGATCGGTGACGGGTCACTGACGGGCGGCATGGCATATGAGGCGCTCAACAATGCCTCAAAGCTCGAAACGAATTTCATCGTTGTCTTGAACGATAACAACATGTCCATCTCCGAGAACGTGGGTGGCGTGTCAAAATATCTGAACAATATCCGAACTGCGGACGGGTACCTTGACCTGAAGGAGGGCATCTATAACAAACTCACGGGTAGTGCCAAGGGAAATCAGGTGATCAAAGGCATCCGAAGGATCAAGAGCAGTCTGAAAACACTGGTGATCCCCGGCATGTTCTTTGAGGACATGGGCATCACCTATCTTGGCCCGGTGGACGGGCATAACGTGCAGGCCATGATCGACGTGATCCATGCCGCACAGAGGGTGGAGGGGCCTGTGCTCATTCACGCGCTAACGAAGAAGGGCAAGGGATATCTTCCCGCAGAAAAGCATCCTGCAAGGTTTCACGGCACGGAGCCCTTTGACGTTGTGACCGGAAAGCTATTGAATCCCAAGACGGAGCCGAGCTACACGGACGTATTTTCTTCCGTGATCTGTTCTTTGGCGGAGCATCACGAAAACCTTGTAGCGATCACGGCGGCCATGCCGGACGGCACGGGCTTAAAGCGTTTTCGCAGTCAGTTCCCTGACCGGTTTTATGACGTCGGCATTGCGGAGGAGCATGCCGTTACGTTTGCGGCAGGGCTTGCGGCAGGCGGCATGAAGCCTGTCGTTGCAGTATATTCCTCCTTCCTGCAGAGGGCATATGATCAGATCATTCATGACGTATGTCTGCAAAACCTTCCCGTTGTTTTTGCAATTGACAGGGCGGGACTTGTGGGAAGCGACGGAGAAACGCATCAGGGCATTTTTGACCTGACCTATCTTTCCGGCATTCCGAACATGCACGTGCTGGCCCCTAAGAACAAGTGGGAACTGGCGGACATGTTGCAGTTTGCCGTGATGTTTGACGGACCCATCGCGATCAGGTATCCTCGTGGGACGGCCTATGCGGGACTGGAAGACCACAGGGCAATCCTTGAGATCGGAAAAGCCGAGTGGATCTGCCGCGAAGGCGAGATCGCATTGTTCGCGCTTGGCAGCATGGTGGAGGAGGCCGAGAAGGTAAGGGATCTTTTGAAGGCGCAGGGCCGTAAGGTCAGCATCGTAAATGCGAGATTCGCAAAGCCGATCGACACGGAAGCGTTGTTTGACGCCGCGAAGGATCATTCCCTCATCGTGACGATGGAGGAGAACGTGGCGGCGGGCGGATATGGCGAGAAGATCCTTGCCGCAGCGAATGAAAAAGGACTTAGTAACCGCATCCTGAACATTACGCTGCCAGATTCTTACGTGGAGCATGGTTGCGTGTCGATCCTGAAAAAACAGCTCGGCATGGACCCTGAAACGATCGCAGACCGCATTATGGAGGCATGGAAAGCATGAAGGAGCGACTGGACGTAATCCTTGTAGAACAAGGCCATGCCTCTTCCAGGGAAAAAGCGAAGGCCATCCTCATGTCTGGCAACGTGTACGTCAACGGACAGAAGGAGGACAAGGCCGGCACGATGTTTGATCCGACGAAGATCAAGCTCGAGGTACGCGGAAGCACGTTAAAGTATGTCAGCAGAGGCGGACTGAAGCTGGAAAAGGCAATGCAGACCTGGGAATTTCCTCTGGAAGGGTGCATCTGCATGGACGTGGGAGCATCCACGGGCGGCTTTACGGACTGCATGCTGCAAAACGGCGCGAGCAAGGTATATTCCGTCGACGTGGGCCATGGGCAGCTGGACTGGAAGCTTCGAAACGACGAGCGCGTGGTCTGCATGGAGCAGACGAATTTCCGTTACGTGACACGGGAAGACGTTGCGGATGATCTGGATTTTGTCAGCGTGGACGTAAGCTTCATCTCGCTTACGAAGATCTTGATCCCTGCGAGGAATCTGCTGAAGGTGGGCGGCGAAATGGTCTGCCTGATCAAGCCGCAGTTTGAGGCCGGACGCGAAAAGGTGGGAAAGAACGGCGTCGTACGCGAACTTTCCACCCATCGTGAAGTCATTGAGAAGGTCGTGGATTTTGCGGATCTCGTGGGCTTTGCAGTCAAGGGCCTGACCTATTCCCCCATTAAGGGACCAGAAGGCAACATTGAATATCTGATCTACCTGAAAAAAGAGGCGGAGCCTTCTTCGGAGACCTTGGGCCTTACGGAGAAAGAAGCGGAAGAGGCGCTTTCAAAGATCATCAGTGAAAAGAACGGTCTTTCGAAGACCGAGGAGTGGTCTGACATTATCACAAACATCGTAGAGAATTCTCATACCCTGTAGGAAGCTGGAGGAAGGAATCGTGGGAAAGCGGTTTTTGATCTACGTAACAAAATATAAGGATCCGGAGCTCAAGGTCACGAATCGTATCAAGAAATACCTTGAGGAGCGCGGTCAGGAGGTTTTCACCCTGATCGTGGAAAAGGACTGGAAGCTTGGAGAGCAAGAGGAGAACCAGTTCCCGGAGAACATTGACATTATGCTTGTGCTTGGCGGCGACGGAACCGTGCTTCAGGCGGCGCGGGAGACCATTCACATGCATATTCCGCTGATCGGCGTGAACCTTGGAACCCTTGGCTTCATGACGCAGATCGAGCTTTCTAATCTGGAGAATGCATTGGACAGGCTGATGGCAGGGGATTATCGCGAGCAGAGCCGCATGCTTCTTCATGGCAGCGCAGAGCTGAAAAACGGCGAGCTTCATGAGGGACTGGCCCTCAATGACATTGTGATCACGAGGCAGGGAGCGCTTCGCGTGATCCTTCTCCACATTTATGTCAATGGTTCGTTTTTGCATGAGTATCAGGCCGACGGCATGATCGTGACGACGCCGACTGGCTCGACGGGATATAATCTATCCGCAGGGGGACCTCTTGTGGAGCCAGGGGCGAAGGTCATGACGCTGACGCCCATCTGTCCGCATTCCTTGAATCACAGGAGCATCATTCTCTCGCCGGAGGACGTGGTGGAGATCGAGATTCCTCTTGGCAAGGAGGGGAAGGAACAGGTGGTGCTTGCGCATCTCGACGGAGCCGGTTCCTTTGAGCTTCGCACGGGAGAGAGAATCCGCATCTGCCAGGGGTCGGAGAGTGCACGTTTCATTCAGCTGAGCAAGGTAAGCTTTTTGGAGGCGCTTCATCAGAAGATGAAGGATTGAGAACAGGCGGTAGGGAATGAAGAAGATTCGTCAAAAGAAAATCATAGAGATCATTGAAAAATACGAAGTGGAAACACAGGAGCAACTTCGCGAATACCTTGAAAAAGAAGGCATTTTGGTGACGCAGGCCACGCTTTCGCGTGACATCCGCGAACTGAAGCTCTCAAAGATGTCCCTGGACGAAGGAGTCGGCGGAAAGCAGCGCTATGTTGCATTCCAAAGGGATCAAGGCGACCAAGGGACGGAGAAATACGTCAGAGTTCTTAGGGATGGTTTTGTGTCCATGGACATGGCGCAGAACATCCTTGTGATCAAGACGGTTTCCGGCATGGCGATGGCAGTTGCCATGGCGGTGGACGCATTGCAATTTCCGGAGGTGGTGGGATGCATCGCCGGAGATGACACCATTATGGTTGCGATCAGGACGGTCGATGAGACAAGAAGCCTCATGGGCAAGATCAGCGACATTATGGGATGAGTGAGAAATAACGGGGTTTTGTGGGATTCAAAGAAGCGGCAGAAGGAGGAACCATGTTACAAAGTTTACACGTGAAGAATCTGGCGCTGATGGAGGAGACGTCGGTCACCTTTGGGGAGGGACTGAACGTCTTGACAGGTGAAACGGGTGCGGGGAAATCTCTGCTCCTTGGATCCGTGAATCTTGCACTGGGGGCAAAATTTGAAAAAGAAATGCTCCGTAAGGGTGCGGAGTCTGCCCAAGTGGAATTGGCCTTTTCCGGAAATGATCTGATCCGGGAGAGGCTTCTTTCGATGGAATTGGAACCGGAGGAAGACGGAAGCGTTCTGATCACGCGAAAGATGCAGGTGGGAAAGAGTGTTTTCCGGATCAACGGCGAGGTGGTCACGGCCAAGCAAGTAAAGGAACTGGCTGAGATTCTGATCGACGTGCACGGACAGCACGAGCATCAATCGCTCCTACACAAGAAAAAGCACCTGGAAATCCTGGATGCCTTTGGCGGTAAGGAAGCGCAGGAAGCCTGCGAGGAAGCGGCGAAGGCATATAAAGAGTGGAAAGCCTTAGAGAAGACGCTTCGTGAGGAAGGTCTCGACGAAAAGGAACGCGCCAGGGAACAATCCCTTGCGGAATATGAGGTCAGGGAGATCGAGGACGCCGCACTGAAGGCCGGAGAGGATGAGGAATTAGAGGACGCATACCGTCTCATGGTCAATGGTCAGAAGATCATGGAGGCTCTGGGCGAGAGCTATTCTTACACGGGCTCGGACGGTGCGGGAAGTGCGCTGAGTCGGGCGCTTCGGGCGCTTTCAGGTGTTTCGGAGTATGATAAGAGGCTTTCGCAGCTTGCAGAGCAGCTTTCCGAGGTAGACAGCCTGCTTGCGGACTATAACAGGGATCTTGCAGATTATATGCAGGACGTGACCTTTGATGAAGGGGCGCTTCGCGAGACGGAGGACCGCCTGAACCTCATCAATCGTCTGAAGGAGAAATACGGCAATACGATCGAGGACATTCTTGCTTATGGCGAGGAACGGCGAGCGTACCTGACAAAGCTGGAAGATTATGATGCCTATCTGGAAGGCCTTCGGGAGCAGGTGAAGAAGGCAAAGGCGAAGCTGGACAAGGCCAGCAGCGCTCTCACGGCCATTCGCAAAAAGAATGCGAAGGCGCTCACGGCGCAGCTTGTGGCGGCACTCGAGCAGCTGAACTTCCTGAAGGTGGATTTTGAGATCCACGTGCAGGAGCTGGAGGACCCCACGGAAAAGGGCAAGGACGACGTGGAGTTTCTCATCAGCACCAATCCCGGCGAGGAGAGAAGGCCTCTTGGGATGGTGGCCAGCGGCGGTGAGCTTTCGAGGATCATGCTTGCGATCAAGACGGTTCTTGCAAAGCGTGACGAGGTGGACGCGCTGATCTTTGATGAGATCGACGCGGGCATCAGCGGCAGAACGGCATGGCAGGTTTCAAAGCAGCTTGGCAAGGTGGCGGGGGCGCATCAAGTCATCTGCATTACGCATTTGCCGCAGATCGCAGCCATGGCGGACGTGCATTTTTTGATCGAGAAGAGTACGGACGGAAGCAGTACGGCAACGAACGTAAGGCTTCTTTCCGAGGAAGAGGCAACAGGGGAACTGGCAAGACTGCTTGGAAGCGACGGGCTTTCTGACGCGGCATTAAGCAACGCAAAGGAAATGCGTTCACAGGCACTTTCTCAGAAGGCAGACGAGGTTTAGACTAGAGGGGGAAAGCATTGAAAAGGTATCAGGTATCGAGGGGCTTTAAGTACGCGTTGATCGTTGCGGCAACGGGGTTGGCTTTATTGTTTGTGTTTTTGATGGAACTTGTCAGGTTTCATTTTCCGAAAAAGATCGGGGAGTTTAGTCTGAAAAGCCTTAGGAACAATCAATATGTTTCCGTCACGGCGAATGAGTGCGTTCCGGGAAAAGGAAACGGGAATGCGACGAACTCAGAATACATTAGTCCTTATAACATGCAACCAGTCCCAAGCTATCGGCTTCGCCTGGGAGAAGAGGCGTATGTTGACGTCGTCGTAGAAGATGCCAAAACAATTTCCGAACTTGAATCATGGCCTGAAGGTAAGGGCGGCGAGAATTTTGTTACCGTGGTGGCGAAGGTGATCAAGGAAGCGGATAGGTTATTGCTTTATCAAACATCGGAAGAGCATGTTAGGGACGAGCACCATCTTTTGTTCTTCTTTTCCGGGATGATCCTTGTGGCTGCTTGCTTGATGTTCCTCACCGTTGGCAGGATCTCTACGGTTTATGAAAAGCCTTTTGAGGATTCCAAACGCTATAAGGAGATCGTCCTTGGACAGAACTACCATCTTGAGGAGGAGCTGGCTAGGGAAAAAGCCTTGATGGAGCACTATCAAGAGGAGCAAAAGGAGATCAATAACGATATCAAGCGCGGCATTTTGATCATTGTAGGATCTCTTTTGGGCGAGGCACTCTGTTTTCTATTCATGACGGCCGCTACCTTGGATGATGCTTTGCTTGCAATCTTAGGTACCTTAGCCACGCTGGTGGCATTGGCTTTGTTTTATGTGTTTTTATGGGGGCTGAAATACCTTTGGAATGCCTATATCAATTCCAGCTTTCCTTCGGCGCATAAGATCTCGGAGCTCTTTTGCCTTCGGACCATCAGCGTTCGCCGGGAGGAGTCTTCCAAGCTGATCGGCCTGATCACTAGGAAGCTGGAAGAGCAAAAACAAAAGGAAAAGGACCGGGAGCAGGAAAACAACCGACTTTGGCTGGGGACTGCGCCCGAAGAGACATAAAGGAGGCGAACTCCAAACGTGAAGGTTACGTTACTGAATGATTCGTTCCCGCCGGTGATCGACGGCGTGGCGAACGTGGTAATGAATTATGCAAGGATCATGCTGGAGCAGGGGCTGGCGGAGCCCATGGTGGGCACGCCGCGCTATCCTGACGCCCAGTATGATCAATATCCTTATCCGGTGGTGCCTTATCAGAGCATTGACACGACGGCGATCGTCAGCGGGTACAGAACCGGAAATCCTTTTACGGCAAAGGCGATCGAGGAGATGACGGCGTTCGCGCCGGACGTGATCCATACGCATTGCCCCGTGTCTTCAACACTAATGGCGCGGATCCTTCGAAAGGAGACGGACGCACCAATCATCTTTACGTATCATACGAAGTTTGACGTGGACATTGCCAGGGCAGTCAAGGCAAAGTTCCTTCAAAAGGAGAGCATCAAGACGCTGGTCGACAATATATCCGCCTGTGACGAGGTTTGGGTGGTGAGCAGAGGCGCAGGTGAGAACCTGGTTTCGCTGGGATATGAAGGGCGCTATCGCGTGATGCCAAACGGCGTGGATTTTGCAAAGGGAAGAGTGGATGCGCTTTCCGTGGCGCAGGCAACAAAGGGTTATGACCTCCCCGAGGGCGTGCCCGTCTTTTTGTTTGTGGGAAGGATCATCAAATATAAGGGCTTGCCGCTGATCTTGGATTGCCTTAAGATCCTGAAGGATGAGGGCAAGGAGTTTCGAATGGTCTTCGTTGGCAATGGGCCGGATGCGGAGGAGCTGAAGGAAAGCGTACGCGAGATGGGGCTGGAGCCCTATGTTTTCTTCACCGGGGCCATCTACGACAGGGACGTGCTCCGCGCATGGAACACCAGGGCGGACCTTTTCCTGTTCCCTTCCACGTATGACACGAACGGGCTGGTGGTGCGCGAAGCCGCGGCCTGTGGGATCGCGAGCGTTCTTGTGCGCGGATCCTGCGCTGCGGAGGGCATTACGGACCTTCAAAATGGATATCTCATCGAAGAAGACGCAGCGGACATGGCAAGGGTGCTCCGTGAGGCCTGCAAAGACATGGACAGAGTGCATGAAGTCGGGCAAAATGCCATGGATGAGATCTATCTTTCCTGGGACAGCGCCGTGCGTAGTGCCGTGGACCGCTATGGCGCCGTAATCGAGCTCCACAAGAGTTGTTCGATGACGGAGCGCAAGTACCAGACTTCGGACCACTTCGTCAGCGCGGCGACAAGTCTTGTGGGCGCGACGGAGAAGGTTTTCCAGGCACCAAGGCGCCTTTACGAGGGCATGCTGGAGAACGTGAACGACGTAAAGGAACGCCTGCAGGATGCGAAGGATGACGTAAAGGAGCGCATTCAAGGCGCAAAAGATGACATGAAAGAGCGCCTGCAGGATGCGAAGGATGACGTAAAGGAGCGCATTCAAGGCGCAAAAGATGACATGAAAGAACGCCTGCAGGATGCGAAGGATACTATCAATAAATTACTTTCGTAAAGAAGGTGAAGATTGTGAGCAGCGATTGGTATAAGGAGAAGTCCTTTTATCAGATTTGGATCAGAAGCTTTAAGGATGGTAACGGTGACGGGATCGGGGATCTTTACGGCGTATATGAAAAGCTGGAGTATATAAAGTCTCTGGGCGTCGACGGCATTTGGTTTTCGCCGATCTATCCCTCACCCAATGCGGACTTTGGATATGACATTTCCGATTATCGGAACATCCATCCGGATTACGGTACGCTTGACGAGTTCAAGAAGGTGCTGGACAAGGCGCATGCTCTTGGCCTGAAGGTCATCATGGACCTTGTGGTGAACCACACTTCGGACGAGCATCCCTGGTTTCAGGAGAGCCGAAAGGGGAAGGACAATCCCTACAGTGACTATTACATCTGGAGGGACAAGCCCAACAACTGGGATTCCCTGTTCGAAGGGAAGGCGTGGGAATATGATGAGATGCGAGGGCAGTATTACCTTCATATCTTTGCGAAGAAGCAGCCCGACCTGAACATGGACAATCCAAAGGTGCGTGAGGAAGTGAAGGGGATCCTGCGGTTTTGGCTGGACATGGGCGTGGACGGCTTCCGCGAGGATGTGATCAATTTCATCTCTAAGCATGAAAAGCTGCCAAACGGATTGCCTTTTTTGCCGGCCGTGAACGGCCTGCCTTATTACAAGGATGGCCCGCATATTTACGAGTATATGGACGAATTTCGTCAGGTCTGCAAGGAATATGATTGCTTCCAGCTTGGCGAGGGGCCGCTGACCACGGTAAAGTCTGCACTGAAGTACCTGACGGGCCCGAAGAAGAGCCTGGACATGATGTTTTCCTTTGATCATATGATGGCGGACTGCGTCTACACGGAATATATTCACAGACCGTTTTCCTTGGTCAAGCTGAAAAAAGCCTTTACGAAGTGGCAGAATGCATTGAACGGAAGGGCATGGAACGCGCTTTATCTGGAAAACCATGATCATCCGCGCGTGATCAGCCGTTACGGGAGTGAGAAGTTTTGGAGGGCCAGCGGCACGATGCTGGCGGTCAGTTACCTGTTCCAGCAGGGTACGCCCTTTGTCTATCAGGGGCAGGAGATCGGCATGACGAACATCCGGCTGAAATCCATCGCGGATTACGTGGACGTGTCGTCCCTGAGTAATTATAGCCGATATCACCTAAAGGACTCCATTGAAAAAAGACTCGAGAGGATCTGGCATTCCAGCAGGGATTCCTCGAGAACGCCCATGCAGTGGAGTGCGAAGAAATATGCAGGGTTCTCAAAAACGGAACCTTGGTTCCACGTAAATCCCAATTATGAGACCGTGAACGTGGAGGAAGAGGAAAAGGATCCCTACAGTATTTTGAATTTCTATCGGAAGTGCCTGGCGCTCCGAAAGTCAAGCAACGTGCTGCTTTGGGGGAACTATCGCGAATTTTTCCCGAACGATCCGCATATTTACATGTATGAGCGAAGGCTCTGCGACGTTTCCTGCCTGATCATCTGTTCCTTTGCGGACAAGCCGATCAGAGTGAAGCTTCCGAAGGAATATGTCGGGAAGAAGAGAAAACTGCTCTTATGCAATTATCCCGCAGGCAACAATGCCGCAGGACGACTGGACGGCCTGCCGGAAGGTGAGCAGGGATGGTTTCGGCCTTATGAAGCGAGGGTATATCGCGTATGATGAAACAAATCACGATGAATTTGGAAAAGCCCGTTACCTATCGCTGGTCCGGGAAGTTTGTGGGGAAGGATGCGAGCTGGAAGCACATGGAGCGCGCATTGGTGGATCATGAACTGATCGTGATGGAAAAGGGCACGCTTTACGTGGAGGACGAGTGGGAGCGTTTCGAGGTGCATGAGGGAGAGTGGCTCCTCATGGAGCCGACGAAGCTCCAAAAGGGCTATCAGTCCTCCAAGTGCAGTTTTTACTGGATGCATTTTATCCCGCATGGGGAAGCACAAGGGGCGAAAGCCAGGGCGCGTAAGACGGAAAGGAATGCAGGAGGAAAGGCGGAAGGCAAGCTTGAAGGGCTGGCGCGCATTACGATCCCAAAGGAGGGAAAGCTAAAGAATGCGGACCGAGTTTACGTGCTGCTCAAGCAATTGCAGGATTCGGACCTGCGGTATATGGATCCGAACTACAATGGGTATCTTGCGTCGGCGGTACTGCAGGAAATCGCAAACCAGGCCAAGGGCATGGAGGAAGGTGCAGAAAACGGCTCGATGCGTGGAGGCGCAGGACAAGTGCAAGGCAGCGCGGGCCAGGCTGGCGCGGACTCGCTTCGCGAGCAGGTGGAGGATTACCTTCTTACACATATGCAAAGGAGCATTTCCGTCGGGGAACTGGCCGCTCATTTTGGATATCATGAGAAGTATTTCAGTTCGCTCTTCAAGGAGGAGACGGGGCAGACCGTCAAGAAATTCGTGGACGGGCGAAAGATGGAACGCGCGAAGTATCTGCTTCTGAACACGGACGCGCTAGTGGTGGAGATCGCGGAAAGCCTTGGCTTCGAGGAGGTCCAGAATTTCTATCACGTATTCAAGGCGCATGCGAACTGCACGCCTTCGGAATTTCGGGAAACCTATTCTAAAAAACAGGAATTCGACAAGTAAGGTCTTACTTTTTTACACCTTGCATGACGAATTCCTATTTCTTTTTTGGAGGAACGTAGTATGATAAAAGCAGGGGCAAGGATCTGAATTTGCCAGGGACTGAAACGAAAAGAACGGAGGTAGAACATGTCGAAAGCATATGGTTTGGGAGAGGTCCTGATGCGCGACGCATACTGCGTGAATGCGTTCCGAAAGGATGTTGCGTACTTATTGGAATTTGATACGGACAGATTGCTGGCCGGCTTTTATGAGACGGCAGGGCTTCGCATGAAGAAAATGAGATATCCCGGTTGGGAGAGCATGCTGATCGGCGGACATACGCTTGGACATTACCTTACGGCGGCGGCGCAGGGATATGCAAATGCCCTTACGAACAAAGAGGAAAAGGAAGCGCTGCTTAAGAAAATCACTGCATTGATCGACGGGCTTTTGGAGTGCCAGGCAAATTCCAAGGGAAAGACGGGCTTTGTTTTTGGCGCCACGATCCAGGATCCAACCAACGTGGAGCTTCAGTTTGACTTGGTGGAGCAGGGAAAGACCAACATCATAACGGAGGCCTGGGTGCCCTGGTACACGATGCACAAGATCTTGGACGGCATTGTGAATGCATATGAACTCACGCAATATGAGCCCGCCTTGGAGCTGGCAGGTAAGATCGGTGACTGGGCCTACGGAAGGACCAGCGGCTGGTCTGAGGAGACCCATCGCACCGTACTTGGCATTGAATACGGCGGAATGAATGATGCCCTTTATGCGCTGTATCAGAACACGCATAAAAAAGAGCACTTGCTTGCGGCACATGCCTTTGACGAAGAGGCCTTATTCCAAAAGGTGCTTTCCGGTGAAAAGAATGCCTTGAACAATAAGCATGCGAACACGACGATCCCGAAATTTGTGGGGGCTTTGAACCGATATATCACCCTTGGTGAGGAGGCGAAGGAATATCTTGCCTATGTGGAGGCCTTTTGGGACATGGTGGTGACAAGGCACACCTACGTTACGGGCGGCAACAGCGAGTGGGAGCATTTTGGCGAGGATTATGTGCTCGACGCAGAGCGCACCAATTGCAACAACGAGACCTGCAATACCTACAACATGCTGAAGATGACCCGCAAGCTCTTTATGATCACGGGGAAGAGAAAGTACGCGGATTACTACGAAAACACCTTGATCAATGCCATTTTGTCCTCGCAAAACCCTGAGACTGGCATGACCATGTACTTCCAGCCCATGGCGACGGGATATTATAAGACCTACGGAACGCCGTTTGACAAGTTCTGGTGCTGCACGGGAAGCGGCATTGAGAACTTCACGAAGCTAAATGACAGCGTTTATTTCCACGAGGAGGATGGGATCATTGTCAATCTGTTCCTAAGCTCCTTCATGATGGATGAAGAGCTGGGCCTCGGGCTGATGCAGAAGGCAAATCTTCCTGAGGATCCGAAGGTGGAACTGAAAGTGAAGCTTTTTGAGGACTTCTTCGGCAATGGGAAGTCGGAAGCACCTGCAAAGATCAAGATCCGTAAGCCTGACTGGGCCAAGGGTATGAGCGTGACGGTGGAGGCTGCGAAGCCAAGCACCGTGACGGCAGGCGAGGAATATTTCACGGTTGAAGGAACTTGGGTTAATGATGACGTGATCACGGTAACGTTCGACTATGAGGTGACGGCCATTGGCCTTCCGGATTGCGACAACGTGTTTGCGTTTAAGTATGGACCTGTATTGCTTTCCGCGGATCTTGGCACGGAGAACATGATCGACGGGAAGACGGGCGTGGACGTGACCATACCTACCAATAAGATCGTAAAGAGCGAGTATCTGACGGTTTTGGAGGGCACGAGGCAGGACTTTATCGCGAACGTGGCAAAGCATTTTGAGAAGGGGAGCGAGCCGAACTGCTTTGTGCTGACGGGCACGGATCAGACGTTGACCTTCCGCCCGCATTACCTAAAGACGCGCGAGCGCTATGGCATCTATTGGTATTTCCTGGATAATTCGGATGATGACAGTTTAGATGAGAAAAAGCAGAGGGAAGAAGAGGAGAAGCGCAGGGCAAGCATCCTCGACACCGTTCAGCCGGGTTATGGGCAGTATGAAATGGATGAGCTTCATGCCATGGAGGACAATGGCTCCATTGGCATTACGGATCAAGGGACTTCAAGGCATGCAACGCCCCGCGGGAACTTTGGCTATCACATGAAGGCGGTTCCTGAAAAGGACCTTGTCCTGGAGCTGCATTTCCTTCGCGAGG
Organism: Acetatifactor sp.; assembly: GCA_016290775.1. Lineage (GTDB taxonomy): Bacteria > Bacillota > Clostridia > Lachnospirales > Lachnospiraceae > Acetatifactor. The sequence continues at coordinate 34,116 of JAEEVF010000010.1, read as the reverse complement.
ACAATGGCAAGCTTCTTCGGATCGCCGTGGGAGGCGAGGAGATCTTTAACAAGCGCCTGCATTATACGGGGAAGAAGGAGGAGTATTGTATCGATCTTCCCATTCCCAAGGAGCTTGTGACAAAGGCGCTGGAAAGGCGAATGGTTTCCGACGAAGAGGTGACGACGATTTTTGTTTCGTTCCAGGGCGGCATGTTCGTGGAATCCGCAAGGCTCTTTGGGTTCTTGTACTTGAAAACGTGTTGATTTCATACGGCCAGGCATGATATACTTTCTTTTGCAGAAAGCATAAGGCTTGGTGGAGGAACATGGAGAACAACGCGATCACAAAAAAACAAAGTGCGCAGCTACAAGGGATTGCGATCCTTTTGATGATCTATCATCATTTTTTCAATGATCTTACGATCTATGGGGAGAGCCTTGTCTTTGCAAAGCCGGAGTGGGTGGTACGTTTTGCCTGGTTTGGCAAGATCTGCGTTGGCGTTTTTGCGTTTGTGAGCGGCTATGGAATGTGTAAGGTGCTGGAACGTAAAAAAGAAGGCCATCTGATGATATGCCTTCGCCAGATCTTAGGGCTCCTTCTTCGTTACTGGGCCGTGCTGCTTTTGTTCATAGGATTGTTTTTCGAACTAGGGAAAAGAACCTTCGATTTTCAGGAATTCGTGCAGAATTTCTTTTGCATTGAGACAAGCTATAATGGTGCCTTTTGGTACGTGCAGGAATATGTGATCTTAATGCTCCTTTTAGTACTGCTGGATGGATTCCTTGGAACGGTTTCGCTTCTTCGGGAGAAAGGATTTCACCTTGGAAAACTGGACAAAAAGGGTGTTTTCACCGTATTGTTTTATGGTATTCTTATTCTGGCAGGGCTTTTATGGCTGGCGCTTTCGGTGTTCCTGCCTGGGCCGAGGAGCGCGCTTGGAACCTTCCTGGACGTGATCCGGATTGCATTCGTTTTGATCTTTTTCGTAGGCTTTTGCCTTGCAAAAACGCGAATCTTGGACAAGGCGCTTACGAAATTGGTCGCTCTGAAAACGGTTCTTAGAGTGCTGACAGGGATTGCCCTGATCGCGCTTGTAATGGCAGCTCGGATGGTACTGGCGGATTCGGCGGCATATGCCAGAGCAGACTTTGTACTGGTTCCAATCTTTGCCACGGGACTCATGTTGTTATTTTCCGCGTCAAGGCTTGTCAGTACCTTGTTTGAAAGGATCGGGAGCCTTTGCGCTTACCTTTGGCTGACGCACTTGTTCGTCTATGACCTGACCATGGGATGGATCCTTGGGATAACGAAAAATCATTTGATCTTTTGGCTGTTGGAGTTGATCCCGTGCTTCCTTGTTGCCTATGCGTTCTGGCTGGGGGAAGACGGATGCAAACGAATCTTTGGCAGGATCAAAAAGAGAAAATAAGAGTAAAAAGAATGCCGCAGGTAGGGCCTGCGGCATTTTTCATTTCGTATCTTATTTCGTATTTTTGTTTCGAATCTTACTTCTTTGCGAAGCTTGCGCGCTTTCTGAGGGTGGGATCCAGGATCTTCTTGCGGATGCGAAGGTTCTTGGGAGTTACCTCCAAAAGCTCGTCGGTGTCAATGAAGTCCAGTGCCTGCTCGAGGGAGAGGATCTTTGGCGGAACAAGGCGGAGCGCTTCGTCAGCGGAAGAGGAACGGGTGTTGGTCAGCTGCTTTTTCTTGCAGACGTTGATCTCGATGTCCTCGCTGCGTCCGGTCTGTCCAACCACCATGCCGGAGTAAACCTTTTCGCCTGGGCTGATAAAGAGGAGACCGCGCTCCTGTGCATTGAAGAGGCCGTAAGTAATGGCTTCGCCTGCTTCAAATGCGATGAGGCTTCCCTGTTTTCTGTACTGGATGTCGCCCTTATAAGGCGCATAGCCGTCAAACACAGTATTAAGGATGCCGTTGCCCTTGGTGTCGGTCATGAATTCACCGCGGTAGCCGATGAGGCCTCTTGCGGGAATGGAGAACTCAAGTCTGGTATAGGTGCCGCCGGTGATGCTTCCCATGTTGCGAAGCTCACCCTTTCTCTGGCCAAGCTTTTCGATCACGGCGCCTGCATAATCATTTGGAACGTCGACATATGCGAGCTCCATGGGCTCAAGGAGCTTGCCCTTTTCATCATGATGATAAAGGACTTCTGCCTTGCTGACGGCGAATTCATAGCCCTCACGACGCATGTTCTCGATCAGGACGGAGAGGTGAAGCTCGCCGCGGCCGCTGACCTTGAAGCAATCCGTATCCTCGGTCTCTTCCACGCGAAGGGAAACATCGGTGTTGAGCTCGCGGAACAGGCGCTCGCGGATGTGACGGCTGGTCACGTACTTGCCTTCCTGGCCTGCCAGAGGGGAGTCGTTGACCATAAAGTGCATTGCGATGGTGGGCTCGCTGATCTTCTGGAAGGGAATGGGTACCACGTTTTCAGGAGAGCAGAGCGTATCGCCAATGTGAATGTCGGTGATGCCGGAGATGGCAACGATGGAGCCGATGTTGGCTTCGCGCACCTCCACTTTGTTCAGGCCGTCGAACTCATATAATTTGCTGACCTTTACCTTGACCTGCTTGTCGGGCTCGTGGTGGTTACAGATGACAACCTCCTGGTTCACTTTGATGGTGCCGTTGTCCACCTTGCCGACGCCGATGCGGCCGACATATTCGTTGTAGTCAATGGTGCTGATGAGAACCTGGGTGCCTGCGTCAGGGTCACCCTCCGGCGCGGGTATATAATTCAGAATGGTTTCAAAGAGAGGCTCCATGCTGGTTCCGGGATTTTCGGATTCCAGGGATGCGATGCCGGCCTTCGCGGAAGCGAAGACGAAGGGGCAATCCAGCTGGGAGTCGTCTGCGTCAAGCTCGAGGAAGAGCTCAAGCACTTCGTCCACAACCTCGTCGGGACGGGCCTCGGGACGATCGATCTTATTGATGCAGACGATCACGGGAAGCTTTAATTCCAAAGCCTTGCGAAGCACGAACTTCGTCTGGGGCATGGCGCCCTCGAAGGCATCTACCACAAGGATCACGCCGTTTACCATCTTGAGCACGCGCTCCACCTCGCCGCCAAAGTCTGCGTGGCCGGGGGTGTCGATGATGTTGATCTTAGTGCCCTTGTAGGTCACTGCCGTGTTCTTGGACAGAATGGTGATGCCGCGCTCACGCTCGATGTCGTTGGAGTCCATGATGCGCTCCGCAACTTCCTGACCTTGGCGGAACACGCCGCTTTGCTTTAGGAGCTCGTCCACCAGCGTGGTCTTACCGTGGTCAACGTGGGCGATGATCGCGATGTTTCTTACGTCTTCTCTCTTTTGTTTCATAAATTCAGATCCTTTCCTTTCGGAGGGACTTAAAATGCCCTAAAAAATACGCCTTTTTCTCAAACTGTTATAGTATAGCACTAATCTTTTTTCGTTTCAAGCATAATTTATGGAAGCAAAAAATGCCCAAAAATAAGCAAAAACTTGCAAAATCGGAAACGGTTTGATATAATGACGAGTGCTACGAGGTATTGACGGAAAGAAGGAGAAAACTATGGAGAAGGGATTGCTTACGATCTTTACCGGAGAGGGCAGGGGCAAAACCTCAGCGGCCATTGGCAGAGCCGTACAGGCTGCAGATGAGGGAAAGCGCGTCGTGATCATTCAGTTCCTGAAAGGAAAGGGACTGAAGGGGTCGGAATTTGTAAAACGCCTTGAGCCGGAGATCATGCTGTTTTGCTTTGAAAAGTCGGAAGAGAGCTTTCGTGATCTTTCAAAGGAGCAAAAGCAGGAAGAGGTAAGGAACATCCGAAACGGATTGAATTATGCGAGAAAGGTTCTTGGCACGGGAGAGTGTGACCTGCTCATTTTAGATGAGGTGCTGGGCCTTGTGGAGAACGAGATCATCACTTCGAAGGAGTTAGTGGACCTGATCGACTCGAGAGAACAGACCAGCATGATCCTTACGGGCATCAATCTGCAGGATGAGATCTGCTTTAAGGCGGATGAGGTTTCAAAGATCGACACGATCAAATTCAAGGTGTGGGAATAAACGACGAAATTGTTGTTGACAGTCCACGACGTTGGTGATATGATACATCTAAGTTTTAGATAGAGGTTGCATTCTTTATCAGTACTTTTCCGGATGCGTCAGGCGCAGGGGAAGGAAAGGGAAAGGAAAGAGTGCCGAAAGGGTGAGTCTCCTGAGGACTCAGGCCTTGGGCATACGGTAAAGAACCGTATGACTGTCATCCGCGAAAGCGGATGGGGCGCTATCAGGATTAGAAACAAGGATTGATTTCCGAAGAGATTGATTTTTATTTCCCCTGTCAGCGCTCGCGTTGACAGGGGATTTTTAGTTTTGCTTTTCCTGTCGGCGCAGTGCATTTTCACTATTATACAGGGCCTGCAAGGACAGGCAAGAAGGAGGAAAAACATGGCAATTTTCAAAGGAGCAGCAGTAGCGATCGTAACACCTATGCATCAGGATGGGAGCGTAAATTACGAGGAATTTCGAAAGTTCATCGAGTTCCAGATCGAGAATGGCACGGACGCCATCGTGGTCTGCGGAACGACCGGTGAGGCGTCGACCCTCACTCATGAGGAGCATCTCGACGTTATAAAGTATTGTGCAGAAGTAGTGAACAAGCGTGTCCCCGTGATCGCAGGAACCGGTTCCAATGCGACCGACACCGCGATCTACCTTTCCACCGAGGCTGAAAAGTATGGCGTTGACGGATTGCTTCTTGTAACGCCTTATTACAACAAGGCAACGCAGAATGGTCTTTATGCACACTTTAAGGCCATTGCTGACAGCGTGAAGCTCCCCATCATTCTTTATAACGTTCCAAGCAGAACGGGCTGTAACCTGCTTCCAGACACGATCGTTCGTCTTTGCAAGGACGTGGAGAACATTGTCGGCGTAAAGGAAGCAAGCGGCAACATCAGCCAGATCGCACAGCTTGCCGCACTTGCAAAGGGCAGCGTTGACATCTACTCCGGTAATGATGATCAGATCGTTCCCATCATGTCCCTTGGCGGACTTGGCGTTATCTCCGTGCTTTCCAATGTGGCACCTCGTCAGACCCATGACATCTGCGCAAAGTACTTAGAGGGCGACGTAAAGGAGGCCTGCAGACTTCAGCTCGAGGCGATCGACCTTTGCGGATCTTTGTTCTGTGAGGTAAACCCGATCCCCGTAAAGAAGGCTGTTTCCATGATCGGTTTCGAGGCAGGACCGCTACGCATGCCTCTTTCCGAGATCGAGCCGAAGAACGAAGCAAGACTTCGTGCTTCCATGGAGAAGTATGGACTTCTGTAAGTTGTATCAGAATAGAAGAGGAAAGAGAGGAACGATCATATGATTAGGATCATGATGCGTGGCTGTAACGGGAAAATGGGCCAGTGCATCTCCAGGATCGTCGCTGAGGATCCGGAGACGGAGATGGTTGCCGGCATTGATATTTACGATGACGGACACAATCCCTATCCCGTATTTAAAGATATCCGTGATTGTAACGTACAGGCAGATTGCCTGATCGATTTTTCGGGCGTAACCGGCCTCGAAGACATGTTGGATTACTGCGTGGAAAAGAACCTGCCCTGCGTGCTCTGCACTACGGGACTTTCGAAGGAACAGCTCGATGCCGTAACGGAGGCTTCGAAGAAGGTGGCCATTCTGAAGTCGGCAAACATGTCCCTTGGCATCAATCTGCTCCTGAAGATGCTGAAGGATGCGACCAACATTTTGGCACCCGCAGGCTTTGACATTGAGATCGTGGAAAAGCACCACAACCTTAAGAAGGATGCACCCAGCGGGACTGCACTTGCCCTTGCGGATTCCATCAATGAAGAACTCAATAATGAATATGAATATGTTTTCGACCGCAGCCAGAGAAGGGAGCAGCGTCCCAAGAAGGAGATTGGCCTGAGCGCCGTTCGCGGCGGCACCATCGTTGGCGATCACGACGTGATCTTTGCGGGCGAGGATGAGGTGATCACCTTTAGTCATATGGCATATTCCAAGGCTGTTTTTGGCAAGGGCGCCGTACAGGCAGCGAAATTTCTTGCAGGAAAAGGCCCTGGGTATTATACTATGAGTAACGTGATCGACGCGAGTTTGTAGAAAAATCGCGAGGAGGCCTGAGTGGAATTTCGACCTTGCATAGACATACATAACGGGAAAGTGAAGCAGATCGTAGGCGCAAGCCTTAAGGATCAAGGGGATCAGGCCATGGAAAACTTCGTGGCAACCAAAGATGCGGATCATTATGCGCTTCTTTATCGTGATGCCGGCATTCGTGGCGGCCACGTGATCCTGCTCAATCCGGAGGGGAGCGAGTACTACGAGAAAACGAAGGCCCAGGCCTTAAAGGCGCTTTCGGCATATCCAAACGGCCTGCAGGTCGGCGGAGGGATCCGGAGCGACAATGCATCGGAATTTCTTTCGGCTGGTGCTTCGCACGTGATCGTGACTTCCTATGTTTTTCAGAATGGCGAGATTCTGTTTGACAGGTTAAGAGAGCTGGTTCGGACCGTTGGGAAAGAGCATTTGGTGCTCGACGTAAGCTGCAGACGCGTTGGAGAGGACTATTTTGTCGTTACGGATCGCTGGCAAAAGATCACCAAGGAAAAGGTGACGACAAAGCTTCTTTCGCGTCTGGCCAAATATTGTGATGAATTTTTGATCCATGCCGTGGACGTGGAAGGGAAGAACCGCGGGATCGAGCAAGACCTGGCAAGGATGCTCGGTGAGTATGAGGGGATTCCCGTAACCTATGCCGGCGGCGTGCACTCCTATGATGACATAGAACTGTTAGGCGAGCTTGGAAAGGGGAGGCTGAACATAACCGTCGGAAGCGCTTTGGATCTCTTCGGAGGAAGTCTTTCCTTCGAGGAAGTGCAAAGAAGGTGCCGTGCTTTCTAGCTTGTTGGAGGGTTTGGAATGGGAAATGGTCAGAAAAGGCAATGGACGAATCACGTGATCATCGTGACGAGTGATGCAAAGGATGCAGGGGTACGGCAGTTCAAGATCAAAACCTGGATCCTTGGCCTGATCATCGTGTTGGTGTTTGCGTTGTTCGGTGCTTTGCTCGGTTTCCTTTTTTACGAGGAGCGCATTTGGCAGGCTGCCATTGAGAAGAGCAATCAGCAGCTTCGCACCATGGAGTCCATGCAAAGGGAAAACGATAAGGTAAAGGCGGAGATGGAATCCGGAGAGCTTGAGCTCCGCGGACAGATCCAGGCACTCTCGGATGAGGTGCAGGTGCTTTCCACGACGCTGAATCAAAAGGTGGAGAGCGAGAAGGCGCTGCAGGAGGAGCTGGACAAGCTTTACGTGCCAAACAATCTGCCGCTGAATGGATCGGCATTTTCCATTGAATCTGAAGGGACGGATAAGCCAGTGGCAAAGATCGTGTCCTACGCAGGAAACCTTGTGATCGCAACCGCCAAGGGAACCGTGATCTCGGTGAACGATGACGTGGTTTACGGCCATAACGTGTGGATCGACCACGGCAATGGTTACGTTACCATCTATCGCAATGCAAGCAACCCCATGGTGAAGCAGGGCGATACGGTGTATCAGGGAACCACAATCTTCGTTTTGGATGCGGCCAGCACACAGGTTGGCTACCAGATGATGAAGGACGGGGAGTACGTGAATCCCCTTGACGTGATCGACATCAAAGGATAAAGAAAGATAAGAAAAAGGGCGAAGCGAAAGCTTTGCCCTTTTCGTATGCATGGAATGTTCGATCGCTTAAGATCTATTTCTGCGGGAGGCGGCCGAAGACGAGTTCATAGCCGTCGTTGCCGTAGTTCAGGGAGCGATTCACGCGGCTGATGGTCGCGGTGGAAGCACCGGTCTTTTCCGCAATGTCAAGATAGGTCTTTTTGCTCCTTAACATGGAGGCCACTTCAAAACGCTGCGAGAGTGAGAGCAGCTCGTTCACGGTGCAAAGATCTTCAAAAAAAGCATAGCATTCATTTTTGTCCTTTAAGGTCAGGATGGCATCAAACAAAGAGTCCACGGCTTCCGTTTTGATCTTCTTATTCATGTGATTTCCCTCCAAAGTTTACTTTGATACTGTAAAACTTTACATAACTGTATTTTAGCATATTAAAGTTTGAAAGTAAAGCCCCCTGCGTCGAGAAAATCACAAAGAAAAAAGAAAAGAAAACTTGCGAAGTGGTTTCCAATACTATATAATAGCAAGTGGAGGGCACTTGACATGACGATCAATGGTGACGACCTGCTCGGCAGCATTCTTGCCAGCTTGGAAAGAATTAAATACATCGAGGCAGAAGACATTCCTGGCATTGATCTTTACATGGACCAGGTGACCAGCTTTATGGACAGGCGCCTTCGCGCTTCCGTAAGAAATCCGGGAGATGATCGGGTACTTACCAAGACGATGATCAACAACTACGCGAAGAACGATCTGATCCCGCCTCCGATCAAGAAAAAGTATTCGAGAGAGCATCTGATGCTCCTGATCTTTATCTATTATTTCAAGGGGATCTTGTCGATCGGCGACATTCAGACGGTGCTTGAGCCCATCACGAAGAAGTACTTCGACAATGACGAGGATTTCAATCTCGAGAGCATCTACCGCGAGATCATCGACATGGAAAAGGATCAGCTGGACGGCCTGAAGGAGGACGTGGTAAAGAAGTACCGCGAGGCACAGGAAACCTTCGAGGACGCGCCTGAGGGCGGCCAGGAATTCCTTCGTTACTTTGCATTCATTGGGCTTCTGAGCTATGATGTTTACGTGAAAAAGCTTCTCATTGAGAAGCTGATCGACGAGATGCGTAAGGCGCCGGAAGAGAAGAAGGAAGCTGCGAAGAAAGAAAAAGACGCAGCAAAAAAGGAAGCAGTGAAGAAGGAAAAGGAAGCTGCGAAAAAGGAAGCTGCGAAGAAAGAGCCGGTGAAGAAAGAAGCGCCAAAGAAAGAAGCGCCAAAGAAAGAAGCGTAAGAAGAATCGAAAAGAGTTGTTGAAATAAGGGTGAAAAAAAGAGTGACCGGAAACGGTCACTCTTTGATTTTGATGTTTTTCATCGCCCAAAGCTTTAAGGCATTGGCATTTGCGCTGATCTTGTCCAGCGAATCCAGGATTCCTTGGAAGTCCCCGCGTTCCCATTCCTGAACGACGCCGTCCTCGGAGATGGAGATGAGCGTTGCGCGGATCGCTTCGATGTTTTTTAAGGACCCCAGAACCTTTAAGGCAAGACGGTCAAAATCATCGATCTCAACCTCCTGAACGGTTCCCTTACCCAAAGGGCATTCCCTTGCGCAATAGGAATTGCAAAGCTCCGGCGTGTTATATGCTTCCGCCATGGCCTTGACTTCCTCAGGATACGGCATGATGGCGTCAAGCTCGATCCTTGCGAGCCTTGTCCTGTCGATCCCGATCAGCTCGGCGGACTTTTCGCGACTGGAAAAGTCCTCGTTGTTCTCCGCAGCCTCACAGCGTGCCTGATAATACATGTTGTCAGCGGCTTTTGTTGCTTTTTTCCCCATAGAATTCATATCCCCCTTTACGTCTCTCCTTATTCTACCTTGCTTTTCGCATCTTGTAAAGCGTATTTGTCAAGTTTTCTCAAGAAACAATTGTGTGGCCTCGTGATCCATGGTAAAATAGACCGTGCGGGTACGATCCCGTAAGCTAGGAGTGAACGAATGAGCATTTATGATACTTTGAACATAGAGCAGAGAGAGGCGACGGAGCACGTGGACGGACCGCTCCTCATCCTTGCGGGCGCAGGCTCCGGAAAGACGCGCGTTCTCACGCATCGCATTGTATATCTCATCGAAGAGATCGGCGTCAATCCCTGGAACATTCTGGCCATCACCTTTACCAACAAGGCGGCGGAGGAGATGAGAGAGAGAGTTGACCGTCTGGTGGGCTTTGGTGCGGACCAGATCTGGGTCAGCACCTTCCATTCCGCCTGCGTGAGGATCCTTCGGAGACATATTGATCAGATCGGCTTTGGTACGAATTTCACGATCTATGACGCCGACGATCAAAAGACCGTCATGAAGCGCATCATCAAGCGCCTGAACATTGACACAAAGCAGTTTTCGGACAAGACCTTTCTTAACGCCATTTCCTCGGCGAAGGACGAGCTGATCAGCGTTGCGGACTATGAGATCGATGCGATGGGCGACTTTCGAAAAAGCCTGATCGCGAAGGTATATCGTGAATATCAGGAGACCCTAAAGGCCAGCAATGCGCTGGATTTTGACGACATCATCGTAAAGACGGTGGAGCTCTTTATGACAAGACCGGAGGTGCTGGGACATTACCAGAATCGTTTCCGGTACATCATGGTGGACGAGTATCAGGACACCAACACTGCGCAGTTTGAACTCATCCGGTTGCTTGCAGACCGCTCGAGGAATCTTTGCGTGGTTGGCGATGACGATCAGAGCATCTACAAGTTCCGCGGTGCAAACATCCGAAACATCCTGGATTTTGAACTCCATTACCCGGAAGCAAAGGTGGTCAAGCTGGAGCAGAATTACCGCTCCACGCAGAACATTTTGGATGCGGCGAATGCCGTGATCGCAAACAACGTCGGCAGAAAGGCAAAGGCCTTGTGGACGGATCACGGGAAGGGAAGCCCCGTGCATTTCCACCAGCTGGAGAATGCATATGAAGAGGCGGAGTTCCTCGCGGACGACATTATGCGGCACATTCGCAAGGATGGCGCGACCTACGGGGATTTTGCAATCCTTTACCGCACCAACGCGCAGTCGAGACTTCTCGAGGAGCGCATGGTCGTGGAGGGCATTCCCTACCGCGTGGTTGGTGGCGTGAACTTTTACTCCAGAGCCGAGATCAAGGACGTGCTGGCGTACCTGAAGACCATCGACAACGGGCAGGATGAGGTGGCGCTTCGCCGCATCATCAACGTGCCGAAGCGCGGCATTGGAGCGACAAGCCTGGACAAGATCGCAACCTATGCGCAGACGAACGCAATGACGCTATTTGACGCCATGTGCGACGTAAACCGGATCCCCGGGCTTGGCAAGGCTGCAGGAAAGATCAATGAGTTTGTCAACATGATCTTGGTGCTTCGTGCCGGACGCGAGTCCTATGGCATCGTGGATCTGATCAGCGCCGTGATGGAGCGGACGAATTACGCGGAATATCTGATCGATCAGGATGAAGAGAGCGCGTCGGACAGGCTTTCCAACATCGATGAATTGATCACGAAGGCGACGGGATATGAAGAGACACATGATGAGATCAATCTTTCGGAATTCTTGGAGGAGATCGCACTTGTGACGGACCTTGACAGCGTGGAAAATGCGGAAAACCGCGTGCTCCTTATGACGCTGCATGGCGCCAAGGGACTGGAATTCCCTTATGTTTACCTTGCAGGCATGGAGGACGGGCTGTTCCCGAGTTATATGACGATCTCGTCCGGTGAGGCGGAGGATCTGGAGGAGGAAAGGCGCCTGGCGTACGTTGGCATCACAAGAGCCATGCAGGAGCTGACGCTGACCTGCGCTAAGAGCCGCATGATCCGCGGAGAGACGCAGTACAACCCGATCAGCCGGTTTGTGCGTGAGATTCCTGGAGAGCTTTTGGACCAGGAGATGCCAAGGAGTTCGTCAAGGAAGGCGGCAGAAGAAATCTTTGGGATACCGAGCCTTGGCGGCTCCAAGGAGGGAGCTGGCTTCCAGGGCTTTGGCGGTTACAAGGAAGGATCTGGCTTCCCGACATTTGGCGGGGCCAAGAAAGGGGAGCAGTATCCCTGGAGCGGCGCATCGCAACCGACGCAGAAGCCGTTTGTTTCAAGGAGATCCAGCATCACGCCGGAGGAGAAAAAGCCTTTCATCGCGCAGCAGGCAAGCAAGCTGAGCGCTCTGAGCTCGCTTCAGAAGGGGGCGCAGATGCAAAGCGGGGAGGCGCCGGAATATGCCGTGGGAGACCGCGTGCGCCACATAAAATATGGCGACGGAACGGTGCTTGCCATCGTAAAAGAGCCAAGAGATTACAAGGTCACCGTGAATTTTGACGGTGTCGGACAGAAGATCATGTACGCATCCTTTGCAAAATTAAAGATGATCTAAGAAAATGATGGTAATTTTTTGAAATATGTGTTATGATAATTATGTTCTCTTAAAGAGAAATCAATGAAGAAAGGAAGAGCAAGTAAGGTATGAGCAAATTCGAGAACATTATTGACATGAAAAAGGTAAAAGAGTTGCTGAAGAAGAAAGATCAAGAGCTTGCAAAGCTTTACAGGCTTCTTGGGAAGAAGGAGGTTGTAGAGGAGGAAGAGGAAGAGAAGAAATTCAACTTGCTTCTTTGGATCCTTGCAATCATTGGCGTGATCGCCGCCGTTGCCGGCATCTGCTATGTGGTTTATCGTTATTTCACTCCGGACTATCTGGATGATTTCGATGATGACTTCGACGATGATTTTGATGAGCTTGAAGAGGACGTGGCTGAGGATGACGAGGCCATTTACGAGGACGAGGAGCCTGAGGCGGAAGAGGAAGAATAAGCTTCCCTGCGGCATCTCATAATGAAAAAAGAAAAGCCTGGTTTTGACCGTTTGGCCATGATCAGGCTTTTTTATCGGGAGGAAAAGCATTGAAAAAGGGTAGCATATGCGAGGGCATCGTAGAAAGCGTAAAATACCCAAATAAAGGGATCGTGCGGACGGAGGACGGCATTCTTGTGGTGAAGAACGTACTTCCCGGGCAAAAGGTCCGTTGCAGCGTGACAAAAGCGGGGAAGGACCGCATGGAAGGAAGGCTTTTGGAGATCTTGGAGCGCTCGCCTTTGGAGACGGGAAAGATCTGCAAACAGTTTGGCATATGCGGTGGCTGCACCTATCTTTCTTTGGATTATGATTCGCAAAAAGCCATTAAGGAAGGGCAGGTAAAAAGCGGGCTGGACCGCGCCTTGGAAGGACAGTCGGAACCTTTCGTCTGGGAAGGCGTTTTGGAGAGCCCGAAAAGATATGAATACCGAAACAAAATGGAATTCACCTTCGGAAATGCCTATAAAGACGGGCCTCTTACGATAGGCATGCATAAGCGCGGAAGCTTTTATGACGTGGTTCCCGTGGAGGATTGCTTACTCATCGATGCGGATTATCGCCTGATCCTAAAGACGGTGCGGGAGTATTTTTCCGAAAAAGGCACAACCTTCTTTCATCGCATGAGCCATGAAGGGTATCTTCGACACCTCCTGGTGAGAAAGAGCCATGCGGAGGACACGATCTTGGTGGCGTTGGTGACGACCACGCAGATCGCAGATGACAAGGCATTGGTGCAAGGTTTTTTGGAAGCGTTGCTTGATCTTGCGAAAGAGGGCGGCGGGCTTACCGGAAAGTTTGCCGGGATCCTGCATGTTTATAACGATTCCCCGGCCGACGTGGTAAAGTGTGATCGCATGGACGTGCTTTACGGGCAGGACGTTTTCGGGGAAAAGCTTCTTGGACTGGACTTCCAGGTGAGCACCTTCTCGTTTTTCCAGACCAATTCTGCGGGTGCCGAGGTGATCTATCGTACGGTGCAGCGCTATGTGGAAAAGGTCGGCGTGAGCGCTTCGAATGGATCAGACGGAAAAAAGCCCGTGGTATTTGACTTGTATTCCGGAACGGGAACCATCACCCAGCTCATGTCGCCGGTGGCTGAAAAGGTCATTGGCGTGGAGATCGTAGAGGAGGCCGTGGAAGCGGCGAAAAGAAGCGCCAAGGCCAACGGACTTACAAATTGTGAGTTCCTTGCCGGCGACGTTTTGAAGGTGTTGGATGAGGTTTCGGAGAAGCCGGACCTGATCATTCTGGATCCGCCAAGGGAAGGCATTCATCCCAAGGCGCTGCCGAAGATCCTGGATTACGGCGTGGACAATCTGGTCTATGTGTCCTGTAAGCTGACGAGCCTGATCAATGACCTCAAGACCTTCCGCGCGCGAGGCTATGAGGTGACATATGCTTCCGCCGTGGACCAATTCCCTTGGACGGCAGGAGTAGAGACCATCGTACTCTTGGAGAGAAGAAAATGAAATCAAAAAAATGGCTTGCGCTTTTCTTCGCGATCGTGCTTATAGGCATGGCGTGCCTTGCCGGCTTTGTCGCATTGATCGACCCCTTCTTTCACTATCATGCGCCGCTGAGGTTTTTGGAATATCCCATGGGGGATGAGAGATATCAAAACGACGGGATCCAAAGGCAATGGGACTATGAACTTATGATCACCGGGACAAGCGAAGCGCAGAATTTTAATGCGACTACGGCCTCACGCCTTTGGCAAAAGAGCGCGATCAAGACTTGTTATTCCGGCGCATCCCTCCATGAGCTCGGGAAGAGCATCCGGACGGCGATAGGGCACAATCCGAAGCTTTCCATGGTGATCTGCAGCCTGGACGCTAACAATTTGGAGCGCGGCGCAAAGGAAGACAGTTATACGGGCTATCCGGAGTATCTTTTCGACGAGAATCCGATCAATGACGCGGCGTACCTCTTAAACGGCGAAGTGATACGAAAGAGCCTGTCGGTTTTGAATTACACGAGGATCGGAAAAAAAACGCCAAATTTTGACGAATACGGAAGGTTCGACACCTATCGGCCGAGCGGGAAGGAAGCGGTCCTAAATAGCTACGACAGATCGAGCTTTGAAAAATATGAGGTTTCTTTTAGCGAGGAGAATCGAAAAAAGATCCGTGAAAACCTCGATCAGAACGTGATCGCGGTTGCAAAGGCAAATCCCAAGACCCAATTTGTTTACTTTTTCCCGCCTTACAGTTATTGCTATTTTGACGCGCTGGAAAAGACGGGGCAGCTCGAATATTGTATGGACGTCATTTCCTATGCGACAAGTCTTCTGGTGGAGCAGGAAAACATTGAAGTCTATTCCTTCTTTGACTGTCTTGAGATCACGACAGACTTAGAGCACTATTCAGATACGCTCCATTACGACGGGACCGTGTGTGACCTTCTGTGCAAAAAGATGCGGGAGGGATCCGGCCTTTTGACAAAAGAGAATTACGAAGCATATTTTGACGCGCTTCTCAAAACTTACCGGGAATATGATTACAGTGACCTTTACTGATGGGTGAATTTGTGTTAGAGTAAAGATTGGAGTATCGTAAAAAATACAGGGGGTAATAAAGATGAGCGACATTAATCAATTCCAGTGTCCATGTTGTGGTGCAAGGCTTGGCTATGACGGCGAAAAAGACCAGATGCACTGTCAGTATTGTGATTCCACCTTCTCCGTGGAGCAGATCAAGGCAGAGCAGGCCGCAAAAGAGGAAATGGCAGCCGGTTCTTCGATGAATTGGCAGACTTCATCTTCTTCCTCCTCCGTGATCGCCGGACCTGACGGCAAGATCGAAGGCTATAGCTGCCCCGCCTGCGGAGCGCAGATGATGGCGGATGAAAAGACGGCTGCGACGGAATGCCCGTACTGCGGCAACTTTGCGATCATCAAGACCTCCTTCGAGGGTATGTACAAGCCTGACCTCGTGCTTCCTTTCGTCGTTTCGAAGGAGAAGGCACAAAGCGCCCTGACCGAGTTTACGAAGGGCAAAAAGCTCCTGCCGGATGCTTTTGTGAACCGCAACAGGATCGATTCCCTGACGGGTCTTTACGTTCCGTTCTGGCTGTACAGCTGCCATGCGGACGGCACGATCTTTTACGAAGGCGTAAAGTCTAAGAAGTGGGAAGATAACGATTACAGATACGTGAAAAAGGATCATTATCGCATGATCCGCGGCGGTGCGATGGATTTCGAAAGGATCCCTTGCGATGCTTCCACGAAGATGGATGATGCGACCATGGATTCCCTCGAGCCCTACGATCTGTCCAAGGCGGTTCCTTATGACGCGGCATATTTTTCCGGATACCTTGCGGACAGATATGACGTGGAAGAAAAGGACACGAGACCTCGTGCGAATGAGCGCGTGCAGAACTCCTTCCGCGACAGACTGAAGGAAGAAGTGAAGGAATACGAAGAAGTCAAGGCGACGGGCGAGCAGATCCGCCTTTCCAACGCGAAGGCGGAATATGCAATGCTTCCCGTTTGGATGATGACCACGCAGTTTGAGGGCCAGGCATATACCTTCGGCATCAACGGTCAGACGGGTCAGATGGTTGGTTCCCTTCCCATTGACAAATCCAAGGCAACGAAGCAGTACTGCATCACCGGCGGTATTTCTCTGGCGGTTGCTCTCGTTATTCTTCGCCTTATCCTGGGAACGTTTGGAGTTGGTACCATTGCAGGTTCGATCATTGCGGCAGTGCTCATTGCGCTGATCCATGTATCAAGCCTGAAATCCGCAATGAACACGGTACACAAGAAGACCACCGCAAAGGCGTACATGTCGCAGAATTCCGTGAAGCTCGGACGCAGGGAGGATAACTTCCTGTACAGCAAGACGGAAAAGACGGAGAAGCCAAAGCAGCAACAGCAGCAGCAGCCACAGCAGGCGAAGTAGAAGATGGAAGAATACAAAGAATTTGAAAATAATTTAAAAAATATTAATTGTGAGACAGAGGCACCGGAAGAAAAGGGCAAGAAATTCCGGTGCCCTTGTTGCGGTTATTACACGCTTGAGGAAGTCGGTACCTACGAGGTTTGTCCGGTATGTTATTGGGAGGATGACCCCGTGCAGGAGAGCGATCCTAGGCTGGAGGGCGGCGCAAATGAGCTTTGCCTTCTGGAGAGCAGGCGGAATTTCAAGCGTTACGGTGCATGCGAAGAGCGTTACGTAAAGCGTGTCAGGGCACCTTTGCCGGAGGAGATGGAGGATGAATAAGAAGACAAATACAGTTCTTGGAAGTGTCCTTACGGTGCTGGTGATCTTGGTGATCCTGTTTGTTCGCTCGCCCCTGTTTGACAAGATGTTTGGGAATGCCGAAGATGAGGTGACGATCCTCGCCAGCTCGGAAAAGGAACCTGAGGCGACCAAGGAACCCAAGGCGACGAAGGCACCGGAAGCGACCAAAGAACCCAAGGCGACCAAGGAACCTGAAGCAACAAAAGAGCCGAAGGCGACGAAAGAGCCGGAAGCGACAAAGGAGCCCAAGAAAACAGAAGCGCCAAAGGAGACAGAGGCTCCTGAGGTGATCTATAAGTTCCGAAGCAAGAAGCTTTTGAACGAGCATTATGAAAAACACGGGGAAGAAATGGGATTTGCCTCGGCGCAGGAATATGAAGCAGCCGCATCGGCAGTCGTGACCAACCCTGACAGTCTGCACAAGACGGAGAAGGAAGACGGAGATGACGTTTATTATCTCGAGGCGACCAATGAGTTTGTGATCGTCTCAAAGGATGGGTATCTTCGGACGTATTTCCTGCCGAGTGCCGGCAAGAAGTATTACGACAGGCAGTAGCAGTTATTTCTTTTTGCTATGGTAGAAGAACAGGACAATGGCCTCTAAGCGGCGTTTCAGGACGATCTGGATCTCTTCCTTGGGGTGGATGGGCTTTACCAGATAGGTTACGATCCCGGCCTTCTTGGCGCCCCAGACGTCGGTAAAGAGCTGGTCGCCGACAAAGAGCGTGGTATCGGGAGTGGTCCCTAAAAGCTCCATGGCTTTTTCATAGGCTTTGCGGCCGGGTTTTCCAGCCTTATGGATGTATTTGCTCGATACGGCGTCGCAAAAAGGCTTTACGCGAGGCTCTTTGTTGTTGGAGAGAAGAAGCGTGCCGTAGCCGAGTTCGTGAAGCTTTGAAAACAGGGCAACGGCGGCATCATTTGCCGGAGCGCCATGGGGCACCAGGGTGTTGTCGATGTCAAAAATGATCGACCGCTTTCCACTTTCGTAAAGGCCGGCGTAGTCGATCGTATATGCACTTTCTACTTCATGATCAGGGTAAAAACGCTCCAAAAACATGAGAAAATACCTCGCAACGTTTCAAAAGATTGTTATCATCATAACAAAAAATAGTTGAAATCGCAAGAACAACGTGTTACAATAACCTTCGCTACAATTTAGGAGGTAACGAAATGAGTGCTCTTAGAATCTTAGTTTCTATCGTATATATCATTGTGAGTGTTGCATTGGTGATCCTGGTTTTGATGCAGGAAGGCAAGGCGCAGGGCCTCGGGACGATCAGCGGAGCTGCTGATACTTACTGGGGAAAGAACAAAGGTCGTTCCATGGAAGGCATGCTTGTGAAGATCACAAGGGTTTTGGCAATTGCCTTTTTGGTTTTGACTGCCTTGTTGAACATGAAATTGTTTTAATGGATTTCAAAGATCATGAAAGCACTCTTGCGAAAGAGTGCTTTTTCTCGTTTTGGGATTTTGTTTTGGATCTGGATTTTGTTTCAGAAAAGAAAAGGATGTTATGATAAAGAGTGACAATACCCTCACGGGGATTTTTACAAGCCATCCCAAGGGCTTTGGTTTTGTGACCGTGGAAGGGCAGGAGGAAGATTATTTTATACCCGCGGATGAGACGGGAGACGCATTTCACATGGATGAGGTGCGGATCCTTCCTGAGGCGGGGCCGCAAAGGGGTCAGAGGCGTGTCGCGAAGGTCGTGGAGATCGTGCGCCGCGGGACCAAAAGTCTTGTTGGGACCTTTGATCAGGCAAAAAACATGCATTTTGGCTTTGTGATCCCTGACAATCCAAGGTTTGACGTGGATATTTTCGTGCCGGGAGAGCATTCCATGGGTGCAGTAAGCGGCCATAAGGTTGTGGTGGAGATCACGGATTTTGGATGTCGGGACCGAAGCATAGGCTATCGCAGCCCTGAAGGTAAGATCGTGGAGATTTTGGGGCATGAAAATGACCCTGGCGTTGACATTTCAGCCATCGTAAAGGGGTTTGAACTGCCCGTGGAGTTTGAGGCGTCCGTATTAAAACAGGCGGAGCGCGTCGCAAAGCCTGTCAGTGAGGCGGATTGTTCCGGAAGGAAAGACCTGCGCGGGCTGCGGATGGTCACCATCGACGGGGATGACGCCAAGGATCTGGACGATGCCGTGAGCATATCCTTTGACGGCGTAAATTATCACTTGGGAGTGCATATTGCGGACGTTTCCAATTACGTACAGGAGAATTCCGCACTCGACAAAGAGGCAAAAAGAAGGGGCACGAGCGTATATCTTGCCGACCGCGTGATCCCCATGCTGCCGCATATACTCTGCAACGGGATCTGCTCCTTGAACGCCGGAGAGGATCGACTGGCCCTGAGTTGTCTGATGACGATCGATGAAAAGGGCGTGATCCTTGACTCTGAGATTGCGGAATCCGTGATCAACGTCAGCAAGCGCATGAGCTACGTGAACGTGCAAAAGCTCCTAAACCTGCACCTGGAAAGCGCGTCGGGCAAGGCGCCGGAAGGCGATGACCTTGCGCTCTGGCAGGAGCACGAGGATCTCATAGATGATTTTGTGATGATGGAGAAGCTCTCAAAGCTTTTACGCGCAAGGCGTTATGAGCGCGGCGGGATCGATTTTGACCTGCCGGAATGCAAGATCGAGCTGGATGAAACAGGAAGGCCAACCTGGATCGGGCCTTATGACAGAAACGAAGCGACGAAGATCATCGAGGACTTCATGCTGGCGGCAAATGAAACCGTGGCAGAGCACTTTTATTGGATGGAGATCCCGTTTGTCTACCGCGTTCACGGCGCTCCGGAAGAGAAAAAGCTCCGCGTGTTGCACGACATGCTATCAAACATGGGATATTCCTTCAAAACCACGGACCGCAAGGGAAAAGTCGTGGGAAGCGGAGAGTTGCATCCGAAGGAATATCAAAAATTACTGGCAAAGATCGAAGGACTCCCTGAGGAGGCCATGATCTCGAGAATGGTCCTTCGGAGCATGCAGCAGGCAAAATACAGTGATCATTGCGACGGCCACTTTGGCCTGGCGTGCAAATATTATTGTCATTTCACGTCGCCGATCCGGCGTTATCCGGACCTGCAGATCCACCGCATCATCAGGGAGTCACTGCGCGGACGCCTGAAGGAGGAGCGGATGGAGCACTACCTGGAGATCCTGCCGGGGGTTGCGGAAAGCTCGTCAAAACTGGAGCGGCGTGCAGACGAGGCGGAGCGCGAGGTGGACAAGCTCAAGAAGGTGCAGTACATGAACCAACACCTGGGTGAAGCGTTTGACGGCATCATCAGCGGCATTACGGGCTGGGGCCTTTACGTGGAGCTCGAAAACACTGCGGAAGGCTTGGTGCACGTTTCCAAGCTGCCAGGTGAGGAATATGAAATGGATGAGCGCACGGGCGACATGGTCGGGCGGCGTACCGGAAGACGGTTCGTGCTTGGCCAAAGCGTCAAAGTGATCGTGGATGAATGTGATGAGACTGCCAGGACCATTGATTATTCCCTGGCCGAGGAGGAAGAGGATGAGTAAGCAAGAGGCGAGAAAGCTGGTCGCCAATAACAAAAAAGCATATCATGACTATTTCATCGATGAGACCTATGAGGCCGGCATTGCGCTGCATGGCACGGAGGTCAAGTCCATGCGCCTTGGCAAGTGCAGCATCAAGGAAAGCTTTATCCGCATTGAAAACGGCGAGGTTTACGTTTACGGGATGCATGTCAGCCCTTATGAAAAGGGGAATCTTTTCAACAAGGACCCGCTGCGCGTGAAAAAGCTCCTTCTGCATAAGGCGGAGATCAATAAGCTCCTCGGAAAGATCAAGGAGAAGGGATATACTCTCGTTCCTCTTGAGGTGTATTTCAAGGACGGGAAGGTCAAGGTGGAGATCGGGCTTGCGAGAGGTAAAAAACTGTACGACAAGCGCGAGGCAACCGCTAAGAAAGACCAGCTCCGAGAGGCCGAGAAGGAATTCAAGGTGAGGATGAATGGTTATTGACGAAAACGTCAATTAACGATATAATTTAAATAGCGAAATATGTGCTTTCGCAGACAATTTCATATCATTCTTCAAGGGCTAGTAAAGGTTTCGACAGGGGTCTTGCAGCTGGAGAAGCTATCCGCACGTCATGCGTTAAATGACAACCTAAATATAAACGCTGATAATAAAACTCAGTACGCATTCGCAGCGTAAGCTGTGAGTGACGTCGCCCTCGGGCGGCTTGTCTCGCCCATCGCACTCACACGGTGGGGCCGGGGCATCATGATTGTGAGAAACGACGCGCATTAAGCTTTGCGTGCGTGGGCGTACCATGAAGCTACCGAATTAGGCAGATTGTTCGTTTTCTGCTTAAAGAGGGAACAGGGAGCTTCGGGCTTCCAAGAAAATGAACTATGATAGTAGAAGGACAGGGAATGGGCTTTTGGACACGGGTTCGACTCCCGTCTAGTCCACGTAAGACAGATCCGTGGCACGGCCATGGATCTGTCTTGATGCAATTAACGAATTAGATTTAAGGAAAGATGAGGGAAAAAGATGTTCTGTTCAAACTGTGGAAAGGAACTTCCTGATGGCACTAAGTTCTGTTCTTCCTGTGGTGCGCCCATGGCGAAGGCTGAGGACGTAAAGGAAGAGACAAAGGCAGAAGAAGCAAAGGCCGAGGAGACCAAGGCGGAAAAGCCCAAGGTGGAAGAGGCAAAGGCAGAAGAGACTAAGGCAGAAGAGGTGAAGGCCGAGGAGACCAAGGCAGAAGAACCTAAGGTGGAAGAGGCAAAGGCTGAGGTGGCTGAGCCCGCAGAGCCTAAGGCAAAGAAGAGCTTTAAGGTACCTGCGATCATTCTTGGCTGCGTTGCAGCCGTTGCAGTGATCATTGGTTGCGTGTGCATTTTTGCGCGAGACAAGGTTGGCAATGCGGTTCATAAGACCTTTGACAAGCCGAAGGACTATTATTCTTACGTTGAGAAGAAGAATCTCACCACACTGACCGGCAAGAATAACAATGAATACATGACGAAGATGCTCGACAACATGACGGGTCACCGCGTGCTCACGGAGACCGTTAAGGTTCGTTTGGGCTCGAGAGGCAAGGACTTTACGGCACTTGCTTCCATGGCAAACGTGGATCTTTCTTGGCTGGACAACGCAGGCATCACCTACAAGGTATCCACGCAGGATGACAAGGCGAAGGTTTCCATCGCTCCGCTCCTGAACGACGTGAAGCTGGCAACGCTGGCGTCCATGATCAACATCAAGGATGGCGTGGTTTATCTCCAGGTGCCGGAGCTCAATGAGCAGTGGCTCGGTGTTCACATTGGAGATGACGACAGCTATGAAGCGGTCTTCAACAGGATCGGCTCCACGACGGAGAAATATGAGGAAATCCTCAAGGCTTATCCCGATCAGGAGACCATCGAAGCGTTGACCTTGAAGTATTATGAGATCATCATGGAGCAGGTGGAATCCATGGAGAAGACCAAGTCCAAGCTTGAGGCTGGCGACGTTGCACAGGAGTGCACGCTTCTCACCATGGAGCTGAAGACGAAGGACATCCAGAAGATCCTGAAGGCTGTTGTAAAAGAGCTGAAGAAGGACAAGGAAATTGAAAAGATCATTAACAACATATCCGATGCCATGATGTCCTCCATGAAGGAGTCCATCGACCAGATCAGAGAGTACAATCCTGATTATGAACTGCCTGATCCTTATGAAGAGTTCATCGAGGCACTGGAAAAGTTTGAAGAGGAAGTCCTCGACGACGAAGAGAAGATCGAGATCGACAAGCTGATCCTTGAGATGTACGTGGACGGCGACGGCAAGATCATCGGCAGAACCATTACCGTTCGCAACGGTGACACCACCGCAAAGTTCAGCTTCGCAATGACCAAGAAGGATGACAAGATCGGTCTTGAGCTTTCCGGTAAAGCCGACAGCGAAGGCTTCTCCTTTGTTGGTAACGGTACCGTTAAGAAAGAAATGTTCAATGGCGACTTCCGCCTGAAGGTTGGCGATCAGAAGATCATGACCGTGAGCGTTGAAGATTATGACCTGAAGGCTGCCGAGAAGGGCGATTTCGCAGGGAGCCTGACCTTTAAGCTTGGCAGTGACATCAATGTTGGCGATTTCCTTACCAGCGAGCTTCGCATCCGTGAGGACAATCCCGCATATGCACTTCTCAAGAACATAGATCCCGCACTTCGTATCTCCGGTGAGATGCAGATGGATAAGCATGAGCTGACCCTTTCCCTGCTGGATGCAGGAAGCGAGATCATCGCGATCAGCTTTAACGGAAGCCTTGGGGAAGAGGAGGACATCTCCGCACCCGCAGGTGCATTGGAAATCCATCTTGATGACGACAGCGACGAAGAGAAGCTCTATGAGTATCTGAAGAGCATGAAGTTCGATACTTTGCTCAGCAATCTGAGAGAATCAAAGCTTCCTTCCGAGTGGATCGATGAACTGGAAGAAGAAATCGAATACATGATGAAAGAACTGGAAGAGAATTACTAAAACATTCGGGAAAACATGAAACTAGAGATCAAAGAGCTCCGAAAACAATATGGGAAAAAGCTGGTTCTGGATGGGATCGACTTAACCGCAAGCGGTGGCGAGTGCATCGGGATCCTTGGCGGGAACGGGAGCGGTAAATCGACGCTTCTTTCCATCCTGGCCGGGATTGTGAAGGCAAACGGCGGAAGCTTTAAGGCGGAGGTTGAAGGCAAGGCCAGGATTGGCTACGTTCCGCAGGGAACGCCTCTTTTGGAGGAGCTTTCCGCAAAGGATAACCTGCGACTCTGGTACGACAAAAGCACCATGCAAAAGGAGCTTTCGGACGGTGTCTTAAAGCTCCTTGGCGTGGATGAGTTCTTGAAGGTTCCCGTACGCAAGATGTCGGGAGGCATGAAAAAGCGTCTTTCCATCGGATGCGCCGTGGCGGGCGATCCACAGATCCTGCTGTTGGATGAGCCGACGGCAGCCATAGACATT
Organism: Acetatifactor sp.; assembly: GCA_016290775.1. Classification (GTDB taxonomy): domain Bacteria; phylum Bacillota; class Clostridia; order Lachnospirales; family Lachnospiraceae; genus Acetatifactor. Next base: position 10,329 of record JAEEVF010000010.1, on the reverse strand, counting down.
GCGTGCAAGGACAGGATCTATGCTTACGTAAAAGAATTTGCGTCAAAAGGCGGCATTGTGCTCTGGGCAACGCATGACGCCCATGAGATGGAGCTTTGCGACGAGTGCTACGTACTAAAGAACGGGAAACTGACAAAGTGGGATTTTGACGGCGACATACACAGATTGGCGCAGTGGATAACGTGAGATACGCAAAATACCTTTACGTACAACTAAAGAGAACAATGAAGCTTGCAGTAGGCGTATTCCCTACTGCAATGCTTTTATTTGCGTGTCTTGGCATTGCGGCGTATTTCCTTTTGATGCAAGGGCCGCTCACGGGTCAGCAGCAAAAGTACAGGATCGGCGTCGTCGGGAGCGTTGACGAAACTTATCTTGGCTTTGGCATTGCGGCGATCCAGACCCTTGACAGCAGCCGACTCATGGTGGATTTCATTCCCATGGAGGAGGAAGAGGCAAAAGAAGCCTTTCGAGAGGGCGATTTGGTTGCATATATCAACGTGCCCGCGGAATTTTTGGATTCGATCGTATATGGCAGAAATGACGTGCCCATCACTTACGTGGCTTCTGAAAGCGGACAAGGCATTCAGGGATACTTGATGGAAGAGTTGGCGGCGTTGGTTTCGCGCCTCGTGACTTCGGCGCAAGGATCCATCTACGCAATGCAGGAGATGGTATATACCCACGGCGACACTTCAAACATTTGGGAGTGGACGGATGAGCTGAACCTCCAGCTGATCGAATACGTGCTCGGCAGGACAAGGCTTGTGGAGCTGGAGGAGCTTGGTCTTTCGAAGGGCCTTTTGCTCAGACAGTATTATTTCTGCGCGATTCTTTTGTTTTTTTGCTTTTTGTTTGGCATCACGAGCGCATCCTTCTTCCTAAAGCGCAACGTAAGCCTTGGAAAGTGGATGAAGCTGCGCGGGATCGGGCCCGTGGGTCAGGTGCTCTGCGAATATTTGGTTTATTTTGCGATGATGCTGGTCTGCGTTCTGGTACCGTTTTGTGCACTCGGTGCCGTAACCCACGGCTTTTCGTTCTTAAAGATGCGCGTTTACTTGTCAGACCTTGTGCTTTGCCTGGTACCGATCGTGCTCATGGCATCGGCATTTCATTTTGTAATCTATGAAACCGTTCGTAACCCTGTCGCCAACCTGCTTTTGCAGTTCCTTGGCGTGATCGGCATGGGCTATGTTTCCGGATATATCTACCCGGCGTCCTTTTTCCCGGACGGGATCGCAGCGATCGGAAAAGTGCTTCCGACGGGCGTTGCGCTGGACGCATTTTCGGGTGCGATGCTCCTAGAGAAAAGGACGACGGCCTTTTGGCTGGAACTTCTGTATTTTGTAGCCTTTCTTGGCATTGCGACGTTTGCAAGAAAGCGTTTGATCGAAAAGGAAGGCTAAGAGATGAGACGGTGGATGACATGGTGCCTGCTTACGGAAAAGCGGCTGATCAAAAAAATAAGCTATGTTGCCGTCCTTCTTGTGATGCCTTTCTTGGTGCTTGGGCTTCGTCAGGGCGCAAGGCAGGAGGCAGGCATGGTGAGTATCGGGCTTTATACGCCGGCCGAGGCGGGAACGCTTTCTGATCTTGTGTTGGAGCGCTTTATGGAGGAGCCGAGCGTACTTCGCTTTTTTAGGTATCGCACGGAGGAAGAGGCTCTGGATGCGCTAAAAAGTCAGCGCGTGGACGCGGTCTGGATCCTGCCGGAGGACTTGGAAAAGGACCTGCAAAAGCTTGCGCAAAAGAAGATGATGCGGCCTGTTGCGAGAGTGATAGAGCGGGAAGATGACATTGCACTGATCTTTACGAGAGAAGTGCTCACAAGTCGGATCTTTCCGGAGTATGTCTACGAGGTCTATAAGGAATTTTGTAAGAGCCGTGTTGGCCTTTCGGAGCTTTCTGAGGAGGAATTCCTTTCGGTATATCATGCGAACCTGTGGGAGGGCAATCTTTTCAAGGCGCAGCAATTGGACGGGTCAGAGCTGGCGGAGCAAAGCTACGTTTTGGCACCGATCCGCGGCATGCTGGCGATCTGGCTGGTGATCTGCGGGCTTGCAGGGATTCTCTATCATAAGATGGATGAGCTTCATGGCGTATATGACAAGATCCCCAGAAGGAAAAGGCTCCTTTATTCCTTTGGCCTCCAGGCGGTAGTGCTCTTAAACGGCGGCGTGACTTATCTTATCGCATGCAAGATCCTTGGAGTGTTTACTTCACTATGGGCGGAGATCGCGTTTTTGTTACTGTTCCTTGCCTGCATTGCCGTTTTTTGTAATCTGATCGGGCTTTTGGTGAAAGGAATGGAGGGGATCGGCGTTTTGATCCCGGTACTTACGCTTCTGATGATGGTTTTTTGCCCGATCTTTTTGAACATACGGAAATTCTGGATGGCGCAGGCACTTTTGCCGCCATACCTATACTTGAATTTGAATGGATCTAACGGTGGGCATTATATGCTCCCGATGCTTCTTTATGCCGCGGGCGGGCTTTTGCTCTGCCTCGTGGTAAATCTGATCGGAAGGAAAGAGTGAGAAAATGGCAGAGCTTGCTGAAAAAACTCTTGGGAATTTACAGATCGGCGCCAGCGGGCGCATCGCGGAGGTGCGCGGCGAAGGCGCGCTCAGGCAGCACCTGTTGGACATGGGACTGATCCCCGGGGCGGAAGTGACCGTGGTAAAATATGCTCCCATGGGCGATCCGATCGAAGTGCGGATCCATGGATATGAGCTGACGCTAAGGCTTTCAGAAGCCGCGCAGATCCTGATGGAGAGCGACGCAGCGCCTACGGAGTCTGCCGGAGCGGCTAATACCGGCAATGCTTCAAAGCGGAAAAAGGTGGAACACCCTGGCCTTGGTGAGGAAGGCAGATTTCACGAGAAGTCGACGGAAAATCCTCTCCCTGAGGGAACAAAGCTTACGTTCGCGCTGGCGGGCAATCAAAACTGCGGAAAGACAACACTTTTTAACCAGCTGACGGGCTCAAATCAGCACGTAGGGAACTTCCCGGGCGTGACCGTGGACCGAAAGAGCGGAGAGATCCGCGGAAGGGCAAATACGGAGATCACGGACCTGCCGGGCATCTACTCGCTTTCCCCATACAGCAGCGAGGAGAGAGTGACAAGGCAATTCATCATTCACGAGAAGCCCACGGGCATCATCAACATCGTGGATGCGACCAATATCGAGAGAAACCTTTATCTGACCATGCAGCTCATGGAGTTGGAAGTACCCATGGTGCTTGCGCTGAACATGATGGATGAGGTCCGCGGCAACGGTGGTTCCATCGACGTCAACCGCATGGAGGCTGCGCTTGGGATCCCCGTGGTGCCGATCTCGGCGGCAAAGAATGAAGGCGTGGACGAGTTGGTAAAGCATGCGCTCCATGTGGCAAAATATCAGGAAAAGCCTGAGAGAACGGACTTTTGTGATTCCAGTGATCACGGCGGTGCAGTGCACAGGTGCCTGCACGGAATTTTACATTTGATCGAGGACCATGCCAAGGCGGCTGGGATCCCGGCCAGATTTGCAGCAACCAAGCTGGTGGAGGGCGATGAGCACGTGCTGAGGGCATTGAAGCTCGATCAGAACGAGCAGGAGATGCTGGAGCATATCATTAGCCAGCTGGAACAGGAGCGTGGACTGGATCGGGCCGCGGCCATCGCGGACATGCGTTTCCTGTTCATCGAAAAGCTGGTGGCGGAAGCGGTGGTAAAGCCGCACGAGAGCAAGGAACATGAGCGCAGTACCAAGATCGACAAGCTGCTGACGGGAAAATATACTGCGATACCGACATTCCTTGTGATCATGGGATTGGTGTTCTTTTTGACCTTCAACGTGATCGGAGCCTTTTTCCAAGGGCTTTTGGAAATGGCCGTGGAGTGGTTCACAGGCGTAACGGCGAACGCATTTGAGGCCTGGGGCGTCAATGCGACCGTGAGTTCGCTGGTTTTGGATGGCATCTTTGCGGGCGTGGGGAGCGTTGTCAGCTTCCTGCCGCTGATCGTGACGTTGTTCTTTTTCCTGTCGCTCCTTGAGGACACGGGATACATGGCAAGAGTGGCCTTCATCATGGACAAGCTCCTTCGAAGGATTGGTCTTTCCGGGCGCAGCATCGTGCCGATGCTTGTGGGCTTTGGCTGTACGGTGCCCGGCGTCATGGCGACGAGAACGCTTCCTTCGGCCAGAGACCGTAAGATGACGATTTTGCTGACGCCGTTTATGAGCTGCTCGGCAAAGCTTCCGATCTACGGCTTCTTTACGGCAGTGTTCTTCCCGAAACAGGCAGGTCTGATCATGGTTGGACTGTATTTCCTGGGCATTTTGGTTGGAATCCTGACGGCGCTGGTGTTCAAGAATACGCTGTTTCGCGGCGAGGCCGTGCCGTTTGTGATGGAACTTCCGAATTACCGCCTGCCGGGTCTTAGGAATGTGGGACAGCTCCTTTGGGAAAAGGCAAAGGACTTCCTGCAAAGGGCCTTTACGGTGATCTTTGTCGCAACGATCGTGATCTGGTTCCTGCAGACCTTTGACTTGAAGCTTTCGGTGGTTGCAGATTCAAAGGACAGCATCCTTGCGGGGATCGCAGGCCTGATCGCACCGATCTTTGCGCCGCTGGGATTCGGTGACTGGAGGATTTCAACGGCTTTGATCACGGGCTTTATGGCGAAGGAGAGCGTTGTTTCCACGCTCAACGTGTTGTTCCAGGGCGCTTCCCTGGGAGGGCTTTTGGTACCGGCAGCTGCAGGCGCGCTGTTGGTATTTTGTCTGTTATATACGCCCTGCGTTGCGGCGATCGCAGCCGTAAAGCGCGAACTTGGAAAGAAGTGGGCGCTGTTCATGGTGCTGGCACAGTGCGGCATCGCATGGATATGCGCGCTGATCACAAGAGGGATCTTGAGTTTGTTCTAAGGGTAGAAACGGCTAGAAGGCATAAGGCTTGAATGAACTTGGAAAAAAGGGGGAAGCTATATGGCTGAACAGGTAAGTCACGCTAAGGAGAGGCACGTAAAGAAAAGGATATTCGACATCATACAGATCGGAACGCAGGTGGACACGCCAAGTAAGATCTTTGACATTTTCATTGTCATTATGATCATTACGAGCATCACGGTGACCTTCCTGCAGACCTTTGATGAGATGGATCCCTTCGATCCCATATTACACAAGATTGAACTGTTCACGATCATCGTGTTCATCATTGAATATGTTCTGAGAGTGTTTACCAGTGATCTGCTTTATCCGGACAAAACCAAGGGAAAGGCGGCTTTTTCATTTGTCTTTTCCTTCTACGGCATTGTGGACCTGCTCACGATCATATCGTATTTCTCCGTGCTCGATTCCATCGGCTTCGTGGCCTTTCGAATGATCCGCGCCGTGAGAATCCTGCGTCTCTTCAAGGTGAACACGCAGATCGATGCATTCAACGTCGTGGCAGAGGTTTTGAAGGAGAGAATGAATCAGATCCTTTCGTCGATCTTTATGATTGCGATGCTGCTCATGGCGTCGTCCCTTTGCATGTACAGCTTTGAGCATGACATCCAGCCGGATAAGTTCAACAATGCGTTCGCAGGCATTTGGTGGTCTCTTTCCACGGTGCTGACGATCGGCTATGGGGATATCTACCCGATCACCATCGGAGGGCGGATCATGGCGATCATCATATCGCTCCTGGGCGTTTGCGTGGTCGCGATCCCTACTGGCGTCATCAGTGCGGGCTTTGTGGACTATTATACGAGGCTCAAGCGCTCGGAGGGAGAGATCCGCATCTCTGAGGACATAAATGCGATCTTAAAGCGACTGGCCTCGAAGGAGGGGCTTCGCGCGGACACTTACGTGGAGAGGCTGATCCTGGATCAGGAGAGGGAGCGCAAGGAGAAGAACGCGGGAAAGAATGCGAAGAAATAACATTGCTTGAAGAAATGACTTGGCGGAAAGAGAAGGAAGCCGCGGCATAATGCTTTGGGGAAAGGTTGGAAATTATCATGGAAGCCTTGAAAATTCTAGTGGTAGATGATGAGAGCAGGATGAGAAAGCTAGTGCATGATTACTTACATCATGCGGGCTTTGAAGTGCTGGAGGCCGGCGACGGCGAGGAGGCCATGGACATTTTCTTTCAGGACAAGGGCATCGCGCTGATCATTCTGGACGTGATGATGCCGAAGATGGACGGCTGGCAGGTGCTTCGCGAGGTGAGGGAATATTCCAAGGTGCCGATCATATTGCTGACGGCAAGGTCCGACGAGCGGGATGAGCTTTTGGGATTCCAGCTTGGCGTGGACGAATACATCTCCAAGCCGTTTAGTCCTAAGGTCTTGGTGGCGCGCGTCGAGGCGATCCTTCGCCGCACAAGCAAGCTGACCAAGGAGGAGACGCTTACCTGCGGGCCCATCAAGCTCGACAAGGTGGCGCATCAATGCTATATCGACGGCGAGCCCGTGGACCTGAGCTTTAAGGAATATGAGCTTCTGACCTATTTCATGGAGAATCAGGGCGTTGCGCTTTCGCGTGAGACGATCCTGAACCATGTGTGGAACTATGATTATTACGGCGAGCCACGCACGATCGACACGCACGTGAAAAAGCTCCGCAGTAAGATGGGCGCCGCAGGGGATCTGATCGTCACGATCCGCGGGATGGGATATAAGCTCGAACAGGGGTAAATAAGTAATGAAGCACTCGATCAAGAGACAATTCGCATTGATATTCCTATTATTGATGGTCAGCGTGATCTTCCTTTGCTGGCTGGTCAATACGCTGTTTTTGGAGAAATATTACCTCAGCAAAAAGACGAAGGTCATCTATGACGCATATCTTTCGATCCGCACGGCCGCGGAGAACAATAGCTACGCCTCTGAGGAGTTTCAGGCGGAGCTGGAGTCCGTGTGCAATAAGAGCAATGTCGCGGCCTTTGTCATGGACGAGGAGTCGCAGATGAAATATGTCTCCACAAATGGCGGCGACAATCTGGGCGTGCTTTTGCTGGGGTATCTTTTTGGTATGGTGGAAGAGGACGCCGTGATCATCGATGAAGCGGAGGACTACCGCATTCAAAAGGCAAGGCGTGGCACTGAGTATCTGGAGATGTACGGAAGGCTGAGCTCCGGCATTTCCTTTATCATGACGACGCCGCTGGAGAGCATCCGGGAGAGCGCGGATCTGGCAAATCGCTTTTCGTTTTACGTCGGGATCATCGGGACGCTGCTGGGTGGCGTGATCATCTGGCTTGTGGCGGGAAAGATCACAAAGCCGATCCTACGGCTGAATGACCTGTCGGAAAAGATGGTGCATCTGGATTTTGACGCGAAATATGAAGGAAGCTCACGGAACGAGATCGGACTTCTGGGCGAGAACATGAACAAGCTATCGAATTCCCTGGAAAATACGATTTTGGAACTGAAGACCGCCAATAATGAGTTGCAGCGAGACATTGAAAAGAAGGAACAGGTCGATGAGATGCGAAGGGAGTTTTTGTCCAACGTATCCCACGAGCTAAAGACCCCCATCGCGCTGATCCGGGGCTATGCGGAAGCTTTGCAGGAAGGCATCGGAGAAGATCCTGAGAGCAGGGACTATTACTGCGACGTCATCGTGGACGAGTCCGTGAAGATGAATCAGATGGTGCAAAAGCTCCTGACCTTGAATCAATTGGAGTTTGGGCGTGAAGTTGTGGAGATGGAGAGGTTTGATCTCACCTCAATGCTTGGGAACCTGCTGGAGCAGAACAGGGTTTTGGCTCAAAAAGACGGGATTTCGCTGGAGATGGAGGATTATCCTCCTTATCAAGTGTGGGCGGACGCCTTCATGACGGAGGAGGTCTTCTCGAATTATCTATCGAACGCGCTCCATTATTGTTCGGGCGAAAAGCGAATTCATATAAAGATGGAAAAAGAAAAGGAAAAGGTGCGCGTTTCGGTGTTTAACACGGGGGATCCGATCCCCGAGGAGTCGCTCCCGTTCCTTTGGGATAAGTTCTATAAAGTAGATAAGGCGAGGACGAGGGAATACGGCGGAAGCGGCGTGGGACTTTCCATTGTCAAGGCCATCATGGAATCCATGAACCAGGCATATGGTGTCGAGAATAAGGCGGATGGCGTGGTGTTCTGGTTTGAACTCGAAAGCGCTGACGCAAGGACGGAAGAAGAGATATAGTTTTATCATTTGGAAAGAGGAATATGACGGAGTTTACGGAAATTACAAGGCAGGAAGAGGTTAGGACAATTCTGGTTGGCGTGAACCTTGGCGAGCGCGAGGAGGACTTTGAGCGTTCCATGAAGGAGCTGAAGGCCCTTGCGGAGGCGGCAGGGAAAAAGACGGTCGGGATTGTCACGCAAAATGCGGACCACGTAAATCAGGCGGTTTACGTTGGGACGGGTAAGGTAAAGGAAATCAAGGAGCTCATCGGGTTTCAGGAGGCGGACGAAGTCATATTCGACGATGCACTTTCGCCCACGCAAATGAGAAACTTGGGAAAGGACCTGGACTGTCCGGTGCTGGATCGGACGAACCTGATCCTGGATATCTTTGCGCTTCGCGCGAAAACAAAGGAAGCTAAGCTGCAGGTGGAGACGGCGCAGTTACAGTATGCGCTGCCGAGGCTTGTAGGAATGAGAGAGCAGCTGGGACGGCAGGGAGGCGCCAGCGGAAGCCTTTCGAATAAAGGTGCCGGCGAGACGAAGCTGGAACTTGACAGACGAAGGATCGAGCATCGCATCAGTGAACTTCGCAAGGAGCTTTCTGAAATAGAAGGAAATCGCGAGACAATGCGTAAGCGCCGCGATGATTCAAGGTTGCCCCAGGTGGCGCTGGTGGGATATACCAACGCCGGCAAGTCCACGATCATGAATCGCATGCTGGAGCGCTACGGCACGAAGAAGGAAAAGACGGTCATGGAGCAGGACATGCTCTTTGCGACGCTGGACACCACCGTGCGCAGCATGGAGTTCGCGGACCGCAAGTCATTTTTGCTGACGGACACCGTTGGATTCATCCACAAGCTCCCGACGGATCTGATCAAGGCATTCCGCTCCACGCTGGATGAAGTGAAATATGCGGACCTGTTGCTTCACGTGGTGGATTATTCCGACGAACATCATAAGAAGCAGATGGAAGTGACGCAAAAGACGCTCCGGGAGATCGGCGCAGGGAATATTCCGCAGATCATCGTATATAATAAGGCAGATCTTGCGGGGAAGGAAGGACTTCCCGTTCTGTTGGAAGATAAGATCTTTATGGCGGCCGCGCCCGGAATCGGGATAGAGGAGCTTTCGGAGATGATCCGCGAAAAGCTTTATGCAGGAAATCTGGATCTGGAATTCCTGTTCCCCTATAACTTTGGCGGCGAGGCATCGAAACTTATGGAGCGCGCAAGCGTTTTGGAGACGGAATATCTTCCCGAAGGGATCCGCATGAAGGCGAATTGTACGAAGTGGGATGCCAAATTGTTTGAACAATTCAGAATATTTTGATGAATTCTCTGCTAAAATGCTTTATCACGGTAGCGCAGAAGATTAGAAAAAGCCTTGTTTTTAAGGCTTTTTCGATTTTTGAGCGAAAAAATAAAAAAACTTGAAAAAAGTGGTTGACAAGTGAAAAACAGAGTGGTATTATCAAGAAGCTGTCGCAAATGAAGGCAGTCAACTCGCAAGGCGATAACTCGCAAAGCAAGTTTGCTCGTTATGTGCTGTCGCACAATGAGCCTTTGCACAAACCCGTTTTTGTGAAAGCAAGCTTTCCCAAAACGGTTTGCACAAAGTCCCGCCTTGCTCGTACCTTGATAAGTGAACAACAATGCAACCTCGAAAGATTCCAGAGATAAGGCTCTTAGGCAGCCTGATCTCAGAAGATTTTTGAGAACGAATACCTAAAACTTTAAACAGTAAAAGCCAGATTAACAATACGTTGGTCCGTGCTTGGAAAAAACTTTTTTGAGAGTTTGATCCTGGCTCAGGATGAACGCTGGCGGCGTGCTTAACACATGCAAGTCGAACGGGACTTAATGAAACCTAGTGATTTAAGTTTAGTGGCGGACGGGTGAGTAACGCGTGGGTAACCTGCCGCATGCAGGGGGACAACGGAGGGAAACTTCCGCTAATACCGCATAAGCGCACGGAGTCGCATGACTTTGTGTGAAAAGATTTGTCGGCATGCGATGGACCCGCGTCTGATTAGCTTGTTGGCGGGGCAGCGGCCCACCAAGGCGACGATCAGTAGCCGGCCTGAGAGGGTGAACGGCCACATTGGGACTGAGACACGGCCCAAACTCCTACGGGAGGCAGCAGTGGGGAATATTGCACAATGGGGGAAACCCTGATGCAGCGACGCCGC
>JAEEVF010000019.1 GCA_016290775.1 Acetatifactor sp. | reverse complement strand
CGGTTCGAGCCCGATCTGGGTCGCTCCCGTTTATGATAAATAAACCGGAGAAGCGGGGTCTTAGCTCAGCTGGGAGAGCATCTGCCTTACAAGCAGAGGGTCATAGGTTCGAGCCCTATAGGCCCCACGAAGAAGTCTAGGTTTTCACCTAGACTTTTTTTGTTGCTCCAAACTGGCAGTTTTGGCCGCGTTTGCACGAAACAAAGCCTTATCATGCGTGAAAATAACTTGAACTCACGTCTAGCATCATGTAAGCTATATTTAAATGGCGGATCATACGATTTAATAAATGGAACTGTCTTTCACAAGGAGGGAGAATCATGAAAAAACTTTGGAAAAATGATCCGGTTTTGGTTTTGTTGATCGCATTCTTTGGCGGAATGCTGATCATTTGGGCGGCCAGGTTCGGATATGAATCCTACATGAATTCGAGGGAATATACGATCGACGACGTCAACGGCATTTGGGTGTACAAGTTCGATGACGGACAGCACGATGTCTTGTATATTCATGACGGACGCATGGAATACATAAGATATGAGAAGGAAGATGAAAGGCCTACGGGCCTTGACTGGTACCTGGCAATGAAAATGAATACCGTTCCGGAGGGTACCTTTAACACGCTTTCGTTGGTGGGAATAGAAGATCAGGAACGCACCCAAGGTGGCCATACGATATGGGGCTCAGACACCATTGATGAAATCAAATTTGAATTCAGAAGAAACAAATTGTACAAGCAAGGGATCTGGGGAGAAACGAAATTTGTCCGCGCGAAGGAAGAAGATTATCCGCATATCGTAAGGTTTGTGAAGGAGCTGGAAAGGCGCTATGAGTTATCTGCTTCGGCGCTGCCTTTGGAGATTGGAGAGGTGCGTTGCTTTAATCGATGGGGGGCAACCGAGAATGAATCTGATTCCTTCCTTTGCATCCAGATCACGAATCCCAATCCGTTTATCATTGACGGCGCTTCCGTGAAGCTAAGCTGGGAAGGGCATGACATAACCCTCTCGATTGGAGTGCCCTCGATCCCGGCAAATTCGTCGAAAACATATGTGTTTAATTTTTCGTGTCGTAATATCCTGGGGCTTGGAAAGACAGTTAATCCGACGGAATGTACGATTGGATTTAACAGGTATGAAGTGTTTGACGGCGATGAAAAACCAATCGTGGAAATTACGGATTCCCGTGTGATCCGTGACGAGCGGTCCGGGCGCGTGATGCAGATTGAAGTGGATACGAAGGCGACGGATGCGCTCGATGACAAATGGGACAGATATGACCTGTTTGCAATCTTTTACAAGCAGGACAAGATTGTGGGCGTTGCAACGGGGAATGGAAAGCTCGAGAGCATAGGCGAGCCGGACGTCATGACATATGTGTCTCGGACCAATGACTATGACCGCTACGAGGTTGTTGTCATGAACCGCTACAAAGGCCCGTTCTACGATCGCTGAGAGGCAGGCTCTGACGCGCCCTGAAGAAGGATGGAGAAGACCATGAAAACGACCTATAAAACCAAGGCAAGAGAAGAAATCGTTGCGTATCTGAAAGCGCACGCGGAGCAAAGATTCACCGCCAGAACGATCTATGAGGCGGTGTGCAAACGCGATGCGGGGATCAACCGCACGACTGTTTACCGAAACCTCGATCGTCTTTGTGAAACCGGGGAGCTTTTGAAGTACAAGGAATCCAATCAGAACGCATGGTATTATCAGTATTCATCTGAACACGATCACTGTGATGAGCATATGCATGCGCAGTGCAGCGAGTGCGGAAAAATATTCCATTTGGATGAGCCCTACGCCAAGGCGTTTGGCGACAAGCTGCTTGAGGTTTGCGGCCTTAAGATTGAACCCTCCAAGACCATTATTTTGGGGAAATGTAGCGATTGCAGAAACCGAAAAAAGAAATGATATGCAACATATTTGCAAATCCTATTGACTTAATTGCAACCTGTGCTATAATATGCAACTGAGTTGCAATTTGTTTATGGGAGGAAAAATATGACAACAAGAGAAGTGCCAGTCGTGATCATCACGGGATATCTTGGTTCCGGAAAGACCACGCTTATGCAGAACATTTTAAGGCAGGAAAAACGCAAGATCGCTTTGATCGTCAATGACATGGGGAGCATCAACATTGACGCATCCATACTGAATAAGACCGGAAACCGCGTGGCGCAGGTTGAAATGGTCGAAATGCAAAATGGGTGCATCTGCTGCACTCTGCGTGATGAATTTATGGCTGAGATAGAGAGAATGTCCTCGGACAGGAGCATCGAAGCCATCTTTGTAGAGGCTTCCGGCATCAGCGAGCCTTCTTCCATCGCGGGTGCGTTTCTGAATTATGAAGAACTGGCGGAGAACACGCGTGTTTACCTGAAAACGATCGTTTCAGTGGTCGATGCCGACAGAATATACCGAGAATTCCTGCACAGTCTGTCACCCGACGAGGACACGGAAGAGGGTGACATCATCAATCTGATCATGGACCAGATTGAGTTCTGTAACCTGATGGTTCTCAACAAAACGGATTTGCTCACGGAGTCGCAGATCCAGGAGGTAAAGGCGGGCCTGCGCGCACTGCAGCAGGAGGCGGAGATGATCGAATGCGTAAAGGGCGACGTGGACCTCGACATCATATTAAATCGCCCGGATTTCGATTTCGACGAGGTTGAGGCCTACAGCGCGGTCCAGAGGGCCTTGAATCAATGCGAGCATGATGATGAAAAGGCTTGCGTCGATGAATATGGCATCTCGTCCTTTGTGTTTGAGGAGAAGAGGCCGTTTAATCGTGAGGCCTTTAACAAGCTGATCGAGGAGTATCCAGAGGTACTCATTCGTACAAAGGGCTACATTTGGTTTTCGGACGACTGGAAGCACATCCAGCTTTTTGAACAGGCTGGCAGGAATGCGTCCGTCACGGAGCTTTCGGAGTGGGTGTCCGCATGGCCGGATGAAGAGCTTGATAAGGTCGTGGCGGATTTCCCGGACATCAAGGATGACTGGGATGAAACCTATGGAGACCGTTGCAATCAGGTTGTCTTTATCGGTAAGGGCTATGAAAAGGCAGGGATTGTCAGACTTTTATATGATTGCATAGAGGAAGCGTTTTAATCGGCCGAGTGGTGTGCGTGACGGCTTTAGGAGGTAAGAAGCAGTGGGGACAGTATATTTTGTTAACGGATTTCTCGAGGCAGGAAAGACGACCTTTATCAAAGAGTTTATCAACAAGGAGGCCTTTCGGATCAAGGGTGAGACATTGATCCTGCTGTGCGAGGAGGGCGACCGGGAATATGACGAAAAGGAGCTGGAGGATACGAATTCGAAGGTGGAGCTCATTGCGGATGAGAAGGATTTTAACGAGCATCACCTGGCAAGGCTTGAGAATGATCATGAACCGGAAAGAATCATCGTGGAGTTTAACGGGATGTGGGACAGAAAGAACCTTGCATTCCCGTGGTATTGGGATGACATCATGGAGATTGCCGTTTTTGATGCATCAACCTTCAAGCTGTACTCCGATAATCTGCGTGCGCTCCTTGCGGAGCAAGTGCGTAACGCCGAACTCGTTGTGTTCTATAAGGCCGATGAGGTGAGGGACCAGCTGGCTTCGTTTGTCAGAAACATTAAGGCCATCAACGGGGCGGCAGCCTTTTTATTTAAGGGCGCAGAGGGTGACTTCGTTTTGGAACCCGATGAATATCTGCCGTACGACGTCACGAAGGACGAGCTCTTTCTTGACGATACGGGCTTTGTCACGATGTGTATTGATTCTTTGGAAAGACCAGAGGTCTACGCAGGGAAGAAGGCGCATTTTATGGCTCGAGTCTACAAGATGAGGGAGGGCGGAGAGCTTGAATTCATTGCGGGAAGGCGTGTCATGACCTGTTGTGAAGCGGACCTATCCTTTATGGGAATTATCTGTGGGTATCCAAAAGCATATGAATTGCAGGACAGAGAGTGGGTTGAGATCACGGGCGTTTTGCGGGTACGATATGATGAAATGACCAAAACGGACATTGTCGTGTGCAGGGTCACGGAGCTGCAAAATGCAGAGGCACCGCAGGAGGAAATACTTACTCTTACATGATAAAATTGACCTGCGCCCCCTTTTTTGGTATACTTTAGTGGGGATATTTGAAAAAGGGGGCGAAAACAAACATGTTGAAACAAATGCTTAAGTCAATTGTTGTGTCGTTGTTGTGCGCGTTTCCTTCAGCCATATTCTTGACTGGATTGGGCGCGCTTTTAAATTACTATTCTTTCGAAATAGAATAACTAGTTGGGGGGAAGAAGATGAAGAAACTATATTTTGTGATTGGGATGATCATGGTATTGCTGCTTGTTGGATGTTCTGATACGGGAAACGTATCGTATCGTCAGGAGACGAAATCCAGTACGGAGACGAGTGTCGAAACAAGCACCGAAACCGTAAGTACTTTGACCCAGTATGAGGTGGAGGATACTTTGTCAAGGAACTGTTATCAAGCTTTCCATGCCTATGTGAATAAATTAAAAGATACGGAATGGGTGGGATTTCAGCTGATCGATTTTGACGGAGACAAAACCGATGAATTGATCGCGATCAATCAGGATGCGGAAAACCTGAAAGAGGACAAGCAGCGGTATTTCATCATGGATTGGGAAGATCATAAGATTACTGTTACGGAAATGGATCTATCGACCGTGACTCCTTTAGGAAAGCCGTTGAATAAATTGGAATACGATGACAGGGATTCTATATTGACGGTACTGAGCACCGAAGGGAAACGCTATTTTGATGGCGTGACAAAAAAAGAGAAGGACTTATTCCAGCTTGTAGTAGGTCTTGTTTGGCTGGAGGAAGGTTGGGCTGATGAAGAGAAGGAACAACGCGATGCGATGGAGGATTATCTTGTTGTCTCTGGATTAGGCGAGAAAACGGATTATAAATCTTATGATCCATATCTTCAAAGATATCAGTTTCAGTACAAGATGCCCACGGCAGAAGTGATCGAGTTTTACAAGGATGTCTTTGGGGTGGAAAGAGCATATTCCGAGGATTATTATATCACTTCCAAGATTGGAGTGATGAAATGGAGGAGCGATGGATATTTGTATGCACTTGATAGTGACGAGTGGAGTGATTACTTCGTGATCAGTGATGTCAAAAGAAATGGAAATGAACTGACGATCCATGCGCTCGCATGGAATTCAAACACAAAAACTCGTTTGGCTGAAATGACTGTTTCCATGGCAACAAATGATGGAAAGTATGGCTACGTCCTTCAGGGTTACGAAGTGGCTAAGGATGAAGGCATCGATCCGAGATCTGGTCAAGAGTTAAAAGAGTTCCAGGCGGAAGACGTTCAGATTCAGTATATCATGGGGACAGACCGAAGCTCAGGCATGCAGGCTCCAGTCATAAGGGATCTTCGTTATAGGGAAAATGACAAGGAGCAGTTTACGGCAAACGCAAAACGACTTCTGACCGAGCTGAAAAAAGAATACGAAGCAGATCCTGGAGAAGATGGAAGTAATATCGCCGCTAAGAGCACCTTGCTTGCATCATATGATTTCGCGGACAATTCAAAAATCCTCATATATGAGGATGCCGTATATGGTAGCGTTCCGCCGGAAACGGGTACTGGTTCCGAGTACGGATATTACTTAAACTATTGTATTATGACTCCCGGCAACCCGATCACGAATGGCGAGATCTTCCGTTATAACGAATCCTTCGGCGAGATGCCTGCGCACAGAAATGGAACATCCACTTGTCGCCATTATTATCTTGGATGTGATTGGGAAGGCAAACCAGCTGTTGGTACTTATGTGTATGCCGCGAATGCGGCGGATTTTGCCGAAGAGTTCATGTTTTACGCATCAGTTGGACGAAACCATGACATGACCGTGGACGAAGAAGGATGGGAGAGATATGACGAGGATTATTATATTAACTGCGCGTACTTCCGTCCGGACGGAACAAGGATCATCAACATGTTTGACACATGGCAGATTGCCACTTTGGAATATGTCTCACACGGCACTTTTATAAAGACTCCGAAGGGAGAGCCTCTGTTTGAACAAAGATATGATCAGGAAGGATGTGGCTATTATGTTGAAGGGAAGAAATTGACCCTGAAACAGAAGCCGGAAGACACCGTAGAAACATTTTGTGACATAGCGCTCGATGAAACGACAAAGCTGCGCGGGCAGATCAATTACCGGAAGTATGAAAATCTCATAGACGTCGATCTTGTGTTTAACGTAGACGGCGTCGAGGTACGTCACAATCTTTGGTCTTATGTTACGTACTGGGAATAACGTAGAAAGTGTCCGGCAGGGAAGGAGAGCAATGCTTTACACAATCTAAGGAAAGTGGTATAATATCCTTTAGTTTTTTGGGTAATGCATTGGAGGGTATGGCATGCATATCGTGATCGTAGGCGGTGGCAAGGTCGGTACGGCCTTGGTACGGAGCCTGAGTCAGGAAGACAATAACATTTGTATCGTCGACGTCAAGCCAGAGGTCGTGCGTCAGCTAGCTGCGGATTATGACGTCATGGGCATGGTTGGCAATGGCGGCAGTTACAGCGTTTTGAAGGAAGCAGGCATCGAAACGGCGGATCTTTTGATCGCCGTAACGGAGCATGATGAGCTGAATCTGCTTTGCTGCATGATCGCAAAGAAGGCATCCAAGTGCCAGACGATCGCCAGAGTCCGCAACCCGATGTACAGTCAGGAAAAGCGTTTCCTGCAAAGGGAACTTGGCCTTTCCATGATCATCAATCCGGAGCAGACGGCAGCGGCTGAGATCGCTTCGCTCCTGGGCTTCCCGAGCGCCCTTGGCATTGATTCCTTTGGCGGCGGCAAGGTGGAGATGATCCGTTTCCGCATCCCTGCGGAGTCTAAATTGGATGGCATGACGCTTCGTGACGTGAATGCGAAGATCGATTGTGAGTTCCTGATCGTCGCCGTGGACCGCGAAGGAAAGGCATCGATCCCGAATGGTGATTTCATCCTGCATTCCGGTGACAGCGTGTCCCTTGTGACTTCAAGGCAGTCCGCGAAATATTTCTTCGAAAAGATCGACATGAATACGAACCGCGCAAAGAACACGATGATCGTGGGCGGCGGCAAGATCACGCTTTATCTTGCGAAGATGCTTGATAACATTGGTATTTCCGTGAAGATCATTGAAAAGAGTCCTGAAAGGTGTCTTGAACTGAGTGAGGAACTTCCCCGTGCCACCATTGTCAACGGCGACGGCAGCGACGAAGCATTCCTCAACGAGGAGCGCATCGACACCATGGATGCTTTCGTGGCGCTCACGAACATGGACGAGGAGAACATTCTCCTGTCCCTTATGGCAAAGAAAAAGGTCAGCCGCAAGGTCGTGACCAAGATCAACCGCGAACAGCTGAACGAAGTGATCCACAACCTCGAGATCGACAGCGTGGTTTATCCGAAACTGCTGACGGCGCAAAAGATCCTGCGTTATTCCCGCGCGACCAAGAACTCCCTTGGCAGCAACGTAAAGACGCTGTATCGCATGTATGATGATCAGGTGGAGGCGCTGGAGTTCGTGATCTCCGAAAACTCCAGGGTGACGGGCATTCCTCTCGTAGAGATGAAACGTAAGAAAGGCCTTTTGATCGCGGCCATTCTTCGAAATGATAAGCTGATCATTCCCGATGGCCAGGCGCAGATCCTCGCAGGGGATTCCGTGATCGTCGTAACGACGGAGCTTGGGCTTCGTGATGCCGAGGACATTCTTGCCGAGTAAGGGGAGCGCTAAGACATGAATCATTCGATGATACGGTACGTGCTTGGCACCGTACTATGTTTTGAAAGTATATTCTTATGCCTGCCGATGCTGATCGGGTTCTTTTGCCATGAGCAGAGTGCGTTTGCGTTTTTGATCTGCGCGGCAGCCTGCATGATCCTCGGCGGCCTGATGGTGCTCAAAAAGCCGAAACGCAATGATTTTTATGCGACGGAAGGCTTTGTGAGCGTGTCCGTGAGCTGGATCGCAATGAGTCTTTTTGGCGCATTGCCTTTCTTTATCAGCCGTGAGATCCCTCGCTTTGAGGATGCCCTGTTCGAGGCCATTTCCGGCTTTACCACGACTGGTGCTTCGATCCTGAGCGACGTGGAGGCATTGTCGAAGTGCTGTCTGTTCTGGAGAAGCTTTACGCACTGGATCGGCGGCATGGGCGTTCTGGTGTTCGTGCTTGCGGTATTCCCGCTGCGCGGCGGCAACATCATGTATTTGATGAAAGCGGAGAGCCCTGGCCCTTCCGTGGAAAAACTGGTTCCGAGAGTCAAGAACACGGCCATGATACTGTATGGCGTGTACACGGCCCTGACCATTCTTGAGATCATTCTTTTGATCGTTACTGGCATGGTTCCCTTTGATGCCGTGAACCTAAGTCTCGCTACGGCTGGTACCGGAGGCTTTGGCGTCTTGAATTCCAGTGCGGGATCATATGCTTCCGTGCATCAGGTGATCATCACGATCTTTATGATCCTGTTTGGCGTAAACTTCAACGTGTATTACCTGATCTTGATCAAACGCTTTAAGTCCGCACTTCTTTCCGAAGAATTCAGGACATACCTTTTGATCATCCTGGCCAGTGGATTACTGATCGCCTATAATATCCGCGGGTTCTTTGCAAGCCCGTTCGAAGCCTTAAAGCATTCGTTCTTCCAGGTGGCATCGATCATTACCACCACGGGATTTTCCACGACGGACTTTAACGAATGGCCTGCATTGTCCTGTTCCATCCTGGTGCTTTTGATGTTCTGCGGTGCCTGCGCCGGCAGTACGGGCGGCGGCATGAAGGTTTCCAGACTGATCATCATGGTGAAGATCGCCGTCAAGGAAATCTTTACGATCAAGCATCCCCATGGCGTGAAGACGATCAAGCTTGAGGGCAGGGTGGTGGAAAATGAGACGATCCGCTCCGTAAACGCATATGTCGTGATCTACTTCTTGATCTTTGCGGCATCACTCTTCCTGATCAGCGTGGATAATTTCGACTTTACGACGAATTTTACGGCCGTTGCGGCAACCTTTAATAACATTGGTCCTGGTCTTTCCGTAGTTGGCCCTACGGGCAATTTTGGGGCCTTCAGCGCGTTCTCAAAGGTAGTGCTGATGTTTGACATGTTGGCAGGTCGTCTCGAACTCCTGCCGATGATCGTGCTGTTCTCGCCCATGGTATGGAGCAAGCACCGTTAAAACATGTAATAAAGCGACCAAGAATAAAAAGAGCAAAGATTAAAAAGAGCCTTCCCGCACATATGCGAGAAGGCTTTATTTGTTTCTAAAACTCTTCGTCAGAAGATTTTCCGTTACGGCTCTTAAAGAGCACAAATCCTGCGCAGGCAAGCAGCAATGCGATCATGACTGCAATAAAGATCAAAGACTTTTGTCTGGTTGCCTGCATGTCCTTTTGCAGCTGCGAAAGCTCTGCGGCGGCTTGATCGGCATTGCCCTGGGCTTCCGCCTGGAACTGCTCTAGCTGTGCATCGATCTTAGCCAGCTTTTCTTTCTCGGCTGCTTCCGCGGCCTCTTTCTCAAGGCGTTCTTGTTCAAGTCGCTCTTCCTCGCGCCGCTTTTCCTCTGCAATGCGTTCCTGCTCGGCACGGGTGGTCAAATGTTCAAGCATGGAGTTGTTTTCGTCCACGCCTACGCTGGTCCGATACAGACCAAAATCCGCCACGCTGTACTTATAGGTGTCCGATACGTAGAACCAGCACCATTGTTGTGATTTATGCTGCTTATAAGCTTCTTTGGCGATGTCAAGCGCCGTCTTTCCGTGCATGGATTCAATGGGAACGTTCAGGTCCATGTGGATCTTGTTTTCCGAGTAGAGATGGAAGTATGCCTTTGGCACGTCGAAGGAAGCCTCCTCAAGCGCCGCGGCAACGGCCTTCGCAGTGATCTGATGGAAGCCGTGACCATATTCGCCGTTAAAGTCATGTGTTACGACCACTTGCGGTTCAAAGCGTTCAATGCATTCTTTCACAAAGGCAGTTAATTCTTCTAGACTATACTTCTTCTCAGCGTCCGCGAGAGTGTCTACGTAAACGTCCTTGAAGTTCCCGCAGATGGGATAGGTGCGAAGCCCATCCGTCCAAAGACCGTCAAGCTTTTCGTGTTCGCGCACCGGCGTCGTGGACCAGAACTCCGTCATGTAGGCTACCTGAACCCTTGCACCCTGGGGCACGTAAGTCGGAATGATGCCGCCCATGAACAGGATCTCATCATCGGCGTGAGAGGAGATGAGCAGGATGTCAGGACGCTCGCATACGGGCTCCCAGATCTGCACGTCCTCGGGCACGTCGTTGTCCGTAAAGAGTCGGATCTCGTAAATGCCCATGGGGTTCTTTTCAGGTAACTCAAACGTCAATGTCTTACTGGGATTGTCCAGTGCGATGAACTCATGCAGAAAACCGTTCTCGCCGCAGGAGAGTTCTTCCGTGTCCGTTTTCAGAACGTACGAATTTACCTCCCTGTTCCATTTGACATAAACCGCACCAATTTCAGATCCGTCAGATGCCGTAACCGTAATGGTGCTGCCCTTGCCGGAGACATTGGCCTTTAATTCTTTTGCCTGCGCCCGGATCCCGGGAAGGAGAAAGACAAGCAGGATGAGAAGCGCGAGGTATCTAATTTTCTTTTGTATCATGATCCTAGGAAACCTTTCTGGGGATCTGTAAAAACTCGCCCATTTTCGGCACTTTTACCAAGACCGTTACACGTATCATACCACGTCGTAACGGAAATGTGTATTGTCTTTTTGTACAAATAATGATAATATATCTTAATGGGTATTTTTACGTTACCCCAAAAATGTAGTGAAACTCAGAAACAGCAAGGGGAAAACCATGGAAGGCGTTACGATTGTTCTGCCATCCCTCGATCCGGATGAAAAACTGAATATGGTTGTGCAGGGCCTTCTCGCGGAGGGCTTCCATGACATCGTGATCGTCAACGACGGAAGCGATGCAGATCACCTTGCTCCTTTTGAGGAAGCGGCAAAGCATCCTGAAGTGACCGTTTTAACCCATGAGGTAAATAAGGGCAAAGGACGGGCGTTAAAGACTGCCTTTTCTTATATCCTTGAGCGCGGCAAGACCTGTCTTGGCGTAGTGACCGTGGACGGAGATAATCAGCACAAGGCAAAAGACATCAAAGCCTGCGCCGAGAAGATGGTCCTGACGGGAGACGTGGTCTTTGGATGTCGCAATTTCGACCTGCCGAACGTTCCCAAGCACAATCGCATGGGCAACAAGATCACAAGCATTGTGCTCCGCTTATTCTGCGGCATCAAGCTTTCCGACACACAGACAGGACTTCGCGCCATTCCCTTCCGTCATCTGGAAATGATGACCAAGGTGCGTGGTGAGCGCTTTGAATATGAGACCGAAATGATCCTTGCGTTAAAGCGCGAACGGATCGCATTCCAGGAAGAGGTCATTGAGACCGTCTACATTGAGGAGAACAAATCCACGCATTTCCACGTGGTCAGGGATTCCGTTCGGATCTACGGCATCATCCTTGCGTTTGTTGTAAGCTCAGGCATTTCCTGTATCGTGGATTACCTGATCTTTACCGCACTGGTATTTTTGCTTGAGGGAAGGCTAACGCGCTGGAGCAAGCTCCTTCTTGCCGTGTTCCCGGCAAGAGCAGTGTCCTCGGCTTTGAATTATACGCTTAACAGAAAGGCCGTGTTCCGCAGCGACGCGCCCATGAAGCAGACGCTCATTCGCTATTATACATTGTGTGTGCTGCAGACTTCGGCTTCCTATGGTTTGGTGTTTTTGCTCAGTACGATCTGTGACGCCGGTTCGGCGCTGGAGGTATGGCTGAAGGTGATCGTTGACATTTTCCTGTTCCTGATCAGCTTCCGCATTCAGCAGCGCTGGGTGTTCCGATAAGACATAAAAAGTTTTAAGCTAACAAGAGGTGTTTTTATGAAAGCGAAGAAGGTGATCCTTCGCATCCTGTTGGTGATCGTGACGTTCCTTGTCATCACCTTTGCGGGTGCGAATTATACCCTATATTCCATCTGCCACGGACCGTCCGAGACGGCCCGGGATCTTTTCGTATCAACGATCCTTGAGACGGGCGCACTGAAGTTCCTGGCTTCCTGGTATTTCACGGAGGAGGAGATCCTTGCGATCACGACCCGAAATGCCATGTCCCAGACCATGGAGGAAGTGGACAAGAACCTGATCACGGTCACGGCCAAGGAAGGCAACGAAGAAGCCCTGCAGGAAGCAGAAGAGGAATTTGATTTTGACGAAAACGGCATCGCCATCATAGAACTGACGGGCCGAGCTTACATGGCAAAGCTCATGGTGATCAAGGATCCGTCAAAGGTGAAGCTTTCGACGATATATCCCTGGTCCGACATGAACCACAGCAAGAACGGCGTAACGCTGGAAGAGCTTGTGACAAAAGAAAATGCGATCGCAGGCATTAACGGCGGGGAGTATTTCTCCGCAGGCAACTGGGGCGGACGCCCAAAGGGCATTACCGTCTGCGAAGGCGAGATCCAGTACAATGACCCGAAAAAGGGCGACGTAATGGTTGGCTTTAATGAGGACGACATCCTGGTGATCAAGGACGTCAGCGGCATGAACGCTTCACAGGTGGAGCAGATGTTGAAGGACGAGAAGATCCGTGATGCCGTAAGCTTCAAGGATGAGGAAAACGGCGACAGCAACCACTTCACGAAACTGATCATCAACGGCAACCCCCGTGAAATCAGCGGCAACGGCAGCGGCGCAAATCCCAGAACGGCCATTGGTCAACGTGCGGACGGCATGGTGCTGATGCTCGTGACCGACGGACGCGGAGCCGCGGGACACTTAGGTGCGACGGCAGCAGACCTGCTTACAACGATGATCGAATATGGCGCAGTGAATGCGGCCAATCTGGACGGAGGAAGCTCCTCCGCCATGTACTACAACGGACAGTATGAAATGACCAGCGTGACATTGTATTATTCCACGGCCTCTTGGAGGCTCCCCACAGGTTTTGTGGTGATGGGAAAGGAGGCGGAATAATATGCAAAAGGCTAAGAAAAAAGGATTCCCCTTCTTTTGGTTGTTCTATCTTTTGTTTGTGGCCGTGATGGTGGGCTTTTGGTTCTACGCGGTAAGCTACGTGAAGAAGTGCCTTGTGACCTATGAGGAAAGCCAGCCCGGCGTCACTATGGATGCGATCCTTGCGGAGTTTCGCGAAAAGGGTCTTGATGATTACATGCGCATCGAAGGCGAGGTTTCGCGCTTTGAAACGCAGGAAGTATATGCATCCGAATTCCAGTCCCGCGTAAAGGGAAAGATCTTGTTTGCAGACCCTTCCAGGGGAGTGCAGAATCCTGCATCGCCGAGATACGACCTTTTTGCCAACGGCGAGAAGGTTGGCATAGTTACGCTGAAGGAAACCTCCAGCGAGCCGTTTTTCCTGCATCTTCTGACCATCAGCCAGTGGGCGCTCGACAAGGTCGAGATGGAGTCCATCAAGGCTGAAAACGCCGTGGAAGTGACCATTCCAGAGCATTACGTGGTTAAGGTGAACGGAATCGCCATGGATGAGCGTGAGCTCACCCAGGACGCAGAGGTGTCATCCGAATTTACCTATGCGGCGGATTATGTTGAAGTTCCTAGTTTTGTGACCTATCGTACCGAGGGACTTTTGGAAGTTCCCCAGGTTGAGATCTTTGATCCAAACGGAAATCCCGTGAACGTTGAAGCGAAGACGAACGGCACTTTGACCAGCGCTTCCCTGAAGGAGTTTGGCGAGAGCGAGATGCCCGCCGACTTGGAGGCCATGGTGCTTGAGCAGACGGAAAGATATACTAACTTCTTCTCAGTGGACCTGCCCGGATGCCGCAACAGCGTTTCACCCATCAAGGACATGTTCCCTGCGGATTCCTACTATCTGTCCCTTGCGGATACCTACCGCCGCGAGGACATGTGGATGTACAGCTCCCATGACGCACCGAAGTTCAAGAACGAGAAGGTGAGCCATTACGTTCGCTACACGGAAGACCTTTTTTCCTGTGAGGTATATTTCGACAAAGAAATGCTTCTCCACAAGACGGGGAAGGTGAAGGTAGATACCACGAATTTTAAGCTCTATTACGGCAATTTGGATGGCGAGTGGAAAATCCTGGACATTGTAACGCTCCTTAGCGGGCAAGAAGGATAAAGAAGCAGGAGGCTGAAAGCATGTATTACACGAATGTTTTGGATCTGATCGGCAACACGCCGCTCCTTTCCCTGGAGCAGTCCACGGGCTGCAAGATCTTCGCAAAGGCGGAGTTTTTGAATCCGGGCGGAAGCATTAAGGACCGTATCGCACTGAATATGATCGAGCAGGCGGAAAAGGACGGAAAGTTAAGGCCTGGCATGACCATTATCGAACCCACTTCAGGAAATACCGGTATCGGCCTTGCACTGTGTGGCGTTCGCAAGGGCTATCGCGTGATCATCGTGATGCCGGAAAACATGAGTGAAGAGCGTAAGAAGATCATTCATGCACTGGGTGCAGAGCTGGTGCTCACCGATCCGAAGCTTTCCATCGACGGAAGCGTTAAGAAAGCACTGGAGCTTGCGGCTTCTTCGGATGAATACTTTGTTCCTCAGCAGTTCCAAAACCCTGCAAATCCCGATATGCACTATCGCACGACCGCAAGGGAGATCGCAGAGCAGCTTGGCATGAAAGTGGACATATTTGTTTCCGGCATAGGAAGCGGCGGAACTCTGCAAGGCATCGCACAATATCTCCTCGAGCTCAATCCTGACATGAAGGTTGTGGCAGTTGAGCCCAAGAACGTAAGCGCACTGCTTGGCGACGAGCCCGGACTTCACCAGATCCAGGGTATCGGTGACGGATTCATTCCGGACATTCTGGATACAAAGATCATCACGGACATTGTGGAAGTGAGCGACGATGACGCGATCAACACGGCAAGAGAGCTTGCAAAGGTGCAGGGACTTCTGGTTGGCACATCCTCCGGAGCGAACGTTTGGGCATCGAAGCTCATGGCAGAAAAGTACGGCAAGGACAAAGTGATCGCCACCGTGCTCGCAGACAGAGCAGAGAGGTACTTCAGCACGGCTCTGATCTAAAAAATTTCGGGTAACCAAAGTTCTTGAGGGTTTGCCAAAGTTTTTGAGGGTCAGTCGTGAGGGGCTGGCCCTTCTAAATGCCAACTTGTTGAGGGTTTGGCATGAGGGTCTGGTTTGAGGGGCTTTCGTGAG
>JAEEVF010000009.1 GCA_016290775.1 Acetatifactor sp. | reverse complement strand
CCTTTCTTTTGACATCTTAACCAAATCTGTTCCTCCAGTTTTTGACGATTAAAATCGTCTATTCTCGAAATACTATGTTTCATCAATTATCCGCGCATAAAAATTCCCTCCTTTCCTTGTTTTACTAACTAGAACGATTCGGGAGGGAAAAAGGGGACACTTCCTATGAAATTATTTATTCTTATTTATTCGTAAATGAGCGGAAAACGGTGAAGAGAATCATTTATTTCCCATTTGGGCTGCCAAATCAATAAGTTGTTCTTTATCTAGGAATCCTTGGATAATAAAACGAATACCATTTTCATGTTGCCATGTGATTATATTAGCCTCACCCGATTCTGTGGATATATACACATCCGCGCGTAGATCATCTATATAAACGGGGTCGCCTACACGGTCTTCATCCGAGAAAACATGTACCGTTCCATCGTATTTGGGACTTATTACGACAAATGACAGTCTCTCACCGCTTTCATTTACAAAAATCTCTGTTCTTTTGTTCTCATCTCCATGTTGTTTTAGCAGCTTATAACCTGACGGTGTATTTCCAACCAATGAATAATCTGAAATGCTGATATCCCCTCCATGTGCATGATTCTGATATTGAAATTCGTTGTCGCTGAACCGTTCCATTATCCAGCCAAAAACCTCAGCCCTTACTTTTTCATTAAATCCTAATATAAGGCCCGCAGAAATTCCCATTAGCAGAATTACTATTACCGCTACCTCTTTGATTTGATACCAAACCGGATGATCATGTCTTTCGATCAACCTGTTCATTTTTATACGGAACCCTAAAGGGATTTCTGAATCCTTCTCCGTCGGCGTCGGATACAGGCTCACCTGATACTCCTGCATTTCCAACAAGGCATTCCTTAACCTTTCTTCGCCAATCATATAATCCCGTCCTCCCTACACTTCTCACCCAAACGCTCTTCTGCCCTTCTTACAGCTTTTTTCACGGCTTCTTCCGTCATGTTTAGCAATTCCGCAATTTCAGCATTTTTATATCCATAAACATGTCTATAATACAATAATTGCTGATCTCTTGAAGAAAGCTTCAGCATTTCCCTAATAATCTCATTATCTCCTTGGTAGGGATCCCTGGAATCTCCCGACATGAAAGCATCGTCATATAATACCTCCGAATCTCGCTTTCTTTTTCTCCATATGTCTATCGCTGCATTTGTTGCGGCAGTAACCACATACCACTTTGTTTGCGTACAATTCGGGCTGGGAAGATCTTCAAGGTGATCTATGATTCTTACAAATGCATTTTGAACAGCATCATCCGCATCATGCCGATTGCCTAAAATTTCGTTGGCTTTACAACGCATGAGCGACACATAGTTTTCATATATTTGTCTGACTTTTGACCTGTCCTCTTCATTCTCTATCGTTTCAAGAAAAATCAACATCCCTTTACCCCCCCCAAACATTTGTTCGCATCTAGAGAAAAGTTATTTTTATGATAACATTTCAGTCCCCAAATATCAAATGTAATCTCAATGCCTTGCCATGTACACATGTATAAGGCAGATTATTCCGGTCACACGATTTTCCCGTCATTCATCATTTCCCGCAGCGTTCCCAACGCTTCCTTCTCAATCTTCCTTAGGGTTCGCTCTGCGAGATGAAAGTACGCGGCGGTCTTGGAAATGGAGTTGGCCTTTAACATTCCAAATCCGTAATGATATGCAAGAAGGCGCCTTTGTCTCTCGGGAAGGAGCTTCAGCCTGTTTTGCATTTTCTCAAGCATGAGGTGAAGCACGGCCAGGTTTCCCGTCGGATCCTTCCACTGAACTTCGCATCCCCGGCCTACGTACATTTTCTCTTCGGCATTCCCGTCGCTTAGGAACACGCGCGTCAGTCCGTCTTCCTCCATTTGTCTCTCAAAGGTTGACTGGAGCTTTCTGCAAAGCCTGTTCATCGCCTTAAAGGCAGCCTTGTAAGCATACGTGGAAAATTGCGCGCCTTTCTTTTCGTTATATTTTTTTGCCGCGGTCAGAAGGGCAATCCTGCCCTCCTGCAGGAGGTCTTCCTCGTCAAATCCGTCCGAGGAATTCACCTTCTTCCATCTTCTCATCCTCCTGGCCAGCCCCGCTACAAGCCCCTCGTTCTCCATAAGGAGTACCGTTTCTGCCATAAGGTCATTCTTCTTTACCCTTCTGCACAGTTCAACGTTTCTTTTGTATTTTTCTTCCTTTGTCATTTTCACTTCCATAAATCAAACAGCGCCGGCATGATCACCTCAACCGCCTCGTCCATCTTATCCCCGTATTCGTCATACACATCGGGATTGGCCCTCAGGCCTTTCTTAACCGATTCGATCACGTTGCGTTTTCTTTGCTCAAACGGCAACGCCAAGGGATCCCCCTGCCTTTCAATGTCAGCCCTGACCGCAGCGAGAATGTCCGAGGTAAACTTTCCCTTGGCGTATTCGCGAACTTCGCTTCCCGTCTCCTTTTTGATCTCATCCACGGCGTCCATGAAATACTTCCGAATGTTGTTCAGTTCCATAGGTTCAGCCTTTGCCCTCTTCGCCTTAATCCGTGCCCGTAGGGCGTTCGTCTCACTGTTTTTTGGAATCCGTCCCCGGTTGATGAATTCCGTCGCGAGGTCGTACGAAAAATCGTAAAGACTGTTGCCCGTGGCAAAGGCGATCACGGCGATCTCGCTGAAATACGTTGCCATGCGTCTCGTAGCCTCAAGAAAGTTTTCGTTTCTGAGAAGCGCGTCCACCACTTCCTGGTTTGCGTTTTTCGTCAGCAGGCTTCCCGCGGCCTCCACGGAAAGTCCCAGCGCCTTCAGGTCATAGTACGTCTTCTGTGGCACGTCCGAAATCCCGAGCAGGTAGTCCGTCGAAACGTCGTAAAGGTTCGCCAGGCCAATCAGCACTTCGCTGTTTACGGTCCTCGTCGTTCCGTTCTCCATCCTTCCGTAGGACGCCTTGTCTATTCCCAAAATCCCGGCAACCTTTGCCTGCGAATAATCCCTTGCTTCGCGCAGTTCCCTCATTCTCTGCTGAAGCGTTCCCTGCAAATATTCTCCCATGTTCTTTCGTCTTTTTCCTTTCTTATAAATCCAAACATATGTTCTGTTTATACAATAACATGTTCGTTGCGATTTTGCATCAAAAACTTTAAAAAACTTTTTTTGCGGCGCTCCAAAATGTGATTTTGCCGCTTTTCAGACCATTTGGGATTACCCGCCGTATCATTATTTTAGAAGCGTTTTTGGATCAGTCCTTTTTCCCTTACGGAGTAAGGGCGCACCTCTATACCCAGTCGGGTAAGTCCGTGCGTTTTTCCCTCCCCGCTCAGCGTTCGGGAAAGAAGGAACTGCGTCCGCTGCGCTTCCGGACAAAGGGACCGACGCCGTCACGCCGGTCCTTTTGTCATTTTAAAAAAATTTCAAAAAGGAGGAATAAACAAAAATGACGGAACCAAAAAAATCACTGGAAGATTTGGAAAGGTTAAGAAGGGAACTTGACGAGGCGCTTCGCGAAAGGGAGGTTGCCCTGCGCAGGCTGAACCGGGACGAGAACCGTCTCCGGAACGCGCTGAAAAAGCAGGATGCCGCGAGAACGCACAGGCTCATCGTGGAGGGGGCGGAGCTTGAGTACGTCTTTGACGGAATCGAAGACCTGCCGCAGGACGAGTTTTGGAAGTTCATGAGAACGCTCAAAACCGTTCCCGGCGTGTCTGAACTTTACTCAAAGGCAAAGGCAGGTGACCTTCCGCCCGCGGAAGGAGGTGAGGACTGATGGCGCTCTATCATTTTAACGTCGGACAGGTCTCGAGGGGAAAGGGACAGTCCGTCGTCGCGTGTGCGGCTTACCGGTCCGGCGAAAAGCTTCACGATTCCTATTACGGCGAAAATCCTGACTACGAAAGAAAGGGGGGCGTTATCCGCTCCGAGATCCTTCTCCCGGACCATGCTCCCCGAAGATTAGCCGACAGGGAAACGCTCTGGAACGAAGTCGAAAAAATTGAAAGGCATCCAAAGGCACAGCTCGCCTACTCCTTTGACGTAGCGCTGCAAAACGAACTGTCGCCGGAGGAGAATTACGCCCTTGCGAGAGAATTTGTTCTGGAGAATTTTGTTGCAAAGGGCATGATCGCCGACCTGGCGTTTCACGATCCGGACAGAGGCGAGAACGGCATACAAAACCCTCACTTTCACGTCCTGTGCCCCATCCGTCCCCTGAACGCTGACGGCTCATGGGGAAACAAACAACGGCGCGAATGGGTGCTTGACGAAAACGGCGAACGCGTGCCGGACGGGCACGGTGACTTTAAGTTCAACGCCGTTCCGACGACGGACTGGGGATCTGCGGAGACCCTCCTCGAATGGAGAAAAAACTGGTCAGACCTGGTAAACAAAAAGTTTGAGGAGAAGAAAATCTCGGAAAGGATCGACCACCGTTCCTACGAAGCCAGGGGCATTGACCTCATCCCTACCATCCATGAAGGCCCCACCGTTCGTTCCATGGAAAAGAAGGGGATCCGGACGGACAAGGGCAGCTGGAACCGGCTGATCCGCAAGATCAACTCCCTGCTCCAGTCAGTAAAGGACGTCATCTCGAAAACTGCGGCAGCCTTGCAGGAATACGATCGTCTGCGTCAGGAGGAACGAGAAAACGAAAAGGAAGCCTCGCAAGAAAAGAAAACTCTGTACACCGTTCTTTCATCGTACTACGACGAAAGAAACGCCGGTGCTTACTCTGAGAAGGCCAAGATCAACAACTTAAAAAATCGGGCAAAGGCAATCGCGTTTTTGCAGGAAAACAATCTATGTTCCATTGATGACCTTTCCAAAAAAGTAAATGCCATGTACGCCGAAGCATCCGAAGCCTGCAGAAAAACAAAGACCTGCGAGGCTGAGGCCGCGCAAATCCGTAAAACCTTAGATCTGATAAACAAACTCGAGCAAGGCAAGCCCATTCACGATCAGCTTTCCAAAATCAAAGGGAAAAAGGCGCTGGACGAATTCCGTGAAGCACGTCGCAGCGAGCTCTCCCTTTATTACATGGCAACGCGCGAACTTCAGGAGATCCATCCGGGCGGAGTGCCTGACAAAAAGACTCTTTTAACCCGCCTGGAAACGCTCGAACGGGAACACCGGTCCCTCTTTGCAACTTACCAAAAACTAAAGGAAGAAGCCGCAACGGCCTACTCCCTGAAAAAGGCCATTGAAGCGGACTACCGCAGGGCCATGGGAGAACAAGTAAAAACAAAAGATTGGAGGAATTTATAAAATGGCAAAAAGAAGAATGCTTTCATCAGACGTAATCAGTACGGACGCTTTCCTTGGCATGTCCCTGCGCGCCAGGGAGCTGTACGTGCACCTCACCCTGGCAGGGGACGACGACGGCTTTGTGTCAAACGTGGTGATGACGACGCGCTCCGTGGGCGCGACAAAAAAGCACGTGAACGAGCTGGTGGACAACGGGTACCTGCTCCAGTTTGACGGCGGGCTCTGCCTCATTGCGCACTGGCTCGTGGCCAACACCGTCAAAAGAACGGACACCTATCACCCCACCATCTACCAACGGGAAATGTCCCTTGTCACGGCGGAAGGCGGCGTTTACCGCCTTCTGACGGAAGAAGAACTGTCTCAAAAAGCGGAAAAAGCACCGCCGGACGATGACGATTCCGTAACGAAATCGTTACGGGAACGTAACGAACCCGTTACGCAACTAAAAGAAAACAAAAAGAACTTAAACAAAAATAACCAAACCAAGGAGAGAAGGAATACGCCCCGTAAATCCTCTCCCTGGCAACTGCAGGATCAGCAGGATTATGACATGGAAGACCTGGAAAGGCGCCTGCTGGCAAACTAAATACCGCGTAACTCGTTCCCTTTGTCGCACTGACAAGGGATTTTTTATTTTTCGGAGCAGTTCTGCATTGTGCGGGCTGCTCCTTTTTTATTGATAAGGAGACAGTCATGAAGGAAAACGCCAAAACCAAATCACGGCAAAAGAAGGATTACGTGCCAGACGGATCCACAAAGGAGCTTTTTAGGCACGCAAACGATGAAATATCAGCGATGGGCATATTGCGAAAGTTGGGCAAAGACGATACAATGGATGTAACCGATGCTGCAATCGTAGATAAAATGAGAAAGGACAAAACATTCAAATTAAAGGAAGACGCCGTACTGAGAACACACGTAACCAAGGACGGCAAACCGCGCGCGATTACAAATACTTGCGTGTCGAAAAAAATGCGTTTTCTGACCAAGAAGCCGGACGGTCAGCACGTCTCGGCAAATACTTATGAAGGTCTCATAGAAAAGCTGTATGATTATTATTTGGAAAAATGCATGCTCGTACTAAAGGATCAGGATTACAGACTGTGCAAGGTTTTCGAGCGTGCCCTGGAGAATTACACGGCAACCCGAAATCCCAGTGAAAACACCGTTTATAAGTACAAATGTAATTATACCAGGTTTTTTCAGAATGAGGCGCTTTCACAAATGGACATTCGAAACGTCACGGAATATGACCTGCAGAAATTCACGCAGGAAATGGTGACACGGAAGCATCCGAAAAAGAAAGCGTATTTCGACTACATGAGCGTGCTGAACTTAATCTTCAACTACGCCCGCCATCACAAGATCATTTCCGAAAATCCGGTTGATTTTCTGGAAGCGCGAGTGTATTTGAAATCCTGCGATCAGGCAAAGCCAAAATCTCAGGAAAAGATTATGTCCCCGGAAGAGATAGCGGGCATTGTGGACGAAGTGCGCAAGAGGATCAACAGAAAACCCTATTATGTCACCGGGCACATGATTTTGCTTTCGATTGAGACCGGAATGCGCGCCGGAGAGCTCTGCTCCCTGAAATGGGAAGACGTTCACGAGAACGCCGACAACCCGGAAAATTCCTACATTCACGTTCATACCCAGCAGCTCAGCCACCGCGAAAGCGGAAAGGAAGTGCACACGCTGGTCTACTGGACGAAAAATGAGAAGGGAATTAGCCAGGGAGGCAGACGGTTCCCCATTACGGCGAAGATCAGAAGTATTTTGAACGAACTTAGACAAAAGCAGGCTGCCGCGGAGATTTATTCCGATTTCGTCTTTGCGGATGAGAACGGAGAATGGATCAGCGCTTCTGCTTATGAGAAATTTCTCGCAAGGCTTTGTAAATCTCAGGGATTGAATGTGACAAACAATCATGCCTTCCGCATGAGCTTGAACTCAAATGTGTTCATTCCGCTGGGAATCCCCGTCACGACGCGGGCTTTGCTTCTTGGACATTCCGTCGAAGTCAACCTGAAATTCTACAGTTATGCCGAAAAAGATACGCTTGCAGAAGTATGTAATTTGCTGGATTCCAGCCTAGTCGACCCTTGGTCGACCCAAAAAATCTGTCTTTGATGAAAATAAAAAATGCGAAATCCCTTGATTTATAAGGGGTTTCGCATCCTACTAGGAGAGCGGGTGATGGGAATCGAACCCACGTGTCCAGCTTGGAAGGCTGGCGTACTAACCATTGTACTACACCCGCGTGTGAATATTGTTTTTCACAACAAGGGTATTGTACCTTGCCTTGTGGCAATTGTCAATACCCTTGCGCAATTTTTAAACAACCCCGGGGCTCGCCTTACCAGTTCGAAGGCTTTCTGTTCACAAGAAGCTCGCCTTCCCAGATGCCGGCAAGCAGCGTTGCCCGTCCGTTTTTATATTTCTTCAGAGCCTCCTCAAATTCCGTCTTCTCTTTCTCTGGATCCTTGGCTGTGGACGATGCATAAGTGCGCTCCTCCAAAACCACTTCGTTACCCTTATTATCAAGACAGAACACCTTAAAGGAGCCGATCTCCTCCCCCTGGCGGTCATGCATCGGGAATTCAAAGAGCAGGTAAAGAAGTCCTTCATAAAGCGTTACGTAGTACTTGCCCCAACCCATGTAAGGCCTGCCCAGCGTCCCTTCCCACATAAATTCTTTTTGGGCGTTCCTTACGTCAATCAGCAAAAGTGCCTGGCTGTCCTTTTCGACGTCGGCATATTCCACCGTGATCGTCTCTTGGATGCCATCACGCGTAAGGTCACAGGTAACTACGTTCCTTCCGTCCTGCAGGTCCACCTCGATCCTCGACAGATAGGAATTCTTCTTCTGCAAGTCCGCCAGTCTTCTCCAATTACGATTTAGTTTTTCGAGTTCGCCCCGAAGCCCGTCCATGCCGGTAAAGTGCACCTCTTCCACGGTATCGATCTTGAGAATGCTCGTGCTCTGCTCTTTGCTAATGGCCCGTTCCATGATCCGATTTAATTCATCCCAAATTTCCCAAGCACCATAGGTCTTCTCCTGGATCTTTCTCTGCGAGAAGTCACCGACGGAGTTTTGATCAAACGCCGGGATCCTGGCGCTTCCGTCAGCGCCCATAAATGCGATCAGCTTTGCATCCCCGATCCAGTCATGCAGCTTTTCGGTGTGCTCAAACATCTCGTCCACGGACCACTGCTCCTCGGGCACTCTGAACTGGACAAAGATCTCATCCTTGTCCATCTCGTAGCGACCATTTGGCCCAAGTGCTTCGACCACAAACATCAGGCGCTCTTCACCCGTGTCCACCTCATGACATCCGCTAAGAAGATAGCTCCTGCCGTTCTTTTCACAAAGAAAGACATATTCATTTCCTGCATATGCATCTCTAAACGACTTCCCCCAGATGGCATTCTGCGTCGGGAATTCGTTGTCCGAGATCTCGGGATCGGTGCCGTCATACACGCAAACGCTGCAGACGTCGCCCTGCTCTAAGCGCTTCTCCCAAGGAAAATCCTTCGTATTCGGCAAATAGGGCACGCTGGTCACGATATAGTCATCCACGCCGTCCCTTGTCAGATCCGCCTTTCTCACACAAATGACTTCCTCGCCCAAGTAGTATCCATAGGAATCCTCATTGCGAACGCCGCCATAGGGAGCACTAAGATCCGTAAAGCTAGGTGTTTCCATCGTGAACGTACCGTCGTCATGATATTGCACGCGGCAAAGGAGATCGACACCGAGACTCATTCCTGGCCAACCGCCGTCAGTCGTCCAAAGATTCCCGGAGCAGTGATAGAACAATTCATTGTCCACGGGCGTCACGCCTTCATTACATCCGTAGATCAGTTCGTTCACATGGGCATCCACCGAAAGCTCATCGCGAAGGTACCTACGCACGGTATAACCTCCTTCGATGTTCACGTTCAGTACCTGCTCCTTCTCATCGTAGGAATAGGTCAGGACTTTCTCCAAATATC
The DNA here is from genome assembly GCA_016290775.1 of Acetatifactor sp. Lineage (GTDB taxonomy): Bacteria > Bacillota > Clostridia > Lachnospirales > Lachnospiraceae > Acetatifactor. Next base: position 132,626 of record JAEEVF010000009.1, on the reverse strand, counting down.
CAAAACGATCCTTCGTCGTGAAGTGATTTACGACCGCGCCGTTCGGACGGATCTCGATCACGTAAAGCTCCGTGCCAAACACTCCCGAACCTGTCTTGCCTATGGTGGTCAGGGCATATTCATCCTGTCCGTCCTTGTCATAATCTCCGCAGGCAAACTCAAAATAATCACCTATATAGCTTGTGTATGGATTCTTCAAAGGATATGCCTGATCGCCCACGCGAAGCATCATTGCGTATTCATCATACACGCCGTATAAAGTGACATCCTTTTCAGGAAGATCAAAAAGAATCCCAAACTTTTCGTCCTTTTCCCTTTCTGAAGCGTCTTCACCATATTCATATCTTTTCGTCACGTTTCGAAGGTCCTTTGCCGTGACACTCTCCAGAAACTCCTTGGTGCGTTTCAGTCTGTCCCAGTTCTTTTCCGTTGTTTCTGTTGTGACCTGCGGATACCAATCCTTATCTAACGCATCATACCATTCCTTATTGAGCATCGGCAGCCAGAGTCCGTCAAGTTCATACATGTCGTAGTGAATCTGTTCTCCGTTGTCAAATTGCCATTCCACATACCCTTCAACAAAACTCTTCTCAATAAACTTGCCTTGACCGCCTTGAATGCTTAGCCAAAACGCCGCCGCAGTCACGGGATCCTTTAGCCCCTTTGCCTTCTCAGGTGCCGTTTTTCCCAAAATGTCTGCCAGATACTGAGCTCCGCTTTTCCCGCTCCAATTATCAAATACCGGAACTCCCTCCTTTGATCCTTGATAGTCAAAAGCGTATTCATAGAAGTACGGATATACTTTATATGCGGTTGCCACGTCAGTAACCGCCCCGATTTCCTCGTCTTTGCCTTTCCCAATGAAATAGTGCGGGGCCTTGTCTCCCTCCAGCGTTTTTTTGTAATAATCCAAAACGGAATAAAAATACCGAAGCTCGCCGTCCTCTGAAAAAGTGGTCAGATAGATTTCATAGGGATAATGGACGTCTTCATCATGCCATGAATATGGCTTGCGCACGACCGAATATACGGTAAAGATCTCATCCGACTCGGAAAGTATCCCTTTCTTCCTGAGTCTGTCAGCAAAACGCTGCTCCTGATCTGACATATATGCTTCTTCGGAGTCGTACGACAGGTAGTCCTCCTGCGCCTCTTTTTCCTCGCTTTGCGACGAAGTGCTTTCCGTCTCCTGCTCTTCTTCCCCCTTCGCAGACGGGTTCGTCGCAAGGCATCCGCCAAGCAGCACCACAAACACAAGCAAGATCACCGACAGCCAAGCAGGCGCCTTACGGTATCTCAAAGCGTTCTTGATCCTGCTTTCCGCGTGGCTTTCGCCAAAGGCTGCTGCCAAGGATATACCGCTGTGTGCCGTTGCAAAATCAAGGATCGTCTTGGCATATGCTTCCTTCTTCTCCGCGCCAACCTGCCGCAGAACGCTTTCATCGCATGCCATTTCCATGTCCTGGTTCATGCAGCGGATGCAAAGCCACACCAGCGGATTCCACCAATGCACCGCGAGTGCAAGGAACGAAACCAGCTTCCAAAGCGGATCCTTGTGTTTCAAGTGCGTCGCCTCGTGCCAGAGAATGAGTTCCTGCGCGTCGGAGTTCATGCCAGAAGTGCATTCTTGTGCGTGAACTTTGGCGGCGACAGCTTGATCCAGAGCGAGAGGTTTTGCGCCGCTGGCTTGGTCTTGCACACCGCCGAACTTCTCGAAAGATGCCGGCACGAAGATGCCTGGTCTGATCACGCCAAAGGACATGGGAACGCCATGTGCGTCACTGATCTTTACGGGGTATTTTCCCCACTGCCCGCAAGGGATCGCCTCAAGCAGTTTCCCCCTGATCAGCATATATTTCCGCGCCCCGAGGATCAAAAATGCAAAAGCTCCAAAGAGCCAAAGAACGCCGAAGATGTTTGTCAGGCTCTTTCCCGGAACGCTTGCGAACCATGCGCTGGCAGCCTTTTTGATCTTGACATATCCCATTCCGATACGGTCTACAAGGGAGGCTTGCGCGCTTGCCTGCAGAGTGTCTTCTTCGGTCTGTGCACCAGCCTTCAAAGAGTCTTCTCCAGTCTGAAGTTCGCCCATCTGGCCCTCGTCAGCCAGCATCCCGTCAGTTTTGCGTCCATCGGCCTGTAGTTTTCCAGCAGTTGCTCCATCGTCTTGAAGCTTTTCGGTGGTTTCGTCGGCTTGCAAATTCTCCTGCTGCCAAAGCTTTCCCAAATCCTCAGTCTGGCTATCTTGAGCCACATCTTGTTCCTGGCCGCCCTTGGTCTCACCCTTTGACACCCGCGCCTTCGTCTCGTCAGTTTCGTATCTTGGATCAAACCATGTCTCTGCCTGGCCTGCTTCCGTCTTCCCTTCGGTCTTTGTCAGACCTTCCTCAACTTCCGTCTTTCCCTCGATCTTCGTCAGATCTTCTGCGCCGGTCGTCGTCTTCTCAGTCTTCGTCAGGTTTTCTGCGCCGGCCTTCGTCTCCTCAGTCTTCGTCAGACCTTCTTCACTTGCCGAAGGCTTTCCCGCGACATCCCATGTGCTCTCGCTTACAGTCGTCTGATCATCAATCCTTGCAATGTCCCAGGGATCTTGCGCCTGTTTCGGTGCGTTGGCAAGCTCATCAAGCGGCGTCACGTGTTTGGGACTTCCCTCGACGTCAACCCCGGCATCGCCACCCGTCTGCGAAGCCTCCATCTGCTGCTCCCATCTCGCGAAAAAAGCGGGCGCCGGACTCTCGATCACATAGGGACAAAGAAGTCGGAACAGAAGTACTGCCCACAAAAGGCAGGCGATCCGATTGGAATATTTTTTCAAAATTGGACGCACGGCAAGAATGACCAACGCCACGACACTCGCCCCAAACGCCATGCGAAAGAACCCCTGAAAGAATTCCGTCATTCCACTGCCTCCTTGATCATTCTCTGAATGCGCTCCGCTTCTTCCTGCGTGAGCTTTCGATCCTGCAAAAATGCGGCAAAGAAATCCGGGATCGATCCGCCATATGCCTTATTAAGCAGCGCATCGCCCTCGGAGCGGTCCACCTGGTCCTTCTCCACCAAGGATCTCACCATCTTGTTCTCAAACAAAAGCAGTCCCTTGTCTCCCATGCGCTTCAGCATGGTGTATACCGTGGACTTTTTCCAATCATATTTTTCCAGACAGACTGCGGAAAGATCCATCGCCGAGATTGGCTCCTTTTCCCAGATCACGTCCATCAAACGATATTCGCTCTCACTCAATTTCATGTCAGTCATGTTGCATACCTCCAGTCTACATTTGTAGAACTAATTAAATTCTACAAGTGTAGACCAAAAATGTCAAGCCACTTTTATACTTTTCTTTTTGCAGGTTCCGTATTATACTAATTCTAAGAAATATGCCAAAAAAGCCTTATTTTACAAGAAATGCAACCGCCAGTTGACAAACTGAAAAGGCCAATTTATGGCGTGCAACCACCCCACATGGTACGATGAACTTGCTTAAGCGAAGTCATATGCATCGAAGCCATGAAAAAAAACAGCGACGCCAAAAAACGTCGCGCTCATAAAAAGAAAGGGGAAATAAAATGATATTAGCAGATAAGATCATTAATGAAAGAAAGAAAAATGGATGGTCCCAGGAGGAGCTCGCAGAGCAGCTTTCCGTCTCCAGACAGTCCATCTCAAAATGGGAGGGCGCACAGGCCATTCCCGACATTCAAAAGATCATCAAAATGGCAGAACTCTTTGGCGTTACCACGGACTATTTGCTCCGCGACGACATGGAACCTGAAGGCGCAGCTGCCTCCACCGATCTTGCAGTACAGGACGGTTCGGAGGATGTTGTTCGCGTCTCCATGGAGGAAGCGAATGAATATCTCGATCTTGTGGAAAAGGTCGGACCCAGCACTGCAAATGCAGTGAGCCTTTGCATCTTCGCGCCTGCCTTTTTGCTCTGCCTGATCGCAGTTTCATTGATCCCGGGGTTTCCTTTCGGCACCACCGTTTGCGTTGGCGTCGGCCTGGTGGCAATGCTCCTTTTGATCGCCGCTGCCGTGTACTTCTTTATCATCAATGGCGCAAAAATGCAGCGTTTTGAGTATCTGGAAAAGAGCCCGATCGAGACCATGTACGGCGTGACCGGCATGGTAAAGGAAAAGAAAAAAGAGTCTGAGCAGGAACACATTACCATGATGGCACTCGGCGTGATCCTTTGCATCATAAGCTGCATTCCCCTCATCGCCGTTACAGTCCTTAGCGCAGCAGATTATCTCATCCTGATCATGGTTTCCGTGCTGCTCCTTTTGGTATGCGGCGGCGTCAATCTGATCATCCGCTCAAGCTCACAGACCGAGGCCTATGACAAGCTCTTGCAGGAAGGCGGTTACACCATCAAGGAAAAGAAGAAAAACGGCGTGATCTCCAACGTGTCCTCCATTTACTGGACCCTCGTCGTAGTCATCTACCTTGCCTGGAGCTTCCTTACCTTCCAATGGGCCTTCACCTGGATCATATGGCCCGTTGCAGCCGTACTGTTTGGTGCGATCGCAACCATCACCCATGCCGTAGCCAAGGATCATTGATCATAGGATAAGCTTCGCATGCTGCCCTCTTGGAAAACATATTCCGGCGTGTCAAACGGGAACGTGATCTCGTCCTCGTAATACCAGGGATCCTCCGGATGCAGGTCGTTCTTTAGGAGATGGAACTCCTGCGCGGGCATATATCCCTGCGCCAAAAGAAATGCCTTCTTGCCTTCCTCGTTGACGCACGCGTCAACTACCATCACCACGTGTCCGGGACTCCCTCCATACAGAAAAACATCTCCGGCCTTCAAAAGTGACAGAAGTGTCGGCTCGGATTCCTTTTCCATTGAGAGAGTTCCGGCATAGCAAAAGATCGTCTTTAAGTACCTGACAAAGCAGTCATATGACGTATCTTTAGATTTTGACTTGATCCAAGAGACATTATTTCCGCTGACAGTGATGCGATTTCCGTCCCGCCACTTGGTATATTCCACGAGGAATCCGTTGGTGAAGTGGAATTTGATCCTGTCATATTGCTCCGTCGCCCAAAAGTACTCCGCATACATACGCATCACGGAATCCGCGCATTGCTGCAGGTCATAATCCTCGATGGGCAGGTCGAACACCGCCACGTGCGCGGACTGATTTCCCTTCTCCCGTCCGTCGTAGAGATGCACCTTTGCCCCGTCGGGCTTCATGGGGTACTGGCGAAGAAACTCCTCAAAGCTTCCCTCTTCCACTTCAACACGTTCATATCCGGAAGGCGCCTGAACGCGCGTCTCCAGCGTCGTTCCGTCCTTCTGCAAAAGCTTTACCGTGCTTACTTCCGTCAGTGCCGTCCCCTGCAAAGGATCCTTGGCATCTGCTACAATGTTTTCCTCTGATGATGCGGACCGTGTCGTCTTTTCGCCATCTGCGCCTGATTCGCCCTTGGCGTTCTTTTTATCGCCGCCTTTTGCATCATTCTCGGCTCCCGCGGCCTTCCCCGTGCTCCCAAAATCTGCGCCCGAGGTTTCTCCCGATGCCGTGATCGGCTCTGCCTTGAGAATGGACGGCTTTTCCTCGCATGCCGTAAGGCACAGGCACAAAAGCCCTGCTGCAAAACTGATCACGAATTTTCTTCTCATTCTATCTCTACTCATACAAAAACCTAATGATTTCTTCTTATTTTTCAGTCGTAGGGTGAAAATTCCTTGCTCCCGACAAATGACCGCTACATGTTTAGCATAGCATATTTATCGCGCCTGTACAATCTTATCTTCATGTATTGACGTTTTGGGTTTATCGTGATAAACTGCAATTAGTTTATCAGAGTAAACCATAGGATATATTTTCAGATATGTCCGAAGGAGGAAGTATGGCAGACATGGAATTAGGATATGTTCAAGAGCGTTTTGCAGACCTTGTGTGGGCAAATGAGCCCATCGCTTCAGGAGACCTTGTAAAGCTTTGTGAAAAGGAATTAAACTGGAAAAAGCCGACTACATATACCGTGCTTCGAAAGCTTTGTGAAAAGGGCCTTTTTGAGAACCAGGACGGCATTGTTACCTCACAGATTTCACGAGAAGCCTTTTACAGCGCGCGAAGCAAGCAGATCGTGCGGGAATCCTTTGGCGGATCCCTTCCCGCCTTCATCACGGCCTTCATGGACGGCCATGGCATCACCGACAAGGAGGCAGAAGAGATTCAGCAAATGATCGACAAATTCCGAAAGGAGGCGTGATTATGAGCACACTGTTTTTCCGAGTACTTGACATCAGCATGATGGCTGCTTGGTTGATCCTGGCCATTCTCGTTTTGCGCCTTCTCCTTCGCAAGGCGCCAAAATGGTGCATCTGCGCCCTTTGGTCGCTGGTTGCCGTGCGCCTTCTCGTTCCCTTCACCATCGAAAGTCCCGTAAGCCTGCTGCCCCGCACGGGCTTTGTGCTTTCCGAAGCAAACCGCGCGCCTGAGGCTGCCGCTGCTACGGAGCAGGATCTCGCACCCGCATATATCACCGAAGACCCTGTTCTGATCAGCGCCCCTGTGGCAGATGCTCCTGTTATCGCTACGCCTTCCGCAAAGGTTGATCAGGCGCCCGCCAAGCTTTCCATGCAAGGCATTCTTAGCTTCCTTCGGGCAAATGCGACCTTGCTTTCGATCCTCTGGCTGATCGGCGCATGCCTTATGTTCTTCCAGGCCTTGCTCCGCTACGTCCGCCTGAAAAAGAGCGTTTCAGTCTTTCTTGAGCCTAGTCTGGAGGGCTACTCTTCTCTTGCGGAAAACCTGACCGTGCGCGAATGTGACGAGGTGAAAACTCCCTTTTTACTCGGCGTTTTTCGCCCCATCGTTTATGTGCCTGCGAACCTTGATCAGGACACGCTGCATTACGTGCTCCTTCACGAAACCGCACACCTAAAGAGACGCGACCATTGGTGGAAGCCGCTGGGTTACGTGTTACTTTCCGTTTACTGGTTCCATCCGCTTTGCTGGGTCGCATATCTGCTCTTTTGTCGTGACGTGGAAGCTGCCTGTGACGAAAAGGTGGTGCAGGACCTTGATCACGGCGGCATTGCGGCCTATTCCGAAGCCCTCCTTGCCTGCGCCGTGCCAAGGCGTAACGTGACGGCCTGCCCGTTGGCCTTTGGCGAAATCAACGTGAAAAACCGGATCAAGAACATCCTGAACTACAAGAAGCCTGCATTCTGGTTAACCATCGGTGCGATCGCAGTTCTTGTGATCCTTGCGATCTGCTTTTTGACCAATCCGAAATCCTCCAAGGAAGAAGGGGAACCCACTTCTCAGGAAGGCTCTGTATCGGTGTCGTCTGAGGAAGGCTCACAGGCGCAAGTGGCAAGCTCCGAGGGCTCTTCAGAAATCACCTCGCAAACCGGTACGGAGGCGGGTAATCCTTCCGTTACAACGGATCCTGTTACCACTACTACCGACATCGAAGAAGCCTGCCTGAAGGCGAGCGTATATTACGTGCCCGTGGGAAGCTCCTTCGCGCCTTATGAGATCGTTGCGGCTCCTGCAAAGAAAGTCACTAAAAAAGATCTTCTCGCCGAATTCAGAGAAGACCCCTTGGGATCAGGAAGGCCTGCGGACATGTATGATCACGCCATTTACAGCTTGGAAGAATATCCTGACCTTGACCTGCTTTACGTGACCGTCACGAATGTTAAGGACGGAGACATGAATGAAGTGTATATCGCGCCGAAAAAGGCCGTAAAACTGGCTGGAGCTACGGAACTGGAAGATGCCATCGCCGACGGCGTTTACGTGCAAAGACAGGGGCAGGCATATGCCAATAAGGATGCCCTGACCAGATTCTATGAAGATTCTTTGAAAGGTGTGGCCGGCTCCCTGATCATTGGTGACTATTACGCGATGCCAAGCAATGTCTCGAAGGAATTCTACGACGCCTACAAAGATGATTATCCCGTGATGTATTACGATCTTTTGAGCTTCGACGGGACACAGTTTACGCTGAGCCCCGTCCACAAGATCGACGGCGAATACGTGATCCACGAAGAACCAGGTGTCGACTCACCGGCCTCCACCTGGAAATATCTCATGCACTATGAAGGCATCCCTCGCGAGGGCTCCGTTCCTTCCACCATCACATACTATGACAGATACGTACTGATGGATGACAACACATTGACCTGGGATGAAATTGAATTGGATCGCCTGGATGGCATAACCATCATCCGCACTCATGAAATCTCGCGTGAATACTTCGAAGACAGATGACGCTTTAGCCCAGCGTGTGCCACTGGGGACGGTTCTTTTTGGCACAAATGTGCCACCGGGGACGGTTCTCTTTGGCACAAATGTGCCACCGGGGACGGTTCTCTTTGGCACAAATGTGCCACCGGGGACGGTTCTCTTTGGCACAAATGTGCCAAAAAGAACCGTCCCCAGTGGCACGTGGCTCATTCGCGGTTTAGTTTCACGCGGCTTTCCTCACCCAATGGATTGAAATCGATGGCGTCACAATTCATCACGGTTCCTTTCGCCCAGGGGCTACCCACGTCGCACCTGCCGAGGTGGTGTTGCTCCTTGACAGTGCCTGCGTCCTGCGCCTCCGTAAAGTTCACCTTGAGCCTGCCAACGCCCTCTTCCATCTTGCCGTCGATCATTTTGATCAGATCATCAATCTCTTTATCGTTCATTCCTTCGCCCTCACTCATGTCTCTCTTTTCCTCCTTTAGATTCAGAGCATTGCAAAATACTTCCGTGCCTTTTCGAGTAGATATCCCGGATATTTTTCCTTGAATGATTTTTCCTTCGCGATCGCGTCCGTGTAATACCGAAGTCCCAATTCAAAAAAGAGCTTTTGCACTACCGTAGGAAGGAGTTTTCTCTCCGCGTCGCTAAGTAGCTCAGGAGCTTCTGTCACATATCCCTGGATCAAAGTCCGCGCGGCGGCCTGATCCAGCTTCCCGTCTTGCAGGCAACAAGAGCGGATGCAATCCGCCACGTCCTCAAGAAGCGACCCCTGCATGACCGTGTCAAAATCCAGGAATGCCATGACTCTTCCGTCCTGGAACAGAATGTTCGCAAGCTTCGGATCCCCATGGATCACCTTGGTCTTGTCAAGTTTCAACTCCAGAAACTCTGTGATTCTCTCCTGGATCAAGGCTTCTAAAGCCACGTCTCCCGGCGTCTCGCAGCGCTGCCCCGCTGCGTCCGAATCCTTGCCCGCAACACCCAAGCGCTCCCCCACGTCTCCGATCACGCGCAGGTACCGATCATAATAATACGACAGGTCATGCAACATGGGATAGGTCGCCTGCGGCTTCTCCGAAATGGTCTGCAAGGTCGCATGGATCCTTGCAAGGCCTCGCCCGCAGGCGATCAACGCTTCTTCAGAAAGAGGTGCTTCCAAAACCTCGCCCTCGATCCACGGATACATTCTCCAGTGCTCGCCGCTTGGATCCGCGAAGAAATATGCTCCCGCACGGTTTTTCATCCAGGTCGGGAAGTATAGACCAGCGGCTTCGCACGCGCCGGCATAAAGCTTGTAATTGTGCTCCAGCTTCTCAATATCAATGGCCTTTCGCACATGCTGCAGGACATAAACCCCGTCGCTTGTCGTCGCGCGGTACGTGTCATTGATGTGCCCGTCGCCAAACGGGACAATGCCAAGGATATCGCTCTGTATGAATTCCCTGCAGATCTCCCTCATATCCACCTCCATGTGCCACTGGGGACGGTTCTTTTTGGCACAAATGAGCCACTGGGGACAGTTCTTTTTGGCTCATTGCTGCTCGAACCATGCGACGGCGCGTTTGGGCCAGCCTTCCATGCACATGCCCGTGCCGTCGGCAAAGCCGTGTCCACCCGTCGGGCCAATCTCCAGCCTGCACGGGATCCCCAACTGATCCAGCGCTCTCGCCAGCATCTTGGAATGCTCCGGATTCACCAATTCATCCCCGGCCGCAACGAAAATCGCCGTTGGCGGGAAGCCATCCGCGTGGGAAGGGATCTCAAAGCAGCTGTTACAAGCTTCCTCCATGGTACAGCCCAGGCCGCTACGTGCAAATTCATCCTTGTCCTCGTCTTCCGCCCAGTTCTTCTCATTGAGCAAGCGGTAGGAAGTCGCAGGGTAAATGGGGAAGCATGCCTTGGGCTTTGCGAGATCATATGCCGCATAGCCTTTCTCCGTATTCCAAAGGCATATGATATATCCGCCCGCCGAGAATCCGCAGGTGATATATTTGTCCGGATCCACGCCAAACTGATCCTTCCTTGCCTTGATGATCTCCATGGCGCGCGCCATGTCGTCCATGGCCTTCACCGCAGAAGCTTCCGTGGATACGCGATAAGTCAGGATGAATACATTGTACCCCAGCTCATTAAAATGCCTTGCCACCGGCCAGCCCTCCGTAAGGCTCCAGACATTATAAAACCCGCCTCCCGGAACCAAGAAGATGAAGGGCCTGTCTGCGGCGCCAGCGTCGTCCGAGGGGAAATAAACAATGTTTCTCCCCACCTTCTCAGGCGCTTCCTTGCATTCTTCGGCGGAATATAAGGGATAATAATACTGGCCTCGGTCCGCGATCTCAAAGAGCCTTGTAAAACCGAATTCCAGGTTTCCCCAGCCCATTTTGTCGGCGATCTCCTGCAGCGTCCAGTGATAGAATTCTTCCTTCGACAGATCCCACTTACTGATCGCATCCGGCGCGATCTGAGCGAGCCTCGGGTCCTCCAGAATTTCCCCCAATGTTTTGTCCTTTAGCATTTTTTCCTCCCTTTCCGACCAGATGCTGCCCACGTCGAGCCCCTGCTCCGTAAGCCATGCGTCCGCAACCGTTACGTATTTTACTTCCCCCTGGTCATTTTCAAGCGTCACCGAAACCATCATTTCTTCCTGCCCCGGCGCCCGTTCCTCACATCCGAAATCACCGTCAAAAATATGCTTGATCCTCCACATGTTATGCCTCCCATGCATGCATAAGAATCGTCCTCGGCGGCATGCCTCCCGCCAGTACCCCAAAAAACATCTCCGCAGCACGACCTTAATTCTTTACCCCTTCGGAATCCGGATCACAATCCCAAACAATCCGTCCTTTAGCTCTGCCTTGATCTCGCCGCCCATGTGCGTCACGATCTTTTTTGCAATGGCAAGTCCCAGCCCCGTGGTCTTTTTGGAACGGGACTTGTCCGTCGTAAAAAACCTGTCAAACAGCCTGTCAAGATCCTCAGCAGTAATGTCTCCCGCATCATTTTGGAAACAAAAGGCATAAGCCTCCGGCTCTTGCCAGGAGGCTATGGAATAACTCGTTTTTCCATGAACTAGTGCATTGAAAATAATGTTGGAGAAGACTCTTGTCACGGCATCCGGATCACCCAAAACCCGAAACTCCTCCTCCGGGATCCGAATGTCCGGCTCCTCTCCCTTTGCTTCAAAATTCGAATAAAACGAAACCGCCGTCTTTCTGAGGATCGCATTTAAGTCTATCGGTACCTCATGGTATTCAAAGGAATCCGACTCAAGCCTTGCGAAATCAAAGAGCTGATTTAGCAGGCGCTTTAAGGTGTCAGACCGCTCTAATATGGTATCGACCGCCTCTAAGTCCGTCTTTGAAAGATTGCCTGAATTCTTTAGGATCTTCGCATACCCTTCGATGGAGGTCAGGGGCGTTCGCACGTCGTGCGCAAGATTTGTGATCGTCTCCTTGATGGTCTCGTCCTTGTGCCTTAGCTCCGTGATGCTCTTTCGATATTTATCCACGAGAAGATTGATCTCGTCCACCAGCTTTCCGATTTCCGGCGTCTGGAAATCGATCGGCACCATGATGGACGTATCGCCCTCCTGCAGAGTTTCAACAAACTGCCGAAGTCTTACGATCTGCCGCTGCTGGAAGATGAGGCAAAAAAGCAGAAGGAGGCAAAGGAGCCCCAGAATTGCAATTATGATACCCGTTCCTAAGCTCACGCCTCTCCCTCCTTCGCAATTTATTCAACGTCGCCGCGTACGCCAAGCAGAAGGACTGCCAGGCTACAGGCTACAAAATATGCCACAAAAACGATCAAGATCCGAATCCACTCATCCGCGCCCGTAAAGCTTACACGCAAAGGCTGTGCAAAGGCAAAGGCGCCCGTCAGCGCATCGCCAAGAGAAAGGGCCGTCTCGATCTTGGAAAGTGCCATGGTCCCAAACATCAAAAGGACCGCGTTGACCGAGGATGATACTTCACCGATCTTGATCAAAAAAAAGATGGTCAGGATCAAAACTGCCGCGGTGCCGTGAGCAACCGTCTGCAAAAGAAAATACCTTATCAAAAGGATTACGAAGACCCCGTTACACTGCATTCCAAGCTTTGCCACACCGTAGGCTGCGCCAAATGCAATGGCGACAAAGCTGAGCATTACGGTAAGCGTCAATATGCAGGGCAGCTTGGAAAAATAATAGCCCGTCCTGGAGATTCCCCTTGCCACAAAAAGCTTCCAGGACTTGTCCTTAAACTCCGCGGTAAACAGCACGATGGAGCTTATAAGGAGCGGTACCATCACGCCGTGGTAGCCCATGAAATCTCTCCAATATTTTTCCGCACCCGCGGCATCCGACACATCCAGCTTTCCGTCCGCGATCCAGGTCAGCATCACGCAGACATAAAGGGACCATACCGCGGTTCCGGCAAGGCTGATCCATGTCGCCTTGTCATGAAACAGCTTATAGAAAGAGGCTCTGATCATGTTTTTCATTGCTCTTCCCTCGCCGTCATCAAATTGTTGAAGAACTCCTCCAGGCTCTCGCCCATGCGGACCATCTCGCCCACTTCCACGCCGCCGCGCACCATTGCCGTTACGACCTTGGCAGACTCATCCACGTAATCAAAAAGTCTTACGTGCTCAGCATCCATTACCTCGTAATTGTTCGTGCCAAGATCCTTTTCGCAAACCATGGCTGCCTTTGCGGTATCGGAGACCTTAAGCCTTAAGCAGGTCTTGCTCTTCTCCTCCAGCTCCTCATTGGAAAGCTCAGAGATCAAGTGACCGGCCTTCATAAATCCGTAGCGCGTCGCTACCTTGGACACCTCGTCCAAGAGATGGCTCGAGATCAGGATCGTCGTTTGATTTTCCGCATTCAGCTTCTTTAAGAGCTGACGGATCTCCTGAATTCCCATGGGATCCAGTCCATTCATGGGCTCGTCAAGGATCAGAAAATCAGGGGAACCCAAAAGTGCAATGCCGATGGCAAGCCTTTGCTTCATGCCAAGAGAGGTTTTCTTAATGACCTTGTTGGCATTTCCGTCCATGCCCACCAGCTTTAAGATCCGATTCACTTCGCCTTCCTTATGGCAGCCGAAGGCCCTCGAAAACATCTCCAGATTGTCACGGACGGTAAGTCTTGAATCCAGCGCCGGGGAATCGATCAGACATCCCATGCGGAAACGCGCCACCTCCGGGTGCTTATTTTCGAACAGTACCACCTCTCCGGAGGTCGGAGCGGCAAGACCGCTCAGCATTTTCATCAAGGTGGATTTTCCTGCACCGTTCTCGCCGATCAGTGCATATATGTCACCCTTTTCTATGCTCATGTTTACGCCGTCCACGGCAGCAAATCCATGATATTTCTTCGTCAGTGCCTTTGTTTTTACAATGTTGCTCATCTTTTTTCTCCCTTCGTCTGCAACTTGTTTTAAGATCATTATCCCGCGAGAGTTTAAGGAAAGGAGTCAATCGATGTCTTTACGGCTCAGGACGGTGATCGCAAGCAGGCTGCAGATCACCAGATGCCCAAGAAGCGAGATCCCTATTCTTCCCCAGGCAACTGGACCGTTAAACTCCACAAATGCCGTTTGGGAAAAGGCCCAAAAATCCGTGATCACTTCTCCCAGGGAAAATGCTTTTTCAACACCCGAAAGCATCACGTAGCCGAACACCATCAAAAACAGGCTGAGGATCGAAGCAATATCGCCGCGCTTAATGATGCAGATCAAGGTGATGACCAGGACTGCGATGGAAAAATGCGCCGCGGTTTCTGCCAAAAAGAACCGGATCACGTTTCCAACATATGCCGCATCCATCGTCGCGTGAAGCAAAGCCACGTTGCATATTGCCAGCGTCAAAATGGATATGAAGCTAATGATCACGGTTAAGCAAAGCATGCTGACCAATTTTGAAAAAAAGTAACTCGTCTTGGAGATTCCCTTTGCGATCAACAGCTTCCAGGATTTATCCTGAAATTCGCCCGAGAACAGAAGCACGGCACTTACGATCAGCGGAACCTCTATCACATGCAAGCCAATGAACCCATACCAACGGTTCGCCAGTTGTGACACATCCTCGATGCCCCTCGCATGACTGGTAAGCACCTGCGCCATGATAACGACAAGTGCCCAGGCGACCGTCCCTGCCAGACAGATCCCAAAAGCCTTGTCGCGAAACATTTTGTAAAACGAAGCCCTCATTGCGTTTAACATATGTTTACCTCCTTAAACCTTCCTTTTCCTCTGCGGGTTTTGCTCTTTACAACTCTCAGAATACGGGAAGAGTTTAAGAAAATCATTTACAAAAGTTTAAGGAATTCATAAAGATTCCATCTTAAAGCCAATGCCCCAGACGGTTTTTACGTAGGAGCGGTCCGGCTCGAGCACCGCCAGCTTCTTGCGAATGTTGCTGACGTGCACGCTGATCGTGTTGTCACTTGCATCCGGCTGTTCATTCCAAAGCTTTTCATAAATCATTTCTTTGGTATATACCACCGAAGGCCTCTCCATCATCATCTCCAGGATGGCAAACTCGTTTTTCGTCAGTGCAACGGGCTGCCCAAGCTGCAAAAGGGTCCTTGCCTCCGGATCAAGCTGCAGGTTGCCATAGGACAACACCCGGTTTGCAGGTGCTGCACCGCCGCGCCGAAGCACGATCTCGATCCTTGCAAGGAGCTCTTCCGGATCAAAGGGCTTTGTCACGTAATCCTCTGCACCGCCCTTTAGAAGCACCAGCTTACTCGCCACGTCATCCTTTGCGGAAAGTGCGATCACGGGGGTTGGGCAATTCTTAACAATATACTCCAGGACCTCCTCCCCCGTCATCCCGGGAAGCATCAGGTCCAAAACCACCAGCTCATATCGGTTCCTCTCCAGGCACATGACTGCTTCCGTCCCGGAATATGCGCCATCCGTGCGATAGCCCTTGCTCACAAGGTACTCCCGCACCATCTTATTGATCGCCTGATCGTCATCTACCACCAAAATGCTTCTCATTCTGCGCTCCTTCATGCATCGAAAGATTTCCCCTCCTAGACA
This sequence comes from Acetatifactor sp., assembly GCA_016290775.1. Classification (GTDB taxonomy): domain Bacteria; phylum Bacillota; class Clostridia; order Lachnospirales; family Lachnospiraceae; genus Acetatifactor. The sequence goes on along the minus strand of JAEEVF010000009.1, from coordinate 117,379 downwards.
TTTTACCAATTTTGCAGGCAAAACTCAACCCAAAAAGGGCTGCCACAGTGGGCAGCCCCGTAAAATTTCAAACTATACCATCATCTGGTAGATCTTCGTGCAATCCTCTTCGTTCAGCGTCACGAATCCGGAGATGGAACCGTTCCGTCCGTCGCCCCTGCAAAGCACCTCAACCAGCTTTGGAATGTCCTCTTCCTTTGCGCCAAGCTCCTCGAAGTTCTTCGGCATGCCGATGGAGATCAGGAAGTTCTGGAATGCATTGATCCCCGCAAGCGCCGTCACTTCAGGGTGCGCGAAATCCATCTGGCAGCCCCAAACGCGCACTGCCACCTGCGCAAAACGCATCACGTCATGGTTCATCACGTAGCGGAACACTGCGGGCATCGTCACTGCAAGACCTGCGCCGTGTGCGCAGTCATATAATGCCGAAAGCTCATGTTCGATGTTATGGCTGTTCCAGTCCTGGCTTCTTCCCACGCCGCAGGAATTGTTGTGTGCCATCATGCCGGCCCACATAATGTTTGCGCGCGCATCATAATTATTCGGATCCGCGATGACTCTCGGCGTCTCATGCACCATGGTCAGGAGCAGCGCCTCGATCAGGCGATCGGTCACCTCGACCTCTTTCGAATTGGTCAAATATCTCTCATAAAGGTGCGCCATAATGTCGGTCGCGCCTGCTGCCGTCTGATATGCAGGCAACGTCTGGGTCAGCGCAGGATTCAGAATGCTGAACTTCGGGCGGATCGCATTACCGCTCGCGCCGCGCTTGAACATGCCCTCTTCCTTGGTGATCACGGAGTCCGGGCTTCCTTCACTTCCCGCTGCCGCGATCGTGAGCACCGTGCCAACCGGCAAAGCCTTCGTAATGGGCTTTCCGCTGTAGAAATCCCAAAAGTCGCCGTCATATACCACGCCTGCCGCAATGGCCTTCGAGGAATCAATGGTGCTTCCGCCGCCCACTGCAAGAATGAAATCCACGCCTTCCTTCTTGCAGAGCTCTATGCCCTCATATACCAACCCGCTTCTGGGGTTCGGCTTTACGCCGCCCAGCTCTACAAAGGGCACGCCTGCATCCGTGAGCGACTGCTTTACTCTGTCAAGCAGCCCAGAGCGCACAACGCTCCCGCCGCCGTAATGGATCAAAACCTTGCTTCCCCCAAACTGCTTGATGAGGCTCCCTGCCTGCTTCTCCGAATCCTTGCCAAACGCAAAATAGGTCGGTGAATAAAAACTAAAGTTTTCCATACCTTCTCCTTTCGCAAAAAATGCAATATCACTTAAAAACAACAGCAACTACATATATCATATACTGTTTTTAGGAAAAATAATAGTAATTTCTTATGAAATTCTGCTCATATTTTGCTGGGTTTCGTGCGCAAAAAATGAGCCTCCAGGCGCGCCGCAAGCGTCTGAACCCCCACGAACTCCTTGACGAAAAACGGCCCGCTAAGGTATGATAAATGCGACAACACAGACCAAAACATAAGGAGTTTTTATGAGCATCTTAAACGTTGAACACTTAACCCACGGCTTCGGCGACCGCATGATCTTCAATGACGTGTCCTTTCGCCTCCTAAAGGGCGAGCACGTGGGTCTGATCGGCGCAAACGGCGAAGGTAAGTCCACTTTTATGAACGTGATCACGGGAAGCCTTGTGCCTGACGAAGGCAAGGTCGAGTGGGCGAAAAACGTGCGCGCCGGATACCTCGACCAGCACACCGTGCTGACCGCGGGCCAGACCATCCGCGACGTCCTCGCCTCCGCCTTTGATTTTCTTTACGAGATGGAATCGCAGATGAACGAGATCTGCGACAAAATGGGCGAGGCGACCCCCGAAGAGCTGGAAACCTACATGGAAGACCTGGGCACTCTCCAGGACCTTCTCACCATGCATGATTTTTATATGATCGACGCGAAGGTGGACGAAGTCGCGCGTGCGCTGGGCCTTGTGGAGCTTGGCCTCGACCGCGACGTAACGGAGCTCTCCGGCGGCCAAAGGACCAAGGTCCTCCTCGGCAAGCTCCTTCTCGAGAAGCCCGACATTTTGCTTCTCGACGAGCCCACCAACTACCTCGACGCGGAGCATATCGCATGGCTGACGCGTTATCTTCAGGAATATGAAAACGCCTTCATCCTCATCAGTCACGACATTCCGTTCCTCAACAGCGTCGTGAACCTGATCTGGCACATCGAAGGCCAGACCCTCACCCGTTATGTTGGCGATTACGACAGATTCCAAGAGGTCTATGCCGTACGCCGTTCCCAGTTAGAGGCCGCTTACAACCGCCAGCAAAAGGAGATTGCGGACCTCAAGGATTTCGTGGCAAGGAACAAATCCCGCGTCGCCACGCGAAACATGGCCATGTCCCGCCAGAAAAAGCTGGACAAGATGGACGTGATCGAGCTTGCGGCCGAGAATCCCAAGCCAGAATTCCGCTTTAAGGAAGCGCGCACGCCTGGTCGCGTTCTCTTCGAGACCAAGGACCTTGTGATCGGCTATGAAGAGCCTCTCTCAAGCCCCTTAAACCTTATCGTGGAACGCGGCAACAAGATCGTTCTCACGGGCGCCAACGGCATCGGCAAGACCACGCTCCTAAAGAGCCTTCTTGGCCTGATCCCGCCCCTTTCCGGCACCGTGACGCAGGGCGATTATCTGGAGATCGGCTACTTCGAGCAGGAAATGAGCGGCAGCGGCTTTAAAAGCTGCCTTGAGGAGCTTTGGGACGAGTTCCCGAGCATGTCCCAGTATGAAGTGCGCTCCGCCCTTGCAAAATGCGGCCTTACGACAAAACACATCGAAAGCAAGGTGAAGGTCCTATCCGGCGGCGAGCAGGCAAAGGTGCGCCTATGCAAGCTCATCAACCGCCCCAGCAACCTTCTGCTCCTCGATGAGCCCACCAACCACTTGGACGTGGACGCCAAGTCGGAGCTTCGCCGTGCCCTCACCGATTACAAAGGCAGCATCCTCATGGTCTGCCATGAACCCGACTTCTACGAAGGCATCGCCACCGCCGTCTGGGACTGCACCAAATGGACGACGAAGAAGTAAGGAGGACCCCCTCATGAAACTGTTGATCAAGGAGCTTCGCGAAGCAAAAGGCATGACGCAAAAAGAGCTTGCAGACCTGATGCAGGTCTCCTTCCAGACCGTCAGCAAATGGGAAAACAACATAAACTACCCTGACATCACGCAGATCCCTAAGCTAGCCGACGTCTTTGGCGTCAGCGCCGACGTGCTACTCGGAATGAAGCCGCTCCACGTGGACGATGCCCCCGTAAAATACGACGAGGTGACCTACTGGAATCAAAAGCGCGACGTGCTCAAGGTCTGGAAACAGTTTTACTGGAACGAAGACTATTTCCGGTTCTTTGTCCGCGAGGTGCTGCGCCCGCAAAAGGCCACAAACGTCCTGGATTTCGGCTGCGGTTACGGTTACCTTGGTCAGGTGCTGCTCCCCCTTTTGCCGGCGGGAAGCTCCTATTCCGGGATCGAGCTGGATCAAGACCAGATCAAAGAGGCGAAGGAATATTTCTCCGAAACGCCTTATCAACATGAATTCTTCGAGGAAAACATCTACGACTGGCGGCCGGCGAAGCAATATGATCTCGTCGTTGCGCTCTTCCTTTTGTCGAACGTGCAAAACCCGCAGGCCGTGCTGGAAAAGATGAAGCAATCTCTTACGCCCGGCGGCACGATCCTTCTTATGGACGCAAACGAGGAAGTGGAGCAGGCGGGATATTATTCCGGCCTTGAAAAACAAGAGGGCGGCATGCGCCAGCCTGATTTTGTGCCGCTTTGGGAGGACGAGCTTTCGCGCGGCGAGCGGGACTATCGCTGCGGGACCAAGCTCCCCTACCTGCTAAAACAGGCGGGCTTTCGAAACATCCAGGCAAGGATCAGCGACCAGGTGATCATCTACGAGCCTTCGGATTCCTCAAAAAAGCATCAGGGTGACGATTTTCGATATGTCTATTCTAACCAGGACGCGCGAAAGGGCGGCGTTGGTTATTTCCTAAACCACGGTTACTCCCTCCAGCGCGCAAACGAAGTAACCACATTCTACCAAAAGACTTCAGACTACTTTGACAGAGGCGACTCCATTGCCGTCAAGACTTCGGGGGTATATTTTGTCTATGCAACACTGTGAAAACGAAAACGACATGGTTGTCAGGTACGCATCCTGCGACGCCACGCCAGAGTCCGTGGGATATGATCCCGAACGCCTCTCCTTCATCCATCGGCATGTCCAATCGCTGATCGACGAAAAGAAGATCTGGTCCGGGAGCTATTGCCTTTGGAAGAACGGCAAAGTCTTTGCAGATGCCGCGATCGGCACCCTTGCGCGCCCTTGGATGGGGAATACGTTGTTTCAGCCAGACACCCTGTTCGAGCTTCAGTCCGTGGGCAAGGTCTTCACGGCCCTTGCGATCCTAAAGCTCATGGAAGACGGGAAGCTTTATTTGGATCAACCCGTTAAGGATTGGATCCCGGAATTTGACGAAGGCGACTTTCGCGAGATCAAAATCCTGCATCTGCTCACCCACACCTCCGGCATCTGCGCGCTAGAAGGCGCTTACCCGCAGGATGAACGAAATTGGCAGGACCAAATGGACCCGAAGGATCCCGAGCATACCTGGCTTTCCGCCGTCGTGAAAACGGGCCTCCACGCAAAACCCGGTACGTTGTGGCTCTATTCCGTCGTGGGCTATCAGATCCTCGGCGAGATCATAAAACGCGCCTCCGGCATGGCAGCGGAAGAATTCATCAAACAAAGCATCTTTCTCCCCTGTGAGATGCGTGACATACATTGGCGTAAGGACGCTACAAAAGCGCAGCTTCGAAGATACAACATTGCGAATGAGACCGACCTCGCCATGGCCGCAAAGGCTGATCGATCAGGCATTCAGGAAATGGCGGCCCCGACCTATCCGACATGGCCCGGGATCCCTGACACGGCGGGCGGGCAGATGTCCACTTGCCGCGAAATGATGCAGCTTGCGGAAATGCTCCTTCGGGGCGGCACCTACCGCGGCCAAAGAGTCCTTGGAAAAACCGTTTTGGAGTTCCTTTGGACTAACTTGATCGGCGACGACGTGCGCGACCTCACCTTCGGCAGAAACGCAGGGATCCGCTACGGCGCAGGCATGCCGATCTATTCGGCGGAATATGACAGAGAACAGGCACTTTCGGAAGGCACCATCTATCACGAAGGCGCAGGCACCTGCGTGTTCCTTGTAGACCGCAGGGAGGACTTCGCGGCCATGTTCCAGACAAGCTTCCGCAAGGAATTTGACTGGGATTTCCGCGCAGTAAAAGGCCTGGCGACCATCATTTGGTCCGGTTTAAAGTAACGATCAGCCATCGCACCAGGCTGCATGTCGTCTGGAATCTCGGCGCTGCTGCGTTACGACTCGCGCGTAGGGTGAGTTTTTCTCGAGAATGCCGTTATTGGAAGGCGGCGCAAAGTGCGATACACTCTTCTTAAGCAAGAAGGGAGTGTGTTTCGCATGGATCAGAAAAAAAAGTATCGACTCATACAAAACGTATTTTACGTATATCAAGGAGTGGCAAAGCACAAGCCGTATCTCATCGGGCTGCTTGTGCTTGCCATTTTTTGTTCTGCAGGCAGCAAGTTTCTTTGGCTGTTTCTTGGAAAATATCTCGTCGAATTCATCGACCAAGGGATCCCTTTTGAGGAATTGATCCGCCTGGTAGCGCTTCTCACGGCCGGCAACATTCTTTGCATGATCGGCCAAAACGCCGTGAGCTTTGGCAAGGAGCCTGCGGCCTTCTACGTAAGGCCCATGTTCATGCTGGGCCGCAACAAAAAAAGCATCGCGCTGTTCTACGAAAACCTTGAAAACCGTAAGGTCCTGGACCTTCTGGAAAAATCGAAGGAAGCAACCAGGAACGTCGACGTCGGCATCGAGGGCATCATCCGCTTTACGATCGATTTGTGCACGCATATCTTCACCTGCTTTCTCGCAGTGGTCCTCCTTTGCCAGGTCAACATTCTCATGGCCGTCGGCGTTCTTTTGATCGGCCTTTTGACCTATCTGTCCGTCGACCACGCAACCAAAAAGGAAAAGCGCCTCACAAACGATGAGGTGCTTCACGAAAAGCGAAAGCTTGAGCACTTCAAGAAGGTCAGCACGGACTTCGCTTACGGAAAGGACATCCGCCTCTTCCAATTGTCAGGAACGCTCCTTTCCACCCAGGAAGGCCTGCAAAAAACCTTGAATCAAAAGGTCCGCAAGGCAAGGCTTACCTGGCTTGGAAGCGATCTTTTGGGCAATTTCCTAGAGCTTCTTCGAGAAGGCGGCCTTTACGCCATGCTCATTTATATGATCCTCGCGGGCCAGCTTGGCATCGGTGATTTCGTGCTCTATGCAGGGTGCGTGCGTAACCTCGCGGAGGCCCTCCAGATTTTGATGCGCACCTTTGCAAAGCTTCGCAAGTGCAGCGCTGAGGTGAATGATTACAGGGCCTACAATGAATTCTGCGACGCGCAGTCCGGAGGTGAAGAAAAACTTCCCGAGGCGAAGGAATATACCGTCACCTTCGAGAACGTGTCCTTCAAATACCCCGGCCGCGAGGACTACGCATTAAGAAACCTAAATCTCACCCTTCCCTTCGGCGAAAAGCTTGCGGTAGTTGGCCTCAACGGAGCCGGAAAAACAACCTTCGTAAAGCTCCTCCTTAAGCTTTATCAGCCAACGGAGGGAAGGATCCTCTTAGGCGGAGTGGATCTTCGGAAGATCGATACGGAAGAATATTATGCCTTGTTTGCACCAGTTTTTCAGGACCTTGAATTATATGCTTTCTCCCTGGCAGAAAACGTTTCGATGAAGACGAGAGAGGCGACGGACTCCGGGCGCGCAAAGGAGTGCCTTGAGCGTGCGGGCCTTGGCGAGAAGCTGAAGGAATGGCCCAAAGGGATCGAGACGCCAATGCTGCGCATTCTCCATGATGACGGCATTCTCCTTTCCGGCGGAGAAAAACAGAAGATGGCCCTTGCAAGGGCGCTCTATAAGGACGCGCCAATTGTCGTTCTCGACGAGCCCACGGCCGCGCTGGATGCCCTCTCGGAAAGCGAAATCTACGAGCGTTTCGATTCCTTTGTACGCGGCAAGAGTGCGGTTTACGTCTCCTACCGCCTTGCCAGCACAAGGTTTTGCGACCGCATCGTGATGTTTGAAAACGGGGAGCTTGTGGAATGTGGCTCTCACGAAGAGCTCATGGAGCTGGGCGGAAAATATGCCCAACTGTTTGAGCTTCAGGCGAAGTATTATCAGGAGGAAAACGATGAAACAGTTGCTTGCTAACCTTATCGGAACAGCGAAAGTCTGCGCCTATTTTTATCATATCGCCTCGAAGGAAAAGCCCAGATATCTCGGGCTCGTACTCGCGAACATACTCCTGCTCTCCATCCTGCCGATCCTAAACCTCTTGATCCCGAAGCGCATCATCGAGGAACTCACGGGCGGCCAGGACATTACCCTTCTTTGCCTGCTTGTCGGGCTTCTTGTGGGCGGGATCTTTGTGTTGAAATCACTGATCTCAATCTTGCAGGAGCTCCGCGAAACCTGGGAGGACGCGCTTGCAAGAAGGATCGACCTATCCATGTCCGAAAAGGCCATGCGCCTGAAATTCGAGTGCACGGAATCCGAGGCGGCCCTTTCCGCAAGGCAAAAGGCCGAGACCGGAATGTCCTGGTATTCCGGCGGCATCAAAGGCATGTCGGAAAGCCTTGTACGAATCGGAACCAGCTTTTGCGTGATCTTCGGCGTGATATGGATCATCTCGCGGATCAGCCCGATCCTGCTTCTTTTGTCCGTTCTCGCCGTGATCGTCAATGCTCTTTGCACCTCCAAGATCAACCTTGCTGCACAAGAAGTGTTTGAGAAAACCCCAGCCATCAACAAGTTTTATTCGTACATCTACACGAAGATCAACGGCCGTGAATATGCCAAAGAGCTGCGCCTTTACCATGCCAGCCCTCTGATCGAGCAGAAGGCCATGGAGAACGCAAAGGCCCTCAACAAAATGGACAATGAGTGCGCGCGGAAGCAATTCTCCTGGGGAATCCTTGGCAGCATCACGTCGGCCGTGGGCTACGGTATCTCCTACGGATGGCTGGGCGTCCTTGCGCTCAAAGGTGCGATCACTGTTGCGGAATTTGTGACCTGCATCGCCGCGATGGAGACTCTGACTAACGGGTGTCTCATCCCGCTCATCACAAATGCCCAGCAGCTCATGATGAAAGCCAATTTCATGAGCGCTTACATCGGGTACATGTTCTTCCCCGATGAAGCCGCAAGCGGCAAGGACGTGCCTTCGGAGGAAAGCTTCGACGGCATTACCCTCGAGCATGTTTCGTTCAGATATCCTGGGACGGAGCAGTGGGTCCTCCGCGACGTAAACCTGCAGATCCGAAAGGGCGAAAGCATCTCCCTTGTTGGCCTGAACGGCAGCGGAAAATCCACCCTCATCAAGCTCATCTGCCGCCTTTACGACGTGACCGAAGGCGCCATCAAGCTATGTGGCAAAAACATCCAGGAATACTCCTACGAAGAGTACGTAAAGCTCCTCTCCGTCGTATTCCAGGACTTCAAGTTGTTTGGATATACCATCGAAGAGAATGTTAGATTGGGGGGAGTGCAGAATGAAACAAAAAAGGTCGGCGCACAGACGGCCGACCTGGGAAAAGTCTACGAAATGAGTGGAATTGCTGACTGGGTGGAAAGCCTTGAAAAAAAAGGCCAAACCCTGCTTGGCAAGGAATATGACGAAAGCGGCGTGGAACCCTCCGGCGGCCAGGCGCAAAAGCTTGCGATCGCCCGCGCCATCTACCGCAACTCTCCCGTCGTGATCCTGGACGAGCCTACCGCCGCCCTCGATCCCGTGGCAGAATATGAGATCTACAACCGCTTCCACGACCTCATCGGGAATAAAACGGCGATCTATGTCTCCCACCGTCTGTCCTCCTGCAAGTTCTGCGACAAGATCGTCGTCCTCGACGACCACACCATCAAAGAGATTGGCACCCACGACGAACTCCTCGCCCGTGGTGGCCTCTACGCCAATCTCTTCCAGACCCAGGCGAAATGGTACGTGGCGGGTTAATATTCCACCTTCACGCTTTCAAGTCCATAAGTCTCTTTGAATGCACGCTCGTCCTCGGGCGTGCGGATCAGGCAGACCTCCGTGAAATGGCCGTCGGTTTTATTCTTAAAACCGGCGACTTTTTCGCCTGTGCAGATGGAGCTTCGGATCACGGCGTACTGCGTTTCGGGATCGAAATTCACCGTCTCAGACAGTTGCTTTTTCTTCTTGAAAATCATTTTCTCCCTCCCGTCAGATCACCCCAAGGCTCCTCAAAACGAATAGCCACAGGGTCAAAGAAAACGAACAGCCGAAGGTCGTGAGCATGATCACGCTGCTGCTCAGCGTGCCCTCATGGCCCATGCTCTTCGCCATGATATAACAGCTTACGGTCGTTGCGCTGCCAAGCATTACAAGGATTGCGACAATCTGCTCGCCTGCAAAGCCAAGTGCCACGGCGATTGGAAGAAAAATCGCTGCCAGCGCAAACAGTTTGATGAAGGCCGCGATCAGCGCGGGCTTAATGTCCTGCGCTGCTTTCTTGAATTCAAAGGTTGCGCCCATGGACATAAGGCCGAGCGGCGTTGCCAGGGCGGAAACATTCGACACGATCGTTTGGAAAATCTTGGGCTGCGGGATGCGAAGCAGCGACCACACAAGACCGATCACAATGCCGAGGATGATCGGGTTGGTAATAATCCCGCGAAGCGTTTTCATAAGGAGTGCGCGATGGTCCTGGGCCCTAGCACCATCTTGCTGAGGCACTTGTTGCGTGCCATTTTGTGCTTGCGTCCGTGCCGATGCCTGGTCGCTGCCTTGCATCTGCTGTGCCGTCTGCAGCTCAGCCTGCGTTCTTGCGGCTGGCTGCTCTTCCTTCGCTCCAGCCGTCAGCATCAGCACGATCACGGCAAAAATGTTGTACAGCGGCACGCTGCCAAGGATCATGAGAGGGCCCATGCCGCTCGCTGCGTCGCCGTAAATATTGTGAATGAATGCGATCCCGAGAAGAGCGGCGCTGCTTCGATACGAAGCCTGAATGAACTCACCGCGCTTTGCCAGGTCCTTCACGACAAGCTTGGACAACAAGGCGATCAACGCGATGCTAAGGCTCGTCACTAGAAAGCAAAACAACACAAACTTCGTGTTCCAAGTACCCGCAAAATCCTGGCTCGCCAAGTCCTTGAAAACCAACACCGGGAGTGCTACCGTGAACACGAATTTGTTCATCCAGTTCGCCGCTTTTTCATCAATCAGCCCGATCCTTCGGAACAAATATCCCAGCACCATCAACGCAAAGATCGGCGCCGTCGCATTTAAACTAAAAATCAGATTCTCCATCAATACCCCATCTCTTTCAGCAACTCATCCATCAGCTCCGCATTTCGGATGGAAAACTCCGGCGTGACGTGCGGCGTCTCGCCGTCAAGAATGCATCTGCCAAGCTGCTCCACTTCCATGCAGTAATTATGCGGCACAAAAACATTTCTTCCCACGACTCCCTCAGGCGTGTAGATCTTGTAAGAAACGTTCCCTTCTTGATTATATTCCACCTCCGAGCGAATGGAGCCCTTTGAGCCATGAATGAAAAGCCTGTCATATCTGGAATTGGAATCCTCGCCCAGGTTCATGCCCACGTTAAAGGACGCACGAATGCCGTTCTTAAGGCGGATCAAGCCTGCCGTCAAAAAGTCCACGTCAAGGTCCGTAAACTCCGCGCAAGCCTTGACCAGCGTGGGTTCAATGCCATCCATGCCTCCACAGGACTTGCCTTGCGCCTCATTTGCCGCGCTAGCAGAAAATCCCGCACCAGCAGTTGATGCACTGCTTCTGCGCCTCTCCTCATCTGCCTTCGCCAGCGTCAAGATCATGGTCGTGCAATAGCACCCAAGGTCATACATTGCACCGCCGCCAAGCTCTTTGTGGAGTCTGAAATCTTCCTTGTAGCCCTGCGTCACAAACGCCGTATCGATATAGTTCACTTCCCCAATGATGCCACTTTTTATATCCTCGCAAAGCGCCTCCACGTAAGGGCTGTGCAGGTACGCATAGGCTTCCATCAAGAGCTTTCCACATTCCTTCGCGGTCTGGAACATCTCTCTCATTTCCTGCGCATTCATGGCCATGGGCTTTTCGCACAGCACATGCTTTCCAGCCTTTAGCGCCGCCTTCACCCATTTCAGGTGAATGTCATTGGGAAGCGGAATGTAAACCGCCTGCACGTTCTCATCGGCAAGGAGCTCATCATAGCTGCCATAAGCTTTTTCAAATCCGTACTGCTCCTGAAAGGCCTTCGCCTTCTGCGCGCTTCTGCCTGCGATGGCATATAACTCACAGTTTGTAGCCTTCTTCATGCCCGGGATCATACCCCATCTCGCCACGTTTGCAGTTCCAAGAATCCCCCACTTAACTTTTTGCATACCCGTTCCTTTCTGCGCGTGAGTGCTTTTTACCTAACCCCAAATGTTTCTTCCACGGTTTCAAAGCCTTCTGCCTTCAAGGCCAGCTTACAACTTCCCGCCTCATATCCGGTGCGCAGGATTGCCAATGCGCGGCCTCTGAAAGTGGTGGCAAAGACGTCCGTGTAATCCTCCTCCGTGATCGGATTCGCGGAGCCAAAGCCAGCAAGCACACATGCCCCCGTGACGTCCGCTTCCAGTTTCACCTCTGCATCCGGTACAACACGTCCCTCCTGATCCACGACTTCGATCAAGGCATAGATCAGATCATGTCCGTCAGCGCATGCCTCCATGGATTCCGGAACCAATCGAAGCTTCGCAGGCGCGCCCGTTGTCGAAAGCTCCGCCCTGCTGACTTCCTTTCCGTTCTGATAACTGATCGCAACTACCTTTCCTGGCTGATAGGTCGTCTCAAAGCGAACACTGTTTGGCAGAGGTCTCTCCTTGGAAACCTGCTTTCTCCCGATGCTGTTTCCATTGACCAATACTTCAACTTCCTCGGCCTTTGAAAATACTACAAGTTCGATAGGTGCTCCAACGTTCTCATAATTCCAACAGGAGAATACGGCCGGAAATCCCCACAAACTGGTAAGCTCTCTCTTTCCGTAGGTCTCCGGATGCATGGAATAGAGATAGGTTTGATCGCTCCCCCAGACAATGCTCCGATAAGCGCCCTGTGGCAACATTTGTCCCGTGATATCGAAGTCTGCATCATTTGCAGTTCTCCAAGGATAAGGCGAAGTTCCTTGCGGCATGATCTCCCATGGCTTCGTCGGCGCATCTGCATCGTCGACGGCATAATATACCGCCTTGCCAAGTCCCGCTTCGCCCAGATAATCCCAAGCCGTCCAAGTGAATTCGCCGATCACGTATGGCAGTTTTTCCACCAAAGGCCAGCGGAATCCGATTTCCTTCGGGAAATTCTCCGAGCCTAAGATGACCCTCTCCGGGAACATCTCATGATCCTGCTCGTAGAGATCCTCCATGTAATTATATCCGACCACGTCCATTCCATTGGTAAAAGGCTCCGTGGCCCTCTCCCACAGGGTCGTTCTGTCATCATTGGCATTTTGCGCCTGATTTTGTCCGGCTGCAAGCGCGTCGTCCAGTCCGCTCCAAAAGGAGCAGATGCCATTGCTGACAGGCCTTGTTCCATCCAGGGAACGCACCTTCTCTGCAAGCATCGTCGCCCGCGCGTAACCATCGCCAAGGCCACCTCTCTCAGGGATCTCGTTGCCCGTTGACCAAAGGATCACTGAAGGGTGCGACCTGTCTCTCTTGACAAAGGCCGTGAGATCCTGCTCCCAATCAGCCGTAAAGAATTGGTTGTAATCTCCTCCGCGTTTTCCAATGAACCATGCGTCAAACGCCTCGTCAAAAACATACATTCCAAGCCTGTCACACGCCTCGATGAGTGCAGCTGACGGCGGATTGTGGGCCGTGCGGATCGCATTAAATCCGACCTCCTTCAGCTTCTTAACCTTTCGTTCTTCCACCTTCAGCAAGGTCACGGAGCCCAGCAAACCATTATCATGATGCAGGCATCCGCCCTTTAATTTCACGCTCTTTCCATTGATCAAAAGTCCACGGATGGCGTCTGCCGTAATGGTCCGAATGCCAAACAGCGTCGTCGCCTCATCCACCATGACTATTTCGTCTCTTTCAAAATGTGTCCGATAAACGCCCAGATCCTTGACGGAAGCCTTAACACGATAAAGATTTGGTTGATCCGCATCCCAAAGCATGGGGTCCTTCACCGTCATCGTCATCCGCGCCATTTCGTTCTTCCGCGCGCCAACCTGGATCACGCGCTTTGTTTCGGCGGCGACCACTTCACTTCCCTCTGGCGAAAGCGTTAGCGCAACTTCCACCAGCCGATTCCCAAGCCCTGCATTTTCAACCTCGACCTGTGCCTCCAAAAAGGCATATCCGTCAGCCACTTCTTTGGTATATACAAAAATGCCGTCAGGAACGAGATGCACTCTCGGCCCGTGCAACAGCAAAGCGCCGCGATATAAACCCGAACCCGTATACCAGCGCGAATTCGGTTGCATACTGGTATTGACGTTGATGGTAATGCGATTCTCTTCGCCGAAGGTCACGTAATCCGTCAGATCAACATACTTTGGCGCATACCCATTATGCCAATGGGCAACCTTGCTCCCGTTCACGTCAACGGATGCATTCATCATAACGCCGTCGAATTTCAGTCCAACACATTCCTGCTCCCATTCCTTAGGGATGAAGACATATTTCGTATAATTGGACAGGCCGCCGGTAAAATATCCCATGTCAACACTCGCAGGCGCATCCGGCGACACAGGCGTTCCGATCATGCCATCATGCGGCAGGTTCACTACCTTACCTGGATCACTTTCCAGCATCCCAATGGAATCCAGATATCCCCTTCGAAACGTCCATTTTTCATCCAAGTTGATTGTTTTCATCCTGTTGCCCTAACCCTTCCTTTTCTGCCATCTGGGGCGTGCCAGTGGGGACGGTTCTTTTTGGCACGTTTTGGCCAACGTCTTGGAATGCGCAGCATTCCATGATCCCGACCGCAGGGAGGGACGTGCCGAAGGGCACGCATGCAAAAACGTGCCAAAAAGAACCGTCCCCACTGGCACACCCAGCACCTTACGCCTTCAGTTTCGCGACGATCTCCCGTGCGAGGCCTTCGGGCTGTGAGGGCGCATCGCCAATGGTTGCGCCGGCTTCCAAAAACCACTGATTCACTTCTTCCAAACTTAACTCTTCCCAAGCGCCGTTACGGTGGATCTCCATCGGGAGCTTTACGTTGATCCCGCCCATGCCCTCGAACAATTCATCCGGGAAGAAGATCTTCGGTCTTTCGCGGCGAAGCAGTCTCTCTGCATAATCCTTCTCCGACGTGATCGGATCCTTGTAAAGAATGCCGCCGTTTCCGTCACCGATGCCGCCCTTGAAATGGGTGTCAGAACCCGCCTGGATCATAAATCCGTGATGCAACGCATAGCACAGCGCCGCAAGATTGTCATTCGCCGTATTGGCAGTATTGATGCCTTCGATCCCGTCCACTTCGTCCGCATATAAATGGATCTTTTTTATGTAGTTTCGATCGCGGAAGGGGTGTGCCTGCATCACGGCGCCGCCTGCGTCGTGAACGGCCTTGATCATCTCCTCCCTTGTCCAATGAGGGATTTCAGGATGTGCGAGAAGGAACTCCCTGCCCACGCCGTAGATCATGAATTCATCCCCTTCGAAATTCTCCTCGATACCGAAGAACACCTTGAAGCCGATCTCATCGCCGGCCTTCTTTGCTTCCTCATAGCCCTTCATATAAGCATCCACGTACTCCGGCCAGGGAAGATCCCTTGACGGACGCGTGTTACCATGGAAAAAGTGATCCGTGATGAAGATCGCATCATAGCCCAGGTCTTTGAAAATCGCGGGATATTCCTTCCCTGGAGTCACGCCGCACGCACTGCCTTCCACCGTGTGCAGATGGGTCTCATAACGATAAAGGCCCGTTGCCTTTGAATCCCATTTCTTCGGTTCTATGAGCTTTTTCATCATGAAGCCGCAGGTAAACGGGAAGAAATCAAACTTATGCGTGCCCATGTGTTCAACGCCATATTTCTCATACCACTTGCGAAGCGCCTTGTTTTCCTCAACAATGCCTATCCGCATCGCAGTGTAGCCAAGCTCCTTCGCCTTCTCAAACGCGTGGTTTAAGAGCTCCGCGCCGAATCTGCGAAAACGATGCTGCGGCAACACACAAAGGTTGTTTAATTCACAAGTTTTCTGATCCACTTCTTGCAAAGAATAATAACCAATCATCTTTCCGTCCAAAAAGTAACCAAACATCGGTCGACGTTCGGTCTCAAAATGGTAGCGGATCCTTTCCTCATCCGTCGCAAACGCCGTGAACCTCGGTGCATTTTCCGGCGTAAAGCCAAACTCATCCGCCACCGTCTGGAAGCTCTTCCGAATGACCTCCACACATTCTTGAATCTCCGTCTCTTTGATCTCCCTGATCATGTTCTGATCCCTCCGCTTCGATTGATATATCCTTTGTCACTCACGTGTAAAATCCTACATCATCAATTCGCTTACGATGATCTTCACGTCTTCTCTCTGATCCTTCACCGCAATCTGAAAATCATCTTCGTAAATCACCGTTCCCGGCAATTCTTCGCACTCGGAAATATATAATTTCAAGCCATATTTCTCCGCCATCGCGCGATAAAAAGTCATCTGGCGGAAAATGTCATTTCCTTGCGGCGTGTCCTTAAACCAAGTGATCGCCCCGTCGGGATTGCCCTGCTCATAAAAGGGCGGAACGGGCAGCACCTTTTCGAAATACTCCCTGTTCTTCCAGTATTCCTTTTCTTCCTCTTCCGTCAGCGTCTTGGCGTCCACCAGCTTTCCGATCGCCGTAAAAAGACCCCTCGGCTGCTTCGTGATCCATGCCATGTCCGCCGTATGTACTCTAAAATACTTCATTTTCAAGCCTCTCCCTTATGCCAAAAATTCTTCGTGCAGATCATCAACGCAATGCGATCATCATGAAAAGCGTTAAAAGAATGCTCCCCACAATAAGGATGCCAAACAACGCGATCCCAATCCACATGCTATTGTCTTTTTTCCCCTCATAGTAGTTGTTCGGATTCTCCGGGTTGATATGAAGCTCCCTCTGCTCCCCGACCGTAACCGTATTCTGATTTGTGTAATAATTGTTGCAGATCTGAAGGGTTTCACCCTGAAAATCGATCTCATAGACCGGGCACTCAAGCATGATACCATCATGTTTTTTCTCCTGAATACCCACGCAGGTTGCCAAAATGACTTCCGTGCAATCCTCGTCTGTTTTTCGGCACATGATGATGCCCCAGACGATCATGCCCACGCCAATGGCAAGAAAGAGCATTAATATGAGATAGGGCAGGAACATTTCCATGAGCTTCACAAGTTTTTCGTCACCCTTATAATTGATGAGCCCGAACGCGATCATAGCCATCCCTATGAAAGGAAAAATCACTGTGGGCGCCTGAAAGTTGTTATAATAGAGCCCTTGTCCGATGATGATCACGCCGAACACGAAAAAGAGCAGTCCTCCCAAGGCTACGGCAATCGATCCCAGTCCATGCGTGCCGCAGTAGATCATTCCGATGATGGACCCCACAAGCCAAACGATGAATACAAAACTTAACACATACGAAAACGGACCATAGTTCTTATTATTGTTTCCCATAGTTTTCCTCCTCGTGCCGTTGGGTGTGCCACTGGGGACGGTTCTTTTTGGCACGTTTTGGCATGCGTGCCCTTCGGCACGTCCCTCCCTGCGGTCGGGATCACGGAATGCTGCGCATTCCATGACGTTGGCCAAAACGTGCCAAAAAGAACCGTCCCCAGTGGCACGCCCTTACTTTACGATCTCCATCTCGATCACTTTCCACTCCTCGCCCTTGTAATTCAAGGTGCGGAGCGTATCCTGCGGCACTTCCGTAAAGCCAAGTGCCTGGTAGCATGCACGCGCCGAGGGATTGTTTTCATAGACGCCGATGGTCACCTTCTTGGCCTTGAGGATTTCGAAGGCATATTTTAGGCCCATCTCGAGCATGCGCTTTCCGTAGCCAAGGCCGCGCTTTGTATCATCCACAATGACCCATCCGACGCGGATCGTCTCAAAATCACCAATGTAGCGCAGGATGAAATGCCCCACCACGCCGCTTTCGTCGAAGGCCACCATGGGATAGAAGTTGTCATCTTGCTTGCATAGACCATTTTGATTCCGGTATATGTCATCCAGCTTTTCCGCCGTGAGCGGGAAGTCGCCAAACATGCCGGCGCTCCATTTGTAGTAGATCGCTTCGTCCTTGCCTGCCCACTTTGCAATGCATTTGCTGTCCTGGCTCTTATAGGGGCGAAGTCGCAGGATGGATGCATTTCCGTCCTCCTGCCCCGCAAAAACGGTGGTCTTAAGCATCTCCATGGAAACGTCAAGCTCCGTCCCAAAGTACATATGGTTGAAGTACTTTATGAAAAGCTCTGCGTCCTCTTGTAGCACTGCATGTCCCTCTTTGTGGAAATGCAAGGTCAGATGGTCGCCAAGGCCTTCGTTTTCATATACAGCGTTCGCCCTCTTGTAGCACTCCCACATGGAGGGCGCGTTCACCCAGTCCTCGCTGGTGCAGGCCGCGATGATGAAATAATAACGGTCCTTGTCCATCGCAAGAACGGGAAGGTTTTCCTGGTCCATCGGGATCTCTTCCGGCGTTTTGTACTGCAGGAAAGCGTCATTGAACCACCCTCTTTCCGCGTCTGACTGCAGGCAGCTTAAGGGTTCATTCTTTCCGTAGGTATATTCCGCCGAAGCGCCAACTTTTCGAAGGTCGTAGGTCTTGCCCTCCGAGAAGAAAGTATATAAAGCGAGTCCGCCCGCGCCGGAGCATGCGGGGATCGTCATGCGAAAGCGCTTGTCAAACGCACCGCAGACCGCCGTCGCCTTACCGCAACGCGAAACGCCCGTCACCATGGACGCATTTGCATCCAAAGAAAATTCCTTGTCCAGCCCTGCATACACTGCATCGAGCACCTTCGACGCACCCCAGGCCCATGCCATCAAAACGCCCGTCTGCTCTGCGCCGTCCGTACCATAAGGGTACAGCTTGTAGAACGCACCTTCATGGCGAATGTCGTCGGATGCAATCTGATGTCCCTCAAGGAAAAAGAGGGCATAGCCCTGCGAAAGGACATAATCCTTGGGCTGGATCGGATGCATGCAGATGATAAACGGCGAACCGTTGGGATATCTCTTCGCATCCTCTTCCTTTGGCAGGTACGCATGCACGACAAACTCCGCTTCCTTGCCGTTTACCGCCACTTTGATCTTCACCAGCTCTCCGCCGATCACCTCAAACGGATTGGGGAATCCGACCCGCTTTTCCTTTGCCTTCGGATCCTCTCCCAGAAGTTCAAACGAAACCTTCTCGCCTTCTCTCCAGGTTCCGTACATGTTCTTTTCATAAAACTCACGAATCTCTTCCCGCTTCATGATATCCTCCAAATCATGTCCTTCTTATTCGTTCAGCTTGATGTTCTGGCTATTTCTTCATGGTAGTTCCCGTCTGGATCATCCGGAACATTCTAAGCGCTGCCTGATAATAAAGCTCCTTCGCGTTTCTTAGCGCTTCTTCAAGGGACATCGGCCCGTTCACCGTCGTCATGACGGAGGTGATGCCGTGCTCATATACCTTCTCATATCCGGGGCCAAGGGAACCGCTGAGTGCGATCACTGGAACGCCTGCTTTCTTTGCCCTCTCGCCAACGCCCTGTAACACCTTACCGCAAGCGCTCTGCCAGTCCGTGCGCCCCTCTCCCGTGATCACAAGATCGGCACCTTCGAGCTTCCTGTCAAATCCATTCAGATCCAAAACTGTCTCGATCCCGGAACGCATCTCTCCGCCCAAAAGGATCATGAGTAGCGCTCCCAATCCTCCTGCCGCTCCTGACCCAGGCATCTGATCAGGGTCCTTGCCAAACTGCTTCTTGATCACGTCACGGTAATTCTGCATTCCCCGCTCCAGCGCCTCTGCCATCTCCGACGTTGCGCCCTTTTGTGGCCCAAAGGTACGGGTCGCACCATTCTCTCCGCAGAGCGGATTGGTCACGTCACACATGACCGTCAGTTTGACTTGTTTGATGCGCGGATCAAGGCCGTGAACGTCAATGCTGCGTACCTTCTCCAGATCTTTTCCTGCGCCCTCTAACTCGTGTCCGTCCGCGTCCAGAAAACGAATTCCGAGCGCCCGACCACATCCCATGCCGCCATCGTTCGTTGCACTTCCCCCGATGGTGACGTAAATCTCTTCAAAGCCTTGATTTAATGCATCTCGCAAAAGTTCTCCCGTTCCATAGGTTGTGGTAACGGAAGGGTCTCTTTTGTCCTCCGGCACAAGCGTCAGCCCTGATGCCGCCGCCATCTCGATCACGGCCTTTTTATCATCCAGCTTCCCGTAGCATGCCGAAATGCTATCCATCCTCGGTCCATGCACGTTCACGTAAATCTTCTCTCCGCCTACGGCGCTAAGGAGTGCGTCTACGGTACCTTCGCCTCCGTCTGCCACGGGAATGCCAACGCATTCCACTTCTCCAAATACTTCCTTCGCCGCCTTCGTTAAAAGCTCTGCCGCCTCTGCGCTAGTGAGTGACCCCTTAAAGGAATCGGACGCAAAGAGGAACTTTTGCGAAGAATTCTGCTGCGTCATTTGAGGGACGGCGGATTTATATAATTCCTGAGAGTCCTCCGTAAGCTGCCAGTGAACGGACTCCGTCAATACCTTGATGCCAAGGCCTGCAAGTCCTTTCTCGATCATGGAACTTAACGCGCCATTTAAGTCACTTTGCAGAATGCTTTTTTCTCCACTCCAGTTCTTAAGACCTGCCTGGAGAATGCCTGGAAGAGCCTCTTTCACCTTCTGCGAAATGTCTTCCTTTCCGTAAAACCTTTCCACGTCAAAGCCATAAACGCCAACGCTTCCGCGGATTCCCATCCGCAGGTCAAAGGTTAGGTCATCGCGGACCACCTCGCGAAAGCTTAGCGGCTCACGCGTCCCAAAAAGTACGGAGAAAAAGCTCAGGTACCGAAAGATCTCCATGGGACTGTTCAACGCGGAAAACAGCGGATTGCGCGCCTTATCTTCTCTGTTGTTGTCCGCAAAATACCAGGTCGCCTGCAGCGCTTTCATTCCAACCTCCGTCGCCGCCTCCAGCTCCCTGCTGCCACCGTCGCCGACGTACAGACATTCCTCCGGTGAAACCTCCAATCTCTTCATGCACCGCACAAAGATTTCTCTTGCCGGCTTCATGATCCCCTGCTCATAGGACAACATACAAGCGTCGAAATAGGGATATAAAACGCTCCCCCTGATGGCGAAAACCTCTTCGGAAAAACAATTGCTGATCAGACCGATCTTAATGTCTCTCCGCTTCAGCTCCTCCAGCATGGGAAGGATTTCTTCATGTAGATGCAGAAACACTTCTACCTTCGACGCCGTGCGCCTGCTCAGCACTTTTGCGAGAAGCGCCTCGGAGTAGACCCCGTTTTTCTTCATGATCTCCGTGATCACGTCCTCAAGTGACCGAAGACCAATGCTTCTGTCGTTTTCGCTCTGATCCCAGATTTCCCGAAACGTTTTCTCCGTCAGGCCAAGATCCTTCGCGATGTCTTCTCCGAAATAATGCGGCGACCGATATAGCGTCACCAAAGTCTCAAACATGTCGAAAATAACAGCCTTGATCATCATTTCCTCCGTGCCAATGTGCCAATGGGGACGTGCCAATGGGGACGGTTCTTTTTGGCACATTTATAATCTCTGAATGATACTCCGTCCAATTCCCGTCAATCTTTCAATCTGTCTGCTTGATAAACCTGCTTCCTTTAGCTTACGCAACGCTTCATCCCGACAACACTTTTCGTAAGTCTTTATCATTACGCCACTTTCTAATCCAAGTACGCTGCGAAGCTTTCCTTTCGCCCACTCATCACCCTTTTTTTCGGACATATATTCCAAACACTGGTCGTAGTTTTTCTCATCAATAAACGCCGCGTAACGCTCCCAGTCACCTATCCAGTTCTCCAGAAGCGTAGTGTTAACAAAGGATTCTGAGGCTCCATATAATCGATAACTGCTCCACAAATACTCAGATGCAGGGCATAGACCTGCGGCCGCCGGGTTATTCAAGATATATCGAAATACCGTCAGCATATACTCCCGCGTCTCCACGGCCTCACTCAAAAAGCGATCCTGGAACAAATGTCCTGTCCGCTCATATTTCCCGTTATAATATGCCGCATAGCATACACCCATTTTTTTCATGAATTCAGCCAATTCGTTGTTTGTGTCATGCACCAACAGGTGCACGTGATTCTCCATCAAACAGTATGCACAAACTACGACTTTCGTTTCATCGGAATACTTTTCCAGAAGCCCGAGATAATAGCCATAATCCTTATCATTCTCGAACAAAATCTGTTTTCCGACACCCCTCACAATTACGTGAAAATACCCTGTAGAGCTAGTTTTTCTTGGTTCTCTTGCCAATTTTTATTACCCCCTTTTTCTATACCTCCTCTCTGAATCCATTTTCAAATCCTTTATATTTCAGGGCCTGTTCCCATAAACAGTCCCACATCCCCAAATCACATCATACCTTGTTTCTTTTTCCATGTCAAAAAGAACCGCATAAATGACCAAAATGAGTCAGAAAGAACACGTCCAGGGCTCGTGAGTCAACGGGGACGGTTCTTTTGGGCACGTTTGTGCCATTAAGAACCGTCCCCATTGGCACATTGCTTCAGCACATCCGTTAAGGTTGCAACTGCGTTGATCCCTTCCGGAACCGGCTTTCCAAAACGGTTTAGCCATAACGCCTTGATCCCCAAGGCTCCTGCGCCTTTCACGTCGCTACTCATGGAATCGCCAATATGGATCACTTCCTCCGGCTTTAATCCAGTTTCGCGCAGTGCCAGTTCGAACAACTCCTTGCGAGGCTTGTAACTCCTTGCATCTTCTGAAGTAAAAACGCCAGCCGGTCGTAAGTCATGATATGCGATCGCCTGCAGAATATCTGCGGTGTCAATGTTCGAAACGATATAAATCGGAATGGGACTCTTGTCAAAAAACTCATGCGAATCCTCGAAGATCGGCGGTTTTACCCAATGCGCAAACATCTTCTCGCTCAGTTCTTTTACGTTAGCACTGGAGGAAAACTTCTCCAGCGTGTGCACCAAGGATTTTTCTTCCAAGGCCCTTTGTGTTTCGAAGGTTTCGCCGTGCGAATTCATAAACATGGACTGAAAATCCTTCCACCAGAAACCGTCAACCTCCGAAGGATCCTCCACTTTCCCGGTATCACAAATGATCTTTGTGATCTCTTTGATCACTTCACCGTCTTCATGCACGATCGTCCCGTAAAAATCCACAAAAAACGCTTTGATCATTGCTTCTCCATTCCGAGCAGCCACTTTTCCATGCTGTTCCTAAGATCGATTCCCGAGCCGTCGATGTCACAAAGCTGCGAGATCATGATGCCTCGGTTCGGAAGGACATAACATTTTTGCCCTTGTCTTCCATTGATGCTAAAGCCGTCGAGATACTTCCAGACAAAATACCCATAACCGCCTTCGCGATTTTGCATCTGAACGCTGGTCGCCAATTCATCATATGCTTCCGAAAGAATGCGCCGTCCCTGATACATGCCCTTATTGTACAAGAGCAACCCGATCTTGCTGAAATCATGCACGGTCAGCCGCATGCCGGAAGCGCCGTAAAAATATCCCTCCGGACATCTTGTATATTCAAAGCGCTGAATGCCCAAGGGTTCAAAGATCTTCTCTTCGATGAACCCTCCCAAGTCGCGCCCCAAAATTTCCGTCAGCGCCACGCTGACCAGATAGGAATTGATGTTCGTGTAATTAAACGTGATCTCCTCAGGGTTGCTGATCTCGCAAGACAGCGCGAAATCAATCCAACTGTCGCCCTCCGCACGAAAAGGAATGTCTGCCACCGACATGGTCAGAAGCCTTTTCACCGTGATCTTCCGAAAAGTCTTTTCCTGCTTTGCGGACATTTTCGCAACCTTTTCCTTCGGCAGATACTCCAGAATGGACTTGTCAAGATCGATCAACCCCATGTCATATACGATCCCGACCGCAATGGAAAGCACCGTCTTCGTCGCCGAGTACAGTTCATGAAGGTTTTCTTGCGTATCGCCAAAGCTGTGCGTCAGCTCACCATTTTCATAAACCTCGACCCCAAATACGTTCCACTGATTCTCTTGAATGTCCTTCACAAATGCTTCGAAATTCATCTTACTCCTCCATGTGCCACAGGGGACGGTTCTTTTTGGCACGTTTGTGCCACAGGGGACGGTTCTTAATGGCATAAACGTGCCAAAAAGAACCGTCCCCATTGGCACATCTAAAACAAGTCTAAGTTGCTGTCTAAGTATATCTCCTCGCGTACCTTAAGCTGGTACTCGGGCTTGGTCATGTAGTACAGCAGGAACTCCAAAATGATGGCGCTGCCAAGGCTGCGGCCCTCAATCTTGAAATGCGAAAAACCTTGCGGCACGTAAGTCTCCTGGATGTCCTTAATACCGATAAATCCAGGATTTTTCATGGCGTCGGAAAACCGATAGCCCCTTGCCGCATTTGGAGAAACGCACTTGTGGTCCTCGCATTGCTCGCCAAGGCTTTTTCGGCTGACGTTCTCATAGCAATTCTTTCGGTCATAACAATCAAACCAGCAGCATTCATTGCACAAGAATTCCACCTTTTGCTTTTGCGGATCAGACATCGCCTTCAGCTTGGCGAACTCCTTGTTCAGCCTGAAATCAGGCACTACATAGCGAAATTCCGGGCGGTCGCACTCTTCCTGAAAGTCCTGAAACTCCGTCAGCACCTTCGTCGTCGAAGAAACGAAATAGAAGCCTGGATAATTCGCCTTCAGGTACGCTAAAAGCATGTCCGATGCGACGATCACGCCATTCTCTGCCTTGCCATTCTTCTCAAACAGAGCACACAATGCATTGCACTTTTTATCCGAAAGGTGCTCCTCCGAAAGCAGCGAATTGCTGAACGTAAGACGCGCGGAGATAGCATATTCCTTCATGAGCTCCGCAACGGCACGGGGTTGCTCATCCCCAAAGCCCACGCGGCCCCCGCCCCAAAGGCAATCCGCAGGCGCACCGTAAATGGACCCGATCTCACACCAGTCGTAAAACCATTCCCGATGCTCCCGAAACAGCGGAAGAAACGCCTTATACAGATCATAAAATTCAAATAACCCCGGAAGGTGATAAAATGCTTTCTTCATTTCTCAAACCCTATGCTTCAACTGCTACACGCCGCGCTTTCATCCACCGAAGGAATGCGACGCCAATGATGATCACATAGCCGATGATGCTAAGCGGTACGGGCACTTCCCCAAGGAACAGCAACCCCCAGACGGTTGCAAACACCACCTGCATGTAGTCAAATACTGACAAGCTTTTTGCGGGAGCATATTTATATGCACTCGTAATGCCAAACTGTCCCATCGCGGCGGCAAGGCCTGCTAAGATCATGCAGAGAAGCTGCTTCGGAGTCATCGGCACAAAGTTCAGGATCATGAATGGCAGCGTCAGCATGCACGAAAACAGGGAAAACCATGTGACGATCACCGCCGTCTTCGTCCCCTTCGCGGAGGCTCGGCGTACGAAGACATATGCCGTGCCCGCGCCAAAACCGCCGTACAACCCGACCAGCGCCGGCACAAGCTGCACGTTGCTTCCGCTCGGGCGGATGATGAAGAGTGCGCCCACAAAGGCCATGATCGTTGCGAACACGTCGATCTTGCTCGGCTTTTCCTTCAAAACGGGAATGGAGATCAAAATCGCAAAAAACGGCGAAAGCTTGTTGAGCATGTTTGCATCCGCAAGATTCAAATGGTCGATCGCGTAAAAATTCCCGATGAGGCCCGTCGTGCCAAAAAGACACCTAAGCGCCACGTCCCAGCGACAGCCCTTTGGAACCGTGAATTTCTCATGCTTCGAAACAAGTGTTCCCACCGCAATGACCAGCGCAAAAGCGTTGCGAAAAAAGGCCTTCTCCATGGTCGGCAGATCCCCCGCCAGCCGCACAAAAAAGGTCATCAGGGAAAACCCAATCGTCGCAAATAAGATGCACGTGATCCCCTTTATTTGATTTTTGCCTTGATCCACAGTTTTGTCCATCTGATCATCCCATCTGGCGTGCCATTGGGGACGGTTCTTTTTGGCACGTTTGGGGCCAACCCCAAATGTGCCAAAAAGAACCGTCCCCAGTGGCACGCCGGCACACTTACAGTTTATACGCCATGTAATTTCCGTTATGTTCGAATCCATATGCCGTGTAGAGCTTCACGCCCATGTTCGACGCAGTGATCCAAACGGCGCCGCAGCCATAGTCCTTGGCTTCATCCACCACGTGATCCAGCAGGTCCTTCGCAATGCCCATGCGCCTGTAATCAGGGTTTGTGAACATGCTGGACAACAGGCCAATCCGTCCCGTCGGGCAGGTAAAGTATGGCGGCTTTTCCACAAAGGACATGCCGCTCGTTCCAATGATCTTGTCGCCGTCAAACGCAAGCCACGAAACAAAGGTACCGTCCGCCATGTGCCTGTGATAAAAGTCCTGATGCGCGGCCACAAGATCCACGTTCTTCGGCACTTCACGGCCTTCTACGGTATATTCCTCCGTAAGTTGCGTGATCCTAATGCCAATAAAGTTATCCAGATCAGCCTCCGTAAGCTTCCGATAAACGACCTCCTTGTCACCGATCTTCTTTACTTGCACGCGTCTCGTGTAGATGGTGCGCGTGAATTTGATCTCGTCGCCGCCGGTCTCGCCAACCTTTACGTCAAACTCGTCCGCATCAAATTCCGGGAAGAACACGTCGCCATCTTCGACGGTCGTATCCACCTCTGTGATATACATCTTGTTGACGAGTGGAAGCGCCTCCTTGTACAGCCCATAGCCTCCGGAAATATAGACATTCACCTCGCCCTTCGCCACAAATCCCGCGCGGCGTCTCGCCTCTTCATCTCCCGCCATGGCGATCGCTTCCTGCACGGAAGAAGCCGTCAGCAGGTTCTCGCCCTCAAACTTCGCAGTCCTCGACACAATGATATTCAGCCGATTCGGCAGGGGATGCCCAATCTCCTCATAGGACTTGCGCCCCATCACGACCACGTTCCCCGTCGTCAATGCCTTAAACTGCTTCTGCTCTCCCTTGATCCTCCAAGGAATCTGCCCATTCTTCCCGATCACGTTATTCTTAGAACGCGCTACGATCAAACCGATCATCTTAATTCTCCTTCCTGTGCCAATGGTGCGTGACCTTCGTCACGTCCCTCCCTCCGGTCGGGATCATGGAATGCTACGCATTCCAAGCCCTGGATGTGTTCTTTTTGGCACATCTTTCTTAGTAGTGGTGTTTCCGACAATTCTGCTTTCTCAAAGTGATGATAAAACCTGTCCGCCGCCGGATTTGTCGCACGGATCAGATAATACTGATCGATCTCGTGCGCCACACAGTCTTCCTCAAATCTCGCAAATAGCTGCTGTGCAACGCCCTTGCGCCGCCACTCCGGAAGCACGTAAACCCAGTCCACGTAGGCCATGCGTGCCCCGTCCTGCATACAACCATAGAAATGATATTCGATTCGCCCGACCACGCACTCCCCATCCATTGCCAAAACGGATGTCGTCCTTCCATAGAACGGATCTTCCAATCTCCTCAAAATCCCTTCTTCATCAAGGATTTCCGCCGTCATCATTTCCGGCTCTTTCTCCATTGCAGCCTTCAGATACTCAATATATTGCTTCGCATTCTCCCGACATAATTTTTCAAATTTCATGGCATCATCCATTCTCCTCTTTTGTGCCAAAAAGAACACGTCCAGGGCTTGGAATGCGTAGCATTCCATGATCCCGACCGGAGGGAGGGACGTGACGAAGGTCACGCACCAATGGCACGTTATTCCTCGAATCGTATCACTTGCTCGCTTGCGTCAACGCACGCCTTCACGCCAAACGGCAGGATGCACCGCGGCAGGGCATGACCAATATTAAGATTAAAAACGATGGGAAGCTTTGGATCATCGATCACTTCAACCAATGCTTTTTTATATTCTTCCGCATAGGTCTCGTCCATGGGCTTCCCCGCAAGCACGCCCGAGATCACTTCAAACACGCCCCGCTCCTTCAAGTACAAAAGCGACTGACGGTAATTCTCCGGCGAAGGCTTTTCCTCACTGGATTCCAGAAGAAGGATCCGTCCCGCCCAATCTTCTTTCGCTGGGAACAACTGGTACTTTTCACACAAAACCGGCATGTCCGCATAACGATCGCCATTGAACATGTCATACATGGAATCAATGCAGCCGCCGAGGATCTTGCCCGAAAACGTGGGACTGCCCTGCAACAACTCAAATCCGTGGTCTGGCTTGGATGGCAGCGCAACGCCCACCTGATCAGGCGCAAACACCTTTCTTTCCCCATACCAAACCTCGCTGGGACGCACTTCCCGAACGGTTCCCGTCGTGATAAATTCCTCGAAATATTTCTTCGTATACGGCAGCATATCCGGCCCAAGCTCGCACAGATCACACAAAAACGCCTGTCCGTAAAAGCTTCGAAGCCCAACCTTATGCAACATAAAATGATTGATCGTCGTATCGGAAAAACCTAAAAACGGCTTCTGCGTCGCCGCCTTTGCAAGCTCATCATTCTCGAATAGATATGGCAGCAAACGATAGGTGTCATCACCGCCGATGGCGCACAAAATAACGTCAATCTCCGGATCACGAAAAGCCGCAAGCAGATCCTCTGCCCGCTTTTCCGGATGCTCTTTCACATACTCAAGTCCCTTCTTTGCGTGGGGCATGAACTTCACGTTCAGGCCAAATTCCTGAAGACGCCTGACACCGATCTCGACCTCATATTGCACGAAATCTTCGCCTATGATCCCGCTCGAAAGACTCACAATTCCTACTGTTTTCATCTCTTCTCTTTTCATCTCTTCTCTCTCCTTGTGCCACTTGAGCGTGCCACTTGAGCGTGCCCTTCGGCACGTCCCTCCCTGCGGTCGGGATCACGGAATGCTGCGCATTCCGAGCCCTGGACGGTTCCATTTGACTCATTTGTGCCAAAAAGAACCGTCCCCACTGGCACATTATCTTAGTCCATCAAAGTATGTCGCATATCGCGCATTGTGGGTCTTTATGGCGAGGTCAGAATCCACGTACTCCAACAGTCCTGCCACGTCGACCCATTTATATTCCGTCGTCTCGCCTTCCTGCAAAACAACGGAATCCTTCGGACAATCCGTAACCACCAGATAGGAATAGAACATGCTGTGGCTCTTGTCCCTGAAGGTGTGGCTGATCAACGTAAACTCATCTGCCACAATCCCAGTCTCCTCGAATAGTTCGCGCTTTGCACAGGTGATGGGATCCTCGCCCGAAACGGCCGAACCGCCGGCGCTCGCTTCCCAATACCCCGGGTACACGTCCTTGCTCATATGCCGCTTCGTCAGCAGATACGTGTCGTCAACGTGCTTCACCAAAATGTCGCAGACCAAATGATATCTTCCCTCCGGAATCTTTAAGTAGCTTCCGTGCGTTCTTTCAAAGGTCTCTCCCGTTGGCTGCCCTTCGCGATCATATAAATCCCAAAGCTCCATAGCCCATTTCGCTCCTTCTTGCAATCTCTATAACGATGCCCCTTTTAACCCTTGCATGATCCGCGCCATCCGCGCATCCCTTTTGTGATATACCGTCTGCAGCGGCCACGGAAGGCCGAGAACGTAATCTCGGTCACCAGAGTCCAGCACCTGTATCCGCGAAAGAAATCCTTCTCGATCCCGATACAACCACTTTCCGAAATCACATGGCACATACTCCCCAGTCACGGGAATGGTTTTCTTGATCTGCCTGAAACTGATCTTGCCATATGCATCCTGCACTCGTTCATACGAAGT
Organism: Acetatifactor sp.; assembly: GCA_016290775.1. Classification (GTDB taxonomy): domain Bacteria; phylum Bacillota; class Clostridia; order Lachnospirales; family Lachnospiraceae; genus Acetatifactor. The sequence continues at coordinate 88,268 of JAEEVF010000009.1, read as the reverse complement.
GATCACCTTTTCTCCTGTCGTTCCCGGATCCTCAAGAAAGATCACGCACGTGTCCAGATAATGCGCCCAGACCATTTCGCCGATCGTCTTTTGCGGTACCGGATAGGTGAGCTTCTCATGAATCTCCGAAACCGTCAGCCCCTTATCTGCCAAGGCCCGTATCGCATTTCCTGCAGCAAATTCTATGGCAAATCTTGAAAGCGCCTTTTGAAAAAACTGCTCCCCCATTGATCATCTCCACATTGATTCGCTATTTCTTGATCACGTTCCACTTTCCATCCGTCACGACATATTGAAATTCCGAGTATTCCTTGCTCATCATGACATCCATCAGGTCGTGAAAATCCTCTACGAGATTCACCTTGTTGAGGTCTGCTTTGTTCACCCAATGCATCGTGCCTTCCTCTGACGAAGCAAGCTCTCCTTCGAACTTCGTCGACTCAAAAAGAAACACCAGGTACCTACCCTTTGCGTAATCTCCGTCACGCATCGGGAACTGCTTTACGCCACACAATCTCGGATCCAGGATCGTCAGCCCCGTCTCCTCCTTCATCTCGCGCACCGCTGCATCTACGATGGATTCCCCGATCTCAACATGCCCTCCGGGGAGCGTGTAACCCTTCCAATCCTCACTGATCCGGTCCTGTAGCAAAACTCTATCCGCGTCATGGATCAGGCAAAGTACCGTTAATTCGACTTCTTCAGTTCTCCTCATTCCTTCTGCCCTCGTCAAAATCTGATAATATTTTTTTGAATGCCTTTTCTCTCTCGTGAGCGGTCTCATAATATGTCAAACCATATTTTTCGCACTGCTTTTTCATGAGAATGCTCTGCTCCACAATGTAATGCGCTCCCTCAATAAGCTCCTCATCCGATTTATAAAATGTGTAATCCTTCGGCGTGTCATATTTCTTCTGGATTTCAAATCGCTCCTGCGGTGTTACGTCCGATGTAAGCAAATAAACGATCTCACAGTTTGCATCGCGAAGATATTTTTCATAATCCTCTGGCAGAAGTTGATACATATCTAGCACCATGCCTGGTTCAAACTCATCATATTCAGCACTGTCTAGCATAGCCCGAACGAAGGGCGTCATTTTACTACTGATCAGCTTCAGGGTATCCATGGACGACAGACCACAATAGGTGCTGACCCCCGTTTCAGGAAAACACTTTTCAAATCCCGCAATGATCGAATCCATACTGACATGCTGATATCCAAATTCCTTCGACAGCATATGGGAAACCGTACTCTTCCCCGCCCTCGGAACACCCGCGATAATGATGTTATTCTTCATGCCATACCTCCTCATGGATCTGCATGTTCCACGACCCATCATTCAAACAATTGCCCTACATACTCCATGGAGCGGTTTTTGCAGGTTCCGTCAAGCTTTTCAAACTCACCATACCTTGCAAAATGCAAGCCGCACTTTTCCATCACGTGCCCGGAAGCCTTGTTGGGTTCGACATGGCTTGAGGAGAAATTCTTAACCCCAAATTGCTCATGCGCAAATGCGATCATTGCTTTTGCGGCTTCGGTTGCATATCCCTTCCCCCAGCAATCTTTGCGGAAATTATATCCAAAGGCCCAATAGCCTTCCCTGTTGCTGTCAGGCCCGATACTTCCGCTTCCGATCAACTTGTGATCCTCTTTGCGCTCGTATCCGAAATGATATTCTTCCGCTTCCTCCTGTATGGAGGTAAGCCACTCTATAAGCTTGTCCTTCGAGTGATAGGTCGGGTACACCATGTACCTGGCCACGTCCTCATCAGAAACCCATTCATATACGGCGTCCGCGTCCTCCACCTTCAGAGGCCGCAAGATCAACCTTTCCGTCTCGATCACAAAACCACGCATCTTAGTTCCTCCCTCAAAGTTGCACTTTGCCCTTGCGGTATCGCCCGAAGAATATGCCGTCGTCGACATACTTCGAGGTCTCGGACACCCACATGGGGAATTCTCCCTTCTCTAGGATCGTCTGTCCGTTCAACATTCCAGTATGAAAGGAGATATGCCGGAACTGCCGAAGGATCAGCTCCATTCGCGTGTACCTGCATCCTTCCGGTTTTTCTTTCAGCTCCTCATCCGTCAAGGAATCCAGATAATCATAGGTCTTCTGCTCTATGCCGTCCAAGTAATCCAAAAGCTCCTGGTCGGAAAGCACCTTATCACACGGCTTTTCTGGGTCATCCATACCTTCCACGTGAAATGCAGGTTCCTCATAAACGAAAGGATTAACGAACCATTTATCCGCGGAATGAAGCGCATGATAAACCCATCTCCAGCAAGGCGCTCCATAACAAATTGCGTCCCTGTCATAGGTCTGAATTGAGGTTCGGATATTCAAGAAGTTCGGTTTTACAACTTCCTTGATGATCTCACATAACTCTCTCATTCCTACGATTACCTGCCTTTCCTACAATCTTCTCAAACACGAGTGCTTCTCATCGATCGCAAATCCATTGTTGCGGTAAAAGTTCAGCGTGGATTCTTTGTTGGATCCCGTCTCCAGCGAGACTTTGTAGCAATTGTGATCCTTAGCGATCTCCGCCGCTTTTTGCAATAACGCCGAAGCGTAGCCCCGCTGCCGATAGCCCTCCAGCGTCACCACGTTCTCAATCACTGCAAAGGGCCGCACGTTATGCGTCAGACTTCTTATGATCGCAAGCTGCACGGAAGACACTGCCTTGCCGTCTTCTTCCACAACCAGAAAGTAGTTGAGGTCATCCTTTTCAAACTCCGAAATGATCCTCCGCCAAACATCCATGTCCTGTTCTTCCTTCGGCGGATACTTCGTCAGATTCTCAAAATACAAAACCTTCAAATCCTCTGCGTCACTTGCAACTGCTTCTCTGATGACCATGTCCTTCGCCTCCAAAATTTTTTCTGCCTTGAATCAATGCCTATGCCTTCGCCGCGCAGTTCACTTTCCCGCCAGCGCCAGTATCATGTCCGGCAGCACAATCTCTCTGCCATGATTATACTTCTCTTGTTCCTCCTCTGATCGTCCAACTAAGGGCTTACCAGAGGCCGAATTATCTGAAACAACAAGTAGTGCGATGCCTGGGATTTCAAACAGTTCCGTCATCAGGTAAAACGAACTTGTCTCCATTTCGATCAGGTCCGTATCAAAGCTTCGGATTTCATCCAGGTGCACGTACTCCAGGACGATCGACGGCGTGCAGAACACACTGGCCTTGCGGATCTCATGTCCTTTCTCCTTGCCGATCCCGATCACTTCATCCACATAAGCTTGATCAGGGAAAACCTTTGTAAACAGTTTGTTATCCCGAATGGAATTCCCCAAAAGAAGTGCATCCGCCTGGCTACCGGAAATGGAGAAAGAAGGCGTGCAAACGTCACCGAGTTCAAATTCTTCCTTCAAGGCACCAACCGCACCGACAAAGATCATCTGCTTGAACTGTAATTCCGCACAGATTGCCAAGTGATCGATCAGATTCCCCGCCGAGGACGCGATTTTGATCCATGCGATCTTCAGGCCTTCTTTTTCGACCAGATATCCCGCAATGTAGGCGCCTTCCTTGAGCGTCGTCACCTTGCAATAGGTATCCATCTTTAGCTTGTATGGCGTAAAGCTTGGCGCGATCACAAGCGCGTCATAGCTTGTGTCCTCGCTCAGCCCAAACGCCTGAAGCGCCATGTGCTCCGTGTTGTATTTGTGAAAACACTCCACCATGTTCTTAAGCTTATCTTTCATAATCTAGTCCCTTTATTTCTTCAGCGCCTTCATCGGCTCACCCCATGCGCCGCGGCTTTTTCCGTCATAGCCAAAGTATTCCACTTTCGTGGTCTTTACGGGCGCGATCTTCGCAAGCTTTTCCTCCGTGCTAACATCCTTTGCGAACAACGCTTCGTCCTGAAGCACGTTGCGGATCTTGCAGATCATCACTTCGCCGTCATGGAGCTGTACGAATTCCTTTACTTCCAGTTCAAAATTGACGGGAGAATTGTTCAGGATCGGTACGTTCAGCACCTCACCCTTTCCAATGTCCAAACCGATCTTCATCTTTTCCGGATCTTCTCCCTTCACGTTGCCCAGATAATCTGCAAAGGGAAGAAGTTCTTCCGTCACGAGATTTGCGGAAAACACCTTGTCACGCTCAATGTTTGTTCTCGTGAGCTTGTTCCCGCCAATGCAGCACATCACGCCAAGCTCACCGTCCCAGACATAGCTGAACCAGCAAAAAAGGCCGAAATCCGGCTTCCCGTCCTCATCATAGGTGCCATACAAAAACAGCGTCTGCGGACAAAAATCATTGTTTGGTTTCGTGCTGATCTTACTCATGTTTCTTCCTCCTTTTGCTCGTTCCCTGTTAACTACGTTCCGATTTACAGCCTTTCCATCGTCTTAAACATTGCAGTTTTGTTGTCATATTCATAAGACGAGAACACAACCGTGCCATCAAATTTCAACAGATCCGCAAGCCGCTTCTCATACAGTGGATGCGTTACCATGCGCACTGCCTCTTCCGGCGTCACCCAGCGTACGTCCAAGGACTCATCTGAAACCGCTGCTTCGCCGCCTTGATATCTGCAAATAAATGCTAAATTGATGATCGGTGGTACCTTCATCCCCTCCAACGGGCCATAGCCATCCTTCAGCACCAGATTCTGATAAACTCCTGCAAGATGCTCAGGTTCACAAAGGATCCCCGACTCTTCAAGTATCTCTCTTTTGAGTGCTTCCGTGATCGTCTCCCCCTGCTCAACCGTTCCTCCGGGCAATTCCCAGCCACGCTTTGGATTTCGTATCACCAAAACAAGGTCATCCTTACGAACAAGACCACATGCGGATACTAGATGATACGGCAGTTGTTTATTTTCCAGCCAATGATCCATCGCTTATCTCCTTTACTTTACAATAGCTAGCGTGAAGATTCCTTACAGCCCTGCCGGCCATCCTTCTTTCTTGCGGATAAACATGTAGATCACGTACGAAACGATCACCGTGAAAAGATCCGCGACAGCCTGCGTCCACACAATTCCCATCATCCCAAACAGTCCGTTCAAAAGAAACAAGATCGGAATGTTGAAAACGAGTTGCCTGATCACCGCCAACGCAAAGGACGCCCTTCCTCGCCCAATGGCCTGCGTAAAATGCACCATCGAAAAACACAGGAACATCAGCGGCGTTGCAAAGCATCTGGCCTTCAAAAATGCCGTGCCAAACCTTACCGTATCCGGATCTTCGATGAAAACCTTCATGATCACCGGCGCGAAGAAGAAATATAATATCACGCAAGCCAAACCAATGCCCAAACCCACGATACGGCCAAACCGAAAAACGTCATCCATGCGCTTTCTGTTACCTGAGGAATAATTATATGCCAGAAGCGGCACCATGCCCATGCAGATCCCGACGCCGATGTTTAACGGCAACCTCTCCGCCTTCAAAACAATTCCGATGGCCGCCAGCTCCACGTCTCCGTGAGAAGAGGAAAGCCGATTGATCACAATATTGCAAAGGTCAAACAGAAAGATTCCCGTTGCGGCAGGAATGCCAACTCCGAAAATGGATGCCAGGGAATTAGAGGAGAGCTTCTCTTCTCCCAAAAGTCCCCGAAGGATCGTCTCCTTACAAGCCTTGCGATAGGTTACGATAAAATACGTCGTGCCGATCAGATTGCTGAGCAGCGTTGCCATGGCCGCGCCCATGACCTGCTTCCCGTCGGGAAGGAGCACAAACATAAAAAGCGGATCCAGCAAAATGTTCAGGACGCCGCCCATGCTAAAGCCAAAGGAGGCCTTAGAGGAAAGCCCGATGCTGCGAAGCAGGGAGGACAGCGTACTGTTCAGAATGCAGGGAACTCCGCCGAGCACGACCACAAAAAACATGTACTGTCTTGCATATTCGAAAATGTTATCGCTGGCTCCAAGAAGCCGAAGGAGCGGCGTCATAAAAACCAAACACAGCAAGGAATATACCCCCGCCGAGATCAGTGCCATCCTGATGCAGGCCGTGGAAACCTTGGAGGCTTCTTCCTCCTGCCCGCTTCCGATCAGGCGCGTGATCAGCGTTCCGCCGCCAACGCCAAAGACATTCGAGATGACGATGGTGATCATGAAAACGGGCAGTACCAAGGAACAGGACGCAACCATGTAAGGGTTGTTTGTGCGTCCCACAAACCAGGTATCTGCCAGATTATATACCAGCGTGATGAGCTGGCTGGCAACCGCAGGGATTGCCATGATCCAAAGCGCCTTCGGCACGCTGAGCTCTTCAAATAGTCGTCGTTTGTCTTCCAAGTCTTTCTCCTAACTTTCTATGACGATCAACGGAATCTTGATCTCTTCACGGGTCAGCCCCGCATGGCCGCCAGGCATTTCCTGCACCTCGATATGCGTGTTAAAGAGCGCCTTTTCGGATACTGAGAAAACAACATAGTCGCCGAGCATTGCTGCCAGGTCTTTATGATCCTTTCCCGTTCCAAACACCTTTTCCTTGAGCACTTCTTCTCTGGTCAGCAAAAGGAACGCATCTCCAAAATATTTCTTGAAGATCTCAGGAAATGCTTCCCTGCACCCTTCCTTGACAAAAAGATTCAATGTTCTCGGCTCAAAGGAAGGCATGCGCACAAGGCAATCCATGATCTCGGGATAATCCAAAATGCAGTAGTTATCGCAGTCCACGTGACTGTGATCCGCGGTGATGAGAAGTAACGTGTTCTCAAGCTTCGCCGCCGTCTCTTCCACCATTTTTTCAAGCTTCGTGACCATCTCATGCGTCGCATCGCTCATTGTTCCGGTCCTGTGCATCGTGGAATCCGGCTCGTTCCAGTAAGCGTAAATAAACTTCTTTCCGGGTTCCTTGCAGAGCGTCTCGATGCGCTCCAAAATGGCCTCCACGGTCTGCGGATAGGGTGGCATGAACGGCATTGCCGCATGGGCCTGACCACCGGCATCATTGATCAGGCCTACAATGTTGCGATAAGGCGTGTACTTAAAACCTGCATTGAAATCCGCGGCAGACTTTTTTTCCTTCAAGGAATCCTCCGTCCATTTGGGCTTTCCGTCGGGGAATGTCTCCGTCGGCACTGCGCCTTCTTTTTCGCAAGCCTGCTCCAGGTTCCGAAACACCGTCACGTTCTTATCAAGCTGCGGATAATACATATCCCAGCCCAGCCAGCCGTGTTCGTTGGGATAAAGGCCGCTCAGGATCGAAGTCGTCGCAGCAACCGTCGTCGGCGGGTAAACGGAATCATATTCTCCCGCCAAGTGAGATCTGAAAAATCCGTCCTTTTCAAGGTGCTTTTCGAGAATGGATATCCCCATCGCGTCAAGCAAAAGCACGACGACGTTTGTGTAGTCTTTGGTTAAATATTCATCTGCAAGTGGCAGAGTTTTTGCACTTGTTTTTGCATCAAATTTCTTCAAAATGGAGTTCGCCAGATTCACAAGGCAGTGATCGTAATCGGGCAGGTTGCGTAAATGCTGGTTCATGATTTCCTCCTAAGTCCTATGGTCAGATCCGCCCTCGAGGCTACTTCGCCAGGAGGATCACTATGTCGATCAAAATAAGGTGAAGTGGGTAAAATACGTAAAAGAAATACTGCAGGAATTTGTTCTTCTTTCCGTTCTTCCCGTAATAACAAAAGGACACCAAAGCAATGCCGATCATGGCATAGATCATGATGTATGGCATCGATTTCGTCCATAAGGTAACCTGGTAAGCGCCGCCAAAATCGCAGTCACTTAAGGCAAACGTCAGATAGGTGAGGATCGTTGCAACGACAAATTTCAGGACTCTTTGCTCTCTGAGATAATAGAATGCAATGACCATGAGGGGGCCAAACACCCACCACTCGGTCTTCGTAAAATACGAGAGAGCAAGCGTTGCAAGAACTTCAAGAACCTTCCACAAAGTCTTTTGCTTTGAATTCAGGATGCACAGATCAACGAATCCGATGAGAAGTGCAAAGAAGACGTTCCAAGTGAAAAAGAATCTCTTTACGTCAAATCCCAGACCATCCTGCGTCGTAATGGCAAAGGCCACCTGCGTGATCAATGCAAAGATGAGAAGTCGCTTACCGTAACTTACTTTGGACCTCGTGTACCGAAAGCCCTCAGAGATGAAAAACATAAAGATCGGCGGCCCCATAAAGCAGATATAGCAAAGCATCCCTCTCCACGGCACGTTAAGCTTTTGAATGAAGTTTAGGGTCGTCAAAGTGTAGAGAAAGAAATGGCCGATCACGATGGTTGTGATCGCAACAAACTTTAGAACGTTACGACTGATCCCGCGGTTGTTTTCCAAGTTCATGATCCCATTCCCCTATTTCGCCATATAGTAGCACTCTTGCACGCCCAAATTGAAATAGTCGTGCTTGCCTGCGTCGAACACATATACCTCATGCCCGTCTTTCAAAAATGAGATTCTGTTATCCTCATCGATCTCAAGCGCATAAGGTCCCGCTTTTACGTCGCCCTCATGTGTGTATATTTCCACTGCATTCTTTGGAAGCATGTTATCAATGCCCAGATCAACGCCAAGATCGAACCTCTTGCAGCTCTCTCCCTGCAGGGCAAAGGCAAAGCGCTTACCGTCACCAAATCCGCCGTTCCCCCTAGAATAAAACACGAAAATGGCATCGCTTCGGGCAATGAGGATGCGGTCCCTTACGATCCGCGAGCACACAAAAAGAAGAGGAAGGGCGATCGCTATCACCATAATGATCTTTAGCGACTGTGGCACGGGAAATTCCGTCGCAAAATAGGTACTCATGATCTTCTTCCTTTTTGCCACGTTGATCACGATGGATATAAGATACAAGATTCCGGCCACCACGCCAGCCATATATAAAAACAGGATCTCCAGCCCAATGTCCAACGACAGGAGCTGTCCCAAAATGACCGACAAGAAAAGGTATATGATTCCGAGTGTGCAAAGCCAGGTCATGAACTTACAGGTTGCCGCATTCTTGTTCTTGATCGTAAAGATCAAAGCAACTACGGATAATACGATCAGCAAAATTGCAATGAGATACAGTCTCGTCTTGATCAGCATGGCGTTCTCCTCTTTCTTTCACAGAATTCTTCTTTCACGTACTATGGTTTATCGCACAACGTAGCGTGCAAGCTCTAGCGCGATCTCGAAATGTCCCGGATCATGCTGGGTGCCCTTCTTTTGGTTCTTTTCTTTTCTCTGATCCCACTTTGGTGCATCCAGAAGGTCTCCGCTTGTAAAGAAAAAGTATGCATTCAGGCCTCTAAAGTCACACATGGCTTGCACGGCAGCACATTCCATTTCCACGGAGATGCAACCCTCACTCTTTCTCTTTTCGAAATTGCCCCTCGTCTCGCGGTGCACGGCGTCCGTGGTCCAAGTCTTTCCCTGAACGTAGGGAAGACCTGCCTCTTCCATGAAGGCTGCCACGACGTTACTGTTTTTCACCGTGACGTAATCCGATGCGGGTGCATAATGATAAGAGGTTCCCTCATCGCGATAAGCAGCCGTGGGAACCATGACCTTTCCACGCGCGATTTCCTTGTTAAGGCACCCACTCCCGCCGAATATGACATATTTGTCAGTATCGATGACAGACTGGGTGTCTTCCATGTCAGCCACGCATCCGGGGGCGCCGACATAGGACATATATACCGCGAAGTCCTTTCCTTCATAGGTGAATTTATACATGGGATTTGCACCGTTCGCGGAATACAGATCGCCGATCTTTTCGCAATCATATTGCTCTAATACATATTTCAAAATCTCATGGGAGAAGGTCAAAATGCATGCGTCCACCTTCTTTGCATTTTCATTTTTCCAAATCTTGATGATCTCTTCTGACTGGTTGTCAAATGCTTCCGTGATCATTTTTCTCTCCTCCTTAAGGTCTAAAGTGTTCCTTGTCCACTGCTTCGTAGAGGTCCTTCCCCATCCTTTGCTCAAAATAATCCTTGAGCGCCAGGTTCGCATTCCACTTCTCAGGGTCGTAATCCCCATAGCGGCGCTTCACGTCGCTCATCCTTTCGATAATGTCCATGACGCCTTCCGCCCCGGAAATGGCATCACACAGCTGGATCAGCTTGTCATAATCGTCAAGCACTGTTTCCTGCAGCTTCGTTCGGATCAGCTCAGTCTCTTCCTCCGACGTATCGAAATTGCCAACATACGCCTCAATTTTCTTTTGGTTAAAGGAATGCGTCAGGCAGATTCTCGCGGCGTCGGTATATCCCAAAGACATCATGTAAGAATATCCATCCGACACGTGTCCCAGATGTCTTTTCCCAAACCGTCTGCCAATGTCGTGCAACAGCCCCAGCACATAGGCTTTCTCAGGATCCATGCCGGAATAGAAGGCGATTCTCTCCGCGCAGTGCGCAGCCGTTCTGCAGTGATCGCCCCAGGGTCCGGGATTCAATCCTTCCGCCTCTTTCACCAATCTCTCCGCCTCATCCCTGTCAGGATAGGTCTTATTCTTTTGGCAGATATACAACAGATGATTCGTCATGCCAAGAAGCTCTCGCTTTTCCGCAAAGGCCAGATTCCATTTTTCTAAGGCCTCGAAATCCTCGTCATTAATGCTAAAGTCCTCGCGGTGCTCCAAAGGCTCCAAAAGGCCGTCCACTCCTGCCGTCGTGATCCATTTCACCGGCTTTTTTTCAAAAAGCTGCTCGAACTCGACGATGTCATATCCCGTAAAAAGCTGCTCCTTGAAATGGCGGATCTGGTAGTCCTTCGTGAAGTTTTCTTCCTCGCCTGCTGCCCAGTTGCCCTGGAAATAGTTGGCGTACATGATCGCAAAAACCGAAATGAATGCAAAGAGGATCGCGCCTCCCGGCTTGGTCACTCGGATTGCCTCATCGATGGCCTTATGAACGTCCGCCGGGTCATATAGATGATACATGGGTCCAAAGACCAGCGTCACGTCGAAGGAGTTGTCGTCAAAACGCGAAAGGTCCGTCGCGTCGCCTTGAAGCGCCTTCATGTTCGGAACGTCCTTCCCGTTCCGACAAAGCTTTTCATAGTTCGACTCAACAAGCTCCACCGCCGTCACGTCCATGCCCTCTTTGGCAAGTGCGACGGAATATCTTCCCGTGCCCGCACCGACCTCCAGAACCTTGGAGTCCTTACTCGCAAAGCGATGCACGTATTGCATTGTCGTAAAGTATTCCAGCTGCCCGTGACGACTCCTTGTCAGCCTGTCGTCCTCTTCATTTTCATCGTAAAATCCGCTGACAATCTCCTGCCTGCTGCTCATACGCTACCTCCATCTGCCAATGAGTCAAAAAGAACCGTCCCCACTGACTCATCGACTTATTTCAGGTCCATGACCTCGCCGTAGCTTAACACCGCATTACGAACGCAGTCCTCGCAAGGGCAGAACACCTTGCCGTCCACAATGGCCTTAAGGTCCTTGCATCTCGTTGCGCCGCAGCGTTCCTTGAAGCTTTCCAAAATCTTCTTGGTCTGACGGAGCGTACCGTTCCCTTCCGTCTTGAGACCTGCGATCATGCCTGCGCCGATCAGCGCTCCACAGGTTGCCTCCAGGTTTCCCATACCCGCGCAAAAGCCTGCAGAGATCTGCTTGAGCTGCGCCGGTGAAAGGGTGGTCTGATCCGTAAGTACTGCCGTTACCGCCTGCGAACAATTGCAAGCTCCGCTGTTTTTCAGTTCAACTGCCTTTTCCGCTCTTTCCTGAATGGTCATTTGTATATCCTCCCTTTACTGTCCGCCCATCATCCCTGTGCCAATGGGGACGGTTCTTTTTGGCACGTTTTACTGTGCCAATGGGGACGGTTCTTTTTGGCACGTTTTACTGTAACTTGATCACTTGCTTTGTCTTTTCGGGGCCGTAGACCTTCTCCGGCAGGTAGCTCATGTTAAAGCGCTTGCCGTCGACTCTCGCATAACCGCCGTCGACTTTCGCGGCGGCATATAATACTGGCGTCCCCATCATACCGGCTTTTTCGTACTTGTCGTCCGTGCCCGCAACGACCTTCGCTACAGTCTCAATCGCCTCGTCCAAAACTTCAGGGCCAAAGAACTCATGTCCGCAGTACATCATGTCGAACTCGCCTTGATGCTCCTTAAGGTGCAAGAGATTCTTCAGGTAAGACACGATCGGAAGGGAATTCTCGAACTCCAGTAAAGTGTTGCTGTTGCAGGCGTCGCCGCAATATGCAAGGCGCGTCTTGTGATCGATCAAAACGATGGAACCTGCCGTGTGACCGCCAACGTAAACCACCTCGATCTGACGGTCTCCAAGATCAAACATGTCGCCGTCGTTCACGGGAAAGATCTTCATCGGATTCCAATCAGCAAAGTTGTCATCCAGAACCATTTTGTCACGTAACTCTTCTGGCGCCACTTGCTGCGCGAACTCAAAAACCCTCTCCTTAGTGATCCCGACACCCTCTTGGAAAAAGCCAATGTCGAGCGGATGCAAAAAACAATAATCAAAATGGAAATTGCCGCCGATATGATCCGAATGTGCATGCGTGTTGACAACCTTGATCGGCTTATCCGTCAGCGTTTCGCAGTATGCCTTCAGATTTCCGATGCCAATAATGGAATCGATGAGAAGCGCGTAATCCTGCCCCTCCACAAGATAGCAGATCGCCGGCGTCGAACCCCCAACGTTCTTGATCATCCAACTCTTTTCTGCAATCTCCTCACTGCAAAAATACGTAATAGCCATGCCATACCCTTCCCTTCGTGTTATAGTTGTTTTATCATCTTCGTGCATTCAAAAACGCCGCTCATGTACACTTCATCGCTGACTCTTTCATAGCCAAGCTTTTCATAAAACCCGACGGCTACCACGCGGCTGTCAACTTGTATTTCCTTGTAACCCAGTTCCGCGATCCAGCCTTCGGCCTCTCGGATCACCCTTTCCCCCAGATGATGCTCGCGATATTCCGGCAAAACCACGACCCTTCCGATCGTTACGGCGTTTTCAGCGATTTCATAAAATCTGCAGGTCGCAATGGGATAACCCTGGTCGAGAAGAATGATATACTTTGTCCCTTCCCCGTCATGCTCGTCAAACTCATCCCGCAGGGAAATGTGATGCTGGCGGTTCATGCCCTGAATCCTTACGGAATATGCTCCCGCACGCTGCCATTCCTCCTGCGCGCGCATCACTTCCAATGCTTCCATCATGTTCTTCCTACCCCCAGACATCCATTTGACAAATACTTAATTTAAGACGATCGACTCCCCGCCCCGGCAGATCATTTCCATCTTTCCGTCCTTAATGCGATAAGCTTCGCCAAATAAAGTATGCTTACCATTTTCATCGACCATAATAAAGGTTCCGTTGTTCATGGCGATGATCTCATGCGTATTACTATCCTGGAAGACAATGTCCTCCACTACGCGCATTCCATCTAGCCAATCCTCCCTGAGAGCCTCAAAATGCGGAAAAATGTTGACATTTGTCAGTCCCAATCCAGGGATCCAACGCTTATAATTCGGATCCAGTGCCTCCCCATCTGCTTCAGGGCTGGCATATACGAGCTCCGCGCAATTCATGGAACCCGCGCTGTACGCGATCACAATGCCTTGGAAGCCCGCTAACTTTTCTTTTAAGCCAATCTTCTGAAAGAATGCATTCTGCGTCGGCACGTGTCCGCCAGAAAGCAGCACGACATCCATCTCTCCGATATGATCCACAATCGCTTCATTTCTGTCATCGCAGATCTCCATGGAAGAAATGCTAAGTCCACTCATGGGAAACGCTTCCCGCAGGCACCGAAGGATCGAATCATTTCTTTCATAATCCGAAGGCGAGGCTGAAATGATCAAAATCTTTGCATTCTCCACCCAATCCTGCTGCAAAAAATAAGTAAATCCGTTAAACGGAAGCAAGGGCGCAGGCTTACGTATTCCATCTTCCTTGACATCCCCGCCAATGGCGCTCGTCAAATATAGTTTCATAGTCTTTCCTTCTCGCTTTCGTTGTCCACCCTATTTGCTGATCCTCGTGTAATAATTTATTTCATCTTCACGAACAATTCTGGCACCATTCTTCTTTTGAACCATCAGGGATGCCGGATTGTCCTTGTGAACGGAAAGATAAAACTCCTCTTCCCTGATGATATCCTTGCCCTCTTTCAGCAAAAGCGCCAGGCCCTTCGTGCCGTAGCCCTTGCCTCGTTCCCCCTTTTTGATGGCATATCCAATATGCCCATGATACTGCCTGAGGAAATCATTCAGGTAATGCCTAAGGCGAAACAAACCGACAATCCGATCGTCATCCCAAAGAAAATACTGCGTTTCGGGAACCCAACCATCTGGTAGGTCTTCCCCTTTAGTATGCTTAATGATCCTTGGGAGTACATTCTCTCGAAACTCTTCAAAGCTTATCCCTGCAGCTGGATTTGTCATGCCGTTTTCGTCTGCGGGCATCTGTGAGATCATCGCATATTCTTCCTGCGCATCCTCCATGTTCGCCTCTTTCAAGTATAACATATCTACAACTCCTTCACCATCAAATATTCGTTCAAAAGCTTCCCATTTTTTAACTTAATGAAGTTGGGATGTGTGGCGATGATCCGAAAACCCATCTTCTCGTAAAGAGCTCTTGCGCGGCTGTTTCCTTCGATAAATTCCAGCTCGAGCTGCGTTATCTCAGGCTTGGTTTTCGCGACCTTGATCATCTCCTCAAACATCTGCGTCCCGATCCCCAGATTCCAATACTCTTTCATGAGTGCGATGCCGATGGACGCCCTGTGCCTTGTCTTCATGCGATTGTTCATCCGCAGCTGGCAATTTCCGGCAACCTTGCCGTCTACCAGACATACCAAAGTGAAATCACAGTCTGATTCCTTCCACTCGTCAAAAAGCTTTTTCTCACCCTCATAAGTATATTTCTCACACTCTTCTGGATAACGCAGAATAAAATCCGTTTCAGCGGCCGATACTCTTAAATACTCCAGAACACCCTCTATGTCTTCATCCAATGGGTTGCGAAGCAATGCCTTCCTCCCATCCTTTAACGTAAACCATTTATCCTCTCTAACCATACCTAATTCCTCCCTCCACGTGTCATTGGGCGCGACCTTCGTCACGTCCCTCGCTTCGCTTCGGGATCATGGAATGCTGCGCATTCCAAGCCCTGGACGTGTTCTTTTTGACACGTTTTCCTGTCATGTGTCAAAAAGAACCGTCCCCTTTGACACATTATGATACTTGATATCTGCCGGCCTGCACGCGCCACATTTCGGCGTATCTTCCATTCTTTGCAAGAAGGCTTTCGTGGGTGCCTTCCTCCGCGATGCGACCGTCCTCCAAAAGGATGATCCTGTCGGCGTCGCGCGTCGTGGAAAGTCTGTGCGAAATGTAGAACACTGTCTTGCCCTTTGCGGCAGATTCCATCGCCTTGTTCAATTCATATTCTGCGATCGGGTCGAGTGCGCTGCTGGGCTCATCCATGATCAGGATGTCCGCGTCCTTGTAAAACGCTCTCGAGATCGCAATCTTCTGACTTTCGCCACCGGAGAAGTTCACGCCTTCTTTGTCAAACTCCGTCGTGACAGGCGTTTCCAAGCCCTTCGGCAACGACTTTAATCTTGCTCCAAAGCCGGCCCGCTCCAACGCTGAGACAATGTGCTTTTCCGTCTCCGCCTCTGGCATCAAGTTCTCAGCCCCCTGGCCCTGCGCCGCATCGTCCTTCTCTCCCTGCCATTTCATCACGACGTTCTCGCCAAGGCTCGCGCCGTACATCTGGTAATCCTGGAAGACAACGCCAAAGCGATGTCTGTAATCATAAGGCTGAAACTCCTTGATGTTCATTCCGTGATAGAGAACCGCTCCTCCAGTCGGATCATAGAGTCTCATGAGAAGCTTGATCAGCGTCGTCTTGCCGGCGCCGTTATATCCCACGATGGCGATCTTTTCGCCAGGCTGCACCTTCAGGGTGATGTCCTTTAAGGTGTCCTCCAGATCCTCCTGATAGCGGAAGGCCATGTGCTCCAGGACAAGCTCTGCATTACCTTCCGGAACCTGTTCGCCCTCCATGCGCTTGATCTTCGGCTCATAGTCCAGGAATGCCCGGATCTTGTCTACGTAAAGGCTGTTTGCCTGTGCCTGCGGGAAGATGTCCGCAAGGTTTGCCATGCCGCGTCTAAGGCTTCCCGTACGGTTGAACAACACGACTGCGTTACTGTAATCGATCGTGTGCAGCACTGCTGCCTGGAACACCAGATAAGTAATGTACAGGCCGTCCATGATGAAGTCGCCGACAAGATATGCATTCGTAAAGCCAAGGAGCGATCTTTTCATTCCAACTTTCTTTTGCTCCTCGATGATCGCGTCGTTTGCTTCCACAAACTCCTGCTCCAACGCGTCGCCCACCTGCGGATGCAAGCGAAGCTCCTTCGCATAGTCATTTAAGTAGAACACGCGGCTTACGTAGTTGCGTTTTCTCTCCAAGGGATTGACCTTCACGCGCACCGCGTAATTAAGCTTGTTCAGGATCCTCGACACAAGGAATCGAAGCACGAAGGACGCCGCCACGAACAGGATGCCCGCCGCATCCGTCAACAGGTAGAATACACCTGTCGTGAACACGATCGTAAGGCCCTGCATGATCATATTGCACATCGAAAGGAATCTGTCGATGGAGCTTTCCGCCTCTGCAACCGCCAGCACGAAGTCGTTGTAATACTTCGGATCGTCATAGCAGGACAGGTCGATTTCTGCGGCCTTTTCATACATCTTTTCCTTCAGGGCCTTGTAGAGCTTTGGCTTGCTCCGAAAGCTCCAGCCGTGAATGAAGTAACCGTCCGGCACGATCTGGATCATGTTGATCACCAGGATCACGCCGATAAACAAAAACGCTTTCCAGAAGGGCTCGTGATATTCCGCGCAGTGCAGAACGTAACGGATTCCGAGCACGTGCTCCAAAAAGATGATCCCTTGATAACGGAAACCGTCATACAAGAAGTAGATCATATAGCCGGGGCAGGTCTTAAAGCAAAGCTTCCAGAGAAACAGTTGATTTTCCCATACTCTTTTCATGCCTGTGCACCTCCCTTTGCCAAGGCGCGAGGCGTCACCTTTTTACTTGTCTCCGCTTCCGAGATCGCAAGATAGTTCTTCGCCTGCTTGGTGTACATGTCCGCATAGATCCCGCCCAGCTCCATAAGCATCTTGTGCGTCCCGGCTTCCTTCACCGTGCCGTCGGAAAGAAGGTACACCCAATCCGCATTCTGCACGGAGGATAGTCTGTGCGATATGAACACCAACGTGTTTTGTTTGCAGGACTCGTAAATGTTGTCGAACAGCGTTGCCTCCGCGATCGGGTCAAGCGCGCTGCTCGGTTCGTCAAAGATCTTGAACGGACACTCCTTCACGAAGGCTCTGGCCACGACGATCTTCTGAAATTCACCGCCTGAGAGCACTGCGCCCTCATCGTCAAATTCATGCGTGAGCGTCGTCTGGATGCCCTTCGGAAGACTCATGACTTTATCATATGCCCCCGAAAGCTTCAGTGCCTCGCAAACCTTTGCTTCCTTTTCTTCCTCCGGCACGTTCTCGCCCATCACGACATTGTCCAAAACGGACATGGAGAACATTCTGTGGTCCTGAAATGCCGTCGCAAAAAGGTTTCTGTACTTTCGAAGGTTGTACTCACGAATGTTCCTTCCGTTCAACAGGATCTCTCCGGAAGTGGGATCATAGAACCGAAGAAGGAGCTTGATCAGCGTCGTCTTGCCGGCGCCGTTATGTCCCACCAGTGCGTAGGTTTTGCCGCCGCGGAATTCCATGTTCAGGTGGGACAGCACCTCCTTGTCCTTGTAGGAAAAGGACACGTCGCGGAATTCCACCGACTTGATCTCCGTGCCGGGATCCAATCCGTCCCAATCCTCAGGGATCTTCTCCTTGTATTCAAAAAAGGTTCTCAGATACTCCATGAAAAGGCCATTCTTGAAAAGGCTCGTCAGAGATTCGGTAAAGCCAATGAGGATCCAAGTGGTGGACACCATCATGCTCGTGATGACGGCTAGCTGCGCCAGCGTCATGGAGTCGCTCACCAAAGTCCTGTATGCGCCGTAGATCAAAAGTCCTTCAAAGATAAAGGTGAAAGTGAACATGACGTAAAGCCAGTGGTTGATCATGGCTCTTTTGGTATATTTCTTCGTCACGTCCGCCAGTCCCTGAATGGATTCCCGATACTGTTGCTTCATCAAGGTGAACACGTCCGTCAGGCGCATTTCTTTTGCATATTCGGGAAGATACATCACACGGTTGATATATGCAATCCGGCGATTGTGCGGCGCCATGTCCTTGTTCCTTGCATAATCCAGCTTGCTGTTCCATCTGTTAAAAACAAAGTTTCCGATGATGGGGAACAAGATGAACAGCACTGAGATCTTGTCCACCTGGAACATGAACGCGAAAGCGCAAACACTGGCGATGCCGCCAAAGATCACGCCGAACACCACTTCCACGGTCTGGATCAGACGCGTGTCCGCGTTTTCCATGGCCAATGTGTACTTGTCGTAAAAATCACTGTTTTCGAAGCACTCCAGTTCCACGTTCCTGGCCTTTCGAAACAGCCCCAGATACAGGCCCTTGTTCACTTTCGCCTGTGCGATGGGATATACTTTTCCGTTTAGGATATTGTCATATAAAGACATGCTGCAAAAGACGATCGCAACAATGACAATGAAGATCATGATCCTTCCAAAGCTCTCCCCCGTCTCTAAGGAATTGATCACGTAGCGCATAAAGAACGCGCTGTAGAACAGCCATTCAAAATACCCGAGAAACCTGCTGACGCCCTTGTGTACCACCAAGGAAGGACAGATGATCCCTAGCAACTTGCAGGCGAACAGATTGTTCTTGACTGCCCGCGTCCGCCCGATTTCCCTACTCTTTTTCTTTTCCATTTTCCACCTCATAAACTAAAAATCCCACCTGCCTAGCGAGACAGGTGGGTTTGATTTCATAATGTTTTTGTTTATGCAAACATAAACAAAAGAACCTATCTCTTCTGCTTTGATTTTGGATATACGAAAATAGTTCCATAAACATGATATTCGTTCACGGAATGCTTAGCGTTATATCTAATCTCAGTTGACGGCAGAAACAGCATATCGGTTCTCCTTTCCCCAAAATTCGTAAAAAGATTGGATTGAATATACTACACAATTTCAGTGAAGTCAACCTGTTTTCTAATATTTCTTGCCCGACTGGCAAAGTTTTGTCAAATTGCCGACAAATCATTGATTTTTACGCTCTTTTATGGCACAAATGATGGTTCCGATCACGTCTGCCATAAAGAAAAACTGCAAAATCCCGATGAGAAGCGAAAAGAGCTTCCCGTTCTTCCCATCCTTCACGGACTTGGAAAGATATGCGATCATAAGCGGCACGGTGCCCAAGAGGGTAACATATCCCATCACGCAGAGTACACCGATCACGACGGGCGACACAAAAACCATGATGACCACCGGCGTGAACATCAGAAGGAAAAATGCGACGCAGAGCAGTCCGCCCGCGATGAAAAAAGGAATGAGAAGATATTTGATGATCCGCGTACAATTTAAGAGCACGCGCCTGCGTGTGCCCTTCGAAGCGATCGCAATGATCACGTTGATGACAAACAGCGCCACCGGGATCAGGAAGAACACAAACGGCAGGTTCGATCCGAGTGCGCCGTTCTGCGCCTTGGCCGCTGCGTCATAGGCCGCCTGGGAATTCACGCTCTCATCCACCTTCGGCAAGGTCATAAATGCGATCACGGGATATCCGTAAGTCAAGGCCACGTAAACAAGTGCCCAAAGATACATCGGGTGAAACCCTTTTCCATCTCTATTTGCCGTATCAGACATCGATACACCCCTTTCCGCGTGACCTGCTTTCGCCATGTCTCCATATGAAGTTTCCGATCACGCCGACATGTCCATTCTACTATATCCATCAAGCATTCTCAAGCCTTTTTCCCTTCCATCACGCAATTTTAAGAATTGCTTAATGATTCTTAAGGACCCTTCAAAAAACATTAAAACTTTACTCAAAAAATCAAGACAGGTTTCCCAAGCTCTGTTATACTAAGCTTACAATCGATTGATTCCTGGGAATTTTTTCACGGCGGGGTCTTGCAAGCCCCACCCAGACAAAAAGGAGATCCGAGATGAGTAAACTGGAGCTTTTGGCCGAAGCGCTGGAATACGTGGAGCAGAACCTGCAGGAAGACCTCCACACGGAGGACATTGCCGCGGCCTGCTACTGTTCCAAATCAACAATTGAAAAGCTGTTTAGGCAAGTCAACCACATCTCCGTGCGGGATTACGTGATCCGCAGGAGAATGACCAAAGCTGCAAGAACTCTGGTAGAGCGCCCTGACATGAGCCTGCTTGACGTAGCGCTCTCTTATGGCTATTCAAGCAACGAAGCCTTCACAAGGGTTTTCTGCCAGACCTGGAACTGTTTACCGTCCAAATACCGCGAGAACAATCGCGTATTGGAGTTATTTCCTAGGCTTAGTCCGCCTAGAGAATCAAAAGAGGAGAAAACTATGGGTAGAAGACATTTTGATATCAGTGAATTATATGACCTTTTCAAGAGCAGACAGAACTGCTATTTCGTATGCTGCGACATCGCGGGGCTGATCCCGATCAACGAAGTTTCCCTCAAGGCCGGCGACCTTGCGATCCTGACCTCCCTGCAGAGAATGGAAGCCGTCGCTGCCGATGACGACGTGATCTTCCGCATTGGCGGAGACGAGTTCGTGCTTCTTACGAACAGCGAGGAGGAAGCATATGCAAAGGGCCTTGCGGACCAGATCCTGTCCCACAACGAGGAGCCCATTGATTTTGAAGGGAAAAAGATCCCTCTGTCCCTTTACGCAGGCATCGTAAAGCTCGGCAAGAAGACCATGCGCTACAGTGAGATGTTCACGGAGCTGCAAAACGTCATCCTGCATGAAAAGCAAAGGATCGATCCCACCAATCTTGCATAACGCATCACCTAAAAACTCACAAACAAACGGGGCTGGTTTTTCGACCAGCCCCGCTTTTATTTTACCTTATGTTTCCGCCTTACCCTATCTCGTAAACTGCGAAATAAACTTCCATGCATTCTCATTGGTATGGTGTCTGCATTCATGGATCTGTCCGCTGACGCTGGCGAAAGCCGTGCGGCACACGCCGTCTTCGCTGTCATAATAACGAACGGTAAGAACGCTGCCCCTGGTCTCATCAGGGATCTTCTCCACGCGGTCTCCTGCAAGGCCGTAGATGGGATCTTCCCACTTGTCCTTGTCTGCATATGAGATCGAATCGAAGTCCTTCTTTACCTTGTTCACCTTCGTTGCATACTGCACTCTCTCAAGGCCGGACTCTGCCTGGAACGGAAGCTCAGGCAGGTGTGACTTCTCGCCGCCGGAGTAGAAGATCGGCACGGGAACGGTGGTGTTGATACCGTCCTCTAAGTTCTTGCCGAACATGTTGCCATGCACGGGGAAGAGCGCACTTGCGGGTGCAAGGCCTGCAAACATCTCCGGGAATTCCTGGAACATGTCCCAAGACTTTCCGCTTCCCATGGAGAAGCCGGTGCCGTAAATGCGATGCACGTCCACGGGATAACGCTTCTTCAGCTCTTCGATCACCTGCACTGCCTCTGCGGCGGGCACGCCCTGGTGATTCTCGATCGCAACGTAAAGGAATCCGTAACGATGACAGATCTCCCACCAACCGGACACGAAGGTCAGATACATTGTGGAGTCTCCGCCACCGTGGAAGCCGACAAGGAGCGGCACGGGTCCATTCTTGAAGGCGTCGTTGTTATAATATGCAAAATAGCCAACCTTGTGCTCCTCAGTGTCCTTGAACATGAAGTTGCCAGGCGCCGTCTTTACGACTGCATATCCAGCCTCCTCCGTCATGTCAAGCGCCTCGAAATCAGGCTCGATCTCCATCACGCCGCACCACATCTTGAACTTGCGCACGAACGCCTTGAAATCAGCCTTATAATCTGCTTTATCCTTGATCAGAAGGTTTTCACTGCCTGCAAGCGCATCATTCACTTCCTTGGAGTTGCCAACGCTTAAGATGGCGATGTCCTTGCGTTCCGGCGCAGGGATCACGCTGAGTCTTTCCATGGAAACACAAGCGGGAGTGATTTCGCCGGGGCCCCAAAGATACTCGCCCTGCAGGGTCTTAAGAAGGTTCTTTGCCACGTAATCTGCGGACTCGCCGTAGCTGTAAATGTCTGCCCTGAAGATTGCGCCTCTGACAAAATAACCCTTAAACTGTCTTGTGAAGAAGTCCATGATGGAGCAGATGCCGTCCTCATAATCCGGATTCATCTTCACTTCCGAGATCAAGTCAGCATATAGCTCCGCAGGCGCATTTTTCCAGCCGCCCTCAGCGGTGGGATAAATGAAGAGAACGGAGGAATCCACTGCGGAAGCGATGTCCGCAAGGCCGCTCTGCTTTGCAAACGCGATCGCGTCCTCCATGCTGCGTCTCTCCTCTTCAAAGATCAGAAGAAGCGGTGCGCGGAAGGTGTAATTGTTCACCTTTCCGTCAATCTCCGTCGCCGGAACGTATGCCTTCAGATAAAACTTTTCAAATGTGTGCTCCCAATACTTTCCACCGTCAGGAAGAACGTTGACGGCAGGTCTTTCCATCATTGCCATAAGATAAAAACACCTCCTAAACTGAACTTAGTAATTCGTTTTACTATCTTATTATGCAACATTTTTCGCCTTGCGTCAACCATCTGCTTTGGAGGCTGATTGGGTTGGCCTGAGCACCGTTTCGACTGTCTTGGGCGTCGTTTGGGCTGGCTGGCAAGCGGCCCTTGTCAGTCCTTCGGCATGAGAACTGTTCTGTTGGCAAGGTGCGAAAGAACCTCGTCCCTTGCATAAAATTCCGAAATCCTTTTGGCACTCTTTCTGTCAATTAACGAATCAATCTGCTTGTAATATTCCTCCTGCGTAACGCTTTCCCCTTGCCATTCAAAGGTTTCCACCAGCTTCAGTTCATTCGGGTCATTTTCGTCGGAGACATATTCTGACTGCCAAAATCCCTCAGCAAGCAAGGAAACCTCTCTGTTCTTAAGGGCATAAACCTTGCTGGGGAAATATCCCATGTTGCCTCCCGATGAATAAAAGATGCCTTGCTTTTCCAGATAACAGAACGCATCTCCTTCCAGCGCCTGTTCCTTAACATTACCATTATGCCAAATAAAGAGCCTGTCTCCATTGCCATTTCCCCGGCAATAAATCTCCGGGATGTCATCATCATCCAAATAGATCAAAGCAAATTCCTGCGCATCAATACGGTTTATAACCTCCCCCAGAATCTCCTTCAGATCTAAGAAAACCGTCGTTTCTCCAAGTCCCTGATACTCCACGGGATGGTCCCAGAAATCATAGCCGGCCTGCACGGAATAATCTCCGCGAAGCTCCTGATCCATGGAATCCTTGGCCTCCCAATACCAGTCGCGTATATAATGTCGCCCGTCCTCAATGTCGATCAGAAGATGAACAATGCCCCACGAACCGCTTGACGATTCGCTTCGATACTTCGGATTTGCAAAAACATGCAAAACCTTTGCGTCGCCGACAGTCACTTCATCCACGCGCTTGATCTCAAGGCGCCAGTCTCCGTCGCTGAATTTGTGCGGGAAGACCTTTGCCTTATATTCCAAGTAACTTGCAAGCTGATCGTTCCGGACATAGCTTGAAAAGGATGTTGTCTGTATTTTGGGATATTTAACCTTCTGTACAAAGGTGCCACAGGCATCTGCGCAAAGCCTTGTCACGGATTCCATGGAGAATCCGCCCTGTTCACTTACTGGGTAAGACAGTTCACCGTAAATGCCCTGGGTCTCCATCCGTTCGCCGACATATTCCTGAAGATATGCCGAAAGATAGACTTCTCCGTCATCGAGATTCAGAAGTGCATAGCAAGGGAGCTCCTCCAAATGGTACTGATCCCAATAGGGAATCCCCTGTTCCTGCAGGCTCCGGATCACCTTGTAGGGCAGCTCTGCGACCTGAGACCCGGGGAGGTACAAAAGGAACCTGTCTGAATCCAGGCTACTTCCTTCTGCCGTAAGCTGGTATGTTAGATCATTCATTTTTCTTGGATCGACAAACCGCCCTTTCTCTTCGACAAGCTCCTTGTCGTCCGACGGCAAAAGGGCAGTATATGTGCCATCTTCTTCCACCTTCAGATATCCAAAGACCATGTCTGATTTCTGATTGGTCAACTCTTGGAACGGTACGGCAGAAAAGATCTTTTGCATGGCACTTTCCGTCACGCCGGAAGCCTCGCCAGGCTCATCCCCGACCAAAATGGAAAAGGTAAGCGGGGTTCCCGCAGCCCTGTAGCGTTTACGCATGTAATCATGGCCCTCAAACACATATTTTACAAACCAACCCTCTTCCTGTCCGCCCTGATAGATGCAATCCATGCGAAGCACGCCGTCCATGCCGTGCGATACTTCAAGATTACGGGGATAAAGAAGCCGAAGCACCGACCCGTCCCTAGTCTGTTCGATCCGAACACCAACACAAATGCCGTCCGTGAACCTTTTGGGAAAGGATTCCTGATAAGTCGGCGTTCCGTGCTCAGCGAAGATGAACCTGTCACTTAGTTGCCTCCAGGCTCCATCCTTTACCTGAAGGACGGTCAAATCCCCGGGCCAATTGTAGGTGCTTGCCAGCATGGGACTGCTCTGGAGCAGGATGAGTTCCTCGCATCCGTCGCCTGTAAGGTCAAAGGCTTCCCCGTCCGTGCGGATCATTTGCACACTTTGCAGCGTAAGCTCGTCAATGGCCTTGCCCTGAATATTGGTCTTTAATTGCGATTTTCCGGAAATATAGTCCGTGATCTGAATCTGTTCTTTTACGCCGTCGCCGTCAAGATCCGCGAAAACACTGGACTGATAGATGATTTGATCTTCCACGTCTTTTTCCGCCTCCTGCTTGCTTTCGGTATCTGTATCGCTTTGCGTGCTCTCCGTCTGCGACTGCCCGTCCTGCTCCTTCGCATCCTTCTTGTTCTTCGCCGAGGTCAGACATACAATGGCTACGAAAAGCAAGATCAGGACAGCCGCAAGTACTGCCCAAAATCCAGGTTTCTTGTAGTTTAATACATTCTTGATCCGCTTTTCTGCGTCGCTTTCCCCAAAGGCTACGGGAGAGAAGCCAACAAAACGCTGCTCCGTCGCGAAGGCAAGAAGCGTTAGTCCGTAGCCCTTCTTGCTTTCCGCTCCAAAACTAGAAAGAACCGCCTCATCGCAGCGCATTTCCTGATCGCGCACAAAGCAAACATAAGAGATCCAAACAAGCGGATTCATCCAATAAACTGCCAACAGTGCATAGGCGAGAAGCCTTGTCAAAGGGTCAAGCCTTTTTACATGCTGCCGCTCATGTTCGAGGACATATTTCTTATGTTCCTCCTCCATACGGAAGGGCACAAAAATCCTTGGTCGTACAATTCCAAGAACAAAAGGCGTTGTAATCCCGTCACATTCCCAAACATTTCCCTCGAGAAGCACTGCCTGCCCCACAAGTCTCCTAATGCGTGCATAGGACGCCATGCCAATACCAAAGACAACCAACATTCCCGCAAGCCACACGGCAAAGATCGGCTTTGCGTTACCGCAAACGAAAGCCTGCAGCTTCGCCATCATCGAAGACATGTCGCCTGCTTTATTCGCAATGCCTTCACTAGGCTCTTTCTCAGCGCTTGCACTTGCAATACTCGCCATGCCCGAAAGCTCTGAGCTTATGACCCCGGCGGCAGCCTCTTCATCCGCCTGTACTGCGTCAATCGTACCCATGTCAATTGTCTCTCCCTTTAGAGGATCTGCGCCAGGCCCTTGATATGTAAGGCTTCCTTCCGCCGTCTGCGCATCCAAAGACATGGCATTGTCCAGTATTTCTGGCTGCTGCCCATCTAAAGACATAGGATCATCCTGAATTCCCGACTGCTGTTCATCCCGCCAAATCTCACCCTGAACCATGCCTTGCGCGGTACTTTCATATCCCGGAAGGTTTGACAGGATAAACTCCGAACCTGGATTTACCTCATCCGCTAATGCCACTTCAACGCCCTGTTGCGTGGTCCCTGCATAAAGCGACGCCTTCGGATCTGCCCAAGGGAAGAGCTGATAAATGCTCACGGGAGACGGGATCTGAAAAGAGACGAGCATGCGAATGCCAACGATCGCCCACAGACAGTACACCAGCTTCTTAGGCATCCTTTTCATTAGGAGCCTGACCAGCAGCACCGCCAGGATCACGATGATCAGCGCGAGGTTTCGTTGAACATATGAACTTACAAACCATGCGATCCGTTCCGTCATTAGCCTAATCCTTATCCTTTCACTACTCCTGATGCTTTTCGATCAGCTTCTTCAGGGCCTTTGCTTCCTTCTTGCTCAGCTTCTTTCCACCCAGGAAGGCAGCGAAAAAGCTCGGCAGGGAGTTTTCGAAGGTGCGCTCCACAAAATATTCTGCCTCCTTCGCCTGTGCCTTCTCCTTGGGGATCAGGACACTTACGACTGCGTCATCGTTCTGGATGAAGCCCTTTTCGCAGAGCTTCTTGATCTCCGTGTAGGTCGTGGATTTTTTCCATCCAAGCTTTTCCTGACAGAGCTTTACCAGCTCTCCCGAATTCACCGGAGCACTCTCCCATACGATGCACATAAAACGATAATCACTGTCACAAAGCTTTGCATATTCCATGTCTTTTCTACCCTTTCTTCCTAAGGCCGTTTTTTCATAATAACTCAAAATAAAATTGGACAACAAAAGGACTATAATCATAGACCCATTTTTAGTCTATAACTATAGTCCAACTTTGTCAAGAGCTTCTTTTCCGTGAAATTCCATTCGCTATTTCAAAAGTCCCAGCTCATAAAGATGTCCGAAATAATCCTCGCTGAGCAAGTTCTTACTGAGTTCATATTTTTTCGAAACCTGTGCGCTGATCGTTTTTGCGTAATTCTCAGGGAGCTGTGCCTCCTCGTCAAAGGGCTTGAATTTTCCTTTGATGCAGACTCCCAGGTCCGTTTTCCAATTGCTTCGGTCCAGGATTGCCAGCGCGGGAAGGTCTGAAAACACATCCCTTCCGGGGAGCAGTCTCGAATCCCACTCCGTCCCGAACAGATTTGAAAGCGTCGGAAGAATATCATTGCTGCAAACAGGCGAACTCACGACGATGGGATCATAGTCCTCAAGGCAACTGCACCAGATAATGAGCCTGTTATGATCCCTCTGAAGCACGTTTTTCACCTCATAGCCGTAAAGCTCGGACAAGTAAGGCATTTGTCCAAGCGGCTTTGTTCCGCCGTCGAGGCCATAAGGATAATGGTCCGCGCTGATCACGATCACGGTGTCATCAGCGATCCCTTTTTCCTCCAGCTGTTCCACCAGATAGGTGAGAGCGTCCTCGAAATCCAGGTTTGCGGCTTCATATGCTCGGATCGCCTGCGATCCTTCCATGTCTGCCACGCGGTCCTTGTGCTTCTTTGCCATGGCATTGCTCTTGAAGCCATAATTACTGTGCCCGCTCACCGTCATGTAATAGACGTTAAAATGCTCCTGATCAATATAATCCGGGATTGTTCCCACGAACATGTCATAATCGCTTTCCGGCCAAGTCGGCACGATAAACTTCTCCATGCCGTTCCCATATGCCATAAAGCCTTCCGAATAGCCCAGATTATTGTGCGTCTTATCCCGCTCATAGGTGGTGTAATTGCCGTTGTGATAGGCTTTTCCAAAGTATCCAAGGCGGTTCAGCTGACTTCCCATGGTGAAATAATTATTGAACGTCGCCGTGGCCTTCACGGAAGTGCCTGCCCGTGCAGGAGACAGACCAAAAATGTTTTGGCACTCACCGCCCGTTGTTCCTGCACCTGCAGGCTGATAGAAATCCGTAAATTGAATGCCCTTTGTCGCAAGGCGATAAAGGGTTGGCGTAAGGTCTTCCCTGATCACTTCCGCGGTAAATGCTTCCGCCGAGATCAAGATCAGGTTCTTGCCCGCAAAGAGCCCCGTCATGCCATTTTTCCTAGAGGGCTCCAGGGATGCGACATATTCATCAATCTTCTTGAACGTTCCGCTGTCAGTCTCTGCAAGGGCAGCGAAGTCGATCTCCAGCTTGTTTTCTTCGTCCAGGATCGTGTTGGCCTTCTGAATCATATAATCCGAGGGGATTGGCGTCGGCTCAAGAGTCGGTTGCGGCGTTTGTTCCACTATCATTTGCGGCTCCGACGTGGCCATGGGCGCAGGCGTGCTGTCCGATGATCCCTGCGCCATCGCAGTCCCATCCGTCATCTGCGCAGAGCCAGCCTTTCCAGAGGCCCCGTCCACGCCGCCTGACTTCGCGGCATTTCCCGGCCTGCCACAGCCTCCCGCCAGAAGCGCCGTCACAAGCATCGCCGCTCCTGCCGTCAAGATTGATCTTCTCAAGATCCCTTTCATGTTTCCGCCTCAATGACTTTCTCTAAATCACCCTCGGAAGAATCTTTGGTTCGAATCAAATCAAAGCAACTCGCGTGCTTCCCAGAGGCTGATCCCTCGCTCTCTCGCGATCCGTGCAAGGTCTTCAAATTCAATCTTCTCGCGCTTTGCGCCGTATCCCGCTGAGGTCTTGCGACGAACCTCGCCATAAGGCGTATTTGTCGCCTCAATCTCTCTGCTTAAAATATATCGATCCAACGCACACTCGCGGATCCCGATCGTTGTCGTGTGACGGAACATCGCCTCCACAAGCTTTTCCTTGTCCTTTGACACGCAAAGCGCGCGGATCAGGATGCCGGGGCGGTTCTTTTTCATGCCGATGGGGATCGTGTAAACGTCACGCGCACCCGCTTCGAACAGGCGCTCCATCGCAAAGCCGATTTCCTCGCCAGTCATGTCGTCCACATTGCAGCTGAGTTCATAAACCTTCTCGTCTCCAACGGGTTCTTCGGCTGCATCACTAACGGTCTTCTTTTGTGCGTTGCTCTCGCTTCCGTCCACGCTTCTTACCGCAGCTTCCCTGCCAAGCATTTCGAGCTTTTCGAGAGTCAGGGTCTCGCCCAGCATCACTCTGACGCAGTTGGCCACCTCGAAATCCTTTTTGCCCATGCCATATCCAATCGCTTCCACGCTCATAACGGGCATGTTTCCAAATTTTGTCGCGAAGTGCTTTAGGAGTGCCGCACCCGTAGGCGTGCAAAGCTCGCCGCGGATCGCTCCGCCGTAGATCGGTGCGTCCTTTAAGATAAAGGCCGTCGCAGGCGCAGGTACGGGCAGAATGCCGTGTGCACAATGCACCTGACCGCTTCCCACGTGAACTGGTGAAACGATCACCTCATCCGGCGCAATCTTGTTCATTAAAAGACAAACGGCAACCACGTCCGCAATGGCGTCCATGGTACCAACCTCGTGGAAATGGATCTCCGTTACAGGCCTGCCATGCGCATGGCTTTCTGCCTCTGCGATCAGGCCATATACCGCAAGCACGTCGTCCTGAACCTTCTTCGGCAACTCCAGGTGATCCCGCACAATGTGCTCAATGTCCGCCATGGAAGCGTGATGATGGTGATGCCCATGCCCCTCGTGATCGTGGTCATGTTCGTGGTGATGTTCATGTTCATGATCATGGTGATGCTCATGAGGATGATCCTCGTCGTGATGGTGATGATGTTCGCCATGCTCATGTTCATGCTCGTGGTGGTGATCATGGTCCTCATGGTCATGATGCTGCTCGTGCTCACCGTGGTCATGCTCATGATGGTGGTCGTGGCTTTCTTCTTCCTCGCCATGGACCTTCACGGTCATATGCGTGCCCGTGATGCCGCACTTTACGGAAGGCTCATTGCGATATTCCACGCCAGGGATCTTCAGTGCGTTCAGCTCCGCCACAAATCCTTCCGGATCCGGCAAGAGTTCCAAAAGCGCCGCCGTCAGCATGTCACCTGCGGCGCCCATGCCACAGTCAAAGTACAATGTCTTCATAGCATTCTCCTAGATTTCATAGTCCATGCAGATTCTGCTGGCGGTAAAAGGTCTTACCTTTCCGTTCGCCACTGCAACGTGTTCCGGATGAACCGCATAACCCTTCAGTGCTTCCTCGCTCTCAAAGCAAGAATCCAGCATTACGTCACAGTTCGAGCTGGCCAAAGGATCAATATTAACCTGAATCTCCAAAAGTCCGGGGATCTTTCCCTTTAAACCTTCCAGGCCTTCCTTAATGCCCTGCTTGATCTCAGCCTTCTGCGCATCTGAATATTCTTCCTTTAGTTGCCACAAGATCACGTGTTTAACCATTTTCTTCTCCCTTCAGGTTTGGATGATTGATCATGCTTGCCAGATATCCTGCCCCAAAACCATTGTCTATATTCACGACTGAAACGCCGCTCGCGCAGGAATTCAGCATGGACAGCAGTGCAGACAATCCATGGAAGGACGCCCCGTACCCGACGCTGGTCGGTACCGCGATCACGGGACAATCCGCAAGGCCTCCGATCACGCTTGCAAGCGCCCCTTCCATGCCGGCGATGGCAACGATCACGTTTGCGCTCATAATGTCTTCCATATGCGCCAGCGTGCGATGCAATCCCGCAACGCCCACGTCATAAAGCCTTACGACTTCATTCCCTAAAACCTGCGCCGTCACGGCCGCCTCTTCCGCCACGGGAACGTCGCTTGTTCCGCCCGTCGCGATCACGATCTTTCCAAGGCCGTCCGCCTTCGGCATCTCACCGATAACGCCACACCTGGCTTCGGGATAATATTCCATCGGATGCGCCTTTTCCACTTCCTCGGCACTCTCTTTCGAAAGCCTTGTGATCAGGATGGTGCTCTGAGCGTTTTGCTTCATCACGTCTGCAATGCGAATGATCTGCTCAGGCGTTTTTCCTGCGCCATAGATTACCTCCGCAACGCCTTGGCGAAGCTTTCTGTGGGTATCCACCTTGGCAAATCCGATATCTTCAAACGGCTTGGTCTTTAGCTTCAGGACCGCCTCCTCGATGGAGACCGTGCCCGCTTTCACCCCTTCCAGCAGACCTCTTATGTCTTCGTTCATGCCATGTCCTCCATATCCGTCCCATCACCTGCGGCGCCCCAGGCATCCATGGCCACTGCCCGACACCTTTAGGCCAACTGCTTCTTTCGGCCGCCTGGCAACGCCTCCTGCGCCATCTCTACGCCCTTACCTCCAGGTCCAGCGAAACCGTCTCATAATACTTCGAAAGCTCCTGCAAGATCTCGGCCCTGTGCTGCATCAAGAGTCCCCACTGCGCCTCCGGCAACTGAATCCTTGCATGCCCCTCCTTCGATCTTACGCGAAAATCCGTAAATCCCAAAGAGAACAAAAACCCTTCCGCAGCCTCCGTGTCCGCCAGCTTCTCCTTCGTGATCACTTCACCCGTGGGAATCCTCGTTGCAAGGCAGGCATATGCCGGTTTGTCCCAGGTAAAGAGCCCTGCCTCCTTCGAAAGCTCGCGGATCTGCGCCTTGGTCAGGTTGCACTCCCGAAGCGGAGACCTCACGGAAAGCTCCAAAAGCGCCTTCATGCCAGGGCGATCCCCCGCATCATCGGATGCATTCGTACCATCCAAAAGCACGGAAAAACCATCCTCCCTTGCAGCCTTCCAAATGGCGCCAAAGATCCCTTGCTTGCAGTAATAGCAACGGTTCGCGGGGTTCTCCGCTACCTTCGGGATCTCCAGGGCGCTCAGCTTTATCACACTGACCTGCGCCCCAATTTCCTTTGCGAGGCGCATGGCATCCTCATATTCAAATCTCGGCTGAAACTCGGCGGAAACATAATATGCACGAACTTCTTTTGCATATTGCTTCGCCGCGTACA
Source organism: Acetatifactor sp. (assembly GCA_016290775.1). Taxonomy (GTDB): domain Bacteria; phylum Bacillota; class Clostridia; order Lachnospirales; family Lachnospiraceae; genus Acetatifactor. The sequence continues at coordinate 56,461 of JAEEVF010000009.1, read as the reverse complement.
GCAGATAGGAGGAATCCACGCCGCCCGAAAAAGCGACGGCAACCTTAGGATTCTCCCGGAAAAACTCCTGCAGCTCCATGATCATTCCCTCCACCTTTCATCATACAGGCAATCCACGGCTCTTGCAAGAAGTGATTTTTGCCATCCCTTCGCTGATTTTGTTATGTACGAAACTTATTCATTCTCCCGCAGCCTTTGAACCACGCTCTCCTTGGACACGTGGCGATATGCGATGATCGGGATCACAACGGCCAGCGAAAGCAGGAATGGTATGCCAAGCAGGATCGGCAGGAGCGTAAAATGATAGGTGTAAAAGAAGGTGATCCTCTCGAAGCCTCTCATGAGCACGGCGCTTATGAAAGACCCCAGGACGGCGGAAACCACAAGGGTTCCGAAGGCATATGCAATGCCTTCCCAGATGAGCATGCCCTCCAATTGCTTTCCTGTCATGCCAACGGCCGACATCATGGCAAATTCCTTTCTTCTTGCAAGCATGCTGGTCACCATGGCGTTGATATAATTCAATGCACCAATGAGTGCGAGAATGCCTGCCAGGGACCCTCCCATGATCCGGAACGCAGAGACCATATCCTCAAATTCCTCCATGACGGTTTCCTTGTTACTCAGGATCAGCGAAGTCCCTGGCTGATCCGTGATCGAACGCACGAATTCTTCGGCCTCCTTTTCTCTCCCATCCTCTGCGAAGATGACGGCACTGAGGGCATTCTGATTCGAGCTGAGGGTCTCATACTCTGTTTTGGGAAGGATCAAATGTGCGTAAACGGAATAAAATATCTTAGTGCTTAGCGGATAAGGAACGTCCGCGATGGCCATGACCTCATATTCCTTCGTGATGCCATCCTTCGTCTCCATCGTCAGCATATCCCCGACCTCATAGAACTGGTCTTCTCCGCGATATGCACTTTCCAATTGGGTGCAAGCCGTATTTACAAGGACATACTTTCCCGTTGCGAATTTCTCCGCATCCAGAGTTCCATGATCGACGCTTATGAGGTCCAGTGCCGAGGGTTCTATGCCGTAAACGTCCGTGGTAACGACGCCCTTTTCACCATATTCCGAGCCCTTTGCCAGATTTCGCAGGTCAAGATATTTATAGAATTCGCGAGACGAACTGTATTCACCGGTTTTTTTAAACTCTTCCAGCTTCTCATCCCACACTTTTGCGTTCGCGTGCTTCTCATAAAGCTTTTCCGCCTTCTCCATGGCTTTTCCGGTAAGCCTTACCGAGGCAGGCATCCTGTAAAATGCATCGCATTCCCTGATGGAATCCGCATTTTCCATCGCCTTGATCTCCTCAGGCTTGATCCGGCTCACGTCCCCGCTGACAGACGACGCATTGGTCACCTGCAGGTCTCCGATCATGAGCCTTTGAACATATTTGTCCATGTCCACGCCCTTAAAAAACGTCACCATGGTGTTGAGCAGGATCAGGCTTAAAGAAAGGGAAAGAATGACGATCACCGTCTTCTTTTTGCTTCTCAAAAGATTACTGAGCGCCATGGTGATGGGGTGAACCTTGCCGGTTTTCTTGTGGTCCTTCTTCGTCTTGATCTCGGTCTCGTTATAACGAAGCGCCTCCATGGGGGATACGTTTCCGGCCATACCGGCAGGCTTTCTGCAGCTGATCATGACCGTCAGGTAGGTAAATGTCGCTGCAAAAACGCAGACCACAACTACCCAAAACGCGCTGAGATGATATTCCACCGAAGCGTCCAGCGTCAAAATCTTCATAAAGGATCCAAATAAAATCTTTCCGAAGAACAGCCCGATGAGAATTCCGACGGGAATACCGATCAGGCAGTAAACTCTCGTCTGGATCTGCACCAAGCGCCGGATCTGCCGACGGGTCATGCCGATGGTTTTCAAAAGCCCGTACTTTCGCACGTTCGCAGAGATATTGATCTGGAAGATATTATAGATGATCAGGTACCCTGCGACAAAGATCATCAAGGCAAAAAGAAGCACCATCCATACCGTATCAAAATCCATCGAGCTCATGGAATAAGCCCAGTTTACGCCATATTGGACAGCGTAAGAATCCTTCTGATAAAGTCTTTCCACCAGCTTTATCGTTTTTCCCTCGATGTTGAAGCTGTTGGAAAAATTGAAATCCACCTGCCAATAGCCTGCATATTGGGTCGCCCCGCGTGAATAAAAGTCTTCGTCGGGAGTCGGTGCATATTTGTCCGCAAACGCCTCGGATACGAACAACATCTGCGCCATGCTGATTGGATCACCCTCCCAAAAGCCGCTAAGCTTGAATTCCTGTTCGATGATCTCGCCATCGATGGAAATCGTAAGCGGAACGATGGCCCCTAATTCACACGGGATCCCAAGCTCCGCAAGCGTCAGGTCGCTCGTGGCAACCTCGTCCATTTCCCGGGGCAGCCCTCCTGTCGTCGGAAGGCAGAACACCGCTTTCGCCGCATTTTCATCCCCAACATAGTTCACCTCGGCATTGATCGTGCGAAGGCTTTCGTTTTCGACCCTTCCGACGATCCTCCGATAAACCACGTCCTTTGTTTTGGGGTCCGCCAGCACCTTTTCATAATCGCGCTGACGCACGTACTTCAGTCCTGCCATGCGATCTCCGCCAACCTGACGCATGGTCTGTCTTTGAAATCCGTTCATCGTGCTGCCGCCGATGGTCGCAAGGGCCGTAAACATCACGCAGGTCAGGACGATGGAGACCATAATGACAAAATTCATTAAGCGGCTTGATTTCAGTTCATGAAACGCCAGGCCGCTGACTGCTTTTTTATTCTTCACTTTATTCATGGCGCTCGTCACCACCCTTTACAATGTGGCCGTCCTCGATGCGAATGCACCGGTCCGCCATCTGCGCGATCGCCTCGTTGTGTGTGATCATGACGATGGTCTGTCCATACTTTTGACCCGTAACCTTAAGAAGGCTTAACACATCCTGACTGGACTTACTGTCAAGATTTCCCGTGGGTTCATCTGCCAAAATGATCGCAGGCTTTGCGGAAAGTGCCCTGGCGATGGCAACCCTTTGCTGCTGCCCGCCGGAAAGATGATTGGGAAGACGATTCTGAAGTTCCGAGAGGCCAAGCGTTGCGATCACCTCACCCACAAAGGCCTCATCCACCTCATTGCCGTCTAGCTGAATGGGAAAAACAATGTTCTCGTAAACGTTCAGCGTCGGCACGAGATTATATGCTTGAAAGACAAATCCGATCTTTCTTCTGCGAAAGATTGTGAGCTCCTCGTCCTTAAGCGAAAAAATGTCCTTGTTGTCCACGTACACCTTGCCGGAGGTGGGACGATCAAGGCCTCCAAGCATGTGTAGGAGCGTTGATTTTCCGCTGCCGCTGGTCCCCACAATCGCAACGAATTCTCCCTGCTCCACGGAAATATTCGCATTCTCAAGCGCGGTTACGCTCGCCTCGCCCTGGCCATATATTTTCGTAAGATCCTCTGTTTTTAGTACTGACATGTTGCCCTCCTTACAAAAGTTTTATTTTATGGCTTTATTGTAGCAGGCGATTCTTGCCACGTTCTTTCCGGAATCTAACAGAATTGAAAGATTCCTAGGTCATTTGGGAAGATAAATCTCGAAGGTCGAACCCTTTCCTGGCTGGGATTTGGCGGAGATATATCCCCCCTGTCCCTCTATGATCTGGCGGCTTAAGTACAGACCGATCCCGACGCCGCTTTGTTCTCGCACGTTCTTCCCGCGGTAAAACCGGCCAAAGATAAGCGGAAGCTCTTCCTCCGCGATGCCAATGCCATCGTCCGTAACGCTTATGCTCGCGAACATTTCAAAGTCCTTGAACTCCACTTGGATCTTGCCTTTTTCAGCGGTATATTTCACCGCATTGTCCAAAACGTTAAAAAGCGCTTCCTGCGTCCACTTCGGATCGCATTTGGCAACAATGCCTTCAGCCTTGGAGGCAGTGATCTCTATGCCTTTGCCTTCCGCTTTGGGCCGCACCTGCGAAACTGCACGCTCTGCAAGGACGCCAAGATCACAGGGCGTCTGCGTCATCGCAAAGGTTCCTGTTTCAAGACGCGAGGTCTTGACCAGCGACTGGATCAGGAATTCCAGCTTTTCAGACTGATTTCGGATCTCTTCCACAAGCTTTTTGCTCTCATCGCCAAGGTCCTGCTCCTGCAGCAATTCCGTGTAGAGCAGAATGTTGGAAAGGGGTATTTTGGTCTGGTGCGAAATGTCGGAAACAAGTTGCTGTAGCTTTTCCCGATCCTCTTTTGTCCTTTGATATGCCAGCTTTGATGAAGCAAGGTACTTGAACCATTTGGCTTCGATCTTGGAAAGCTGCGTTTCGTCATAGCTTGACTCTTCAAAGGTTCCGTTGATCCCCGCCTCGAGCATCTCGTCCAGGCGTTCTAATAATCTTTTTTGAGAGATCATGCCTTTGTCCTCCAAGCGTATCCGATACCATATACCGTCTGGATCTGATCGGTTGCATCCAGCTTTTTGCGTAGCCTTGCGACGGTCACGGAGAGCGCATTTTCATCCACATATTCCGCGCCGTCCGTCCAGATCCTGTCCACAAGGAAATCCCGTGTCAGCGTCTTTTCTTTGTTTTGGATCAAGAGTTTTAGGAGCTTTTGTTCGGTCTTGCTCAGCTCCACGTTCTCACCGTTCACCCGAAATTCCATTGCGTCAAAATCAAAGAAAAATTTTCCCTCTGAATATGCGTTGGCCCTTGCGGCACTTGACTTTTTGAGGATTTTGTCAATCCTTGCGCGTAATACCATCAGGCTGAAGGGCTTTGTCACGTAATCGTCCGCACCGAGTTCAAGCCCCATCACCTCATCGGTTTCCAGATCGTTTGCCGTCAAAAGAATGACGGGGATCTGCGAGGTCTGGCGAAGGTTTTTCAGAAACTCAAATCCGTTGCCGTCCGGAAGATTCACGTCCAAAATGATCAAGTCCGCATCGTAGTCTTCCTTTGTCAGATCGCTGAATTGAAAACACTGCCGAAACGACAGTTCTTCCCGTTTCAGCGCCATGACGATCCCGTTATTCAGTGCTTTGTCGTCTTCTATGATCAAGATTTTTTTCATTTGAGTTTCCTCGTTTCCTCGTTTTGATAAAGGTAATCATGCTCTTTTATTATATCCGTGATCTGGCGGTTTTGCAATTTCGTATGTATAAAAAACAATATTCTCCATTCTCATGCGTTGCGTCTTCGATTACACTAAAAGCGGAAACCGTTGGAAACATACATAGGAGAGCATAAATGAGAACACTTTGGAAACTGACAAAAGAGGCGGCAAGATATAAGGGACTTTACGTGATCGCGATCCTTTCGACCCTAAGCCTTACGCTGGTAAACCTGACGGCGCCAAAGGTTTTGTCCGCCATGACGGGACTAGTGGAAAAGGGCGTGGACGAAGCCGCACTCTCTTCCATTCTGCGACTGGCATGGTTGCTTTTAGCGTTATATCTGCTCCGCGTGCTCTTTCGGTTCCTGAGCAATTACCTGGCGCACCGCGCCGCATGGTATCTCGTGGGCGACCTTAGAAGCAGGCTCTATGACAAGCTACAATGCCTAGACCTCACGTTCTTTCACGACAAGCAGACCGGCGACCTTATGAGCCGCGTCGTGAACGACACGAGAGATTTCGAACTCCTTTACGCGCATATGATCCCGGACATCATCACGAACCTTGTCACCTTTGTGGGCGTGCTTGTGATCCTTCTGACCATCAACTGGAAGCTGGCGCTGATTACCTGCGGTCCCATCCCTTTGATCCTGATCTCCGGCGTGATCTTTGCGAAGATCGTGCGGCCGTATTTCAGGGCTTCTCAGAAGGTCATGGGCGAGCTGAACGCGCAGCTTCAGGACAGCCTTTCAGGGCTGCATGAGATCCAGGCCTTTGGCCAGGAAGAATATGAAGGCGAACGCGTTCGCAAGAAGAGTCTCGAGCAGGTTGTGGCAATGCTTCGGGCCCTGCGCGCCAGCGCCATCTTCCATCCCTGCGTGGAGCTTCTTTCCTCGCTTGGTACGGTGCTTGTGGTTTTCTTTGGCGGTTACCTTGCTTATCACGGCCAGATCAGCGTTGCTGACATCGTCGCCTTTGTTTTATATCTTGGACTCTTTTATGCACCTGTTTCCGGCCTTGCAAACCTTCTCGAGAGCCTGCAGCAGTCCCTTGCAGGTGCAGAGCGTGTGACCTTGATCCTGGACACGCCTTCGCAGATCCAGAACGAAAAGGATGCAAAGCCCTTGGAGAACGTGAAGGGTGCACTTACCTTTGAAGACGTGACCTTCCATTATGAGAACCAGATCCCCGTTTTGAAACATGTTTCCTTTACCTGCGAGCCCGGCATGATGGTAGCGCTTGTCGGCCCCACGGGCGTCGGAAAAACCACGGCAACCCAGCTGATCTCAAGATTCTACGATCCCATCGAGGGCAGAATCTTGATCGACGGACAGGACATCAAACACGTGACGTTGGAGAGTCTTCGGCATAATATATCGCCCGTGCTTCAGGACACCTTCCTGTTCAACGGAACCATCGCGGAAAACATTGGCTATGCCCGTCCCGATGCGACGCGCGAGGAGATCGAGGCCGCCGCAAAGGCTGTGAACATCCACGAGGATATTCTCCACATGCCTGACAAGTACGAAACGCAGGTCGGCGAGCGCGGCCTTCGCCTTTCCGGCGGACAAAAACAGCGCGTGGCCATTGCCCGCGCCATTTTAAGAAACAGTCCCATTATCGTATTAGACGAGGCCACCGCTTCCGTCGACGTCCGCACGGAGCAGCAGATCCAAAAAGCCATCGGTGAGCTTGCGGGCAAACGCACGATCATTGCCATCGCACATCGCCTCTCCACCATCATCAACGCCGACCTGATCCTGGTCATCCATGACGGCGAGATCGCCGAACGCGGCACCCACGCACAGCTCATGGAGAAAAAAGGCATTTACTACAACATGCAAAAAGCGCAACTCGCATAAAATGAGCCAAAAAGAACCGTCCCCAGTGGCACAAACGTGCCAGTGGGGACGGTTCCATTTGACTCATTTTTGATTTATCTCGCCTTGGTGCGGATCTCTTCGGTTACTTTTGCGATAAAGTCGTCGAGGCTCATGACTTCGTTGTCGGTGCAGTCGCGCTTACGAACGCTGACCGTGCCGTCCTCGGCTTCCTTCTGGCCGATGATCAGCATGTAAGGCACGCGGTCTACCTGCTGACCTTCACGGATCTTGTAGCCGATCTTCTCGCTTCTGTCATCCAGGAAGGTACGAACGCCTGCGTTCTCGAGAGCCTCATTCACCTTTGCGGCATATTCATTCGTCTTCTCGCTGACGGGAAGAACCTTCACCTGCAGGGGTGCAAGCCAGGTCGGGAACTTACCCATGGTCTGCTCGATGATATATGCCATGAAACGATCCAGCGTACCAAGAATTGCGCGGTGAAGCACCACGGGGGTCTTCTCGGTGGAGTCGCTGTCAATGTACTTCAGGTCAAACTTCATGGGCAGGCAGAAGTCCAGCTGGCAGGTGGAAAGGGTGATCTCAGCGCCAACGGCGGGCTTCACGTTCACGTCAAGCTTCGGGCCATAGAATGCGGCCTCACCGATCTCCTCGGTATACTCGATGCCGATGTCATTAAGCACCTGGCGAAGGGATGCCTCTGCGGTATTCCACATGTCATCATCGGGATAATATTTCTCCGTATCCGCAGGATCACGAAGCGACAGTACGCAACGATAATCCGTGATACCGAAGTCCTTGTAAACGTCAAGGATCAGGTCAACGACCTTCTTGAACTCTTCCTCGATCTGGCCGGGCGTTACGAACAGGTGCGCGTCGTTCTGGCAGAAGTGCCTTACGCGCTCGATGCCCTTCAGCGTGCCGCTGGCTTCGAAACGGAAGTCATGAGCGATCTCACCGATACGGATGGGCAGCTCACGATAGCTGTGAGGCTTGTTTGCGTAGATCATCATGTGATGAGGGCAGTTCATGGGACGGAGCACGAAGGTCTCACCCTCTACCTCCATGGGCGGGAACATATTCTTGCGATAATGATCCCAGTGACCGCTGGTCTTGTACAGCTGAACGCTGCCGACGCAAGGCGTCAGAACGTGCTGATAGCCAAGCTTTAATTCCTTTGCGCGGATGTAGTTCTCAAGCTCCTGCCATACGGTGTAACCCTTGGGAAGGAACATGGGAAGGCCCTTGCCGATCAGGTCGTCCGTCATGAACAGGCCCATTTCCTTACCGATCTTACGATGGTCTCTGGCCTTTGCTTCCTCAAGCTGCTTCTCATATTCCGCAAGCTCTTCCTGAGATGCGAATGCCACGCCGTTGATACGGGTGAGCATCTTATTCTTTGCATTGTCTTTCCAGTATGCACCGCTCTGTCCGGTGATCTTGAAGGCCTTGAGGGCCTTGGTGTAGCAGATGTGCGGTCCGATACACATGTCAACGTAATCGCCCTGCTGATAGAAGCTGATCACGGCGTCATCGGGAAGGTCGCCAATGTGCTCCTCCTTATATTTTGCGCCGCGCTCATGCATGAACTTGACAGCCTCTTCACGGCCAAGGATGAAGGACTTGAAGGGAAGGTTCTCCTTCGTGATCTTCTTCATCTCCGCTTCGATCGCTGCAAGATCCTCGTCGGAAAGCTTCCTGTCGCCGAGATCGACGTCATAATAGAAACCTCTCTCGGTCGCGGGACCATACGCGAAATCCGCGTCGGGATAGAGTCTCTGGATGGCCTGAGCCATGATGTGTGCGGCAGAGTGACGCAGGACGTGCGTTACCTCCTCTTCAGGACACTCGCCAACCGTTCCGTCTTTGTAGATGATCTTCATAGGTTTGTTCTCCTTTCTTGAGTTTGGGGAGCAAAAAAGCACCCCTGTTTCCAAGGGTGCTCGAATAAGCACGGTACCACCTTGATTTTTCACTCTGGTTTCCAGTAACGATGGAGGTTTCGTCGCGCTTGTGCCGTCGTCACGTGCCCAGGCCTTTCTGCCGGCGAAATGCCGTGATCCTTGCTTTCTTGCGCGAAGCTCGGGAGCGGTCTCCTTCGTATCCGCGTGATGCCCTCGCACCTTATGGCATCTCTCTGAAACGCGGTGCTAACGAACTCGGTCTCCGTCAAAGCTGTTAAAAGTATTATAGCACGCGCTTTTAAAAAAGCAAGGGGAAAAATGTGTCAAAAAGAACCGTCCCCATTGGCACGCTACTGCGACACGGTGTAGAGAGCGCGGAAATATCCATTCTGGTTCATGAGTTCGTCGAAGGAGCCGCTCTCGGCAATGCGGCCGTCCTTCATCACGAGGATGCCGTCGTAGCGGCGAAGAAGGCGTTCTTCCAAGGCATGGGTCACGACAATGCGCGTGATCCCCGCGAGGTTCAGGATGTCGTCGGAGACATGATATGCGGTCTCCTTGTCAAGGGCCGCGGTTGCCTCATCCACAAGTAACACGGAGGATTTGCGAAGCAGGCTTCTTGCGATGGAAATGCGCTGCTTTTCTCCGCCGGAAAGACCATTTCCGTTTTCGCCGCAACGATATTCCTCTCCTCGCTGAGCGACCAGCGCCTCAAGGCTTGCGCGGCGCAGCGCCTCCTGCACCTCCTCCTTGGGGAAATCGCGGAACATGGAAACATTGTCACGGATGGACGCATCAAACACGAACACGCTCTGCTGGATCATTGCAACGTTCCGATACAAAGAGTCCACGCTGACGTCGCGCAGCTCCGTCTCATCATAGCATATCTTTCCGCGGTAGCCTTTTCCGCCCGCCATGAGCAGATTTAGGAGTGTGGACTTTCCGCTGCCGCTGCCGCCGACGATCGCATATGCCTTGCCTGCTTCGAAGAAGGCGTCCACGTCATGCAGCACGTCCTTCCCTTCCTCATATCCAAAGGTAACGTCAGTCAGTCGGATCCCCTCGGAAACCTCAGCGATCTCCTTGCTCCCGTCCTGTTCGCTGTTCATGGTCAGTGCATCCGCAAGCTTTTCCACAAGGCCCTTTGCCGCCTTGCGCCCTGCGATCATGCCAGGCAGCACGCTGATGGGATTGAGCAAGCCGTTCATCAGGTTTACGAAAGCGATGACAATACCGGGCGTAAGGCCCTTCCCTTGAAGGGAAAGCCATGCGCCGATCAAAAACACGCCAAGCTGTGCGATGATCCCGGCCATGTTTCCAATAAGAGAGATCAGTGCAGCGATCCTGCGGCGCAGGAACTTTTGCTGTTCGAGCTCTTGATTCTTCTCCTGAAACAATCCCTGGATCTCTTTTTCTGCCTGGAAGCTTTTTACCACCGGAAATCCGTTCAGGCATTCACTGAGCATGCCCGTGAAGGTCTTATTGCGTTCGGAAACCTTTTTCTCCGCCGTTTCTAGCCTTTGTCCCGTAAGGAGTGATCCGATGAGCGGCAGAACGGTCAGGCCTGCTGCGATCGCCGTCATCAGCGGCGAATAAATAAGCATCAACGTAAGTGCACTGATAAAGCTGACGATCTGTCCGAGCATCGCAAGCAAATTCCCAAGATAGTCCGTCTCAATGCGCGTCGCGTCATTTGTCAGCGCGGAAAGATAGGTCGCCGTGCTCTCCTCGCGAAAGGAGGATGCGCTTTTTTCCGTGAGCTTCGTGAACACTAACTCTTTGTATTGCTGCATCGCGCGCCGTATAAAACGCGGCTCGGAGACATAGTTCAGATAGAGGCAGAACGCTATGAATATCAAGCATATCAGCGATTGCCATGCCAATTCCGAAAGGGGTTTTGCGCCCTCAACGCCGGAGGCCGAATCGATCAGCTCCTGCATGATCCAGGAGACCCACATGCCAATGGTGCCGCCAAGAACCGATGCCAAGACGGCAAGTCCCAACGCTCCGTGGTTCTTATGATAAAAGCTCGTCAGTAATTCCTCTTTGATCTTTATTACTTTCTTCTTCATGTTTGATATCCTTCCATAACTTCGTAAATCCAGGATCTTGGATCTTTTCGATCATCTGCGAAAGACTCTCCTTTGCCGTCGTCCCGAAAACATTAAAGAAACCGATCTTACCGTTCATTTCCATGAAGCGATAGGTCGAAACGTCATAATTTGGATTCTCGTCAAACGTACTCGTGATGGCTAAAGCATTCTTAAGGCATTTTACTGCCGACTCCACTTTTCCATCACTAAAGAAAACATATGCTCGGCATGCCTGTAAGCTGCCGCCAGCGGCGTCCGGATAGCCCAGATTGCTGCTTTCTTTCTCACGTTGCAAGCCTTTGATCAATGTTTCGATCCAGTCCAAAAAATCGTTCGCCGAGGCGAAATCACGTCTGCCAACATAGAGCTTTACGTATCCAAGGGTACAGTTCATGAAAGCACTGATCCCTTGCAGCAAAGCGTTGGACAGGTAGGGCGCCCCCTCCTCCGGCCGATTCATGAAAAAGGAGTACAGAATGCCGATCAGATCGTTATAATATCCTCCCGCGTTGTTCTCCGTGAAAACCTTGAGCGCTTGGTCCACGTCTCCGAGGCGCAGGTATATGATGCCTTTTGAACCTCTCAGCACAAACTCACTGAGCTCCGGATCATTGTTTTGCGCCATCAAATGTTCACTTCGATCCAGAAGCTCCAACGCTTTCAGAAGGAACTCGCGATTTCCTTCCTCCGCGCCAAATCCAAGATAGATGCATGCGCAGGCAAATACGATCTGAAACGAGTTGGGGTATTTCTTCAGCGCTTTTTCCGCTTCGTCGATCCCTTTGCGATCCTTATTGTTATAATAGTCATCCAGGCGCCTGGCCATCGCGTCGTGGCGATTGTCCTTCATCTGATAGCCCAAAAGGACGTCGACCGAGGCGTCGAAGAAATCCGCAAGGCGAACGATGAGGTTCAGCTCCGGCACCGACAGCCCCGCTTCCCACTTATGCACGGCGCCGACGCTGACGCCCATGACCTCCGCCAGTTGCTCCTGCGTAAGTCCCTTTTGTTTCCTGTAGTTCTTGATATTCTCGGCTAGCCTGATCTCCATACGTACTCTCTTTCTCCTGGCATATGCCAGGGCTTTTCCCTAGGTTACTTTGATTATAACAGTATCCTTTGGGTTTGAGAAGACACTGGCAGTACCGTTAGGATATTTTTTATTATACTGTTGGTGTATTTTGTGGCGCCGGACGGAGTTTTGGCGAAAATATATTGACAAAAAGAAATTGCGATGATATCATTATGATATCAAAAGGAGGTGCTTTCTATGAAAGAAATCATTTTAACCACTAAGAAAAACGGTATGCCTGTACTGATCCTGTCAATTTTGGGTTATTTATTCGGCGTCGCACTGCTGATCGCTTCCGGAGTCATGGTGTTTATTCCGGGCATTGTGCTCGGCGCAGTGATCCTAATGTTTGGATGGCTTCCATGGTGCGGACTGAAGGTTCTAAAACCCCAAGAGGCACTGGTTTTGACCCTCTTTGGTAAATATATTGGAACCTTGAAGGATTCCGGTTTCTATTTTGTAAATCCCTTCTGCTCCGCAGTGAATCCCGCGGCCGGCACGAGCCTCAAGCAAAGCGGCGACGTGCAGGACAAGGCTGCAGCCATTCAGACGGCGGACGTATATTCCAAAAAGATGTCCCTGAAGATCATGACCTTGAACAACAGCCGTCAGAAGATCAATGATTGCCTCGGCAATCCCATTGAGATCGGCATCGCCGTGACCTGGAGGATCGTTGACACTGCAAAGGCGGCCTTCAACGTGGACAACTACAAGGAGTTCCTTTCCCTGCAGTGTGACAGCGCGCTTCGTAACATCGTAAGGATTTATCCTTATGACGTGGCTCCCGGCGTGGATACCACCGGCGACGGCGTGGCGGACGAAGGAAGCCTTCGCGGCTCCAGCGAAACCGTTGCAAAGAGGATCAAGGAAGAGATCCAGTCCAGAGTGAATGAGGCCGGCATCGAAGTGATCGAGGCTCGCATCACCTATCTGGCATATGCTACCGAAATCGCATCCGTAATGCTTCAGAGACAGCAGGCATCCGCAATCATCGACGCAAGAAAGATGATCGTGGATGGTGCAGTCGGCATGGTGGAAATGGCTCTTGAAAGATTGAACGAGAAGGAGATCGTGAATCTTGACGAGGAACGCAAGGCTGCCATGGTTTCAAACCTTCTGGTAGTGCTCTGCGGCAACAAAGACGCTCAGCCCATTGTGAATTCCGGAAGTCTGTACTAGAATATAAGTGATCTGGCCCCTGGTTTAGCCGGGGGCCGGATGTAAGAAAGGAGGTCGCCCATGGCAGACAATAAAAAGCAAGTCCCTCTTCGTCTATCCGCAAAGCTCTACGATGCGATTGCCGCATGGGCAGAGGATGACTTCCGTTCCGTGAACGGCCAGATTGAATATCTCCTGACGGAATGCGTCAGACAGCGCAAAAAAAACGGCAAGTACGTCTCAGATGAACTGGACGTACCGCCGGAGTTGGATATCTAAATTTGTCAGGGAGTGTAAGTAGTTATGGATTTAATACTTGAATTTCTTTTAGATCTATTGCTGGAAGGGTCCGTGGGGGCGATTTCGGAAAAACGCGTTCCACTGCCCATTCGGATCGTGGCCGCGATCATACTTGCCGTTGCATATGTCGGTTTGATCGTCTTCATCACCTATACTGCCATTTCCGACGGAAGCTGGTACCTGCTCTTGGTCTCCCTCGTGCTTCTTGTAATGGGCGGATTCTTCACATGGAGATGTGTAAGACAGATTCAAGCAGGACGCTAGGATGTGCCAATGGGGACGGTTCTTTTTGACTCATTTTGGCTTGGCCAAAATGAGTCAAAAAGAACCGTCCCCATTGGCACATTATCCCTTCACAAGGATTCCGACACTCTCCGCCTGCGCACGCACGAAGGCTGCGGCCTGACGATAAGTCTCGTAATCCGGCAGATGCTCCACAAACAGTGGTATATCCTTCCCCAAGTTTTCCACGAGGGGAAGGATTTTTTTGTAGTCCAACGTGCCCTTCCCGGGCATTGTCTCATGAATGATTGCGGTATAGGCCTGCTCCATCACGGAATCCTTACAATGAATGCTCTTTATATACGGCCCCAAAAGGTCAAAGCAGTGCTTCACAAATTCCGTGCTCTTGCAAAAACGCTCCGGACAGTTGATCATGTTCACAAAGTCCAGATGCACCGCAAACTTCTTCCGATCCACGTCCTGAATGAGCTTTAAGTATTGCTCCGGGGAATCCGGAAGCACCCAGGGCATGGGCTCGATGGTATAAAAAGTGTTCTTAGGCTTTACCGCGTCTATGATCTCGCGTACGCTGTCCACGGCGAGCGCATAAAAATCGTCGGAGTAATTCTCTGCCGAAAACCCGTCCCAGGCCGTCTCAGAATGGCTTCCAATGATGTTCACGCAGCAATTCGCGCCCATCTCATCCGCCAGCGCGAGCTGCGCCTTCGCATAATCCATGGCCGCCCTCCTAGTCTTCTCATCCTTTGCAAGGCAGTTCCGCCAAACGCCCACCTCGCCGATGAGAAGATCTGCCTCCCGCGCCGCCTTCAGGTATTCCCTGCGCGTCGCCTGATCACTGCTGCTGTCCACGGGGCAGAGCACCGCACTGTACCGCAGGTCCTTCGCAAGCTTCACCCATTCTTCCGGGTTATGATATGCTTTTTCTATTCCGCCACCAATCCTCATATCCTCGTCCTCCCGCGTGGCACGCTAACACTTTAAAAGTCTCGTTTGTAGATGACACTGCTGTCAATTTTGCTTAATTTGGTGAATGCGGTGCGTTCCATCACCGCCTTGAGCTCTTGATTCATGGATGTCAGTTTTTCACACACGCCCTCAGCGCCCTTTTGACGCAGGGGCTCCATGAACGCGCGTCCCACGCAGACCGCATCCGCGCCTAGCGCCAGCGCCTTGAAGGCATCCATGCCGGATTCCATGCAGCAATCCACGAAGATCGGGATCTGATCTCCGATCACTTCCTTGATCTTCGGCAGTACGTACAAGGGCGGAACCGCGCTGCTCATGATGCCGTGGTGATGCGAAACGATGATGCCCGCCGCACCGATCTCAAGACATTTTTTTGCATCCTGAACGCTTAAGACACCCTTGACGATGAACGGCAGGCTAGTGCTTTCCACAAAGCTTCTCATTTCCTCTAAGGATTTTGGCTTCATGGGCAAACCGACAACATTGTCATATTCTCCGTTCCAGGAAAAAGCATGGTCAATGTCCATTCCGACACCAAAGGCACCTGCTGCTTCCGCCTCACGGATCTTCGAAAAGACCATTTCATTGTCCGCATGAGGCTTCACGATCTTGATCACCTTTGCGCCCGTCGCACACATCGCCTGGATCTCCTCGGCTTCACCCATGCCTGAGAAGCATAACGCGTCTGCCCGCCTTGCGCCCTCAGCCATCAATGCCATTCCGTCCGGAGCCGTCCCGTTTAGGTGCGACAGCGCCGCCGTCGCGATCGGCATGGAAAACTGCTGCCCGAAAAGTCGGATCCTCGTGTCCGGGATCTCGCTGTCAATGTGTCTCATTTCGATCATGA
Organism: Acetatifactor sp.; assembly: GCA_016290775.1. GTDB lineage: Bacteria > Bacillota > Clostridia > Lachnospirales > Lachnospiraceae > Acetatifactor. The sequence goes on along the minus strand of JAEEVF010000009.1, from coordinate 40,922 downwards.
GGCTGTCAAAATACTCCCTCGTGATCTGGTTGGAATCTTGCCTGTCATTTGCCATGTCCCATACCCCCTGTCTTGTTGATCGTGCGTTTGCACTATCTTTTATTCTACCATAGCGGCCGCGGATCAATCAATGCATCTCTTTTGTTAGATTCATCATATTTTGCCTCCTGCGGATCAAAACAAAATAATACATATACTTGGACAATTACTGCATTGTCTTTCGCCCTCGGACTCATATAAAATATTATACAGAGCATGTTCATGAAACAGTTCAAAGGAGGTAGATCATGAGTACGTTATCCCACAGAAAAGCAACTGCCAACCTGCACCTCACCAAGGCTGACGGCACGCCCCTTGCGAACGCGTCCGTCACCGTGAAACAGACTTCCCATCAGTTCCTCTTCGGCTGCGGCGCCTTTGACAGTGTTGCGCTGATGCAGGCATGGGAAAGATCCGACGAAAAGGCGATCGCCTTCCTCGGCGAACGCATGGAAAAATGGACAAAACTCTTTAATTACGGCACGCTTCCCTTCTACTGGGGGCGCTATGAGCGCGAAGAAGGCCAGACAATGGAAGCTCCCACCATGGCTGCTGCCAAGTGGCTAGGGGAGCGAGGCGTCACCGCAAAAGGCCATCCCCTTTGCTGGCACACGGCCTGCGCAGACTGGCTCATGCAATATTCCAACGCCGAGATCCTAAAAAAACAGCTGCAGCGCATCGACCGTGACGTCACTGCTTTTAAGGGCGTCATCGACATGTGGGACGTGATCAACGAGGTTGTGATCATGCCCAATTTTGATAAATATGACAACGCAATCACGCGCATCTGCCAGGAGATGGGCCGCATCAAGCTTGTAAAGGCCGTTTTCGACGAGGCAAAGGCTATGAATCCGAATGCGACGCTTCTCATCAACGACTTCAACACCAGTGCATCCTATGAGATCCTGCTGGACGGTCTTTTGGAAGCAGGCGTTCCCATCAGCGCCATCGGCATCCAGTCCCATCAGCATCAGGGCTATTGGGGCGCTGAGAAGCTCCGCGACGTGCTAAGCCGCTTCTCCCGCTTCGGCCTGCCGATCCACTTTACCGAGAACACGTTGGTATCCGGCGAGATCATGCCCGCATACATCGTGGACCTCAATGATTTCCAGGTGGACAGCTGGCCCTCCACGCCCGAAGGCGAAGAGCGTCAGGCAAAGGAAATCTGCGAAATGTACACGATCCTGTTTGAGCATCCCCTGATCCAGGCTATCACCACTTGGGATTTCACCGACGATTGCTGGCTCCACGCACCTTCCGGTTTCCTGCACAAGGATAACACGGAAAAGCCTTCCTATCACGCGCTCCGTAAGCTCATCCATGAAGACTGGTCCACCAACGTGACCCTTCAGACGGATGAAAACGGAAACCTGCAATTGGAAGGCTTCAAAGGTAATTATGAACTTACGAGCGGCGGCCTTTCCGCAACGCTCGACCTAACTTCAGACAAGCAGTGCACCATCGCGCTTTGCTAACATAGACCAAACATGCCAGTGGGGACAGTCCCCACTGGCACATTTTTACTCAAGTACCGTTATGTTAATGTCGCCGGATGACATAACAACCTTCATCTGGTTTGCGCCGTCCCCACTCACATAAGCGTCACCATTCTTGGAAAACGGCAGATCATAATAGAGCTTTCCGCTGGAAACCTTAAGGTCTGCCGTGATGCCTGACGTCTTTGGAACACTGATCGTCACGTCGGAAGAGGACCCGTGAACGTCCGTCACGGCCGGAGCGGTTTCGAACGCGAAGCTGCAATCGCCACTGGTTGACACCGCTTTGAATTCTTTTGCATATTTCGCCGAAACGTTTGTCTTACCGGAGCTTACGGAGGTGCTGAGCTTCGCTGCGTTCTCCATTTGTACGGTGATGTTGCCGGAAGAAGTCTCCAGCTTGATCTCCTCGCTGTCGCCGGTCTGGTTTAGCGTAATGTCGCTGGAAGAACCACGAAGAAAGATCTTTTTGGCAGCAACCGTCGCGTTCACGTCGCCGGAGGTTGTATTGATCTTCACCTGATCCGAAACAGAAACGTCACAGGTAAAGTCTGCGGAAGAGACATCCACCTTAAGGTCACCTAACGCCCCGTCCGACGGGATCGTGATCACCAGTTGTTTCTTTAGGTTGTTCAGCGATAAGCCCTTTGCAGATGCACAATACCGCACGTAAAGGGTCGTGCCGTCCACCCAGGTATGAACCTTCAGTTTTTCGTCCAGAGCCTTCTCAGAGGTCTCTTTGATCGTTACAACGCCCGTCTCACTGGCAAGTAATTTCACGTCGCCTGACAGATAATGAATGTCAATCTTTTCAATCTTCTCCGTGATCTCGCGATCTCCGGCCGTATATTCTTCTCCGTTCTTATATACATAATTGACTTTTGACTCAAAAGAGCACGCACTAAGCAAACCCAGCGCCAAAACCAGCGCCGCCGCAAAAACAATATTCTTAAACTTTCTCATTCTTCCTTTCCTCCCTTTCTTCCGATCACAAAACCGATCAGTGCGATGAACGCGCCAATTCCTACGCCCACCAGTGCCGTTCCAAGCGAAGGCCTGGAATAGACTGCAACTCCGTCATTGCTCACGCTCTCGATCGTGAGATAAAGGATCACTTCGGAACCGAAGTAAGAGAATGCGGAAAGGAGCGCCAGGCAAACACCCGTCTTCGCCACGCCGTTCGAGGGAAGATAACGGATCACAAAAAACATCAGCCACACCAACAAAACAAGAGGAATGGAAATGCCAAGCATTAAGCGGAAATACCCAGGCAGCGCGGCATGAATCCCAATGCAGATCATCATCAGATAAAAGGTCACCGTGGCCGCCGCCATGACAGCAAGGCCTTTGCGGTTTCCAAGATATGCGTTCACTGGCCTGCGGCATGCAATGAACGGTCCAAAAAGAAGCGTCAGTCCAAAGAGCACAGCGCTGGCCGCCACAAAGAACCAATTGCCCTTTGTATAAATGCAGCAAACCGCCAAGAGAATGAGGATGCTGGCAGTCAGCGAAACCATCGTCTGCAACATCTTATTCTTAGGTGCAATAAGCGGTATCACAAAAAGCGAGGTGGGTACGAGCATGGCCGCAAGCACAATGAAAAACCAGGTAAGGCCGTGGCCCGTCACAAGGTTTACGATCAGGCAGACCAAGATCGGTAAAGCAAAAATTCCGGCGATCACGCAGCCAGCCAATGCGCTTTTTCTCTTAAAATATTCCGACTGGGAACCAATGACGTTTTCCTTTTCCTTGACGATCAGCTCGTCAACGGAAATGTCATTCAGTCTATCAAGCATCTTCTTACACTTTTCACATTCCATAAGATGCTCTTCCACGGCCTTGTTTGTTGCCGTTGAGCATGCGCCGTCTTTATATAAAGGCAGAAGATCTTCAATTACGTCGCATTCATATTTCATGATTTCTCCATCCTTTCTTGGATCATAATTCTTGCTCGATGGTAGGTCACCCGGGCCCAGGTTTCCGTCTTCCCGAAGATAGAGGCTATCTCCTTGAAGGACAATTCTCCAAACACGCGAAGCTGGAAGACTTCTTTGTAGGGCTCTTCCAATTCATGTAAGATGCGGTGGATCTGGACCTTCGTCTCGGCATCCACGAGGCTTTTTTCAAAGCTTTTCTTTGTGTCTGGCTGCTCCTCAAGCGGGGCGTCTGCAAACCTGGAATGTCGCCTTTTCTCATCGATAAAGAGGTTCTTTGCGATGGCACAGAGCCATGTGTAGCTTTCGCTCTCGCCTCGAAACTCCTTCGTCGTGGAGATCGCCCGGAAAAAGGTTTCCTGAGTGATCTCCATGGCGTCATTCTGGTCGCCCGTGAGCGTAAAGACATAAGAAAACACCTTCATGTAAAACGCTTCATAAAGTTTTTCAGCGGTGTTCTTGTCCATGTAAATCGAGCTTCCCTTCTTTTGATCTCACCCGTTAGACGGAGAAGGTTATGTTTCGTTACAAACTTTTTTGAAAAATTTTTGATACTATTTAGTATATCATAGCGAGCCCTTACGTGCCAGCTATTTGGCGAGGAACCTTGCACCGCGCATGCGATTGATGCAGCACAGGGCATCAAGCGGGCGAACTTCCTCATAGAACCAGCTTTGCGTCTCGGGCATGATGGAGCCCGTCTTCCCTCTTTCCATAAGGTCTTCCAGGAAAGACTTCACGTTCGTCAAAACCTCTCGGTTCTTTCCTTCCAGATCCGTGAGCAGGCGCTCCATGACAACGGTCACGGTGCAAAGCTGCTCGTGCGTGGAAAGAGCCGTCAACATGGTGACGTCGGCAGAATATTCATCCAAAATGACCTTCTTTTCGTTCTCCGTCTCCACGGTGCGGAAGTAAAGGAATGGCTGCGACGTCTCCTTGACCAGAAGCCTTCGCGAGATGCGCCAGTTGGCTACGGGTAAACTTTCTTCCTCGGTCGTCTGCACCAGTTTCTGCACTGCATCCGTGATCATCCGAGGGCAAAAATCCTTCATCAAAATCACCTGATCCGCCAAATGCAAGTACTCGCTCGACCCGCCAATGACAAGGATCGTCGACACTCTGTTCTCTTTCCACAACTCCTTCACGCGCTCCGTGAACGGAATGATAGGTTCATCCTCCACCAAAAGCCTCATAATATGATCTCGGATCATGAAGTTGGTCGCACTCTTATCCTCATCGATGAGAAGCAGCTTAGAACCACCGCCGACTGCCTCAAGAATGTTGCTGGCCTGCGAAACGCTGCCGCTGGCATGCTCGGTGCAAAAGGCCTCCAGGGGCTTGCCGGGAAGGAACTTAAAGAATGCCGAGAGATCCAGCTCTGATACGGGTCGGCCGTCTTCTGCATATACCTTGAGCGCGCTTTCATCAGATAGCACGTACTCCCGCCCGTCGCCAGGCACGTGATCGTAGATGCCCGCCTCCAAAGCGTCCAGAAGCGTCGATTTACCGGAGTATCCGCCGCCCGTGATCACGGTGATGCCACAAGGGATCCCCATGCCGCGGATCACGTGGCGTGCTGCGGACCCTGCGTCCTTATCCGCGGTGCCGCTATCTTCCGCTTCTCCCAGATCGATCTCGATCTCACTCTCCTTCGGTGAACGAAACGGGATCGCACCTTGCATGGGCTCGTCACTGTCCTTCTCCCTTGGAAGAATGCTTCCGTTGGCAACAAACGCGCAATATCCATTCGCCCGAAGGAACTCTCGGATCTTCTGCTGGCGATGGTAGGTTTTGACGTAAGTCTCCGCCTCGGCCTTGTCTAGCGTTAATAGTTGTTCTTCAATCTTCGTCAGCAAATCTGCCACTGCTCGAGCCGCCGACTTTCCGTTCACGGATGTTCCATTGATGAGCGGCACTACAAACAGGAGTTTCAAAACATACCGCCCCTTCGCCTCGTCATAAGAAATCCCACTCCTCCGAAGCATTCTGTTCCCTGCGCTTTGCACGGCAAACTTTGCCTTCTCGCGCTCCTTGTGGTCGTTCTTGTTCTCCTCGTTCCAGGCCTGAACGATTGGCGCAATCCTTTGAAGCAAATAGGTCGTCATCGGAACGCTTTCTTCTTTTTTCGCAGGCGTAGGCAATGCTACCATCATGATGATTTTCTCAGCGCTGCGCCATCCCGTTCCCTGAAACCAAAAGTCCATGGACCTGAAATTAAAAATCTTTTGTTTTGAATCATAATTTGGGTTCGCCATCGCATCGGTGAACACCTCGTTGTAAAGCCAATGCAGGTTCGTCTTATTCTGTCCCTGCATTCCTAACATGATCTTCTTAAAATATCTCATTCTCCACATCATCCTCTCTTTTATACAGTTTCCGTAGCCTTACTTCGGCTGCTCATCCTCATGAAACCGTAACCAAACCAGAAAGAATGAAGTTTTTTGACCAAAAAGGGCGCATCCATGTCGGATGCGCCCTGCGATCATTTATAACTAAAATACAGTTTTTGTGATCAACGTCTTACCAGACATTTCAAAAAACTTCATTCGATTGTATCTGTTCATGTTGATCACCTCCTGCGATAATATTTTATTTGGTTACTGGCATATGCTAACACACGCCCTTGAAAACTGTCAAGAAATTTTTTTCGTGCCAGTGGGGACGGTTCTTTTTGGCACATTTTGGCCAACGTCTTGGAATGCGCAGCATTCCATGATCCCGACCGCAGGGAGGGACGTGCCGAAGGGCACGCATGCAAAACGTGCCAAAAAGAACCGTCCCCACTGGCACGTTATTACAGCAGTGCTTCCAGCTTTGCCGCAAGGGCTTCCTTGGTCGTACCGCCGATCTGGCTGTCCACCATCTTGCCGTCCTTGATGAATGCAAAGAAGGGAATGCTCATCACGCCAAATCTTGCCGCCAGGTCTTCCTCGTCATCCACGTTAACCTTGCCAACCTTTGCCTTGCCATCATATTCCTCAGCAAGCTGTGCCACAACGGGGCCCATCATTTTGCAGGGGCCGCACCAGTCTGCATAAAAATCTACCAATACGGGAACGCTGCTCTTTACAACTTCCTCTTCAAAATTTGCTACCGTAAACTTGTATTCCATACCTTTTACCTTTCCTTTCTTTCGGCTCTCCGAAATAATCTATTTACCTAGTATATTAATGCAATTCTTCTCTTTGTGCAATGTTTTTATGATGCGATCAGCCAAGCAACTTGCTCAGGATCCGGAACAATTCCTTTGCGTCCTTCGCATTCAGTCCCGTGCAGGCAGATCCGATCTTCGCGGGAATGTCCTTGCATTCTTCCTTCAGCGCATCGCCCTTTTCCGTAATGCACACCAGCGTTACGCGTTCGTCTTCCTTCATGCGCTCCCTGGTCACGTATCCGCTCTTTTCCAAATTCTTTAGAAGCGGCGTCAGCGTCCCCGCGTCGAGATGAAGCACCTTGCCAAGTTCGCCAACGCTCACCTTCTCTCTTTCCCAAAGCACCATGAACACGATGTACTGGGTATAAGTCAGGCCAAGCGGCTTAAGAACGGGCGTATAAAGATTCGTGATCTTCCGTGCGCATGCATAAAGCGGGAAGCAAAGCTGATTCTCCAACTTCAACTGTTCATATGGCTGCGACACTTCTTTATCCTCCTACAAAAGTCCTTCCACGCACTTTGAAACTTCTTCCATCTTTGCCGTAGGCTCAAAGCGCGCCACCACGTTGCCTTCACGATCGATCACAAACTTTGTGAAATTCCATTTGATGTTCGGATTGTTCTTGTAATCCTTGTCGATCTTCGAGAGCATGGCGCTCATGGCAAGTGCTACCGGCCCTTTCCCGAACCCTTCAAATCCTTTTTGCTCCTTCAGGAAACGAAACAGCGGCAACTCGTTCTCACCATTGACGTCAGCCTTTTTCATCTGCGGGAACTGCGTATGATACTTTAACGTGCAGAACTCATGAATTTCCTCATCCGTCCCCGGCGTCTGACCTGCAAATTGATTACAAGGCACGTCAACCACCTCAAATCCCTTCTCATGATACTTTTCATACATCTCCTCGATGTCTTTATAATGCGGCGTGAAACCACATCCCGTGGCGGTGTTGACTACCAGTACCACCTTACCCTCAAACTCCTTCATGGAGATCTCTTTACCGTCCGGCGCCGTCACATATTGATCATAAAAGCCCATTTCCATCTCCTCCGTTTCTTTTGGCTCTGTATTTCTTTGATGCAATTATATTTTATCAAATATATTTTTGAATGTCAACGTTTTTCTTTAAAAACAAAAAACGCCCCTTCCTTTCGAAAAGGGCGTGCTGCCGATCAAAGCTTCTTTCATGAATATGTTATTCCTGCAACTCCTCCGGGTTCACATGGATCATGACGTGCTTCACGTTTGGGAATTCCTTCTCCATGGCATCATGCACGTGCTCCGCGATGTCATGCGCGGCCACCAGGGAAATGTCCCTTTGCACTGCGATCTCCAGGTCCACGTAAATCTTGTTTCCGAACTGCCTCGTGCGCAAAAGGTCGATCTTCTTTACGCCTGGCTGCTCCAGGACAAACGCCCTCACCTTTTCAACAAAAGCGTTGTCGCAGGAAGTGTCGAGCATCTGGCCGATCGCCACCTTGGAGATGTCATAGGCCACCTTCAGGATGAACAGGCATATGATAAGGCTTGCGATCGGGTCCATGACAGGAAAGCCCAGCTTCGCCATTCCAATGCCGATAAAGGAACCGATGGAAGACAGCGCGTCCGAGCGGTGATGCCAGGCATCTGCCTTAAATGCCGCGGAATCCAGACGCTTCGCATACGCAAGCGTGTACCAGAACATCCCTTCCTTGACCAGGATCGAGACAACTGCAGCGATCAGGGGCAGCATCGTCGGAACCTCCAGGGCCGAGCGGTCACCGAGGAGCTTTAGGACGCCGGAATATCCAATGCCAAGGCCCGTGCCCGCAAGGATCAGTCCCAGCGCCAGCGAGGCCACACACTCAAGGCGCTCATGGCCGTAGGGGTGCTCTGCGTCCTCCTTACGTTTGGAAAGCCGTACGCCCACATACGCGATCAAGGTGGCAAACACGTCGGACAGCGAATGCACGGCGTCCGAGATCATCGCCCCGGACCTTCCAAAAATGCCCGCAAAAAGCTTGAACGCCGCCAAAGCAACATTCCCCAGAATCCCTATACGCGAAAGCTTCTTCACAATTTTTGTCTCATCCATGGCAGTCCCTCCACGCAAAGCAGACAAATCTTCCCTCCATCAGGGTATAGGTATATTATACCGCACCCCGTCAAGCTTTCAAGTAGGAAAAGCTACTGCAGCGTAACTACGCCGCCCGTTTCCCCGAGGAAGACGATCTTTCCGCCCTTTGGCATGGGAAGTACTTTCGTTTCGTCGACAACGTGCGTGTTATAAAGCACCTCGCCGTATTTATTGTAGACATAAACTGCACTGTTTTCGGGCCTTTCGCCAATCACGATCTCGCGACCAACCATGGAATCATCAATCCGAAACCACTTTGCTTCTCCGGCCTTCAAGGCAATCTCCGTGACGTTGCCGTCAAAAACTTCAAGCTCTGATTCCGCAAGAGCGGTAAGGCCGGTGCTGGAGGTATATGCCAACCCGTTTTTGCCCGCTTGGATCTTCAGGTCGATCAGGTCCCTGCTCGTACTCGAAGGGATCGTCATAAAGGAAACGGCATTGCTTTCATCAACAATCTTCAGAAGCCTGGTTCCCATGCCGTTGATCACGTACAGATACCCCGGCTTTTCGCTCGAAAGGACCATCGTTGAGATTGCTGCATCATATCCCTGCGAAGACCACACGTCTCCCGTCAGGACAAATTCCATACCGTTATATGCCATCCAGGAAGCGATCACGCCTTCACCTACGGGATTGTCCGCGAGTCTCTCGCCAACATAGGTCTGACTCTCAACGCTTCCAAGGCCCGGATAGGTCTCATTTCGGTCGCAGGCGATCAAGGTCTGTCCCTGCTTTTTCACAAAGGACAAAAGCTCCGGGTTCATCGCGATCCTCATGTCGGAAAGGCCGCTGTCTGCCACCTCTGCCGCAAGCTCCGCGAACCTTCCGTCCTCCGTCAGCACGTAATCTGCGCAGGTCGTTTTGATCGCACTGATATTCTCCACGTGCATGTACTTGTGGTCCGGGAAAGTGACGCGGCTGATCACGTCGCCGCCCGCAAGATCATTACGGGTAACGTAATCGCCCGCAAACTCGTCATAGGAAGCAGGAATGTCGGAGACCACCTGATAGTTGGCCTTTTCAATCTCCGAGACCATGATCCCCTGCTCATTAAGACACACGTCCAGGATTGCCTGTGCCACCAGTGCATCCAGCGTACTGCTTCCGCCGTTGGAAAGCACGGCTACGCTGATCTTTTCGTTGGGTGCCACCATCAGGAATCCATGGTCTGAATTAACGTCGCCGCCCTTGCCATAGCAGACCACGCCTGCCTTTTCATATTTCGGCGAAGAAACCGCGTCCCATCCAAGACCGTTGCCGTCGGTATATGCATCCGTCAGGTTCCAGCGTGTTCCCATCTCTTTCTTTGCGTTTTCAGATAAAAGCGTTGTATTCCCCGCAAAGAACGCACTTCCAAATTTCGCCGCGTCCGAAGCCGTCGCATAAACGCCGCCCGTTCCAAGACTCATGACGGCATCGTTTTCATAAAGCAGGCTCGAAACGTAAGCCGGTGCGAGGTCTTTTAAGGCCTCAACTTCATCCCCCGTGCTTGTCGCCGTGGCGCCCATGGGCGCTGCCAGGTTTTCCTTTACGTAATCCGTGTAGGACATGCCCGTGACGCTTTCCACAATGTGCGCAAGCAGTTCAAACCCATCATTGCAATAAGCCGCAAACTCGCCTGGCTCTGCCTTGAGCCTTTGATCTGCAAGAATTTTCAGGAGCTTGTCGTGATGCACGCTGCTGGCATCCCCGTACAAAAAGGCACCCAGCTGAGTGGTTCCCATGATGCCGGAGGTGTGGTTCATCAGCATGCGGACCGTGATCTCTTGATACCTGTCATCCTGCAGGCGAAAGTTCGGAAGATACTCCGTGATGGGCGCATCCAAACGAACCTTCCCCTCGTCCACGAGCTGCATCACTGCTGCGGTGGTATATACCTTGCTGATGGAGGCAACGCAGTAGACATATTCTTTCTCCTTCTCCGCGCGCTCCCAGCCGTTTTCATATACGCTTTCAGGTGCCGGATCCGCCGCAGCCTTGCCACTGTTTCCGGCAAGGGCATGCAGACCGACAACCCCCGTAAGTCCGAGCACTCCCGCGATCATCAATGCTTTTACGCGATTTTTCATAAGTCTTCTCCTCTACTCCGTCATGAGTTCATTCACCGAGATCTTCTTGATCTTTCCGGCACTGAAATAGGTTACCAGATAACAGAACACTGCCAGCGCAAGATCCGTAAAGATCATGACGAGCCAATTGGTTTCCGCAATGGTCGCAAACAACGCGCCCCAGAAAACCTGGTTGATAAAATAAGCACAAACGCTTGCGATCAAAATCCCGACAAGCACCACAGGCATTTGTTTTAATGCAATCTGCGTCATCAGATCCTTGGACGAATACCCCAGGCCCTTCATGATGCCAAGGCTCTGGCGCTGTCTTCTGACGTCGCCGCTCGTGATCAGGTACAGGATCACCGCCACGATGACCGCGATCAAGATCAGGGCCGCAAAGGTAAAGCCCTTGGTGGTTCTTGCGATCGGGAGCATCTGCGTCTTAATGATGCCCTCGTAGGATGTAATCTCCTTGATCACAAAGCCGCGGCTGTTCCCCTTGATCAATTGCTGATCGCCCACCTGTACGGCATAATCCAGGTCGGTTACGCCATACTGCATCATCAGCGTTGCGATCTTTTCTTCCGTGGCGGCCTTAACTTTCGCCTCAAGATCAGTTGCTTCCAGGTTCTCGCCGATGGCATCCTTCGCGCTGCCGCCAAAATGCTTTGTGACTGCCGCCTCCAGATCCTTCAGCTCCACGCCCTTTTGGGGATATACGATCAACATGTTTGCCCTTGCGTGGTAGTTGAGTCTTTCGTAGCCTTCTTTTGTCAGATAGATCGTGGTTCCGCCATTATGAAGGCTCCCGATGACACCCGTGATCAGATACTTCTTTTCGATGCCGTTCACTTCCAGTACCATCGCGTCGCCGACGCCGATCCCTTCGGTCCTGCTCCTCCTAAGGCCGATCATGACCTCATCATCGCGCTCGGGACATCTCCCCTCATACGCCCAGATATCCTCTGCATTTGCGAAGTCATCAAACACGGTTGCATATGCATCATTCGAGGAACCTTTTACGGAAATGTTGGTGCCCTCGTGGGTGATCACGGCCTTACGCACTTCCGGGATCTTTAACAACTCCTCTTTTACTTGTTCTGGATCCACACCGCTCATCAACTGCACGTGGATCGTCTCCGTGTCCGTTCCCATCATGCTGATCAGACCCTTCGTGTCATCCTTGAAGAAATCAAAGGTGAGGGCCGAAAACAGGATCGCCGTGCCTGCTGCCACGATGCAGATCATGACACCGACAATGGACTTCGCGTTGCTAAGAAACCCTTTCATTGCAAGGCCTAAATTGACATTGCCGCGATACCGCTCCAGCGGAAGAACGTTCTTGCCGAAATGATGCGTCTTGATCCCTTTTCTGAGTGCTATGACGGGCGGATAATTTTTCACCTGTCTCGCCTTCAGGAGCGCAAAGAGCACGACGATCAAAATGACCAAAAGCGTGATCAATATAACTCCGAAGATGCCGTTCGTGCCAACAACGTTTCTTCCCATCATCATGCGGATGCCAAAGTTCACGATCGGCGTGATCAGTACGGCAAGAATACCGCCAAGCACTGCGCCGCATCCGCCGGCGAGAACATATTCATAAAGATATGCCAGCGAAATCTCCTTGGAACGATATCCCAAAGCTTCCAGCACGCCAATCTGCTGCATCTGGTCCTCGATGTCATTGGAGATTTTGTGGCGGATCAAAAAGAGCGATGCCACAAAGGTCACCATTGCCAAGAAAATGATCATCATCATGAAGATCTCAAGGAACGTGATTTCGTTTTCCTTCTCGTACCGATAGCAATAATGCGTCATGCTTAGGGAAACGTTCTCCGATGCCGCCTCGTTACACTTGTTCACGTATTGCTCAAAGTCAAAATCCTCTCCCGCGTCGAAAAACAGGCCAATGCATTCGGCGGAGATGGAGGACTGAAACAAGGTCGCAAAGAGGTCATAATCATCTTCCGTCATGATGATCTTAAAGCTTCCGCCGTCATTGCTCATCAGTCCCGTCTCGTAAAAACCTGCGACCTCGAAAGGATATTCCTTGCCGCCCTTAAGGACCGTAAAGATATCTCCGGGCACATAACCCTTGACGATCTCAAAGCTGCTCGGAAGCCAGATGGGGTGCTCTAAGTTTTCAATCTCGCTGTTTGGAAGCTGATCGCCCTTTATGAAGGACTCCATCTTGCGCTCCACCTTCTCAACCACAAAGATCATGTTGTAGGAGACAATGCCGCCGTCCCTGCCGCGCACGTCCGTCATGTCTGCGTAGATCATTCGGCCTTCCTGCAACCGCTCCACTTTGTAGTCCTTTTCAAGTATGGTGCGAAAGGCGTCATGATATTTGTCCTTGTTGATGCGGATGCAGGTATCAACGCTCCCCGATGCCTTGAAGCTCTCGTCAAAGGCCGTATCGATCTTCTTCTGATTCGATACGACGATCGACAGCATCAGCGTCGTCACCAGCGTCAGAAAAGCGATGCCGATGGCTTCCCTTTTATTCTTCTTTAGGTTAAATAATGATAATCTCCAAATCTTCATCTCTTTACCATCCCATGTCTTCCAGGAACTTTGTCAGCCCGTTTCTGCGCTCCTTAAGGTCCGCCTCGCCGTAGACCGGCATCCGATAATCCCCGACGATGCCGCCGTCCCGCAGGTACAAAACCCTTGTCGCACGCAGCGCAGTCTTTAGGTCATGCGTTACCATGACGATGCTCTGGCCGTTCTTATGTACGTCTGAGAAAATGTCCAGCACATCCTTACTCGATGCTGAATTTAATTGTCCCGTGGGCTCATCCGCAAAGAGGATCTTCGGATCATTGATGATCGCGCGGACAATCCCGACGCGCTGTGCCTCGCCGCCGGAGAGCTGATTCGGATACTTCTTAAAATCCTCCTCGTGAAGTCCCGTCTTTTTCAGCAATTCCTTCGCCTTTGAAACCAGCTCCGCATTATTCTTTTGCACGATCAGCGCACCCGTGAGCACGTTGTCCAGCACCGTCTGGTTGTCGAGAAGATAGACACTCTGGAACACAAAACCGCAGTTCCCGCGCCGAAAGACCGCAAGTTCATCGTTCGAAAAGCCTTGGATCTCCTTGCCGTCAAACAAGATTTTTCCCATGTTGGGTTTATCCATGCCGGAAAGTGCGTAAAGAAGCGTCGACTTGCCGGAGCCTGACGACCCCATGATCACGGTAAAGTCTCCCTCTAGGATCTCAAGATCAAGATTCTTAATGACATGCTGTTGTACGCCGCCGTTTGAAAATGATTTACATAATTTTTCAGTCTTTAAAATTGAAGAAGCCATATCTAATACATCCTTTCCGTGAAGTTCATCCCGCTCGTTTGCACGCGAAATGAGGTACGTTACAGTTTGTATTATATATGGTCTTCTCTAAAACTTCCTTATCGCAGTATTATGAAATTCTTATCAAATTCTTATGGGCTTAACTCAGCGGGATGATCAAACTGATCGAAAGTCCTTCTCCCGCGCTTTCCGCCAGGAGTTCGCCGTCCATCTTTTCCATCAGGGTTTTTGCGATGTAAAGCCCCAGGCCGCTGCCCGACTCCTTGCTTTCCTTCCACTGTTTCCCGCGGTAAAACTTATTCGTGATCAGGCTCAGCTCCTCGGGCGAAACCCCGGGGCCATGGTCCGAGATCACGAGCTGCAGGTAATCCTCCTGCAACGCAAAGGACGCATCGATCCTTGTGTTGGCATATTTATACGAATTGACGATGACATTGCCGATGACTTGGCCCATGCGCCTTACGTCAATGCGGACTAAGACATTCGGGATCTCCCCGATGGTCACAAGGCCTCTGTCATCATATTTCTTTATGATGTCGCAAAGGACTGCTGCCGCCTCGTCCGTGCAACTTACCGTGAACTCGCCAAGGTCGTCGAGGGTCGAGGAGAAGAGGTCACTGACAAGCACGTCGATCTGATCTGCCTTTTTGTAGATGTTGTCGAGCTTTTCTAAAAGATATGCCGGATCCTCTCCCGCCTGGCCTGAGGAAACCTTTGCCTTTAAGAGTTCCGTCGTCAGCTTCACGCCGGTGATCGGGGTCTTTAGGTCATGGCTTAGGGACGCAACCAGCTCGCGCTCCTTTTTTTGCAATGCGATCTCACGCTCGCGGGATTCCTGGAGCTGCTCACGCATGATGTCAAAACTCTCGGAAAATGCGCCAAACATGTTCTGCTCGTCCATGAGAAGCGGCTCATCCAAGTGTCCTTCTGCAACCTTCCCCGCAAAGTTTTTCAGGTTTTGGAAAGGCTGGATGATGTTTTTTTGCACGTACCTGTCGTAAAGCAGCGCGCAAGCTACGAATATGATAAAGATCAGTCCAAAGCCAAGGATCAACTGCATCCGCATGCTTTGGTAGCTTCCGTTTCCTTCTTCCGGAAGGATGACGCTCCCCAAAACCTGCCCGTTTCGTGTGACATATGCATAAAGCAGGCGGTTTTTCATGGCCTCTTCCAAACCGCGGATGGAACTTCCATCCTCATTCGAGGCATAGCGCAAGTCGTTGTTTGTGTTAAGGATCACATAGTTCGTTCCATAGGTCTTGTTCGAAAGGAATGACAGGTCCTCCCAATGTTCCCCGGCATCCTTTGCAATGGCATTCAGCGCAACCACGCGCTCTGCATCCGACGATGCACCGGACCGTTTCCCCGTATAGAGCGTAAATGCCAAAAGTCCCAATAAAAGCACGGCACTTACGATGATCAAAATGCGATGATATTTATTCATAAAGCTCCTCTATCATGTAGCCGACGCCCCAAATGGTCTTGATGATCTTCGGGTCCTTCGGATCCTTTTCCATCTTCTCGCGCAGATGCCTGATGTGCACCGCCAGCGTGCCCTCACCGATAAACTCGTCGTCCCAGACGTTCTTTAAGAGCTCATCCTTCGTGACAACCCTTCCGGCGTGATCCGTAAGGTACTTCAGCATCTTGTACTCCATGGCCTTTAAGGAGAGAAGCTCTTCACCGTTTCGAAGCTTATGCGTGTCCACGTCGAGGCCGATGCTTTCGGAAAGCCACACGATGCCGCTCTCTTTCCCGTTCTCCCTTGAATTCAAAGCCGTCCCGTCGCCTGCGCGCTCTGCCGCCTGCTGCGCAAGCTCCCTCGCCTTTTCATATCGGCCAAGGATCGCCTTCACCTTCGCCAAAAGCACGTTGAGCGTGTAAGGCTTTTTAATGTAATCGTCGCCGCCGATGTTCAGCGCGATCAAAACGTCGTCATCGCTGGTCCGCGCACTGATAAACAGGATCGGCATGTCGTAGCCTTCGCGGATCTTCCTGCAAAGATCAAAGCCAGATCTGTCCCCTAAATTGATGTCCAAAAGCAGGAGTGACACCTGGTTTTCCTCAAGGAACGCCACTGCCTCGTCAAAGCTTGTCACGTACGCTGTCCTTACGTCGAACATGTTAAAGTATTCCGCCGTGGAGCCTGCGATCACCTCATCGTCATCTACCATCAAAACCTTGTACTGTTCCATGCGCCCCTAATCCTTTCTTTGCTTGTTGCATTCTATTATACCGAAATTTCCCGTGCTTTTAAAGCAAATACTGCCCACAAGAAATAAAAAGCCCCCCTAGGCTTCCCACAAAAAACATGATATGATATCAGTATCAGCGAGTTGCCTGGGAGGTTTATTTTAATGAGAAAAAAAGTTGTGATCGTTTTGAATATATTGATGGTGATCTGCTTGGTGACGGGGCTAGGGATCATGGTCCTTAGAAGCGGCAGTGAAGGGGAGCTTCTCACCTCCTCTGGCTGGGCGAACCTGAAGTATTACACCGTGCTTTCCAATATCTTTTGCGGCGTAATCGCTGCAGTCTTTTTGATCCTGCGCGGAAAGACTCCTGGCTGGCTGATGACATTAAAGCTTGCGGCCGCGGCCTCCGTTGCAGTGACCTTCCTCGTGGTTGCCTGCTTCCTTGGAGTGCTGTACGGACACCGCTATATGTACCTTGGCTCCAATCTGTTTTTCCATTTGATCCTGCCAGTCCTTGGCATGATCGACTTCTGCCTTTTGGAAGAAACCATTTCGTTCCGGAAGACCTTCTTCGCAAGCATTCCAACCTTACTCTACGGATGCGTTTACCTTGGGAACATCCTGATCAATGGCACGGGAGAATGGCCCAATACCAACGACTGGTATGGCTTTTATCGCTGGGGGCTTGGCGGCGCACTGGTGATCTTCGCCGCCATCGTCCTGATCAGCTGGGGCGTTGCCTGCCTGCTTCGCTTCATCAACCTTCGCGTGAATCGGCCTGCAAAAAATCAATAGACGGGATCCAAACACATGAAACTCATTTTTCATCATATCAAAAAGCATTGGAAGTTAGTTGCGCTGGCCATTCTGATCAAGTTTTTGGGATCAGTCAGCGAGCTTTCTCTTCCCTACATTCTCGAATATATCATCGATGAGATCGTGCCCTCCGGAAAACTTTCGAGGGTACTTCTTTGGGGGTCCCTCATGTTTGTGACGGCCATTGTGTTCCGCGCGCTGAATGTCATTGCAAACAAAAGGGCCATCGACAACGCCCACAGGATCAGTTACGAGGTGCGCCAGAACCTGTTCGAAAAGACCATGAATTTGACGGGTACGCAGTTTGACGCGCTGACCCTCCCGAGCCTGATCTCCCGCATGACAAGCGACAGCTATAACGTGCAGGCCGCCTGCGCACAGCTGCAGAGCCTTTGCGTGCGTGCACCGATGATGCTCCTCGGCGGCATGATCATGACCATGTTTATGGATTTCAAGCTCTCTCTCATCCTGATCTGCATGATGCCGCTTCTCATTCTGGTCATCTATGTCATTTCTTCCAAGGGTATTCCCATGTACACCAAGGTTCAGAAAAAGCTCGACGTGGTGGTTCGCGTAATGCGCGAAAGCATCACTGGCATTCGCGTGGTGAAAGCCCTGAGCAAGGAGGATTTCGAAAAACGCCGCTTTGCCGAGTCCAATCGCGAGCTCACAAAGAGCGACGTGGCAGCCGCGACCGTCATGGCAATGCCCGGGCCCGTGATCCAGTTCCTTTTGAACATTGGCCTTTCCATCGTCGTGTTCTATGGCGCCTTGCGTGTCAACCTCGGTGAGATCAAGCCTGGCGTGATCCTGGCGTTCCTGACCTATTTTAATATGATCACGATGGGCGTGATGGGCCTCTCCCGCATCTTCACCACCATGAGTAAGGCAAGTGCCAGCGCGAACCGTATCGCGGAAGTTCTCGCAATGGACACGCAGGAATTAGCAGAACTTGCTAAGAAAGAGGAAGAAGCCGAGGCGGGTGTCACTGACACAAAGAATTCCATCGCCCTGCAGGGAAACTATGACGGATCCGACTTCATCCGCTTCGAACATGTTTCCTTCAGCTATGGGAAGCTCGATGCTGAGACGAATGCGCTTGAAGACATGAGCAACAAGAAAAAACGCGGCAGACCAGATGTGCCTGAGACTGCTAAAATTGCCGACTTTGGCGATGAGGCCCGTGAAAAGGCCCTGTCTGACATAACCTTCACGATGAAGAAGGGTGAAACCCTTGGGATCATTGGCCCGACGGGTTGTGGCAAGTCCACGATCGTGAACCTTCTCATGCGCTTTTATGAAGCCGACGAAGGCAGCATCGCGATCGACGGAAAGCCCGTTGGCGATTATGCCAAGGATGACCTTAGGCGCAAATTTGGCACGGTCTTCCAGAACGACATGATCTTCCAAAACACCCTTTATGAGAACATCGATTTCGAGCGTAAGCTTGACCCCAAGGCCATCAGAAGTGCCGTAGAGGATGCCTGCGCGGCAGAATATGTTGACGGTCTGTCCCAGGGCCTGCAATATGAAGCCACCATCAAGGGCGCAAACCTTTCCGGCGGCCAGAAGCAAAGAATGTTTGTTGCAAGAGCACTGGCCGGAAATCCCGAGATCCTGATCCTCGACGACAGTTCTTCCGCCTTGGACTATAAGACCGACGCCGCCATGCGTAAGGCCATTCTTTCACACCATCCGGAATGCACGCTGATCTTGATCGCACAGCGTGTCTCCAGCGTCATGAACATGGACAAGATCCTTGTTCTGGACAACGGAAAGTGCATCGGCTACGGCACCCACGAGGAGCTGCTACTGACCTGTCCGGATTATCGCGAAACCTATGAAGTACAGATGGGGGCACTTGCTTAAATACCAAGAAATAAACCGCCCGCGGGCGGCAGTGCTTACGTATCAAAACTGGAAATAGACCGAAGGGAGAATCACCATGCCGGGACCTGGAGATCGTGGTGGAAAAAAAGAAAAACCAAAGGACGCGAAGGGAACGCTTCTTAGGATCCTGCGCTACCTTGCAAAATATAAGTGGATCGTCTTTGTTTTGCTGCTCTGTGCCATTGTCAGCAATGTGGGGAACCTTCTTGGTCCGCGCTTTGCCGGAAAGGCCATTGGCGTTGCGGAGGAAGGCTACAAAAAAGGCGTCGGCCAGGTGGACATGCAAAAGGTGCTGCACTACACCCTCCTCATGCTCTTCGCCTATGTCGGATCAAACATCTTAGGTTTCCTTGTGAACATCAGCATGACTCGCGTTGGTAAGCGCGTGGCGCAAAACCTGCGTCAGGACGTGTTTGACAAACTCATGAAGCTCCCCGTGAGCTACTTTGACAAGAACCAGGCCGGCGACATCATAAGCCGTGTTTCGTATGACATCGACGTGGTATCCACCTGTCTTTCCACGGACGTGATCCAGATCCTGACCAGCACGATCACCGTGGTCGGAAGCTTTGTCATCATGTGCTGGATCTCCGTACCGCTGGTGCTGTGCATGATCTTTACGATCCCGCTTTCCATCTGGTACACCAAGCACATGGGAAAGATCACGAGGCCCCTTTATTCCAGGCGTAGCGCGGCCTACGGCGTGATGAACGGCTATGCCGAGGAAATGTTCACGGGTCAGAAGACCATTTTGGCATATGCCTGCGAAGACAAGATGTCAGAGCGTTTCAGTGAGATCAACCGCAATGCGGCAGAGGCCTATCGCAACGCGGACGGCATGGGCATGAAAATGGGCCCGACCATCGGCATGATCTCCAACCTTGGTCTTGCGGCCATCGGCATGGGCGGCGCGGTGCTTTACATGAAGGCCATTGTCGGCCTCGAGCAGATTTCCAGCTTTATCCTGTACAGCCGAAAGTTTTCCGGTCCCATCAATGAGATCTCAAACATCATCAATGAGATCTTCAGTGCCCTGGCAGCAGGCGAGCGCGTGTTCCATCTGCTCGATCAGCCCGAGGAGGCCGCAGACCTTTACGGCGCAACCGTTTTGGAACACTGCGAGGGCGAGGTAGGTGCTGATCACGTCGCCTTCGGTTACGTGCCTGAAAAGACGATCCTCAAGGACTTAAGCTTTGAGGCAAAGCCTGGCGAGACCATCGCCATCGTTGGACCGACGGGCGCTGGTAAGACGACGATCATCAACCTGCTCATGCGCTTCTATGACGTGAACTCCGGTGAGATCACCGTGGACAATAAGGAATATCGCGGCTACACCATGGAAAGCCTTCGAAAGAACTACGCCATGGTCCTGCAGGACACCTGGCTCTTCCAGGGCACCATCTTTGACAACATTGCCTATGGCAAGGAAAATGCCACCAAGGAGGAAGTCATTGCCGCGGCCAAGGCAGCGAAGATCCACGATTACGTGCTTCGTCTTCCCAAGGGCTATAACACCATCATCTACGAGGATGGCGGCAATATTTCCAAGGGGCAAAAGCAGCTCCTTACCATCGCGAGAGCCATGCTTTACAACACCAACATGCTGATCCTCGACGAGGCCACCAGTAACGTGGACACCAACACGGAGCGCCAAGTACAAAAGGCGATCCGAAGCCTGATGAAAGGAAAGACAAGCTTCGTGATCGCCCACAGATTAAGCACGATCCAAAACGCGGATCAGATTTTAGTTGTCAATGCAGGAGACGTCGTGGAGCAAGGCACCCACGATCAACTCATGAGCCGCCGCGGCTTCTATTACACATTGTATGCCAGTCAGTATGAGTAACCCTGAGTCCATGCGATTCAATAAAAAAACCAACCGACGAATGCTTGCATTCAGAAGGTTGGTCTTTTTTATTGGATCATATGGCGAAGCCATTTCATGAGCAAACATCCGTGCAACGGATGTTGCGAATGAAGCATGGACTCATTTAATCTCTAAATATCCTCGGCAAAAAGTCGTGTATGCATCTTCTCCAGACGCTCCAGTCGTGGCCGCCGGGGAAGGTAGTTCTGGTGATGTTTAAGGGTCTGCCCTTCAGCATCTCATCGTCATGCTCAAAGCTGTTAAAGTAGTTGTCTTCCGTACCCATCGCGCGGTAGAACACCTTAAAGCTTGAATTGAACTTCTCGGGATCATCGAGAATCGCGAGGTGCGGTTCCTTAGAGCCGTCCGGACGAGGGAAGCTCATAAAGCCGCTGAACACGCCGACATAACCAAAAAGATCAGGATTCGACATGGTCACCATGCTCGTCTGGTAGCTGCCCATGCTAAGGCCTGCCATGGCGCGATGCCACTTGTCCGTGTAAACGTTGTAAGTCTTTTCGATATAAGGGATCAGGTCCTTTACGATCACTTCCGTGAAAGCGCCAAAGCGCAGCGCAGGATTGTTCGTGGAGGTCATGCCATAACCCATGACAATGATCATCTCTTCCATCTTTCCCTCAAAGATCAGCTTGTCCGCAATGCGTCCCGCATGTCCCTGGAAGATCCAGCCAGTCTCGTTCTCGCCATAGCCGTGCTGCAGATATAACACGGGATATTTCTTCGCAGGGTCATAGTTTGCGGGCGTATATACCCAACAGATCTCCAGCTTCTCACTTACGGAGGATTCAAAATATCTTCTGGTCACGGCACCGTGAGGAATGCCGGGAAGCTGATCCCAGTCCTCTTCGCCGGGAACCGGCACGTCCACAAAGTTCATGGGGCGACAGCACCCAAAACCAATGGGCAGGTAAGGATTCAAAACCTCGTTGCCGTCAATCTTCAGGAAGAAATACTTAAAGCCTCTTCCCAGATCCACTGCGCCTTCCCACTCTTCTTCCGTCACCTTGGAAAGCTGCGTGATCGTTCCAAACTGATCGATCGCAACCTCTTTTGCAAAAGGTGCCTTGATGCGGAACAACACCTTGCCGTCCGGCAAGATCTCATATCCCTGATCTCCGTCGCGGCTGGGCTCGCCGAAATACGGATCGAAGGATACGGCAGTGTCCAGTGGCCAATTCTTTTTCATCACGTCAAAACCCTCCTGGAATATATATTATAGATTCGGTCTTCCCAAAAGCTCCTCGTAAGAAATGAAGATCTCAATGAATCCGGAAGCGAAAGGCCCCATTTCGTAAGGATCATAGATCACGTAAATGCCTTCCTCGGAAAATTCCACGTGGCTTTTTTCAATGCCTGCGTTTTCATAGGCTTCATTGAAAAGTGCCCTTGCATCCGTTGCAAAGTAAGGAGTGCCATACTCGTCATCCCCGTAGCTCAAGAAATCTTCCCTGGTCTTGTTTGCCACAAGGTTCTTGAAATCCCGCTCCGATCCGGTGTAGAAATCCTTAAGGTACAGCCGATCGCCCGTGGTCAGGTCAAACAGGTACTGGCCCATGAAAGGCATGCCATGCGCACCGCCGCCGTACCAATAGCTGTTGTAATCCACCGCAAGATATCTGTCACCAAAGATCCGAACGTTGTTCACTTCATCCTCAACGGTCTCGCAGTAAACATAAGGCATTTCCAAATGCTCTTCGCAATATTCATCCGTAAGCTCCCGTCGGTTCTCCTTGTAATTCTTGATGGTACTATCAAGATCTTCCTTCAGCACCTTGTTGATCTGGTCCGCCATCTTTGAGTACGACGGATCCAGCTGGAAGGCTTCGCCGTAATACTTGTCGAGGTAAATGCCACAATAAGGGCACTTCGATTCAAACGTATCATAGATCACGGTGCCGTAACGGAAAACATTTT
This sequence comes from Acetatifactor sp., assembly GCA_016290775.1. Taxonomy (GTDB): domain Bacteria; phylum Bacillota; class Clostridia; order Lachnospirales; family Lachnospiraceae; genus Acetatifactor. The sequence goes on along the minus strand of JAEEVF010000009.1, from coordinate 18,112 downwards.
TCTCAGCTACCAGCATTCCCGTGTTTTCAAAGCGTACGGTGCCACCGTCCTTTATCGCGCGGACCCATTCCAGCCGATCCCCTACAACGTCCACGAAATACATCTTCCCGTTAAGCACGCGGAACAGATAGGTGCCCGGCGTCACCTCAGATGCACCGGGGATCGTCGTCTTCTCATAAAGCTTTTCGCTCTTTTGGGTTCTAAGGTTATACTGCCATACGGCATTCGTCTTGTAAACAAAACCATCCGACAAAGCCGCGTAATAAACCATCGCGTCCTCATAGCCAAGGTACATAAAATCATCACTGCCAGGGTACACTGCCTTTGTCTCGCCGGTCTTTAGATCCTTCACGTAAAGACCGTAGAGCCCGGACTCATCTTCGGTATAATAAACCATTCCATACGCGTCATATCCGCAAATGTTCAGATAGTCCTTATCCAGACCCGGAATGACCTCTATGGTTCCATCCATCTTGAAACGGTAGTGCTTACCGTCCTTGTTTCCGATCACAAAGCCACACTCTTCCAGCACCCGCGTGATGCTACAGGTCCCGTAAGACCTCCCGACCAATGCGGAATAAAGCGTTATGTAGCTGCCCTCCATGCCCTTGATCACGCCGTCATATTTGTTCTCTTCCTGAGTGAACGCAAAGGAATTGGGCTTCTTGGAGAAAACATATTCCTTTCTCTGATAGCCTTCGGTGACGGCCGTTACGTAAACCTTGCCGTTATAGTAATCCATGCCGTCAAACCACCAGCCCTCATCTGCGTTCATGAGCTCGACCATTTTGTTTTCCTTGGGATCGATGGCATATGCATGATAGGTCCATATGTCATTATTCACCTGATAGCAATAGGTGAACAGCGCCCCGTCGCCTGCGGCATAGATCGTGGCGAAGGAAACGTCCGTCGCCCCTGATTCCTTCAGGTTATTAAAAATCTCACCCCAATCATATTCCGCCACCTTATCGCCATTTGTATTCAAGGCATAATAGGTGCCAAAGTTAGAGTCCTGAAACAGCGTGACCACCGGACTATACACCGGCGCGGGCGTGACTGTCTCCCCGCCCTGCTGGCTTGGATTTCCTGTTTCACTGCCGGCCTGCGTCTGTTCCTGGCTGACCTTTGATTCTTCTGATTCCTTTCCCTTCGCATCCGTGCACGCCGCAAGGCCAACGCACAAAACCAATGTCATAAGGATTCCTAATACTTTTCTTTTCACTTCTTTGCATCCCTTTCCTGTCCAAATCCTGTTATTTGGACGATGCATTTACTCTCCTTGCGGCGCCGCCGTTATGGTTCCACCATGCGAAGGAAGATCATCACGTCGTCCAAGTGATCCTTTTCGAGATAGACATAGAGATAGACGATAAACCCGTTGGTGCCGTCAGGCTGGAAGATAAATTCGGCGCGATAGGACTGGCCGCCTTCAGACTTGAACTCTTCCTGATAGTAGTGATATTCCGCGTCGTAATAGGTCTTCTTTTTCTGCGTTCTCTTCGGAGTCTTGATATTGCCGAGCAGATCCTTTTCAGGACAGATGTTCTTGATGATCTCCTGCTCGATCGCTTCCGTGCGGCCCTTATCACTGGTGCGCAGGAGCTTTTGCTCATTGCTGAAATAGCATACGAACAAGCTCTCCGGCTTGATGGAATGCTGGTCGATCTCGTTCAGGCGGTACTGATAGCCCTCCATGGTTCCAAGGTTGTTGTCGATGATGTTCTTCTCAACGCTCTTCCATTCCTTGGGAACGTAGAACTTGATCTTGCCGTCATTCAGGGTGCGCGTCTCGCATTCCGCCTCATCGATCGTTCTACCGCTCAGCGCGGAAAACGCCGTGTCCGATATGGTGGTTGCAAAGGTCTTTTCAACCTTGTCAACTGACATGGTCCATTTGCCGTTCAGGGCCCCAACGCTCAGCTCTCCGTACACCTTTACGACGTCGCCGCCTCGAAGCTCCGCAACCGCATCCGTCACCGTGGCCGCAGACCATTTGCAGGTCAGCGTGTCATTGGAGATCCGGTCCCTCACGATGCCAAGCTGGAATTGCTTTTTCGAGGTGTCCCTGGACTTCACCTTTCCGAAGATCACGAAGTTCTGTTTATGATACAGCTCCTTCGCCTTGTCCTTGCTCGCCTTTGCTTTGATCAGAAAAACCTCTGCGCTCTCGTTTTGATAGACCACGTTTTTTTCCGTGTCTAACGCCATCTCTTTAAAAGACAGCGGCAATGAGGCAGTCATCGTTACGTATGTCAGGACAAGTGCGAGAAAAATACAAATTTTTCTTCTATTCTTCACGTTTCCACCGCCATTTCTATTTCTCAAAGAATGGAATTCCCTTTTCCTCGTTCAGCTGCTCTAAGATCGCAAGGATTTCTTTGTAGTAATGCGACTCGGCGAAATCATCCTCCAGGATGACCTTATCACCCGTCTTGTAGCTCTTGACGATCCTCTCTCTTAAGGGGCTTAAGGAGAACAGTCTGTTTTCACCAAGCCAGCATGCTTCGCCGCGCACGCGGATCTTGATCTCCTTGCCCGGATATTGCTGCTCTGAGGCCTTGGAGGGATCATCCCCGTCCTGGTGAGATTCATTTCCGTTTTGTCCATACTTTGCGTCTTTGATGGCCGCGTTCAGATCGATCAGCGGGATCGGCTCATCTAAAATCTTCACCGATTCCGTGCCCGCAAATCCAACTGAAAATACGAAGAAGATGCAGGCCAAAAGAAGCAGTTTACCTTTTGCTCGTATCCTCATTTTTCGTCATCCTCATCATCAAATCTCATGCCATAATCCTTTAGAATTTGCACTACCTCACGATAAGTCTTTGCGGAGGCGAATTCGTCCACCAAATAAAGCTCCTGCTTTCCGTTCATTTGCTTGACAAAATTCTCAAATTCCTCAATGTTTCCCTTGAATTCGTCGCGGTAGGTAACGGTCTCCCCCGTCACGATCACATAGCCATAATGCTCTCCGCCGTTCGCGTCCACGAAATTCCCCGCGTCGTTGATCGATTCCCTGAGAATGTTCTGGACCTCGGCATCTCCCTTGCCGGTGCCGCTCTCCACCTGCTTGGAAAACAGGGAATCCGTGCCTCTCGGGCCAAACTTAATAAACCACCCGGCCACAATGAACAGGATGCCGACGATCAGGAAAAAGAAGCCTGATCCGCGCAGACTCTTTTTGTTTCTTTGCAGGAGCGCCTTGCCGGGCTTTGTCTCGTAGTAAACATAGTCATCCTTACGCCGGAAAATGACCATGTACATGCTATACACGGGCTCGAACATCAGCGCAAGCAAAATAAAGAATCCTATGAGAGCAAAGATCACGCCCACTATCATTAATAAGATCCCTATCATAGGCGGTTACCCCCTATTTTTGTGCCAGTTGCGGGTTACTTGACGTACTTACCGTACTTTACGTACACGTTAGGATACTCTTTGTCTTCCGATAATTCTTCGAAAATATTTTTGATCGCCTTCTCGTCGCGGTAAAGAATCTTTTCATCCCCTTCGTTCAACGAAAGGATCACGGGGAAGTCGTGATTGTCCTGCACATACTCAATGATGGTGGCCTTGACCTCACTCAGCTTACTCGAAACGTCTTCTCCGCGCATCGTGATCACCGTCGGCTCCGCATCGCCCTTCTTTAGGATCTCCACGTATCGCTCCGTCACGTCATTTTCATTGTAATAACAATAAACGGTCAGGGCACACACCATCTGATTCAAGGTGTCCGCCGTGTCCAACTGATCCAGATACAACTGATATTTCGCATGCGCCACTTCGGCCTGTGCAGTTGCTTCCTCCACGGCCACGCTTGCCTTGACCTGCTCCGCCTGCTTATCCGTCAACGTCATCTGCCGTCCGATCACGACCAGAAGCACAATGAAGATGACGTCCAAAAGGGAGGTCAGGTCGATCAATATGTCTGATTTCGCCCGATGTCTTCTCTTCATGTTTTTCCCTCCAGATGCTTCGCCTGCTTACTCCGAAGTGATGTTGCCGAGCTTCACGGAGTTGTCGATCTTCTTGTCGTAATCATCCAGAACGATCTCCGTATCCTCGATCAGCTTCGCGGAAATGGTAGCGACGATCTTCAGGATGATGGTCACGATCAAACCACAGAAGGTGGAGGTGAGTGCCATGTCGAGGGAGTTAAACATCTCATCGAGATTCTGTGACTTCACCTGGAACACAAGGCCTGCAACCGTACCCAAGATTCCGAGCAGGGGAAACAGCGGGATGAACTGCACGCAGGCGTTATAACCCGAAACCACCTCGTTAAAGGATTTTTCATAATCCCGAATGGTATCAGGCGTTACGGCCTCCTTGATCTCCCTCTCTTCCACCTCACCAGTGTTCGCATTGATGTAAGATTCCTTATTCTTCCGATGCATGGCATCATGAATAAAGCTCTTTTTATTATACAGCTTGACATAGTTCTTGATCAGGAAAAAGAGCACTGCCACGCCGCCGATGATGATGATCCAGTTCATATACTTCCCCATGAAATTGATAAATGCCATTTTCGTATCCTCCCAAATGTTTTAGGTGATTTCGATACCTTCGCCATTCTATTATATCACGAAACTTTTTTTCTGACAATTCTTAAAGCATTTGGTAAATTTTCCGTACAATCTGGCAATCCTCCTTGGAGATCGACCCTCCCGAGAAGGCAGCCGCCTTTACGACACGCATATATTGACCGATCAGTGCTTCGTTTTCCGCGCCAAATGCGGAGCGGAGCGCTGTTTCATATTCCGCATCCGTGCGGCAGGGCGTTTTGATCATCCGCTTGCGGCGAAGCTTCCTGTAGATGCGTCCGTTCATGATGACCACGGCCACCTTGAAATACCTTCCCTTCAGCGCCCTCTCAAGCTTTCTTGCCGAGGCTCTTTTCCGCGCAAGGAAGGTAGCGAGTCCTATGAGTGCGAGGGCTATGACGATCCCTGCGATCACAAGTCCCGCGGAGGGTTTGCGTAAGCTGCCATTCTGGTCGCCGCCATCCTCCGTGTCGGATTCTCCGACCTTTTTGTCCTTTGGCTTTTCCGCCGCGGGCAGCTCCGTGGGCGTAACCGCAGGCTCCTCCGTAGGATCCGGCGTCGAAACTACCTCCGGATTCGGCGTTGCCTCACTGGATGCTTCCTGAGACTGTCTGGTGCTCTCCTCCTCACGCCTTGCCTCTTCCATCTCCTTGCTGGTAGGGATCGCCTCGCCCGTGCTTTCATAGCCCGGCGTCATTTCAAAGGGCACCCAGCCAATGTCGTCCAGATAAATCTCCACCCAGGCATGGCCGTTTCGGTCGATCACCTGTGCCTCGTAGCTTCCATCCTTTTGCTTCTCAAAGGATGCCGCATTCACAATGTAGCCCGTGACGTACCGCGCAGGCACGCCAACGCTCCGAAGAAGAAGCGTTGCCGCGGATGCATAATGCGTACAATATCCTTTCCTTGGATGGTTCAGGAAGTACTCGATGGGATCCTCATCCTCTCCCAAGGGATCCAGGTCCCAGCTATAAACGGAATTCCCATTTGTCATGATCCACTGGAGCTGTTCCGCATGGGAGATCCTTTTTGAGTTGCTTGCACTGGAGGTGGCAAGCTCAAAATTGATCTCTTCTATGGAAATCCCTTTCCTTTCCAGCTCTTCCGCGATCATATCGGTCAACTTATATTCGACCGAATACTGCTGATCATCCGGGATTATGACGCTGATTCTAGAATCGTATTGTACGCCGCCCATGGTGGAAAAATAATATTCATAATTTGCGATTTTTTCCAAAAACGACGGATATTCGAGATACTGCTGTCTGACATAGACGTTATAAGCGTTCCAAAATGTTTTTTCTTCTTCGGACCTTTGATTTATGACCTGCGTCTTACCATAGGTCAGGGACAGTGGATCCAGCTCGCTGCTGTTCCAGCCTTCAAAGGTGACCTTACGCGTTCCGGCCCTTTTCTGCGGGACCGTACTCCCCGTAAAGACCACCTCGGGATTCCCTGCAACGTTTGTCCCGTAAGGCAGCAGCATTGACCCGGCGTTCCTGTTCTTGTACTGGATTTCAAACTGTGAAACAAAGTGCTGTTTCGCATCGGAAAGCGGTCTGCCCTTATCCCGAAGCACTTGTTCATAATCCTCTTGGGAAAAGCAGCGATACACGGAGCTGGACAGGGAATTGGTCGCCATGGCTTCATTGATCCCCTCCTGGGCGCAGAAGGTGGAAAAATCCTCCAGCGTTGTGGTCCATAAGCCGTGGTCATAGCGTTCTCCGTAATATTCCTGCAGATACAGATTTCCCTCCGGCGCATGGTCGAGACGGATCGTCAGAATCTTTTCATCCCGATACTTCGGGGCGTTGTTTGATACGGACTTGTCCGCACCCCTGCCCCTCGGCGCGGAAAAGCTGGTGAAAAAGTGTTTTACGTTGGTTTCCAGCTTTGCCTCGAAGGCTTTGACCTCCCGAGAGTGCGAAAGGACTTGCCTCGCCGCGGGCTGGTATATCACGCCGACAAGTAAAAGAAGCCCCACGGCGGCCGCGATCACGATGGCATTGCTCTTATAATATCCCTTTTTTCTCCAGCTCCTGTGGATCATCAGGGCGCCTGCAAGGACAAGACAGATCACGCTCCACTTTGGCGTCTTTCCAACATACATGATAAAGGCGAACATGGAGATGGGCGGCATAAGGAACAAATACTTCCTTCTGCCCATGGGCGAAAGTCCAAAAAGAACCGTAAAAATGCAGAGCGCCGCAAAGCAAAAGAAGATGGAAACCTCGTCCTCGTCTCCTCCCGATATGACAACGTTCTTTTGAAAAGTGAGGTTATAGTCCTCACAGTAATTCTTGGCAAAGGCGAGGAAGCCATCCTCCAGCTCGTCAAAATGGACCTTCCCGTAACGCCAAAGGATCCCGGCCACAAGAAGCGCAACCGCTGCCATGACGACAATGCGAAGAAGCATTGCAAGCTTTTTCTTCTGCACGGCATCAAGGAGCCTTAGCAAGAGTACCTCCCGAAGGAACACCACACATGCCACGCTGACAATGAGTGCAAGCACGTGACCTCGGGAAATATACATTTCTCCGGGCAGTTGGAACAGCGTAAAAACAGACGCTAAAAGCAGCAACACGATGCCGGCGCTTTCCCACGCCGCTCCTGCCAACAGGCCCTTCCATTCCGTATCCGGAAGCCTATTTACTTTTTCCCATTGTACGGATTTCTTTGTCTTCATGTTATCTCAAAAACAGTTCCTCGCGGAATGCTTTTGCCTTTCCCAAGTCTTCTCCATCCAGCCAAAGCGTCCCCTCGCCGTCCACAAGCACGCTGTGAAGGTACCGCTCGCCCTTATATTTCTCTTTATATCGCTCCAGACCGCCGTCCACGAGCTTGACCGAAACATCCTGCATGTAGGTCGTGATCGCCTCGTAAAAGCTTTCCTCGTCCTGTATGCGCATTCTCACTACGTCATTTCGAGACTGGGATTGCCAGGAGGCGTAATGCGCAATCTTTGCGTCCATCAGCGTATAGGAGAGGGACGCAAGGTAATCCAGCCCGCCGTTTTCATAAATGCTCCCTTCTGGGAAAAATAAAACAACGGCACAGGCTTTCGGCATCGAGTCCTCCTTCACCATCAGATCATCCATCCTTGCGCTTAGCTTCCAATGGATCCTCTGCAGCTTGTCGCCGTCGCGGAACTCGCGCACGTCAAAGATCTCACTTGCGTCCATGCCGGGCTGGTCGTCATCATATTCCATCGACTCCCCGTAAAAAAGCTTGACGCCTCCTCCGATCCTTACCGGAACCTCATTAAGCTCCGGCAGGATCATGGCGTGTGCAATGCTCTTTCCGCGCTTTGTCAGATAAAAGAGTCCGAAGGGATCGTACACGCGAAACCTCTTGATCTGAAACTCGTAAAAGCCCGTCTCTCTGATGGAGAGCCTTCGAAGCTCCACGCTTTCTCCTTTTGGAACGTCCTCGGGGCAGATCGTCATTTTCTCTTTTTTGTCGAGGGTCCTCTCGCCGTATTTCACAAAGACCTTAAGCTTTCCAATGGGCAAAAAGGCTTTGTTCAACACCTCCAGCCGCATCGTAAAGCCCTGCGCACGGTCTGCCACCTTGGCCGGGATCACAAGACGCATCTTCACCTTGCCGCGCAGGTACAAAAGGAAAACAAAAGAAAGCACGGCAAAAGCCACTGCTGAGAACCCCAGCAGCGCAAAGCCAATGCTTTCAAAAATCAAAGCCAAATATAAGAAGACCAAAGCGATCGGAAGCACCAAAACAAAGCGAAGCACTGTTAGCTCCTTTCCATGAAGGAAGCCGGCTGACGCACGTTCCCAAGGATCTCCGTCAGCACGTCCTCGCGACTGACCTTAGCCACTCGTGCTTTTGTATTCATGACAATGCGGTGCATGGCCACGTCGCGGAAGACCTGTTCCACGTCTTCAGGAAGCACGTAATCCCTGCCCTGCAAAAACGACCAAGCCATGGCCATGCGGCTGCAGGCGATGGTGCCTCTCGGGCTGATGCCGAGTTCGATGTAGGGATTCTCCCTGGTGGCCTGCACAAGCTTTACGATATATGCATAAACGTGATTGTGCACATACTGCTCCGACACCTTATTTTTGATGGCGACAAGACCCTTTGCGTCGATCACGTCCCGCAGACTGTCGGGAGAAACGCCGTGATTGCGGCCCTTCGCGATCAAGATCTCATCCCGGAGCTCAGGATAGCCCATGCTCATGCAGATCATGAAACGGTCCAGCTGAGATTCCGGCAGAAGCTGCGTTCCCGCGCTTCCCTTCGGGTTTTGCGTTGCGATGACAATGAACGGATCCTCCACCTTTCTGGTTACGCCGTCCACCGTCCATGCGCCCTCCTCCATGACTTCCAAAAGCGCAGACTGCGTCTTTGGCGAGGTACGGTTGATCTCGTCCGCAAGGAACAGATTGCAGGCGATGGCGCCAGGATGATATTCAAACGTATTCTGCTCTTTTTTGTACATGGAAAATCCCAGAATGTCCGACGGCATGACGTCCGGCGTGAACTGCACGCGGTTTTGCTTAAGACGCATGGCGCGAGAGAGTGACAAGGCGAGCGTCGTCTTACCTACGCCCGGCACGTCCTCGATCAGAATGTGACCCCCTGCGATCACGGCCGCAAAGGCTTTTTTGATGCAATCATCTTTTCCCGTAACGACCTTCGACACTTCTTCGATCACGGCCATTGCGTTATCATATAATAAGTTCCCCATAGTTTCCTTCCCTTGGCCGCTTGTTTATTTATATTTCCAGCAAAAAACGACCATGGACATTATATCATGCCCATGGCCGTTTCACCATCCCCTTCTATGATTCTTAAGGATTTCTTTCGAAATATCTTAATTTGTGCTAAAAGGATACTCGATCATGTAATCAGATTTGATATCAAAGGTATGCCAAGGAACCCCATGGCATGTTACCTTATTCGTTCCCCATGTATAAGCTCCAAATTCATTACCACACTTTGGGCATTTGAAATATCTGTATGTAGGATCCTGCCCGGGAATCCGATGGTCTGCGCTGGCATCACCGCCAGCCACGTTATTCAGAGCATTATCTCCTAAAGGTTGCATCTTCTTGTCTTCTTCCATTTTTCCATCCTCCTCCTTATTCGGAATCAAACAACTTTTCTTACATAGAATTATACGAAACCACTGGCAAGAAATCCACGAAAAATTTTAATTTTTTTCCCACACATATTTCCGGAAGGTGCCGGGCGAAAGCATGACGTCGGCCTCGTAAACCTCCTTCAGGCGGAAGTCCACGAACTTCACGACCTTGCGCGCGGGGATCTTCCTGCCTGATGCGACATCGATCAACGCGGTCACCTCTCTGTCCGTGTGGATCGTCACGCGATCCGAACGGATCGGCTCCTTGACGTAGCGATAAAGGATCAGGCTCCCGTCCTCATAGGTGAACGCTGAGAAGTGCTTTCCGGAATAATATTCGCCATCCGAAAGAACGCTCTTCAAAACATCGATCGCTGCCGTGGGCATGCGATTCAGATCACCGTCGTTTTCGGGGATTCCCATGACATAAAGCCTGCCCTTGCCATAGGTACTGCGAAGGAACAGCGTTGCGTGATAATCTCCGTCACCGCCGTTCAGGAGCGACCAAGACATGTTGTTTCCATGCATGATCTCAGGGAAGAGGATCCCCTTTTCGTTTTCATAATATCCCGTAAAATCGCCTGTCGCATGATAGCGTGTGACAACATGACTTCTTCCCGTAAGACGCGCTTCCGTAAGGCCTGCTTTGCGAAGCTCCTCGCCTGCCTCGCGTAGGAACCCCGTCGTGATCACGGCATCGCCTCCCTGCCTTACAAACTCCGTCAGTTTCTCAACGATTTCTTTGTCCGCAAGGGCACTCTCCGTCAGGAAAAGCTTCTTTGCTTCTGCAGGGAAATACGGCGTCGGCTCGATGGGAAGTCCCAGCATTCCAAGACGCATTTCCAAATGGTTCTCGCCGCTTGAGGCAAACGGCACGTAAACCGGTATTCCGCAAGGCTTCGCATCCTTGCCAAGCATCTCATCGATCTTTTTAAGCTGCAACCCCATCGGCGCGACAAGGGGATTGTCGATCAGATCATTCCACATGAAATGCATCAATTCCTTTGCACCTGCGAATGCGGTAAGGTACGCCTGCTCCAAGTACCGGTCGATCGACCAGCACTGATAAGTGTCAAACCAACCGCCGCCATTTCGACCAGGCCACCCATTCTCAAAATATCGCACCAGAGAATAGCTCAAATACTCCGGCAGATGCTGATCCGTATATTTCACGCTGCGGGTCTCCGTCCCCGTGTAGGTCGCATCAAAAATGTCCTTTTGCACCTCAGGAACATAGCCCGTAAAGTGATAGGACTCCCGCCAGTTCGGGTACTTGATGATGACGCGAACCTTTGGATTGACTGCCTTCATGGGCTTTACGATCAGGTTCTCCGAAACGTCTCGCAAAAGGTCCCTTCGGAAATCCACCCAATCCCTGTCGCCCTTTGCTTGAATGCAACGCTCGCAGGAGCAGTTCGTGAAATAAAAGTCGTCCAAAATAACCTCGTCAAAGATGGACGCCGCATATTCCGAGATTTCCTTCAGACGCTTTCTCATGGCAGGATCCGTGTAGCAAAAAGTCTCGAAAAGCCGTTGCTTTCCTGCCTCCGCGCCTTCGAAATCATTGATGGTGGTCGTTATGCCGCCTGACACCTCAACGCCCTTCGACTCGAGGAATTCCTTGATCATCAGAAGCTGCTCTTCCGACACATCGACGTCCGTTCTGTGCGACTCCAGATAAACCTTGTCGAGTCCAATATACTTTTCAAGAAATGCAAGATCGTTGCTCAGTTTTTCCTTCGTGAAATCCCTTGCAACCTCAGCCGGAATGTAAACGACCGTTTTGAAATTTTGGTAATGTCCTGCCATGTTTCACCCTCCGTTGCATACTGTCGAGGCGCCGCACCTTCTCATTACGGCTCCTCAGCTATAAGTACAGTATACGCCCTGCGCCGGAGAATTCATATGCACTTTTTGCCAAATTCTAGCCAAAAAGCGACTGTGGGAAATGAATGCATTGCATTACTTATATCGATCAAGGTCTTCTTGCGTATAAGTCAGGATGCCCATGTCTTCTAAGTTAGTGGTGTTGGACAGAAGGTCTTCCGGCGTGACAAAGGTTTCCTGGAAGCGAAGAAGCTCCTCCAACACTTCCTGAATTTCCTTGGCAGATACGGTCTTCGCGTCCTCCCCCAGCTCCTTCGAACCAAAGAGTGCAAGAAGTAGCCTGCCGTATTGATATACAGCCGCGATCACCTCATCCGAAACCTTGGTGGGACGCGCCGCCATCATCTCATCGGATGCCTTCATCGCACCATCTGCCGCCTCCGGCGAAGCACCTTCCATCAGGCGGTTCTTTGTCAGGTGTTCAAGAAGCTTGCCGCAGCACTCCTCTGCCGACATGAGCTCTTCTTCGACTTCTCCTAACAGTCCTTTTTTCGGTGCATCCAGGCGGTAAGTCTTTTCCGGCTCCTTTATCAACTGGTCCAAAATGGTTCGGATCAGGGACGGAACGGTGGCAACCTTTTCGTTGTAATGGATTTTATATTCCGGGCCATATTTCAGCGCCGTCTGGTCATAGCAAAACGCCGCGAACTGCGAGCAAACCATGGGCGTGTCCACGCCAGGGAACCTCTTTTCATTGACAAGCTTGATCAGCTCATAGCAAACAACCCGCAGAAGATTCTTGATCAGCTCGCCGGTCAGCGTGTCCGGAATGAATTCGCCCGCCAGCACGTAAATCCCAAGGAAAAACAGATTGCTCTTGGGGTACGGAAGCTGTTCGTTGACATATTCCATCGCGATGTCCACGACTTTGGAAGTGTCCGGAGCGTTCTTTAGTCTACGAATATAGATCGTGCGCTCTCCGGGCGCTCCAAGAAGCCTTCTCATTGCGCCCTCGCCCTGTTCGTTGATGATGTACGCCGGATTGTAATCCACCATTCCCGTGTGACTCACCTTGGAATGCGTCACAAATACGATCAATTTGGATATCGCCTCGTCCGTCGGCGAGAAAAGCATGATGTCCCCCGTTTTCAGTTCCTGCAAAGTGATTGTGTCTGCTGCCATGATGTTACCTCCTCGTAACGATGCTAGTGTAAATAGTTTTTGAGTGCCTTAACGTTATTTCTGCTCAGCGGGATCCGGTCCTTGATGTCTTTGAAAAAAATATCATAGGTGTAATTGATCCTGGGGCTGAAGCGATCTACCTTGGAAAGATTGACCAAAAAGCATTTGTGCGTCTTGAAAAAATAAAGTGCCTTCAGCTTCTCTTCATAAAAGCTTAGCGGCTTATTCCCTCGATAAACCTGGTTTTTCGTGTGAATGAACACGGTGCTTTGCATGGTCTCGAAGTAATAAATGTCTTGCACATTGATCAGGACGACGTCCTCTGCATTGTACCCACAAATGATGTTCAGGGAATAATCGGTGCCCTGACTGAGAAACTCAAAGCTTTCGCTTTCGACGGGCGGGCGCTCCTTGATCCGACGCAGGCACTGCTCAAGTCTTTGCGCCGTGAACGGCTTTGGAATATAATCGATCGCATTTAATTCAAATGCCTTTACGGCCCCCTCCGAGTGCGCCGTGATAAAGCAGATGTTTGTCTGCGGATGAAGATGCACGACCTGCTCCGCGATGTACAGACCACTGATGTTTGGCATCTCCACGTCAAGGAACAAAAGGTCACAATCATTCCGGATCAGGTAAGAAAGCGCCTCTGCGGGATCCGTAAAGGTTGCCTCGATCTCTAGCTCCGGATACTCCTCCAGGTGAGCTCTTAAATATTCCACCGAAGGAAATTCATCATCAACGATCACGACTCTCATGCCTGCCACCCCTCCTTTGCATACTGAAAATGAATCGTCGTGCCAACGCCGGGACTGCTCTCAAAGTGAAGCCTTTCCCCGCAATATTTTTCCAGCCTGTAATTGATGTTTGAGATTCCGACTCCCTTGCTCCCAGCTCCGCCAAGGTTTCGGACCTGCATCTCATTCATGCCCCTGCCATTATCCTTCACCGTGAACTCATAACATTCCTGCTGCTCCGTCACGGTGATCTCGATGGTCATTGGCTTTGAATCATAGCCATGTTTAATCGCATTTTCCACAAGGGGCTGCAGGATCAGCGGCATGACCTTCACGGACTTAAGCTCGTCCTCCACCCGGATCGAAAGCGTGATCGCGTCATGCAGTCTGATGTTTTCGATGGCAACATAGGACCTTAAGAAGTCTATCTCTTCGCCGAGCGTATATAAAACTTGCTTTCGATAATCGAATTTGTGCTTTACCTTCAGAAACTCGCAGAACTGAAGCAGGAGCGTCTGCGCTTTTGAAACGTCCTTTGTCATCAAGTAAGAAACGTTATTCAGCGTGTTGAACATAAAGTGCGGCGAGATCTGCGCCTGCAGATAGGCGATCTCCATGGAGTCCGCGAGCTTTGCGTTTTGATAGGCCCTGTCAACGTCCGTCAGCAAAATGTTGATCTGACACAGGAGGAAGAACAGGATTCCAATGATGAAAAGGTTTTCCCTGACGTAAAAGAGCACGCTTTTTCCGGTGTTCACAAAGTAGAACTGCAGGCAGGCCAAGACAAACAAAACAATGATGCTCAGCAAAGAGACCCCTGCGTAGCTTTGCGGCTTTCGGATCGCATACAAAATCTGGATGAGATGCGGGATCAGGTTTACCACCAACAGAATCGTGCAAAACCCGCCCAACACGGACATCACGGCATAGGTGGGCGCCAGGATTAGCAGCGCCAGATAAACCAGATTCAAAAGCTCCACGGCGAAATAAAGCTTTTTCCACCTGGGGATCGGATAGATATGCTTGTAAAAGTAAAAGACGGAGGTGATCAAAATGGTACAGGCGATGAACTGCCCTTTCATGGGTATGATCAGCGGCAGATCCCTGAAAAAGTAAAAGAAGACATTCTCATCCAACACGCCTTCCAAAAGGGCGCTGCCCATACAAAAGATACCGAGCCCAAGGCCTGATTTTCGGTGCTCATTCATGCACGTCAAAAGCAGCAGATAAATGCCAAGGCCCAAAAAGATGCCAATGATAATGGCGCTCTTAATGGTCTGCATGGTCTGAAAATAGTAGATGGTTTCCGTCGTTCCGAAGTAAAGGCTTTTGATCAGACCGCCGTGCCTGCAGTTATAGTTGGATACGTGAATGGTGATCAAAAGGTCGCAGGTGTTCGTGTCAAGAAGGCATACCTTCGGCTGCCACACGCTTTTTTCGGCGCTGTCAGCGGTTCCAAGGGTGCCGACCTCACAGGTCAGTTCCCCATTGCAATAAAGCCTGTACGCGCCAGACACAAGCGAGGTTTTCAGACAATAGATCCCTGGCTGATCCACCTTGATCCGTAGCTGATACGTGCCAGACAAAAGCTTTTCTTTTTTGTTGGGAGCGAGCTGATATAAAGAACCGGGAACCTTGATCTTAGAAACCGCAGGGCGTGCGGAAAGATCCGTCATGGGATCAACATATTCCTCAGGGCAAAACATCCATTCTCCGTCGAGCGAATAAATGGTGCTCTGAAGATCGCGACCTGGCAGATCCAAATATCCTTCGGCAATCTGATCGTTCCGTATGTGATAATTGGAGTAGGAAAATAGAATCAATAACATGACGGCAACAAATAGCGCCGCAGACGTGGCTATTCTGTAGGATCTTCGAGTAATCATGTTGTCACTGCTTTCTGTCGTCACTTCGGGGTCATGTTCAAAAGAATCTGAACGGAAACTGTTGCATTTCTATTATAGCAACAAGAAGTTTCATTTGTCATTAAAAATCAACAAAAAAGGAAGAATTTTGCATTCTTCCTTTTCCGTGACGGAAACTTATTTGTTCTGTTCTATGTCATCCCTGTCCTGACCACAGGCACATAGCTCCTGGAAGTCATGATTCATTCTGCCACAATTAGGGCATTTCCAATCCGCATGATTCTTCTTTTTTTCTTGTATTTCGTCCTTGAAAAGCGGGCTCGAGGAAATAATGTCTATGGTGGGATCCTCTTCAAATTGACCCGATGCTCCGCGGACGAACCTCCCTAAATGCGCCAATAAAGCGAGCAGCCCACCACGACGGCTGAAGCTTCTATGACTATCCATCTCGATGATGGCATCGCCCAAATCCGGTGCCAGAAATGCGAAAAACAAGACAATGAGCACAACAACGACGATCAATCCAATAAAAAAGACCATTCCCTCCATATTCAAATCCCCCTTTTTTTATTTTGAAATGGCAGCTTCTGCCATATTTCCAATTTCCTCGCTCCAGTGTTTTACAAGTTTATCGACGCTCCAGGCGGCATTGGCAGGACTGGTGGACGGCAGACAGACCGCCTTGATGCCAGTTTTCGGTTCGATATATTTTTTATAATATTTCTCCGCCGTCTTTCCGTTTACAAAGATGCCGCTGATCTTAGCATTTTTTAGGATCACCGAGATATCATTGGCCACGACGTTCTCGATGCTTGAATCGGACGAGCCCTCGATGTCACAGGACCCGATCACGTCCCACAGCGCAATGTGATGCTGTGAAAGAAACGCTTTCTTTTCGGGAATTGTTTCCGGCTTGTCCGCATGAAAGACCATTGCGATCACCTTCCAGAACCTGTTCTGCGGATGCATGTAGAAAAACATCTGCTCGCGGGATTTCACGGAAGGAAAGCTCCCGAGGATCAATATGCTTGAATTCTCATCATAAAACGGCGGGATCGGATGAATAGTATGATTTTTCATAGTTTTATAATAATACACCGCCAATAAATAACCAACCCCCAAATCGTTAGATTTTATGTCTAACTTTTGGGGGTCGGTACATTCTGCGGCAAATTGCCTATTTATGTTAGTATTTCTTTTTTCTCTTCATCGCGCAAGCAAATGCTGCAAACAAGGATGCGATTGCTCCGATCACTGCGCCGTACGGAGGAATATCCTGAGTACGAGGTGCTGCCGTGTCAGTGATACTTGCAACGCTGCCTCCGGAAGTACTCTCCACACTGGACGTGGTGCCAGGCGTTGTTCCACTAGGCGTTGAGCCGCTGGGAGTCGTTCCGCCAGGGGTCGTTTCGCTAGGGGTCGTTCCACCAGGCGTGTCTCCTCCAGGAGTCGTTCCACCAGGGGTATCTCCTCCAGGGGTCGTTCCGCCAGGCGTATCTCCTCCAGGGGTCGTTCCGCCAGGCGTGTCTCCTCCAGGGGTCGTTCCGCCAGGCGTATCTCCTCCAGGAGTCGTTCCACCGCCAGGTGTGTCTCCGCCTCCAGGGGTCGTTCCACCGCCAGGTGTGTCTCCGCCTCCAGGGGTCGTTCCACCGCCAGGGGTATCACCACCAGGCGTATCTCCTCCAGGGGTCGTTCCACCGCCAGGTGTGTCTCCGCCAGGGGTCGTTCCACCGCCAGGGGTATCACCACCAGGGGTGTCTCCGCCTCCGGGGGTATCTCCTCCACCAGGGGTGTCTCCTCCAGGGGTCGTTCCACCGCCAGGGGTATCACCACCAGGGGTGTCTCCGCCTCCGGGGGTATCTCCTCCACCAGGGGTGTCTCCGCCTCCAGGGGTGTCTCCGCCTCCGGGGGTATCTCCTCCGGGTGTGTCTCCGCCTCCAGGCGTATCACCACCAGGGGTGTCTCCTCCAGGGGTATCTCCTCCGCCAGGCGTGTCGCCTCCAGGCGTATCTCCTCCGGGCGTATCACCGCCGCCAGGCGTGTCACCACCAGGGGTATCTCCTCCAGGGGTATCTCCTCCAGGGGTATCTCCTCCGCCAGGCGTGTCGCCTCCAGGCGTATCTCCTCCGGGCGTATCACCGCCGCCAGGCGTGTCTCCGCCGCCAGGCGTGTCTCCGCCAGGGGTATCTCCACCGCCAGGGGTGTCTCCGCCGCCAGGCGTATCTCCGCCTCCAGGCGTATCACCACCAGGGGTGTCTCCGCCAGGAGTGTCTCCGCCAGGGGTATCTCCGCCAGGGGTATCACCACCGCCAGGGGTATCTCCGCCTCCAGGGGTATCACCGCCTCCAGGCGTGTCTCCGCCGCCAGGGGTATCGCCACCACCAGGGGTATCACCGCCAGGCGTATCTCCTCCGGGTGTGTCTCCGCCTCCAGGGGTATCTCCACCACCAGGGGTGTCTCCGCCGGGCGTATCACCACCAGGCGTGTCTCCGCCGCCAGGGGTATCACCACCGCCAGGGGTGTCTCCTCCAGGAGTGTCTCCGCCTCCAGGGGTATCTCCACCACCAGGGGTGTCTCCGCCTCCAGGGGTGTCTCCTCCAGGAGTGTCTCCGCCAGGGGTATCTCCACCGCCAGGGGTGTCTCCGCCGCCAGGCGTATCTCCGCCTCCAGGCGTATCACCACCAGGGGTGTCTCCTCCAGGAGTGTCTCCGCCAGGGGTATCTCCACCGCCAGGGGTGTCTCCGCCGCCAGGGGTATCTCCGCCTCCAGGGGTATCACCGCCTCCAGGCGTGTCTCCGCCGCCAGGGGTATCGCCACCACCAGGGGTATCACCGCCAGGCGTATCTCCTCCGG
>JAEEVF010000008.1 GCA_016290775.1 Acetatifactor sp. | reverse complement strand
TGGGTGCCAAGCCCATAGTGATACATATCAGCAAGCTTATAGCGGCACCAGAGCGTTTCTTTTCCCTCACCTTTTTCTGCTCCCTTTGAGAAGTAGAGAAACGCCTTGTTGTAATCTTTTTCACCGTGTTGACCGTAGTACCACATGTATCCCAATTCTTCAAGCGCGGGAATATAATCATATTCGGCTGCCATCTCAAGGTATTTAAGTTCCGGAACGAAATGCTTCTTCTCGGCATAGAACCATGCCAATTCAGTCATATACTTAGGGCTCTTGGTGGACTTAATGAGGTACATAAGCGCTTCGGTATAAACAAAATCATCTGCTTTTGTATGATTTTCCTTGTCGTAGTAGCTACTGAGTATTCTTTGTGCTTCTGTGCTCGTCATATGCTGCCTCCACAAATGATTATTTGAGGTTTTTCTCTTTGTCGCCACCCCTAGTGCAGGTTTATATCTGCTTTTCGAGGATACTTTTATCTTAATACCTGCAGAGTCCGATAATCCCCCCTTTGAATACATTTTTCTATTTCGTATTACTTTTTTATATTTTTTTATATTTCCCTTTGACCTTTGATCTTTGACAAATCAATCAAACTTTTCTATACTGACAACTGAAAAAAAAGCGGTTTTTTACCGTACAGTCTTCAGACTAAAGCGGCGTACTCGCTTCTTTTTTGTTTGCTATCCTTTGCTTATAGCGGCAAAGTGGTCCCTCAAGAAACCATCATTTCAGTGTTGCTGCCTTGATCGCGCCCAAACAATGGATCCTTACAACGCGATTATCATCGGTTTCCGATATTTCCCTTAACCGGTCCAGATACGGACTGACAAACTCAGGCCTGCGTTTTCCGAGGACACGAAAGATTTCAGGTGCTTCCATCCTGACGTTATCAGCCTCATCGCTCAGCAGTTGCTCAAAGACCGACATATGATCCTTATAAATGTCAGGCGTGTTCGTTGCAATGTTTTCGGAGGACCAGATAAAGCTCAGGCGTACTTTAGGCTCTTCATCCTCCGCAAATCGAAACAGACCATCCCAGTACGGTTCGATCGCCTGATAATTGCTCCTGCCGATCCTGCCGAGCGCGTTAAGCGCCCGTTCCCTTAGTATTGGTTCTGTACTGTCACAAAACGCAGCGATCGCCGGAACCTTCTCTTCCAGCATTTGCGGATGTTCGATTCCCATCTCGCCAAGCAGCCACAAGGCCTTTGCCTGTATCTTCACAGATTCATGAGCAAGAAGAGACGAGACATATGGGATATTCTCTTCCCACTTGCTCTTATCCTTTGTCAACTCCCCGAGTTCTTTGTATAATTCCGATTCGTTCATCCCATAGTCTCCTGTTTTATGTATAACTATCAAAAGAACGGTCCCACGGGGTGGTCCCTTGGGGACGATCGCGATATCACATTTCACATCCCCTGCTTCGTCGGTTGCGTCAGGGAACTCCTTTAGTCTTTGTTTATATACATATGTTGGTTCTCGTTTGCCGCTTGGTTAAAAGCTTTTTCAAACGCTTCCTTATCGGCTCCCTTTGGGATCTCCGAGATAATAAACATCGGGTCCTGAACATTACGCTCATTGGTGAACACCGGTGGCTCGATGCCCTCAAACGTTACCGCACCGCCCTCTTCGGGGTCCGTGATGAGAATCAGGAAAGAAAGATCGATACTTTTAACGCTTTCCGGAATGATGATGCTCCAGACTTTACTCGAGAAGCCCGCATCACTGATGATCTCTGCCCCGTCTGCGATTCTGAAGGCGACATTGTCCCCGTCTTCCACCCACTCAAGACTGTTCGGGATAAGGTAGACGACTTCTCGGGTGCCCGGATTATAGACGACTCCGCCCTCCTGCGTAAAGCTCTCATTACCTTTCTTAAAGGACACCTTCGCGCCCGAACCCCCGGAGATATAATTCCCGACACAGCTCACTGTTTTTGGCAGAGCCAGTTCTTTAAGCTCAATGCACCTGTAAAATGCATAATCCCCGATCGCTTCAATGCCGTTTGCGAACTTAACGCTACTAAGACGTTTGCAGCCCAGGAACGCACACGCCCCTATCGAGCGAAGATCGGAAAGTTTCGGCAGCTTTTTGATCCTTGTTTCCGCGAACGCATATGCGCCGATGGTCTCCGTTTTGCTCCCGAACGTTACCTTCTTAAGCTTTTTTGCTTTATATGCCATATGATCCGGGATCTCCTTTAACGACTCCGGGAGTACGAGTGTTTTAAGCTTACAGTACTCAAATGCATATGTGCCAATGCTTGTCACGCTCTCTGGAACCGTGACGGCCTCCGCCTTTTTATCAACACATCTTAATAGTTTTGTTCTGTCGGCGGTCAGAAGGAGACCGTTTTCGATAACATAGGCGTTGTTGCCGCTCACGAGCTTTAAGTACGCACGGTTCACGACCGCATCTCCGATGTAATCGACAGATGCGGGAATGGTGATCGTAAGCTTTTTATCGGCCCCGCACTCGAAGAAGGCCATTTCGCCTATCCGCGTCGTAGTCTCGGGAAGGGAGACCTTGACAAGATTATAGCAACCGCTAAAGGCCCTATCCCCGATCACCAGATTCTTCGATGCTTTGACCGACAGTTTCTGGAGCAGGTAGTTATTTTCAAAAGCGCCCCGCCCGATCGTTATATCCTCACCTTTTATTTCGAGCGTACCGAGTCCGCCGGCCGGCATTGAAAACGAGCACTCGGCGAACGCTCCCTCGTCGATCATGAGGGATTTAACGCTAATGGTCACTTTTTCAAATCCCCCGGCCCCCGAAAAAGCCCTGCTGCTTATGAGTTTCACGGAATCCGGAACAGTGATCGACTTAAACACTTTTCCGGCAAACATTCCGTAATGCTCATAAAAGATCGATCCGTCATCATAGTCTGTCCGGGTGACCATGACGCCTTCATCACCGATCACAGTGACACAACGCACCCTGCCGTCACATTTCACAGACGACGGAATATCAAACGCTTCGTTGTCCCTTTCGGTTCCTATAAGCACAGCCTCATCGGTTCCGAGCGTCCTGTAGAGCTCCTCTCCCGATGTAAATACCTTGCCTTCTTCGTCAACGCTGAAATGAAGCACTGCGTATGAGCCGATCTTCTTCCTGCTCAATGTCTCGCTCGTGATACCGGCTTTAACGGTATATGTGCCCTTCGGAAGCATAAGTAACGCTTCGCCGTCCGGAGTACTGCCCACGAGCATATCGCGTTCAACATTAGTTATGTCTTCATCACGAAGCGCAAAACGAACCTCACAGGACTTACCCTTTTTTAAGAGATGTTCCGAATCCTTCTCTTCTTCCGGCTTGGCTCCGTACTGAGTAATGTACACGCCGTTCGAGCCTGCCACATAGAATCCGACAATGGGATCGCAGGTACTCAGAGTCGCCTGTTTGTTCTTTCCGATATATTCGACAAAAGCCCGGACGTCCACCGGGCTGCCTGCCTCGTAATTTTTGTTCGCACTTGAAAGAGTCAGGCGCCAGTCGCCGCTTTCAACAACGGTTTCAACTCCGCCTTGCGCCCCCTTCACTTCGGCATCTGCTCTTACGATCTTTGCCACATTCTTCTTTTTGAAATCAACCCGGTTATACTCATCATACAAACGATCGGGCTCGTCAAGGTCTACCGTTCCCTTTGCTTCAGGACCTTGCAGGTAGTCCGCTCGGGCCGCTTTCTGGCTGCTAAGGAACAGACCTCCGAGCATTAAGACGATCGAAGCCAATGCATATGAGGCGATCTTACGGTATTTCAGACTATGATCTATGCTTTTCATTTGCATACTCCATCCTAATACAAAAACGGGATCAAATATCAATCCGCATCTAAGCTAAGGCATTCCAGAAACGCAGAGAAGGAATCCGCCACCTTGCTTTTTACCAGATATCCCGTCTCCATATCATCATATTCATGATTGCAAAGGTATACAGTTCCATAATCGTCACTATTAAGTGACATGCACAGGTAGTTTCCGCCGGGATCCAAGGCAAAAGGAAGGTCCTTTTGCCCGAGCGCCTCATCATTCCATAAGTTCGTGCAGTTGCTCTCAAGGTCATCGTAACTGTCGGTCTCATTTGTGTTCAGAGTAAAGAACTCCTGTATCACCGAATGATTGATCCTTTCCGTCACTTCGTCAAAGAACTCGAACACATAATCTCCGTCGGGCATTCCGCCATTATTTTTCTCCAAAAAAGACTTATAATCATCAGGAAAAGTAAGCAAAAACTTCTGCTCAAACTCTCTTATGTTCTCAGATGTTATTTTTTCTCCGCTGTTTTTAAATTTCATCATAAACGTTTATCCTTATATTCCAAGCACCCTCATCAGGGCATGAGCGGTGTCAAAACTCCCCAGTAAACTTCCATGTCTCCGGCCTCAAGATTGTCGACATTGTCTTTTCCTCCCAGGAATAAGGGAACCTTGTATCCGACACATTCGTTATGCTTCAACTGATAATTATTGTTCTTCTCAAGCCATGCTCTGTAAAAACCACCGGACAGAACATCGTCCGCTTCCTCTGCGATGTCATACTCATGAAAATCCTCTATGTCATCGGGAACACTGAGGATCTGCCCGGTTCCCGGCTCGAGCATAACAACATTGTCTCCCGCGATGTTAACCGCGAACACACGTCCCAGCCAGTCATATCCGAAAATACGCACTTTTCCCTTCGCCTGAGGAAAGGCTTCTTCCACGATTCCGGTCCATTTTTCCAGATCGGATGATTTAAAAATGCGATACATTCCGTCAAGGAAAGTTTTCCCGTCAACTACAGCCAGAAACTCATCCAAAGATGCGATTTTCCCCTCGGTCTCGATCCCCGCAAATTCCAAAAAGTTTTCAAACATACCTGCCTCCTTAATTCTTACATGAGTACCCTATCTTGTCAAATATTATACCGCATATCCTGCCTCTTCGCAATTGTTCTTTCCTGCTCGTTTTCAAGAGCATTCAATAGTTATATAGCTGTACGTCACGACCGTTCTCATAATCTAGCGATTTTCAATCGCGTAGCCCTACTGCAAAAGCAGGCGTTCCTGGGGTATTGGGGGACAGTGCCGCCCAACAAGCATCGCGGACAGTTTTTCATACAAGTGCACTGCTTGTTAGATGCACAGCTCCCAATCCCGGGGAACCTCAATTTTTGTTCGGCGCCATTATGAAAATAATTACCGCTTCCCCCTTCCTTTTTTCGGCAGCATGCTCTTATAAACATTGGAGTACTCTTCAACAATTCCGGTAAAAAACTGGATCTCCGCAGGATCCATTTTGTTAAAGTTCATTCCCAGCTGCCTACTCAAGGTGGATAACGTTGCCTTCATCGGATCAGTCGCGGTTGCATACTCCTGCACAATGTCAATGACCTCGGTGAGCGGATTATTGTCTTCGCCTGTCTCTTTGTCTTTTTTATGGTTCTCCCGGATGTCTTTTGCGATGTTTGTGATGTCGGTTCCGATCAGTCTGCTGAAATAATCGTCCTCTTCTATCTCGGATGCCTTGAGCGTCCGAACGTAATGTTCGGTCTCCGGGGCCTCGTCTTTGAGTTGGATTTTCGTCCGCATCATGGCAACGTAAAGCACTATACCAATCCCCATAAAAACGCCACTCTGGAGAAGTTTCGGAAGACTTTCTGTACTGAGAATACCAAAATCATACCAAATAACGTGATAGAATTTAAAAGTAAAAAGCCCAAGAACCGCGAATTCTCAGGCTTTTCAAAAACAACTAACAGTGCTGGCAGCCGGACTTGAAGGCTGGAATCAGACTAAGAAATCAATAGAATAAGGAGGTTTGGAGCACCGACTTCTTCAAATCCACCTGTTGGTCGACCTTATTCTCCGCTTATCACTTTCTTTCCATACGATATAGCTCCATACGATTCTTAATTAATTCGCATACTATATCGCTGTCTTTATCGCCGGAAAAAAAAGCCCCTGCTTCTTCGCAGATAATTTTCTCTAATTCCGAATTCTTTATATACACTTTCTTTGTCTCATATATGGTTTCCTTAATTCTCGCTGCATCCTTTTCTGATAAGACTGTATAAATACCTTTATCATTGCCGTACTGCCATTCCGTTCCCTTTTCAAAATTATATTTGCTTTTATCTTTCTTATATTCTTGTATTTCTTCTTCAAAGCAATCTAACCTAGACGGAAACCCAAAAACCTTCTGAGCAGAAATAGATTGATATTCTTTCGTCATCAGCATTCTGATTACATCCCAAGCCAGTTCTTTTTTTTCTGACTTTGAAGATATGCCAAACATATTAGTAATACTAAACATTGCGCCAGAGCCTTCTACATCAGGAAAACCCTTAAGCGTTATCTCCTCATCATTGCAAACTGAGTGAATTACTTGAATATAAGATGGCGAGGTAATTCCAAACATACCAAGCAACGCTGTTCCATCCTTTAGTCCAGAATTATCGGCTCTTTTGTTCGACGCATTTGACATCTCAAGCGCGAGTTTATAATCCTCTATAGGGATATTCTCATACTGCGCCATCCCTTTGATAAGTTGACGAAATGTAATCCCATCTTCTTCATCCATGATAACAAACTGATTCTTTTTCCACAAATCATACAAATCATTCATGGTCCAGCCCATGGATTCCCCAACTAGTCTCGACTTCCCAGCCATCGTCATTATGCTAAATTCTGGGGCTATATAAAAAATATGTCCATCTACAGATATTGCATCGCAAAATGAAGGAATCATATCTGTTTTCCTTATTTCAGGGTCATTTTCAAAATACGAATCCAAGTTCTCCAAAAATCCGTGTTTAATCAAGCTTGAACTGTCAAGCCCAGATAAGTATATAATATCCGGACCATTTCCGCCCAAAATATCTGCGTAAAGACGATTACATGCATCATTATAAGAAGCCGCATTATTTTCAAACTGGTATTCCTTTATCTCTACCTTATTTGTCGGATGTGTTTTATTATACTCAAGAATACTCTTAGCAATACGACTTTCCATTCCTACAGAGCCTATCACAATTGTGCTTTCTTGATGTTCCACAACTTTATATCGCAGAATTCCAATGTTTGAGCTTTGAATTTCATAGTTTACCGTACATACGAGAAATTCATCTTTGGGAAGGGCTATTAAGCATTCATTTTCTTCACTGCTCACACCCACTTCACCACAGTTCATGAAAAAAACAATATTGCCATTTTCGTCACACTTATAAATCCCCTTTGTTCCTAACAGGAAAAACTTATTGTCATTACCACCTATAAGATGATTTGTCAATTCATTTTCATCAAACTTCAATGTAAAATTCTCTTCCCAAGTTCTATTTGTCGTATTAAATCTTTGAAAAAGAATATTGGAATGCATCTTTTCTCTATCGTCCGTACAAAGGCATACGATCTTTTTCCCGTCCACAAGAACAGCATCTTTAATCTGCTTCTCCGACTCATATGTTGCAATACATATTAAATTCTCATCCAACGAATAAAGGCATTCTGATGTAATCAGCCACAGTTTTCCATCTGCTTCTGATATTAGCCTTATCACACCCTCATCATGCGTAATTTCATTTAGTGCACGCTTAACCAGCAAGGTACCTGTTTGATCTGCGACGATAACAGAATCAACTCTCTCATCTCCCTCATCATTTCTCTCTAACAACAAGGCAGCAAAACAATTGTCTCGGCACTTAATAACATTGCTTAAGAAAAACCCATCCTCGAACACCAGCGGAACCATCTCCGCCTTTTTCCGATCTAAATTAACATAAAAAAGTGATTGGAATACTTCATTTTCAGAAACTGTTCCAGACAGAACATAAAACTCTTTTTCAGAAATTGGCGCTAACTGCTGTACCACCCCTTTCAGCCCTTCAATATCGCATTGTTCTATGATCCACTTCGATTGGGTCTTTTTACCACATCCTGCAAATAAAAAGCAAACAAACAAAATAATTGCCGTTAACCAAGTCTTTGTATTCTTCATGGCATTATCTCCGCATTCTTATTCAGTCTTTGAACATTCCATTATTTTACCTTTCTCAATTTTCAAAATATTGTCACATTCCGTAAGAATGCTCAAATCATGAGAAATAATTATAAACAGTGCATTCTTGTTATATCGAAACAACTCTCGCATCACTTTTGCTTTAGTTTCACCATCCAGAAAAGCCGTTGGCTCATCCATAATCACTATTTGGTGTGAGAAGAAAAAGACTCGACCAAGACCAATTCGTTGTTTCTCCCCGGCCGATAAAGCACATCCTCCGCTGCCAACAACAGCATTTAATCCATCTGAATGCTTCTCTATTGTTTCAATTAATTGCATCTTTTCAGCAATTTTAATTACTTTTGATAAATCCTCATTATCAGTTCCTAATGTTATGTTAGAATACAATGTGTCGTTAACAATTATGGGCGCAGCAGGATAATACGCCATAAGTCCCTCCAAATCAGTTTCCTCAATATTACCGACATCTATATTGTTAATTAATACCCGTCCTTGTGTCGGCGCACATATGCCACACATCAGTTTAGCCAAAGTACTTTTGCCTGTACCCGTCTCACCGATTATACCGTATGATTTTCCATACACAAACTGATAATTGGCCTTATCCAATACAGTAGCATCATCTTTATATGCGAAAGATACATTATCAAACACAACTTTATTGCACTTTTGTATTTTTTCTCTATGCGCTTTAGATTTTGATTTCTCGTAAAAAGGGGTAAGCCTTTTTATATTCGGCATAACAGCTGAATAGTCAATCGTAAAATGACTGATCCTTTCAAAACTACCAATTAACCTCTGTGAATAGGTGATGAAAACTACTACTACACCTACACCAATTTTATTCTGGGTCACTAAATAGCCTCCATATAAAAACACAAGGATATGTCCTAATATACCTATTAAACTTGATAATTCATTGCTTGCTGAATTACTTATCAGCATTTTCTTTTCACAAGCAAAACTATTTAACAATGCTTTATACACTCTCTGAGTAAGTGCATCTTGTAAACCACTCATTTTTGTATCTACAGGATTAGAAAACAATTCCTGCATGGTATTAGCAACCTCACTGATACAATTTCTTGAATTCATACTATTCTTATTTACTATTGGAGCTAATGCACTATGTCCTATAAACATGACAAGATTTAATAGCATTATAAGAAGGAAAATATCCCATCTGAGTATGCAGAAATAAACAGCAACAACGCTAAATGTTAGGATTGTGTATGCCATTTGCATAAATGTGTTTATGCAAAAATTGGTCACGATTGCTATATCACCATAAACTATCTCATACATTTCACCTTGGCTATTCTCACTTAAAATGGCCCCTTTAACATTCCTTTTATATCTATCTAAGAAATCTTTTCGCATCACCAAAACAGCTTTATTCTGCGTCAGATCACTATAATAGTTAAAAACAAGAAAACAAATACTCTGGCCCAACATGACTGTTATATACAGACGAATTCGTTTGCCATCCATATTATTAGTGTTTATCAGATCGTCAATAACACCCCTCATTAAATCTGCCCCATACACTGTTGCAAGCTGTACGACAGTCATACATATAACCAAAATGGCTAGAGTTTTCCTATTCTTTTTGAGTATTAGTTTAATTATTCCTTTATCCATAAATCTCTCATTTCAACTGTATTCTCAAATGCTCTGTGGCACAAATAACTCCAGATGCTTGATACATACTCCCCGTTAGTTTCTCATTAATAAAATAACACCTGCAAGTTGTACAATAACTATAAAAACGACAACCAACACATTCGGGAACCACATTTTCCATCAAATTATTTAACTCATCTACCTTCTTTTTATCCATTCCGTCATCCACATTTCCAAAACAATACTTCTGTTCACCTACCGCAACTGAACAAGGATATAAATTGCCGTCTATATAGATTTGAAAATGATCTTTACCCACAACACATCTTTCTTTTTTACCAATACGCCAATCAAAAATACTAATACTAATATCTTTCCCTAATTGTCCATATATTTCCTTGATTTTTTTTAACTGGCTATATAAACTAGCAAATAATTCATCATTCCAACCCGAATCAAAGTAATCAATGTTTGGAGAAATGTGCTTAAATCCCTTATGGATAAAAAACATAACATTTTCATACAACTCACATGCACTAGAAGGTGTCACTACCATATTGAGATTTACTCTTGGATGTGATTCTAAATATCTCAATGCATTTGGAAAACTTATATCAAAGGTTCCTTCTCCTTTTTTTGTTTTGCGATTGCTGTCGTGCGTGTCTTTATTTCCATCTATGCTTACCGATAACTCATCAATATACTGCTCAATCTTTTGTACAAACATAAAACAATTTGTAGTCATAGAGGTTCTTAAATTAATATTTTTATTCTTCCTCAATGCGACTACAATATATTTAATAATGCCAAAATTCAGCGTAGGTTCCCCTCCGTGAAAATTTACGCGAACTATATCTGCTCCATGGTCCTTTGCAATTCTAGGTATAAACTGAATAATCTTATCTGCAGTAATATAATCCAAACAATTTTGGGGTTTTTGGTCACCTTCGTAGCAATATGAGCAAACATAATTACACGCCGTAGTCACCCAAATATTAAACAACAATTCTCGACTTAAATCCTCCTTTATTATTTCCATATAGCCTCCCATTTCTTCTGTTTTACATGACAAATCTCATCTTTATTATTCATATGTTTCAAAAGATGCGATGTATATGCACATGTGCTGCAGTGTATTCTAACATGACACTTTTTACATTGATCGCTATGAGGAGTATATATCTTTTCAAAATTATGATATCCGATTGTATTCTTATATTCTTCCTTTTCAAAGAAATCTTTCAATGATTTTAGATTCTTAACATTTTCATATCTATACTCAGGAAATTCGAGTAATTGGCAGGGATAAATGTCTCCGCAGTGTGATACTGAAAATCTACTAATCCCCGCACTACAGCAAGTACATACTGGAAGCTGATTTGGCGCATAATGAAACATACCATCACCCCGTAATGGAGATGGCTCAAAGTATTCCAATAGATCATTCTCTGCCATTAAATCAGTATGTTCAAGAGCCCTGCCCGCCAAATCATAATGTCGTATCATCGGGCTCGCCCCTAATTCAGCTGCCAATTTCTTAAATTCCTCTTCATATTGTTGATTATTCTTTGTGGAAGTAAAAGATAAAGCAAAATTCTTCATTCCTTTTGCTTGCATTATTCTTATCCCACGCATAGTTTTTTCAAAAGTTCCTCTTCCGCGAATTACAGAGCATGTTTCTTCATCTATTCCATCAAGGCTAAACGAAAAACTATCAAACAACTCCACTAACTTGCTAGCTTTATCCTCATCAATAAGTGTTGCATTTGACATCAAAGTCAATTCGATATTCAATGCATTTTTAAAATATCTAGCAATTTCAAAAAAATCTTTTCTCATAAGTGGCTCGCCGCCCGATATGCATATAGCATCGATTTTCATACCTTTTAGTTTGTCTGCTACAGAAAACCACTCCTCAGTATTCAACTCACTAGAATTTGATGACATCCCTGCATCAGCACAACAATGAATGCAATTTAAATTACAAGCCTTGGTCAAAAGTATATATGGCAAATAGGATATTTGTTCTTCCTGATTTACCAAAATTCTATAATCACATAAAATTGATAACAATTTCTTGAAATATACTTTATCGTCATTCTCTTCGAAGATATTAATGATTTCTTCCACTGTCATACTGTTACAGATACATTGATTCAGTATTTCATGGCATTCCCTAGTCATCTTAAAATTCATACCGTTATTGAGATTTGCAACAATAACCTGCCCTCCGTGCTCTATTTTATAATAATACCGACTATACCTTATTATACTATTTGACTCCATTTATCTGACCTTCCTTAATTATTCTTACATACATGCTTTTCATAAAATTGATATGCCCACATTAGGTCATCTGCCTCAAACCTATTAATTCTCACTTGAAGTCTTTCTTCAACAAGATCCATAAAAGCATCCAAATCCCTCATTAATTCGCCTTTTTTATATAATAATAAATTTGACTGTCTAATGACTCTGGAATCATTGCATTTCAAGTATTCGCTTAGCAAAAATACAAACTCAAGATATCTATCGTCATTTTCTGCAAAATACCTTTCGCGTTCACCCAAAAATGTCCATACATTTTGATTATAATTTTTGAGTAAATCAAATTTTTGTTCTTTCGATTCTATTTCTAGAAAATTAAACAAACCATCTATTGTCACATCTTCATTCCACAAATAATTTGCAATACTTCCGGCTGCAACAGCTGTCGCCTTGCTATTCCCGTTAAAAAGCTGCCACCTACCTTTTCTCCCACGAACAAAAATCGGTGTGGCATCACATATCATTTGTATGCTCGAGTTTCTGTCAAACATAAACAAAGAACCAAGATTCTTCATTCCCTTTACACCGATTACATTTCTATTGCTTGCAATCGCAGATTCTTCTTTTCCGTTTTGAGCTGCCGCTATTAGAATTCTCTTTTTTTCTTTTAACTGTCGTAATATATCGTCAAAAACCTTATCTTTGTAATTATTGTCATTTACAATACTTGCAGCCAAAACAATTAAATCAATCTCTAATTCGTTTACAAATTGTAGCGCTTCTAAAAGCACCTTACATGAAGTATTTCCTGATATACCCAAAATCTTTATGACATATATTTCCGCTCCTGAACAAAGGCTCAGAATTGTATTTATACAAGCCGTACCATGTCCATTGTAATCTGTTACATTAGAATTGGTAATCGTTTTCCCTTTCAAATAATCCCAATAGATCTGTTTTTTAAAAACAATCCTATTATCTATAGTTTCCTCAGCAAACCCTGAATCTAATACCGCTATCTTTATTCTTTTCATTTTTGCTCCTAAAAAAGGTCTTTGATACATTTATCAAAGACCTTCCAAAAACATATCTTTACCAGAACCAACAAGATGCAGCAGTATATACCATCTTACCAATACATTTGCCCCTATAAAACTCGTCTTCAAAAATCTTATCCCATGTTTCGCCAGACCATCTTAATTCGAGGCAATCGCTTTGACAACCACCGGGTTTCTGTGCTTCTACATCAAATTCTAACTTGTCCTGAATTTTTTTAATTTTCACTTTATCACCTCCCTCGCATTGCCTTTAGAAATTTTTCCTGTGTTTCAAAAAATTGCGCATATCTTTTGAAAACTATATAATGGCCTTGCTAGCATTAGCCATAATATACTCTAGATTATTAATATCATAAGAAATATGGATTTAATAAATCATGCTCTCTTTCCAAAACAATTACTCATATCTTGAGTTTCCGTATAACTTATTCCACACCCATCATATCATTTTCTAGAGTATATGTCAATTCAAAGTTTCCTCTTTTTCGCAACAATTCTCCTTTTGTTATGCCCCCTCCCCTATTTAAGTCAATTCATTATAAGAATGTCGGTTTCCAAGTTTTTTGTGTTTTTATCACAACTAGAATCATGCTGTAATAGCCCGAGCGCTCTCAATTAAACATACAGAATTCCACATTATTACAGCCCTTAGACTGTTTAAATCCATCTTGAATTTATCCATATTGGCACGATCATATGATATTCCCGTCGTTCATCGCATTCCTCAATGCCCTCAGCGCATCCTTTTCCGTCCTGCGAACGCTTCTCTCCGTTAGGTGAAAATACGCCGCCGTCTCCGCGAAGCTTTGTTCCTTGCCCGTTTTCAGGCCGTATCGGCGGGCAAGGATTTTTCTTTGCCTGAGCGGCAGTCCGTTAAAGCGGTTGCACATTTTTTCCAAAGTCACTTCATGCACGGCCTGGTCGCCGATGTGATCCTCGTGATTTACGTCGGTGCCACTTCCGCTCAGCGCCGCCTCACCGACGCTTCCGTCGTCCCGGCTAAGCCGTTTCATCCCGGCCTCTTCCATGCGGCTTTCACAAAGTGACCGTCCCCTCTCGTAAAGGTCAGTCATGGCATTCCTGACGAGGTTCACCGCATAGGTCGAGAACTTTGTCCCCCTTGCCCCGTCATAAGTTCTTGCCGCGTTAAGCAGCGCGATGCGTCCTTCCTGCAGAAGGTCTTCTTCATCCGATCCCTCCGGCAGGCGTCCTCCGTGCCTGGCCTTCGCCTCGCCCGCCATCCATACGACGATTCCCTCGTTTCGCCTCACGATCCCGGCTTCACGGTCGGCGTCAACGGCCGGCGTAAAATCAAAAGCTTCCAATTATACCCGTTCCCCTTTTCATTCCCTCTTAAATGCGTCCATGATCTCCGAAATCACGACTTCCATCGCGTCTTCCACTTTCCTGACCTTGTCTTCCGGAAGCTCCGGACATTTCGGAAAGTACGCCTTGACGGTGTCGATCACGCGCCTCTTCCTTTCGCCGTAGGAAAGCTTCATCACCTCTCCGCCGTTCCATGCCCGTTCCTTAACTTCCTGAAGGATTTCGGAGGTAAACCGACCTTCCGTGTAGTCGCGCACTTCCCCGGAAACCCTTCCCTTGATCTCCCTCACCGTTGCCATAAACTGTCTTTGGATGTTCAGCACCTGATAGGATTCCTCCGGTACCTTGCATGCCTTCAGGTTTCTTCTAAACGCGATGACGTCCTTGTCCTTCGGCACTTTCCCTGCGTTGATGACCTCCGTCGTCAGCTCGTACGCAAAGTCATACAGGGCGTTGCAGGTTCTGAACGCAACGGCGCACGCGTCGTTAAGGTACGTTTCCATTTGCCTAGTCAAAGTCAGAAACCTTTCGTTCCTCAGCAGTTCGTTCACGACCTTGGGATCCGCCCGTTTTTCGTAAAGGTTTTGAGCCGCCTCGATCGAAAGCCCGAGCTCCGCAATGTCGTAATAGGTCCTCTCCGGCACGTCGGACAGCCCGAGAATGAAATCCGTCGTAACGTCGTACCTTTTGGAAAGTCTTGCAAGCTGTTCGCAGGTGACCGTCTGCTTTTCCCCGCCTTCAAGCCTTCCGTAGGTGCCCTTGTCCATTCCAAGGAGACCCGCCACTTCCGCCTGCGTCATCCCGTTTTTCTCCCTCAGTTCCTTTAGTCTTTCCTGAAAACTTCCAGGCAGCCATTCTCCCATCTCTTTTCTCCTTTCGAACGCCCGTTCGATTATACTGTAACACGTAAGTTGCAGTTCTGCATCAATTTTTTTAAGTTTTTTCCAAAAAGTTTCAAAAAAATGCAGTTTCCCGTCAAATCGGGGGATCGACTTTTTTCGCCCGTATAATTAAGTGAAAGCGTTCAACGGAAGCCTTTCCATTTTTCCCTTACGGAGTAAGGGCGCACCTCTATACCCTGTCGGGTAAGTCCGTGCGTTTTTCCCTCCCCGCCCCGCGTTCGGGAAAGAAGGAACTGCGTCCGCTGCGCTTCCGGACAAAGGGACCGACGCCGTCACACCGGTCCTTTTGTCATTTTAAAAAAATTTCAAAAAGGAGGAATAAACAAAATGACGGAATCAGAAAAAAACAGGAATGACCTGGAAAGGGCAAGAAGGGAACTTGACGAGGCGCTTCGCGAAAGGGAGGTCGCCCGGCATCGCCTAAACCGGGACGAAAACCGTCTCCGGAACGCGCTGAAAAAGCAGAATGCCGCAAGAACGCACAGGCTCATCGTGGAGGGGGCGGAGCTTGAATACGTCTTTGACGGAATCGAAAACCTGCCGCAGGACGAGTTTTGGAATTTCATGAGAACGCTCAAAACCGTTCCCGGCGTGTCTGAACTTTACTTGAGGGCAAAGGCAGGTGACCTTCCGCCCGCGGAAGGAGGTGAGGACTGATGGCGCTCTATCATTTTAACGTCGGACAGGTCTCGAGGGGAAAGGGACAGTCCGTCGTCGCGTGCGCGGCTTACCGGTCGGGAGAAAAACTTCACGATTCTTATTACGGCGAAAGTCCTGACTACGAAAGAAAGGGTGGCGTCATCCGTTCTGAGATTCTTCTCCCGGACCATGCTCCCCGAAGGTTAGCCGACAGGGAAACGCTCTGGAACGAAGTCGAAAAAATCGAAAGGCATCCAAAGGCACAGCTCGCCTACTCCTTTGACATAGCGCTGCAAAACGAACTGTCACAGGAGGAGAATTACGCCCTTGCAAGAGAATTTGTTCTTGAGAATTTTGTTGCCAGGGGCATGATCGCCGACCTGTCGTTTCACGATCCGGACAGGGGCGAGAACGGCATACAAAACCCTCACTTTCACGTCCTGTGCCCCATCCGTCCCCTGAACGCTGACGGCTCCTGGGGAAACAAACAACGGCGCGAATGGGTGCTTGACGAAAACGGCGAACGCGTGCCGGACGGGCGCGGGGACTTTAAGTTTAACGCCGTTCCGACGACGGACTGGGGATCTGCGGAGACCCTCCTCGAATGGAGAAAAAACTGGTCGGACCTGGTAAACAAAAAGTTTGATGAGAAGAAAATCTCAGAAAGGATCGACCATCGTTCCTACGAAGCCAGGGGCATTGAACTCATCCCGACCATTCATGAAGGACCCACCGTTCGTTCCATGGAAAAGAAGGGGATCCGAACGGACAAGGGCAGCTGGAACCGGTTAATCCGCAGGCTAAACTCCCTTCTTGGAGCGGTTCGCGACGAAATCGCGGAACTGGCCGGCGGCATCCGGGAGGTCGTCAGGCTCCTGCGCGAGGAGCGGGAGGCCGAAAGGGCATCCTCTCGGGAAAGACGAACTCTTTACTCAGTCCTTTCCTCGTACTACGACGAAAGAAACGCAAACGCCTACTCCACCAAGGCCAAAGTCAGCAACCTGAAGCACCAGGCCCAGGCAATTTCGTTCCTGCAGGAAAACGGCTTAAGCTCCATGGAAGACCTGAACAAAAAGGTGGCTTCCATGTACGCCGAAGCGTCCGAGGCCTGTGCAAGGGTGAAGGCCTGCGAAGCGGAAGGCGCGAAGATTAAAAGAGCCCTCGTCCTCACGGACAGGTACGAACAAAACAAACCCGTACACGACAGGCTGTGCCGAATCAAAGGCAAAAAGGCGGCGGACGTTTTCAGGGAGGAACACCGCGGGGAACTCTCCCTGTTCTACGCGGCAAGGCGCGAGCTGGCGGAAACATGGCCTGACGGGATTCCTGAAAAAAAGATCCTTCATGCGCGCGCCGAGGCCCTTGAGGACGAACGCCATTCCCTCTTTGCGACATACAAGAGGCTTAAGGAAGAAGCGGGAACGGCGTATTCCCTGAAAATGGCCATCGAGGCGGATTACCGTCGAGCCATCGGTGAACATGATAGAGAAAAAAACAACGAACGGAGGAATTTGTAACATGGGAAAGCAAAGAATGATCTCATCTGAAGTCATCGGCACGGACGCGTTTCTTGGCATGTCCCTGCACGCCAGGGAGCTGTACGTGCACCTCACCCTGGCAGGGGACGACGTCGGCTTTGTGTCAAACGTGGTGATGACGACGCGTTCCGTGGGTGCGACAAAAAAGCATGTGAACGAGCTGGTGGACAACGGGTACCTGATCTGGTTTGACGGCGGGCTCTGCCTCATTGCGCACTGGCTCGTGGCCAACACCGTCAAAAGAATGGACACTTACCACCCCACCATCTACCAACGGGAAATGTCCCTTGTCACGGCGGAGGGCGGCGTTTACCGCCTTCTGACGGAAGAAGAACTGTCTCAAAGGGCGGAAAAAACACCGCCGAACGGTGACGATTCCGTAACGGAATCGTTACGGGAACGTAACGAACCCGTTACGCAACTAAAAGAAAACAAAAAGAATTTAAACAAAAATAATCAAACCAAGGAGAGAAAGAACACGCCCCGCAAATCCTCTCCCTGGCAACTGCAGGATCAGCAGGATTATGACATGGAAGACCTGGAAAGGCGCCTGCCGGCAAACTAAATATCGCGTAACTCGTTCCCTTTGTCATTCTGACAAGGGATTTTTTATTTTACGGAGCAGTTCTGTATCATGCAGGCTGCTCCTTTTTTGTTTAAATCAAAGGAGAACCGAATGGAAGAAAATAAAGCAATGATGATTAAGAAAGCATATTGGGATGCCGAGACCAACATTCGCAAGTTGCACCTTGGAGAATTGGATGATATACTTGGGATAGTCGGTGCTCCATATGACGAACAAATGAATAAAAGAAAAAGAGCAGAATTTAGCACCAAAGAAAATATTGTCAAACGGGAACACATTGGCAAAAAGGGGAATTCGATTGCCATTACCCCGACACGAAAAGGAGGAGAAGACTATTTCTTAACCAAATTAGATGGAAAATCCGTCTATTGTAAAACCTACGAGGGCATGATTGACAAGCTATATTATCATTACGGCGGTGATGCATTAAGACACAGCCACTCTGTTGCGTATTATTTTGGGCTCTACATTCAAGATTACTCGGAATGCAATCCTGGAAATGAGAAGACCATTCGCAACAACAAGGCGGATTATGCCCGCTTTGTTGACAAGGAACTGGCAAAGATGGATGTACGCGATGTTACTCCCAAATACTTGGAGACCTACTCCAAGAAGCTGATCACGCGCCTCTCCCTCAAAGTATCTGCCTTCAAAAACTTTAAGTCCCTGTTAAACAACATTTTTTCCGCAGCCATCGAAAACATGGTCATCTATCAGAATCCGGCCAAGGGGATGAACAACAAACCTTGTTACGCGCTTTGTGACCAAACCATCAAATCGGATTTTGATTATGACGAAGGCCTTATTTCCGAGAAGGAAATGGAAAAGATTGAGGCGGAATTAAACCGGCGTTTGGAATACCACAGACATTACAAAGCTAATACCTTTTACTTTTATGACATCATGACGCTTTTACATGCCGAAATTGGTTGCAGACCCGGGGAACTGTGTGCCCTCAAGACTTGGGACGTTAAGGCAGAGGATTTACACATCCATGCGATGATAGACGCGGATGGTGACTTTCAGCAGTTTACCAAAAACGAAAAGGGTGAATCCAAGGGCGGAAGGTTATTTCCCCTGACGCCCAAGGCGCTGGCACTTTTGGATGAGCTTCAGGCCCGCAGAGAACAGTTCGGCATCGAATCTGAATTCCTCTTCTGCTATGCAGACGGTCGCTACATCCTGCCGGGATCCTACGAGGAATTCATCCGAAACGTTTTCAATCGCGCGGGCTTGCCTTGCAAAACCAGCTACGCCTTTCGCAGAACCGTCAACAATCGCCTGGAGGAAGCTGAATCTACTCCTTCAGAGCGTGCTTGCCTGCTTGGTCATACGCCTGACACCAACATCAAACATTACACAAATCCCCGCAAACAGGCCACTTTGACCAAGTTCCGTAACGCTTTTTGTGTCAGGTCGACCTATGGTCGACCAAATAACGTGATAGAATTTAAAAGTAAAAAGCCCAAGAACCGCGAATTCTCAGGCTTTTCAAAAACCACTATAAGTGCTGGCAGCCGGACTTGAACCGGCACGGTGTCGCCACCGAGGGATTTTAAGTCCCTTGCGTCTGCCTATTCCGCCATGCCAGCAAACGCAGCAGTCGCGTCAGATCGAGATCTGTGGCGCGGGGGTTGTGCTGGGAGGTCACGGTACGTGACCTCCCGACACTGTGAAATTCTACCATAACTCCTCGCAAATTGCAAGCAGATAATCTGCCCGGCTCCTCGAGGCATTCTTTGGCGTCCTGCAAAACCTGCAGGAGGCTTGATCAGTTACCTTCTCGAGAAGGTGTAGATGTTCCCGTAATAGTCGTAGAAGGTCAGCTTGCCGTTGTCATAGTAGAGGAATGTCATGCCCATGGTTGCGGAGTACATGCAGAGCGAGGCGCCGTCAAACACATAGTAAAACTCTGCGGAGGTGCCATTCTCATACAGCGTACCGGAAGCATCCGTACGAAGGTCAAACATGGACAGCTGCTTGTAGTAATCATTGCCGTAGTTTTTCTTGAGGAATGCTTCATCATAGCCATTGATCGCGGACACGTAATAGGATCCTGCGATGAGCTGATAGAGCGGGCCTCTCACTTCCGTCGTATCCGTGCCGCCAGTGCTCTCGGAAGAGCCGCCGGAGCCGCTTTCCGAACTGCCACCGCTTTCAGATGAGCCACCGGAACTACCGCCGGAGCCCTGGGAACCGTCGCTCCTTAAGGTGTTACGATCCAGCGTATTCCTTGCGATCGGAAGGCAGGCATCATATACGCCATATGCCGCATTGTTGGGATTGTTGTCCTCGTTCATGCGCCAGCGCTGAGAATCGCCCACAATGGAGAAGGTGCAGCGCCCGTCTCTTGTGGTATATACGAGCTCGCCAGGCACCTTATAATCCTGGATTTCGGCGGTGGAAAGGCCATACATGCAATGGCAGGCCCTGAACATATATTCCTTGTTCATTGCAACTTCCATCTCGTACTGGTAATTTTGTGTACCAGGCTCGAAATAATCCGCGATCGTGTCCTCAAAGCTTGTGTAATCATCCCAGCAGGCATCCACTTCATACCATACGCCGTTCAGGTTCACCAGGCTCCAGGCATGTGCTCCCATGCCGCCGTCAGCGCCTGCATCGCCGGCCATTCCGATGACCACGGCGCCTTCAATGCCAACCTGCTGAAGAAGGTAAAGGTAAGCCTGCGCATAACCGTCACACACGCAGTAATTCGCAGTGCCGCGAGAATTGCGAACGATCGCACCAAAGGCCGTGTGGGCCTTGTCGCTCAGGTCCTTTTCCAGAACTTCGTTATCATAGGTGCAAAGGTCGATCAGCACGTCGTGGATCGCCTGCGCCTTATCCTCGTCGCCTGCATTTTTGTTGATCTTGGAAAGAATGGAATCCACGGACTGATTGAAGGCCTTTACGTCGCTTTCAAAGGTGTCATAGATCTGATAGAAATTCGCGTAGATCAGCGTTCCGCCGTTGTATCCGCCAACGTCACTGCCGAGGTAATATCCCAACTGCGTGCAATTGCTAAAAGGATACATCCACCAAAGCTCGGGGTGGTCATATACCAGACTGATCTGCGCCACAAAGAGTTCATCCCAGAACTCCTGGCCCTGAATGTCCATGTTTGTCTGGAAGCTGACATAGTTGTCAGAAGTGGTCGGATCCTGTGCGAGCACATAGAATGCGTCGTACATGGCCCTCTCTTCTTTGTTCAGCTTATCGTAAACGTAAAAGCTCTTTGCATTGTTGATGATCTCGACGTTCGTCTTGTTCGTGTAGGCACGCATGGCGCGCGTGATCTCGGATTTTTGCTCCTCCGTGGTCTCCTGCGCCGAAAGGTCAGTCGGCACGTTCTTTATGCCGCCAAAGTTCCGACCAAGCTTTACTCCGCCCTCTTCAGAAAGCGTTTCTGAGATCTTGACGGGCGTTGCAAAGGCTTCCGCAAGGTACCCTGCATATACCTCCGCACCCGGAATCTCTCCTCCCGAGACTTCGATCTGCGTGGTTTCGCTTGTGCCGGAAGGTTCCGACGCCATGCTTCCCTGCTCGCTCGTTGCCCCGTTGCCGTAAGACGCCATGTTTGTGCAACCTGAAACTAGTAAAAGGAGCGCCAACAGGCAAGGCAAAATTCTTCTTAAGGTTCGATTTCTTCTCATCTTGATCACGACTCCTTTCCCAATATGTAATTATTACAGGATGAACCTTCTTTTTCTTCTCATTTCCTCTTCCGGCGTAAGCACCTCCGGGATTTCCGCCTCCGTCTCGGGCGTTTCCTGCGGTGCCACTGGCTCATGTCTGTCGAACTTCAGGATGGTTGCGGACGCCTTCGGAAGCATAATATGTATCCGCCCTGCATGCATCTCGAATTCGGGTCCGCCAAGGGAGTACCCGCCCTCGCTCGTCTGAAGGAGCATGCGCATGCGGCCCGCCTTCGGGATTCCGATCACCCAAGCCTCCACGTCCTTTTCCACGGGCGTGTCGTTGTTGTTGATCAGGATCAGGCAATGCCCGTCCTTGTGGAAGCGTCCGTACGCCAAGTAGTTATATCCCGCATCCACAAAGCACAGGGAACCGGTCCTCAGCTCATCATTTACGTTGCGCACGTGGATGAGGTCCTTGTGGAAGTTGATCAGTTCGATGTCCTCCCTGCCCCAAGGGTAGGTACGACGGTCGTCGGGATCGGTGAAACCGCAAAGCCCCGCCTCATCGCCGTAATAGATCGTGGGCGCGCCCATCCAGGTCATCTGGATCACGACGGCCTCCATGAACACGGACTTGCGCACGTCCTGCTCCGCGGCCTGCGGACCAAGGGTTCCCGTGCGTCCCACCTTGTGGTTGGTCCTTGTGAGAAACCTGGAATGATCATGATTGGAAAGCTCGTTCATGACCACCTGAAGGCTCGGCATCGCAAAGTTTGCGCCGTGATGACGCATCGCGCCCCAGAACGCCTCCGCATTGCCAAGAAGGTCCTCGCGGAAGTCGTCGCTGTGCTTCTCCATGCCCGTGAGGAACCAGGTCACCGGCTCCATAAAGGCGTCATAGTTCATGACAGTGTCCCATTCATTGCCCTGGAGCCAGTCCCGCGTGCAGCCATAATGCTCCGCAAGGATCAGCGCATCGGGCTTCGCTTCCTTCACGGCCTTGCGGAACTCCTGCCAGAAATGATGGTTATATTCCGGCGAATGGCCAAGGTCAGCCGCCACGTCAAGTCTCCAGCCGTCCGCATTGTACGGCGGTGAAACCCATTTACGGCCGATGTTGAGGACATATTCTTCCAGCTTTTTTGAACCCTCGTAATTGAGCTTTGGAAGGGTTTCATGCCCCCACCAGCCGTCATAGGTCTCATTGTACGGCCAGGCCGTCTCGCTCTTGAAATCAAAGTAATTGCGGTAAGGGCTCTCGCTGTTCACGTAGGCGCCGGGCTCATAGCCCTTGGCATTTTCGTAAATACGCTCACGGTCGAGCCACTTGTTGAAGGATCCGCAGTGGTTAAACACGCCGTCCAGAATGACCTTCATGCCGCGGCGATGGGCCTCCTCCACGACCTTTGCAAACAGTTCGTTGCTGGCCTCGAGATTCGCCTTGTTGGTCACGCGGTCAATGTAGCGGGTGGCGAAGCGATTCTCCGTCTGACCGTCGGGTAGGAGCTCCCCCTGGTCTGAAACGATCTTGCCGAAGTGCGGATCGATATAATCATAATCCTGAATGTCATACTTGTGATTGGACGGGGAAACAAAAAGGGGATTGAAGTAGATCGCCTCGACGCCAAGATCCTTTAGGTAATCCATCTTGTCGATCACGCCCTGCAGGTCCCCGCCGTAGAATTCTCGCACGTCCATGGCGGAAGGATATTGATACCAATCCTCGATCTTTTGCACGGGCTCGTTGATATAGGCATATTCCTTCGTCAGCACGTCATTGGTCGGATCCCCGTTGCAAAAACGGTCCACGAAGATCTGGTACATGACTGCGCCCTTTGCCCAGTCAGGCGTATGGAACCCGGGAATGATGGGAATGTCATAATATTCATTCGGCTCGTTTGCAAGGCCGCGCACGTCAAAATAAGCCACGAGGGTGCCCGTGCGGATCTCGAAATGATAGGTCACCTTCTCATTTTCTAGCTGCAGCTCGTAGGCGTAATAATCGAAATCGTCGACGGTCTCCACCTTAGTCATGGCATTCTTTTGGCCCTTGATCACAAGATAGACGACGTCCACGTTATTTCTTGCGGTACGGAATCGGATCGTCACCTGATCGTAGCCCATGGGCTGCGCAGGTGAAACATAATGCTCCGTCGTGTCTGAAAACAATGCTTTTAGATTAAACACCGGCCTCATGGAGGCGATGTAGCGAAGATCAAAAGTCATGTTTTTTGTGCTTCCTTTTGTTCCAATGATGCTATTATTTTATCATTTTTTGGGGGAAAATGAAAGAGGATGAAAAGATTTTAAAAGTGAAAGAGGCTACTTGGGGGTAGCCTCTTTCAGAGAAGGTATTTCTTTCTTATGGGGTATAGCAAAAACTATAATGTATTGGGGGGTTACGTGTATTATAATAGCATCCCCTACTCTTTTTGCATAGCCATAAAGTTCACAAAGTTTACAAAACCAGTTTCCATTATTTGTGCATTTTTAACAATTTTCCTTTGGCTATATTGACACCGGCTCAGCCTCGAACAATGCTTCGAACTCTTCGCGGTTGATTTTTTCCTTCTCAAGAAGGAGCTCAGCGCACTTGTGAAGCACTGCGGAGTGACTTAAGATCATCTCCTTTGCCTGTGCGTAGCAGTCCTCGATGATACCCTTGACCTCAAGGTCGATCTGCGCCGTTACTGCCTCACTGAAGGACTTGGTGTGCGCAAGATCACGGCCGATGAACACTTCATCGTCATCGTTGTCATAGCTGATCACGCCGACGCTGTCGGACATGCCATACCTCGTTACCATTCTGCGCGCGATCTTCGTGGCCTTCTTGATGTCGCTGGATGCGCCCGTGGTGATGTCGCCAAAGATGATCTCCTCCGCGATGCGTCCGCCGAGGGATACCATGATCTCCTGAAGCATTCTGCCCTTGGTCAGGAACATCTCATCCTTCTCGGGAAGGGGCATCGTATATCCTGCCGCACCTTGTCCCGTGGGAACGATGGACACCGTGTAAACAGGTCCTACGTCGGGCAACAGGTGGAAGAGGATCGCATGGCCGGCTTCATGATATGCCGTGATCTTCTTTTCCTTATCGGATACGACGCGGCTGTGCTTTTCAGCACCGATGCCGATCTTGATGAAGGCCTTGTTGACGTCGCTCTGGGAGATAAATGCCTTGTCCTGCTTTGCCGCGCCAATGGCTGCCTCGTTCATCAGATTTTCCAGGTCCGCACCGGAAAAACCGGCCGTGGTCTGTGCCAAATGCTTT
Organism: Acetatifactor sp.; assembly: GCA_016290775.1. GTDB lineage: Bacteria > Bacillota > Clostridia > Lachnospirales > Lachnospiraceae > Acetatifactor. The sequence goes on along the minus strand of JAEEVF010000008.1, from coordinate 125,721 downwards.
AGGTTCACGTCATCGCCAAGACTCTTGTTCCTGGAGTGCACCTTTAATATCTCCTCGCGTCCGCCAACGTCCGGCATGGATACGGAAACCTTTCTGTCAAAGCGTCCCGGGCGAAGGATCGCGGGATCGAGAATGTCCACGCGGTTGGTCGCTGCCATGATGATAATGCCAGTGTTCTCGCCAAATCCGTCCATCTCCACAAGGAGCTGATTTAAGGTCTGCTCTCTCTCATCATGTCCGCCGCCAAGGCCCGTACCTCTTCTTCTGCCGACGGCATCGATCTCATCGATGAAAACGATGCAGGGACAATTCTTCTTGGCTTCCGCAAACATGTCACGCACTCTTGCTGCGCCGACGCCGACAAACATTTCCACGAAATCTGAACCGGAAATGCTAAAGAACGGAACGCCTGCTTCGCCTGCGACGGCCTTTGCAAGAAGCGTTTTACCGGTTCCGGGAGGGCCCTCAAGAAGCACGCCCTTCGGGATCCTTGCGCCAAGCTTGGTATATTTCTCCGGGTTCTTGAGGAAATCCACGATCTCCTCAAGCTCTTCCTTTTCTTCCTTCAGTCCGGCCACGCTCTCAAAGGTAACCTTCTTGCTGTCTTTGGCAAGCTTTGCGCGGCTTTTTCCAAAGTTGAGCATCTTGTTGTTGCTGGCGTTGGCCTGCTCACTTCCCTGTCCGAAAAAGATCGTAAACAGGAAGATTCCGACCACCAACGCGATGAGAAGCGGCAGGAGCCTTGTTACGACCCAGCTTTCACGCTTCACGTCCTGAATGTCCGGAGCGATGCCATATTCCCTAACCAGCGCTTCTGCTTCCTGAATGTTGGTAACAAACAGCCTCCTTACGCTCCCGTCCTTTAGGGATACCAAAACGGAGCCCGTCGGCGTCTCGCTGTTGGGAGTGATCACCACCTGCGTGATCCTTCCGCCCTGCAAGTCATTGATCAGCTTCTCCCTGGAATAATCCTGGGCCCTGTCAGTGATCTTGTTGATCCCAAGAAGGATCACACACAGGATCGCCAAAAATAAGATATAAGTTCCAATTCCACTGCTTTTTCTCTGCGGCACTTTCTCTAAACCTCCCGTCAGTCAAAACTGATCACGCCAATATAGGGGAGATTACGGTACCTCTGGTCATAATCCAGGCCATAACCCACCACAAATTCATCCGGGATCTGGAACCCGGTGTAATTTACGTCCACGTCCACCACTCTGCGGGAGGGCTTGTCCAGCAAAGTGCAAAGCTTCAGGCTGTTCGGCTTCCTGTCGCGCAGCATCTCCAAAAGATAGCTTAAGGTGCGTCCGCTGTCAATGATGTCCTCCACCACGAGAACGTCCTTCCCCTGAATGGACTCGTCTAAGTCCTTCACGATCTTTACGACGCCGCTAGACTTAGTATCGCTCCCGTAACTCGAAACACTCATGAAATCCAGTGAAACGGGCACGGTGATGCGCTTTGCGAGCTCGCACATGAAAAAGGCGCCGCCCTTAAGGACACAGATCATGTGGATCTGCTTTCCCGCATAATCCTTGTTGATCTGCTCGCCGATCTCCTGGATCCTCGCATCCACAACCTCTTCTGATTTTAGTACCCTGACATGCTCTGCCATGTTGTAACCTCCGTCATATGAACAATCTGACCTGCAAAACGGTCTTTGTCTTATTGTCCACCTTGAACGCCTCACTGATCCGATGCCCCGGGATCCAGAGCACATGCTGCCCGCATACGAGAAGCGGCAGGCTCTCCCTTTCCCCTTTTGGAACCTTTTCCGTGATGAAGTACTCCTTGATGGACTTTCTTGCAGCCCTTCCCTCGTCCGTGCGGATCATCAGATAATCCCCTGGCCGCCTCGTCCGAATGGAAATCGTACCCTTTATTTTATCATAATCAAACCATTTCGTATAGGTTTTTTGCGGGATTTCTTGCGTTTTTTTGTAGCCAAGGAGCTGAAATTCAAACATTTTCCCGGCGTGAGACACTAAGATCGGGTCTTCTCCAAGGCCTTCGATCAACGCCTCGCTCGCGCCATCCTCGCCTTCCGCGTCACCCTGTGCGGCCTCCTGGCGCCGCAGGAACACTTTATCATATTCTCTCGCCGCGCAGATGCCAAAAGGCAGATCCACGCTTCTGCCGCTCACGTTCTTGAGGAACAGGTCCCGTACGGATTCTACGTGAATGGAGCCCATGTCCTTGGCGTGCGGCGAAAGCTGCCGCAAGAGCTCGATCAGGATCCTCTTTTGGAGCAGGGGATGCAGGGCGGTGAAATACTGCACTTCGATCTCATAGCCCTCTTGGATGAAGGCAACGCAATCGCCAGCGGAACGCGCCGTCTCGGCGGCAAGGAATTCCTCCGCCTCCGAAAGCAGGTCTGCTGCCTGACACATGTGCTGCGTCGCGCCCGTGCAGATCTCACTCTCCGCATACGGCAGAATATGATGTCGAATGCGGTTCCTTGCGTACATATCCTCAAAATTCGTCTGGTCGTCGCGGTAGGAATGATCTTCCTCGCGAAGCCACTCCTCGATCTCAATCCGGGTCAGGCAAAGGAGCGGACGGATCACTGAAATGCCCTCTGTCTGCGTCTTCCGGACGGGCGGGATGCTGGCAAGGCCTTTTAGTCCGGTGCCTCTAAAGAGGTGGAACAGCATGGTCTCCGCGCGGTCGCCCGCATGGTGCGCCAAAGCAATCTTTACGTCCCTGCCGGTCTCTTCCTGCCACTTTTTCGCCTGCGCCTCGAAGCTTTCATAGCGCGCCTTGCGCCCCGCTTCCTCCTCGGAAAGGCCTTCCTTCTTCGCAAGCCTTGGCACGTCCACCTTCACCTGCGCAAACGGGACCTTCAGTGCTTTACAAAGCTCCTTCACGAACGCCGCGTCCTCATCCGCTTCCTCGCGGATCCCGTGATGCACGTGGACCACGCGTAGCGAAAGGTCAAGGCGCTCCTTTAATTCATGCAACAAAAACAAGAGGCAGACGGAATCTGCCCCACCTGACACTCCCAATAGCACCTGATCGCCAGGCGACAACATCTGGTGAGCCTTACAATATTCCCAAACTTTTTTCAACATTTGTTCGCTATGTTTCATGATATTTAAAGATATCCCAAACTAAGGGAAAAGTCAAAGGAAAATAAAGAAAAACAGGAGCTTATTGCTCCTGTTTAAAAAGTATTTCGCCGTCATATACCAGGCCAAGCTGGTTTTGCGCGATCTCTTCCACAAAGCCCTTGGTCTGCGTGTATTTTCGGAACTCTTCGAGTTCCTTTGCGCGTTGTTCTTCACGCTGGATCTCCGCCTGGAGCTCCGCGATCCGTTCGTCATAAGCGTCGATCTTCTTTTGAAGCCTCGTGGCGCTCACGGCGATGACTGCCACAATGACCAGCACTGCCATCGTTACGAAAAACATGCTCGCACGGTTGTGTGGTCTCTTTCGGTATGCTGCTTTCCTTCTCTTTTTCCGCATGGCACTGTCTCCTTTGCGTTACAGATACTTGAACAACTCCACCGCTTCTTCTTTGCGCACGGTCTCCTGAACGGAGAGGACCTCCACCTTGACCTCCTTGTTGCCGAAGCCAATGGTGATCACGTCGCCCACCTTCACGTTCGTGGAAGCCTTCGCAGGCTTGTCATTGATCATCACGCGCCCGCCGTCACAGGCCTCATTGGCCACCGTGCGGCGCTTGATCAGTCTTGATACTTTTAAGTACTTGTCTAATCTCATTTGTTGACTGCTTCCTTTAATGCCTTGCCGGCCTTGAACTTCGGTGCCTTCGAAGCCGGGATCTTAATGGTTTTGTTGGTTGCAGGGTTTCTGCCCTCTCTTGCTGCTCTCTTGGATACCTCGAAGGTGCCAAAGCCTACGAGAGAAACCTTCTCACCCTTCTGAAGCTCCTTGGTCACGATCTCCATGAAAGCCGTCAGAGCCTTCTCTGCGTCCTTTTTGGAAAATTCTGCCTCCTGTGCGATCGCTGCGATCATTTCTGCCTTATTCATGTTTTTTCCTCCTATTATGTGTTGAGAATAATTTGCCCGCCCGACCTTCCGTCAGGCAAGCCTAAACATGAATATATCTGTTTTCAAGGGCTTTGTCAAGGATTTTTCCCGCCTGCTTTATGACTTAAAAGTTTCGTTACCGGCGATCAGTTCCTTGGCTCTTTCGGAAAGAACCTCCGGCCTGTTGCGCTCCGGCTCCTCCAAAACTTCCTCCAGGAGCGTCGCAAGAACGTCGCCGATCTGTTTCCCAGGCTTCATGCCAAGTCCGATCAGGTCGTTCCCCGTGATGGCCAGGGTTTTTAGCGATACACACTGATTTTTGCTTAATATTTCTTCGTACAGCGCCTGCCACTTTGCGACTTTTGCAAGCTTTTCCTCGCGAAGGTACTCGCTCTGCGCCAGAATGTCCGCGCGCCACACCTCAAAGATCATCGGAAAGGCATCCTCGCCGATCTTGTTGATGGCCTTTCTCACGAACCGAAGGTCCGGTTCATCCTCATTTCCGTAATCATGGTATCTGACAAGCTTGCAGACCATGTAGATCGTGTCGTTGTCCGATTTAAGGCGCCTTAAAATATTCCTTGCCATCTCCTCGCCAAGCTTGGGATGTCCGTAAAAATGCGTCGTTCCGTCCGTATCTACCGTAAGGCAGTCCGGCTTTCCCACGTCATGCAGGAGCATCGTCCACCGAAGGATCCGATCCTTTGGCGCAAGGCGAATGGACTCCAGCGTGTGATCCCCCACGTTAAAGCAATGGTGCGGGTGCTTTTGCGGCGTTTCCATGCACGCGTCAAACTCCGGCAGGACCACCTTGGTGATCCCGGTCTCATATGCGATCTTAAGGAATTCCGGATGATCAGAGACAAGTAGCTTTTCCAGCTCCACGTGAATGCGCTCCGCGCTGATGTTCACCAGAGACGGCGCAAGCTCGCAGATGGCCTGTTTTGTGGCCTCGTCGATCGCATATCCCAGCTGCGCGGAAAAACGCACCGCGCGAAGGATCCGAAGCGCGTCCTCGCCAAATCTGGCCTTGGGATCACCGACACAGCGGATCACCTTTTTCCGGATGTCCTCCATGCCTCCAAAGAGATCCACAAGCCCCTCCTTGGGGTTATATGCCATGGCGTTGATCGTGAAATCACGCCGCTTTAAATCCTCCTCTAAGCTCGGCGTAAAAGTCACCTCGCTCGGATGGCGATTGTCCTCATATTTTCCGTCGATCCGATAGGTCGTGACCTCATAGCCCTCATTCCCCATCATGACCGTCACCGTGCCGTGCTGAATGCCCGTGTCAATGGTCCTTCGGAACAATTCCTTCACCTGCTCGGGCCTTGCGGACGTCGTAACGTCCCAGTCCTGCGGCACCCTTCCGAGAATGGAATCCCGCACGCACCCGCCGACGACATATGCCTCGTAACCCGCTTCCTGCAAGGCCGTGAGGATCTTCTGCGCATTCTCCGGAATCTGGATGGACACGAGAATGAACTTCTCAATGACCTCCACCAAACCGTCCTCGTCATTGGTCCCCGTCACGTAATCCGCGGCTTCCTTGACCTCGTCCTTGGCATTTCCCATGGCGACGCCTACGCCTGCATATTTGATCATCGAGACGTCGTTAAAGCCATCGCCGCAGCAGATGGCGTTTTCCCTTGTCATTCCAAGGCTCTCGAGCATGTGGTCCAGCGAAGACGCCTTGTCCACGTGCTCCGGCATGATCTCGATAAAGAACGCTTCGGAACGGTAAATGCTCGCGATCCCCTGATACATGTCGCGGAGCATGTTTTCATATTCCGGCGCAACCTCGGGAGGCGCCGTCATCAGGCATTTGTTAATGTCAAAGTCCACAAACTCTAAGAAATTGTCCACCACGCGGATGGGAAGCCCATTGATCCTTGCCTCGAGCGCAACATATTCATCCGGCTCGAAGGCGGAGATCACCTGATCCCCAAGATACGTGATGAGACCGCATCCGTGCTCCTTCGCAAACCGCCAAAGGCTTGGAAGGATGCTGAGCGACAAGAGCCTTTGATATACGATCTCTCCGCTCCTGCACTCCACGATCCGCGCGCCGTTAAAGGAAAGGAGGTACCCGCCATACTTTTCGAGCTCCAACTCCTTCTCATAGCGGCGCATGCCAGGCGTAGGACGCCCGGACGCAAGGATCACCTTATGGCCGCGCTGCAGGATTTCCTGAATGCCCGCTTTCGTGGCCGGCGTGATCTGCTTTTCTGAATTTGTCAGCGTGCCGTCAATGTCCAGGACGAGCACCTTTTCTTCGTTTTGAATCATTCAATCCTCTGTTATTCTGCTTCCTCGGAAGACTGTGCATCCTCAGCAGCCTCGTTTTTCGCCGCCTCAGCCGCCTCAGCTTCAGCCGCCTCAGCCTCTTCCTTCGCCTTGATCACTAAGTAATTCAAGTTCTTGTCGGGATCGGAAACCTCGCAGCCCTCCTTCAGCGCATCCACGTACTCGGTCAGCGCCGCGTTGCGAATGTCGTTCTCGATCGTGTTGTACCAAACCGGCTTGTCCTCTCCGGAATAATATACTACAAAATATGCGATGTCCTCAGTAACTACGACGTCGCAGTCACCAACGGCCCTGCCGTCTGCAAAGATCCAGTCCAGAAGCTCCACGTAAAGGTCATCGTCCCTGCTGATGTTCTCAAGAAGGCCGTCCTCTGCAACGGAATTCTCCACATACTTGCCGTTTGCGAGCTCGATGAAAGCAGGCTCCGTCGCGCCGGTGTTTCTCCAGTCGTTCATGATCTCGTTTGCTTCGTTCTCCGTGTCGGCAACGAGGATACGAACCTTTGCGGTGGGATCGTCATTGCGATATTTCTTCTCAAACTCAACGACGTAATAACAATGCAGGTCTGCGTCCTCAAAAACTTTGGTTTCTCCTGCGAAACGCGCGTCGTCAAAGAGCCAGTCGCGGATAATGCTGTTGGTGGAGGAATAAGTGATGTTGGTCACTTTTTTACCGTCCTGCTTAACAAAGGCGCGTGCCTCTCTTGCCTTTGCCTTCGCATCCGCCATTGCCTTGTCGATCTCTGCCTGAGAAGGCTTGTAGGTGGTATCCTCTTCCTCTTCGCCCTCCTCGGCATCCGTCTCGGTTTCTTCCACGGGATCCGCTAATTCCGTAGGCTCGGTGGGAAGCTCTGCGTCCACCTGCGTGATGCGATAGTCCACGCTGTCGTAGCTGCGCTTGTCCCCTTCATACTTCGCCGTAACCTCAGCCTCGGAAGGCGTTTTGTCCTCGGAAAGCTGCTTATAATATGCATTCACGTAGATCGCCTCTTCCAGGAAGGGCTTGATCCTCTGCTGCGTTGCATAGTCGCCGAAATTTGCCTGCAGGTACTTCTTAAGCGTTACGCCGGAGGCCTGTGCGTTGGCCTTCTGCTGCTCCAAAATGTTATTATATTCCTGCGTCACGTCATATTCAAAGCCGGCCTTTTTGGCATCTGCCTTCAGCGCCTTGCTTCGACGAATGCTGTCCACGGTCATCTCCTCGAAGTAGTCCTTCCAGGTTCTGTCACCGCTGTAGGTCTGCTCGGAAAGATCCTTTGAGGGATCCAGTCCAAACCAGCTCAAATACTGAGAATAGCTGGAAATGTAATTGTTCACCACGGTCAGGTAATCGTAGTCGAACTCCACGCGAGTCAGGTTCTCTCCTCCCACCGTGATAAACGTCTTATGCAAGGTGATATAAGAGCGGATCGGGAAGGAAAGTACAATGCAGGCCGCCACAACCAAAACGGCAATGCCAACGCCCGTCATGATCCTTTTTTCGCGCTCTTCCTTTTCCTTTTCCTCTTTTCTTTTCTGCATCTTTCGGTCATACTTTGTCATGACCTTCTCCGCCTTTTCCTCCGTAGCGGGTGCATTCTTATTTTCTTCCTTGGACATGATGTGATGTCTCCTTCCTTAGATAGTAATCCCAGAATAAAAACATTCTATCCCATTTAGTCAAAAAAATAAAGCCCTTTCACGTAAAATTCACGTGGGAAAGGGCTTTTTTACTAAACTATCTCTGCTTTTTGAACTGCAAAGGCGTTACTCCATAAGCCTTCTTGAACAGGCGATTGAAGTGCTCAACGTTTTCATATCCAACCGCTTCGGAAACGCTCTCCACGGTCTGCTCGGACTCCTTTAAGAGCACCCGCGCCTTCTTCATGCGCTGCTCGCGCACTACGTCCTGGAAGGTCATGCCCGTCTTCTCCTTGATAAACTTGGAAAGATAAGGCCCTGAGAGATGGCAATACTCCGAAAGACTCTCCAGCGTTACGTCCGCATAGTGCTTCTGCACATAGCTTATGATCTCGATGGTCCGCTCGTCGCGTCCCTGGGTCACGTGCTGCTCTGCGGTCAGCTTGTTGGTTGCGGAAACCAGTGCGGCGATGGAGGCCTTGATGATATCCTCATCCACGCCAACGCCCCAGTAGAACCTGCCCTCCGAAAGGATGCCCACATATGCTGCCGCCTTGGAGGAGGATCCCTTGGAGATTGCATGCTCCTCATAAATGGAGAGCTCGTAGCTCACACCAAAATAAGTCTTGATGGCATTGCTCACGGCATCGAGACGGCCATTGCCGCCCGTATTGATGACGCGCTTTACGCCGTTTTGTACAACGGTCACCTCCGCCTGAATGCCGTTCTCCTGCTTGAAGTGGCACTCCGGAACGTCAAACACGTTCCTCGGCTGGATATAGGTCTCCTCAAAGATCCTGTAGATCTCCTTGGGAGGAAGCTCCTGATGCCTTCTGTCGGAAACACCCTTGATCAGGTACCCAACCTCCTCGCGCATTGCAAGAGGCAGTGAGAAGCCAAACTGCTGCTTTAACACAAATGCCACGCCGCCCTTACCGGATACGGAATTGATGCGGATGACGTCGGACTCATATTCCCTGCCAAGATCGGTGGGATCGATGGGAAGGTAAGGCACGTCCCAACGCTTGCCGCTCTTGCCGTCCTGGCGCCACTGCATGCCCTTGGAAATGGCATCCTGATGGGAGCCGGAGAAGGCCGTGAACACAAGGTCGCCCGCATACGGCGTTCTCTCATGTACTTTCATGTTGGTGAACTTTTCATACTTCGCGCGGATGTCCATGATGTGAGAGAAGTCCAGCTTACTGTCCACGCCATGGGTCATCATGTTCATGGCAAGGGTCACCACGTCCACGTTACCGGTTCTCTCGCCGTTGCCAAAAAGCGTTCCCTCCACGCGATCCGCACCGGCCAGCACACCAAACTCCGCGTCGCAAACGCCGGTGCCGCGATCATTATGAGGATGCACGGAAAGCACAACGCCATCCCTGTACTTTAAGTTCTTATGCATATACTCGATCTGGCAGGCAAACACGTGCGGCATTGCCACCTGTACGGTGGAGGGCAGATTGATGATGGCCTTGTTTTCCTTGGTGGGCTTCCAAACATCCAGCACTGCGTTGCAAACGTCCAGCGCAAAATCCACCTCAGTCTGCGAAAAGCTCTCAGGGCTATACTCAAACGTAAAGTTGCCTTCGGTCTCATCTGCCAGCTTCTTCAGAAGCTTTGCGCCGTCCACGGCGATCTTCGTGATCTCTTCCTTGCTCTTTTTGAACACCTGCTCGCGCTGCTCCACGGAGGTGGAGTTGTAAAGGTGAACCACTGCGTGCGGCGCGCCCTTGACGCAATCAAAGGTCTTCTTGATGATGTGCTCACGCGCCTGCGTCAGCACCTGGATCGTCACGTCGTCCGGGATCATGTCACGCTCGATCAGAGCGCGGATGAAATTATATTCCGTGTCGGAGGAAGCGGGGAAACCAACCTCGATCTCCTTAAAGCCAACATCCACCAAGATCTTGAAGAATTCCAGCTTGCTCTCAAGGTCCATAGGCTCGATCAGCGCCTGGTTGCCGTCGCGCAGATCCACGCTGCACCAGATGGGTGCCTTCGTGATGCAATCCTTCTTCACCCAGTCATAGGTCATCTTCGGCGGTAAATGATAGCTCTTTTGATACTTTTGCTTGATCTCTTTTTCTGTCATGATGCTTCCTCCCATTGGCAACGTCGTTTTTTTCTGCAGAAGAGTACTTCCCTTGCGGAAGAGCTTTCCTTCGCAGGGGCGCTGCCAAATCTTGAACTGATTGTTTTACATCATAACACTAAAGATATCCCAAAACAAGTGACAAATTTAATCTAATTCTTGATTTATTTTAATCTATTTTTGCAAGTGGTGCCACGAAGGCCATTAACATACCCCAGTTTTTAATGCGTTTTTGAATGTTTTTACTGTTTTTTGCAGCAATTCTACCCAGGTATATGCTATCGAAAAACAAGAGAGTATTTAATCTTTCCGACGACTTTTCCCAAGCAACCAGGCATCCATCGTTGTCAAGTCCTTACAGATCCATCGCGTCAAGCACCTGATGGATCTCTCCCTCCGTCAGCCCCTGTAACGTCAGGCATCCGATCATCTTCTCACAGTCGATCATGACCACGGTTTTTCCCAGGGCAGCGCCTTGCTCAACGTCATCTACAAGCGTAAACTCCGTGCCGTTTGCAGAGACGTAAGTGCGAACGTTGCTTGATTGGGTCATCGGTACGGAATATGCGATGACGCCTACGGTCTCCGGTTCCTCGCTGGGCTTGGGCATTTGTTCTAACTGGTACCAGCCAACTCCAAAGTTACACTTGAGACAGATCATCCTGCCACCTTCGAAGGGCTCCTCTCCCGGAACCGAGTATGTTACTGTCTGGTACACGACAGATTCCTGCGTACCAGGGATCGTCCTGAACACGTTCGGAAATCCTGCGTCGCTCAGTGCCGTCTGATAATTTGGATAGGTGTGGTTAAAAGTGTGTACTCCGTCAAACACAATCTCCTCTTTTTCCACCCATAGATCATTTGGTCCACCCATCACCTTTACACCGGTCTGAACGTTAAGCAATTCCTCCGGGACCGGAGTACTAAGCTGCTCCACCCAGGTTTCTGCACCTTCTCCTACGGCAAGGCGGTTCTCTCTGACTGCAACCATTCCCAGAATGCGGCCAGCCGCATATGTCGTCCCGGCACCCACGACCAGCACGGCGAGGGCGACTGCTGCCACCTTGGCAACAAGACCCTTGCTCCAATGCCTTGCGTTCCTTTTCTCCTGCCTCTGCTCAGCAAAAGGGGAATCCTTAAGGCTTTCCATAATCGCCATATCTAACCCCGGATCCGCCTTCTCATCTGGCGTCAGGGACTGCTTTAACAACAAATCCAAATCCTTCTTCTCCATTTTGCAAACTCTCCTTTAACATCTTTTTTGCCATGTTCATTCTGCTTTTCACCGTGCCCTCAGGGATCTTGAGCGCCGATGCGATCTCTGCGATGGACATGTCCTCCATGTAGAACATCAGGATCACGATCCGATATTTTTCCGGAAGCTTCCTTACACATTCCCGGACTCGCTCCCTCTCCTGCTTTTGCTCTACTTCCTCCTCCACGGAGGGCCCGGCGTCTGCGATCTGCGCAAGCTCTTCTTCTCCCGCCGCACGCACGTCGGCAATCTTCTTTCTCCACGCAGCCTTTCGAAGGCGATTTTTCCACAGGTTCACCGCGATGGTGATGAGATAAGAAACCGGATTGGCATTCTCCTCCAGCTCATCCTTTTCGAATGCAACCAAAAAGGTTTGCTGGTAGAGCTCATTCGCCGCATCCAGATCGCGCGTGCAATACCTACAGAAGGAATACAGGTTTTTGCCATATTCATTTACGTAACGCTCTGCCGTTTCTTTGTTCATGTTCTCTTTTCCCTTATGACGTCACAGGTTTTTCGCCTTCACTAGTATATTATCACGAACCGCCAAAAAGTTCGAAAAAAATAAAAAGACCGCAAACGCGAGTTTACGGTCTCATTGCCATTACTGATTTTCATTAAGGTACAGCCTTATTCTTTCATCCAACGCTCGCAGCGTGCGTTCCAGCGAAACCTGCGCGTTAAAAAATCCATCCGTTTCTTCTCGCACAATGGCATACAGCTCACTGTTATCTGGCCTTAAGCCCTGAACGGATTCCAAAATCTGAAGCAATTCCTTTCTGTCTGCTTCCGAATACCCTTTTATTTCCTTCGTTTGCCCATTCGACCAAGAACTGATGGGCTCCTGATTTCTTTCCGTACTGATATAGGCTTGCAAAGCCTCGTTTCGAGTAGGGAACGAGCTCACCATCTTATCCGTTATCTGATTCTCCCGATCCAAAAAGAACTTTATAAACTCCCAGGCTTCCTTTTTGTGTGCCGACTTCGCGCCAATGGCAAGCGAAGTTCCAAGTCCCACATAGGTTCCTGCGCCTTCTTCGACGGGATATCCTTTCGCCACAAGCCGTCCGGAATATGCATCTTTCAGAATGCGATAACTCCCAACGGAAGGCAAGACAGTTTCCGCCAAAAAAGTCGGCTCCAGGTGCGCCACGTCGAGAAATTGATAGCCCTCCTGATAATATTTGTCAGCCGACGGTCCTTGATACTCCATGACAAACTGAAGCGTTTCGGACATTTTCCTTTCGTCAATGCCTGCCTTCCCGGGCTCTCGCACCAGGAAATCGTCCATTGCGTTTTGACACGTGATACGGAGAAGATCTTGTTTGTCCGCATATCCCAGCGTCACGTGTTCCTCGTTTTTGCGTAAATATTCAAGAAACTCCTTATGATTCCAGCCCTTCTGCTCACCGACGCTCTTTTTGTCGCCGACGATCGTATAGACCACAAAATCAGGTGAGACCTGATACATTTTACCGTCAATGGAAACAGCCTTAACATATGGCTGGAAGAATTCGGCGGGATCGACAAACTGCGCAAGATCCACCAAAATGCCCTTCCGTACATAATCCTGAATCGGCAACTCATTCACGCATATAAGATCGTACAAGTCCCCCGAAATAAGCGATAAGTTCAGCGCAGTATAAGGATCCTCTTGCACGGAAAAATCCTTTGGGTAAATCCGACAGTCCGACTGCGTCGCATTGTACTCATAAATGCACTGAAACAAGGATTCATTCATGCCAACACAGACGAAAGTTAACTCCGTGCGATCGTTTGCCCGGTCTCCCAGAATGACCGAGTATATTGTGATCCTTCCCGCTTCATTCGTCGCGATCAAAAGGCCGTCTGATCCGCCTTTTCTTGCGGCATATGTCACGTCTTTTGCCTTGATCCCTACGTCCAGCCATTCCAGGAGTGGCGTTGCCGTGCTTCCGTTCGAGCCAAGCTGATACAGGTATTTTTCATCCGAAAATAGTGCTTCACCATTTTCAGCAAATACTCTTACGGCATCCTTTTCGCCCATGTATTTTAGGGACGATTCCTTCTTTTGCTTCCCGTCTAGGCCCTTTTCACCGTAAAAATCGCAAATCTGCTGATCATAGTATCCAATCAAGGTGCCACCGTCATCCGCGGGGATCAAGCAACAGTACGAAGAGCGTAACTCCGGACTTTTTTTCATTTGCCCTTCGCGATCCAAAACCATGATATCCTCTGGCCCGCGAACCCAGATCAGCCCGCTTTGATCAACGTAGAGATGATCATATTGCCGTTCCGATAATTCTTCGGGAAGAGCATGGTCAGAAATAGCCTCTCCATTTGAATTCAACTCCAAGAGTCTTATGCTTGTCTGGTCCGTTTGATAGAGCCTTTCAAACACGTAAAGCGTCTTTTGCGGCGTGCCGACCATTCCCTCGATCACGCCCTCCGCCAATTCATAAATGCATTTTTCCTCACCGGTGTCATCGATTTTTGAAATGCGCTGCAGCGATTCGAGATAATATACTTCGCCTTCCAAAACAACAACCGCCGCCTGACTGATGTCTCCTGAGTATTGCTTTATGATATTCACTTCCGTGCGTTTAGCTGCTTGCTCAGTCCCTTGATCAACAAGCGTATGCTTGCACGCAACCAGCCCTAACACAAGCCCTATTAAGGCCATGCACAAAATGACTTTTTTCACCTATGTCCCCCTCGTCAGGCCATTGGAATATAGACCTTTGCTCAAAAACATCGTATCAATACTATTTCCCAAAAGCAATCGTCAATTGATGAACTACGCTTTTTTTTGATGAACTACACTCTTTTTGAAGGAAACGGAAATAAAAAAGACCGAAAACTCACGTTTCCGGCCTTGTGCCAATGGGCGTGACCTTCGTCACGTCCCTCCTTTCAGTCGGGATCATGGAATGCTTCGCATTCCAAGCCCTGGACGGTTCTTTGGGTAATCAAACTTGTTGAGGGTCTGTCTTCTTGAGGGTGCGTCGTGACATGCGTGGAGCCAAAACCCTAAGCCGAAAATTCTGCATCTACAGTAATCTCGTCAAAATTGATGAATGCACGAAAATGATCCTCGCACTGTCTGATCGCCTGCAAAAAAACGATGTCCGCGGGTGATGAGAAACCTCACAATATTGTTTGAACTATCTTTAATTCCTCGATACTTCTATTTCACCTTTCGCATTTTGGGCATTGATATAAATTGTGTAATAACCCGAATTGGAAATTTCTAATTTAAATTGGTTTTCATCATCTGCGACTCTATTATTTGCCTTATAAATTGAATCATCACCCATCTTTATTACAAAATCCATTTTTCCTTTTTCTAGTTTCCACGAAACCTGAAGTACATCCCCCTGATCAAGATACATTACTTCAGAATCGTCACCGTTCATAACTTCAAATTCTAAATAGAATCTGTCAGGATTTGTAGTTCTCACACGACTTCCATCGAATTCTGGCACTATCCCAAATAAAAAATTGTTTTTTAATATCAAAAAAAATATTACTACTATGGTTGCAACCGCTAATAAAGCACTACAAATTATTATCTTCTTTTTCATTGAATACTTTACCTCACACCCATTATTTAAGTATGATTATCTCTTATATCATCGCTAAATGCAATAACCTATTGATGAGCTATGCTTTTTTTTGATGAACTACGCTTTTGGGGAGAGAATAAAAAGGCCGGAAACTCACGTTTCCGGCCTTGTGCCAATGGGGACGCACATTATCTGTTCTCGTCAAGCAAAAGCTGTACTCTGCCCTGAATTGCATCGCATGTGGCGTCCAAACTCGCATTGCCGTCAAAATATGCCATCGCCTCTTCAATAATAATAAATTGAATCGTTCTTGCCTCAAGGGTGTCCGTCACCGCCTGGTCGACGTCACGCTTTAACAGGTCAATGTCCTCCTGCGTGACCTCATAGCGCTTAAAAAACTCCCTGCCCGTCTCTACTTTTATAACCCTCTGTTCTCTAGGTCCCAGTGAGTTTTCTTGGTCTTTCTGATAGAGCTCTTTAAGGCCATAGAGTTTCCCTGAAGTAATCGGATCATTCCTGGCATCATAATAATACAGATCCAAAAGCATCACATATTCCAAAAAGTCATATGCGCCTTCCTTACATTTTCCGTTACTTATGATGCTCAGGCAGCCAGATGATTCCAAGAAAGTCATCCCCTTGCCTTGATCATTTGGAAAGCCCTTGATCACAAAGTCGTCTCCCATACGAGTCCTCAATTCAGCGATGGAATCTACCGTCTGATAACCCCAAATGTTCATAAAATCCATGTCTTCTCCAATGACGTCATCAGGGTTTTCCAAGCCTTCCGACTCTAGTTTCAAGTCCTTGACCCGACTTAACAGCGCTCGAAAGCTTTGTTGTTCAAAGTTCGCCGTTCCGTTCTCAAAATTGACATATGCTTCCAGATTCCCCATGATACCATACCAAAGGACCTGTGTACGATCCCAAGGACCATAGCCCACGACATGTGGGTGTGTCTCCAGGAACGTTAGGTATTCATCCGTCGTCCACGCCTTCTCTTCTCCGAGCTGGGATTTCTTTCCTATCAGTGTCGTAACCATAAAGCTCGTGGAGAGGCCGTATAATCCGTTTTCCCATCCGTAACAAGTAAACTCCCATTCCATCAGATCTTCCGCGGAAAGCTTTTCGGATCTTTCCATGTACGGGAGCAGGTCGGTCAGATAGCCTTTTTGACAGTACCTTTCAATGTCTCGAAAATCCGTGACGACCATGATATCCGGAGCATTTTGCGTTGTTAAAATCAGAGCCTCATCCTTTCTTTCCCGTTCTGCGACAACACAATACCTCTCGCTGATCTCATTGTATTCATTGATTATGGTATCCGAAACCTGCCATCCACCGGGATCATAAACCCTGATGATCTGACGACCGTATTGATCATATTCCCCTTCCGGTTTTTCTTCTTTCTTAAGCTCCGCCTTCTCCTCTTCGGACAACTCCGTAAAGGTTTGCAAGCTTGCCCGCATTCTGCCGGCAAGCATGCTCACACACAAAAAGCGGTATTCCGTATCATCCGCCCAGATTGCCCGTATGGTGTCTGACGAAACGCCAACATAGTTCTTAAGATCAAGGACTTCCTTCTTTTCCTCGGTTTCCAGATCGATCTCATAAAGCATTCCGTCCGCAAAAGCCAAAATTCCGTGATTTTTCAATGAAAACAGATACTCACCACTTCCGGGAAGAGAGATTTCCTTGTTAGATGCACCCTCCAAATCTCTCAAAACGCTGGCTTGAGTATCCTCATAGAGCAGTGACGCGTATGTTTTATCATTGTCTGCAAGGATCACGCTTTGAACGATTGCATTTCTAACGGGAATCCTTTCGGAACAAACTCCTTCCTCATCCATGAAACAATACGCATCCCACCAGTAAACCCAGTACTTCCCGTCCTTTCGCCCGCAGACTCCTTTTAGGCCATATCGATCGTCTGCGCCAAGGTTTAGGACAATTTTTCGAACTTCTTCCCCGTGATCATTCACTCTGCGCAGGAACACTTTCTCATCATCACAGGACAAAACATTCAGACTTTCCTGTTCCTGTTCTACCCCGCAAATAGAGATGGAAAGGATTTCTTCCTCTAGCTGAAACAAGCATTTCTCTTCATTCGTCTTAAAGTCGACCTTTCGAACCTCGTGGAGCTCTTCTTCGTGTTTTTCCGCGACATAATAACAAGAGGTATCGGAGATGGCAAGCAGAAAGGCATTCGCTTCATTCACATTTAAATCAATCTCTTTCACGGTTTTGCGAAAGAGAACTCCTTCTTCGGCGTCCTCAACTACAGCGCTGTTTCCCCTGCCAACACAAGCACAGAACAGGGAACTCAGAAGCATCATTATAAAAATCTGTTTCAGCCTTTTAATACTTGCCATCCTTAACCTCTTTCGAATTTCTAATATAGCATTACCGTTTCTTTACGAGTAGAAATCTTATAAAAAGGACTCTCCTTCCCTAAGCCGCATATACAGATTTCAACCCTTTTCCACTCATGAAAAACATCATACTCCCTAGTCGCATAAAAATGTCCGTTGTAAAAGAATAGTGACTCCTTCGTTTCAATTTCTATACTACGATGCTGGTCGTATTCATATGTGCGCATCGTATAACGATGATATCCATAATCACGAACATCCAAACAGGTATCATACGCTGCTGATACCTTTGGAGCGGGAATGCCACATAACAAAAGGGCGACTGCAAGACAAATGCCTGTAAGGACTTTTTTGATTTTCTTTTTCATTGTGCTTTTTCCTCCATTTGTTTAATTTGTTTTCGTCCCTTATGTATGCGCATAACACTTGGTAGTTTCCATTATGAGGGGAAACCCGGTAAAAATGCAACAACCAATTGACGAACTACATAAATTTTTGATGAACGACGTAAAATGGCCAAAAAACGTCGTTCATCAAGAGATTTTGTCGTTCATCAAAAACCCTTCGTGGCTTTTAGAATAAAACAAGGCCGGAAACTCACGTTTCCGGCCTTGTATGTTCCTTGGGGGAATCGAACCCTCAACTGGCCCTTAGGAGGGGCCTGTTATATCCATTTAACTAAAGGAACGCCTGTATTAGTAATTGTCGGGGAAGTTGATATAGCCCTGCAGCCAGACATTGCCTTTGAAGCGCCTGCCGACCTGCGGCTCACCCAACAAATCTATTATATTGATACAAACGTCAAATGTCAATTCATTACAGCAAATTGTTAAGATATATATCTTCTCGCCCGAAACCTGATTGGTAACAAGGCGCATGCCCACGATCTCGCCCATCACGGAATAAAGATCGCACTCCATACCGTAAGGCATAAAGAAGGTATCCACGATGGAGAACACGTCCTCGCGCTGGATTCTGGCATTGATCGCGGAATAAGTGTCCATGTCCTCGAGCGTCAAGGTTTCCATGGCTTCCTCGCTGCCCTTCTTGGCCTCCTCGATCAGCTTGTTCCTTGCGATGGTGCGGCGACGAAGCTGGTCCTTTTGCTCCTCATCCACGTGGATCGGAAGCAGGATCGATCCGCTAAGAGACAGCCCGGAAAGGGTCAGCGTCGTTCCGCGGATGGGAAGTCGGCCCGCCGTCTGCGCATTCACATAAGGGATCATGTTCTGGAGGTAGAATATCATGGAGATGCCCATGTTCACGTCCTCCACGACGCCTGCATAGGAATCCCGAGCGCTGTGGCGCTCCACGGAAACGTCCTCCCGCGTCGTCACGCCCGCGCCGCGAAGGTACGGATAATAATACTCGTAGACAAACTTGTCGTCATCATCAAATTCGCCACAAACGGCGATACCCATGGAATCGGCGAAATCCTTGCAAAACTCGCCGAGCATGACGTTTTCTTGGTTCATGGTATAGCCTCTTTTGTCTGCCGTCATGATGGCATCCGTCAGAAGCTCCTTTAACTTTTTGCGGTCCGTAAGCTGGCTAAAGCCAATGGCGCGTAAGTACTTATGCATGGATCTCACCTCCTCCCGAAAAATCAATTTTTGCCTTGTCCTCATAATATAACTGATAATCGGAAAATGCGCAAGTGTTTTCTTTGGGCCGATCCATTGCCCCTTATTTTTCGGGCGTGAAGCCTTTTACGGCTTATATTCCATAAGGTCTCCCGGCTGGCAATCCAGCACCTTGCAGATCGCCTCGAGGGTCTCAAAGCGAATACCCTTCATCTTCCCGGTTTTCAGGTTGGAAAGGTTGACGTTGGTCATGCCAACCTTTTCCGCTAGTTCATTTAACGATATTTTTCGATCCGCCATCATGCGGTCTAACCTCATTATGATCATTTAAAACCTCCTTTGTGCCACTGGGGACGGTTCTTTTTGGCACATTTGTGTGCCACTGGGCGTGACCTTCGTCACGTCCCTCCTTTCAGTCGGGATCATGGAATGCTGCGCATTACAAGCCCTGGACGGTTCTTTTTGGCACGTTATGCAATCGAATCCACGTCTTCCTGGAGCTTCACGCCGTAGTCAAACACCTGCGCGATCACCATGATCGCAAAGCCAATGACGAGCATGTAAAAACCGTTTAAGGTGAGCGGCATGTACGCATACTCAAATTTGAAAAAGCTCATGAGGAACGGTACCAGACCAGGCGCGATCGCGAGGGCAAACTGCAGCGCGCCGATGAGGCGGATGCGCTTTGCGTTCTCGTGCGTAAAGGGCGAACCCTGACCCGTGCTGATCACGATCATCATGACAACAAACATCATCGCGCCAAGGATGATCGAATATGTCAGCCTCTTCGCCTCCTCCATGAGGACGCAGAACCGAACATCCGTCTTTCCATTTTCATCCAAAAGCTCGTATTGGTTGACGTCAATGTCCGACATGTACTCCCCGTTTTTGTACAGCTTGTAAACCTGCTGCCCATTGCCAATGGTGTCGCTCGCCAGTTCATAGCGGATCTCATAGCTGTCGCTCTTTGCAACCATGGCTCTCACAAAATCCCTCACCTGAAACAACAGTAATATCACGATCACGGTCGACAAACCGACCGCAAGATTCGACCGACGCATTCTCTTCTTTTCTGCACTATTCTTTACCTTACTCATGACAATTCCTCCTTTGGAATTAAAGTATCAGTTTAAATATTTTAACTTTTGCTTGCCGGCAAGGTTAATATATCACGTCCCAAAACCAGTTGTCAACAGAAATTTAAAGTTTTAGTTTAAATTTTTATATTTTTCCGCCTTTAGGTCAAATTCTGGGCGTAATATCGTAAAAAATACGCGGCCGCGCTCTTGCATCCCATTTATCAAAGATTTATAATTGTCGCATCGCATACAGAGAAGAGAAGGACAACCACTCATGAGTTTAAGCGTGATCCTACAACAGATGGGCGTGATCTGCATTCTCGTCGCCATCGGCATATACTTACAAAAAAAGGGCGTCGTTGACGCCCTGACATCCAAAAAGCTTTCCGCCATCGTGGTGGACGTATGTAACCCCGCCTTGATCATGGCCTCCATCCTTTCCGGCGGCATTACGGCAACGCGGGGGGACCTGGTCATTGCGGCCGGTCTTGGCGTGGCTTTTTATGCGCTGCTCATTGTTTTGGGTTTCATTCTCCCTCGCATTCTTCGCGCGCAGCCTGACAAACGCCGCTTTTACAACCTCATGACGGTATATACCAACACGGGATTTCTTGGGATCCCCGTGGCAAGGGCCGTGTTGCCTGCCAATGCGATCCTTTATGTCATCGTGATCAACGTGTTCTACAGCCTGCTGTTTTATACCCACGGCCTGACTGTTTTGGGGAAGGGCAAGAACGTTGATCCAAATGAGAAAACCAAGCATCCGCTTTTGAACGTCATCAATCCGGGCACGGTCATGGCGATCCTGAGCCTTGTGGTATTCTGGTTTAGCATTGAGCTTCCGCCCCTTGTTTCTAACACGATCCAGTATGTCGGCAACGCCACCGTGTTCCTTTCCATGGCGCTTCTTGGCGTCTCCATCGCAAGGTCAAAGATTGCGGAATCCCTTAAGGATGCTCGCATTTGGGGCTATGTCGCACTGCGTATGGTTTTGCTTCCGATCGCGATCGTTTTCGTGATGCATGCTCTGTCCTTTGATCCGGTGGCGACCCTGGCCATGTGCCTCATGGCAGCAGTGCCTGTCGGGAATCTTCCCATGATCCAGGCAGAAAAAATAGGGGAGGACACAAAAATCTTGTCCTCCGCCATTGCCGTATCCACGGTCATTTCCATTATCACCATCACGGTCTTTATGTCCGTATTCTCCTCCATGCTTTTATAGCAGGATCATTTCTTCAGCATCTCAAAGTGGTTCTTCCCATCCTGGCTCTTGTTCACAAAGCAGTTGATGCCGCCGATGAAGTTTTCATATTCCGCCGCCATGAGAAGCATGAAGGTCATGGTAAAGCCGGGCTCAAGAACTGCGCTGTCCTCCGCCACGTTGAAGCGGAAATAATATTCTTCGCCCTCCGCGCGCGCAGGCAACTCATCGATCCAATCCGAAACGTGCGCCCAATCGTGTCGCTCAAACAAAAGCTTTGCATTTGCAGGGATCTTTCCTTCTTCATCCTTACGACTTTCCTTACTCAGAACGATCTTCTGGGCTTCCTTCCAGTCGCCCTTCTCCAGCACCTTACCGATCTTCTTTGCGCCGGCCACCTCGCGATCATCCACGTTCAGGAACACTTCCTCGCCCATCTCCTTGCACTGCGTCATCCAATTCGCCAGTAATTCATGGGCCTTTGCCACCAGCTGCGTCTCCTCCTTCGGGTTTACGCCGCATTCCTCCCAAAGCGCGGGACTCTGAACCTGCTCCTCAATAAAATTAGTCATCGTGTTCACGATCTTCTTCATTTCCATCTTTTCAATCAGATATGATTCTTGAATTTTCTTGATCTGCTCGAGCTTCGCCTGCTGCTCCTTGATCTTCACCTCAAACGCGCGCGCCAAGGCTTCGTCATCCTGATCGAGAAGTCCTTTGATCTCCTCGATGGAAAAGTCTGCCAGCTGAAGGTTTTTGATCTTTACGAAAAGCATTGCCTGCTCTTCCTCATAATACCGATAGCCCGTCCACTCGTCCACCTTCGCCGGCGCGAGAAGACCGATCTTATCGTAGTAACGAAGCGTCTGTGCATTGCATCCGCAAAGCTTTGCAAATCCTTGAATGGTGATCATATCTTTTCCTCCTGTGAACTCAAGATATCATTATAGTTCACTATAAGGTCAATACATATTTTTAAATTTTTTGCATATTATTTCGCACCCACAAGATCGATGATCACGAGCTCCGGAGGGTTGCAAAATCTTGGCAAGATCGTTGATTCCCGCGCAAGCCCGCGGCTTACGATCATGGTCGTGCCGTCCTTTTCATAACGCCCGCCGGCATATTTCGGAAAAAGGCCTTGGTCCGGCGCAAACATGCCATTGATGAGAAACGGTATGCGCCACTGCCCGCCGTGGGCATGGCCTGCCAGCGCCAGGTCAACTCCCTTGTTTACGTACGCCTCAAACGATTCCGGCCGGTGCGACAAAAGCACGGTATATGCTCCCGAAGCCTTTTCGTCCGCTCCTTCCATTACGTCAGAAAGCTCCTTGCTCCAGATCATGGATTCCACCATGGCCGCATAAGGGTCGTCAATGCCGCCGAGCACAAACTCCGTACCGTTTACGTTTAATACCTCGCAGTCTCCCGCGAGCCTTTTGATCTCGTACTTTTCTATGATCGCCATGGAGGCCTGGTAGTTTTCTTTTCCCGACCAGCACTCATGGTTTCCCGTCACGTAATAGATGGGATATTTCCCCGAAATCCCCTCAAGGAAAACCTCAGCAGGTCCCGTTGGAAGGTGATCGTCAATGATGTCACCGCCGAGAAGGATAACGTCCGGCTTTTGCTCTTCGATCGCGCGAAGGAGCTTTTCCTGGTTCTTTCCGTATTTGCAGGAGTGCAGGTCCGTGATCAGTGCAATGCGCACGCTCCCCTGGATCCGCGCATCCTGCACCTCATAACGCTTCACCGTCAGGCCGCAGTAATATCCCGGAAGGGAGATCACAAAGATCACTAAGATGACCAGCCAAAACCGCTTGCGGTTTCGCTTTTTGCGCATTTTCTTTTCATCCACAATTACTTCGTTTTTCATTTTCTTACACCTTGCCTATTTCGCCATGTTTATTTTCTTGATGGATCGGCTCTCTTTGCTTCTCCTTTTTTGCCTTCTCGCTTCCCGTTCCTTCCGCACCGAAAGCCCACTCGAATTCCGGCATGAGTTCATCTACCTCGGGCTTTGAGCGCTTTCTTTCCACTTCCGTGTCGCCGTCAGAATATACCAAGTCGTAAGGCTTCTCTAATCCTGCATCCTGCAAGGCCAGCGTGATGGTGCGGTGCACCGCGCCGTTATCGATCAGGCTCCCGCCGCCAAGCCTCCGCAGCTGGTCGTTGAGCGATCCGTCGTGCTCCGTTACGTAAAACTTGATCCCACGCGCACGAAGGCTTTCATAGAGCTGCACAAGACGCTCCGTCGCAGTCATGTCAATGCTTCCGATGCCACGCGCGTCCACGACGACCTGCTTTGTATCCTCCTTGATGCTGGCCTCGATCTGATTGCAGAACAAGTCGATGTTCGCGAAGAACAGATTTCCGCTAAAGCGGTAGATCACCGTATGCTTTATGGGCCTTGCGGCCGAATTGCGCTTTAACGAGTAAAAATTTCCATGCCCCGGGATCCTTCCGACAAAGGCCGTCGGCGGCACTACCGCACGCATGGCCACTTCGCCAAAGGATAGCAGAACGCCAATGATAACGCCGTTGAGCGTTCCAAAGATCATCACGCCAAGGAACGCAAGCATGAACACCAGCCATTCGTTCTTGCCCGTCTTCCAAAGCTTCTTCGCCAAAGGGATCTCCAAAATCCCGATCAGTGCGCAGATCACGATGCCCGTCAGGATCGGCACGGGAAGGAACCGCAGGATCGGCGTCCCAAACAGCAAGATCAAAAGCATGGTGCCGCCTGCCACAAACGATGCCAGCTGCGACCTTACGCCAAGGGAATCCGCGATGCCACTTCTCGACACACTTCCGTTGATGGGCGCGCTTCCCACAAGCGCTCCGCCCAGGTTCATCGCACAGTATGCCACCAATTCCTTGTTTGGTCTTAACTTGTCTTGATATTTCCTCGCATAATTTCCAGACGCAAGAAGCGTTTGCGCCATGATGACACCTGCAATTCCCAGCGTCTCCATCACCAGGTTTGGCAGATACTCCGCAAGTCCCTCGATCTCGAATAAGGCGAAACGAACTCCTTCACCAGCCTCACGCCAAAACCCGGGAAGCACAAGCTTTGGCAGCCCCGCGGGCACCTCGCTCATCACCTTCACGCCATGCTGGTCCAAATGCAAAAAGGCCTGCGCCAGCGCACCTACAATCATCATCACAACCGTCATTGGCACCTTGGGGTTTATTCTCTTGCAGACCAATATGATCACGATGGTCCCAAGACCCAAAAGGAACGAAAGCAGGTGGAAGCTCCCCTGCTGCTCCCAGATATTCTCCAAAAGGACGATGATCTCGCCCGTACCGGGATTCCCTCCAAAAAGCTTTGGAACCTGCATCATGATGATCGTCGCGCCAACGCCCGAGATAAACCCGCCCATCACCGGGATCGAGATATACCGGACAATGCGACCCGCCCGGAACAAAAACAGGATCAAAAACCAAAACGCCACGAGGAGCGACGTCACGGGCACTAAAAGAAGTGCTTCCTTCGACTGCGCAGCGATCCCAAGCTCCGCAAGAATGCCGCCCACCATGGCAGCAGGCATTGCATCCACGCCCACCATAAACTGCTTCGAAGAAGAAAACACTCCAAACAAAAGAATTGGCAACAGCGACCCGTAAAGGCCATAAACCGGCGGCAATCCCGCAATCTGTGCATATCCCATCGAGATCGGGATGGAGACAAGCCCCACCACGATCCCGCCAAAAATCTCATTCTTATGCTTCATTCTACCCCCATGTCATTTGGCATCCGTCCCCAGATCAAAATGCCTGCTGTCTTATTTCTCAAGCAAATAAAGTCGCACCCTGCTCTCAATCGCGTCGATCGTTTGCGAAAGACCCTTCTGCCCTTGAAAATAAGGCCTTGTCTCCTCTTCGATGATCGACCAGACCATCCTGGTATCCGGCGTTTGCGTCACGGACGTTTCCAGCATCTTCTCCCAGAGCGCCTTTTCCTCTGCGGAGAAAGGATAATAGGCATAGCTTGAACCATAGGAAGCCGCCTTCTTGCCTTTTTCGACGCTTAACGGCCCATCCTCGTCGGAAAGCTCGGATAGTATTGCGTTCATGGTATCTTTCCGCGCCGGGAAGCCGCCAAAACCTCCAAGGTACCGGTCCATGTCGCCTCCTTGCAGATATCCTTGCGTAAATTCAATGAAATCCCACGCCGCCTCTTTCTTTTTACTTCTTGTGCAGATCGCAAAAGCGCAGCCGTCAATGTCCATGTCCATCCCTGTCACGGACTTTCCGTCCATACTTGGGAACCCTACAATCTGCGCATGTCCCTCGTACTTCGTGTTCTGGAATTGCTGAATGTTCACGATGCCATACAGGAGCTGCATGTTGACAAGACGCTCTTCGGCGGTATATTGGATCCATTGCTCCCCCGGAGGATAGGAGGCCGCATATTCTAAGATCTCCTGGAATTCCGGGCTGTCTAAATGCGTTTCTTTCTTTTCGAAATCAACAAAATCTGCGATATTATAATACAGGCAAAGGTACAAAGCCTTGCTGGAATTGGCGTCCTTGATCAGTTCCGTTTTCGGATGTGCCTTGTCATAGGCGATCATCTCCTTCACGGACCAGCCGTACTCGCCAAAAGCTTCCCGATCCACAAGGAGGGTCGTTAACATATAGCCCGTGGGAAGCGCCGCAAGCCGTCCCTGGTGCATGCACATCGCCAGCGCCTTTTCTTCATATTGCTCCCTGCCAAGCTTCGCACTCTTTTCAAGATAAGGCATCAGATCCTCAATATAGTCCTTTTCCAGCATGTCCTGCCAATGGGGCGTCAGACCTGACATCAGGAAGAAATCTCGCAGGTCAAACAGATCCGGCGAATCCTCCCCAAGCATGTCAACCATCATTCGGTTCACGGGGTCTTGATATTCCAAAGAACTTGCTGCGTCGGCAGCATATTCCACAATCTTTAGGACATATCGATCCTGAGATTTATTATATTCCGCCGCCAAGTTGTCCAAGCGTTCATAGCGCTTGGTGGTTGCCAAAATGACGGTCTCCTTCTTCGGCGCGTCCTCAGCGCGGGGCGAAAGAACAATGGTCTCTCGGTCTCTTGTGAGAATGACGTACTTGTCGCCCGTCTTTCCGGCGCGGATCACCTGCAGTCCTTTGATGCCATATTGCGCAAATTCCACCGTGGCGATCCAGGCATTCTGCACCTTATCATATTCCATGATCTTGAATTCATCAAAGACAAGGGCATCGCATTCTCCGTCGTCATCTATGATGCTGCCAAGCCCCCTCAATTCCTTTGGCAAGTTTTCCACGTCCTCAAGGCTCCCCTTGGAGAAGTCGACCCTTTGAACGCCAAGCCCACTTGCCATGCGGTGCCAAAGCCAAACATCGCCGCTTGCCGTTCTGACGGGAGTTTTATATTCCCCATTTTGCGCAATGGGAATCTGTGCGATCTTTTTTCCTTTCGCCGAGATCAGAACCATGTCCTTCGACAAAACAACTACGTTCCCCTCGCCGTCTACTGCCATGTCCACCTGCGTCGAGGGCGATACGGAAAGGAATTCCGCGCCGTTTTCAATCTCCGTGTTCTTCTTAAAGTTGCCATTTTCGTCAAATTCGGTGAGATAAAATGTTGTCGCGTCCTCCGTTCGAACGCTCACAAGACCAACGCCCCCCGTTTTTGTCAGGTCAAAGCAGTATAGAAACGCCTGCTCCGAATCTCCCGCCCCTTCAAGCTCGTTGAAGAGATTGAAAAAGCATTCCGAACTGCCATCCTCCGCGGAGATACGGTCGATCTCAAAGAGCTGCAGGTTATCGCCCCATCCGTAGATCGCTCCGTTTGCAAATCGCGTGACCACGCCAAGACTGTTTGCCAGCGTGAAAGTCTTGACATCATATTCTTTCGCCAGGATCATTTCCGTGATCTTGCTCTGGCCGTCCATCGTCATTGTCTGCTCCGTCTGATCTTCGGTCGCTCCCTGCTTTCCCTTTCCCAAACAAGAAGAAAGCAAAAGGCACAACAACAAAGCCGCGACTGCTGCGACAAGTCTTGCTGATTGTCCTTTTGCTTTCCAAAAGCGCATTTGCCATTCCCCCCTTGGCCGTACCTATGAGAATAGCTTAGCATATTTTAGTTCTCGCGTAAATACAAGTTCACGCGCTGGTTGATCACGTCGATGACGGAGTCAGTGCTTCTCTGACCTGCAA
The DNA here is from genome assembly GCA_016290775.1 of Acetatifactor sp. Taxonomy (GTDB): domain Bacteria; phylum Bacillota; class Clostridia; order Lachnospirales; family Lachnospiraceae; genus Acetatifactor. The sequence goes on along the minus strand of JAEEVF010000008.1, from coordinate 98,478 downwards.
AGTATTCGCCAAGCTCCTCGTAAACAATGCTTCGGACCTCATTGATGCGGTAATCCGCCACTCTTGAATTCTCAAGAAGCTCGCGGAACACGGCTGTTTCCGCATCGCCGAAGGGATAGTACTCGAACTTGGTGTCGTCTGCGTAGATTTCCGTAAGATAATGATCCTTTTCCTCCGCAAGCTTCGCCAAGACCTTTTCCAAAACGGCCTTTCGCACGGGAATACCGTCATAGGAATTGACATATCTTTCCATGGAAGGAGAATATGCATCCTCCGGCTGCTCCATCAGTTCCATGTTCTGCACATACTCGATGAAGTCCCACGCGCCCTCCTTCACCGTGGCGTTTTTGCAGATGGCGAGCGCCGTGCCGTCCGCTGCAAGACGCAGGAACGACAACGGTTTGCCATCCAAAGAAGGATATCCAATAAACTGTGCTTTTCCGTCAAAATGCGTGTTCAGGATCTTCTCAATACCGATCAGTCCATCAATGCTTTCAAACCGCACCAAGTGCTCCGGCGCATTCACGTAAATGATGCCACCATCACCTGCGGGATATGTCTTCGCATATTCGATCATCGTCCGAAACTGTGGCGTGTCAAAGTCCGCGGTCTTCGCGTCGAAATCCACGAAAGCTTCCAGATTCGGACCGATACAGATCGAGTAAACGCTCTGCGCCTGACAGTTATCGATCAAGGGTTCTTCCGGATGCGCCTTATCATATGCGATCAAGTCCTCCACGCTCCAGCTGCTCCGTTTTCCCAGCTCTTCGGTGCTCGCTGCCATGGTTGAAATGGCATAAGCCGAAGGGATTGCCGCCAGAACACCCTTGTAACTGCAAAGCTCCAAGGCTTTTTCCTCAAAATCATCCCGCTTTAGGGTTTCGCTGCGATCCAGGTAAGGCCAAAGATCTTCCACGTAGCCCTTTTCGATAAAGTCCTGCACCGACGGATTCACGCTAACAAGAACGAAATGCTGAAGGTCAATGAGATCGGGCGGTGAATCGCCAAGAATGTCCATCATCATGCGGTTTGCGGGATCCTGCCACTCTAGGCTTGAGCTTGCATCCCTGCCATATTCCACAACCTTCACAAGGTACTTTGTCTGAGATGCATTGTACGCCGCAACCGTTCGAGCCAGCGAGAGCTGTGCGATCGTAGCCAAAACCACCACCTCTCGATCTCCCCCGCCTTCCGGTTCGATCACATACAAAGTTTTTCTCGAATAAGAAATGGCCAAGAGCTTGTCACCGCTCACGCCAAAGCTCTTTACGTCACTCCCTTGCACCCCGCAGGAAGACCAGTCCAAAAGCTCCGTCAATTGCTTTGTCGTCTCGTTGTATAAAAACAGCTTGTCCGAGGTCTGCAGGGCAATGTCCGCATCCTTGCGCTCGCCCACCGGTCCTTCGGTAACGCTTCCGACATTGAAGAATTGCTCTTTGCCGAGCTCCTGATCTGCGAGCTTGCCTTTTGTAACGTCAGCCTTTTTCAGCGAAGCCCCGCTAGGCGTGGTGAAAGTGCAGAGCCAAAGGTCTCCATTGCCAGAACGCGCGATGGAATTGACGCCGCTCTGCGAGCTCTGTTCAAAGGGCGCCTGCGATAGGAGCTTTCCGTCCGCGGCGAAGAAATATAACGCTTTACGAATGACCAGCGTATTTCCCCCTGCGTCAACAGCCATGAAAGTTGCCGGACTCCAGATCTCGGAAAGGCCAAGGTCTTCTTCTATCACCGTGCTCGCAAGAAGCTTCCCGTCCTTGTCAAAATCCAGGAACCGGAACTCCTTTGGCACATCGTTTTCATCCTCTTTTTCGGAGGGTACAAATACCACCGCCAAAATCCGGACGCCGCCGTCCGCCATCACGTCAAAGCCTACGGAGCTCAGCCATTCCTCCCCGGTGCCGAGGTCACGTACGCTGATGAAGGTTTGCATTTCACCAGTTTTCGAGTCGATCCTGTCGATCTCCCAGCTTCTATTTTCTCGGTTATACTTTCGAAGGTACGCGTAGCCGCCGTAAAACTTTGCCTGAAGGAAATCCGCATCGGAACTCGGATAAGAATAGTTTGTTACGGTGTATGTCACCTCCGTCCTTGCAAGCCTCGTCAGATCTGGCGCCTCGGCCGTTGCCTGCGGACTGATCACGCTGCTTAGAGGATTCTTCCACGTGCTTTCGCCGGCCTTGTTGCTACAGCCCACAAGAAACAGGCAAAGGCAGAGTGCCATGGCCCAAAGATTTTTACGACATGCTCTCTGGCTTCTTACGTTCATCCCTTACGCTCCTTTCCAGAAATCTGTTTTACCAGTATGTTTCATCTTATGAGTCTATTATAGCCCGCATGGAGTCTCATGTCTTTTAAGGATGCATTAAACTTCTTTAAGATTTGTTTAAGATGGGCGCGCTTGGTCGTCACGCGCCAGATTGGCGCAACAAAAAAGCGGCGGCCCTTACTTGGCCGCCGCCTGCGATTTCTTGATTTACTTGTACGGCTCGATGGTGATGATGCTGCCGTCCTCACGGTAGTTCAGCTCCGTGTACTTCACGTTTCTTCTGTGATTGATGCCGTTTGACAGCTCGCAGTCATGATAGAACAGATACCACTTTCCGTGATATTCCACGATGGAGTGGTGCGTGGTCCAGCCAAGCACGGGCTCAAGGATCCTGCCCTTGTAGGTGAAAGGACCAACCGGGCTGTCGCCGACTGCATATACCAGATAATGGGTCGTGCCGGTGGAATAAGAGAAGTAGTACTTCCCGTTGTACTTGTGCATCCAAGGATCTTCGAAGTATCTGCGATCCTCGTCGCCTGCGCGCAGCTCCACGCCATTTTCGTCCACGATCTTAACATGCTCGTAGCTGCCCTTCAGCTCAAGCATATCATCGCGAAGCTCGCCGACCATGGGGCCAACCTCCGGCTCGTCAGGTGCGTTCTCGCCGCCGTTCGGATCAAAGCTGCCGGTCTTCCACTTCTCAAGCTGGCCGCCCCAAAGACCGCCATTGTACATGTAAGCTCTGCCGTCATCATCGATGAACACTGCGGGGTCAATGCTAAAGGTGCCCTGCATGTAATTCTCCTGCGCCTTGAAAGGTCCTACGGGGCTGTCGCTCGTTGCAACGCCGATGCGGAAAATGCCTTCCTTGTCGCGTGCGGGGAAATACAGATAATAGGTGCCGTTCTTATATGCAACGTCAGGCGCCCACATTTGCTTGCTCACCCAAGGCACGTCCTTCATGTGAAGGGCTTCGCCGTTGTCCACGCACTCTGCTTCCAGATTATCCAGGGAGAGTACGTGATAGTCTTCCATCAGATACTCGTCGCCGTTATCATTGTCTTCGCCCTCATGCGCAAGATCGTGGGAGGGATAAACGTAAATCTTGTCGTTAAACACGTGTGCGGAAGGATCCGCCGTGAAAATATGCGATACCAAAGGTCTTCTTTGCTCTGCCATGTAAATTCTCCTTCTCTTTTCATTTTACGCCATGTTATGTAGATCACTCTTATGCTATCATATTTTTTCGAAAAACTCAACATATTTGAGTAGCGAAAAAAGTGACCGCGGGTTATTGTCCCGCGATCACGCTTGTTTTTCCATAATATGCTTTGATGCTCTGGTTTTCTTCCGCCATCGGATCGCCCGAAATATCCTTCCAGATCAGGAACCAAGGCCTTACGGAATAAGGTTCGAACACGATGTCTGACTGGTCGGAACGGAGTAGCGCAAGGCGATTATCGTATTGCTCGTGGAAGGCCTTTGCCTCTCCCGAGGTGAGATAATAATGGGCGCCATAGGCGGAATACTGACCGATGCGATCCGGTGAGATCTTATAGAAAAATGTCCACACAAGGAGCCAGCAAAGCACGGCCACCCAGGAAACCCGAAAATCCGGGAGCTTTGGAAGGTAGGTCCGGATCAGGCCGAAGGCATATGCCATGTTAAGAAGAAGCATCGCCTGGAACGTGATCTTGATCAGGTTGATGCTGCGCGAAAGGTCGTTTGCGCCCGTGCCGTAAAGACCCGGCGTACAGGTACTTGCGTAAAGACAAAACGACCAGACTGCAAGGATCGGAAAGACCCAAAGACGGAACTTTATCTTGTCCGTCTTTACAAGACGCCACACCACGGGGATCAGCATTGCGTAGATCAGAATGGTTCTCCAGTCCAGGAATTCCCGCGCGAAGCGGATCGCCTCCGGGAAGGAAGCAAGGACTGCGCGGACGGGAGGGAGCGCGCGTCCCACGTAAAATGCCGCACGCACCTTATTGCCAGGCGCGGAAACGTTAAAGTAAAAGCCGAGGGCATATACCAAAAGGGACGGAAGCCACAAAAGAACGCGCTTGTTCTTGGAAAGAAGCGCAACTGCTGCCAGGATCGACAAAGCGACCAAGGGCGTCTGCAGCACCGTGATAAAGTTCGCCCCCGCCACAAAGAATGCCAACGGCAGACTAAGGATCACGCCAAGGATGGTCAGCCATTTTTTTGATCCCCCGTAAAGCAGCGAGATCAAAAGCGACAGGTACAGCAACATAAAAGAAAACATACCAATGTAATGCACGCCGCCGTTGTACCAGTAAAACCCTTGTTGCGCCGTGTAGATCAAAAGAAGAAAGAGCGTTGCAGTCCCAAACTGCATGCCAAGCATGGTCCAAACGCTGCCCTCAAACACCTTTCTCACAAGGACTCCCACAAAGGTGAAGATCGAAAGCACAAAGATCGTGATAAGGAACACGGGGCCGAGGAAATAATATTGCTCGCCAAAGATCATCGGGACCAGACCCATCATAAAGATGGAGCCGTAAGTGCCCTGCCAGGCATAACGCATGGTGAACGCGTTCCGCATGGCTCCGACCACTGCTGCCTTTAGCGTGGAACCGCTCAGCGTGTAGTAGATCCAGACCGGCCTGGCGTAATTATAGTCGTCATAAAAAGGGATGGCGTACCTGGTCAGCCCGTAGAGCGGAACAAGACAGGTCAAAAGGATCAGCCCCAACAATATGGCATATGCTTTCTCCTGAAATCCAAAGGACAGGATCTTTCGAACTAGTTTCAAAACATGGACCTCCACAAATCCATTAGCATGTAGGAACGATCTTCTCTTTGCCGCCCATGTAAGGCTGCAGAGCCTTAGGCACGTTGATGGAACCGTCCTCGTTCAGGTTGTTCTCAAGGAAAGCGATGAGTCCTCTGGGCGTTGCAAGTACCGTGTTGTTCAGGGTGTGAACGAAATACGTACCCTTCTCGCCCTTGGTGCGGATGCCAAGTCTTCTTGCCTGTGCATCCCCCAGCGTGGAGCAGGAACCAACCTCGAAGTACTTCTGCTGACGAGGGCTCCATGCCTCAACGTCGCAGGACTTCACCTTCAGGTCTGCCAGGTCGCCGCTGCAGCACTCCAGCGTACGCACGGGAATGTCAAGGCTTCTGAAGAACTCTACGGTGTAGCTCCACATCTTGTTATACCAATCCATGGACTCTTCCGGCTTGCAGAGCACTACCATCTCCTGCTTTTCGAACTGGTGCACGCGGTAAAGCCCGCGCTCCTCAAGTCCGTGGGAACCAACTTCCTTTCTAAAGCAAGGAGAATAAGAGGTCATCGTGATGGGAAGGCTTGCTTCCTTTACGATCTCACCCTTGAATTTACCGATCATGGAATGCTCGGAGGTTCCGATCAGGAACAGATCCTCGCCTTCGATCTTATACATCATGGCTTCCATCTCTGCAAAGCTCATTACGCCGTTCACCACGTCGCTGCGGATCATGAAAGGCGGAATACAATAGGTGAAGCCCTTATCGATCATGAAATCTCTTGCGTAGCTCAGCATTGCGGAATGCAGTCTTGCCGCATCGCCCATCAGATAATAGAAACCGTCACCGCTGGTACGGCCTGCGGACTCCTTATCCAGACCACTGATGCTCTTTAATATGTCTGCGTGATGCGGGATCACAAACGAAGGAACTACCGGCTCGCCAAACTTCTCGATCTCAACGTTCTGCGTATCGTTTTCGCCAACGGGTACCGATGCGTCGATGATGTTCGGGATCATATACATGATCTCGCGGATCCTTGCAGTGAGCTGAGGTTCCTTTTCCTCAAGCTCTGCCAGGCGCGCGTCGTTTGCAACGCTCTGTGCTTTCAGCGCATCCGCTTCCTTCTTCTTGGCCTCAGCCTCCGCCACATCGCCGGCTGCCTCAGCCTTCTTCACCATGCCCATCAGACCACCGATCTGCTTTGCGATCTTGTTCTTCTGGCCACGAAGGTTGTCCGCCTCCTGCTGCGTCTTGCGGCTCTCCGCATCCAGTGCGATCACCTCATCTACCAGGGGAAGCTTCGCGTCCTGGAACTTCTTTTTGATGTTCTCCTTAACAATGTCGGGGTTCTCCCTCAGAAATTTAATGTCGATCATATTCTCTCCCACCTTACGTCTAGTGCTTTTCAGAGCATTCTAGCACAAATCTTTTCATCTTTCAATCCAAAACTTTTGGCTGTCCTGTTTATGACACATATGTCACTTTTCTTCGCCCATCGCAATGGCCAGAGCTTCCTTTTCTTCCTTGCCTAGATCGATGTCGCCGACACCGTTCCTGATCTCCTTAGAATAGCAATATGCTCCCTCCGTGCTGTGTACGGAATTCAGGATAAATCCATTGTTGTCCTGATCAAGAAGCACCAGGCAAAAGCTCAGCTGCCCGCCCATCTGCTGGAATGCATCATATTTCACCAGGCCATATTTTTGATAGGCCGAACGCATATGATGGAACAGCACTTCAATGTCCTTCTTGCTCAGCTCCACCACCTGCTTTAAGGAATTGTGATCCTTGACCAGAAAAGCGATCTCGTTCTCAAGGCTTTCCGCATCCCTTCCGTTCATAAAGCGATTCAGTCGGAATTTCAAGGTTTTGATCTCTTGCCCCTGTCTGAACGCCAGGATCAAAAGCACCACCACCGCCACCGCAAGAAGAAGGAACAAAGCTAACAGTACGGTATTGTTGATCGTAAACGATCCTGCATTAGTTGTCATGTTTGCATTTATCATCGTCAGCTCTCCTTCTTTGTATTAAGACTATATTCTCGGATTGCCGATCAGCTCGAGGAGCCTCTCAAAGTCATCGTGATTGTAGAATTCAATCTCGATCTTTCCGGTGCCCTCTCCCTTGGAGATCACGGAAACCTTTGTTCCAAGCTTCTTCTTGAGCTTTTCCTCTTCCTCATGATAGATTGCAAGGAGCTGCTTGTCATCGAGCTTCTTCTTCCGCTTTGCAGGCTTCTGAAGGTTCTTTACGATCTTTTCCACTTCGCGAACGCTCAGCTTCTCATCAAAGATGCGCTGTGCTAAGTTATATTGCTCCTGCAGGTTTTCGACGGCGATCAACGCTCTTGCGTGACCCGGCGTGATCATCTCATCGATCACCATCTGCTGCACGTCATTGGAAAGCTTCAAGAGACGGATGGAGTTTGCAACTGCTACTCTGCTCTTGGACACGCGATCCGCCAGCTCGTCCTGCTTCAAGTGGAATTCCTCCAACAGACGCTTGTAGGCCTGTGCTTCTTCGATGGGGTTTAAGTCCTCACGCTGAATGTTCTCGATCAGGGAAATCTCCACGATCTCCTGCTCGGAATAATTGCGGATGATCACCGGCACTTCCTTCAGTCCCGCCATCTTTGCGGCACGCCATCTGCGCTCACCTGCGATGATCTCATAATGGTCCTTGCGATCCTGCACCAAGATGGGTGAGATCACGCCAAACTGCTTGATGGAATCCGCAAGTTCCTGCAATGCATCCTCATCAAAGGTCTTTCTGGGCTGGCTCCTGTTCGGCTCCACCTTGGTGATCTTCACCATGGTCTCCGGCCCCTTTTCTTCCTTCTTTTCCACCTTCGCTGCCGAAGTTCCCTTCTTATCCTGGATCAAAGAGTCCAACCCCTTGCCAAGTCCTCCTTTTACTGCCATGTCCAATTCTCCTTATTCCTTATATGTTTTCGCTCTCGTTAATCTGTTCTTGCTTCATTCCTCATCGCCTGCAACGGCTTTCCCGCAGCACTGCCTGTTTCATTCCTCATCGCTTGCGATGACTTCCTCGGCAAGCTTGATATATGCCTCCGCACCCGCAGATTTCGGGTCGTAAAGCGTGATCGGCATGCCAAAGCTCGGCGCCTCAGCCAAACGTACGTTCCTAGGAATCACGGTATTATAGATCCTCTGGCGGAGGTTCTCCTTTACGTTTTCAACCACCTGCGCGGAAAGATTTGTCCTGGCATCGTACATCGTAAATACCACGCCTTCGATGTCCAGCTCCGGATTCAGACGATCCCTTACCAGATTGATCGTGTGGATCAGCTGGCTCAGACCTTCGAGCGCATAGAATTCGCACTGGATTGGCACCAAAACGCTGTCCGCAGTCGTCATGGCGTTGATCGTCAACATGTTCAGGGAGGGCGGACAGTCGATAATAATGTAATCGAAGTCGTCCCTGACATAGTCAATCTCATTCTTTAGAATGTATTCCTTATTGTCCATGCCGATCGTTTCGATCTCAGCCGCCGCCAGGTTCACGTTGGCCGGGATCACGGAAATGTTCTCCACTGCATTCGAGATCATGCAATCCCGCACGGTGCATTCGCCCAGGATCAGCTCGTAGATCGTATGATCCAGGTCGTTTTTATCTATTCCAAAGCCACTCGTCGCATTTCCCTGAGGATCTGCATCGATGATCAGTACCTTTTTCCCTTTGACTGCCAAACCTGCAGCAAGGTTGATAGAGGTCGTCGTCTTGCCGACGCCGCCTTTTTGGTTCGCAACTGCTATGATCTTACCCATGCCTTAAGCCCCACGTCCTTTCCTTATCAGTTCTGTTTTTCTGCCTCGGAGTTTACCTCCATTGTTCATAATTATATCACCTTTCCGACTCAAACTCTACCATATTATTATACAGATTTCGGGATTATTTCTTGTAATATTTGTAGGTTGGTGACACCCGCCGGCCACCGGGCCGCCGAAATACTATCTGCCACCATATCTCGACGGCTGTTTGTTCAGGATTAATAACTGCCAATACACCACGAGAAAGCAGAACATGGTTCATTAACCTGGTTGCATGCCACGCGAACGCAAGGCATGCCCTCCCGAAACGGCTAGTCCGACACTAAGCTCACCTTCGGCCCTCATTCGAGGCCTTGCCTTCGATTTCAAATCTCAGTCTGCGGCCTATCGGTCCTTGGTGGCGTGCCCTTCGGCACGTCCTTCGCTTCGCTCAGGATCACGGGCGGAGCCCGTGACGGAGCTAAGTGCGGACTGCAAATTGTTTCTTGGAGGGCACGACCTTGTGTTCGCTGATCGGACAAAACCGTTAATCATTCGGGTAAATCGTCTACCTGACGGTGTCGTATTTCAGTCTTTTGATTCTGGTTTTGCAGGGTTCAATTAGCAAAAAATTGCGATTTTTTCGATGGTACATTTATACCCCCGCAAAAAAACATAAATTTTTCTGTTAACAGCGGCGGACAGCGTGGGCCCTCCGCGAAACAATTTGCAGTCCGCACTTGGTGAACCGAGGACCGATAGGCCGCAGACAAAAATTTGAAATTTTTGGCAAGGCCTCGAATGAGGGCCGAAGGTGAGCTTAGTGTCGGACTAGCCCGTTTCGGGAGGGCCCACCTGCCGACGCGTGCCACATGATTGGTAGCTTTGCTTTGGCCAGCTCGTACCTTTGGTTTGTATTTTAGGCGAGCGTGGGCCGACCACTACATCTTGTGTTCGGCCTTGCACGTTTCACGCGGACCCGTAAAATTTTTCACGCGGCCCTCTCCATATTTTGGGTCGAATGTTTCACGTGAAACACTATCTTGTGTTTCTGAACCGACTTTAAACACAAGAGGCGGAATGTTTCACGTGAAACATTCCGCCCTTACCACAACATCTAGTCGTAGGCTTTTTTCAATTTAGAATTTACTGTTCTGGCTTGGCCACCGCCGGAATCAGAATCTTGATCTTCGTCCCCGCATTAGGCTGCGACTGTATGTTGACGTTTCCTCCAAGGAGCGCAACTCTTTCTTTCATGATTGCAATCCCAAACTGCATTGCATCACTGGGTGCGGGCTTTTCAACATCAAATCCTTTTCCGTCATCCTCAACGTAAACATAATAGGATCCAATCTGTTCCTGTACGATCAAGTGGATCTTATATGCGTCGGCATGCTTCCTTATATTATTGAAGCATTCCTCGATGATCCTGTAGATAGTGAGGAGGATGGTATGATCCGGGCAGAAGATCTCGTCGATCTCTGTCTCAATCTTGTACTTCTTATCCTCATTAAACTGATCGATCCATTTGAGAAGAGAGGATCGGAAGGTTTTGGAATCCATTTCGATGGGTCGCAGATCGTAGATCACGCCACGGATCCCGTCCACGGATTCACTGAGTTTGTTCCTTATTAAAGAGAGCTCTTCTTGTGCCTTCTTTGGATCTCTGCTGATCAGGTCCTTGCATGCATCGATCTTGGTCACAAGATTGGAGATGTTCAAGAGGGCAGTGTCATGAAGGTCACGGGCAATGCGATGACGATCCTGCTCCTGATAAAGCAAGCTGCTCTTGGAATATTCCCCTTCGGTGTCAGAGGAGAGGACTTCAACGATCAGGTCGATGTTTTGATTGATCTGGTCATATTTTGCCTGCACCTGGTCGTATTTCTTCTGAACGGAGGCAAGATCACTTTGATATTTCATCAATTCTTCGTTTTTTCCGCGGTTTGCCCTGGGAGAGAAGACATATTCTGCCTCGGAAAAGTCATCTTGATGCGCTTCGATCATCTTCTCCAGACGATTGATGTCTGCATGATATATTTCCAAACGCTCTGCAACGGGGTCTGCTTCGGCTTCCAAAGAACTAAGAACGGACTGCAATTTGATCCTGGATTCTTCTTTCACGTTTTATATCCTCATAAAACAGAACATATGTTCTGTTTTTACTCATTATATTTTGACTACAAAACCATTATACAGCATGGAAAAGGCCTTGTAAATCCTCTAGTGGAGGGGTTCTTTCGAAGGCATTCCTGCTTTTCTGGGATATTTTTTCGGCGTCGATTTTTCTTTTTCGATCACGACAAGATTGCGGTAAACGTCACTGGAGGGAAGCGTAAACTCCGCCTGCTTTTTCAGTGCACCGCCAAGAATGGAGATGGCCTTTTGGGCCTGGCCAAGTTCTTCTTCGATCTTTTCGGATTTATATGCAACAAAAGATCCTCCTACCTTTACAAAGGGAAGGCAGTACTCGCTGAGAGTGGAGAGGTTTGCAACCGCGCGGGACACGCAAAGATCATAGGCTTCGCGATATTCAGGCTTTCCAGCAAAATCCTCCGCGCGTCCGTGAATGGTCTCAACACCGGATAATCCAAGCTGGGAAATCACCTCGTCCAAGAAAAGAATTCTTTTGTTCAACGAATCAAGGAGTGTTACCTTCAAGTTCGGAAATGCGATCTTCAGCGCAAGTCCCGGAAATCCGGCACCCGTGCCAACGTCGATCAGTTTCAGCTCCTTTGCGGGATCCAAGGCCTTAATGAGAGAGAGGCTGTCAACAAAATGCTTTTTCAGTACGTCACCATATTCCGTGATGGCCGTAAGATTGATCTTCTCATTCCATTCCACAAGCAGCTCGAAGTATCGCAAAAACTGCTCGATCTGATCCTTGGAAAGAGTGATCCCAAGGTCCGCAAGATCCTTTTCAAATAAGGCGCTGTCATGCTTTTCCTTTAGCGTCATTTCATGCTTCCTCTTTTTTCAATGTAGATGTGCAACACGGATACGTCTGCAGGTGAAACGCCGGAAATCCTCGAAGCCTGACCCAAGGAAACAGGGCGGAACTCCTTTAATTTCTGCCTTGCCTCGATACGAAGGGAAGGCACGTCATCATAATCGATATCCGCGGGGATCAGCTTCTTTTCAAGCTTTTTATATTGTTCCACCTGGCGCTGTTGCCTGGTGATATAGCCTTCATACTTGATCTCAATCTCAACCTGGTCAATGATCTCCTGTGAAAGCTTGCCGTCAGAAGTAAAGTACTTCGGCCTTACGTGCTCAGCGGAAGCATATTCCTGATAGGCTTCCTGGCGCCCCGTGTCAATTTCCTCGATGAGAGCGTAGGAGAGTTCCGGCCTGCAGATCAGCTCGGCCAGAGATGCGGCAGTCTTTAGGGCCGCGCTTTCATGGCGCTCCAAAAAGGCCTGGATTTCAGCACCCGCACCGACTTTCGTCTCCTTGAGACGCTCTATTTCCCGATCGATCAAAGCTTCCTTGCAAAGAAGGTCCTGATATTCATCCTCCGAGATCAGTCCGATTTCATAGCCCTTTTTCCGAAGCCTTCTGTCCGCATTGTCCTGACGAAGGAGCAAACGATATTCTGCGCGCGAAGTCATCATGCGGTAGGGCTCGCGGTTGTCCTTTGTCACAAGGTCATCGATCAGAACGCCGATGTAGCTCTCCGAACGATCCATGACAAGGAATTCCCTGCCAAATATCTCCATGGCTGCGTTAATGCCCGCTACAAGGCCCTGTGCGGCTGCTTCCTCATATCCACTGCTGCCATTGAACTGACCGCCCGCAAAAAGGCCCTTGACCTTCTTAAACTCCAAAGAAGGATAGAGCTGCTTTGCATTGATGCAATCATATTCGATCGCATATGCATTTCTTACGATCTTGCAGTGTTCGAGGCCCGGCACGGTGCGATACATCGCAAGCTGTACGTCCTCGGGAAGAGAAGAGGACATGCCGCCCACGTACATTTCATGGGTGTGCAAGCCTTCCGGTTCAAGGAACACCTGATGCCGTTCCTTTTCCGCAAACTTTACCACCTTGTCCTCGATGGAAGGACAGTAACGAGGTCCCGTACCTTCAATGATCCCGGCATAGATGGGAGAGCGGTCCAGGTTCGCGCGGATGATGTCATGCGTTGCCTTGTTAGTATAAGTAAGCCAACAGGAGGCTTGCTCCTTTTGGATGCTTTCAGGATCCGTGGAGAAGGAGAAGGGAACGATCCTTTCATCCCCAAACTGTTCCTCCATCTTGGAATAATCAATGGTGCGTCCATCCATTCTGGCGGGCGTTCCGGTCTTGAACCTGCGAAGCTCGATCCCCATCTCTTTCAGGGAATCGGTCAGATGCGTTGCCGCCTGCAGACCGTTAGGACCCGTGTAAGTAATGGCCTCGCCGCAAAGACACCTTGCGCAAAGATAGGTTCCCGTGCAAAGGACCACGGCCTTGCATTCATATACTGCGCCGGTAAAGGTCACGACACCCGTCACGCGCTTTTCAAACACGCCCTGAGAGCCGTCAGATGCTGCAACCGCACGCTTTTCAAACACGCCCTGGGAGCCGTCAGAACCTGCGGCCGCACCGTCCTCGGAAGGAGAGCAGTCCTCCCACAAAAGCTCGCAGACCTCAGCCTGCTTGATGGTAAGGTGTTCCTGGCCCTCAAGGACTTTTCGCATGGCCCTGGAATATTCCGCCTTATCCGCCTGTGCGCGCAGCGAGTGCACCGCAGGACCCTTGGAAACATTCAACATCTTTGACTGTATGAAGGTTTTGTCAATGTTCTTGCCCATCTCGCCGCCAAGCGCGTCCAATTCCCGCACGAGGTGTCCCTTGGAAGAGCCACCCACGTTGGGATTGCACGGCATCAGCGCAATGCTGTCCACGCTCACCGTAAAGATCACGGTTTCCAGGCCAAGCCTTGCGCAGGCAAGCGCCGCCTCACATCCCGCATGCCCCGCGCCAACGACGCATACGTCAACCTTTTCTCTTATCGTACTCACAGATCCAACCTCTTACTTTCCCATACAAAACTCTGAAAATATCTCATCCACCAAGTCATCGCCGACTTCTTCCCCGATAATGTTCCCAAGGGAAGCATATGCCTGCATCAGATCGATGGAATAAAAGTCTTCCGGCATTTGATCCTCAAGGCTTTTCTTCACTAAAAGCAGCGCATCCAATGCGTTTTGAAGCTCCTGTTTGTGACGCAGCTTTGTGATCACAAGCTCGTCATTTTGCCGGATCTTTCCTTCAAAGAAAAGCTTTTCAATTTCTTTTTCCAGCGCCCCAAGGCCTTCTCCCAAAACGGCAGAGGTGGGGATCATCGTGACCTTAGAAACGTCCACGTTACCCAGAAGTGACAACAATTCTTCCTCACTTACCTTAGCTTCCAGATCCGATTTATTCATCAAAAAGATCGTTCTCTTCCCGCCGATGAGAGAAAGGATCTCTTTGTCATTTTCATCCAGCGCAACGGAAGTGTCCACGACGTAAAGGATCAGGTCCGCTTCCTCCGCTTGCTTTTTAGCGCGTTCCACGCCGATCTTCTCCACTTGATCCTGCGTATCCCTGATGCCGGCCGTATCGATCACGTTCAGCTGGATTCCGCCAAGATTTACGCATTCCTCAAGCGTATCCCTTGTCGTGCCTGCGATGTCCGTCACAATGGCCCTTTCCTGGCCCAGGATCATGTTCAAAAGGGAGGATTTTCCTGCGTTCGGCTTTCCAAGGATCACCGTGGAAATCCCTTCGGAAAGGATCCTTCCGTTCTCCGCGCTTTCAATGAGTCTTCTAAGCTCCGCAAGGATCTCGTCACAGATTACGCAAAGCCTTTCCGGATAGCCTTCCAAAGAAATATGCTCCGGATCGTCCAAAGCGGACTCGATAAAGGCGATCTCATATAATATGCGTTCGCGCAGGCTCCTTATCTTCTCGGAAAGGTCACCCCGAAGCTGCTTTGTGGAAGCCTTCATGGCAAAATCATTTTTTGCCTGGATCAGGTCCATTACGGCCTCTGCTTCCACAAGGTCGATCCTGCCGTTTAGGAAAGCTCTCTTTGTGAACTCGCCAGGCTGCGCAAGCCTTGCGCCTGCATTCAAAACAACCTCCAAAACCCTTTTGGTCACAAGAATGCCGCCATGGCAATTGATCTCAACCACATCCTCCCTTGTGTAGCTTTTGGGAGCGCGGAACACGGATACCATGACTTCATCCACGATATTTGATTTTTTATCCATCACGAAACCATATTGAATGCTGTGGCTTTCCGCATGTTCAACGATGCTGTTGCCGCTTTTTGAACGGACAACGGAATCCGCAATACGGATTGCCTCATCACCGCTGATCCTGATGATCCCGATGCCGGAATCGGAGAGGGCAGTGGCAATGGCCGCAATGGTGCCTTTTTGAATTTCCATCTTGTGACCTCCGTGGCGTGACGATGCACCTTTGTGCTCTGTCACGTAAATCAACTCGATCCAATATCATAATAACAACAAAAACAAGAAAAACCAATTGTTACTTTAATAATTTTTTTAAAGTAACGCTTGGTTTTTCATTTGTTTCATGGTTTTTCTCTGGAATGACTTATTTCTTCAGGGATACGATGACTCTGCGGAAGGGATCTTCACCTTCACTGTGGGTCGTTACGTACTTGTCATTCTGAAGTGCGGAGTGGATGATCCTTCTCTCATAAGGATTCATGGGCTCCAAAGAAACGGGACGCTTCGTCCTCTTAACCTTATATGCGATGTTCTTTGCGAGATTCTCAAGGGTTTCCTTTCTTCTCTCGCGGTAGTTCTCCGTATCCACCTTAACGCGAACGTAATCCTCAGAATTCTTGTTTACGACAAGGGATACCAGATACTGCAGGGAATCAAGCGTTGCGCCTCTCTTGCCGATGAGCATGCCCATGTCTTCGCCGGAAAGCTCAACGTCGAGCGTCTTCTCTGCATCATCATACTTTGCGGTAATGGCAACTTCCATGTTCATTGCTGCGAACACGTCCTTCAGGAAAACCTTTGCGCTGTCTTCAAAGGAGAGCACGGGCTTTTCCTCTTCCTTGATCCTTGCCTTGATCACTGCAGACTTGGAACCGATGCCAAGAAATCCTGCAGAACCTTCTTCAACGACTTCATAATCCAGGCGATCACTCGTAACGCCAAGCTCCTGGCAAGCGTCCGTAATGGCTTCGCTGACTGTCTTTGCAGTAAACTCCTTATATTCCATTTTTATTTTCCTCCAAAATTGGCGTAAGCTTTACTTATTCTTATCGTTATATTTCTTCACCATGCCTGCTTTTTCAAACATGCTTCCGGAGCCGGAACTCTTTGTCTCGGATCCATTCGATGAAGGAGCGTTATACGATGCAGAGTTGTCGATGTTTGCCTTGTTCTGCATGCTTTTCTTGGGCGGTTGATAGCTGCCCTGGATATTCTTCGTGTTCATCTGCGCATAGGCATTGAGGCGTTCCTGCTGGAGCTTCATCTTCTCCATCTTTTTCGCGCTCTTTTCCTTATTATCGCTGATGATCTTTTCGAAATCCATCTTGTCAATCTGCTTGTTGATGATGACCTGCTGGATGGTACGAACTACGTTACCTGCGATCCAGTAAAGGCCCATGCCGGCTGCGAACTGATAACAGAACCATGCGGACATGATGGGCATCAACATGTTCATCACCTTCATGGAATCTGCCATGGAATCTGCCTGCTCATTACCGCTCTTAGGCTGCTGAGGCATCAGCTTCACGCTGATAAACTGCGTTAAGGCGGAGAGAAGAGGGATCATCAGGGCACCAATGAGAAGAAGCCATGCATGGCTCGCAATTGCCTCCTTGATGATGCTGCTGGGCGAGTTTCCAATGTTGAGTCCAAGGAAGTTGTTGTAGGTTTCAAGCAATCCTCCCTTGCCAAGGATCAGCTGACCATTGTAGGTAAGACTACCTAATTCATATTTCTCCGTAATGGTTGCAAGATCCTTTGTGGAAAGACGGTTAAGTACGTCGATCACGCCCTTGGTCAGATCATTGTTCATGTTCTTGGTGAACTGCGCTACGACGCTTGAAATCGTGGAAATCTTAGAATCCTTAATGAATGCTGCACCGTCCGTTGCAATGATCTTCTCTGCCAGTACGCCAAAGGTATCACCGATCTTTGTAACGTAAGCGGGGATCGCATAGATCACGCGGTACAAAGCAAACAGGATCGGCATCTGGATCAAGAGATAAAGGCAGCTGCCGGTAGGAGATACGCCATACTTTGCATAAACCATTTGGATTTCCTGGTTCATGGCCATCTGAGAATCGGAATCCTTCCTCTTCTCATATTTCTTTTTGATCTCCTGGATTTCAGGCGACAGCTTTGCGGACAGCTTTGAGAACTTTTGTTGCTTGATGGTCAGCGGCAACATCAAAAGGTTTACGACGATCGTAAAGAGAATGATCGCCACGCCAATGTTTGGAAGGCCAACCTTTTCAAGAATGGTAAAAATGCCTTCCATGATGTAACCCAAGATCTTTGCCACCTGACCGATGATAAAGGTTGAGTTTTGTGTCAAGATAATGAATTCCATTTATCCTCCTGGCATCGCTACTTCCGGAGTAAGGGAAACCCAAATTTTTCAGGAACTGGGTCATATCCTCCCTTAGAAAAAGGATTGCATCTCAAAATTCTCCAAAAAGCCAAAATGCTTCCTTTGATGGCGCCATGTTTTTCAATGGCCTCCAGCCCATAATTGGAACAGGTTGGAATGTAAGGACATTTTGACGTTTTTAATGGAGACAGATATTTTTGATAGAATCGTATGATAGCGATCAAAATTTTTTTCATAGACAGTTTATCTTATGATCTTTTCGAGCTTTGCAAGATGAAGCAGAGCACTTTCGACGTCCTGATAGCTTGCCTCTGCCGCACTTTTCCTTGCAACGACTACAATGTCCAAACCACTATTGAACATGCTCTCGTGCAGTCTGTAGCTTTCCCGGACCAGCCTGGTCACGTGATGTCTGACTACGCTGTTTCCTACCTTTTTACTCACGCTGATCCCAATCCTGTTCACTTCCAGGCCATTTTCCTTGATTATCATTACAAAATACTTATTGGCAACTGATCTGCCATTTTTGTAAACGAATTGGAATTGGTGATTTTTCCTTAATCTTTCCGTAAATTTCATGGTCTTCCATTAGAAAGATCTCGCTGTTCTTACTGAATATAAAATAAGAGAAAAAAAGGTCACATTACTGTGACCTTAGCAGTTTATATCCATTAAGCGGAAATCTTTTTTCTTCCCTTTGCACGTCTGGCTGCTAATACTTTTCTTCCGCCGGCAGTACTCATTCTAGCTCTAAAGCCATGTACTTTGGCATGTGAACGCTTTTTAGGCTGAAATGTCATCTTCATGATCTGGGCACCTCCTTTACTTTTCAGGAAAATAGCATATTGATTGTATAAAAAATAACGAGCCACGTCAAGGAAAAATTTATAAAAATCCTTAAAAATAAAGATAAACAAGACTCTGAAAAAATTATTAAATTATTTTTTTCACATTATCCACAGGGATATCCACATATTCCGGATTTGAATCAGATATCCACTTAATATTCATTTTTAGTGGATAGATTGTTTAAAAAAGTCTCATAAATAATAAAAAACAAGTATTATTTTTAAGAGTTTTACGAAAACTTCACTCATTCATTTGGTGAAAAGATTTATCCACATGTCAAAACATTTATCCACATTTCGATAAAATAACACTTTTTATAACCCTATTTATCAACACCACGTGGATAACTTTTTTGGCCTTTTACGTTCATAACTAACATTTGAAAATTTCTTTGTTTTATTATAGAATATTAAAGATAAATTGGGGAGGTTTCGGTATTTATTATGGATAACATGAAAGAAAAATGGAATGAAATCAAAGAAAAAGTAAAAAGGGAATATGACCTTTCTGACATTTCTTATCGTACCTGGATCGAAGGACTGCAGATCCACAGCGTTGAAGGCGACGTTGTCAATATCATGATTCCTTCGGATCAGGCAAATGCCTTAGATTACATCTCTAAAAAATTCACGAACATCTTCATTGTAACCATCTCTGAAATGTTTGATCATGATTATGAAGTTAATTTTCTGTTGGAGAGCAAAGCGAACAGCTTAGGCTCTGCTTCTTCCTATGATAAAAAGCCTGATACCTCCAGCATGGAAAACATGAATCATGAAAATGCAAATCTGATTCCGAGATGTCGTTTTGAAACGTTTGTGGTCGGCAGCAACAATAAGTTTGCCCATGCATCCGCTTTGGCCGTTGCTGAATCATTTCCCATGATCACTTACAATCCTTTGTTCCTTTATGGAGGACCCGGTCTCGGAAAAACGCACCTGATGCATTCCATTGGCCACATGATCCTGGATAATCATCCTAATATGAAGGTTCTTTACGTAACAAGTGAGGAATTCACGAATGAAGTAATTGAATCCATCCGTAGTGGTAATGCTGCTTCCATGACAAAGCTACGTGAAAAATATCGTACCGTTGACGTGCTCATGATCGATGACGTTCAGAACATCATTGGTAAGATCAGTACGCAGGAAGAGTTTTTCAATACTTTCAATGCTTTACATTCTACCGGAAAGCAGATCATTCTTTCTTCCGATAAGCCTCCGAAGCAGATGACTGCGCTGGATGAAAGGTTCCGTTCCCGTTTTGAGTGGGGTCTTACTGCGGACATTCAGCCACCTGATTATGAGACAAAGGTTGCCATTTTGAGAAAATATGCCGAAACAACCTTTAACATCAACATTCCTGAAGAAATCAATCAATATATTGCAAATAACATTAAGTCCAGCATCCGTGATCTGGAAGGTGCCGTTAAGAAGATTGTATTTCTGGCAAAGCTCAATCACGTTGACACTGCCAACATCACAATGGATCTTGCAGAAGAAGCTTTAAGAGATAAGATCGATCCTAACAATGAAGTTACTCCTAAGCTTATCATTGAAGTTGTTGCAGAGCATTTTGGCATCAAACCGGAAGACATTACTTCTCAAAGAAGAAATGCTGAATTTGCCTTCCCAAGACAGATCGTTATGTACCTTTGCAGGAAGCTTACTGACACTTCCTATACTAACATTGCAAAACTCTTAAATAAGAAAGATCATACCACAATTATCCACGGTTGTGACAAGATTGAAGAAAATTTATCCACAGATAAGGAATTGCAGAATAAAATTCAAATTATTGAGAAAAAAATCATCCCTTCCTAAATGTGGATAAGGATGAAAAAAAATTTAATTATTCTTGAATTATTCTAGCTTTTTCCATTCCATTTTTTCCTTAAAAATGGTATAATAACAATGGTTTTGCACATATCAACTCCTACTACGAATAATACTACGATCTTTCTTTTAAATTTATTCATCCAGGGGCGAAAAGACACAGTACGATGACACGAAGGGAGATACACAATTTATGAAATTCACTTGTTCAAAATCAAATCTTTTGTCTGGTTTACAGATCGTATCAAAAGCTGTTCCTAATAAGACGACCATGTCGATCTTGGAGTGCATTCTTGTTGATGCAACAAAGAATGACATTAAGCTGACGGCCAATGACATGGAGCTTGGCATGGAGACTACCATTGAAGGAACGATCCTTGAAAAAGGAATCATTGCTTTAGATGCAAAGATGTTTTTGGATATTGTAAGAAAGCTTCCTGACAGTGAAGTTACCATAGAGTCCGACAATTCCTTTAAGACCTTTATCCGCTGCGAAAAAGCAAACTTTACCATCATTGGTAAATCCGGTGATGATTTTTCTTATCTTCCTGAGGTTGAAAAGAATGATCAGGTCATGATCAGCCAGTTTACCTTAAAAGAGCTGATCCGTCAGACCATCTTTTCCATTTCTGATAATGACAACAACAAGATGATGACAGGTGAACTGTTTGACATTCATGACAATGAATTGAAAGTAGTATCCCTGGATGGTCACAGAATTTCCATCAGAAAGGTGGAATTAAAGGATCATTATGAGAATCATCGTATGATCATTCCCGGAAAGACCTTGAATGAGATTTCAAAGATCATTCCCGGTGATGCGGATCAGGACGTTGTGATCTCCTTTACGAACAATCATGTTTTATTTGAGTTTGATCAAACGCTGGTGGTTTCCAGATTGATCGAGGGTGAATATTTCAAGGTTGAGCAGATGCTCTCGAGTGATTATGAAACCAAGGTAACCGTTAACAAGAGAGAGTTACTTGATTGTATCGACAGAGCAACCCTTCTTGTAAAAGAAGGAGATAAAAAGCCCATCATCATCAACATTCAGGATGGCTTCATGGAATTAAAGATCAATTCCACGCTTGGCAGCATGAATGAAGAGATTGACGTAACGAAGCAGGGCCGTGATCTGATGATAGGTTTCAATCCTAAGTTCCTGATCGATGCGCTCCGCGTGATCGATGATGAAGAAGTGGATCTTTACATGGTGAATTCCAAAGCTCCCTGCTTTATCAAGAATGAAGAAGAATCTTATATTTACTTAGTATTGCCCGTTAACTTTACGACGGTGAGCTAGAAAGGCTTTTGTGATGGAAAGCGTTAGAATTAAAGATGATTTTATTAAGCTTGGCCAGCTGTTGAAGCTGGCCGGGTTTGTGGATTCCGGCGTTGAAGCAAAAATAATGATCCAGGATGGACTTGTAAAGGTCAATGGTGAAGTTGATCTAAGGCGCGGAAGAAAGGTTGTTTCCGGCGATATCGTGGAATATCAGGGAAAAAAAGTAAAAGTGGAGTAGTTTATGATCATCAAATCCATCGAACTGTCCGATTATAGAAATTATGATCATCTTTCCATGGAATTTAGCCCTGGAACGAATATCCTGTTTGGTGACAATGCGCAAGGAAAAACAAATATCCTGGAAGCAATTTACGTCAGTGCTACCACAAAATCCCATAAAGGCAGCAAAGACAGGGATATCATCAATTTCGATAAAGAAGAAGCACATATCAGGACCATCATAGAAAAAGAAAACTTAGAGACCCGCATTGACATGCATCTTCGAAAGAATAAGTCAAAGGGGCTTGCAATTGATGGTCAAAAAGTAAAAAAGGCGGCGGATCTGATCGGCCTTTGCAATGTTGTCTTCTTTTCTCCGGAGGACCTAGGGATCATTAAAAACGGACCTTCTGAGAGAAGACATTTTGTTGATATGGAGCTTTGCCAGCTCGACAGTTTTTATTTTTATAACTTAAGCAATTACAATAAGATCGTGGAACAAAGAAACAGCCTTCTAAAGGACATGGTGTTTCAGCCAAACCTAAGGGAAACCTTGAATATCTGGGACATGCAGCTGGTTTCCTATGGTAGCAAGATCATCGAGAGAAGAAGGCTTTTCATTGAGCAATTAAATGAGATCATCGGCGGGATCCACCACAGTCTTTCCGGTGGAAAAGAAAACATAACGATCCAGTATGAGCCCGACGTTGAGATTGAAGATTTTGAAAAAAGATTAAGTGAAAATCAGGAGCGAGACATTCGTTCCAAGATGACGACAGTTGGTCCTCACAGAGATGATTTTTCTTTTGTGATTGGCAACGTGGACATCCGAAAATTCGGGTCTCAGGGACAACAGAGAACGGCAGCCTTATCCTTAAAGCTTTCTGAGATAGAGCTTGTAAAAAAGACAATCAAGGATACGCCGATCCTTTTGTTGGATGACGTGTTGTCAGAGCTTGACAGCAACCGCCAGAATTACCTGCTTAACAGCATTGGTGACATTCAGACGATCATCACCTGTACCGGTCTTGAGGAGTTCGTGAACAATCGGTTTGAGATCGATCGGGTCTATAAAGTCACGGACGGCACTGTCGAGATCATGAATGAAAGTGAAAAGAATTAGTTGAAAGATAGAAGAAGGAGTAAGTGACTTCATGAGCGAAGAACACATCAGCAACACTGCGGTCGATCACGAGTATGGCGCGGACCAGATCCAGATTTTGGAAGGTCTTGAGGCCGTTCGTAAAAGACCGGGCATGTACATTGGCACCACCTCCAGCAGAGGTCTTCATCATTTGGTATATGAAATCGTTGACAATGCCGTAGATGAAGCTTTGGCTGGCTTTTGTGATACCATTGACGTGACCATCAATGAAGACAATTCCGTGACCGTCATTGACAATGGTCGTGGAATCCCCGTCGGGATCAACCACAAGGCAGGCATTCCTGCCGTAGAAGTGGTGTTCACGATCCTACACGCCGGCGGAAAGTTTGGCGGTGGAGGTTACAAGGTTTCCGGTGGTCTGCACGGCGTTGGCGCATCTGTCGTAAATGCCCTTTCCAATTGGCTTGAGGTTGAAATCTGCCAGGACGGAAAGATTTATAAGCAGCGTTATGAAAGAGGTCATGTTTGTTATCCTCTGAAAGAAATTGGCACTTGTCCTGTAGAAAAGACCGGAACCAAGGTAACGTTCTTCCCGGATGACACGATCTTCACTGAAACGACGGAATTTGATTTCGACGTTCTGAAGATCAGACTTCGTGAAATGGCCTTTTTGACCAAGGGTCTTCGCATCATTCTTCGCGACAATCGTCAAAGAAATGAAGAGAGCTTCTTAAGTGCAACGGAAAGCGCACAAATGGCGGATCTTTTGGAGAGAGCTGAAGAAGATCTCTTGGAGCAGGAGAATCAAGAAAAAGCCTTAGAGGAAAAGGAATCCAAGGAAGAAGAAGCGCCGAAGGAAGAAGGAGTTCCGGCAGGCCGCAAGCAGAGAATGGTAGAATTCTACTATGAGGGCGGTATTAAGGAGTTCGTGGAGTATCTGAACAAGAGCAAAACTCCGATTTACGACAACATCCTGTATTTCGAAGGCGAAAAGAACGGCGTTTACGTTGAGGTTGCTTTCCAGCACAATGATTCCTACAACGAGAGCGTTTTCAGTTTTGTAAATAACATCAACACGCCGGAAGGCGGTACGCATCTGCAGGGCTTTAGAAATGCGATCACTAAGACCTTTAATGATTATGCAAGAAATTCAAAGCTCTTAAAGGACAATGAGCCGAACCTTTCAGGTGAGGACATCCGTGAGGGTCTGACCGCGATCGTCAGCGTAAAGATCGAGGATCCTCAGTTTGAAGGTCAGACCAAGCAAAAGCTTGGAAACAGCGAAGCGAGAGGCGCCGTGGATGGCATTGTCAGCGAGCAGCTGACATATTTCCTCGAGCTCAATCCGAGCGTTGCAAAGTCCATCTGTGAGAAGTCCATCCTTGCGCAGCGCGCAAGAGAAGCCGCAAGAAAGGCAAGAGACCTCACCAGAAGAAAGACTGCACTTGACGGCATGACGCTTCCCGGAAAGCTTGCAGACTGCTCCGATAAGGATCCCGCAAACTGCGAGATCTACATCGTAGAGGGAGATTCCGCAGGCGGCAGCGCAAAGACTGCAAGAAGCCGTGCCACCCAGGCAATCCTGCCTCTTCGCGGTAAGATCCTGAACGTGGAAAAGGCAAGGCTTGACAAGGTATATGCAAACGCTGAGATCAAAGCCATGATCACTGCTTTTGGCACTGGCATCCATGATGATTTTGACATTGCAAAGCTTCGCTACAACAAGATCATACTCATGACTGATGCCGACGTGGACGGCGCTCACATTTCGACGCTGCTCCTTACGTTTATCTACCGCTTTATGCCGGAACTGATCAAGCAGGGGCACGTGTTCCTTGCAAAGCCGCCTCTATACAAGCTTGAAAAGAATAAGAAAATCTGGTACGCCTACAGCGATGAGGAGCTTGATGCGATTCTGAAGGAAGTGGGCCGTGACCAGAACAACAAGATCCAGCGTTACAAGGGTCTTGGCGAGATGGATGCAGAGCAGCTTTGGGAGACGACCATGGATCCCGAGCGCAGGATCCTGCTTCGCGTGAATTACGATGAGGAAATGGAGTCCGAACTGGATCTTACCTTTACGACGCTCATGGGCGACAAGGTGGAGCCTCGCCGCGAATTCATTGAAGAGAATGCGAAATTCGTGAAAAATCTGGACATTACCTAAGGAGGAACCATGAACGACGACATTTTTGATCAGAAGCCAAGTGAATTCGACAAGATTCACGAGGTCGATCTGAAAGAAAGAATGGAAACCTTTTATATCGATTATGCGATGAGCGTTATCGCTGCCCGCGCATTGCCTGACGTGCGCGACGGCTTAAAGCCCGTGCAAAGGCGTGTGCTCTATTCCATGATCGAGCTGAACAACGGACCTGACAAGCCGCATCGTAAGAGCGCGCGTATCGTCGGTGATACGATGGGTAAATATCACCCTCATGGTGACAGCTCCATCTACGGCGCTTTGGTTAACATGGCGCAGGATTGGAACACCAGATATCCCCTCGTAGACGGCCATGGTAACTTTGGTTCCATGGACGGTGACGGCGCGGCTGCAATGCGTTACACCGAAGCAAGACTTTCGAAGATCAGTATGGAGCTCCTTGCAGATATCGGCAAGGACACGGTGGATTTTGTTCCCAACTTCGATGACACGGAGAAAGAGCCCGTTGTGCTTCCTTCCCGTTATCCGAACCTTTTGGTCAACGGTACGACCGGTATCGCAGTCGGCATGGCAACGAACATTCCTCCGCACAACCTTCGTGAGGTAGTGCAGGCCGTTGTCAAGATCATAGACAATAAGGTACTGGAAAACCGTGAGACCTCCATTGATGAGATCCTTGAGATCGTGAAAGCGCCCGATTTTCCTACGGGCGGTCTGATCCTTGGGACCAGGGGCTGTGAGGAAGCATATCGCACGGGCCGCGGTAAGATCCGCGTTCGCGCCGTGACAAACATTGAAACCCTTCCGAACGGCAAGAATCAGATCGTTGCGACTGAGCTCCCCTACATGGTGAACAAGGCAAATCTGATCATCAAGATCGCTGAGCTCGTGAAATTAAAGAAGATTGATGGCATCACGGACATCCGCGACGAATCCAACCGTGAGGGTGTGAGAGTCGTGATCGAACTGCGCCGCGACGCAAATGCGAACGTGGTGCTGAATCAACTGTACAAGCACACGCAGCTGCAGGACACCTTTGGCGTGATCATGCTGGCGCTTGTAAACAATGAGCCCAAGGTCATGAACCTTCTGGACATGCTGAATTACTACTTAAAGCACCAGGAGGACGTGGTGACTCGCCGTACCAAGTACGACCTGAACAAGGCGGAAGAGCGTGACCACATCTTGCAAGGCCTCTTAAAGGCATTGGATTTCATTGACGAAGTGATCTCCATCATCCGCAGCAGCCAGAACACGCAAGAGGCCAAGGATCGCCTTATCGAACGCTTTGAGCTTTCCGACGTTCAGGCGCAGGCCATCGTGGACATGAGACTGCGTGCACTGACCGGTTTGGAGCGCGCAAAGCTTGAGGACGAGCACAAGGAACTGGTAGCCCGCATCGCAGAATTAAAGGCCATTCTGGCTGACGAAAAGCTTTTGCTTGGCGTTATCAAGGAAGAGATCCAGATCATCGCGATCAAGTACGGTGATGACAGAAGAAGTAAGATCGGCTTTGATGAGTTTGACATCTCCATCGAGGACATGATCCCTCATGAAAATACCGTGATCGCAATGACGAAGCTTGGCTACATCAAGCGCATGACGGTGGATAATTTCAAGGCCCAGAACCGTGGCGGCAAGGGCATCAAGGGCATGCAGACCATCGAGGATGATTACATCGAAGACCTTCTGATGACCACCAATCATCATTACCTGAACTTCTTTACGAACATGGGACGCGTTTACCGCCTGAAAGCATATGAGATCCCTGAGGCCGGCAGAACGGCGCGTGGCACTGCGATCGTGAACCTTCTCCAGCTTAATCCCGGAGAACAGATCACGGCCATGATCCCGATCAAGGAATATGATGAAGAAAAGAA
The DNA here is from genome assembly GCA_016290775.1 of Acetatifactor sp. Classification (GTDB taxonomy): domain Bacteria; phylum Bacillota; class Clostridia; order Lachnospirales; family Lachnospiraceae; genus Acetatifactor. Next base: position 71,756 of record JAEEVF010000008.1, on the reverse strand, counting down.
TCTCTTCATGGTAACCCGCAAGGGCATTGTAAAGAAGACCTCTCTTGTGGAATATGCAAACGTTCGTAAGAACGGACTCGCTGCCATCAATCTTCGCGATGATGATGAGCTCATCGAAGTGAAGACGACAAAAAATGACGACGAGATCTTCCTGGTAACGAAGTTTGGTCAATGTATCCGCTTTAAGGAGACGGACGTTCGTCCTACCGGAAGAACCTCCATGGGCGTGATCGGCATGAACCTTGAGGATCAGGATGAGATCATCGGCATGCAGCTGCAGAGCCAGGGCGATTCGCTCCTCATCGTTTCTGAAAATGGTCTTGGAAAACGTACCTACCTCGAGGAATTCCACGTTCAAAAGCGTGGCGGTAAGGGCGTGAAGTGCTACAAGATCACTGGAAAGACCGGTTACGTGGTTGGCGTCAAGGCAGTGAATGACGACAACGAGATCATGATGATCACCACCGAGGGCATCATCATTCAGCTGCGCATGCAGGACATCTCTAAGCTTGGCAGGATCACCTCCGGCGTGAAGATGATGAACCTTGACGAGGGCGTGAAGATCGCGCAGATCGCAAAGGTTCGTGAGAAGATATCCGACGGCAATCAGGAATTTGACAACATCGAGGACGCAGAAGCCAGCGTGGATGCGGAATATGCAGAATCCGAGATGAATGGAGAAAGACCTTTCATTGACGACTTCGAGGACGATCCCGAAAAAGAGATCAACCTTCCGAAGGAAGAAGTGGATGAATAAGTAAAACCAAAGAGCCTTCCCTTGCAAAATGCAAAGGGAAGGCTTTTTTTGCTTGCTTTTTATTTTATACCATGTATAATGAATATGCTTAACAGAGATAGGAGTGAAGAAAAATGGAAGCATATGCAATATTTCGGGATCTTGCGATCATAGTGATCTTTGCGAAGTTCTTTGGGATTGTGGCGAGGAAATGTAAGGCGCCGCAGGTGGTTGGCGAAATCATTGCAGGATTACTCATCGGGCCTAGCATTCTGGGCCTTGTGGAACAGACGGAGTTTCTTTCCCACATGGCGGAGATTGGCGTGGTGCTGCTGATGTTCTCCGCGGGTCTTGAGACAAACTTAAAGGACCTGATGAAAACAGGCCCCATCGCATTCCTCATTGCCTGCGCGGGCGTGTTTGTGCCCCTTGTTGGCGGAACGTTCCTGTACATGGGTCTTTACGGCGTTGCTCCCTGGGGCAGTGAAGAATTTTATAAAGCCGTTTTCGTTGGCGTGATCATGACGGCGACAAGTGTTTCGATCACCGTCCAAGCCTTGAAGGAACTGGGAAAACTAAAGGGCAAGGTCGGTACGACGATATTAAGTGCTGCCATTATCGATGACGTGATCGGCATTATCGTCCTGACCTTTGTGATCGGTTTCAAGAATCCGGAAACGGATCCTATGGGTGTTATGATCTCCACGCTTTTGTTTTTCCTCGCAGCCGTTGGAGTTGGTTTTATTCTGTACCTGATCTTCAAAAAGATCGACCAGCGCTACCCTCACACGCGAAGGATCCCGATCCTCGGACTTGCACTCTGCTTTGCGTTTGCATATTGCGCAGAAAAATGGTTTGGCATCGCGGACATCACAGGTGCGTACGTGGCCGGCATCATCCTTTGCTCCATTCAGGATTCGCAGTATATTGATGAGAAGATCGACATCAATTCCTACATGCTGTTTGGACCGGTTTTCTTCGCCAGCATTGGCCTTAAGACCAGCATTGACAACATCGATGCAGGCATTATCATTTTCTCGATCGGTTTTGTGCTTGTGGCACTTGTTACGAAGATCATTGGCTGCGGTCTCATGGCAAAGCTTTGCAAGTTTAGCGTAAAAGACAGCCTGAAGGTCGGCGTCGGCATGATGACAAGGGGCGAGGTGGCCCTGATCGTGTCGCAAAAGGGCCTTTCCGTAGGCCTTCTTACGCCGGTATATTTCACCGCCGTGATCCTTCTGATCATCGCATCCAGCATTTCGACACCGATCATCTTAAAGCTCCTGTATTCCAAGGATCCTAAGACAGCTGCGGAATAATGGAGATGAAAAGCGGAACGTAAATAAGAAAACAAATAAGAAAAACAGCGGAGGATCATTCTTCCGCTGTTTTTGATTCTTGCATGCTTTCAATTGTTGTCTGATCAGTGTTTTGTTTTGCGTTTGCGGCCTCCTCGGCAAAGAATTCCACCCAGGTTAGGATGCCGTAGATGATGATGAGCATGATGACGAGGAGGATCATGTCCTTGGCATCAAAGTGATTGCGCTTTTGCAAATGGCCGGCGTACTTGTTTTTCTTCTTTTTCTTGCGGGCGAGGGACTCCTCAAGCGCCGTCTCAGGCGGCAATTGAGTGATCATTTCCTCATTGTTTTTTTGTTCTTTTTCCATGTTGCACCTTTGCTATTTTGTAACGATCTGGGGCCTTTTTTACGCGTAAGGCTCCGAACAGTTCCATTATATCTATCTTTTTCTCAAGAAACAATAATTTTTTCAGTCTTTTTGCATTTCTTTATTGAATTTTAACGATAGACAGAGTAGTATTATATATGATTTTATACTTTTTTAATAATTTGTTCCACGATTCCAAAAGGAAGGCTTTTCATCTATGGAATATACCGTCGAAAGTGCTGCAGAAAAGCTTCTTTCCAGTTTTCGTGCATATTACAACGTCAAAGAGTTCACGGAGGAGGAAAAAGAGGCGAAAAGCCTTGGTCTTCCGCTACGCGCGCTCTGTGAATATTATGAAAAGTCCCAGAAATACGTAGTGTCCCAAAAGGCTGAGCTCTGGTCCGAAAATTCGGAGGAGTTCCTTTTCCTGTTTGAGGCAGATCACCTGACGCTGGAGACCTTTGAAAAGTGCAAGGATTACGCCTGGGAAGAGGGCACAAAGCTCGCGCATGTCGGCCCGGGACACATGTACACCTATGTCACGCCAATGTTTGTCTGCAACACGTGTGACGAGGCTGCCAGAAAGGCACTGAAGAAGTGCCGCAAATTCAAAAGTTTTCGTTTCTCTTTCCACGGGTGGATGGATCTTCATGCAGCCGTGTTAGAGGTTCAAAATAACCAAATCTCTTCTAACGCAGGCGGCAGAAGCGTGGAAAAGGTAATGAAAAGAGTGTTGTTCAATTCTAAAAAGAAAAGGAGATGGTTTTTGAAATGAACGCATTGTTACTGCTCATCATTTGTATCGTCGTTCTTGCCGTAGGCTATATTTTATACGGCGGATGGCTTTGCAAACAGTGGGGCGTAGGGGAGAATAATGAAGAAACTCCCGCACATACGCTGGAAGACGGCGTTGACTACGTACCCGCAAAGGCTCCCGTTTTGATGGGACACCACTTCTCATCTATCGCGGGCGCAGGCCCGATCACTGGTCCTATCAGTGCTGCCATGTTCGGTTGGCTGCCTGTTACTCTTTGGGTACTGATCGGTGGTATTTTCTTTGGAGGCGTGCATGACTTCGGTGCATTGTTTGCATCCGTTCGTCACAAGGGCCAGTCTATCGGAGAGATCATTTCCGTAAACATGAGCCGCCGCGCAAAGAAACTTTTTATTATCTTCGCGTACCTGACCCTGATCCTCGTGGTTGCAGCATTTGCATCCATCGTGGCATCTACCTTTGGCGCAACCATTAAGGATGGCGTGGTTGATAAGGCAGCCAGCGCTGCAAACGCATCCGTTGCAATGGTTTCGCTCCTCTTCATTGTGATCGCCATTGTCTTTGGTTTCGCAGTGTATCGTCGTAACGCGCCCATGCTGGTTTCCTCCATTCTGGGCATCGTGGCGATCGTTATCTGCATGGTCATCGGTATGAACTTCCATCCCATTTACCTGTCCAGCAAGACTTGGATGATCATCGTTGGCATTTACATCGCAATCGCATCCGTAACGCCCGTGTGGATCCTGCTTCAGCCTCGTGATTACTTAAGCTCTTTCCTTCTGTACTCGATGCTGATCATCGCTGCAGTCGGCGTTATCGGCGCACACCCTTCCATGGATGCTTTCCCTGCATTTGCAGGCTTTGCAGTAGATAACGGAAACGGCATTCAGCTGTTGTTCCCCATCCTGTTCACGACCGTTGCCTGCGGTGCCATCTCCGGATTCCATTCCCTGGTTTCCTCCGGTACCACCTCTAAGCAGCTGAATAAGGAAAAGGATGCAAAACCTATCGCTTACGGCGGCATGCTTCTTGAATGCGTGCTTGCAGTTTTGACCCTGTGTGCGATCGCATATGCTTTCAAGTGGAACGCAGAGAATCCTGACGCAAAGCTGGCAGGCGCGACCGCAATCTTCGCAGGCGGTATCTCCAAGATGGTTGCTTCCATGGGCCTTCCGGGCGCAGAGAAGACCCTCTACACCTTACTGGTGCTGACCTACTCCGCATTCTGCCTGACCTCCCTTGACACCGCAACCCGTCTTGCAAGATTCATGTTCCAGGAGTTCTGGCTGGAGCCCGGACAGACCGCAAAGGACATCAAGTCCGGTTATAAGAAGATCTTGGTAAATCCTTACTTTGCAACGATCCTGACCGTTATCCTGGGCATTGCCCTTGGCATGACCGGTTACGCAAAGATCTGGGGCCTCTTTGGTGCGGCAAACCAGCTCCTTGCAGGCCTTGGTCTCCTGGCCGTTGCAACCTGGCTTGGTAACATCGGAAAGAACAACAAGATGTTCCTGATCCCTATGGGATTCATGATGATCGTTACCATCTGCTCACTGTGCCTGACCGTTAAGAACCAGATCGGCATCATCGCAAAGGGTGGCGCTGACTGGGGTCCTTACGCACAGACCGTTCTTGGCCTTCTTCTCATCGTTCTTGCCATCGTCCTCGTGATCGAAGGCATTCAGACCTTGACCGGAAAGAACAAGAAAGCAGCAGCTTAAAACAGTGTTATAAAGCAAAAGAACCCGGCAGGAATCCTCCTGTCGGGTTTTCTTTTTGCTTTGTTTTGTTAATTTAATCTTCTTTTTTCTGGTGCTTGGACATCGGCAGGGAGAACACAAACTCTGTTCCGACGCCCTCGGTGCTGATCACGTTGATGTTCTCATTGTGCGAATTGATGATCTCCTTTACGATCGAAAGGCCAAGGCCCGTACCCTTCTTATCCTTGCCTCGGGAGAGGTCCGATTTATAAAATCTGTCCCAGATGAGCTTTAGGTCGTCCTTTGGAATGCCAATGCCGGTATCCTTTACCGATACGAAGATCTTGTTCTTTTTCTCCGTGGTCTCGATGGTGATCACGGAATTGTGATGGCTGAACTTAATGGCATTGTCCAGCAGGTTGTAGATCACTTGCTTGATCTTTTCCACGTCCGCGTTCACGTACATTTCTTCGCCGGTCAGGATCACTTCGATCGCGATCTTTTTCTTTAGGCACGAGCCTTCGAAGGAGGCCGCAATGCCACGGATCACGTTGTTGATGTCAAAGTCTGTCTTCTCCAAGAGCATGCCCTTGGTGTTCAGGTTGTTCAAGGTCAGAAGAGAGTTTGTCAGCTTGGTCAGACGCTCGGTCTCATTGAGCACGATCCCGAGGTACTTTTCATGCATCTCCGGCGGAATGGTGCCGTCCAGCATGGCTTCGAGATATCCCTTGATCGAAGTCAGGGGCGAGCGGAAGTCGTGGGATACGTTTGCAACAAACTTCTTTTGGTCGTCCTCGGCACGCGCGATCTCGTTTGCCATGTAGTTTAGGCAGGCGGCGAGATATCCGATCTCATCATCGCTGTCCACCGTGAATTCGTAATGCATGTTGCCGGAAGCATATTGTTCCGTCGCGTGAGTGATCTTGCGAAGCGGCACGTACACGATCTCGGTAAAGAAGATCAAAATGATCATCGAAAGCAGGAACAGCACCACGAAGGTCAAAAGGAAAATGCCGGTCAGCTGGTTGCTGAGCTCCTCGATCTTATCCATGGGATAGTGGAAGACGACATAGCCCTTGACCTTGAAGTTCGAATTGATGGGTACCATGACGGTCAGGACTTGTTTGTCAAAGGTGTCGAAAAATCGATCGATCGTATAATATGAATTGCCGGCGACGGTGGAATCAAAATTGTCCACGTAGACGATCTTTTCCACGTCCAGGGCCTTGTCCGTATCGAGGATCACGCGGCCGGAAGGGTTGATGATCTTGATGGAGGCGTCCATGTAGAGCGAAAGCGCATCCAATTGGTCCTTCACGGTATCAAGCGACACCTCACTGTTGTACAGCTCGCTGGCATAGGTGTTTGCGATCAGATTGCCTTCGGAACGAAAGCGCTCGGCATAATCCTTCACATAGTGATCCCGCACCATGCCGGGGCTAAAGGTGCAGACCACGATGAAACCAAAGATGCCGAAGATCAAGTACGCCAGCAAAAATTTTAGGTATAGCGTCTTTTTCATAAGCGGTGACTTTCTTTATTTTCTCACTTCAAATTTGTAACCAACGCTGTGGACGGTCGTGATCTTCCAGGAATCATGGTCCTTGATCTTCTCACGGAGCCTTTTGATGTGCACGTCCACGGTACGGGAATCGCCGATATATTCATAGCCCCACACCTGATCGAGGAGCTGTTCGCGGGTATATACGCGGTTGGGTGAAGAGGCCAGATAATAAAGGAGTTCGAGCTCCTTCGGCGGCATGTCCACGTTATTTCCCATGTAAGTCACGGAGTAATTGGTCAGGCTGATGATCAGGTCGGGATATTCCACCTTCTTTTCCACGAAATTGTCCTCGGGCGATACGGGCTCCGCGGTCACAGGCGTTTTATACCTTCGAAGCACGGCCTTGACGCGCGCCACCATCTCCTTGGAATCAAAGGGCTTTTCGATGTAATCATCCGCGCCGAGCTCGAGGCCCAGCACCTTGTCAAACACCTCACCCTTTGCGGACAGCATGATGATGGGGATCTCATGTTTTGCGCGCACCTCGCGGCAGACCTGATAGCCATCCATGCCGGGAAGCATGAGGTCAAGCAGGATCAGATTGGGCGGATCCTTTTCCACAATGGGGAACACGGACTCGCCGTCATTGACGATGGTGGTCTCAAAGCATTCCTTCGTGAGATAAAGTGAGATCAGTTCTGCAATGTTGTTGTCATCATCCACGATCAGGATCTTTTGTTTCGAAGTCATGTCATCCTCCTTATCACTTAAACGTGGCGATCGTCACGCCGGCGTCGCCCTCGCCAAATTCTCCAAGACGGAACTCCTTGATGTTCTTCATTTTCTTTAGGTGCGCGTGCACCGCGTTACGAAGCGCGCCCGTGCCTTTGCCATGCACGATGCGGACGTTGGGCAGGTGCGCGAGGTAGGCGTCGTCCAGATACTTATCCAGCTCCGACAAGGCTTCGTCCACGGTCTTGCCGAGAAGGTTGATCTCGTGGGAGACGGACATGGTCTTGGACATTTTAATCTGGCCGATCCCGGAGCTTGAAACCTTGGTCTGCTTGGAATCAGAAAGGTCCTCTTCCTTGATCATAACAAGATCGGAAAGGTTCGTCTGCATACGCATGATGCCGCATTGCACGAAGAGGTTTCCCTTGGCGTCAGGAAGCGTGGAAACAGTGCCCTTGAGGTTCATGGAAACGATCTTCACGGCGTCGCCCTTCATAAGCTTCTTGGGATCGATCCCTTTTACGCCGTTGGTCGCCTTTTGCGCAGGCTGACCGAAGGACAGCTTGTCGTTCTTTTCCTTGATCTTGTCGCGCACTGCCTGGCGCTTCTGCTCCAAGGTTTTCATGTCAATGCCCATGGTGCTTGCCTTGTGGAAGTCACGGATGGTTTCGTCTGCCATGTCCTTGGCATCCTGCAGGATCTCGCGTGCCTTTTCATTGGCCTCGCGCAGGATCTTGTCTTTAGCTTTATCGAGCTTTTCGTTCTTTTGTTTTAGCTGTTCCTCGAGCAGGCGGATGTTTTCCTTCTTTTTCTCGATCTCGCGACGCTCATCCTCCATGCGGACGCGGTTCATTTCCAGATCCGCGATCACGTCCTCGAAGCTTGTTTCCTCCTTGCTGATCTGCTCCTTCGCGGCGTTTATGATGTCGTCAGGCAGGCCCAGCTTGGACGAGATCGCGAAGGCATTGCTCTTGCCGGGAATGCCGATGAGCAGGCGATAGGTGGGCTGTAGCGTCTCCACGCTGAATTCACAGCAGGCGTTCTGCACGAAATCCGTGGACAGGGCATAGATCTTGAGCTCGCTGTAGTGCGTGGTCGCCATGGTGCGGATGCCGCGGTCATGCAGGTAATTCAGGATCGAGATGGCCAGTGCCGCGCCCTCGGTGGGGTCCGTGCCGGCGCCAAGCTCATCAAATAAACACAGGGAATGCTCGTCCGCATGCTTAAGGATGTGGACAATGCTGGTCATGTGCGAGGAGAAGGTGGATAAGCTTTGCTCAATGCTCTGCTCATCGCCGATGTCCGCGAAGACCTCCGTAAAGACGGAGAGCTCCGAACGGTCTCCCGCAGGAATATGCAGGCCCGCCTGGCCCATTAACGTAAAGAGGCCGACAGTCTTAAGGGATACGGTTTTACCGCCCGTATTGGGTCCGGTGATGACAAGAAGGTCGAAATCGCGTCCCAAATGAATGTCGATGGGTACGACCTTTTTCTTGTCGAGCAGGGGATGACGGCCTTTTCGGATGTTGATGATGTGCTTGCGGTTAAACTGCGGCTCGGAAGCATTCATGTCCAGCGCAAGCTTTGCTTTTGCGAAGATGAAATCCAGCTTTGTCATGGTGCGCTGGTTCACGGTCAGCTCCTCGGTGTGGGCGGCGCAAAGATAGGACAGCTCCGCAAGAATATGCTCGATCTCGGCCTTTTCCTGCAGGTCCAATTCCTTTAACTGGTTGTTCAGGTTCACGATGGCAGCAGGCTCGATAAAGAAGGTGGAGCCGCTGGAGGACTGGTCATGGACCAGGCCGGAAACCTGGCTTTTATATTCCGACTTCACGGGGATGCAGTAGCGATTATTGCGCATGGTGATCACGGCATCCTGCAGGTAAGTGCGGCAGGACCCCGTAAGCATGGAGTTTAGCTGATTGTGGATCTTTTCGCCCGTGACTTGGATGCTGCGGCGGATGCTCTTAAGCTTCGGGCTTGCATCGTCGGCGATCTCATCTTCCCCAAGAATGCAGCGGTCGATCTCATTTGCCACCTGAGTCAGGGGCGCAAGTGCCTCAAAATAAGGATCCAGCGTGTCCTCCGGCGCATCCTCGCGCTCCTTTTTGCCGTAGGACTTGATGCGCCCCACGTTGACCAAAAGGCCGGAGATCTTCATCAGCTCGATGCAGGAGAGCGTGCTCCCGATCTCGAGGGATTTGATGGAAAAGCCGAGGTCCTTATTATTTCCAAAGGAGGTGCTGCCGGACTTGAAGATGCGCGAAATGGCATCCCGCGTCTCTGCCTGGTTCGTTCGGATCTCCGTGATGTCCGTGGAGGGCAAAAGCTCCCTGCAGAGCTTCTTTCCGGGCTCCGAATCCGCCTTTGCGGCAAGCAACTCAATGATCTTGTTGTATTCTAGCGTTCTTAAAACTTTCTCGTTCATGATGACTCCTAATCCTGTCAAAGAAAACCTTGCTCAAGGAAACTATATTTCCAGCATAATTCTATCACAAAAACTTAGGAAACAAAAGTATTTAATGTTGATTTAAGGTTTTTATGATACACTGATTTCATAAGAGGAGGTTTGGCCGATGAGATTGCTTTTGGCAGAGGATGAAGAGGAGCTGAGCGAGGCGCTGGCAGCAGTGCTTCGGCACAACAATTATTCCGTGGACACGGTCTATGACGGGCAGGAAGCCTTAGATTACCTGGAGGGACAGGAATATGACGGCGTGATCCTTGATATTATGATGCCCAAAAAGAATGGTATCGAGGTGCTAAAGACCATTCGCGCCCACAAGAATCAGGTGCCGGTGTTGCTTCTTACGGCGAAAACGCAGGTGGATGACCGAGTGGAAGGCCTGGATGCCGGTGCGGATGATTACCTCGGAAAGCCCTTTGCGATGAAGGAGCTCCTTGCGAGAGTGCGCGCCATGACAAGGCGCCGCGAGGGCCTGACCGACAATCTTCTGACCATCGGAAACCTTAGCTTAAACCGCCTGACCTTTGAGCTTTCCGTGGGTGAGGAGAAGGTTCGGCTTGCAAATAAGGATTTTCAGATGATCGAAATGCTGATGGTAAATCCCGGGCAGATCATTTCCACGGAGCGTTTTATGGAAAAGATCTGGGGATATGATTCCGAAACCGAGATCAACGTGGTCTGGGTCTATGTTTCCAATCTTCGAAAGCGCCTTGCCGCCCTTGGCGCCGACGTGGAGATCAAGGCCGTGCGTAACCAGGGATATTCGTTAGAATTAAAGAAATAAAAGCTTTCGATCAGAAAAAAACCGCAGGAAAAGGAGCGGAACATGATAAGGAAACTTCGAAGACAATTCATTCTTGTGGCGATGAGCTCCACCTTCGCGGTGTTGCTTGTCATCATCGGTGCGTTGAATATTTTGAATTATGGCACGATAGTCAGGCAAAAAGACGACATTCTGACAATACTGTCAGCAAATCAAGGCCGTTTCCCGACGGGGTTTGGCCCCATGAGAAATCCCAGAAATAATGGGTTTTCCGAGCTGCAGACGGAAGAAAAGGACCTTCCGTGGATGAAGGACGGAAAAGCGCCGAGGTTTCGTGAGGATTTTTCGAGAGAGATGCCTTACGAGACGCGATTTTTCACCGTGACCATTGAAAATGGCGAGGCCGTGAAAAAAGATCTTGGCATGATCGCGTCCATTGAAGAGGATGCTTCGGAAGAATATGCCAAAACAGTGCTGGCAAAATACGAAAAGCGGGGCAAGGACAAGGGTTTTTACGATGAGTATCGGTATATGATCACGAAGACGGAGCAGGGGTATTCCGTCGTTTTTGTGGACTGCTCGTCTGATCTTTCCGGATTTAGAAAAGAACTGGTCACCAGCATCGTCGTATCCGCGCTGGGCTTTTTTGCAGTGTTCCTGCTGGTTTTGTTCTTCTCCAAAAAGGTTTTTCGCCCTGTGGAGGAGAGCTATCAGAAGCAAAAGCACTTTATCACGGATGCCAGTCATGAGCTAAAGACGCCGCTTACCATCATCTCCGCTAACGTGGAGGTTATGGAGATGGAATCTGAGGAGTCGAATTGGAGCCAGAGCATTAAAAAGCAGGTGAGCCGCATGATCGGCCTGGTGGATCAGCTGGTGACCCTTTCGAGGCTGGATGAGCAGGTAGAAAGCAGCAAGGAAAGATTTTCCTTGAGTGATGCGATCCTGGACACGGCGCAGAATTACGTGGCTGTCGCGGAGAGCGGCGGAAAAGAGTTTACCATTGACGTGGCAGAGAATCTAAGCATGAGCGGCGATGAGAAGCAGATCCGCCAGATGACGGGGCTTCTTCTGGACAATGCGATGAAATACGCCGCGTTTGACGCGAAGGCAAATGCTGAGTCCGGACCTGGCGCAGATCAAAAGGAGGCGGGACAGATTTCCGGCAAAGAAGCCAAGAAGGCAGCTGAGCGTCCGAAGATCCGGATTTCCTTGCAGCAAAAGGGCAAAAAGGCGGAGCTGCGGCTCTGGAACACGACGGATGAATTGGCGCAGGGCGCGCACGATGAACTGTTTGAGCGGTTCTACAGACCCGACAGCTCCCGAAATTCCAAGACTGGAGGTTCCGGCATCGGTCTTTCGATCGTAAAGTCCATTGCGGAGGCCCATCACGGCAAGGTTACGGCAGTGAGCAAGGATGGAAAGAGCATTGAATTCAAGGTAAGCTTGCCGCTAGGCTGAAAAAGGTCACTTATTTTTCATCAAGATAGTGGTTGCGGACATGCCGTCCCTGCAGGGAAGGAGCCATCCGCTCTCGCAAAGGTTCTGCATGATCACTTCGGTCTCGTATAAGGAAAACAGTGCGGGAAGTCTTCTTGCATAATCTGCAAGGTGCTCCGGCGCATGCTCCATCATGACCTTGGCAACGCCGTCAATGCGGCTCTTTGCATTTTCGCAAATGCTCTGGCTGATGCCTTGGATCCCCTCGTTGAATTTTGTGGTCTGATCGGCGTTCAGGCAGGGGAAATTGGGCAGAATCTTGCCGTTTTCCTTCTTTGCAAGGCCCTGTTCCAAAAGCTCTGAGCAAAGAAGCTTTTCGTTATCGGTCTCTGGCTGATGGTCCAACAAGGAAGATAGCATGTCAGCCTGCACACGGCCAACCTTCGGGTGAACCATTTCGCCATTCACGGGCACGTCCCAGAAGAAGAGAAAACCCTTCTTGGTCTCATAACCAGAAATCCCGACAAAATAAGGGTTGTTTTTCTCTCTTTCCGTCAGGAATCGGAAGCATTCGTTCCCAAAGCAGTCGATGGGGTATTCGAATTCAATGTCGCCTTGCAGCATGTCCACGTAGGAAAGGCGCAGGATCATGGATACCAGCATCCATTTGAGCGAGTTGTCAGGCATTTCACTTCCATAAAAGCCCATCGCCCGCAGGTCCGTCAGGTTTTCGCCCGTAAAGGCCTTGATGCCGTCCGAGATCTCTTTTAAGTCTTTTTCATTGAACTTTCTGATCGCGGAAAGCTCTTTTTTGGTAAGGATCACGATGTTGCTCTGATAAGCGATCCCCTTTTTCTTGACGAGATCATATTCCTCGAGCTTTCTTAGCTCGTCCTCCAGATAGGCCGTGGGCACGCCGAGCTGAAGGCTAAGCTGCTCCTCGGTCAGCTTGTCGTAATAGCATGCCATCACGATGTTCTGGCGAAGCTTGTTTCCGTCAAAGATCTCATGATAAACGTTTCTTCCGCCCCAGAAAAACAGGGTCAGTTCCACGGGGTCATAACTTAATCTTCCATATTCTTTTTCCATGACAATTCCCTCCTTAATGTGCTTTCTCGATTGAAACAGCAGGTATTTTACCATGCTTTCCGTCAGGGAAAGGTGCTTTGCGATCTCGCCAACGCTTCGCCCGTCGATATAATATTCCACCGTAACGCGGCGATAATTTGACGAAAGCCTTGCAAGCTCGCGAACGATCAGCCGGAGTTGTTCCTTGTCTGCCGCTTTTTCCTCGAGCAACGCATAACGCTCATCCGCAAGATTTTCATCCAATTCCTCACTTTTTCGCTTTGCCTGTTCGCGGTACCAGCTCTTTAGGACAAGATCCGCCGTTTTCCAGACGAAGGCATAAAATGCTTTTTCATTTGGGAATTGGTTTGTGGTCTTGCAGGCGACGAGCAAAATTTCCTGTGCCAGGTCCTCGGCGTCGTGATAAGAGCCTGTCCTCGACTGACAAAAACGAAAGATCGTTTTGGACATCTGAGCGATCTGTTCATCAGTGACGTTGGTGATCATTTTTGCATCCTTTCCATTGTTTTTTGAAAGCTTTCACGTGGATAATGCAGGGAATCGCCCCTCGGTTAGGAGGATAAAAAATATTTTAAGACATCATATCACGTTTTTTCGCATTCCTCAAATTTTCCCGAAAAATAAGGAAAAATTGGCCTGTCAAAAGCTTTTGACATGTACTTTTGGGGTCATTTTGGCCCAATGTCAAAGACCTTTGATAGACAAAAAGGAGGGGGGTGCGGTAAGGTGAACTCAAGCGAGGGGGGAAACCTCCAAAAACAAAAAACGAATTGAAAAAGGAGAGTAAAAAAATGGAAATTCTGATGACGATCTTAGAGGTGATTGGTTCTTGGTTGGTAGCTTATCTGGTGTGCGGGTTCGTACATGAGGGTGGTCACGTGGTTGCGGGTCTTGTCCAGGGATGGAAATTCGTACTTCTGGTTATTGGCCCTGTGAAGCTCTATTGTGATGAAAAAGATGACAAGGTGAAAGTTGGTATTGAAAAGAATCCGGTGTTCTGGGGCGGGATCGGCGGAACGAAGCCAAGAGAGATTTCGGAAGATAACATTCAGAAATATGCAAAGATCCTGATCGCAGGTCCCGTAGCGTCCCTTTTGATCGGTGCCTTCAATTCCATTTTTATGATCATGCACTTTAGCATTTTTGCAGCAATGATGACGGCAGTTCCGATCGCCATGGGAGTTGCCTGCCTGATCCCGAACGCCAAGACCGGTATTCTTTATACGGACGGCGGAAGGTACCTTCGCATTAAGAAAGGTGGAAAGACCTTCGCTGAAGAAAAGGCCATTTTGGACGCCGCAATGCATCAAGAATTGAATCCTTCGGAAAGATATGATGAAGAAGGCATTGAAGCCATGACGACCTCCAAGGATGCAGCAATCCAGTATCTTGGACATTATTACGCTTATCTGAACGCAAAGACAGATCAAAACGAGGAGCAGATAAATGCATGTGTTGCAAGCATGAAGGAACTCGAGACCAAGGTTCCCCGTTCCATCCATGAAATGTGCGTATTGGACGCATAAGTGCTCTTTTCAAAAGCTCCCCAACGTGGTAAAATTGCAAAAGTGAAGCGGATTCTTTAGACCGCCGCAACGCTTTTGCAATGGCACTCACGGGGAGAAAAACATGGAACTATGTAATCAGATGAAGAAATACAGGACGGAAGCGGGGCTTTCGCAGGATGCCCTGGCAGAAAAGATCTTTGTGTCCAGGCAGACGATCTCCAACTGGGAGACGGGCAAGAACTATCCGGACATCAACAGTCTGCTTCGTATGAGTGAGGTCTTTGGCGTTTCCGTGGACATGCTCCTTAAGGGCGACGTGGAGGAGATCAAAGAGATGATAAACAAAGAGGATCAAAGAGAATTTGACCGCCTTAGCCGTGTTTTTTCCGCGCTCCTTTTTCTTATGATCGTCACGCCGATCCCCCTGGCAAAACTGTTTCGTTTTTGGGGACTTGGCATCTGGGTTTGCTTTGCCGCAGTGACGCTCGCCGTGGCAATGGCCGTTGAAAAAAAGAAAAAAGAACTGAACGTTCAGACCTATCGGGAGATCGTTGCCTTCATGGAAGGCAAGCGCCTCGATGAGCTTGAAGCAGTGAAGGAAGAGGCCAAAAGGCCTTATCAGAAAACGCTGATCGTGATCGCCTATGCCGCGATCGCACTGATCATCAACCTTCTTATGATCTTTTTATGGAAGTGACGGGCGACGTAACGAATTTGAAAAAAGGGATTGACAAATCATTTTAAGAGGCGTAATATTCGCTACATAAAGACAAAGGCGTCTGAGAACAACTCGTTCCCGGACGCTTTTTTCATTCGTTAGGCAAAGGCGCCAAGGAGTAACCCTCCCTGGCGCCTTCGTTGATATACAGGGTTGATTAGGGAGGTCTTAAAATGAAGGAACAGATGGATCTGATCAGAGAAAAGGGACTCTACGATCCGCAATTTGAGCATGATAATTGCGGCATTGGCGCGATCATTGACGTCAAGGGATGGCCGAGCCACAAGCTGGTGGCTGACGCGCTCTCCATCGTGGAAAACCTGGAGCACCGCGCAGGTAAGGACGCGGAAGGAAAAACCGGTGACGGCGTCGGGATCCTTACACAGATCCCGCACAAGTTCTTCGTAAAGAAAATGGCTGAGCAGGGCGTTACGCTGGGCGGAAGACGCAGCTATGGCGTCGGCATGTTCTTTTTCCCGCAGGGCGAATTAGAGCGCAGACAGGCAAAGTCCATGTTTGAGATCATCGTCCGCAAGGCAGGGCTGAAATTCCTGGCATGGCGCGACGTGGAGACCGTGCCCGAGGTCCTTGGCACCCGTGCAAGAGAATGCATGCCGCAGATTGCCCAGGCCTTTATCGAAAGGCCCGCAGACGTCAAGGCAGACATCGACTTCGACCGCAAGCTGTACGTCATCCGCAGGGAATTCGAGCAGAGCAGCGTGAGCACCTACGTGCCGTCCCTTTCTTGCCGTACCATTGTTTACAAGGGAATGTTCCTGGTAGGCCAGCTTCGCACCTTCTTCCGCGATCTGCAGGATGAAGACTATGAATCCGCCATCGCCATGGTGCATTCGCGTTTTTCCACGAACACGACGCCCAGCTGGAACCGCGCACATCCCAACCGCCTCATGGTACACAATGGCGAGATCAACACCATCAAGGGCAATGCGGACAAGATGCTGGCCCGTGAGGAGACCATGCACACGAATGCCTTCACGAGAGAGGACGAAACCAGCGTATTCCCCGTGATCTCTCAGAGCGGTTCGGATTCCGCAATGCTGGATAACACCTTGGAATTCCTGATGATGAGCGGCATGGATTTGGCGCTTGCGGCCATGATCGCCATTCCTGAGCCTTGGCAGCACAATGACACCCTGCCCCAGGAGGAGAGGGACTTTTATCAATATTATGCAACCATGATGGAGCCTTGGGACGGCCCGGCTTCCATTCTGTTCTCCGACGGCGACGTGATGGGCGCGATCCTGGATCGAAACGGACTGCGTCCTTCAAGATATTACGTGATGGACGACGGAAGACTGATCCTGAGTTCAGAGGTGGGTGTGCTTCCTTTGGATGAAAAGCACGTCGTAAAGAAGGAGCGTCTCCATCCCGGAAAGCTTCTGCTTGTGGATACCATCTCCGGCAAGATCTACGAGGATGAGGAGATCAAGAAAAAGTATGCGCACAAGGAGCCTTACGGCGAGTGGCTTGACAGCAATCTCCTTGAACTCCGAGACGTCAAGATCCCGAACCACCGCGTGCCTTCCTATGACAAGACCCAGCGCGCAAGACTTCAGAAGGCGTTTGGATATACCTACGAAAACTATCATGACAGCATTCGCGCGATGGCCTTAAACGGCTCAGAGCAGATCGGTGCCATGGGCGTTGACACGCCGATCGCGGCGCTTTCGAAAAAGCACCAGCCCCTGTTCTATTATTTCAAGCAGTTATTTGCGCAGGTGACGAACCCGCCCATCGACGCAGAGCGTGAAAAGATCGTGACCGCGGGTACGGTTTATCTTGGCAAAAACGGCAATCTCTTACAGGAAAAGCCGGAAAACTGCCATGTGCTCAAGATCAACAATCCCATCCTTTCGGATCTGGATCTCCTTAAGATCGAGCATCTGAAAAAGGAAGGCTTTGGCGTTGCCAAAGTGTCCATCCTGTTCTATAAGGGAACGCCCATGAAGCAGGTGTTAAAGCACCTTTTCGTGGAAGTGGACAAGGCATATCAGGAAGGCGCAACGATCCTGATCCTTTCCGACCGCGGCGTGGATGAGAACCATGTGGCGATCCCGTCGCTCCTTGCCGTTTCCGCAGTGCATACGCACCTTGTAGAGACCAAAAAGTGCACGGCGCTGTCCCTCATCCTGGAGTCCGGCGAGCCCAGAGAGGTGCATCATTTCGCAACGCTCCTTGGCTACGGCGCGTCCGCAGTGAACCCTTATCTTGCGCATGCAACCATCGCGGAACTGGTGGAGGAAGGCCTTCTCGACAAGGAAGTATATGCCGCCGAAGAGGATTACGACAAGGCCATTTTGCAGGGCATCGTCAAGATTGCTTCCAAGATGGGCATCTCGACGATCCAGTCCTATCAGGGTAGCAAGATCTTCGAGGCCATTGGTATCTCGGAGAGCGTGACAAATGAGTTCTTCCCCGGCACCGTGAGCCGTGTGGGTGGCATTACGCTGGAAGACATCGGCAAGGCAGCGGACAGCCAGCACAGTCTTGCCTTTGATCCCCTGGGACTTCCCGTGAACCTTGAGCTCACGGCGGCAGGGCGTCATAAGTCCAGAAGTCAGGGCGAGAATCACAGATACAATCCTCAGACGATCCACATGCTGCAGCTCTCAACGAGAGACGGCAATTATGAGAAGTTCAAAGAATATACGGCCATGGCAGATGCCGAGGAGACTGGCTATCTGCGCAGCCTTTTGGAGTTCCGCTTCCCCGCAGAGGGCGTTCCCCTTGAAGAAGTGGAGAGCGAGGACGAGATCGTAAAGCGCTTTAAGACGGGTGCCATGTCCTATGGTTCCATTTCGGAGGAAGCGCACACGGCACTTGCCATTGCAATGAACCATCTGCAGGGCAAGTCCAACAGTGGTGAGGGCGGTGAGAGCGATGAAAGGATCGCATCCGCAGGCACTGCTAATGACAGAAGCTCTGCGATCAAGCAGGTGGCAAGCGGACGCTTTGGCGTGACGAGCCAGTACCTTGTGAGCGCTAAGGAGCTTCAGATCAAGATGGCACAGGGTGCAAAGCCTGGTGAGGGCGGTCACCTTCCCGGAAAGAAGGTTTACCCTTGGATCGCAAAGACCCGTCATTCCACGCCTGGCGTGAGCCTGATCTCTCCTCCGCCTCATCATGACATCTATTCGATCGAGGATCTGGCGCAGCTGATCTATGACCTGAAGAATGCAAATAAGAATGCAAGAATTTCCGTCAAGCTGGTTTCGGAAGCCGGAGTCGGCACCGTGGCAGCAGGCGTGGCAAAGGCCGGCGCAGAGGTTGTTCTGGTATCCGGCTATGACGGCGGTACCGGCGCGGCGCCCTTAAGCTCCATCCACAACGCAGGTCTTCCTTGGGAGCTTGGTCTTGCGGAGGCACATCAGACATTGGTGGCAAACGGACTGCGCAGCCAGGTGGTCGTGGAGACCGATGGTAAACTGATGACGGGTCGCGACGTAGCGATCGCCGCAATCCTCGGCGCGGAAGAGTTTGGTTTTGCGACAGCGCCCCTTGTAACCCTTGGGTGCGTGATGATGCGCGTCTGCCATCAGGACACCTGCCCCATGGGCATTGCAACTCAGAATCCCGAGCTTCGCAAGCGCTTTGCAGGCAAGCCGGAATATGTTGAAAACTTTATGCGCTTTATCGCAAGACAAGTGCGAGAGTATATGGCAAAGCTTGGCGTTCGTTCCATGAAGGAGCTTGTGGGCAGAACGGATCTGCTTTGCGCAAAGACTAACGCGGCATCCTCCGCTGAGGACAAGATGGACCTTAGCAGGATCCTCATGGACATGAGCGGCATTGCAAGAGAGCAGCAGACCTTCTGCCCCGAAAAACGCTATGATTTCAAGCTTTCCCAGACCAAGGATGAAAGCGTTCTTTTGAAGGATAAGGCGATCAAGGCAGCACTCGCATCCGGAACGCCTTGCGAAAAGTCCGTTAAGATCACCAACGTGGACAGAACCTTTGGTACGCTCCTTGGCGCGGAGATCACGAGACAGCATCCCGAGGGACTTCCCGAAGACAGCATCGTGATCGACTGTAAGGGTGCGGGCGGACAGAGCTTTGGCGCATTCCTTCCCAAGGGCCTCACGCTTCGTCTTACGGGCGACGGCAACGATTATTTTGGCAAGGGCCTGTCTGGCGGCAAGCTGATCGTGAAGGTACCGGAAGAGGCAAAATATGACCCTTCCGAGAACATCATCATCGGCAATGTAGCCCTCTACGGCGCAACCTCCGGTGAAGCCTATGTCGCAGGTATGGCGGGTGAGCGCTTCTGCATCCGTAATTCCGGCGCAACGGCCGTTGTGGAAGGCGTCGGCGAGCATGGTTGTGAATATATGACCGGCGGACGCGTCGTGATCCTTGGACCCACCGGCAAGAACTTTGCGGCAGGCATGAGCGGCGGCGTGGCATATGTTCTCGATGAGGAAAACCACCTCTACCGCAACCTCAACAAGCAGCTTGTGAACATGGAAGGCGTTGAGAACAAGGCTGAGAAGGAAGAGCTTCGAAGGATCCTTGAGAAGCACGTAAAGGCAACCGGATCGAAAAAGGGTCAGAAGATCCTTGCTGATTTCGACGCGCAGGTGGCACATTTCAAGAAGATCATCCCTACGGATTATAAGGAGATGCTCCGTCTCACCGCGAAGAATGAAGAGCTTGGCATGAGTCATGAGGAAGCGCAGATTGAAGCCTTCACGGAAATGACGAAATAAATGGTTTGTGTTGATTAGGAGGATGTAGTATGGGTAAGGCAACAGGGTTTTTGGAGTATGAGAGAATAGATGGGCCTGTGGTTTCGGAGGCGCAGCGCGTAGGAGACTTTCGTGAGTTCCACGGAAGACTTCCGTTGGAAGAGCAAAAAAAGCAGGCGGCAAGATGCATGGACTGCGGCGTGCCCTTTTGTCAGGCAGGCCTGATGATCGCAGGCATGGCGTCTGGGTGCCCTCTGCACAATCTTGTGCCCGAGATCAATGATCTGGTCTTTCGCGGGTGTTTTGAGCAGGCATATGATCGCCTTTCGGTGACACACTCCTTCCCGGAGTTCACCTGCCGCGTCTGCCCCGCGCTTTGCGAGGCGGCCTGCACCTGCGGTCTTCATGATGCGCCGGTGGCAACGAAAGAAAACGAAAAGTCCGTGATCGAATATGCCTTCGAGCATGGCCTTGTAAAGGAGGAAGCCCCCGCCGTTCGCACGGGCAAGAAGGTTGCTGTGATCGGCAGCGGACCTTCCGGTCTTGCGGCCGCACAGCTTCTGAACCGCCGCGGACATGAAGTGACCGTCTACGAGCGCAAAGACCGCGTTGGCGGCCTTCTGCGCTATGGCATTCCCAACATGAAGCTGGAAAAGTCTGTGATCGACAGACGCGTAAAACTCATGGAGGATGCAGGCGTGAAGTTCGTCGTAAATGCCAACGTGGGTGAAAACATTGACGCGGCGCAGCTGGAGAAGGAATATGATGCCATCGTATTGGCCTGCGGCGCTTCTCATCCCAGAGATATCAATGCGCCCGGCAGAGATGCGAAGGGGATCTACTTTGCAGTGGATTTCCTTGGACAGGTGACGAAGACCTTGCTGGACAGTGAGTTTAAGACCTATCCGTACGAGCTCGCAAAAGATAAGGACGTGATCGTGATCGGCGGCGGCGACACGGGCAATGACTGCGTCGGCACCTGCATCCGTCTTGGCGCAAGATCCGTAACGCAGCTTGAGATGATGCCGAAGCCCGCGGAATGCCGGCTTCCGAGCAATCCTTGGCCCGAATGGCCGCGCATCCTCAAGGTGGATTATGGTCAGGAAGAGGCCATCTGGAAATTTGGCGAGGATCCGAGAGTATATCAGACGACCGTAAAGGAATTTGTGAAGGATGCAAAAGGGAACCTGAAGGAAGTGGTTCTGGTCTCCCTTGAGCCCAAGAAGGATGAAAAAACGGGACGCATGAACATGGTTCCCGTGGAAGGGTCTGAGCGTACTGTTCCCGCACAGCTTGTCCTCATTGCGGCAGGGTTCCTTGGGAGCGAGAAATATGTGACGGATGCCTTTGGCGTGGAGACGGACGCCCGCACCAACGTTAAGACAAAGCTTGGCGATTACCATACTTCCAAGGCAAAGATTTTCGCTGCAGGTGACGTCCGCCGCGGCCAATCCCTTGTCGTCTGGGCCATCGCGGAAGGAAGAGGCGCAGCCAAGGAAGTGGATGCCGCATTGATGGGATATACGAACCTATAAAGCATAATTTCATAGCAGACAAAAGGAAACAGGCCTTCCCTTATCCGCGGAAAACTGATATAGTAAATATATTAGTGTTCACAGTTGGAAAAGGGAAGGTTTTTGCTATGGAAAACGAAGCCAAGAAACGAAATTCATTTACAGGTTCCATCGGATTTGTGCTGGCGGCGGCGGGGAGCGCCGTGGGGTTAGGAAACATATGGAGGTTTCCGTATCTTGCGGCGAGAGACGGCGGCGGACTGTTTCTGCTGATTTATCTGATATTGACGCTGACCTTCGGATTTACGCTGCTGACTACGGAGGTAGCCATCGGCAGAAAGACGAAGCAAAGCCCGCTCACTGCCTACGGAAAACTTAAGAAACATTGGAGGCCACTAGGCATTATGGCATGCATTATCCCCATGATCATAATGCCTTATTATTGTGTGATCGGGGGATGGGTAGTAAAATACTTTCTGACGTTTCTAACGGGATCCGGTGCGCAGACGGCGGAGGATGGATATTTTAATGCATTTATTTCCGATTCCTCCTCACCCATCGGCATGACCATCGTGTTCCTGTTCTTAACAGTGATCATTGTTCTTGGAGGCGTTGACAAGGGCATCGAGCGATTTTCCAAGATTGTGATGCCGGCGCTTGTGCTGCTGATCGTTGTGATCGCCATTTTTTCCATCAATCAATCCTATGAGGATGTGGACGGCACTGTACGAACGGGCCTGCAGGGCTTAAAAATCCTGTTTGTGCCAGATGTCTCAACGCTTACGGTGGAAAGCTTTTTCACTACGCTGATGGATGCCATGGGACAGCTTTTCTATAGCCTCAGCGTCGCCATGGGCATCATGATCGCCTATGGGTCCTACATGAAGGATGATTCGAATCTTTCCAAGTCCATTGTACAGATCGAGGTGTTCGATACGGGAATTGCACTGCTCGCAGGCATCATGATCATTCCGGCGGTATATGTTTTTATGGGGAAGGATGGCATGCAGGCCGGCGCGGGATTAATGTTTGTTTCTCTTCCTAAGGTGTTTATGCAGATGGGGAGGATCGGCGGACTGGTGGGATGTCTGTTCTTTGCCATGGTCCTTTTTGCGGCGACAACCAGTGCCGTTTCCATTCTGGAGGCAGTGGTTTCAAGCTTTATGGATCAGTTTCATTGTAGTCGCAAGATGGCCGTGCTTGGCGAGGGGGCGATCGCACTGATCCTGGGGATCATCGTTTGTATGGGATATGATAACCTTAATTTCGAACTAAAGATTCCAAACAACCCCAATGCAAGGATCCTGGATATCATGGACTATATTTCCAATAATCTTTTGATGCCCATTGTGGCCATTGGTACTTGCATCCTCGTAGGATGGATCTTGAAACCGAAATTCATCATCGATGAGGTGACGAAAAACGGAGAAAAGTTCGGAAGAAAGGGCTTGTTCATTGTCATGATCAAGTTTGTTGCACCAGTTCTGCTGGGTGTGCTTTTGCTCATGGCAGTAGGCATCATCTAACGCATATGACGCCGAAACAGTTTTAGTATTTCGCAAGGAACGATGGGATAGACGACATGGATCGATCGAAAAGAATTTTGCTGGTAGAGGATGACAATGAAATACGCGAGCTGCTTTGTACGTTTCTTTCGGAGAACGGCTATGAGACGGACACCGCGGCGAATGGCATGGAAGGCCTGAAAAAAGCCCTTGGCACGGAATATGACCTGATCCTTTTGGACATCATGCTGCCCTATAAGAGCGGCGATCAGGTGCTAAAGGAGCTGCGGGAAAGATCAAACGTGCCTGTGATCGTGCTGTCTGCAAAGGACATGGTACAGACGAAGATCGACGTGATCCGGATCGGTGCGGATGACTATGTGACAAAGCCCTTTGACCTAGGGGAGGTGCTGGTTCGGATGGAGGCACTGCTTCGAAGGAGCGGCAGAAGAAATGACGATGCGGAGATCCTAAGGCATAAGAATCTAAGCCTTCACGTCAAGGAGGGCAGGGCCTTCCTAAAGGGAAAGGAGCTGTCGCTGACTGTGAAGGAATATGCCATCTTACAGCTGCTTTTGGCCAATCCCAATAAGGTTTTTTCGCGGTCTAACATCTTTGATTCCCTTTGGGAGGACGGCGGAAACTATGATGATAATGCCGTGAAGGTTCACGTGAGTAACCTCCGCAGCAAGCTTGCGGCGCTGGATTCGGAGGAATATGTTGAAACGGTGTGGGGAATGGGCTATCGGCTTGCAAATTAACAAAGATTAAGGAACAACTTAACCTTTTCTAAACATTTGAGGAATAAACTGGCTTCATACAAGGAGGAAGAAGCCATGGATCACGTAATGGAACTGGTGGGACTGTCCAAAAGCTATGGTGGAAAAAAGGTGGTGGACAGCTTTTCACTCAAAATGGAAAAAGGGCACGTCTACGGTCTTATCGGCCCCAACGGAGCCGGAAAGACCACGGTCATGAAGATGATGGCGGGGCTGACGGCAGCAGATGAAGGCAGCATGCAATTCTTTGGATCGGAGGATCTTGACGGGATGCGCGACCGCATCAGCTTCATCATTGAGGCGCCTTGCATGGACCAGAACATGACGGCGAGTCAGAACATGGAATACGTGCGCCTGCTGCGTGGTATTCCTGACAAGAATCGCATCGATGAATTGCTTGCGTTTGTGGGACTGGAAAACACGGGGAAAAAGCTTGCAAAGAACTTTTCGCTGGGCATGCGCCAGCGCCTCGGACTTGCCATGTCCATCTTGCCGGGCCCGGAGATCATGGTGCTGGATGAGCCCATCAACGGCCTTGATCCGGAAGGGATCATCGACATTCGCAAGATGCTAAAGGATCTTGCGGTCAACAAGGGGATGACGATCCTGATCTCGAGCCATATTTTGAAGGAGCTCTCGGAGCTTTGCACGGATTATGCGATCATCCGGGAGGGAAAGCTGATCGAAGAGCTTTCGCATGAAGAGCTTTTGCAAAAGACGCATACGCGCCTTGTCCTGCAGACCGACGACGTTGCAAGAACGGCAACGATCCTGGAAGACCATTTAAAGATTCAAGACTATAAGATCACCCATGAAAATGAAATTCTGATTTACGAACAGCTAGACGACCTCAGGCGAATCTCAAAGACGGTGACGGATCACGGCTTGATCATCACCCATTTTCATCTGGAAGGAGAGTCGTTGGAGGAGTATTATATCGGGAAGGTGGGTGAACGTCATGAGTAGACTGATGAAGGCGGAAGCCTTTCGGATCAAGAAACGAATTCCATTTTTGCTTGTGTGCTGCGCGATATGCAGCTTGTTGCCGGTGATCGGCGCAAGTGGTGTTCGCGATGCTGGACTGAAAGCGCAGATTGGTGCAAGCGGGGGACTTTTAATGATGGTCATGATGGTGTTCCCGCTTATTTTTGCAAACATTACGGGAAGCCTTTATGACGAGGGGAAGCTGGGATTCTATGAGATCATGGCTGGAAATAAGCCCCACAGGATCGTATTTAGTAAGATCATGACGGACGGGGTCATGTTTCTTATCCTGACAGCCGTGACGTGCTGCGCATATTATGTGATCGTTGGCCTTCGAAACGGGCTTGGGGGCTTCGATCACGTGCTGATCCGCTTGCTTTTGGTGATCGCGGTGCTGGCTCGAATCGCATTTTGTAGCATTCTGATCGCCCTTTGCTTTCGGCGTACGGGCACGGGAATGGCTGTTTGCTTTCTTAGGTTCTGGATCGTGGACAGCGCCGTTTTTCCGTTTTTTATGTGGTTTTCAGGTACCGTGCTGGAATGGAAAAGGTTGTCGCTGCATTTTAGTTACGCAAGCATTATCAATCAGCTGATGATCTCGGTAAGCGAGCCGGTGGATTCGATGATCGTTTTGCACGTCCTGCTTGGTTTTCTGATCGAATTTGTCCTTTGGTATCTGCTGGTTGATCTTGGGATCAGAAAGAGAAGGATCGCATGAATTATGTCCTGACCGTGTTATGTATTATATTGGCTGGCGCCGTCGCCGTATTGGTCGCAAGGCTAGTGCAGCGTAAGCGCCAGCTTGCGCTTTTTACAAGGCAGCTTCAGGAAATCCGGGAGCAAAGGCAAAACCGCCTGATCCGTGTAGAGCACTTTGACGGTGAGACCATTGCCCTCGCAAAGGAGCTTCAGGCCTTTGTCGATGAAGAGCAGCTTTTGATCAAAGAGGCGGAGGAAGAGCGTTCGGCGGTAAAGACCATGGTGGCCGGCATCTCACATGATTTTCGCACGCCCCTGACGGCAGCAGGCGGGTATATGCAGATGATCTCGCAGGATCAGGGCCTATCTGAGAGGAGCCGTTTGTATCTCGACAAGGCCATCTCAAAAACCACCTATCTGAAGGAGCTTTCGGATGAATTTTTTGCGCTCTCTTTGGTGGAGGGGAAGGGAAAGGAAGAACGGACGGTGCTTTCCTTAAAGCGGATGCTGGAGGAAGTGACGCTCTCGCAATATGAATGGATCGAGGCCGCGGAAATTGAGTTTTCTGTGGACGTGACAGAGGATCCCTGCGACATTTTCGCAAGTGAAGTGGATGTCATGAGACTCTTGGAAAACCTGTATTCCAATACGAGAAAATATGCAAAAAGCAGGATGGCGATCCGGCTTTCGAAGGCGGTGGATGGGCAGAGCGAGTTGGTTTTCTCCAATGATGGCGATCTTGTTTCCTCATCGGACGTGGAATCCATTTTTAAGCCCTTTTATCGAAGCGCTTCCGGGGATACGCCAGGGAGCGGCCTGGGGCTTTACGTGGTAAAGAGGATCGTGGAAAAATATGACGGAGAGATCGGCGCCGAGGTGAATAAAGCGGGAGATTTTGAGATCCAAATGCGATTTCCACAAAGCTCCGAAAAAGGCGTAGAAAAAAATTTGAAAAAAAGGGATTGACAAATGGTCTTAAGAGGCGTAATATTCGCTACATAAAGACAAAGGCGTCTGCGAACGAAAGTTCCCAGACGCTTTTTCTTTATCAAAAACCCTAATCAACATAGGCAGAGGCAAAGGCGCCGTCGGTGTTTATTCACCCACGGCGCCTTTACTGATGCCGAAAACAAAATGGATTAGGGAAAAAGATTAGGGAAAAGAAAGGGAGGAACTACCATGGGAACAGTATTAGATTATTTTGGATGTCTCGTTTTTGATGACAGGGTTATGAAGGCGAATTTGTCCGCTAAGGTTTACAATTCACTGAAAAAGACCATCGATGAAGGCGCTAAGCTTGATGAGAGCGTTGCAAATGCAGTGGCGATCGCAATGAGGGATTGGGCCGTTGCAAACGGAGCAACGCATTACACCCATTGGTTCCAGCCTTTGACCGGAATTACCGCAGAAAAGCATGACAGCTTTATCACTCCTGCACCCGACGGCGGCGTGCTGATGGAGTTCTCCGGAAAAGAACTGATCCAGGGTGAGCCTGATGCATCGTCCTTCCCGAGCGGCGGACTTAGAGCAACCTTCGAGGCGAGAGGATATACCGCATGGGATCCTACGTCCTACGCATTCATCAAGGGCAAGACGCTTTGCATTCCCACCGCATTCTGCTCCTACGGCGGTGAGGCACTGGACAAGAAAACACCGCTTCTCCGTTCCATGGAGGCGCTGAACAAGCAGGCACTGAGAATCCTGAGACTCTTTGGAAATGACACTGCTAAGTGCGTAAGAAGCTCCGTAGGACCTGAGCAGGAGTACTTCCTGATCACCAAGGAAATGTACGATCAGCGTCCTGACCTTCGCTTCACGGGAAGAACCCTTTTCGGAGCAAAGCCTCCTAAGGGACAGGAAATGGATGACCATTACTTTGGCGTGATCAAGCCCCGCGTACAGGCGTACATGGAGGATCTCAACCAGGAGCTTTGGAAGCTGGGCATCCTTGCAAAGACGGAGCACAACGAGGTGGCACCTGCGCAGCATGAGCTGGCACCCATCTACAGCACCACGAACATTGCAACGGATCACAACCAGTTGACCATGGAGATCATGCAGAAGGTTGCAGCAAAGCACGGTTTGGTTTGTCTGCTTCATGAGAAGCCTTTTGCAGGCGTGAACGGAAGCGGTAAGCATAACAACTGGTCCATCTCCACCGACACCGGCATCAACCTGTTGTCGCCTGGCGATACGCCATATGAAAACGCACAGTTCCTGTTGTTCTGCTGTGCAGTCATCAAGGCAGTGGATGATTATCAGGATCTCTTAAGACTTTCCGTAGCAACCGCTGGCAACGATCACAGACTTGGCGCAAACGAGGCACCGCCCGCAGTGATTTCCATTTTCCTGGGCGATGAGCTTTCCGCAGTGATGGATGCCATTGAGACTGGCAAGCCTTATAAGGGAACCGAGAAGACGGTCATGAAGCTTGGCGTTGACGTTCTTCCGAAGTTCAACCGTGACACCACCGACAGAAACAGAACTTCACCGTTCGCATTCACCGGAAACAAGTTCGAGTTCAGAATGCTGGGCTCCTCCAACAGCATCGCATGTGCAAACATCATGCTGAACGCAGCAGTGGCTGAGTCCTTAAAGATTTACGCTGACCGCCTTGAGAAGGCAAAGGATTTCGAGAAGGCATTGCATGAGATGATCCAGAAGACGATCAAGGATCACAAGCACATCATCTTCAACGGCAACGGTTATGATGACAGCTGGATCAAGGAAGCAACCGAAAAGAGAGGGCTCTTGAACTACAGGACCACTGCAGACTGCATGCCTCATCTTCTGGATGAGAAGAACGTGAAGATGCTCATCAGCCACAAGGTATTTACCGAGGCAGAGCTGAAGAGCAGATGCGAGATCATGCTGGAGAACTACAACAAGACCGTTATGATCGAAGCAAACACGATGATCGAGATGGCAAAGACGCAGATCGTTCCCGCGATCGAAAGCTTCACGGCCGACATTGCAGGAAGCGCTGCAACGAAGAAGGCAATTGCTCCGAAGCTGGCTTGCAAATATGAGACCGAGCTTGTTTCAAAGCTTTCCGAGCTCACGGATGAGATCTACGTAAAGATCGGTGAACTGGAAAAGGCAGTTGCAGGACTTTCCAAGGCTAAGGATACGATCAAGGAAGCAGAGATGATCCGCGACAAGGTGCTTCCGAAGATGGCAGAGCTCAGAAAGCCTGCAGACGAGGCAGAAACCCTTACCGCAAAGGACTACTGGCCTTATCCTTCCTATGGTGATCTGCTCTTTGGAGTAAAGTAAGCAGGGTAAAAGGTAGCTTGTTGTTTGTTTTATGGGATTAGGGAGAAAAACAATGAACGACAATGAGAGTGAGAATGGCAATGATCAGAATGTAATTGGGGATGACAAGTATTAGCCGTCGTGAACTCTTCTATTTGGGGACAGATGAGACCTCACGACGAGACAACATGAGGAGACAAAAGTTATGAGTGAGGAGATCCGTTCTTTAGTTCAAGAAATGACTTCTTCCGAAGTATTTGGCGTATGGTTTTTGATCGGTGCCGCGCTGGTGTTCTGGATGCAGGCCGGCTTTGCAATGGTGGAGGCCGGCTTTGCCAGAGCCAAGAACTCCGGCAACATCCTGATGAAGAACCTGATGGATTTTTGTATCGGTACCTGTACTTTTATATTGATCGGTTTTGGCCTTCTGTTAGGCGAAGACATGCTGGGCATCATTGGTAAGCCCGGATTTGACGTATTCACGGACTTTGCAAACTTTGACTGGTCCAACTTTATTTTCAACCTGGTGTTCTGTGCTACCACCGCAACGATCGTTTCCGGTGCCATGGCAGAGAGAACAAGGTTCCTTAGCTACTGTGTGTACTCCGCCATCATTTCCGCGCTGATCTATCCCATCGAAGCGCACTGGACCTGGGGCGGTGGCTTCCTTGCACAGATGGGCTTCCATGATTTCGCAGGTTCTACCTGTATCCACATGGTCGGCGGTATCTGCGCATTCATCGGCGCAATGATGGTTGGTCCTCGTATCGGCAAGTTCGTGAAGGACAAAGCCGGTAAGGTGACGAAGGTCAATGCTTTCCCTGGTCACAACCTTCCTATTGGTTGCCTGGGCGTGTTCATTCTGTGGCTCGGCTGGTACGGCTTCAACGGCGCGGCAGCAGTTACCGTGGAAGAGCTTGGCAGCATTTTCGTAACCACCACCATCGCACCTGCGATCGCAACCGTAGTCTGCATGATCTTTACCTGGATCAAGTATGGCAAGCCCGACGTGTCCATGTGTCTGAACGCTTCCCTGGCAGGCCTTGTGGCAATTACCGCTCCTTGTGACGTATGTGATGCTTTCGGTGCCATCGTGATCGGTGCCGTGGCTGGACTGCTGGTATGCTTTGGCGTATGGCTTCTGGATTACAAGCTTCGCGTGGATGACCCCGTTGGTGCAGTTGCAGTTCACATGATGAACGGTATCTGGGGTACCATCGCAGTTGGACTTTTTGCAACTCCTTCCGCTCCTGCATTTGCAAGAGGCATTGGCGACGGCGTGAGCTTTGGCGCAAACCAGATCGCAGGTGCCGGCCTGTTCTATGGCGGCGGCTTTAAGCAGTTAGGACTGCAGCTCCTCGGTGTTGGCGCAACGGCTGGTTGGACGATCGTTGCAATTACCATTACCTTCCTTGTGATCAAGGCCATCTTTGGTCTGAGAGTTACCGAGGAAGAGGAGATCACTGGTCTGGATGCAACCGAACATGGCTTGGCGAGTGCATATTCCGGATTTGCCATCATGGACGTTTCCAACACCATGACGATGGATATTAACGAGAACACGAACCTCGGAAGCGACGTTTACGAGGAGGCAAGTGAAGCGAAGAAGCAGGCGGCAGTCAGCGTGACCAAGCTTCCTGAGATCGTAAATACTGGTATTCACAAGGTAGTCATCATCGCAAAGATGACGCGCTACGAAGTTTTGAAAAAGGCCCTCAATGACCTGGGCGTGACCGGCATGACGGTCATCAACGTCATGGGCTGCGGCATCCAGAAGGGTGCGGGCGAAAAGTACCGCGGCGTTGAAATGGATGCAACGCTGCTGCCGAAGGTAAAGGTTGAGGTTGTGGTCAGCGAGATCCCCGTGGATAAGGTGATCGAGGCCGCAAAGAAGGCACTTTACACTGGCCATATCGGCGATGGCAAGATCTTCGTATACGGCGTGGAGAACGTGATCAAGGTCCGCACCGGAGAAGAAGGCTTCGCTGCTTTACAGGATGTGGAATAAGCATGAACCATGCGGATGAAATTGTGAAAGACCGAGGAATGCTTGCATTCGAAAGGTCTTTTGCAATTTCAGACATATGGCGAAGCCATCACCATGAGCAAAAGACGAGTCGAAGACTCGTAGGAGCTTCGAAGAAGCGATTTTGCGAATGGGCATGGTTCATTTGAGAGCTTTGGAGGAATTATAAAAAAATGTGTTCGATTATGGGTTATTGTGGCAAGGGCGTCACCTTGCAGTCATTCCGCGACGGATTTGACGCAACCGTCTCTCGCGGACCTGACGAAAGCAGGATCATTGATACGGGAAACGGCATCCTTGGGTTTCACAGACTTGCGATCATGGGTCTGACGGCCCACGGGATGCAGCCGTTCTCCCTTGGTAAGAATTACGTTATTTGTAACGGTGAGCTTTACGGGTTTGAAAAGGATCGAGAGGAGCTTCGCAAGAAGGGCTATACCTTCGCCAGCGACAGTGATTGCGAGATCATCCTTCCGCTGTACAAGGAGTACGGGCTTTCAATGTTTGAAAAGCTGGATGCGGAATTTGCCTGTGTGATCTATGACGGCGAAAACGGCCAGTACGTTGCAGCAAGAGATCCCATTGGCATCCGCCCCTTGTATTACGGCTATGACAAAAAGGGAGTCATTGTTTTTGCAAGTGAAGCAAAGAACCTGGTAAAGCTGGTAGAAAGGATCATGCCTTTCCCTCCTGGATATTATTACGCCAGCGGCGCTCTTGGAACGACCTACGATCCGGAGCATGAGTCAGAAAAGTTCCACTGCTACTGTGACATCGCAAAGGTGGATGAGGTTTGTCATGACGACCTCGAGACGGTCTGCAAAAACATTCACGACAAGCTGGTGGCAGGCGTTGAAAAGCGCCTCGTGGCAGACGCGAAGGTGGGCTTCCTTCTTTCGGGCGGTCTGGATTCTTCACTGGTCTGCGCGATCGCGGCGAAAAAGTCCGACAAGCCGATCCGCACCTTTGCCATTGGCATGAGCGAGGACGCCATCGACCTAAAATATGCAAAGCAGGTGGCGGATTACATCGGGAGCGATCACAAGGAAGTTTATATGACGCCGCAGGACGTGATCTCCAGTCTGGAAAAGGTGATCAAGCTCCTTGGCACGTTCGACATCACGACGATCCGCGCAAGCATGGGCATGTACCTTGTCTGCAAGGCGATCCACGAGCAGACGGACGTAAGAGTCCTTCTCACCGGTGAGATCTCGGATGAGCTGTTTGGTTATAAATACACCGATTTTGCACCGTCCGCTCAGGCGTTCCAGGAAGAGGCCGAGAAGCGCATCCGCGAATTGCACATGTATGACGTGCTCCGCGCCGATCGCTGCATCTCCGTGAACTCCCTGGAAGCCAGAGTTCCCTTTGGCGACCTGGACTTTGTGAAGTACGTGATGAGCGTTGATCCGGAAAAGAAGATCAACACCTACGGCAAAGGCAAGTACCTTTTGCGTCACGCCTTCGAGGAGGGTGATTACCTCCCTCATGAAATCTTGTGGCGTGAGAAAGCCGCGTTCTCCGATGCGGTGGGCCACTCCATGGTGGATTACCTGAAGGAATATGCGGAGAAGAAATATACACAGGAGGAATTTGAGAAGGGGTGCCTGAAATATGAGCACGCAAGGCCTTTCACAAAAGAATCCCTCCTCTACCGTGACATCTTTGAAAAGTATTATCCCGGCCAGGCGGAGATGATCGTGGACTTCTGGATGCCAAACAAATCCTGGGAGGGTTGTAACGTGAATGACCCGTCCGCGAGAGTGCTCTCGAACTACGGAGACAGCGGAAAATAAATTTGTATAGGATCCCCGTCGCTTGCGGCGGGGAGTGTTTGATTAGGGAAAGGTGGTAACAATATGACAAAGTACGTGTTTGTAACAGGGGGCGTTGTTTCTGGTCTCGGCAAGGGGATCACGGCAGCGTCCTTAGGCCGTTTATTAAAGGCCAGGGGCCTAAAGGTCGCAGCGCAAAAGCTTGATCCGTACATCAACGTGGATCCCGGCACCATGAGCCCTTACCAGCATGGTGAAGTATACGTGACGGAGGACGGTGCGGAGACGGACTTAGACCTCGGTCACTATGAGCGTTTCATCGATGAGGACTTGAACAAGTACTCCAACCTCACGACCGGTAAGGTGTACTGGAACGTGCTGAACAAGGAGCGCCGCGGCGAGTACCTTGGGAGCACGGTGCAGGTCATTCCGCACGTAACCAATGAGATCAAGGAGTTTGTATATCGCGTCGGCAAAAAGACCAACGCGGACGTGGTGATCACGGAGATCGGCGGAACCATCGGTGACATTGAATCCCAGCCCTTTCTTGAGGCCGTGCGTCAGATCTCGCTGGAGGTCGGCAGGGAGAACAGCCTGTTCATCCATGTCTGTCTGGTACCATATCTGCATTGCTCTGAGGAGCACAAATCTAAGCCCACGCAGCACTCCGTAAAGGAGCTTCAGGGCATGGGCATCAACCCGAACATTATCATCCTTCGCTGCGACGAGCCCCTTGAGGAATCCATTTTCCACAAGATCTCCATGTTCTGCAACGTAAAGCCGGACTGCGTGATCGAGAACATCACCCTGCCCAACCTTTACGAGGCACCGCTGATGCTGGAGAAGTCCCATTTCTCCGAGGTGGTGTGCAGAGAGCTTGGCATCACGGCACCTGAGCCGGATCTGACGGAATGGGCGTCCATGGTGGAAAGCATTGGAAGGCGTGACCGTGAGGTGGAGATCGGCCTTGTCGGCAAGTATGTCGGTCTTCATGATGCATATCTTTCCGTCGCGGAGTCGCTTCGTCATGCGGGCTATTTCCACGGCGCCCACGTGAACATTCACTGGATCGATTCCGAGGAGCTGGAGCACAAGATCCGCGAGGGTTCTTCGGAAGAGCCGTTAGAGCAGGAGCTGGGCGGTCTTGACGGCATCCTGATCCCCGGCGGCTTTGGAAGCCGCGGTATCGAAGGCATGATCCTGGCGGCGAAATATGCCAGAGAACATAAGATCCCTTACTTTGGCATCTGCCTCGGCATGCAGATCGCAGTGATCGAATATGCAAGGAACGTGGCTGGTCTTGCGGATGCGAACTCGGGCGAGTTTGACGAGCAGTGCCAGCACAAGGTGATTGATTTTATGCCTGGACAAAGTGATTCCATCGATAAGGGCGGCACACTTCGTCTTGGCGCATATCCTTGCGTGATCGCAAAGGGAACCACCATGGAGCGTTGCTACGCGGCGCAAGGCGCGACGCAGACCACGGAAAGCGGAAAGCTTCAGATCAGCGAGCGTCACCGTCATCGCTATGAATTCAACAATGATTACCGCGAGATCCTTACGGAAAAAGGCCTGACCATCAGTGGTCTGTCTCCGGATGAACTGCTTGTGGAAACCGTGGAGCTCACGGAGAGGCCGTTCCACGTGGGCGTGCAGTTCCATCCCGAGTTCAAGAGCAGACCCAACAAGCCTCATCCCCTGTTCAAAGGCTTTATCGGCGCCGCGCTCAAAACAAAAGAAGCTTAAGGCGTGGAAAACAAAGAACGGGAGTGGATAAAAGGCATGAAACAAATGAATATCGTGGATAGAAAAACCAGTGATCTGAAAGAGGATGCGCTTCATGAGGAATGTGGCGTGCTTGGCATCTTTTCGCCGGTGTCGTACCCGATTGCCAAGGACATGTATTATGGCCTGTATGCCCTGCAGCATCGCGGGCAGGAGAGCTGCGGCATTGTCGTCAATGATGACGGACTGTTCTTTTCTCACAAGGATTTAGGACAGGTGAGCACCGTTTTTGACGCGGAGGAGTTGGCAAAGCTCCCCGAGGGCAAGATGGCCGTGGGTCACGTGCGCTATGGCACGACGGGCGGCAACAATCGAAACAACTGTCAGCCTATCGAGGTGAATCATCAAAAGGGTAAAATGGCCCTTGCGCACAACGGGAACCTAAGCAATGCCTATGAGCTCCGCGACCAGCTTGAGCTCTCCGGCGCGATCTTCCATTCCACCTCGGATACGGAGATCATTGCTTACGTGGTGACGAGGGAGCGTCTGAAAACCCCTTCGATCGAGCAGGCCGTGCTAAAGAGCATGGAATATCTTGAGGGAGCATATTCCATCGTCCTCATGTCCGCGACGAAGCTGATCGCGGCAAGGGACCCTCATGGTTACAGGCCCCTTTGCTACGGCCGCCGCGAGGACGGAAGCTATGTCATCGCCTCGGAGACCTGTGCCTTGGAGGCCGTGGGCGCAAAGCTTGTGCGCGAGCTAAGGCCTGGTGAATTGCTTGTCTTTACGGATCAGGGCATTACGAAATATACGGACCACTGCGATAAGGCAAAAAAGCAGATCTGTATCTTTGAATATATCTACTTTGCAAGACCGGATTCGGTGATCGAGGACGTCTCCGTGCATGCGGCCCGCGTGAAGGCCGGTGAGATCTTGGCGAGGGAATATCCCGTGGAAGCGGACGTGGTGGTGGGCGTTCCGGATTCCGGATTGGATGCGGCGCTGGGATATGCGAGATATTCCGGGATCCCTTATGGCATCGGGTTCATCAAGAATAAGTACATCGGCCGTACCTTCATCTCCCCCGTGCAGGAGGAGCGAAACAACCAGGTGAAGATCAAGCTGAATCCCTTAAAGGATACGGTGGACGGAAAGCGCGTGATCCTCGTGGATGATTCGATCGTGCGCGGTACGACAAGTGAAAGGATCGTGCGGCTTCTTCGGGAGGCGGGCGCAACGGAAGTGCACGTGCGCATCTCCTCGCCGCCCTTCACAAACCCTTGTTATTACGGCACGGACGTGGATTCTAAGGAGAATCTGATTGCCTGCCAGATGAGCATTCCGGAGATCGCAAAGGAGATCGGAGCGGACACCTTGGGGTACCTTCCCCTTTCAACGCTCCATGAGCTAGTGGGCCATAACGGCTATTGCGACTCCTGCTTTAGCGGCAACTACGCGACGCCCATCCCGAGCAACACCAACAAGAACCGTTTTGAGAAAAGGCTTTCGGAGCGATAGGGCGCAGGGAAAAAAGGCTGTTGATAGAAATCGGCACTCGCTTTATAATATAAGCGAGTGCTTTGTTTATGTGAGGGAAAAAGGATGAATCAAGTTCGCAGGGCGAAAAATAAGGACATTCCAAGAGTGTTGGAGTTATTGGTGCAGGTGGACATGGTGCACCATAATGGCAGGCCGGATCTTTTCAAAGGGCCGGTGACGAAATATACCGCTAAGGAGCTGGAGGAGATCTTTGCGAAGGAAGACGCCCCCGTGTTCGTGTGCGTGGACGAGTCGGATCGCGTTTTGGGACACGCTTTCACGGTGCACAAGCAGATCGTTGGAAACAACGTGCTGACGGACGTGCGAACACTTTATATCGACGACATTTGCGTGGATGAGGCGGTGCGAGGGCTCGGCGTCGGAAAGGCTTTGTATGAGCATGTTGTGGCATATGCCCGCGAACAAGGCTTTTATAATGTGACGCTGAATGTCTGGGCCTGCAATCCGGGCGCCATGAAGTTCTACGAGGCCATGGGGTTAAAGCCCCAGAAGATCGGCATGGAGTATATTTTATAAGCTAGAAAAAGCAGGAACGGCGACGAGCAAGAAACAGTTTCGGATTGTTTGTGGGACGAGGACGGAAGATGCGCAAAGTGACGCGAAGAAGATTCAATTTCATATGCATGATGATGGCGTTGTTGCTGCTTCTTGGAGGTTGCGAGAAAAATTCTGGCAAGGCAGGAAGCACGGAATCGGGTACGCAAGATGCCGTACAGGCAGAGCCGATTGCCACGCCCTCCACGCTGGTGGATGAGGTGAAGGAGGAAGGCGTATGGTATGCCTTTGAAGGCCTGAATCTGGCGCTGGAGCTGCCAAAATCCGTAGTGAGAAAGGAACGGGATGCATCGGATCGAAATGCCGTCTT
The DNA here is from genome assembly GCA_016290775.1 of Acetatifactor sp. Lineage (GTDB taxonomy): Bacteria > Bacillota > Clostridia > Lachnospirales > Lachnospiraceae > Acetatifactor. The sequence continues at coordinate 35,257 of JAEEVF010000008.1, read as the reverse complement.
TTTGGCGGAAAACGAAGGCCTGACCGTGGAGCTTCGAAGATGGGATCAGGTGAGCGATCCAGAATTAGAAGCGCTTGCAGCCCTTGTGAGCAAGGTCACGGAGCAAAAGACGCAGATCGTACAGGCTGGCGGCATTTCGCTCGTGAAAGTGGATTGGCCCCATGGCGACGTAAACTATTATCTGCTGGATGAGAAGGGCGATGCGTATGTGCTTTGGATCACGCCCTATGTCATGAAAGACCCGGACGTTTACCGGAAGGTGAAGGGGATTGAGGAGAGTCTTTGTGCGGCAACAAGCCTTGCCGGCAAGACCACCGCAGAAACGATCCCTGCCGTACAGACAAAGGAGATCGACCGCTTTATCCTGGTGGACAAAAAGCATGCGCTTCCCGAGGACTGGGAGGAGAATCTGGACCTTGTCTGCGTGGTGAATTCCGTCGGTGACACCGTCTGGGCAGAGCGCACGGCATATAAGGCCTATCTGGAACTGAAAAAGGACCTCTGGGAGACCGAAGGCATTGACATTGACCTTGATTCCGCCTATCGGAGCGTTGCCTACCAGCAGGAGATCTTAGAGCGCTTTACGGAGAAATATGGCGCGGCCTATGCTAAGCGCACCGTGGCTACGCCCGGCACTTCCGAGCACCACACGGGACTCGCGCTTGATCTGTACTTCCGCCTGGACGGCGAGGAAGTCTATGAAAACGAAGACCTGGTAAAATATCCCGAAATCTGGAAAAGGATCCACACGCACCTCGCGCAGCACGGATTTTTCCTGCGTTATCCCGGCCGCTCGGACGGCACGGTGGATTACACCTACGAGCCTTGGCACATCCGCTATGTCGGCACGGAGGCCGCAGCCGAGCTCATGAGCGATCTTAGCGTATCTTTCGAAGATTGGCTGGCAAAACAATAAAGCACGACAAAAGCGGGAGGTTTTTGCATGAAAACGGGTAAGGCGAGTTTTGCAAAACTCCATAAAGTGATCCCAGGGCTTCTTGCAAGCCTTTGGATGATGCTGTGCCTTAGCGCGTGCACGGGATATGGCGAGGAAGTGTCCGAAGGGTCATGGAAGGCCATCCTGAAAAATGATCACAAGGAGGCTTTTGTCTGTGAATATCAATGGGACGGGTCTGACGAGGGCCTTCGTATCGATGCAAGATCGGTGAACGGGATCCCCGTGACAAGGTACGGCGGGTACATTGGAAGAGGCCTTCCTGTACCGTTTACCATCGTCGCGGTCACGGACGAACAAGGCATAAAAACCATTTATGAATATGATCGTGACGGAAAGATCCAAATCGAGGAAAAATACGACGCAAGCGGCGCGGTAAGTTGGTCGACGCAGTATTCTTATGACGAAGCCGGCCGGGAAACGCTTTGTGTCATGGTCGGTCCGAACGATGAGCCGAAAAGCTACAGAAAAAAGGTTTATGACGGCGACGGAAACTTGACGGAAGAATATACCGGGACGAGCCCTGAAGACGCCAGACTTCATTACCGTTATACCTATGAGGACGGAAAGCTGGTGACGGAGGCCAACATAAACGAAGACGGAAGCTACTTTGACCTGGAATTCTACGAATATGACGAGCAGGGACGCCTGTCCCGAAAGACAAAGCAAAGCGAGGACGGCTACGTTTACCGCCTTTGGGAGTATACCTATACGGAAGAGGGCTGGCTTGGCCACGTGACGGACACTCATTATGAGCATCGGGTCGAAACGGATTATGACGCCTATGGGCGAGAGATCCGCGAAGAAGGGTTTTATAACGACGAACCGTCCTATACGGAAAGATTCTCTTATGGGGAATTTGGGCTTGTATCGTATCTCTTTGAGTCGGTTTCCGGCAACAAAAATCACTATGTCTATTATTATGACGAAGCCGGCCGAAAGATCTCGGAGGTTTCCGTGGACGAGGACGGGAACGAGACACAAATTGCCTTCTGGGAATATGATGACAGGGGGAATCTCATCCACAGCAAGAAAGCAAAGGGCTATGAATATACTGCCGAATACAACGAGTATGGATATCCCGTCAAGGTTCACGACGTCTGCACGGACATGACCAGGGACGCCGGAACCTATGATACGCTGGAAACCTATGAATATACCTACTACGATACGATGTCCACGAAGTAAGCTTTATTTGATCAGGTCCGTAAGTTTTTTGCCATAAAAGAAATCATGAACCATGGTGTCAAACTCTTCCCAGAGGGGGAGGGTTTGGCACTTTTCTTTGCGGTCGCAGGCGTGATTTTTGTCAGCGAGGCAGGCCACGGGAGAAAGCGTCCCTTCCATGAGCTCAAGAATCTCACCAACGCTGTATTTATTCGGTTTGCGACATAGCTTGTAGCCGCCGCCCTTGCCGCTGGCGCCGACGATGAGATTTGCATTTACCATGTCTTTCACGATGATCTCGAGATATTTCTTCGAGATTTCCTGTCTTGCAGCAATGTCTTTCAGCGGAATGAAACTTCCGTTATCATTTTCTGCCAAATCGATCATAACGCGCAGTGCGTAACGTCCTCTGGTTGATATCATGACAAACCTCCTAAATACTTGAGAAAAAACAGCGAGTTACTCCTAATTGCACCTATTTTATCACTAAACCAGTAGGTAAATCAAGTGATTGACATAAATACCTATTGACATACTAGGTTAATAAAGATATAATCAGTATATTTCTACAACACTTTTCAAAGTTATCTTACGGAGGTACAAATATATGGCACAAGAATTACTTAAGATCACGGACCTTTCTGCTTCGGCGGATGAGAAAGAAATCTTAAACCACTTAAGCTTATCGATCGGCCGTGGCGAAACCCATGTGATCATGGGTCCCAACGGCGCTGGAAAGTCAACCCTCGCAAGCGTCCTGATGGGCGACGAGTCCTATGAAGTGACTGGCGGTACGGTGGAGTTTGACGGCGAGGACATTGGCGAACTCGCACCCCATGAAAGAGCAAAGAAGGGGATTTTCATGAGCTTCCAGAACCCGATCGAGGTTCCCGGGATTTCATTAGAGAATTTCATTAAGACCGCATTGGAGCTTCGAAGCGGCCAAAAGATCAAGGCCTGGGATTTCAGAAAAGAAGTAAAGCGCGTTCTGGATGCGCTTGCGATGGATCCGTCCTATGCGGAAAGAGATCTCAACGTCGGCTTCTCCGGCGGTGAAAAAAAGAAGGCAGAGATCCTGCAGATGCTTCTCCTTAAGCCTAGATTAGCCATTTTGGACGAAACGGATTCCGGCCTCGACGTGGATGCGGTTCGCACCGTTTCGAAAGGCATTGAGGAGTATCAAAAAGACGAAGCGGCTTCGCTCCTTATTATCACGCACAATGCCGCGATCCTCTCCGCACTTTCCGTGGATGCCGTGCATATTCTCGTGAACGGCAAGATCGTGAAGACGGGCGGCAAAGAGCTGATCGACCTTGTGGCACAGAATGGATTTTCAAGTTTTGAGGAGGAGCAGGAATGAGTGCTGAAAAGACTTACGTAGAAGACATTGACCGCTCCTTTTATGATTTTCGCTTTGAGGATAAGGATAATTATCAGGTGGACAGCGGCCTGACGGAGGACATCATCCGTCAGATCTCGAAGGAAAAGAACGATCCGGATTGGATGCTGGAGTTTCGCCTAAAGTCGTTAAAGATCTTTGAAGAAACGCCCATGCCGAACTGGGGCCCCTCCATTGAGGGCCTGAACATGGAAAACATCGTGACCTACGTGCGGCCTAACATCGACCATATGTATGCGAACTGGGATGAGGTTCCAAGCAACATCAAGGAAACCTTTGATCGCCTTGGCATTCCACAGTCCGAAAGGGAATCCCTTGCAGGCGTCGGCGCGCAATATGATTCCGAAATCGTTTATCACAACGTGCGCGATGAGGTTGCCGCGAAGGGTGTCATCTACACGGACATTGAGAGCGCGCTGCACGGGGAATATGCGGACATGATCCGCGAGCGCTTCATGAAGCTGGTTCCGCCGACGGATCACAAGTTTGCGGCGCTGCACGGCGCGGTTTGGTCCGGAGGATCCTTTGTGTACGTGCCCGAGGGCGTGACCGTGGAGATCCCGCTGCAGTCGTACTTTCGACTGAATGCACCTGGCGCGGGACAGTTTGAGCATACCCTGATCATTGTGGAAAAAGGCGCTAACCTCCACTTCATTGAAGGATGCTCGGCGCCAAAATATAACATCGCAAACCTGCACGCAGGATGCGTGGAACTCTTCGTGGGAGAGGGCGCAACGCTCCGTTATTCCACGATCGAAAACTGGTCCAAGAACATGTACAACCTGAACACCAAAAGGGCGCGCGTTGAAAAGGGCGGAAAGATCGAGTGGGTGTCCGGCTCCTTTGGTTCCCACATTTCGTATCTCTACCCCATGAGCATCTTAAAGGGCGAGGGCTCAAGATGTGAATTCACGGGTGTGACCTTTGCGGGCGACGGGCAAAACCTTGATACGGGCTGCAAGATCGTGCATGACGCACCGAAGACCACAAGCTACGTGAACACCCGCTCCATCTCGAAAAGCGGCGGCATCAACACCTTCCGAAGCGCAGTTGTCGTGACGCCGAAGGCAACGGACAGCAAGTCCGCCGTGTCCTGCGAATCCTTGATGCTTGACAGCATTTCGCGTTCGGACACCATCCCCGTGATGGACGTGCGGACAAACAAAACAGACGTGGGTCACGAGGCAAAGATCGGACGCATCTCAAACGAAGCAGTGTTTTATCTCATGAGCAGAGGCCTTTCCGAAGAGGATGCAAAAGCGCTGATCGTCAGCGGTTTTGCGGAGAATGTTTCGAAGGAATTGCCGCTAGAATATGCCGTCGAGATGAATAACTTGATCCGCATTGAAATGAAAGGAGCGATTGGATAATGGAAAAGATCATCAACAAGCCGATCGTTGAAACCTTTGGGTGGCTGAAGGTCGGCGGCACCAAGGTCACGCTCCCGGACCGTACCATTTCTAAAACCATTGTTCTGCCAAAGGGCGCAGCCCAGACCCTTTACTTTGAGGATGATGGTGCGCTGATTTCCCTTGTTGCGGAGCTTTCGGAGGAAGCGAGTCTTACGGTAGTTCTCGTAAGACATGCAAACACGGCGGAAAAGTGCTTTTCGGACCTTCAGGTCAACTGCAAGGAGAACGCGCGCTTTCACGTGATCCGCGTGATCCTTGGAGGACAAAGATCTTATGATAATTTCAGCGTGACGCTGGAGGGAAGGGGCAGCAGCTTCCAGGCGGACATTGGCTATCAGCTGACGGGGACGGAACAATATGACGTAAACTGCGAGGCGATCCATCTTGGAAAGCGCACGGAAAGCAACATCCGCTCCCTTGGAGTGCTCTCACAGAACGCAGAAAAGCTCCTTCGCGGCACCATTGATTTTCGTACCGGGTGCTCCGGCTCCGTGGGCGGCGAAACGGAGGACGTGCTGCTTTTGGATGATACCGTCGTGAACAAGACCGTGCCGACCATTCTCTGCACGGAGGAAGACGTTTCCGGAAACCACGGCGCAACCATCGGAAGACCGGACGAACAAGTCCTGAAGTACATGGCTTCCCGCGGGATCGAGGAAGACGTGGCCATAAAACTGATGGCGCGGGCAAAGCTTGACGCCGTCATCGAAAAGATCCCTGACGAAGACCTGAAGCAGAAGATCCGGGAGGAAAATGGATGGAAATGAGCCAATGGGGACGGTTCTTTTTGGCACGAGGAGGAAAAAATGGAAATTAAACAGATCCGAGGGGAATTCCCGCTCATTGAGAGATATCCGTGGATTGCATATTTAGATAATGCGGCGACGACGCAAAGGCCCGAGAGCGTGCTCCTTGCGGAAAGAAAATTCTATGAGGAAGCCAACGCAAACCCGCTCCGGGGCTTGTACGAGCTGGCGCAGAAGGCGACGGAAGGATATGAAAACGCCAGAGAGGCCGTGAGAGCCTTTATTGGAGCCGGCAGCGCGGAGGAGATCGTCTTTACCAGAAACAGCACGGAGAGCCTGAACCTGATCGCCTACAGCTACGGGGAGTTGCTGAAGGAGGGCGATGAGATTGTGATCTCTGTTCTGGAGCACCACAGCAACCTGATCCCGTGGCAGCAGCTGGCGAAAAGAAAGGGGCTAAAGCTTAAGTGGATCGGGATCGATGAAGAGGGCAGGATCACGGAAGAAGCCTTTCGAAATGCCCTTTCCGAGCGGACAAAGCTGGTTTCGCTGACCCTCGTCTCCAATGTTTTGGGAACGAAGAATGACGTCAAGAAATTCGCCAAGATCGCTCATGAAGCAGGTGCGATCTTTGTCTGTGACGGCGCGCAGGGCGTACCCCACGTACCCGTGAACGTAAAGGATCTGGACGTGGACTTCCTTGTTTTCTCCGGGCACAAGATGCTTGGCCCCATGGGGATCGGCGTGCTCTATGGCAAGAAGGAACTCTTAGAAAAAATGCCGCCGTTTCTTTTCGGCGGGGAGATGATCGAGTACGTGACGAAGGAGGATGCCACCTGGGCGGAGCTCCCGCACAAGTTTGAGGCGGGTACCGTGAATGCCGGAGGGGCAGCAGGCCTGGCAGCAGCGATCGAATTCTATCAGAGGATCGGTTTTGAAAACATTGTAAAACGCGAGGAGGAGCTTGGCGCGCTGGCTTTTGCAGAGCTTTCCTCCGTGCCGGGCCTTCGGATCCTGGGAGCGCGGGATGCGGCTTCTCACAATGGGATCTTTTCCTTTGCGCTGGAAGGCGTGCATCCCCATGACATCGCAGAGATCCTAAGTGCAGACGGCGTTTGCGTGCGCGCAGGTCATCACTGCGCACAGGTGCTGATGAAGGAGCTCAAGGTGAACTCCACGGCGCGCGTGAGCCTTGCATTTTATAACACGGAGGCAGAGATCCAAAAGCTGTGCGAGAGCCTTCGGTCCGTGAGAAGGAGAATGGGTTATGCAGAATAGTTTTTATCGGGAGATCATCAACGATCATAACTTATATCCCGCGCACAAGCATGAACTGGAATGCGCAGGTTGCGAACACAGGGGCATCAATCCGAGCTGCGGCGACGACATCACGCTAAAGCTTAGCATTGAAGACGGCGTGATCAAGGACGGCGCATATACTGGCGACGGCTGTGCCATCTCCCAGGCCTCCGCGGACATCATGCTGGACCTTATCATCGGAAAGAGCGTCGAGGAAGCAACGCACCTAACGGACGTGTTTATTCGGATGATCAAGAAAGAGGCAACAGAGGAAGAGATCGAGGAACTCGAGGAAGCGGGTGCACTCACGGACGTATCACACATGCCTGCGCGCGTAAAGTGTGCAGTGCTTGCATGGCACACGCTGGAGCAACTGCTTCATGAAAACGAAGCGTAAATTTTGGAGATCACGCCGGGATCAAAACGGTCCAAGTGAAAATAAAGGAGATCGCACATGAGAGTTTCAACAAGGGTAGAATATGGCCTGATGGCATTGGTGGATATCGCAATTCATTCGGAAAACGGGGAGAGTGTGTCGACGACGGAGATCGCAGATCGTCAGGGAATCTCCCAGAAATATCTAGAGCAGATCCTGCCGCTCCTCAGACAGGCAAAGCTGATCAAGGCACAAAAGGGCCTTCGCGGCGGATACCGCCTAACGAAGCCCGCGGAAGAGATTTCCCTTGCAGAGATCTTGAACGCACTCGACGACAGCATTCTTGCGCCGATGGACGTGCCAAAGAACGAGGGCAATGACGCCCTTCGTGGCTGCTTAAATGATTGTCTTTGGAAGAAGATCAATGAGCAGCTTGCAGAATTTGCAAAGCACAAAACCCTCGGAGAATTCCTTGTGGAATGCCGTGGAAAGCTCGCTGACGGATGGGATCTGTACATAATTTGAAAAAAGTTTATTAAACCTATTGACATAGTAGGCAAATGGTGATAAGATGCAACTATCACATTTTGAAAGGAGCGCAAAAACAATGACAAGAAGACAGAACCTTCAGCAGAATATGGTCATGTGTTGTCGAATGTTTGATACCCGGGCGAAAATTTGGCTGGGCGTTCGATTGCGCGCCTATTGTGATGCAAGATAAGATCATGCATGAATGCCAAGAGCCCGGGAGCAAATTTGCCCCGGGCTTTTTAGCGCCCGGAATTCTTGAAAAAGTAGAAAGGAGCGACAAGATGTCTGATCAAATAAAAGTGGATCGCGACAGGATCCAAAAAGAATTTTTCAAGCTGACGACGTTCGACGCGGAGTCCTTCCATGAAAAGGAAATCGCAGCCTACGTCAAAGAAAAACTAAAAAGCCTTGGCCTTCAGGTACAAGAAGACAGTGCAGGCGAAAAGATCGCTAAGGAACATCCGGAATCCAAGGAGACCGCATCGAATATATATGCTTACCTAAAAGGAACAAAGCCTGGAAAACCAATCCTGTTCTCCTCCCATTTGGATACGGTAAAGCCTGGCATCGGAAAGAAGGCCATCCTTCATGAGGACGGGATCATCACCTCGGACGGCACGACGGTGCTCGGTGCGGATGACGTCTCAGGACTCACTTCCATATTGGAGGCGCTGACGGTCATTCAGGAAAAGAACTTGGAGCACCCGGACCTGGAAATCCTGATCACCGTTGCGGAGGAGCCTTACTGTGAGGGAAGCCGCTTTGTGGAATATGAAAGACTGAAAGCCAAGGAAGGATATGTTCTCGACCTGGACGGAGCGGTCGGAAGGGCAGCAAATGCAGCACCCTCCATTCTCTCCACGAAAATCGAGATCGACGGCAAGGCTGCACACGCAGGGTTCGCACCGGAGCAAGGCATCAACGCCTTATCCATCGCGGCCGACGCCCTCTCCCACATCAGAACCGGAAGGGTGTACAACGATCTGACCGTGAACTTCGGAACGATCCACGGCGGAACCGGCAGGAATATCGTACCGGAGCATCTTGAGATCAACGGAGAGATCCGAGGCTTGGAGCATGAGAAAGCGCTTTGCGAGGCAGAGCTGATCAAAGAAGTCTTTGAGAAAGCGGCGAAGAAATATGGCGGAAAGATCACCTTCACGGTGACGGAGCACATCCATTCCTATCATGTTTCTAAGGATAAGCCAGTCGTAAAGAGGTTTCTGAAAGTCGCCGGGGAGCGAATGCGATGTAGCAAGCCGGAGTGCATTACCACCTACGGGGGCAGCGATGCAAACCGGCTGAATGAACACGGGATCGAGACGATCGTTCTCTCCTGTGCGATGGAAAAGAGTCACAGCACGGAAGAATATGCAGCGCTGTACGAACTCGAAAGATCAGCACAGCTGACGCTGGGACTGATGACTGAATAAGAAAATGAAAAAAGAAAATCGGAGGATAAAAAAATGAGAAAGTTTGGAAAGAGATTTAGTTTATTAATTGCAGGTGCGCTTTTGGCGACAACCCTGCTTGGAGGATGTGGCGTGCAGGGAAGCATCGCAGACAATGAGGGAAGTGCAAGCAGCACGGGTTCTTCCGTGGAGGCATCCAGCGCGGCTGCAGGATCTGAGCAGAGCGGCGGCGAGGTCGTAAAGGAGAAAAAGGAGCTTGAACCCCTTAGCGTATCCTATCCCGCAGGCAACATCCGCGTGACCGTGAACATCCTGGCACTTCAAAAGGGATATTTCGCCGAAGAAGGCGTGACCGTAAATCCCGTAGCCATCGGCGGCAATGACGCACTCACCGCGATCAATGAGGACAATGGCGCACTTGACATTTTGACCGCAGGTTTCGTGCCTGACGTACAGGCCATCGGCGCAGGCTATGAGCTGAGCTTCATCGCAGGCACCGCAGTGGAAGGCGGCAGCGTGATCGCAAAGAAGGGCAACGCAGACAAATTCAAGGGCAGCAGCACCGTTCTTGATCTGGACGCGGTAACCAATGCAAAGCTTGGTTTTGCAAGAAATGAGGCATCCTGGGTGATCACCAGACAGTACCTTCTCGACAACGGCATCAGCGAGAGCGTGATCGCAGACATCGTGAAGGAAGACGGCGGACACGTTTCCTATTATGCGGATGCCACCGCAACCGCACAGGCAGTGCAAAAGGGCGAAGTTGAGCTTGGTTTCCTTCCCATGGAGTTCGCACTTCTTTATGCGGACGCATATGATCTCGAGATCGTTGCCGCAGCTGGCGAGCTTTCTCCCGATTACGTATGCTGCCGTGAAGTGACCTCGAAGAAGAGATTAAGCGACAAGTTCGACTCCTTCGTGGCCTATGAAAGAGCAAGGATCCGCGCATTTGAGTACTACAAGCAGGGCGAAAGCGACGCAGCGATCAAGGCAGACGTGGTTAAGACCGTTTCGGAATATTCCGGCAAGGAAGCAGATTACGTAGAGACCTATCTTTACGGCGGCGTAACGAAGTTCGCAGTGGACCCCAACACCGCAGGCATCAAGAAGTACGTTCAGGCAGCATATAATTCCGGATTGTTCACCGGCAACGCAGTGGATTTTGGCTCCTATGACATCACGCAGAACGTGAACACCTCCGCTTACAAGCAGGCGCTGGACGAGCTGATCGCAGAGAATCCTGACAATGCATTCTATGCAGGACTGCTTTCGGAATATCAATCCGCAAACTAAGAAGACAAAGTAACTTAAGCAACAAGACAATGTTGGGAGATGAGGTGACACAATGGGCAGGATCTATGATAGCGTTTTGGAGCTGGTCGGCAACACGCCCCTCCTGCATTTAAGACAAATTGAAAGCGCAGAAAAGCTGAAGGTAAAGCTCTACGCGAAGGTGGAGTACTTAAACCCCGGAGGGAGCGTGAAAGATCGGGCCGCACTCCATATGATCGAGGCCGCTGAGGAAGAAGGAAAACTAAAGCCCGGCGGAACGGTGGTGGAAGGAAGCTCCGGAAATACCGGGATCGGCGTGGCCATGGTCAGCGCGGCGAAGGGATATCAAGCGATCATCTGCATGGCAGAGGGCGCGAGTCGGGAAAAGATCAAGATCCTTAAGGCTTACGGCGCAAAGGTGGAGCTCACTCCCAAGAAAAACGGATTTGGCGGCGGCGGAAACAAAGCGAAGGAGCTGGCAGAAACGGTTCCCGGAGCCTTCCGCCCCGGACAGGGTGAAAACCCGCATCATCCGGAGACACATTACCTGACCACGGGCCCCGAAATCTGGAAGGCCATGGACGGCAAGGTTGACATTTTCGTTGCTGCCGTGGGGACCAGCGGAACTTCCGGAGGGATCGCAAGGTTCCTTCGGGAAAAGAATCCGGAGGTTGAGATCTACGGCGTGGAACCTGCGGGATGCCCAGTCCTTAACGGAGGAGAAGCAGGACCCCACAAGATCCAGGGGATTGGCGGCGGAGCGATCTGCCCCATCACGGATCTGACGCTTTACAATGAGATCCTGCTGTGCACGGATGAGGATGCATATAAATATGCAAGGCTTTGCCCCAAAAAGGAAGGGCTCCTCATCGGGATCAGTGCAGGAGCGGCGCTCTGGGCGGCCGTAACCGTCGCAAAGAGGCCTGAAAACGAGGGGAAACGGATCGTGGTCCTGTTCCCCGACGGTGGCAACAAGTATTTATCGAGTGATCTTTATGATGAGGAGGCGGAAGGATGAAGGTAGCAGAAAAACTAACAGACCTGATCGGAAAGACACCGCTTCTTCGTCTGAACCGTTTTGTAAAGGCCAATGGCCTGCAGGCGGAAATCCTGGCAAAGCTGGAATTTTATAATCCCGCAGGGAGCGTAAAGGATCGCGCGGCACTTTCCATGATTGCAGATGCAGAGTGGAGAGGGCTCCTAAAAAAGGATTCCGTGATCATTGAGCCCACCAGCGGAAACACTGGGATCGGACTTGCAGCCGTGGCCGCGGCGAAGGGATATCGCTTGATCATTGTGATGCCTGACACCATGAGCATTGAGCGTCAAAGAGTACTTAAGGCATATGGCGCCGAAGTGGTCTTAACAGAAGGCGCGGGCGGCATGAAGGCGGCGATCGCAAAGGCAAAAGAGCTCGCGAAGGAGATCCCCCATTCATGGATCGCAGGGCAGTTCACAAACAGCGCGAATCCCAGGGCACACTACGAAACGACGGGGCCGGAGATCTGGAAGGATACGGACGGCAGGCTGGACTTCTTCGTAGCAGGCGTCGGAACCGGCGGAACGCTTTCAGGAGCAGGAAAGTATTTGAAAGAATTGGATCCGGGGATCAAGGTGATCGCCGTGGAGCCCAAGGATTCACCGGTGCTCTCGGAAGGAAAGGCCGGAACGCACCAGCTGCAGGGCCTGGGTGCAGGATTCATTCCTTACACCTTGGACACGGAAGTATTTGACGAGGTCGTTGCAGTGACGACGGAGCAGGCACTTTCAGCGGCAAACCGATTGGCAAAACAGGAGGCGGTCCTGGCGGGCATCTCCTCAGGCGCGGCACTCTACGCTGCGGAAAAACTTGCAAAGGATCCGAAAAACAAAGGCAAACGGATCGTCGTATTATTGCCGGACAGCGGCGAAAGATATCTCTCAACGAAGCTTTATGAGGATTAGGAGGCACATTATGGCAGGGCAGGAAGGCAGAGAAACTGAGATCAAGCAAAGTGAATATAAGCTAGAGATCAAGAACGTGTCCTTCGATTACGTGGACAAGAAGTCCAAGTTCGAAGCGCTGAGCGGGATCGATCTCAATGTGAAGCAGGGCGAATTCATATGCATCCTTGGTTCCTCCGGCTGTGGAAAATCAACGTTGCTGAGCCTTCTCAGCGGCCTGAACAAGCCAAAGTCAGGTGAGATCCTGGTGGACGGTAAAAAGATCAAGGGACCTGGCGTGGACCGGGCCGTGGTGTTCCAGCATTATTCGCTCTTCCCGTGGCTGACCGTCAAGGGAAACGTGCTCTTTGGCATCAAGCAGAGCGGCAGGAAGCTCGGCAGGAAAGAGCGGAGCGAGCTGGCGGAAAGATATGTTGAAAGCGTTGGCCTTTCCAGCGCAAAGGATCGTTATCCCAGCCAGCTTTCGGGCGGCATGAAGCAGCGCGTGGCCGTGGCGAGGGCACTGGCCCTGGAATCCGACATCCTGCTTTTGGATGAGCCCTTCGGCGCGATCGATCCGAGGCTTCGCTTAGAGCTGCAAGAGCTCGTGTCGAAGCTTTGCACGGAGCATCAAAAAACGGTGGTATTCATCACCCATGACGTGGACGAGGCAATTCTTTTGGCGGATCGCATCGTAGTAATGGAGCCGGGAAAGATCCGCAGCATTCACAAAGTGAAGTTTGATCATCCGAGGATCCGCGAGGAGCTTTCCGGAACGGAGGAATATGAAAAGCTTCACAGACAATTGATCCTGGCATTTTATGACAGGGTCGGCGAGCAGATCGATGCGGGGGTGGCGCTATGAAAAAGTTTTTCAAACTGGACAAGGGAACCTACCTGGAGTTTGGCATCGCAACGCTCCTGATGATCGTCAACATCGTGTTGACCCAAGTGTTCCCCTATTTTACAAAGCATAAGGTCTATTATGACAGCGCAGCCTATGACGTCGTACTGGTCATCGCGTGGGTGCTGATCACGTTAAAGCTCTTTCTTGGAAAAAAGAAAAGTACGGTCGATCTTGGGATCGTGATCTTTGGGTTTTTCCTTCTGTGGGAGGTTTCCTACAAGCTGGGATGGCTTCACAATGACTTGCTGATCCCTTCCCCTGAGGGCCTGTTCCACGTCTATGTGGAAAAGAGCGCAGAGATCACAAAGGACGTTTGGGGATCGATCACCCTTCTGTTTTGGGGATTCCTTTTGGCAGCCGTGTTTGGAACGCTGCTGGGACTCCTTGCTGGATGGATCCCGAGGATCCGCGAGGTGCTTCTTCCCATCTCCAATGCCATCACGCTGATCCCACCGCTGATGTTCTCGGCGTACATGATCATGATCCTTACGACCTTCCGCCAGGCGGCCATCGCAGTGATATTCTTCGCAGTGTTTTGGCCCACCTTTCAGGGCATGGTGCAGCGCGTGGGTCAGATCGATCCGCAGATCACGCAGGCGGCAAGGACCATGGGCGTTGGCACCATGGGAATGCTCTGGAAGGTCATTTTCCCCTATTGCCTTCCGGGGATCATCGGAAGCATCTCCAAGAGCCTTCGCGGCGCCTTCATGTGCCTGGCCGGTGCGGAAATGCTTGGAATCAATCTGGGAATTGGATATTTTACGGACAAATATAAAGCATTTGCAGACTATAGATGCGTGCTTGCCGGGATCGTGACGGTGGGCGTACTCACGACAGTGATCGACATGGCAGTGAACAAGGCAAGGACGGCGCTGATCAAGTGGGAATAAAAGATCAAGGACAAAACGAGGAAAACAAAATGGAAGTTTACAGAGTGACAAAGGACTCACCGGCATGGCAATTGCATGCATATAATTACATTCGGACGGATGCATTCTGCTTTGGACAGAACATTCCCGTGGAGACGGAATTCAACGGGGACGACCCGATCGATAAGTTTCATGGGATCTTGGTCGTGGAGGATCACAAGCCCGTCAGCGGCCTTCGCATTGCCTATCCAAGAGAAGGCGTTGCAAAGATCGAAAGGGTCTGTACCATCCGCGAAAAACAAAAGGGCGGCTACGGCAGAGTGATGATCGCTGAGGCGGAAAAATGGATCGCAGAGCAGGGGATCTCGCATGTCGTGATCTCCAGCCAGGACAGGGCCCAGGGCTTTTATGAAAAGTGCGGTTATGTGTATAATCCCGACGTGTCGCCGAATGAATATGACGTGCACAAAAGGCCTCACAAGCCAAGACCCGCAGGGTTTAAGCCAGATTTCGTGTGCGTGTTGGTGGAGAAATACTTAAAGCCGGAAGACTTTGGTCAGGCTTGGGGCAGTACCCCTCGTCAGGCAGAGAAAAAAGAAGCGTTTGGATTCGCCACCAGATGCGTCTACGGCAACAAGGAAGCATTTGACGGCGATCGGACCGGCGCCATCAGCTTTCCGATCTATCAGTCAGCAACCTTTGCACATCCTGAGGTAGGAAAGAGCACGGGCTTTGATTACAGCCGTCTGCAAAACCCCACGAGGGCACAGGTGGAAAAGGTGGTGGCAGCCCTTGAGGGTGGAGTCGATGCATTGGCATTTTCCACGGGCATGGCGGCGATCACGGCACTGATGGAGTTATTCAAACCGGGTGATCACTTGATCACGGAGGCAGATCTTTACGGCGGGAGCATTCGTCTGTTCCATCATGTTTGCGAAAAGAACGGCATCACGTTCTCTCACGTGAATTGCAGTAAGGAGAACATTGAGAGCTTCATTCAAGAGCGCACAAAGGCGATTTTTATTGAGACGCCGACGAACCCCATGATGAACGTGACGGACATCCGAAAGGTCGCAGAGATCGCAAAGAGGCATGGACTCCTTCTTATCGTGGACAATACCTTTTTGACTCCTTATTTCCAAAATCCTCTCTCGCTTGGCGCTGACATTGTCATCCACAGCGGAACGAAGTTTTTGGGCGGTCACAATGATACGCTGGCAGGCTTTATCGTGACGGGGTCTAAGGAGATCTCTGACAAGCTCAGGTTCCTCATCAAGACAGTGGGATCGGGACTGGCACCCTTTGACAGCTGGCTGATCCTGCGTGGCATCAAGACCTTGCCGATCCGCATGGAAAAAGCACAGGCAAATGCGAAAGCCATCGCAAAGTGGCTGAGCGAGAACCCGAGGGTGAAGAAGGTCTACTATCCGGGACTTCCCGGAACGGAAGCGAATGAAATCTGTAAGCGTCAGGCAAGAGGGTTTGGATCGATGCTGACCTTCGAACTAGAGAGTAAAGAGTTGGCACTTCACATTCTAAAGAGCACGAAACTGATCCCGTTTGCGGAGAGCCTTGGAGGAACGGAGACGCTGCTGACTTATCCGCTGACACAGACGCATGCGGACGTACCGGAGGCAGAGAGACTTGCAAATGGCATTACGGATCGAGTGCTTCGCCTTTCCGCAGGCATCGAGGATGAAAAGGACCTGATCGCAGATCTGACACAGGCATTTGCATCTTTTGCAGAATAAGAGTATTGTAAGGAGGGTAGGCTCATGGGACAGACAGAGCGGAACCTTAACTTTGATGAGATCGTTGAAAGAAAAAATACCGACAGCCTGAAATATGATTTCGCACTGCGTCGCGGAATGCCGGCGGACGTGCTTCCACTCTGGGTGGCGGACATGGATTTTCGGACTTCCAGCTTTATCACGGATGCTCTGGAGGAACGCGCCAGGCACGCAATCTTTGGCTATACGGAGACGCGAGAGGACTATTTCGAGGCGCTTGCAGGCTGGATGAAAAATAGGCATGGCCTGGAAATCGAGTCGAAATGGGTACTGAAGACGCCAGGCGTGGTCTTTGCCCTGGCAGCGGCCGTGAAGGCGTATACGCAAGAAGGCGATTACGTCCTGATCCAGCAGCCGGTCTATTATCCCTTGATGGAAGTAGTGAATGACAACGGCAGAAAGGTCATAAGCAATGATCTGATCTTCGAAGACGGTCAGTACAAAATGGATTTCGAGGACTTTGAGCAGAAGATCGTGCAGTATCAGGTCAAGCTCTTCATGCTCTGTAGTCCCCACAATCCCGTGGGAAGAGTGTGGACAAAGGAAGAACTCGGAAGGATCGCAGACATCTGCCTAAAGCATGGCGTGATCGTTGTCAGTGACGAGATCCATGAGGATTTTGTTTATGACGGCCATCGCCACGTACCGTTCCTTTTGTCGCACGAGAGGGCAAAGGAGTTTTGCATCACTTGTACCTCCGTCAGCAAGACCTTCAATCTGGCAGGACTTCAGATCGCTAACATCCTTGTGCCGGATCAGAGGCTCCGCAGAAGGCTTCGGGCGCAGATCAAGGCAGCAGGCTACAGTCAGCTCAACACCTTTGGCGTGGTTGCATGTAAGGCGGCCTATCTTCACGGCGAGGAATGGTTTAATGCAGCCTGGAACTACATTCAGGAGAACCTGAAATTCTTGAAGGAATATGTTGCCAAGGAGCTTCCTGAGGTGGAGGTGATCGAACCCCAGGGCACCTATCTTGTGTGGCTGAGTTTTCGTTCCCTCGGGCTTTGTGATCAGGCACTGTCTGACCTGATCATCCACAGGGCAAAGCTTTGGCTGGACGACGGAGCCATCTTTGGAAAAAAGGGTTCAGGTTTCCAGCGGATCAACCTGGCAACGAGCCGCGCGACCCTGACGGAAGCGCTGGAGCGATTAAAGAATGCAATATTGGAGTTTAACCAAACACAGAGTGCTTAAGTAAAGCAAGGATCTAAGACAGGGAGGGAACGTCATGAACGTCAATCAGTTAAAGTATGTGCTAGCGATCGCATCATCCTCATCCATGCGCGAAGCAGCAACGAAATTATATGTTTCCCAACCTGCGCTTTCTTCCAGTGTTCGTGAATTGGAAGAGGAACTGGGGATCCTGATCTTCGAGCGTTCCAATAAGGGAATCGTCCTAACGGATGAAGGCCGTGAATTCGTGATCTATGCAAAAAAGGCCGTGGGCCAGTATGAAGTGCTTGAGGATCGTTACTTAAGCTTCGGGCGCGAAAAGGAGCGTTTTTCCGTATCGTCACAGCATTATAATTTCGCCATCAAGGCTTTTTCAGCAGTACTGGCAAAATACGCGCCGGAGAAATATGATTTTTCATTCCATGAGACAAAGACCATGGAAGTGCTGGAAAACGTTCGGTCCCTTAAGAGTGAAGTTGGGATCGTGTCCTATTCCGGAGCAAATGAGCCCGTGATCAAAAAGCTGTTACGGGAATATCAGCTCGAATTCGTGCCGCTCATGAGGCGTGACACCTATGCCTATTTTTGGAAGGGACATCCTTTTGCCGATCATAAGGAGGTTTCCCTTTCAGAACTGCAGGATTACCCTTGCGTTTCGTTCGATCAAGGGGAGGACGATCCCTTTTATCTGACCGAAGAAGCCATGGGAGATTATGATTTCGCAAAGATGATCCGCTCAGATGACAGGGCAACTACCATGGAACTGATCGCACAACTCGGAGGGTATTCCGTGGGTTCCGGCATGCTTGCAGAGGAGGACGCCGTGCTGAAAGGCATGGTATCCGTAAAGCTGGTGGAGGAAGATCCTTTGGTGATCGGTTTTATCACCAGAAAAAGCGGAACGCTTTCGAAATTCGGAGCAGCCTATGTCGAGGAGCTGCTGAAATATCAGGAGATCAAAGGCTGATAAGCACGGATTATCACAAATGATCAAACCTAGATAATTTACAAAACAGTTGTCAGGGATTAACATATCCCTAACGG
Source organism: Acetatifactor sp. (assembly GCA_016290775.1). Taxonomy (GTDB): domain Bacteria; phylum Bacillota; class Clostridia; order Lachnospirales; family Lachnospiraceae; genus Acetatifactor. The sequence continues at coordinate 16,982 of JAEEVF010000008.1, read as the reverse complement.
AAGAGCAATCTCTTCTAAGACTTAAAAGGCCATGAAGGCATGGAGAAAGGAGCAAAGACAATGAAGAAGATGAACAAGATGATGAAGGAGACCATGATGTGTTGTTGTCTTTGTATGATGGAGTGGAAAATACACATGCGTTAGCAAAGCTTTCGGCGAACTGAATGCAGTTTTATTTGCGTAGACAGTCACTGGAAAGTGGGCTGTCATTTTTTATGCGAAAATTCAAAAAAATCGAAGAAAAAAGGAGAACAAAACCATGAGCAATAGTTGCAGTTTAGAGTTTCACAGAAGAGAGAACGTTAAGACGGATTATACCGATGAATTAGCAGAAAGGTTTGCGGCAGAGGCCGGCGGACTTGCACCGAGACCCAATGAGCAGAATGACGAGACCAACGAGAGAGGCGTGTTCGTAAGGCAGCCGAATTCCTTCATCGTTCCTTTTGGCGATAAGGAAGGACAGCACAAGGCAGAGGCGAATCGCTTCGCCATCTACTGGGCACATGGATGCAACTGGTCCAATCGTCCCGTGATCGCAAGAGACCTCCTTGGACTGCAGGACGTGATTGCTGACCAGACCACGAGCCATTCCGGCGAGACCAATAAGTATGGTCACGGATTTGCAGATCAGAAGGATTTCAAGGACCCCATCACGGGAGTGCATTTCCTCTCTGAGTTCTATAAAAACGCAAACCCTGATTACAAGGGACGCGCAACGACCCCGACCTTTGTGGACGTAAAGGAAAAGAAGGCAGTCAACAATGATTATCATCGTCTTTCCAACTACATCGAGGTACAGTTCAGAAAATTCCAGCCCGTGGATGCGCCGGACCTTTACCCTAAGAAGTACCGCAAAGAGATCGACGAGTTCAATGACTGGCTCTTCCCTCACATTAACAACGGTCACTACCGCATGGCATTTGGCGTGTCATGGGAAGCATATAACGAAGGCTATGAGGACTTCTTCGATTCCCTGGAAAAGCTCGACAAGAGACTTGAGACCAACCGTTTCATTTTCGGCGATTACATTACCGATTCCGACATCAGAGCATATGTTTCACTGGTAAGATGGGAGACCGGTTACTTCCGTTCCATCGGACCCATGAAGAAAAGGATTACCGAGTACAAGAACATCTGGGGCTACGTAAGAGAACTTTATTCCATTCCGACCTTTGCAAAGTACACTTTCTTCAGAGAGGGCAGAGGCATTGGCGGCAGGGGTGGTTTCTTTAAGGGTTATGAGGAAAGGATCGTGCCGCTCATTCCTTTCGAGGAGCTTTGGAAGACGGATCATGAGAGAGCAAAGCTTTCCGCAGATCCCGAGAATCTGTTCCTTAAGCATCCAAAGGGAGAAACGCCTGAGGAATATCAGTCCGAAATCTCCACGACCATTTGGAATTCTCCTTCCTGGGAGGATCGCGAACCTACCAACTACAGACCGGAATTTGACGTAACGGTCAACCCTTTAAAGGGATTGCTGAAGAATGAATAAACTAGAGAGGAAAAAGAAATGAAGATCAATAGATTTTGGAAAAAAGGTTTAGCACTCCTGCTTTCAGCGACGTTTGCGCTGGGAACGCTTGCAGGATGCGGTACTTATGAAAGCGACGGAAGCAATACTTCCAATGCTCAGGGAGGCGGCAATACGCAGCAGGCCGCGGCAGGAGTGAACATCGAGGGACAGTCCGTGGACGGCGGCAAGATCGTAAGGATTGCGATCGCATCGGATCCGGAGTTTACCTTCGATGCCATCGGTGACAGCCTGATGGTGACCAACGGACTCCTTCGAGAGGGCCTTACCAGATATGGTGACGGCGTTTTGGTGGACGGCCTCGCTGAGAGCTATGAGCACAATGAGGACTATACGCAGTGGACCTTCCATCTGCGCGAGAGCGGTTGGAGCAACGGCGAGCCGGTAACGGCAGATGACTGGGTATATGCGATCGGCGCAATGCTTGACGGTACCGCGCAGCTGAGTTTCGCAGACTTCCTTTATGAGATTAAAAATGCCCGCGAGGTTTACACAAAGCAAAAGGATGTTTCCGAGCTTGGCGTAAAGGCACTGGATGATAAGACACTTGTATTTGAACTGGCCTATCCCGTGACCTACTTCCCGTACCTCATCACGCACCCAATGCATTTCGGTTATGACCGCGAGTTCTCCGAAAAGGTTGGTGTTGAAAACATCGGTACCGAGGCACAATATTCCATCAGCAACGGACCCTTCTATGTGGATTCCTGGGAACATGACAATCTGCTGATCTTCAAGAAGAATCCTTATTACTGGAACAAGGACAACATCAAGATCGATCAGGTGAACGTTTACGTGATCCCGAATCAGGCAACGCAGGTCAACCTCTTCCTCAACGGAGAACTTGACGTCGTAGATTTCGCTTATCAGAGACAGAGCGCCATTGAGGCAGCAGGCTTTGCTTCGCAGGTATATAACAACGGACGTACAGCATACCTGAACTACAATGAAGCCAATCAGTACTTGAAGAACAAGCACGTGAGACAGGCCATTTCCTCCGCGATCGATCGTGACGCGATCGTAAACGGCGTATTACACATAGGTTCCGTTGCAGACGGTCTGATCCCCATCGGTCTTGCCGGTGACGGAAAGAAGACCTTCCGCGAGATCGTTGGCAATAACCTGCCTTACTCCTACAACGTGGACAAGGCAAAAGAGCTCCTTGCACAGGGCCTTTCAGAACTGGGACTTACCAGTCCTTCCGACATATCCATCACGATCCTTGCATCCAATACGGATGAATTCATCGCAGTATCCGGTGCGATCCAGCAGCTCCTGCAGGAGAATCTTGGCATCAAGGCAGAAGTTGAAACGACCGACAGTAGCGCACTGCGTACCAGAAGAAATGCTTATGAATATGACGTCGTATTGCAGAGCTGGGGCGCTGACTGGGATGACGCAACAAACTTCCTGGGCGGCTACGAGCATGATGCAAGTGCAAACCCTGCAGTCTTCATCAATGAAGAGTTCAATGATACTTATCACAAGGCAACCTACAGCACGGATCTGACGGAAAGGATCAAGTTGCTTGGCAAGGCGGAAGCCATCTTGCTGGAGGAGGAAGGGATCACGCCGCTTTATTACACTGGACAATATTATGCAGTGTCAAATCGCTTAAAGGGAGTGCTCAGAAGGGCAGTGGTTCCTTATCTGGATCTCTACTTCGCAGACGTGCAATGATCATGACCGATTGAAATGAATGCTGAAAGACTGAGAGGAGACGGGGCTGGAAACAGCCATCGTTTCCTCACTTTATAAGAGGGAAAAAGGAATGCGAAATTATATCATCAAAAGAATCCTGCTTGCCATTGTGACGATCTTTGTGGTGATGACGATCACGTTTTTCATGATGCATGCCATACCAGGTACGCCTTTTAGTACGGGAAATGACACGATCTCGGCAGAAAGCCTGGAGATCCTGATGGCAAGATATGGACTGGATCAGCCGCTCTACAGGCAGTATTTCCGATATGTGACAAACATTCTGAAAGGGGACTTTGGCGTGTCCATGTCCAATGGTTACAGAAGTGTCAGCGACATCATATTAACTGCATTTCCGGTTTCTGCGGATCTTGGCATCAGGGCATTGATCTTTGGAACGATCGCGGGTATCCTGCTTGGCATCGAGGCGGCGCTGCATCGAGGAAAGCCAGTTGACCACTTGTCCACCATCGTGGCGATCATTGGCATTTCCGTACCGAGCTTTGTGCTTGGCACGGTCTTTCAGACCATCTTAGGTCTTGGGTTTTCCGGATGGGTGAAGGCAACCTTTCATACGGATTTTCAGGTTTTCCCCATCGCAAGATGGCAGAGCTTCCGATACACGCTGATCCCAAGCTTTGTGCTTGGCATGGGAACGGTGGCAGGTCTTGCGAGACTCATGAGAACGTCCATGCTCGACGTGATAGGCCAGGACTATGTCAAGACTGCAAAGAGTAAAGGCATTTCCAACCTTGCGATCGTTTGGAAGCATGAAGTCCGAAACGCCATGATGCCCGTGGTAACGGTCCTTGGACGCATGATCGGAGGCGTGGTGACGGGCTCTTACATCATTGAAAGTCAGTTCGCGATCCCCGGACTCGGAAAGTATCTGGTCAACAGCATAACGGCCAGAGATTACACGATGACCATGGGCCTCACCGTTTTTTATTCGATCTTTATCGTAGGAAGCATGCTTTTGGTGGACCTGTTATATTGCGTGATCGATCCGAGAGTCAGAATTACAAAATAGGCAAAAGAGTCTTTTGGGAGGTTTGAAAATGGCAGCAGCAGTAACGGCCGAAAGCAAAATAGAGATCAAGAAGGATTTTACCAGGGTCCAAAGAGACATTGAGGCGAGTCAAAAGATTCACAGAGAGTCCATGTCCTACGCGCAGGGCGTGATCCGCACGCTGAAGCAGAACAAGGTGGCCATGTTGTCCCTCGCATTCATCGTCTTTTTGATCTTGGTTGCCATCTTTGGCCCCATCCTTTTTCCGGATTATCAAAAACAAGATTTATTACATACCTTGCAAAAGCCTTCCAAGGAGCATCTTCTTGGAACGGATGAACTGGGAAGGGACGTGCTGACAAGACTGATCCGCGGAACGAGAATCTCATTGTTTATTGGGTTCGCAGCTGAAACGATCAATCTTATCGTTGGCATTCTCTACGGTGGCATTGCAGGGTTTCTTGGTGGAAAGGTTGACAACGTAATGATGCGTATCGTCGACGTGGTGATGAGTGTGCCACAGACGTTGGTGATGATCTTAATGCTTACGGTGCTTCACCGGGGCATGGGAACCTTGATCCTTTCTCTGACGATCACTGGATGGGTAGGACTGGCGAGATTGGTGCGCGGGCAGATCCTTTCCCTGCGGGAGAATGAATATGCCGTAGCCGCGAAGGTCCTTGGCGCAGGGAAGCGGGAGATTTTGTTTCATCATCTTTTGCCAAACACGGTTGGTCCGATCATTGTGAATTACACGATGAGCATTCCCGGTGCCATTGGTGCGGAGGCAGGGATGAGCTATCTGGGCCTAGGTATTTCAGTGCCGGAGGCCAGCTGGGGGAACATGTTGCAGTTTGGCGCGAGTCAGTTCCCTGCAACCCTTTGGCTTTTCTTCGCACCGGCGGTGTTGTTTGCATTGTCGATGCTTGCATTCAATCTTTTGGGAGATGGTCTTCGAGACGCACTCGATCCCAGAATGAGGAGATGACGATATGCTAGAGATTAAGGATTTGAAGGTTTCGTTTCATACATATTCCGGCGAAGTGCAGGCTGTTCGAGGCGTCAATCTGCGGCTTGAGGACGGCGGCGTTCTTGCCGTCGTTGGGGAATCCGGATGTGGTAAGTCCGTGACGGCACAAAGCGTTTTGCAATTACATGATCCGACGATCACGCAATATAAAGGCGGCGAGATCCTGCTGGATGGGCAGAATCTTCTGGGATTGAGCGACAAGCAGATGCAGAAGGTCCGCGGTAAGGACGTCAGCATGATCTTTCAGGACCCCATGACCTCCTTAAATCCCACAATGACTGTGGGCAACCAGATCATGGAGGTGTTGTTGCAGCATGAAAAGTCGGCGGAAGGGAAAAAGATCACTAGGGCGCAAGCCAGAGAGAGAGCGATCGAGCTCCTTAAGATGGTGAGACTTCCAAATGCGGAGCGCAGAATGAATGCATATCCGCATGAGTTTTCCGGCGGACAGAGACAGCGTGTGATGATCGCAATGGCGATGGCTTGCTCCCCCAGGATCCTTATCGCGGACGAGCCGACGACGGCGCTGGACGTGACGGTACAGGCGCAGATCATAGAACTCATGAAGGAAATGCAAAAGGAGCACGGGACCTCCATCATTATCATCTCCCATGACATGGGAGCCGTTGCATCCATCGCGAAGACGGTCGCCGTGATGTATGGCGGACTTGTCGTGGAGTCGGGAACGGTGGAGGATATTTTCTATCGTCAGGAGCATCCTTACACGAGAGGCCTTTTGGATTCCGTGCCCAAAGCGGGTCAGCGAAGGGATCAAAAGCTTGAGTCCATCGAGGGGACGCCGCCGGATCTGGTAAAGCCGCCTGTTGGATGTCCTTTTGCAGACAGATGTAAACATTGCATGCAGATTTGTAAAGATTATTTGCCGGAAGAGACACAACTTTCGGGAAGCCATTCCTGCAGGTGTTGGCTACTCGACCCCGAGTGCCCGCAGCCGAGGATTTCCAGCCGAAAGGCGCTTAAGAATGGCGGAAAGGAATCATAATGTCCGAGGAAATCTTGTTTGAGATCAAGGATTTAACAAAATCATTTGACGTGGGAAAGAAAAAGGCACTGAAGGCCGTGGACGGGATCTCCCTGCAGATCAAAAGGGGAGAGACCTTTGGACTGGTAGGGGAATCCGGATGTGGAAAAAGTACGCTGGGAAGAACCCTTGTCCGCGTCTATGAGCCGACCAGTGGCCAGATTCTCTATAAAGGGAAAGACATTACGAAGCTTCGTGGGCAGGAGGCGAAAAAATATGCTTCCGAGGTGCAGATGATCTTTCAGGATCCGTATGCGTCTCTTAATCCGAGGATGACCATCGGCGACATCATCAAAGAAGGGATGAAGATCCATCACCTTGGAAATGAGAAGGAGCGGACGGAACGCATGTATGAGCTTTTGGAGCTCGTGGGACTTTCCAGGGAGCATGCACTGCGTTTTCCATATGAGTTTTCCGGAGGCCAACGACAGCGCGTCGGAATTGCAAGGGCATTGGCAGTGAATCCGGAATTCATCGTCTGCGACGAGCCGATCTCAGCACTGGATGTCTCCATTCAGGCACAGATCATTAACCTGCTGAAAGAACTTCAGCAAAAGCTTGGACTTACGCTATTGTTTATTGCGCATGACCTGTCGGTGGTGAGATATATTTCCGACCGCGTTGGAGTTATGTATCTGGGTTCTTTGGTCGAGGTTGCTGAAGCGGACGAGCTTTGGCTCAACCCGATCCATCCCTACACCAGAGGCCTTTTGTCGGCAATCCCACAGCCGGATCCGCATGCGGAGCAGGCAAAGACGAGAAAGCTGCTCGAGGGCGACGTGCCCAGTCCCATTGACCTTCCCGTGGGATGTAAGTTTGCAGGAAGATGCCCCTATGCAAATTCCAAAAAAGAGGAGGGCGTGCCAAAGCTCACGGAGATCGGCGGCGGACATCAGGTGGCATGTTTTTGCATCAAGGAACTGCTGGGGACGCTGGACGGCGGGAATTTTTAGGAGAAGATAAGATGGCGAAGAAAATATATGAAAGATTGAAAACGATCAGTTTTTCCAGACCAAGTGGCACGGCGGAAGAACGAAAAGCGTTGGATTATCTGGCGCAGGAGATCCAAGCGATAGGGTATGAACCTGAGTTTGAGGAATTCACTTATCAGAGAAAGGTGCCAGTTGAAGCAACCTTGGCAGCAGTGCTAGAGGATGGTTCGGAGGTGAATTTCCAGGTGACGGGCGTTGTTGACGCTTTGGAGACGGCGCCGGAGGGTGAGACGGCAGAATTCGCGTATCTTCCCTCCTATGACGAAGTGAGTCTGGCGAATCTCAAGGGAAAGTTTGTGCTACTCCACGGAAGATTGTCAAAAGAGGAGTACCGAAGACTTCGCAAGGCTGGGATCAAGGGATATGCGATCACCAGCGGCACCGTGCGAGATACCTATGAAAACAGCGATCTTGAGACGGTCAGATTTCGGGATAACCTTTCGGACGCTGGACCACTTCCGGCATTTACGATCCGTATGATCGATGCGGTGGAGCTCCTTAGATCAAAGCTGGCGAAGGTGCACTATACGCTACGCCTTCAGGAAGAAAGCGTGCAGTCAAGAAATCTGATCGTGACGGTACCGGGGACTTCTGATCAGGGTGAAATATTAGTCGCAGGCGCGCATTATGACAGCGTACCGTTTTCTTTGGGGTCCTGGGACAATGGAGCGGGTGCGGTGCAGATGATTTCCCTTCTTGAAGCCCTAAAGGCGCATCCCGTAAAGAGAACGGTGAAGGTGCTTCTTTTTGGATCGGAGGAGACGGGACTGCGCGGATCAAGGGCTTACGTTGAGGCACATCCCGAAGTGATCGAAAAGACGCGCGCCATGGTCAACGTGGACGTGGGCGGCAGTATTCTTGGAAAGGAATTGCTCTTTATAGGCGCGGTGAGCGATACGGAGGTTTGGGTAAGGCAGTTCCTCAAAGAAGTAGGCTATGCCGCAGTGACGGTACCAAAACTCATGAGCAGCGATTCCGCGAACTTTAACGACTACGGCGTGCCGAGCATTAGCATCGGACAAGGCGCACCGCAGGGCGGCGGCTACATGCACACGCGCTATGACAACATGGAACTGATCGACGAGGACGTGCTTGAAAGAGAGGCTGGATTCCTGACGGATTTGGTCGAAAGGCTGGCAAATGCGAAAGTGTTCCCGATACCGAAGGTGATCCCCGAGGGACTCCGCAAGGAAGCCATCGACTATTTTGGAAAGAAAAGTCACCTTGCGACGCAGCCGCCCGTACCGGAGGAGAAACCATTACCGTTCCATTTTTAACACTAGTTAGGAGGCGCAGAAATGATACCACGTCAGTTGGAGAATCCTATTTTGATCACGAACCGAGTGAACCAGCGCTGGCTCCATCGCCTGCCCATGGCGCAGGGAGCGATTTATTTGTCAAAGCGAAAGAATATCTTTTTCTCTTGGGGGCGGTTTGCACCGGAGAATTTGCCAAATGGCTTGGAAGTAAAGGCAATTACGGCGGAAGAGCTTGGATCTTACGTGGCAAAGCTGCTTCATGAAAATCATGAGAAGAAGCTGATCTTAGAAGGGGACGTGCCTTTTTACGTGTATCACGAACTTGAGGAATGCGGCGTTCCAAGCTTAGTGATCAGGGATGGCGTGATCGAGCATTTTCGCGAGACGAAGGAGGAATGGGAGATTGCACAATTGGCTGAGGCTTCAAGGATCACGGATCATGCTTTTTCGAAGATCTTAGGAGACTTAAAGCCAGGGATCACGGAGCTTGAGGTGGCGGCAAAGCTGGAATATTACATGAGGCTGGAGGGTTGTGAGGAATTCAATAAGACCATCGTTGCCTCCGGTACAAATTCCGCGAAGCCCCATCATTGGCCGACAAGCAAGCCACTTGAGAAGGGCGATTTTGTCACCATGGATTACGGATGTACGGTGAACGGATATCATTCCGATCTGACGAGAACGGTTGTTCTTGGACCTGCCAGCAAAAAGCAAAAGAAGATTTACGAGACGGTGCTGGAGGCACAGCAGACAGCAACGGAAGCGCTTAGGGCAGGGAAAATCTCAGGAGAGCTTGATAAGGTCGCGAGGGATGTCATTGACAATACGGAGTTTCAAGGAAGCTTTCTGCATAACCTGGGGCATGGCATAGGACTTGACATTCACGAAGGCACGGGACTGGTACAAGGGAGCGGAGCGATCTTGAAAGCGGGGATGGTGGTCAGCATAGAACCTGGTATTTATCTGCCTGGGTTTGGCGGTGTTCGCATTGAAGACATAGCCGTTGTAGAACAGGATGGATGCAGGGTTTTGGAGCATTCCGATCATAAGCTGATAGAGGTAAAATAAAAAAATAAAAAAATCTCACAAAACCTATTGACATAGTAGGCGAATAGTGCTAATATGGCACTATCGAAGTTGACAGGAGGCGTGAGAAATGCTTACAACTAATCTTTACAACAGAACATGGCAAATGTGTTGTCGAATGCGATACTCCCGGGTAAGGAACTTGGCCGGCGCGTATGGCTGCTTGACAGCGCGCCTCGATAAGGAACGATGTTGACCTTAACATTGTGAACGAATGCCAGTTGCCCGGGAGAACAAATTGCTCTTCCGGGTTTTTTATGTAGCGAGGAAGAAACAAGCGGCAGAATATAAAACAATTAAAACTGAATATAGAAAATCAAGAAATTCAAAACCATAAAATTCAAAATCAAAGGAGATCAAAATCATGAGCAATTATAAATTCGAAACCTTACAGTTACACGTTGGACAGGAGCAGGCGGATCCCGCAACCGATTCCAGGGCAGTGCCCATTTATCAGACGACTTCTTATGTTTTCCATAACAGCAAGCATGCAGCAGATCGCTTCGGTCTTGCAGATGCAGGTAACATCTACGGAAGACTGACCAACTCCACGCAGGACGTATTCGAAAAGAGAGTAGCCGCACTTGAGGGCGGCAGCGCAGCTCTGGCACTTGCAAGCGGCGCGGCAGCGATTTCATATACCATCGAAGCACTGGCAGCAAACGGCGGCCACGTGGTAGCACAGAAGACCATCTACGGCGGAAGCTTTAACCTGCTTGCTCACACGCTTCCTCAGTACGGTATCAACACCACTTTCGTTGACGCACACAACCTTGCAGAGCTTGAGGGTGCCATCCAGGAAAACACCAGAGCCATCTATCTTGAGACCCTTGGCAATCCTAACAGTGACATTCCTGACGTTGACGCGATCGCAGAGATCGCACACAAGCACGGCCTTCCCCTGGTAGTTGACAATACCTTCGGAACTCCTTATCTGTTCAGACCTTTTGAGCATGGCGCAGACATCGTGGTACATTCCGCAACGAAGTTCCTCGGCGGCCACGGCACCACTCTTGGCGGCATCATCATTGAGTCCGGCAAGTTTGATTGGAAGGCAAGCGGCAAGTATCCTAACATTGCTGCTCCGAACCCTAGCTATCACGGCGTATCCTTCTACGACGTAGTAGGACCTGCTGCTTTCGTCACCTATATCCGCGCAATCCTCCTTCGCGATACTGGTGCAACACTTTCACCCTTTAATGCGTTCCTTCTGTTGCAGGGCGTTGAGACCTTGTCCCTGCGACTGGAAAGGCACGTGGAGAACACCAAGAAGGTTGTGGAATTCCTTAGCAAGCACCCTCAGGTAGTGAAGGTGAATCATCCTTCCGTTGCTGATCATCCGGATCACGAGCTTTACAAGAAGTTCTTCCCGAATGGCGGCGGCTCCATCTTCACCTTTGAGATCAAGGGCGGACGCGAGGAAGCATGGAAGTTCATCGATGGTCTTAAGATCTTCTCCCTGCTGGCAAACGTTGCAGACGTAAAGAGCCTGGTGATCCATCCCGCATCCACGACGCACTCTCAGCTTTCCGATGAGGAGCTGGCAGATCAGGGCATCTACCAGAACACGATCCGTCTTTCCATCGGTACGGAGCACATTGATGACATCATCGCAGACCTCGAGGCAGGCTTTGAGGCAGCAAGGAGCTAAGTCGCAGGCAAGAACCTTTGCCTACGCGCAGGGCTATGAAGAAACATTGAACAATGATCATAAGACGCTATGGAAAAAAACGTCATAAAAGATTATAATAGGTGCAAGGCCTAAGAAAGAGAGGAAATCATTATGGCAAACATTTATAAGGGAACGTTAGGACTCATTGGAAATACGCCTCTGGTTGAGGTTGTGAACATTGAAAAGGAACTGGGACTGGAAGCAACGGTCCTCGTAAAGCTCGAGTACTTTAACCCCGCAGGAAGCGTTAAGGATCGTATCGCAAAGGCGATGATCGAGGACGCTGAGGCGAAGGGACTTTTGAAGGAAGGGTCCGTCATCATTGAGCCCACCTCCGGCAATACTGGCATTGGCCTTGCAGCCATCGCGGCAGCCAAGGGTTACCGCATTATCCTGACCATGCCTGAAACCATGAGCGTTGAGCGCAGAAACATTCTGAAGGCATATGGTGCAGAGATCGTTCTGACCGAGGGTGCAAAGGGCATGAAGGGTGCCATTGCAAAGGCAGAAGAGCTTGCACAGGAGACTCCTGGCAGCTTCATCCCCGGACAGTTTGTAAACCCTGCAAACCCTGCAATTCACAGAGCAACGACTGGTCCCGAGATCTGGAAGGATACGGACGGCAAAGTTGATCTCTTTATCGCAGGCGTTGGCACCGGCGGTACCTTGACCGGTACCGGTGAGTACCTGAAGTCTCAGAACCCGAACGTTAAGGTTGTGGCACTTGAGCCCGAGACCTCTCCCGTTCTTTCCGAGGGCAAGGCTGGTGCACACAAGATCCAGGGCATCGGCGCAGGCTTCGTTCCTGACGTGCTGAACACCAAGATCTACGACGAGATCATCAAGGCTCCCAATGAGGCAGCATTTGCAACCGCAAAGCTCCTTGCAAAGAAAGAAGGCATCTCCGTTGGTATCTCCTCGGGCGCGGCACTTTACGGTGCGATCGAGCTGGCAAAGAGACCTGAGAACAAGGGCAAGACGATCGTTGCACTGCTTCCCGACAGCGGCGACAGATATTACTCCACCGCTCTCTTTACTGAAGCATAAGAAAAACCATAAAATACGCGGTTTTCGTGAAAGCGAAGGCCGCGTCTTTTTTTGCGCACTCTTTACTTTTGCCGCTCCATCCGATATACTTGTGTATAGGCATGGAGGGTTTACTTATGTCAGAAAAAGAGCCGAACGTTCAAAGTGATTTTATGATAGAGAAGATCAAAGAGCGTCCCGTCAACAAGGGAAAGCTCGTAAAGCGCATGCTCCTGACGGCGGCCATGGCCGTGATCTTTGGTTTGGTTGCGTGCTTTACTTTCCTTGCGCTCGAACCGGTCTTAAACGGCATCATGAATCCTGCGGAAGAGCTTCCAAAGGTATATTTCCCCGAAGAAACGGAGGAAATGACGCCGGAGGAGATGCTGCTGGAGAGCACGCCAGCTCCCGTGGAGGTGACGCCGATCGCAACGACGGAACCTGACGATCAGACGGGCGAAGGGAGTGAACCCGCTCTCTCTGAGGAAGACGTTCAAAGGATCCTTACGGAGCTGCAGCTCAACGTGGGCAATTATCGTCAGATGTATGCGGCGCTTTCGGATTATACCAAGAGCCTTCAGAAATGCATGGTGACGATCACGGGCATCACTTCGAGGATTGACTGGTTTGATGACGTCAATGAGAGTGCGAACAAGTCCGCCGGCGTTATCATATACAACAATACCAAGGAATTGTTGATCCTGACGGATTTCACGCCCCTAGAGCGCGCGCAACGCCTCAACGTCACCTTCTGTAATGGCGCGGAGACCACGGCGGAGCTTAAGAGAAAGGATCCGAGCACGCATTTGGCAGTTGTCTCCATTCCGATCGAAGTATTGCCGGAAGGCTTCCTTGAGGAGACCATTTCCATCGCAAGGCCGGGATCGTCGAATCAGAGCAACCTGATCGGAACACCTGTCATTGCCCTTGGCAGTCCCATGGGAACCATGAATTCCGCGGGTTACGGCGTGATCACCGCAACCACCGGTCAGGCATCGGATGCGGATGCAAATTATAAGCTGCTCCAGACGGACATTAACGGCAGTCCTCTCGCCAGCGGCGTGTTGTTCAATCTTTACGGTCAGCTGATCGGCGTGATCACGAATGAGCACAGTGCGATCGGCATGGAAAACCTGATCACCGCCTATGGCATCACCGACATGAAAAAGCGCATGGAGAAGCTTTCCAATGATCAGCCTTTCGCGTACCTTGGTATTTACGGAACTTCCGTGAACGTAAGCATTCATGAGGAGCTGAACGTGCCTTACGGAGCTTACGTCAAGGACGTCGTTTTTGATTCCCCCGCCATGCGGGCTGGTATTTTGCAAGGCGACCTGATCGTCCAGATCGATGAAACGGAGATCAGCACGTTTTCGGATTATATGGCCGCGATCTACAAAAAGAATCCGGAAGAAACCATACGCGTGACCATTCTTCGCCAGGCGATGAACGGTTACAAGGAAATGAACATGAACATCGTTCTTGGAGAAAGAAAATAGGAAGAAGGAAAAGACATGAAGTATCTGGCAGAATTAAAGGAGGGAGACCGCATCAGCGACGTTTACCTCTGCAAGCACAAGGCATCGGCCGTGACAAAGAACGGCAAAAGCTATGAGAACGTGATCCTGCAAGACAAGACGGGTACCATGGATGCCAAGGTCTGGGATCCCAATAATCCCGGCATTGATGAATATGACGTGATGGATTACATCGAGGTAGTTGGCGACGTCAACAGTTTCATGGGAATGCTGCAGGTCAACGTAAAGCGCATTCGCGTGTGCCGTGAAGGGGAATATGATCCCGCAAACTATCTCCCCGTCAGCGAGAAGAACATTGACGGCATGTTCAAGGAATTGCTGGGGATCATCGACAGCATTCAGAATCCTTGGTATAAGGCCATTTTGGAAAGCTTTTTTGTTGAGGATCAGGAGTTTGCAAAGGCATTTCGAATGTCCTCTGCCGCAAAGGCCGTGCACCACGGATTTGTGGGCGGACTTTTGGAGCACACCTTAAGCGTGACAAAGCTTTGTGACTATTATTGCACGGCATATCCCATCTTAAAAAGGGATCTGCTCCTGACGGCGGCCATGTGCCACGACATCGCGAAGGTGAAGGAGCTTTCCTCCTTCCCGACCAATGATTATACGGATGACGGACAGCTTCTCGGACACATTGTCATGGGTTCGCAGATGATCGCGGAGAAGGCGGCATTGATCCCGGATTTCCCGCATGTTCTTCTGACGCAGCTGCAACACTGCATTTTGGCACATCACGGAAAGTACGAATTTGGTTCTCCCAAGCTTCCCGCATTGGTGGAGGCCGTGGCGCTGAATTACGCGGACGACACCGACGCGAAGATGGAAACCTTCAAGGAAATCTTAAAGAGCAGCGCGGGCACGTCCGACTGGCTTGGCTACAATCGCCTGTTTGAATCCAACTTAAGGAGCACGAAGATTGATTTTTAGGTTTGACCTGGTGCAAGGATAAAAGGATGGAAGAATTTAAGAAAAATGATCTTGTCAAAGTTTGTATCGACGATATCGGCACGGATGGCGAAGGCATCGGCAAGGTGGAGGGATTTACCTTGTTCGTGAAGGATGCCGTGCCGGGTGACGTCGTGACGGCCAAGATCATGAAAAGCAAGAAAACATATGCATATGCAAGATTAGAGAAGGTGGAAACACCTTCTCCTTTTCGTGTGGAGCCTCCCTGTAAGTTTCACAGGCAGTGCGGCGGCTGCCAGCTGCAGGCTTTAAGCTACGAGAAGCAGCTCGAGTTCAAGCAAAAGAAGATCCGCAACAACCTTCTTCGCATCGGCGGATTTGCGCCGGAAGAAGTGGACGCAAAGATGGAGCCGATCGTCGGTATGGACGAGCCTTTTCGCTATCGCAACAAGGCGCAGTACCCTGTGGGCTGCGATAAGGATGGACAGGTCATCACGGGCTTTTACGCAGGCCACACGCACAACATCATCGCAAACACGGACTGCCTTTTGGGTGCGCCTGAGAATCAGAAGGTCTTGGAGGCCGTTCTGGAATATATGCGCGAAAACAAGGTGAGTGCCTATGATGAGACGACAGGCAAGGGGTTGGTGCGCCATGTGCTAATCCGTAAAGGGTTTACAAGCGGCGAACTCATGGTCTGCGTCGTGATCAATCGGCGAGTCACGACATTTGGAGAAAATGCTAACGGACGACAGAAGCATGGAGTGACGACGGGCAAAGAGAACTATCTTCCTGCGCAAAATAAGCTTGTGGAAAAACTTTCCGTCATTCCTGGCATGAAGAGCATTTCCGTGAATTTCAATGCAGAAAACACGAATGTCATTCTGGGCCGGGAGGTGCGAACCATTTGGGGCGAGCCGACCATCTTTGACGTGATCCACGTACGCGACATGAAGGCGGAGGGATATCCCTTTACGGGCGATGAGCTGACCTTCAAGATCTCACCGCTTTCCTTCTATCAGGTGAACCCCGTGCAGACCGAGAAACTGTACAGCTTGGCGCTGGAATATGCCGGACTGATCGGACAGGAAACCATCTGGGACCTGTATTGCGGCATCGGAACGATCTCGCTCTTTTTGGCCCGCAAGGCGAAGCAGGTTTACGGCGTGGAAATCGTGGAGCAGGCCATTTTGGACGCGCGGGAGAATGCCGTTCGGAACGGGATTTCGAATGCAAAGTTCTTTGTGGGCAAGGCGGAGGAAGTGCTGCCCGCGTACTATGAAGGGAAATTGCAGGAAGAGACAACGGCTGGCGACTCGTTGCAAAGTGGCGCCGAAATAGGGAATGATCTATTGCAGAGTGGCGCCGAAATAGGGAATGATCTGTTGCAGAGTGGCGCTGTAGGTGAAGTGGTTTCGATGCGCCACCCTGACGTCATCGTGGTCGATCCGCCTCGTAAGGGCTGCGACGAGGCCTGCCTTGACACCATGCTGAAAATGCAGCCTGCCCGCATCGTTTACGTCAGTTGCGACAGCGCTACTCTCGCCAGAGACTTAAAGATCCTTTGCGACGGCGGCTATGAACTTCAAAGGATCCGCGGCGTGGATCAGTTCGCAAACACCGTCCATGTGGAGACTGTGGTTCAACTTTCCAAGGGAGATATCGACAGAGACAGCTCGGAGAGAAAAAGTATTGCGAAGACCGATGATATTGGAATGATCAGCGGGTACAACAAAGGGAATTAAACGATGCCAAATATGAATTATCCGGAGAGCGACTGGAGACTGGTTATGAAAATAGAGATGGATAATGATTTCAGAGGAAATGCGTATATCATTCAAAATGAAGATGTTCTCTTGAAATTCAGCGGAGGATTTGCGGATCTGGCGAATGAGATACCGAATACTCTTAATACAAGATTTGCAACTGCATCCATGGGTAAAACATTTGTTGCCGTGGGAATCCTTCAACTGATTGAAGCCGGAAAACTAAAATTTGAAGATACTCTGGGGGATATCCTTGATATCAATTTGAAAAGCATTGATCCAGGTGTTACGGTTAAGCAGCTGTTGAATCATACATCAGGTGTTCCGGATTATTTCGATGAGTCAGTCATGGATGATTATGAGGCTCTTTGGACAGATTATCCTAATTACAGGATAAGACATAATAAGGACATGCTCCCGTTGT
>JAEEVF010000007.1 GCA_016290775.1 Acetatifactor sp. | reverse complement strand
GAAGAGGGCAACCAAGCACTACGTAGTAATGATACAGTTACAAAACGCCACTTAAACGGTGGCCGATAGCTACGCCGCGTGGCCGCTGAAAAACGCATCAGTGGCCACCGAGCGGCGCAAAATGCACCATGATTATCCGAATTCGAATTCTTGGCAATAAATATACAAAAATTAACAAAAACATATGCATATGGATATTTAACGCGGAAAGATTCATATTCATCTTTGTTATCAGGCGGTATCTCTCCCCTATAATAAGCAGTCACAAAGGCTTGCATATCATCGCACAGGGTACATTCTATGTCTTGGTAAAGTTTTAAGCATGTATTACCCACAAAAAAAGAATATTTCGAAACAATATGCTGCAGCTTCTCCGAAAAATGGTTGCCAAAATAATGGTATTTCAAGATTCTTCCCTGGATAGTATTATCAGCTTTTATAAAAGCTTGTCCATCAATTTTCTTGCGTAATAGAATATGTTCTATATAAACATCATGTTGATATGCCCATTTTTTTATTCTATCAAATTGCTCAATTCTGATTTTCAACTCTTTTCTGTTATCACTGTATACTTCATCTGGCAAAATCTTATCACAATCCACGGCACAATATCCATGAATTGATTGATTATCCATAATCTGCGGTTGATGCTCTGCCTCCTTCCATTCCACCAAACCCAATTTTCTGTTTCTTCTATGCGATACGCCTGTATAGATTTCAATGATATCAGCTTTTCTTTTTTGATCCCTTATTGAATTCTCCATATTAAGATTCGTAGACAACAACGATACTTGACTTGAAACATAATTCATCATTCGCCTGTCATGAAGTGTTCTCATTGGCAATTCTTCGGGGGAATAACAGCAATTCTTTAACTGAGAAGGATCATCAGCAAAAATTCGACTCTTGGGAAATAATGTCATGTAATTGACACTGATTTGAGAAATATTATTTTTTTTCAAAAACTCTATTGTCTGCACGGCATCTTCTGTCTGCTCACCAATAAGGCCAAAATTCACCGATACGACAAGATTCAGTTTTTTTGTTTTCGCATATGCGTACATTCGAGCAAGCTTATCCGTATAGTTTTGAAATGTATCCGCTGAAACCAATTTCCCTAAACTCGTTAGCACTCTCTCAGATGCACTCTCAAGTCCAACCACAACATCTTCAAAACCCGCTTGAGCCAGTCTATTTATAACCGTCTCATTCAAAAGATCTACTCTTGTGCAGCACCAAAACTTAAATTCCAAATTGGCCTCTATGATTTCATCACATAACCTTAATGTCCTTTCTGTATCTCCCGAAAAACAATCATCGTAGAAAAAAATCTTGTGTCCATCTCCACCGATGTTGTCCTTTATATATTTGAGTTCTGTTATTACCATCTCAATTGGATAAAAATCACATCGTCCATCCATTTCGGAATAAGAGCAAAAATTACAACGCCCGATGCATCCTTTGGAACTAATTAGACCCATATTGAGCGCCTCTTTTGCAGGAACAATGCCATTTGAATAAGGAGGATGTATTTCAGCGAGCAAAACTCTCTCTGCTTTTGATGGATCAAAATCCAAACCACTTTTCCCATTGATTATCTGATAAAGTGTATCACACTCATTGACATAGCAATAATAATCCACCAAAATATGCTGGCGAAAATGATTCATGATATATTCACTTACTGGGCCTATTGCAATGATTCCTTCTCCTTTGTTCTGAGATGCAAGTCTATTAATGACAACCTTGCTAATATAGTAGTTGTAATCACTAATATGGAAAACATAATAGCGACATTTCATTTCCCGTATTCCATATACTATATCATTTATGCTGTAAGCATCCAGGTCAATGTATTGAACAGATTTTACATTCTTGCTTTTCAGATATGACCTTAT
Organism: Acetatifactor sp.; assembly: GCA_016290775.1. Lineage (GTDB taxonomy): Bacteria > Bacillota > Clostridia > Lachnospirales > Lachnospiraceae > Acetatifactor. Next base: position 160,172 of record JAEEVF010000007.1, on the reverse strand, counting down.
GTACGATGAACTGATTTCATAATCCGCCCCCCGAAATATCCCATCTATAACATTAAGATAAACAAAACAATAATCATACTTTGTCAATTATCTTCACCTTGCTCCGTTTGATTTGGTCCAAGCGCACAACTCATCTGCTATAACCCGAACTGCTTTTTTCCACTCTTCAATTTCCATCGTAAGGATTGGCATTAATGTCAAGCCAATTTCTGAATAATAAACGATGACGCCTTTATATAATAGCCTTTTCCGAATTTCAAGAATATCACTAAAGTCAAAATCATTTGCCTTGTTGACTAATGCAATACCAAACATAAAACCAGCGCAATAAACATATTCCACAGCATCAAGCCCAACTAATGCATCGTTTAGTATGCTTTTAAATAAAGGCGCTTTCTGGATAAATTCGCCAGAAAGTTGATTATATTGTTCTAGTGAAGCTATCATTGACGCACACGCCAAAAGATTGCCGCCCTGGGTTGATCCATGCTGCAAGAGCTGGCCGCTCCGAGTGAATCCTAAAACAATGCGTTCACTAACAACCGTTGCCGCCAACGGCAAATAACCAGAATTGATTCCCTTAGACAGACATACAATATCCGGAGAGACCTCAAGTGCTCTAAAGTAAAAATCACTTCCAGTTCGATAAAAACCAGTAGCGACCTCATCCATGGTCACCAAAATATCATTTTCTTTACATATTCTTACGAGATTCCTTAAAAATCCAGTACAGGGGATAATCCCACCTTTTGAAGCCAAAATGGGTTCAATAATGATTCCAGCTATCAATTCTTTTTCTCTGTTAATCAGTTCCTCAACTTCATTAAGACAATCGAAACTACACCGCGCACACATGTGTGCCTGAAATGAACCATTAATAAATTGCATCTCCGGCAAACATGGACCAATATTGTCGTGGCAGCTCCTTTCAAGCCCCCCTGCACTTATTCCTCCATAGTATGTCCCATGATAAGACTCTGTGAAACTGATAATTTTTTTCTTTTTGTTTAGTCCACGATTATCCCAATAACTGCGCATAATCTTTATTGCACATTCGATGCTTTCTGAACCAGAGCACCCAAAGACAACCCTTTTCATCGGTTCTCCAACAAATTCCAGCAGTTTTAATGCAGCTTTCACAGCAATCTCATTTGTATGCTCAAACAATGAGCAAAATGGAAGTTCAGACATTTGGCTGCTAATAGCTTTTAGAATTTCGGAATTATTATATCCCAGATTTACATTCCAAAGTCCACTGGATGCCAATAAACGAGCATCCTTTTCTTATCAAAGGAATACTAATTCGCCCGTCTCCGCAAGCCAGTTCCAGAATAGTACCTTTTACAGGAATGCATTCCGTATTATAAAAAGCCAGATCCAGTTCATCTGGCTGACTGTGTAAGGCATGATAGAAATCCTTAAAGATTCCCTTATACATTTCGCAATTGATGATTTTGCTTCCATGTATGCGCTCCAAAAAAGCTTCCTCGTCCATAAATGTCTCCATTCCAATATGACACCGTCCAAAACATCCTATAGTTTGTTTCCCTACTCCATGTGTGGTATTTGTATGATTTATGCAAACGCAGAAACCGGTGCATCAACTAGGAAATATTGTATCACACCTCAAATTGTGCGTTCAATGCATCTTACCCCCCGAAAAATGCATCTTACCGAGGCAAAATAACAAATATTAGGCAAACACTTGGTTTTTGGTCAAATTATGAGCAGTCATTTGATTCCTGTGCGAAACAGGATGGTCATTCGCTTTTCGCGGGTCAACGAAGGCAAATTTGAAGCTTTCTGCGCCATGAAATTGTCACTAATTTGATCTTATAGAACGGCCCAATTTTATTATTGCCTTATCCCCGATTTGTTTTCAACACCCAATTGATGAACTACGCTTTTTTTTGATGAACTACGCTCTTTTGGCAAAAAGAGAGGCCGAAGGGCTCTTTTTTGAGTCCTCCGGCCGGGTCGTTATGCCTGCTGCCAGGATCATATTTCCTTATTATGCATCACCCATTTGATAGTTGTACATGTCACGGAAAATGCTTTCCCTTCCCATCAATTCATCAAACGGTCCTTCCTCAACGATCTTTCCGTTGTCCATTACAATGATCCTGTCAAACGACCTAGTGATACCTAACTGATGCGTGATCATCATAACCGTCTTATCCCTGAAATCATCCATGGATCTGCTAAAGATGCGGTCTTCCTGAAGCGGATCGATCTTGGCCGTAGGTTCATCCATGAGGATTAATGATGAATCGTCATAAAAAACTCTGGAAAGTGCTAATCTCTGTTCTTGTCCTCCTGAAAGCTCCGTCGCATTTTCATAAAGATCCCTGCCCAGTTTTGTTTCCACACCTTCCGTTAATGCATCCAAAAAGTCTCCACATTGTGCTTTTCCCAATGCTTCAGCAACGCGCTTCGGATTCTCCTCCTGCCCCATGACAACATTGTCCTTAATACTTAACTTATATATGTTATAATTCTGACTCATTAAACTGATCGCGCAATGCTGACCATGGCAAAAATACTTACTGACATCTTTTCCATCGATCGAGATCTCGCCGGATGCCGGCTGATATAAACCCAAAAGCAAATTGAGCAGCGTTGTTTTTCCAGATCCATTTCTTCCAACGATTGCAATCTTTTCCTTTTTTCGTACAAAGAGGCTAAGGTTATCAATTGAAAACCCGCCATTTTCATATTGATAGGACAGATTACAGATCGCAATCTCCGGCGCATCGTACAAATGTACTGCAGTTTTCTCGGGTATGATCTTTTCCAGAAACTTACGCATCGCGGAAACATATTTCTTCACGGCATTAGCGTCACCAACCATTGAAAAGAAATACAGGCTGCTGAGTTTTGTCACCAATGCATAATCCTGCCAATAGACGGAAATGTCCAGGATTCCTCGGTATCTTAACAACAAGATCAAGGCTATCATTGCGATCATGTACAAATACAAGTTATCATACAGATTCTTAAACAGATTCCATGCAAAGAATTCCTTCCTGCACTTCACCAAATGATCTGCATATTCCTTGACGTCTTGATCATATAGATCCATGACATGCGAATAGTTCTCCTCATCCCTCAAATAATATGCATTCGACTTTAGATAGAACAGTCTCCTGTAATAATCGTTTTTCCTAATGGATGGCTGCAGTTTCTGTTCACTGGCAAATTTCCTGTCCGAAAGCCTTTTGTGCAAAAAGTAATTCATCGCAAAATGAAACGCAAGCATAAGGACGATCAGGGCCATTACATAAACATCTTGCCTCACAAGTTCCACGCAAAAGAAGCCAACGTAAATACATGCGATCACGGCATTACAAAGAATGTTGACGGACAGGGCAATGTACTGCCCGCAGTTTTGGACCACAAAGGTATACTCATCATAGTTTTCTTTATTTAGTTGTTTTTCTATGTCCTGACGCAAACTGGCTTCGTAAATATTGCGCTTGATTTTAGGGATTATTTCCAACTCGAGGAACAATTGGCATCGTTCCGAAATCTTGGAAAGCAAAATGCGAAGCGCCACGATCCCTGCTCCGGCAAGACAGATTTGCAACGTAGTGTTCCACGATGCCCCATGAATGATTGCTGATAGCAAAAAGGCAAGATAATATACTTCAAACAGGAATTGCAAAACGCCTGCCAATATGGTCGTCAAACAATATCCGATAATGTTCTTTTCCCCATATTTCATCACAAGCCTAATGGCATATAATATATCTTTCTGACTACTTTTTTTCATGATCAATCTCCAAGCAGAACATTGTATTTGCTGTCATACGCCATGCGGAATTTCCCGTTCGCCTTTAACAATTGATCAAAGGTTCCGCTCTCACAGATCGCACCGTTTTCCAACCATATGACTCTGTCTGCATATTGGGCGTTCTTTATGTGATGTGTAATGAAAATCAATGTTTTCCCTGCACATTTCAAGCATTCAAACAGTTCTTTTTCAGCCTTGGGATCCATGTGGGACGAAGGCTCATCCAAAATAACAATTGGCTTTTGCATTGCAAGCACTCTGGCGAGTGCTAATTTCTGCATTTCTCCCCCAGAGAGCAAAACTCCGTCTTCAGAGAATTCTTTTCCGATCACGCTGTCTATTGAATTCTCAAGCGATTCAACCTTGTCCTTCAGACCAACTTGTTCCAAAAGTTCCCAGACAAACTTCCGATCTTCTTCAGTTATCGCTGATTTCATCAGAATGTTTTCTAATACGGACGCTTCCATCACAACCGGTTCCTGGCCCATGTATGCAAACAAATGGCGATACTCCTTCTCGGAGATCGTACTTGCCTCTCTGCCGCCAACGTAAACATGTCCTTCCGTTGGCTTATAATACCGAAGCAGCGCTTTTAGGAGCGTGCTTTTTCCTGCTCCGTTTGGCCCGACGATCGCCAGGGAAGACCCTTGTTCCATTGTAAAAGACAAGTGGTCAACAACAATGTGTCCGTCAAACTCCACTGTGAGATCTTTTATCTTTAGGGTCAAATCCTTTTCACTAAATGGTTCCGTTTCTTCCGTCTGCCCCTCAACATTCATGAAATTCAAATAGAATTGGAATTTTCTTGAATGATCAACAATTCTTGACAGGTGGCTTGAAATCATCGAAAGTGTGTAATACAGCGTTAATGCACCCGTTAACAGCATTACCATGTCGCCGGCTGAATAAGCGTGCCTAACAACAATTCCATAACACACATAGCCGAGCAGTCCAAAATAAGTCACCACCTCAGGTATGGCTGCCCTAAAAACATCGACTGGCAAAATGACCCTATAGGTATCCTTGATCAGTCTTTTGGCTGCATCCAAATTATGATCATACAAACCCAGTATTGCCTTACTAATGCTTGAAATTCTGGTTTCAATCGCATAATCGCGAACATAAAACACTCTTTCGCAATACTCGAAAACATTAGCGATTCTTGCACTTTTTTCTTTCAGTTTTATCCCGACGACGGAGATAAAAATCTCGAGGATCACTCCGAGGATCAAGCATCCCAGCATGACTAGCAGGATCTTCGCGTTTACTAAAGTAACGACAATGGTCGTGGTAACAATCCTGATCATCATTCCCCAAAATGAATTGAGCCATTCCGCAGACGCTTTGGCAGCTTCTTCCGCATTATCCATGGCCAACTGAAACTGATCAAAAAACTCAGGGCGATCATAATTCTCCATGGACACTTCATGCATCTTTTTGAATATATTTCTTTGGACAACGCCTTTCAAACGGATTTCCTCTTTGGGAAGCATACGGTTTCCAACGACATGAGAAGATATGATCACCAAAAAGGTTAATAAAAGATTAACGCTTATTGCGATCAATACTATGCCGAAATCAATTTCACCAGTGAAATATCTCGTTATCACCGAAGGCAAAATGACCCCGTTGCAGATAATGCTTATTGAACTCAGCAACTCTTTTAAGAGGTTGTATGGAAGCAGCCATTTGGGCATGTTGGAATAATATAGTTTCATTGCTTTAATCATGGTTTTTGTCCTTTGGTGAGTATGGCGATGAGTAACATGGTTTTGCAAAAAGAAAGCCGGCGGGCTCATTTTAAGTCCTCCGGCCAGCTAGTTGATCGTGGTTGAAGAATATTTATTTGTTCCTGTCGATGGTAACTTTCTTGATGAAATCATTGTAGGCGTCCTTGACGGCCGGGATGTATTTTCGGCCTAGGGGAAGGACGACGCCGTTTGTCATCTGCATTTCATCCCAAAGCAGTTTACGGATGTGCTGAAGGTTCGCAAGATAGGACTTGTGGGTCCGCATCATGGTCGTTCCGTTGATCTGCTTTTCCAGATCCTTGATGCTGTCATAGCCCGTGATCTCTTTCTCCTTTGAACAGATGACAACATAATTGCCCTTTGCCTGGATAAAGATGATCTGATCAAGTTTGATACAACTGCTTCCGTCGGCGGTTTTATATATCACGTCGATGTTTTCCATATTCTCGCGGATCGCGGTCCGAAGGCAGCTTTGCACGCCGGCAACAACGATCGGCTTCTCCAAAAATGCGAGTGTCTTTAGGTCGACCGTATCCCACTGAAGTTCCTTATGGCTGGTCACGAAAACAATGCGCCAGATCAGGTCGTTCCCGCGCAGCTTTTCCATCACCTCAAGGCCATCGATACCAGGCATTTCAATGTCAAGGAAGAGCAAAAGCATGCGATCGCCTTGATAGGCAAGCACTTCCTCACCTGACGAAAACTCGATAAACTGAAACTCCTGCTCCTGTCTGGTGAGATAATCACTGCATATTGTCTTTATGTGGTCGCGATAAGCCGCTTCGTCATCACAAATACCAATCGTGATCATTTTCTCCTCCACCTCAATCTAGCATATCTCTTACATTTTACATGAAATGGCGGAAAAAACAAACATTTTTTGCATTTTTGTGCTAATTTAAAAACACCACTCCCGAAAGAGTGGTGTTTTCATCCCCCAATAACCCTCATAGCTCGGCCGATGTTAACTAGTCTTTTTCCCTCCAGTCAGGATATCCCATATCCAGTCCCAAAAACCAGCCTGAGCCAAAATAATTTCTAACCCAAACATTTTGCATTCCCCCTTATCGCTAAATCTAAACTCATTATGGTGAATGCTCTGACAAAAATCAACAACCAATTGATGAACTACGCTTTTTTTTGATGAACTACGCTCTTTTTGCCTCTAAAACACGATTTCGACCTGAAAAATGCCTTGATCTGCACTTTTTTTGAACTCCCCATGGAGCTTTTCGACCGTGTTCTGAATGTTCATCAAGCCAAAACCATGGTTCCCGCGATCACTCTTTGTGGTCGACAGAATGCCCTTTGCGTTGACATCTTCTTTACAGGTGTTGGAGATGCGGATGCATATCTTTTCGCGGAAGGTACCACAGGAGACATGGATTTTCTTTTCTCTTCCATCCTCCACTTGTCTTGCCGCTTCCACCGCATTGCTCAGGAGGTTGGAAAAGATGACGCACAAATCAAAGGTTTCAATTTCTGTACGCTCTGGGAATCTACCGTCCCATTCCCAGGTAATCCCCGCCTCAAGGGCTTTTTGATGCCATTCGCTGATGATCGCATCCACGGCGACAAGCCCTGTGAATTTTTGCACTTCCAGCTTTTTCGTCTCCACGCGAAGACGATTCACATAGGCTTTTAGCTGGTCCGCGTCATTCGATTGGATGCACTGCTCTAACGCCGTAAGATGCGCATTCACGTCATGTCTAAAGCGCCGTATCTTCTGATCGTTTTCTACGATTTCATTGATGTGTTCTTCTTGCCGTTTTAGGCAGAACTGATAGTATTCGTTTTCAATTTTGTATTGCAGAGCACGCTTCTCAATAACGGACTGCCAAATGATCAAACCACTGAACACGACCCCGGCACTCGCCAAGCAAATGCCAAAGAGCCGCGGCCAATCCGAATACTGTGTTTCACCCTGAACAACGCCCTGTGAAATACCAACGATGATAAACATGCAAAGGGAACCCGCCAACGCCAGCAAGTATTGCGGAATGCTAAAGTGAACCATCTCGCCCTCTTTGCGAAGTCCCTTGAACAGCAAAGACAAAACAAAGAAAACAACCGGGAAAAAGCACATTGCAAGAAACACCCATGCTTCCGTTCTCATAAAAATGCCATAGGGAACCCGAAACAGAAATGCCAAAATATAAGAGCCTAAAACATTGACGACGCCCGCGCCAAAAAATGCAATGGGAAAGCGAAGAAGCGCAATCAAATAATGCCCCTCTATGAGAACGAGAATGGACAACAGGGCAAGAATTGTGACAGGAACATTGTCCTTTTCAAACAAGCCCAACACTTTGACGCCCATCATTAGCAGTGCTCCCGTGCACACAACGCCAATGCAAAATGGCTTGTTCTTGCGAAACGGCATGCGAAAAATCCATCGATAAACGATGAAATAGCTCAGAATATTAGTCAGATAATCCCCCGCCCAGATAAACATGTTTCCCCTCTCCGATATTTCCCCAAATCAAGTTAGGCAACCCTGATTTATCGATATTTCTTCTCAGGAAATGCCTGATAAAATCTGTCCTTGTCCTCGTACATGCGCCTGTCGGCGATGCTCATGGCATGACGCAGGTCAAGCTGCTCGCCGTCGTCGAAGCAATATCCCACGGAAAAGCTGATTTCAGCGTCTGCTTCGCACACCTCGCGCAGTTTGTCAATGCGCTCCTTCAGATATTCCTCCGTGCAGTCAAGGGAAATAAGCACAAACTCATCGCCGCCCGCGCGGTAGATCTCTTCGTCCACGAAGACCTGACGAAGGATGGCAACGGACTTTTTGAGCATGCCGTCGCCGGCGCCATGTCCCTTGTTGTCATTTGTCTGCTTTAGGCCGTTCAGATCGGCAAAGATCACGCCAAGGGTCTTGGGCTTTTGGAAGGTGGGCGAATCAAACTCCAGGACGCGGTTGTTCATGGCATTTCGGTTCTTTGCCCCCGTCAGAAGGTCCATGGTGCTCAAAACCTCAAGGCGCTGCAACAGCATATAATTGGCGATCTTCGAGGCTATGAAGAACGTGGCCAGCTCCAGCACGCCCTTAATCTTCACGGTGTTTTCCACGTCAAAGTTAGATGCCCAAATGTAGCCAAGAAGCCTTCCGTCGTACTTTAATGGGAACAGCACCAATGTCTCCACCGTGGCGCGCATAAGGGAAGCGTGCCAGCGCGGATTTCGCTCGCGGATGGTCTCCATGTCCTGCTCATTTTTTATGATCAGGCAGGTGCTGCCGTCCAGCGTGTCCTTCCAACTCTCCACGGTGTCATAAAAGTCTTTGTTCATCTTCTCCTTCGGGCGGGAGGGCGTATAGCCTTCGCGTTCGGAATCTGCAACGACGTGGCAGTCTCGCTTTTCCTCGTCAACTATGAGAATGCAGCAGCGTCTTGCACCACAGATGTCGCGGATGTCATCGATCACCTCGCGTATGCATGCTTCAAAATCCTCTGATCTATAAAGCTTGATGCAGGAATTGAGCACTGCGGAGGAAACCTCATGAGAAACGTCTGACATCGTACCGGTATCCGCCTTCGGAGCCACGTTGTAGGAATACAGGCAGTAGCCCACATTTTCTTTATCGGAGGCAAGCGGCAGAAGATACATCTCCAGCCAGAGTCCCATCTGCGGAATGTCCACGTAGGCATGGAGCTGCTGCTTTCCGATGGCGCTTCTGTAACAGAAGTCCTCGAAATTTAGGTTGGGCGGAAAGCACGCTTCATAAGGCATGCCGTTTTCGAAAGCATATCCCCGTATCATTTTGATTTCTTCCGCATGGGCACGATTGCCCGCGGCCACCCTGATGTTCCCGTACTTACCATCCGGAAACACCTCAACAGACATCACACAGGCCTTACACTCATACTGATCCAATAAACTCTGAAAGTCCATCGCAATCACAACTCCCCAATTTGTTCTATTTTTGTAGGAAACCTGATGAAACCATGCCACTTTTAGAATACAACAGTTTTTCAGGGTTGGCAAGGGCGAAAGAAACAAGATGCCATCGCCGTAATGTATAAAAATACCCTCCTTCCAGGTTTCCCGGGAAAGAGGGTAGACGCCTCTTGTCAAAACGGATGATTTACTTGTTTTGCGAATTTAACCAATCATTATACTGATAGATGGTCCAGTTTTTCGTGCATCCGCACTCGCATGCCCATGTACCCCACATATTTTTCTTCCATGTGGTCGTTGTTTTGCAGTTACTGCAGATCATGCTGAGCTCCGTTGGCGAAGTAAACCCGCCGCTTACATCCTTCAGATCTTCCTCTTTCAATACCTTTTCCTTTTCGTCAGCCATTTGTAAATCCTCCTTTTGGGTTTTGTGTCTCAGGCTGTTTTGACTGGTCCTTTGCAAATACATACGAACCTAGCCGTCAAAATCCACGCAGCTTCCTTCCTAAATCCGTCCTAAATGCTTCTTAAATCCGTCTTAAATCCATCTTAAATCCGTCTTAAATCTTTGATCCCTTAAATCCTTAATCTGAAATTCCATAACTCCGTAATCATTATATCATGTCTCCACCCAAATAGGAACAAAATTTCGCATCCCACGCGGGAAAATGGACCACGAGCCCCGTCCCCTAGGTCCACCCGCTGGCCTACCTACTGCCTGGCTTGCTTCTTCCGCTTTCGGGCAGTACCACCCTACGCCTTCCGCTACTGCCTGGCCTGCTTTTTCCGTCTCCGGGCAGTAGTCACCTACTCCATCTCCACAAGCTTCCTGTCCTTCAGCAGAAGCTTCTTCGTCGCCACATGCTCAACAAACTCCATGTCGTGAGACACGAAAACCAGCGTTCCTTCATATTCCCTCAGCATTTGCTCCATGGCTTCCATGGACGGAAGATCCAGGTAATTCGTGGGTTCATCCAAAATGAGTACGTTCACGTCGGACACAAAAAGCATTGCAAACGCAAGCTTCATCCGCTCGCCGCCGGACAGATCGCCCACCTTCTTTTCGATGTCCCTCTTGCCGAGAAGAAGCCTTGCAAGAACGGTCCTCGTCACGTCTTCCTTCTGGATGCTGACATGCATTGCATTCCACAGAACCGACTTTTCAAAATCCAGCTCTGACAGGTTCTGGCTGACAAAACCCAGCTTCGCCGCAGGCACGACATAAACCTGCTCGCGATTCTGAATCATATGCATGAGCGTAGACTTGCCCACGCCGTTATCGCCAAGGATCGCAACCTTGCTCCCGTTCTCAATGATCAGAGCTGCATCATCGAAAAGCAGATGCTCGTCATAGCCGAAGGTGATCGACTCGCCGCGAATGACGATGGGATTCTTCGGCGGGTTGGTCAGCCGAAAGTCCGGCCGGATCCTTGGCGCCTCCTTGGGCTTTTCCTTGACCTCCATGTGCTCCATGCGCTTAAGTACGTTCTTGGCACTTTTTTCCATGCTGAGCACGCGGTCTACTGGCATGTGACCGCCGATGAAATTGCGCATTTTATATTCGCTGTACGACATGTTTTTCGGCTTCTTGACCATGTCCTTCGCTTGATTTTTCTTACTTTCATATACCTTCGAAAGTCTTTTCTTTTCCGCGACATATTGCTCATATTCCGTCTGGGCGCGCTGCGTCTTTTCCGCCTTCTGGGCCTGATACTCCTCGTAGTTTCCGGCATATTCATAAAGCTTTCCGTCGACGATTTCCACGATCTTGTTGCATACCGCGTTCATGAGCATGCGATCGTGACTCACAAGAAGAAAAGACGGAACACTGCCAAGGCGCTCTGCGAGAAGGCGCCTTCCGCTCACGTCAAGATTTGCCGTCGGCTCATCCAAAAAAGCAACCGGCTTATCACTTCCAAAAAGCTCCGCAAGCCGGATCCTCGTGTTCTCCCCGCCACTGACAGTGTCCTGCCAAACTTGCTCCCTGACGCCAAATGTCTTGACCTCCTTACCATCCAGCTCACCCACGTCCCAGGAGCCTTCAAACTGCTTGAAGTAAAACGGATCGCAATCCAGACGCACCTTTCCCTCGTCCGGCCGAAGCTTCCCCGAAAGAACCTCCAAAAGCGTCGTCTTCCCGACACCGTTCGCGCCCACAAGCCCCACCTTGTCGCCTTCATAAAGCTGGAACAGATTGAAGTTCAGAACCTCCTGCTCCCCATAAGATAATCGGACATTTTCTGCCTGTAATAACCTTTTTTCGGACATAAAAAAATCCCTCCTTTTTCCAAAGAGAGATCATCAACGCAAAAACACCATCCTTACAGACGGCAAGCAACATCCTTGATCATTGATAATCTCCACAAAGCACAAAAAGAAAGCCCAGCTTTCCCTTTTAAGTCGAATAGTTTCGCTTGGAGATTACCTAATAATCAAATCTATCACACTTACCCTTTCCGTTATTTCGACTCATTCTACCATGAATGACGCGGGTTGTCAATCTGATGCACAGGGTCGCAAAGTCAAAGTCGTTCGTGCTCGCTCTTTAAGCATTTCCGCGGAATGCGAATGTTTGTCGGATTGTGAGAGTTGCGCAGCAACGAAGCAATCCGGGGGCATCATTTGCCAGAAGAATCGATTCTTTTGAACACATCCTAGAAGGAGTCATCGGGAGAACGGCAGACGGATCGAATCGGTTGAAAAAAGGATGATCTTCAAAATACAATCAGCGACAACGGTTTGATTTCAAGACTGCAAAAAGATGGGCTTTGAGAAATGGGATCAGAAAAAAGCAGTTTTCACGTCATATATGCAGAAAGAACAGAAACAACCCTGAAATGCAACTCCATAAATCCGAATGTCGAACTCTCCCTCCTCCTATCATCCAAGAAGATTATTCCGCAGCATGACATGAAATGCAAACACTTTTGGACGAATGACATAAACTTTGGACGAACAACGTAATTCACACGATCACACGCACACGAAAGACACCATCTTCACAGCTTCTGGTCATCTTTCCATGACACTGCTCAACGCTCCGCTCCATGCTCTTCATGCCAAAACCATGATTCTGCAAATCCTTTTTCGTCGAAATCATATTCGGATTCTTCGCGACGGAATCGACGCATGAATTGACAATCTGCACCACGACCTTGCCCTGCATCGCCCCAAGACTGACCCTGACGAACCGTCCCTGCTCACTTGCCACCTTTTCCGCCGCCTCCACCGCGTTGCTCAAAAGGTTCGAGATCAACACGCAAAAGTTGAAAAGATCCAGCCGGACGTCCTGCGGAAACTCACCCTTCCACTCCCACGCCACGTCCTTCTCCTGCGCCTTTTTGTGCCACTCGCTGACGATCGCATCTACCGCGGCAACCCCACAATACAGCTCCCGCTCCGAGGCCCTCGCCTCCCGCTTCATGCTTTCCAAATACTCTCTTGCGTGCTCCTCATCCCGCTCTTCCATACAACTTTCCAAAGCCAGAAGATGCGCACGCATATCATGCCGAAACATCCTAAGCCGCTCATCCGCCTCAAGAAGATCCTTCACGTGCGCTTCCTGCTGCCCCAGGAACTGATTGTACAACGCCTTCTCCGCCTCATACTGAATCGCCCTGTTTTTCATCAACACCTGCAAAAGCAGACCAATGAAAAAGAAAAGACAAAGGGACATAACACTGATCGCGAAAAGCTTGTTCATCGATAAATAAAAACTGGCATCCCCCTTCATCAAACCCTGCGACACACCAACGACTATAAACAGACAGATCGCCCCCATCAGAATTATAAAACAATCCTTTCGGCCCAACTGTACTTCTTCGGTTTTCTTTGCATATAAGATATACCACGCCCAAAAACTCCCGACCGTCAAAGTATCTGTAACAACACTCCAAAACATAGAGTTCAAGAAAGATGAATAGGGGATTTGAAGAGAAAACGAGATAAAAATCTGAAGCAATATATTCACGCATCCTGTGAGAATTAACGGAACAGGAAAGAACGCAACTATCGTTTTCCACATTCTTGGCGCCCAAAGAATGAATCCTAACAAAGCAAAAATTGGAATTATGGATGTGGAAATCTGATGATGCCCAATTTCTTTCATAATACATGAAAAAACGCAGATTAAGGCAGTTACAAAACAACATCTTTTCCAATTTCCAAATTTTAGTCGAAACAGAATAAGATAGCAAAGATAATAACTCAAAAACTGCAAAGTATAGCTTACTCCCCAAAACATTATTCCATCCCCATCCTTTCTACGGTCATGTCTGCAAGATAAGAAAAAAAGGCATCTCGAGTCGTTTGATAGTACATCCTCCCAACAGGAATCTTTGACCCATCTGACATAGTTGCTTCTGTCCATGTAATATCTTTAAGAAACTGGAGATTTATCATATAAGACCTATGTATTCTGACCATCGTTGTTTCCCTAAACAGGTCCTCGAGTTTCTTAATGCTATCATATCCAACAATATCTGAATCTTTTAAATGCACATTGACATAATTCTTTTGTGCTCGTACATAGACGATATCTTCAACAAAAAATCTTTTCTCCCCATCGTTTGTATGAATTGGAATATTGATGTTCGCTTCAGTTTCCCTAACTACAGCCTTAAGACAACTTGTAATGGCCTTTTCTTCTATAGGTTTTTCTAGAAACGCAAGCGTTTTAAGTGAAGTCGTATCCCAACGATAATGCGTATGACTGGAGACAAACGCAATCCTCCAAAAATGTGGGTTTCGACGCGTCTTCTCCATTACTTCCAAACCACTTAATCCTTGCATTTCTATGTCAAGGAATAGCAAATGGATTATATCACCGTTATACTCCAAAACCTCTTCACCAGAAGAAAACTCTAAGATCGTAAAGCTTTGTTGCATCCTATTCATGATGTTTTCACAATATGTTTTTATCTTTCTTCTCCAACGAAGATCATCATCACATATCCCAATGTTTATCATCTTTCCCCAACCCCATTGATGCCACCAGATTGCTCCATTGCCACTTAACTCTCACAACCCTACAACCACTCGGAGTTTGCACGTTTACTTCGTAAACAGCTACTTCCTCGTGTTTGTTCGGGCACCAAGGTCAAATTCGTTTTCGTGTAAACACGAACGACTTTGACTTTTGTGCCCTTTATCATCACATTTTCTTCAACACTTCCCCCATAACTCTCACAACCTCTTCCGCCTTTTCCAGCAGCTGCTGTTCATCGGTCTCCACCAACCCAGCTCTCTGGTACTTCAGCGTCAGATACGGGTTCCCATACGCCGTAAACGTAAGCTGCTTCCCAAACCTCGCAATCAACCCCGGTATCCCTGTCGGATCAATATCCGCATCCGGCCGAAACGTAAACGTCACCTGCCCAGGCCGTCCTTTGACGTCGGTCAGATATAATTTGTGTGCGTTCTCCCGAAGCAGCGCAATCCGCAGAAGATTCTCCGCGCTTGCAGGGATCGTCCCAAAACGATCCAACAGCTCGTCCCGCATCTCCTCCTTATCCTTTTCATTTTCAATGCTCGCAATCCTCTTGTATACGTCCAGCTTCTGCTCTTCATTCACAATGTACTGCGGCGGAATAAAGGCATCCACGTCCAGATCCACCTGGGTCACAAAGTCCCCCTCTGACTCCCTCGTGGGCTCGCCTTTTAGCTTACGGACCGCGTCCCCAAGCATCTTACAGTAGAGCTCATATCCCACGGCCTCCATGTGACCGTGCTGCGTGGTGCCAAGCAAATTCCCGGCACCGCGGATCTCCAGATCTCTCATTGCAATCTTAAACCCGCTTCCAAGGTCGGTGAACTCACGGATGGCGGCAAGCCGCTTTTCCGCCACCTCGCTGAGCATGCGGTCCCTGCGGTACATGAGGAACGCATATGCCGTGCGGTTGGAACGCCCCACCCGTCCGCGCAGCTGATACATCTGCGAAAGCCCCATGCGCTCGGGCTCGTGGATGATCATGGTGTTCACGTTAGGAATGTCAAGCCCCGTCTCGATAATGGTGGTGCTCACCAGCACGTCGATCTCGCCGGAGACAAAGTCATACATGATGCGCTCGAGCTCCGCCTCCTTCATCTGCCCGTGGGCAAAGGCCACGTTGGCCTCCGGAAGCATCTGCTGAATGCGCCCCGTGACCTCCGCAATGTTGTGCACCTTGTTGTAGACGTAATACACCTGCCCGCCCCTCGCAAGCTCACGGGAGATGGCTTCGCGCACCAGCTCCTCGTTATATTCACACACAAAGGTCTGGATCGGCAGACGGTCCTCCGGCGCCTCCTCAAGGACACTCATGTCACGGATGCCCACAAGACTCATGTGCAACGTCCTTGGGATGGGGGTTGCCGTGAGAGTCAGCACGTCCACGGTGGTGCGTAGCTTTTTGATCTTTTCCTTGTGGGCCACGCCAAAGCGCTGCTCCTCGTCAATGACAAGGAGGCCTAAGTCCTTAAATTCCACGTCCGCGGAAAGAAGCCTATGAGTGCCAATGACAATGTCCACAAGGCCCTTCTTTAGGTCGGTGATGGTCTTTTTCTGCTCACCGGCGGTGCGGAAGCGCGAAAGGAGCTCCACACGCACGGGGAAGTCCTTCATGCGCTGCACAAAGGTGTTGTAATGCTGCTGTGCCAAAATGGTGGTGGGCACAAGATAGGCCACCTGCTTGCCCTCCTGCACGGCCTTGAAGGCCGCACGAATGGCAATCTCGGTCTTGCCGTAGCCCACGTCGCCGCAGACCAGACGATCCATGATCCTTCGACTTTCCATGTCGGCTTTGACGTCGGAGATGGCGGCAAGCTGGTCCTCCGTCTCCTCAAAGGGAAACATCTCCTCGAATTCCTTCTGCCAAACGGTGTCCTTCCCGTAGGGGAAGCCCTCCGACTGCTGCCTTGTGGCATAGAGCTGCACCAGGTCCTTTGCCACCTCCTGCACGGCGCCCCGCACCTTTTCCTTGGTCTTGGTCCATTCCTTGCCCCCAAGCTTGTTGAGCTTGGGAAGCTTTGCGCCCTCGGCGGAAGCATATTTTTGAATGACGTGCAGGCCCGTCGCAGGGATGTAAAGGTTGCCGCCGTCACGATATTCGATCTTCACAAAGTCCTTGGAGATGCCTTCGCTGGTCACCTTCTCGATGCCGCGGTAGATCCCAAGGCCGTAGCTTTCATGGACCACGTAGTCGCCGACCTTCAGGTCCTCAAAGCTTTGGATCTTCTGGCCGGAATAGAGCTTCTTTCGCTTCTTCTTTTTCTTTTCGGCGCCAAAGATGTCGGTCTCGGAAAGCACGACAAATTTGAGCAACGGGTATTCAAAGCCCCTTGCCACATGGCCGTAAAGGGTAAGGACCTCGCCGGGCTTGACCTCTCTGTCCGGATTTTCGGTATATACCGCCGAAAGTCCTTGGTCCCAAAGGTCTTTGGCAAGGCGCGCCGCACGGGTGCGGGAGCCGGAAAGAAGGATCACGCGAAAGCCTTTTTTCTTATAGTTTGTCAAATCCTTGACCAGGGTTTCAAAGCTCCCGTTGTAGGGAGCCACATTTCTGACGTTAATGTCACATTTCATGACGGGCGGGAAGTAGCCGCCCTTATTGTCAATGGCGGAAAGGGTGATCATGCGGCCCTGGGGCAGGCGCGCCGCCACCTCCTCGCCGGAGTAAAGAAGCTTCATCTGGCCGGGGAGAACATAGCCTTTTTCCGCGCGCTGGGTCATGCTCTCGCGAAATTCCGTCTCTACCGCCTCCGCCTGCTCGCGGCAGCGCAGGGGCTCGTCGATGAAATATGCCGCATGGCCTGCTCCCGCAATGCGTTCGATCATTTCCGAAAGAGTGACGGTGTCGTCATAAAAGTAGTTCAGGTAGCTTTCCAGATTCACGGCGCCGCGCAGGGAAAGCTTGTCCGCGAATTCCGCGGTCAGGGTCTTCACCCGGTGAGCCTCCTCAGTCTGAAAGGTGTCGCGGAATTTCTTTTCTTGCTTTGCGGCCTCTTTTTCAAGTTTTGCAAGGCCTTTCTCGATGCCGTCCTCGGTGAGGACAAATTCCGTCGCGGGGTAGATGCGGATGGCGGAGAGCTTTTCCACGGAGCGCTGGGTGAGGGCGTCAAAGCTTCGGATGGAATCCACCTCGTCGCCCCAAAGTTCGATGCGGTAAGGGTTTTCCTCGGTCAGGTCAAAGACGTCGATGATGCCGCCGCGGACGGAAAACTGGCCGGGGGTCTCCACCTGGTAGGCGCGCTCATAGCCCATGTTCACAAGGGATGCGGCGAGATGCTTTTCGTCGAGGGCGGCGCTGGTGCTAATGCGAAGGACGTCGCGCTCCGGTACGAGCATGGCCTGGGGCGCCATGAGTGCGGCATAGGTGGTGACAATGGTGGTGGGCTTGTTTTCAAAGAGCCTTCGGAGCGTTTTCATGCGCTCACGCACCAGTTGGTTGCCGTGGATGTCCGCCTGGAAGAAGATCAGGTCCTTGGCGGGGTAAAGAGTGACGTTCTTGTCGTAGAATTTATATTCTTCAAAGAGTTCTTTTGCGTTTAAGTCACTATAAGTGGCGATGACCTTCACCTGAAAGCCATCGCCAAGTCCGCGGATCATGTGTAGTTTTTGGGATTGCACGCAGCCGGTCAGGGCGACGGGGCCGCGTTCTTTCCTTAGCTTTTCCTGAACCTGATCAAACTCCGCTATCTCCCGAAGCGGCGCTAGCATTGCCTGCATTCGTACCCTCCAATTGGTTTTCTTTCGCCACGTCAGGCGCCTGGTCCTTGTCCTTCGCCTTCTCCTCGTTCTTTGTCTTGTCCTTTGCCTTTTCTTTCTTGGCATTGAACGTGTTCATGGCGGCGTCGGGACCCTGCGCCATGATCATGCGGACGCACTCCGCGCCGCGCTTTGCTGCCTCGTCCATGAGCTTTTTCTCATCGCCCACAAGGTGGCCGAGCACAAAGTCCTTTAGGTCAAAGGCCGTCGGTTTTTCGCCCACGCCCATGCGAAGGCGTATGAACTGGTCATCGCCAAGGTTCAAGATAATATTCTTAAGACCGTTGTGGCCGCCGGCGCTGCCCTTTTTGCGGACGCGAAGCTGCCCGGGAGGCAGGGCGACGTCATCTGATATGATGATCAGCTCAGCGGAAGCGTCGATCTTATAGTAATCCACGAGCTCGCGCACGCTTTCGCCGCTTAAGTTCATATAGGTGAGGGGCTTAGCGAGAAGGACTTTTTGGCCGTCGATCACTCCTTTGCCGACAAGCGCCTTGTGCTTTTTCTCGAGGATGTCGATCCCGGCGTCCTTTGCGAGGCGGTCCAGCACCATCCAGCCCACGTTATGCCTTGTATTTTCATATTCTCTGCCGGGGTTCCCCAGCCCTACGATGATAAACATAATGACTCCTTGTATTTCTCAGTTTTATGGCCTTTTTTTAGTATCTCATTATTGCAAAAAAAAAGCAAGAGCATAAAAAAACGTGCCAGCGGGGTACGTCCCCACTGGCACGTTTTTTATTCTTCTTCGGTGTCAGGCTCAAGCAGCGCCTGCTCGTACTTTTCCATGATGATCTTCTGGATGCTGTCTCTGGTCGCGGAGTTGATGGGGTGAGCGATGTCGCGATACTCGCCATCCGTCGCCTTCTTGCTCGGCATCGCGATGAATAGGCCTTTTTCGCCCTCGATCACTTTAATGTCATGCACTACAAAGACATTGTCGATCGTGATGGAAACAATGGCCTTCATCTTTCCTTCTTTTGACAACTTACGAACTCTTACGTCTGTTATCTGCATGTTCATTTCCTCCTTGTCGTAATTGTTTTCCGGCTAGATCACGTATCTCTCGTTCTTTTCCAGCACGATCTGGATCTCTTTTTCTCCAACGTATCTGGAATCGGCCTTGATGGTGCCGTGGCTTTCCACGATACAGTTTTCGATGTAGGAATTGTCACCAATATACACGTCATTTAGAATGATGGAATTCTTGATCACACAATTGTTGCCAACGTAGCTCTTCTTGAAGATCACGGAATTCTCCACCACGCCATTGATGATACAGCCGCTGGTGATCAGGCTGTTCTTAACGCTTGCGCCCATGTTGTACTTTGCGGGCGGCAGGTCATCCACCTTGGAGTAGATGTCCGGATACTGCTTGAAGAAGTAATCACGCACTTCAGGCTTAAGGAACTCCATGTTGGTGCTGTAGTAATCATCCACGGATGCGATGTTGCGCCAGTAGTCGGTCATCTTGTAACCACAGATCCTCTTGACGCCCTTGTAGCGCACCAGGATGTCACGCACGAAGTCATAATTTCCTTCCTCTGCACATTTCTCAATGAGTTCGATGAGCAGGCGCCTGCGGATCACGTAGATGCCGCAGGAAATGGTGTGGCTTCTTGCCTGGATGGGCTTTTCCTCAAATTCCTCGATGACGCAATCGTCATTCATGCGCACGGTGCCGAAGCGCTCCACGTTCACGTTGGGATCCATGTCCTTGCAGACCACGGTGATGTCGGCCTTCTTGTCAATGTGGAATTCAAGCACTTTGCCAAAGTCCATTTTGTAGATGCAGTCGCCGGACGCGATCACAACGTAGGGCTCGTGGCTGTTGCGCAGGAAGTTGATGTTTTGGTAGATGGCATCCGCGGTGCCGCGGTACCAGTTGCTGTTGGATGCGGTCACGACGGGGGTCCTGACCTCAAGGCCGCCTTGCTTACGACCAAAATCCCACCACTTGGAGGAATTGAGGTGTTCATTCAGGCTTCTTGCGTTGTACTGCGTGAGCACTGCCACCTTCTGAATGTGGGAGTTGGACATGTTGCTCAGCGTAAAGTCAATGCTTCTGTAGCTTCCCGCCACGGGCATCGCACAGATGGCGCGTTTTTGGGAAAGCTCTCGCATTCTGCGATTGTTGCCGCCTGCTAAAATTATACCTATTGCTCTCACTATTCTTCACCTGCCTTAATCAAAGTTTTGCCGCTTGCGAGATAGGAATTCTCATAATCCGCAGCCGTCGTCACGCCAGAGACAACGGAGTTCTTCCCGATGGAGATGCCGTCCGGGATCACGCTCTTTTCGCCCACGGTCACAATGCCCTGATTGTAAATGTGAGGCGCCGTCTCATTGGGTGCTTCCTCGCCAATGCCAAGCTTCACGCCGTTTCCGATCTGCGCGTTCTCTGCGATGATGGCTTTGTGAAGCTCACAGTTTTCGCCGATCTTCGTGTGGTTCATGATGATGGAATCCCGCACCACCGTGCCTGCGCCGATCGTCACGCCACAGCCGATGACGGAATTATATACCTCACCGTAAACTTCCGTCCCTTCGCCGATGATGCTCCGCTCCACCTTGCTGTTCAGTGCAAGGTACTGGGGCGGCTGGATCTCACTCTTGGTGTAGATCTTCCAGTATTCCTCATACAGATTGAACTCGGGAACGATGTCGATCAGCTCCATGTTGGCTTCCCAGTAAGAACTCAAGGTTCCAACGTCCTTCCAATAGCCGGTGAATTCATAGGCATAAAGGGGAGAGCCATTCTCATGGCAATACGGGATCACGTGCTTACCAAAGTCCAGCGCCGGCTGATCCGCATTCTTGACCAAAGCCTCCTTCAGGGTCTTCCAGTTGAAGATGTAAATGCCCATGCTGGCCAGGTTGCTTCTGGGGTTCGCGGGCTTTTCTTCAAAGTCCGTGATGCGCTTTTGGTCGTCGGTGATCATGATGCCGAAACGGCTTGCCTCTTCCCAGGGAACGGGCATTACGGCGATGGTCACTTCAGCGTTGTTCGCCTTGTGGAACTCCAGCATCACCTCGTAGTCCATCTTGTAAATGTGGTCGCCGGAAAGGATCAAAACATATTCAGGATTGAAACTCTCCATGTATTCCAGGTTTTGATAGATGGCATTTGCCGTACCGGTGTACCATTCGCTGTTCGTGCTCTTCTCGTAAGGAGGGAGCACCGTCACGCCGCCAATGTTACGGTCAAGATCCCAAGGGATGCCAATGCCGATGTGCGTGTTCAGCCTAAGGGGCTGATACTGCGTCAGCACGCCCACCGTGTCAACGCCCGAATTGATACAGTTTGACAAAGGAAAATCGATGATGCGATATTTCCCTCCAAATGCCACTGCAGGTTTTGCCACCTTGGACGTCAAGACTCCAAGACGGCTGCCCTGTCCTCCAGCCAATAACATGGCTATCATTTCTTTCTTGATCATGTCATCACCTCTTCCAGCCTATTGAGCAGAATTCCCCAAAAGGGGATAGTTATTTTATTCTACTCTTTGTATATTATATCACAGAGTTTTGCGAAAGTGAATAATAAAACGCAAATTTTTTCTAATTTTATGTATTATTTTACCAAAAAAATGAAAAAAACATCGCAGTTTTCGGAAATATTTAAACATATTGTCTTTTCACTTCACAGTGATTATAATAAGGTAGAACCCGTTCTTCGGAGGATAAAAACATGTATCAGATCGACCTAAAAAATCCCATTTCCATCTATTTTGTCGGCATCGGCGGCGTGTCCATGAGCGGCCTTGCGGAGATTCTTTCGGACGCAGGCTTTCGCGTGTCCGGGTCCGACCGCGCGCCCAGCGAACTGTGCACGAAGCTTGAGGGCATGGGGATCAAAATATACTACGGCCAAAAGGCCGAGAACGTTACGGACGACATCGACTGCGCCGTGCTGACGGCTGCGATCCGTCCGGACAATCCGGAGTATATGGCCCTGACCGAAAAGGGCATTCCGATGCTCACCAGGGGCCAGCTCCTTGGACAGCTCATGAAAAACTATGAGCTTCCCATTGCCATAAGCGGTACCCACGGGAAGACGACCACCACCTCCATGATCAGCGAGATCTTGCTTGAGGGCGCAAAGGACCCGACGCTGTCCATCGGCGGCATCTACCCAAGGATCCACAGTAACACGCGCGTTGGCGGGCGGAAATACTTCGTTCTGGAGGCGTGCGAATATACCAATTCCTTCTTAAGCTTTTTCCCGAAGATCAGCTTGATCCTCAACATTGAGGAGGATCATCTGGACTTCTTTAAGGATCTTTCCGACATCCGCCATTCCTTCCACGAGTTCGCGTTGCTCACGCCGGCGGAGGGGTGCGTGATCATCAACAGTGAGATCGAGAATCTTTCCGAATTGACGGAAGGGCTCTCCTGCCCCGTGATCACTTACTTTGGCTGCAGGACGACGGAGGACCTTGCAAGCGGGCGCGGTGCAAAGGCAGATTACGCGCCGAAGGACGTAACGCTTGATGAGAACGGCTTTGCAAGCTTTACGGTGACCTGCCCCGGTAAGGCAGACCGCCGCTTTTCCCTTCATGTTCCCGGCATCCACAACGTCGGGAATGCACTGGCCGCCATTGCGACGGCAGACCTTTTGGACATGCCTGAGGAGACGATCCGCAGCGCGCTTCTTTCCTACGGCGGAACGGACAGGCGCTTTGAGCACAAGGGAAGCTTTCAGGGCGTGACCGTGATCGATGATTACGCGCATCATCCGACGGAGATCCGCGCGACGCTCACGACGGCCCAGGCCACGAAAAAGAAGGGGACCCTGTGGTGCGTGTTCCAGCCCCACACCTATTCCCGCACGAAGGCGTTCCTCTCGGATTTTGCGAAGGCCCTTTCCCTGGCGGACAAGGTGGTTTTGGCCGATATCTATGCCGCCCGCGAAAAGGACAATCTTGGCATTTCTTCCGAAACGTTGCAGCGCGAGATCCTCGCTTTGGGTACGGATTGTCACTATTTTTCGTCCTTCGAAAACATCGAAAATTTTCTTAAGGAAAATTGCACAATGGATGATACGTTGATAACTATGGGTGCCGGAGATGTTTATAAAATCGGCGAATCCCTGATCCAAAGCTGATTTTCCACGTTATCCACAGTTTTTGAAACGCTTTTGGGGCGTCAAAACTGTGGATATTTCTTTTTCGGACGTGGAAAACCCCGATTTTTTCGGACCACCCGCCCAGGCCTTGTTTATCCGCTTTTTGGGGGGAACGGCAGATGGGTTATCCACATATCCCGTTTTATCCACGTAAAGCCCGCAAACCCTTATCGGCTCGCCGTTTCGGCCATTTTGACTATTCCCTTTTTGGGAGTTGCATGCTATACTTTTCCTTGCTCGGGAGGTCTATTTTTCCCGGCAAAAATGCTCCAAACGGCTAGATGAGGGATGTGGGACAATGACAAGGCTTATGATGTTAAAAGGCAGCTCCGCTGACGTAACGGCGGTATCCAATCTTTTTATCGATAAATACATGCAGGACGCCAATGACGCCCAGCTGAAGATCTATTTCTATTTGCTTCGCATGTTCAATGCAAACTTAGAAACCAGCGTATCCGACATAGCAGATAAATTCAATCACACGGAGAAGGACGTGCTCCGTGCGCTCCGTTATTGGGAAAAACTCGGCGTGCTCTCTTTGGAATATGATTCCGATCGCACGCTCGTTGCGATCCGTTTTAACGATCTTGAGGAGAAAGAGGCAAAAGAGCGTCTGCAGCCTGGCATGGCAAGACCCATCGTTTTGACCTCAAGAAGCATCTCTCCGTTCCACCCCGAGGCATCCGTGCGCTTTCCCATGTCCTCTTCGCAGTCATATGAAGAGTCCGTGCGCCTTTCCGCATCCGAGGCGGCAAAGTCCTACAGCGAGGCGCAGCGCCTTTCCGCACCCGCGCAGGAGGATGCCTTTGAAGCACCGCGCGTTCCTGAAAAGCGCACCTACACCAAGGCCGAGCTTGCGACCTTCGCTAAAGACAGCGAAGTTTCCAACATGTTCTTTGTGGCCCAACAGTATTTGGGCAAGCCCCTGAGCAATGGCGAAATGAATTCGCTCCTCTTCGTAAAGGAGGAATTGCACTTCTCCTTCGACCTGATCGACCATCTGCTTCAGTACTGCATCGACCGCGGCAAGAATTTCAGATATCTTGAAAAGGTTGCCATCAACTGGGCGGAGCAAGGCATCACCACCTGGGAAGAGGCCCAGGAAAACACGAGTAAATACGACAAGAACGTCTACGCCATCATGAACGAGCTTGGAAGAAGCGGCTCTCCTACCAAAAAAGAGCTCGAATTCATTGAACGCTGGACGAAGGAATATGCCTTCCCGACGGAAGTGATCACGGAAGCATGCCAGAGAGCTTCCCTCGCAACGGGTTCCCGCAGGTTTGAATACGCGGAAGGGATCCTTGCGGATTGGAAGGAAAACGGCGTGCATGACATGGGCGACGTGGCCCGCCAGGACGAGCGGCATCAGCGCACCAAGAAGGCAAGCACCAAGGGCACTTCCAACAAGTTCAATCAGTTTACGCAAAATGATTATGACTTCGACGCCCTTGAGCAAAAGCTCCTTAGCAACTGATCGCGAAACGCCAAAGGGAAGCGTCATTTGACCCAAGCAGAAAGGAATTGTCATGGCTCTTACTTCTTCTCAGTATCAGGAGATCATGCGCGGATATGAGCTTACGCGCGATAATAACAGAAAACTTCTAGAGGCACGCCGGGAGGAGGTCTGCGAAAAACTCCCGGAGTACCGCGAATTAGATGCGGCCGTGGCGACCTATGCCAGAAGCCGCATTCGTCTTCTTTTGGATGCCCCCGAAGATGCAGGGAAAGATGCTGAAAATCCCATTCCCGGCATCATCGCCAGGAAAAAAGCCATGCTTGAAAATGCCGGCTTTGCGGCGGATTACCTCGATCCCATCTACGATTGCCCAGACTGCCAGGATACGGGCTACGTGCTTCTTGAAAACGGCCTTCGCGAGAAGTGCCGCTGCTTTCGAAGGAAGGCTCTTCGGTACCTTTACGAGCAGAGCAACCTCCAGGGCGTGCTGGAAACAGACCATTTTTCCAAGCTCTCCTACGAGTATTGTCAGGGCGACGACCTCGAGCACCTAAAGGGCGCCGTACGGATCTCCAAGGAGTTTGCGCAGCACTTCCCCGAAGGCAAGAACATTCTGTTTTACGGCACCGTGGGCACGGGCAAAAGCTTTTTGTCCGGCTGCATTGCCAACGAGCTTTTGGAAAAAGGCTTTTCGGTGGTATATTTCAGCTCCGTCAGCCTGTTTGAAACCCTTGCGCGGTATTCTTTTGACGCAAATGCAAAAGAAGGTCTTTACAATTTCTGTAAAGAATTATACAATTATGATTTGGTAATCGTGGATGATCTGGGCACCGAGCTCCTTTCGAGCTTTGTGACGTCGCAGCTTTTCTCTCTCTTAAACGAAAGGGAGCTGCGTCATAAGTCCACCATCATCTCCACCAACTTAAACCTTAGTGAGCTTCGGGATCGTTATTCCGACCGCGTGTTCTCACGCGTTTCAAGAAGCTTTGCACTGTGCAAGCTGACCGGACCCGACGTTCGCATGTGCCAAAAGTTGAACGCCCTGTCTTAACATAATGAGCAAATGTAAAGAGAAAGTGAGGATTTTTCATGGGAAGCCGTGAAGAAAAAAGAAACTTGGAGACCATCCCCGTTGGTTCCCTCGGGATCATAGCCCTGGAGGGATGTCGCAATCTCGGAGAACAAGTTGACAAGTACCTTGTCAAATGGAGGGAGGAGCGCGAGAGCGAGCACAAGGATTCCCTTGCA
This sequence comes from Acetatifactor sp., assembly GCA_016290775.1. Lineage (GTDB taxonomy): Bacteria > Bacillota > Clostridia > Lachnospirales > Lachnospiraceae > Acetatifactor. The sequence continues at coordinate 134,147 of JAEEVF010000007.1, read as the reverse complement.
TTTGCGGGCTATCAGCGAGATTCCTATCTGATCGGTGCCAAGATCCCCCGGTTTGGATCCGGTGAGGCAAAGGGCATGATCATGGAATCCGTCCGCGGTGACGACCTTTACCTTTTGGTAGACGTCTGCAATTACTCCATGACCTATTCTCTGTGCGGACATGAGAATCACATGTCCCCGGATGATCATTATCAGGACTTAAAGAGGATCATCGCTGCAGTCGGCGGTAAGGCAAGACGCATCACGGTGATCATGCCCTTCCTTTACGAGAGCCGCCAGCACAAGCGCAACTCCCGCGAATCTTTGGACTGCGCACTGGCACTTCAGGAGCTCGTGCACATGGGCGTGGACAACATCATCACCTTTGACGCACACGATCCGAGAGTACAGAATGCAATCCCCCTGCACGGCTTTGAGACGGTGCAGCCCGCATATCAGTTCATCAAGGGTCTGCTCCTGAACGTAAAGGGCTTGCAGATCAATTCCGACCACATGATGGTCATCAGCCCGGATGAAGGCGGCATGAAGCGTGCCATCTACATCGCCAACGTGCTTGGTCTTGACATGGGCATGTTCTACAAGAGACGTGATTACACCAGGATCGAGAACGGCCGCAACCCCATCGTTGCGCATGAGTTCCTTGGCTCTTCCGTGGAAGGCAAGGACATGATCATCATCGACGACATGATCTCCTCCGGTGAATCTGTTTTGGAGGTTGCCTCCGCCCTGAAAGAGAGAAAGGCAAGAAACATCTTCGTCTTTTCTACCTTCGGCCTGTTTACCAACGGCCTGGACAAGTTTGACAAAGCATATGAAAGCGGCATCATCAGCCGTATCCTGACCACGAACCTGATCTACCAAACGCCTGAGCTCTTAAAGCGTGAATGGTACATCAGCTGTGACCTTAGCAAATACATTGCTTACATCATCGACACCCTGAATCATGACAGTTCCATCAGCGACCTCCTCAATCCCAGCGAGAGGATCCAGAGCATCGTCGCACGGTACATGACCGGGGAACTCGACAAAGAAAACGAAGCAAAGGCGGCAAATACCGCAACCAACGGAGATAAAAATGAGTAAGTCTTTGATCTCAACAAAAGAAATGGCAGTCACTGCAGTGATGACTGCCATTCTGTGTGTCATTGGCCCCTGGGCCATCCAGATCCCGATCAGCCCCGTGCCGATCACCCTCTGCTCCATGGGGATTTATTTCGCGCTTTACGTACTTGGCTTAAAGCTCGGCACCTTGAGCGTGCTTCTTTACGTGCTGCTCGGCTGCTTTGGTTTGCCTGTCTTTACGAATTTTAGCGGCGGCATCGGAAAGCTCCTTGGCCCCACGGGAGGATATATCATCGGATACCTATTCCTCGCCCTGATCTGCGGATTTTTCCTGGAGCGCTTTCCAGAAAAGCTTCCTCTGCACGTGCTTGGCTTTGTGCTCGGCACCGCCGTGCTGTACCTCTTTGGAACGCTTTGGCTGGGCTATCAGTTAAAGCTCACCTTTGTCGCGGCGCTCTGGGCCGGCGTGATCCCTTATATCCCCGGGGACGCCGTCAAACTCTTCCTAGCCATTGGTACTGGCATCCCACTCAAAAAACAACTCAAAAAAGCCGGACTGCTGTAATCAGTCCGGCTCTTTTTTTATGCCATCTAGCGAGGTCATCTCGCATCTTTTTTTGCCATCAGATAGGCCAGGGTGAATACGGCGGGGCTGTTCCAGTAGATGGTAATCTCGTTTAAGGAGAAGGCCTCCACCTCATCCGCAAAGCTCTTCATCGCAGGAGTTCCTTCCGCGATCACTTCCTTGGCCTTGGCATCCTGGCGGTTCGGGTTCGGTCCGCCGCTCACCATGCCGGGCATACAGGCCTCGATCCCGTCTGCATGAGCAGCGCGAAGGTGCGGGTAATTATATGCATTCTCCCCATTTCCCGTCACATAGCTGATCCCCATTGCATTGCAGCCGAGAAGATAATCGAGCTGCAGCGCCGCGTGGTCGCGCATGGAAAGGTTCCGCTCCACTCTCGGGCCAGGCTCGAAAGGCTCTTCCTTCTGTCCGGGCCAGAGCCACCGCTTGGGAAGGTCTGCCGTGGCCGACGCTTCCTTCGCCTTCTCTCCCAGCCCGAAATAATCCGCGATCGCAAAGATCATGCCTTGCCGCATGACGCCCATGTTGCTTCCCCAGCCATATTCCCAGGGCAGCATGGAAACGCCGTAGCCGCTCTCCTCCGAGATTCGGATGCGCTGCGCCGTTTCATGGATAATCTCCTCAAAAAACTGCGTCGTAAGCTCTAACGACTTCCCATACTTGGACAAAAGATAGGCCAAAATGCCAAGGCCCCCCATGTCAAAATAGCCCAGCGACATTCTGGGGAAAGGCTTTTCCAAAGCCGCCGTCAGGTCGTCGTGATATCTCTTCTCTCCCGTCAGGGCATACATTTCGCAGGCTGCCCAGAAACGGTTGGAGGAATCGCTCCATTCGCCATATTCTCCCGTGCTGCACCCTTCAGGATTGCGAAATCCAAGGAAATCAGGGTTTGCTGCCAGCCATTCATAGGCGCGGTGCGCCGCCGCATCCAGACGATCCGTAAATGCCTCGTCATATACACGGTAAATCCCTGCCGCCAGGGCGCAGACTGCCGCAAAATCCGCCGTTGCCATGGAAGATACGGGCAATGCGTAAAGAGGCTCCAGATCATCCTCCGGCATCACGAAGGCCGCATGCTGCGCCGTCGTCAGCTTGTGCCACACTGCCCCGTCCTCGCGTTGCATTTTCAGGAACCATTCCAGCTCATAGCGACACTCATTCAGGATGTCCGGCACGCCATTTCCGCTCTCCGGAATGTTCCAGGTCTTGCCCTCAAAGGCCTGCGGGTACATCCGCCATGCATAGAGAAGATGTGCCAGGGCACAGGAGCCGGCGGTGATATATCGTCCGTAGTCCCCTGCGTCGTGCCAGCCTCCCGTGGCCTCGATGACGGTGTCATGGTCCTCCCAGAGCACGGTCTTGCCCACATGGCAAGCCTTGTGCACGTAAGGCCCTGCATGCTCCGCCTTCAGCTCGCATCCGCAGCGCAGGTAATAATATGCCTTCATCAGGTCGCACTGCAGCCTGTCATACACCTTGTCACCGATCTCAAACCAGGGAGAATATTCCACGGCCACGCTCTTTTCAGATTCCTTCGAAACGGCCCTGGTGCCTTTGATGCGGTATTTGCCAGGGATCGTGAACGCGGAAAAATCCGCCTCCGAAACCTTGTCGCCGGAGGCCTGATCGAAGCCATAGACCTTAGTCTCGCCCTCAAAACAAACTTCGCCCGCCTCATTGATCAGCCAAAACTGCGTGCTCGCGAAGGGAAGGATCGCTCTTTTTTCTCCCTTTGGATAAAACCCCAATTGATTTACGTAAATCGACATATGCCTGTAATACCCCCAATATCATGTGCTTTTCTTGGTTCTAGACCCATTATATCCCGCCGCCTGCAGTAGGAAAATGGACTATCAAGGGATATCAATGTGTTTTTTTGCGTTCATAATTTGTTCACAATTCATTTAAGAATCGTTTAACTAAAACACGTTTTTTCTTCATGAAGTCATTATATACTAAAACCATAGAAAAGCACATTACCTGTGGTTGCCACAGTTGCTTTGATAATAACTTTTTCATAATACTTGCCAAGGAACGCCAGTTCCTTGGCATCCTCCCTTTTAAAGGGCAAATTCACAAACCCGCGATAAAATAAAAAAACCCCGACGCTTTCTATCCAGCGTCGGGGTTCTTTGCTATCGCTTGTATTGGCCAGTCAGGTCTCAGGCCTTGCCAACGCTTCCGAAGAGCTCCATCTTTTCCTTAACGGTAGCCTTGATCGCCTCAAAGCCAGGTGCGAGAAGCTTACGAGGATCGAAACCCTTGCCCTCAAGGTCCTTACCAGCTTCAACGTACTTACGGGTTGCTGCTGCGAATGCAAGCTGGCACTCGGTGTTAACGTTGATCTTAGCAACGCCGAGGGAAATTGCCTTCTTGATCATGTCAGCGGGGATTCCGGTACCACCGTGAAGCACCAGAGGAAGATCTCCGGTGAGCTGCTGTACTGCATCCAACGTTTCGAAGGAAAGGCCCTTCCAGTTTGCGGGATACTTGCCGTGGATGTTGCCGATGCCTGCTGCCAGGAAGTCAACGCCAAGATCTGCGATGGCCTTGCACTCCTTGGGATCTGCGCACTCGCCCATGCCGATCACGCCGTCCTCTTCGCCGCCGATGGAACCAACCTCAGCCTCGATGGACATTCCCTTGCCGTGTGCCTTGGCAACGAGCTCTGTGGTCTTCTGTACGTTCTCTTCCAGAGCGTAGTGAGAACCGTCAAACATGATGGAGGAAAATCCTGCCTCGATGCACTTGTAGCATCCCTCTACGGTACCATGATCCAGATGCAGTGCTACGGGAACGTCGATGTCGAGGTCCTTAAGGAGTCCGTTTACCATGCCAACGACAACGTCATAGCCGCCCATGTACTTGCCGGCGCCTTCAGAAACGCCAAGGATCACGGGGCTCTTTAATTCCTTCGCGGTAAGAAGGATGGCCTTGGTCCACTCTAAGTTGTTGATGTTGAACTGACCTACTGCATAATGGCCAGCTTTTGCTTTTTTAAGCATTTCGGTTGCAGAAACTAACATTTGATTGTCCTCCATTGATTTTTCTTTATTTTTCGTTCGAAACGATCACTTTCTAAACAAATATAGCATATTCTTTTGAAAAAGAAAAGGGTATCTTTTCTCAAAAAATGGCACTTTTTAATCAATACGGATGTCCACGGTTTTGTGGAGGTTTTCTATGACTGCCTCCCTGTGCATGCCACCGTTTTCTCCGTCCAGCGTCCAGGCGATGGGCTCCTCGGATTCCACGGTAAGGGAAGATGCGCGGAAGCAGTACATCATCTCCGAATCAATGTCGCGGTTTATGAGCGACGCCATGATGCTGGAAAGCTCCGCCGGGTTGGTAGGCATCTTGATCAGCGTCACTTCGAAAAGGCCGTCGTCCATCTCCACGTTTTTCCCGGTGATGTTCTTAAAACCGCCTACGCTCCTGGAGTTCGTGATCATGCCGAAAATGAATTCGTCCTCGATCACTTTCCCGTCGTAGGTAACCTTCAGCGGGAACGAGCGGATGTTGGACAGACGCTTCATGCCCTCGAGCACGTACGCCATGTGGCCCAGCACGTTCTTCACCGCCTGATCGGTCTCATAGGAAACGTCCGTGAACAGGCCAAAGGCGGCGATATAAACAAACACGTCGTCGTTAAAGCTGCCCATGTCGCAGGCAAAATCCTTGCCGTCCACTGCCGTCTTCGCCGCGAGGATCATGTTTTTCGAAAGTCCAAGGCTCTCGCCGTAATCATTCGTGCTGCCGGCGGGAATATATCCCAGCGGCGTCTTAAAACCGCTCTGGATCATGCCCGTCACGACCTCATCCAGCGTGCCGTCGCCGCCGCTGCAGACCACTAAGGAATATTTTTTCGCACGGTCCCTCACGACCTGTCTGGCCTCATCCCTCGCCTGGGTCGGCACCACCGTCATCTCGTAGCCGCGCTCCGCAAAAAGCTCAAGGATGTCCGCAAGGTTCTCGCGGATCTTTTCCTTTCCCGCTCTTGGATTATAGACAAATAACATTTTATCTTTCATAGAAAATATAAAGGCAGAATCAATGTTTCATTGACTCTGCCCTGCCCTCCAATCACCCTGAAAATGAGTTTACTTCCCGCTTAAGAATTGCTCGATACCGCTCACTGCAACCTGCTCGTCGTCGCCGTCTGCGGATACCTCCAGCTTATCACCATTGTCAAGCGCCAGAGTCATCATCCCCATAATGCTCTTTGCGTTCACGCGGCGATCCTTGGACTGAATGTAGATCTTGCTGTTATATTTGCTCGCCTCCTGCACCAAAAGTGCGATAGGTCTTGCCTCCAGTCCGTTCTCCAGATTTACCAGGATGTCCTTTACTACCATGATACTGCTCCTTTCAAAAACCAAACCACAAAGTTCTAGGCCTTCAGCGACTCGGCCAGCTCACAGAGCTTCCGCAGCCTGTGGTTCACGCCTGACTTTCCGACGGGCGGATCCAAAAACTGCCCCAAGTCCTTTAGGGAAGTGTCCGGGTTCTCCAGCCGAACCTCTGCCATTTCGCGAAGTTGCGCCGGCAATCTTGAAAACCCGTAATGATCTCGCAAATACTCGATCTCCTCAATCTGTCTGGTGGCGGCGCTCACGGTCTTTCCGATGTTCGCCGTTTCGCAGTTGACCCTTCGGTTGATGGAGTTTCGCATTTCCTTCAGGATCCGGAGGTTTTCCAGATTCATCAGGGAAACGTGCGCCTCCATGACGCCAAGAAGATCCACGATGCCTTCGCCTTCCTTGAGATAAACGACCTTGTACTTCTTGCGAGGGACAATCTTTGCCTCGATCTCAAACCCCTTCATGACGCTCTGCAATTGCTTTGCCTTTTCCATGTCGGGACAAACGAATTCGAGATGATATGCTTTGCTTGGATCGCTGACAGAACCGACGCTCAGGAACGCCCCCCGAAGAAACGCCCTTTGACAACAGGCATTCTTGAGGATCAGGCCGCTCACCGGCTCCTCCGGATTCCCGATCTTTTGAAACACGTCCTTCATCTGATCTTCATCGATCCAACTGTCCGTATCTATATTAAATGCTTTTTTCAATAATGTAAAGCATTTTCTCACAATCCTTTCATTTTCTGTCTGAAGGCCGATGCAAAAACGCCCTGCGTCATCCCTTCCAAACTCTCCGCAAAAATGAAGGATCGCGGCCAATTCCGCCAATTGGCAATGCCTTGCAGGGCTGACCTTCCCGGCCAATTCCTGCTTTACTTCTCCAGAAAAAGACATTCCGCACCCCGCTATATCTCGCCGTAAAACCTATCCGCGCTTGTTATAAATGTCCCTGTGATCCAACTTGATGCCATAGTCCCCTTGATCCTTTAAACGATCATACAGGGCATTGGCCAGGGTCACGCTTCTGTGCCGTCCGCCCGTGCAACCGATCGCGATGACAAGACGATACTTTCCCTCTTTTACGTAATTCGGGATCAAAAACTTCACCATGTCCGTGAGCTTATTCAAAAACTCTTCCGACTCAGGATGGTTCATGACAAAGTCCTGCACCTCCTTGTCGTTACCGGTTTTCGGCCGAAGCTCGTCGATATAATATGGATTCGGCAAAAAACGCACGTCAAACACCAGGTCGGCGTCGTTCGGGATCCCGTACTTAAATCCAAAGCTCGTCACGGTGACCATCAGGCTGTTGTAGGATTCGTTCTGCACAAAGATGCGGTCCAGCTCCGCCTTCAGCTCCCTTGTCAGGAGATTCGACGTATCGATCACGTAATCCGAAGCCTTTCGGAGCTCTTCGAGGATCTGCCGCTCCTTCTTCACGCCGTCCTCCACGCGCCCGTAAGGCGTCAGAGGATGAAGCCTTCTGGTCTCCTTATAGCGCTTGATCAGCGACGAATCACTGCTGTCAAGGAACAGGATCTCCATGGGATAACCCTTGTCCTTCAACGCCTTCAGGATCTCATGCGCTTCTTCGAAATGTACGTCGGCGCGCACGTCCAGACCAAGGACCATCTTATCGATTTCATTCTCAGGCATGGCAACCAGTTCGATAAACTTTTCCACCAAGGACAGCGGAATGTTGTCGACACAGTAAAACCCTGCATCCTCGAGCATTTTCAGTGCGGTGGTCTTACCGCTGCCGCTCATGCCCGTCACAATCACGAGTCTCATGAAAACCTCCCGTTACGTTTTAGAACTCCCCAAGAAAGATGACTTCGGGCTCTAACTCCACGTCAAACTTTTCCTTTACGACGGCCTGCACGTGCTTTATCAAAGCATATATCTCCGCCGCGGTCGTATCACCCGGCCTTGTGTTGATGACAAAGCCGCAATGCTTTTCGGAAACCTGCGCGCCGCCGATCGCAAATCCTCTAAGTCCCGCGTCCTGAATGAGCTTGCCTGCAAAATACCCCTCGGGGCGCTTAAAAGTGCTGCCCGCACTGGGGAATTCCAGGGGTTGCTTTTCCCTGCGCTTCGCTGCGAGGCCATCCATCACGGCCTTGATCTGCGCGGGATTTCCCGGCGTCAGTTCAAATTCCGCTTCGGTCACCACGTAAGCGTGTCCCTTCACGGCGCTGGTGCGATACCCAAACTCCATGGTGGCATTGTCGAGGGTCCAAAACTCTCCGTCCGGACTTAGAACCTCCACGCTCTTTACCACCTGGCTCATATCGCCGTCATATGCTCCCGCATTCATCACGATGCCGCCGCCGATGGTTCCCGGAATGCCTGAGGCAAATTCTAGCCCGGTAAGTCCATGCTCCATGGCCACCTTGGCAACCTGCGCCATGGTCGCGCCGGCCTGTGCCTTAACGCACGTGCCGTTTACCGTGATCTCGTTCATGCCGCCCTGCACGCGAAGGATGACGCCCTGGTACCCTGCGTCACTCACAAGAAGATTGCTACCGTTCCCCATGACAAAATAGGGAATGCCTGCTGCCTTCAGGTACTTGCAAAGCTTCCTTAGTGCCTCCTTGTCGCAGACCTCCACAAAGCAATCGGCAGGTCCACCCACGCGAAAGGTCACGTGACCGCGCATCGGCTCATTCAGAAGGATATTCTGTTCCATGGCAAAGTTGCGGATCGTCTGCAGCGCCATTTCACTGATCATTGTTTCAAGTCCTTCCCTATTTCAGTACCAACGCGGCCGCGCCGTAGATCCCGGCGTCATTTCCAAGCGTTGCAAGCTTAAACTGCGCATTTGCGCAAGGATAGAAAACATACTTTTGGAACGCAGGCTCCACAAAGCTAAGGAGGATCGTGCCTGCCTTCGAAACGCCGCCGCCGATGACGAACACCTCGGGATTGACCACGGCTGCAACGGCTGCAAGCCCTTTGCCAAGGTACTCGCCAAACTGCTCCGCGATCTCAACGGCCACCTTGTCGCCCGCCTTCACGGCGTCAAACACGGTCTTTGCAGTCACTTCGCCGTCCCTTAAGATGCTGTAGGCGTCATCCTTTGCAAGACGACGCTTTGCAAGACGTACAATGCCGGTAGCGGAAGCATATTGCTCAAGACAACCCTTCTTCTTGCAGCCGCAGCACTCCGTCTCCTCGTCCTCCAAGTGAATGTGGCCGATCTCGCCGCCAGCGCCGGTCGCGCCCGTCAGGATCTTTCCGCCCACGATGATGCCGCCGCCGACGCCGGTTCCCAGCGTCACTGCAACCATGTTGGAATATCCTTTTCCGCCGCCCTGCCACATCTCGCCGAGGGCTGCCACGTTTGCGTCATTGTTTGCCTTTACGGGAATGTCCACGTACTGGCTCATGATCTTCGGGATGTTCAGAACGCTCCAGCCAAGGTTCACTGCGCCGCCGACCATGGTTCCTTCCTCATCCACTGCGCCGGGCGCGCCAACGCCGATCCCGCGCACCTCTCTCGTCGTGATGCCCTTCTGGTCCATCTTCGCGAGAATGGACTTCGCTACGTCCGGCAGAATGTTCTCGCCGCCGTTTTCCTTTCTTGTCGGGATCTCCCACTTTTCCAGAACGCTCCCGCTCTCATCAAACAAACCCAATTTTACGGTGGTTCCGCCGATGTCTACTCCAAATGCGTACACGTCATTCTCCTCCTTCAAAAAAGTCCTCGCCGTCCTCATCGCGACGCTTTGCAAGGGACTGCTGAAATCTTGCGTAAAGCTCCTGTGCGGCGTTATATCCCATCTTCTTCTGACGATGGTTCACGGCTGCCGACTCACAGATCACGGCCAGGTTACGACCCGGACGGATGGGAATGTTGTGGCAGACCACTTTGTTCCCAAGATATTCCGTGTAATTCTCCTCCAAGCCAAGGCGGTCATAATCCTTATCCTTGTCCCAGTCCTCTAAGCGGATCACCAGATCGATGCTCTGGGTGTCCTTAACGGAGGAAGCACCAAAGAGGGCCTTTACGTCCACGATGCCGATGCCGCGAAGCTCGATGAAGTGCTTCGTGATGTCGGGCGCGGAACCGATCAGCGTATCGTCGCTGACCTTGCGAAGCTCCACCACGTCGTCCGTCACCAGACGGTGTCCGCGCTTGATGAGCTCCAGCGCCGCCTCGGACTTACCGATGCCGCTCTCACCCGTGATCAGAACGCCTTCGCCGTAAACGTCCACCAAAACGCCGTGCACGGAAATGCAAGGTGCAAGCTTGACGTTCAGCCAGCGGATGATCTCCGCCATGAAAGCGGAAGTGGACTTCTTGGTCACAAAAACGGGGATCTTGTGCTTGTTTGCCATCTCGAGAAAGATCTCATCCGGCTGCAATTCGCGGCAGAACACAACGCCCGGAATGGTCTCATAACTTAAGAGCTGATCGTAAACCTCGCGCTTTCTCTCGTCCGTCAGGCCTGCCATGTAGGAATATTCCACAAAGCCGATGACCTGAAGTCTGGCGGCGTCAAAGTGCTCAAAATAACCAGTCATCTGGAGTGCCGGCCTGTTGATGTCAGGCTGCGTCACCTTAATCTTCCTGACGTCGATGTCCGGCGTCATGTTTTCCAGCTTCATTTTCTCGATCACGCGAGTTAAACTTACGATTGCCATAGACTCTCTCCTGTATTCGTAGAATGTGGGGGTTCCCGTCCAAGGATCACCCCCACCTTTCATCGTATCATACCTTGTTAAAATATTCTAGTATTTCCTGTGCCACTTTTTCATTGAGTTCAGGAATTTTAAGAAGCTCCTCTAAGGAGGCGTTCTTGATCTCCTCCAGGCTTCCAAAGGTTCTCATCAAAGCCTTTCTCCTTGCGGGTCCGATACCCGGGATCTCCTCGAGCACGGAACGCACCTGCGCCTTTCCGCGTAGGGACCTATGATATTCGATCGCAAACCGGTGTGCCTCGTCCTGAACTCTTGTGATCAGCTTAAAGCCCTCGGAATGGGTGTCAATCGGGAGCTCCACGTTGTTGAAGTATAGACCGCGCGTCCTGTGATTGTCATCCTTGACCATGCCGCAGACCGGGATCTGAAGTCCCAGCTCAGAAAGCACCTGCAGCGCAATGTTCACCTGTCCTCGACCGCCGTCCATGAGAAGCAAGTCCGGAAACCTCGTAAAGCTTCCCATCTTCTCGTCCATGCCCTTTTCGCGAAGTTCCTTTGCTTCCTCGAGGCCATGGGTAAAGCGCCTCGTAAGGGCTTCATGCATGCAGGCGTAGTCATCCGGGCCTGCCACGGTCTTCATGCGGAATTTTCGGTAATCGCTTGGCTTTGGCTTTCCCTTCTCAAACACCACCATCGAAGCCACGTTTTCAAAGCCGTTGGTGTTGGAAATGTCGAAGGCTTCCATGCGCTCGATGCCTTTCATTCCAAGGATCTGTGCGATCTCCTTCACCGCGCCGATGGTCCTGCCTTCCTCACGCTTTAAGTGCTCCCTGTCCTGATCCAGAACAAGCTTTGCGTTCTGCGCCGCAAGCTCCACCAGCTTTTCCTTGCTGCCAATCTTCGGCACGCGAAGGTACACGCGAGAACCCTTCCTGCTCGAGAGCCACTCCTCAAGGAGCTCTTGGTCTTCGATTTCATATTGCAGCATGATCTCCCGCGGCAGAAAAGGCGTGCCCGCGTAGAATTGCTGCAGGAACTGGCGGAGGGTTTCGCCTAAGATTGTCTTCCTCTGTTCCTGCAACGCCTTGGTTTCTTCGTTTGTGGGGTCTTCTGCAGTGGCGGCCAGGCCTTCATCTGGCAACTGCGACACATGTGTCATGTAATAATGCTCTCTGCCCATGAGCTTGCCGCCGCGCACAAAGAACACCTGCACAACCGCCTCCGTCCCCTCCTGGGCAAGGGCCACGACATCCTTATCCTCGCCGTCGGAATCCGTGATCTTTTGCTTTTGTGCAATGGCCTTCACGCTTACGTGGAGGTCCCGAAGTCTTGCCGCCTCCTCGAACTCCAGACGCTCTGCGGCCGCCTTCATCTGGTTCTCCAAGTCCTTTAGGATCGGTCCGTAGTTCCCCGAAAGAAACTCCAGCGCACCGTCCACACGCTTCCTGTAATCCTGCGCGGAAACAAACCCATTGCAAGGCCCTGCGCACTTTCCGATGTGGTAATTCAGGCACGGACGCTCCGCGCCGATGTCCCTCGGAAGATTGCGGTTACAGGTCCGAAGCTGATAGATCGCGTTCAAAAGATCGATCGCGTCCTTCACCGCCCCGGCACTCTGATAGGGTCCAAAATACTTGGACTGATCCTTTTTCATCGTCCGCGAGAACAAGATCCGCGGGAATGCCTCCCCCAGCGTCACCTTGACATAAGGGTAGGTTTTGTCATCCTTCAGCAGCGTGTTATATTTCGGCGAATGTTCTTTGATGAGGTTGTTTTCCAGCACCAGCGCTTCGAGCTCTGAGTCCGTCACGATGTACTCAAACCGCGCGATCAGCCGCACCATCTGGTCGATGGCCGGTCCGCGCCCGATTTTCTCGCGAAAATAAGACCGCACCCTGTTGTGAAGGTTTTTCGCCTTTCCCACGTACAAGATCCCGTCCGTCTTATCCCGCATGATGTACACGCCCGGCTGATTGGGCAGCTTTTTTAACTCTTCCTCAATCTGAAACAACTTTGTTTACCTACTTACAGAAACTTCGTTTGATGCATCAATTATAACATACGTATAGGGTAGCGCAACAGCAAATCGTGACAAATGTCACTCCCCTCTTTCTGCATTCGTGACATTCTCCCTATTGAAGAGGGCCATGGCCTGCGATATGATAAACTTAAAGATCGGGGAAGCCGCGATATACGGCGTCCTACACAGGGCAAAAACGAAAAATGAGCGTATATGGCAGGTCGGCCTGCCGGGGAGGAGTGCCTCATGGAAGAGACGGAAAACAAGAACAGGGAGAATTTAAGTCAGGAAAGTCCCGTGCAGGAAAGCGCGGCGGCTGAAACCGCGACATCCGAAAGCGCGGCGCAAAAAACCAAAAAGCCTTTGAAATTCAAGCTCGGTGAGAACATCAAAAAGTTCGCCCTCATGATTCTGAGCGTTTTTCAGGATTATCCCGTGACGATGATCGCCATCCTGCTTGCCGCTTTTGGCAGCACCATATTGGTGACCTGGGATAATCGCGACACGATCATCTACCCAGAGCGCGTGATCGCATTCTTAACGATCACTGCAATGCAGACCATCGCTTTTGAAGAAGCGTTTGCAAAGAAAAAGCTTGTGCGCTACATCGGTTGCGGCGTGTCCGCAATCCTGTCAGTGATCTATGTCTGGTTCCTCTCCTTCCAGGGTGAAACCCTTTTTGGCATGGATCCTGACATCCCGATCGAGCTCGTCGCCAAGATTCTGTTCGTGCACGGCATCATCACGCTGGGCCTTAGCATCTGGCACATGTACCGCCGCACGGAGGAAGATTTTGAAGTCTATGCGACCAAGGCCTTCCTCGAGCTCCTCAAGGCCTCCGTGGTGTACGGACTCTTCGCACTTGGCCTCGCGCTCCTCATCTGGGTGTTCAACGAACTCATTTTCGATACCGATGAGTTCATGGCGCAGGTGGAGATCTTCCTGGCCGGCGGCATTTACGTGCCCATGTGCCTGAAGGCCCTCTCGAGCAAAAACGAAACGCCCGGAAAGTTTTCACGGTTCTGCATCCTTTACGTGCTGCAGTCCATGCAACTCCTGGCGTTCGCGATCATATACCTGTATATCATTAAGCTTTTCGTGACTAGAGAAGACACCTCCAACAAGATCTTCCTGATCCTCGGGTGCCTGTTTGCGGTCGGCATGCCCATCTGGACGATGATCCACGGCTTAGAGCACAAGGACGGATTCCTTGGAAAGATCGCGCCGTTCATTCCTTACGCGTTCATCCCCTTCGTGTTCCTGCAGATTTGGAGCATCAGCCTTCGCATTTCCGCTTACGGAATGACGATCGATCGTTACGGTTGCGTGGTCCTTGTGGTCTGCGAGATCATCTACTTTGTGCTCTACTTTTTACGTCACAGAGGAAACAAACAGGCCGTTTCCTACAGTTTGTTCGTTCTTATGGTCGCAGCATTCATTTGCACCCTTTGTCCCGGCACCAATTATGAATCCGTCGTGATCCGTTCACAGATGAAACGCATGGCCGTCATGCTGGAAGAGGAATATCCTTCCGAGCAGACAAAGAGCGACATCAAGAGCGCATACAGAGTCGTTCAGTACATTGGCCCCAAAGGGAAGAAGACCCTCGAGGACAAGCTTACGGAGGATCAGATTGCCAAGATCAAAACCTATGACATAAACGGCAGCCTTCGCAATGCCTATGTTTACTTGAGCGCATACCGCAACTTCTCGGCCGTCGACGTTACAGAGTATTGTGCGATCTATGAATTCTCTGCCTTCAGCACCACCTACTCGGACGGAAGAATGACCATCACCATTCAAAAGGATGACAGAAATTCTGAAAGAGAAATCATGAAGATCGACATTGGCGATTACGTAAGCGGGATCATGGATACCTATACGGAGAGCTACGACTCCAAGTTCAGCATTCGCGGCATGGACGTGATCTCCCTAAATGACTGGCAGGACCTTTATCTCACCCACGTTAACATCGAATTCAACAAAGAGACAAAGAAGGTCAACACCATCAGCCTAGAGGGCTACCTGCTCCTGAAACGATCACTCCTCTTTGAGTCTTCTAAGTAAATGCAATAACCTCGTTCCATTGATAAGAAGCTGTTTTCTTGTCAGCCGTCCCGCCTTGAGGGCTTCCTTCATGTCATCAAAATCTGACTTCCTGCCAGGCATGATCAGTTCTCCGCCTGCCGCAGCGATACGGGAAGCTCTCGCCTCGGGATTGGCTGTATCCTTTGGCCTCGTGCCGTCCACGATCCAGTCCGTCATGACAACTCCGTTGAAACCAAATTCCTTGCGAAGCACCCAATCGATCAGGTCACGCCTCTCCGAAGTATGAATGCCGTTGAGCAGGTTGTAGGAGGTCATCACCGTCATGGGCGCCGCTTCGCGCACGCAGATTTCAAACCCCTTCAGGTAGATCTCTCTCATGGCTCTCTCACTGACAATACTGTTATTATAATATCTGTTCGTCTCCTGGTTATTCGCCGCAAAATGCTTGATGGTCACGCCTCTGCCGCGATGGCTCTGCACGCCCGTCGTGATTGCCGCCGCGATCTTACCGGTGACAAGGGGATCTTCGGAATAATATTCAAAATTACGGCCACAGCGAATGTCCCTGTGAATGTTCATGGCAGGTGCAAGCCACAGGTCAACGCCAAACTCTTCCATCTCGCGTCCAATGACGTCGCCGCAGCGCTGCGCAAGGCGCATGTTAAAGCTCTGCGCCAGGGCCGTGCCGATGGGAATGGAGGTGCAGTACTGACTCTGGATCTGGGCACCCTTCTTGGGCCGCTTTGCGCCCTTAAGCTTCATCAGGAATGCCGCAGGCTTCGGCAAAAAGTCCGCAAGGCCTTCGAGCATCACGTTCCCGACGCTGTGCGCGCCGTCTTCATCCACCCAGAATTTCTTGCTGATGCGAAGGCCTGCAGGACCGTCCGCCATGGAAAGCACGGGGATCCCTTTCTCGCGAAGAACGCCCGTGGTCTCGCCTGCGGAGCCCGCAACCATCCTTCCGGAATTGCCGATCGCGCCGCCAAACTGCCCCTCTGACTGATCAAAGGAGCCAATATTTAGGTAGATGAGTTCGTCGTCCGAAAAGTCCAAAAGTTCCGGATCCACGTCGCCATCCTCACGATAACGAACCTTTGTCACTTCAAAGGCCTTGGGATCCACGGTAAGGACAGTCACGTCCTTGGAGAGCTTTTCTTCCTCCGTCACTTCCGGCTTAAAGTCCTCAAAGTCCGTCGTTCCAAGGCAATGACGCACCTGCTTGGTCACAACGTCCTTAGAAAGCTTTAATGCGCCGCAGACCGAAAGGTTTCTGGAAGAATTCCCAAGGCGAAGCACGTAAACGCCCTTTTCCAGAACGAAGCTGGAGGTTTCGGCGTCATAGGATGCAATGTCAGAAAGTGCAAAGGCGATCATCAGCTCCTGGCTTTCTCCAGGTGCCAGCTCCTTCGTTTTCACGAAACCTGCCAAGGTTTGCTTTGGCTGGTCGAGCTTGCCCTGAGGCACGGAAACGTAAAGCTGCGCCACCTCTTTGCCGGAAAGCTCGCCAACATTCTTAACCGTAAGCTTCACCGTCACGATTTCACCGCAAAGCTCTGCTCCTTGCGACTCCATCTCAAACTTCGTGAAGGAAAGCCCGTATCCGAAAGGATAAAGCGGCGTTTTCCCTACGGAATCAAAATAACGATATCCCACGTAAATGCCCTCGCGATATCTCGTGTCATCGCGATCGCCAAATTCTCCGATCTTGGAATAATCCTCCCAAGCCGCCCAGGTCGTGGCAAGCTTGCCGGAAGGGTTCTTTTTGCCAAGCAGCACGTCCGCAAAGCCGGCACCGGTCAGCGCGCCCAGTTGCGATAGCAAAAGGACGTTCTTCACTTCCGAAACCTTCGAAAGGTCCACGGGGCCGCCCACGTTCAGCACCAGCATGAACTTCGCATATTGCTTGTTCAGCGCAAGGATATCCCGCACTTCCGTGTCCGTCAGGAAGAAATCTCCCTTCTTGGCCTTGCGGTCATTTCCCTCGCCGCAGATTCTTGAAAGCACGTAAACGGCCACGTCGCCTTCTCCGGAAAGGGGAAGCTCATATTCTGGCTGCAGCATCACGGCGCCCATGCCCTCGACCACGGGGTTCACGTGGTGCTCCTTCGCGCGACGCTTCACGTCGGCGAGGAAGGCCTGCCTTGCCTCTTTCATGATCTCATCATATGCATCCAGCCAATCCTTCGTGGTGATGGTAAAGCCGGCGCGCTCCAAGCCCTTTTCCACGGAAATGGTAAAGTGCGAATACACCTCGCCGGACCCGGTGCCGCCGCGCAGCGTGTTCCTTGCGCCGCTCCCGTACAAAGCAATCTTTCCCGGCTCCGTAAGCGGAAAATCTCCGTTCGTTTTCAAAAGCACCATGCATTCCGAAAGCATGCTGCGAACTCTCTTTGCGTGTTCCTTCTCTAACTGCGTAAGCTGCATTTGGTAACCCTCCTTAGTTAGTCATACAACTAAGTTCATCATACCACGTACTATTTTGTTTTTCCATGTGTAATATTGTTTAATCCAGCCAAAAAAACGCATAAAAAAAGGCCGCGCCCGGAATTCCCAGGCACGACCTTCTTTCATTCAACATTTTTCAAGGATGTTACTTTGTCTGCTGCGCTCCTCCGAGGACCACCGTCACCTCATGAGAAACATACTCTCCGTTCTCCATTCGGCTGTACTTTACCGTCACTTCTTCGCCTTGGCGGTAGTACTGCAGGATCTCTCTTGCACTGGTGTTGGAGTAGATTGTAGTACCTTCAAGCTTTGTAATGACGTCGCCTTTGCGAATGCCTGCCTCATACGCACCGGATCCTTCAAATACATTGTAAACGTAAGCGCCTTCAGGCATTCCATAATATGTTCTCGCCTCGTCAGTGATGGTCTGAAGCTGTACGCCGAGATATCCCTGCTCTTCTGCCGCTACTACTTCCTTACGCGTTACACGATTCATCAGGTCTTCGATGATGGGACTTGCAGCGCTGATGGGAATGGCATATCCCATTGCTTCAACGCTTTCGCCGTCGATCTTGTTGGAAACGATGCCGATCACTTCGCCCTTGATGTTCAGGAGCGCGCCACCGGAATTACCATGGTTGACTGCCGCATCCGTCTGGATGAAGGTACCCGTCTTGCCGTCTTCCGTCGTCATCTCTCTGTTCAGGCCGCTGATGATGCCGTCCGTCACGGAAATGCCAATACCAAGTGCGTTACCGATCACGACTGCAGGCTGCCCAAGCTTTAAGCTGTCACTGTCACCAAGCTGTGCCACCACGATCGCGTTCCTGGTCTCCTCCGAAAGACTCTCCAGGGGAACTGCAAGCACTGCCAGATCCATGTCTGCATCTTTTCCTTTTACCACGGCCGTTGCAGTCGAGTCATCAACAAAGGTGATTTCCAGCTTTACGGCGTCCTTCGCCACGTGATTGTTCGTCACGATAAGGAGCTCCGTTTCGTTTTCACCGATGATCACGCCGGTGCCACTTGACTGCGGCGTGTAGGCTCCATACCAAAAATCATAGGTTTCCTTGCCAGTGTTCACGATGGTCACCATCGCCGGGATCACCTGCTCTACCATTTCAGAGATGTCCGAGGAGATTACCTGAACGCTACCGGAATTGACAAGACGCGCCTCCGTTCCCTCACCATACCATATAGTTAAATCCGAAGGAAGGCCGGGATCCTCAGGCTTCACTTCACTTAACCCCGAGGGATTGCCTCCCGTCGTAGAAGTTTTTGACTCCGAGGCATCGATCACTACCGGTTTCTGATCAAAAACGCCCGTATAGCGGCAAACCCCATAGAAGGTTCCGCCTGCCACTCCGCCAAAGATCGCTGCGAGGAACACGGCTGCAACTGCCTTTCCCAAAAATCCCATGCGCTTCTTTTGCTTCGGCTCCTTAGGCGCCTTTTGCTTCTTCTGTTTTGCGGCCTTTACGCGACCCTTCTTTTCCTGTGCGGGAGCCTCCTCCTGCGCATTCATATGATCAAAGTAAGGGCTCGTGGTCGCTTCCGCCTGCTGGATGATCTGCTGCACCTGGGCATCGCTTTTCACCGGGGCTTCTTCCGTAGCACTTGCAACTTCCGCTGCTACTGCCTCCGAAGGTTTCTGTGCTTCTGCTGCAACCGCCTCAGTTGCCTTCTCCACTTCTGCCGTCGCCGCTTCCACGCTCTCCTTCACGCTTTCTGCAGCGTCGTCCTTTGCGGGCGTGATCCATTCTCCCGTTTCCGGATTATATTTGATCTCGAAATTGTCGCTCATAGCTTTCTCCTTCTTTCCTGCAAAAAATAAGTCCATAAGCAAGCTTTTCTCCTGCTTATGGACCTAAGTATAAATTTCGTTTGTGAACGTTTTGTGTTCGTTCTGTGTTGATTTGGTATTATTTTTTCCAATAGGCTTTATTGTCCGAAGCCCATAAGATCAGCCATTTCGGCAGTTTTTTATGTCTTTTCCCCAATCGATACCCTGCATATTTGAAGCAAGTTTGCAGGAAAAAGTACGGGATCTTGCCAATCTGACCGCGGTCCCTTAAGGCACGCACCGTGGACCTCACAAGCTTTTTCCCTTCCGCCTCTGACTTCACCGCGCCAAAGATTTCAGGGTACTCCGCCTGGGACACGCCAAGGTCAAAATTGCGGTGGAACTGCTGCATGCAGGAGTAATTGTGCGAATGGATCACCATTGCGTCTGCTTCATATGCGATCTTCCATCCATTCAGCACCGCCGTCCCGGCGTAGATCATGTCCTCATTGAAGATCGTGCGGGGAATGAACCCGCCAAGCTTGTCATAAACGTCCCTGCGATAGGCTGCGCACACGTTGGAGCAAAAAAAGGTCTTGATGCCAAGCTTTTCCATGTCCAAGCGCCCCTTGACCACAGACTTGTCAGGGTAATTAAACTGCCTGGAGATACGCTCGAGTACGCCCGAATCCCTGCGCGGGAGCTGCCGCCCGTAGGCCACTGCCACGTCCCCCGACAGATCCTTCGTAAGATTCTCCAATAGTCGATCATCCACCGGCATCGCATCCTGCGTCAGCATGACAAACACGTCCGCGTCAGACGATTCCACGGCCGCCCTTCTCGTTCCGCCATGATCAAACTCCTTCTTTCCGATATGCGAAACGAAAACACGGGGATAGTCCTTGGAAAGGTCCATCCCCTTTGTCAGCTTGTCAAAATATGCCTTCTCCGTGTTCACAAGGTGGATCCTCGATACGGGAAGCGTTTGTCTTTCAAGGCGGGACAGAAGCTCAAACAGCTCCTCTCCCGGCTTGTAGGTTGGAATAATGACGTCGATTTTCATGCTTAGTTATACTTTGCAGAGAAATTCTTGATGTACTTGCTGTATTCCTTTACGTTGTTGGTCACGGTGTAATCATCCTCGCCAAAAAGGAACTTGTGGAGCCACTTTACGTTGGATTCAAGATCTTCCGGCACGATGCAGCTACCCTTCGCGCCCATATTCTTTACGGAATATCCTTCCTCCTGAGGGAAACCACCCTCGTCTACGATCTTATAGTCATTGATGTGAGTGATGAGCTTGATGATCTCATCGGACTGAATGCTGGTGTAGATGTCGGACTGCACTGCGTTGAATGCATCCAAAAGGGTATTGAGGTCAGCCTTCTTTGCTTCTTCCTCGATCGCCTTGATCACCTCACGCTGACGAGCGGTACGAGCGAAGTCGTTGCCGACGTAACGGATACGGCAGTAAGCAGCTGCCTGCATGCCGTTCAGCTTCTGATATCCGGGGCTCGCCACCTTCGTGTAAGACACGTTCATGGTGTCGCCAATGCACTTACCGTAGTTGTTCAGGTGAACCAGCTCCTTGCTGTCCACGTCGATGTTCACGCCGCCGACTGCATCGATGACGCCAACCAGTGCCCAGTAGCTTACGGTCACGAAGTTCTCAATGTCCATGTCAAGGTTGGTATTGAGCATCTTCACTGCTGCCTCTGCGCCGCCCTTGGAATATGCCGCGTTACACTTGCTATAGGTGTCGCCGGTGTTCAGGAACGTATCACGATATACGCTGACGAGCTTGATGTCGCCATTGTCCATGTTTACGCTGCAGATCATGATGGTGTCACTGCGAAAGCCCTTTAACAGACCGCTTCTGCGCAGGTCATTTGCGGGAAGGAGACCCACGGTCGTACCTGTCTCATCCTTCTTCTCGCGGCTGATGTCCACGCCAAAGCAGGCAACGTTCATATAGCCCTTCATCACTTCGTTCTGCTTCACTTCCTGCGCGATCTCAAGCTTTTCCTCCTCGAGCTTTACGAAGGAAATGCCTTCCTCGCCGCCTTCATTGTTGCCAAAGGCTCTCACCACGACATAGCACAATCCGCCGAGGATCGCAAGTACGATCAGCTCCGCCATGATGATGACGATCCTTGTAGTTTTTTTCTTTTTTCCGTTCCTTGCCATTCTTCTTTCTCCCATTTCTTCCAAGAACTTAATATGCGTTTTTATTGATAAACCCTGTGAAAAACGTCATGATGATGATCTTGACGTCAAACCAGACGGTCCAATTCTCGATGTAGTAGATATCATATTCGATGCGCTTGCGGATCGAGGTGTCGCCGCGGTAACCATTCACCTGCGCCCATCCCGTAAGGCCGGGACGCACCTGGTGCTTGACCATGTACCTCGGGATCTCCTCCTTGAACTTCTCCACAAACAAAGGTCTTTCCGGCCTCGGCCCCACCAGACTCATGTCACCCTTCAGGATGTTAAAGAACTGCGGGAGCTCATCCAGGCTTGTCTTCCTCATGAACCGCCCCACCGGCGTCACCCTCGGGTCATCGCGGACCGTCCAGGCCTTCTTTTCCTCGGAGGGTGCCTGCTGCACCATGCTGCGGAATTTATACATGTAAAACGGCTTGTTGTGAAGCCCGACTCTCTCTTGCTTAAAGATGATCGGTCCGGGACTGCTGAGCTTGACCAAGATCGCACAGATCAGCATTGCGGGCGACGTCACGATGATCCCAAACAATGCTGCCAGAATGTCCGCCCACCGCTTGATCAGCGCGTTCCCCGTGTTGGTGAGCGGCACGTAGCGGATGTTGATCACCGGAAGGCCCATCAGGTCCTCCGTGTATGGTCTGGTCGGGATCAGGCTGTTGTAATCCGGAATGAACTTCGTGTGCACGCCTGACTTTTCGCAGATGCCCACGATCTCGCCGAGGTAATCATAATCGCGAAGGGAAAGGGTGATCGCCACCTCATCCCAATCATGTTCCTCCAGCGTCTTTTGAAGTGCTTCGATGGTTCCCTGCACGGGAACTCCCTTGTACTTCGTCCCCACGGGAACGTGATCATCCAGAAAACCGCTGACGGAATATCCCCACTGCGGATTCTCCAAGATGCGATTGACATATTCCTCTGCCGCGCGGGAATACCCCACGAGCAGGATGTGCTTAACGTTGTAGCCTTTCGTTCGGATCGTCTGCAGGCCTTTTCGAAGGACCACGCGGGACAACGACGTCAGAAATATGTTCAGAACATAAAACAATGCCAGCACGGATCTGGCATAATTTACTTCCTTTAGCACCATGAAAATGATGATGATCAGCGCCGCCATTCCCACGGTATTGGCCTTGATGACGTCGAAGATCTCAAAGCGCCTTTTCACGGTACGCTTTGGCGTGTAAACCCCCAAAGCGATATAAAGGATCATGTATCCCGGTATGATGAACACCAGCAGATAAACATAATCCCGCAACGGGAGGACACCGATCCCGGGGCCGTTCAACAAAACGTAAAACTTAATGACATATCCCAGGATCAGCGAGGCAGCCGTGATCATGGCATCGATCAAAACAAGCAATCTGTTAAAAACCTTTTGATTGTCCTTTATCATATCTTGCCCGAAAGCCCCCGGTGACTTTCCCTCTCATGATCTTCCATGCTCACTTTAGTTATCAAAATCATTATATGACGTGCCCAAACAAACCGCAATTTAAGAATTTATGAATATAATTCTTAAGAGAAATTAAGAATTAGCTTCCTCTCGCATCCTTCAATTGAAATTTTCCCAAAGAAACGCTATAATACTTGTAGAAGGGAGGGGGGACTTATGGATATCATTTATGGAAATGCACAGATGGTCCTTCGATATTTCGTCGAATTCTCGACCTTGCTGCTCGAGTTTTTCGGCATCTGCATTTTGGTATATACTGCCGTAAAATGCTTTGTTCTGTGGGTCAAAAAGGACGCTTCGATCCGTCTTCGCCTGGCGCAGGGCATCGCACTTGCGTT
Organism: Acetatifactor sp.; assembly: GCA_016290775.1. Lineage (GTDB taxonomy): Bacteria > Bacillota > Clostridia > Lachnospirales > Lachnospiraceae > Acetatifactor. The sequence continues at coordinate 111,175 of JAEEVF010000007.1, read as the reverse complement.
GGAGTTCAAGCTGGGCGGTGAGGTGCTTCGAACCGTGGTGGTCCGCGACTGGGCTGAGCTCGGGATCCTGGGTGCCATCATCATGCTGCGCGCCGCACTTACCTTCCTGATCCACTGGGAGATCAAAAATGAAAAGAAGGCACTCGCCGAATAAGCGAGTACCTTCTTTTTTTGCCTGTTTTGTCTTTTTTCAATTCTCTATCTTCGGAAAATCCCCGTAAGGAGTTCTCCTTCCACTCTCAGATAATCCTGAAAATGCTTCTTTTGGAACCGCAGCTTTCTCTTCCTTCCCTCCTCGGAAAAACTCAGGCGCAGGCCATCCATAATGCCCTGAAAATATGCCTTCCCGAGCCGCTTTCTCGCAAAGAAGATCTGCTTGATGACAAACCCTGCAAGAAGGAACGGGAAGTGAAGAACCTTCAGCAAAAGCGGGAGATTTTTCGAAATGACGTAAATGCTGTTTGCCGCGGCACGCCTTGTTTTCCAGGCATTGTATCGCGCACCGGTGGAGGCACTGCCATAGTGGAGCACCCTTGCCTTCGGCTCGTATAGGTTCAAATAGCCGCGAAGGTTCGCGCGCCATCCAAGGTCCAGGTCCTCTAAATATGCAAAATGATTTTCGTCAAACAATCCGATCTCGACAAACACCTCGCGGCGGTAGATAGCTGCGCCGCCGCAGGCGGAAAAGACTCTCTCCCGTTTTTCATATTGCGCATAGGGCTTTCCCTTGCCCCTTGCAAGCGCCCATCCAAAGATCGTGTAAATGTCTCCGGCGCCGTCTAAGATCTCTGGCTTGTCCCAAGTGAGCATGGCCGCGCTGACCGCAAAGACCTTGTGTTCCGGGTCTCCCTCACCTTCCAGGATCGCAAGCCATAAGCTCTTCACAAAATCAGATGCCACCTTCGTGTCATTGTTCAGGAGCAGCACGTAGGGGCTCTCACTGTTTTGGATCCCCACGTTCACGGCATGACAAAAGCCCGTGTTTTCCTCGAGGCAGATCAAACGCACCTCCGGGAACTTTTCGCGGATCACCTCCACGCTCCCGTCATCCGAAGCATTGTCCACGACCAACACCTCGTAAGGCGGCGTTCCCTCTTCCTGCGAAAGCAGGGAAGAAAGGCACCCCTCTATGAACTTGATCCCCTGATAATTGGGAATGACCACCGTAACTAATGCCATGTTTTCAATCCTTTTATTTTGTTCAAGAAAGATACTTCGTAATGTTCGGGTCCCAAAGAATCCTTTGTCCCTCTTCCCGGAGAGCCTTGCAGAAACGAAGGCTTAAGCTTCTAAGGTCTGCATCCGCCGGCAAAGCCTTTACGTCAAAGGCGCCCGTGGCCTTGTCGGTAACATATGGAACGCCCACGGTTTTCTGAAAGAGCGACCGGTTTTTCTTAGAAACGTAGATGCAACGCAGGTCCACCGCCTCCGCATCCTGCGTGAGCACGCCGCGATGCAGATAACCGCTGAATTCCTCCTTCAGGCCCTCGTAGTACACGGAGCCATCCTCTGCCATGCGTCCGCCGGCAACGACGTTCCCGCCGCCCGTCTTTTGGTAGATCTTTCCGCCGACCGCGCCAACGTCCTCGCGGTTTTCCAAGATCGCAAGAACTGCCTCGCCAGGCGCTGCAGATCCTTCGCCGGCCGCACCTGCTTCCTTCGCCTTCTCCGAAAGATAATCAAGCCGATAGAACCCCAAATGCTTTAGGTCCTGCGCCTTGGCATTCCACCCCTGCCCGTCCGCAAAGTCCTGTAGGGCACGCTTTCCGGCCTCGTAGGCATATGCCTTGCTCCCCGGATTTTCCGCCGTGGATGCCTTGTGACACCGCCAGTGATAAAGCACCTTGGGCACGTGGCGGATGGACTGCTGCACCATCTCCACCTCCGATCCCCACGAGCTTTTCGCGCGCGTGATCAGCTCTGCCGTGGCCCGCAGGATCAGGTCATAATCCTGTGCGCCGTCAAAGTCCTTCCGGAGCTTTAGCTTGCAGAAAAGCTCTCGCTCCATCACAAGAAAATGGCAGACGTAATTATTCGACAGCAAGAGATCTAAGTTAAAATCTTCCTTGCGGTTTAGATCATAATATTCCTTCGCACCGTCCCACTTATCCTCGTCCGAATATACCACCAGCGGCGTGCGCAGACTCCCTTCCAAGCCGTCCTTCGTCTCGCCGCGAATGGCCATCGCCATCTCATACAGAGCATCCGGCGTAAGTATGTCGTCGTGGTCGAGTAACCCCACGTAATCTCCGGTCACGTAAGAAATCCCGGCATTCGTATTCTCTGAAATGCCTCCGTTGAAAGGCAGATGCACGTAGCGAATGCCCGCGTCGCCGTCGCACTCCGAAAGCGCCTTGCGAACGCTGTCATCCTCCGTTGCATCCAAAATGAGAAGCTCCCAATAAGGGTAAACCTGATCACAGACCGATGCCACCAATTCCTTGAGGAATACGGGGTTCGTACGGTAAGCCGGCACCAAAATGGAAAACTTGGGCACGCTTTGTCCCTTTGCCTTCCACTTTGCGACCATCTCCTCGGCCTGCGAGGTCAACTCCTCGCGTTCCTGTGCAGAGAGCTCGTGATACTCGTACTTCTCAGTCTCTCCAAGCCTTTCCTTGGCCGCGTGAAAGGTGCTGCGAAGGCCGTTGCGTCGCAGGTAATATATTAATTTTCTAAGATTCGCGATCGAAAATTTTCCCATGCTTCCCCTTCATGCCTTTAGAGCCTTTGCTCTCGCGTCTTTGCAACATTCCTTCAAGCATTTTCGCATCAGATCAGTGCCTTCAGATCCTCCGTAAGCTTTGAAAGCCTTGCGTTTGCGTCGGGCACGCTCGTACCCTTAACGCCCATGTAAAACTTAATCTTGGGCTCCGTGCCGGAAGGTCTTGCGCAGCACCACTCATCGTTTGGAAGTTCAAAATAGAGCACGTTGGACTTCGGAAGTCCCGTCGGCACCTTCTCGCCCGTCGCAAGGTCAAGGATCTCGTCCTTTTGATAATCACGGAGCCTAAGCACCTTGCAGTCACCAATGAACTTCGGCGGGTTCTGGCGCAGCTTTTCCATCGTCTCAGCGATCTGCTTTGCACCCGACGCGCCCTTCATGGTGATGGTATACTGGCCTTCTTTGAAATAGCCATATTTTTCATATACTTCCGTCATCATGTCGCAGAGAGTCTTCCCCTGCTTCTTGCAGTAAGCCGCCACCTCACAAAGACAGGTCACCGCCACGATGGCGTCCTTATCCCTCGAATGCGTTCCCGCAAGGCAACCATAGGATTCCTCCAGTCCAAACACGTAATTGTAGCTGTGCTCTTCCTCAAAGAACTTGATCTGCTCGCCAATATACTTAAAGCCCGTCAAGGTCTCGATAAGCTTTACGCCATAGGCCTTGCTGATGGGGAAGGTCATGTTGGTGGTCACGATCGTCGTCACCATGGCTGGTCTTTCCGGCATCAGGCCAAGCGCCGTGCGCTCGCGGAGGATATATTCCGCAAGGAGCATGCCGGACATGTTTCCGGTAAAGGCCTCGTATTCTCCCGTCTTCGCATTCTTTGCATATACGCCCAGGCGGTCTGCGTCGGGATCGGTCGCAAGCACAATGTCCGCGTCCTTTTCCTTTGCCAGCCGCAGCGCATAAGTAAAGGCCTTGGGATCTTCCGGATTGGGGTATTCGAGCGTCGTGAAATTCGGGTCAGGGTTTTCCTGCTCCGGCACCACGTAAACGTTCTGAAAGCCCAGCTCCGCAAGGACTCTCTGCACGGGCTTATTGCCAGTGCCGCAAAGCGGCGTGTAAACAATCTTGATGTCCGAAGCCATCTCGCGGATCACCTCGGGATGCAGGATCTGCTTCTTTAACTCCGCGATGAACAGGTCATCGATCTCCTTGCCGATCACCTGATAAAGGCCTGCCGCAATGGCGTCCTCCTTTTTCATGGTCTTCACTGCATGGAAATCCGAAACGGCCCGTACTTCGCCGATGATCTCCTTATCGCGGGGCGCCGTGATCTGCGCGCCGTCCTCCCAATAAACCTTATAACCATTATATTCCGGCGGATTGTGGCTTGCCGTCACCATGACGCCAGCCGTACAGCCAAGGGTTCTGAGCGCAAAGGAAAGCTCCGGCGTGGGACGAAGGCTCTCGAAAATATATGCCTTGATGCCGTTTGCCGCAAAGCAAAGCGCTGTTTCCTCGGCAAATTCCGTGCTCATGCGCCGGTTGTCAAAGGAGATTGCAACCCCTTTTGCCTGCGTGCCCTGCTTTAGAATATAATTGGCCAGGCCCTGGGTTGCCTTGCGCACGACATAAACATTCATGCGGTTCGTGCCTGCGCCAACGACGCCACGAAGACCGCCGGTGCCGAACTCCAGCTCCTTATAGAACCGGTCCTCCACCTCTGCTTCATTGTTACGGATGGAAAGTAGCTCCTCCTTGGTCGCCTGATCAAAGGCGTCATCTTCCAGCCAAAATTGAAACTGCTCGCGAAATCCCATTTTCTTCCTCCACCAGAAAGCTCCCCAAAGCGGGGAGCTTTCGCTTTTTAGTCTTTTGTATTGCTTGCTTACGCCAATTCTTTATGCCAATTACTTACGCCAGGATTGCCTTTGCGGCCTCAGCCAGCATGTCCTTCTTGGCCTGTGCCTCGGCGAGGTCCTTACCCTTGGTCGTAAAGTAGATCTTGATCTTCGGCTCCGTTCCGGAAGGACGAACGATCACGGTCGAACCATCCTCAAGGCCATAGATCAGCACGTTTGCCTTCGGAAGTCCAGTCTCCTCAGGCTTATTGTAATCCGTCACCTTCGTTACTGCGATGCCTGCGAAATCCTTCGGTGCGTTCTCACGAAGTCCCTTCATGATCGCTGCCATCTTGTCCATGCCGGACAGGCCGGGGAATTCGAAGGAATCTACCTTGTTCAGGTATCTGCCGTACTGCGCGTAGATCTCCTCAAGGCGCTGCTTGATGGAGGATCCGATGCTGCGATAATATGCTGCCATCTCGCAGATCAGCATGGAAGCGATCACGGCGTCCTTATCACGCACGTAAGGGCCTGCAAGATAGCCATAGCTCTCCTCGAAGCCAAAGATGAAGCGGTCCACCTCGCCTGCTGCCTCAAGCTTTGCGATCTGGTCGCCGATCCACTTAAAGCCCGTCAGAACGTGGCGAAGCTCCACGCCATAATGTGCTGCCACGGCGTCCGCAAGGGGCGTCGAAACAAGGCTCATCACGGCCACGGGGTTCTTGGGCATGGTGCCCTTTTCAATGCGGCCGGCGCAGATATAATCCAGAAGGAGCACGCCCATTTCATTACCGGAAACCAGCTCGTAGCTGCCGTCAGGGCACTTCATGGCAATGCCCACGCGGTCTGCGTCAGGGTCGGTTGCCAGCATCAGGTCTGCCCCCGTTTCCTTTGCAAGCTCCAGGCCGTACTTCAAAGCCTCAAAGATTTCAGGGTTCGGATAAGGACAGGTGGTAAAGTAACCGCTCGGATATTCCTGCTCGGGAACGATCGTCACGTCGTCGATGCCCATGTCATGCAGGATCTTGGTCACGGGAACGAGACCCGTGCCGTTTAAGGGCGAATAAACAAGTTTCAGGCCGGAAGTCTTTGCCAGACCGGGACGAACCTGCCTTGCCTCGATTGCCTCGTAAAAGGCCTTCTTGCAATCGTCGCCGACAAAGCGGATCAGACCCTGCTCCACGCCTTCCGCAAAGCTCATCACCTTGGCGCCGGTCAGCACGTCGGTCTTTTGGATCTCAGCATATACGATCGCCGCAGCGTCATCCGTCATCTGGCATCCGTCGGGGCCATAGGCCTTATAACCATTGTACTTGGAAGGGTTGTGGGATGCCGTCACCATGATGCCGGCATTGCATTTATAGAATCTGGTTGCAAAGGACAGTGCGGGCACGGGCATCAGCGCGTCATAGATGCGCACCTTGATGCCGTTTGCTGCAAGCACGCCTGCTGCCTCCTTGGCAAAAATGTCACTCTTTAAGCGGCTGTCGTAAGAGATCGCAACCGTCTGATTTCCGCCCTGCGTGAGCACCCAATTTGCAAGGCCCTGCGTTGCCTGGCGCACCACCCAGACATTCATGCGGTTCGTGCCTGCGCCCAGCGTGCCGCGAAGACCCGCCGTACCAAACTGCAGGGAAACGGCAAAGCGATCCTTGATCTCCTCGTCATTATCCTTGACCTTTAAGAGCTCCGGCAGAAGATCCGGGTCCTCCAAGTCAAATGCTGCCCAACGATCATACTCCTGTTTGTACATAGTTCGTACCTCCTTTGATGAATTCTTTTATGAAAACGTTTTTAAGGAAAAATCACTCTTATCCAGCGAGAAATTGGGATTGTAATAAGGGTCTCCCGCCTCCAGCACTGCCTTCCACTTCTCTCTGAACCGTTCGGATTCTTTGTTATATCTTTCCGCCTTCTCGCCCTGGTCATCCAGCCCTCGCGAGGTCGACTCGAAGTGGAACAGTTCGCAGAACGGCGTGAACACGTTGAGAAGTCCCTTCTCCCGAAGCTTTAAGCAAAAGTCCACGTCATTTAAGGAAATCGCAAAGCTCTCGTCGAGTCCGCCCACTTCCTCGTACAGGGCTTTTTTCACCATGAGGCAGGCGCCCGTCACCGCGCTGAAGTTCTGCGCATAACAAAGCCTTCCCATGTAGCCCAAGTTCTGGCGCTCCTGCTTGTAATGGCAATGGCCTGCGGTCCTGTGTGCGCCAAGCCCCAGGATCACGCCTGCGTGCTGGATCGTGTGATCTCCGTAGTAAAGCTTTGCTCCCACGGCGCCCACGTCCTTGCGCTGTGCGTACATCAAAAGCTCTTCGAGCCAATTCGGCGTAATGACCTGCGTGTCATTGTTGAGAAGAAGAATATACTCGCCGTCCGCGAAGCGCACGCCAAAATTGTTGATCGCGGAGTAGTTGAAGCCTCCCTCGTAGGTCACGATCTTGATCTTTTCGTTCCCTTCCAGCGTCTTGTAATAATCCTTGATCTCGCTGGTCTCGCTGTTATTCTCAACGATGATGATCTCAAAATTGTCATAGGTGGACTTTTCCAAAATGCTGGTAACGCAACGCTTTAAGTCCTCCACGTGGTCCTTATTCGGGATCACGATGCTGATCTTGGGATGGCCAAGGATCTGATACTGAATGCGGAAGATCGTCGCGAAGGCACGGGTACTGCTGATCGCGAATCCTTCAAACCCATGCTTTTTCAAGTGCTCCGCAACGGCACCCTTGGCCGCGGCGATGGCATATGGCTTCGCCTCGATGCCTGAAGCCACGCTTCCTGCGTGAGAACGCCAGTAATACATGACGCGCGGCACGTGCACGATCTTCTTTGCGTTGTCGGTCAGACGCAGGATCATGTCGTGATCCTGGCTTCCGTCAAACTGCGTCCTGAAAAGCTCCGTGCCGTCCAAAAGCTCTCTTGAGAACACGCTAAAGTGACAGATGTAGTTGTTCGCGCGCAAGTTGTCCGGCGCGTAATCCGGCTTGAAGTGAAGCGTTAGCATCTTGTTGATGTCGCCGCTCTTAAAGGTGATCTCGTCGCAGTAAAGATAATCCGCGCCCTGCTCATTGATCGCCTTGACATATTCATAAAGCACGGAGGGGTGTAGCACGTCATCATGGTCAAACAGGCCGATGAATTCGCCGCTCGCAAGGGTTAGGCAGGCATTGGTATTGCCTGAGATGCCCATGTTCTTGTCCAGTTTTTTGTAGACGATCCTGCCGCCCGCCTTGGCGGCATATTCCAGACAGGTCTCACCGACGTAAGCATGCTCCGCGTCCGAACCGTCCGCAAGGCAAAGCTCCCAGTTTGCGTAGGTCTGCCCCGTCACGGACTCGATCATCTCCACCAAAAATTCCTTTGGCGTGTTGTAAAGAGGCACCAAAATGCTGATCTTTACCATCCTCGGGAAGACCGCGGCGCGCTCTGCCTCAGCCTGCTCCTTCGAAGGAAAGCTGTCCGTGCCAAGCGCCTTCATGGCTGCATGCTCGAGCTTTTTTTGATCCATCTTGCGGAAAACGCCCTTGATGCTGCCACAGTTTTTCAGCCTGTCCCTTTGACGAATGCCCCAGTGGATGCACTTGCGAAGCGGCCCCGTCATCCTCCAAAGGATGTTGCCCTTGATCCTTCCAAGGTTCCAGGTGAGCTCTTCGTTTTTCATCTCGAGCTCCGCCACCTGTCCGGCAAGCTGCGCGCATTTTTGTGCCTCTTTTTCATATAGCTCTTTGTAATCAAGTTCCGACATGTTGCAATCCTTTTCTTAAATGATCCGCAGAATGTGCTTGCTCCAGTAGAAGAGCTTTAAGTTTCCAACCTTTCTGGTCGCAAAGCATCCCACGCGATAATTTCCGGGAGGGAGAGCCCCCTCTTCCAGATGAAGCCAGAAGCCGCTCAGCGCTACGTGCATCTGATCCGGCATCTTCTCCACAAGGTCCGGCCTGTACTGCTCATTCAGCGTTTCACCATAACGCTGCCCGGAATCCTTCTCAAACACGATAAAGCGATCGTAGCAGGCATTGTCGTCGCCGAGGACGATGACATATCCCGTCATCTCATTGCCTCTTTGCTCCTCCACCACCATGTTCAGGCACGGATCCATGCGGAAGCCCGAAACTTCCTCAAAGGGCTTCGGGAACATGGTCTGACATGCGTTCTTGGAGGTTTCATAGGCCGGACGGATCTGCGTGTCCACGGCCAACCTGCCAAGATACGGTGAGTAATAAGGATCCTTTCCCGCAAAGGCAGGGAATAGCTTGTACAAGCGCTCCTGCTCCGCCATGAGGCGGATCTTTTTCTTTTCATCCTCGTCGCTTCCGCGGGTCATGGATTCGTGATGATATGCAAACGAATTGCATGCGCAGACATTGCGATATCCAAGCTCGAAAAGCTTGAAGCCAAGCGCGACGTCATTATATGCTACCGAAAGGCTTTCCTCAAAGCCGCCGGCCTCCCAAAAGACTGCCGCGCGCATCATCACGCAGGCCGCCGAAACGGCAAGTACGTTGTGCCAGCCGCGGTTCCTGCCGAAGTAATAATCTGGCTCATCTTCGAGGTAAAGAAGCTTATGCACTGGCCCCGTGGGCAGGTTCGTGACGCCCACGTGCTGGATCTTTGTGGAATTCGGATAATAAAGCTTTAGGCCCACGCTGCCGACGCCAGGTCTTTGCGCAAGGCGGATCATCTGCTCGAGGTGACTTTCCATGCGAAGCTCAACGTCGTCGTTGAGAAACAAAAGGATCTCGCTCTTCGCATGCTTTGCGCCAATGTTGCAAAGCTTGGAGAAGTTAAATTCCATGGGCTCGTACAGATAGGTGATCCCAGGCAATTTTTCCAATTTCTCACGGTTTTCCCTGCTGCTGCCGTTATCTACCACGATGACCTCGTGGAAAATGGGCTCCTTGCCGCTGCAAGCCGTGTGGAGTGCTTCAACGCACTTTTCCAAAAGCTCGGGATGATCCTTCGTCAGAATGATCGCGGAAATGGATGCCTTCAGATAGGTTTCCATCCTGCGATAGCCGGAAAACGGATCTGCAAAGGCCGCCAGCTTTTCCTTGGAGCTGCAGTGATACAGGATCCCTGCAAGGTGCGAAATGCTCTTACAACCCTTCTTCCAGCCTCCTGCCCTTTCGCAGAGCGAAAAAATCGCGGTGCGATAGGTCTCATCCGGCGCTTCATTGACAAAGATGATCGCGGGACCGCTCATTACCTTTGCACCGGAATCCTCCTTTTCCTTCCCCGACGTCTGTTCAGACTTCATCTCAAAGGGTCCCAGAACCTGCTGCCAGTCAGGCATACCTTCCTCAAGAAACGTCTTGCGGATGGCGATCAGACTCCCGAAATAAAAACAGCTTTCCAGGCGCTCCGGCGACCAGATCGGCCGAAACCAAGGATCCGCGGGCTTTCCGTCCTTACCCTTGGCGTCCTCATCTCCATACAAGATCAATGTGTTCGGATGATCGAGGAAATAGGTCTGCACCGCGCGGAGCGGCCGACTTCCAAAATAGCTTTCATGCGCGCCTTCCAAGGCAGCGCCGCCGGCATCCTCTTTCATTTTCTGATCCTGCTCCTGCCAAAAAAGCCACTCACTATATTGGCCCTTCATGGACTTAAGCTCTGATTCATAGCTTATGACGCTGGGAACTTCCCCCAGCTTTTTCATCACACCCTTAATACCCAATGTTATTCCCCTCTGATACCTTCCGTATCCGACAACAAACCATATGCAGAGTGTGTTACCCCAAGCGCACTCTGCTACAACCGTATATGCTTCGCCAAGGCAGCGCACAGATCCTCCGCCATCTGCATCGGGATCCTTGTCACCTCCATGGAGGCGTAAAGTACGTTTTGAGCCTTTGGCGTTAACATGCTAAGATCGATCCCGAGATTGGGATCCTCCGTGGCAAAGACAATGGTAGGCTTTTCTCCGCCACTGCTCCGGCCGTTCAAAAGGAGCACCTTCTTTTTCTCCACCGGGATCCTTTCGCCGTTCCAGGTAAGCTCCAAAAGTTTGACCATGCAACAGTCCATGACAGGATCGATCCGAAGCGTCTTTACGTCGCCGCTCACCGTTAGGGAGATCTCGACCTGCTTGTCGGTGACATATGCATCCTTGACGAAGTAAGAAGTCTCCTCACTATAGCCATTTCCGCGGTCCTCATATACCTGGACGCGACAGATCTGCTCCATATCCTGATAATTCTCGATCAATTTCCAGGGCTTAATGACCTTTTTGCCGATTTTTTCGCGGAGCTTTGCCATGGAAAGCTTTGGACCCTCCACGTATTTCTGGAACTCCTGCTCATCCTGACGGAACCCTTCGGCCTCCTCCGGCTTGATCCTGAGCTCGTCCAGCACCCAGTCCAGCGGCAGACGCTCACGCTTTTCATCCTCCAGAAGATAACAATAGATGGCGCGGAAGGCAAGCTCCCTCGTCTCCATGGCCTTACCAAAGGTCCATTCATAATCGATCAGCGTCCAAGTGTCTCCCTCCACCAAAATGTTGGAGAAGACCAGGTCAAAATCCGTGACCGGCATGTCGCTTCGATGATCGATCCTGCGAAGGTACTCCCGGAAGAGTCTCTTGAACTCCTCCTCGTCCCCGCGCTCCAAGGCCTCATCCAGCATCGACGAAAGCGTCACGCCCTTTTCAAACGGGAACTCTGCACAAGGAAGTCCGTCCGCCTGCGAAGCCTTGCAGGGATTCACCACCAGCTCCCCGTCGGCAAAACGCTCCGTCAGTTTCTCACAAGCACCCACCATGGCAGTTACGTGCTCTGCCGCCTCCTCACTTAAGGGACGCTTACGCACATAGCGAACCGTTGCTCCCTGCCCGCTCTTCGCAACATCCGCCTTCTCGCCTGCCGTCTTTGCTTCTGCGGCACTCTGGGTCGCGTCTGCCTTCTCGCCGGCCGTCTTTGCTTCTGCGGCACTCTGGGTCACATCCGCCTTCTCGCCAGCCACGCTCGCGGTTGCGTTATTTGCGGGACGGCTCAGGATCTCCGTGCAGATCTGGAACTGCGGCGCCCTGTCATTGGAATATCTTGCATATTCTGTCGGATAGTCCGGCCCGATCACCACAAGGAACGAATTGGAAAACACGGGGAACAGCCCGTCCTCCGAGATTCCGTCAAAGGCATTCTTCTCATCAAACAAAAGAACCCTGTCGCGATCGAAATTCCGAAGATTGTTCGACAGTTCTCCCTTCGCGGGAAGCCTTTTGTCGCTGTAAAGCGTCGTCATAAACTTGTAATCCGGATAGGGGTAGTAGAAATGATATTCCCCCACGCCGGCATTTTCAAAGATCTTCTCCAAGCCCTTTTTGCTAAAGGTTCTGGCATGCCCGCCGTCCACATAATTTGTGATGCCTGAAAAATAGGTCCCCATATGGTCTTCCCTGCATCCCGCGAAGTACTTGAGGCCTAACTTATTCTCGATTGCGATGACGATGCGTCCGCCGGGCTTTACGTGAGACTTGATGATCTTCAAAAAATCCTCAAAGGGCGTTTCGCCGCCCATATAGGAGATGCCATATTCAAAAACGCCGATCAGGCAGATCAGGTCGAAGTCCCGATCCAGCTCCGGCTCCACGTCCTTAAAATTCCCGACCTTGATCGAAAGGTTCTCGCAGTCCGAATGACGATAGGCATTGATCTTGCTGCGCATTCTCGACAGATCCACGCAGGTCACGCTCCCAGCCTTCTTCGCCAAGGCACCGGCAACCGCACCGCATCCGCTTCCAATGTCCAGCACCTTGTCCGTGCTTTTCAGCGGGATCCACTCCACAATGTTTTCACGCTGCGATGAGAAGTGATAAAGGATCGGCCAGCTTGCGCTGTCGTCGATCACGCGGCCATACTCAATGGGGGAAAGGTCCCTCGCGATCCGAAGGAGCTCTTCCTCCACGGCGCCGTCGCTGTAAAGGTCCTCCCCGGGGTATTTTCTCAGATCCAGCGTCACCTTGCCGATGGTCTCAAATTCATGTATTTCGTTTTCTAAGCCTTCCAGCTTGATTCCCATGACTTCGCTTACTCCTTCAAAAACAGTCTGTCCGTTGGAATTTGTTCACGCCTCCCTCGGCGTTTCGCAGCCTTTTCGTTACGCCTTCTTCGGCATTTCCGCATCTGCTACCGTGATCTTGGAATTCATGTCGTAGAATCCCACGGTATTCTTATCTGACACGATCGTCATGTTTATGACGTCGTAGAGTCTGTGATATACCTGGAAAACGTCCCCGTCAAATCCCGTAACGCCTAAGGATAACAAGTATTCTCCGCCCTGCAGGTCTGCCTTCTGCGTAAAACGCACTTCCTTCACCTGTCCTGCGCTAACGCCTTCCAAGAAGGCTTTCTCAAGCATGGTATTAGTTCCGGTGATCTCCGTGCCCTGCACATTCTTTACCGTGAACGCGAAGATCGGCGCCGCAAGCGCTTCCGTGAAACGCACCTTCATGCAAAGCGTGAATTCCGCGCCCTTTAGGAGCGTGTTCGTACGCGTGCCGTGTTCGTCGACGAGATAATATTCCTCGATCCGAGCCCTTCCGTCGCCATATTCCAGCGCATACGGATTGGTTCCTTCCGCCTCGGAAAAAGCTTCTTCGAGGGCCTGCTCAGTCGTTCCCTTCGAGCCTGCGGCCTTATACTGGCCAACCAGCACCTGCTTGTACGCGTCGATCATTTCCTTCGGGCTTCCGACGCCCAGGAGCGTTCCCTTATTGAGCAGGAACACGCGGTCACAATACTTTGCGATGCTGTTCAGATCGTGGCTGACAAAGACGATGGTCTTGCCCATCTCCTTGAATTCTTCAAATTTGTGATAGCATTTCGCCTGGAAAAAGACGTCGCCCACGGACAGCGCCTCATCGACGATCAAAATCTCAGGGTCAATGTTGATGGCGACTGCAAAAGCAAGTCTCACGAACATGCCGCTGGAGTAGGTCTTGACGGGCTGATAGACATAGTCGCCGATGTCCGCAAATTCCAGTATGGACGGGAGTCTTTCGTCAATTTCTTTTTCAGAAAAACCCATCATGGTGCCGTTGAGGTAAACATTCTCAACACCGCTGTACTCGGGGTTAAAGCCTGCCCCAAGCTCGAGAAGCGCGGAAATCCTGCCGTCCACGATCACTTCGCCGGAGGTCGGGTGCAACACGCCGGTGATGATCTTGAGGATCGTCGACTTGCCGGAGCCGTTGGTGCCGATGATGCCGACCGTCTCGCCGCGGCGGATGTCCATGTTCACGCCGTTTAAGGCATAGTGGAGCTTGAACGTGCCCTTGCCAAAGCCAAACGCATCCTTCACGCGGTCACGCATCTTGTCATACAGCTTATATACTTTTACGACGTCCTTTACCTGGATCGCATTCTCGCTCATGTCTTATCGCCTTATTTTACGTTTCATGTTATCTAGTATATTTGTTATCTAGTATATTTGTTATCTAGTATATTTGTTATCTAGTATATTTGATATTGCTTACTTGAGCTGTGTTTGAGGGATCCCGTCTCATGCGTGCCCTGCTTTCATTTTTGTCTTACCGACAAGCAAATCCTTGCAATTTCTTGCTCTATGCTTCCCCCTTGCTTGCCTACCACTCAATCCTTCCTCTGGGGCAAGCATTTTTCATGCTTCCCGCTTGCCTGCACTCGCTTTTGGCTTCTCAAGCATGCAATTCTCTTTCTTCCCGCTTGCCTGCACTCGCTTTTGGCTTCTCAAGCAAGCGTTTTTCACGCTTCCCGCTTGCCTACATCCGCTTTTTGCCTCTCAAGCAAGCGTTTTTCGCGCTTCTCGCTTGCCTACATCCGCTTTTTGCCTCTCAAGCAAGCGTTTCCGCTTGCCTGGAACCTGGTTTCACTTCTCAAGCAAGCAATTCTCTTTCTTCCCGCTTGCCTGCCCTCGCTTTTGGCTTCTCCAGCAAGCGTTTTTCGAGCTTCTCGCTTGCCTACATCCGCTTTTTGCCTCTCAAGCAAGCGTTTTTCGCGCTTCCCGCTTGCCTGCACTCGCTTTTGGTTTCTCAAGCAAGCGTTTCCGCTTGCCTGGAACCCGGTTTCACTTCTCAAGCAAGCAATTCTCTTTCTTCCCGCTTGCCTGCACTCGCTTTTGGCTTCTCAAGCAAGCGTTTTTCGCGCTTCTCGCTTGCCTGGAACCCGGTTTCACTTCTCAAGCAAGCAATTCTCTTTCTTCCCGCTTGCCTGCACTCGCTTTTGGCTTCTCAAGCAAGCATTTTTCGCGCTTCTTGCTTGCCTGCACCTGGTTTTTGCCTCTCGAGCAGCCATTTGTGACTCCTACTACTTGCCTAGATTCCGGTTTTGCGTTTTTGGCAGTTATGGATGTGACGGAGGCACTGTCTGCACCCTACAATACATCCGCAAAATGCACCTTCAACCTCTTAAATATGATCGTCCCGATCCCGAACACGACCACCGTAAACATCCAAAAGTACACGGTCGAGAAGAAGTCCTGGAAAAACCACTCATGCCCGTAGACCGAACTCCGATACCCATTCACGATATAAACCAACGGGTTCAGCTTCATGATCTTCTGCCACTTCTCAGGTAACATATTCAGATCCCAAAGGATCGGCGTAGCCCACATCCCGATCTGAAGCAAAATACTGATGATCTGTGAAAGATCCTTGAAAAACACCACGATGGAACAAGTCGTATAACAAACGGCCAGCACCAGCAAAAACAGACAAGCGCTGTAATAAAACAACTGCAGACAGTAGACGCTCGGATAATGATGATACATGGCCGCGATCACAAGCAAAACGCCGACGAAAAACACGTGAATGAACGTCGCCGCAATGATCTTGATGATCGGCAAAATACTGATCTTAAAGACCACCTTCTTGACCAGATAATCATACTCCCGAAGCGCATTTGTCCCCGCATTCAAGGCCTCGCTGAAGAAAAACCAAGGCACAAGACCTGCAGTCAAAAACAGCACAAAGGGCGCCTCCTCGGTACGGGACGCGCCATTCATGATCAATTCGAACACAATATAATACAGCGCCACCGTCACCACGGGCTGGATCATGGCCCAGACTGCCCCGAGATAAGACCCTGCGTAACGCTTCTTGAAATCATTCTTTGCGAGCTTCCAGATCAGATGCCTGCTCTGGAACAGCTCCCCTGCGAGCCCCGTCACCTTGTCGTAGAAACAGGCAAACCCGATGCAGGCTCCCGCTATGATCAAACAGGAAAGTACCTTTTTGATCAACTCTTCCCTGGGGTCCGCTGCCGGTCCCAGGTTCTGATGCAGTATGATCACTATGGCCGCTATCAAGCCCAGAAGGGTAAAAACGGCGATCCCGCCTTTTTTGCCTAGCTTCATTTCAGTTACGTCCTTCCTGCGGCATCGCTACTGCTACTCAATGCCGCGTTCCCTCTTGTACTCGCGGATGCCGCTCCATTTGGTGTCGCGGTCAGAAAAGATCAGTTCCATGTCCTCCGGGATCGGCCACTCAACGCCGATGTCCGGATCATTATATGCAAGTCCGCCTTCATCTCCGGGATGATAATAATCCGAACACTTGTAGCAAAACTCCGCATAATCCGACAGTACCAAAAATCCATGCGCAAATCCCTTCGGAACGAACAGCTGCTTCTTGTTCTCCTCGGAAAGGATCGTGCCGTACCATTTCCCGAAGGTTTTAGATCCCCTTCGAAGGTCCACTGCCACGTCGAACACTTCGCCCTTGATCACGCGTACCAGCTTGTCCTGAGGGTGCTCGATCTGAAAATGAAGTCCGCGGAGCACGCCGCGTCTCGATGCCGATTGATTGTCCTGTACGAAGATTTCCGGAATGCCCGCTGCCTTGAAGTCCTCATATTGATAGGTCTCCATGAAGTAACCGCGGGAATCCCCGTGCACTGCCGGCGTGATCACCTTCAGCCCTTCGATCTCACAGGTTTCGACCGTTATCTGTCCCATAAATACTTCCTCTTTTCCAATATCTATTAAAGTCCGTTCGCCACTTCCACCAAATACTTACCGTAATTGGTCTTCATCAGAGGCTCAGCCAGCTTTAAGAGCTGGTCCTTGTCGATGAAACCGCGCTTGAATGCGATCTCCTCGATACAAGAAATGTAAAGGCCCTGGCGCTTCTGGAAAGCCGCAACGAAATCGGATGCATCCAAAAGAGCGTCATGATTTCCGGTGTCAAGCCATGCAAAACCGCGGCCAAGCGTCTCAACGCGAAGGGTACCCCTGCGGAGATACTCATTGTTCACGCTCGTGATCTCGATCTCACCGCGTGCGGAGGGCTTTACGTTCTTAGCGATCTCCACCACGTCGTTGTCATAGAAATACAGGCCGGGCACTGCATAATTACTCTTCGGGTTTGCAGGCTTTTCCTCGATGGAAAGAGCCATGCCGTTCTCGTCAAATTCCACGACGCCGTACTCTCTCGGATCCCTTACGTAATATCCGAAGATCGTTGCGCCACTCTCGCGGGATGCCACCTCGCGCAGCACCTTCGAAAAGCTCTGTCCGTAGAAGATATTATCGCCGAGCACCAGTGCCACTCTGTCGCTCCCGATGAACTTCTCGCCAATGATAAAGGCGTCCGCAAGTCCTCTGGGATATTCCTGCACGGCATAGGAAAGCTCCATGCCAAGCTGGCTGCCGTCGCCAAGAAGCTCTTCAAAAACAGGAAGGTCTCTGGGCGTGGAGATGATCAGGATCTCGCGGATCCCTGCCAGCATCAAAGTGGACAGGGGATAGTAGATCATCGGCTTGTCATAGACCGGCATGATCTGCTTCGAGATTGCCTTGGTAAGTGGATAAAGTCTGGTGCCGGAACCGCCGGCGAGGATAATACCTTTCATGTTTTTTCTCCTAGTTGATTATTTTCATGCGGCACACGTCGCAACTCTTTACGTTCGGCTCGCGCCGCGACTCTTTACGTTCGGCTCGCGCCGCGACTCTTTACGTTCGGCTCGCGCCGCGACTCTTTACGTTCGGCTCGCGCCATTCGCAAACTCGCGCTTCGCGCTTTTCCGCCTGCTACGCAGGCTTGTTTGCTCATGAAGTGGCGCTCAGCTCATCGCCTTTTCGCGCTCCAAAATCATGCCAGCATGATTTTGATCGCCTCGAAGGCGATGGCCGAACTAATAACCCATATAGCTTAGGTTCATGTCTACGTCACCGGAGATTCCGTTGATGGAACCGGTGGACTTGTACTGCCACATGTCGTAGCGGCCATTGTAGGTCGGAACTGCCGCATACTGTGCAAGCCAGATCTTATATGCGCTCAACTGGCTTGCGTCAAGCTTTTCAGTGAGCCAAGTCTTGTTTGCGTAGATGCCTGCCGTATATCCTGCATTCTGAATGGTCTGGCAGAATGCCTTACATACGTTAGTCCTCATTTCGGAACTGATCTTGTCACCGCGGCCGCCGCTGGACTCCACGTCAAGGAATACAGGATAAGAAATCTTGTAATTCTTGATCTTGTCAATGACATAGGACGCCTCATAAACGGCTTCGACTTCGTCAGTTGCCTGCGTGAAGAAGTACACGCCGACCTTCAGTCCTGCATTGATCGCACCCTTGATGTTGGTCGTGAACTTGGGATCCTCGATCAGCTGGCCCTTGGAAGAACCTCTGTAGCCGCAGCGGATGATCACGTAGGATACGCCGGAATTCCTGACCTTTGCCCAGTCGATGGAACCATTCCATCTGGACACGTCGATGCCAAGCACTCCGTTGCCGGTCATTAATGCGCCATCAGAACCAAAGGTGTATTTCGCGCCCTGGATGACCTGCTCTCCGGTCACGGGCTTGCCCTGTACGTCAAAGTAGAACACCTTATTGTCAATGGTCTGCCAGCCGGTATATTTCACGCCGCTCTGAAGATAGAACTTCGTTCCTTCGACATAATAGTCTGCGTAAACTGCCTGACGGTACTGATTTCCGTTCTCCACGAACAGAGGCTTGTCGTCCTTGTCGAGAAGAAGGGTCGTCTTGTCGTTCTTGGGATGAGGCTTGATGGTCATGCTGCACTTTGCCGTGATCACCTCAGAGCCTTCTTCCTGATAGCTGATGTTCACGAAGCAGCTTTTCTTCTCCGTCAGCACTGCGGGCGTGATCGACAAAGTGATCTTGATGGTTCCGTCTGCGGTCGCCGTGCCAAAGGACTTCTTCGTCACCTTTGCAATGTTTGCGTCTGAAGTCTCTGCAACGAACTTCGTCATCTTCGCCTCGGTCAGATCCTCAGGCTTCTGACTGCTGTTCTTGATCGTAACTTCCAAGGTCGGAATGGATGTCTGAGGGTCGCCGAAGCACAGGATCTCTGCCCTGTCAATGGAAAGCGCAAGCGCGGCCTTCTCCGTGACAACGACTTCAACCTCCTTCACGACCTGGCTCTTTCCTTCAACTCTGTCGGCCGCATCGTCATAATCTGCAGTGATCATGATCTTGGCTGAGCCTTTTCCAATGGCGGTAACCACGATCTTTTTCTTGTCAGTGTCGTCGATCTTCGCCGTTGCAACGTTCTTGTCGGTGGAAACAACCTGAACGACAGATGCTTTCTTCGTCGACTCGATCGTCACGTTAATGTTGCCGGGCGTTGTCTTGGTCGTGCCATCAGCCTGCTTGTTAACTACCAATTCGAGTTTCGCGGTGTCCGTCTTCATCTCGATGGGCGTCACGGTGGTGGAAGACTTCCACTGTGCGGTCAGCGTAACGTCGCCGCTTACCGTGATCTTGGCGCCTGCCGCGCCCTTGTCCCACTTGTCAAACACCTTTCCTTCCGGTGCGGTAAAACCGCACGCAGGCAAAGTATATTCTCCCGCAGACACGGTTACGTCAGCCATGCTGCCGCTTCCGCCTTCGCCTGCGGCAAACTTGATCGTATGCTTCGCAGGGCTAGGACTCGGTGAGGTCGAAGGCTGCGGTGAGGTCGTAGGTTCAGGCGAGCTTGAAGGCTCGGGCGAATTCGAGGGCTCGGGCGAATTCGAGGGCTCGGGCGAATTCGAGGGCTCGGGCGAGTTCGAAGGCTCAGGCGAGTTCGAGGGCTCGGGCGAGTTCGAAGGTTCGGGCGAGTTCGAGGGCTCAGGCGACGTCTCCGTGCCAGTACCGCTGCCGCCTTCTCCGCTTCCGCCTTCTCCGCTGCCACCTTCGCCAGTTCCGCTACCGCCTTCTCCGCCGCCGCCTTCACCTTCATTTCCGGTGCCAGGGATATCAGTTTGTGCCGTCCTGTAGAAGTTCTTCGCCACGACGATGGGGCGCGTCAAAGGATCCGGAATGGTGCTCTTAAGCACTTCCGTATAAGTGTTTCCGGTCACGGAGCTTGCCACCCAAGTCACGGTATCCGTCAGGCCGCCCTCATTCGCAGTCTCATTCTTCTTGGTATCTTCCTGGCTGACGTTGATCTCGCTTTCCTTCTTGCCTTCGCCTGTCACGTCAACCTTTGCATATTCGATGTTCTTCTTTACGTTCACCGTCTGAGCAGAGGACGGCAAGATATAATTGGAGTACTTGTCCGCATCCAATGCCTTCAATGACACGGAGTATTTACCCGCATCGATCCCCTTGGTGTAGATAATGCCGTCCATGTCGTCATCCATCCACTCTTCCGTGGTGCCGTCGGGCTTTGTCACCAGGGCAATGAACTGAACGTTACCAACCAGCTTATTGGTCTCTCGGTTGGAGAACTTAATCTTTAAGTCCTTCTGAACGGAAGTGAGGGACATGGCCACGGCGACAGTCGTCTTGTAGTCCGTCTCCCCATATCCATCCACGGGATCCGGATCCACAGGCTCGTCAGGATCGGGCTCGTCCACAAACGCTTCGAGCTGCGCAACCTTGGCACTTGCAATAGCTGCAATGCCCTTGCCGCCGATCAGGTCAATGTTCTGGATCTGATTTCCAACGTTAGCAAACTGTGTATGTGTGTCCGCGGGCTTCTTGTGGGAATAAACGTACCATCCCATGAATCCGGCAAGACACAGGATCACAATCACGCCTGCCACGGCAACGATGGTCTCGAAAATGCCAAAGCCGCCTCTGTCCTCTTCCTCCTCGCGCTTTCTTGCACGAGCGGCATATGCGGGCTTGGGAGCCTCCTCATACTCATCGTCGATGTAAGTGATCTCGCCGGTAAACTCCGTATTTTTCGCCGTATCCTTGGCCGCGTTCTTCTCTCCATAGAGCTTCATGCCCCGATCCTGAGTGAAGACAACGGCACCTGCGTCCTTATCGTTCCAAGAGTAAACCTTTCCGCGCGTACCGGAAAGATCCTGGGTGGGTTCATCCACGGGCTCGGCATATTCCTCCTGATAATATCCGTCATTGGAATCAGCATAACCGTAATCATAGCCCGTCTGAGCATATTCATCCGCATAGCCCTGCGCGCCGCCGTCCCGGGCATAAGAGTCCTGTGCATAGGCATCCTGGGCGTAGTCGCTTGCAGCGTAAGTAGCCTGCGCGTAATCATTCTGCGCATAGTCGTTCTGCGCATAGCCGTCCTGCGCGTAATCATTCTGGGCGTAGTCATTTTGCGCATAATCGTTCTGGCCGTAGCCGTCCTGCGTGAATTCGTTCTGGGCGTACGCGGGCTCAGCGTATCCGTCGGAAGCATAGCCATCCTGGTAGCCGTAGCCATCTTGGAAACTTCCTGCATATGCATCCGCGTCCGTCATGGCGTAGGCGGGATCGTTGGCGTATTCCAAGCCAGCGTCGTAGCTTGCGTCCGCTTCATAATCCGCGTCCTGTGCGTATTCCTGACCGGCGTCAAAATGCGCTTCGGCTTCATATTCCGCATCATTGGCATAATAAGTGTCATTGCCAAACTCGCCAAGACCGTCATATTCAAGGTCTTCATCCACGGCGGGACGAAGGCTTCCGTCCACAGGCTCGAGGTCTAAATACTCCGGATCAACGTCATCATAACCGCTGCCGTCGGAATCATAAGAAAAATCATCGATCCCTTCCTCATCCCATTCAAATCCGCCTTGGCGATTTCCGTTCCAATTGCCCTGCGGCTTTTTTGTATGTCCGATATTCCATTTCATGTTCTAAGGTCCCCTTTAAAGCTAAGTCTTAGGATTACATACTCCTACCATTTTACATCATATCAAACCATGCCTCATTATATCATTCCACGTCAAACACTTCAAGTGAATTGCCTATTTCTTCAGAATTTCTTAAATTTTCCGGGAAGAGATTTATTGAGACTTTATTGCAACTTTCTTGAGATTTTCTTAAATTTCCGGGAAAGGTAGACTTTCATGAACAATCATTGTAAAATGGGGGTGATTACGCTGGAAGTGAGGCATATATGAGCGAAGAAAACCTGAAAACAGAGACACAAGAAAACTTGAACAAAAAAACTACCGAGGCTGTGGAAACGCAGGCCGCCGAGGCCAAAAAGTCAGATAAACCCAAATGGGTTCGTCTGATCTTCAACGTGCACACCCTGATCCTTCTTTTGATCGTCGGCATCATCGTCTTTTTGATCGTCCGCTTTTCCCATTGGGGCGTCAAGATCAACAATCAGTTTATCAACGAGCGTGGCATTTACACCGACGGCAGGGATACTTACGACGACATCTTCCCCCTGACGGACGACGACGGCAACTACCTGGCCAACAAGCCCCCTCACACGATCCTGTTCTTTGGCAACGGCCCCTTAGCAGAGGACCGGAATTCCAAGGATAACGTGGTCAACATGATCGCGGAGCAAACCGGTTCCACCGTTTACAACTGCTCCGTGGAGGGAAGCTATCTTGCGGCAAAGTCCGACAGTCTGATGCACACGGAGTCCGGCCTGGACGTCTACAACTTTTACTGGCTCTGCCTGTATTTGGTCATGCACGATGAAGTAGATTATTTCGACTGGCTCGAAAGCCTTCCGAACGCAACCATCCTTCCGGAGACCAAGGAAGTTCGGAAAACCTTGGAGACCATTGACATGAACACGGTGGATACGATCGCGATCATGTACGATGCAAGCGATTACCTGGCAGGAAGCATGATGACGGACCCTGATCATCCTGAAGAAGTCATGAGCTTTACCGGAAACCTCGGCTCCGGGATCCAGATCCTTCAGCAGCATTACCCCAACATCCGCATCATCGTTCTTTCTCCCACCTATGCATATGGCGTCGAAGACGATGGTTCCTATGTCAGCAGCGACATTAAGATCTACGAAGGCGGCGCAACCCTAAGCGCCTACGTCATGTCCGAATGTGAGACCGCCGTAAACCTTGGCGTGTCCTTCCTCGACAACCTCTACGGAACCTTCAACGAGGATGAGGTGGAAGAAACAAAGGACACTGAAAATGCGTTCCTTCGCGACAACATTCACCTGACCAAAAACGGTAAGGATCTTCTTGTAAAGCGCTTCATCTCCGCCTTGACAAGATTCGACAATAAATAATAAATGTGCCAGTGGGGACGGTTCCCATTGGCACATTTTTTATTCTATTACTGCGTAACGTAAAAATCCTGTGTGGTGTCCTTGTAAACGAGGTACTCTCCCACCTGGCCCATGCATTCGTAGCCATGGTCTTCCATGCGTCCCGAAAGCTCCTTTTCCGTGGACAAGATCACGTAATGGCACTTCCGCGCCTTCGCAAGTTCTGAAAGGTGGTCAACGTCCACCTTCTTGTAATGCATCGCAAATTCCAGATCATCAAAGCCGTTCAGCAAAATCTCACGCCCATAAGCCATACAGATCGTGCAGGAGTATTGTCTCACAAAGTGAAGCATTTCCGGCGGGAATGCCGCCATGACCTCCACCCCCGGGATCTCGATCATGTCACAGATCTCCACCACCTCCTGCGGCACGTGATGGATGTTTTCCGCCTTGGAAAAGGCCGGACTGGAGTAAACTAACGTACCGGACAAAATCACCAGCACCAAGGACAGGCCCGCGACAAGCATCCGCTTTTTCCCCTGCAGCTCCGAACAAAGCTTAACTGCGCCATAGCTGATCGTTACCGTCACCGGCAACAGCCAGGTAATGCGGTAGAATATCTCGCCGCCGAGGAGCTTTTGGAACACTTTGTAGGAGAAGGGCAGGAAGAAAAGAAGCAGCACAAGGAGCGGTACGTAAACGAACAAGATCCTTCGATCCTTTCTTTTTTCCGCCACAAAAAGGTAGACCAGTACTGCCAGATACCAGATCAGCACCAGACCCGTTCCCATATATTCTCGAAACAGATAAAAGACTTCCATGTACCTTAAGTCTCCTTTCAGAGCAAAGCCTTTTCAGCGGCAGCGGCAGCAGTTACGGCAATACCGCGTAAAGTGCCGCCATGACAAGAGGCACCGCCATGGTGGGCAGGAGCAATATGAGTAACTTGAGCCGCCTGTAACTAAGAAAGGCACAAAAGAGCGTGATCGAAAGCAGCATGCACAAAAGAATGCCTCCAAGTGTGCTGCAAAGGCATCCGGCCGTCATGGTCACAAACATGGCACACCAAAACCGGAATGGAAACTTCTCTTTGTTTTCCAGCTTTTCCAGCAATAGCATCAACAGGTAAAGAAGCGCCGGGATCACCACGTTGGCGATCACTGCCTTGCCCTGGGAGGCCCTGACAAGCAGGAAGTTTTCGGGAGAATAGATCGAATATCCTCCAAACAAAACCAAAAGCGCCGCCATGCACATAAAAAACGGCATCCGAAAGCTTTCCCCGTGCTCCTTTGAAGAAAGCAGTTTTTTCCCGATGAGGAAATACAGGCAATAAGTCAGGGGGAGTACCAGCAGCGGCATGAACACATGTGCCGTCGCGGCGCCGGAAAGGCCCGAAAGCTCCGCCAGCGTAGCCACCCAGACAGGGAAAGGCGCAAGCGCATGCCTTGCATCCAAGCTAGTGGGCATTCCGGTGTAGGGAATGGTCCGGTACAGGGGCTTTTCGCCGTTGCAGAACGTGGTGATCGCCACGTAAAAAGAATCGTCTCCGTCCTCATAGGAAAGAGTAAAGATGCAAAAGATCTGGATCAGGACCAGAATGGCAAACAAGATCCAAAGAGCGATCGCAAAGCGCCGTTCCCATAAGGACTCCCCGCGCTTTGTCATGTCCTTTTGCGGCGCATCCTTCGCCGCCTCATTTTTCGTCTCAGGAGCAATGCTCTTTCGAAACAAAAAGAAGAAAACGGCCGCCAGCACAAGGAGCGCCGCGCAAAAAAGCACATAGGCCGTTCTCACCTGTGCATAATTCTTTTCCAAAAGGATCATGGGCACGCAGAGCACTTCAAAGCCCGCAAAAAGGGTCAAAAGGCCAAAGATCCACGAAAAGAGCAGGCTCTTTATGCGCACCTTTCCGGGAACGTAAAGCGTTCCGACCAATGCTGGGAATGCCGTCACGGCTATGCAGGTAAGTAATATCCTGAGTACTCCCACTTCGTCCTTCTCCCTTTCTTATTTCTCCAAAGCCTTAAAGATATTTCCCACGCCCGCAAACAACCAAAACGCAGTCAGCACGAGAACGCATTTCGCATCCATGATGCCGCCGCCCTGATACGTAAAATACAGAACAAATGCAGCGCCAACGATCCAGAAGAACGTCCACCTCTTTACGACATTCCATCTCTCCCGACGGGACTTTCCCAAAAGCGTTTTTCCCTCCCCAAATGCCACAAACAAAAGCATTGCCAGGAAGCAAAAACCGCCTGCCTTTACGTAAACGTCAGCCAAAAGCGGTGCGCTTCTTCGCATCTGCTCTAAGTTTCTCCGCTCCAGCGTCTCATGTCCCGTGCTGCCCAAGAGAAACAGGTCCGACGCCGGCGTAAATGCATACAATGCCATGTCTTTTATGATCTCGCCTGCGTTCTGACGAAAGAGCCTTCGGTGCGCCACTTTTGCCAAAGCGCCGTATATGCTTCTCGCCTTTTCCTTTCCGTACTTCACATCCACTTTTCCTAAGATCTGCGGGATCTCTCCCGGAAATCTTCCAAGCAGCGCGATCTCCTCCTGCGACAAGGCATCCTTTAACTCCGCCGGCCATTCGGGATAGAGCGCCGCCAGGTCATGCCATGCATAGCGGCGGAGCGCTGCCGCCTGCACCGTGTCATAGGTGCGGCCATGCGCGCCTTCCCTAACCGTCAGTCCATAGATCACGGGCACCAGCCCCAAAAAAGCTGCGGTCAGGACGGACAGTAAGAAAACCCTCTTACCATCCCTGACACCCTCATCGCCAGCTTCATTCTTTCCAAACAGGATTTCATAAATGGCATACAAAAGAAGGAGCAATGCTCCAAAGAATCCAAATTTCGGCCAGAGCAGCATTTCGACAAGATAAAGTACGCCAAGGATCGAAAGACGCGCCGCGGGGCCATCCCACCTGCCCTTTTTCTCCCCCTTTTGCCGAAGGATCAAGCCCAGTGACGCAAGAAAAGCGGAACTTGCAAAGGAGATCGGAAGCACTGCCAAGTGGCTTTGCGCCGCCGCGGGAAATGTCACAAACGCAAGGACTGCCCAGAGCTTTACGGGCCACTTGCTCCCTTCATATGCGGGAAGGGCGCGCAAGAACAGATGCGCCGATCCGCCCGCGGCAAAAAGCTGCAAAAAGTAAAGGGGACAATACCAGGGCATCGAAAAAAGTCCTGCGACCGCACTGGAAGCTTTCATGGCGAGGACATATAAAATCCCCTCATATTCATCCAAAACAAGGCTTTCCGTTGCCTTCAAAAGGAAAAAACTTTCGCCATATTCGCGAAACGAAGAAAAGCTGCAGATGATCCAAAAAATGCCAAGCAAAATCTGGGCGCTGATCCCAAGAACCAGCACCCTCGCTAAAAGCTTTCCTAAGCCGTTTTGCTCTTTTTGCTTCGCATTCTGTTCCATAGACTAGAAGAATTCCTTCACCTTATCGCAGATATAATCCACTTGGTCATTGGTCAAGCCATAATACATCGGGAGACGCACCAGGCGCTCGCTCTCCTTGGTCGTGTACTTGTCCTCCCCGTGGAAGCGTCCGAACTTCTGTCCTGCGGGCGCCGTATGGAGCGGAACGTAGTGAGACACGGCATAGATGCCATTCTTTGCCTTCAGGTACTCATCCATGAAGACCTTTCTTTCCGCACCGTCCGCCACCTTCAGCCAGAACATGTGGCCGTTGGGCTGGCAATACTCAGGAACGTAGGGCAGTTCGATCTTCCCTGCGTCTGCAAGGGGCTTCAGCGCATTGTAATAACGATCAAAGATCGCAAGTCTTGCTTCGTTCATCTTGTCAGCGATCTCAAGCTGCGCGTAAAGATATGCTGCATTCATGTCGCTGGGAAGGTATGAGGAACCAAAATTGATCCAGGTATATTTGTCGATCTTGCCCTGGATGAACTTCGTACGGTTGGTACCCTTCTCGCGGATGATCTCCGCCCGCTCAACGTTCTCCTCATCGCGGATCAGCAGTGCGCCGCCTTCACCCATGCTGTAGTTCTTCGTCTCATGGAAGCTAAAGCATCCGTAATCGCCAAAGGTGCCCAGCGCCTTGCCCTTGTAGGTTGCCATGATGCCCTGCGCCGCATCCTCGATCACCTTGAGGCCATGGCGCTTTGCAATGTCCATGATCGCGTCCATCTCGCAGCCAACGCCTGCGTAGTGCACGGGCACGATGGCAACGGTCTTTTCGGTGATGGCGTCCTCGATCAGCTTCTCGTCGATGTTCATCGTATCGGGGCGAACGTCCACAAATACCGGGATCGCACCGCGCAGAACGAAAGCATCTGCCGTGGAAACAAAGGTATAGCTCGGCATGATCACCTCATCGCCAGGCTGTACGTCGGCAAGGAGCGCTGCCATCTCCGTCGCATGCGTGCAAGAGGTGGTGAGCAGACACTTTGCGGCTCCCGTGCGCTCCTCGATCCACTGATTGCACTTCTTGGTATATGCGCCGTCTCCGCAGATCTTCTGATTCTGCACGCACTCGCTGATATATTTCATTGCATTGTCCGCACAGGGCGGAACATTAAAATTGATCATGTCAAACCTCCGATATCTGCTTACTGTCTTTTTGCCGGCTTATTGTCTTTTCGCCGGCTTACTGTCTTTTTTTCCAGCTTCCGGTCATGTTCCCGGAAACGTTGTCCGTCACTTTGTTGATGATGTATTTAGGTCTCCCCTTGACTTCCTCGTAAACCCTTGCGATGTAATGACCAATGATGCCAAGGCTCAGCATGATGAAGCCGCCAATGATCAGGATCAGCAGGATCACTGTGGTAAAGCCTTCCACCGAATCACCGCAAAGCCACTTCACTAAGGTCTGGATCCCTAAGATCACGCTGAACACGATGGAGACCGTTCCCATCATCGTGACAAGCTGAAGCGGCAAAGTGCTAAACGAGGTGGCATTGGAGATGGCATATTTCATAAGGCCCCAAAGGCTCCATTTGCTCTTGCCGAATTTCCTCTCCTGCACCTCATATTCCACGGTGCGGGTGTCAAACCCTGCCCAGAAAGTGAGCGCGCGGAAGAAGGTATTGCGTTCCGGCAAGGTGAGGAGCACGTCCACCACCTTTCTGTCGAGAAGCTTGAAATCCGAAGAGGAATTCATGTCCATCTTGATCAGACCGCTCATGATCTTGTAAAAAAGTCCTGCGGAGATCTTGTAGAAAAAGCTCTCCTTCCCTCTGTTGGACTTCTTTCCCTCTACGATCTGCGCCCCATCCTTCCAGAGCTTTATCATTTCAGGGATCACTGTCGGCGGATGCTGCAGATCGCAGTCCATCACGACGACCGCATCTCCCGAGGCAAGCTCAAGGCCCGCAAAGATCCCGGCTTCCTTTCCAAAATTCCTGGAAAACTCCACGCCCTTGATCCTTTGATTTTCCTTCGCCGCCTTCTCGATCTCGGCAAATGTCTTATCCTTGGATCCGTCGCTGACAAAGATCAGCTCGTAGTCCGTCTTTTCCGCCTCAAAAAGGTCCGAGAGAGTTTTCACCGTGTTCGCTATGTTCTGTTCTTCATTGTACGCGGGCAAAACCACTGACAAAAGCGCCATATCGCCTTCTCCCTTCCTTACCTTTGATTTTCCGTCTTTACGTATAATATCCCGTTCACGACCTTTGTAGAATTCGGTCCCGGGAATCCATCCATTTCGGCATATTCCTGAGTGTAGTAGATCTCACCCATGGCCTCTACGTCGCAGATATTCAGCGTTGCGCCAAGATAGGCCTTGAAAAACGCCTCGTAATTCTCTGAAGTGTAAAGGAGCCAGTCACCCGACAGACCGATCATGTTGTCAGTCACGCCCCCGGTCAGATCCGTTTTCGGATAGGCCTCTTCGCCCACCACGCCCACAAGCGCGACGGGGATTCCGGGATAATATCCTTCCGTCTGCTCGATGCGGTCCAAAAGGCGCACGCAATAAGCATATGTCTTTTCATATTTTTTCTCAAGGTTCGAATACCCGATGTTGTCCATGAGCCCATAACAGAAGACCAATGCTACGCCTGCCACAAGGAGCACCCACTGCATGGGCGCTGCGAAACGCGCCTTGTCGTCCTTTTCCGAAAAGCACTTGTCACAAAGTGCAATGGCTGCCATGGGATAGAGCACCCACTGATACCGCATGAGCAAATGATAGGTCAGTCCCGGCGAAACCAGGCGGATGCAGCTCGTTCCAATGGGAAGGAAAATCGCGAGTGCAAAAAGGATCAGGTAAAAACCGATCTTTTTCCACCACTTCTTTTCTCTCGCCATGGAAGCAACGGCGAAAACGGCACAAAGTGCAAGAAGCGCGATCGCTGCCGCGGAGAAGACATTCTGGAACAGCACGTGACTGCGCACGCTAAAGCTCCAAAAGTCAACGTAAATGGAGCGGATCGTCTGAAGGATCCCTTCGCCCTGCGCACTGCCCGCTTCTCCGATCCCCTGGTAGGAAGCCAGTTCCTTGCCCTGGATCCAAAGCAGCGCCATCAGCAGTATGTAATAGATCGCAAAACCGACCACTCCCATGGCCAGATAACATCCGGTCTTTTTGAGCAATCCCTTGCGGTCGCTCGTCCACTTCCCGTCCATGAAAAGAAGCAGGACCTCGTAGACACAAAGCAGGATCGCAAACGGCAGATATGCCTGGTAGATCCCTAAGCTAAAGGCCAGGCAAAGCGCTCCCCAGAACACGCCATACTTTGTTTTCTTCACCATCAAAACGGACAACGTGGCAAGGAGCAGCGCCATCATATACCCATCCATCGTAAAAACATACGCGAACGTGGAGGCCAGCGCCGGAAATACTGCAAGAAGGCTGCCGCACACGGCAATCGAAAGGCTGCTCTTTAGCTCCAACAGCTCCGCGAGAACGGCACTTGCAAGCCCAAGGTACAAAAGGCCCAAAAGGCCGATGATCCAAGGCACCGCAAAGTAAGAGGACACGCCGCAGGCCACTGTCAGGAACCACCTCCCGGATGTGATCATGTTCTGGTCAAAGTAAAGACTGCCTAGACCGTCATGATTCGGAATGTCGCGAAGCAAAATGGGAAGATGGACCAAAAGCCCGACGCCCACGGTCCAAAGGAATGCCAAAACATGCCTTCGCCCCACAACTTTCTTTAGTTTTTCAATGACCTCCCCCGGAGTTTTCATGGATGTTCCTCCAAACGTGATGCAATTCTTTCGGCAATGCGTTCGCACCCAAGCTCATTTGGATGCACTCCGTCTACCGTATATGTTTCCCAGTCCGCAAAGCTTTCATGCTCATACAAGTCATGGTAAAGATCGATGAGCTCCACGCCGTATTCCTTTGCGATCCTTTCTTCCACTTTAACATAATCCTCAAGGAATCCGCCGCCAAAGTCCATCTCTTCGCAGTTTTTTTCATACGAGATATACCAAGAATAGGTGGGCGAAACCAACACGATCCGGCAGTTCGGAAATTCTTTTTTTGCTTTACCGAGCACAAGTCTGAGCGCCCCTGCGAAGGTATATTCATCCAAAGGATCCTGCGGATTTTCCAGCGGGGTTCCGAGCTGATAATCATTCATGCCATATTCCAGCAAAAGGAGCGAAAGCTTTCCAAAATTCATCCGGTCCAGCCGCTCCACAAGCTCGGGAAAATACTCCGTGGCATAACCGCTGATCTTTGTTTGTCTTTGCGGTGAAAAGTCCTGCGCGATCACGGAATCGATGAGACTATCCATGGAGAAATAATTCCAGTCGTCGTCCCAGCGTTTTTCGGCGCCGGTCTTTGCCATGGCAGTTCCGCCAAAGGCCGCGTTCACGATGGTCTCGCCGCGCTTCTTCGACAAAAGCTCCACGGCACTGTCACCCCATCGCAGGGTCGCAAAAATGCTGTCGCCAAAGGCGATCGCCGTAGGCTTTTCGGTCTTCCTGGCCATGCGGCATGCGACCAAAACGGCCACCACCAATGCAAACACGATCACGGCCGCGCCCCAGCCCATCCAAACTACCCTATTCTTTTTTGGCTTTGCCGCGTCCTTTTCCAATGATTTAGCCTCATCTCTCCTGCTTTAAGGAACCGTTCTCCACTCGATAGACCATGTCGCACTTTTCGATCGTCTGCAGTCTGTGCGCAATGATAAGAAGCGTCTTTTTGCCCTGGAATCTGTTGATGGATTCCATGATGGCCGCCTCCGTGTCGTTGTCCACGGCACTCGTCGCCTCATCTAAGATCAGGATCCTGGGATCGTCATACAGAGCTCTTGCAATACTGATCCTCTGGCGCTGTCCGCCGGAAAGACGGATGCCGCGCTCTCCGATGGTAGTGTCGATGCCTTCGGGCAGTCCCTTCACGAACTCATCCAACTGCGCTTCGCGAAGAACCTCCCACACGCGCTCCTCCGAAATCTGATCGTCAGGCACGCCAAATGCAACGTTCTTTCGGATCGTACCATCAAGCATATAACTCATTTGCGGGATATATCCGATGTTTTTCAGCCATCCGCGGTAATTCGTCATCACGTCAACGCCGTCTGCAAGGATCTTGCCGCTCTTAAGCTCTAAGAGTCCAAGCATGATGTCCACCACGGTACTCTTGCCTGCACCCGTCGTTCCGACGATGCCGACGGACTTCCCGACGGGGATCACCAGCTCCGCATGATCAAAGATCAGCTTGTCCGTGTTCGGATATGCGTAAGTGATGTCCGTAAGGCGGATCTCCCCATGAACCTCCAGCGCCTCCTTGGCGGGAATATATGCGGAAATGTCCACGTTCTCACCATTGATCTCATCCTGCAGATTGTCTGCAACGCCCATGAAGAAGGGCTCGAGATAGGTGATGGAATTGATCTGATTGCTGATGCGGTTCACTGCGGGAAGCAATACAAATGCCGCGGCTGCGATGGTACTTAAGGACTCCACCATGTTATCCGTGGAATTCCCAAGAAGCACCATGACGATCATGTAAAGCATCATGGCCGCCACGCAGACCGTCTCCATGAGGAGCTTCGGGACCTGATTGTAAAGGCTGTATTTCTGCACGGCACTTACGTAACCTGCGCCGCATTTATTATATTCTTCCACAAAATAGCTCTCGCTGCAGGACACCTTTACGTCCTTGATGCCATGCACCATCTGAGAGATGCAGCGGAACAGACCGCTGTAATATCGCTGATTGTCCTTACCCGCCTTGAGGAGAATGGGCTTTAGGACTTTTTTCACCACCACCAAAAGCAGGAGCATGACAACTGCCATGATCAGAGTCATCAATCCGTTCTGCCAGAAGCAATAGGACACGACGAAAATTGACATTGCGCCGTCTGACAGCAAATGCAACAGCGCCAGGATCAGTGCGTACATATTGTTGACGTCGGAGGTGATGCTGCGCTGCACCACTGCCGTGTCGGCATTGAGATAGAATTCATAAGGTCTGCGGATGAAATTGCGCATCATCCGCTCCGAGGTACGAAACTGATTGGTATATACAAACGCCAGCATCGCCTTGTGCTGGAAGAACAAAAACAGGTTCTTTATGACAAACATGGCGATCAGACCTGCCATCACAAAAATGGAAAAAGTGCGAATGTCCGGGCTGCCCATCAGTGCATAAAGTTTTCCGGCAACCCTGCTCTTCGAAACCTTTTCGGCATCGATCACCACATTCACCGCGGCAACCAACATGCCCACGCTGGCCATCTGCAAAAAGCCGCCGATGATCATCATCACCATCAGGGCGGCCATGGTTCTTTTCTGTTTTCTGTCTAGTATGCGTCTTAGCTTATGCAATATGTCTCTCATCGACGTATGGTCCTGCTTTCCAAGTTTCGTTTATTTCTTATCGCAAAAAACGTTTTCTTTTCTGATCACGTACGTGTTATAATCTGATCAAATGATTTTCGCCCCAATAGGAGCTTGCATGAAACACTCTCGCAAAACAAAATGGATCTTGATCGCAATCGCTTCCTTGCTGCTTCTGTCAGGCACGGCTCTTTTCTTGTGCCTGTTTTTCAGAGCTCCCAAGTCAAAAACGCGCGAGCTTCTTCGGACTTCGGAATATAACTGCGTCTTCCTTTCCATGTTCCCCATCGACACCTACGACGAAGAGGACTTTTCCCATTATCGGGCCCTTGACATTCTAAAGCTCAAGGAAGTGATCCCAAATGCGAAGGTCCTTAAGACCTATCTTGCAGAGGTCCGTCAGTCCGAAAACGAACTGACCAGCATCTATCTTGGCATCGACCCTAGAAAGGTCACTGCGTCAGACGTGCTTGAGTGGAAAAAAGCCTTTCCGGAAGTTTCTTTCGAGGTCTTTCCCATGTACCGTCGCCTTTCCGACTGGATGAAGCTCCCAAGCCTTGAGAAAGCTTACAATGCTTATCTTTCCTTAGCGGAAGGCCTGATCGGAAGGGAAAACGTCCATGTATATTCCTTCTTCGCCCAGGAGTGGCTGATCGCCGATGACGCAAATTATGAAAAAAAGGGCACGCTCCTTACCAAAGACATTGCGACGCGGCTCTTTATCTACGGGGACGTTGATCACAACTGTGACCTAAAGCCCGAAAACATGGCGCTTTATTTTGATGAATTCAACCGTCTTCTTGTAAGCAGTAAGGCTGATGGCTATCAATTCCCCGACCTGTCCTCCTTCGACGTCATCTTTTTAGGGGATAGCGTGTTCGGACGCTTCACGGGGCATAACTCCATTCCGGAGCTGGTCGCTTCGCTTTCTCATGCGAGGACCTACAACTGCGGCTTCGGTGGTGCTTCCGCCGCCGGCAACCTTGAAAACAGCGGCACGAACCTGTTGAAGGCTTATCTTGACCATGATCTTTCCGGCATTCCCTCGGACGTGGCGGTTTACGACGGCCTCAAAAAGCGCTGGGAGGACGAAGCTTCTTCCTCCGGCCGGGCCACGGTCTTCGTGCTTCACTTTGGACTCAATGATTACCTCAAAGGCCATGCCATCGAAAACCCGATGGACCCGCTGGATACGGACACCTACTGCGGTAGCCTGCGCAGCATGATCGAAACCCTAAAGGCCGCCCGTCCTGACGTAAAGATCGTTTTGGTAGCTCCCAACGGCATCACCAGCTATCACGCAGGCGCCGACGTCAAAGGTGAAAACGGCTCACCCCTTGGCGCATATGCGGATGCCGTCGTAAGCCTCGGCGAAGAGTACGGCCTTCCCGTCATCAATGACTTCATGGACGTGATCCCGACAAACGTTGCGAAATATTATCTCGAAGACGACATTCATCCCGGCGAAAGCGGACGTTATCGGATCTCCAAGGCAGTCATCGAATGCATCAAAGCTTCTTTTCAGTAGCGTCGTTTTTTCCTTTTTCCACGTTGATGGTCTCGCGGATCACGTACTGCGGTGAATTGTTCAGACTGATGTAAATGCGGCCAACGTACTCGCCGATCAGTCCGAGCATCAACATGATCATGCCTCCAAAGAAGACGATCGCCGACATTGTCGAGCTAAAGCCCATGGGCACGTCCGGATTGATAAACCATTTGATCACCGTGTAGATGCCGTAAAGAAAACCAGCGATGGCGCAAAAGCTTCCGATCGCCGTGGCGATGCGAAGAGGCTTTACGGAAAAGGCCGTGAAGCCATTAAACCAAAGTCCCAAAAGCTTTTTGAGCGTATATCCCGAACTGCCCTGCTCCCTGTCCCTGTGGGACACCACCACGTTCGTGATGCTCTTGGTGGAACGGAGCACAAGCCCGATCACGTAGGGATACGAATTCTCGTATTTGATCATATCCTCCACGACAAATCTTCTCACTGCAAAATAGCTGGAGATAAACAATTCCTTGGGTTTTCCCAGCATCACCCTGGTCATCAGTTCATTGACCTTGCTCCCCAGATTACGGAAAACGGAATGATGCTTATGCTCATACTTTGCATAAACTGCATCAAACCCCTCTTCCAGCTTTGCGATCAGCTTGTCCACTTCATCTGCGGGCGTCTGACCGTCATCATCCAAACATACCACGTAATCGCCCGAGGAGGCGCGAAGCCCTGCCATCAAAGCGGAATGCTGGCCAAAGTTCTTTGCAAAGCTGATCGCGCGGCGAACGCCGTTTCCAGAGCTTTTCTCCTGGCAAAGATCCCACAGCGCATTCTTGGTGTGGTCAGGCGAACAGTCATTCACCAAAACGATCTCATATTCAAAATCCTTCATCTCCTGCATCTTTCCGTCGATCTCGGCCACCACGTGACCAATGGTCTGCTCGGAGCGATAACAAGGGATCACAAAGCTGATCTTCTTCATTGCTTTTCGTCCTTACTCCACTTTGTTTTCTTCCCGCCATTCCTCTTCGAGGACTGACATCAGGATCACGTCTCGGTAAACGCCATCCAAGAATACGCTTTCGCGCAAATACGCTTCCTTGACAAAACCAGCCTTTTCATAGCTTCGGATCGCAGGAACGTTATCCGCAAGCACCCGAAGGTACACGCGGTGCAACCCCGCTTCTTCGAAGGCATATCGCAGCATGAGCTTCGCTGCCGCCGTGCCAATGCCGCGGCCTCTGGCATCATCCTCACCAAGGAAGATCCCATATTCTGCCTTCGAGTGCGTCCTGTCCACGTCCCTCAAAAAAACGCTTCCAAGGGGGCGGCCTCCCTCGATTTCACACACGATCGTCTGAATGACCTTGCCCGTGTCCACGTAATTACGAAGCCATTTCGTATGCCCCTCTGCCGTAAAGGGCTCGCGGTAGATGAACCTGCTCCGCACGGCCTCGTTGTTTCTCCATTTCACCACAAGAGGCGTGTCCTCATCCGTGATCGGGCGAATGCAGATCCCTGCCGCGGAGTCTGCGTACCTTCTCATCATTGCCTCAGCATCCATTGTTTGTCCTGCCTTATTTTCGGTAATATGCCACAACCTTTTCCACTGCGCGGATCACATCCCTGACTTCCTCATCCGTCAGAGAGTAATACAGCGGAATGCTCATGGAAGATTCATAAAAACGCTCAGCGTTCGGGCAAAGCCCCTTGGGGTAGCCCAGCTTCTCGTAATAGGAATGCCAATAAACCGGCAGATAATGCACCTGCGGGCAAGTGTTCTCCGCATAGAGCGCATCAAAAAACTGTCTTCTGTCGCAAGTGAGCTTATCGAGGCGGAGCCTCAGGATATACAAATGCCTCGTGGTGTCGCTCTCGGGAATCTCCCTTTGTACCTGGATCTCAGGAATCTTGGAGAAGGCTTCGTCATATGCGGCCACAATCTCCTTACGCCTTGCCGAAAACTTCGGAAGCTTCCTTAACTGGCTGATGAGCATTGCCGCCTGGAAATCAGTCAGACGATAGTTAAAGCCCAGCTCCACCTGCTCATTGTACCAGGCAGCGTCCGTGGGATGCACCATCTCCTCAGGGTTTCTTGTGATGCCGTGGGTGCGAAGCCTTGCAAGATGACGATAAAGCGCCTCGTCATTGGTCGTGATCGCTCCGCCCTCGCCGCAAGTCACCGTCTTTACGGGATGGAAGCTAAAACAGGTCATGTCTGCGATGGAACCTACGGGCTGGCCGTTATATTTCGTCCCCATGGCATGTGCCGCATCCTCGATCAGGATCAGGTTATGCTCCTTGCAGATCTTGCGGATCTCATCTAGTTCCGTAGCCTGACCCGTGAAATCCACGGCCACGATTCCCTTCGTCTTTGGCGTGATGAGCCTTCGGATGCACTCAGGGTCGATATTATAGGTTTCGTTATTGATGTCGGCGAAGACTGGCGTAGCGCCGCAATAGCGCACGCAATTCGCGGAAGCCGCAAACGTAATGGAGCTGACGATCACCTCATCCCCGGGGCCAAAGCCTGCTGCCATGGCGGCCAAGTGAAGTGCCGCAGTGCCGTTGCAAACTGCCACCGCATACCTTGCTCCAGTCACCTCACAAAGCTTTTTCTCCAGTTCCACAATCTTGGGACCGCAGGTAACATAATCGCTCATGAGGGTCTCAACGACCGCATCTACGTCATCCTGTTCCACGCATTGTCTTCCGTAAAAAATCTTCTTTTCGCGAACCGGCTTACCGCCGAAAATTGCCAATTCTTCCATTTTGGGATGTTGTCCTTTACGGTTATTTCTCCAGATCCAGGGTCTTTAAGCGCTCTTGGATCTGCTCCACGCTAAGCCACTCGGTGTTGTTGCCGGAGCTGTAGGAAAAGCCCTCTTCCACTTTCTTGCCGCCCGGGATGATCTGCTGGCGATCATTCCAGCGCACCTGAGGATATACGATAAAATGCTTTTCAT
The DNA here is from genome assembly GCA_016290775.1 of Acetatifactor sp. Lineage (GTDB taxonomy): Bacteria > Bacillota > Clostridia > Lachnospirales > Lachnospiraceae > Acetatifactor. Next base: position 74,061 of record JAEEVF010000007.1, on the reverse strand, counting down.
ATTCGTAAGTGGTCAGCGAATCCTCCGTGGTCACCATGATCTCATGGAGCTTTTCTCCGGGGTAGATTCCGATCTCAGGCATCTTACAGCCGGGGAGCATTGCCTGCGCCAAATCCGTGATCTTAAAGGACGGGATCTTGGAGATAAAGGTCTCGCCGCCCGTGGATTCCTCAAGTGCCTTGATAACGAGCTTTACGCCCTCCTCTAAGCTGATCCAGAATCTTGTCATGCGGTAATCCGTCACGGTCAGCTCCGTTGCGCCTGCCTTGATCATTTCATGAAATTTCGGGATCACGGAGCCTCTGCTGCCTGCCACGTTTCCGTAGCGGACGATGGAGAAGCAAATGTCCTTTAATCCTGCATATGCATTCGCCGCGATAAAGAGCTTGTCGCTCACCAGCTTGGTCCCGCCGTAAAGGTTTACGGGGTTCACTGCCTTATCCGTGGAAAGTGCCACAACCTTCTTTACGCCGCAGTCAAGGCTGGCGTCGATCACGTTCTGTGCGCCGTGAATGTTGGTCTTGATCGCCTCCGCGGGGTTATATTCACAAGCAGGCACCTGCTTTAAGGCTGCCGCATGGACTACGTAATCCACGCCTTCCATGGCACGCTTTAGGCGCTCCGCGTCACGCACGTCGCCAATGAAAAAGCGAAGCTTGGGAAGATACTCCTTGAATTCTCCCTGCATGATGAATTGCTTGAATTCGTCTCTGGAGTATATGATGATCTTCTTGGGATCATAATGCGTCAGTACGTACTTGGTAAATGCCTTTCCGAAGCTTCCCGTACCTCCTGTTACCAAAATGGTTTTGTTGTTTAACATGTTTGTCCTCTCTCTCAGATCCGCGGATCTGCAAAATAGTTCGTTATATTATACCACTCTTTGTTCCCCAATGCAATGAAGGGATTGCGTCCTACAAGTCCCAGTCGCCCCATTCCACGTCCGTGTCTGTCGGCTGTGGCGCGGGTGTTTCCGGCGCAGGCGTCGGCGTTTCCGGTGCTGGTGTCGGCGTCTCCGGTGCAGGCGTTGGCGTTTCAGGTGCGGGTGTCGGCGCCTCCGGTGCTGGCGTCGGCGCCTCCGGTGCTGGCGTCGGCGCCTCCGGTGCTGGCGTCGGCGTTGCAGGTGCGGGCGTTGGCGTTGCTGGTGCTGGTGTCGAAGGTGCAGGCGTCGAAGGCGTCGGTGTTGACGGTGCAGGCGTTGAAGGCGTCGGCGTTGACGGTGCAGGCGTTGAAGGCGTCGGTGTTGACGGTGCAGGTGTCGAAGGCGCATTCGTGGGCTTCGGCGATGTCGTAGGCTTCGGCGATGTCGTAGGCTTCGGCGATGTCGTTGGCTTCGGTGTGTTCGTCGGCTTTGGCGTCGCCGTAGGCTTCGGCGATGTCGTAGGATTAGGCGTCGTCGTAGGCTCCGGCGTAGGCGTCGGTGAAGGTTCCGGTGTGACTTCCGGCGTAGGCGTCGGCGTTACAAGCTCTCCGCCTTCCGCTACGCGAATGCTGCTCGCGTCCACGTCTCCCGTTCCGACTTCGCTTTCTTTCTTCGTCGCCGATGAGAGGTATGACTGTTCCTGCTTATGGTAGCTTTCAAAAACGTCCTGATCTGCGATGGAATCCAGTGTTCCAAGATCGTACCAGCTGCCATCGATGCAAGCCTGCAGTCTGCCGTTCACCACTCTGGTCTCCGGCACCTGTTTACGCTTTTCATCATAGTCTTTTAAGAACGGCAACTCCGTGCCCGGCTTGTAAGTGCTAAAGGACGGGATGCTCTTTCCGGCGACTTCATATACGTTAAATTCCGAGGCTCCGTCCTGACGATACAGACCAAGCCCCAGATCTGGCTGATATGCATAAACAAGTAAGGTTCCGTCATCCTCTTCCAGAAGCGCAACGCGGCCTTCGTCCTGACGAAGAAGAGAGTGTCCCTCCTTGTCAAAGGAGCCGACGTAATCTACCTTGGCGATGGAGTCCTTTTGTCTCCAAAGAAGCTCGGCGTCCATGCTGCCAGCGTCCAGCGCGGCACTGACTTTATATGCTCCCGAATACTTTCCGTTCGCAAGCGTGCCCTCCTCGCGGAAGACGTTGCCCCTCTCTGCCTCAACCGTCCAGGCCTCGAAGGCGCCTTCATATTTGTTCTTAGAACGCTCACAAGTAAGGAGCGTGACCTTCTTTTCATTGCCGTGCAAAACATTGATCTTGGTATCGCTCGCATGCGACCAAACTGTCACTGCGAGCAGACCGTCCTCACCATATTCTGCGGAAAGCAACAGTGCGATCCGTCCGTCCTCTGCAGGGAGATAATAGTTCCTGCCCGTCTGATACAATACGGGTGTCACGGCCCTTTGCCATGCAGGATCCAAGAGCAGATTCACCGCTTGTGCATAATCTCCTCCGGACCGCATTGCCTGGAACATTTCATTTGCCTTGGAAAGCACCTCCGGCTCCTCCTCGAGGTTGACCCAGATTCCCTTTAGCTGTTCTATGGCACTTTCAGAAGCATGGAACTGAACGCATTCCTCTAAAACATTCCTTTGCTCACGGATCATTTTACGATCTGCGAAGAGCTTTGCCAGATTGAGATATTCCTTCTCGGAAAGGTTTCCAAGGGATCTTCCCTCTAGATATTCCAAAATGGCCTTTTCTTCATGGGTGAGAAGCACTTCGCCCTGAACGGTGACGCTCTTTTTCCCCTGTCCGCCGATCTTTTCACAGCCAGCAAACGAAAGAAATGAAGTCGTCGCGACTGTCAGAATCCCGATCCGTAGGATCGCTCTATGCAATTTTGAATTCTTATTCTTCATTTGCTCCCTGTTCTCCTTGTTCTGCGGGCTGACCTTGATCCGCTCCGCCTTGCTGACTCTCATTATCCGGCTGACCTTCGTCACTGCCCTGGCCTTCCGTGCTCTGCTGACCTTCCTGACCTTGCTGACCTTCCTGACCTTGCTGGCCCTCCTGACCTTGCTGGCCCTCCTGGCCTTGCTGGCCCTCCTGGCCTTGCTGGCCTTCCTGGCCTTCGGTGCTCTGCTGACCTTCGTTGCCCTGCTGGCCTTCGCTGCCCTGCTGGCCTTCGCTGCCCTGCTGGTCTTCACTGCCTTGCTGGCCTTCGTTGCCCTGCTGACCTTCCTGACCTTGCTGGCCCTCCTGACCTTCCTGGCCCTGCTGGCCTTCGTTGCCCTGCTGGCCTTCCTGACCTTCCTGGCCCTGCTGGCCTTCCTGGCCTTCCTGACCCTGCTGGCCTTCCTGGCCTTCCTGACCCTGCTGGCCTTCCTGGCCCTGCTGGCCTTCCTGACCTTCCTGGCCCTGCTGGCCTTCCTGACCCTCGCCGCCTTGCTGGCTTTGTGCTTCCAGGGCATCTGCGTCATCAACAAGCGTTTGCAGGAATTGACCCGTGCTGGATTCGGGATCATAGGATTGCCTGTTGATCATATTCTTCGCAAGCGTATAGATGCTTCTCTGAACTATCGGTCCATACAGGATAAGCTCCTGTCCGTCCTTTTCCAGCTTTGCATATGCTCTAAATGCGAAATCTGTCTTATATCGTTCCACGGGCAATTTGATCAACACGCAAGTGAATCGATACTGCCCATCCGTGATCGCGTAAATGGTATCTGTAATCGTTCCGTCTTCTGCCTTTCCGTAAGAGATACCCTTCGTCGTCTTCGCTCCATCGAGCAACATGGAGTACTCTGCCAGGTTTGCGGAGTTCATGACAACGGTTCCGTATTCCTTCAAGTGGTATCCGTCAATACCTTCGCCGAGAAGCTTTTCCCTTGCGGAAGCGGTGATGCCGGACTGTACCCGGATCCCGGAATATCCCGTGATCCGAATGGAGAAGCCATGGTAGCTAAGGAGCCATTGCAACTCTGGCATGAGCACGGCTTCATATCCCTTCTCACCGTAGGAAAGCATCCAGACATAGGAATCTACGGGAACGCCTGACTCATTGAATACGTAGATCGTTGCCGTCTTTGCTTTCTCATCGTTTGCAGTCACGGTGATCTTGCCGTCTTTCATCGTTCCCGCGATCGGAACGCCGTCCAGCCAAAGTCCGGGTGCCGTGACGCCTTCGGGAAGCTCGATCGTTATGTCATTCGTGAGCACGATAGGTTCGGGTTCGGGCTCGGTCTCAGACCCCGGCTTCGTTCCCGTAGCCACGGTATAATAAGTTCCTTGGTAAGTCAGATCCCAGTAGAATCCGCGTACCACGGTTCCCTGTGCATTCTTGATCTCCAGCGAAGCCTTCTTCCCGTTCCCGTCGGGAAGCGTTACGATGAGCCTTCTCTTTTTCTTCGCATAATCATAAAAGCTTACGCCCTCATATTCCGCTTCATCCACCACAATCTTCGTAGCGCTTACGTCCGAAGGAAGCTCCAGAACGATGTTGGTGGAACTGGTCGGCTTCGGACAAGCACTTTCAGGCATGTTCTCGTAAACCGGGATGCGGAACACAAAAGGACTTTCCAGCGCATTTGCGGAAACATAAAGATCTCGGATGGATTTTGCTTCCGTCGTCGGAGCAGTGACGTTTTGCATATATTGGTGCGTGTACAGAGCGCTGCTGGCTTTCGGGTTCACGTTGAACTTCTGCAGGTACAGCGTGTCCTGACCCTTTTTAATGTAACCGCTAGCAATGTATTTTGCACCGCCAAGAAGCGCCCAATATGCGCCAAGGCCACCTTCATTGCCCCAATAATCCCTCGCATATTTCAGGCCGTTTTCGATCACTTCCTGATTGGTCCTGCCGGTCGCGCCGATGTTGAAATAGTTATAATACCCTTCAAATCCGGGATATGTGCCCGAGATCATGGGACCCGTGCCCTGCCCCTGCTCCTGCACGATGCGAGCGGCAAGATGGAACGGACTTACAAGCACCTCCTCGTTTAGACCGATCTGATGGATCAGATAGGAATACTTCATATTCGTGCCAGGCACGTTCACGGTGGAATTCATAAAAGTCCCCTCAAGGATCTTCGCCAGTGCTTCCTCCGTGTGATATGCGGCATGATACGTAAGCTGCTCAAACTGGAAAATGCGCTCTTCCGTCAGTGCGTTTCTGGGGTCCATGTAATGCTCCAGAGCAGCGCGGGAAGCATAAAACCAGTTCCCTTGATCATACGCGCCTTCCTTCATGCAGGTGGCGAGCGACTTGTGAATGAGGCTCTTGCCGTCCTGCATTTCCTTGGTCACGGCCGTGCTCCAATCGAGCCCCGTTGTGAGTGGCTCAAAGGACCATGCGGGATGCTGCTGCTTTAAGGCAAGCAATGCGCTGCGAAAACTCTCCGGGAATTTCGCGATGTCCTCAGGGGTCTGCGTGGTCTCGCCGCCCTGCTGGGTTCCTTCGCCGCCTTGCTGCGTTCCTTCTTCGCCGCCTTGCTGCGTTCCTTCTTCGCCCTGCTGCGTGCCCTCGCCGCCCTGCTGGGTGCCTTCACCGCCCTGCTGCGTGCCTTCGCCGCCCTGCTGCGTTCCTTCGCCGCCTTGCTGGGTGCCCTCGCCGCCCTGCTGGGTGCCTTCGTCGCCTTGCTGCGTGCCCTCGCCGCCCTGCTGCGTTCCTTCGCCGCCCTGTTGCGTTCCTTCTTCGCCCTGCTGGGAGCCTTCGCCGCCCTGCTGCGTTCCTTCTTCGCCCTGCTGCGTTCCTTCGCCGCCCTGCTGCGTGCCCTCGCCGCCTTGCTGCGTGCCCTCGCCGCCTTGCTGCGTGCCCTCGCCGCCTTGCTGCGTTCCTTCGCCGCCCTGCTGCGTTCCTTCTTCGCCGCCCTGCTGCGTGGTGTCTTCGGTTTGCCCGGTGGTTTCACCCTGTTGCTGTGTCTCGTCCGGTTCTGCGTATACAACCATCACGGGCAGGCATGCCAAAAAAGCCTGCAAAAACAGCGTTCCCGCAAGAAGCCAGCACAGACATGCAATTTTCCTTCCCGTCCACTTTTTCATTTTCGAACCTTCATCCATCCTTTGTGCAACACTCTGATCCCGCGCGGCATGATCGCAAAGGCCGTTGCATAAGCCTTGTTTTTCCTCGTCAGGATCTTGTTTCTCATGACGCCTGCCCAGTTCTTTCGAAGGAACCGTACAATGGCCATGTAAGTCTCATTTTCTTTTTTCATCTGCGGGATCGGCACGTGCAAAAGGTATTCCAGCCTCTGAAACACGCCAAAGCGAAATGCCGTCTCCGAAAGCTTCGGAAAGTGCTCTGACACCAGCGTTGCCGCCAGGTCCGCATTCTCCACGCAGTCTGCATATACCCTCGAAAAGTCATTGGGGTCCTTTTTCCTGGAATTGCTCCCCAGCCTGTAAAACACGTGATATTTCCTTCCGGGCAAGGAAACAATGCCCTCCGACCCGCAAAGGATCCGGATCAGCAGATAAAAATCTTCATTCAGCTTTCCCTCCGGAAAGCGCTCCGTGCGGAGTAGCTCCCTTCGAAGCAGCTTCGTACAAAAGGAGCAATCTCCGCGATGCATAAGGAGCTCCCGAAAAAAATCCTCCGCGGAGATCATTTCCCGCTCGTTGGGCGGATCGCAGATGTTCTCCATCAGGTTCCCCTGCGCATCGATCTCATCTCTTCCCACCTGCGCGATGGAAGCATCGCTCCCCTGCAAACCAAGGAAAAGCGTTTCATACATGTCAGGATCCACGTGATCGTCGCTGTCCACAAAGCCCACGTAATCACCGCGGCACTCGGAAAGCCCGAGGTTCCTTGCGGAGGATGACCCGCCGTTTTCCTTGTGGAGCACTCGCACCCTTGGATCCTGCGCCGCGAAGCCGTCACACAGCTCGCTGCTTCCGTCCGTGGAACCGTCATCCACCAAAAGGATCTCCAGATTTTCATATGTCTGCGCCATCACGCTTTGAACGCACCTTGGCAGGTACTCCAGCGTGTTATACACGGGAATGATCACCGTGATCAAAGCTTTTTCACTCATTTCATTTCTCCGTCAGATATCGGAACATCTTGCGCTCCGGGATGACTGGTGCGGGGTCGCAGGGCCAAAACCCTTTTTGCTCCGCGTCATGGGCAATCCCCTTTGTCCCTTCCGCCTCGTGTGCTTTGAGATATTCCTCGTCCATGCAAAGTCCGGTAAGCTCCTGGGTCAGCCTGCAAAGACGCCTTGCCGCCTCCGCCGCGTTCCAACCCTGCGAAATGGTCTCATAGGCTTTCCTGCCAACCCTTTTTCTGAGCTCTTTGTCCAAAACCAGCTTTTCCACGGTTTCAAAAAGCTCCTGCTTTTTGCCGTCGCGATAAGCAAAACCATTCTCACCGTGACGGATCAGATAGGGCACGGCCCCGACCATGTGGTCCGCCACCACGGCACATCCGCTGTTCATGGCCTCGTTCAAAACGGCGCCCCAGCCTTCCCTGCGATCACTCGTAAAGAAGAATATGTCCGCATGTTCCATAAAGCCCCGCACTTCCTCTGGTTTCATGAAGCCACGCAAAGTCACCTGCTCTTCAAGTCCCGCTGCCTTGACCCATTCGCGGACCTGCCTACTCATTTCTCCGCCTCCGATCATGTCGAGGTGGAATGCAATGCCCTTGTCCTTCAAGTATTTCGCCGTCTCGATCGCGAGCTCCGGGTGCTTTAACGGGATCAGCCTTGCCGTCCAAAGAAGCCTGGGGATCCTTTGCTCCCCCTCTTCCGTCTTTGCAAGATACCCTTTTCCTCCGAGCAACGTTTCCACGTCATAACGGATGAATTCGGGGAAATATCCCCAGACAAATTTCTTTTTCGGATAAGCGCGAACGATCTGAAAATCGCTCGGCACGTAGCCTCCGTTGCAGAACAGGTAAACAGGTGCGTTACGATATCTTGTGTGGTCGATATATTTTTTCCGAAGACCCCTTGGAGAAATGCATTTCCACTGGCCCTCGCGGTAGAGTCTCTCCGATACGCGGAATACGGTTTTCCCAGACGCTAATCTTTCGGCGATATAGCTTTCATCCTCGGTCCCCCCGAAGAAAACGACGCCGGCCTCGCGGATCATTTCCTTGCATTCCTCAGGCTTTTCATAAAAGAGCTGAAGATAGGGCTCTTCTAGCCTGTCGTTCCAGCCCATGTTTCTGCGCTCTTCCTCCATGGGCTGCGTCTGCACAAAGGCAAAGCTCCCGCCGAGCCTTTCATACATGGCCCTGCAAAAAGGGATCTGATGATGATTTAAGTAATTGGATACAAAGACAAAGCTTGGCTTATTCACCGTTTTCTTTTCCTTCCGATCCCCCTTCGGCAATTCTCGCATATACTGCCAAAAGCTGCCGATAATTCGTCTCACCGTCATAATTGCGAAGTGCATGCGCCCTGGCGCTCTCGCAATATTCTGATTCCCTTACGGGATCACTCCACATGTCCAAAATGGCATTCGCCAGGTTCTGCGCAACTGCTGCTGCCGCTGCTGCCTCTGCTCCGCTCATTGCGCCCGCGTCATCCGAATGCTCCTTTACGCTAAAGCCTCGGTAAGAAATGCCATCCACCCCGTCCGTAAAGATGCCTGGAATACCGCCGACGTCCGCCACGACGCAAGGCATGCCAAGGAGCATGGCCTCACCAAGGGAATTGGGAGAATTCTCCACGGCGGAGGGACAGACAAACAAACCGCTTTGAAGGTAAGTCTTCTTCATTTCCTCGCTGCTTAGCTTTCCTAAGAACGTAACGCGATCTGCAATCTTTTCGCGCTCCATGAGCTCCCGCAGGTACTTCCCGTAGGAAGAAATCTTTAGCTTCTCCTTGAGCGTGCGGTAGGACACGAGACTGTTTCCCGCGACCTTCACCTTTGCATCCGGATATTTCTCCAAAACCTTCGGCAGGGCAAGCAACATATAGTGCAGTCCCTTGAGCGGGTAATCTCCTTGACTCAGGAAAATAGAGTATTTCTCACAGGATTCCCGCTCCCATCTGTCGCCCTCATAAAATGTTCTGCGAAGCGTCTCCTGCAGTACAAAATAGTTTGCCGCAGGGTTCCATTCCATAGCGTGTTGCTGATCCCACGGCGTCCTGCCGCCAATGTTTGCGGCAAGCCCCACTGCTTCGCGCTCTGAATTCCCGCGAAGACGGAACTTCTCCTTTTGATCCAGAATGCCATCCTTCTTGATCCAGTCACGAAAAGTCTTTCGGTTTACGACGTTTTTCGGGAGATCGGCTTCATATGCTTTCGCGATTTCCGTGCACAGTCCCTGGAGCGTTATGAGAAGGCGCTCCTTGGACTCGCAGACCTTGCAAATGGCGAGCGTATGGGGGTATTCCGTCCCAAAGCAGTGGATCACCTGCGGCTGAAAGCTGCGCAGGATCCCGTTCATCTCCGCTTCCAGCGAAGGATCGTAAATCTGCGGCGCGTCTACGTTCTCCCGAAAACCAAATCCCGTGACCTTGCCGTCACCGATCGTAAATTCCCTTTCAAAGAAGGTCTCGTCCTTGGGCAGTAGATGCGAAGGCGCCGGAAAGGCAATGCCAAGCTCTATTCCGCTTTGCTTCTGATCCTTCAGGATCTGATCCGCAAGCCCGGCCACCCAGCCTTCCTTATTCGAGGCCTCAAGGCCCAGCTGCTCGGCGATCGCCGGCAGGATCAAATTGCAAACCCAAAGTACTCTCATGCTTTACCTCTGATCACTTATAGTAAAAGATCCAGCTCATGTAAGGCAAGATCCGGACGTCGTTTTGATAAAGCTGCTTTAGCAAAAGCACAAAATACAGGCAGAATGCAAGGATGCAGCCCCATTTGCAAACCTCGCGAAGCCAGCCTTTCTTCATGCGTCCTATGGCCGTCGGGATCAGGAACACCTGCGAAATGACTAAGTAATATCCGATCCTGGTCACCTCAGGGATAAAGCTTCCGCAAAGGAAGGTCACGATCCCAAAAAGGTTTAGGACGGCATAAAACCGAAGCACGATCCCATTTTCTTTATCGGTCTGTGTCCCCTCTTCTTTTCGGTACGTCCACCAGACAATGCCGCAGAGCGCCAAGGCGCCAACACATTTTGCGATGCCCGCGTAGGAGACGTGCGCCGCGTCAAAATGTGAGTTCTCGTAGTAGGGATACAGCCGGAAGATCACCCATCTGTAAAGCTTTTGTCCAAAGATCAAGCTGGCGAGAAATAAGCCTCCCGCAATCAAATGCCATTTTTTCAGCCCCGTCCTGGCGAGATAATATGCCAAAAGATAGGCCGGGATCACAAACAGGATCGTCTTGTGGAACGTGGCAAAGAAAAGGACCAAAAGCACAAACTTCCCGTACTCCCTGCGCAGCACGAACTTCATGGCGTAGAGGGCCACGGCCAACGCCAGGTAATAACGAATGGTGTTAAAGCTCTGGAAATAATATCCATTCGCCATCAGCAAAAAAAGTGAAAAGGCAAAGCAATCGCTCTGATCGCGCAGCGCCAACACAAAAAAGAGAACCGTCAGCAGCGAAAAGAACGCAAACACGGGAAGGTAATTGTCATAACCAAAAATATGGAACAGCGCCTTTACCGTCAGATTAAAGCCAAACTCCGATGACACGATCCCGTCGTTAAAAATTCTCTTGAAGTTCTCACGATAGGGCCAATAATCATTTCCGATCGCAAACCTGCAGGCCGAAACCGCCGCCAAAAGTGCATACACGGCAAATTGTGCGATGGCGTTCACGGCCGTCTGCTTTGTCGCAGGCTCATACCCTCCGCGGTCGTACCCGCGCTTTTGCCAGACGGGAACGCTCTGTCTTTGGATCAGCAGGGCAAGGCCCACGGTGCCAAGCGTAAGAAACACAAAAAGTAATGCGCTTTTTTCCACGGTCTGCCCTCCTTTCCGTCACTTTCTCTTTTCTTTCGGGCAACCACAATTCTGCTGCCCTGTCATTTTCTCCCAGGCAACAACAATTCTGCTGCCCTGTCATTTTCTCCCAGGCAACAACAATTCTGCTGCCCTGTCATTTTCTTCCAAGCAATCTGTAGATCCCTCGCACCATCTTGTTATATCCCTTCGAAAGCGCGGGGTTATTTGCCACAAAATGCCGAAGCGGCTGCAGCGTCACTACCATGTAGGCCTTGCAGTAAAACAACTGCCAGGCGGAAAGATATTTCTTGGTGATCTCCTTGTGCTCCGCCGCAGAACGCTTTACGTTCTCTTCGCTTTCCGAATACCCGCCGCCTTCATAGCGTGCGATGCATTCGTTCACGTGAATGAATCTTGCGGACTTTTCAAAGCAGAGCCAAAGGAAATGCTCATAATCCGCGCGGATCCGAAATTTTGGTTCCAGCCCCCGCTCCGTAAAGCAGGAAGCACTGTAAAAACAGCATTGATGGCAGGGAATGTTGCGGTAACAGGTAAGCGGCGTGATCTTAGGCGAAGCATATTCCACGCTCTTTGTCGGGTCCAAGTATCGGTTGCCATAAAAAACTTCACGTGCCGTCTGTTCTTTTGGGTCCGCATGCGCCAGATCGATGGCTTTGCTGACCTTTTCGAGGACCTGCCCGTCATAAAAGGCGTCGCCGCAATTCATAAAGATCACGTACTCGCCGGTCACGTGCTTTAATGCCGCATTCATGGCATCATAGATGCCGGAATCCTTTTCGCTGATAAGCTGAAGGTGGTCTTCCATACCGCGCGCCGCGACAAGGCCCCTAAGTGCCTCAAGGCTTCCATCCGTCGACCCGCCATCCTTGACAACGATCTCGTAGTCTTTGTTCGACTGATCCAGAATGGTAGCGACCGTATCTGTTAGTTTTTCGCCTGCGTTATAGCAGACCACGACAACGGAAAACCTCATGCCTTTACGCCGTCCCTCCAGCCCTTTCTCATCTGTGCCATTGCCCTCCCGTAGGGATAGTCCTTACACATTTCCTTACGGTTTTTCGTAAGCCACCGAAGCGCCCTTACGGGAGCCATCGCGGGGCCATAGAGCTCCTTGTAGAGCACGCCCCTGTCGTAGAAAAACTTATCGTTATAACCGTGAAACCAAGTGGATGGCCGCGGGATCTCTTCTCCAATCACTTCCGGCGTCTTATACATCCGAAGGCCAGCCTTCGAAGCATCGCGCAGGAACAAACTGTCCTCGCCATTGCTGTATTTTGCGCCGCCTCCAAAATATACCGAAAAACGAAGGGCCTTGTGAAGCAGCACCGCCCGCCTTGCGGCAATGCTGTAAGCGGGGTATCTTCCGCTTGCAAATCCCTGCACCCTTCCATAGGAGTCATTCCAGTAGGTCCTTCTTTCATCACAGACCTTGACGTTGAACAAAAGAATGTCCGCCTCGGGATGATTCTTAAACGCGCTTAGGATCTTTTCTCCGTAATCCGACTCGTAAACAATGTCCTCATCTCCAAACAGGCAAATGTCTGCGGTGGCATTGTCAAATGCCGCATTTCTCGAAAGACCGACGCCGCGGCTTTTCATGTACAGACAGCGGATCGTTTTCCCATGATGCTCAAACGTTTCGGCTCCTTCGCGATCACACTGATCCACGATCACCGCATCCGTCCTCAGATTCATTTTTTTCGCAAGTTCCCTTGGATCCGCATTGACTGCGGACACCAACACCTCAAGCCCCATCTCGCGTCATCCTTCCTTTGTTGCCGTAGCTGCCTTCTTCATCCCAAGACCGTACAGGCGAAGAAGCCATGCATCCTCATTCCAAAGCGCAGCCGCCGTCACCGTAACGTCCTGCCCTTCCAGGAAGGACGCCATGCCCTGCAGATGCTTTACGTCCTCTCCGGCCTGCGTTACGAGCAAGATCCCATCCATCTCACGAAGCTTTTCCGCACTCTCCGGCGAAAGCTCGGGGCACGGCATGGGGATCCATTCCTGGTCACTGCTGATCTTTGAAAGCTCCGAGGCCACCTCCTTGGGATCCATGGAGACATCCGTCGGACAAACGGCGATGCTTTTTTGACCCTGGAAGAAGTATTTGACGTTTTCGGCGAAGGTGCTCTCGGTCGGAGCCCCTGCGCATCTGATGCCAAAGCGGTTTTTGATCGTATCCGGAAGCCAAACCTTCTCAAAGATGAGCTCCTTAAGCAGGAATGCGATCAGAACTGCGATCAGGCTGCAGATCGCCGAAAGCACGGCCGCACGCACTGGCTTTACGTTCTTCAGGTTCTCTGCCGCTGCGTTAAAATCCGTCACGCGGATGCTTGCAACGTCACGAACACCATTCGTAAAATCCTCCGTTATGGCAGGCTGCGTTGCCTTGCTGATCCGATTTGCTTCGTCCGCATCCCCGGACCTCACAAGAATCGTTACGAGGCGAAGATCATATGCAACCTCCGCGCTCATCATGTCATCTAAGCTTCCCTTGGGCGCCGCGCCCTCCAAATGCTCTAGCACAAAGCCTTGGAATTCATCGGTGTCAAGCCACTCGTTCCACGTGTAGTCGCTAATGAACATATTGTCGACAAACCAGTTTTCGTCCGTATATTCCACAAAAAAGGTAGAGGACGCAACATAGCTTGGTTGCCGGAACGTTATGTTTTTCAGATAGTACCCTCCGCCAAACAGGAGCGTTAGCAGGGCGGTAGCAAGCAGGATGCCCGGGAGCGATCGGACCGTGCGAAGGACCACTAGCCTTAGATCAAAGGGTTCCTTTCCCCAGCCATTAGTTTTCATCCTTGTTCTCCTTCAAGCGTTTTTCCTCTTTGAGCGCCGTGATCTGCATTGCATCCACGCCTTCCGTGCTGTCCGGCCAGAAGAGCACCTTGAGCGTGAGCAGCATCAGCTTTAAATCCAGCAAAACGGAATAATTCTCAATGTAAGTGAGATCCAGCTTTAATTTGTCATAAGGCGTGGTGTTATATTTGCCGTAAACCTGTGCAAAGCCTGCGAGTCCCGCCTTGACCTTCATGCGATATACGAACTCCGGCATGACCTCCACGTACTGTGCGATGATCTCCGGGCGCTCCGGTCTAGGGCCGATGAAGGACATGTCACCCTTAAGGATGTTAAAGAGCTGTGGCAATTCGTCAATACGGCATTTGCGGATCACCTTGCCCACCGGCGTGATCCTGTCGTCATTCTTCTGCGCCAGCCTTGCCTGCCCGTCCTTTTCCGCATCCGGTTTCATGCTGCGGAACTTTAAGATCTTAAACTCTCTCTGATCCAGGGTGCAGCGCACCTGCTTGTAAAGTACCGGACCACGGTCTGATATCTTGATCAAAAGCGCCGTGATCAACATGATGGGCGAGCTTATGATGATCAGGATGAGTGAGCACACAATGTCGATCATGCGCTTGATGAACCTCTGCTCCATGGTCAGGCAGTATTCCCTCGTAAGGAGCAACGGACTGTCAAACACATGTAGCTCTTCCGCGCCCGTCATGATCACGTCCGTGATCTTCGGCATCATATAAACTCGAATGGAATTCGCGTAACAAAACTTTAAGAGCTTATTGCGGTCCATCGTCGGTACGTCCCAGATCACGACGGCATTGATCTCGCCGTTTTGATAGGCTTCCTTGATGATGTGATAGTTCTCCTGCATCTCAGGGCGGATCTGCTCCTTGCGGGTGATCAGGTACTTGTCCTTTCTGCTTGCGAACTTGTTGCAGATGTCTTCAGTAGAGCGCTCGCCGTGAAGCAAAAGGAGCTTTCTTGGCGGGAACATCCGGAGGTACAGGCGGTTCGCCAGATTGGTGTAAATGATCAACGTGACGGACTGCGCAAGGAACATCCAGATGAAGAACGTCGGCAGGAAAAGCTGAAACGCCATCAGCGAAAGCTCGCCGTAGATGAACAGATCAGCAATGGCCGTCGCGAAGATCTGCGAAAAGATGATCTCCGTGTTCTTAAGATACCCGAATCTGGTCCCACCGTACATCTTCGCAAACATGTAGAGCACCACGCCATAGATCGTGATCTCCAGGATGTGGCCGTTTTTGTAGAAATGCAGGGCTTGTACCAGACTGTACTGAAAGTGCGTTAACCAAAAATAGGCAAAGATGGCGATCACAAGTCCAAGGCTTAAGGTTGACAGCCCCAGATTGATCAGCCTCTTAAAGGACTCCATTTTTCGTAATCTGTCTTCATGCAAGTTCTTTTCCAATGTGTGACTTCCTCCCCTAAATCCGTCGTTTCACGGCCCTCACTGCCCAAAAGACAAAATTAAGTGCACTGCTTGGAATGCTCATTCCTTCTGCCTTGCGGTAAAGATTCCAGATCCTTCGGATCGCTTCGAGTTTGTTGGAGGACAGGGACTTTCCCGCCCTTCTGTATTTCACAAGGTTTTCGTCAAGACCATGGGCAATGACGCCGCCGCGGAGCACCCTCCACCAAAGCGCGGTGTCCTCGCTCTTCATCACCGGCATCATCAGCTCCTCTTTCGAGAGCTTTGAAAGATCAAACATGACCGTTGACGTAAAGATCGTCGTATTCTTTAAGGCTTCCTTGTAGTCGATGGTTTCGGGGACGCGTACGATCTTCCCAAGTCCCTTTCCGTTCTCATCGGCGAATTCATAGCCCGTGAACACAAAGGCTGCATCCCTCTCCCGAAGGAAGGCCAGTTCACGCTCCAGCTTTTGCGGCTCCCAGAGGTCGTCCGCATCCAGGTAAGTCAGGTATTGACCCCTTGCCTCCATGACACCACGGTTTCTCGCCTTTGCGGCGCCTCCGTTCTGCTCCATCCGGATCAGACGGATCCGCTCCTCCCCGGTTCTTTCCAGGTAGCCTTCTATGACGCCGACCGTGTTGTCCTTGCATCCGTCCTCCACCAGGAGCATCTCCCAGTCCTCAAAGGTCTGGGCGCGGACGCTGTCCATGGTCTCTTCTATGAACTTTTCGACGTTATATACCGGAGTGACAATGCTCACCACGGGGTCTTTTTTCTCCATCATCGAAGCAACCAATAACCTTCCAATTTTTCCGTTTTCACGCCTAGCGCCTGCTCCAATTCCTTTATGGATTCTTCGGAAATGCTTCCGGGAAGCAGGACCCGATTTACGCCAAGCTCCAGGGCCTTTTTTATGCACGAGATCCCTTCCATGGTGCTCCCGGCTTCAGGCGCTTCTCCTACGACGTCAAGGTCTGCAGGAACGGGAACGTCCAGCGTGCCATACCCTTCCGCAAGGCTCATCCACACGTACAGATCTCTTTGCTCCTGGGAATACTCTTCGTAGGAATATGCATTCAAATGCTCCTGGTACATGTTCCTGCCATAAAGGAGCGTGATCCCGCCGTCAAGGCTTCTGGCATGTTCCATCACTTTTTTCGGCGCCCAAAGGCAGATGGTCTGAGCCTCGTCCGTCTTCAGGGACTGGAGAACTGCGCTTACTTCCTTTCGCTGCGCGCTTACGTTCGTAACGGTCCACTTGGGATTCCCAAGCCTTCCGCAAAGGAGCAGGATCGCCAGCGCAAAAAATGCAAGCAGGAGCTTTTGTTTGGGCTTGTCGCCAAAGGACAAAAGGCGCTCCAGCACCAAAACGATGCCACAGGAGATCAGTGCCGTAAGTGGCACGATCGTCCAGACAAATTCATAATCGTAAAACTTCGTTTGCCACAGCATCAGAAGCACTGCCGTGGCCGGACAGATACAGAGCACGGTTGCAACGCCGCCATAGGAAAGGAGCTCCTTTTGTTTCCCCTCCCCGAGCTTCCAGAGAAAGCAAAGAAGGAGAACGAGGAACAATATGGCGAAGAGCTTTCCCTGCCCGTTCATTGCACGAAAACCAAGAAATGCGTTTTTCAGGAGTTCGCCCATGAGGTTCCCTCCTTTCCGTCTTCATCTTGCTTTTTGGGACCGCGAGCAAGGAGTTTACGAACATACGCTGCCGCAAAAAACAAAGCGATCACGGCAACTCCCATGCCAATTCCGTAAAGCGTCCAGACAATGCACGCCTCCACAAGGACCGGCAAAAGCATCAGCCGGTATTTCTTCCGAAGACAAAGGCTGAATAGGTACGGCACCAGAACGGCAATGCGGATCGTCGTCCCCTGGAAGCCTCCGTGCAAAAGGCCAAAGCCCTCCATTCCGTAGCCGTAATCACCGACAAAAACAAGTAGTGCCGTAATGGCCAGGAAGCATAGCGCGAAAAAACGATTCTTCGAAAACAACGTGCGTGCCAGTGATATATCTGCGAAATATGCAAAAGCCAGCGTGATCGCGGGGATCAGGTGCCAAACGACCCCTTCCGGTGAAACGCCAAAAAACTGCGAAAGTCCTGCGTAAAGCGTCGGCAGGCAAAGGATCTTCAGTCGCATCGGCATGCCCTGCACATAGGGAAGACCCGTCAGGGGATCCACCGAGTAAAGCGCATTTGTCTTTACAAAGCTGACCACCGTCTCAAGGGTGACATCATACTCCAGGAACACGGCCGATCTTACAATGACGAGCACGATCTGCACGGCCACGAGGATCAGGAATGCCGAGAGTGCTATCCATTCTTTCTTGTCAAGCCGCTTCTCAAGCAACGCCTTGCTGAAGTGAGTGGTCCCGGCCTTTGGGTCATCCGTCCGTGCGTTCGCGTTGTCACCCTCTGCCCTCGCATCGTCTGTGCGTTTCCTCCTCCGGAAGGCAAAGAGCGTGATCCCTGTGGAAAGGGCAACAAATACGATAAGGAATAGCAGATAGGTTTTTGTAAACGCCAAAAGGGACCGTCCGCGCATTAGCGCCATCAAATGTGCGCCCTCGGCCAGCCCGATCACCACAAAAATGCCCGCAAGAAGCCGATCCTCCCAAAAATACTCACTGTGAGACCTCTTTGCGTCCACCACTTGGATCAATGCATTTCCGAGAAGACAGGCGAGCGGAAAACAAATGACTGCAATCAATGCTATCATAGTAGCTACCTCACCGATAGTATCTTACCATAGTTTTCCCTATTATTCTACGGAAATAAGAAAAAATTAAGACTTAAACCACCAAAATATTAAGACTTTTCGCGCATCTCACAGCGTTGCTGTTTCGATGTACGTTGGCCGTCGAATGTGCGCTCGTGCAAGCACGGCGCCCGCTCTCCGGCCTTATCGCGCAAATTAAAAGCGTAGCCGCAAAGCTTGGCTACGCTTCCTCCCGAATGAGATAAATTGGGCGACGTTTCACTTCCAGATAGGTTTTTGCGAGGTATTGTCCCAAAATGCCCGTGCAGAAAAACTGCACGCCGCTGGTCATGAGAATAATGCAGACTAAGGACGGCCAGCCAGACACGGGATCGTCAAAGATGAGCTTGCGTACGATGATGAAAATGATCATGGCAAATGCAAGCAAACAAAACAGCGCTCCGACAAAGGCAGCGATGGAAAGAGGCGCCGTGGAAAAGGCCGTGATCCCTTCGATGGAATATACCAAAAGCTTCCAAAAGCTCCATTTGGTCTCACCCTTTGCACGCTCCACGTTTTCGTACTCGAGCCACTTCGTCTTGAAGCCTACCCATCCATAGATACCCTTGGTAAAGCGATTGTATTCGCCCATGGAAAGGATCGCGTCAGCGACCTGACGCGTCATGAGGCGATAATCCCTCGCGCCGTCCACGATCTCCGTCCGCGAGATCTTCTTCATGATGCCATAAAACATGCGGGCAAAAAAGCTCCGGATCGGGGGTTCGCCCTTGCGGTTCACGCGTCTTGTGGAGACGGAATCATATCCCTCCTCGAGATAGGAAAACATCTCCGGCAAAAGGTGTGGCGGGTCCTGCAGGTCCACGTCCATGATGACGACAAATTCGCTCCCCGCATGCTCTAGGCCGGCATACATTGCCGCTTCCTTTCCAAAGTTTCTGGAAAAGGAAAGATAATGCACTCTCTTGTCCGCCGAACTTAGCTTTTTGATCTCGTCCAGCGTTCCGTCATGCGAGCCGTCATCCACAAAAAGGAATTTCAGCTCCACGCCCTTTCCGCTAAAAAACTCCTCGTTTTTCAGGACTTCCTGATAAAATGGTTCCACGTTATCCTTCTCGTTATAACATGGGCAGATCACAGTTAACGTTTTCACGAAAGTCTCTCCTGACCTTTATTTTCGGGGCCAGATCGCCCCAATGATCACTACCCTCTTAGTTTATCATGCTTTCCCGCTTATGGCAATCACAAACTATTTTCCCCGAAAGCATGGACTTTTGCGGAAACTTCGGTTATACTAAAAGATACTGTAAAATCAAAGATTTTGGAAGAAAATACCATGTACACGTTATTCGACAATGCCTTTTTCCTGTCCGCCGCTGCGGGCTGGCTGGTGGCTCAGGTCCTAAAGACCTTGATCCACATGTTCTTTACGAAAAAATTCATCGCGGAGCGCCTGATCGGAAGCGGCGGCATGCCCAGTTCCCATTCAGCATCCGTCTGTGCCCTGGCGACGGCCGCCTGTATGAGAAGCGGCGTTGACAGTTTTGAATTCGCCATTTCCTTAGTCCTTGCGCTGATCGTCATGTACGATGCCATGGGCGTTCGAAGGGAAACCGGCATTCAGGCCAAGCTGATCAACGAAATGTTGCAGGCATTCGAGGAAATGGGCAATTCAGATCTTCCCACGGACGAAAAGCTCAAGGAATTTGTGGGCCACACCCCTCTTCAGGTCATGGCCGGCGCCATTCTTGGCATTGTGATCGCCGTCGTGATCTGCAACATACTGCCTTGATCCCTTGATCAGGCTTGAGGTAACACCATGAAAAAGAACATACGACTGGCCTTAGCACTGCTTGCGGCCCTTCTGCTTACAGGGTGCGAATTGCCTCATCCCCCGTCTGAGACTTCAGGCGAGGCCATTTCGGGCGAGGCGATCACCCCCCAGAGCAAGGATCCTTCCAAGGCAAGGCCGGAAAACAATCAAAATGATCCAAATCTTCCGCCGCAGGACGGCATGAAACGAAGCCTTCTCACTAATGAGTGGGTGGACGAATCCATTGTTGAAACCCGTCCCATCGCCGTGATCATTCCCAATGAGGTGCACGCAGTCCCGCACTGCAACCTCTCCGAGGCCTCCATCCTGTATGAAGCAAGAGTGGAAGGCAACATGACCCGAATGATGGCGATCTACGAGGATTGGCAAAGCATCAAAAAGATCGGAAACGTCCGCAGCATTCGAAGCTATTTCGTTTACTGGGCGCTCGAATGGGATTCCATCATCGTCCACTATGGCGGCCCTTATTTCGTCTATGACCTTTTGAACGAAGAGACCACGGAACACGTGGACGGCATGTACGATACTGCGGCGTTTTACAGATCCGCTGACAGGGACGCTCCCCATAATGCATATACCTCCGGAGCGGCGATCATTGCAGCCTGCAAGAAAAGCGACATCAGCCTGTCCTATCGCGGCCTCACGGAGCCCGAGCATTTTCTGTTTGCAGAGCCTGGGACCACAAACACGCTAAGTCAATATGGAGACGCTGTCGTTGACGGTTCCTATGTGGACATGACGGCCTCCTATCCCTTGACAAGGTGCTACTTCCAGTACAACGATCGGGATGGCCTGTATTACCGTTATCAATATCTTTCCGGCGACACGGACGGTCCTCACGTGGACGGCGTGACGGGCGAACAGCTTTCCTTCAGTAATCTCCTGGTACAGCGCGTAAAGCAGGAGGACATCGGCAATGGATATCTTGCGATGCAGTGTCATGACACGACGCGCGACGGATACTTCTTTACCAAGGGTAAAGGCATTCACGTCACCTGGAAAAAAGAGGGAGACTACGGCGCTACCAAGTTTTACGACGATAATGGCGAGGAGATCCGGCTCAACAACGGAAAGACCATGATCCTGATCATCCGTGACACGGATAATTTTACCTATCGATAAAATGAGGAAATCCCCTGAAACAAAAAAGATCTCAGACCCTGCGGCCTGAGATCTTTTGTTTTTGATTTTATTCACCTAATCCGTTTTCAACAACCGTGACTAATGCCTTCAGTGCGTCCTCCTCATCCTCTCCTTCACAGGTAAATGTGATCTCGTCCCCACATTTAATGCAGGCGCCCAGCACGCTGAGAACGCTCTTTGCGTTTGCCGTGCTGTCCCTAAAGGAAAACGTGATCAACGACTTGAACTGCATGGCTTCCTTGCAAAGGATGCCGGCAGGACGAAGATGCAGGCCGGTAGGGTTCTTGATAACAACCTTCTGACTTACCATTGTCGTAACCTCCAAAATTTGTGCCCCAAAAAGTTCCTTCCCTCAAAAACAGTATAACACCATTCTCACTTACCAACAAGTATTTTCTTTTTACTCGGTTTTCGATATCTCAACAAGAATGTTTCCACTCTCTAAGATCGTCACGTCACTTCCAAGATCAAAGCTCACGGGGATCTGATGATGACCTGCTGCAAGCTCCGAAAGTTCATTGCTTCTCATGTATGCCGCAATGTCAGCAGTACCCGTGATGTTGCTTGCGCGAAGCGTGTTGATCAGGTCGCGGAGTCCAAAGACTCTAAGGACGACTGGTGTCCTGCCCTCCTCAGGAAGGCTGACCACGTATCCGCCGGGCACGTTCGTAAAGCTCACGTTCTCCACGGGGATTTCCAAGGTTCTTTCCCTTGTCGCCTTGATCTCAATGCCCACGGTGACCTTTCCGTTGTAATCCGGATCAGCAAGCTTGACGTTTTCAGGAAGGAAATCCTTGATGTTCAGGCTCATTTCCATGCTCTCCGTTGCCCCGGTAACATCCAGCTTTTCACCATCGATCGTGATCCTGTTCACTCTTGCAAGGTTTGCGGTGGTTCCCGCGAGGAGAACCTTCTTTACGTCCTGCGTGGGAGTCCCAACTACGACATATCCGTCCGCAGGCGTTCCGGAATACTTCACCGTAACCGGAACCTCCTTCGTCGCAAGCACCTCAGCAGCTAGCAGCACGTGATCCGCGCTCATTTCCAGCTTTGCAGGATCCACGACGTTGTTCTCCCGATCCGTCAAAATGATCTCAACGTTGGCGGAGCTGTTATTCATCGCTCCTTCCACGTTCAGCTCTGCGATGGCACTGCTGACGCGGTTCACGACGGATTCCGGTCCCGTGATGCTGATGGACGTCTGGTCTGCCGTTACGCCACCGATCACATATCCTTCCGCCACGGTCCCCGCCGCGCGGTAATTCACGCGAAGCCACTTGCTGATCTTGTTCTCAACGTCAAGCTGCACCACGTCGTGATCCCCGTCAAACGAGATCGCGTCCGCATTGGTGTTGATCGCATAGTACGTGATCTGAATGGTATTGATGTCCGTGAGCTTACTGATGTCCGCCTCGGCAATGATGTCACTTGCACGAAGCGTCTGGAACACGCTGGTGGGAGCCGTTACGCTCACTCGCACGGTGTCCGTTCCGTCGATCACGGCAAAATACTTATTTTGCTCCGTCAAAAGGTTCGTGTTCACGAGCCTTACCTGGATATTGCTAAAAGCCCTTGTGTCCTTTGGATCTCCGACCTGTGCCACGATAAACCAGATCACAAAAGCGAGGAAGACGGACGCAAGCTTTAGCCCCCAGTTGTGCAGGAGCATTTTTTTCAACCGTTCCAAAAATGCTTTCATCCCTTCGCCTTGCTCCTTCCCTTAAAGAGGAGCTTCCCCTTTTGTTTCTCCTTCGGCTGATCCTCCGGCTCTTTCTTAACGATCTGACGGATCATGTTCCGGAGCTTCTCCTGATCCAGATCCGTGATGAGAGACCCCTCAAAAGCGATCGAGATCTTTCCGGTCTCCTCAGAAACGATGATCGTCAGGGAATCCGTTGCCTCGGAAATGCCAACGGCTGCCCTGTGCCTGGTTCCAAGGTCCTTGCTCAGCCGCAGGCTGTCAGAAAGCGGAAGATAACAAGTGGCCGAAGACACTCTGTCTCCCGTAATGATCACGGCGCCGTCATGCAACGGCGTGTTCTTTTCAAAAATATTGATGAGCAACTGGCTGGTCACCATTGCGTCAATGTCAATGCCGGTCCTTGCATATTCTCGTAAGGACTCCGCACGCTCGATCACGATCAGGGCTCCCGTGCGCACTCTTCCCATCTCGACGCAGGCCTTTGTGATCTCATTGATGCTCTTTTCAGACAAGGTGCCGTCCGTTTTCCTTCTGGTGTCGAAGGGGAGACGTCCCGTAAAGTCTGAAAACAGATTCTTGTTTCCCAGTTCCTCCAATGCCTTACGAAGCTCGGGCTGAAGCACGACGATCAACGCCGTCACGGCGAAGGTCAGCACCTTTTCGCCGATCCACAGAATGGTTTTCATCTCCATGAAGACCGCGATCAGCATAAAGCCGGCGATCACGATCAGACCCTT
Organism: Acetatifactor sp.; assembly: GCA_016290775.1. Lineage (GTDB taxonomy): Bacteria > Bacillota > Clostridia > Lachnospirales > Lachnospiraceae > Acetatifactor. The sequence continues at coordinate 50,934 of JAEEVF010000007.1, read as the reverse complement.
GAGCAGGGCCCATGCACGCGTAGTCTTCATCCATGCCAGGATATAATACACCAAAACGGCAATAATGATGATCTCCAACACGTCACCAAAGTCCATGTTGGTACTATACGTGTGAAACCTATTCAGATAATCTTTCAGCCTCTCAACATACTGCATGTATTAAAACAGCTCCTCATAATCATCTGTCTTGGTTGCTTCTTGCGTCATCTGATCACTGCCCACGGTCACCCCTGTCGGCAGGTTTCCCTGCTTACGGGTCTGTCCGTCACTTCTCGGAACGCGCTCCGTCGTGACCGTTCTCTTCTCAGTGGCAGGAGTAATGCTCTGTCTGCTGCCGCGTCCCGAACTGCCACTCTTGGCAGAAACCTTTGCCTTCGGAGCAGTGTCAACGTTCGTCTGCGGGATTGCCCTGGTCTGACCCATCACGTCTTCCTCGTAGACCGGCTCCTGCGGCGGAGCCACGAAATTAACGCTCTTCGTCGCCGCTTGGGGACGCTGCGCTGGTTTTGCGGTTCTTGACGCTCCTGAGGATTGTCCCTGTGTTGGTCTGGCTGCCCCCGACTGCTGTCCCTGCACCGTTCTCGACGTTGCGGGTTGCTGTCCTTGCGCGGTCCTTGTCATTCCCGAAGTCTGTCCGTCCGACGGCCTTCTTCGTTCCGTCGGCCTTGCGGTCTTGTCGGGAATGGGCGGAATGCTCTGCGTGTTCGTGTTGATCTTTTTCACCGTCTTAGTCGGCGCCGCTACTGTCATCTTCGGCACTGCCTTGACATAGTAATAATAATCGTCGTCTTCGAACTGAACGTATTCCGTTCGCCCATAGTCCACGCAGAAACGGAAAAACAGGATCACCAATGCCACCAAAACTGCCAGGATGGAGCCAAAAATGGCGGATCCAAGGGAAAGATTCACATCATAGATCATGTCGCCCACAAGGAGCATCACCAGATTGATCATGGCGCCTGCAACAATGGCGATCAACCAGGAGTGTTCAATGGAGAGCCTTCTGATGAACCAAACGATGACGACCGTGATGCCAAAGGCTCCTGCCACCACCAGCATGGCCTTGTTCTTCAAAAGCAACTCGATCAAAAACCGAAGCTTTTCCGTGATATCCTTTGCGTCGATCGCACTGTATGTCGGCGCGGAGTCCACAAAGAGCTTTAACACATAGTATATGATCGCGCCGCACGCTACGGAGATCGCTGAAAGCGGGCTGCACAGAAGGCCAACCGCAATGGGGATCACATACGGGATCTTCATCGCAAAAAACAGCGGCGTCAGGATCACTACGTAGGAATCACTCGGTGCAAACCGAAGCATCAGCAGAAAGATCAAAAGATACACACACCCTCCGATCAATAGTGCCTCCAGCGACAGGGCATACAGATGACCCAGGCTAAAGAGCGCACAGAGCAGGATCAAGCACCCCGCGGGCAGGAACGAACATGCAAGCGACGCCATGAGAACGATGGTCAGCGTGTCGAGCTTCGGCATGTAACCCATCATGGTATTCACGCCGTTTAAGGAGATGAACGCCAGTAAAAACTTCAGGACCGGCAGGATCACCACTGCGTTCGTTCTGTAGAACTTTTGTATTTTTTCACGATATTCCAAGATCAGAGCCATTTCTTCCTCCAGACTAGCCTACCTTCTAGGATTTTTATGATAATATGCATTCAGCAATTTCAGGTATTGATAATAACGGCGCAGACTCCTTTTTGCCAAGTAATAGCGAATGATCGCATAGAAAAAGGTGAAGGCAACGTAGATCGCAACCACAACTACGTAATAGGACAGCACGTTGCGTGCAAACGACAAAAAATCCATTTTGTAAATGTCCTGCATGAAGGTCTCAAAGCCGAGGAACATATATGCGCCAAAACAGATCGCAAAGGCGATCGTCACGGCGATGATGGATTTCAGTATCTCAAGCACCACGTAGTCCCCGCGGAACAGCCCCGTGGCCTTCCTTGCCCGTCTTCCTTCCGTATCTTCGTATGAGGCCAGCTTCGTCATCAAGATGACCTTTTGTTCATTGATCATGGCATCCTCCGTCAACCGACGGAAAGCGTAACAACATAAACGTTTTCCGCGCCGCCTTCCCGTAAGGCCATGGCGGCTTCATCCACGGTTGCTCCCGTTGTATAAATATCATCGATAAGGATAATCGTCTTTAATTTTACATCATTTTGCTTTACAAGAAAAGCCTTTTTCAAATTATTTTGTCTTTCTTTAGAATTTTGTCGCCGAAGCGGCGCCGTATATTTCACCCTCGAAAGGATTTTATCATAGACGGGAAGCCCCAAATGCGCGCCAAGGACGTCGGCCAGCTCCTTTGCCTGATTGTAGCCTCTCTTCCGAAGGCGTTTTGGATGCAGCGGAACGGGAACGATCCCATCCGGAGAAACGCTTCGGATGAACGATCCCAGATATTTTGCCATCTGCTCCCCAAAAAAATCCTTATATTCCCTGCGTCCGCCGTATTTGAACCGATAAATGGAGGATCTGACGCTCCTGTATTCATAAAGCGCCCTGGCACGCCGAAAGGCATGCATCTTCCCCTTGCCGCAGTCCTCACAAAGCTCCCCGCCGCGCGCAAGGTTCCTTCCGCAGATCGCACACCAAGGCGCCTCGATCGGCCGAAGCTTTTTCGCGCATCCCGGGCAGATAAGTTCGCCCCGCGGCTGAACGATCCCGTCGCAGACAGGACATCTTCTCGGGAACAAAAGCTCCTCGATGGCTTTCCATAGGTTTTGAAAAGAAAACTTCACTAACCCTTAGTCCCTCCTATGAACTCATCTCAAGAATGCGCTGTGCCAGTGCCGTGTAACGCTTGTTTTCGCTGGCATTTGCGATCATGTCCAAAACCGTCTGCCTCCTGCCAAGAATGGTCACGCAGCTCTTTGCACGCGTGATCGCCGTGTAAAGGAGATTGCGTGTGAGCAAAGTCCTCGGCCCGCCAAGAAGCGGCAGGAGCACCGCGGGATATTCGCTGCCCTGAGACTTGTGAATGGTGATGGCATAAGAAAGCTCAAGCTGATCCAATTCCGAGAACGGGTAAGTCACGCGCTTTCCCTCATCAAATTCCACGACAAGCGTAGACGCCGCCTCGCTGATTGAAACGACCTTGCCCATGTCGCCGTTGAACACGCCTTCTCCGCGGTCTATGACAATGTGATACAACCCTTCGATCTCCCATTCGAGATGATAGTTGTTCTTTATCTGCATGACCTTATCGCCCACGCGATAGGTCGTCTCCCCCGACACGTGCTCCTCTTTTTCAGGACTCGGCGGGTTCAAGTATTGCTGCAGTATTCCATTCAGGGTTTCACACCCTAAGGGGCCCTTTCTCATGGGCACAAGGACCTGCACGTCAAACGGCGTGGCGTTCACGTAGCCGGGCAATTTATCGCGGATCAGCTGGATCATGTGCTTGTAGATCACGTTCGGATCGGAGCGCTCAAGCAGGAAAAAGTCCTTGGAATGATTGTCCATCCTGATCTCCTGCCCCTCGTTGATGCGATGGGCATTTACGACAATGTCGCTCCCCTCGTCCTGTCGATAGATCTTCTGCAGGGTTACGCTCGGAAAGCAGTTCGTGCTAAGGAGGTCCCGCAGCACTTGGCCGGGTCCTACGCTGGGGAGCTGCGCCTGATCTCCCACAAGGATCAGCCGCATTCCGGGCACAATTGCCTTGAGAAGTGCATGGAAAATCCCAATGTCCACCATGGAGGTTTCGTCTATGATCACGACGTCAGCCTCCAAAGGATTTTCTTCATCCCTCTCAAACTTCACGCCGCGAGAGTCATCCTCGGACAGGGCGCTGTTGATCTCCAAAAGGCGATGAATGGTCTTCGCCTCAAAGCCCGTGGTCTCCGTCATCCGCTTTGCGGCACGCCCCGTGGGCGCCGCAAGCAGAATATCCATCCCCTCGGACTCGAAATACCGAAGGATCACCTTGATGGTGGTCGTCTTTCCGGTTCCGGGACCGCCCGTAAGGAGAAAGACACCGCTCTGAATGCATTTCTTCACGGCATTCATCTGCAGCTCGTCCATTTCCAAGCCCTGCTGCGCCGCGAGATCATAAAGGCGCTGCTCCAAAGCCGCCTGTGCGGAGGGAGACCGAAACTCCCTCTCGAAAGAAACGTTCAACTCGTGCAGCTTTTTGGCACAGGCAAGCTCTTCGTAGTAATATACCGACAAAAACACCGCTTCGCCCTTGATCACAATCTTGCGGTCCATCACCATGTTGCTAAGCTGCGCCCTCACAAGATCCTCAGGGACCTCCAAAAGCCTTGCCGCCACGTCCAAAAGCTCCGGTAGCGGAAGGTACACGTGTCCGTCCTGGGTTGCCTGCTGCAAAACGTAAGAAACGCCGCATCGGATCCGATAATCCGAATCCGGACGGATCCCGACCTTTGCCGCGATCTCATCTGCCGTGCGGAACCCCACGCCCTGAATGTCCTCCGCGAGGCGATACGGGTTCTCACGAAGGATCCGATATACGTCGGAATGATATTTTTCATAAACCTTTACTGCAAGACGATTTGAAATGCCAAAGCCTGAAAGATAAGTCATGGCGTCCCGCAGATCCCTTTTTTCTTCCATCTGCACCGCAATGGCCTGCGCCATGCGAAGGCTGATGCCCTTAATCTCTGCAAGACGCTCAGGCTCTTCCTCCATGATCCGGAAGGTGTCATCGCCAAATCTCTTGATGATCCTTGCCGCGAGCGTCTCCCCGACGCCTTTGATGGCCCCGGAGGACAGGTACCTTTGCATTCCGGCCACGTCACTCGGAACCGTCACGGCGTATTCCCGAATGCGAAATTGCTTGCCGTAGGTCGGATGAACCTCATAGTCTCCCCAGGCCTCCACGCTTTCTCCCTGCGAAATGCCTGGGAGATGTCCCGTGCAGACAAGCTCCTTATCTGAGACGATCAGTCTGAGCACAGTATATCCGTTCTCAGGATTCTGATACGTCACTTGATCTACGTAACCCTTTACCAGTTCCATAAACTCAAAGTCCCCAATTTTATTTTTACGTTCATGAGATCAATCCCGGTGAGCCCGGAGAAGAAAAGAAAGAATCGAAAGGAAAGGAGTGTAAAACTAACGCGTGCAAGGCCTATCACGAAGAATAAGCCTTGCACTCGATCCGTTCTCTTATGGCTCCCGATAGTTCGACAGGAATTCCACGTACTTTCCGGTTCCAATGGCCACTGCGGTCATCGGATCCTCTGCGGTCATGCAGTTGATGCCAGTCTTTTCACTGATCAGCTCCTCAAGACCTCTAAGAAGGCTTCCGCCGCCGGTCAGCACAATGCCGCGGTCCGCAATGTCTGCCGCAAGCTCAGGGGGCGTCTTCTCAAGCACGCTGTGAATGGTCTCCACGATCTGTGCCGTCGTCTCCTTGAGCGCCTCCTCCATCTCCTCGGAGGATACGGTAACGGTCTTCGGAAGACCCGTCACAAGGTTACGTCCACGCACGTCCATGTAATCCGGCTCGGGGCGACGATAGCAGGAACCGATCTTGATCTTCATGTCCTCTGCGGTACGCTCACCGATCAGGAGATTGTGCTTCTTTCTCATGTAACGAACGATGGCTTCGTCAAAGTCATCGCCTGCGATCTTGATGGATGCACTTACCACGGTGCCTCCAAGAGAAATGACGGCAATGTCGGAAGTTCCGCCGCCGATGTCCACGATCATGTTGCCGCAGGGCTTGGAAATGTCAATGCCTGCGCCGATTGCCGCCGCAATGGGCTCCTCAATGATGGAAACCTCCTTTGCGCCGGTCTGATAAGTTGCATCCTCAACGGCCTTCTTTTCCACTTCGGTCACGCCGCTGGGTACGCAGACCGCAATGCGGGGACGACGAAAGATTTTCTTCCCCAGAGCCTTTTGGATGAAATATTTCATCATTTGTTCCGTCACGGTATAGTCCGAGATCACGCCTTGACGAAGCGGCCTGATGGCCACGATGTTTCCGGGCGTTCTGCCCAGCATCAGACGTGCATCCTCTCCGATCGCCTTGATCTTATTGGTGTCACGGTCAAGCGCCACAACGGAGGGCTCCTTTAACACTACGCCCTTTCCACGGATGTAAACCAGTATGCTCGCCGTTCCAAGGTCAATTCCGATATCCGTACCTTGCATCATATAGTACTCCTTTTGCGCCATTTCGCGCATAGTTCCAGTCATTAACGTTTTGCGCAATCCATTATAACCGATATTTCTTGATTTTCATAGCAAAACGTGAAAATTTTTAAAAAAATTTAGAAATTCGACTCTCCGCGATGACGGTTGTACCTGCGATGGCTCTTATTTCCCTTTCCCGAAGGGTGTTTGTCCTCTTTTTCGGACGCGTGGAAATATCCCATCTTCTTCCTGCCAAAGCCACCTTCTCCGGAACCTTTTCTCGCCCTCATCTCCGCATAGCAGTTATCGCACATGCGCGACGTGCTTGAAAGCTCAATGGGTGCGCCGCAATACTGACACTTACGGATGAAGACGTTCTTGTCCTTCGAAAGAAGGCGCATGATGGTCTCCTCCGTCTTTTCACGCTCCTTGTCAAGACGCTCCTGCTCGATCACTTTACCCATGCGGATGGAGAATTGATAATACAGGTCGAGCAGCTTATAAAACGTCTCATACTTGTGAAGTCCAATGTCCGTGCACATGATGAGCGCCGGGAAGTGGAGGCTGACGTCGGCGGTATAGGTCTTGCAATAATAGAGCCAAAGCTCCACGATGTCCCTGTTTTTGATGTCTATGGAGCAGGTCAGCATGCGGTAGAGCAAATGCTTGTCCTCAAAGCCGTCGATCTCCTTGCGGTCCTTGTAAGCCCGCTCGTAAAGGAACAGCACTTCTTCGATGCTGATCTTTTCGAAGGGCGGCTGCGTCTCCACTGATTTCCAGATCTTCAGCACGGCATCAAGGGGTTCGTCCATGTCAAGCAGCACCTGAGGGAAGCCCAGGCTGACGCTTTCCACTTCTTTTTCCTTCTGCGGGAACTTTTCGCGGATGAAGTCCAGGTTCTCCTTGCCGACTGCGGTCACGTAGCCCGTGTCGTAAATGCCAAAGCGCCCTGCACGGCCTGCGATCTGATGGATCGTCTCCACCGTGAGCGGCCCCGTTTCCTTGCCGTCAAACTTTGTCGTCTGTGCAAAGACAATGCGGCGTACGGGCAGGTTTAAGCCCATGCCGATGGCGTCGGTGGACACCACCACCTTCGTCTGATGCGTCGTGAACAGATGGATCTGTCTGCGACGGATCTCAGGCGGAAGGCTTCCGTAGATCACGCTGGCCTTGATGCCGTCCGTCTCAAGACGTCCGGCGATATCCAGAACGGCACGCTTGGAAAAGGCGATGATCGCATCCCCTTCCTGCACGTCGTCAGGAAATTCAAAGGGCTTGTCCTCGCAAAGAAGCTTTGTCTTTCGTTCGTAAACATGCGTCTCTTCCGTGTCACCACACAGGGAGATCAAGTGCTTTACCACCTTCTCGGCAGCAGGGCTCATGCAGACGTGGATCTCCTTGGCCTGCACGCCCAAGATCGCCCTCGTCCAGGAATGTCCGCGGTCAGGATCCGTGATCATCTGCGCCTCGTCGATGACGGCGACGTCATATTCCTGCTCAATGTCCAGCATTTCAATCGTGGAGGAAGTGATAAACGCATTTTCCTGATAGATCCGCTCTTCACCGGTCAGCATCGTACAGGGGATCCCTGCGTCATTCATCTTCTCATAAACCTCCAGAGCAAGAAGTCTTAGCGGCCCAAGATACACGCCGTTCATGGCTTGTTTCAGGCTCTCGAGGGCATGATAGGTCTTTCCGCAGTTGGTCGGTCCCACGTGCAGGATGAAGTGTCTTTGCATCTCAAGCGCTTTGGGAAATTCTGTTTCAGGCTTTGTCGGCACCATGCCGATGATCTGGCTCCGAATGCCGTTCTCCGCACTGTTTCTGGCCAGGTTCCGCAGGGATTTCTGGCAGATCTCATAGGGGTGCTCCTCGCGGATGAAATCCAAAAATTTCGCCGTGACGAGCTCCTGCTCCTCGGGTTTCATGCCAAGCAGGTCGATCCGCACAAGCTCAGGCAGGATCATGTCGCGCAGCTTCATGATGGCATATTGATTGTCCGTGCGGAACGTATAAAATGCCATGGACCGCACCATGCGGTGATACTCATCAAGATGCGCTTGACTGATCTTGAGATTCTTGCACTCCTTGAGTTCTTTGTGAAGGCGATTCATGCGCTCCACAAAGTCCTTTTTGCCGTCCTGATTTTTCTTTTTCATTTCCTTGGCGCAGTCCCGGTATTGCATAAAATAAAACTGCGCCAGTTTTTCACTCTGTATCATAAACCTTTGTTCCTTCCGGTCTTCTTATGTGCTATCTTGCCTTCTCCAACATGCGTTTGACATAGATTCCCGTATAGGACTTCTTGTCCTTGGCGATCTCTTCAGGGGTACCTTCGGCGATCACCGTGCCGCCGCGGTCTCCTCCCTCAGGACCCATGTCTATGATATAGTCCGCCGTCTTGATCACGTCAAGATTGTGCTCGATCACCACCACCGTGTTTCCGCCGTCCGCAAGGCGATGCAGGATGTCAACCAGCTTGTGCACGTCCGCGAAATGCAGGCCCGTGGTAGGCTCGTCGAGAATGTAAATGGTCCGGCCCGTGCTCCTCCGGGAGAGCTCCGATGCCAGTTTGATACGCTGCGCTTCGCCGCCGGAGAGCTCCGTCGAGGGCTGCCCCAGCTTCACGTAGCCCAGACCCACGTCGTATAAAGTCTGGATCTTATTGCGGATGGAAGGCATGTTCTCAAAGAACGTCAGCGCGTCCTCCACCGTCATGTCCAGCACGTCGAAAATGCTCTTTCCCTTGTACTTGCAGTCCAACGTCTCGCGGTTATAACGCTTTCCGCCGCAGACCTCACAGGGAACGTACACGTCCGGCAGGAAATGCATTTCGATCTTGATGATGCCGTCGCCGCTGCAGGCCTCGCATCGTCCGCCCTTGACGTTAAAGGAAAACCTTCCCTTGGTATATCCCTTCGCCTTGGCATCTGCCGTGGATGCGAAAAGATCACGGATCAGGTCAAACACGCCGGTATAGGTCGCAGGGTTCGATCTGGGCGTTCTCCCGATCGGAGACTGATCGATGGCGATGACCTTGTCGAGCTGCTTCAGACCCTCAATGGAATCATGGCGTCCGGGAATGACCCTTGCGCGGTTCAGCTCCTTAGCCATGCGCTTGTACAAAATCTCGTTTACAAGTGAGCTCTTCCCGGAACCTGACACACCCGTCACACAGGTCATGACGCCCAGAGGGAAGCTCACGTCAATGTTCTTCAGATTGTTTTCCTTCGCACCCTTCACGGTGATCCAGCCCTGAGGCATTCTTCTTGTCTTCGGCACGGGGATCTGCATCTTACCGGACAGATACTGTCCCGTGATGGATTCGGGCACTGCCATGATCTCTTCCGCGGTACCTTGCGCTACCACCTCGCCGCCGTGCGAGCCAGCGCCGGGACCAATGTCCACGATGTGATCCGCCGCCAGCATAGTATCCTCGTCATGCTCCACGACGATCAAAGTGTTTCCGAGATCACGAAGGCTCTTTAAGGTGTTCAAAAGCTTGTCATTGTCTCTTTGATGCAGACCAATGCTGGGCTCGTCGAGAATATAGCACACGCCCATGAGGCCCGATCCGATCTGCGTCGCAAGACGGATCCTTTGCGCCTCGCCGCCGGAAAGACTCGCCGTCGCGCGGGACAGGGAAAGATACTCTAACCCTACGTCCACCAGGAATCCAACCCTTGCGCGGATCTCCTTCAGAACACGCTTTCCGATGAATTCCTGCTGCGCCGTCAGCTGCATCTCCTGCAGGAACTTCTGCAGCGCAATAACTGACATGTTTGTCACTTCGTAAATATTTTTATCGCAGACGGTGACCGCAAGAGACTCCTTTTTCAGTCTCATGCCGTTACATTCCTTACAGGGCGTGATGCGCATGAAGGATTCATATTCCTGCTTCATCGCATCCGAGAAGGTTTCCTTGTAGCGCCGCTCCACGTTCCTGATCAGTCCCTCAAAGGCCGTGGGGTAAATGCCTCTGCCGCGCTGTCCCTCGTAGTAAACGTCCACCATCTTCCCGTCCGTGCCGTAGATCAGGATGTTCTTGATCTTTTCGGGATATTTTTCAAAAGGCGTGTCGAGGTCGAATTTATATGCCTTACACAGGGCCAAAAGAAGCGCGTTGGTAAAACTTCCCTTATCGGCACAGGACTGCCATCCCATCACGGCGATCGCACCTTCCCGAATGGAAAGGGATTGATCCGGGATCATCAGGTCCAGGTCAAATTCCATCTTGTAGCCAAGGCCAAAGCACTCTGGGCAGGCGCCAAAGGGATTGTTGAAGGAAAAGCTCCTAGGCTCAATCTCTCCAATGCTGACGCCGCAATCCGGGCAAGCAAAATTCTGCGAGAAATTCATCGTCTCGCCGTCGATGACGTCGACCTCAAGCAAGCCCTCCGTCAGGGCAAGCACGTTCTCGATGGAATCCGAAAGCCTGCGCTCGATCCCTGCCTTCACCACAAGACGGTCCACAACGATCTCGATGTTGTGCTTTTGATTCTTGTCGAGCTTGATCTCCTCCGTGAGTTCATACATGCTGCCATCAACGCGAACGCGCACGTAACCGCTCCGGCTTGCACGCTCGAGCACCTTTTCATGCTGACCTTTACGGCCGCGCACCACCGGCGCAAGGAGCTGGAGCTTCGTGCCTTCGGGAAGCGCCATGATCTGATCCACCATCTGATCCACGGTCTGCCTTGCGATCACCCTGCCACAGTTCGGACAGTGCGGCGTGCCGATCCTTGCGTACAAAAGTCTGAAATAATCGTAGATCTCCGTCACCGTTCCCACGGTGGAACGAGGGTTGCGGTTCGTTGATTTCTGGTCGATGGAGATTGCGGGAGAAAGTCCGTCAATACGCTCCACGTCCGGTTTTTCCATCTGTCCGAGGAACTGTCTTGCATAGGAGGAAAGGGACTCCATGTAACGTCTTTGACCTTCCGCGTAAATCGTGTCAAAGGCCAGGGAGGACTTTCCGGATCCTGACATGCCTGTCAGAACCACAAGCTTGTTTCTTGGAATGTTTACGTCAATGTTTTTCAGGTTATGTTCCCTTGCGCCGCGGATCTTAATGTAATCCCGCGCGTCGAACTTCGGAAGCGCGGTCGTTCCTGCCGCCTTCGCTTCTTGTTTTGTCTTTTTCTCTGCCATGATAATTCTATATCCTTACTGTTTTTTCGGTCTTTTTGCGCACGACGTCAACAACTGGAGGACGCATCGTGCATGTCATGAGTCAGGCTTCCCCGTCTGCCTTGCGCCCGCGGTCGATCCTTGCCAGGATCTGGTCATGCAAGAGGTACATCTCCTGCACGGAGTTCTCGAGGAAATAATAATGTCCCACGTATGGGATAAGAAGCACCAGGATCATTGCCATCAGCGCCATGGCCCAAAGGTTTTGGCTCACAAGGAGAGTCGCAACGCACATCACCTCCATCACGGCAAAGAGCGCCGTCACGATCAGATGGATCAATCTCTCGTGCTGATAAAACTGGATCTTCACGAGATCTCTTCTTGCAAACTCCTCCCAATCCGTGCCAGGCTTATCCTGCGCAAGGACCTCTTTCACATATGCCATATATTTCAGGATCTGCTTTTTCATATCTTCTCCTTTCCGACTTGCTGGCGTTTTCGCTGCTTCGCGTCAGTCGAACTTGCCTTGTCACATATCCCTTAGGTGCTTTTTCAGCTCGATCATCTTGTCGCGCAGCTCTGCCGCCGACTCGAAATCCAAATCTGCCGCAGCGCGTTGCATCTTCTTTTGCACCTCTCCGATGAGCTTTTCGAGTTCCTTCTTGTCCATGGATTCCGGATCCTTCTCGAACTTCATCTCTTCCTTTGCGACCTTCTGGGAGATGCTGATCAGGTCGCGGACTGCCTTTTTGATCGTCTGCGGCGTGATGCCGTGCTCGTCGTTATATTTCTGCTGGATCTGGCGACGACGATTCGTCTCATCGATTGCCGTGCGCATGGAATCCGTGATCACGTCGGCATACATGACCACGTGACCGTCGGAGTTACGCGCCGCACGACCGATGGTCTGGATGAGCGAAGTGCCGCTTCGAAGAAACCCCTCCTTATCCGCGTCGAGGATCGCCACTAACGAGATCTCCGGAATGTCCAGGCCCTCTCTCAAAAGGTTGATGCCCACCAGCACGTCAAACACGTCAAGGCGCATGTCACGGATGATCTCCGCGCGCTCCAGCGTGTCGATGTCAGAGTGCAGGTATTTCACGCGGATCCCCACGTCGCGAAGATAGTCCGTCAGGTCCTCTGCCATGCGCTTTGTCAGCGTCGTCACAAGCACCTTATTATGCTTTGCCACCTCTCGGTTGATCTCACCGACAAGGTCATCGATCTGGCCTTCCACGGGACGGACAAACACCTCAGGATCCAAAAGGCCCGTCGGCCGGATGATCTGCTCCGCGCGAAGAAGTTCGTGCTCTTCCTCATATTTCGCCGGCGTCGCCGAAACAAACAGCATCTGATCGATGTGTGCCTCAAACTCCTGAAAGCTCAGGGGGCGGTTGTCCAGCGCAGACGGAAGTCTAAAGCCGTAATCCACAAGGGTGGTCTTCCTGGAACGGTCTCCTGCGTGCATTGCCCCGATCTGAGGGATCGTCATGTGAGACTCGTCAATGATGATCAAAAAATCATCCGGAAAAAAGTCCATCAGCGTCATGGGCGGTGCGCCCGGAGCCGAGCCCACCAAGTGTCTGGAATAGTTCTCGATGCCGGAGCAAAAGCCCGTCTCGCGCAGCATCTCCACGTCAAAATTCGTGCGCTCTAAGATCCTTTGCGCCTCGATCAGCTTGTCCTCAGACTTAAAGAATTTCACGCGCTCCGCAAGCTCTTTTTCGATATTATCGCATGCAATCTTGATCTTTTCAGGCGCCACCACATAGTGCGAGGCCGGGAAGATCGCCACATGCTGCAGTGTCGCGTGCACCTTGCCCGACATGGGCTCTACCTGAGCGATCCTGTCGATCTCATCGCCAAAGAATTCGATGCGCAGGAAATATTCTCCGCCCTGTGCGGGGAAGATGTCCACGACGTCGCCGTGCACGCGGAAGGACCCGCGCTCAAAATCAATATCATTGCGAACGTACTGCATGCTCACGAGCTCTCGCAGCACCTGGTCCCGATCCTTTGTCATACCGGGGCGAAGGCTCACAACCATGTCCTGATATTCATCAGGGCTCCCCAGGCCGTATATGCATGAGACGGACGCCACCACGACCACGTCGCGCCGCTCCGTGAGGGATGCCGTCGCCGAAAGCCTGAGCTTGTCGATCTCGTCATTGATCGAAGAATCCTTTGCGATATAGGTATCCGACTGAGGTACGTAGGCCTCAGGCTGGTAATAGTCATAATAGCTTACGAAATATTCCACCGCATTCTCGGGAAAAAACTCCTTGAATTCACCGTAAAGCTGCGCCGCCAGCGTTTTATTGTGCGCGATCACGAGCGTCGGCTTGTTCAGCGCAGTGATCACGTTCGCCATGGTGAAAGTCTTGCCGGAGCCCGTCACGCCAAGGAGCGTCTCGAACTGATTGCCCTGACGGAAGCCCTCCACAAGTTCGGCAATGGCCTGCGGCTGATCCCCCGTCGGCTGATATTCTGAATGCAAAACAAAATGATCCATAAAATCCCTTTCCGGGGAAACCCCGCATACTGCTCCATATTAACAGTATAACAGAAAACAAAGAAAAAGTACAGAACAAATCGAATGTTTGTTCTGTACTTTGATCTTGATTTTTATGCTCCCTTATTTCATCAGATCAGCCAAAACTTCCTTTGCCTTTTCCAGCTGCGTGTCCACGGGATTGTCCACGTTGTAGTAAAGTGTTCCGTCAAAATCACATTCCACGTCAGGCTCGATACCGATCTTGTGAATGTTCCGGCCGTTCGGCGTGAAGTAACCGCTGATCGTGAGCTTGATGGCGGAACCGTCCTTCGTCACGGGCTTTACGGTCTGTACGATGCCCTTTCCGTATGTGGTCTTTCCGACAAGCGTTCCCTTCTTGTAATCCTGAATGGCACCTGCAAGGATCTCCGCCGCGCTGGCCGAATTTCCGTCGATCAGAACGACCATGGGAATCTGGATCTCCTTGTCACCCTTGCTCTTGTAGGTGACTCTGTGTCCTTCCTTGTCCTCCGTGTAAACGATGGTTCCTGCGGGAAGAAGGTTCTGCGCGATCTGAACGACGGTGGAAAGGTTTCCTCCGGGATTCGAACGCAGATCCAGGATCAATCCCTTCATGCCCTTTTGATACAGGTCATTCATGGCCTCCAAGAACTGATTGGTCGTGACGTCGTCGAATTCCTTGAGCTGCAGATAACCCATGCCGGAATCCAACATTTCATATTCCACGGTGGGCGTCTCCACCTTACGTCTCGTAACTGTCTTGTCGATCTGTTCGCCATCCCTTACGATGGTCAGCTTTACGGTCGTATATTCTTCGCCGCGGATCTCAGACACCACTTCAGACAGCGTCTTTCCGTAGGTCTGCTCCCCTTCCACCATGTAGATCAGGTCGTCCGTGCGAAGTCCCGCTTCCTCTGCAGGTCCGCCCTTGAACACGCCTGCGATCTTCGGTAGCGTGGTCTGGTCATCGATGCTGACGTAAGCGCCGATCCCGTAATAGATGCCCTCCGCACCCTGGATGAGCTCCTCATATTCCTGCGAGGTGTAATACTCCGAATAGGGATCGCCCAGCGCCTCAAACAGGCCTTTGTACATGCCCGTCTCGAGCTGTTCGTCCGTCACTTCATCCAGAAAATACTCGTCCTTGATGGTGTTCACGAGCTTGTTGATCTTCTTGACCATGGCATCCGTGACGAAGCCGCTCCCCTTCACGGAGGAAACGGTAGCTTCCTCATCTTCGCCACTGCGGAATGGATCAGAGGTCGGAGTGGAAGTCCTAAGACTCCCGGAAAACCAAAGGATCAGCACGATCACGGCAGTGACGAGAAGCGTTGACAGTACGCCGACCGCAAGACCACCAAAAAAGCTTCCGTGATCCTTTTTCTTTTGTTTTTGGGAAGGATCCCCGTTCCTTGTCTGATAAGAGTCCATGTCAAAATAATTATTGTTTTGGTCCATGTTTTATCATCTCCCTTATGGCTCCGTAATGTAATCCCAAGGGGACACGTACTCGCCATCCTTACGCACGCTAAAATGCAGGTGCGATCCCGTTGCACGCCCGGTGGAACCTACGAGCGCAATGGTTTCACCTTTCTTTACCACCTTGTCCGTGGAAACCTTGAGCGTGGAAGCATGCATGTAGATCGTATATAAGTTATCACCGTGATCGATCATCACGTAATTACCCATGGTGGAACTGTAGGCGGCTGCAACGACGACGCCGTCATATGCCGCGTAGATCGCCGTCCCCTTGGACGACGCAAGATCCACGCCGTTATGGAACTGCTTTACTTTTAGCTTCGGATGGATTCTCCAGCCGTAATCGCTGCTCACCCTTGTGTAAGAGGCAACGGGGAAGGTAAAGGTACCGCCGTCATAGGTCCTCTGCAGGGAAAGCCTCTTACGCTCCGCTGCGATCGCAGCCTCGAGGGCCTTGATCTCCTCGTCCTGCTGCGCGATCATCGCCTCATATTCTTCAATGGCCTGCTCCTGGTTGCTGATGTCCGACTCGTAGGCTTCAATGTCTGCCTTCTTTTGCTCCATGAAAAGCTCTAGCGTGTTCTGCTCGAGAACCACGTTTTCCTTGGTCTGGTTCAGGATCTCGTTCTCAAGCTCAAGCTGGCGTTCGCACAGCTGCACATACTTTCGGAAATTCTGGAAATCATGCCACTGCTGCTTGTCATAGCTCACAAGCTTTTCCATGAATTCCGCACGGTTTAGCAGGTCTCCGAGGCCTTCATTGTTCGTGAGCAGCTCGGCCACCAAAGAACCGTTGTTTTCATACATCTGCCGGGCACGGATGATCATGTTCTCCATCTGATCATTCTCCCTGCAGATGGCGTCCTCTACCTGCGCCTGCGTGTCCGCGATCTCGCTTTCCTTCACGGCGATCTGCTCCTGCAGGTCGTTTACGCGCGCCTCGATCTGCGCGATCTGGTCATCCAGTTCGGTAATATATGACTTTAGATCCTTTTTCTTGGCTTCCAGACTTTTCTTGATCTTTTGCACGTCGCTCAGGTTCTGCTTCAGACCGTTCTTTTCCTTTTCGGCCTTTGAGATCTGTTCCTGCTTTTCTTTGATCGACTGCAAAATGGAAGCGTCACCATTCGCCGCCCTGCTGTTTTGCACGGCGGAACCGAGGATCATGAAAAACAATGCGGTCAGCAGGAGGAGCACTCCCGCCTTCATCCTTTGTTTTTTCTTCATAACGTCTCCAAAATTAAACTTTCAGATGCTTTCTGACAGCAAGCGCGCTGCCCACGATGCCAATGCCGACACCAAGTGCAAAGCAGACGGGCGTGAGGAACTTGAAGATGGTCTCGATCGGCAAAAAGTCCAGTCTCTTCATCAGCTCCGTATAGTTCGTCGACAGATAGGTCATGGCATATTCATACATGTGATACAGGGCGAACACGGGGATCGCGGCACCAATGAAGCCGATGATCATGCCCTCGATCACAAAGGGAGAACGCACGAAAAAGTCCGTTGCTCCGACATATTTCATAATGTTGATCTCTTCGCGGCGCACCGTGATGCCCACGGAAACCGTATTGCTGATCAGGAAAATGCTGACCGCAAACAAAACAATGATAAGGCCAATGGATATATATGCGATCAACAGGTTTGCGCCATTCAGGGTGCTTGCCGTGGATTCGTCATAATTGACCCTGCGCACTTCCGGAATGGTGTTCAGCCAAGTCACCAAAGAATCCTGCATGCTGACGTCATTCAGGAAGATCTCATAGGTATTCTCACCGCGCAGCGGGTTGTCTTCATATCCGCTGGCGTAATCTTCGCCAAAATACTCAGGACCAAACTTCGCCCAAGCCTCGTCATCGCTCGTGAACTTAACCTCGGAAACCTCCTGGCGCGCCTCGATCTCCTTACCGATCTCAACAAGCCTCTCATCCGAAGCAACCATGCCTGCGGGATGCGTATATTCCTCGCGATGCGCGAAGCCCTCCGAACGATAGCAAAGGTCGTACTCGGAATGGAAGAACACGGTCACGGAAACTCCCTCTTCCGCCTTCATGACAATGTGACGGAAATTGGTCACGACGGCATAGACGCCGCCAAGAAGGAACAGGCAGGCGGCAATGGTTGCCACCGACGCAAGCGTAAACAATTTATTGGACAAGACGTTCGAGACGCCCTGTCTGAAAACATAGAAAAATGAACTAATCTTCCTCAACATACTCACCATCCTCTTGATCGCTGACGATCACGCCTTTTTTCAACGCGATCACGCGCTTATGCATGGCATTCACGATCTCCTTGTTGTGCGTGATCATGATCACCGTCGTTCCCTGCGCATTGATCTCCTCGAGAAGATCCATGATCCCCCATGCGTTCTGGGGATCGAGGTTTCCCGTAGGCTCGTCCGCAAGCAAAATGGCAGGCTGATTGATCAGAGCCCTCGCCAAAGCGACTCTCTGCTGTTCTCCTCCGGAAAGTTCACGGATCTTTGCCTTATATTTTCCCGCCAATCCAACCGTGGCAAGGATGGTCGGCACGTTCCTGCGGATCTCCTCCGTCGGAACCTCCAGGATCCTTTGTGCAAATGCCACGTTTTCATAAACGTTTCTGTCCTTTAAGAGTCTGAAATCCTGGAACACCACGCCGATCTGGCGACGATGGTACGGGATCTGTCTGTGCCGCAGCTTTGAGGTGTCCTTTCCCAGCACGTACACGCTGCCCTCTGACGGCTTCAGCTCGCGGAGCAAAAGACGGAACAGCGTGGATTTTCCTGCGCCGTTCTCACCCACGATAAATACGAATTCACCCTGCTTGATGCTAAGGTTCATGTTGCTTACGGCCGCAACTCCGGCCGAATAAGTTTTGCTGACGTTCTCAAGATAAATGATGCCTTTTTCTTTGATAAATTCCTGTCTTTGCAGTTCTCGTTCTTCTTTCTTACTCATTTCGATCCCATTTTCTCCCGATCTGCCCCGTAGGGACAGTTTTTTTACGTCGTGATTCTTGACGTCGCGATATCATAATCATGGGCTCCCATCTTACAAGACGAAATGGGAGCCCGCTTGTTCTTGCGAGACTAATATTCCATGGTTTCCATATACTTCATGTACTTCACGACCATCAGTGCGATCTTGAAGGTAATGGCGTCCTCAAAAACGCGAAGATCCAGATTTGTGATCTTCTGCAGCTTGTCGAGACGGTAAACCAGCGTATTTCTGTGGATGAACAGCTGTCTGGACGTCTCGGAAACGTTCAGACTGTTCTCGAAGAATTTATAGATCGTGGTCAGCGTTTCCTCATCGAATTCGTCCGGGCTCTTGCCGCCGAAGATCTCACGGATGAACATCTTGCACAGAGGAATGGGCAGCTGGTAGATCAATCTGCCGATGCCAAGCTCGCTGTAGGCAACGATGTCGCGATCGTCAAAGAAGATCTTGCCGACATCGAGAGCCATCTTCGCCTCCTTGTAGGAGCGGCTGACCTCCTTGATCTCCTGGATGACCGTGCCGTAAGCCACGCGTACCTTAAGGCCTTCCTTCTGCAGGAAGGCACAAAGTGCCCTTGCCGTTTTGTCGATCTCCTTTGCAGCATTCGCGTCCGTCAGATCCTTAACGACGATCACGTTGTTTTCATCCACCGCGGTGATGAAGTCACGGCTGTTGGCGCCAAAATGATTCCTGGTCAGCTCCAGCGCGTTATTATCCTTGCGATTGCCCGTCTCCACGATCATGACAACGCGGGATACGTCCGTCTGAATGTGTAATTTTTTAGACCTGCTGTAGATGTCCACGAGCAGCAGGTTGTCAAGCAACAGATTCTTGATGAAATTATCCTTATCGAAGCGCTCCTTATAAGCTACCAGGAGATTCTGGATCTGGAAAGCGACCATTTTACCGATCACGTAAACGTCCTCTCCGCTCCCTGCAACGATCAGCACGTACTCCAGCTGCTGTTCGTCATAAATCTTGAAATACTGATAGCCCTGGATTTCCTGAGAATCCGCGGGGGAAGAGGCAAACTCCACCACTGCCTTGGAGCAACTTCCCATGTCCATGGTGCTGGCAACCTCCTTGCCGTCCACGTCCATCACGGAAAGCTCAATCCTGGCAATGCCTTTGAGCCCCTCGATCGTATTCTGTAAAATCTGATTCGATATCATAAAGACCACGCTCCTTTGCGTCCCGAAAATAACCGTATAAAACATTTATACCAAAAAGCGCCAAATAAAGCAATAGCTTTTTGTGCAATTTTTCATGTTTTCTCTATCAAAATGCACAAAACATTACAGCCTTCGAATCGATTTTTCTCCAATCTCGACCTTTCGTTCCTTGAGGAGATGCCCAATGGCACGCTTGAACTCATTTTTACTCATGCCAGTTTCATGTTTGATAACCTCTGGCGCGGACTTGTCCGTAAAGGGAAGTGAGCCTTCATAGCTGTCCAGAAGCTTTAAGATCTTCTCTGCATCCGCGTCGATCTGCAGGTAAGCCTTTTCACGAATGCTCAGGGTCAGACGCCCGTCGTCCTGCACCTTCACGACCCTTGCGTTCACAATCTGACCGTACTCCACCTCGCCAAAAAGCTCCTGTTTCGGGATCAGTGCGGAATATTTGTCGTCCACGGCAACAAAAGCGCCAAAACGGTCGCTCATCTCGTAAACGCGTCCCGTCACGCGGTCCTCCTTGTGATAAGGGCTGTCCGACAAAAGGTTCTCGTAAACGTTCATCGTCGCGCAAAGGCGCTCGCTCTTGTCCACGTAAAGGGATACCAAAACCTCGTCCCCCTCCTTGACCTTGCCGCGCTGCTGCTTAAAGGGAAGCAGAAGGTCCTTCTCCAGGCCCCAGTCAAGGAATGCGCCAATCTTGCCCAGCTGCGCCACCTTAAGAAGCGCCACCTCGCCCATGATGAGCTTCGGTCTTCTCGTCGTTGCGATCAGTCGATCCTTGGAATCCTTATACAAAAAGACCTCCATCACGTCGCCGACCTTTGCGGCCTCCGGCACCTGCTTTGCCGGCAAAAGCACTTTATTTTCACGATCTCCGGGTTCGGCGAGATATACGCCAAATTCCACCCTCTTTACGATCTCAAGTTTTTGGATCTCTCCAATGTGTAAGCTCATTTTGTTTCCTCCGTCCTATTGGTTTATAATTCAAATTCCACGATGGCAAAGGTCTTCCCTTGCCCATCCATCAGGGCAACCGTGATCCTCGATTCCTCCCTTGCCACGAAGGGATGGATCACGTCTCCCAAAAATGCCTGTTTTTTATATTCCGCGCGAAGCTGCCTGATCGTCACGTCCGCCGGCAAAAACTCCAGTGCCATGGACACGTACTGACCGTTGTTGACGTGATGATTGGAATCAAGATGATGCGGCAGCACGGGAATTGGCTCCATGCGCTCGCTCTCCTTGGGGAAGTTGATTTTCCTTCCGGCATATTCCATCGGGATCCGCTCTTCCTTTGGATACCCCTTGATCATGGCCTCGTCCGGCACGACAAAGCGCTCCGTGGAAATGTCGATCAGGCTCCAGACGCTGTTTGCCTTGGCAAGATAGTTTCCGTCCTCATCAAACATCATGAAATTACGGAATCCCATGAATTTCTGAAAGTCGTAGGGCGCGGTCCCGATCCGCACGCGCTCGCCATATTTGGGAAGCCGGATGGGCACGATCTGCCACGCGTTCAAAACCCATACCACGTTCCGGTCCTTGCAATATTGAACGCCCACTCCCGCGTCCTCCGACTGGAACGTGGAGCAATCCTGAAAGTAATTTAACAGAGCCATAAGGGTCAGACGCCCTTCGCTGTCTGTTTCACTGTAACGGATCCTGCTGTCAAAAGAATACATGTCTTGTCCTTTCCGTGTCGTTTTCTGTCATCATCCTATGATCTCGAACTCCATGTTCACAAGATCCAGACCGCCCTGCGCAAAATAGAGACGGACCGTGGTGTAGCGCGAGAACATATAAGTGTTGCCAAAGAAGCTTACGGGAGCTCCTCCCGTTCCATTCCAAGTAAAGGTTCCTACCACCGTCCCCATGCAAAATACCGTTACGGGGATCTGTGCCAGCTCGCCTGCGTCAGAACTAGCCGTGAGCGTAAAGCGTACCATACCTTGCCGTTCCATGTCAAGCACAAAACTAAAGCTGGTGTCCCTTGCCGTCTTCACGTCCGCAAGATCCACGACAAGGCGATCTCCCATGTGGTAGGTCTGTACCTCACCCTGCGTAGCCGCGCCCTCTTCCTCGCGGCCCGTGATCTCAATGCTTTCTGCCGTTCCAAGAAGGCGTTTCATGGCATTCGACCGAAGCACCACTTTCAGCACGTTTGCGGCATTCCGCTGGAGTTCGGCGCGCTTTAGCTCGCCCTTTGCAAGAGATTCCACGGTGTTGTCGTCATGCTTTTCACCGTCTGCACAGACCATGTAAACGTCATTTTGCGCCATGGCCATGGCTGCGAAGTCCCGCTTGTCCGGTGCCTTTTCGCGGCGATTGATATTTGCCCACCAGTCCGTCATGGCAAAGCCCTCAAAGCCCCATTCCTTGCGGAGGATCGTGGTCGTCAGGTCGTAATTACCCGCCGTCCACAGGCCGTTAACGCTTCCATAGGTGGTCATGATGGTATATGCGCCGCCCTTTTTCACGGCGATCTCAAAGCCCTTGAGATAAATCTCCCGAAGTGCCCTTTCGGAGATCACGCTGTCGAGGAAATGTCTTCTTGTCTCCTGATTATTCCCGCAAAAATGCTTGATGGTGCCCGTAACGCCTGCCGCGTGAAGGCCAAGAAGCTGCGCCGATGCGATCTCACCGGTAAGAAGCGGGTCTTCGGAGAAATATTCAAAATTACGCCCGTTCAAGGGGTGTCTGTGAATGTTCATGCCAGGTCCCAGCAGACATTCCACGCGATTCGCGCTCATTTCATAGCCCGTGAATGTAAAGAGTTCCGTAAGAAGCTCACAGTTCCAGGTGCAGGCCAGCATCGTGCCGCCAGGCAGGCTAAAAGCCTTCGTCCCGCAGTCAAGGCGCATGCCGGAAGGCCCGTCATCGCAGCATCCGCAGGGGATGCCAAACTCCTGAAGCCTTGCCGAAACGCCGCCAAAGGCTGCTGCCGTTCCCGCCGTTACCTTAGGGCTTCCCATACCTTCGCCGCGGATGATGCAGGACAGATCCTCATCCGAAAGCTGGCCAATGAACTCTTCTAGGGTGTTATTCCCCTTTGCCACGTCCGAAAGCTTGATCCCAAGATCGCCCGTTTGCGTGATCTCCTTTGGCATCCATGCATCGCGACGCTCAGCCTCGCCCTCGCGGTAAGTGCCCGCGGGAATGCTGTTTTCACCCTTGGATTCCCATGTCTTTGCAATGGGAGCGGGTTCATAGCCCAGCTCGCCGCCACGGTTTACCATTCTCTCGAAGGGCAGCACGGGCGCCATGGCGCTTTCCATCTGGCCGAGCACAATGGTCTTCTCAAGGCTTATGCTAAGCGGATCCAAGGTTTCGCGCACGTTCTTGCCCGCATGGAAACGGTATTCTCCCGCCTCGAGAACATACGCATAAGCATGTCCGGTCGCAGCTTTATCATCATAGGATGCAAGGCTTTCCGGGGAGATCAAAACCTCCACGCGCTCACTTTCGCCAGGTTGCAAAAGCTTTGTCTTTGCAAATCCGCAAAGCACTCTCGCGGGCTTGCCCAGCGTCCCCTGCGGCGCTTCACAGTAGACCTGAACAACCTCCTTGCCTGCAACCGCTCCAACGTTCTTTACGAAAACGCTTGCCGAAACGGACGGGCAAGCCATGCCCGCAACCTGTGACGCGGCATATGCAAGGAATTCCCTGGCCGAAAGCTTGAATTCCTCATAGGCAAATTCCGTATAGGAAAGTCCATAGCCAAAGGGATAGCGCACTTTGTCCTTCGCAAAGGTTTCAAAATAACGATATCCAACGTAAATGTCTTCCTGATAGACGTCGCGGTCCTGATCCCCGAAGTTCGCGTTGGAAGGATAGTCTTCGATCTCATATGCGATCGTGTCCGTTAGTTTTCCTGAGGGCGATACATTGCCAAGCAGCACGTCTGCGGTCCCAAGTCCGCCCATCATGCCGCCCTGCCAAACGTAAAGCACGGCATCCGGCGCAAATTCGTCCACAAAACTCATGTCAATGATGGAGGCTACGTTCAGCAAGACAACGACCTTCTCAAAGTGCTCCCGAACGATCCGAAGCATGTCCTTTTCGCCTGCCGTCAAGAGATAGGACCCCTCCTTGTAGGAATTGTCCATCTCCTCGCCGGCCGTGCGGCCAATAACGCAAAGCGCCGTTTTGCAACGCTCTGCAGCCTTTTTCACAAGCTCGTCGGAAAGTGGCATCTCCGCCTGGCACCAGGGCTCTCCGCCCCAGCTTGCACCATGGTCAAAGGGATGCTCCGTCGTCCAAGCCTTGTAGGTCTCGAAAACCTCCTGGTTCAGCTTTGCGCCGCGAAGCGTCAGTCCCTCGGGAATGTTCACCACGTGGGAAACATTCACCATGCCGCCGGAACCCGTTCCGCTCTTATAATAATCCAGCTGGATCCGCCCGAACACGGCGATCTCTTTCGATGCGTCCAGCGGCAGTGCCCCGTTTTTGTTCTCCAGGAGCACGACGCCTTCTGCGATGGCCTCCGTGGCCTTATCCTGATATTTCTTCCAATCCAAGATCATGCGTGGATCCTCCATTCTTCTATACCAATACGCGCTGCAGGATCTCATCCTCCATCACGAGCTTTTTCGCAGCCTCGCGGTACTTCTCCTCATGCAGATAGGTATGTCTGTGCGGCTTGATCGTCGGCGCCATGTCGATGGCCTTGATGAAATCCGCCTTCTTCATGCCGAGAGTTGCCACGTAATCCCAAAAGCCCGTGTCCGTAAATACCTTATTCACGCGAACGTACCTGTGATCCTGCACCTTCGCCATGATATAGGTGGCAATGCCCACCTGCACGCCGTGGAGCTGCGGCACGTCGAGGAATTTGTCCAGTGCATGGCTGATCAGATGCTCGCTTCCGCTGGTAGGTGCGCTGCTGCCCGCGATCTCGTTCGCGATGCCGCTCATCGCCAGGGAATCCAAAAGCTCCTTCAGGAACACCTCGTCCTGAATACTTTCATAAGGCGTGCGAACAAAGCTGTTCACGGCCTTCTTCGCCACCATCACCGCAAAATCATTGAGAACGGACGCACCGTGCTGCGCCTCGTAAACCCAGTCGTAAAGCGACGTGATCTTCGCCACCATGTCGCCGACGCCGGAATATATGAACTTGACGGGCGCCGTGCGGATCACCTCCGTGTCAACCACGATGCCGTATGCAAGCTTTGCAGGCACGGAATTGCGTCTTCCGCCCACCAAAAGAGATGCGCTGGCGCTGGAAAATCCGTCACTCGAGCTACTGGTCGGCACGCTGATAAAAGGCATTCCGCGAAGGAATGCGGCATATTTCCCCGCATCGATCACTTTGCCGCCGCCGATGGAAACCACTGCCTTCGCATTGTTCGGAATGGCAAACGCCAGCGGGATGATGTCCTCGATCGCCACCGTGTCGAGCTCTTGATACTCAAGAACCTTCACGCCTGCTGCCCTCATGGAATCCATGACCTTCGTGCCAAACAGTTCGATGAGTCCGTTGCCAAAATAGATCACGACCTCGGAAAGTCCTTCCTCCATCAACGTCGGTCCAAGGCAACCCAAAGCGCCGCTCCCCACCTTTAGGATCACGGGAATGGAAATACTGTCATTTTTCTGCATGATATACCCTCCATTTTCTGCTTTCTCTTTACGCCTTATGTCCTCCGATCTGTTCGTTGCGTTGCATCTTCGTCGCGCCCTCTTCCAGATCGGTTCCTTTCAAAACTGCATTCTTGCCGTACCTTTTCTGCAGTTGCAAAATCGCCTCCTGCATGCTCTTTTCCCGGGCAAGACGCCTTTCCTCCTCCGCGTCCGCCTTCTTTTGCTCCTTGGCCTCCAGGAAGTCCTTAAACAGGTCCATCTGCACGTAGGTCTCTTCCTCCCCGGCCTCTTCCTTCTTCACGTGATTGGCCGTGATCGTAAGGCGTCGCACAAGGAGCGCCGGATCCATGATCTCCTCATAGAGCGAAAGGACCTCGTCCACGATCTTTGCGGAGGATGAAGTAAAGCATCCCAGATTTCTCGAGCCGTGGGCAGGCTTTGGCGTCTCCCGGCCGTACCGGTCCACGGAAACCTCGCCGTGATAGGCCTTGCGCCGTGCCTCATCCTTTAAGTTTTCGATGTCATATCCGATCGTCAAGACCATTTGATCCGTCACGAGCTTTTTTGACACCAGATCGAGCACCAAAAGCTCCGTCATTTCCTTGACGATGATCCGCGCCTTATCGTAAGGGTATGGCGTTTGCAGCACCTGACCAGAGCCCACGGAATTGCTTTCCGGCTCATAGCTTCGGATGTCCGCGATCGTCGTAGGCTCCCACCCCCACGCATGGTCGATGAGAAGCTCCGCGTTGATGCCAAAGATCCGATATAAAAGGTCTTCGTTGTAATATTCCGTCTCCTTGCCAAGACTGCACCTTGCAATGTCGCCCATGGTAAAGAGCCCTACCTCTTCCAGCCTTCTTGCGATGCCTCGGCCCACGCGCCAAAAATCCGTGAGCGGCCTGTGTTCCCAAAGAAGCCTTCGATAACTCATTTCGTCAAGCGATGCAATGCGAACGCCGTTTGCATCCGGCTTTGCGTGCTTTGCAACGATGTCCATGGCGATCTTGCAGAGGTATAGGTTGGTCCCGATCCCCGCCGTTGCGGTGATCCCAGTCTTTGCAAGCACGTCCGCCACCATTTTCGACGCAAGCTCCTGCGCCGTCATATGGTAAGTGTTTAGGTACGCCGTCACGTCCATGAACACTTCGTCGATGGAATACACGTGAATGTCCTCGGGCGCCACGTATTTCAGGTAAATCTGATAGATGTCCGTGCTGTATTTGACGTAGAGCGCCATCCGCGGCTTCGCCGTGACGTAGGTCAGCTGCGGCTCTCCCGCCTTTTTGCTCCGGTTGACCTCGCGCACTTTTTGCACCACTTCAAAAAGTCTGGCGCGCCCCGGGATCCCGTATGCCTTCAACGAAGGCGACACCGCCAGACAAATGGTCTTCTCCGTTCTGCTTTCATCCGCCACAACGAGGTTCGTCGTCAGCGGATCAAGCCCTCTTTCCACGCATTCCACCGATGCGTAAAAGGACTTTAGGTCAATGGCTATGTATGATCTTTCCGACATCACTTTTTCTTCCGCCGTTTTTTCCTCTTCCGCTGGCAACGCTTACACTTACAATCCTGTGGAGCGAGGTCGTTTTGGATCCCCTTGACAAGGACCAGGAGCACCAGTGCGATCTGGCCGCCAAAGAGCAAAACGTCCTTCTTTTCCAAAAGGAATTTCTTCACCTTATCCAATATCCTGACACTCCTTTCTCTCCTAACCTAACTGCCAAGTCGGATCTCGGCGATCGCATAAAGCGCGATCCTTTCGCCGTCCGAAAACACGATTTCTTTCGTGGACCGATCCAGCTTGCAATATGCCCCCTCGGTCTCCACATAGCTGCCGCCGGCCTTTTTCTCGTCCGGCACGAAGTGCAGCACGGAGATCTTTGGCTGCTCCGCCTTATGTGCCTCCAGAAACGAAAGCGTTTCATCCAAGGCTGCCTTTTCGCCCTCGTCGATCTCACGAAAGCCCTCCGTGAGACGCCCCGCCTCCTCGATGGCGGCTTCATAGCCCGTCAGCGCCGCAAAGGGCGAAAACTGCGCCGCGCGGTCGTGCAACGACATGTGGGGCCTGTGGTCTGACTGATGATGCGGTAAGTTGATGATATCGTCATATTTCCCCATGCTCTCACCTCATCCCAAAACGCCTTAAAGTCTTATTTTTCCTGCTTTACGGACACCGCCTTGACAAAGAACACAAGGCCCAGCAGGAAGATGACGGAGAGCACGCTGATGCCCTTGTTGATGCTGCCCGTCAGCTGTGAAACAAATGCAACGAGGGTCGTTCCGATAAAGGAAGCGCCCTTGCCGCAGATATCATAAATGCCAAAGAACTCACCGGACTGCTCCGGAGGAATGATCTTCGTAAAGTAAGACCTCGAAAGCGCCTGAACGCCGCCCTGGAACATGCCGACCAAAACGGCAAGTGCCCAGAACTGCACGATGCTTGAGAGGAAGATCGCGTAAACTGCGATGCCAAGATATGCGACGATGCAGACTACGATCAGCTTTTCTGCTGCGAATTTTTGCGACAGCTTTCCAAAGATGATGGAGCAAGGGAAGGCTACCAGCTGCGTCACCAAAAGGGCCAAAAGAAGTCCCGTGCTGTCAAGCCCAAGCGCTTCTCCGTAGGACACTGCCATCTCGATGATGGTGTAAACGCCGTCGATGTAGAAGAAAAATGCGATCAGGAACCAAAAGATCTTGGCGTGCTTTTGGGCATTTGCAAAGGTTCTGCCAAGACGCTTAAAGGTCTCTGCCACGGCGTGCTTCTCACAGTTCACAAAGTACTTTTGCTCATAGCAACGAAGCAGCGGCACCGTCATGCCAACCCACCATGCGGCCGTGATCACAAAGGCAATGCCCATGGCAACTTCCATGGAAAGCCCTACAAGATCCTTTCCAAGAACTACCGCAAGGCAAGTGATGAACGGAATGCAGCTTCCGATATAGCCCCAGGCATAGCCGGAAGTGGATACCTCGTCCATGCGGTCCGGCGTCGTTATGTCAGGGAGCATGGAATCATAAAAGATCAGGCTTGAGGAATATCCGACCTTCGAAATGATAAACAAGATCAGGAAGGCCAGCCAATGTCCCGCGACGCACAAAGCAACGCAGGCAAAGGAACCCACGATCAGAGAGATCATGAAGATCGGCTTTTTGAAACCCTTGTTGTCCGTGAAGGTTCCGACAACGGGTCCCAAAAAGGCCACGATCAAGGTTGCGATGGAGGCCGCATAACCCCAGTAGGCCAGGTAGTCAACGCTGCTGACGCCCTGCTTCCCCGCAATATACTTGAAATAGATCGGGATGATGGTGGTTGCCAGCATGGTGAATGCTGAATTTCCTACATCATACAAAATCCAGTTCTTCTCGTGCTTCGTGAATCCTTGCTTCTTTTCCTTTTTCATGAGTTAAGCCCTTTCCGTGGGGTATTTTTCATTATTTTCGGGATCAATGGAAGTAAAGTTGTAGTGATAAGCTTCGTTCGAAAGCTCCGGGAAGGCATCGATCAGCTCGACTGCCAGCTCCACCGCCTGGTCTGAAAGCGCAAGGAGCTTTTCCGTGCTGTCCGCACACTCCGGATTCTTTTCATAATTGATGATCAGGCCATGCTTGGTGTCATACTGCTTCACGGCCTTCAGAAGCCTGTAAACCATTCCGCGGACCACTTTATTCGGGAGCACCAGAGCATTCAGGAACCAGACCATGTCCTTCATCGCCTTGTAGACATCCTCTTGGGTGATCTCCTCCGCATAGAATCTGCTGATCACGCGTGCATTCTTGCCCGAAGGAACCAAATGCCCGGTCAGCTTGGTGCGGATGGGGTCAAGCCCTTCTCTCACAAGGATCTCGCGATCCATCTCCGCCTCGATCTCCGTATGGGAAACGCCGCTTGCATCCATCTTTTCCTGCACGTAACCGTGACAGCAAACGTCCAGCGCAAAATGGCAAAGAAAGCCGTAAACATAGGACAGGGCGGGCTTATAGTCGTTGTTGCCTTCCTCCTTCAGCGCCTCCAAAACGGAAACGGCATTCTCAAAAAAGTAACTTCCGGGAAGGGAATGGAGCCTTGCCCCCTCCTGGTTCACGTGATTCTTCTTCAGTGCGTCGTTGTAAAACAGAAGGTCCGGGCCGTGAACGCCAAAATGAAACAACTCCGGATACTTGTCAATGATCTCCTGCGCCTTGGCGTTGACCTTGGTGCGTACCTCTTCCCCATGCTTGTAATGTGCTCTTGTCGTAGGCATTTCCTTACTCCTTTTATGAATTCGTTTTATCAGATAAAGATATTGATCACGCCGATCACTGCTCCGATCAGCGCGCCAAGATTGATGACTGCCTGAAGTTCCTTATTGCAAACGGAGAGCGTGAGCCTCTCGAGCTCTGCCACGTCCATGCTCATGATCTTATCGCGTACCATCGAGCTGATGTCAACGGCCTGCAGCACCTGCGTCGCATATCTGTTCGCCATGAGGTTCACGACGTAGAGCACCAAATTCTCCAGTCCCTCCTGGCTGGTGCCGGCCTGTACGATCTCCTTAATGGGCTTGCCCTCAAGCTCCGTCACGTTCTGGAGGATGGCGCTGCGGATCATCTCCTCGCCATTGGCCTCAAGGTATCCATGGATCGCCTGTGCGATGCGCTCATAGATCGCATCCTGGCGCTCCTCCGTGAGGATCACTGAGATCACCACATTGTTCAAAAGGTCGCCCATGGCTTCCTGCCCGATCTTCGCAACGATGGGCTTAAACTCCATTTGCTTCACCTTATCGCACACGGAAGTCGCAAGCACCGTACAGAACCTGTCGATCATGTCCCCATGGTTTTCGTCCAAGGAAAAGAAATCCTTAAAGCACGCGTCGCTCTCATAAAGCGCGGTTGCCACTTTCTTGACCAGCTTCTCTTTCGTGCCGTTCTTCTGGAAGCTTTCCTTGATGGTCTCCATGTTGAGAAGGTGCTCCCCGACCGTGGCCCCGATGGCAGCCGCAAGCCTCGGCTGGTTTTTCGGGATGATGCCAGGCGTAAAGGGCAGACGAACGCCCTTGATCCTGACCTCTTTCCTGGGTCGAAACAGCATCTTTATCGCAAGAAAGTTTGTAAAATATCCTATGGTTGCGCCCACCAGAACTGGCAGGATCACCTTCAAAATCTCCATGTTTTTCCTCCTGTTACGGATCTACGTTCCTTAAGCGTCCATGCGGTACAGCCTGCAGGCATTCTCCCACGTGATACGCCGCACTTCCTCCTCCGTGATCCCCTTCATTTGTGCGAGCTCCCGGACCACATAGGCAAGGCGCCTTGAATCATTGCGCTCTCCCCGATGAGGAACCGGTGCGAGATACGGACAGTCCGTCTCGATCACAATTCGGTCCATCGGCAGGATCTCCACCGTTTCTTTCAGCTTCTTCGCATTTTTGAACGTCAGCACGCCGCCAATGCCAAAGAAAAATCCCATGTCGAGATATTCCTGCGCCGTCTCCTTCGTGTAGGAATAGCAGTGGATCACGCCGCCGATCTCGCCTGCTCGTGCCGCCTTCAGAACGTCCAGCGTGTCCCTGCAGGCGTCTCTCGAATGGATCACTACAGGCTTTCCTAACTCCCTCGCGAGCTCGAGCTGCCGCACGAACCACTTCTTTTGCACCTCCGCAGAGGGTTCAGGCCAATAATAGTCGAGGCCAATCTCCCCGACGGCAACGCACTTGGGGCGCCTGCACTGCTCCCTTAAATTCTCAAAGTTCTCCTCATTCAGAGGCTCCGACTCGGAAGGGTGCACGCCGATCGCCGCGTAGACGAAATCATTTTCTTCCGCAAGCGCCAGACACTCTGCATTCGATGCGATCGTGGAGCCAATGTTGACAACGCGCCCCACGCCTGCGCCCTTAAGGCTCTCCAAAAGCATCTTCCTGTCTTCGTCAAACGCACGGTCATCATAATGCGCATGCGTGTCAAAGATCAAATTCTCTCCAGTCATTTCTTCCATGACGCACTAGGTCCAATAAGGCTTTTGATCCTTGTGCGTGAATCCTTTCATCTTCACCTGATAGACGCCAAGCAAGGAATCATAATGCTCTTTTTGCTTGTCATTCAATTTCCCTGCGTCCTTCAGTTCCCGTAATTTTGCTTCATATTCGACAAGATATTCCTGCGCCGCGTCCTTGTAATTGTTTGCCATGTTATTTTCCATGCGCTCGATCAAGTGCTCCAGCTCAGGATTCTTCTTTACCCCGCCAAACAAACCACCAAACATACGCTCCTCCCTTTTACGTGCGCTACTCGTCCAACCCGTGCTTTACCGCATAGACCGCCAGTTGCGTGCGATCCTTCATCTCCAGCTTTTCGAGGATCCTCGAAATCTGGTTGCGGACCGTGCCCTCCGCAAGATAAAGCTTCGCGGCGATCTCCTTATTATCATACCCCTGCGCCACCAATTTGACAACGTCCAGCTCTCTGGCCGTCAGGATCCCTTCATCCTCAAGACTTTCCTGCTTCGGGGCGCTCCCGGCTTCCTCCATGCGCTTTCTCATCACGCGGTACACACCGTCGCCGAACACGCTGATGCCCGAAAACACGCTCTTTACGGAAGCGATTACCTTGGCATCTTCCATCTCTTTGAGGATATATCCGTCCGCACCGTTTGAAAGTGCCTTGTCGATCGTCTCCTCATCGTCAAAGGTCGTCAGCACCAGCACCTTCACCTGCGGGCACTGCTCCTTGATGGCCTTGATCCCGTAAGCGCCGTCATAATCCGGCATGCGCATGTCCATCATCACCACGTCCGGCTCGTACACCTTACACTTTTCAAAGGCTTCCTTCCCGTTTTCGGCAAGGGCCACTACGCTGATCTCTTCATCCTGCTCCAGAACCGCCCGAAGGCCCTGTCTTAAGATCATGATGTCGTCAGCGATCAATACCTTGATCTTCCCCCGTTCCATGCGTTCTCCCCCTTAAATCGGCAATTTCACGCGCGTCAAAAACCCTTCTCCCGGCGCGGAGGAAAAACTCACCGCTCCTCCTGCCTTCTGTACTCTTTCGCGGATGCCGCGAAGTCCGTTGTTATCCTTGATCTCCTCGCAGCCTACGCCGTCATCCGCGATCATCAGCTCCACCATCTTATCGCGAAAACGGATGACAATGTCCATCTTGGAAGCCTTGGCATATTTCAGCGTATTCGTCAGACTCTCCCGCACGGTGTCATATACCGTCTTGGAAAGGTGCGAATATTTTTTTCCGTCCTCGCCCTGCACCGTGACCTCCACCGGGATCTCCTTCACCTGGTTGGCCAGCTGCATCACGCCCTGGGTCACTAATTCATATTCCGCCTCCTCGCGGAGCATGTTGATGGATTCGCGAAGCTCCCGGATGCCATTTCCCGTGAGCTGACGGGCTTCGGAAAGATATCCCTTGACCTCGTCGTAGTTTTCCTTGCCGGCCGAAACCTCAGCCAATTTCATGTAAGACTGGATCATGGTGAGCGTATGCCCCGCAGTATCGTGCACCTGCTGCGCGATGCGGTTCCGCTCCTGCTCCAAAAGGAGCTTTTCATTGGTGATCGCCAATTCCTTTCTGAGGTTCAAGAAGGAGTATTTGAACGCCGCCATCATCACCAAAAACACGGAGATGCCAAAGCCCAGCGGCGTGATGTCAAAGGAGGGTGCGATCAGCTTCATGAGATACAAGGCGTTCAGCGCCAAAGGCACCAATACGGATGCCACCACAAGGCGCCTTGAGAGCGGGTGTTTTTTCCCCATCTTGAGGTAAAGGATCAACGCTCCGGAGCAAGTAAACAGATAGGTCATCACCACGTTGGCGTAAAAGAGCGGCCCGTGGTTCACCTCATCCATCGAGAAATCACGGTAATACAAATGATGAAAGTCATTGGTCAGAACGCAAAGATAAAAGAAGGCGGATGACGCCGCGGGCAGCACCTTTAACGCGCCTTTTAGCTTTTTCCCTGCGTAAAGAACGGTAAAATAAAACCAGGTGGAGCCAACAAAACAGATGCCCACGTTTCCCACAAGAAACGCGGCCGCAAGCTCTCCCCTGGTCTTTGCCATCATCTGGAGGATCTGCGATGCACACCACAAAACCACCATGCCCTGGCTCACGAAATAAGCCCAGCTGCAGGCGCTCCCATCCCCTCGAAAGAGCAGTGCTGCCATGCAAAACAGCACTGCCCCGATCACGGCTATGAATATGAATGTCAGTACCAACTGCATTTTACTTTTCTGCCTTTTCCTTCTTGATCGCGAAGATCACAAGTCCAATGCCCGCCACGAAAAGATACACCCACCATGCGATGCTCAGCCAGAAGGCTCTGGTGAGATACAAAACCACCAAGATCAGCGCGCTTGCGGAGGCGATGGCATAATTCTTTTTCTTAAGGAGCGTTGCCACGATCAGCATTACCAGCGTTCCGATCCCAAGGAAGAGGACGTTGGGTACTGCGGGTCTTTCCAGGTTACGAACGATCATCGTTGCCAAAAGCAGGCAGGTTCCGATGAACTGGAGCATGCGAATGCCCTCGAAGATATCATACCAAATAATTCCCAAAAGAACAATCCCAAGTCCTAAGAAAATCACGTCATGTTCTAAGCTAAAATCCACAAGAAGTCTGCCGGTCTCATGCTCATAAAAGCGTACGGGGATAAAGGGCGTTGCGATGATCGTAAACTCTCCGACAAACAAGGAAATCGTATAGAATATTGCTCGTAAAGGCTTCGTATTCTCATGATCTTCCATGATGAACGCGATGAGCAATGCGAGTAGGATCAGTTCTGCGCCGAAAACGTAACAATCTGCATAGTGTCCAATAAAGAATCCCAGGGCAGCGTTCAGGTTCATCAGTGCGAACACTGCGGACAGCTTTGCGGTGCGAAGCCAAGACAGATCCGCGTCGCTAAGGAGCTTCCACCCAAGAAGGGCCAGGGCCATGAAAAGGCCGTATGGATGGCAAAAGAGATCCGTTTGGCTCTTTCCGGCTAAGACGGCAAATACCGAAACCTGGATCAAAGTGTATAGCACCGTAATGGCCGTATTCGCCAACAGAAGCTCTTTCCTGCGAAGCCACACCATCAGGATCAAACCGATGAAGAATGCACTCAGAAGACTGTAAGAAAGTTCCTTATCGCCTAAATAACCCATGGTCTTTCGGAAGATTGCCACCGAGAAAGCAAATCCGGTATATAAAAGCAGTGCGCTCTGCGCGATGCGGAAGATCAGGTTCTTATCGTAGGAAAGATAAAGCACCGTTACAGAAGCGGCAAGCATCAGCACCGGGAATACCGTAAAAAGGAAGGACTCTCCAAAGAACACCTGCAGCAGCGTAAACGGCACGCTAAGGCATGCGTGGAATAGGTACGAGATCCCGGCCGTCGCCAAGATTCCCTTTTCCTCCGGAAGGTATGCTCTGCAATATGCGATCATGCCCGCCATCAGCGTTGCAAACAAGGTCAGGCAGCTAAGGGAGACGTTAAAGCCGTTATCACCTGCGAAGTCCAGCATGCAAAGCATCATGCCGTCGCAAAGGAACACCTGCAGGATCAATTCCACGATCCCTCTTCTTCTCCAAAACCGAAGCAGCACCGGCACGGACATGGCCAGCATCGCCAGGCAAAGCTGCAGGCTATTCTCCGCTCCCGTCAGGAGCGTGAGGCTCTTCACCGTAAACCCGGTAAAGCAGATGCCCAGATAATAAAAGGCCACGGAAGCCTTTTCCAGCGACTTGTTGTTCGCAACGTAGCTTCCTAGGAAGAACCCGCCCGTCACAAGCACCAGGCACAGTTTTTTCAAGGCATCAGGCAAGTACTGCCAGGTCTGGGAAACGAAGATGCCTCCCGAAACAACGATGAACAGCACGCCGACTGCAAGTAATATGGTGGAAAATAATTTTTTGTTCTTTTCTTCCATTGTTCACACCTCTTTCCAAAATTGAAACAAAAACCTCGTTGATCAGTTCTTGACTCTATCATATTCCTTCGCTTCAAAATTGGGCAGAGGTCATACGTCACGAAATAAAAGAAGGGGTCGTGACAAACGTCACGCCCCTCCCGTCATGTCCATGGAATCTGTCATCCTCAAATTAAAACAATCAACTTACAGTTTGCCGAGTGCATGCTTTGCGGCGATCATGCCGAAGGTATAGCATCTGCCAAGGGACAAGCCCGTCTGATGGAATGGATAATCATTTCCGCCGTAGCCTCTTTGCTCATTTCCCTCACCCTCCAAATTGTTTGTTCCTGTCCCTAAGGATCAATCCCTGAAATGGATCAGTTTTCCACCAGTCCCCATCTCGCTCTTGATACGCGCCTTATCCTGGTACATCTTCTCATCCGCTTCGTGGATCATGTCCGTAACGGATTTCCCGCTTGAGATGCCAAAGGCGCAGGAATATCCCGCGTCATCAATGGCTTTACGCATCTTTTCCACGGTCTTTTCCATGTCCTTTACAAAACGCTTCCTGCAGAAGATGACGAACTCGTCTCCGCCGATGCGGTAAATCCTTCCGTGCGCGTCCGCATATTTCACGAACGTGTCAGAAACCGTTTTCAGCGCTTTATCGCCTGCAGAATGTCCAAGGGTGTCATTAAGCCACTTTAGCTCGTTCATGTCAATGGAGATCACGCCGCCGATCGATTCCGAAGACTTTTCAATGTCCCCGTAAAACGACTGTCGATTGTACAGACCCGTGAGCGTGTCCCGCTTAGTGAACTGTCCATAGGTGTACAGATAATAAAGCAAGATTTCTGCCGCGTACGTAACTTTCACGGCTTCGTCAAATCCCTCGTAAGCCATGATCGCAGCACCAATGGCCGCAAACGCCAGGAAGAACACGAACACGCTCTCCTCCTGCGAATGCTTTGGCACGGACCTGATCGACACCACCAAAAGACCCAGCACATAGAATACGCTGATCACATAGGCGGAGTAACCCAAAGGACCTCTTTGGAAGCAGTTATCGGAAGTATAGTAAAACACGACGCTGCTAAACAGAGCCGAAAAGGAAAGCAGCACATTGATCACGGCCGGGATCATCATGATCTTGTTCATTTTCTTGGTCACCAGACAAATGATCTGCAAGATGATGATCGGTCGAAGGCTGTAGCACACGGCCGAAAACAAAACGCGCCAGATTGTCCGATGATCCAGGTTTGAAACGATCTCCTCCGCCCACTCAAAAACGGACAATGCAAGAAGCGTGCAAAGTACCACGCGCAGCATGTAGATCATCTTCTTTTCCAAATAAACGTCATATGCCGACAGAATGAACATTCCGCCGAGCATGATCAGCAGAACGTAATTCTGCGTAAAGTATTCACTCAAAAATCTCATCTGCTTCACCTGCCATCGCACGCCATGAAATGGTTTGCTAAAGTTACACTATAGTTATACCAAGAGCCGACGTACTTTGCAAGAAAAAAAGCCTTTTATCCAGTCTTAGCCTATGCCTTTACGACAAAATATGATATAATCAAGACAAAATTTGGTGAAGAGGACTCCAATGACCTTCCAATGACCGATACCAATCAAAGAGCCCCCCGCATTTTCGCGGAGGGCTTTTGTTTCAATTCCTATGCTTAGGATAACTATTGGATCGACATAACGACCAAGTGCACCGAGACGATCAGCATGACAGCGCTCATGAAAAGGAATAACCTACCCATAAACTTTGCCTGAGAAGGTTCGCGGTTTTTATCGGTATAGTACCGGTATCCCACAAACCCCCAAAACAAACTGACTAATATGAATATGATCCCAAGAATGACCCCGACCCGCATATCCATCCTACCCCTGTTCTTGTTTGTCCCAAGTTCTATAGTAACTATTATGCATTGTTATTATAGTGCTTTGTGCTTTTTTCGTCAAGGAAATACAATAACAATGGTGATGAAAATGGATAGCAACTTTAATGTTGGTAACAGAGTTCGCGATCTTCGGATAGAGCATGGCTTAAGCCAAGAGCAGCTCGCCTTTTCGGCTGAGATCACACCATCTTATCTCGGACAGATCGAAAGAAATCTTAAAAGTCCTACAATACGTACCCTTGAAAAGATCTGTCTTTCCATGGGTGTATCTCTTGCGGAGTTTTTTAGTACTTCGCCCGCCACGCCCGACCTGGATCCCATCTCCAAGCAGGTCGTTTCGCAGATTTACAACCGCTCTGACGAGCAAAAACTTCACATCCTTGGAATGGTAAAAGAAATCACGCGCTATTTGGATCACTCATAAGTCTTTTTGCGCTCCATCTAAATGTTCCCCGTATAAACAAATTTCAGATTTTCCCTTGCCACGTCTGCGAGCCGAAGAACCGTCTTTGTCGGTGTTGGGCTCTTATCCGTCACGTGAAATTGCGGGAAAAACCGCGTTACGTGAAGCGGGATCTGATCTCCCGGAACCTTTCCCCGAAGGCTTGCAACCCACTGCGAAAGCTCACGCATTTCCTCCTCGGAATCGTTCTCTCCCGGTATGATCAGCGTGGTGAGCTCCACGTGGCAGCGCTCTGCCGCGCCCTCGATAAAGTCCTTTACCATGCCAAGATCGCCCTGAATATAATCCCGATAAAAGTAATCCGTAAACGCCTTGAGGTCAATGTTCATCGCGTCAATGTAGGGACTTATCTCATCTAACACCTTCTGGCTCCCCGTGCCGTTCGTGACAAGCACGTTCTTAAGCCCCGCTTCCTTCGCAAGCTTCGCGGTATCCCGCACGAATTCATATCCGATCAAAGGCTCATTATAGGTGAACGCAATCCCGATGTTTCCGCGGCTTCTTAGTCCCAGCGCCATTTGTACCAGCTCTTCGGGCGAGACAAATTCTGCATGCTCAGCATATCCCATCGCCTCCCTCGACCAGGAAATTTCATGGTTTTGGCAATAAGGGCAACGCAAATTACACCCATATGAGCCAACGGAAAGCACCTTGGCCCCTGGCATGAAGCGCTTTAGCGGCTTCTTCTCGATGGGGTCGAGGGCCGCAGAAGTGATCCGCCCATAATTTGCGGCCACCACCTTGCCGCCGGCACAAATACGAGCGCCGCAAAAGCCCGTCTGTCCCTCGCTCAGGTTGCATTTTCGAAAACACACTTCGCAATTCGGCATGGATTCACCTCCATCCTAATAGTGCCTGATCACTTCAAAACGATAAAGCTTCACTGGTGCGTTCGCAGAGATTCCCCCTTTTTGCCTGCAGATGGCAATCTGCTGCGATACCGTGTCGACGCCATCCAGATCTGGCAAAAGCAGGCCCCTTCGCATTCCGCTCTGCACGATCACGCCATACTTCTTGGGATCCAGCTGAGCCTCAGATTCCACAGGCTCCGCTTCTCCAAGCACGTCCACGCTGATCTCCAGCCACGGCAGTTCTTCCTCTTCCACGGGGTCAAACCTCGGATCCTCCGAAACGGCGCTTACGGCGTTCCGCAAAATCTCCTCTGCCAGCGACGCCC
Organism: Acetatifactor sp.; assembly: GCA_016290775.1. Taxonomy (GTDB): domain Bacteria; phylum Bacillota; class Clostridia; order Lachnospirales; family Lachnospiraceae; genus Acetatifactor. The sequence goes on along the minus strand of JAEEVF010000007.1, from coordinate 12,486 downwards.
TCACGGGTGAGATCGTTCCGATGCAGCCTCTAAGCTTTCCGTGCTCATGCACGGAGACAAAGGCGCCAGCCTTTGCTTCCAAAAGCTCTTTGGGCACCCAGTCCGGCATTTTCAGGAGCCTTCCCGTTTTCACAAAATGCTCTGCGGAAGCTCTTGCAAGCCTTACATAAGCATCCGACTGATTTCTTTTTTCTTCGAGCTTCTGGGACTCGCTCTGAAGCCTTTGTGCCAGGAAATGCCTGCTATCATCCACCCCCTGCGGATAAAACGAGCAGATTCCATAACCCACGCCCGTCACGTCCTCATGGCTGTACTGCGTTGCCTTTACGGAAAGTCCGTCCAAGGCTCCTGCCATGATCACAAAGGAGCGGTGGCCACACTCTGCCGCCTTTTCCAAGAAAGTCTCGTCAAAATCAAACAATTCCCCGAAACGCGCATTGCCACAGGTCTCCATGATCCGCCTGTCATAGACTGGCCCTTCCTCGGCGAAACCATATGGCCCATAGGTCTGAAGCTTGTGGGACAGATCCCCGCTTGCGACGTAGACGACACGACGGTCAAGCGCATCTGCCGTTTCCGCAAGCATCTTTCCAAATTCATAATGCTTGGTAAGGTCGAGTCCCGAAAGACCCGTGCGCACAAGCTTGAAATCCTTATATTTCTTCAAAATGAACCAAAGCGGCACCATCGTGCCATGGTCCAGCTCGCGCTTCCTCTCCCCCAGAGTCCCTGCCGGGAAATTCCTCTCCGCGGCCCGTGCGGACACTGCGTCCACGAATTCCTCATCATACTCTAAGTGAAAGTTAACCTCCGGCACGCCGAATTCCGCAAAGGAACCCTTTGCCTTTACGCCGGGCGAAACATGAAAATAATCCGCATACATAACAGAATGCGGGCTTGAAATGAGGATCGTCTCCGGCGCAAGCGCCGCGATCTCCTCCGCGACCTTCTCATAAGCGTCGATGGTCGCCTGGATCTGCCGCTGCCTCCCGCCCCCGATCTGTGGCACGATCATTGGCGGATGCGGCACCATAAAAGCAGCAACGATTGACATGATGGGCTCCTTTCTAAAACAGTATGAAAATCAGTCCCTATCCGTTAGAAGAAAAGGATAATGTGCTACTAATACCTTGACAAATTCGTTATTCAATCCACTCCCCCCCATGCGGAGGGAGACGATAGTGTGCAAAATACACCACTTATCGCAAATATTTCAATCCACTCCCCCCCATGCGGAGGGAGACAGTCGGTCTTGATCTCAGCCGCTACGAACTTCCAATTTCAATCCACTCCCCCCATGCGGAGGGAGACCTGAGCGGAATGGGCTGATCCGCATACGCAAGCATATTTCAATCCACTCCCCCCATGCGGAGGGAGACGAAAGTCGCCAGCGCGTTTTCTTGTGCCATGTAAATTTCAATCCACTCCCCCCATGCGGAGGGAGACCAATGGCTGATTGCGAGAAGATCCTTGATTTGCTATTTCAATCCACTCCCCCCATGCGGAGGGAGACCCCTCGCGACCTTCAGAAGGTATCCGATGCGGACATTTCAATCCACTCCCCCCATGCGGAGGGAGACTGGGCGCAAAGAACAAGGCGGCCGGCGAGGCATTATTTCAATCCACTCCCCCATGCGGAGGGAGACCTTCCCTTGTAGGCCTTCGTCACGCTTATCGTAGATTTCAATCCACTCCCCCCATGCGGAGGGAGACGTCGTGATGGAATCATCCCGTCCGAAGCTGACCATATTTCAATCCACTCCCCCCATGCGGAGGGAGACTTTATGCCGGTCATTCTTTAACATACTGGGTTATATTTCAATCCACTCCCCCCATGCGGAGGGAGACGTCGTGAGGAGCTGCTCACGGGTGTAGCTGGTGCCATTTCAATCCACTCCCCCCATGCGGAGGGAGACGTTGATCTGCTGGAAACGATCGAAGATATGAATATTTCAATCCACTCCCCCCATGCGGAGGGAGACCTGAGGAATACAAGAACGGCGCCAACCAGTTTGGGAAATTTCAATCCACTCCCCCCATGCGGAGGGAGACACGCGTGGAAGGATTGCGTCGGCGCGGATTTCAAATTTCAATCCACTCCCCCCATGCGGAGGGAGACGACTAACTTCATGGATTTCTTCCATGTTGATTGATAATTTCAATCCACTCCCCCCATGCGGAGGGAGACGACTTCCGCTCAAGCCATGCGACGCTCTCATCCTTATTTCAATCCACTCCCCCCATGCGGAGGGAGACGCTCGTCACTCGTCACGGTGTATTTGCCGACAAGATTTCAATCCACTCCCCCCATGCGGAGGGAGACCAGATCAACCGAAGAGTGTAAAAGTTAAAAAACATTTCAATCCACTCCCCCCATGCGGAGGGAGACTTTGGGCTGGTCGCTCATTAACATATTGGGTTATATTTCAATCCACTCCCCCCATGCGGAGGGAGACGGCGGACGCCCGACGGTCTCGTCGACGACGGTTGATTTCAATCCACTCCCCCCATGCGGAGGGAGACCGAGTTCAGGTGTTCCTGGAAGCTCTCGAACATATTTCAATCCACTCCCCCCATGCGGAGGGAGACACAGATTTCTTGCCGGAAAGATTTGGGAGGACGCCATTTCAATCCACTCCCCCCATGCGGAGGGAGACCTCGCGCTCATGGCGTCCTTTACCTTCGTCTCACGATTTCAATCCACTCCCCCCATGCGGAGGGAGACGAGAATCGGGATGTCGCTTATCCGGAAAGCTAAATTTCAATCCACTCCCCCCATGCGGAGGGAGACTGCAAGACTTAATAACTTGGAAGAGCTGCAAGAAATTTCAATCCACTCCCCCCATGCGGAGGGAGACCGGCATCGTCGTTGACTCTATGTCAAAGGTCATATTTCAATCCACTCCCCCCATGCGGAGGGAGACAGAAGTCTGCCGAGAAGAACATCAATTCCACGCAATTTCAATCCACTCCCCCCATGCGGAGGGAGACCTTCACCGCATCCCTTGTTGACGGAATAACAATATTTCAATCCACTCCCCCCATGCGGAGGGAGACATCATGCTCTGCACGTAGTCGGCCAGCGAGGAATTTCAATCCACTCCCCCCATGCGGAGGGAGACGGCAAGAGCTTCGCCGAGGTCAACAAGCTCATATCTATTTCAATCCACTCCCCCCATGCGGAGGGAGACAATCCCGATGCTGGCAAAGGGCGGCGAGATCGACATTTCAATCCACTCCCCCCATGCGGAGGGAGACATCACCCCTCATTCTCTGGATTGTAATAATCATCTATTTCAATCCACTCCCCCCATGCGGAGGGAGACGTAAATGACCGTGTTTCCTATTCCAGGATCATGGTATTTCAATCCACTCCCCCCATGCGGAGGGAGACAAGGTGCCGAGACCTTCGGAGGCTGATCGAGCTATTTCAATCCACTCCCCCCATGCGGAGGGAGACATGACGTTACGGAACTGTGTTCCAGCATCACCAGATTTCAATCCACTCCCCCCATGCGGAGGGAGACAGCTTCACCTGAACCGATGGAAGTAATAGATTATATTTCAATCCACTCCCCCCATGCGGAGGGAGACCATAGGACGCTGGCGTCATCATACGGACAAAAAATTTCAATCCACTCCCCCCATGCGGAGGGAGACCTAATGGAATGTGTTACTAATCTTTGTGAATATTTTATTTCAATCCACTCCCCCCATGCGGAGGGAGACCGTAGAGGTCGGCTATACGCTCGGCATTACGGACATTTCAATCCACTCCCCCCATGCGGAGGGAGACGCACTGGCTCTATAAGAGCTACTGCGATTATACGATTTCAATCCACTCCCCCCATGCGGAGGGAGACGCTTTGACCCTTCCAAGCCAAATAAGGCGGATAATATTTCAATCCACTCCCCCCATGCGGAGGGAGACAGATTTTGATGCTATATCGCAGGCGTTTGTTGTTATTTCAATCCACTCCCCCCATGCGGAGGGAGACATTTGGTCATTCAGCGATTGTAAATGCAACAGGATTTCAATCCACTCCCCCCATGCGGAGGGAGACGAGCGCGAAGTTGGATGCGCTCCAGGCGCGAGAAATTTCAATCCACTCCCCCCATGCGGAGGGAGACCGAGACGGCAGCAGTCGAGTGGGATGTTTTACTATTTCAATCCACTCCCCCCATGCGGAGGGAGACGGCTCTTCATCCGCTCCATGCCCTTCTCATAGGTATTTCAATCCACTCCCCCCATGCGGAGGGAGACACGCAGAGGTGACGCTCGATACGCTCACCCAGAAATTTCAATCCACTCCCCCCATGCGGAGGGAGACAGGTGGCCACGGTCAACGAATACGGTGACATGGTATTTCAATCCACTCCCCCCATGCGGAGGGAGACCGTCGTGCAGGACCATGATGTCGTATTCGTCGCAATTTCAATCCACTCCCCCCATGCGGAGGGAGACAGCAATCCAGCACAAATTTTTAGAGTACAAGTTCCTTTTTTTGTGCCAAACTGCAAAAGATCTAAAAATGTAAAACAACTAATATTTGATTGTTTCGAGAACTCTATTCAAATGCCAGTGCGAAAACTTATGTCATTTCACGTGCGATATAACCTCGCACTATAACAAGAGTATATCATCTTGTAACCATTCTCGCGATTTTCCCAAAGATTCCACATGACTCTTATAGTGATTTCCCAAACTGTAAAACCGCAAGCTGTCTGCCTCTAAATCAATGACCTCTTTCAGCTCAGATTTAACCACAACATATTGAGCAGCATCTAGTAAACACTCAAACACTGAGTTTTGCACCCTTTGTCCATATCTTTCGCATATCTTTGCCACCCGCCGAAGCCGCCGTCTGCCGGATTCAGATTCCGTATTAACATCATATGTGACCAGTATAAGCATTTTTCACCTACTTCCAAAAGAACGGAGGATATTCTTCCAAATCACCTCGTAGCGTTCTGGCTAATAAAAGGGCTTGAACATATGGCACTAGTCCCCAACATATCTTCTCTTTGAGAAATGGATGTGTTATCGTTTCCGTCTTTCTCTTTTGCCATTCTGCAAAAAACTGTTTACGTCCCTCATCATTCAACAATACTGCGCCATTCTGTTGAATCAAAAAATGCTCTGGTTTCATGATACGCTGATTAATACAGTATAAGACAAAACGATCCGCATAACTCGCACGCAACTCTTCAACCAAGTCTAGCGCCAAACTTCGTCTGCCTGGTCGTTGTCGATGTATAAACCCCATATAGGGATCTAACCCAACGCCTTCCAACGCAGACTCGCAATCTCTTGTCAAAATTGAATATGCAAAAGAAAGAAGTGCATTCACTCTATCAAGGGGTGGTCGACGATTTCTGTCTGTAAAAACAAACTCTTCTTTCTGTTGCAAAATCAAATAATCAAAACATTGGAAATAGACCTGTGCAGCCTTCCCCTCAACTCCTTGAAGGCTGTCCAAGTCCTTACACAGCTTTAATTCTGTCATGGCGTCCGTCAATAATCCAGATGCTCGTTTTATTTCATCGACTGGGACTCTATCTGGATGATCTCTTGTTGCCCTCTCAAGCACCCATTTAGAATTGTACACTTTCCCCAGCAGAAAATTTCTACCGTATTGGCAACTTAATTCCTTGTCATCCGAGATGCGGAACTGTGTCATTCTTAGCAGTACATTCCCGCGCTCGTAACCAGTAGCCCGCGCCAAGAACTTCCCTGCCGGTGAATAAAAAACAAGATTGATCCCTTTCGCAACACAGGTACCCATCAGCGCCGGTGTCGCCCCATTATATGTAAAGCAAAATATCGCCTCTAGTGTATGCAACGGGAATCTCGCCAATTCCTGATTACTCTTTTTTACCACAACATTTTCGTTGTCAAGAGACAAACTGTTCTCTGGCGATAAAACATAAAGCGTGTTGAGCAGATGCTTCATAGAATCATTCCTTCAGGTATTCACCAATATAAGCAGCCACATTGCTTTTTTCATATAACTTAGGCAGACAGATATCGGCAAGTGAACATGCTTTGCATTTACTTGTTGCTTTCACTTTAGGTGTCCAGCCTCGCGAGAAAAACCCATTCATTTCCTGTGCCATACTAGCCACTTTCTCTCGAAGCTCTTGTGTAAAATCAATTCTCTCGCGTTTATTTGTTTCTCTGTAAAACAAAAATCCATGACTGATGTCACACACTAGCATTTCTTCCAAAGCCATTGCTTGTGCGCATAGCTGAAGCCTATCTGCATCAATTGTTTTTGAATGTCCATGCTTGTATTCTACTGGAATTGGCTGCCATGTCCCATCAAAACGCGTAAGCGGAATTCCGTGCTCAGAAGCGCGGAATTCCACAACATCACATATACCAACCAACTTCAGCCTATTCGAAACAACACGCATGCTTCTTACAATAATAAGATCTTTTCTCTTTTCCACACTAGCATCATCGCAGCGACCATGCTCTACGCGTCCTTGTGCTGTTAGTTCATTTTCAGCCCATTGCTGTTCAATATGAATCAACCCCCATTGACGCCTGCAGAAGTCAAAATGCTGAAGTCCCGACATCATGAGATAATCGTCTTCGTTCATCCTATTAGTCCTTAAATACCGTCATATTCTTCGCATGATAGCTGATCCAGCGTTCCTACGGAAATATCATAATCTTCAACGGATGTTGGAACACTGATACCATCCTTAAGCGCAACCTTCAACAGTCTATGAACTTTCGCTGAAGAATATTGTCCATCCTTACAATTGTGCTTCCACCAATATACCTTAACAACTTCCATAGATCCATCTGGTCTGGCAGACGAAGCATCGTTCATAAACAACGATTTTAGGCATTCTTTCAGCACTTCCGCATCTTCTTCAGTGAAACCAGTTTTCTCTGCCAACTGCACATTGATGGAACCCTTGATCTCATATAGGCCAAAGCGTACAAAATGTTTGGTTCCCATAGTGTCAGAACCTCTATCCTGTCCCTCTTTCTTGTCCCCGCTTACGCTTTTTGTAATCTGCATGGATGTGATTTCAACAGGATCATAACTTATTGCCTGATGAATTGAAACGGGGCCCCTCACTCCTACGGATTTGCATCCAAATCCATTAAATGCAAAGACTTGTCCAAACGCTCTTACGTCAATCCATTTCTCACAAGCCTTCTTTGCAAATTCATCTTGATCCTTGATCTTCTCAAAGTCTTTGGCACGCTCTTTCAAGCTTTTAGCTCCATCATCTGCCCTGTCTTCAGATTGAACAAATACAGAGTTTCCCATGTCTTGCATTCTGTTGCGAATCTTTCTCTTCACACAAACATCCGAAATTTCTCCAAATCCATTATAGTCAGTTCTCGGACGATTCCCATTTAGCGGATCGCCATTAGAATTTGCATTCGTTACAGATACCAAAACAGCAAAATCAATCTTGTTCTTCAACTCTTTCATTTTTTAGTCCTCCTGTTCATTCTCGGTCTTCTTAGTGTACAAGTCATTCTTTTGGAGATAGTAACCCAAAAGATAAGTTTCAGCTAAACTCTTGTTGTAATCCTCTTCAAACTCTGAGATTACTTCCATAATCTGTCCGATAAGCTTGTCATAGTATACTCGGGTTCCAGAGCTAAGTTTCGGATAATATCCATTTTTTAGCTGCTCAAGGATAATTCTTGTTGCGTATGCCGGTCTCTTAACAAAAACCGATTGCATTCGAATGGCATTTGTTTCGCGATTCTCCTCTCGATCATATGTATCTTTTTCGATTTTCTCCAAAACGGCTAGCAACCTTCCATATTGATAACTCCTGTCTTTCTTGGTTGTCTCCAAGGACATTTCGTATGCCTCCCTTCCGTAATCAAACATATACTTGTTAATTATGGCACATGCCGTAAATAGTAACTTTTGTCGGTTCCCCTTATTGTAAATTTGCAGATTCCCCGCTCGTCCTACGACCGCCCTAACAATATCCGTGGGGATCCTGGCCTTTTCAATTCGGCATTTGATGAGTCTATACATTTGCTGATTTTGAATTCGATCATCAACCTCTATCTTCGCAGCCTCGTCATTCCCTCGCTGATTGCCAAACGCAAACCTTGTTATACTTACTAGCGACGGGGAGGACATACCATATCTATTATCAAACCAGCAACAGGTCATGTCCCAGTATTCCAAGCGTTCTAGGAAATCAGAACCTTTTAGTTCTCCGTAATAGCCAACCGACAGCCTCCCTGTGGTTGCTGCGTCAAACGAGGCTATAATGACATCTTCTTGATCATTCAAATCCTTCCGATATCCAAGCAATACCTCTTGAAGAGCCTTCTTGTAATCCGTTGGCAAGACTATATCCTCTTTATTCTTCAATAATGGAGATTGTATGCCTGGTATTCTCTTTCCATTTGGATTCCAACAAATGTAGCTTCTTCCGCCTATCGTTTCACCCTGATTCGCTACCAGCCACTTCAGCGCATTATGTGCTTTTTGAGATGCAACATATCCAACTGAAAGCGCTTCATTTTCATCGCAGAATCGGCCCCTGTATGTAAAGTTTGCTGAATCATTCGCGGAAACTATCTTTGCATTACCATTTAGAGCAACAACCCCTTTTAGATGTTGGCTTGCTATTACATCATCATTTCCAGTTATAAAACATGGCTGCTTTACATCTTTTCTTTTTTCTTCGATGCAGTATTCCGAATATTTCTTAAGCGTTTCGCCTTCGTAAATAGCTCCCGATTCTTTTCCTAGGCCAATAACCCTCCAACAAACCATATCTTTTTCATTCTTCAGTTCATTTTTTTCGATTTTGAGTAGGTCTGTATTCTTAAGATCTTTTAACACAGTTCTGCGCGAAACATATTGATAAATCGCCTTTATCTTCTCGTCTCCATACTCAGAATCCTTCCATTTGACTAACTGCTCTAGATATAAACTTATCTTCCTTTCATCATTCCCAACCAAATATCCAAGGTTATCGCAAATCGGATGTGGTGCGGGAGCACTTGTTCTACCAGACGACTCTTCCGTAACCGGAATAATTATTTTTTTATCTACTTTTTGAGCTGAAACAAATTTTCCGTCTCTATCAATCGTTATTTCTATTTTTGCGTTTGCTATAATGTGTCCTACTGGAGCTAACGGTTCCTTTCCCTCTTCATATTTCCCTACCAAGCCAATTTTCTCCATGATGTCATATGTTTTCACAGCTTGCTGTAGCAATCCCAATACTAATTCACCTCCCCAAATTCGCCAATTCCCGAGAAGTTTTCACCAATTCCAAAAGGTTTCATATTCATCTCATGAATAGTCTTATGCAAAGAGCAATTTTCAGGTTTCGGGAATTCAATAACCCCGTTTTTCATTAACGGAAACCAAAGGTTTACAGTCATTTTATTCCTAGTTTCTTCGGAATAAGCTTCGTCCGCATATGTTATTCCATGATACATTGTTCCAAACTGCAAACTGGGGATATTATCATATGCCCCTTCACCTTCACCAAATTTACACGGTTCAACATACCCTTGGCATTCCCTTGTGCCTAGGAAAATATCCCTTCTTCCGCCTCGCAGAATCATTCTCTTTGCAATTTCATGATGCTTGTTTTCATTTCTGTCCTTTTCTAATTCAGGGCGATTTAGGTTCCATTCGAAATGTGCTTGCACCTGATAGCAACAATCCTTTAGATAAGTGTAATAAGCAAGGTCATTTCCCCCATTATACTTGATGGGGCGCACACCCTTTACTTCCGTTTGAATCCTATTCATCACACGTACTTTGTCGATATACCAAATAATAGTGGGCTTCCAATATACTGATGAAATAATCCCTTTCAGTGCTTCATAAGTTGGTATCTGATACGAACACTTCTCGCCGCCCACTCGCATGATGGGATCTGAGAATAATGCATACGGACCATATACCTTGAATTCTACAATATTAGGATGTTGCATTTATCTACCTCCTCCTTTCTTATAATCAAGCCTGTATATTCGTCATAATATTCCTCGCGCAATACATACACCGAATCGTTATAGATTGAATAAACTACATCCCTTTTATATAGATCCTTAATCTGGTATGCCATAATTGAAACGGAGAATTTTTTTGCTTTTTCCAAAAGCGTTTTTGCATACTTCAAGTCATGTCTACATCTTTCCGAACACAGTTCCGTAATGATTTCCAAACCATCTTCATACGGCACTAACAATGTAAAGGAACTGTTATCTAACGGCTTAAAGTTTTCTCCGGCCGTTTTCAATGCTTGATTCATAAAGTAGCTTGTCTCTTTTTCATGACGATCCGTCATAAGCTCATATAATGTTGGCAAATCCTGTAGAGAATAGTCAAAATACCCTGACCTGCTACTCAAATCACGATACAGAACATCGTAATACAATTGAACTGATTTGTCTGAACTAAGGTCATTTCCAAAGCATTCGGGATTCTGGTTATACTCATAAATCAATTCTTGCGTAGAATTTCGTGCCATCCTTATTTCTTCTAGTTTTACCAAGGATTCATCCGTGCATTCAATGATGTATGTCTTACATTCTTTTTCGAATTCTCCGCTTCTGTTGCATCTTCCGGCTGCTTGAACAATACTGTCTATTCCAGCTTCAAATCTCACGACCGTCTGAAACGAAATATCTACCCCCGCTTCGACAACTTGCGTGGCAATACACAAAACCTTACGATTCTCATTTAGGGCACGCCTTAAATCAAGCAAGGTTTTCTCTCTGTGTGCCATACACATTGCTGCCGATAAATGAAATAAGCTTGCCTCTTGCCCTTTCAAAGCATGATACAGGTACTCGGACTCCGTCTTTTTATTACATATGACTAGTAAACTATTGCTATTTTCAAGTACAGATTCCAGAAATAAAGGTATCTCGTCTAAACGATACTTGCCGCCAAAACATATTTCGCTTCTCTTAAAAATTGAAAAAAACCTTGATTCTTCCTCAGATGGTATGACGCTTCTCGAAGAAATCAACATACCATGATCTATTTCTTGAAAACTCGGTTGCGTAGCCGAACATAACAAAACCGTCGTATTGCATACATTCTTTAGAAAGTTGATCGCTAGATTAAACAAAGTCAGCATTCTCCATGGCACAGACTGGACTTCATCCAAAATAACGACACTATTAGTCAACGCTGCAAATCTACGAATCTGAGATGTTTTCCCGCCAAACAAAGTATTCAAAAACTGAACCAATGTTGTTACCACGATTGGAGCATCCCAAGTCTCCAGCAATAACTCATTACCTAAAGTCACGCCATCGTACTCGTCATCATCGCGCACGATATTGGAATGATGTTCGAGAACAATATTTCCGTCACCCACAGCACCTCGGATCACATTCACGTTTTGTTCCAAAATGCTAATTAGCGGAGCGATGTAGAATATTCTGTCCTTATTGAATTTCTTCGCGTGATAAAGTGCATATCGTAAGCTTGATAATGTTTTTCCTGATCCCGTAGGAATGCTAAGTCGATAGATGTCTGTTGGATTGCTTGCAAAGTTCTTGCATAAATTCGATAGTTCTCCTCTAGCTTTATCAATTGTATTTTTTTGTTCCTTTTGGGTCAAAAAACTTTCTATGGCTTCAACACATTTATCCCAACATGGTTGTACATTGCGACTGACATTCTGTCCAGACATGAATGAATAAGTATCCGTCCTGTCTCCATCAATCACGGATGATAGAATCAATCTGGCAAGTAAACCTGTATAAAAAAACAACTCATCCTGTCTATCATCAGAAATCTCGCAAATGCTTTGCATTTTCTTGGTTATTTCTATTACCGTTTTTTCAAAAAGCGTCTCAATTTCCTCTTGTGATACACATTCCTTGAAAAAGCATTGCATCGCCTTCTGATCATACTCAGGTTGTTTATGTAATCTGTGCTCGAATCCGGACTCGCCATCCTCCATTATTTGATCAAACAAACCATGGTGTGCGGCTATGGCATACGCAATGATTTCAGCAGTAATATCCTTGTAATCAAGAGTGGTATCGTGAAATTGGTTAAGAATATATGAACATCCAGCAAAGCTATGTATAACGGATCCCTTTGTTACTCTCTCGCCAGACGCTGCTTTTGAGATATAATCAGAAAACTCTTCAGAATACTTCCCAGCATCATGTAACAAACCCGCCAAATATGCACTAGATAATAAGCCTATACTCCGCAATCTGCTCCCTGCATATTCAGCTGTTTTGATTGAATGTTCTTTGCAAGTTTGTATCTCGTTATTGAAATTAATATGCGCTACAAAAGCGTTATGATTCTGTTCATTCATCTCAATCCTCTGATTATCTTGATAAATCTGATCATCCAAGCCTACTCTGCTAGAATGAAAAACTAAAACCCGACTGAAATATCGCCTAATTACATAGAATTCATTTTAGGGGCAAATACGGGCCAAATTTATGGTGCATTTTTCCCCAAAAGATGCTATAATCCAATCATCTGG